>CAWCYX010000030.1:0-14957 GCA_963799885.1 uncultured Gammaproteobacteria bacterium | reverse complement strand
TCAACAGCGTGCCGCTCGAACAGAGGGTGGAGAATCCGCGAGCGCCGCTCGGGTAAACCAGAGAGCAGCCGGGGATCTCGATCTCGCCCAGCGGCTTGCGCTTCACGAGGTCGACGACGGTAACCGATGAGGCCGGGGTGAAATTGAACACCAGCGCCATGCGCTGCTCGTCGGTAAAGGCGATCAGTCCCTCCATCGCCGTGATGAGCGCACGCTTGGTCCCGGGCAACACGATTTCGCCGGTGGCTTCAAAAGTCTGCTTGTCGTAGATCGTGATGAAGTCGGTCCGCGCGCCGCGCGCGCCGCGCGACCAGACGGTATCGGCGACGTAAATCTCCGGGCGATTGTCGGCGATCAACAAGGTTGCGGAGTCGTGCGCCGCCAATTCACCCTTGACCTCACGGCTATCGCTGCCCACATTGCGCAGCTCAATCCGGTCCCCGGCAAAGTTGAGCCAACTCCAGGTGGTCGGATAGTGCGCCGGCAGCTTCTCCACTTTCGGAATGATCTCGGCCGGCAAAGGATTCGGAAATTCGGCGGGAGGCGCCGCTTGGACCGCACCGATGGCGAGCGAGGCTGCCACTCCCAAGGTCGTCGCCCGAAGGATATTCATCGTCATGTTGTTAGGTCTCTCCCTTGGTCTGATGCGCGGCCGCAACGGCAGAAGCTCGCGGCAATTGCGCAGGCTGCGAGTGTACTTGAACGACCGCTAAGTGAATACTCCGCCCCGCAGCAAGGTATATTCCGACAATGAATGTCGCTCAGTCAGCATTTTACCTCGCCATCGGCGCCGCAAGCGTTGCCTTCGTCGTCGTCGGCGTCCGCGCCGCCCGGCGCAATCGAGCCGGTGCCGCAGTCCGGCAGCCGGACCAAGTCATCCGCCGTCCCACGGTGGTGGAACTCGCCATCGGGGCGGTCGTCGCATTTTTCGACACGCTGGGAATCGGGTCCTTCGCCCCGACGACGGCGATCTTCAAGCTCCGGCACATCGTGCCCGACGAATTGATTCCGGGAACCCTGAACGTGGGCCTCAACGTCGCCGCCCTGCTCGAATCCCTGCTCATGGTCACCGCAATCGTGGTCGAACCCGTTTTGTTGATTACGATCGTGCTTAGCGCTGCGGCAGGCGCCTGGCTGGGCGCCGGAATCGTGGCGCACTTGCCGCGCCGCGCAATCCAAATCACGATGGGCATCGCCTTGCTGATCGCGGGCAGCGTGTTCACGGCGAGGAACCTAGGCGTCCTCCCGGGAGGCGGCACGGCCATGGCGCTAGTCGGATGGAAATTCGGCCTCGCCGTCGGAATCAACTTCATCCTCGGCGCCTTGATGAGCGCGGGTATCGGACTCTATGCGCCGTGCATGATTACCCTGGCCCTGCTCGGAATGCATCCCCTGGCCGCCTTTCCGATCATGATGGGTGCCTGCGCCCTGGTGCAGCCGGTCGCGAGCCTGCGCTTCTTTCAGACGAACACGTTCGCGTGGGGACCGGCCCTGGGACTTGCGGTCGGCAGCATCCCGGGGGTGCTGATCGCATTCTTCGTCGTCAAATCGCTGCCCTTGAGCGCGCTGCGCTGGTTGGTGATCGTGGTCATCGTCTACGCCGCCTTTGCCATGCTACGCTCGGCCACACGGGCCGGAGCGCTGCGATCGGCCGCAGGCTCCGGAGCCCGTTAAGTTTTGCGATACACTTTCGCCTCATGTCCATCACGCTTCGCCCAGCAACGCTCGACGATGTACCTGCGCTCCAGTCGTTGATTGCGCGATCGGCGCGGGGTTTGAGCACGGCGGACTACCGGCCTGCCCAGGTGGAGGGCGCGCTGCGCGGCGCGTTCGGCGTCGATACTCAGCTGGTCAACGATCGAACCTATTTTGTCGCCGAAAAAAACGGCGCCATCGTCGGCTGCGGCGGTTGGAGCTTTCGCTCGACGCTTTTCGGCAGCGATGCCCGCGGCGGCCGCGACTCTTCGCTGCTCGATCCCAAAAGCCAGGCTGCCAAGATCCGAGCTTTCTTCGTCGATCCGTCGTGGGCGCGGCGCGGCATCGGTACCATGTTGCTCGAGCGCTGCGAAGATGAGGCACGCGCCCGTGGTTTCTCCGAGGTGGAGCTCATGGCAACTTTGCCGGGGGTGAAACTGTACGCCGTCCGGGGCTATGTGGGTTCGGAAATGGTGCGCTACGAGGTGGGTGCGGGAGAAAGCATCGAGTTTATCCCCATGCGCAAGAGCCTGGCCTTCCGGACCGGCGACGGCGCGGGAATCAGGAATTGAATCGGATCAGCCGTCGTGCGTGTCCTTCCACAAGGCCTGCCATCCGGCGTATCCCAGTTCACGCAGCCGACGGATGTTGTTCCGGTAAATCGAGTCGGGATCCGGCACTGCCGCCAACGCACGCTCGACGCTCGCCTCCCGCAACAGATGCAACGTGGGGAAGGGCGACCGATTGGTGTGGTTTTCGATGTCCTGCGGTTGGGTACCCGCGAATTGATACTGTGGATGAAAGCTTGCCACCTGCAGCTCTCCCTCCAGGTCGAGATCGGCCACCGTGGCGTCGCATAGCTGCAGGAAATCATTGAACTCGATGAAATCGGTCAGTACCCACGGATGAATCAACAGCGTGGTCTCGCAGATACGAGGATCCGACGCCTGCAGAAAATTGAGTTCCGAACGAAGTTCCTGCAGCAAACCGGCCGCGGATCGCTGCTCGCTGACGTGAAAGCGCACGCCGCCGGAGCGGTAGACGGCGTCGGCAAAGGGGCACAGCCCGAGGCCGATGACGGCCTTCTCCACCCAGCGGCGGGTCTCCTCGATGACTGATCGGCTGTCGATGACTCGCTCCTTCGTGACATCGCAGTTTAATGTCACCCAGTTCGAGTATCCTAATTCCCTCCCCGCATTCAATGAGACTACATCGATGCAACAGCCCATTCCCGCCACGCTGATCACCGGAGACGGGATCGGGCCCGAGATAGTCGACGCAACGCTGGCCGCCCTGCAGGCGCTCGGCGCTCCGTTCCAATGGGATCCCCAGATCGCCGGACTCGAGGGGGTCAAGGCCGCAGGCGACCCCCTGCCGCCGCAAACAATCGACAGCATCCGGCGAACGCGATTGGCGCTGAAGGGACCCCTCGAGACTCCATCGGCCGGCGGCTACCGCTCGTCCAACGTGCGCCTGCGGGAGGAATTCAAGCTGTATGCCAATCTGCGACCGGCACGCACGCTCGTTCCGGGCGGCCGCTTCGAGAACATCGATCTCGTGGTGGTTCGCGAGAACCTCGAGGGCCTCTACATAGGCCACGAACATTACATTCAGATCGACGACGATCCGCATGCGGTCGCCATGGCGACCGGGGTGAACACACGTCAGGGCAGCCGGCGGTTGCTGGAGTTCGCCTTCGCCCATGCGGTCGCCACCGGGCGCAAGAAGGTCACCATCGTGCACAAGGCCAACATCATGAAGGCCCTGACCGGCATTTTCCTGGAAACCGGCCTCGAGCTGTACGAGAGAAAGTACAAGGGCAAGTTCACCCTCGATACGGTCATCATCGACGCATGCGCCATGAAGCTGGTGTTGAACCCCTGGCAATTCGACGTCCTGGTATCCACCAATCTGTTCGGCGACATCCTCTCGGACTTGGTCGCGGGACTGGTCGGGGGATTGGGCATGACGCCCGGCGCCAACATCGGCATGGATGCGGCGATCTTCGAGGCCGTGCACGGATCGGCTCCGGACATCGCCGGAAAGGGCATCGCGAATCCGATCGCTCTCCTGCTCGCGGCAGCCATGATGCTCGAGCATTGTAAATTGGCCGAATTGGCGGTGCGTCTGCGCAAGGCGATCGGCGAGACGCTGAACGTCGACAACGTGCGCACCGGTGATCTGGGCGGTCGCGCCGGCACCGCGGACTTCACACGTGCCCTGGTCAAGCGCATCGGCAATGGCTGACCTCTCTCCGACGGATTCGCGAATGCCGCCGATAATATCCATCGTCAACTTGGCGAAGTCCTATGCGTCGGGAGTTCAAGCGCTGAAGACCACGAACCTCACCATAGACAAAGGTGAGATTTTTGCCCTGCTGGGCCCTAATGGCGCCGGAAAAACGACCCTCATCAGCATCATCTGCGGCATCGTGACGGCGTCCGCCGGGACGGTGACTGCGGACGGCCATGACATCGTCCGCGAGTATCGCGCGGCGCGCACCAAAATCGGACTCGTCCCTCAGGAACTGACCACCGACTCCTTCGAAACCGTGTGGGCCACCGTGACGTTCAGCCGCGGCCTGTTCGGCCGCGCGCCCAATCCATCGTACGTGGAGGAAATATTGCGCGATCTCTCCCTGTGGGAGAAGCGCGACGCCAAGATCATGGAGCTCTCGGGCGGCATGAAAAGACGGGTGATGATCGCCAAGGCGCTGTCGCACGAGCCGGAGATTCTGTTCTTGGATGAGCCCACGGCCGGAGTCGACGTCGAATTGCGGCGCGACATGTGGGGACTGGTGCGCCGCCTGCGCGATCGTGGAGTCACCATCATTCTCACTACTCACTACATCGAAGAAGCCGAGGAAATGGCGGATCGCGTCGGCGTCATCAACCAGGGCAGCCTGGTCTTGGTACAGGAGAAGAAGGAGTTGATGAAGAAATTGGGCAAGCGGCAACTGATCCTGCACCTCCACGAACCGTTGACGTCGATACCGGCCGAACTCGAGCCTTGGGGCCTGGAGTTGAAAGGCGGCGGCAGCGAGCTCGTGTACACCGTCGACGGGAATGCCGGCATGGACGTCTCCACGCTGCTCGAGCGCATGAGCGAATCGTCGATCTCGATCAAGGACCTGCAGACCCATCAAAGTTCGCTCGAGGACATTTTCGTCAGTCTAGTCAGTACCCGCCGATGAATCGGTCCGCCGCCCGCATCCCGTTCAACCGGCACGGCGTCTGGGCCATCTATAAGTTCGAGATTGCCCGCGCCCTGCGCACGCTGGTTCAGAGCCTGGTCACGCCGGTGATTACCACGTCCTTGTATTTCGTCGTCTTCGGCGCGGCGATCGGATCGCGCATGAATGCCGTCTACGGCGTGAATTACGGCGCCTTCATCGTCCCCGGACTCATGATGCTGGCGCTGCTCACCGAAAGCCTGCAGAATGCCTCATTCGGCATCTTCTTCCCGAAATTCATCGGCACGATTTATGAAGTGTTGTCGGCGCCCATCTCCTCCGCCGAGATCGTCCTCGCGTACGTTGGCGCCGCGGCGTCGAAATCCATCGTCCTCGGCTTGGTGATTCTCGCGACGGCCTCGCTGTTCGTCCCCATCAGGATCTTGCACCCGGTGTGGATGATCGCGTTCCTGGTGATGACGGCCGTGACCTTCAGCCTGTTCGGATTCGTTCTCGGACTCTGGGCGAAGGGTTGGGAGCAGTTGCAGTTCATCCCCATGCTGGTGGTCACGCCGCTCACATTTTTGGGCGGCGCGTTCTACTCCATCAGCATGCTGCCGCCGGCATGGCGGACCTTCAGCCTGTTCAACCCCATCGTCTATTTGATCAGTGGATTCCGCTGGTGCTTCTACGGCACGGCGGACGTGAGCGTCGTCACCAGCTTTTTGGTGACTGTGGGCTTTTTGGTGACGTGCCTGCTGGTGATCTCGTGGATTTTCAAGACGGGATATCGATTGAAGAACTGACAAATGCGATCTGCCCCAACATGAACCTCATCCGAACGATTCGCATTGGCGATCCGCCGCGCGCGGCGCCCCGTAAGCCGCTCCATTGCCTGCTCCTCATCGGCCTGCTGGGTCTGGCACCGGCGGTGCACGCGGCGCAGTCGGCAACCACGCCGCCGCCGCTGCAGATCGATCTCGACGCGTTCGATGCCCGCAAGAAGACCCTGGCGCTGCCGAACGGGGAAATCCTGGCGTACATCGACATGGGCACGGCAGCGGGACCCGCGGTGGTGCTCATTCACGGGTATACCGACAACGCGCGCGACTGGGTGCCGCTGATTCCGTATCTGTCGAAGGGCTTTCGGCTGATCCTCGTGGATCTCCGCGGTCATGGGCAATCGAGCAAACCGGAGTGCTGCTATACCCGGCTCGACTTCGCCTACGACATCAAGCTGTTGATGGATGCGCTCGGCGTCCAGAAGGCCGCTATCGTCGGGCACTCGCTCGGCAGTATCGTCGCGCAGACCTTCGCCGAATTCTGGCCGGAGCGGACCTCGCACGCGGTGTTGATCGCCTCGACCGGAGGACGTCCTCCCAATGCTCCGACGAGGCCGCCGCAATTCGACTTCGCGGCCGAGATTCGCAAACTCAAGGAACCGATCGAGCCCGATTCGCCCTTCATGATCGCTTGGTGGGATTCACCGACGCCGGTCGATCCTGACTTCATCCGGCGCCAACGCAAGGATGCGGCAGGCATTCCGTTGCGAGTTTGGCTCGCCGTTCTCGATCAAGGGCTGCCCGATAACCCGTACGAGGATCTGCAACGGACGCTGCCGCGCCTGCGCGCTCCGACCCTGCTCATCTGGGGCAGCAAGGATCCGATCATGGAGGAACCCGTGAGAAAGACCCTGCGCGATGCGCTGCCCGGCGCCAAAGTCAAGATTTTCGAGGGTCTCGGCCACAACCCGTTCTGGGAAGACCCCCGGCGCGTGGCGGAAGTCATCAACGCCTTTCTCGCCGGTTAGGAGCGACCGACGGTCGTGGCAACGGACGCTTTCGCGGAAACGCCCATTGTTTGCCGGTCGGACGCCGTTGGGGGGGCGGAGTCGGGATCAAGTCCGATGTCGGCCTCGTAGGCCTGCCGCCGATCGGCCGTCAGATCGAGGGAGCGGCATGCCCAGATATAAACGATCGCCGATACGGGCAAACCCACCAACATCGCGACGTCGGCGCCGCCCAGAGCCTGCGCAATCGTGCCTTTGAAGTGTTCGGTGCTGAAAAAGGGGATCATCACCACGAATCCGATGCCGTAGGCGGTCAGCCCGCGCCAACTCCAGCGTCCGTACATGCCGTGGGGGTTGAAGATCTCGCGCACCGAGTAATGACCCTTGCGCACCACATAGAAGTCCACCAGGTTGATGGCGGTCCAGGGGGTGAATAGATACAGCAGGACGGAAAGAAATTCGCCGAACTTCTCCACGAAGTTCTGGGACGACGCCAGAGCGAGCAAGGAAGCCGCCACAGTTGCAAAGACCAATGTCACGACCCTCTTGGCCGGCGTCGGACGGGTCGGTTTGAGCGAGTCGACGACGCTCAGCAGGGTCAGGGAGGCGCCGTAGCAGTTCAGCGACGTGATGGTCAACAGGCCGAGCAGGGAGCACAGCAGCAGCGGCTTGCCGAAGCCCGGGATCACTTGATCCGCCGCAGCCCGCAGGGCGGTGGCAACTTCGAGCGTGGGAAAGAGCGCGGCAGAGAGGGTACCGACCAGCATGGTCCAGGTGCCGCCCACGAAGGCGCCTAGGAATGTCCACCAGAACGATGCTCCGACCCCCACGTCGCGCGGCAGATAGCGCGAATAGTCGGACACATAGATCGACCACGCGATCTGGTAGGAAGCGGCCGCGAATAATTGGGCCAAGAATGGCACGGTACGAAAATCACCGAGGTCGAGCTGCTCCGATGGCAGATGGGCTTTGAGGATCACGGCCACGGTGAACACCAACAGAGCCGCGATGAGAATATAGGCGATGAGCCGCTGCGCCAAATGAATGAGATCGTAGCCGACCACGGCCAAGCAGACGGCGAGCAATGCAAATACCAGCATCGTGACGTTGGGATCCGACCTGTACAGGTCATGCATCGTCTGCGCCGCCAATATTTGATTGAATGCGTTGAAGCCGATATAGGCGATGAGCGCCACCCCCCAGACCAACAAGGCGCCGACGTATCCGAACTGGGGGCGCGATTGAATCATTTGTGGAAGGCCCAACTGCGGGCCCTGTGTGGAATGAAACGCCATGAAGAACGTGCCGAAGGCCGAGCCGAGGGTGACCGCGATCGCCATCCAAACCAGGTTTCCGCCGAGGGCGATCCCGACCACGCCGGTCGCAACCGTCGCCAGGTGGGCATCGCCGGAGAACCACACGGGCCACAGATGCCACACCTTGCCGTGCCGCTCGGCGATGGGCACATAGTCGATCGATCGCTTCTCGATCAGCCGGTCACTCAGCTTGGATTCCATGAGAAAATACTACCATCAGCGCGAACGGACGATGGCTGAGAATCGATCAGTTCATCGCCGACTGCCTGGGAGAACCCACCGCGGCGCCCCTGGCGCAGCTCAGCTCGCCGGATTCGGCTTGACCGGCTTCGATTCCTGCAGATCTCGCGTGAGGCCCACTTCCTCGATGGCGGACACCACCCGAGCGGTGTCGGCGCGTTCCTGCATGGCCGCTGCCTGCGCATCGTGGCGGTCCTTGACCATCGGCAGATCCCGTCGCAGCTCCTCGATCAGATGGATCAGCTTCGTGACTTTCTGCTCGGTCAATAGATTGACCTGCAAGGCCAGATGAGTATGCTGCTGCTCCAACTTGGCCTGCCTGTTCTGGGCAATCAACACGATGGTGGTCGTAATCAGCGCGACCAGGCTCAGGATGCCGTCGAGCAGCGCGAATGGCGGCGCATCGAAGGGCTTCAATCCCCAGGAGACGGCGGTCAAGTTGTACACGATCCAAGCTGCGACAAGGCCCAGGAGCGCGACCAGATAGACGGGACGCCCGATGAAGCGGCTGAGGCGCTCGACGCGGCGTTGCGACAGGCTCACCGACTCCCATTCCCGGCGCTGCAACGCCACGACGCTCTCGATATTCTGATCGATGTGCCCGGACAGCGAATCGGAGTCGCGGCGCGTGTCGGCGTCGCGTCGCTGCGCCACGCGGGGCGCCTCCCCGGGTTTTCCTTGGACGTTCTCGGTCATGGTGGGTTGCCCGCTCAGTACTCGAATTGGTACGACAGGCCGACGCTGCTTCCCGGATCGTTCTCCGGCGTCGTGCCTTGCGTGACGGCGGTGCCGTTGCCCAGACGCGTTTGCAGCTTCAAGTGCTTGGTCAAGTCGACGTCGATCTGCACCTGACTGGTACCGGTCGTGGTCTGCTTGCCCTCGACGTATACGCGCTTGGTGACATAACGTCCGGCTGCGATTGCGGCGCCCGAATTCTCCGTTCCCGCGGCCGTGGTCGTGGTGTTCGATTGGACGGTCAAGCGATCGAGGCCGAGCGTCTTCTGCAGCTTCACCAGCGGATTGGAGCCGTTACCCCCGACGCCGCTCAAAGTGGCAAGCGCAGCGGCAATCTGTGCGTACTGCAGTGCCGTGAGTTGCGACCCCGGCACCCCGAACAGCAGGCGCGCCATGATGTCGTCCTGCGGCAGCGACGGCGAGCTGCTGAAATCGAATCGCGGTGCATCGGCGGGACCGGTGATCTGCAACTTGATCGTATATTCGGCCTGCGTCGTTTCCGCCGTGAAGTCCAGGGTGGGATCGATTTTCTTGCGTAATCCCGCGCCGTCGAATCCCACCCTGCCTTCCTTGAACTCGAGCCTGGTGCCCGCCAGCGTGAACCAGCCTCGCAGCAAATTGAAGTCCCCGCTCGCGAGGAGTTCGTCGGAGGGCCCCGTCAAGTGAATTTCGCCGCCCATTTCCGCATCCAAACCGCGGCCCTGAACGATGATCTCCTGCGGCGCCCGGACGGTGATATCGATTGCGACGATGACCGGCTTGCTCCCGGCCACCGGCGCTGGTTTGCCGCGACGCCGAACGTCGAGCACCGCCACGTCGGGCGGCAACGAGCTGGGAACGCCGATCTTGGCGCGGATCACATGAATCGTCCCGGCGGCGTCGATGCGCTCGCGCGCCTTGCCGCTGATATGCAGATCGGCGTCGAGGGTCGCGGTGAGGATGTTGCTTGCCACTGGCTGCGCGTCTTTCGCAGTGATCTTGAGGTCGAGCGGCATGCCGGGCTGGAGCACACCGAAGCTTCCGGTCATCGCCACGCTGCCGGACACGGCCGTCGCCTTGAAACTCTTGATGAGGAGGCCCGCCTGGTCGCCGACGACCTCGGCCTCGATATCCGACAGATTCACGCCGCGGGCATAGTCGCGAAGACTGCCCGCGCTCAAGGTGACTCCGCCGCCGACCTGAGGCGCGCTGGAGTTGCCGGTGACGGTGGCAGCGACGACGACCTTGCCCCCGGCATGCAGGCCGCGCGCTTCCAGCAGCGGATTGACCATGCCCACGTCCAACTTTCCGCCGACCTGCAAATCGAGCGCACCATCCGGATTGAGCGGAACATTTCCGGAAGCCTTCAGATGCGACCCCGGACCCGCACTCAGCGTGGCATCAAGGGATGCGGTGGCGTCGGCGAATTTCGCTCCGGCATGCAATTGCACGGCGGGCAATCCGGTCGCGGCATCGTCCGCGAAACGCAGGTCGTCCACGTCGACCTTCAGCGACCCGGTGGGACTCGAGACCGTGCCCTGCAAGTGGGCCTGCGCCTCGATGGTGCCGGTGGCGAGGAGTCCCGGGGAGAATGCGTTGACCAAGTCCGGCTTCACCTGCAACAGCGATGCACTCAGGTCGAGCGTCGGCGCGACCTGCCCCTTGAGGTCGAACACCGCCTCCCGCGCTCCGATCTTGAGTTCGTCCACCGACACTCCGTTCGCCAAGGAAAGTTGCGCCGGCGACAACAGCCGATAGTTCTCATCCCGGTAGTCCACCGAAAGGCTCGCGAGCTGCAGTTGCCGGTCGTCGAGGTTGAGCGTTGCGGCGGCGGTCGCAGTTGCGGGGAAGCCATAGACCTTGGGCAGCTTTGCGCTCAATTGCACCGCGACGGCATCGGCCACTCCCTCGGCCAGCACATGCAGATCGCCGACAAATTGCCCGACACCGATGTGGCTTCCGTCGAGCGTCAGATGGGCCTGGGTGTGCCCCTGCACGGGTATGAATCCGACGCTGCCCTCCGCGCTTCCGGTCAGACTGATGCCCAAGAGCCGGTCGAAATCGTCGAGTTGCCCGACATGCAGCTGCAACTGTCCATGGCTCTGCTTGAGCGCGGCATCGGCCGTGATGTCGCCTTCCAGGTGCGCACTCTTCCAATCGGCTCGACGCACCAGCAGTCGAAGCGCCTTGCTGCTGTTTCGTTCGAGCTCCGCGTCGAGGTTCAAGGGTGCGCCATCGAGCATGCCGTGCGCCTGGATCGCGCCGCTCGGCAACCCGGGCAGACCGCGCAAATGCAATGCGGTTTCCACGGTCCCGCTGGGGGACCCGCGCACCGACAGATGCGAGGTCACCTCGGCTTCCGCGGCGAGTGCCGTAGGAGCCCCGGTCAGTTGCCCGGACGCCCTCAGGTCCCCGGCGACATCGCTCGACAGGGCGGCGGCGTCGGCGACTTCGAGCTGCCAGCGCACCTTCAACTCCTTGATGAAATCGGCGGCGGCAGCCGCGGGGGGCGACCGCGACGCGGTGCCGCTGGCCGTCAGCGTCATGCCGTTGCCGGCAACGCGTAGGGATTGCACCTTGATGGCGTCGTCGGTCAGACCGCCCTCGAGCTTCAGCATTACCTTCGGTCCAACCATGCGGATCCACGGCGCCGCGCCACCGGTCAAACCGAGATCAACGTCTGCCGCGACCGTGCTGCCTGCGCCGCCACGCGCCAGCCGGGCGTTGATGGTGGCGCTGCCGCGTACGTCCATTCCGCCGAATGCCGCGAACGGAGACAGATCCAAGACCGTCAACGCCAGCGTCGCGTGCTGCTCGGCGCCGCTCGCGGCCGCTGTTTCCGCGCTTGCACGCAGCTTGAACAGGGAATGCGTCGCCGTCAGCTCGAGCGGTCGAGCCGCCGCATCGAGCTTCAGAGACGCATCGATCGTCAGAGGATCCTTGGCGAACAGTCGCGGCTGAGGTCCGGGGATTTCGAGGCCGTCGAGTACCCCATGCACAAGCAGCTTGCCGTCACGCGCTGCAAGTTCCGCGTTCAAACGGGGTATCTGCGTGTTGCCGGCGATCTTCAATCCGTGGACCTCCAGACGGCCCTCGGCCTTCGGCGCCGTCAACGTGCCATGCCAGTTGCCCGTGAGCATGGCATCGGTCCAGGCGACATCGGGTCGCGGCACCATCGCGGCAGCCTTCAAGGAATATTCCACGTCGGCCGATTGATGCGTGAGATCCACGCTGCCGCGCACCTCGGCATGCAGCGGTCCGGCGTCGAGCACGACATCGACGCGTTCCGCATTGCGCGGGCCGTGCACCGTCGCCGTTGCCGACAGAGCCCCCAGGCCCGGCAGCGACAGCAGGTTTTCGAGCGGCCCGCCGGCCGGCTCGTGCACCGCCAGCGACCCATCCATTCGTTTGGGATCGAGTTTCAGGTGCAGGGTGTATTCACCCTCGCCGTCCAGGCGCCGCGCCGTCACGTCGGCATCCGCATTCTGAAGCGAGCGTAGTTCCAATTTCCCTCCCAAAGACACCGTCGCCGGTGTTACCACCAGCGGCGCGCCCAGCTCGACGGCGTCCATCGAGAATTCCCCCACGTCGATATGGGGAATCGACGCGCTGCCGCCGCTCTTTCCGTCGCCGACCGGCGCACGCTCCATGTGCAGGCGCGTGACGTGCAGCTCATCGACGTAGATACGCTGCTCCAACCAACGCAGTGGCGACCAGCGCAGCGACACATGATCGGCCGTCAACCAAACGCCGCGGCCGTCGATGAGTTCCAAACGGTCGAGCGTGAGCTGCGTCGGGAACGAACCGCCCAGACCCGACAGCTTGACGTAGCCGGAGGTCAGCCGGTACGTCAACCGTTCGATCCACGCCCGGCCCGGGTCCGTGTTGCCGGCAATCCAGACGGCGCCGAGCAGCGCCGCGACCACGAGAACCGATGCGGCCAGAACCCACGCCGATATGGTGGCGGCACGGCGCATCAGAAGGCCTGCCCCAGTCCGATGTAGATCTCGAAGGCGTCGTCGCTCGGCTCGCGCTGCGTCAGAAGTGGGGGCGGCGGTGCGGCATTGACGGCGCTGTAGTACCGCCCAATCCTCCGCTTCGTCGGAACGGCAACATCAAATCGAATGGGCCCGATCGGCGTGTAGTAGCGGACACCCACGCCGATCGGGCCCATTCGATTTGATGTTGCCGTTCGAACGAAGCGGAGGATTGGCTTACTACAGCGCCGTCATGCCTGACCGCCCCCCCCACTTCTGACGCAGCACGACCGAGCGACGACGCCTTCGAGATCTACATCGGACTGGGGCAGGCTTCTGATGCGACCATATAGGCGTGGGTTCTGGCCGCATCAGTTCTTGGGGTCGCGGCGCTGCTCGGCGCCGTCTGTGATTGCCCGGCGACGCAGACTAAGGACGGGCGTGGTCGAACGGTGACGTACAGGGTAACCTCCGGCTGCGTCAAACTGTCGGGTCTGGGCGGTTCGTTCCCGACGCAGCTCACGCTCGACCGTTTGGAACTCATCGACGGCCGCGGCGTTTGGTTGACGGCCGATGATTGTCGCTGCGCTGGTCGCCGCTGCGTTGGTTGGAGCAGCGTATCTACGTCGATGAGCTGCACGTCACGCGCCTGCAGATGGAGCAGTACGCCGGTCGGCGACGGAAAGAGCGGCAGCAGCGCGTCGATTCCCCATAACAAAGACATGGGGGTATTGTTCCGATGGACGCCGTCGAGCTGGGCGCGCCGCTGGTGGTAACACCGGCGACGGTGTCTTTGGGAGGGAATCCGAGGCTGCGCTCGCTTCCAAATGCGGATGCCGAAGCGCTCGGCGCGGCGCCTGGACGGCGAGGGTCAATACGCCCTCCGCCTGAAACTCGATCCCAAACGAATGGATGGGTCGCTGGCGGTGCACGAGCCGGCCGGCGGGCCGCTCGAAAACCTGCTGTCGCTGCCGGGGCCTGGGGGCTCTGTCCGGCAACGGCGACGGTGCACGCACCACGCAATGCGGAACACGTCGATGTCGTGCTCGACGCCGGACCGCTTCATGCCGAGGTGCGCGGCAGCGTCGACTCACGTTGGAATATTCCTTGAAGGCAACCACGATGGTGCCGCGACCCGATGTCGCCTGGACCGATGCCATGCTCACGGGCAACTGGCATGGCATGTTGACGGCGCCGAAGGCCGAGGGCCGTCTGGAGGTCCATGGATTGAAGATCGCCGGCAACACGCAGATACCCCGTTTGAACGCGGAACTTGCAGCGCGTGACGGCAAGCTGCTTGTGGAGTGGGAACTCGACGGCCTCGAAATCCCCGGACCTAGCTGCGACTGTCGCCAAGGATCCTCTGACGATCCATGCGCTCTGAAGCTCGATGCGGCGGCTCGACCGCTCGAGCTGACGGCGACGCATTCCCTGTTCAAGCTGCGTGCAAGCGCGGAAACAGCGGGCGCGAACGGCGCCGAGCAGCACGCGACGCTGGCGTTGACGGTCTTGGATCTGTCTCCGTTCGCGGATTCGGCGGTATGACGTCGCGGCAGCGCCACCATCAACGCCGGCTGGCGCGTGGTGGCGCAGGCAGCACGGTCGCGGCAGACGTCGAGCTCGGTTCGACTGGTGGCGCGGCGCGGTGGATTCGCATGGTCGACCGAAGGTAATGCTGAAGCTCGAGGGCGGTCTGACCGACGATACGATCAAGGTGTAATCCCTACTTTTGCGTCGCCGGCAACGGCATGACGCTGACGGCCAGCGGCACCGCGTCGCGGTCGCCCCCCGCGTCCGCCCACGCCCGATTTCATCAAGGAGTTGAAGAGGTGCGCTGGCAGCTCGAAGTGGCCGACGCCGGCGGAGCTTGTGCGAGCGATGTGGCCGGAGAAGGTGGACATCCGGCGATTTGACCAGAGCTGTTTCGGCAAGCACCACATAAGCTTCCGAGGTGACCTCGCATCTGTCGGTGCGCGGGTCCCCCAGCGGGGACCGTGGAAACCGCATTGCATTTGCGCGGTCTTGCAGGGGTTGCCGAGCAGCAGGGCAAAATG
>CAWCYX010000029.1:0-519116 GCA_963799885.1 uncultured Gammaproteobacteria bacterium | reverse complement strand
GCCGTTATGGAGAGCTATTCATAACGGCCATTATGCACAGTGAACGATTATGCACAGTTGTGATTGTGTATAGGGGCCGAAGCGCTTTATCTATAGGCTTTCCACGCATTGGGGTTCACGCGCACTGTACATAATTTTGGTGGTCAACTGAGGTGGTATCACCACTTCAGGAGACCCACATGGACTCGATCACCTCTCTCATATGAGAACGAAGGCGTGGCTGGCTAATAGCGTATTGGCGCCACACGCAGCCGCCTTTTCCGCCTACCAGACGCACGCTCATATTCCGCTCAAAGCCGTGGCACGTATATCGCGAGCCTGGCGCATTTGGGACGCTGGATGAGCCAGTGCTGTCTGCCGCTTTGCCAACTCGACGAGGCGGCGGTCGAGCTGTTCCTTACCAGGCACCCACCGCGTTGCGACTGTCCCAAGCCGGTGGTGCGCACACTCAGCGCGTTGCGCGCCGCGTGCGCTCATCTGCTTAAAGTGCTTCGCGAGTGCAAGGTTATTGCCGAACTGGCCGGTGCGACCGGCCCGATTGCCGAGGAGTTGGATCGATATGATGCGCACCTGCGTGAGGCCCGCGGGCTCAGCGAGGGGACACGCCGCTGCGGCCTGCGCCTCGTCCAGCGCTTGCTGCGTTATAAGTTCACCGACGGACCGGTGGCGTTTGCGCAGCTGCGGCCCGAGGACCTGCGCCAGTTCATCGCGACTCAGCTGGAGTTGCGCGGTACAACGTCCAACGCCACGGCGCTGACTTCAGCGCTGCGAGGATACCTGCGTTACCGCACGAGCTGCGGCGATCGGGTGCACGCCCTGGCCGGCGTGATTGCCTCGCCGGCCCATTGGAGCTTGGCCCCGCTGCCACGTGCGCTCAGGCCCTTTGAGGTCAAGCGGCTGCTCAGTTCCTTTACTGCCGAGCTGCCGTCTCCGCGGCGCGGCTACGCCATGGTGCGCTGTGCGCTGGACCTGGGTCTGCGCAGCAGCGAGGTGGCCCAGCTGCAACTCGCCGATATCGATTGGCGCGCCGGCACCGTGACACTACGGCACACCAAGTCGCGTCGCGAGGATATTTTGCCGCTGCTGGCAACCACCGGCCGCGCGCTGGCCGACTACCTGCGCTACGAGCGGCCCAAGACCAGCAACCCCGCCGTCTTCGTGCGTCGTCTGGCGCCGCGCGATCAGCCCATCAGCGCGCATGCTGTGCGGCGCGTGATCCGCGACGCCTTTGGGCGCATCGGTCTCGCACACGGTCGCTCTCATGCGCTACGCCACTCGCTGGCGTGTCGACTGATCGAGCAGGGCAGTTCGCTCAAGGAGGTCGCCGATGTCCTGCGCCACCGCTCGCTGAACACCACGCTGATCTACGCCAAGCTCGACCATCCGCGATTGGCCGCGGTGGCGTTGCCGTGGCCGGGGAGTTCCACATGAGCGCCCCCACCGTCATGCAGCGGGCGCAGACATTCCTGGCTGAACGTCGCCGCCTAGGTTTTCAGGCGCGTAATCCCGGCTATGCACTCATCAGCTTCGCGCGTTTTGTGGAACGTCGGCGTCATCAGGCACCCCTGACAGTCGAGCTGATGGCCGAGTGGGCGCGGCGCGATAAAGCGCAGCGCGGCACCGCCGAGACTTGGGCGAGACGACTGAAGATCCTTCGCCCCTTCGCTCGCTGGATGCGCCAGTTCGAGCCGCGCACCGCAGTACCCGATGAGTTGATCTTCGGACCGTGCCGGGACGCGTGGCCCCGCACATTTATCGCGATGAGGAGATCGTCGCGCTACTGGCCGCTGCGCGCACACTGCACCCCCAGGGTGGATTGCGACCGGCGACCTTCGAGGCGGTGTTTGGCTTGCTGGCTTCGACGGGATTGCGCGTCTCCGAGGTCCTCGCCCTGCGCGACGCCGACGTTGATCTCGGCGCCGGCACACTCACCGTGCGCCGCACGAAGTTCATGAAGTCACGGCTCGTGCCCCTGCACTGGAGTACGGTGGAAGCGCTGGCGCGCTACCGGCGACGACGGGTACGAGTGACGCACAGCAGCGCGCAGATGCCGTTTTTCATCGGCACGCGCGGCCGCCGATTGGGCCAAGCCCTCAGTCAACGCCAGGTGCATCGCGTCTTCATCGAGCTGCGCAACCAGCTGGGATGGATTAACCGCGGCGCCACAGAGGGGCCGCGCCTGCACCAGCTGCGCCACGCTTTTGCCGTCAAGCGCCTGCTGCTCTGGCACCGCCAGGGCATCGACCTGGATCAGGCGATGCTCTCCCTGTCCACCTACCTCGGACACACCAAGATCTCCAACACCTACTGGTATTTGAGCGCCGTACCCGAACTGATGAGTCTGGCCGGCAAGCGCTTCGAGCGCTTCATTGCACGCCGGGAGCCGGCCCGTGAGTAAGCTCACCGCAACCGCCCCCGTACCGTCCTTCCCAGCGCTGGTGCAGGCGTTCTTTGCCCAGCACCTTACCCAACAACGGGCCCTGAGCCCCCGCACCGTGGCTACCTACCGGGATGGGTTCGTCTTGTTCCTCGATTTCGTCCAGGCGCACTGTGCAAAGTCGCCGACGGCCATCTCCCTGACTGACCTCACGCCCGATTTGATCCTCGCCTTCCTCGATCATCTTGAGCGCAAACGACACAACACGGTCCGCACTCGTAACGCGCGACTGGCCGCCTTGCGCTCGTTCTTGAAGTTCGCTGCGCACCGCGACCTCTCGGCCTTGCATGTCATCGAGCGTGCGTTGGGCGTGCCGGCAAAGCGCTTTGAGCGCCCGATGCTCGGCTTCCTCTCCAACCCGCAGATGCGCGCGATCATCGGCGTACCCGACGACACCTGGACCAGTCGGCGTGATCACTTGCTGCTCGGCCTGCTCTACAACACCGGGGCGCGAGTCTCTGAGATCATCGGCGTGCGCGTCGCCGACATCGTGCTCCACGGCGCCGCCTGCGTACATCTGCACGGCAAGGGACGTAAACAGCGCTCCATCCCTCTGTGGCGATCCATCGCCAACGAGACCCGCGCCTGGCTCAAGCACAACCCGCGGCTCACCGCCCACTGCGCACTGCTGCCCAACCGCGGCGGCGAACCCATGACACGATCGAACGTGACGCAGCGATTGACTTTGGCGGTGCGCGCAGCGACCAAGCACCACCCCGAACTGGCCACGCGGCGCATATCGCCTCACACCATTCGCCACTCAACCGCAATGCGCCTGCTGCAGTCCCGCGAACACCCAGACGTCATCGCCCTATGGCTGGGGCATGAAAGTCCAAACACCACCCATCACTATGTCGAGGCCGATCTCTCGATGAAGACTCGATCGCTGGCTCGCCTGCAAGATCCTAAGGCAACCATACGCCGTTACCGTGCCCCAGTCGCGCTACTCGAATACCTAAAGGGTCTGTGATTATGAACAGCGGCAATGGCGTCGGCAGGCCAATTACAAGCCTGCCGACGCACAACTGTGCATAATCGTTCACTGTGCATAATGGCCGGGAGCCGCCCCACAAATGTACGCTGCCGGGCTCCGCCACCTCACCGCCAGCGCGCCAGGGCCGCCCCTGGGGGGGGAGGTGGCGGACACCATGCTCGATTCAATCGGAGGTTTGATGGTGGTTCACGCGCTTCTGTTTGATGAGGTGTGCCCTGGGGACCGGAGGAAATGAGATCAGACCTGCAGCAAATGTTCCGCGAGAGGCACAGCACCAATTGAGCGGGTGGCAGCCGGCTGCTTGCGCGCCTTGCCGTCGAGGGGCCACCTCCATAGCACCCATGCAAACGACAGTGCAGCACACGACATACAAGCACACGATGCCCAATGCTGCGTTGCCGCCATGTCGATGGCAAATGCCGTGGCGCCGCCCCACACATGAATGAGTTACTGATTAGGCTTTGCATCCCGGACCGTCTTTTTCGCTTTACCGATCAACACGCGACCCATCACTACGAATACCCAGCGCATTGACTTATTTCCCCGCAAACAGCGCCACAAAGCCCCCCACAATGAACAGGGTTGCCGTTAGGTTGATTGCGTTGATGAACCACCCGGTAGCGGGCAACTCTCCTCGACGTGCCTCTTGATAAATCTCCGACAAAGGAAGTTGCATACGACGCCACTCGGCTAAATTAAACCGGCGTCCATACCAACTTGCTGTGCACGACCAAATCCCGCCCACGGCCATAAACGCTGCCGCAGCGCTGAACCAATCTCGATCGAACGCCAGGACACCCAAGGCTGCGCTGACCAGACAGGTAGCAACGGCGGTATAGTGGCGCAAGGTCATGGTGGTTGGCATCCCTCTTACATGCAATCCCAATCAAACCAGTCCTAATTGTTTAGGTCATCAGCCTGGATGACCCTATACGTGTTTCACGGATCGCACAATCAGGGACTTTAACAGTAGCGCGGTTTATCTTCCAAGCGAATACTACCACCATCGAACCGCCCGAGCCTTTACCACGGTATTGCGGTGAACGCCGATCTCAGCCGCAATCGCGCGATCCAATTTCTCGGGATTCTGGCGCAGCGTGTATTCGGCGCCCGTGATCGGCTTTACGGCATGACGCGCTTAGTGGTTCTCGATCGTTGTCACGCCGCGATCCGGGCGCAGCGGTCCGCTACCCTGGCTAGCTTCCTCCGAGCACCGGTATTGCACGGTCGCGACACACGTCATCTGCACACTGACTTGGGTTTCGAGGATGGTAGCCACTTGCCTCGAAGCCGCGCACGCTTCGTTTGCCTTCCGTATCGCTTTTGAAAGTGGTGGAGCGAACATCTCGCAGCCTTGAACTGTCACCAAGTAGGTGTCCTTGCCGATTTGAACGGGCGCATGAGCGCAGCCCGCCAGCGCTAGCGCGGCGGCAATCAAAAAATTGGGCTTAGGTGTCATGTTGAACTTGAGCGTCCACGAGCGGGCATTGCGCGCCCTCAGGCCACGGCTTGTCAATAGAACTCCGCACGCGGCTATGGGGTTGTCCCCGGAAAGATCACATCGCCTACCCATCCCGCTTCGTCTCGGGGCGCACCGTGGCGCTGCACCGTCGCTTACCGCAGCGTGAGCACCGCAGGCGCTTGACCACATCAGCCAGCACCGCTTCCCAGCCGGCGAGCGCTGCGAAGGTCTTGGGCTGCGCCGTGCGCGTGTGGCCGCATTCGCATGTCAGTGTGAGGACGTATTGGCCACCGTAATCGGAAAGCTTCACGACGGTGAGGGGCGGGCGCGGCGGCATCATCCGCCAATTGTGGCGACCGAGCGGCGGGGGAGTCCATCCAGTGGTGGGCGCTTCGCCGGTACTGTATGCAGGGGAACGCACCCTCTGTGCCCTCATACGGCGGCGGTGTTGTCGCGTCCCGCGCCATCGGCTCATCACTTGACGCTGGTCTTATGGATTAAATGCCTTGAATGCCGGATTTTCGCGAGCTTTCAAAATCATTAAGAAATCAGTGATCTTCCCCGCCACCACTTGATATGTGGGCATCGACGCGCCCCCCACTAGCGCGATATGCACCACGAGGTAGCTTTCGATGTTTGGGAAATCTCCTATCGGGACGCACTGAATTGAGAGATGGTGCCGCAGAAATATCGGACCTCCTGCTGATTCGGTACCGGCGGTACCGTAACCACCGACGTAGTGAGACAAGAAGCCAGCTTCGCCGCGAATAAGATCCGGCAACAGAGGGATGTACCCTTCTGTTCCCACAGCCGCTACTACAAACGCATGGGCGATTTTGGCTAGCGTTAGCGAAAATGGGCCCCATTCGAACGTATGCGAGCAGAGTATGGAGATGCCCTGCTCGCCTATAGCGAGTTCAGCCCTTTCCATTTCATCGTGATTCATTACGGTTGCAACGCTCATTCCAGGGTTACCGTCACTCGGCGATGCTCCTGTCAAGATGCCCGGCTTGGCGTACCACGGTACGAGGTAAGTCTCGGGGTAGTCCTCGACTGCGAGAAGCTTCGATTTTCGTTCACCCTCTCGCGTCACGTAATCTATGGGCAAATGGGTGGGACGATCCTTCGGACGGTTCGTCTGGTAGTCGCGTTTGATTCGAAACACGCCGAACATGTGGCGGGCGACATGGCGCTCGAACTTCGAAGTGATTTTCGCACACCGTTTGCAGCTAGATTTTGGCAGGACCGTGTTGCCATTGAGCGAGTACGGCACAATGTGTTCATCGGTCAGGTTGCTGGACGCGCCACAGTAGATGCACTTCCCGACGGGGGGCAATGTGATCGAATCCCCTCGCAGCTTTCCCCTCAATATGTCGTCGGTATCCACGTTTACCGCCTAGCTTTCTTGCGCTTCGGCGTGGCCTTCTTCTTGGCGGTCCTGCGGTCGGTGCCGAGCACCCGCACGTGCAGCCCGTCGCGCTTCAAGCTCACCGAGGTGACGGGCGCAAAGGCGCGTTTCTTGGGGGGGTGTCCATGCGCCCCATTCTAGACCCGATGCGCAGCGCACATTCTACTCGCGTGATCGGCGGGAGTGCGCACGCACACATATCGATGACGCCGCCGTCGTCGTCATCCGTAGAGACGCTCGAATATCTGCCGGCTCGGCTGTCTGGGTGCTACTGCGCTGAACCTGCCGGTCTGCACGAACAGTTCAAGCGAAACGCATGCGAGGCCGGCGCTGCAGCGCTCTCGCTGATGGCAGCCCTCGCAGGGTCCAACCTCGCGGCCGCGGTCCGCGTGGCCAGCGGCCAGGCGCTCGATTCCCGCAATGCGCGCCTGGCGCAACTGAATCGCATCGGCGGCCGTGCGCGTCTGCGGCCGATAAGGACCCCCTTGAGTAGTTCGCTGGCATGCATCCCCTCGCGTTGGATGCGCGAGTGTAACGAGAGTCCGGGGTAAATCTAGGGGTAACTGCCGGGCAAGCCATCATACAGTCAGCGACTGATCGGCCTCACCGCGCGGGCGAACACTGTATATCCCCGGATATTCCCCCCTTGCCGCCGCAGACGTTGCTAGTTGCGGACGGTGCCACGCGATCCGCGGCGCGAAGCTTAGGCCGCATGGCCAAGAAGCGGAACGCGTCCGAGACGATTGGCGAGATCCTCGCCAGGCTTATGGACGTCAAGCGGCAGATGCTCGAAGCCGGGATCGCCAGCGGCGACCCCGGTCCCGGCTCGGGAGCTGATCGAGGGCGTTCGTATTTTCATTCGTTATCTGCGAGAGGACTTGGAGAAGCAACTCCGCGATGGGACTCTCACGGACATGACGCTCGATCAGGCGCAGCAGGCCATTTATGGCGCCCAAATCCTTGAGGGTAGCCTACTGACGGATTTTCCGGAGGTGGGCCACTGATGGCGGGTTGCTAAACGATGTGCCAGCTAGCGCCGGATACGTTGGACTCCTGTTTGATCAACCACGCCGGTTGACCCCTGAAATGGAAATGAGCCGGTTCGCACTCCATGAAGTACCCACCCACGACAGGGTCCGGAAGCCTCTCAGCCGGTTCGATGTGGGGTTGATCGTGGACTGATTTTGGATGGCCTGACACGTCACCAAATTTAGAACGCGCTTTGAATTCAAGCCTATGCGATTTACTCAAGGTGTCGAGGGTATCCACCTTCCGCCCCTCTGGATGCTCAGGCAATGCATGATGGACGAGCGACTGAAGCGTAACGACCAACAGAATATTTTTTGCGCTCATCGCTTTAGGATACACGCATGGCTCGCAAACTCACAAAAGCCGAGCGGCTAGTCAATGAGCAGATGCTGGCGCTCCTGGAATGGGCGTCAGACCATCCGACGCGCTGGCACGACATCGGGCCGGAGGAGTCAAGCAAACGCGCTGCCGAGCTGCTGGAGAAGCGCGGCGTGATCGAGATCAGAGTATTCGAATCAGTACAAGCTCAGGCCAAGGGGATGAGACGGACCCCTTCAACATGGGCCGGGCTGTGCGGTGTGCCCGGCGATCTGAGGCAAGCGGGATCGACTGCCGGCGCTTTGCGCCGATGGTCCGTATGCCGGGTTTTCACGCTTTTTCGGGTGGACCACATTCTGGACCACATGCCGAAGTCTCGAATCGATTTGAGGCTGGTGGAGCCAGGCGGGATCGAACCGCCGACCTCTTGCATGCCATGCAAGCGCTCTCCCAGCTGAGCTATGGCCCCACATGGAGGCGCGGGAAGTTACCTTAAGGGGCTCGGTCCGTCAAGAAAACAGGCCAAAAAACCCGTCGGCGCACCAGAACTGCCCGGACGGTGGGTCCATCGCCCCCACCACGGCCAAAACCGCCGAACTACACCCGACTACCTTGCCTGAATCAGCTGTTCTCTCTCGAGCAAGCCGCGCTACCTCTCGGCCGCCGGACAAACGTCGGTCATCAGAGCTCCAGGTTTTCAACTTCGGTGTGTCGTTCGCGCGGGTGTGTCGTTCGCGCGGGTGTGCCGTTCGCGCGGGTGTGCCGTTCGCGTGGGTGTGCCCTTCGTGTGCTTCACTCGATCTGCTCGAGAGTAGTGATGCTCGGTATAGGGATGGTCGCATCCACATCGCGCCACGAGGTTCGTCGTTGCCAACTTCTTGCGCTCCGAAGACGTACTCGAGGAGATCAGCAAGCGCGCAGACGATTTGCCATATTGCACGCAAGCACAAAAGTTCCCTCTTTCTGTGTGATCTCAATCACACGCGATGAAAAATATGGTCGCGACCAAGCGACACTTTGCGTCGATGTTTCATTTCCCATAAAACACCCCCCTTGTTGTCGCACCTTCGCTCAAGGGAAATTCATGATCCAATCGACCCGCTTCATCGCCGCGCCGGCGTTCCTCGCCTGTATCTCTCTCGCGGCATGTGGTGGAAGTTCGAGTGCAATGACCGGCGGCGCGGCGGCGCCGACCGGCATCAGTTCGGGCTCGAGCACAGTGGCCAGCGCTGCCACCAGCTCCACCTACGGCATCTCCGGAGTAGTGTCGGGAATCAGCGACGTCTCGGTCATGCTGAGCGGCGCGTCGTCCAGCACGACTAGCACGAATTCAGGCGGCAATTTCAGCTTTGCAACGCTGGCGGCGGGGAATTACACGATCTCGCCGAGCAAGACGGGATACGTATTCAGCCCGGTGAGCTTGGCCGAAACCATCGCCTCAGCATCGTTGACTGACGCGAATTTCGCAGCAACAGCGAGCACCGCAGCGACGTACACCATATCCGGAACCGTGAACGGCAGCATCGCGGCGGGCGTGACGATTACCTTGAACGGCAGCAACGTGGGCTCGGCGATCACCGACCTCAACGGCAACTACACGTTTGCCGGTTTGGTCAGCGGGACCTATACAGTCAGTGCGTCGCTGGACGGCTATTCTTTTACCAGCCCGCTCATCGTCAGTTTGGGTAACGCTGATTCGGCGTCGAATAACTTCGCGTCGAGCGCCGCGGCCACCGGAGGCAGCCTCGCATTCATCCAGGCGAACCCGCTGCCTGAGGCGACGGTAGGCAGAGCCTATTCCAGCAGCGTCGTCGAGGGCATTTCGGGCGGAACTGCCCCTTATCACTACCAGACCGATACACTTGCGACCGGCGCTCCGCCGCAAGGAATGATCGTCAATCCGAACGGCGATCTGACGGGTACTCCGAGTATTCCGGGCCAATATAACTTCAGTGTATGTGCAACGGACTCGTCTGCCGAAAGCACTCCGTGCGAAGTCACGTCGATCACCGTGGTCCCCGCACCGACGTCACAACCGGCACCCGCGCCGACGGTAACTCTCGCGGCAAACCCGTCCAAGATTGTCTCGGGCGCCGCGACGCAGCTCACCTGGTCCAGCAAGAATGCCACGTCATGCACGGCCGGCGGCGGCTGGGCGGGGACCAAAGCAATCAGTGGAACCGCAAGCCTGGCGCCCAAGAGCACCACGAACGTCACGCTGACTTGCAGCGGTCCGGCCGGAAGCGTTCATGCAACGGCCGTGATCACCGTCACGGCGGCCCCGGCGCCGCCGCTGCCCGTCGTTACCTTGACGGCGACCGCGACCACCATACCGTCGGGCAGCACCTCCACGCTCAAGTGGTCGAGCAAAAACGTTACGTCCTGCGCCCGCAGCGGCGGCTGGTCCGGCACCGAGGCCATCAACGGTTCGCAGAACGTTTCGCCGACGAGTACGACAACCTACATTCTGGCCTGCACGAGTTCGGCGGGTACGGCCCAATCGGCGACCAAGATCACGGTCGACTCGGCTGCGCCTCCGACGGCGCCGACGGCGACGCTGAAGGCCGGCGCCTCATCGATCTCGTCGGGAGGTTCGACCACCTTGACCTGGTCGAGCACGAACGCTTCTTCGTGCACGGCGAGCGGCGGCTGGGCCGGCGCGGAAACAGCCAGCGGCACCAAGAACGTCTCGCCGACCGCCACGACGACCTACACTCTCGACTGCACCGGTTCAGGCGGCAAAGCACAGGTATCGGCCACGGTGACGGTCAACGCGGCCGGGACGCCCCCGGCAACGGGGACTTCCTGGGTCTATTACAACGGCTTGTTCGACTGGCCCGGCGATTATTCATACATGGCCAAGGCGGATTACCACGACAAGACCGGCGCGCCCATAAGCGGTAAAGAGGACGTCAAGGTCACCTTGACGGCGGCTTATGGCGGCTGGCTGCCGTACGCGCAGAATTGGAGCTTCAATTCTGCGCCGTACAAGAAATTGACCTTCGCGCTGAAGCCGACCGTGGCGAATCAACAGTGGACGGTCTATTTCGTGAAGGTCGGGGACATACCGGTCGGCATCTCCATCGACGTGGCGCAATATGGTCCGGCGCCGGTCGCTGGGCAGTGGAATACCTACACCGTGCCACTTGCGGACCTCGGCGTTCTCGGTACCACCATTTACAAGTTCGCGATCCAGGATAAAACCGGGTTGTCGAACAACACGTGGTACGTCGATAACGTAGGTTTCGCGCCCTGATCCTCAGGCCCGGCGAGTGATCGTCGAGCCCCGGCCCACGGACGGTGGGTTAGGGGCGACCGGCGTCCGCCAGGAAGGCCACATCGTCGACGTAGAAAACGTTGCTCGCGAGTCCGGTCTGGTCCTGAATGGCGAACTTGTAGATTTTCGTCTTGGCCACTCCGATGTCGGCCAGTGGGATGGTGTACACATTCCACTGCCCCGCCACCGGCTTCGGGCCGTACTTGAACGGATCGACGCCTTTACCCACCGGCTTATCACCCACCAGCATGAAGTAAACCTGAGCCGTTTGATTCGCGACGGTGGGTTTGAGCGCGAAGCGCAGATAATTGTAAGGCGTCGTGTCGAATACCCAATTCGTCGCAAACGGCTGCCAACCGCCCCAGGGCGATGTCACCGTGACCTTCACGTCGTACTTTCCGCTCAGCGGCGCACCGCTCTTGTCCCGATAATCCGGCACTGCAACGAAGGAATAATCTCCGGGCCATGCGAACACGCCATCGTGATAGACCCAAAAAGTCGGGGAGCCGCCGCCGTTGTCGGCCATTGCCGAACTCATGAGCATCGCGAACGCGGTTGCACGCCAGAACCGGTTTTTCATGATCACCTCCACGCTGCCACGGCCTTGTCGAGGCGCGCCAAAGTTTGTTCTCTGCCCAAGATGGCCAAGGTAGCGTCGATGGGCGGCGATACGGTCCCTCCGCACACCGCCAGACGTATGGGCTGCGCGAGCTTGCCGAGCGGCAGGCTATTTCGTGCCGCAAAGTCGCTTACCAGCGTGTGAATGGCGGGTGCCGTCCAGTCCCCTAGAGCCTTCAACTCCGCCGATGCCGATGCGAGCAGCGAGGTGATCTCCGCGTTTACGTGCTTGCGGACGGCCTTCTCGTCATAGGACTCGGGTGGCCGGAAGAAAAACAAGCTGTTGGCAGCCATCTCCTTGATGGTCTTGGCGCGTTCGCGCTGCACGATCACGATTTGCTCGAGCTGCTTATCGTCATGCGCTTCGATTCCATCCCGCTCCAGATGCCAGCGCAGCGGTGCAACCAGCCGCGCCGCGGGCGCACGCATCATATGCTGCTGATTGAGCCAAGCGAGCTTCTCGCCGTTGAAGGCGGACGCCGATTTGTTGACATCCGCAATGTCGAACAAACGAATCATTTCCTCCACCGAGAAGATCTCCTGATCGCCGTGCGACCATCCAAGGCGCACCAGGTAATTGAGGAGGGCCTCCGGCAGGAACCCCTCGTCCCGATACTGCAGCACGCTCACGGCGCCATGACGTTTGGACAATTTTGCGCCGTCGGAGCCCAAAATCATCGGCAGATGCGCATACACCGGTACGCTCGCTCCCAGGGCGCGCAACATGTTCATCTGGCGCGGTGTGTTGTTCAAATGATCGTCGCCGCGAATCACGTGCGTGATCCCCATATCCATATCGTCGACCACAACGCAGAAATTGTAGGTCGGGGTACCGTCGGAACGGGCAATGATGAGATCATCCATTTCGGTATTCTGAAACACCACGGGTCCGTGGACGACATCGTCCACAACGACCTGGCCTTCCTGAGGATTCTTGAATCGGATGACGGGAGGGATCCCTGCCCGCGCATCGTTTCGATCGCGCCAGCGTCCGTCGTACCGAGGCTTCTCGCCGCGCGCCACTTGCTCCGCGCGTAGCTGTTCCAGTTCTTGCTTCGTGCAGTAGCACCGGTACGCGCTGCCCTGGGCCAGCATGACGTCAATGACTTCCTTGTAGCGATCGAAGCGCTTGGTTTGAAAGAACGGGCCCTCGTCGTGATCAAGACCGGCCCACTCGAGGCCGTCGAGGATCTGCTGAATGGCTTCATCGGTGGAACGCTCGAGATCGGTATCCTCGATGCGCAGAACGAATGTTCCCGAATGCCGCCGCGCATACAGCCAGGAAAAAAGCGCGGTTCGCAGGCCGCCGATATGCAGAAAACCGGTCGGGCTGGGTGCAAAACGCGTACGCGTGCTCATAGGGTGCAATTCCGATTTGGTCGACTGCAAAGCTTAGCAGACCAACCCCGCGAAACGCGTGGGGGGAGCCGCTGCCGTTCCGGTAATTATTTGCTACACTGACCGGGTCGCCGGATTCGACCAATGCTTGGGCGGTTAGCTCAGCGGTAGAGCACTGCTTTCACACGGCAGGGGTCACAGGTTCAATCCCTGTACCGCCCACCATCACGTTCGGACGAGGCACTTCCCGTATGGCGTTCCCCCCATGATCCTGGCCAAGGGCAATATGCGGGAATTACGCCGATTTTTGACATTTGCCCTCGTCGGAGTGGTCGGGTTCGTGGTGGACGCCTCCGTCCTCTATGTGGGAATTTACATGGGCCTGGGATTGCGCCTCGGCCGCGTGTTCTCGTATCTCGCCGCCGTAACGACCACCTGGGCGCTCAATCGGATATTCACGTTCAATGCGCCGTCGCATCGTGGACTATGGTCGGAGTGGGCGCACTTTTCAGTCTCTCAATTGGGTGGAGCGGCCGCGAATCTGGGGGTTTACTACGTGCTCATCCGCATCAGCGCGCTGGTGGCAGCCCATCCCGTCATCGGGGTCGCCGCGGGCTCGCTGTCGGGCTTGACCATCAACTACCTGGTCGCCCGCGTGTTTGTGTTCGGACGCGGAATTCGTTACAAACGTCGCTCCGAGTCCACCGTTTCGGATGACTACCATTCCTAATCGTTCCGCAGGAGCACCAACGTCCGTTGATTCGGAACATCCCGCGACTTGGGCGTCGACCGCGGCATTCATCCTGCTGGTCATCGCATTCATCTGGCCGGCTCTGTACAACGGGCAGCCTTTCTTTTTTCCGGATACGACTACCTACATCAGGGGAGCGGACGCGGGAATTCAGGCCGCGTTCGGGCACAAGTCGGTATGGTCGGTTCCGCCCGACGCACCCAAGAGCGTCAGCTCGATTGACGACAAGACGGTTCTAACCGGACGGTCACCGTATTACGGTGCGTTGCTCTATCTGGGGGATCTCACCGGCGGATTTTGGCTGACGGTCATCGCGCAGGCCTGCGCCGTATTGGGCGCCATGGGGCTCGCGCTCCGAGCAGCGCGGGTACCGATGTGGCCGCACGGTCGCATCGTATCCGCCTGCATTGCCGTCGCCACGACGGCGCCTTTTTTCACCAGCTTGTTGATGCCGGACGTGTTCGCGGGCGTCGCGATCCTGACCGCTGCGGTGTTGCTCGCGGTTCGGCAGCGATTAACGTCCGGAGATTATGTCCTATCGTTCGTTCTGCTCGTCGCGGCTGCCGCCTTTCACGATTCGCACGTGCTGATCCTGTTTGTCCTGCTCGGTGCCGCGGCGGCCTATGCCGTGGTGAGGCGCTCGTGGGCAAATTGGGTCGGCCTGTTGACCATCCTGTTCGCTCTGGTGATCGGAATCCTCGCCCAGTCGGTATTTTTCGCGGCGGTCCGGCATGTCGTCGGCACGGCGCCGCTGCGGCCGCCATTCTTGATGGCCCGAACCATCGAAGACGGACCCGGATATCGCTATGTCCGCGCCACCTGCCCCTCCAACGGATTCAAGGTATGCGGGTTCGCGGACCGTCTCCCGATGATGGCGGATGACTTCCTGTGGAAGTCGGGACCCGATGGGGTGTTCGCCTCGGCGTCGCCGGAAGAACGCCGTGAACTGTCGAATGAACAGCTGCGCTTCCTGCTCGCCGTCATTCGATTCGACCCCTGGGGTCAGCTGTCGGCGTCATTGAAGGACGCGGCGATGCAACTCACCGAACTTGGCTTGACGGAATTTCAGTACACCGATCTCGAGAAAGAGGGCTTCGCGGGCAAGATCCCCAGCGAGCATCTCAGAACGCTGCGGGCGAGCGCCGCCTACCGCGGTACGATGCCGTTAAGCTACTTCGACGCTTGGCTCCAGGGCAGTGTGGTGATCGCCGGACTCGTGGTGGCGGCGGCACTGCTGCGGCGTGTCCCTCGATCGCCGGCGGACGCACCGGCAGTCCCGATCATCCTCTGGACCGTTTTCGGAATTCTGGTGAACGCGGCGGTTTGCGGCATCCTTTCAGGGCCGCATGATCGCTATTCGGCTCGCGTCGCCTGGCTCCTGCCTTTCGCGGCGCTGTTGATTTTCGTCAGGCCGCGCCAAGTACCCACGCCGACTTCTAGCGTCGAGTCTGCACGAACTCCCGCGGTCTGAGGGAACTGAAGCGTACCGGAAAGGACAAATACGCCAAGCGCCGGGTCTCCGCTCGGCCCCGACTCACGGTATCGAGAATGAGACCGCAGGCGAAACTCAGGAAGCTCAAGATGACGATGGCTGCGGCGAGCAACGCCGTGGGAAACCGCGGCACGAGGCCGGTGTGCGTGAACTCGACGATGACGGGCACGCCCAATGCCAGCGCGATCAACACCAGCAGCAGCGACACCACCGAGAAAAAGGCCAGCGGCTTTTCTTCTTTGACCAATACCGCGATCGTGCGCAGTATCCGGAATCCGTCTTTGTAGGTGCTCAATTTGCTGGCGGAGCCCGCGGGACGCTCGCGATAGTCCGTATTCACCTCGCCGATCGGCATCCGCAACTGCAGAGCGTGCACCGACAACTCCGTTTCGATTTCGAAACCCGTGGTCAGGGCCGGAAAACTCTTGACGAACCGCCGCGAAAACACTCGGTATCCGGATAGCAGATCGGAGATACGATTTCCGAAAAACGCTGCGACCAGGCCGGTGAGCAGCCGATTGCCAAGAACATGACCGCGACGGTAAGCCGCCTCGATGGTGGATTGGCGGGTCCCGTTGACCATGTCCAAGGTGTTTTTCAGCAGCAGGTCGACGAGTTCCGGCGCGGCGCCCGCATCGTAGGTATCGTCGCCATCCACCAAGATGAAGACATCTGCCTCGACGTCGGCGAACATCCGCCGCACCACATTGCCCTTGCCCCGAATGGGCTCGCTTCGAACGACGGCACCCGCCGCGCGTGCAATACTCACGGTGTCGTCAGTCGATCCATTGTCGTACACGAATATCCAGGCCGTCGGCAGATTGGCTCTGAAGTCCGCGATGACCTTGCCAATGGCGGCGGCCTCGTTCAAACACGGTATCAAGACCGCGATGCTGGGCTGCGAAGCCAGGTTCTCAGGGACCGAATCCAGGGGTAACACTGCGTTCATTGGCGTCTTAACCTTGCGGAAATGTTGACAAAAAATCTCCGGCGCAGGTTACCACGGGCCCCTCCTGGGACATGTGATGTGGCTCAAATCGGCGTGAGATGCTAAGCTTTTACGTCGGGGTCACGATTTCGCGCCCGTGAAGACCCACCCATAAAATCAATAGGTTGAGGTCTGCTCCCGCTGCATGGCTAGGTCTCCTGCACTGCTCGAAGGCTCGTCCGTGAGCGTCATCGTTCCGACCTTTCGTGAAGTGGAAAACATCCCCCACTTGATCGCGCGGCTCCAAGCCGTCCGCAATGCCGCGGGGCTGGATCTCGAACTGCTGCTGATGGACGACGACAGCAGGGACGGCATCGAGGCATTGACCCGGTCGTTGGCCCTCGACTGGGTGACCCTCGTGGTCCGCACGGAGGACCGCGGCCTGAGCAGGGCCGTGCTCGACGGCCTGAAGCGCAGTGAACGAGACTTCGTGGTGGTGATGGACGCCGACCTCAGCCATCCTCCGGAAAAGATTCCGGAACTGCTGACGGCCGTGCTGAATGGCGCCGAGGTGGCCGTCGGCTCGCGCTTCACCGTGGGCGGATCGACGGCGGACGACTGGGGACCGTTTCGCTGGCTGAACAGCCGCGTCGCGACGCTGCTCGCGTTGCCTCTCACCACCATCAACGACCCGATGAGCGGATTTTTCGCGATGCGGCGCACCACCCTCCTTACCGGGCGCGAATTCGATCCCATCGGCTACAAGATTCTCCTGGAGATCATCGTCAAGTGCCGCTGCCGCTACGTTACCGAAATACCCATTCATTTCGGTAACCGTCAATTGGGGCGCAGCAAGCTCTCGCTGGGCGAACAGCTCAGATATTTTCGGCATCTCCGCCGGCTCTATACCTTTCGCTATGGCAATTGGTCGCATCTGGCGCAATTTTTGGTCGTCGGCGCCTCGGGGCTTGTCGTCAATCTCCTGGTGCTCACGCTGCTTCTGCACTCAGGGCTTGTCGAAAAGCCGGCGGTGGCGGTCGCCATCGCCGTGTCGATGATCTGGAATTTCGCGCTAAACCGTCGCTTCAGCTTTTCCTACGCCCGCGATCGCTCGATTCTGCGGCAATTCTGCGGGTTCATCGCCGCCTGTTCGGTGGGCGCCTTGGTCAACTACGTAACAACCACCAGTCTCTGGCCGCTGCTGCCGTACAAGCAACTGGCCGCGAGCATCGGCGTCCTGGCGGGCACGCTGTTCAACTTCGGGGCGAGCCGCTTCCTGGTGTTTCGCATCCAGCATGTTAAGAAATAGCCCCCCGTTCGTGGTACCTTGATGGGCTAACCAGGAGATGATCTTGAATCAATTCAAACCCAGCCAGACATCCGCACGGACCATCGCACAGTCCGGGGACGACCCGATGATGGATTTCCGCGCCCGCCTGGTTCATCAGCAAGCGGAAGCTGCGGAACGCCGCCGCCTCGATCTGGCGGAGCAATCCTCCCGATTGAAAACCCCGGAAGAGCGGATCCGGATCTGGGAACGCATCCACGAGGTGGTCTTGCCGCGCGACACCGCTCACAACCTCGTGGAGATCATCGCTGCGAATACCGGGCTGACGGAGGCGGACGTTCGCGAAGAGCAGCAACGGCGGGCTGCAGTGCGGGCTGCCGCCGCCGGCTAACTGCCGACTTATTACTCGGCGCTCCTGCGCCTCGCCCTGCGGGCCGCCGCGTTCGCGGCGTTCAAGTCGGCCTCCTGCCGACTTAGTCCAGGTAGCGCGCGGGAGTCTTCGAGCGAATCTGTTCCGCCGTTACCCCGGGCGCGATTTCGATCAGCTTGAAGGGTGCTTCGCGGGATTCACGGGAAAATACCGCAAGATCGGTGATCACCATGTCGACCACATTGGTGCCGGTTAGCGGCAGCTCGCAGTGCGTTTTGAATTTCGGTTCGCCGTCCTTCGAGGTGTGCTCCATGACCACGACCACCCGCTTCACACCGGCGACCAAGTCCATGGCCCCCCCCATTCCCTTCACCATTTTGCCGGGCACCATCCAGTTCGCCAGATCGCCGTTCTCGGAAACTTCCATGGCGCCCAGGACCGCCATGTCGATGTGACCGCCCCGGATCATTGCGAAGCTGTCGGCCGACGAAAAATAAGAACTCGAAATGAGTTCGGTAATGGTCTGTTTCCCGGCGTTGATGAGGTCCGGATCCTCTTCGCCCTCGAAGGGAAACGGCCCGATGCCCAACATGCCGTTTTCGGATTGCAGCACCACTTTCATGCCCGGTGCGATGTAGTTGGCGACCAGGGTGGGTATACCGATCCCGAGATTCACGTAAAACCCGTCCTGAAGCTCCCTCGCGGCCCGAGCGGCTAAATCTTCACGAGACCATGGCATGGGAGTCCTCCGTGCGCTTGCGGACCGTCAGTTTCTCGATCTTTTTATCATAGGGGCTGCCGTTTATGATGCGCTGCACATAAATTCCCGGCGTATGTATCGAGTCCGGATGGAGCACCCCGGGCTCGACCACCTCCTCGACTTCGGCGACAGTGATGCGCCCGGCCGTGGCCATGTTCGGATTGAAGTTGCGCGCCGTCTTGCGGTAGATAAGATTGCCCTCCGTGTCGCCCTTCCATGCCTTCACCAGAGCGACATCGGTCACGATCCCGGTTTCCAAAATGTAGGTTTCACCGTTCACCACGCGCGATTCCTTGCCCTCCGCCACCAGCGTGCCCGCACCGGTCTTGGTGAAAAAAGCGTAGATGCCCGCACCCCCGGCGCGCACCCGCTCCGCCATGGTCCCCTGCGGACAGAATTCGAGTTCCAATTCGCCGGCGAGGTATTGGCGCTCGAATTCCCGATTCTCGCCGACATAAGAGGAGATCATTTTTCGAATCTGGCGCGAAATGAGCAGCAGCCCCAAGCCGGCGCCATCGGTGCCCGCGTTGTTGGAGACCACCGTGAGATTCTTTACCCCCGAGTCATGGAGCGCTGCGATGAGCTTCTCGGGTACCCCGCAAAGGCCGAATCCCCCGCAGCACAATGTCATGCCGTCCCTGACGATGCCGCGCAGCGCGCTCTCGGCATCGGAATAAACCTTGGATTTAGACGTACTCACCTCTCGCCTCCCTTTCAAGCCATTGCCGGCGCCCCAGTATACTGATCCCCTCGCACTTTGATCTCAGTAGCGCGCGCACCGGCGTGATCCACGCCGCGCGCTGCGGCAGCCATGGGGCGGCCTACGATGTTGGATGCACCGACCACGGTGGCTCTCCGTCCCTGCAGTGCGATGCCAGCCGGATCCGAGCCCACCTTGACCACAGCGAGCCCCGCAGGGCGGCCACGTGAACGCGCGAACTCCGCGGTGCGCCCCTTGACCTCCGCGCGCACGCGGCTGGCTACGGCCTTGCCGTCCAGCACGACCGCCTGCGTCATGCTCAATACCGGTATTGATCGACTTTGTAGGGGCCTTGTTTGGCGACCCCGATGTACTTCGCCTGAACGTCGGTCAACTCTGTGAGCTGGGCGCCCAGCTTGGACAGCTGCAGACGCGCGACCTTCTCGTCGAGATGCTTCGGCAGCACGTACACGCCAACCGGGTACTTCGCCGTATTGCCGAACAGTTCGATCTGCGCCAACACCTGGTTCGCGAACGATGAACTCATGACGTAGGACGGATGGCCGGTACCGCAGCCGAGGTTAACCAAGCGCCCCTCGGCGAGCAAAATGATGCGCTTGCCGTCGGGGAACACGATGTGATCGACCTGCGGCTTGATGTTGTCCCAGGTGTATTGCTTGAGCGCCGCCACTTCGATCTCGTTGTCGAAATGGCCGATGTTGCAGACGATGGCCTGGTCTTTCATGCGCTTCATGTGGTCGTGGGTGATGACATGAAAGTTACCGGTAGCGGATACGAAAATGTCGCCCTTGTCGGCGGCATAGTCCATGGTCACGACCCGATAGCCCTCCATGGCGGCCTGCAGCGCACAGATTGGATCGATCTCGGTAACCCAAACTTGCGCCGACAGGGCGCGAAGCGCCTGAGCCGAGCCTTTGCCGACGTCGCCGTACCCCACGACCACCGCCACCTTGCCGGCGATCATCACGTCGGTGGCACGCTTGATCGCATCCACCAGCGATTCGCGGCAGCCATAGAGATTATCGAACTTGGACTTGGTGACCGAGTCGTTCACATTGAACGCGGGAAACGCCAACTGGCCGTCCTTTGCCATCTGATAGAGGCGCTTGACGCCCGTCGTGGTCTCTTCGGTCACACCCTTGATCTTGCCGATCCGCGTCGAGTACCACTTCGGATCGATCTTGAGCCTCGCCTTGATGGCGGCGAACAACAATTCTTCTTCCTCGTTCCCGGGTTTGCCGATCACCGTGGAATCCTTCTCCGCCTTCGCGCCCAGATGCAGCAACAAGGTCGCATCGCCGCCGTCGTCGAGAATCATGTTCGAATGCCCGCCGTCCGGCCAGTCGAAAATGCGATGCGTATAGTCCCAGTACTCGGCCAGGGTCTCTCCCTTGACCGCGAACACGGGAGTACCGCCCGTGGCGATGGCGGCGGCGGCATGGTCCTGGGTGGAGTAAATGTTGCAGGAGGCCCAGCGCACCTGGGCTCCGAGGGCAATCAGCGTCTCGATCAACACCGCCGTCTGAATGGTCATGTGCAAGGAGCCGGTAATGCGCGCACCCTTGAGCGGCTGCTGTTTTGCATACTCATGCCGAATGGCCATGAGACCCGGCATTTCGGTCTCGGCGATCCTGATTTCCTTGCGGCCCCAATCAGCGAGGCTCAAGTCTTTGACCAGGAAATCCGATTGGGGCTTGATTGCTGCGTTCATTCGTTTACTCCATTCATCGATTCGTTGGAAGCTCGAGCGGCCGTTTCAGGCTGCGCGGGTCGCCTTCAGTTCGGCCGCGAGTACATCCGCCTTATCGGTGCGCTCCCAGCTGAACTCTTCTTCCTTGCGGCCGAAGTGACCGTAAGCGGCGGTCTTTTGGTAAATCGGGCGGGCTAGATCGAGCATTTCCCGCAATCCGAACGGGGTGAGATCGAAATGCGCGCGCACGATCTGCGTGAGACGTTGATCCGCAAGCTTTCCCGTGCCGAAGGTCTCGACCATGATGGAGGTCGGGTCGGCCACGCCGATGGCGTAGGAGAGCTGCACTTCGCAGCGCTCGGCCAGGCCGGCGGCGACGATATTCTTGGCGACATAGCGCGCCGCATAAGCGGCCGAGCGATCGACCTTGGACGGGTCCTTGCCCGAAAATGCACCCCCGCCATGGCGGGCAAAGCCACCATAGGTGTCGACGATGATCTTGCGCCCGGTCAGTCCGCAATCGCCCACCGGTCCGCCGATGACGAATCGCCCTGTCGGGTTGATGTGATACTTGGTGCGCTTGTCGATCCATTTGGCCGGCAGCACGGGCTTCAGGATCTCTTCCATCACCGCTTCACGCAGGTGCTTGGTGCTGATGTCGTCCGAGTGCTGAGTCGACAGCACCACCGCCTCCAGGCCCACCGGCTTGTCGTTCTCGTAACGCAGGGTAACCTGACTCTTCGCGTCCGGCCGCAGCCAGGCGAGTTTGCCGTTTTTGCGAACCTGGGCCTGCCGCTTCACCAACCGATGCGCGAGCGTAATGGCCGCCGGCATCAACACATCCGTCTCGTTCGTGGCATAGCCGAACATCAATCCCTGGTCGCCGGCGCCCTGCTTACGCTCGTCCTTGCGGTCGACGCCTTGGGCGATGTCGGGCGATTGTTTGCCGATGATGTTGAGCACGCCGCAACTCGCGCCGTCGAATCCCATGTCTGAAGTGTCGTAGCCGATGTCGAGCACGGTTTTGCGCACCAGCGCTTCGACGTCCACCCATGCGCTCGTGGTTACTTCGCCGGCGACGATCACCACGCCGGTCTTGACCAGCGTTTCGCACGCCACCCGGCCGCGCGGATCCACCGTCAAGATCGCATCCAAGACAGCATCCGAAATCTGATCGGCGACCTTGTCCGGATGACCTTCCGAGACTGATTCCGAGGTGAAAGAGAAGCTTCTGCTCATGTTTGAATCCTTAGCCGAAATGATCCTGGTAACGCCGATCGAACTCGGCCTTCGTGAAATTGTGATTTTGCGGCCCCCGGGATTCGATCTTTATCGAACCCATCAATGAGGCGATCCGGCCGGTGGTCTGCCAATCCAAGCCGTGCAACAACCCGTGGATTAGACCAGCACGGTAGGCATCACCGCAACCGGTGGGATCGACCACGGCTCGAGGCGTGGCCGCGGGAACCCTCCAGGTCCGTTCCTTGGTGTAGATACTCGATCCTTCGGCACCCTGCGTGACGATCAACGCATCGACCTTGGAGGCGATTTGCGCCGCCGTCAAGCCGGTTTTCTGTTGCAGCATTTGCCACTCGTAGTCGTTAACCGCAACCCACGTTGCCTGATCGATGAATAGCGCAAGCTCCTCGCCGCCGAACATGGGCAAACCCTGGCCCGGATCGAAAATAAAGGGGATCCCCGCTTTCGTGAATTGCGCGGCATGTTCGATCATAGCCCGCCGTCCGTCGGGGGCGACGATCCCAAGTGCCACGTCGAACCCAGTTCCCCTCGAGCCGACCGTACCTTGGCCGGCCACACCTCCATGGACCGGATCTCGGCCGGACGCGCCGCTGCCCACGGCATCCGCCACCCTGTTGAGGTGAGCATATTGCATTGCACCGGGGTGAAATGCCGTGATCTGATTGTCGTCGAGATCCGTCGTGATGAAGGCCTGGGCGGTAAACGTTTCATCGACCACCTTGATGTAATCGACAGGGATGCCCTTTGAAAGGAGCCGCTCACGGTATGGGGCGAAATCATGGCCCGCCGTGGCCATGGCGAAGCCCAAGTCGCCCAGCAGGTGCAGGCCGTAGACGATGTTGGCGGCGCATCCGCCGAACTCGCGGCGCATCTCGGGCACCAGGAACGACACATTCAGCATGTGCAGCTTGTCGGGAAGAAGGTGCGACTTGAACCGGTCGGGAAACACCAGAATCGTATCGAAAGCCACCGAACCGCATACCAAGGCAGCCTTGCGACCGCCGCTCTCATTCACCATCGCACACCCGCTTGACCCAAACGGTTATTCTACCGCAGTGCCGGCAGTTGCGCTCTATCGGGCATTGCATTGAAATAATTGCCGCCGGGGGGCGGTCTTATCGAGCAATTGCGATCCTTTACCAATGACCCACGGAGAGAACCGATGAAGAAGACGAATGCAACGATTACGGCCATCAGCAGTCTGTTGACCCTCGGAGCGGCGGCAATATCCCCGCCCACGTTCGCAGCCGACAAGCCCGACATGCAGAAATGCTATGGAGTGGCCAAAGCGGGTAAGAACGATTGCGCGGGTCCCGCCCACGCATGCGCAGGCCAATCGAAGATGGACGCCGGCGGCAAGGAATGGATCTATGTACCCAAGGGCACGTGCGAGCGGTTGTCGGGCGGAAGCGTGACTGCGAAGTAACCTCCACCGATCGCAGCCACGCGCATGAGCGACACCGAGAATTCCGTTGGCGGCCCGCTGGCGGCCAATGCCGGCATCGGCCTTCGGGCTGCGCATCACCTTCATGTGTTGTCGGAGTCGCCCGCCGTCCCGTGGTTCGAAGCCCACAGCGAAAACTATTTCGCCGAAGGCGGCGCGCACGTGGAGTGCCTGGCGCGGATTCGGGCACGCTATCCGCTGTCGCTGCATGGCGTTGGACTGTCGCTCGGATCCACCGATCCATTGAATCGGGAACACCTCGCGAGTCTGCGGCGCGTCGTCGCTCGATTCGAGCCGACGCTGGTCTCCGAACATCTGTCCTGGAGTTCGGTGGACGGCCGATTTGCGAACGATTTGTTGCCGCTGCCGTATACGGATGAAGCCTTGCGGCATGTCGGATCGCGCATCGCACAGGTGCAAGATGCTCTGGGGCGCCAAATCCTGCTCGAGAATGTGTCGAGCTATCTGCAATTCTCCGCTGCCACGATGACGGAGTGGGAGTTCGTCGCCGGTGTTGCCGCCGAATCGGGCTGCGGCATTCTATTGGATCTCAACAACGTGTACGTCGCCGCCCACAATCACGAATTCGACAGTCACGAGTACCTGGAAGGCATTCCGCGACACATCGTCCAGGAATTTCATCTCGCCGGATTCAGCCGCATCGCTCTGGGCGGACGTGAGTTCCTCATCGATACGCACGGTACGCCGGTGTGCGATGCGGTTTGGGATCTCTACCGTGTGGCCCTGCGGCGATTCGGCAATGTCCCGACGCTGATCGAATGGGATACGGATCTGCCGAATTTCGACGTGTTGCAGACGGAAGCCCGCAAGGCGGATTCGCTGCGGAGCGCGCTGCATGCCCTCGCTGCGTGAGTTGCAACTTCACGTAATGGACGCCCTGTTGGGCGCCGCGGTTCGGCCCGTGGCGGCGCTGATCGCAGGTCCCGGCGCGCGCGCGGAGCAGCGATTCGGCGTCTACGCGAACACCGTACAGGGCACCTTTCGGGACGCTCTGCAGTCGACCTACCCCGCGGTTCGTCGCCTGGTGGGACCCGATTACTTTCGCCAGACGGCCGGGGAATTCCAGCGCCTTCATCCGTCGCGCTCGGGCGATCTGGTGCATTGCGGACAGGAATTCCCAAACTTTCTGGCGCAATTGCACCGCCATGACGGCTTTGCCTACCTCGCCGATGTGGCGCGGCTGGAGTGGCTCATCCAGGAGTCGCTGCTGGCGGCCGAGCGTGCGCCGCTGGATCTTGCATCCCTCGCCCGGGTGCCGCCGGCGGCCTACGACGGCTTGCACTGCGAACTGCATCCCACGTTGCGTCTGTTCGAATCGCAGTACCCGGCGCTCGCCATCTGGGACGTCAACGTCGGCAGCGATGCCGAACCTCCGGCCATCGACCTGCGCAGCGGCGGAGACCTGATCGCCATCGTGCGGCACAGGCTGCAGCTGCAATTCCTTCGCTTGAGTGCCGGCGAGCATTGCTTCCTGCACGCCTGCGCGCAGGGCGAATGCTTCTCGGCGGCGATCGAGAACGGCGGCGATGCCGATGCCGCTTTCGATGCCGCCGCCGTATTGCAACGCCTCGTGGCGGCCGAGGCGGTCGTTGCTTTTAGCTCGATGGTCAAGACTTAAGATAAGGCACCCAATTCATGTCCATTCTCGATGTCATTTGTGCGCCGAGCACGTTCGCTGCGCGGGTATTCAATCCCCTGCAGCCGCTGGTGGCACTCGTTGCGCGCCTCTACGTAAGCTGGCAGTTCCTGCAGTCGGGATACATCAAGGTGACGAACTGGGCGAGCACGCTGTCGCTTTTCGAGAACGAATATCACACCCCCTGGCTGACGCCGCACGATGCCGCAGTCGCCGGTTCGTTCGGCGAGCTTTTTTTCCCGTCGCTTCTGGTGATAGGCTTTTTCAGCCGGCTGAGCGCCGTCGGTCTGTTCGCGGTCAACGCGATGGCGGTGGTGTCGTACAAGGATGTGCTGTTGGCGGAGGGCTCGGAAGCTGCATTGGGTCAGCATGTGCTTTGGGGCTCGATACTGCTGTTCTTGATCACCTACGGGCCGGGAAAACTGTCCTTGGACCACCTTCTGAACAGGTCGCGCACCTGAAGCTTGGTCGCGATATCTGCGGCGACTGGCGCGACGCCAGCAGCCGGGAATGGCTGGCGACCAACGGCTTGCGTCGGTTCAATCAGCGAGATTTTTGATGGTGACGCACCTCACAGTGCGCGCGGCTGCTTCGCGCAGGCGTGGGGCGCCGCTGAGATACTCCGAACTTGGATATACCTCGATCGGCAGATCTCGAAGAGTTGAGGAATTGAAATGAACAGCGAGCGGCAGCGCATGCTCGCCAATGTACTTGGCCCTGACGGTTGGCAGCACTGGGGTCCGTATCTGAGCGAACGCCAGTGGGGTACCGTGCGCGAGGACTACAGCGCCGATGGGACGGCTTGGGAATATTTTCCGCACGGCCATGCACGCAGCCGCGCCTATCGTTGGGGCGAGGATGGAATCGCGGGTGTCTCCGATACGGAACAGCTCGTGTGCCTATCGTTGGCCCTGTGGAACGGCGCCGATCCCATACTGAAGGAACGCCTATTCGGGCTGACGAACGCCGAAGGCAACCACGGCGAGGACGTCAAGGAGCAATATTTTTACCTGGATGCGACTCCATCGCATTCGTATTTGAAGATGCTTTACAAGTATCCGCAACGCGCCTACCCCTATGCGGAACTGGTGGCCGAGAATACGCGGCGCGGCACGGGCGCACCGGAATACGAATTGCTCGATACCGGAATATTTGCGGAGGATCGTTACTTCGACGTGTTCGTCGAGTACGCGCAAGCCGAGCCCGGCGACCTGTTGATGCAAGTCACCGCGTGGAACCGCGGGCCCGAGGCTGCGTCTCTGCATGTGATTCCGCAGCTGGTGTTGCGCAACACCTGGAGCTGGGAGCCGGGGACGCTCAAGCCGATGCTGCGCGCCGCTGCAGATAAGACCATCGGCATCGAGCCCGCCGGCCTCGGCATGAGCTTTCTCTACGTGGACGGCAACGCGCAGCTGTTGTTCACCGAAAACGAATCCAACGCCGAACGGCTTTGGGGCATCGGCGGCGCCGGCTACTTCAAGGACGCTTTTCACGAGCGCATCGTAGGATCGGAGCCGTCGCGCGTGAACCCGGCGAAGACCGGCACGAAGGCCGCTGCTTGGCACTGCGAGACCATTCCGCCGGGCGGATATTGCCGCTTGCGGCTGCGTCTCTCACGCAGGCCGCAGCCGGCGCCGTTCGACGACTTCGACCGATGCCTCTCGGAACGGCGCACCGAAGCCGATGACTACTACGCCGATCTGCAGCGGGACATCATCTCGGCCGATGAGCGCACCGTGCAGCGTCAGGCCTTTGCCGGCATGATCTGGAACAAGCAGTTCTACCACCTGGACATTTCCCGCTGGCTCACCGGCGATCCCGGCCAGTTGCCACCGCCCGAAGCGCGCAAGCGCGGGCGCAACAGCGAATGGAAATATCTCAGCAACGCGGACATTCTGTCGATGCCCGATAAATGGGAGTACCCGTGGTATGCGTCCTGGGACCTTGCGTTCCACTGCATTCCATTCGCCCTTATCGACGCAGCCTTCGCGAAGCATCAGCTGGTGCTCCTTACCCGCGAGTGGTATATGCGGCCAAACGGGCAGATCCCGGCCTATGAATGGGCCTTCGGCGACGTCAATCCGCCGGTGCACGGATGGGCGGCTTGGCGCGTGTATCAAATCGATCGAAAGCAAAACGGCGGCGTCGGCGATTTGGAATTTCTCGAGCGTGTGTTTCACAAATTGATGTTGAATTTCACCTGGTGGGTGAATCGGAAGGACCACACCGGCCACGATATTTTTCAAGGCGGCTTCCTCGGCTTGGACAACATCGGCGTATTCGACCGCAGTGCCCGGTTGCCCACCGGCGGCTATATCAATCAATCGGATGGAACCAGCTGGATGGCGATGTATGCGCTCAATTTGATGCGCATAGCACTCGAGCTGGCGGAACACAACCGCGTCTACGAAGACATTGCCAGCAAGTTCTTCGAACATTTTCTCGGCATCGCCGACGCGATGAACAATCTGTCCGACCTCGGCCTTTGGGACGATCAAGACCAATTCTTCTACGACGTGCTCAACCTGCCGGACGACGTCCGCGTGCGCCTGCGCATACGTTCCATGGTGGGATTGATTCCGCTGTTTGCGGTCGAAACCCTGGAACCTGAAATGCTCGCCAAATTTCCGGGCTTTCGGAAGCGGCTGGAATGGCTTCTCGCGAACCGCCCCAACCTCGCCAGGCTGGTGTCGCATTGGGAGTCGCCCGGACGCGGTCAGCGCCGCCTGCTGTCGCTGTTACGCGGCCATCGAATGAAAAAGCTGTTGCGGCGCATGCTTGACGAATCGGAGTTCCTGTCGGATTTCGGCGTCAGAAGCCTGTCGCGCGCGCACCTGGAACGTCCCTACGTTCTTCGAGTCGACGGGGCCGATCTCACCGTTCGCTACGTTGCCGCCGAGTCCGACAGCCGGGTATTCGGAGGGAACTCGAATTGGCGCGGTCCGATTTGGTTTCCGGTGAACTTCCTCATCATCGAATCACTGCAAAAGTTCCATCACTACTACGGCGATGACTTCAAGGTCGAATGCCCCACCGGTTCCGGCAATTTCTTGAGCCTCGAGCAGGTGGCCGCGGAGCTGTCGCGCCGGCTGTCGCGGCTATTCTTGAAGGATGCGTCGGGCAATCGTGCCGTTCTGCGCCAATATCCGGAACTTCAGGCGGATCCGCACTACCGAGAATGCATCCCGTTCTACGAGTTCTTCGACGGCGACACCGGCCGAGGCGCCGGGGCGCCGCATCAAACCGGGTGGACGGGGCTGATCGCGAAGCTCCTCATGCCGCGGGCGAAGGATTGACGTCGCGCACCGCGGCACGCGGACCATCGGGCAGCACCTTGAGTTCCGGATACCGAGCGACGAGTTGTCGCAGCCTCAGCAGCGTCACGCGCGGGAGAAACTCCCCGACAGCGGCGCTCAGTGCGTTCCCAGGGTCGATCACCGTCGGCGCGGACACCACGTCCAAAACCCGAAAATGGAATGCGATGCGCTGCTGCGAGCGGCGCAATACGGAGCGTTCGTCGGCGCCGGCGTCGCGTCCGTCGAGCCCATACATGCGTGGAAAATCGTTGTACGCGGCCAGAAACTCGACCATCGAGAGACGCTCCTCGATGCACGCGGCCACCAGGGCATCGTGCGCGTCGAGAAGCGCGTTCAGTTCGGAGTCGGTCAACATTTCGCTCCTCCCACTCGAGCACCGCCTGCCTTATCGTCCACCGGGCGCAAATTGACGCTCGAGAAACTCCAACATCGCCCCGTTGAACAGCTCGTTGCTGTCGCCTGCCACCATGTGGCCCGCCTCCGCCACCTCGAACACCTCGACGTGAGGCATGATCTCACGGAATGCGGTCACGCCGGCATCACTGACGACGTCGCTGGCCGCTCCGCGCACGAGCAGCGTGGGCACCGGGACAGACGCCCGCACACCATCGGCGATCTGTTTGAAAACCCGCGGCAGCGCGTCGGATTCGTGGGACAGGACGCGGGGATCCCAATGCCAATAGTAACGGCCGGCGGCGCCGAGGCGCAGATTCTTGAGCAGTCCCGCGGGATTTCCGGGGCGCCGCCGGCGCGGGTTGTACGCGGCGACCGCATCGGCAGCCTCGTCGACGCTCGCGAATCCGGACGGATTTCCCAGCATGAATTTGCGGATTCGATCGACCCCCTCGGGTTCGGGCCGAAGCACGATATCGACCAGTACCAGCGCCTCGGGCCGCAACCCCTCCGCCAGCGCTTGCATCGCCGTGAGACCACCCATGGACGCGCCGACCCAAGCGGTAGGCCCCGGGATATCGACCATGATGGTTTTCAAATCGCCGGCGAGCAGCTCGGGGGAATACCGGCCATCGGGCGACCATCCGCTGTCGCCGTGTCCCCGCAAATCGACATTCACCACGAAATAGCCCGCATCGCGCAAAGGCTCCACCGCTGCCGACCATGAGTGGCGCGTCTGGCCGCCGCCGTGCAAGAGCACGACGGTCGGGGAATCCGGATTGCCCGCCACATCGCCGACGATTTTTACTCCGTCGGCGGCGACCCAGCTCCTCGTGCGCAATGTGGTGTGGGAAGCGCTAGCTTAGCTACCCTTCTTCTGCTCGGTCTGCCACTTCTCGACCGCGGCCATGGTGTTGCCGACGTGCTTGTCGGGATTCATGGCGGTGTACTCGTAGATGATCTTGCCGGTGGGCGCGATGACATACGAAGTTCGGTCCGCATATTCCGGCTTGGCGGCCAGCACCGCATCATAGGCCTTGGTGATTTTTTGATCGGCATCGGATGCGACCGCGAATTTATTGCGGCATTCGCTCACCGAGAATTTGTTGAGTTTATCGATGGGATCATGCGACACGCCGATGACCGTGGCGCCCAGGGCCTTGAATTTATCGGTCGCCTCGGCGAATTCGTGCGCTTCGACCGTGCAACCCGGCGTGAACGCGGCAGGATAAAAATAGAGCACCACCGGACCCTGCTTCAGGGCCTCGGCCAGGGAGAACGTGAACGGTTTGCCCGCCAGTGTCGCCTGGGTGGTGAAATCAGGCGCCTGCACCCCGGGTTTCAACGCGGCGTACAGGGGGGCGGCGAACAGCGAGGCACCCAGGGCGAGGGAAATGAAACGCTTCATGATTGCAATCCTTGGAAGAGAGGAGGGATCGTCTCGAGTTTGCGCCAACACCGAAAAGCCCGCAAGATAACCGGGCGGCTCGCACCCGTCACGTGTGCAATCGGACGATCAATCCAGCATGTCGCGCAAGTCGCGACACACGCGGCTCACGTCCTCATCGTGCATGGCGGGAAACAGCGGCAGCGTAACCGTCTCGCGGCCGACTCGCATTGCCACCGGCGTATCCTCCGGACGATATCCTCGGCCGCGGTAATACGCGAGGCTGGGGATACAGGGATAGTGCACGCCGATTCCGATGCCCCGATCCGCCATGCGCTTCTGAAATTCCGGGCGAGTCATCCCTTGCGCCCGAAAATCGATCAGGACTTGAAACATGTGCCAGCTATGACCGGCATCGCCGCGCGCCGGCAGCACCACGGCGCCGAAGCCCTCGAGCTCCTCGAAATAACGGCCTGCCAACTCCAAGCGGCGCGAGTTGAATCCTCCCAAACGGCGCAGTTGATCGATCCCGATCTGCGCCGCCACGTCGGTGAGATTGCTCTTGGCGCCCGGGAACATCACATCGATCTCACCCTCTGCGTTTCGCTTGATGCCGTGAAATCGGTATTGTTCGAAGAGTTCCGCCGCACCCGCGTCGGCCGTGGCGATGGCGCCGCCCTCGATGCTCGTCATGTTCTTGTTCGGATGAAAGCTGAACACCACCAAGTCGCCGAAGCTGCCGATCAAACGGCCCCGGTAGCGCGAGCCGATGGCATGCGCCGCATCTTCGACCACCCGCAGACCATGTTTCGCGGCGATCTCGTAGAGCGCATCCTGATCCACGGGCAAACCGGCAAAGTGCACGGGCATGATGGCGCGAGTGCGCGGCGTGATCGCGGACTCGACCAAGTCGATGTTGAGATTCCGCGTATAGAGATCGATGTCCACGAAGACCGGCGTCGCGCGCACCCGGGCCACCACATTCGCGCTGGCGGCGAAACTCATCGCCGGGACGATCACCTCATGGCCCTCGCCCACGCCGGCGACTTCGAGGGCCATTTCAAGTCCCGCCGTCGCCGACGTCATCACCCGAACGTGACGATCCGACCCCAAGTAGGTCTCCAGCGCCGCCTCGAACGCCTTGACCTTCGGCCCGCTCGCCAGTTGTCCCGAACGAAATACGTCGGCAACGGCAGCGACGCTCTCGGCATCGATGAACGGCCGAGCGAAGGGCAAAAATGGTTGCATGCTTAACTCCTCGAGACCAGAACCACACCCGCACAAATCAACGCGATCCCCAGCGCCTTCGCCGGCGACAGGGTCTCGCCCAACCATAACACCGAGACGGCCGCCACGACGATGTAGCCCAAGGACAACATGGGATACGCGGTGCTCACCGGTGCCTTGGCGAGCGCGGCCAGCCATACGCAAACGCTCGCCGCGTAACACAGCATACCCGCCCAGAACGGCGGACTCGCCCCCAAGCTCATGACGCTATAGCGCAGCGTCTCGATGCCGAAGTCGGAAAAATGTCCCAGCGGCCGGGTCGCCACCTTGAGCAATAATTGTGCGGCCGCATTGAGACCGACGCCGGTCAAGATCAGAGTCCACGTCACCCAGCTCATCGTCGCGCGACCAACACTCGATGGACATCCCGCGCGACCTCGCGCATCGGGACGCCTTCGCCTTCGAGATCATCGAACATGCTCTTCTCCATTACCGCATAACCGTCCGCTAGACGACGCCATTCATCGACGAATTGCGCAACGCTCGGAAGTTCGGCCTCAGGGGCTAGGCGCAACCCAAAATCGAGTTCGCCGCGGTAGGCCACCAGCTTGAACGTATGCCGCCAATAGAACGGCAGCGTCTGATCGTAGAGCCCGATGCTGTAGACCGGCACCTCGGGCGGCACGGCGCCCACCGCGTGCGCCAGGGCCGCACCCGAATACAAGGGCGCCACCGCGCCGGCGGCACGCATGAGCAACAGGCCGGCCAGGCACCACCCCGCTCCCAAAAATACCGCGGCTCGCGTGCAATCGCGGCGGCGTTCGAGGAGCACGAACAGGCCCGATACCGCCAGCAGCGCTGCAATCTCCGCCAGTGGCTTGGCGACCAAGGCGAAGTAGTGACTGCGATCCGAGGCGGTGAGCAGCCGCGGCCCGAAGAGGCTCGCCGCACCCGCCGCAACGGCTGCGACCAGAGTGAGTAAAGCCGTCACCCAGACGTCTCGGCGAACCGCGACGGCCGGCGACGCCGCCACCAGCAATGCAAGCGCCGGCATCGCCGGCAGGATGTAGGGAATGAGTTTCGAATCCGACAGCGAGAAGAAGACGCAGATGAACACCACCCAAATCCACAGGAACAGCACCGGATCGAACTGCCCGCGCGGTACGCGACGCCGCCAACCCACCGCCACCACCCGCAGCGCCGGCAGCGTCCAGGGAATGCTGCCCAGGGCGAACACCGCGACAAAGAACCACCATGCCTCCTGGCGATCGGCACTCGGAGTCAAGTAGCGGGATAGATGCTCATGCACGAAGAAGAACTGCACGAACCCCGGCATCCGCAGCGCCGCAACCCAATGCCACGGCACTGCAATGGCCAGGAACACCGGCAGACCGAGCGCGGCATGCAGACGCCGCCAGGGCGAGAAGTCCCGTGAGTACGCCGAATAGAGCACCAGTACCGCCGCCGGAATAACCGCCGCCACCAGCCCCTTGGTCAGAACGCCCAGCGCCGCCGCCGCCCACGCGAGCAACATCCAGTGGCGCTGCAGAACTCGTGAGGATGACCGTGACGGTCCGACCGCGTCGGCCCCCGTTGTTGCCTGCTGCGCCAGCAGGAAGGCCGCCAAGCTCAACGTCATATAGAACGTCAAACTCATGTCCAAGGTCAGCAACTGACCCAGTACCACGAACAGCAGCATGCTCGAGAGCACCGCCGCCGCCCGCCACGCCGCGGCGGTTTGCCACAGCATCCACGCAACCAGCCACACCGCCCCCAAGGTCGCGAGCGCGCAGCAGGCCGTATAGAACCGGGCCGCGAATTCTGCGTGCCCGAACACCGCAAACGCGGCCGCCGTAGCCCAGTATTGGAGCGGCGGCTTTTCGATGTACGCGAGCCCATTCAAATGCGGAATGACCCAGTCGCCGCCGGCCAGCATCTCGCGCGGAATTTCGGCGTAACGTCCTTCGTCAGGATTGAACAGCGGGCGCAGCGGCAGCGTCGCGAACCACAGCACCGTCACCAGCGCCGTCAGCCCCAGGTACGTCCATCGGGCACGCAGGTCTGGCGCGGGCCGGCCTTGGGCGACCCCGCCCGGCGCGACCCTGCCCTTCACGCGCGCATGGCCGGGGCCTGCACTGCCAGCAGCCCGGATCGTCCCGGGATTTCCCCCTGGATCACGCTGCAGACCGGCAATTCGCCTTTCGTGGCGAGCGAATGGATCGCAGCCATTCGAACGACGGCGGCCCCGGCGCGGCGCCACTTCAGCAGCAGCGCCTCGAAGGCGTCGAGCAGCAGCATCCCTTCGAGTTCGGCATGCAGCGTGAACACCTGCAGCCGGGGCTCCGCGGCCGCCGCGGACAAATCGAACACCGCCTCGGCGATGGAGGATTCATCGATGCCGTCGCGGCCCAGGAGTTCATCAAAGGTGGGGAGCGTGGTGGGCAGCTGCGCGCAGGTGCTGGCGCTGCCACCCACCATCGGCCGAAACGCGGGGCCGCCGCGGGTGTCGCTGGCATAGCGCAACCCGTATTCCTGCTCGAGCGCGAGGGCATGCTCATTGATTTGCCAGCCGGCGGCTGCATGCGACTCGGGCAGTGAGCCGAAGATGCGCCTGAAGGCCCCAAGGCCGCGTTCGAATTCCGCGCGTGTCCATTCGGCCGTGGCCCGCGCGACGCTGTCCTGCCACCGCACATGATCGTAGGTGTGGAGCCCCACTTCGAAGCCCGCATCGCGCACCGCCCGCATGTGGGCACCGCCTTTCTCGCCAATATCGGGTCCGGGCAATAGGACCCCGTAGAGCAAGGTCTTCAAACCGTAGTGCTTGAGAACCGAGGTGCGCGCCACTTTCTGCGCGAAGCCTTTGCGGAACACCCGTCGGACCGCCCGCCCGGTGTGATCGGGACCCACGGAAAAGTAAAACGTCGCGTCCGCGCCATGCTTTTTCAAGAGAGCGGCGAGCCGCGGAACGCCTTCCCGGGTGCCGCGCAACGTATCGACATCGACCTTGAGGCCGATGCGCGCGTCCTTCAAGCATGGCTGGACAACAGTGCCGATGCCGACGGCAGACTCTGAGCGTAGGAGTCGAAAATGGCTTTGAGGGCCGCGCGCATGTCCGTCTTCGGCTTCCACCCGAGTTCCGCGGTCGTGTTCTTGATCGACGGCATACGCGCTGGAATATCGGCGTAGCCCTTGCCGTAGTAGTCGAGCGCCGAAATATCGATGAGCTTGGTGTTGCGTGCCGTGGGGGCGTACTCCGGCCGCTGCAGGGCGATTTCCAGCATCATGTTCGCGAGTTCGCGGATCGAATAGGAGTTGTGCGGATTGCCGATGTTGTAGATCTTGCCGTCGGCGATGCCCTTAGGATTGTCGATGATGACGGTGAGACATTCCACCGCATCGTCGATGAACGTGAAGGCCCGCGTTTGACTGCCGCCGTCCACCAGCTTGATGGGCTCGCCGCGCACGATGTGACCCAAGAACTGGGTCAACACGCGGGAGCTGCCCTCCTTCGGGTCATCCATGCTGTCGAGACCCGATCCGATCCAGTTGAACGGCCGAAACAGGGTGAACTGCAAACCCTGCTGTCCGTATCCCCAGATGATGCGATCCAGCAATTGCTTCACGCAGGAATAGATCCAGCGCTGCTTGTGGATGGGCCCCAGCACGAGTTCGGAGGTCTCGGGATCGAACTCCTTGTCGCGGCAGGCGCCGTACACCTCCGAGGTCGACGGAAAGACCACGCGCTTTTTGTATTTCACGCAATGCCGGATGATGGGCAGGTTGGCCTCGAAGTCCAGTTCGAACACCCGCAAGGGCTCGCGCACGTAGGTCGCCGGGGTCGCGATGGCGACCAGCGGTAAAATGACATCGCATTTGCGCACGTGGTACTCGACCCATTCCTTGTTGATGGTGATGTCGCCTTCGACGAAGTGGAATTTCGGGTTGGCGAGCAGTGTGCCGACGCGCTCCGATTGCAGGTCCATGCCATAGATATGCCAATCGGTATTGGCAAGAATGTACTTGCTCAAATGATGGCCGATGAAGCCGTTGACGCCGAGAATCAGCACGTTTTTCAAGATAGACCCCTAGAATTGACATCAAATCAACGCGAGCGGCTGCTTCGACAGCACCGGTGGCGCCGCGCTGGGAAGCACGGGATTGCTTCCTACGGCAAGTTCGAGAATCTTGAGCCGCCGTCCATCGACACAGTCAGCGTACCAGGCACCGTCCGCCGCGTAGAGACAGGGTGCGCGTGCGGCGTGCCGCACCGGCTGGTCGTCCACCCGGGTTGCCAGCAGCGCAAGCCTACACCCGTTCACCTCGGTAAAGGCACCGGGGAACGGCGGCGCGACCGCCCGTACGAGGTTGTGTACGGCCCGCGCTCCCTGGCGCCAATCGATACGGCCGTCCTCGGGACGCCGCCGGCCGAAATAAGAGCCCTGAGAAAGATCCAACGGCACCGCGGTCGCCGTGCCGGCGACGAGCCGCGGCAGGCTGCGATGCAGTACCGTCTGCGCGGCATCGGCGACATTGAGCGATACGTCCAGCGCCGTGTCATTCTCCAGGATGGCCACCGCCTCCTGGTCCACCAGGGCGCCGGCATCGGGTTTTGCCAGCATGTAATGCAAGCTCGCCCCCGTGGCCGATTCGCCTTGAATGATGGCCCAATGCACCGGCGCCCGGCCGCGATACTTCGGCAACAAGGAACCATGCATGTTCAAGGCACCCCGCCGCGGCACGTCCAGCCATGCGGTATTGAGCAGGTAGCGGTAATAGAAGGAAAACAGGAAGTCCGGGGCGGCGCGTCGTCCCTCCGACACCCAGTGGGGCGTGTTCGGATCGTCCGGCGTTTCCACGCGAAGTCCATGGTCCTCGCCCAGCTGCCTGACGCTGCCGAACCATTGCTGCTCGCCTGGGTCGTCCTCATGGGTGAACAGGATCGCGATCTCGACCCCCTGCGCCAACAATTCCCGGACACAGCGAACGCCGACTTCGCTGTAGGCGAACACCACGGCCCGAGTCACCGCGGAATCGCCTGATCGGCACGAGCGGCCCCGCCGGCATAGCTCAACGCACTCGGCTCGTCCCGCTCGTGCTCCGCCTCGGTTGCCCCCGCCTCGGACGGCTCCGCCTCCAGCACGCCCTCGATGATATAGCGCGGCCGCTCTCGCACCTGCGCGTAGATGCGGCCGACGTATTCGCCCAGAAGTCCGATGCCGAACAGCGCCAGGCCGATGAAGAAGAACACCACGCCGAACAAGGTGAACAAGCCTTCAGCCTCAGGGCCTACGATGATTCGGCGCACCAGCAGAACGATGACCAGGGCAGCGGCTATCGACGACACCGCCATGCCGATCATCGAGAACAATTGCAGCGGCACCACCGAGAAACCGGTGATGAGATCGAAGTTCAAGCGGACCAGGCTGTACAACGAGTACTTCGACTGCCCCGCGAAGCGCTCCTCGTGCGCGATGGGCACCTCCGTGGGGTTCATCGCGTACAGCGATGCAAGCGCCGGGATGAAGGTATTGATCTCGCGAGTTTGATTGAGGGCCGTCACCACGGAGCGCGCATAGCCGCGCATCATGCAGCCCTGATCGGTGATTCGCACCGGCGTGATGCGCTCCCGGATGTTGTTCATGCCCTTCGACAACAGGCGGCGCCACAGATGGTCCTGGCGCTGCTGGCGGATCGTGCCCACATAGTCGTAGCCCTGGTCGAGCATCTCCACCAGCTTGCCGATTTCCTCCGGCGGATTCTGCAAGTCCGCATCCAAGGTCACGACGTAGTCGCCGCGCGCATAGGACAACCCCGCCATGACCGCGGAATGCTGCCCGAAGTTCGCGTGGAACAGCACCACCCGGGTGTGCTTGCGGACGCCTTTGAAATTGCTGCCGCAGCAGCGCCACCGAGTGGTCCCGGCTGCCGTCGTTGACGAACACGCATTCGTAGGAAATGCCGAGCGCATCGAGCGCCGGATACAGCCGCGTGAACAGGGCCGGCAAGACCTGCTCTTCGTTGTAGACCGGGATGACGACGCTGAGTTTGGGATCAGGGTTGGGCATGGCGGGAACGCCGCTCAACTATCCGCAGGCACGGCGCCATGCGACTTCAACAATGCGAATAGTTCCTGCGTCTTGGTGCGCATCAAGTCGCCCGAACCGCGCGCCTCCACGTTGAGCCGGATCAAGGGTTCCGTGTTCGAGGTGCGCAAATTGAACCGCCAATCGCTGAACTCGTAAGAGATGCCGTCGGTGCGGTCGACTTTGAGCGCGTGCGCAGCGTATTGCGTCTCGAATGCGGCGATGGTGGCCTTGGCATCGGGAACCCGGTAGTTGAGTTCGCCGCTCACCGGGAATAACCCGATCCGCTCCCCCACCAGCCGGGACAGCGGCTGGCCCGATTCGCTCAGGATCTGGGCCACCAGAAGCCACGGGATCATGCCGCTGTCGCAGTAGGCGAAGCGGCGAAAATAATGATGTGCGCTCATCTCGCCGCCGTACACGCCGTCCACTTCCCGCATGCGCTGCTTGATGAAGGCATGGCCGGACTTCGACAGCACGGCCGTGCCGCCGGCGGCTTCCACGATTTCGATGGTGTTCCACGTCAAGCGTGGATCATGCACCACCTTGCCGCCCGGTTGTCCCTTCAGCAACGCCGCGGCCAGCAGTCCCACGATGTAATACCCTTCGATGAATCCGCCGTGCTCGTCGAACAGGAAACAGCGATCGAAGTCCCCGTCCCAGGCAATGCCCAAGTCCGCCCGGTGCGCGCGAATCGCCGCAATGGTCGGCGCCCGGTTCTCCTCGAGCATGGGGTTGGGAATGCCGTTGGGGAAATGACCGTCGGGTTCGTGGTGAACCTTGATGAATTGGAACGGCAGGTATGGCTCCAGCTGATCGATGATGAGGCCGGCACCGCCGTTGCCGGCATTCACGACGATTTTCAAGGGTTTTAGTTTCACGACGTCGACGTACGACAGCAGATGGGCAATATAGGCGCTCATCGTATCGATGCGGTGACGCACACCTGCGCGCGCCGGGGTGGGAAACTCGGCGCGCTCCGCGAATCCCCGGATGTCCTTGAGGCCGTTGTCGCCGCTGATGGGCTTCGACGACTCGCGCACGAACTTCATGCCGTTGTAATCCGGCGGGTTGTGGCTGGCCGTGACCATGATCCCGCCGTCCGCCGCCGCATCGTTGAAAGTGGCGAAATACACGCCCTCGGTGCCGCAAATTCCGATGTCGTACACATCGACGCCGCTGTCGGTCAAACCCCGGCACAGCGCGTCGGTGAGTCCGGCGCTGGAGAGGCGGATGTCGCGGCCGACCACCACGCGCTTTGGGTTGAGGAATTGCGCGTAGCCGCGGCCGACGCGATAAGCCACATCATCGTTCAGCTCGCTGGGAATCCGGCCACGCAGATCATATGCCTTGAAGCAAGTGATCGCGTTCAATTGACAGTCCCTTCGCGGCCGTAATGATCTTCGTAGCGCACGATGTCGTCTTCGCCGAGATAGGTGCCCGACCGCACCTCGACGATGTGCAATGCCACCTTGCCGGGGTTCTCGATGCGATGAGTGGCGCCGATGGGCACGAAAGTCGACTCGTTCTCCGACAATAAAAATGTCTTGTCGCCGCAGGTCACCCGCGCCGTGCCCTGGACCACGATCCAGTGCTCCGCTCGGTGATGATGCATCTGCAGCGACAGCATCCCCCCCGGCTTCAGCGACAGGCGCTTGACCTGGAAACGCTCGCCGTCGTCGATGCTGTCGTAGCTGCCCCACGGCCGGTACACCTCACGGTGCCAGGCCGATTCGCTGCGGCCGGCCTTGCGGAGCGCAGCGACCAATTCTTTGACATCCTGGACGCGCCCCTTTGGCGCGACCAACACGGCATCCTTGGTCTCGACGATGATGTGATCGTCCATGCCCACCGCCGTCACCAGCCGGCTGGTGGAATGCACATAGCAATCGTGGGTGTCGTGGACCAGCACGTCGCCTTGCAGCACATTGCCGTCCTCATCCGCGGGCAGCGCATCGAACAGCGACGACCAGGATCCCACGTCGCTCCACCCCGCATCGAGCGGCAAAACAACGGCATCCCTGGTCTTCTCCATGACGGCATAGTCGATGGAATCGCCGCGGCAGGCCTCGAAGGCCGCCTTGTCGACGCGCATGAAGTCCAGATCCACCTTGGCGGCGCGGTAGGCGGTCGTCGATGCCTCCAGAATGTCGGGGGCGAATGCCGCCAGTTCGTTCAAGTACCGGCTGGCCTTGAAGACGAACATGCCGCTGTTCCAGAAATAGTCGCCCGATGCCACGAACTGCTCGGCGATCTCAATGGGCGGCTTTTCGATGAACTTCGCAACCGGGTAGGCGGGCCCTAGTCCCTCGCCGCGGCGAATGTAGCCGTAGCCCGTTTCCGGCGCATGAGCCACGATGCCGAAGGTCACCAGCTTGCCGTCGTCCGCGAGGCCGGTAGCGACACCGGCTGCTTGCTGGAACACCCGCACATCGCGGATCACGTGATCGGCCGGCGCCACGACGATCGTGGCTTCGGCCTCGAGCTCCAATGCCTTGAGCGCGGCCAGCGCCACCGCCGGCGCCGTGTTGCGGCCTATGGGCTCGAGCAGAATCGCCGACGGCACGATATCGAGGGCACGCAGCTGCTCCGCCACCGTGAAGCGATGGGCTTCGTTGCACACCACGATGGGCGGGCGGGCGCCGGCGATACCGGCCAGCCGCAAGGCCGTGTCCTGCAGCATCGAATACTGGCTGGTAAGCGCCAGCAGCTGCTTCGGATACATCTCGCGCGACAGCGGCCACAAGCGCGTGCCGGCCCCGCCGGAAAGTATTACCGGAAAAACTGCGGTCATGACTTACTCACCTGGAGGACCTTCCCTCGACCGACCGCATGATAGCCGAAGCCCGCACGCGCCATATGCGCCGGGTCGTAGAGATTGCGGCCATCGAAGATCACGGAAGTGCGCAAAGCGGTCTTGATATAATCGAAGTCCGGGCTGCGAAACTCCTGCCACTCGGTGACGATGGCCAGAGCGTCTGCGCCCTGCACGGCCTCCGGGCTGGTCTTGCAGAGGACCAGATCGGCGCGGTCGCCGTAGATCCGCCGGCATTCGGGCATGGCAACCGGATCATAGGCACGGACCTTCGCGCCCGCGGCCCATAGAGCTTCCATGAGCACGCGGCTGGCCGCTTCCCGCATGTCATCGGTATTGGGTTTGAATGCCAATCCCCAGAGGGCGATGGTCTTGCCCCGAAGGTCGCCGAAGAAGGCCTTGATCTTGTTGAACAGCACCTGTTTCTGGCGATTGTTCACCTCTTCCACCGCAGTCAAGATGCTCGCCTGATATCCCACTTCGTCGGCGGACCGCTTCAGAGCTTGGACGTCCTTGGGGAAGCACGAGCCGCCGTAGCCTACGCCGGGATAGATGAAGGCGTAGCCGATGCGTGGATCGGAGCCGATACCGACGCGCACGGCCTCGATGTCGGCGCCGAAGTGCTCGGCCAGATTGGCGAGTTCGTTCATGAAGCTGATTTTGGTGGCGAGCATGGCATTCGCCGCGTATTTGGTGAGTTCGGCGGAGCGCACGTCCATGACGATCATCCGATCGCGATTGCGGGTAAACGGCTCGTACAGGGTGCGCATCAGATCGGCAGCGCGCATGCTGTCGGTGCCGATGACGACGCGGTCCGGCTTCATGAAGTCGTCGATCGCGGCGCCTTCCTTGAGGAATTCCGGATTCGATACGGTATCGTATTCGATGCTGGCCTGGCGCGCCTTCAGAGCCTTCGCCACCGCTTCACGCACCTTGTCGGCGGTACCCACCGGCACCGTCGATTTGGTGATGACGACTTTGTATTCCGTCATGTGCTCGCCGATGGTCCGCGCCACCGCCAGCACGTAGCGCAGGTCGGCCGAGCCATCCTCATCCGGCGGCGTGCCCACGGCAATGATCTGGAATTGACCATGATCGACGCCAGCCTTGGCGTCGGTAGTGAAGCTCAACCGCCCCGCGTCGAAATTGCGCTTGACCACGGCGTCGAGGCCCGGCTCATGGATGGGGATCTCGCCTGCCTTGAGCATGGTCGATCTTGCGCGCGTCGACATCGACGCAGACCACTGTGTTGCCGGCATCCGCCAGGCAAGCGCCGCTGACGAGGCCCACGTAACCGGAGCCGAAGATCGTGATTCGCATACGTAATATTCTGATTTAACTAGGAAAAAGGACCCAAAAGCGTAGCGGTTTTAGGGGGTCAAGTAAAGGCGCCGGCGGTTGCATGAAGATGAATTCACCCGCCTGAGCCGCCGAACGCACGCCGTCCGCGACCTGCGCTCCGCTCTAAGCCGTCAACTCCACGGCTCGACCAGCAGCTTGCGCTCCCATGCCAGCGAACTGGACACGATAGCCTCGAGGTCGTCGTAGCGCGGCTGCCATCCCAACTCGGAGCGGATCCGGTCGGCGCGCGCGACCAGATAGGCCGGATCGCCGGCGCGACGCGATTCCTCGCGAATGGTGAGCGGCTTGCCGGCCACCGCCTCAACCATGCGCAACACCTCGCGTACCGAGTAGCCATGCCCGTAGCCCACATTCAAGGTCACCGAGAGGCCGTCCGCACGCAGGTAATCGAGCGCGCGCAGATGCGCGCCGGCTAAATCCTCGACATGCAGGTAATCGCGCACCCCGGTGCCGTCCGGTGTCGGGTAGTCGCTGCCGAACACCGCCACATGCGGGCGTTTGCCCACCATCGCTTCGCAGGCCACTTTCGTGAGCAAAGTCGCGCCCGGTGTGGCCTGCCCAATGCGCCCCATCGGGTCGGAGCCGGCCACATTGAAGTATCGCAGCGCCACGTAGCGCAGCGGGTTCACCGCGGCGACGTCCCGCAGCATCCACTCGCTCATGAGTTTGGACGTGCCATAGGCGTTGATGGGCCGGGTCGGCGAATCCTCGCCGGCATACCCATCCTCCGGCATGCCGTATACCGCAGCGGTCGACGAAAAGACGAAATTCTTGACCCCATTGTCGATACAGGCCTGCAACAGGCTCCGCGTCGAACAGGTGTTGTTGCCGTAGTACTTGAGCGGTAATGCCACGGACTCCGGAACGATGGTGTGAGCCGCAAAGTGCATGACGGTGTCGATGCGGTGCTCAGCCATCAACCTCGATACCAGAGCGAAGTCGCCCACGTCGGCGACCACCAGTTCACCCGCGGTAACCGCCTGGCGAAATCCCTTGCCGAGGTTATCGATGACCACCACCCGTTCGCCCGCTTCGCCCAGTTGATGCACGACATGGCTGCCGATGTAGCCGGCACCGCCGGTGACGAGGATGGCTCCGTAGGTCATGGGCCGGCGTCGATCTAGCGGCTACGGGTGGGCAGTGTCGGTGGGACCCGTGATCCGGGTGATCCGACGAACTTTCAAGTTGGTCACCTTGCGATCATCCGGCGCCACGGCAGCCTGGCGCCCCAAGACGAGATCGTGGGACTCGGGTGCCGGCTTGTACTCCACAACGGCTTCGCTCAACAACTGCAGCGCACGGTGACAGTCAAATCGATTCATCGCCACCAGGATCTCGTCCAATTGCGCCTGCACCTTCTCCCAGGGCAAGGAGTGCTCAATGGCCCGGAGTATCATCGGATGCTGGGTGCCGGTGACGTTATTTCCAATGAGCAGCTCTTCGAATAGCTTTTCGGCAGGACGCAAGCCGGTATACCGGATCTCGATGTCGCCGTCCGGATGTTCGTCGTCGCGAACGGTCAGTCCCATCAGATTGATCATGCGCCGCGCCAGGTCGCCGATCCGGACCGGCTTTCCCATGTCCAGGACGAACACATCGCCGCCCTCAGCCATGGACCCGGCCTGGATGACGAGCTGCGCCGCTTCGGGGATGGTCATGAAATACCGGATGACCTCAGGGTGAGTGACGGTGACCGGGCCGCCAGCCCGGATCTGTTCGCTGAAGAGAGGCACCACGGATCCTGAAGAGGCCAGCACATTGCCGAAGCGCACCATGCAGAACCGCGTCTTGGTGCCGCGCCGGTGCAGCCCTTGGAGAACCATCTCGGCGAATCGCTTGGTTGCCCCCATGACATTGGTGGGGTTGACAGCCTTGTCTGTGGAAACCAGCACGAAAGTCTCCACCTCCGCCTCGTGCGCCGCTTCGGCCGCATACCACGTGGAGATCACATTGTTGTAGATGCCTTCGATCACATTCTGTTCGACGATGGGGACGTGCTTGTACGCCGCAGCGTGGTACACCGTCTGCACCCGGTAGGCCGACAGGATGTCCCGCAATCGGGCCTTGTGATGCGCATTGCCGATCAGACCGACCAACTCCACCGTCAGTCCATTCTGCGCGGCAACGGCTCGCAATTCGCGTTCGATGTTGTACAGCGCGAGCTCGGACATCTCGAACAGCAGCAGGCGCTTCGGAGATAACCCAATGATTTGTCTACATAATTCCGAGCCGATCGAGCCGCCGGCACCCGTCACCATGACCACCCGGTCGCGAATGCAGGCGTCGAAGAGTCCCGCCTTGGGCGGTACCGAATCGCGGCCCAAGAGGTCGCAGACATCCACTTCTCGGATGTCGCCGACCGAGGCAATTCCCGTGACCAGTTGCTCGAACTCGGGCACCGTCTGGACATGCACGCCCAACGGCTCGAGTGAACTCAGGATTTCACGCCGACGGCGTCGACTGAGCGTTGGTAGGGCAAGCAGCACTCGATCCAGGCTTTTAGCCTTGATGAGTTCGGGTAATTGCGCGGGGGAGTACACCTTGATGCCGTTGACCATGCGGTTATGCAGGCTCTTGTTGTCATCGATGAACACCAGCGGATCGAAGGCTCGGGTCGTCGACAACACCGCGGACAGCCTCGCGCCGGCCTCCCCGGCTCCATAAATCGCCACCCTCGCAACCGTCGGTTGAAGGTAACGCGTCAACAAATAGTAACGCACCACGAAGCGCGATCCCGCAACGTACAGCAGAGCGATACAGGAGTAGATCGTGATGACGCTCGGCGAAAGCGCGGGCAGGCTCAATGCCGCGCCGAGCAAGCCCAGCAATAGACCACTCAAGGCAACGGCGAAGGCGACCGCAAACACCGCCTTGTGCCCCAAAAAGCGGATCACCGCCCGATACAGACCCAAACGTACAAAGATGGGAAGGCTGACGGCGATGACCGCGACGTAAGCAGGCCAGTCGGAGAGTTTGAATGCCGGAAAGCCGGCCTTGAGGCTGACCGCGGCCCACAGCGCCATGGGCATCATGATCGCATCCATGCAAGTCGAGATTACGCGCTTCGTAGGGCGCGGCAGATCAACGGTCTGCCTAACGTAATCATCAGAATTGCTTCGGAACTTCGAATCCAACGCGAACCTCCTTGACACGTATCCACAGCGCGCCCCACATCCATTGGGGTTTAAGGCTCTCCCGATGCGAGGAGTATCGTCTCCCTAACGCCAAGTGTACATAATTAATCGTTGCGCCATCCACTCTGCCATCGAAAAGTAACGTTGAGTTAATGCGTGCGTGCCAACGCCAAACGCACGACATCCCTATTGGTTGACCACAGTTCGAGAGTTACAGCCGCGCGTCCGCTAAATGTTCCCGGAACCAAGCGTACGTCGACTCGATGCCACGTCGCAGCGGCATCTGCGGGCGCCAGCCAAGTTCGCTCAATCGCGTCACGTCGAGCAATTTACGGGGTGTACCATCCGGCTTGGTATCATCAAATGCAATCTTTCCGGTGTAGCCAATCGCCGACACCACGATTTCCGCCAGTTCACGGATGGTGACATCCTCACCCCAACCAATGTTTACGATGGGTTCGGCGTCATAGCCCTGTAAAAGGTACAAAATGGCGTCCGCAAGATCATCCACGTGGAGAAATTCGCGCCTCGGCGTGCCTGTGCCCCATACCGTCACAGTCTCGTCGCCGCGCATCTTGGCTTCGTGAAACCGGCGTATCAACGCCGGCAGCACGTGCGAGTTCTGCAGATCGAAATTATCGCCGGGGCCGTACAAATTCGTCGGCATCAAGGATATCGCATTGAACCCAAATTCCCGGCGGTACGCTTGACACATCTTCACACCCGCGATCTTGGCGATGGCATACCACTCGTTGGTCGGCTCCAGCGGGCCGGTGAGGAGATAATCTTCCTTGATGGGTTGGGGGCTGAGTTTGGGGTATATGCAGCTCGACCCTAAAAAGACGAACTTCTGGACGCCCGAACGGTAAGCAGCTTCGATGATGTTGTCCTGGATCACCAAATTGTCGCGGATGAACAGCGCCGGCCGGGAATTGTTGGCGTGAATTCCGCCCACCCGAGCGGCGGCCATAATGACGGCTTCCGGGCGTTCGACTTCAAAGAACCGGCGGACGCCGGCCTGATCCGTCAGATCGAGCTCGCGGTGCGTCCTCAATATCAGGTTGGCATGACCTCGTTGTTGAAGGGCTCGGACCACGGCCGAACCCACCAACCCGCGATGGCCCGCCACATAAATTCGAGAAGCTCGCGTTAGCTGCATCGGTTCTACTCGTGGTGGCTGTAGACCTTGTAGCCTTCTTTGGCGACCAGGGTGTCCCGCTTGGCGAGATCCAAATCCGATTCGACCATTTCGCCCACTAATTCCGGGAAACTCACTTCCGCGGTCCAGCCGAGTTTTTGCCGCGCCTTGGTGGCGTCGCCCAAGAGCGACTCCACTTCGGTAGGCCGGAAGTATCGTGGGTCGACTCGAATCAACTGGCGGCCCGTGACGGCGTCGATCCCCACCTCGTCCACCCCATCGCCCTGCCACTCGATCTGCATGTCAAGAAGCGAAGCGGCGGCCACCACGAAGTCCCGCACCGAGAATTGCTTGCCGGTGGCGATGACGAAGTCCTCGGGTGCTTCTTGTTGCAACATCAGCCACTGCGCACGGACATAGTCGCGTGCATGCCCCCAATCGCGCCGGGAATCCAGATTACCCAGATGCAACGTTTCCTGCAGGCCGACCTTGATTCGCGTCAAGGCACGGGTGATCTTGCGCGACACGAAGGTCTCTCCGCGCATCGGCGATTCGTGGTTGAACAAGATGCCGTTGCACGCATACAGCCCATAGGCCTCGCGGTAGTTCACGGTAATCCAATAGGCGTAGACCTTGGCGGCGCCATAAGGGGAACGAGGGTAGAACGGCGTCGTCTCCTTCTGCGGGATCTCCTGAACCTTGCCGAACATTTCCGACGTGGAAGCCTGATAGAATCGAGTCTTCTTTTCTAGGCCAAGAATTCGAATAGCCTCCAGCACCCGAAGGGTACCCAGCGCGTCGGAATTCGCCGTGTATTCGGGAGTCTCGAATGACACGCCGACATGGCTCTGTGCAGCCAAATTATAGATTTCGTCGGGCTGAATCTCTTGGATGATTCGGATGAGATTCGTGGAATCCGTGAGATCCCCATAGTGCAGCTTCAGGCGCACATTGCTTTCGTGGGGGTCCTGGTACAGATGATCAATGCGGTCAGTGTTGAGTGAGGACGCGCGTCGCTTGACTCCGTGAACGCTGTATCCTTTCGCGAGCAAGAACTCGGCAAGATAAGCGCCGTCCTGGCCGGTAATACCGGTAATCAAGGCCGTCTTTGCCAATTCCATCTCCAAAGTTGAAAGAATATATCAGCCGGTAAACGACCTTCCCGCATCCATAATACAGAAGTCGCACTCGCAAAAATCGCAAACTTAATCTTCCTTCGCGCCTGCCCCAGAAGCAAGAGCGATTGCAATTAGCGGCACGATTGCCGCGGCGAGGCACCAGGGGGCCGAACCAGGGATTTTTGCGGCAAACCAGGCCCACGGGAACAGCCAGAAGAGGTCTATTGCGATCACACTCATCGTAACCGGGCGATGCGCCCTCCAACGACGGGCAAGATGCTGGTACGCGTGCATCCGATGAGCTTCCATCCAGCGGTCGCCTCGCAGAACTCGTCGGATCAAAGTGGTAGTCGAATCCACCAAGAACACCCCACCCAATATTGGCCACACTTCAAGAGGAATATTTCCACGCTGGCTAGTTGCCACCGCCAGTGTCGCAAGCGTCAACCCCAAAAACCCGCTACCCACATCGCCCATGAAAATACGCGCCGGAGGCCAATTCCATACCAAAAAACCCAAGGTTGAAACGGACAAACACAACATGGCGGCGGTCATGCCTGGATCGCCGCCATTCAGCCAATTCAGCCATGCGCCGAACGAGGAGACAAAGATGGACTCGCTTCCGGCGATTCCGTCAATGCCGTCCATGAAATTGAACAAATTCGTGCCCCAAACAAATGCGAGCACGGCTACTGCGTAGCCGACGTAAAATTTAGCAACACCCCCTCCGAGCAGTGCTCGTTCTGGAAGTCCGCCTAGCAGTACGACGACGTACGAGGCAGTCGCTATATGCACCGCCAATCTCAATTTCGCGGGCAACTGCCGCCGATCGTCCAAGAATCCGATGCCTGCTATCGCGCAGCCGCCGGCGGCCAAAGCCAACGTTATCCTTGCATCAACCAATTTGAAGAGAAAAAGCGCCAGCAATGCGGCCATGAATGAAATCACTATCGCTACGCCGCCGCCGCGCGGAGTAGGTATTCTATGCGAGCTCCGCATATTGGGTCGATCGACCATGTCTTTTTGCAGCGCATAACGATGCATGATTCGCACGACTACCACGGACACGCAGAAAGTCATCAGCAATACCGCAACAGTTGCCGCAATCACCGCCCACGCTCGAGTCGGTACGCAACAACCGTCCTGGCCAATTCCTCGTCCAGTGAATATTTCGGCCGCCAACCGAGGCACGAGCGTGCCGGCGATGCATCCACCTGCAGGGAGTCGCAGAGTCGATCAACGACGCCGCGCAATCGCAAGGGACCCGCCAGGCGGCGCAGCCACATAGGCGAAATACCCAACAACCTGGCCGGACGATTCAGGTGTCGGCGGAGGCTTCGCACCAAATCCGGCGTCGAAACACTTTCGTCATCCGCTATTAGCCATATTTTCCCGGAAGCACCAGGGTGGATCATGCAGGTCTCGATAAAATCCACCAGGTTATCCAGCCCTATCAAGCTACGTCGATTTTCAATCGAAGCAAAAGGCAGGGGGATTCCCGACTCCGCAAGCCTCATCAGCCGCAAAAAATTGGCCTTTACGCCTGGGCCGTACACAAGCGGAGAACGGATTATGACCAACTCCATATTGCCACGTTCGCAAACGTCACGAATGGCCTGTTCACCCGCCAGTTTCGAACGGCCGTAGGCATCCTGCGGTCCCGGCCTATCGTCAGCCCGATAGATCCGGTCTCCGCCCTCGCCGTGTACCTTCACGCTGCTCAAAAAGACGAATCGCCGAACGCTGGCGCGCGCGGCCTGTTCCGCAACAAAGCGCGAACCGTCGACGTTTACCTGATTGAAATCCGCCTCCATTCGAGCGTCGGACCCCATTTGGTGTACCCGTGCCGCGAGATGCACCACGCATTCGATTGAACGCATCGCCAACTGCCATCTTTGCGGCTCCGCCAAAAGCTGCAAAGACTCAGTTTTGGTCTCCGGGCCAAGCTTGAGTCTGCAGGGTGGTCTGGCAATAGCCGCTACGCTCCAGCCATGCTCCGCCAAGGTGCAGCAGAGTCGTCTCCCAACAAAGCCGCTGGCGCCGGTTACCAAAGCTGTTCGCGCGATCGTAGGATAGAGACTCAAGTCCATCCCCATTTTCCAAAATACCTGAATGCCGACAGGGCGAACACCATCTTGAGACGCCACGACCTTCGATGCTCGCTCTGACGTTCGTGCACCACATGTGTCGACGGCAAATAGACATTCTTGGCCAACATCTGCGCCCTGAGCGATAAATCAAAATCTTCGAAGTACAAAAAGAACCCTTCGTCGAATCCCCCCAACTTCCGAAGCACGTCGCTTCGAAAGAACATGAAACAGCCGGACAGGCATGGTACTTCCATCCGCTGATCGTAATTATGCGACCGCATCTCCAGTACGGCCCTGCGGCGTCTTCCCCAACTTTGGGGCAGAACAAGCTGGCTGATGTAGTCGAGCGCGACCGGCGATTTTCGGCAGCAAAATTGCGTCTTGCCGTCAGGACCGACGAGCTTCGGCATACATACGCCTACATCTGGGTTGCCTTCCATGAAATCCATGATGGCGGAAACTGTGTCACCTGCAAGCGTTATGTCTGGGTTACAAATTAGGTGGTATTTATATCTTTCTATTGAGAGACCGATACCGATGTTTTGTGCGCGGCCGAATCCTAAATTCTTTCCCGTACGACGCCACTCCACTATCGGGGAAAGTTCAGGACCGGGTGGGGCGCCAAATGAGGATGGGCTATTGTCGACGACGAATATTCTAGCCGCACCGGCTTCTTCCAGATCCGCCAGGAGAGGTGCGATGCTGGACATTGGGGTCTTGTACAGCACGATCGACACGCCCAGACTAAGCTGCATATTTTCTGTCACCGAAGCATTCCCATGACTGTTCCCCCATAGCATTGTATACGCCCAAGCAGTACCACTGATGTCTGAATGCACCACGATCAACCGGAGAATTGCATTGATGACTAAACATAAATCCAGCAAACCGGACCATCTTGAAGCTGCAGCGCAAGGGAGGGTATGAATTATGCGGGCACTGATTTGCGGTATTTCTGGCCAGGACGGCACGTACTTAGCCGATTTACTTTTGAAGAAGGGTTACACGGTTATCGGGACATCCCGCGACGCCCAAACCACAACCTTCCCAAACCTTTCGCGATTTGGCATCGTCAACAGCGTACAGCTCGAATCGATGGCAACGCACGACTTCCGCAGCGTTCTGCAGTTGCTGCGTAAGGTGGAACCCGATGAGATCTACAACCTGTCGGGACAAAGCTCCGTCGGGCTGTCGTTCAGTCAGCCTGTAGAAACACTTGATAGCATCATCGCCGGCACTCTGAATATACTCGAAGGGATTCGGTTTCTTGGAAGGCCCGTTCGCTTTTATAACGCGGGTTCCGGCGAATGCTACGGCGACACTGATTCCAACGGCGCCGCGGAGGAATCCGCCTTCCGTCCTCGAAGTCCGTACGCCGTTTCCAAAGCCGCTACCTATTGGCTCGTTGCAAATTATCGAGAAGCCTACAACTTACACGCCAGCACGGGAATCCTATTCAATCACGAATCACCATTCCGGCCCCAGCGATTCGTAACGCGTAAGATCATCGCCGCGGCCTGTCGAATTGCTCGCGGCAACAAGGAGAAGCTAACCCTGGGAAACACAGATATCCGTCGGGATTGGGGATGGGCTCCAGAATACGTTGACGCCATGTGGCGGATGCTGCAACTTGATGTACCAGACGATTTCGTAATTGCCACGGGCTCAAGTCATAGCCTCCAAGATTTCGTGAAAGCAGCTTTTGGTGAACTCAAATTGGACTGGCGCGAACACACCATTATATCTGAGGCTTTGTATCGCCCAACGGATATATCCCACGGAAAAGGCAACGCCAAAAAGGCTGAACGACTGTTGGGCTGGAAAGCCACAATGCATATGAAGGAGGTGGTATCCATGATGGTACGTGCCGAACTCGAATTGATATCATAAGGGCCGCGTTCCAATGCGTTCAAACAGGGATCGATAGTCCGCGGCCATGTCTCGGTAGGTACGGCTCCTTAAGGTGTCCATCGAGCCGTGCCATCGCCCGTCGCGCTCATAAGCCCAATTCAAGGCTTCTACCATGGCATCCAATCTCGTCGCATCGAAAAAAGTTGCCCACCCTTCGAAGAACTCTCGGTGCACAGGGATATCCGAACACAAAATATTGGCACCGGCGGCGATCGCCTCCGCGACCGGCAAATTGTAGCCCTCCGCAAGGGTCGGGCTGAACAAAAATGCGCAAGTTCTGTACCACCCCATGAGAGTCGAATCGTCAACGTGGTCATGTAGATCGAGCTCGACGCCGGCCTTCGAACAGACAAGCGATGCGCCGGCAGCAAGTGATCCGACGACGCGCAGAACGACACCTTTTTCGGCAGCACGACTGCTGGCAAACGCACGACACGCATCAACAGTATTTTTATGCGCCAAAGAGTTGGTCACCATTAATGCAAACGGACGATCTCCGCTTTGTCGATTCGCGTATAACTCGCTTGAGGATTGACTTGGGGCGTCAAATCCCGCGGGTATAACCACGATTTTCGAATCATCTACCCTGTAGTTTCGCAGAATTGCGTTTCGCGTGGAGTTCGACAAGGCAACAATTGCTTCCGCGCGATCCAAGACCACATTGAATACGCGGCGAAACATCGGCAGGCGCCAATCGTTGCGGTAAACGTATTCGATATTTATGCAGTCATGCACCGAAATCACGTGATGATGGGCATATAAAGGGCCGCGATGCGAGGGAGACCAAAAAATAGCACCCTTCCCACCGCGCTGCAAAAGCTCGCTCACTCTTTCGAGCGCTCGAATGCGAGGAGGTCTCGTAAACCTTATTTCCGAGGGCCACTCGAGGTATTGCATTACTCCGGTGAAAAAACGACGAACTCCCAGCGACGAACGCAGTGCAGCATTGCTATTTATTATGAGATTCATTTTCAAACCTACCAGCCCTTTCGATCAAGAAGCTACCGCGGTAGAACGCAAGCAGTACGGAGACCTAAATTACGTCTAGTTGAGGGGATACAGTTTGGGCTTCAGGAAAATTCCGCGAAGCGCGCGACATGAGCCATAGAGATGCGATGAGAAGAACGGCAGTCCCAGTAAAGTACCCAGAGCCTCGGACGAATAGCTCTATCATGTAGCTGACAACCACGCATTGCGCGAACGTCTTACTCGCACGGATATAGATGTGCCTAGCTGCGCGCCGCAATTGTCGAATCGCACGCCAAACAATGGTCATATAGAAACAAATCAGTAGCAGCCCAAAAACACCGAATTCGCTGACAATCTTCGAGAAGGTGAAGCCCCCGTCGAGCACATTGCCGTAGCCGCGCACCTGATTGAAGATAATGTCCGCTGCCGGCACATTCGTTCCGTGTACTCCAAGCTGCTGGAACCCTAGCCCCCAGCCGCCGGAACGAACGAGTGATTCGCCAATGAGTTGCCATCCCTGAATATAGACCAATGAAGAAGTGGCAGTTTCCTCTTCTTGTGAAAAATCGAGTCGAGCCAGGTAGTAGCTCATATCCAGTTGAGTCACCACAATTGCCAGGCAAATTCCCAAGCCGATTATCAATGGGATTACGGCTCTGCCTCGTACAGAAATGAGAGCGACGAGAATACAACCGATAACTAACGTTAAATTTTCGAGCAGCAACGCCGCTGCAAGACCAAGAAACAAAACGCCAAGCCGCATCCAGCCCGTGGACCGTATGCAGTAAAACATTAGAAACGGGGTGAAAATCAGGGCCAATGCCGACGGCTCAGTGTACGGGAATACGGGCTTTGGCGATGCATAGGACGACGGTGGCTGAAAGTGGAGCACAGCTAGCGCCACAAGTATCGAAAAGACAGCAAAGCAACGCCGCGCTGCCCGGTCCACGACAACATCGCTCGTCGCCAACAACGCATCGCCGAGCGCACAACCGGCGATCAATATCAGCGTCATCGGTATCAAGGAGGCCATAGCACGCAGCTCATTAAAGGGTTGAAATATCGCCGCGACAGACGCGTGAGCCACGATTGCGCCAACGATCAACAGTGCGAGCGCCCCAGGCGTAAGTGATTTGTAGGCGCGGAGATTTCTACGAAAGTGAACGCGAGCGATCATCGGCTGCATCGAAGCGAAGGTCAAAATTACCGCCGTAACAGAAGTGCCAAGGGCTAACGAGGTCGCCAAACCGACGTAAAATAAAATTGCCGGTAAGATTATTAGTGCCAACAGCATTGCCGTGACTGCTGGTTGTCGTGGCGGTCGTGGGGAGTGCAAGGTCATCACAACAAATATAGTCAAGCCCCGGAGCGATCGAAGTTGACGTCGAGTAACTTTACAAAGTCGAGAATGTTATCGGGTGGATGCCGCTTGATACCACGTGGCGAGGTGCAGCCGTCCAATGTTCTACGTCGAAGCACTGCAATGTCATGTACAAGGGTGTACATGAGGAACCTCACGGGACTAAAGCGGTGGTACCTGCGGATCTTTTCCGAGTTTCTAAGTACTTGTCGTCGCGAGACAAACTTCAGCCTGTAAATATAAGCCCACATCGAGTCATAATCAAAACTCACCCCTTCATAGAATTCACTGAAAAGATCGCGGGCTACGAGTACCGCGTCCGGTATCATGTTTGCCGCGGCTGACACTCCCGGATAAAGAGTTGAATGGAATCGATAATCCCCATATTCGCGGATAAAGCGTTCGATATTGGGGAGGGCCTTCTTGGTGACGAATCCCAGGCCATTCGAGCGTGCTGACCTCCCGCTGAGAGTTACCGTAAAGCCGACGTTCAGCGCCTTGTCCGCTAGCACTGGGATGGCCATCGCGGTGAACACATCAGGCTGCGTAGAGTGGAACACTCGGCCAGTGCGTGTCCGAATTGAATCCAGAACCGACTTTGGTACCGCGCAATGATAAGCTGTGGGCAGCTCGTAGTACTTCCATCCCCCCAATCGTATGACAGATTTCGCTTTGCGTTTCAGGTCGATGGATATTGGCGGCGTGCGTCGCGCTAAATGCGATATTTTTGCCGGCTGACCGTCGACAGGCCAATCGTAGATATGCAAAGGCCACATGTAAACGAGGGACTCGCTAGCGGCATTCAGCATCGCTATTAACTTATCGAGCGCATGCGGCATCACGGCGTCATCGTCACCGATGAAAATTACATATTTTCCACGGGCTTGCCGCAATGCAAATTCGTAGTTGTCACACATGGATAGGCGCCGTTCGGTTCTAAAGTAACGAACCCGCGAATCCAAGCAGCGTTCGACTACATCGCGCGTCTCATCCTCACTCACGTTGTCGCTAACGACAACCTCAAAGGCCTGGCTATCCTGATTAAGAGCGCTCGCCAACGTAAAAACCAGCGTTTGCGCGCGCTCTCGCGTCGGAATAATAAGGCTAATCATCGGATCAGAAGAGACGTTCATTTAGTTGCGAACTCGAAATCTCAGACTGGTCACGCTGGCCAAAAGATGAAGGGATCTGCCAAGAAACGCCACTTTCATCCCCATGCCCTCTTTATCAATGCCGCCCTCTGGTAGGTATTGGAGGTTGCATATTTGTCAGTTTGATTGTCAGCTACCAACAGATTTTCCTGGTCGCCCTGCCAGAACGTCCCGCTCTCAGGCCAGTCCTCACACGAGTATCCTCTCCCATCCTTGCCGACGACCACTGCAGCGAGATTCATGCCGAGTATCTGCCTGGTTAGGCCGATTCTCCCGTTCTCAAATCTTGAAGTGTCCAATCTGGTTTTTATTTTCCCTACCTTTATTCGGCCGAGAACCTCTCTGCGAATCATGAACGCGTTTGTCCTGATATGGTAATTCGGAAACGGCGGATAATAGTACAGATGACGCACCTGATTTATAAACGATGATCGAATCAGAGACCGCAATAACGACGTATCTGAAGACTTGAAGCCCCGATCCTGTTGGTGATCTGTATACAAGCTTTCCCACGATGCCGTTGCACCGACCAAACCAACGCACTTTTGGCTGGCATGCGAATGCATCTTGTCCAACCAATTGTCCCCCAGTAGAACACTCCTCGAGTTCAAAAAACAGTAATAATCGCTTTGAAAGACATCCGCTGCACGCAAATAGGCACCGATGTCGTACCCACAGTCCTCAAGAAATAGCGCCTCATGCTCAACGTGACTTAGTAGCGACTTGTACTCTCTTGCCTCATCCTCATTCACAAAACCCTTAAACAAACAAATCAGCCGATGCGCCCTGCCGCCGCCGTTCGATTCGTACGACCGCAGGAACTTCTCAAATATGCCCGTACCGAATGGCTTCCAGATAATGTAGATCACACTTATGCTAGAGGCGTCAAATTTACCCACGGCGAAACCTGTGAAGACTTTACAGAGGACACTATTGTAGGTTGAGAAATCCGATTAGTTACTCACATTTCGACGCAGCCCATGTGATTCAATGACCTTACGACACCTACAGAGTCCTGCGGCCCTTATCGCCACCCGCTAAGTCCCTCCGATGCTGTAGTGGTACCGCTCAAAGATCGACCGCCATTTATCTTGGACCTGCCGCTTCCAATAGTCGGGAGGGCTGGCATTGCGAGCAATGTATTGTTCACCGGCAGCGGCCTTTGTCTTGATAGCTTTCTCGATTTCGGAGATGTTGCCTAGGCAAAGTTGCTCGTAGAGAAGGCCCAAGGCGTTGATAGGTTCTCGAGTCAAGTTCTCGTAATGAACGAGAGCAAACCTATTTTGGGGCAGACCCGACAGACCCTCAGTCAACTTGGCTTCAAAGCGAGGCCTATCCGCAAGCACGACGCGACGCGTCTCCTCTTCGTCCGGTATGCGATCAATAGCATATAACGAGAAAAGGCTGCGCCACATCCGAACGGCTGATTCGAATACGATGTCGGGCGAGCGAACGATCAGCACAAATCGAGCATCGGGCAGGAGCGCTCGAAGCGTCGCAACACGGTATCCGTGTGGTGGAGATTTCAGAATAAGTGGGCGGTTGTTTTCTACTACGGATACCCCGTACAAGAAATCTTTGAACGTGGCTTTCCACCTGCTCTCCTCTAGTGAAGAAAGATCGCGGGGATCGCTCAGGGCAAGCGCGTCGGCGAGATGGCTTGGCGCAAAAAGCGCTTCATAAGGCGATCGAGCACCCAAAGCGAGCAATCCGAACTCATCCTCTTGAGGAGATGATGAATGAATCCGAACATCGTCCATTGGTCGGCGCATCCCCACCGACCCTCGCTTCAACGCCGAGGCTTGTGTGAAGATGAAATGGTGTGGGTGCATACACGCGTATGTCGATGGGTATCCAAACCGCCTATCGTGAACTAAGTGGTTATGGAGCAGCGTCGTACCTGAACGCCAATAACCGAGCACAACAATGTAACCGGCAAGAGACGTGCTCTGACGCTGTTCCCTTGTCAGAGCGGACTGACACGCACCCAAAGCGGAAAATAATGGTCCAGCAACAAGGGTTTGCCACAGTAGCGGCGGCGTCAATCGAAGATTCCAGTTTATGCGAAGCTGTCGCCAAGCGTACGCCGTCATGTTCAGGTAGCGACGTGAAGTCAGATCAACTCCTAAGCAGATCGGGAAACTGTTTCCCTAAATCTTCGTGTAAGGCGCTGACCACTCCCGGCTCAATCAGTGCGAGATCGAATTTCTGCTCGTGAGCTTCATCCAGCTTATAGAGACTTCCAGTCTTTGATTCTAAATTGAAAACGTATTGGTGCTGTCCGTCTATAACGCCGACACTGCCATGCTCAATCGCCTTGAAGGCGCTATTCGTCTCAAAATATTCCGTGAATGCGAGGGGCCTTTCAGTGCTATTCTCCCCGCGCATTACGCCAGACAACGACTGACCATCCATCCATTCAGGCCGAGACATCTTTGCAATCTCCAAGATCGTCGGAGCAAGCCTTGTCTGATCGGCAGGAGTGCTGAAATCGCGTCGGTTGGTTTGACCCGGAAGGCGCACGACAAGGGGGACGTGCACAATGGGGCGGAGTTGGTTAGCACCACCGTGGCCGATGTACCCGCCCTGAAAACTCTCGCCATGGTCTGCAGTTACTATCACAGCTGTCTTCTCAGAATGCCGCGACGATTGCAGTGTCGTCATGAACTGACCAAATGCATCATCGGCTTGGGCTATCCACTCGTTATAGCGCATCCGGGCTTTGTCAACGATAGGCTGTTTGGATGGACTATAGCGGTAGCCTTTCAGGTCCGCTATGTTGGCGAAATCGGAATGCGTTCGAAGCTCGTCGCTGTGCAAGAATTTATTGAGATATGGAGGCTCCGGCAAATACGGAAAATGCGGTGCGTAAACATGCACCCACAGAAAGAATGGGCCGTCCAGTCCGTGCAGTATTGTTTCTGCCTGCTGGAAACTCAAAATTGGAGGGAAGGTCGAATGGGTTCGGCCGAACAATCGGGGTGATAACTGCTCCAACAGATATGGCGCAATTCCGCCGGCAAACGCAGCATCTGCAGCGAGAGCGCCGGAGTGAAACCACTCGGCAAGTTCTCGGGCGCCATAATCCAATATTGGAGCCGACGGCAAAACATCAAAATCGTCACCAAACCCGAGGCAATCCGGGCGAGCGCCTGGATTAGCAACCGATGCTGCCGTCGTGTACCCGCCTGCGCGTAGCACGCGGGGCAATGTTTGCGCCGCAGCTTTGTTCTTAAGGCGACCACCGTAGTGATAGACATGGGTGTTGGATGGGTAGCGCCCCGTAAGGGTTGAAACTATGCTAGGCGTCGTAAATGTCGAACTTGCATAAAAGTTTGAAAATACAAAACTTGATTCGGCCAAAGAATCAATGTTCGGGGTGGTTGGCAAATGGTATCCGTAGAGCGACATATCTTCTGCGGACAACGCATCAAACGTGACTAGAACAATATTGGGACCGGATGGTTTGGTTCTTGTTGAGCGTCGGGATTGTGCCGAAGTTCGGGGTACGAGTTGATTTGAAAATGCCGAGAGTAGCGAACTGACCCCTGCGATTAGCAAGAAGCGCCGCGTCGCCGGACTCGAAAACGTCCTGACCAACTTTGTGGTCGGCATTGTGTGTCCGCGTATGTGCCAAACAACAGTGGCGACAAGTACCAGGCTCGACAGGCAGAACCACAGCAGAATATATGCGTGATTGGTTAGGTTCAGAAGACCTATCCCCATGATCCAGCGGACCAGTACCCCGAGAACAGCGCTGCTACTGACCAGCACCATTATGAGTGTGCCAATCCGCGCGAGTCTTTCCGAGCGCTCGCGCATCGTTGCGGAGGATCGTCGAAGGACATACGGAAGGGCCAGCAAAGTGGCGGACATTCCGAAAATCACGCCCAGACCCAGCGCAATCGTTACTCGAGCGAATACCTCGTTGGCGATATCTCGGCCTGATTCAAACATCAACCATCCATCAATAGAGATCAGGATTTCGACAGCCACTGCGAGCATCGCAGTCAAGCACGCGAAGCACGTCAACCTCTGCCATAAGTTCAGAAGTGGATTGCGTGGCATCTATATGGTCACCACCGAACAAGAATTATTGTCGTAGGCGTGTGTGGCACAAAGGTGGACGTGAGGTGTAGGAAAGGTGATTCGACCTGGCATCGGAATCAAACAATTGACGAGCGACCGGCAACCCTGTCAATCAAGATTGGGACTCGAGCTTCGAGCTAAGCGGCTGAGAAATTTTCGTACCACACGAAAAAGCGACACCCATCCGCGGCTGATTTGACGTCCGGCAAAGGCTAGAGTAGCCGCTGCCAGCGCGAGAATTGGTGTAACGATTTGGAAAATTAAACCACCAGCATTTGGATCCAGATAAGCGTATGCAGAATTGGATACTCCGAGCACGCAGAAAAATATCAAGGTTACCTTTAAAAATGTAGGTACTTTCACTTGTGTCCGTAGAGTCTTGGTGATCTAATTGGCTCGAGTTGCGCGGACTCCTTTCAGCGCGAATTGCCTGGAGCATAATACAGAACCCACGGCAAATGAACAGGTTTTTGATTACTGCAAGGCTACTCGAGGGCCGGATCCTGGAGTGGGCGCTCAAGCGCAAAGCCCCGGATGGCACGACACAGTGGAGCACCCCCAAACTCGGGACCCAACTTGGCGCCAGCCACATTATGGTAGCGCGGGTGTGGGGTAGGCAGCGGCGCCGTATTCGGCGCTGTATTCCTCCCACCGCAGTTGCAGCGTCACGTGCCGGTGCCGCTTCAGTTCCCCATGGATCCACGCGCAGTCCGGGACCACCGAGGTGGCCGCTCTGCTCGGCGCTGTGATACCGAACACCCGCCGTTCGAGTTCCACTTCGGACAGCCCGACGGCCTCGGCAGCGTCGATTCCGCAGGCGCGCAGGGCCCGCAGATACTTCGAGACTGCCCCGACGGACAGACCGATCGCCCGACCGAGGGCCAGGACGCTCAAATTGCTCGCTTGCAGCCCGATCAGCTGCTTCAACTTCGACATGGAGATCCTCTCGTTCGGCATCGACTGCGCTCCTGAAGGGCAAATCCCTCAGGTTACGCGGTCACCAATCGATCAATCTCCAGCCGCCCACCTCACTTTCCATGATCGTGAACACCTTTCCACCCTCGTGAACAGCGCGCCACGCGGCCCTCCAAACTGTTCACGATCAAATGGAAACCTGTTCACGTTGCTGTGGAATCCGTGTTCACGATCCCGTGGAACACTGTTCACCATCGCATGGAATACGCAAACAAAATGCCGAAGACGGTGAAATGGCGCTTCGATCCCACACGCCCCATCCCTCCCAGTTCAGCCGTTACGGTCCAGATCAGTGCGAAATGCGAAATCTTGACAATTCTTGGCACTAGCTCGCAAATATCGGAAATAGGCATATCGATTTAGTTGTATTTCTCCTATGACGCGCGCTACCCCGACTTGTTTTTCGCGGTCATCATCCGAATGCCGGCTGCGTGAGGGAGGAGAGGAAGGGAAAGAGGGATCAGTCGTCGGTGGGTTCGGCCACACCACCGATGTGGATCAGATTATCGGCGATGACACCGAGTCCGGCCCAGCGCCTCACGCCGGAGTGACCCTTGTAGCGATAGCGGTTCAGGCCGTCCGATCACGCAAGCGCTGCCGACGGCGCCGGCGATCTGTGATCTGTGATCTGTGCGATGCGCCGCATGGTGCGCGTCAGCACCCGGACCCCATCGCCGAGCAGGGCACGGTCGGTCGGATAGTGGGTGTCGGTCTCGACGACCGTGGTGTCGACGTGCAGTTGCCGGCCTTGGACGATGCGCTTGCCCCCAGGCGACCACGCGCATCGCGTGTTGCTGCGGCGAGCCATTCCTCCACCGACGACGACGGCAAAAATCCGGTGTCGCGGTTAAGGTTCACCGAAAGCGGTGAGCGCGCCGACGACCATGGAATTGCAAGCGCTGGTGCAGCGGATCAGCGAGCGGATCGGCGGGCACTTGGAGCGCAAAGGCCTGCTGGTCCGGGACGCCGAGAGCAGTCACCTTGCCTTCGACTCGGGGGATGAGGACAGCGCGCTCGCCGAGCTGCGGAGACATTCGATCACCTATCGCATCGCGCTCGGCCCGTATCGAGGCCGCAAGGCGTTCATGCTGCAGAGCCTGCCATCCCGGGGGAGCCGCCCGGCAGCGAGCGGGTGGCGCAGGCCGCGGGATTCTCGTTGCACGCGGGGGTGGCGGCTGAAGTGGATTAGCGGGGCACACTCGAGCGGCTGTGCCGCTACATTGCCCGGCCGGCAGTGGTGGTCGAGCGGCTCTCGCTCACGGCGCAGGGCCACATTCGCTACGCCCTGAAGACTACCGCGACGGGACGACGCACGTGATCTTCGAGCCGCTGGATTTTCTGGCCCGTCTGGCCGCTCTGGTGCCGAATCCGGGAGTGAACCTGACGCGCTACCACGGGGTGTTTGCAGCAAATCACCGCTTGCCCCTGGTAAAACGCGAGACACTGTGAAATTTCTCGACGTTTTTGCGAATCCACAGCTCGTCTTTATCCCACCAGCGGAATTCTCTTAAAAACCGTATCTCGTCAGCCTCAAACCTATATCGCAGCAATGTTGCGGGCACTCCAACATAGACCCCGTACGGTTCGAGGTCTTTCACAACGACGGCGCCCGCCCCTACAATCGCGCCATCGCCAATTCGTACCCCATCTCTTATCGTGACTCTAGCTCCGATCCATACGTCGTTGCCGATAACCGTGGGAGAGAACTCCTCCATAAGATCTTTACGAACGAAGTCCCAACCTATGCTTGGCTTGAAAAGATAAAAGATCGGATGACTGGAAACAAATTCTCTGGCGGGATGACTTCCTGTTCCCAAGAGCGTGTCGGAAGCGATCGAGCAGTATTTCCCTATCGATGTCCGGCAGACAACCGAATTGTTGCCAATATACGAATAATCCAGAATCGTCGAGGAAATCAAGGTTGTATGGTCACCGATTCTTACATGACGTCCAAAAGTCGTCTGGCTGATAGTGCAGCCACCGCCAATCGAAAGACGCTCGTGTTTGATCTTAAGTAGTAGTGGCTTTAGGCGACTCTTCAGTTTGGCAAGCATGTAGTATTCTCAATCCGGGATATTTTCGGCCGAAAGTTGCAATTGTGCACTAAGACAAATCGCCACAAGGAGCAGGACAGGGCGAATCGTACATGAAGAAATGCACGACCATTTTGCAAGTAATTCCAGTCGCCCTAAGCACCGTGGCTGCTTTGATCTATAGTCCAGCCCTTTGCGCTGCAAACCATGTGTCGTCACTTAGGCGCAATATCGTTCACCAATTCAATTTCAGTGGTGCCGGTGATTCAGATTTGGGAATTTATCGAGACGGTCAGTTTCGGTATTTTAAACTCTTTCATTCCGATATTCGCTCGTATGAGTTTGGGGTACCCGGAGATGTACCAGTGTCCGCCGATTACGATGGCGACGGTAAAACGGAATTTGCTGTTTATCGGCCTGGTACCCAGCAATTCCTTTGGGTTAGATCCTCTGATGGCATTGCTGCAAGTACCCGATTCGGCGATCCAGGGGACATCCCTATTGTTGCGGATTTTGACGGCGGCGGAAGTGGTCCCGGTATTCCTTTGGGCGCCAGATACAGACCGGTTACTCCGGTATCCCCAGTGACCTATACCAAACTGGAAAACGCTCAACAGCACATTTATCAAAGTGGGGTTCCTCATACAGATCGAAATGGGAGGATTCAGCTTAGCCTCAACTCAGCCTCCTTCTTCCCGCGATGTGCCTATGAAGCTGTCCCGGCTGGGTTGGCTGCTTTAAAGAGCGCCGGATTCAATTGTTTCAAACCGTGGAATGGGCTCTCGCTCGCTTCGGTGCTTCCTTCGGCCCGCGAGACGGGCATGCAATTGATCAAGCAGATGCAAGTGTCGCCGTGCAATTTTAACTCCAACCCCAAATGCAATCCGGATTCCAATGCCGCGGCGCAAATTGTGGCCTATGCGAGTGAAATTGCTGCAGCAGCGAATGATCCCAGTATCCTCGCTTGGTATATCGAGGAAGAGCCGATCGCTTGTATCAATTCGCCCTCTAATTGTCCTGAACGTTTGAAGAATTTTCATTCTTTCAAGGCGGCGATCAAATCCGTAGATCCTATCCATCCGAGTTTTAATCTTGATGCCAGTCTCCCCAATTCAAGCGCACTTAAGCAGTGGAACGAACTGAATAGCGCGGGTGATATCGCCGCGATCGATAATTACCCGTTTCACAAGGGAAACGAGAATACTCTCGAAAGCAGCGTGGCGGACTACAGTCGGCTAGTGGCGCTGAATCACCAGCAAAAACCGGTATGGATCACGCTTCAGGACTTTGGACTACCAGCATCAACTGGAATGTCCTGGAAAATGCCTACTGCAAGTCAACTACGCGCTGAAGTTTTCGCGGCCGTCGTGCATGGGGCCACCGGAATCATTTTTTTTGCCTTGGACAATTGGATGACTCGAAACGCTCACGTAATAGGGATATCTCCCTCGCCTCTCGCGAGCTACTCCGGACACAACCCAGGCGACGTCGTCGCTACATCGAGCGATATTTCTTCAAGTGAGGCTCTCTGGGCTGAAACCGTCCGCTTGAACGCTGAACTTCAACGCCTGGAGAGTGTCATTCTAAGCCCGACTGCAACAATGCCCTATCAGGTTGCGATTCAGGGTCGCACAATTACAACCACTCCCGTTCGCTCGATTTTGAAGGTGAGCACTAACGATGTCTACACGCTACTCGTAGTCAATATTGACAACGTGCCTCTAAATATGCAGTTCACGCTCCCATCTCGCCCCTTTGATCTTTATTCCATTGACGCCGCAGGATCAAGACATCCGATAGAGTCCAACGGAAATGGATTCACCGATCCTATTGAGGGATTTGGGATCCGAATATACGAGTTTAAGTAATGCATTTGCAGCGCGCCGTCCTGCAGATCCATCGCGGCCGCGCTTGCCTGGTGCGATCCGCGCTCGCCGGTCGCTTTGCCGGTCGCCGGCGCATCCTCGGCCTCGATCCACTGGCCCGTGCGGCGCAATAGCCGTCGTTCCACCATCTTCTCGCCTCGTGGTCGGCATACACGATGGGAGAAACTACTACCAAACGCTACACTGCTTTTGCGCGGTGTTAAGCTTACACGGATCCGCCGCAACATCGGACTCAACATATTCAGGGAGCATCACGTGAAGGCTCGTCTCCTTCTGGCTGCCGCATTCAGCCTCGTTCTTGCCGCGTGCGGTGGCGGTGGCAGCAATTACTCCCCGCCCCCAACCACTCCTCCGGCAGCCGCCCCGACCTCGCAAGAGATCGCGGACGCAAAATCGGCGAAAGTGACCGCAAAGCTCGAAGCCAGGACGAATATGGCGACCCTGTCCTGGTCGGACACTTTCGAGCCGGGCACTTCTTATGCCATCGAGCAGAAAGGCCAGGACGGAACCTGGAGTTCGGTCGACGCAGTACCGGGAACGACTGGCATGGGATCGTCGCTGACCTGGTCTCGCACCATCAATGCGACGACGACCCTTCGAGTGTCGGTGCAGAAGATCGGCTACGAAGTTCCCCTCGACACGGCCAGCGGAGCCAGCTCAGTACAGGTTGTCGTTCCTGCAAGCGCGCCCACGATCGTGCTGGGCCAGGTCCCGCCGATCTCGGGCACCGCCAACGCGTCGATCAGTGGGGGCGGAACCTATTCCTCCGTCTCGTACTATCTGGATCTCAATCTTGCGGGTACGAGCACCACGGGACCCAGCTACAGCGCTGCCCTTGATACATCAGGGCTCACGGCGGGTCCTCATCTAATTCTTGCTCGGCTCGCGGCGGGTCCGGACACCTATATAGAGCTGCGCCTGCAAGTCCAGGTTGCAAACCCTGAAGTTGCGGTGGCAGTCAAAGTAGTTGGAGCCGGCACGGCCTTCCCCATAACCTCCGGGCCGGGCAAAGTCAGCGTGGCTGCCACTTCGGCGTACTCGATCACATCGGTGACCGCGAGCCTGGACGGCAAGACGCTCGGGACGCTCAAGGCGCCGAACGGATGCGAAGTTCTTCTATGCGTCACCCTTGATCATTATCAGTTCCCAATCGACACGACCGTGGTCGGATCCGGTTCTCACACGATCACGGCTCAAGCAACCGACGCGAACGGGGCAACTTCCTCCCGGGTAATTACAGTCGTCTTCAGCAACCCACCAACTATCTCCCTCACCTCTCCGTTCGACGGTGAACTTGTGAACGGTAATCTGCAGATTGCTGGCACCTTCAAGACCGACAGAGCTTCCACGACGGTGTCGTTCAGTGTCACACTCGGAAGCCTACCGATGGTGAACACATCGACATCGCCCTTCTCCTTCTCCACCTCGTTCAGCCTCGCGGGCGTAACGCCGGGTTCCTATACTCTCACGGCAACGGCGACGGACAGCGGCGGTCTTACGACCACCGTCACCGACACCGTCACAGTGACCTCATCCCCAAGCCTTGTCTATCAGCCGATTGTCACCATTGGGGCAGGAGGTAGCCTGGTGACCGCGGGTGGTGCCTACATTCTCTACTCCCCCCCCGACGGATCGATGCACTTGCGTTCTGGGAACACCGACACGACGCTACCGCTGGGCGCAATCCAGGCCATCGGCTTCTGGACTGTCACAGATGGCGGGTACGTGCTCACCTCCGGTTCCGAGCGCAATCCGAATTTGAATTACAGCATCTACATGTGGCCGCCCGGAGGGACCGCGAAGAATCTCTCGAGCGCCGCGCAGACGACCGGCAGCGACGATCAGCTGCTGGCAGTCCATTACCCCTGGGTGTTGTGGACCAGTTATGCCCTGAACCAGAACGGGAATGAATACGTTTTTTACAACGTGACCACGGGGCAGCAACTCCAGATCCAGAGCCCAGCGAACATGGTTCTGGGTAACATCTACTCGGACTTCTTTGTCGCCAATGGCAACATCACGCTCTTCTATTGGCAGGACAAATCGAGCACCAGCGGATCAAGCGACTATAACGTGCTGCGCTGGGACCAGGCGACGAACACCTCGGTCGCGATCACGAGCGACGGGCTATCAGTGTATCCGCAGACGGACGGGACAGGCGTTGCATGGCAGACACGCCCATCGTCTGGCGCGGGTCCGTACACGCTCACGACGATGGATCTCGCATCCAGCACGACCAAAGTCCTCTCAACGACGCTGGTTTCGTTCCAACTCTCCAGTGGGCTCCTCGGCTGGATGGATCAGACCCTCTCGGGCTTCACAGTCACGGGCCAGGCGATCAACGCCTGGGACGGTACGACCGCAAGCCCTGTCTCGACCCTGCCCAATACGGTGTTTTTCGGCTCGAGCGGCGGATACATCTTCTTCGAAGAGGGCGGGAAGCTGTACGCATGGAGCAGTTCGGGTGGACGTCAGATCCTTTTCGATGCGGCACCCGGTCAAGTTCGTCTCACTGGGAAAACCGTCTACTTCACTAACGGCACCAGTCAGGCGGTCTATGGGGTTAGGCTCCCGTAGTCCTGGCGTGACGACCTGTTAGTGACTCAAGGATCGAGTGATTCAATTTTTAGGTCGCCATACCTACGGAGAAATAGCATTGAACACCCAGAGGCAATCGTCAGCGATACAACCAACGCAGGAAAGACCAAGAATGCACTGCTATTTGGCGGAACCAAGAGACGTACGATACCAATCACGACGACCGAGACAATGAGTGTAAAACCAATATCCTTGATATACCATTTGCGTTTTTCAGCGGTTAATAGCCGTCGATGCATTAGAGGCACCTCAAAAAAAAGATAGCCCAACGGCAGCGCGATCCAGGTAATTGCCGCGCCGGCCGCGCCAAAATTCTTGATCATGACTAGGATTACCGGGATGAAAATCAGCACTGCCACGACATTCTTATATAACGATAGCTTGGTCCAACCGTATGCCAGTTGAAGTGCAAGCGGCAGCACCATGATTGACAAAAACATATTGCCGAGGGAGATTAAGCTTAACAACACATATGTATTCGCGACGATGACCGGGTTGTGCACGTAATAGGACAACAATTCCTTAGAAAAAGCGGCTAGAAGAACGGTCCCGGGTACAAGCAAAACAGAAAGAAACTGGCAGCTGCGATGATAAAGAACAATCAATGCATCTGTTCCATTTTCCGACACCAAGCTTGAAAACGCTGGGAATAGTGCCGCATACATCGCCATCGAGGGCAAATTGATGATACCGGCGATGGAACTCGCCAAAACGTAGTATCCAAAATTCTCGAGCGGCAAAAATTTGCTCAGCAGAAATTTGTCCGATTGGGTCAGTACCACGGAGCATATTGTTATTCCGGACATTCCAGCAGCAAAGCGCCAAATGGATTTGAGTGAACCCTTCGAGAAAACAGGCACTTTCGGATAGGTTGGTAAAGACCGCCATAGAAAATACGGCAGGACTACGATTTGGACGATCGCAGCAACGACTTGCGACAGAAAAAACGCCTGGATCGTCGGAGCTATGAACCATAGAACCAACACAGTGCCACCACCCTGGAGCGTAGCCATCGTAATGCTGAGCCCATTTGCCAGCACCTGTCTGTTCAATCCCATCAAGCCGCCGTTGTATAACGCGACAGGCCACCTTAGGAACACTACTGCGCCCATTAGCATGATTGCTTGGATGGTGTCGTGGACGCTTAGATTGCGCGGGCTCAGCCACCATTTGCCAATCCAAGGTGCAAGCGCGACGATGGAAAATCCAAGCAAGGCACCAGTACCCCAGTATACGTACTCGAGCGAACGAACCAGATCGCGGGCGGATTTTGGCGAAGCGAGACCGGAAGAAAGCCTCGCCAGTTCACGATTTATTGTCGTACTCAACCCCATGTCGAATGCCAACGACACAGACATCAGCGCGGTAAAGAATCCGATTAGCCCATAGGCTTCTATTCCCAGGAACTTGATGTAAACCGGCACAAAGATGAAGTTGAGCACGCCCGTCCACACTTTGCCCAAGAAATTGGCGGCAATATTGCGTCTTATCCCCATTGGAGCGACACTGCGACGATCGGCCTGTCAGTGCATGCCGGAATGCATGGGTATCGTCCTACAGAACAACTAGTTTCGGTACAGCGCAGACGAATCGTCCACCCCAATCTCTGACATATGCCAGCTGCTCGATTACTTCACTCTTGATGTTCCACGGAAGGATTACGATGAAGTCCGGGCGTTCGCGATGTAGGAAGTCTTCGCTGACAATCGGGATACGACTTCCGGGAAGGAATTTGCCACACTTAGCTGGATTGCGGTCTACCACCCACGACAAAAGATCGGATCGGATCCCGCCGAAGTTTATTAAGGTATTGCCTTTGGCGGCGGCGCCGTAGCCGACGACCGACTTTACGTTTCGCCTCATTCGAATCAAGAAATCAGTGAAGTCATTCTTGATGCTCTGAGCGCGCTCCTGGAATCCCCGATAGAAGCTCTCAGTAGTCATTCCCGCCGCCACTTCATCCGCCAACAAGCGGTTAACCTCGACGGTCACCTCACGACGACCCTTGTCTAGCCGCTGGGCATATACCCTCACGCTGCCCCCGTGTGTGCTTATCTCTTCGATATCAAAGATGGAAAGTCCGTTCGCACTAAATATCTTTGAAACCGCCGTCAACGACAGGTAAGAAAAATGTTCATGATAAATGGTATCGAACTGACAATCGCTTTCGAGCTTTAACAGATGAGGAAACTCGAATGTCGCAACCCCATCAACCTTTAAGACTCGGGCGAAACCAGCAACGAAATCGTTGATGTCGGGCACGTGCGCCAAAACATTGTTCGCCACCAAAAGGTCCGCCGATCGACCCTCGGCGACCAATCGTTCAGCCAGGCTTACGCCAAAAAACTCCTCAACGACATCAATTCCCTTTAGCCGAGCTGCACACGCGGTACTGTGTGTCGGTTCGATACCTAAACATGGAACACCGCGCTCCTTAACGAATTGGAGCAGATAACCGTCGTTAGAGGCTACCTCGACAACATACGACGAGGAGTCGAGACTCAATCGTCCTATGACATCGCATACATAGTCATTTGCGTGCCGGAGCCAGCTGCTCGAAAAAGAACTGAAGTAGGCGTAATCGTCGGAGAATAGATCAGCGTGATGTGCATAATCTTCGGTTTGCACCAACCAGCACTGAGTGCATACATAAACACGCAGTGGGTACCATTTTTCAGGCATCGACAGTTGCTTCTTCGCTAAATACGAATTTGAAGGCGGCGCCGTACCTAGATCAATGAATAACAAAGACAACTCGGCTCGGCAATGTCGACACTTCATACTCGAATCCAACAGTCTGCCGTCAGGCCCAACTCTTCCAGGGAGCAGAGCCTTCGGACCACAACAGTTCCAAATGCGCCTTGTCCCGCAGGGTATCCATAGGCTGCCAAAAGCCGCCGTGCTCATAGGCCATCAACTGTCCGGCCTCAGCGAGCTTCGACAGCGGTCTGTCCTCCCAGCTTGAGCTATCTCCTTCGATATAATTCAGGCAGCGGGGAGACAACACAAAAAATCCGCCGTTGATCCACCCGCCGTCTCCTCGCGGCTTTTCAACGAATCCCCGCACGTTTGCGCCCTCTAGAGTGAGGGCACCGTAACGACCGGGAGGCTGCACCGCAGTAATAGTGGCCCACTTACCGTGCGATCGATGAAACTGAATCAAAGCTCCAATATCAATCGAGGCAACACCATCTCCATATGTAAAACAAAACGCCTCCTCGGAATTCAAATAGGCGCTCAATCTCTTCAAACGCCCGCCGGTCATAGTGGTGTCGCCTGTATCAACCAGGGTAACTCTCCACGCCTCTGCCTTGCGCTGATGGACCTCCATAACGTTACGCTCCATATCAAAGGTAACGTCCGACATATGAAGAAAATAGTTGGCGAAATACTCCTTAATTACGTACCCCTTGTAACCACAACAGATAATGAAGTCATGGATTCCGTGGGAAGAGTACATTTTCAATATGTGCCAAAGAATCGGCCTACCTCCGATCTCGATCATAGGCTTAGGCTTTAAATGCGTCTCCTCCGAAATTCGGGTGCCGAGGCCTCCCGCAAGAATTACTGCTTTCAGATTTCACTCCTTAACGTATTGTGCGAGCGGCAAGTCGTCACCCACTATTGACCAGCAACCCTTGAGTGGGTTGATAGAGTGCGATTGCGACGGATGATATGGCGTGAAACCACAAAAAACATCGCGAGCAACAAACCGATGACGGGTGCCACCGATACGATCAGCGGGCGATCCGGCCACACACGCCATTTCGGAATCTGCGCATGGTCGAGAATCCGAAATGAATACTCCCTATTCCCTTTTGCAAGCAACAGCTTTTGCAATTCCGATTCCAGTACGTGACCCATCGCTTGCTGCAATACCACTAGGTTTGAAGCCGCCAACTCCTGTTTAAGGTAATTCACATTGTCTCCGGACACCTTGAGCGCACGCGTACGCATGAGATCGTTGACCCGCTCCACCAGCATATTGGCCCACGCTGCCGCAACCTTCGGTTCTTTCCATCGGATAGCCAGCGTTATCAAGCCGGTCTTCCGTTCCTCACTTACGCTAAAAAGTCTCTCGGTGAAGTATTTGATGCCATCGCGAACATCAGGCACCTTCCTCACGTCCGAGGTTTTCCATCGCTTGGTGGATGCATCCCACTTGTTCGGGAAAAAAAGCGGCAGAAGATCTTGATCCTCTATAAAGGCGCCGATGAATTCGCGAGATTTCAGGACAGCGATGGGTTCGGCAGATTTATTGTCATTTACATCGAGACCGGCAATGCTCGCCAATCCGCCAAGATCACCCAACTGACCTAATATTCCCTGCGACTGCTTGGTTTCCGCGAGCTTTAATACGACGTCCGCGCGATACCATTCCGTAGCGGAATACGCATAAATCAAAGCTCCAGCGACGCTCACCAATGCCACGACAATCAACACCCATTTGTTTTGCCACAATATGGAAGCGATTTCTAGCAAATTTAGCGCTTCGTCGCGATCGATGCCCTCCCCAGCGTGCATCATATTCAAACGACGGCCATCGAAGCGCCTGCCGGTACTGAGCACGCTTCACTTTCAGAAATGTCGTATCGCATAGATTCCCAGGGTCAAGTTGTAGATGATCGTGGTGACCGCCTGCCACAGAGGCAGTGATCTGACGCGTTCGGTGTCGAGCGGCACGATGATCGTATCGCCGGGATGCATCTCGACCGACTGCGAACGTCTGAACCAACCTCTGCGCTCTCCCGAAACCACGTCGCCGTTCGCCCGCACGACGTAGATACGCTTCCGATCCGCCTTCTGCGTAATTCCGCCGCTCTTGGCAATGTAGTCGTCGCGATTCAGGCCGGCCTCAAATACGTGCGAGGTGGGGCTCTGCACTTCACCCAGGATGAGGATTTCCTGTGTCTGCTTCGGGATGAGGAGCTTATCCCCGTCCCTGACCATGACATCCTCCGACATACCCGGTCGTCCCTTCATGACACGATTCACATCGATGACCAGTCGACCGACCGGCTTCAACTGCCGGAGTTGTGTCATCAGTTGTTGCCCAATGGCCAGCGCCTGCGCCCCGCCGGCGCCACCGTTTGCGTTGTTTGCCAACGTGCTGCTCGACACCACCTCGAGGGACAGTGCCGTTAAATCGCCCTGCAGTCGATTGGCCAATAGGTCGAGTTGGTCTCTCTCCCGCTGTTTCAACTCTTCGCGTATGTACACCGCACCCTCGACAAAGGCGAGGTCGGTGAATCCGCCGGCCCTTCGCAAAACGGACGAGAGGGTTTCACCCCGGTGAATGGGGTACTTGCCGGGGAAACGCACTTCGCCGGCAAGAATGATGTTGCCCGGCTCCTCCCACTGCGGCGTCACCTTGATCAACAGCACATCGTAGGGTTTGAGCTGAATGTCGGCGTCGCCGTCGCCCCGTCGAACTGCTGCAAGATTGATCGGAATCATCTCGGTCTGGCGGGCGATGCCATTCGCGATTTCGTATCGCGTCAGTTCAGCCTCGCCGCCGTAAGCGGAATCTCCCAAGCTGCCGCCGGCGCGGATCAAGTCGCTCACATGCATCTCGGGCTCCAGCGGATAGCGGCCCGGAGCATTCACTTTTCCGGCAATACTGACAAGTTGCGCGGGCTTTTCGGGTGTTCCTTGCAACTCCAAATCCCGGATCACCGGGGCGACCACGCGCTCGCGGCTCGCCGACAAATTGAACACGAAGATCTGATCGCGCGGTCGCAGTTCAGGATCGGCCGCCGACCCGCGGGCGCCGAGTGCGCGCTCAAGATCCGCGGAAATCACCTCGATCTTTTCTTCCGGCGGAATTTCACGACGTACCATTATGTAGTGGCGATCGGCATTCGGGCGCAGCTCGTCGAAGCTGGGCAGGATATCGCTCAAGCGCAGGCCGGCGCGATATTCGAAGGACCCCGGACGAAACACATGGCCAGTCAGCACCACGGAGTTCTCGAGCGTGGGACGAATCGGGGGCACACGTAGCTTGTCGCCGTTGGCCAAATCCGCCGTGCGCCCGGCGGTTGTAGTTAGATCGATGTTGCGCATCTCACGCAAACGTGAGGGCTGGATACGCTCCAACTGAGCCTGTTTTCCGTCGGCATCCGGCAATAGGCCGCCGGCAATATCGATTACCTGCTCGACGCTCTTTTCCGCCTTGAGTTCATAGATGGCGGGCCGGCGCACCGCGCCGTACACCGATATAGTGTCGCCGATGGGAGGGATGAAGATGACGTCGCCGGGCATCAACTGTTGATCCGCGTTCGTGTTGCCGTGCAGCAACAGGTCGTACAAATCGAGTACCGTGACCAATCGACCGTTGCGCCGCAATTCAATTTTACGCAGCGATCCAATCTTCTTCACGCCGCCACTGACGAACAGCGCATTCGTCATAGTGGACAACCCGCTAACGGTATACGAACCGGGCTTCTCCGCCTCACCCAGCACGAACACGCGGATGGAGCGCAAGTCACCCATGGTCACGCTGACGCGAGAACCGATCAGCTGTTGGGTCACGCGCGCATCGATGGTGGCGCGCGCCCTGTCGAAGGACATGCCGCTGACCATGATAGGGCCGAGTTTCGGGAAGTTGATGCGTCCGTCGCGGCCCACCGTCAGCGCATAGCTTGCTGGCTCGTTGCCGTATAACTGGACATTCATCGTGTCGCCAGGCCCCACAACATAATCTATCGGCACTTGAATGTCCGATACCGGAGCAAACGTGCTCGGCACCCCCTCGAATAAGTCATATCCGAATGGCTTCAGAGCCTGCTCGTCGAAGGACTGCAGGCGCAACAAGGTGACCTTCACCGTGAAGTCGCGCAGATCCGGATCGGCGCTGAGCCGATTGGCGGCTTCATCGGCCGTCAACCCGGCCAGAGGTATCGCGGGGAGTCCCGGCAATTCGAGGACTCCAAACCGATTGAGGTGATAGGGATTGTTGTTCAGGATGAGCTGCCGCTTTTCCTCAGATCTTTCCTTTTCCTCGTCTGTTCTGGGTTTGGTCTCCGCTTTGATGTCCGCTTTGACGCGGCCGTAGTCATTATTGTTGCTCCCCCGAATATTTCTGTTGCTTCTCGTACCGCCGACGCTGGTGTCATTGGCGGCATTGCCGTTGACGCCTACACCGTTGACGCCGTTGAGGCCGTTGACACCATTGACGCCGCTGACGCCGTTGATACCCACGCCATTGGTGGTGCCGCTGTCGTTTCCGCTGGTGTTAACGCCATCAGGAATCGCGTTGGTATCTCGGTACCTATCGACGGGAGTCAGATCGATCAGCACCGTATCGTCCGCCCGCAGCTCCGGATCCTCATCTGGCTGCCGGAGGGTGCGGTCGTCGAGTGTCTTCCCTTTCTTCAGATTGTTCAGTAGTTCATTCGACTGGTCGGTCTTTGGCTGCACTGTCTGCGGCGTACTGAGTTTGGGATCGGTTTTCGAGCCAGTGCCGTCGGACTTGCCCAAGACGCTTTGGATGAGGGAGTCCTGCTGATCCTTCGGCATGCTCTTGAGCGCGTTGAGCTGATCGGAGGTCGGGGTCTGCGCAATGGCTGCCGCTCCCACCAGAATCGCTACGAGCGCAAATCCCGAAAACTTAAACCGCATATTGCCAACTCGAATGAATTGGCTCTAAGACCCAGGTAGCCAAATATCTCCACTGTGGAATCATAGGTTCAGCACCATCCGCCTCTTCCCGCACAAGTCATGTAATCGACCCACATTTCCAGAACGCATCATAGCCTTCCCACGGTCCCGCGTAGCACCGGGTTTTTCCAAGACCCTTAGAGCCTCTCAATCACTATTAGGATCCAAGGGCCGGCCGCCTTTGCGCCGCAAAGTACACGTCATTACGCATCAGCGGTCAAGCGCTGTAGTGATGACGCCGGTGGCAGGTGCATGCCTAACAGACATCTCACCCGCTGTAATTCTTCGGCACCCAAGCGGTGTAGTCACGTCCCATGAGTGCTTGCCACCAGGCCGTGTGGGCAATATACCATTCCAGCGTCGGCCGCAAACCGTGGGCGAGGTCACGAGCCGGCGCATACTGAAGTTCGCGCTCCGCCTTGCTGTAGTTGATCGCATAACGGCGGTCATGCCCAAGCCGGTCGCGAACATGGGTGATCAAATCTGCCGCTCGCTTGCCGCCCGCCCCCGGCGACTCGGGGAACGCGTACCTCAGGTCCGGTCGATTGGCAAGATATGCATCCGTGAGATCGCAGAGCGTCCGAACAATGTCGATATTCGTGGTTTCGCTGTTGCCCCCGACGTTGTACACCTCACCCGGTCTGCCTCGTTTGAGCGCCAGGACTATCGCCACACAATGATCCTCCACATGCAGCCAATCTCGCACCTGCAACCCGTCGCCGTATACCGGCAACGCCTTACCCAGCAATATGTTGACGATGGTCAGCGGGATCAATTTCTCCGGAAACTGATACGGGCCATAGTTGTTCGAGCAATTGGTAACCGTGGTATGGAGCCCATACGTCTCGTGATAGGCCCGCACCAGATGGTCCGAAGAGGCCTTGCTTGCCGAGTACGGCGAGTTCGGCGCATATCGAGTGGCCTCGTGGAACGGCGCATCGTCGGGCCCCAGGGATCCGTACACTTCATCGGTCGACACATGATGAAAGCGGTGCGCCGGGACGGTTTTTCGGTCCAACCACAGTGATTTTGCCGCCTTGAGGAGCGAGTGGGTTCCCACGATATTGGTGCGTATGAAGTCATCGGGCCCCAAGATCGACCGATCGACATGCGATTCCGCGGCAAAGTTCACAATGGTGTCGATCTGATGCTGCTGGAGCAACGTGCGCACCATGGCCTCATCGCAGATATCCCCCTTCACGAAGGCATAGCGAGGATCCCCGTCCAGACCCGCTAAGTTGTCGATATTGCCGGCATAGGTCAGTGCATCGAATATCACCACCCGCCCCTCTCGGGTGTTCGCCAGCCAATGGCGCACGAAGTTCGCCCCAATGAAGCCGGCGCCCCCGGTAATGAACACGTTACGGGGTTCGAAGCTCATCCAGCATAGTCCTTAAGTTGTGCCGCCAATGCCGCGCCGGGGCCTTGATCAGAGCCCTCGTAGCCCCGGTATCAAGCACGCTGAACGCGGGGCGCCGCGCGCGCGTCGGATAAGCAGCGCTCGGAATGGGCAAGATGGGCACGGCGCGATGGAGCAGTCCCCGGACCAGCGCCTCATCCTGGATGGCGACGGCGAAATCGTACCAACTCGCCAACCCAAGATCGGTCCAGTGGTACAGTCCGCCGGGGGCTCCCACCTCGATCAGACTCCAGATTGCCGCCGCGATGCCGGCGGCCCAGGTCGGGGTGCCGATCTGATCGCAGACCACGCTCACCTGCTCTTTCTCGCGCATCAGGCGCAGCATGGTCAGCACGAAGTTACGCCCGCCGGCCGCGTATACCCAGGCGGTACGCAAGACGATCCCCGCCGCGGCGCGATTCAAAACCTGGCGCTCACCACCGAGTTTGCTGACCCCATAGGCGCTCAAGGGATTGGTTTGATCCGCCGGCAGATACGCGCGATTGGACTCACCGTCGAACACAAAGTCGGTCGACAGATGCACCAGGCGGCAACCCGCGGTCGATACTGCCGCCGCCAGCACGCCCACGGCGGTATCGTTGACGGCAATGGCGTGAGCGGGGCGGTCTTCCGCCAGATCCACCGCAGTGTAGGCCGCGGCGTTGACAACCCACTCCGGGCGGGTCTCCGACAATGTGCGCGCGACGGCGATCCCGTCGCCGATGTCAAGTTCGGCACGGGTCCTGGCCACCACCTGATGCTGCGCCGGAGCCGCCGCCACGACAGCAGTGGCCACCTGCCCGCCACCGCCCAGCACCAGCACTCTCACGCGAACTTCTCGATCTCGGCAAAATTCTTACCGCGCGCGTCCTTGGCGGAGAGCTTGGGCGCGATGCCCGCGGGGAGCGGCCAGCGAATGCCCAACGTCGCGTCATCCCAGGCGAGGGTCCGCTCATGTTCGGGGCTATAGAAGTCCGTGCACTTGTAGAGAAAATCGGCGGATTCCGCGGTGACCAGGATGCCGTGGGCCAGACCCGGCGGAACCCACAACATCCGATGATTCTCTGCAGACAATTCCACGCCCCACGAGGCGCCGTAGCTGCGACTGCTGAGGCGCAAATCGACCACCACGTCGAATACGCTTCCCCACGTGACGCGCACCAGCTTGCCCTGCGTGTGCTGTACCTGTAAGTGCAGGCCCCGCAAGGTCCACTGGCTCGAGCGGCTGTGATTGTCTTGCACGTAGGCGGCATCGATCCCGGCTGCCTTGAATTTCCCCTCGTGCCACGTCTCCATGAAGAACCCGCGGGCGTCGCCGAATACCTGTGGCTCGATCAGCACCACATCCGCGATCGGTGTTTTGGTAAATTTCATATCACTGAATGCTTCATGGCTGCGAATGCTCGTGGACGATGCGCAGGAGATACTCGCCGTAGCCGCTCTTCTCCAGCGGCTTGGCCAGCTTCACCAATTGGTCGGCGCCGATGAACCCTGAGCGCCAGGCAATCTCCTCCACGCAAGCCACTTTCAGTCCCTGCCTCTCCTCGATGATGCGCACGAACACGCCGGCATCAAGCAGGGAATTGTGGGTGCCGGTATCGAGCCATGCCGTACCGCGGCCCAGCCGTTCGACGTGCAACTCGCCAATCTTGAGATATGCGCGGTTCAGATCCGTGATCTCCAACTCACCGCGCGGCGACGGCGCCAGCGCCTGCGCAAAGGACGAGGCGCGCCCGTCGTAAAAATAGATCCCCGTGACCGCATAATTGGACGGCGGCGAGGACGGCTTTTCCAGCAGATCCGTCACCCGGCCCTGCGCGTCGAACTGTACGACCCCATAGCGTTCGGGATCTTGCACGTAATACCCGAATACGGTCGCACCGGATTCGCGCTGCGCAGCCGACATCAGCAGCGCGGTGAGATTCGCACCGTAAAATATATTGTCCCCGAGAATCAACGCGGACGGTGCGCCGTCCAAAAACGACTCGCCGAGGATCAACGCCTGCGCTATGCCGTTGGGAACGGCTTGGACCACATACTCGAAGGACAGTCCCCACTGAGCGCCGGTGCCCAGAAGATCGCGGAATGCCGCCTGATCCCGCGGCGTGGTGATGATCAAGTATTCCCGGATGCCGGCCGACATGAGCGCCGCCAGCGGATAATAGATCATCGGCTTGTCGTAGACCGGCAACAGCTGCTTGCTGAGCGACATCGTGATGGGATGCAGGCGCGTGCCGGCCCCCCCGGCCAAAATGATGCCCTTGCGCTGTTTCGTCAAAATATCGTCCCGTAGATTGGCAGGGCGCGATTATAGGGCAAGGGTGCAGGCAAGCACCCGACAATTCGGGGCGCAGCGTTCTCACACCGTCAGCGATGCCTCGCCACGTACTCGATCAGCGCCTTCAATCCCGCCGCCCCGTGTCCGGTCGGCGGTTTTTGGCCCTTGAGATCGATCCCGAGTGCCAGCTTCTTGCCGAGCTCCACCCCGAACTGATCGAAGGAGTTGATGCCCCAGACGGTGCCTTGTACGAACACGCTGTGCTCGTAGAGCGCAATGAGGCCGCCCAGCGTGCGAGCCGTGGTCTGCGGGTACATCAGCAGGGAGCTGGGCCGGTTGCCCTCGTACACGCGGTGCGCCCGCAACCGCGCGATGTCCGCGGCACTGGAGCCGGCCTTGCGCATGTCCGCCTCGACTTCCTCCGGCGTATGGCCGAACGCGAACGCCTGGGATTGCGCCAAGCAGTTCTGCAGCGCCAGGTCTTGACCCTCGGTCCCGCCCCAGGATCCTCGCAAGGGCGCAATGAAATCCAATGCCGCGGTGGGCGTCCCTTGGTGCAGCATCTGAAAAAACGAGTGTTGCGCATTCGACGCGGGCTCGCCCCAGACCACCGGCGCGGTCGCGAAGGATACGGGTTCGCCGGCGAGCGCCACGCTCTTGCCGTTGCTCTCCATCTCGAGCTGCTGCAGATACGCCGGCAACCGCGCCAGGCGTTGATCGTAGGGAAGCACGGCCAGTGTGGGCAACCCCAGGAACGTGCGGTTCCATACTCCGAGCAAACCCATCAACACCGGCAGATTGGTCTCGAACGGTGTTTTCGTGAAATGTTGGTCGATCTCGCCGGCACCGCTCAGGAATTCTTGAAACTTCTCGCTGCCGATGGTGAGTTCGGCCACGAGGCCGATCGCGGACCAGACCGAGTAGCGTCCGCCCACCCAGTCCCACATGGTGAAGCGGTGCTCCTGGGCGATGCCGAAGGCATCCATGGCGGCTGCATTGGTCGATACCGCGACGAAGTGATTGGCGGGAGACTTCTCGCCCAAGGCGCCCACGATCCACGCCCGCGCGGCATTGGCGTTGGCTTGAGTCTCTTGAGTCACGAACGTCTTGGAGCAAACCATCACCAAGGTCTCGGCGGGATCCAGGGTGCGCGTCAAATCCTCGAGCTGCGTGCGATCGACGTTGGACACGAAGTGCGGCGTGATGCCGCCGCTCCATTCGTGACGCAGCGCGTCGCATACCAGCAACGGACCCAGGTCCGAACCGCCGATGCCGATGTTGACCACGTGCCTGAATTGTTTGCCCGTGACTCCCCGCTGGTCGCCGCGGCGTACCGCTTGCGCGAATTCGGACAGCTTCTTGCGCGACGCGTGCACCTCGGACTGGATCTCGGGGCCGCCGGCGAAATCCGACCGCAGTGCCGTGTGCAGGACGGCGCGGCCTTCCGTGCTGTTGATCGCGTCGCCGCGGAACATCGCGGTGATGCGCGCCGGCAGGTCGGCAGCCCGTGCGAGGGCGATCAGCAACGACAGTGTTTCCTTCGTGATCCGCTGGCGCGAATAGTCGAGCAGCCAGCGGCCGGATTCGACGTGAAAGTTCTCCCATCGCAGGGGGTCGTACGAGTACAAATCGCGCAGGTGCGTGGCTTTCAGTTCCTGGGCATGCCTGGCCACGTTGGCCCACGCGGGAAGGGAAGAATTCAAAATTGCCATGACGGGCTCGCGTTTCCGAAAGTTGCCGGTTTACGGAGATTACCGGTGGTAATAGTCAAGATACCATTCGACGAACTGCTTGACACCCTCCTTGAGTTCGGTGCTCGGTCGATAGCCCACGTCGCGCGCCAGCGCGTCGACGTCGGCCGACGTATCCGGCACGTCGCCCGGCTGTATTGGCATGAGATTTTTGATCGCCTTGCGCCCAAGACAGTGTTCGAGCACCTCGATGAAACGCAGCAGCGTGACGGGCCGTTGATTGCCGATGTTGTAAATTTTATACGGCGCGCGGCTGCCGCTCGGGTCGGGCGCCTCCGAGTTCCAGTGCGGGTCCGCCCCGGCAATGTGGTCGACGGCGGCCACGACGCCCTTCACGATGTCGTCCACATACGTGAAGTCGCGCCGGTGATGGCCTTCGTAGTACACATCGATGGGCTCGCCCGCGAGAATCTTCTTCGTGAACAGAAATAGCGCCATATCCGGCCGGCCCCAGGGGCCGTAAACGGTGAAGAATCGCAGGCCCGTGGTCGGCAGGCCGTAGAGCGACGAGTAGCTGTGCGCCATCAGTTCGTTGGCCTTCTTGGTGGCCGCGTACAGCGTGAGCGGATGGTCCACGCACTGCTGCTCGGAAAACGGCAGATGGGTATTCGCGCCGTATACCGAACTCGTCGAGGCGTAGACCAGATGTTCCACGGCATGCGCGCGGCAGCCCTCGATCACGTGCAGGAAACCGACGATGTTGCTCTGCACGTACGCGTGCGGGTTCTGAATCGAGTAGCGGACACCGGCCTGCGCCGCCAAGTGCACCACTCGCTGAAACCCCTCGCGCGCGAATACGTTCTGCATGGCATCGCGGTCGGTGATGTCGACGCGCACGAAGCGAAACCGCTCGGCCTGCGACAGCAGGTTCAGGCGCGCCGTCTTGAGATTGGGATCGTAGTAATCATTCAAGTTGTCGAGCCCGACCACCTCGTGCCCCTGTTGCAGCAGGAGCTTCGCGGTGTGAAAGCCGATGAACCCCGCGGCCCCGGTCACGAGCAGCTTCACAGCCTACGCCAGACCGTACTGCCGTGCGATGCCTTGTCGAGCAGCGCCAGCACGTGTTCGTGGGCGGCCAGTTCCGCTTCGCTCGCCCGCACCACGACGATGCGAACGCCGTGCGAGAAGCGCAGCGGTGCGGCCTGCCGCGCACGGCTGCGCGCCGTATCCGATTCCTCGCTCAAGGTGAACGTCGCCTGGCCGCCGGTCATGGCCAGATACACCTCGGCGAGGATGCGGGCATCGAGCAGGGCGCCGTGATACTCGCGATGCGAATTGTCCACCGAATAGCGCTTGCACAAGGCATCCAGGCTGTTGCGCTGGCCGGGGTGCATCTGGCGCGCCAGCGCCAAGGTGTCGAGCACGCGGCACAACTCGGCGACTCTCGCGGGCGCCGCGGCCGTCGCTCCCAGTCTCCCCAACTCGGCGTTCGAGGAACGCGACGTCGAACGGCGCGTTGTGGATGACGAGCTCCGCACCCTGCACGAATTCGAGGAATTCCGCGTGGATCTGCGCGAAGGTGGGTTCCTTCGACAACTGCTCGCGCGACAGACCGTGAACGGCTTGCGCGCCTTCGTCGATGTCGCGTTCGGGATTGAGATAGCGGTGAAAACGGCGGCCGGTGAGCCGGCGGTTCAATAACTCCACGCAGCCGATCTCGATCACCCGATGTTGCTGTTCGACTTCGAGACCGGTGGTCTCCGTGTCGAGAACGACTTGACGCATCAGCGGTTACCGCCCGGCCAACAGATGGTCGATGGCGAGATTTGCGAGTTGATCCACGTATTCATTTTGTTCGTGTCCCGAATGCCCTTTGACCCAATGCCATTCGATATCCTGCGCCGTGGCGGCGCTGTCCAGCTGCTCCCATAAATCCTGGTTCTTGACAGGTTCGCGTGCGGCTGTGCGCCAGCCGCGCGCCTTCCAGCCCGGCAGCCATTCGGTATAGCCCTGCAGCACGTATTTCGAGTCGGTATAGAGTTTAACGGCACAGCGTCGCTTCAAGGCGTTTAAAGCCCCGATGACGGCCATCAGTTCCATGCGGTTGTTGGTGGTCGCGGTTTCGGCGCCCGAGACTTCCTTGCGTTGTTTCCCGGCGATCAACAAGGCCGCCCAGCCGCCGGGACCCGGATTGCCGCGGCACGCACCGTCGGTATAGATCTCGACCTGCGTCATGCACCGGTATCGTCGGAACCCAATTTGCTGGAACCCAGTTTCGAGGTCCCCTCCGCCGCCGGCACGAGGACCAGTTGGCGTACCCGGCGGCGCGGACGCACCAGAGTCAGGGTCTGTACGCGCTTGCGTGCCTTGAGCAGATAGGCGCCTGCGGTTAGAGGACGCCGCGCCCGGTACTCGCCCTGACGCACGGAGCCATCGGCCATTTTTCGCGCGCGCCGGGTGATGGGCAGAGGTCCCAAATAGCCGTACACATTCTCCACCTCGAAGTCGAGGAGTGCCATCCAGTCGCGCATGCGCCGCTCCGAGAGCATGCGCCGGGTCTGGGGCGGAAAGGCGCGGCGGCGAAAATACTGACCGAACAGGCGCCGCGCGCCCCACCCGCTGAAAGGATTGAACCCGCAAATCATCAGGCACCCCTCGGCGCAAAGCACCCGCTCCGCTTCCCGGAGGACTGCATACGGATCCTCGACCACCTCGAGCGTATGCGGCAGAAAAATCGCATCGATGGAATCCGAGGGAAAGGGCAGCGACTGCAGGGGTGCGCACAGGGTCACGCCCGGGCCCAATTCAGGGGCCAGCAGCGTGGCATGCTGAGTGCGTGCGCCCCCCAGCAGATGCGGCGACGGACCCCAAGCGCCCACCTGCAGCAGTTCGAAGCCGAAAACGTCGTCCAGAGCCAGCCGGGCCAGCGCCGCTTCCTCGCGCAACACGCGCCAGCCGAGCGGGCCGTCGAACCATTCGCGAGCTGCGTTGTCACGCATTGGGTGCAATCGGGACTCCTTGAAAATACTAGCAAAGCTCGAATGTTACAGGTTAAATACGCCGGAAAATGCTAAAAACCTCAATGCCCCTCGACGTGCGCCCCGTGCGCGCGTTTGCCGACAACTACATATGGCTGATCGAGTCGCCTCGAGTTCCCGGCCACGTGGTTGCCGTCGACCCCGGCGATGCCGCGCCGGTGCGCGCCGAACTACAGCGCAGCGGCGCAAGCTTAGCCGCGATTTTGCTGACTCACCATCATCCCGATCATATCGGCGGTGTCGAGGAGCTCCTCGAGTTGGGATCCGTGCCGGTGATCGGTCCGGAGGATACCCGCATTGCGCTGCGCAATCGCTCGGCCCGTGACGGCGAGCGCTGCGACTTGCCGGACTTGGGACTTGGATTCGAGATTTTGGCGGTGCCCGGGCATACCTTAAGTCACATTGCGTTTTGGGGGCATGGTGCGCTGTTCTGCGGCGATACGCTGTTCAGCGCCGGCTGCGGCCGAATGTTCGAGGGTACGCCGACACAAATGAATGCTTCGCTCAATCGTCTGCGCGACCTGCCGCCGGAGACCCGCATGTTTTGCGGGCACGAGTACACCGCTGCCAACCTGCGATTCGCCTTGACCGTGGACCCCGACAACCGCGCCGCACAAGACTATCGGGAAGCCGTGGAACGTACGCGAGCCGCCGGTGCGCCCACCCTGCCCTCGCCCCTGTCGCTCGAAATAAGCATCAATCCGTTTTTGCGGTGCGACACGGCCGCCGTGCGCGCGGCCGCCGAAGCGCACGCCGGCAGGCCGCTGCCGGGAGCGGCCGACGTATTTGCCGAACTCCGGTCCTGGAAAGATACCTTTCGATGAAGACCGCGAGTTGGATGGAACCACCCGCGTTGCGCCGCCTCCTCGCCACTGCCTGCGCCCTTGGATTGACCGCCTGCGCCCACCAAGCTGCGGCGCCGGTGGTGCGCGAACGCGTGGTGCTTCCGGCGACGCTCACGCCGGCCGATGCGGGCACGACGGCACCTGCGCCGGTGTCCGGAGCGACCCCCTCGCTGACCATGCCGCAGGAATGGCAGCACCACAACGGCGAGGACTACGACGATCTGTTCGAACGCATGCGTGCGGGTTTCGCATTCGACGAGGTGTCGGAACCCGCCATCGATACCCAGCTCGCGTGGTTCAAGAACAATCCCGACTACCTGGAGCGCGTCTTCCAGCGCGGCCAGCGCTACATGTACCACATCATCACGGAGGTCGAGCGGCGCGGCATGCCGACGGAATTCGCGCTGTTGCCGGTGGTGGAAAGCGCCTACGAACCGTTCGCCTACTCGGTGAGCCGCGCTGCCGGACTGTGGCAGTTCATTCCGGGCACCGGGGTGCGCTTCGGCTTGAAGCAAACCTGGTGGTACGACGGGCGGCGCGACGTGGTCGAGTCGACCCGCGCGGCCCTCGATTACCTGCAGGCGCTGCACGATGAATTCAACGGCGACTGGCTGCTGGCGATCGCCGCATACAATGTCGGCGAAGCCGGGGTCGAGCGCGCCATCGCTTATAACGCCTCGGTCGGCCGGCCCACGGACTTCTGGCATCTGAACCTGCCCGCGGAAACCCGCGCCTATGTGCCGAAACTGCTCGCGATGAAGCGTCTCATGGCGGAGCCCGAGAGGTATGGCCTCGAATTCGCGCCCATTCCGAACGAGCCCTACTTCGCCGTCATCGAGACCGAATCGCAGATCGATCTGAAGATTGCGGCACAGCTGGCCGGCACGAGCTACGATGAATTGATCGCCCTGAACCCGGGCTACAACCGGTGGGCCACCGACCCGGCGGGGCCGCATCGCATGCTCGTGCCCATCGATTATGCCGATGCCTTCGAGAGCGCGCTGCAGACGCTGGCACCCGAGGATCGGGTCCGCTACACCGCCCATGAGGTCGGCAGGCGCGAGACCCTGGCGATGATCGCCAAGCGCTATGGCACCTCCGCTGCGGTGCTGGCGAAAGTCAACGATCTCCCGGGCGGCCGCGTGACCGCGGGCGAATCGCTCAAGATCCCTGAAATCAGCGGCAGCCTGCCGGACAAGGTGATGATTGCCGCAGCGCGGGTGGACCGGCCGGAAACCGACACCGGCGGCCGCCGGCAGCGGCAAATCGTGTATCGCGTGCGGGCCGGCGAGACCCTCTCCAGCATCGCACGGCGCAACAACATTCCGGTGAGCACGCTCGCCCGCCTCAACAATCTCGCGACGGGCGACTCGTTGGTGAAGGGCCAACGGCTGGTCATCAAGGCGAGCGCGCGCCGCTATCGCGACGAGGGCGTAGTGAGCGGGCGCCGAGTCCTGTATACCGTGCGCCGCGGCGACACGATTTACAGCATCTCGCATCAATTTCAGGTGTCGATCGCCCAGCTCAAGACATGGAACGGCATTAACCAGCGGCATCCGATCAAAGCGGGCAAGCACCTGGTGATGTACGTCGATTCCAATCGGCAGCAAGGCTAAGCAGGGGATAAAACATGGGTTTTTTGCAGGGCAAGCGCGCCTTGATCGTGGGGCTGGCCACGGATCGTTCGATCGCCTGGGGAATCGCCCAAGCCATGCACCGCGAGGGAGCGCAGCTGGCCTTCTCGCACATCGCGCGGATGGCCGATCGGGTGGTGCCGCTCGCGAAGGAGTTGGAATCGGACCTCACATTCGAAATGGATGTGGCCTCGGACGACGAGATCGCGCGGGGCTTCGCACACTTGAGAACCCGTTGGGACGCTTTCGATATCCTGGTGCACGCGGTGGCTTATGCACCGCGCGAAGCGCTCACGGGTACCTTCATCGATGCCACCACCCGCGACGGCTTTCGCGTGGCGCACGATATTTCTAGCTACAGTTTGACGGCTCTCGCCCGCGAATCGCTGCCCTTCATGAAGGGACGCGCCGGGGCCATCGTGACGTTGAGTTATCTGGGCGCCATGCGCTCGTTGCCCGGCTACAACGTCATGGGCTTGGCGAAAGCCAGTCTCGAGGCCAATGTGCGCTTCCTGGCGGCCGATCTGGGGCCCCTGGGGCATCGCGTCAATGCCATCTCCGCGGGTCCCATCAAGACGCTGTCCGCCGCGGGCATACCCGGGCTGCGCAGAATGTTGGCGCACGTGGCGTCGGTCTCGCCGATCAAGCGCAATGTCAGCATCGAGGACGTCGGGAATACCGCCGCGTTCCTGTGCTCCGATTTGGCTGCCGGTATTACCGGCGAAGTCACCTACGTCGACGGCGGGTTCAACTCCGTGGGCATGAGTTTTCCCGAGGAACCAGAAGCGCGCTGAGCCGGGCCGCCGCGACTCCGCGCCGGGCGTCAGGCCCTCAAGTCAACGTCCGCGGCCGTCACGCGTTATTCGACTGTCACGCTGCGAAACGGGTGTAAGGTGCAACTTTCAAGGCCGATTCGCGCACTAATTCGGCAGGAGGCCGACTAATGAGGCCGTCTGGCCGAATTGAGCGCCGCGAAGGCGGCGACCCGGAGGGCGAGTCGCGAAGCGACGAGTAATTGAACGCCGCGGCAAGTCGGGCGGCCGTCATATCGAGAGAACGGGGTTAGTTTATGTTGCGAAAATCTATTCTTAGGCCGATGTTGCTGGGCGGCACGCTGCTCGCTCTCGGCGCCTGCTCCCTGCCGGTGAGAACCGACATCAACCCCAACTTGTCGGTGACCAGCTGTCATAGCTATGCGTTTGCCGACGAGCACGCGGCGAACACCGACCAGCCGTCGGCCTTCGGCAATCCGCTGAACGCGGAGCGCCTGCGTCAGGCGATCGAAGCCAATATGGGCGCGAGGGGCATCCAAAAGGCCGCAGACCGTAAGTCCGCAGATTGCATCGTCGGTTACGCCATGGGCACTCGCCAGGTGTTCGACGACTACTACGGTAGTTTCGGCGTCGGCTGGGGCTGGGGCGGCGGTTGGGGACATCGCGGATGGGGCGGCGGGATTGGCTATGACGGCCCTTACGTGCGCGACGAAACGCGGATCTCGGTGGATCTGTTCGATGCCAAGTCACGGGTTCCCATCTGGCACGCCAGTGTCAGTCAAAGTGTCGCGGAACTGACCGGCCCGCACGCGGTGGAGCGGATCAACGCCGCAACAACGGCGATATTTGCCAAGTTCCCGGGACCGGCGATGCCCGTGACCGGCCGTACGTCGACTTAAGGGTGACGACTAGACACCAAAGACGACTAACACCAAAGACGACTAGACACCGAAAAATAGCCACTCGATCGCTGCCAGAACCTCGGTTCGTGCGGGCGCCAACGAAGCGACGCACTCTTTCAAATCACTACGGCGAACTCCCGCTAACGCGGGCACCAGGACTACGAGCTCGGACGAGTTGACGACCACGATGGGCGTCAGTCGACCAGTAATCGCCGATAGGGACTTCCGCGGCACCAGGGGCGCTACGATCTGCTCGCGGGCGCCATCGACGAAATCCGACTGTAGGGCAACGACGAAAGGATAGTGCCGGCGCGCGGCGACTATCGGATTGACGAACACGTCAAACTGCACTGTCTGGCGCGCCGCCATCGACCACATCGTCACGCTCGTAATGTTCCCGGACGAGGTCCGCGAATGAGCCGTGCCGTTCCGCATACGTCTCGGCGGCGGCGAGATCCTTTTGCACCTCTGCCCGGAGCGCTTCTCGGCGACGCTCCGTGTATTCCGCCGCGAGCGCCTGCTCGGCCACCTTGGACGCATTGATCCCAAGGCTTTTGGCCTTCGCGTACGAGGCGCGGGGGAAATAGACGGGTAGGTTCACCAGCAGCCGCCGAACTGCTGCAACAGGAGTCTACCGCCGCGGCACCGCCCGCTTCACGAACACGTAATACAGAGCGGCCAAGCCCGCGGCCAGCACCAGGACCAGCAGGAAGAAACGGCGCAGCGAACCTTGCAATAGCTCGGGGTGCTGTCCCACGGTCCTGCCGAGCCACGCGAGCACGGAAGTCCAAACCAATGAGCCGCCCAGTGTGGCGGCGCTGTACCAGCGGAAGTCCATGCGCAGGATGCCGGCGGGAATGCCGATGAGGTGGCGGATCACGGGCAGCAACCGCGAGAAAAATATGCCGGGCCACCCATAGCGGGCAGCCCATGCTTCCGCCAAGGTCAACTTCGCGGCGGCCAGCCCCACGTAGGGCCCGAGCCGCATTACCAGCGGCCGCCCCAGCCAGCGCGCACCCCAGTACATGATCGCGGCGCCCATCCAGGAACCCAAGGTGCCGGCAGCCACGACGCCGGCGAGGGACAGTTGGCCCTGGGTATGCGCCAGGTACGCGGCCGGCGGTATGATGACTTCGCTCGGAATGGGCACCACCGTGCTCTCCAACGCCATCAGCGCGCCGATGAGCCAGTACCCGCCCTCAGCCAGTACCGAGAGATACCAGTCCGAAAACCGGTGCAGCAATTCGGCCAACGCAGGTCCTAGTCCAGAGCCGGCGGACTAGTCGAGAGCCTGCGGATTGACGCTCACCTTGGCATCGGCGCGAGCGGCCGCGGCATAGCTTTGCGCCTCGCCCGAGGCCCACTGCTGGGCGAATTGAAGCTTGAGCTGCCCGTCCCCCTGTTTTTCGACGCTTGGATCGTCGCGCACCGCCATCACTGCCAGCACAGCGGCATCGCCGTCGGCGAGGGGGAAGTTCCGATAGACGGGTTTGGGGTTGGGTTTCGGCGTCTCGAACGCCTGGCGGCGAATGTCGACCGGCACCGCCTGGTCGCCCCGCGCGACGAATTTAGCGGGTTGCACGACGGCGCCAAGACTCTTTGCCACCGTCTCCCAAGCATCGCCGGCGGACAGACGCTTGACCGCATCGGCGGCCGCAGCCGCCGCGAGTTCGGCTCCACGCTGTTTCTTCCACGCGGCAATCACTTCGATGCGCACGGCCTCCAGCGGTTTCTGCTGCGGCAGCTTGTGGTCGGTGGCGCGCAGCACCACGCCGCGCCCCTTCTCCACTTCCACCATGGGACTCAGACGGCCATCGAGCACGTCTTGGCTGAACGCCGCCGTCAGCACCGGGGCCGCATTGCCGAGTTCGCCGCCGCCGTCGCTGCGGCTGAAATTGGGAATCTCGTGAACGGTCAATCCGGCCTTGCGGGCAACCACGTCGATGTCGGTGGTGTTCTGCAACGCAGCGTCGGCCAGCTGGTCCTGGGCGTTGTTGAACAACCGCTCCCCTTCATTGCGGCGATATTCGGCCTCGAGTTCGGCCTTGTCCTCCTCGAACGTTTTTACGGCCGTCGGTTGAATCCCTTCGAGTTTCAGGATGTGGTAGCCGAACTGCGTCTTGACGGGTCCACGGATCTCGCCTTCCTTCATGCTGAAGGCTGCATCGGCGAACGGCGCGACCCATACCTTGCGTTCGGAAAAGCCAAGGTCGCCGCCCTGCCCGGCCGATCCGGTGTCCTGGGAGAACTCCTTCGCCAGCTTCGCGAAATCTTCGCCCCCTTGCGCGCGCTTCAAAATCGATTCCGCCTTGGCCTTGACGGTCGCGTCTTCCTTGGGGTCGGTAACCTGCAACAGGATATGACGCACGCGGCGCCGCTCCGGCTGCGTGAAGCGCTCCGGTGTTTTCGCCTTCTGTTCCTCGTAATACGCCCTGAGCTGTGCGTCATTCACCGACACCTTCGACTCGAGCTGCGCCGTGCTGATTTCGAGGTAGCGCAGGTTCACCGTCTCGGGTGTCATGTACGCGGCCTTGTGTGCTTCGTAATATGCCTTGAGCGCCGCGTCGTCGGCCGTGGCTTCCGCGGTGTATTTCGCCGCGGAAACGGTGAACCAGGACAGCTCACGCTGCTGCTGGGTAAGTGCCCGCAGCTGTTGCAATTCGCTGTTGGTGACGAAACTCGAGCTGGTCAATGCGGTGTCGAGCTGCCGCAGCTTCACGTCGCGCCGGATCAGATTCTCGATCTCGGCTACCGACCGGCCCTGAGCCCGGAGCACCGCGATGGCATGGACCTTGTCGAACTTGCCGTCGACCTGGAACTGCGGATACTGCGCCATGGCGTGCATCAGTTCGTCATCGCTCACCCGATAGCCGAGATCATCGGCCCGGGTGACCAGGGCCTCGGTGTTCACATATTCGTCGAGCACATGCCGCTTGATTTGATTGCGGGTTGCATCGTCGATGCTGCCGTTCGTCTGCCGCTCGAACTGCGCCAGTTGCCGCTGGTAGGCCTCGCGTACTTCGTTGCTGGAAATTTCGATGCCGTTGACCTTCGCAGCGTAGTTCGGGGCACTCAGAGTCCAGTTGATGCCCCAGAACACGAATACCAGGCCGATTGCGCCCAGCACCACTCCGGCAAGCCATCCTTTCAACTTATCGTGAATCGACTGCAGCATTTTTTTACCAATTCCTTCCTGACACCATCGCGCGGCCTTCGGCTGCCGCCTTAAGGCTCGCCGCATCATACCCGCAGCGCGGCCATGCGGCACGCGCGGGTCTACATCGTCAGGAAATGGCGGAGTGGACGGGACTCGAACCCGCGACCCCCGGCGTGACAGGCCGGTATTCTAACCAGCTGAACTACCACTCCGCGTGCTGGTGGGTGCTGAGGGGATCGAACCCCCGACCCTCGCCGTGTAAAGGCGATGCTCTACCAGCTGAGCTAAGCACCCCCCTGGAAGAGGGGCGGGAATATACGCGACGCGGTCCCACTTGGCTAGGCCTGTAGCGTTTTCTGGCCGCCTTCCCCCGCGGAGCGCCTCAAGGACGGCGTCGCAGCGACGCCGTCAATCCGCGCGTAGCGCTTTTAATGAGCCCTGACCTGCGCTTTGCCGCGCGCCGGCTTGCGGCGGCGCTTCTCGCCGGCAATGGCCTCCGGGGGCTTAGGGTCCACGATCGCCAGCGGCACCGGCAGGTGGGCCAGAGCCGCCTGCAGCACATCGTCGATCCATTTGACCGGGCGAATATCGAGTTTTTCCTTGATGTTGTCGGGGATCTCGGCCAGATCCTTTACGTTGTCGTCCGGGATCAAGACCGTGCTGATACCGCCGCGGTGCGCGGCCAGCAGCTTCTCTTTCAATCCGCCGATCGGCAGCACTTCCCCGCGCAATGTGATCTCGCCGGTCATCGCCACATCGGAACGCACCGGGATCTTGGTCAGCGCGGAGATGAGCGCGGTACACATGCCCACACCGGCGCTCGGACCATCTTTCGGCGTGGCGCCTTCGGGGACGTGAATGTGCACGTCGGCCTTCTGATAGAAGTCCATGTCGAGCCCGAGCATGGCCGACCGGCTGCGGACCACGGTCATCGCGGCCTGAATGGATTCCTGCATCACTTCGCCGAGCTGGCCGGTATGGGTGAGCTTGCCCTTGCCATGAACCACGGCCGCCTCGATGGTCAGCAATTCGCCTCCCACCTCGGTCCACGCCAGGCCGGTGACCTGACCCACGCGGTTGCTTTCCTCGGCCTTGCCGTAGCGGAAGCGGCGCACGCCGAGATAGGCATCCAGATTCTTGGAGTCGATGTTGACCGTCTTGTCGCTCGGCTTCAAGAGCAGATGCTTGACCGCCTTGCGGCCGATCTTCGACAGTTCGCGCTCGAGATTTCGCACCCCGGCCTCGCGGGTGTAGTACCTGATGATGTCCTGGATGGCCACATCGGCCACTACCAACTCATCGGGTTTCAATCCGTTCTGTTTCACCTGTTTCGGCAACAAATAGCGGCGCGCGATGTTGGACTTCTCGTCCTCGGTGTAGCCGGGGATCCGGATCACTTCCATGCGGTCGAGCAACGGCGCCGGAATGTTGAGGGTATTCGCCGTGCAGACGAACATCACTTCGGACAGATCGAAATCCACTTCGAGATAATGATCGTTGAAGGTGCTGTTCTGCTCCGGGTCGAGCACCTCGAGCAATGCCGAGGACGGATCGCCGCGAAAATCCGTCGACATCTTGTCGATTTCGTCCAGCAAGAACAACGGGTTTCGAACCCCGCACTTGGCGAGATTCTGAATGATCTTGCCCGGCATGGAGCCGATGTAGGTGCGGCGGTGGCCGCGAATCTCCGCCTCATCGCGCACGCCGCCCAGCGACATGCGCACGAACTTGCGATTCGTGGAGCGTGCCACGCTCTGACCCAGCGAGGTCTTGCCGACGCCCGGCGGCCCCACGAGGCACAGAATCGGGCCTCGCAGGTTCTTCACCCGCTGCTGTACGGCCAGGTATTCGACGATACGCTCTTTGACTTTTTCCAAGCCGTAGTGATCCGCTTCCAGCACCTTTTCCGCGGCGCTGATGTCGAGATGCACCTTGCTGCGCTTCTTCCACGGGGACTTCACCAGCCAGTCGACGTAGTTGCGCACGACGGTGGCCTCTGCAGACATCGGCGACATGAGCTTGAGCTTGGCGAGTTCCGAGTTGGCCTTCTCGCGCGCTTCCTTGGGCATGCCCGCCGCTTTGATCCGCTTCTCGAGTTCGCCGATCTCGTTCGGCGCATCGTCCAGATCGCCGAGTTCCTTCTGAATGGCTTTCATCTGCTCATTCAAGTAGTACTCGCGCTGGCTCTTTTCCATCTGCTGTTTGACGCGGCCGCGGATCCTCTTTTCGATCTGCAGCACGTCCATCTCACCTTCGATGACGGCGAGCATGTGTTCGAGGCGCTTGCGCACATCCGGGATTTCAAGAACCTTCTGCTTCTCGGAGAGCTTCAACGACATATGGGCCGCGACGGTGTCGGCGAGGCGCCCCGCCTGCTCGATGCCCGCCAGCGAGGTGAGAATCTCCGGGGGCACCTTCTTGTTGAGCTTTACATATTGCTCGAACTGCGTGATGACGGAGCGCGTCAGCACGTCCATTTCGCGCTCCTCATAGCGCTCCAGGTCGGGCATCGCGGTCACTTCGGCCGAGAAGAATTCACCCTCGACCAGCTTTTCGATGGAAGCGCGGTCGACGCCTTCGACCAGCACCTTGACCGTGCCGTCCGGAAGCTTGAGCAGCTGCAGAATCGTCGCCACCGTGCCGACGCGGTAGAGGTCCTCCCCCTTCGGATCGTCGACGTCGGCCTGCTTCTGCGCGACCAGCAGAATCCGCTTGTCCGCCTTCATGGCCAGATCGAGCGCGACGATCGATTTCTCGCGCCCGACGAACAGCGGAATCACCATGTGCGGGTACACCACTACGTCGCGCAGCGGCAACACGGGCATGCCGGCCTGAGTGGGGGCTACGGTCGGAACATCGATTTTGGGTTCGTCGCTCACTAGGCTTGCCTTATGTTGATGCACGCAGTTCAGAGATGCTGAAGGACATGCGGCCGCCTACGATGAGTTTCAAGCCACCCGTTGCCGTCACGGAGCGGGTGTGTGACTCATAGATGGTCCGAGCCCGTGGGCCGCCGCTGTTCTTCAACCGGAGCCACCAGCCGAGTCTCTTCGGTCCGATGGACGATGTAGGGTTTGTTCTGTCCTTCGATCACTTGTTCGTCGACCACGACCTTCTGCACGTTGCGCAACGAGGGCAAGTCATACATCGTGTCGAGCAGCACGTTCTCCAGAATGGTGCGCAGGCCGCGCGCGCCGGTCTTGCGCTGCATGGCCTTGCGCGCCACGGAGCGCAGCGCGTCCTCGCGGAAGTCGAGTTCGACTCCCTCCATGTCGAACAATTTTCGATATTGCTTGGTGAGCGCGTTCTTCGGCTGCAGCAAGATCGAAATCAGCGCGTCCTCGTCCAGTTCCTCGAGGGTCGCGACCACCGGCAGACGGCCCACGAACTCGGGGATCAAGCCGTACTTGATGAGATCTTCGGGCTCGGTATCGTGGAATACGTCGTTGCCGTGCGGCCGCGCATTCTGTTCCCGAACCTCCGCCATGAAGCCGATCCCGCTCTTGTGGGTCCGGTTCATGATGATCTTTTCGAGGCCGGCAAACGCACCGCCGCAAATGAACAGAATATTCGTGGTATCCACCTGCAGGAATTCCTGCTGTGGATGCTTGCGGCCGCCTTGGGGCGGAACCGACGCGATGGTGCCTTCGATCAGCTTCAGCAGCGCTTGTTGCACGCCTTCGCCGGAAACGTCGCGGGTGATCGACGGATTGTCCGATTTACGGGAAATCTTGTCGATCTCGTCGATGTATACGATGCCGGTCTGCGCCTTCTCGACATCGTAGTCGCACTTCTGCAGCAGCTTCTGGATGATGTTTTCGACGTCCTCGCCCACATAACCCGCCTCGGTCAACGTGGTGGCGTCGGCAATGGTGAACGGAACATTCAAAAGCCGCGCCAGGGTTTCGGCCAGCAGCGTCTTGCCCGACCCGGTCGGCCCGATCAGTAGAATGTTGCTCTTGGCGAGTTCGACTTCATCGCGCGACCTGACCCCCTCCGTGCCGCGAGTCTGCAACCGCTTATAGTGGTTGTAGACGGCGACCGATAGCACGCGCTTGGCCCGTTCCTGGCCGATGACGTATTCATCCAGGACTTTTTTGATTTCTTGGGGCTTGGGGAGCTTGTCGCGGGTACGCTCGGCGCGCTCCTCGAGCTCTTCCCGGATGATGTCGTTGCACAGCTCCACGCACTCGTCACAGACGAATACCGAAGGGCCTGCGATCAGCTTTCGAACCTCGTGTTGGCTCTTTCCGCAGAAAGAACAATACAACAGTTTGCCGTCATCATGTTTACCGCGCGAATCGTCGCTCATGCTGTCCTCAAGTTGACCCCGCCTGGACCTCAGCCGAAAACGAGGCTACGCCTCTGACTATATAGCACCCAACCGACCTTCCGCAAAGATGCGGTCCTCAGAGCTGTGACCCGGTTCCGCGCCGGCCAATGGGCGGACTTCGGCCCCCAATCAGGCCTTTGCCAATTTTTCGCCGGCCTTTGCCAGTATTTCGCCGCGTTTTTCCAGCATGGAATCGACGATTCCGTAGGCTTTTGCCATTTCGGCGGTCATGAAGTTGTCGCGATCGCTGTCCAGCTTGATGCGCTCGACGGTCTGCCCGGTGTGTTTCGCCAGGATGCCGTTGAGCCGCTGCTTGGTCTCCATGACGTCGCGGGCGTGGATATCGATATCCGAGGCCTGGCCCTGGAAACCCGGCCGAGGGCTGGTGGATCATGATTTTCGAGTTCGGCAGCGAATAGCGCTTCCCGCCCGCACCGCCGGCGAGCAGCACGGCTCCCATGGAAGCGGCCAGACCCACGCAGATGGTGCTCACATCCGGTTTGATGAACTGCATGGTGTCGTAGATGGCAAGGCCCGCACTCACCGAGCCGCCCGGCGAATTGATGTACAGAGCAATGTCCTTTTCCGGGTTCTCGGACTCGAGAAACAGCAGCTGGGCGACCACGAGGTTCGCCATATAGTCCTCGACCGGACCTACGATGAAGATCACGCGCTCCTTCAGCAGACGCGAATAAATGTCGTAGGCCCGCTCGCCGCGAGCGGTTTGTTCGACCACCATCGGAACCAAATTGAGTGCGCGAGTCGTCATGGAGTGCCGCCCTTTAAGAATGAACTAGTCAAACCCAGAACACCGATACGTCGTAGTGAGGACAGTACAGGACCATTTCAAGACGTTTGCCGTGACTCAGGCCTCAAAGTTCATGAGCTCTTTGAAAGTCGAACCCTTGTCGTGCACCTTAGCATGCGCGAGCACCCAGTCCACCACCTGGTCCTCCAACGCCAAACTCTCCACCTGGCGCATCGCCTCCGGGTTTTGCAGATAGGCGCGTTTCATGGCCGCTGCATCGCCGTACACACCGACCATTTCATCCAGGCGCGCGTTCGCACGGGCCGGATCCAGCACGATGTTCTCCCGGCGGATGATGTCGTTGAACAACAACCCGAGCGCCACGCGGCGCCGGGCGGGTTCGATGAGCGGCCCATGGGGCGGCGCCTGTGCAATGTCCTTGGTCCCCGCGCGCCGCATCGCCTCGATCTGCATGTCGCGGATCTGGGACTCGAGCAGGGCGTTGGGCACCTCGATGGGATTCGCCTGATGAAGTTTTTCCATTACCGCGGCCTTGTTGCGGGTCCGCAGTGCCTGATCGAGCTCGCGGCGCATGTTCGCCACCACATCCTCGCGCAGCTTCTCCACGCCTCCCTCGGTGACGCCGAAGGCCTCGCAAAATTCCGCGTCGACGTCGGGCAAGCGGGGTTCCTCGACGGTCTTGACCTCGACTTTGAAGTTCGCGCGCTTGCCGGCAAGTTCCGTCGCACGGTAATCCGACGGGAAATCGACGTCCACGGCCCTCGGTTCGCCCGCCGCCGCGCCGATCAGCCCCGCTTCGAGCTGCGGCAGCATGCGGTTCTCGCCGAGCACGATCGCCACGTTCTCGCCCTTGCCGCCGGCGAACGGGACGCCGTCGATCGAGCCCTCGAAATCGACGGTAACCTTGTCGCCGGCGAGCGCCGCGCGGGTGACCTGCGTGTATTTCATCTGCTGCTTGCGCAGCCGTTCGATCATCGCGTCGACGTCGCTGTCGGTGACCTCCGCCGTGACGCGCTCGATCTCGAGCGATTCGATGGGCTGCAGGACGACCTCGGGAAACACCTCGAAGGTCGCGACGTAGGTCAGATCCTGACCTTCCCCGATGCTCTGCGGTTCGATCCGAGGACTGCCCGCGGGCGCCAGTTGGTTCTGGGTGACCGCCTCGGAGAAGCTCGACTGCATGAGTTCGCCGATCACTTCGCGGTGCACTTGCGGCCCGAATTGCTGACGAATCACCGTCAGCGGGCGCCTTGCCGGGCCTGAAGCCGTTCAAACGCGCCGTGCGGCTGATCTGCTTCAAACGCGAGGCAATTTCCTTGCTGACGCGTTCGGCCGGCACTTGAACCTGCATACGGCGCTCTAATTTACCGGTGCTCTCGACGGAAACCTGCATGACAATCCTTACTGTAGGGTTGGAATCAGATCTGGGCGTGAGGTGGTGCGAAAGGCGAGACTCGAACTCGCACGGGTTACCCCACCAGATCCTAAGTCTGGCGCGTCTACCAATTCCGCCACATTCGCATTGGCAGCCTTCAAGTATAGCGCAGGGGGACGCCGGGCGGAGTCTGTCGAGCGGGCACGCGCCGGGAATTGCGCCTAGCGGGCTCCGGCGGGGCGCCCAGGCGTGTTAGTGGGGCTCATCGGGGCTCCGCCCATTCAGCGGGGCTCGCTTTCGCGCACCAGCATCCGGGCGACCTCGCGCAACCCGGGCAGGCCTTTTTCCAGCATGAAGTACAGCGGACTGTCGCCCGCGAAGGGCGCCCCCTCATGGGGCGCGTGTACCCACGCCCAGGCGCGGTCTTTGGTCCCCGACTCCGCCAGCAGCGATTGCTGGATGCTGGCGATCAGCGCGGCGCGTTCCTGTTGCGTGGCGGACAGGCGCGGCGCCTGACCGATCCGGTAACGCGCCAGCACCTGCGGTGACGGAATCCGCAGCAGTCGGCATTGCTGCAACGGCGAAAGTTCCCAGGCATCGGCGATGGCGAAGAACCGCCTCAGAGCGTTGGTGCCGGCGTGCCGCGCCGCCCGGCGACTGGCCGGCTGCAACACCAATCGCGGTCCAGTACGAGGCTTGATGGGCACTATGCTACTCACATGAGATACTATGATTGTCCCTTAAAACTGAGCATCGCGCTCGCAGGTGGCGTATGTCCACGACGTTTGCCGCACGCCTCGAACTGGCTGTCGCGACCAGCGGCAGCCTGGTGTGCGTCGGCCTCGATCCGGACCTCGCCCGGTTGCCGCGCGAGTTCGCCGGGGCGCCCGAAGCGCTGCTCGCCTTCAATCGCCGCATCATCGACGCGACTGCCGACTTGGCTGCCGCCTTCAAGCCGCAAATCGCCTTTTACAGCGCGCTGGGTAAGGAAGCCGAGCTGGCCGCCAGCATCCGCTACATCCGCGAGCGCGCGCCACACGCGCTGGTCATCCTCGACGCCAAGCGCGGTGACATCGGCAACACCGCGGAGGCTTATGCCAGCGAAGCGTTCGACCGCTACGGGGCGGACGCCGTGACGGTGAATCCTTACATGGGCGAAGACTCGGTGCGGCCCTTTCTCGCTCGCCGCGACCGCGGTGCCATTCTGCTGTGCCGCACATCGAATTCGGGAGCCCGGGATTTCCAGGATCTGCTGGTCGACGGACTCCCCCTGTACCGCCGTGTCGCGGAGCGGGCCGACCGGCAGTGGAACGAGCACCGGAATCTGATGTTGGTGGTGGGCGCCACCTATCCCGGCGAGATGGCCGAGCTGCGCCGTGCACACCCTGGGCTGTGGTTTCTGGTCCCTGGAATCGGAGCGCAAGGCGGCGATCTGAACGGCACTCTCGCGGCGGGTCTCGCCGCGGATGGCCGCGGAATGCTCATCAGTTCCTCGCGCGGCATCATCTTTGCCGGCGGCGGCGCACATGACGCCATCCGCGGTGCGGCAGCCGAGTTGCACGCGGGAATCAACGCCGGGCGGCGGATGCCGGCCCGGGCGGCGGCTCGAGCGGATCACGCATAGCGCAAGCGAGTGCCGAGTCGTACGGACATCTCGACCTCGGCGGCCGTCAACTCCCGCGGGAAATAGGCGCCCGACACGTGCGCGGCGTGGAGACTTGCTCCCTCCATCCGGCAGGTGCGCAAGTCGAGCCCCCGCAGATCGGTCTGGCGGAAATAGCAGTCTGAAAAGTCGATATCCTTGACGTCAATCTCCCGCAGATCGAGGCCGCGCAAATCGCTGCCGCGCAAGTCGCACTTCTCGGCGGCCTTGCGGCGGCGATTGAATTCTTCGCCGCGTCCCTCGCGCAATAACTGATACAGGGGATCGGCAGGCTTGCGGGGTTTACCGTCTGACATGTGTAGTTCATCGGCGCGGCGGTATAAGTCTTTAGCTCGAAATCGGGATCAAATCCGCTGAATACGCCGCGTTTCGGCTCAATAGGCCGTCTTGATGACTCCGCCGTCGACCCGCAGGGCGGCTCCGTTGGTTGCGGAAGACAGCGGACTGGCCACAAAGCTCACCAGCGCCGCCACTTCCTCCGGCGCCGCAAACCGCTTGAGCAGCGACGTCGGTCGGGCCGTGCGGAAGAAATCTTGTTCCACCTGCCCCGCGGACTGCCCCGCGGCGGCCGCCATTTCCGTCACGAAATCGCCGACGCCGCGCGAGCGCGTCGGACCCGGCAATACGGAATTGACGGTCACGCCGCTACCGGCGGTAAGTTCCGCCAGGCCGCGCGCGACCGCGATTTGCGCCGCCTTCGTCATCCCGTAGTGAATCATCTCTGCGGGGATCTGATAGCCGCTCTCGCTGGAGATGAAGATGATGCGGCCCCAATCGCGCGCCAACATCCTGGGGAAATACAGCCGCGCGAGACGCACGCCGGAGAGCACGTTGACGTCGAAGAAGCGCTGCCAGTCGGCATCGCTGATGTCCTGGAAGGCGCGAACCTCGAAGATCCCCAGATTGTTCACCAGTATGTCGACGGCAGGGTACCGGCGTACCAGATCCTCGGCGACCGCCGCGACACTCAAATCACCGGCGAAGCCCGTTACCTCGCCGCGGGTCTGCGCCCGCATTTTCTCGACGGCCGCGTCGACCGCCGGCTGCATTCTGCCGTTGACGATGACCGACGCGCCCTCCTGGGCAAGCGACGTCGCGATCGCGTTGCCGATCCCGGCGGTGCTGCCGGTGACGAGCGCGATTTTCTTCGACAGTTGCAGGTCCATAGGCAAATGTTGCCCGAAATCCCATCTTCTGCCAATTTGCCAGAGTGAAAATCGCCGCGATCTCGGATATTCATGGAAACTTGGACGCCCTCGACGCCGTGCTCGCCGATATCGGGCGCCGCGGAGTGGACATAGTGGTCAACCTGGGGGACATCCTGTCAGGTCCTCTGCTCCCCCGCGAGACCGCGGATCGTCTGATGGCGCTCGATCTGCCTACCATTCGCGGCAATCACGAACGCCAGCTGTTGGCGCCGGATCGGGATGCCATGGGGTTGTCGGACCGCCATGCCGCCGAATGCATCACCGACCCGCAGCGTGAATGGCTGTCGAAGCTGCCGGCGACGCTGTGGGCGGCCGCTGACGTTTTTCTCTGTCATGCCACCCCCACCAGCGACATCGAGTGTTTCCTCGAAAATATCCGCGACGGCGAGCTGGTTCCGGCGACGCTGCACGAGATCGAAGTCCGCGCGAGGCCATGCGCGGCGCCGTTGATCTTATGCGGTCACACGCACATACCGCGCGTGGCGCGAACCGCCGGCGGACAGCTCATCGTAAATCCGGGCAGCGTGGGGATTCAGGCCTATGATGGCCATCATCCCATCCCGCACACGGTCGAAATCGGATCGCCGCACGCCCGCTATGCTCTGGTGGAGGACGCGGCGAACGGATGGATCGCGGATTTGATCGCAGTGCCGTATGACTGGGAAGCGGCGGCACGCATTGCGGAACGGCAAGCAAGACCGGATTGGGTGCGCGCACTGCGCACGGGCTTCGTGCGCGCGCAATAGCACCTTTCGACAGTCTGGTTGTAGAGCAGAGCTATGCGCCGGCCGCGAGCGCGACCATCGCCTGCAGAAGTACGTTTGCCCCCGCCTCCAGGTCGGACGGCAGCGCGCTCTCGGCTTCGTTGTGACTCAAGCCGCCGGCACAGGGAACGAAAATCATGGCGGTGGGCGCGACCGCGGCGACATTGCATGAATCGTGGCCGGCGCCGCTGACCATCTCCAACGCGTCAAAGCCCAACGCAGCGGTCGCCCTGCGCACGGCATCCACGCAATTCGCATGGAAGACGACACCGGGAGCTTCCCATACGCAGCGGATATCGCCCTCGAGATCATGATGCTTGAGCGCCCCGCACACCAAGCGGTCGACCTCGAATCGCAGCGTCGCGTATTGATGGAGATCGGGATGCCGCACATCGATGGTAAAGCGCAGCCGGCCGGGAACCGTGTTCGGCGAGCCCGGCGACGTTTCGATGAACCCGACGGTAAGACGGGCGTCAGGGCCACGCTCGTGGGCCGCCGCGTATATCGCCGGCAACACCTCCGCGAGCACTCGGACAGGATCGCGCCGCATATCCATCGGGGTGGGTCCCGCATGAGCCTCCTGACCCAAGACGACGACTTCGTGTCGGCTCATGTGCTGCACACCGGTCACGATGCCGATGGTCTTCGCGCGCTGTTCCAGCATCGGGCCCTGTTCGATGTGTACTTCGAGCGCCGCCTTGACCGGTTGGCGCGTCACGGGCGCATCCGCGGCGATCCCGAGCCGTTCGAGTTCCTCACGCACGCTGCGGCCCGACCGGTCCGTGAGGGCATGCGCGGTGTCCAAAGGCAGCCGCCCTGACCACACGGCCGAACCCATCATCGCCATCGGAAAGCGGCAACCCTCCTCGTTGCACCAGACGCCCACCTCGATCGGATGCAGGGTAGTGATGCCGGCTTCGTTCAGCGATTCGACGACCTCGAGTCCGGCCACAACGCCATAAATACCGTCGAACTTGCCGCCCGTGGGTTGAGTATCCAAGTGGCTGCCGGTCAGGACCACCGGGAGCGCGTCGTTCAAGCCGGCTCGGTGCACGAACAGATTGCCGATTGCATCCTCACGCACGCCGCAACCTGCGGCCTGCGCCCAAGCGGCGAACAAACGGCGTGCGGCCAAATCTCCGTCGGTCAGCGCTTGCCGATTGCAGCCTCCCTGGGCCGTGGCGCCGATCTCGCCCAAGGCCATCAGACGCGACCAGAGGCGGTCGCCATTGATCCGCGGCGGCGTCAAACGGCCGCGTCGCGGCGCAAAGCCTGCGCCATGCAATGGATGCCGCCGCCGGTTTTGGAAATTTCGCTCATGTCGACCCCGGCCACTTCGAAGCCGCGGGCGCGCAATTGGCCGATCAATGCGCCGCTGGCCTTGGGGGCGATGACCCGATCCCTTCCCAAGGACATGAAATTGCACCCCAGATTGATCGTGTCCTGAAACGGAACATCGACGATGTCGTGGCCCTTGGCCTTGAGCCAATCGACCAGCGCGGGTTCAGTGCAATCGAGGCATACGGCCGTCAGCTTCTCGGCGATCGGCACCACCATGAGGTCGATATGCACGTAATACTCATCGAAGAAGGCGAGCCTCGTCTCCCACCCCTCCTTCTGGAACCAGCTTTCGACTTGACGCGCGCCCTCCTCTTGGGTGCGGCCGCCACCGCAGCCGATCAGCACGCACCCCTCCTCGATGACGTTGAAGTCGCCGCCCTCGAAGGTGCCGGCCGTAACCATGTCGTAGATCGGAATGCCGAGACGCTCGTAGTTGCGAATCGCGGCGTAATTCTCGCCCCGCCGCCACCAATTGGCCATCGCGGTGATGATGGCGCCGTAGGGCGTCATGACGCTCGAGTCGCGGGTATAGACCTGCATGGGGAGTTCCGCTTCGAGCGGGGGCGAATGGATCCGCACGCCGAAATGCCGGTACGCCGCCGTCAATTCGCCATGCTGGGACCTGGCGACGTCCAAATTGGCCGGGCTCTCGCGCAAGAACTTGCGCGACAGCGAGCTGGTCGCCATGTGCCGCAAGTGATCCGGCGCTGCCAGCAAGACATCCGTGAGCGGATCCGTCTCATTGTCGAAACCCCAGTATTTGAGCCGTGGAGTAGCGCCGCCGGCGCGCCGGCATTGCAGCGAAAAGCTATCGGCGGCCGCTTGCGGCCGGGATGGAATCGTCGGGATTTTGTCTAGCATGAGGTCCTCTTGACGCGATATTACTGATCTTTGAGCAAGAATTGGCAAGCACCGCTCTGCAGGCCATTTCCAAGCGCCCCGACGGCAACGCGTACTGTCAACACCCCATTTGCGTGAAGTGGGTCGAAGTCTTGGTACTCTTTGCTATCCAATGCGGGATTCTGTCGCATAGCATTTGCCATAATTTACAAGGTGGTGTGCGCTGGAGCAGCGATCCTTCGCCGGTTCGCCTCTACTATGCCCGAGAGCAGCCAAAACTTTGGAGCAGACGATGTCACGTGGACCCTACCCCATACTGCTGATGCTGGCCATGTCGCTACCCGGAGCGGCGAGAGCGCTCGGTCTGGGAGACATTCGAGTCGACTCAGCGCTCAACGAGCCCCTGTCGGCGCAGATCGACATTGTCGGCGCGACTCGCGAGGAATTGGTCGAATTGACGGCCAAAGTCGCGAATCGCGAGATGTTCCAACGTTACGGCGCCGACCGCCCCTCCTTTCTCGCCACTGCGACGTTCAAGGTCGGCCTCGATTCCCAAGGACGGCCGGTACTCAACGTTCGCTCGGCGGAAGCCTTTACGGATCCCGTCATCAATTTTCTGGTGGATTTACGCTGGGGCAAGGGCGAGTTGATCCGCGAGTACTCGCTGCTGCTCGATCCAGCGGGGTTCTCCTCCGCGCCGCGGGTGGCCGACACCGCAGCCTTCAGCGACTCCGCGCGTTTGCCGGCCGTAGCGTCCTCGCCGGCCGCAGTTTCCACGCCAGCCGCAGTTTCCGCGCCCGCCGCAGTTTCCGCGCCCATCGCAACGACTGCCCGTGTAGCTTCCGCGCGCGGTAATGCCGCCTCCAGCGCGCCCATTGCGTCGCAGCATCGCGTGGTCGCTCGCGACACCCTGCGCACGATTGCTCGCCGCGCGGGCGCACGCACCGAATCGCAGGCACAGCGCCTGATGATTGCGATCTTCCGGGCGAATCCGCATGCCTTTGAAGGCAACATCAACATTCTGCATCTCGGCGCGCTGCTCAGCATCCCTGCAGCGCAGGACGTAGCGGCTATCGACGGCGCCGATGCGAAGCGCGAGGTTCGCGCCCAGATGACGGCATGGAGACTGGTCGGCCGGCCGGCGGCCCCGCAGCGCCTTGCGGCAGCTCCCACCGCAGCTCCGGGCGCAGATCCCACCGCTGCGTCCGTCCCCGATTCAGTCTCCGCACAGGCAACTCCCGAGCCGGCGCACGCTGCGGCCGCAGCGGCCACCGTGGCGTTGAAGGAACGCGTGCAAACACTCGAGAAGGCTCTCGAGGAAGTGCACCAACAACTGGCGGCCGAAAACGCCAAAATTCAGGATCTGAAGCAGATGACCGCGCAGGACGCGGCACCTGCGGCTGAACCGAGCACCGCGCAATCTGCGGTCGTGTCCGAAGCTCCGCGGCCCGCGACGCTTGGTTCCCAGGTGCAGGTCGAGCGCATGCGCACCGAAGAGCATCCCGCACAGGTGCTGGCGGCGATCGCGCCGTCGCCCGGTCAGCCGACGATCGGCAAGGGCCTGCTGGGCTCCATGGCCGTCGGCTTGGCGCTGCTGCTCGGCGGATTTGCCTATCTTCGCCGGCGGATCTCCCCGGAAGATGCTTCATCTACGCCTCGCTTTCCGGTGCAGGAGCCGCTGCACATCGCCGCCGTTGCGCCTCGCGAAGCGACGCCGCAGCAGCCGGAATCCACCGCCGAAGAGAAGGCTGCGCCGCTTTCCCGCGTCCAGGAGCGCCCGCCGCCCGACGCGGCCGATGCGATCATCGCTCGGGAAATCCGGCCGCGCACGGAGACCAACGACTTCGATGAAACCATGGGGATCGACACCGTCGCGCTCGAGAGGTCGTACCTCGACTCCCTGGGCGTCGATACCCTCGGCATCGATGAGACGGCACCTCACAAGGTAGTTGAAGATGCCGTGGATGCAGACGGCACGGCAGCGACGGCAGCGCACGACATGACGGAGGTGAATACGGTGGCTCTCGAGGAACTCGACACCGCCGCTGTCAAGGCCGATCTGAATACCGCGATTCTCGACACGAGGCATACCAATCCCTCCGTCAACGGCACGGTCCTCGACTACAACCTGCTCGATCTGGATGCCACCACGCAGCATGTCCATATGCCGAGCGACCTGCTCGATGCAGCCGTGGTGAAGGACCGGCGCACCAATATCGTCGACGTGCTCAAGACGGCCATCGAGCGCGATCCCGAGCGCCGCGACCTGCGCATGAAGCTATTGGAAACGTATTACAGCGCGGCGTCGACGAATCAGCGCGGATTCCTGGAGGTCGTCAAGCAGCTGTCGCGCGAACCCAATTACCTGTCGGCAGCCGATTGGCAAAAGGTCGTCATGATGGGCCGCGCCATAGCGCCGGACGACATTCTGTTTGCCGATCAGGCGAAGGCCGACGATCTCGCAGATTGCGCGTGACCTCCGCGCGGCCATGCGCGGCGTTGCCTAGGCGGTGTTCATTGCTTCCGGCGGCGCCACCGGCGGGGGCCGGGTGCCGTTCAGTTTGATGTTCAGCCGCAGCTCGTTAGCCGAATCAGCATTGCGTATCGCCTCCTCATAGGAAATCTCGCCGGCGTTGTACAGCTCGAACAGCGACCAATCGAACGTTCGCATGCCCAACTCACGCGATTTACCCATGAGGGCCTTGATCTCGTGAAATTCTCCCTTGAAGATCTTGTCGGCGATCGACGGCGTATTGATCAAGATCTCCATGGCCGCCCTGCGCCCCTTGCCGTCGCTGGTGCGGATGAGCCGCTGCGAAACGATGGCGCGAAGGTTGCTGGACAAGTCCATCAGCAGCTGCTTGCGGCGCTCTTCAGGAAAGAAGTTGATGATGCGATCGATAGTTTGATTGGCGCTATTCGCGTGCAGCGTGCCGAGGCACAGATGTCCGGTCTCGGCGAACGCGATCGCGTGCTCCATGGTTTCCGGATCGCGGATTTCGCCGATCAGAATTACGTCGGGCGCCTGGCGCAGCGTGTTCTTCAGGGCGTGATGCCAGGAGTGGGTGTCGATTCCCACCTCGCGATGAGTGATCAGCGATTGCTGCGAGCGATGAACGAATTCCACGGGGTCTTCGACCGTGATGATGTGCCCCGACGACGATTTGTTGCGATGATCGATCATGGCGGCCAACGACGTCGATTTTCCGGAACCCGTCGCGCCGACGACCAGCACCAGCCCCCGCTTGGTCATGACGATTTCCCGCAGTATTTCCGGAAGCGCGAGCGTTTCGAAACTCGGGATCTCGGTGGGGATCGTGCGGATCACCATGCCTGTGTGCTGCTGCTGGACGAAGACGTTGACCCTAAACCTCGCAACCTCGGGTATGGCCATGGCGAAGTTGCATTCGAGCTCCTTGGCAAACTCGTCGCGCTGGCGCTCATTCATCAGCGCGAGCGCGAGCTGCCGGGCGACAGTCGACGTCAGTTTCTGCGGCGCCATGGACTGCATCTTGCCGTGGGTCTTCATAGTCGGAGGAAAATCCGCGGATATGAACAAGTCCGATCCGCCGGCTCTGCACATGGCGGTCAGCAGCTTCACCATGTAGGTCCTGGCTTGTTCTTCGGGCAGTATCGACATCGTGTACCTTGGATGGCTGGAACCCAAGGAATATAGTCCGCCCGCGGAGCAGCGTCCGCGACCCCGTTATCATATAGTGAGGCCTGGAGGTGGAAATGCCCGACCCGCCCGCCGCTCGCGCAGACATCTGCGCCGTCGTGGTCACATACCATCCTGATCACGCCTTTCCGGGCCGGCTAAGCCGTATCCTGCCGCAGGTCGCCGCGACCTTCATCATCGACAATGGCTCCTCCGACGCCGAGAGAAAAATGCTTCGCGGCGTCGCGACCGGGGCAGCAATGACCTTGGTATGCAACCTCGAGAACCTCGGGGTGGCAACCGCCCTCAACATCGGTGCTCGCCGCGCCGTGGCCGAAGGCTTCACGTGGGCCCTTCTGCTCGACCAGGACACCGAAGTCGACCACGATATAGTCGAAAGATTGGCGGCGACTCTCGCGTCCTGCCACGGCGCTCCGATTGCCATCGCAGGTTCGCGCTTCCGCGATCTGCGTGGACAACCCAGCGAGCCGATTCGTCTTGACTCGCAGGGCGAACTCTGGGACGAGGTGGAATCGGTCATCACCTCCGGATCTTTGCTCGCTCTGCGTGCGTATTCCGCGATCGGTCCATTCCGCGAGGAGTTTTTCATCGATTACGTCGATACGGAGTTTTGCTTCAGGGCGCGAGCCGCGGGCTATCGAGTCATACAAACCCGGCGGCCGCTCATGTCTCACACCGTCGGAGCACCCACGCCGCACAAACTGCCGTGGGCGACGAAGTGGACCACCAACCACTCACCCGACCGGCGGTACTACATCGCGCGGAACAACACGGTGCTGCTGCGGGAATACGGCGCCTCCGGCGGTGGGTCGTGGCGCCTCAAGAGCTTCGTCCGCTGCTGGCGGTTGGTCAAACGCATTGCATTGTACGAGCAGGACAAAGCGCAAAAGATCTATGCCGTCTGGCAGGGGTGGCGGGACGGAGTGCACGGCCATATGGGTCCGCGGCGCGGCCCGCGCAAACAGAGTTCCGCTGTGCGGCACCACGCCGACCCGTAGCTTGCCCGTCCGTGTGGGACCCTCTTGCCCGGCCTCCGGCATAAAATTACTGCTATGCTTTCGCACCATTCTCCGCTGTCAAGAGAGACGACTCATGTCCACGAACCGCCAAAGCAACCACGAAAAGTTTTACATCGACGGAGCCTGGGTGAACCCCGCAGTGCCGAAGACGCTCGATGTGATCGATCCCGCGACCGAACGCGCCTACACGAAGATTTCGCTCGGCAGCGCCGCCGACGTCGATCGCGCAGTCGCCGCCGCGAAGGCCGCGTTTCCGGCATTCTCCCGTACGACGCGTGAACAGCGCCTCGCGCTGCTGCGCAAGGTGCTCGAACTCTACAACGCGCGTTACAACGAAATCGCGGATGCGGTCACCGAAGAGATGGGCGCGCCGATCAAATTCGCGCGCGAGGCGCAGGCGTGGGCCGGCCAGGTGCATCTGGAAGCGACCATCAAGGCTCTCGAAGAGCTCGAGTTCTCCTATCAACGCGGCAACACGCGCATCGTTCGCGAGGCGATCGGCGTCGTGGGCCTCATCACACCCTGGAACTGGCCGCTCAATCAGATCGTCTGCAAGGTGGCGCCGGCCATCGCGGCGGGTTGCACGATGGTGCTGAAGCCGAGCGAAATCGCGCCGATCAGCGGCATCATCTTTGCGGAGATCATGCACGATGCCGGCGTTCCCGAAGGGCGTGTTCAACCTCGTCAACGGCGACGGCCCGTCCGTCGGCCAGTACCTGTCAGGGCATCCCGATGTGGCGATGATGTCCTTCACCGGCTCGACCCGCGCCGGCATCATCGTCGCGAAAGCGGCTGCCGAGACGGTCAAGCGCGTAGCGCAGGAATTGGGCGGCAAATCCGCCAACATCATTTTGGCGGACGCAGATCTCAAGGATGCAGTGACGCGCGGCGCGGCGGCCTGCTTCAGCAACAGCGGCCAGTCGTGCGACGCGCCCACGCGGATGTTCGTGCCCGCCGAATCGACACGCCGAAGCGTTGGAGATCGCCAAGGGCGTCGCGGCCACGCACACCGGGTCGGCGCTCCGCACGCTCGCCGACAACGGTATTGGGTCCGGTCGTGAGCCAGGTGCAGTTCGACAAGATTCAACGCCTCATTCAGGCGGGCATCGACGAAGGCGCCACGCTCGTGGTCGGCGGCACCGGCACGGCCGGAAGGACTCGACGACGGGGTACTACGTGAAGCCCGACCGTGTTCGGCAACGTGAAGCACGAAATGACGATCTCGCGCGAGGAGATCTTCGGGCCCGTGCTGTCGATCCTCCCCTATCGAGACCGAACAGGAGGCCATCGACAAGGCCAACGACTCGGTCTATGGGCTCGCCGCCTATGTCTCGTCCACTGACATCTGGAGCATGCGCGAAAAGTGGCTGCGGAATTGCGCGCCGGCAACGTCAACATCAACTATCCCGACTGGGATACGCATGCACCCTTCGGCGGCTACAAGCAGTCCGGCAACGGCAAGGAATATGCCGATTGGGGCATTTACGAGTTCCTGGAGACCAAGGGGATCGTGGGTTACGGCGCCGCCTGAGCGGGAGATTCCGTTGCGACGGCACTCACGCGCGCATTGGATTTTCCAGCCTTTCATAGCTCCAAACCCCGGTTGATTGACGAGCATACCCATTTGTATTACAGTTTGTAATACGCTTGGAGAACGATCATGGCGACACGTACTGTCAGGTTCGATGCCGAAACCGAACGAGTTTTGAGCGAAGTTCGCGCGGCAACGGGGCTGCCGATTTCAGAGGCGCTCAAGCGCGGCCTGCGTGCTTTGCAGTCGCATGTGAGGCAGACGCCCGCGCAGAGTGCCTACGAGATCTACAGCGAGATGGATTTGGGTCCCGGGGGCTATTCGATTGTTTCATCCGCGGATACGCGAAACGGTGTACGACTGGCTCTTAGAAGAAAGCACGGTCGATGATTCTGGTCGATACGGGGCCGCTGGTCGCACTGTTCGATCCGAAAGACGCGCACCATACGCGCTGCCAGAAGATCCTCAAGACGTTACGTGAACCGCTCTGCACAACCGTGGCGGTGCTGACCGAAGCGTTTCATATGCTCGAACCACAGAGCATCGGCTCGGATCGACTCCGGGAGTTTATCGCGAGGAGTGCGCTATCCGTCTGGTTTTTCGAGCACGTCTCATTGGTACGCGCTTTCGAACTCATGGAACTCTATGCCGATCGTCCGATGGATCTAGCCGATGCGTCGCTGGTGGTCGCGGCCGAAGCACTGGAATCGCGCAAAATATTTACAATCGATCGCGATGACTTTGCGACCTATCGCGTCCGTCGAGGACATCGGCACTATGCTTTTGAAGTAGTGGGATGAAACGCTCGCGAACTCGGCGCACCCCCTCGGGCAGTTCTCGGCCCGGAGTTCGGATCGGCGGAATTGCGCCGCACTAAGAAGATCCTGCCCGACCCGCCGCTTCGGCCCTGGCGCCCGTACGATTGTGTAGTTATTGACACTCTGTCAACGAATGCGTACAGTTCCACTGCATGTCCTATATAGCCACCCGCCGTGAGGAAGAAAAGGAGCGCCGTCGCGCAGAGATTCTCGACGCCGCCGAGACGTTGTATGCCAAGAAGGGCTGGGACGGGTTGAGCGTCGATCAAGTGGCGCGAACCGCACGCCTGTCGCGCGCCTTGGTATACGTCTATTTCCGCGACAAGGAAGACCTGCTGTTTGCCATCGGCGAGCGCGCGATGCGGCTGCTTCACGACCGCTTCAAGGCCGCCATTGCGGGGACCGCGCGCGGCATGGACCAGGTCGACGCGATCGGCCGCGCATACATGGGTTACGCGCACGAATTTCCCCATTACTTCGACTTCTGCACGCGCTTTCAGTCGCACTCCGTGGAGACGGATTCGAGCACCAACGAAGGCGCCTGTCAGGTCGCCGGCACTCAAGTCCTCGGCACGTTGGTGCAAGCCATCGAGACCGGCATCCGCGACGGCAGCATCCGGTCGGATGTCGGCGATCCCATGCTGCTCGCCCTGACCCTGTGGGCCTTCACGCACGGCATCATCCAAATCGCCATGGCCAAGGGATCGGACCTCGCCCGGCAGGGCGTCGCGGTCCAGGATTTCAGCAATTACGCTTTCAACTTGCTCCGCGGGGCCGCGGAGAGCAAACCGGCTGTCTAACCTTTTTTTTGCCATGGAATTGACACATGTCTAGTTTATGTACGAATGCCCAGGTTCGACCCGCAGCCGCCAAGGCGCTGTGGTTGCTGGCGGCAACCGCCCTCGCGGCGACCGCCCTCGCCGGTTGCCATGGCAAGCCGGCCGCCCCGGTGCCGCCCGCCGCGGTGGTGGCGCTTGCCGTACACGCCTACTTCGGGCCGGACGCCGGCCAGTCCTTGCGCTACCCCATCGAAGCGTCCGCGCGCTATTCAAACATCATGTCGTTTCGCGTTGCCGGCAAGATCGTCGAGCGCACGGTGCGCCTCGGCGATGCGGTGCGCCGCGGTACGGTGGTTGCGCGGCTCGACGCAGCAGACGCCGAAAAGCAGGCCGCTGCCGCCCGGGCAGCCCTCGATGCGGCCGACCATCGCCTGACCTTCGCGCAGCAAACGCTGGACCGCGATACCGCGCAGTTCGCGCAGCACCTGGTCGCCGAGAGTGCGCTCGAGCAAACGCAGGACGCCTACAGCGCCGCCCGCTCAGCCCGTGACCAGGCGGCAGATCAATGGGTCGTGGCGCGCAATACCCTGCTGTACCACGCGCTGGTTGCGGACCACGACGGAATGATCACCAGCGAGAACGCCGATACCGGGCAATACGTAGCCGCCGGACAAGCGGTGTACGGACTGGCGTGGACCGGCGACATCGACGTCAATCTCGACGCGGCCGCGGGCGACCTCGGCAGGATGTCGATCGGGCAGCCCGCCGACGTCACGTTCTCCGCGCTCCCCGGCCGCCGCTTTGCGGCGCGCGTACGCGAAGTGGCGCCTGCGGCCGATCCGCAAAGCCGCACGTACCGCGTGAAATTGACGCTCACCGGAGGACCGGGAGCAGACGCAGTACGCCTCGGGATGACCGGCGATGCCGTGCTGTCGCCCGCCGCAGCCGGCGGCGAGCACCCAGCGGTCGACGCCACTCGCGCTGCCGCGACCGCGGCGCCGGTGTTCAAGATTCCGGCGACCGCAATCTTTCACCAAGGCAACTCGCCGGCGGTCTGGGTGATTCGCGCCGGCGATTCCACGCTCGAGTTGCGCCCCGTGGCCGTGCGCACCTATACCGAGCGCAGCGCCGTGGTTACCAGCGGCCTTGCCGAGGGCGAGAGCCTGGTGCTGGCCGGAGTACACACCGTCTTCGCCGGGCAGCATGTGCGCGCGGTCAAGCCGCTGTTCACCGACGACGGTGTGGACGCCACCCAATGACCGACCAACACTCAGCGGGGGCCGTGGCCCTACCGAATCCCGTGCCCTACGGCGCGGACCATCGCTTCAATCTTTCCAACTGGACCCTGGATCATCAAGCGCTGGTGATTTTCATTCTTGTGCTGGTAACCCTGTTCGGCGTCCTGTCGTATGGAAAACTGGCGCAGTCCGAGGATCCGCCGTTCACGTTCAAGGTCATGGTGATCCGCACGTTCTGGCCCGGTGCGACGGCGCGGCAGGTTCAGGAACAAGTCACCGACAACATCGCCCGCAAATTGCAAGAGTCTCCGGACGTCGACTTTCAACGCAGCTACTCGCGCCCCGGGGAGTCGACGCTGTTTTTCACCATCAAGGATTCCGCACCGCCGTCGCAAGTGCCGGCGACGTGGTACCAGGTTCGCAAGAAAGTCGGCGATATCGCCTACACGCTGCCCGCTGGAGTCCAGGGCCCCTTCTTCAACGACGAGTTCGGCGATGTCTACACTAACCTCTATGCGTTGGAAGGCGACGGCTTTGCGCCCGCGCAGCTGCACGACTATGCCGAACGGCTGCGCACCCAGCTGCTGCGCGTGCATGACGTCAACAAAGTCGACTTCATCTCGGATCAGGAACAACGCATCTATGTCGAAGTGGCCAACTCGCAGCTGGCCAAGCTCGGCCTGACACCGCAGCGGATCGCCGACGCCGTCAGCTCGCAGAATGCGGTCGGCGCAGCCGGAGTATTCACCACCGCCGATGATCGGGTGTACGTGCGGCCGAGCGGTCAGTTCCAGGACCTCGACCAGCTCGCCGACACGCTCATTGCAGTGAACGGCCGCACCATCCGTCTCGGTGATATCGGCACGATCCGCCGCGGCTACGTCGACCCTCCGACCGAAATCATGCGGTTCGACAACCAGCAAGTGCTGGGCATCGGCATCACCATGGCGCCGTCGGGGGACGTCATCGCGCTCGGCAAGGCTCTCGATGCCGAAACAGCGCGGCTGCGCGCGGCACTCCCGGCCGGACTCAAACTGGTGCAGGTTGCCAGTATGCCGCAGGCGGTCGCCCACTCGATCGATGACTTCGTCGAGGCAGTGGCCGAAGCCATCGCCATCGTGTTGGTGGTCAGTCTGGTCAGCCTCGGCTTCAGGACCGGGATGGTAGTGGTCATTTCGATCCCGCTGGTGCTGACGGCCACCGTGCTGTGCATGTACCTGTTCCATATCGGTCTGCACAAGGTGTCGCTCGGCACGTTGATTCTCGCGCTCGGGTTGCTGGTGGATGATGCCATCATCTCGGTGGAAACCATGGCCGTCAAACTCGAGCAGGGGTATGACCGCATCCGTGCGGCGGCCTTCGCGTACACGAGCACCGCGTTTCCCATGCTGACCGGCACCCTGGTCACCGTCTCCGGATTCCTGCCGATTGCGCTGGCGCAATCGGCAACCGGCGAGTACACCCGTTCGATCTTCGAGGTGTCCGCGATCGCCCTGCTGCTCTCGTGGCTGGCCGCCGTCACGGTCATCCCGCTGCTCGGCTATCGGCTATTGTCGCAACATCCCACGCGACGCCCCGCCGAAGCGTCGGGTGGCGTAGCCCACGACATCTACGACACCCGGTTCTACCGCCGTCTGCGCGGCTGGGTGGGCTGGTGCGTCGACCACCGCGGGCTGGTGCTCGGTGCGACGCTGGCGGCGTTCATCGTCGGCCTTGCCGGCTTCACGCTGGTACCGCAGCAATTCTTTCCAAGTTCCGATCGGCCGGAACTGCTGATCGATCTGCGCTTGCCGGAGGGTGCATCGTTCGCCGCGACCCTGCGCGAGACCCAACGTTTCGAGGCAGTGCTGTCGAAGCGTCCGCAGATCGACCACTTCGTTGACTTCGTCGGCGCCGGCGCGCCGCGCTTCTACCTGCCGCTCGACCAACAACTCGCAGCTCCCAACTTCGCGCAATTTGTCGTCACGGCGAAGAGCGTCAAGCAGCGCGAACAGCTGGCCGCGGCACTGGCCGACGTCCTGCGCAGAGATTTCGCGTCGGTGCGCACCCGAATCACCCGGCTCGAAAACGGTCCGCCGATCGGCTTCCCGGTCCAGTTTCGGGTCACGGGTCCCGAGATCGGAGCCGTGCGCGGGCTGTCCGAAGAAGTGGCTGCGATCATGCGAGGCAACGCCGAGACCGTCGGCGTGCAATTCGACTGGGATGAACCGGCCGAGCGTTCGGTGCATTTCGAAATCGATCAGACCAAGGCGCGCCAACTCAACATATCGTCGCAGGATATCGAGAACTATCTGCAGATGTCCTTGACCGGGTACACCCTCACGCAGTTCCGCGAGCGCGACAAGCTCATCGGCGTCGATCTGCGAGCACCGCAGAGCGACCGCATCGATCCGTCGCAGATCGAACGTCTGTCGATGCCGTCGCAGAGCGGTAGCGCGGTGCCGCTGAGCGCGCTCGGCCGCTTCACCTACGGGCTGGAGTACGGCGTGGTTTGGGAACGCAACCGCGAGCCAACCATCACCGTGCAGTCCGACGTGCGGCCGGGTGCGCAGGGCATCGACGTCACGAGCCATATCGACAAAGCGCTCGCGACGCTGCGCCGGCAACTACCGGGAGGCTACCGGATCGAAATCGGCGGCGCGGTCGAAGAGAACGGCAAGGCCCAGGCGTCCATCGTTGCGCAGATGCCGCTGCTGGTGATCGCGGTGCTGGTGTTTCTGATGGTCCAGCTGCAGAGCTTCAGCCGCGTGCTGATGGTGGTGCTCACCGCGCCTCTGGGACTGATCGGAGTTGTGATTGCGCTGCTGCTGTTCCGCATGCCCTTCGGATTCGTGGCGATGCTTGGGACCATTGCAATGTTCGGCATCATCATGCGCAACTCCGTCATCCTCGTGGATCAGATCGAACAGGACATCCGGGTCGGACACTCCCGTGTCGACGCCATCGTCGGCGCGACGGTGCGTCGCTTCCGTCCGATCACGCTGACCGCGGCTGCCGCGGTGCTCGCATTGATTCCTCTGCTGCGCAGTAATTTCTTCGGGCCGATGGCGACCGCGTTGATGGGCGGCATCACGGTGGCGACGATATTGACACTTTTTTATCTACCGGCGCTGTATGCAGCTTGGTTCCGCGTCCGGCGCGACGAGGGCCCGGGGGAGTTCGCCGTATGAGAGCAACCGCCTCGACAGTTCGATTGATCGGAACGTTCATGCTCGCATCGAGTGTCGCCGCCTGCGGCGCGTTCGGGCCGCCGCGCACCCCGCCGCAGATGACGTCGCCCGCGCATTACGCCGCAAAGGGCCAGTCTGACCAGATGCCCGCAGCCGATGGCGCCGCGCAGCGCCTGCGCACGGGGGCGCGGCCGGTGCCGGAATGGTGGAAGGAGTACGGCTCAGATGCGCTCGACGCCCTGGTCGATGAAGGACTGAGCAACAGCCCATCGCTGGCAGCGGCTCAAAGTACGCTCAAGGCGGCGCGCGAAGGTCTGCGCGCGCAGATCGGTCAATCGCTCTGGCCGAACGTCGACGTGGGCTTCAGCCCGTCGCGCCAGCGTGCCCTGGCGATTCCTACGCTGCCGGAGCAAACCTTTCTCTACAATGTCTTCGCCGCAGAGGTCAAGACCTCGTACACCTTCGATTTCTTCGGCGCCGCCGTGCTGGCCGATCGCGCACTCGCGCGCCAGGTGCAACAGCAGGACTATCAACTGGAGTCGGTGCGCCGTGCGCTTGCCGCCAACATCGTGGTGGCGACCATCAATGCGGCCTCGCTGCAGGAGCAGGTGGCCGCGACGACGGAGTTGGTTGCGCTCAGCGAACAACGTGCGCGGCAAACCGCGGCGCGCTATGCACTCGGCAGCGCGTCGCTCGACGACAACCTGGCGGCCCAGCAAGATGCCGCCGTGACGGCCGCCACCTTGCCTCCCCTGCGTGCCCAGGCGCTCGCGGTGCGGCACGCCCAAGCGGTGCTGTTGGGCCGCACGCCGGATCAGGCTCCGGAGCCGCTACCGCTCGACTCGCTGCACTTGCCCGGCAGCATTCCCCTGTCGATCCCTTCGGATCTCTTGCACCAGCGGCCGGATATTCTTGCGGCCGAAGCAGGCGTGCGGGCAGCCGCCGATGAAGCCGGCGCGGCCACTGCCGCGCTGTTTCCGTCCTTGACGCTCTCGGCCTCGTATGGGCACGGCGGTTTCGACTGGTCGACGTTCACCTCGCCTGCCGGCGCCATCTGGAGCGTGGGCGCCTCGCTCACGCAGCCCTTGTTTCACGGCGGCGCGCTCGTCGCGCGCAAGCATCAATACGAAGCGAACTACTCGGCGGCCGTATCGCAATACCGGCAAACAGTGCTTGCGGCATTTCAGAATGTCGCTGACACGCTGGCGTCGCTCGAGGAAGACGCGAATGCGCTGGCCCAATCGGAACGTGCCGCGAACGCCGCGCGCGACCTGGATCGCGACGCCGAGACGCGCTACCGCTTGGGCGCCTCGTCCGAGTACGCCGCTTTGACCGCTCATCAGCAATACCAGAGTACGAGCGTCCAGTACGTCCGCGCCCGTGCCGCGCGGCTGGCAGATACCGCAGCGCTGTTCGTCTCCATGGGTAACCCGAGTTCCGGTACACTTCGCGGACCGAGAACGGCCAGGGAGCGAAGGTGCCCGGAAGACGATTGTCGCTGAATCGACGCACATTCATGGGTGGGATCGCGGTGTTACCGGCGTTCTGGTCGCGCGCCACGGCGGACGACTCGCTGCCGCCTTCCCGCATGTATCAGCGCGAAGCTCCACCGATCACCTCGGCAGAGCAGGTGCTCAGCGTCGCGGACTTCGAACCCCTCGCACGCGTCGCGCTACCGCCCGCTCATTTCGGCTATATCGCGACCGGCGCGGACGATGATCGCACCGTCATTCGCAATCACGAAGCCTATTCGCACTATGAGATCCGTGCGCATCGCTTCACTGATCTTAGGCACATGGACACCACACGGCGGGTATTCGGCTCGCCGTGGCGCAGTCCAATCTACCTCTCCGCGGTGTCGGGGTTGCGCGCCTTCCATCCTGACGCCGAAGTCGCTGCGGCGCATGCCGCCGCGACACGCTCCGTGCAGTTGATGCTGTCGACGGGGTCGTCGACCGCGGTCGAGACCGTGGGCGAGGCGCGCGGCGCACCTCTCTGGCAACAGCTGTACGCAACCGACGATTGGGCGGTGACCCAGGGTATCGTGCGTCGCGCCGAGCGCGCCGGCTGCACCGCCATCGTGCTCACGGTCGACACGCGGGGCGCCCGCAACAACGAGACCTTGAAGCGCGCCATGGCCGCAGACAGCCGACATTGCGTGGACTGTCACGCGGGTAACTCCCACGACATGTGGCGCAGTAAACCGATGTTTTCCGGCCTTGACGTGTCACGCGTCACGGCACTTGCCCCGGCGGACCTCGGCAGTGGATATCTCGACCGGTTGCGGGCGATCGTGAAGGGCCGGTTGCTGGTCAAAGGGGTCGTTGCGGGCGACGATGCCGCCCTTGCGGTCAAGCACGGTGCGGACGGAATCGTCGTATCGAATCATGGCGGCCGCAACGAAGAAACCTTGCGGGCCAGCATCGACTGTTTACCGGAGGTGGTGGACGCGGTGAAGGGCCGCGTTCCCATCTTCGTCGACGGCGGAATCCGCCGCGGCACCGACGTTTTTAAGGCGCTGGCACTCGGCGCGACCGCAGTGGGCATCGGCCGGCCTCAGGCCTGGGGTCTGGCGGCGTTCGGTCAATCGGGAATCGAGGCCGTGATCGATCTATTGGACCGCGAACTGAATACCATCATGCGCCAAGCCGGCACCCCGACCCTCGCGAGCATTACACCGCAGCACCTGGTGCGGTCGCGTGACGGTTGAGAGTTGCGGCTCCAATGCTCCAGAGTCCCTATGGGCTGCATCGCGTCATCGGGCAACCGGGAACACTCCCGCAAGCGGCTGACCGGCTCGACGCGACGCTGCCCTGCCAGGCCACGGAACTGGAGATTTCCGTGGAGCACATTCACATCGATGCGAGCAGCCTCGCGCAATTGCGCCGGGCGCACGGCGACGATGCAGCGTCCGTACGCGAAGCACTGCTTGCCCTGGTCCGGCACCGCGGCAAACTGCACAACCCGGTGACCAACTCGGGCGGCATGCTGACGGGCGTCGTGCGCCGCGCCGGACCGGCCTTCCCGAATGCGCCCGCACCCGGTACCCGCATCGCAACCCTGGTCAGCCTGACGCTGACGCCGCTGCATCTCGACTTCTTGGACCTTCCCGATCTGCGCACCAGTGCAGCCGCCGCGCGCGGCACAGCCTTCCTTTTCGAAACGAGCATCTGGGTCGAGCTGCCGGCCGATATTCCCGAGGCGGTGTCGCTGGCGGCCTTCGACGTGGCCGGAGCGCCCGCGCGGGTACGGGCAAGAACAGCCCCAGGCAGCCGAGTTCTCATCATCGGCGCCGGGCGCAGCGGTATGCTTTGCGCGGTCGCCGCCGTCGAGGCGGGCGCGGTCGACGTGTTGGTCGGGGACACCGATCCGGCGCGACTGGCGATGCTCGATGAACTCGAGCTGCCGGCGATTCGGCCGCTCGCGGGAGATGCACGTGCCGCGGTTGCCTTTGCCGAACTGGTCGGCAGGCCGGTGGACCTGACGGTGTCGTGCGTGAACGTCGCCGGAATCGAGACCGCGTGCATCCTGTCGACCCGGCGCGACGGTCACATTCTGTTCTTCAGCATGGCCACCGATTTCACCCGCGCCGCGCTCGGCGCGGAGGGCGTCGGTTCCGCCGCGACGCTGGAAATCGGCAATGGCTACGCGCCGGGTCACGCAGCGCAGGTGGTTGACCTGCTGCGCCGACACCCGCGGTTGTGGAAACTGTTGAGCGCCTAGGGGCTCACTGGGGCGTACCAGGTATGATGGCGCGCATGGCTGCCGTTGCCGAGCACTACCGAACGCACCTGGCTCCGGTGTACGCCTGGATGGCGGGCGGTGTGGACGCCGCCATCGCTCGCGGCGAATCCGAGATTGCCGCCGTCCTCGCGGATTTGCCGGCCGGCTGTTCGGCCGTCGACCTCGGCGCGGGATTCGGTATGCACGCCATCCCGCTGGGCCGTCGCGGCTGCAGCGTGGTAGCGGTGGATTCCTGTCCGCTCCTGCTCGCGCAGTTGATGACGCACTCGACCGGCCTGCCGGTCAAAGGGGTCATGGACGAAATGCTGTCCTTCCGGCGGCACATGGATTCCGGCAGCAACGCCCTCTTCTGCGACGCCATCCTGTGCATGGGCGATACGCTGACTCACTTGCCGGACACCGCATCCGTTCTCCAACTGTTCACGCTGGCCGCGGAATCGCTGCGGCCGGGCGGCCGGTTCATCGCCACCTTTCGGGACTACACCGTGCCCTTGGTGGGGCAGGCGCGATTCATCCCGGTCAGGAGCGACGCCGACCGCATCATGACCTGCTTCCTCGAATACGGACCCGGCACTGTCGACGTATCCGACATCATCCACGAACGAACGGGCTCGAACTGGCAACAGCGGGTTAGCGTCTACCGCAAGCTCCGCTTGGCGCCGGGCTGGGTGTCCGCGGGGCTCGAAGAAAGGGGTTTATCGGTGCGTACCGAGCCTGGACTCGCCGGCATGGTCCGAATCGTCGCGGCCAAAACGTGAATGCGCACCTACCGGGTCACAAGCAGAGGGCCATTGGGCTGCCCCATCCCACCCAGCGCTTTGTAAATCGCGACCACGCCGACGTTGACCTCGCCCTCGGCTTCCGCAACGTCGCTCTCGGCCGAGAGCTGCGTGCGCTGAGCATCGAGCAGCGTGAGAAAGTCGGTCACGCCCTCCCGGTATTGCGCCGCCGCCAGTTCCTCCGCGCGGCGTGAGGCGTCCGCCTGCTCCAACAAGCTCTTGAGCCGCGATTGCTGTTCACGATAGCCGACGAAGGCGTTCTCCGTCTCCTCCAACGCATTCAGCACGGCCTTCTCGTAGTTGACGAACGCGCCGTCGGCGTTGGCACGACTTGCGCGAAGGCGCGCTTTGACCGACCCGTAATCGAGCGCGGGCCAACTGATCGAAGGCGCGATCGACCAGGCGCGCGCATCGGTGCCTTGCGAGGAGCTGAACAGGTGAGAGAAATCGCCGGACAAGAAGCCCACGAAGCCGGTGACCGTGACGCGCGGGAATAGATCGGCGGTGGCGACCCCGACCCGTGCGGTGGCCGCTGCGAGCCGCCGCTCGGCTTCTCGAACATCCGGCCGGTTGCGCAGCAAGCTGCCCGCATCCTGGCCGTCTTGTCCGATCGGAAGTGCCTTCGCGTACGGCGGCGCCGCGCGCGGTGCGAGCTTGGTGTCGAGAGCGCCCGGATGTTGGCCGAGCAGCACCGCGAGCCGATAGCGGGCGGCTGCCTGAGCGGTCTCCAACTGCGGTAGCGTGGCCTCGGTGGCCTTCAGGCGGGCGCGGCTGCTTTGCACGTCCAACTCCGTGCCTCGGCCCGACTCGTAGCGCACCGAAGTCAGACGTACGGCTTCCTGCTGATTGGCGAGATTATCGTGCGCAACCTGAACCTGCTGTTGCGCACTGCGGAGGGAAAAGTAATTCCGAGCCACCTCGGCGGCAACCGTGACGCGCACGTACCGCAAATCCTCCTGTTCGGCGGCAAGGTCGCCGCGCGCGGCTTCGACCGATCGGCGTACATGACCGAAGAGGTCCAGTTCCCACGTAGCGTCAAACCCTGCGGTGTAGCCTTCCGCGTCGATGCGCTGACTTCCGAATCCAGGCTCCTGTTCCTTGGAGTGTGTGTAACCGGCCGTGACCGGTAGATGCGGGGCGTAGTCGAGTTCGGCGCCGGAGAACACGGCCCGTGCGGCGCGGACCCGATCGACGGCCAAGGCCAGATCAAGGTTCGATTCGAGTGCCCGCGCGATCAACTCATTCAACACCGGATCGTCGAACTGCTGCCACCACGGGCCGTCCGTCGGTTGCATCACCAACGGACTGCGGTCCGTGGAGTAGGCGTTGACCAACGCCGCCGGCGGATTCACCGGCGGCTTGAAGTCGGGCCCAACCGCGCACGCCGCGAGTGCCAGTGAGGCGGAGAACAAAACAAGCGACTTCATCAATGACTCCTTCACCAGGGTAAACAAGATCAGTGAGAGTGCTGTGCGACCGCATCCAGCGCGGGCGCAGCGGCCAACGGGGCGGCGCGCCTGCGCAATCGGCGGACGAGATAATAGAAAACCGGCGTCAGGACCAACCCGAACAGAGTGACCCCGAGCATCCCGGAGAACACCGCCACACCCATGGCATGGCGCATTTCCGCGCCCGCACCGCGGCTCAGAACCAAGGGGATGACGCCCATGATGAAAGCAAACGACGTCATCAGGATGGGCCGTAATCGCAGATGGGCCGCCTTCAAGATGGCGCGCAGGGTCGACGCGCCGTGCGCCTCGGCGTCACGCGCGAACTCCACGATCAGAATCGCGTTCTTGCTGGCCAGGCCGACCAGAACGATGAGGCTGATTTGCGTGAAGATATTGTTGTCGCCGCCGGATAGTTTCACGCCGAGAATCGCCGACAGCAGCACCATGGGCATGATCATGATCACGGCCAGCGGCAGCGCGAGGCTTTCATACTGCGCGGCAAGGACCAGGAACACCAGCAGCACCACCAGAGGAAAAATATAGATCATGGTGTTGCCCGCCAGGATCTGCTGGTAGGTCAGTTCAGTCCATTCAAAGGTCATTCCGTTCGGCAGCTCACGCTGGGCGAGGTTCTCCATGATCTTCTGCGCCTGGCCGGTGCTGAACCCGGGTGCGGCGGCACCGTTGATCTCGGCGGTCTCGAAGCCGTTGTAGTGCATGACCCGGTCCGGGCCCGAGCTCGATTCGACGGTGACGAAGGACTTCAAAGGGATCATCTCGCCGGCCGCGTTGCGGGTCTTGAGTTTGACGATGTCCTCGGCCTGCAACCGAAACTCCGGTTCGGCCTGCACGTTGACCTGGTAAGTGCGTCCAAAACGGTTGAAGTCGTTCGCATACAGGGATCCGAGATAGATCTGCATTGTGTCGTACAGATTCTGCAAGTCGACGCCCTGAGATTTCGCCTTCTCGCGGTCCACATCGGCGCGGATCTGCGGGACGTTGACCTGGAAGCTCGAGAACAGCCCCGCGAGACCCGGCGTTGCATTGCCCTTGGCGATGAGGTTCTGAGTCTGCTTGTACAATTCCTCGAAGCCCATGCTGCCGCGATCCTCGACTTGCAGGCGGAACCCGCCGATGGTGCCAAGGCCCTGCACCGGCGGCGGCGGGAAGATCGCGATATACGCATCCTGAATGGCGGCGAATTTCTGATTGAGCGCGGCGGCGATTTCAGCCGCCGACTGCCCCCGGCCGGTACGCTCATCGAATGGCTTCAAGGGCGTGAACACGATCCCCGAATTCGGACTGTTGGTGAACCCATTGATCGACAGGCCCGGAAACGACACGGCGTTCGCCACGCCCGGCTGCTTCAAGGCGATCTCACCCATGCGCTTGATGACCTCCTCGGTCCGGTCCAAGGTCGCGGCATCGGGAAGCTGCGCAAACGCGACCAGATATTGCTTGTCCTGCGGAGGGACGAAGCCCGTCGGCGTCGTCGCGAACCCCAGCCACGCGAGACCGATCAACCCGCCGTAGACCGCAAGCGCGACGCCGCCGGCACGCACGATGCGGGCGACGCCCCACAGGTAGCCGCCGGAAGCGCCGGCAAAAGCCCGGTTGAAAGGACGGAAGAACCATCCCAGCACCCGATTGATGAGTCGCTGCAGCCTGTCGGGCGCAGCGCCCCGCGGCTTCAGCAGCACCGCCGACAGCGCCGGCGACAGCGTCAGCGAGTTGAAGGCCGAGATTACCGTGCTGATGGCAATGGTCAGGGCAAACTGCTTGTAGAATTGTCCGGAGAGCCCGCTGATGAAGGCAGTCGGAATGAACACGGCGCAAAGCACCAACGCGGTCGCCACGATGGGTCCGGTCACTTCTTTCATTGCCTGACGCGTCGCATCGAGCGGGCTCAATCCCCGCTCGATGTTGCGCTCGACGTTTTCCACGACCACGATGGAGTCGTCGACAACGATGCCGATCGCCAGCACCATCCCGAACAGGCTGAGCGCGTTCAGCGAAAATCCGAACAATTCCATGACGGCAAAGGTACCGATGAGAGATACCGGCACAGCGATCAAAGGAATCACCGATGCGCGCCATGTTTGCAGGAAGACGATGACGACGATCACCACCAGAATAATCGCCTCGAACAGGGTGTGCACCACAGCCTCGATGGAACTGCGCACGAATACGGTCGGGTCGTAGACGACGGTGTAGTCGATATCCGCCGGGAAGGTTCGCTTGAGTTCCTGCATCTTGGCACGCACCGCCGTCGAGATGGCGATGGCATTGCTGCCGGGGCGCGCGAAAATGGGGATGGCCACTGCCGGTTGGTTGTCGAGCAGAGAGCGCAATGCGTAGCTGTCGGCGCCGAGTTCGATGCGGGCCACGTCGCGCAGACGCGTGATCTGGCCCGCGTCGCCGGCCCGTACGACGATGGCGCCGAAATCGGCCTCGGTGACCAGACGCCCCTTGGTATTGACCAACAGCTGAAAGTCCGCGCTGCTCGAAGTCGGCGGCGCACCCAGCGCGCCGGCCGCGACCTGCACGTTCTGCTCGCGAATCGCCTTTACGACGTCGCCGGCGGTGAGATTGCGCGAGGCAACCTTGTCGGGATCGAGCCAAACGCGCATCGAATAGTTTCCGGCTCCGAAGATCTGGACGTCGCCGACGCCATCGAGCCGCGCGAGTTCGTCCTTGACGCGAAGCGTCGCAAAATTCGACAGATACAACATGTCGTAGCGCTTGGCGGGCGAGACCAAGTGCACCACCATCGTGAGATCCGGCGACGCCTTGTTGGTGGTGACGCCAAGTCTTTGCACCTCCTCCGGCAATTTCGGCAGCGCCTGCGCCACACGGTTCTGGACCTGCACCTGCGCCTTGTCGACGTCGGAGCCGAGCTTGAAGGTGATGGTCAGCGTCATTACGCCGTCGGCGGTGGCCTGCGACGACTGATAGAGCATGTTCTCGACACCGTTGATCGATTGCTCCAGCGGAGAGGCGACGGTGTCCGCGATGACTTCGGGATTCGCGCCGGGATACGAGGCCTTGACCACCACCGTCGGCGGGACCACCTCGGGGTATTCGCTGATGGGCAGATTCGGCAGCGCGATGACGCCGGCGATGAGGATGATCGACGACAGTACCCCCGCGAAGATGGGGCGTGAAATGAAAAACTGTGCAAGTTTCAAGGCTCAGTACTCCAAAGGATGCGACTCAATGGGAAAGGCGTGCCGTCGCATCGCGTCCGTGCGCAGCCGACGCTTTGCCCGTAGAGCCGTCCGGTTCGACGCCCGCGACCTGACGCAGGCCATCTCGGTTCATATCCATGATCACTTTGGTTGCGGAAACCAGTGCCCCGGGCCGTATGCGCTGCAAACCGTTGACGACGATGACATCGCCCACCCCAAGTCCGCTGTCGACCACCCGAAGTCCATCAACGTCGGGACCCAAGGTCACACTGCGGTAGTCGACCGTGCTGTCGCCCTTCAGTACGAACACGAACTTCTTGCCGAGATCGGTGCCGACCGCCCGATCGTCGATGAGGACGGCGTCGCGGGTATCGCGGCCTACCAGCCGGATGCGTACGAACAGCCCAGGGGTGTAGATTCCATCGGGATTTGCGAATACCGCACGCGCACGGATGGTTCCTGTCTTGCGGTCGACCTGGTTGTCGACAAAATTCAGACGGCCGCGATGCGGGAAATCCTTCTCGTCGGTGAGACCCATATAGACAGGGTCCTCGCCAGGGGCACGGTTTGCGGCATTCCGGCTGTAGTGCAGGAAGGTCTGCTCATCGGCATCGAAACTCGCGTAGACCGGATCGTCCGAGACGATGGTGGTCAGCAGGCTGTCGCTGGACACCAGATTGCCCTGTGTAATCAAGGCGCGGGACACCCGCCCGTCGATTGGTGCGCGAACTTCCGTAAACTCGAGATTCAGCTTGGCGGCGTCGAGCGCGGCGTTCGCCGCGGCCAAATCGCTGGCGGCAACGGCGTCGGCACTCGAGAGGCGCTCGAACTCCTCGCGCGAGATGGCGTTCTCACCAATCAGGCGCTGCGCGCGGGCGTGATTGGCCTTGGCCAGATCGAGTTCCGATCGGGCCCGGGTGCGTGCAGCCAGCTGGCGCTCCGCTTCGGCGCGGAACGGCCGCGGGTCGATCCGAAACAGGCTCTGACCCTTTTTGACCCGCGCACCTTCCTCGAAGCCGATCCGATCGATGTAGCCGCTGACACGAGGACGAATTTCTACCGATTGCACCGCCTCGAGGCGGCCGGTGAATTCGGACCAGTCTCGCAACGGCCGATGAATGACCTCAGCGACCGTTACTGGAGCCGCGGGTGGGGACTTTACCGCGTTCACGGTCGGATGCCCCATCGACGGCGCACAGGCACTTAAGATAAGCGCTGAGAGCACGATGAGGCCCGCGAAAGTGGGCGTGGCGAACAGCTGAGTGGACCGAGTTGTAAATTTCATGGGGACATCCCTTGCAAATCAGCGACTTGACACAGGCTCTCGCGGCGACGACAATATATGTGAGTGACCGCTAAGTAACGTTTGTGGATGTTAGTTACCGGTAACTCACTTGTCAAGGAGTTCGGCATGAGTACAACCAAAGCAGCGCCGCCATCGATCAAACGGGGCCCTTCAATCCCTGAAGAGGCAGCTCCGTCGCTGCCGGTCTGCGGCAAGCCGCGAGTGCGCGATCGCATTTTTTCAACGGCGTGCGATCTCTTCTACAAGCATGGCATTCGCGAAGTTGGCGTCGATGCCATCGCCACGGCGGCCGGCACCAATAAGATGAGCTTCTATCGCAGCTTCGCTTCCAAGGATGAGTTGGTCGCCGAGTACCTTGACCAGAAGTCCAACGAGTTTTGGATCTGGTGGGACGGCATCGTGTCGGCCCACGAAGGCGATGCACGGCGTCAGATCGAAGCGCTGTTCGATGCCTTCGTGACCAATGTCTGCTTCGTGGATTCACGCGGCTGCGCGCTGGCCAATGCGTCGGTCGAACTGGCCGAAGCGGAACATCCGGGCCGGCAGGTGGCCTTGAGGCAGAAGGCGGAAATGCAGCGGCGCTTTCGCGCCCTGGCGGCCAAAGCAGGTGCACGCAAGGCCGACGAATTGGGCGATGCCCTGATGTTGGTGATGGAAGGCGGGTATCTCACGCAGCGAACATTCGGCCATGGGAGCGGACCGCTGCAAGCCGCGGCGCGGACGGCACGGGTCCTGATCGACGCCTATACTTGGCCGGAGGGCCAATCCACTAAGATGACGACATGAGCAACACTGCCGAGGCAGGCGACGGGTCGGGCTATTTCCTCTACCATTCGATCGGCATGTTTCCGGACAAGGGCAGGCGCATCGGTGAAGCCCTGGCCGCGTTCGCTGCCCGATGGGCGACGCCGGATGATGCGCAATGGGAATCGGCCCTGGGTGCGCGCCGGGAGTTCATCGATCGTTGGCGGACGCTGATCAATGCACGCGAGGGAACGCTCACCAGTGCGGAGAACGTCACATCCGCTCTCTACACGCTGATCAACTCGCTTCCCAGGGAGTACCGGGCGCACCGGCGAATTCTCGTCGCGGCGGACTGTTTCCCGAGTTTGCACTTTTTGCTCGCCGGCATGGCCGCGCGGCACGGTTTCATCCTCGACACCGTGCCGCTGCGTGCGGGGGAAACGTGGGTGCGCGAGGAGGATCTCATCGCACACTGGACTCCGGAGGTGGGGGTCGCGCTGTTGACGTCCGTGACATCGACGGCCTCGTATCGATGCGATCTGGATGCGCTGACCGCTCATGGCCGGCGCATGGGCTCTCTGATCGGCGTCGATATCACGCAGAGCGTCGGATTGTTTCCCTTCGATGTACAAGCGACCGGAGTCGACTTCCTCGTCTCGAGTTCGCTTAAATGGCTCGGAGGCACCCCGGGGGCCGGCATCCTGTACGTGCGGGCGCCATTGATCGAGACCTGCGAACCCGAATTGCGCGGATGGTTCAGCCAGCAAAACATATTTTCATGGAATCTCGATGCGTTCAGGTACGCGCCGGATGCACATCGCTTCGACAACGGAACCCCTTCCATCCTGGCCTGCGTCGGGACCCTGCCCGCGCTCGCCTGGCATGCCGAGCAGGATGGCGCCGCACTCCTGGCGCATAACCGCGCCCTCGCCTCTCTCCTGATCGAGGGCGCCCTCGACCTGGGCCTTGGCATGGCGAGCCCGTTGGACGCGCATCGCCGCGGCGGTTCCACGATGTTCCAGCTTCCTCCGGGCACAAGCCAACGGGTTTTAGCGGAGCTGCGCGATGCAGGCCTGTACGCCGACTGCCGGGGAACGACGCTGCGATTGTCGCCGGGCAATGTGACGTCGCCCGGTGGTGTCGAGCGGTTGCTGCGCGTGCTGGCGCGCGCGCTGATCGAAAAAAGGCCGGCTGCATTGTCCGCAACCGGCCTGAATGACACTCACTAAAGGAATCAATACTTAGAAGACGCTGCTAAAATAGCCCAACAGGCCCCTTACTTGCCGTGCTCGATTTCGCGATTGCGATAAGCATATGTCAAATCCGGTGGCGCATCCGCGGCCAGCAGAAATCGATTCTCGAGGTCCTGCGCGGATAACGGCCTCGATAACAGGAATCCCTGGACCTCGTTGCAGCCGCGAGAGCGCAGCCACTCCAATTGTCCGGAACGCTCGATACCCTCTGCCGTTACGATCAAATCGAGACTCTTGCCCAGCGACAGGATGGCGTTGGCGACGGCCCCGTCGCTCGCCGATCGATCCACGTTGTGCACGAAGGCCTTGTCTATCTTGATCCGGTCCGGTGGAAATCGAGTGATATAAGCGAGGGAAGAATAGCCGGTGCCAAAATCATCCAGTGCTATCCGGCATCCGAGCTGTCGAAGTTTTTCGAGCGCACCGCGAACTGTCGCGGAGTCTTTGACCAGCAGCGATTCAGTGATCTCAATTTCAATCAATGCCGGCGGAACACCCCATGCGGCGGTCTCTGTTTCGACGACCCTTGCGGGATCGCCGAACAGGAGTTCCTTCGCGGACACGTTCACGGCCACGGGAACGGCGATGCCGCGATCCAGCCACTTGCGCAACTGCCGGCAGGCCGCACGCACCACCCAGCTGCCCAAGTCGATGATCAAGCCGCTGTCTTCCGCGATTTCGATGAATCGGACCGGTGAGATGTCGCCATGGTCCACGTCGCACCAGCGAAGCAGCGCCTCGACCCCCGCGATCTTGTTGTCCGCCAGACGAAACTTTGGCTGGAACTGCAGATTCAGCAGATCCGTTTGAACCGCGCGCCGCAGGCGGCTTTCGAGCTCGAGCCAATCGCGCAACCGGCTGCTCATCGCCGGGCAGTAGACCGCAACCGAGCCGGCCGCTCCGGTTTTGGCCTGATACATGGCGGTGTCTGCGTACTTGAGCACCGTTGCGACGTCTGCACCATCGTCGGGATAGACTGCGAGCCCAATGCTGGGCCCCGAGAAGAATTCGAGTCCGCCGTGTTCGATCGGCTCTTGCAACTTGATCGCGCAGGCATCGGCGATTTGTATCGCAAGCGCGCGCGCCCCGGCATCGCGCAAGAGTATGACGAATTCGTCGCCGCCGAAGCGTGCGACCGACAGGTGCTCGCAGTCGGCCTGGAACTCTTCAAGGGTCCGGGCAAGCTTGCCGGCAACCGTGCGCAACACCGCGTCTCCCACTGAGTGGCCAAAAGTGTCGTTGACGCGTTTGAAGCTGTTGAGATCGAGATAGATCACTGCGACGGATTGCCGAGATGCCGCGGCCTCGCCGAACAGACGCTCGGCAGTCTCGATGCAGCGCTGTCGATTCGGCAGGGACGTCAGAGGGTCGAAGTAAGCCAGCCGTTCGATGTGTTCGGCGGCGGCCGTGCGCTCGCTCGTGTCCTGGCGCAGCATGACAACGTCGCCACCCTCGCGCCGGTTGAATCTCAGTTCGAACGAGCGGTGCACTCCCGAAGGATGATCCTCGCGATACGCGAGTTTGCGCTGCAAGCCGTCGTGTGCCGTCTGCCGGATGGACTCGAGCGCCTCAGACAGACGCTCCGGCGGCGCGAACGCGGCCGCACTCATGCCGTCGGAGTGTGGGGCATTCGGACTCCACCGGATGTTGCCGTCCGGCGTGACGACCCACAATGCGTCCGGTATTGCCTCAACCAGCGTGTTTACTTGCGACACCCGTTCGGCGAGCGCGCGCGCTGCGGCGGCATTTCGCAAAATGTACTCGATTCGGCGCGGCAGAAGCGCCCAATTGACGGGCTTCGAAATGAAGTCGGTCGCACCGGCCTCGAAAGCGTGATCGATCGCGGCGGCGTCCTCATGGCCGGTGACCATGACGATGGGGACGGTGGCGAGTCTCGGCTCGGCGCGCAGGCGCCGGCAGACCGAGTAACCGTCCATGCCCGGCATGTCGACATCCAGCAGGATGATCGCGGCTTCTCGCGACAGTGCCGCGTCCAGCGCCGCCAGGCCGTTGTCGAAGACCAAGGGCTCGAGGCCCGTCCCGGCGGCCGATTCGGCCAACAGCAGCCGCCCGAGTTCCTCATCGTCGGCGATGATTGCCAAGGGACCTGTCTGGGCTGTCGCGTTCAAGCGCTCTCCCGCAATTGCACTTGCATCAGTGCGTCAATGAGCAGGGGATGCGCCGCTTCAAGACCGCCCTTCAATTCCTCTGCGCCGGCGACGTTACCTTCGCTGCACAGAGCCCCGAGGCGGCGAACTTCCTTCGCGAACGAGGGGGCGCCGACATTCGCCGCGCTGGATGCCAGCTTGTGACACACGCTCCCCGCGGCCTTGAGATCCCCCGCCGCAAGCGCCGCGCGCAGTTCGGTCAGTGACTTGGCAGATCCCACGCGAAACAGATCGACGAGTTTCGAATACAGATCCGCATGCTTTCCTGCCCTCAGATTGCGCAGAGCGGCGACCGCCGTGGGATCGACGCTCGACAGCAAATCAAGGGGAGACCGCAACGATGGTCCGGCCGACGGCCGGATGGGGTTGCTTTTGATCCAGCGGCGCAGAAGCTGTGCACATTCCTTGAAGGTATACGGCTTGGTCAGCAAGTCGTCCATGCCTGCCGCAATACAGGTTTCGCGATAACCTGCGGCATCATGGGCAGTGAGCGCGACGATCGGCACGCGCCGCAACTGAGCCTCGCGTTGCCGAATCAGGCCGGTCGTCGTAAAGCCGTCCATCGCCGGCATGTTCAAATCCATCAAAATCAGATCGAAGCGTTCGATGGCACTGCGCGCAATCGCCGCGGGACCCGTCTCGACCCAGACGCAAGTGCATCCCAATTCGGCGAGATACCCTTCCGCCACGGCCGCATTGACGGGTTCATCTTCCACCAATAATACATGGCCCCCGATGAGCGGTTCGCGGGGCACCGAACGCGCAACCTCGACACCGGCCGACAGCGGTGCACCCATCGCGGCCGATAGTGCCTCGTACAGCGCGTCGCGATGGACCGGCTTGGACACGATGGTGTCTGGGTGCACGATACTTCCAAGGTCCGCGATCTCGACCTCCGCGGTCGACGCCACGATCACCACAGCCGAGCCTGACCGACGGATTGAATCCACGCACGTTCGAAGTGAGTCCGGGTAGCTGCCGGCGTCCACGATGGCAAGTTCCTCACCGTCTGGCGCGCGGGTTGGGGGATCGCGATCATCCTCGAGCACGGCCAAGCCCAGTGCGGAAACCGTGCGAGCCAGCGCTTCGGCCAGGGCCGGCCGACGCGTCAGTATTCGTACGCGTCGCAGCGGCAGCGGCGCCCGGCGTTGCCGGCTCGACTCTGCCGCTATCTTCAACGGCAACGTCAACGTGAAGGTCGAGCCCACCTTGGGTGTACTGGTCACGGTGATGGTGCCGCCCAACAGCTCCGCCAGCTCCCGGCAGATTGCGAGCCCGAGCCCGCTGCCGCCGAACCGCCGGGAGGTCGATTCATCTGCCTGCGTGAACGGCTCGAAGATCTTCGCGATCGTCGCCTCGTCCATCCCAACGCCGGTGTCGCAGACGGTGATTTGCAGCGTCGCACGGTCCGGTTCAATGGACAGGACGTCGGCCTTCACAACGACTTCGCCCTGCGCCGTGAATTTGACGGCGTTGCCGATCAGGTTCATCAGAATCTGACGCAGGCGCAGCGGATCGCCCGTCAGGCCCTGGTGGTCCTGCGCCGCAGGACACACGATCAGCTCAATGCCTTTCGCCGCAATGCTGCCCGAAAATAGACTGGTGCATTCCTCGAGCAACGGGATCAGGTCGATGGGTAACGACTCCAGCTGAATCTTGCCCGCCTGAATCTTCGACAAATCCAACAAGTCGTTGACGATTTGCAGCAGCACCCCCGCCGAAGAACGGATTGTCTCCGTCAATCGCGTTTGTGTGGACGAAAGCGTCGTACGCGCGAGCAGCTCGGTCATGCCGACCACGCCGTTCATCGGCGTTCGCAGCTCATGGCTCATGCGGTCCAGGAAGTTGCTTTTCGCCCGCGCCGCCTCGGCCAGCTGTCGATTGCTCTCGACCAACTCCCGGGTGCGCAGCGCGACCTCTGATTCGAGGCGCTCCCGCGCTGCGACGACCTGTTGGAATTTTATGCGTTGCGATCGCAGTCGATAGGCGAGCATTGCGAGCACGGCTAGAGCATACACGGCGTAGGCCCACGGCGAATTCCACGGCGCCGGCGCCTTGTGAATCGTGAGACGCAGTGGTGTTTCGCTCCAGACGGAATCGGCATTGGCGGCTCGCACCTCGAGCTCGTGATCGCCGGCACCCAGGTTGGTCAGCGTGATGCGATGCTGCGAGCCAATGTCGATCCATTGATCCGTCAGGCCCGTCATCCGATACGCGAGTCGATTGCGTTTGGGCGAAATGAAGTCGAGCGCACCGAAATCCATCGAGATGATGCTCGCGCGGTGATCGACTGCGAGTCTGCCGAGCAGCCAGTACGGCGTGGCCGAAGGCACCGCCACCCCCATCACTTCGACCCGGGTCAACGCGAGCCGCGGCGGACGACGATCCTCGGACAGCCGTGATGGGTCGAAAATATTGAAGCCGCCCGGGCCGCCGAAGCACAGCCGGCCATCGCGTAGCCGGAAGTACGCGCCATTGTCGAATTCCTCGGCGTGAAGACCGTGCTCGCGGTGGAAGGTCTTGACAGCTCGAGACTCGGGGTCGAAGCGCATCAGCCCGGCATTTCCGCTGAGCCAAAGGTGTCCCTCGGCGTCGCTGAGCACACCCCAAATCGTGTCGCTCGATAGCCCCTCATTGCGCGAGACGACTTGAAAGCGCAGCGAATCCGGCGCCGCTGCTGAGCCAATTACCTGGACCAGGCCGCCGCCGTCGGTACCGAGCCACACTCGACCTGCCGAGTCGACGTGGATCGCGTACACAATGTTTGCGGGCAGACTGGCCGGGTCGTTCGGATCGTGGCGAAAGACCTTGATCACCGAGCCGTCCGGGCGCGCCAGGTCGAGGCCGCCGCCGACGGTGCCGATCCAGACGTTTCCATCCAGACCCTCCGCGATCGCGATGACGCTGGCGGCGCTGATCGCGCCGGGCACCGACGGACCATAAGGGAGCTGTTGGATCAGCCCGGTATCGGGGTCGAGCACGTTGACGCCGCCGTCGAGCGTACCGATCCAGAGTTTGCCGGCGCGCGTTTCGACGATCGTCATGATGCCGGCGTCGCTGAGACTGCGAGGATCGCCCGCTTTCACCGCAATCGCTTCAAGATGGCCGCCTGCCAGCCGGCGAATACCGTGTGTCATGGTGCCGATCCAAAGCGCGCCATGACGATCTTCATGCAGCGCCATCACGCGCCGATCGCCGACCGCATTGCGTTGACCGACCAGCGAGTCGATGTCGGTTGCCACACCGCTGCTGCCGTCGTACTGAACTAGTCCCCCGCCCACCGAGCCAATCCACACATTATTGTTGGGGGCATCTGCAAACGCCGTGACTGGCCTGCCGCCGAGCCACTCAGGCCGGTGGCCACCGAGCTCCCAGCTTCGCGGATTCCAGCGGCTGACGCCCCCGGCATCGGTGCCGATCCACACGAGTCCGCTGGAATCCTCATAAAGGGACCGTATGTACGAGTCGCGCAGGGAGCCGGCGTCGGTCTCCTGATGACCATAGTGGATGAAGCCGCCGCTGGCGCGATCGAGCAGATTCAGACCGTCCACCGTACCCACCCAAAGGTGACCGACCTGATCCTCGAGCAGTGCCCGAACATCGTCGTTGCTCAGCGAGGTCTTGCGCTGCGGATCGTGACGGAACACCTGTACCACCCGGCCGTACCGATCCATCCGGTCCAGGCCCCCATCGTAGGTTGCGACCCACCAGCCGCCCGTCCTGTCCTCGAGTACGCTGGAAATCTGATCGCCGCTGAGCGAGTGAGGGTCCTGCGCCGAGTGGCGAAAGTGATCGATCGCGCGGCGCTCGCTTTGCCACCGGTCGAGACCCGACTCGGTGCCGATCCAAACGGAGCCGGATCGGTCCAAGGCCAGGGTGAAAATTCGATCATCGATCAGCGAGCCCGCATACGCCGGATCATGGCGCAGATGCTCGAAGCGCCCGGTTGCGGGATTCAGGATGTCGATACCCGCATCGCTGGTTCCAATCCAAACCCGGCCGTGCGCGTCCATCATCACGGCCCGCGCGGCGTCGCTGGCGAGGGAACCGGGGTTGCCCGAATCATGGCGGAAGACCGTGAAGGTATCGCTGCCGCGGTTCCAGCGGGCGACCCCGGCATCCTTGATGGCTATCCAGAGATCGTGATGGGCATCCTCAATGATTTGGTAGATGAAGTTACCGGGCAGTCCACCTCGGGCGCTGGGAGAGTGGGCGTAGCGAACAAGGGTCTGGCCATCATAGCGGACCAAGCCATCCTCGGTGCCGAGCCACACGAAGCCCTGAGAGTCCTGCAGGGTCGCAAACACCGTACCCTGGGGCAGACCATCGGATGTCGTCAAATGCTCGAGGATCAGCGGGGAGGCATCGATCGCCGCCTGCGCGATCAATGCCACACTCCACAACGCCAATCCGAGCAGCAGTTTCCAACGCCGCGCTCCCGCATCCAGGTGGGTACTCACTGCGCTACCATGCATGAAGTCCAGCCTGGATGTGTTGACCGGCGTCAGATCGGCATTAAGGCGGCCGCGGTTTTGCAGACCTGCGTCACAGTCCCGTTATTGATTCGGGACCCAGTTCTCGATCGATGCCGGGGTCGTCGGGGCCGCGGTTCCGGGCGCGGCCGACCAAGGGACGGACTTCGCCCAGGTGTAGCCTTTCGCCCACGTATATCCCTTGGCCCAGGTGTAGCTCTTGGCCCAGGTATAACCCTTGGCCCACGTGTAGCCCTGGGACCAAAGGTAGCCCTCGCTCCAACTGTAGCCCTGGCTCCACGCGTAACCCTGAGACCACGTGTAACCATCGCTGGTCTGCGGCGAGCCCCACGCCGAACCCGCCATGTTCATGATGTAGTAATTGCCGCTGGCGTCCTCATTGGCGGGGCCGCCGAAGTGCTCCGTGCCCGCAAGATCCGCGTTGATATCGAGCCCCACATTGGCGCAACCGGTGGCGGTACTGTTGACGGCCGCGACTGCATTGATGAGACCGGCGCCTTGCTGGAAGACACTGTAGGCGAGCGTGCCGCTCCCGGTGACGGCGGGACGCGACGAGGCGAGCAGGCGGCATTTCAGCACATCGGGTGACAGAGCCGGATCCGACTGCAGCATCAGCGCCACGACGCCGGTAGTGACCGCCGCGGCCATCGAAGTGCCGGACATGGTGAACAGATTTTCGGTCGGCAGCATCGAATGAGGATCGATATTCGCGAGATAGCTACCGCTCGGCATCGACGCGACGATGTGGCCGCCCGGCGCGACCAATTCCGGTTTGACGAAACCCTCGTAAGTAGGGCCGGCGGATGAAAACGAGGCCAGGCGATCGTCTGTCGAGTTGTAGGGCGTGTAGTTGTCCGTCAGGGCACCGGTCGTGATGACATACGGCACGTTGCCTGGCACGTCGATGGTCATGGCGGCGGGTCCCTCGTTGCCCGCCGCGGTGACCACCACGATGCCGGCGCGCCAGACGGCCATGACGGCTTGCGCGAGCGGATCGTCCCAATAGTAAGACTCCGGCGTCGCTCCGAAAGATAGATTGAGGACGCGGATGCGGTACTTCTTCTGATTCGCGACGATCCAGTTGAGCCCCGCGATCACGTCGGCGTAACGGCCGGAACCCGTGCCGTCGAAAGCACGGACGGCCACCAGATTGGCCTGCGGTGCGATGCTCAAGTAGCTGCCGGAAATATTCATCGCGCCGCCGGCGGCAATCGACGTTACGTGCGTGCCGTGACCGTAGGGATCACCTTTGACCGGCCCCGAGCCGCCGTTGAGTACATCGATACTCGCCAGCAGCCGAGGGCCGTAATTCTGGCTCGGGTCCTGCCAAAGCCCTGAGTCGAGCACCGCGATCGTCACGCCCTTGCCGGTAACACCGGCCTGCTGCAACGCGTCGGCACCCACCAACGTGGGGTAGTTGGTCTGATACAGCAAGCTCGGGAGCAGCATACCTTGACCGTCCGCGGGTGTCTGGAAGCCGCTTGCGAGCATGACAACTGGAGAGGTTACCGGGCTGAGCAACCCCAGCACGCCGCTGCCTTCGGTGGTGAGCGAGCGGTCGTCGAATACATGGACGCCGGCGGTTTGGCGCAGACGCGCGACCTGCCCGGCGTTGAGGTGCGCCGAGACCGCGTGGATGATCGGGAGGTTCTGCTCCGTTTTTCCCCCCGCACAAGCGACATCCCGGTTTGCAGCGCTGAGCGTGGTCGCCTGCACGATGTACCGAGCCCCTGCATCGGCGGACGGCGCTGGCGCCGCGATGCTTGTCGTCATGGTCACAGCCAGAGCGATCAACGTCGAGGCGAGCAGATGGCGGCTTTGCATAACGCATTTCCCTGTAAAGGCGGATCGTCGGTGACCCGCGTGCTGCGAATTAAAGGGCAATTGAGAGTGCACCGCAGTCCTGGGAGTCCCACAGGCTGGAACGCCGATCGTGACGGGCGTCAAATAATGTTGCGGTCAAATCGAAGGAAGGGTCTTCTGCCGGGTTAGTCGGAGATCGCGGCGCGATAGGGCTTCATTATGTCGGGTACAGCGTCCCGGTAAAGATCGCCGCTGCCATATCGGCACCCCATGGCGAGGAGCGCCCGGCGTTGCGCCTCGTCATCGACGCCGGTGGCGATGGGCGTCAGACCGAGCGCGGCGGCAACGCTAATTCCCGCGCGGCACACCCGCAGCGCAACCTCGTCGTTGCGCAAGGCCGTCACCCAGGCGCGGTCGAGTTGCATCCCCCAGATCGGCGCGCGCGCCAAACCATCCAGCGAACCCATTCCACGCGCCACTTCATCCACCACCAGATGTATGCCGAGCCGCTGCAGATCCGACAAAAACGTCGGATCGCGCGCGATGAAGGTTTTCTCGGAAATCCGCAGCTCCAACCGTTGCGCGGGTATTGCGCCGTCGGCCAGGAACTGCGCCATGTCGGCCGCGAAGGTGTCGTGCAGAATATGGTTTCGCAGTGCGCCGAACGAGATCCGGACATCGGCGTCCCACTGGGGCGCTAGAGCCGCGAAGTCCTTTTGCAGAGAGGTCAGCACGGCACGCGACAGGGCAACCGCCAGGCCCGTCGTTTCCGCCACGCGCAAAAATTCCACCGGCCGAACCTCACCGCGGACCGGGTGGATCCACCGAAGGTAGCCGACCCAGGCGACCAGCCGCCCGGAGGAGAGGTCGTGGCGACCGACGTAGCGAAGGCCGATTTCGCCGTTCGCGATGGCCTCGCGTAGTTCACGTGCAAGATCGAGACGCGCCAAGGACCGCAATCTCACGGTGTCGCTGAAGAAGCTGACTTTCCCGGATCCGGAGCGCCTCGCCTCGGTGGCGGCAGCGCGCGCATAGTCCAATAACACCTGTGGGGAAGTCGCATCCTGCCCGAGGACCGCCACGCCCACGTATGGCGTCAGGTGAAAGGAAGCGTCCCCGACATGGATTGGTTCACGCAAGCTCGCACATAGATTCGCAATGCAGCCATCGATCGAATCCCGGTCCGAAGTTTCCATCACCAGGGCAAGACGACTATCGCTCAATTGCCCGAGATACCACGGCGCCGACTCACCGTCGAGAGCGTGCGGCGGCAGCCGAAGAATGGCTGCGCTCACCAGTTGTTCGGCTATGGCGGTATCGAAGGCCTGCGCTATATCCGTCGCGCCGTCCAAATGAATGATCGCCAGAGCGACGGGTTTCTCGCACAACGCAGCCAGCGATATCGAGTCCTTGAAGCGCCGCAAGAAACCCCTGCGATCCAGCTGCGGCCGCGGACGCTCGCCGGTCGACTCGAGCGCCTCGTCGGGTGCGACGGCCAACACGCGGCGGATGACGCAGAGCGCGCGGTCGGGACCCTGTGCGCTGACGCGCGCCTCGTAGTATTCCCGGAGATGCTCAAAGCGGGCGTCGGTGGCCGCGCGCAGGCCGATCGCTTTGAGTGTGAGCCGTTTTATCAAATCCGCCACAGGTTGTGGCCAAATGGCCGCGGTGTTTTTGCCGATGGATTCCGAATTCGGTTTGAGGTCCGGCAGCGCGTGTCCGCCGGCGTACGTCAGGAGAATGCCGTCTCGGCGCACGAGCACCACCAGATCGGGAAGTGCGTCGATCAGCGCATATTGCAGGGGTTGTGCGTTCGACATCACGGTGCGGAGGCGTTTTCGATGCTTCGGATGCTACTCGATAATGAGGCACGGATTCCGGGACGCAGGTCCGGAAAGGCATCGCATCCCGGGAAACAGACTCCGGTCCAGTTCCCTACAGAGCGGGCGCGTCGCTGCGTGCTATATTCATCATCTAAAAAGGAGACCTACGGTGGCGCTGGGCGGCCCGATGACGACGGCGGCCCCCCAGAGACTCCGTGATTTCGTCGAGGATACATGAGCTCTCGTTTACTGACCGCAGGTCTAGCCTTGATCCTCTTTGGGCACGGAACGTGCCTGTCGCAGCAAACGCCGGCGGAGCCGCCCGGCCCGTGGATGAATGCCTCGCTGTCGCCAGACCTGCGCGCCGATCTGGTGGTGAAGCAACTGACGCTGGATGAGAAAATTCAGCTGGTGCACGGCATCGGCTGGGGACCGTTGATTCCAGGCAGCCCGGTTCCACCCGACAACAACGGCGGTGCCGGAGAAATAGTGGGAATTCCGCGCCTCGGGATACCGTCCGTGCAACAAGCGGACTCGGCCGTCGGCGTGCGAATGGCGGCCGAGCAGAGCCGCTACGCGACCTTGCTACCGTCCGTGTTGGCGGCCGCCTCGTCGTGGGATGCCGAGGCTGCACATAAATACGGAGATGTCATCGGACGGGAACTACGAGCGCAGGGATACAATCAGTCGATCGGCGGCGGCGTCAATCTCGCGCGGGATCCGCGAAATGGCCGCTTATTCGAATACGCGGGCGAAGACCCGCTTCTGGCCGGCGTTACGGTGGGTCTGGTCATTCGCGGTGTCCAAGACAACCGGATCATGGGCGACATCAAGCATTATGCCTTCAATGATCAGGAGACCGGCCGCAGCGTCGTCGATGTTCGCATTTCGAAGCGGGCTGCCCGGGAGAGCGATCTACTGGCGTTCGAACTCGGCATACGCATCGGTCAACCCTCCTCCGTCATGTGCAGCTACAACAAGGTGCGGGGTGATTGGGCGTGTGAAAACGATTGGCTGCTCAATCACGTGCTCAAAGGCAGCTTGCATTATCCCGGCTTCGTCGTTTCCGATTGGGACGGGACGCACTCCACGGAGAAGGCGGCGCTGGCCGGACTCGACGTGCAGATGCCGGGCGAGGAGTACTTCGGTGAAGCACTCAAGCGGGCGGTCACCTCCGGGCGGGTTCCCATGGGACGTCTCGATGACATGGTGCACCGGGTGCTGCGCTCGATGTTCAGCGCAGGCATCGTCGACCACCCGGTAGCTCCGCGTAGTGTGATCGATCCGTTTCGCGGCCTGGAGGATGCGCAGCAGATTGCCGAAGAGAGCATCGTTCTTTTGAAGAATGACGGCACGCTTCCCCTGATTGCCGACTCACTGCGTTCTATTGCGGTGATCGGCGCGCACGCCGACGTCGGCGTGCTCTCCGGGGGAGGTTCGGCGCAGGTCGACGCACCGGGTGGAAATGCGCTCAGTCCCACGACTCCGACCAAATGGGCCGAAGCGGTCTACTTCCCGTCACCGCCGCTGCGCTACATCCGGGAGCACGCCAAGCGAGCCGTCGTGCGCTTCGATGCAGGCACCGATGCTTCCGCAGCCGCATTGCTCGCGAAGTCTGTGGACGTCGCAGTCGTTTTCGCCGATCAGTATATGAGCGAGGGAGGCGATGCCCCAACCCTATCGCTGCCGGGCAAACAGAATGAACTCATTGCGGCGGTGGCGGCCGCCAATTCGCATACGATCGTCGTGCTGATCACGGGCAACCCGGTGACCATGCCCTGGATCGATCACGTCGCCGGCGTGATGGAAGCCTGGTATCCCGGAATTGGCGGCGGTCAGGCCATCGCGAATCTTCTCTTTGGGAATGTCGTTCCTTCCGGGAAACTGCCCATCACCTTCGCAAGAGCGGAGGCCGACCTGCCTCACGAGCGTATTTTCGGCACGATCAGCAGCACCAACGGCGACTCGACGGGGAAATGGGCTCCCGATGTTCAAAGGCGGGAAAGCTTCGTGGCCGACTACAGCGAAGGCGCACGCTTCGGATATAAATGGTTCGACTCCGAAGGCAGGGAGCCGCTTTTTCCCTTCGGCTACGGACTCTCTTATACAAAGTTCAAATACGGCGGTTTGCGAGTCGACCCGGCGGCGAAAACCGTGACCTTTGCGATTGAAAATACCGGCTCTCTCGGCGGCACGGAAATTGCGGAAGTTTATGTCGGACTGCCGAAGGCCAGCGGGGAGGGTTTCCGGCGGCTCGCGGCCTGGCAACGCGTTCCCCTGAGCAGCGGCGAACGAAAGGCGGTCACGATTCCGCTCGAGCCCTTGGCTATTGCAACCTTCGATGAGAAAAGCGACGCGTGGACTTGGCTCCACGGCAAATACACGGTTTCCGTCGGAGGGTCGTCTCGCGACTTGCCGCTGCAGGCGGAAGCCGTGCTCTATTGAGCGCACGCAGCTGATCGACGCCGCCGCTCGGCGGCTGACCGCTCCGCTGGCGGTCAGCACTCTACACAATGCGCACACCCCAACTTCGGAGCAGTTCCTCGCCCGAACCTGATCGGCCGATCTCGCCCGGCGTGCGTGAAAATCGCGGCGCCGGCGCAGCCTGAACCCTGCCGTTTACCTCCACATAGGTCTGTCTGGCCCTAAGATGCGAATTATGTTGGGATTCTGCGAGACTGAGGACCGGCGCAAAACAGGCGTCGGTGCCTTCCAGTAGTTCGCACCATTGTGGGCGGGTTTTTGTTGCAAATAGCGCAGCCAATCTATCGGAGCGCTCAGCCCAATTACTCATCTCGTACTGCCCGTCACGGAGCTCGGCCGGAGCCCCGGTGCGATCAACCAGCTCGCGGTAAAACTTCGGCTCTAACGCGCCAACCGCAATTTCCGCGCCGTCGGCGCAGGTGAAGCATCGATAAAATGGGGCCGCGCCTCCAAGCAAGCTGTGGCCACGATCGATCGATATCGCGCCGGACGAAGTGAGGCCTGCGAACATCGTCATCATCGACGCGACGCCGTCCACAATGGCGCAATCGACGACTTGACCCTTGCCCGACCGCTGGCGCTCCCAGAGGGCGGCCATGATACCAAAGGCCAGAAACATCGAGCCGCCGCCGAAATCGCCGACCAGGTTCAAAGGCGGTACGGACGAGCCCGTATTGGGGCCTATCGCCGCCAGAGCTCCAGTAAGTGCAATGAAATTGATATCGTGACCAGCTGTCTGCGCCAGCGGGCCGGTCTGTCCCCATCCCGTCATTCGGGCATAAACAAGCCGCGGATTGCGTTCAATCATCGTCTCGGGTCCGAGACCGAGCCGTTCCATGACACCCGGGCGCAATCCTTCGATCACGACATCCGCCTTGCCGGCCGCTTCCAAACACAGGTCACGGCCACTCTCGGTGCGCACATCGATCGTGATTACATGGCGACCTCGATCCACGATGGGATTCGCCCACCCGTTGCCTTCCGGCCGGTCGATTCGCAGCACCTCGGCCCCGAGATCCGCGAGCAACATCGCGCAATGCGGGCCGGGTCCGATGCTCACAAACTCCAAAACGCGAAGACCGGCCAAAGGACCGCACCCACTCATCGGTGAACTCATTTATCCGTACCCAGATCGTTGTGTGAGCATGACGATACATCGACTAATCCGTTCGCGTCATCACTCTTTGAAGCAATCTTCCAGAACGTCGAACCGGCTTTTCCGACGCGAGTCCCGCCGCGCAGCGGACTTGGGCAATGGTTTCCTGTACATTGGGGATGGAGTCGGTGATGACATCAATTAGGATTCTTGGGATGAGATCCGCGGCGGCATACATCAGGGGGCTTCCCAAGGCGGAACTGCACGTGCACATCGAGGGCACGCTGGAACCCGAACTGGCGTTCCAGCTCGCCAACAAGCACGGCGTAGTCCTGCCCCACGCCACGGTTGAAGAGTTGCGCCGGGCCTACCGATTCCTGAATCTACAATCATTTCTCGATATCTATTATGACGGCGCCGCCGTGCTGCGCGACGCCGATGACTTTCATGCGCTGACTCAAGGCTACCTGCGGAGGGCCCACGCGCAGGGTGTCGTGCATGCGGAGATATTCTTCGATCCGCAGACCCACACCACGCGCGGCATCGCGCTCTCCACGGTGCTCGACGGACTGTATCGCGCGTGCTCGGAGGCAGAGCGGGAGCTCGGCGTGACGTCACGGCTGATCCTATGTTTTCTGCGCCATTTGAGCGCCGATGAGGCGATGCGCACCCTGGAGGAAGCCCTCTCTTACAAGAGCATCATCGCCGCGGTCGGACTCGACTCATCGGAATCGGGCCACCCGCCGGCGAAATTCGCCGAGGTCTTTGCGCGCGCGCGGCACGAGGGTCTCGCGGCCGTGGCGCATGCCGGCGAGGAAGGCCCACCTTCCTATATCTACGAAGCACTGGACATTCTCCAGGTACGGCGCGTCGACCACGGGGTGCGCTGCGAAGAGGCCCCGCTCCTGCTCGAGCGGCTGGCGCGCGAGCGGGTGCCCTTGACGGTCTGCCCGCTGTCGAATGTCAAACTCAAGGTATTCGAACGGATCGAGGACCATAACCTCAAGCGCCTCCTCGATCACGGGGTGTGCGTCACCGTGAATTCCGATGACCCGGCCTACTTTGGCGGCTACGTGCTGGAGAACTACCTCGCCGTGCACAGCGGCCTTGGGCTGTCGCGGACGGACCTGAACGTGCTGGCGCGGAATTCCATCGAAGCTTCGTTCATGGCGGATTCCGCCAAGCGACGCTGGTTCGCGGCCATCGATGATTACGCCCGCAGCGCCGCGCAGGATTGTTGAGCCCCCGTCACCGTTGCCGGCCATATCAGAACTTGCCGCTGAGCGTCAGGTCGTAGCTGCGCGGCGGTTGTCGAGTCAGAAAATCATTACCGTAAAACGGAATGTCGTTGGTGAGATTATGCTGGTCGGTCAGATTGTAAATCGTGAACTTGATCGTATAGTTCTGAAAGCTATAGAAGGCCGCCGTATTCACCGTGTACTGCCACGGAATCGTCGGCGATTTATAGTACCCGCCGCTGGCCGTGTAGGCTGCGACCAGGGACGGCGGAAGTCCCGGATAACCAGACTCGAGTGCCGCCAAATCGAGATAGCCGGACTGGGTGGTTTCGACCGGTCCCGTGACCTGAATGTTTGCCTGCGCACCGAGGCCGGATTCGTGCTTGTAGTTCGCAAGCACGTTGAACAGGTGCTGCGGCACACCGGGATCCTGGAATTCTGGTTCGCCAGGAACGGATTGGCGGTCGACACGCCGGCACCATCGTAGTTGAGTCCCCGGCTGTGCCGGAAAATTGTAGAAGGTAGATGGTGCATCCAGCGTCGTGTGCAGATAGGAGTAGCTGGCGGTCGCGAAGAAATGCGGGTCTGGCTGATAGTTCAGCTCGATCTCGGCGCCCTTGATGTGCGCCAAGGTACGCGCAAGGCCGCCCACGCCGGTGGTGATGGTGCGCTCCTGTTTGAAAATCGCGCTCGAGATGAACAGCGCCTTGTCCAGCAGGTCGAATTTCACGCCCAATTCCTCCAACAGGGTGTTCTGCCGCAACTGCCAGGTGGGATCCTCCCCCCATGTGGCGATCGCACCGTCATTGGCGGTGGGCAGGACGTATTGCGCTTTGTTGTAGGTCAGGTACGTGGAGAAACTCGTGGACGGGCTGTAGACCACGCTGATGTTGCCGTTGTACAAGCCGTACCAGTTGGTGGACGCACTTTGGGGCAACGCGGCCAGGCCAGGGGGCGCGCCGTAATCCGGTCCGCCGAGCGGGTCGGAATAGTTCAGCTGTACCAGGTCACCGCGCAGACCGTAGAGCACGCTCCATTGCGGCGAGAATTGCATGCGATGTTCGAGGAATATCGCGGCGTCCTGGAGATTCGAATCGACGGTGCCGTTCAGGAATCCGGAGACCGGATATCCATTTCGGCCCGGGGGCCCCTGGAAGCGTCCCGGAAGCCCCCACTGCGAATGATTGAAGGCGCCGTTGTAGAGGAAGGCGCCGGACGCGGCCTGCAGCGATGCCGGGAAAATCCACGTGTTGGGGCTCTGGGACAGGTCGAAGATGCTGACCGGCTCGTTGACGAAGTTTTGGATATCCAGCACATGGGCGTAGCGGTACGTGAAGCCGGCATCGATGTCGTGGCTCACTGAGCCCAAGGGGAACTTGATCTTGAAGTCGGTCTTGTTCTCGATCGTATAGCTGCCCTTGGCGGTATCGGCGTAGTAATCCTCGGTCTGGTTGTAGCGGTTCATGTAATCGTAGAACGTATTGTTGACGATCGTGAAGTTGTCCGACGCCTTGAGGGTCTGGATGATCTGCAATTTGGCATGCAGCGAGTGCGCTCCGGTGCCCGGCGGCTCGTCGATGATGATTTTGTCGCCAAGCGGCACCGAGCCGGTCAGGTCTATCGTCGATCCGAAGCCCGATATCCCCGCGGCCCCACCGACGACGCCGCCGGTGAGATACGTGCCATTGTCGATGAGCGCCTGATTCACCCTATTGACCCCGTCGTTTTCGCGGTAACGGGTGTCCTCGAAGCCGCCGGTCACGAGGATGCTGTACCGCGGCGTGAGTTCGGCCAGCGCGGACACAAACAGCGACTGCTGGTGGAAATACATGTCGTAGTAATAGCTACCGCTGTCATCACTCGAAAAGCTGACGCGCGCGGCCACATTCGAGGTCACGGGGCCGCCGACATCGAAGGACGCGCGCCGTTTTTGCTGAGAGTCGAACTCGAGATTGAATTCGCCGGCGAATTTGTTGAAGCTCGGCATCTTGGTAGTGATGTCGATCGAGCCTCCAACCCCCGCGCCGGGTCCTGCCTGCACGCTCGCCGGACCCTTGACGATGTCGATGGAATCCACGCTGTTGAAGCTGATCGGCGCGCCGTAGCCGTTCAAGGTGAAGCTGTCGCGCATGCCGTTGAAGAACATGTCGGCGTACTGGCCGCGGATGCGCGGGATGTTCGGCTGACCGAACGAGGCGTCCGAATAACTACTCGACGTCAGATAAGAGAAGCCGCCCGGGTTCTGGATATTGAGGGCATCGATCTGCGCCTTCGACAGCAAGGTGTTATTGCGCGGCGTATCCATCACGCCGAGGTCCAGTCCGTAAGCCGACGTCGATGTCACCGTTGTCGGTAGAATGAGTTCACCTCGCTTGATGCCGTTCACCACGATTTCGTCGAGGTCGCCGCTGCCTGTTGCGGCCGCCGCCGCACCGGTCGAGGTCGTTTGCTGCGCCAGTGCTGCGTGGGGCAACGCCAGGAGCGGGAATGCCGCGATGAGGGAAACACGAATCCATGATGACAAAGTCCACCTCATCCCATTTATTTTGAATGCAATCGATCCGAACAAGCACTTTAATAGGCAAACAAAACTATTTCGCGCGACGAATGGCCTGCCAAGTGAGACCCCCGCGCGCTTCGATATTCGACGACTTCGTTGAAGACTTCGTTGTCGTGGTGAATCACGTCCCCGTCTGTGTCCATCAAACGCCTATCTGTTACCCTGCAAATGCCGTGCCGAGTGCGTCTTGCTCGCGACGAATACTTGGATTTTACGGAAAAAAGGCAGCGTTCTGCGTTGCGTCAATGCATCTCAGAGCCTTTGTTTGCGCCGCATCGTTTCACCGCCGCCCCACGAACGAGCAGGTTTAGATCGCGGTGCCCTACATTTGCGCGCGCTTGGGCGTACGCGCCGCGCTCAGCCCTTCAGCCCCCATGGCTAGCCGAGATCGATATCAGTGGATTGAATGCGCTTGACACCGCGTTTACTCATTTCCCCCCAGGCGGCGGCGACCGAACCGTTGAGGTCGATACCACGGCATGCATCTTCGATGACATAGGTCTCGAACGCGGCCTTGCGCGCATCGAGCGCGGTCGAGGCAACGCAGAAGTCGGTGGCCAACCCGGTCACGAACACTCGCTTGATGCCCTGCTCTTGTAGGTAGCCGTGCAGTCCCGTTGGGGTTTTTCGATTCGCCTCTTCGAACGCCGAGTAGCTGTCTACATCCCGGTGAAAGCCCTTGCGCACGATCAATTCGGCCTGGGGAATATGCAAATCCTTATCGAGTGCAGCATCGGAAGTCCCTTGGACGCAGTGATCGGGCCAAAGCACTTGATTCCCATAGGCAAGCTTGATCGTCTCGAAGGGCCTTTTGTCGGGGTAGGTCGAGGCGAAGGAAGCATGTCCCGCGGGATGCCAGTCCTGGGTCAAAACGACGTTGTCAAAGGCGGGCGCGATCCTGTTGATGACCGGTACCACATCTTTCCCATGCGGGACCGCGAGGGCACCCGTAATAAAACAGTTCTGCACATCGACCACGATGAGCACGCTGGCCGCATCAGGTATGATCTTGCGCGCCTGCGCGAATACCGGCCTCACTCTACCCGCAACACAACAGATCGCGGCTCCGGACAGGATCCGCAAGACAGCTCTGCGATTCTTCACAAACCCAACATTCACGGCGACTCCTCATTGCGGGCTCGCCCGCAATCTTAGGCAACCTCCGCTTCTGGCAGCGCAACTCGAAAAGCCGGCGTCAGGAAGGACTCACAAAAACAATAGCACAATGAGAGTCCACGACACCCCGCGATGGTCAGAGAATGAAACAGTCCGCCTTCCAAACCTTGCGACACGCTCCTGAGTCGCCCTCGTCGCCGATGTCAAGGCAACCGTCGCGGGGTTGCTGCCGCTGGTCAACGCCAAGGACGACGCATTTCTCAAAGAGGCGCAAAGCCGCATGCGCGACTGGCGCGCCCTGCTGGATCGAGTCTGCGCGACCATCGAACTCAAAGGTCAGCAGAAATTATCCGGTACCGGGATGCTTGCCACCGTGGGGCCGGGACTGCCCTACGCAATAGCGGCGCAGCTGGCTTATCCCAAACGCCAATCGGTCGCGGTCGTAGGCGATGGTGGTTTCACGCAACTCATGGGAGAACTCGTAACCGCCGTAAAATACGAATTGCCGCTCAAAATTATTATTCTGAAAAACAATAGTCTGGCCGAGGTGCTCTTCGAGCAAAAGGAACTCGGCAATCCGACCCATGGGTGCGAGCTGGCGCCGATCGATTTCGTCGCGTTTGCGAGCTTGCGGGGCCGATGGCTTTAAATGCACTCAGCCCGGCGACGTCTCGGCAGCGCTTCGCTCGCCCCGGGCCGCGATCCTCGAAGCGCTCGTCGATGCCAATGAAAAACCGTCACTGCCTTCAGAGTTACAGGCGTAAAGGCAAACGGCGGCCGAGCGGTATCCTACCCGGCGTCCACGCCCTGCTCGACTGCGATGGCTTGAATCTTCTTCAAGTGCGCCTTTAACGTCGGCAGGGTCGCGGCGGCGTAGGCTTTGGCATCCGGATCCTGACCGGAAGCGGCTTCGGTCTGGAACTCTTTGATGTCTTCTCGATGATCTTTCACCATCCCCTTGATGTAGGACTTGTCAAAGGTGCCACCACTCAGCAATTCAAGCTTTGTCTTGGTCGCCATCTGCCCGACGCTCGGGCTGGTTGGCAACTTGATGCTCTTTTTTGTCGCGATGGCTTTGAGCTTATCGTTCGCCATGCCGTGGTCCTTCACCATCATGGCGGCGAATTCCTTGACGCTGGCAGTCGATGATTTGTCCTGCGCGAGCTTGCCGAGTTCCACTTCGGCCAGGCCGCCTTCGGCCGCCTTTTTATAGAACGCGGCATCTGGATTATCCTCGGCCACGGCGAATGAAGCGAGTGCGAGGGTTAACGCGATCGATGCGCTCTGAAAGCGATTCATGAGTATCTCCCGTGGCGTGATGGAGATGCTAGGAAACCACCCGAGTCAGGTGCACGGAATCGGCGCAGAGCTTCTCAGAATGCAGGAATGCACCGACGCGATTGCCGAGCCGGAGCCGGCCCTGGTGCGCCGGCCGTCAAGGAGAGCGGCCGAAAGCCTTGCGTAATTCCACTTTCGCCCGATTGAGCATGCGAATTCGTTCTTGGCTCAAATTCCTGCCTGCGCGATTAATCTCAAAGTTGAGCATGGACATCGCCGAGCGAAAGGGGCTCGACTTGCGGCGGTGACTGGCTTCCGAGGATTTCTTCAGGGAATTGGCGATTGCGCGTGCGCTTTTGAGCTTGAACACCCCGGCCCGCAGATCCATCGCATCGCTTTCCTTCGTCACCCGCTGAGACCACTTTCCCGGCGCACTTCCGCGCTTGTTGGCCATGATGATAACTCCTATTGCCTCGATTGAGTGTGTAACGTGAGTGTGTAACGCGATGTCACGGTACGGCGATCGACTTTGGGGTACCGCCCGGTGCCCATGCACATCCACTGTAAGACGTAACTGTCGAAGACGTAACTGTCGGACCGCCCGGCTGCGAGCTCTGCCGCCGCTGGGACAGGCCGCCCCTTCGCTACGCTCGCTTGGCTGCGGGCGCAGGCGCCATCTGACGTTGACTCGAGAGAGCGGCCTATGGTGTGTAGGCTGAACTGCTGTGTAGGCTGATTGCACCAACATCACACCGCCCACCTATGTCAGCAAGGGGAGTTCCATGGCGAGCAAACACAGATCGTCCACTTCCGCCAGGGCGCGCAGCAAACCCGCCGACGCGATCGGCCTGCTCAAAGGCGATCATCGCCAAGTTGAAGCGTGGTTTTTCCAGTTCTCAAAATCGAAGAATCGGCAGAAAAAGCAGCAGCTCGCCGCCCACATCTGCGATGCGCTCACGGCTCACACCACGATTGAGGAGGAAATCTTCTACCCGGCGTTTATCGAGGCGACCGGCGATAAAGACACTCATCATGAAGCCGTGGTCGAGCATGACGGCGCCAAGAAGCTGATCGCAGAAATCCAGGCGATGTCGCCGGACGATGACTATTACGATGCTCGGGTGACGGTGCTTTCGGAGATGATCAAACACCACGTCAAGGAAGAAGAACAGCCGGGCGGGATGTTCTCCGAAGCGAAAAAGTCCGACATGGATCTTCAGGCTCTGGGTGAGCAGTTGCTGGCCCGGAAAAAGGAACTTCAAGCGACCGCCGAGGCGGCGTAAGGAATCTCGTGGCAGCCAAAAAGAACAGTGCGAGTCGTAAGGTAGCGCGCGTCATGCGCGAGAAGAAGCGCGGCACCTTGAAGAGTGGCCGCTCCGGTAAGACGGTGAAAAGCCGCAAGCAAGCCATCGCCATTGGTCTCTCCGAGGCGCGCAAATCCGGCGCGAAAGTTCCCCGTAAAAAGAAAAACGTCCGAAAGAAGTAGTTGCACGGGGCGCCGGGCGACGCGATCGTGCTCTAATATTTGCTGGTCAGGGCCTGATATAATGTCTGCATGTACACGCCTCAGGCCGGAATCTTTGCCCTTGGAACCTCCTCTCATGCGTACCTGGAGTTTGATCTTCTGGACGCGAAGAAATGCAAGGAGTTCGCCTCTACAATTTCCGCGATCCGCGAACCACGGACTACCACAGGAGGAGTGAACTTCGTCATTGGCTTTCGTCCTGAGCTTTGGCGCGATATCGTTCCAGACGACGCCCCGCCAGGCGTGGAGGGCTTTAACAAGGAGATCCACGGCACTGAAGGGTTCGTTATGCCCAGCACTCAACACGATGCGCTGGTATGGCTGTCTGGCAGCGCTTATGACATTGTCTTCGATATGGCCCGCTCGGTCGTCCACAACTTGGCGGGCCAAGCCTCGCTAGAGGCGGAGACCTCGAGTTGGTCGTATCGGCACGATCGCGACCTTACCGGCTTCATCGACGGCTCGGAAAATCCGACGCTGCTCGACGCGCCTATCGCAGCACTCGTACCCGAGGGAGTTCCTGGCGCTGCCGGCGCAATCCTGTTGCTTCAGAAGTGGAAGCACAAAGTGACTGAGTGGGAGGCCCTGCCGATCGACCAGCAAGAGCACATCATGGGACGCACCAAGTCCGACAGCACCGAGCTCGAGCACAAGGCATCGGACTCGCATGTCGCTCGCACAGATCAGGATGAATACGGAAACATCTTTCGCCGCAACATGCCCTATGGAAGCGTCGACGACCATGGCACGATGTTCGTTGGCCTCAGTGCAGATCAGAAACGACTTTCCAGAATGCTCGATAGCATGGCGGGTCTAATCACCGGCGCGCGGGATGCGCTCACACGCTTTACCCAGCCGTTGACCGGCTCCTATTATTTCGTGCCCTCCGTCGAGAGTTTGCGGCGCTTACGCGGCAACCCAAGTCCGGTCTAAATCAAGCGATTGGAGTAATGGCGCCCGGCGCGATAGTTTCGCCGCCGGCAAGTTTTCATCAAGACTATTTCGCGTGGCGCCGGCGTGAGCCCTCAATGCACAACGATGAATTCTATTTTTGAGTAATTCTGGCGCGAAAATATTCGACAGTCGGTAATAAGGTTCTCGGAAGCGCGGTCTCCATCAGTGATCGATTTATTTTCCTATTGGGGGCAGGAGGGGGCCGAGGGTCGGCTTAATATTTGCCGACCGGAGAAGACCCTCAAACCCGCTGTCCGACATATTGGAGGTACCTATGCCTAATCGTAAATTGTTTGGTCGACTGTTCGCGGTGATCGCAGCAACATCAATCATACCCGGCCTCGTTCATGCGCAAAATATTCCCGTCGCCAAGAATGTCGTGCTGGTGCATGGTTTGTATGCAGACGGATCGTCTTGGATTGATGTGATTCCCTACTTGCAGCGCGCGGGCTTGAATGTAACAGCGGTCCAGAATCCGTTGACCTCACTGGCTGATGACGTTGCCGCAACTCGCCGAGCCCTGGCGTCCCAGGATGGGCCGACGGTTTTAGTCGGCCACTCCTTTGCGGGAACGATTATCAGTGAAGCCGGCGATGATCCCAAGGTTTCGGCGCTGGTATACGTGGCGGCGCGCGCGCCCGACGCCGGCGAGGATTTTGGTGCGCTGGCAGCTAAGTTCCCAAGGCCGCCGGCGAGCGCAGGAGTAGTGCGCAAGGATGGCTTCTTTTGGCTAAACGAGGAGGCTTTCCTCAGAGATTTCGCCGGCGATATTGAACCGGCCCGCGCACGCGCGCTGTACGCGGTTCAAGAACGGGGCGCCGATGCGCTGCCCAACACAAAGACGACGACTGCAGCATGGAGAGTGAAACCCACTTGGTACCAAGTGTCGAGCGAAGACCGCACTATCGATCCGGAGCTGGAGCGATTTCTGGCCAAGCGCATGAAGGCGACAACGATCGAGCTTGAATCGAGTCACGTGTCACTGGTGTCTCACCCGAAGGAAATTGCGGATTTGATTCTGCTTGCAGCGGGCCGCCAGAAGTCGCAGTGAGAGGTTGAACAGATTGATGTCATCAATGGAGGTCATAGAAACAATCGATTTCATCTCTGGTTCACGAGCGAATAGCCTGGCGTTGCGGATGTTCTTGGAGAGGCGCGCCTCGCGCTTCAATGCCGGGTTTATCTAGGAGGAGTAGCGACCAATGAATGCTGTAGCGAAAGAAAAATGTCCGTTCAGTCACATGGCCGGCGGCGGCGCCTCGAACCGAGATTGGTGGCCGAACCAGCTGCGGATAGACCTGCTGCACCAGCATTCCTCAAAATCGGATCCGATGGGCAACGGTTTCGTTTACGCGAAGGAGTTCGAGAGCCTCGATTACAAGGCGCTGAAGCGCGATCTGCTGAAGGTCATGACCGACTCGAAGCCCTGGTGGCCGGCAGACTTCGGACACTACGGCCCCCTATTCGTCCGCATGGCTTGGCACAGCGCCGGTACCTATCGCATCGCCGACGGCCGCGGTGGCGGTGGCCGGGGCCAGCAGCGCTTCGCACCCTTGAATAGTTGGCCGGACAACGCGAACTTGGACAAGGCACGGCGGCTGCTCTGGCCGGTCAAGCAAAAATACGGCCGGCGGATCTCCTGGGCAGACTTGATGATTTTGACGGGTAACGTGGCTTTAGAGTCCATGGGATTCGGGACCTTCGGTTTCGGTGGTGGCCGCGAGGATGTGTGGGAACCGGATCAGGATGTGTTCTGGGGCAACGAAAAGGCCTGGCTCGGCGGCGACCTGCGCTATTCGGGCGAACGCGAACTCGCCAAGCCTTTGGGTGCCGTCCAGATGGGCCTGATTTACGTCAATCCGGAGGGACCGAATGGCAACCCGGATCCTGCCGCTGCGGCGCGGGATATCCGCGAAACCTTCGCTCGCATGGCGATGAACGACGAAGAAACCGTTGCATTGATTGCCGGTGGTCACACCTTCGGCAAGACCCACGGCGCCGGCGATGCTGCCCAGGTGGGAGCCAACCCCGAGTCGGCTGATCTTGAGGCGCAGGGCCTCGGCTGGAGCAACAAGTACAAGAGCGGTATCGCCGGGGATGCGATCACCAGCGGCCTGGAAGTAACGTGGACGACCACTCCGACGAAGTGGAGCAACGACTTCTTCAAGCACCTGTTTGGCTACGAGTGGGAACCGTACAAGAGCCCAGCCGGCGCGCAACAATGGCGACCGAAACAGGGCGCCGGGGCCGGCACCGCACCCGATGCACACAACAGGGCAAAGCGCATCACTCCCAACATGCTGACCACAGACCTCTCCCTGCGTTTCGATCCTGCCTACGAAACAATCTCGCGAAGATTCATGCAGCATCCGGAGCAATTCGCCGACGCCTTTGCGCGCGCCTGGTTCAAGCTCACGCATCGCGACATGGGTCCGCGGGCGCGTTATCTCGGCCCCGAAGTTCCAGCGGAGGAGCTGCTATGGCAGGATCCCATCCCTGGCGTTAATCACAGACTGGTCGATGACCAGGACATCACAGCACTTAAAGCCAAGATTTTGGGCTCAGGCCTCGCGGTGTCCGAGCTGGTGTCGACCGCCTGGGCGTCAGCCTCCACCTTCCGGGGCTCCGACAAACGCGGCGGCGCAAACGGCGCGCGCATTCGGCTTGCGCCCCAGAAAGACTGGGCTGCCAATGAACCGGCAAAGCTCAACAAGGTGTTAAAAAAGCTCGAAGACATCCAGCTGGAGTTCAACCAAGCACAGTCGGGCGGCAAGAAGGTGTCGCTGGCTGACCTCATCGTACTTGCCGGTTGCGCCGGGGTCGAAGTGGCTGCGAAGAAGGCGGGTCACAGCGTTTCAGTGCCTTTCACGCCCGGCCGCACGGATGCATCGCAGGAGCAGACGGACGTCGAGTCATTCAGCGTACTCGAGCCGTTGGCGGATGGTTTTCGAAATTACCTAAAGCCAGGACTGCCAATCTCAGCCGAGGAACTCCTGCTCGATAGGGCGCAGCTGATGACACTGACGGCTCCTGAAATGACCGTGCTGCTCGGTGGCATGCGTGTGCTCAACACCAACGTGGGACAGGCCAAGCATGGTGTTTTTACCAAGAATCCCGGCGCGCTCACCAACGACTTTTTCGTCAATCTGCTTGATATGCGCACTTCTTGGACGGCGACCTCAGAGGCAAAAGACGTATTTGAGGCACGGGACGCCGCGACCCGGCAGCTCGAATGGACCGGAACGCGCGTTGACCTCGTGATCGGCTCGAACGCTCAGCTTCGCGCCCTAGCGGAGGTCTATGGCAGCACTGATGCGCAAGAGATGTTTGTTCATGACTTTGTCGCCGCGTGGAGCAAAGTTATGAACCTCGATCGCTACGACATACCCAGATAGACTTCCGACTAGCACTGCAGCGCCGCCCTGGACGGGTGCGCCACGCCATTTCACCTGTAATCGAGACGCGCGGGGCCGTAATGCCGCGGAAATGTGCGCGCGCGAGGATTGCGACCGCGGATAGTCTCCGAGCGGGCGCACTGTAGTCGCCAAGGGCGCGCACATGCTGGCCACACGAGCGGCGAGGTCAATGAAATGCAATCGGAGCAAGTTGCTTCAACGGAAAAGTTGGTCTAGTTGGGGCGCAGTAGCCTCGCTGCGGTCACAGGTTGCCAAAATCGCCCTGATGAGCGGATGATAAGCTGATGAGCACCCGAGCCAATGTGTGGTCCGCGCGTTCGGTGTATACACTGCTCGGGTCGGTGGCGCTCGGCGGGTGCCATACGGCTGTTCTTTCCCCCGCGGGGCCGATCGGCGCGGCCGATCGCAGTATTCTGCTCGATGCACTGGTGATCATGCTGGCAATCGTCGTTCCCACGATATTGGCGACGCTGGCATTTGCCTGGTGGTATCGCGCCTCTAACACCCGTGCGCGGCACCTGCCCACCTGGTCCTACTCCGGGCGCATCGAGCTCATCGTCTGGTCGATCCCGGCGCTGGTGGTTTTCTTCCTCGGCGGCATCGCCTGGATCGGATCCCATTTGCTTGATCCCGCCCGCCCGCTCTCATCCGGCGCCAAGCCGATCGAAATCCAGGTGGTCTCGCTCGACTGGAAGTGGTTGTTCATTTACCCCGAGCAGGGGGTGGCATCGGTGAACGACCTGGTGGCTCCGGCAGGGGCGCCGCTGCATTTTCAAATCACCTCCGCAAGCGTGTTCAACGTGTTCTTCGTACCGCGGCTCGGCAGCGAAATCTACTCAATGTACGGCATGACGTCGCAGCTCTACCTGCAAGCCGATCGTCCCGGCATTTATCATGGTCTCTCCGCTCATTTCAGCGGTGATGGCTTCTCCGACATGGCGTTTGACCTGCACGCCGTCACGCCCGAGCAATTCTCGGCATGGGCCGCTGCGACGAGTGCCTCCGGGCCGGTGCTGGACGAGGCGGCTTACCGCAACCTGCTGACGCAGAGCAAGAACGTCACGCCCTACACGTATCGGGCAGTTCAGCGCGATCTATACGGCGACATCGTGTCGCAGAGGTTGCCTCCCGGAGAGGGGCCGCCCACGGGGCAAAACAATCCTTCGGTATCTCTACGGCAGGAGAATTGACGTGTTGGGCAAGCTGACTTGGCAGGCTATCCCCTTCGATCAACCCATCCCGCTCGCCGCCGGGGGGTTCGTGGTTCTCGCGATCTGCGGCGTACTGATCTGGGTGTGGGTCAAGGGCTACATACCCTATCTCTGGCGCGAATGGATCACGAGCGTCGATCACAAGCGTATCGGCATCATGTACTGCATCCTTGCGCTCGTCATGCTGCTGCGCGGTTTCATCGATGCGGCGATGATGCGCTCGCAGCAGGCGCTCGCGTTTCATGCCGCAGGTTACCTGCCCCCGGAGCACTACGATCAGATCTTCTCGGCACACGGCACGATCATGATCTTCTTCGTGGCCATGCCTTTTGTCATTGGTCTGATGAACTTTGCGGTTCCCCTGCAACTTGGCGTACGCGACGTGGCCTTCCCGACATTGAACTCCGTGGGCTTCTGGCTCACGGCCGTTGGGGCACTGCTGGTCAACCTCTCGCTCGTGGTTGGCGAGTTCGCCCGCACCGGATGGCTGCCCTATCCGCCGCTATCCGAGCTGACCTACTCGCCGGGAGTCGGGGTGGATTATTATCTTTGGGCCATCCAGCTCTCAGGCATCGGCACGCTCATGACCGGTATCAACCTGGTCACGACGATTCTCAAGATGCGTGCCCCGGGCATGAGCTACATGCGCATGCCGGTCTTCACCTGGACCTCGCTCGCCTCAAGCCTTCTGATCGTCGCGGCTTTTCCGATCCTCACGGCAACCCTTGCCATGCTGCTGCTTGATCGTTACCTCGACTTTCATTTCTTCACCAACGCCGCGGGCGGCAACGCCATGATGTTCATGAACTTGATCTGGGCTTGGGGACACCCCGAGGTCTATATCCTGGTTCTGCCGGCATTCGGGGTGTACTCCGAGGTGGTCGCGACGTTCTCCGGCAAGCCTCTGTTCGGTTATCGATCGATGGTGATCGCGACTATGGCGATCTGCATCCTTTCGTTCACGGTGTGGTTGCATCACTTCTTCACCATGGGCGCGGGCGCCGATGTGAACGGCTTCTTCGGCATCGCCAGCATGCTCATCGCCATCCCGACGGGCGTGAAGATATATAACTGGCTCTTCACCATGTACGGCGGCCGCGTGCGCTTCAGCTCCCCGATGCTCTGGGCGATCGGCTTCATGGTGACCTTCGTAGTCGGCGGCATGACCGGGGTGTTGCTCGCGGTGCCTCCGGCCGACTTCGTGCTGCACAACAGCCTATTCCTGGTGGCGCACTTTCACAACACGATCATCGGGGGAGTGGTCTTCGGGGTGTTCGCCGGCTACACCTTCTGGTTCCCCAAGGCCTTCGGGTTCACGCTGGATGAGCGGCTCGGCAAGGCGGCGTTCTGGTGCTGGTTCGTTGGCTTTTACGTTGCCTTCGTTCCGCTTTACGTGGTGGGCCTCGAGGGCATGACACGGCGCATGCACCACTACGATCGGCCGGAGTGGCACCCGTGGCTGCTGGTCGCTGCGCTCGGCGCCCTGATCATTCTCTGCGGCATTGCCCTGCAGGTCGCGCAACTCATCATCTCCATCCGCAGCCGCGAGCGACGCCGCGACCTCACCGGTGATCCATGGGACGGCCGCAGCCTCGAATGGGCTACCCCATCCCCTCCACCGGCCTTTAATTTCGCGGTGCTCCCGAACGTGACCGACGAGGAACCTTACTGGAGTATCAAGCAGCAAGCACGCGAGCAGATGCACCTGGTAACGCCCGAGCCGCAGTACGAGCCCATCGAGATGCCGCGCAACAGTCCGGTCGGCTTCGTCACGGCGTTTCTCGCGGTCGTGACCGGCTTCTCCCTCATCTGGCACATTTGGTGGCTCGTCGTGCTTGGACTTGGCTGCGCCTACATTACCTTCGTCGTCTTCGCCTGGCGCGATGTTGCCGAGTTCGAGATCCCCGCCGAGGACGTGGCGCAGATTGACCGCGCCAATCGCCAGGCGCGGGCTGAATACTTGCGCGAGCTCTCCCCATGAGCTCCGAGGCGCCGGGCGCCGCCGCGCTGCGCGTACCGCCCGATCCTTACCGCTCGGGGACCCATCCGGCTGGAGCTCACGCCCCGCTGCAGGTGACCGGCCGCGGCGCCGGCGGACCTGCGCCCAAGCGCATCATCGTCGGGTACGGCTTTTGGATCTTCCTGCTCTCCGACGTGATCATGTTCTCGACTTTCTTCGCCGCCTACGCGGTGCTCTTCAAGAACACCGCGGGTGGTCCTGCCGCACAGCAGCTGTTCGATCTGCACAATACGGCGGTGGAGACCGGCTGCCTACTCGCCTCGACCTTTACCTGCGGGATGGCAAGCCTTGCGGTGGGTGAACGGAGTCAGAAGTGGACCCAGCTCGCTCTCCTTGCCACCGGACTCCTCGGCCTCGCCTTCATCACGCTCGAAGTTCGCGAGTTCGTGAGCTTGGTCGCACGCGGCGCCGGTCCCAGCCGCAGCGCCTTCCTTTCCTCTTTCTTCACTTTGGTCGGATGCCACGGTGTGCACGTGACCGCTGGCCTGCTGTGGCTCGGCACCATGATGGCGCAGTTCTATACGAAGGGGTTTCGTCAGGATATCCGCCACCGATTCCTGTGCTTCAGCCTCTTTTGGCATGCTCTTGACATCATCTGGGTGGCCATTTTCAGTCTGGTGTACCTTGTCGGAACCCTGCCCCCGGAGTTGCTACCATGAGCAGCGAACACGAATTCGATGCAGGTTCGAACGTCGGCGAGGACCGCCTGCCCGGAGCCGAATCCGCCGCCCGGGAACGCACTCTCGGCCGAGAAGTGCGCGGCTACGCACTCGGACTCGCACTCGCGGTAGGGCTCACCGCGGCGTCGTTCTGGGTCCGAGGCACCGACTTGGTCTACGGACCTGGGCTCGCCATGGCGCTACTCGTACTCGCCGTCGCCCAGATGGGCATCCATCTCATCTTCTTCCTGCACATCACCACGGACCCGGACAATGAAAACAACGTGCTAGCGCTCGCCTTCGGAGTTTTGATCGTTTGTCTGATCGTGTTCGGCTCCTTATGGGTTATGGAGCACTTGAATCACAACATGGTGCCGATGCAGAAATTGATGCAAATGCAACGGTGACGTCCCGGGCGGCATTTTATGCGTCGTGACCAAGACCATTACAGAGACGCCGCAATGCTTTTAGCGTCGGCTCGTTGAGCATGGATGTCATTTGCGCAAACGTCCGAAACCTGATTCAGACAGTCAATCAATTGCTCCAGCAATCGCGCCACGGGCAGCGCCTCTCGCCGCGTTCCGTCGCGTATCGGCCGTTCACTCTGGTTGTGGAAGATATCCAGGTTGTTCTCTGAAATGACCATCGGCCCAATGCGGGCCACCCCCATGGACATCGCACCTGACCACTCCGGTACGGCCAGCGGCATCATGAATTCCGGTTCCGCGCTTGCCGCCATCATCAGTCCGGTTGTCGCCGGCTATCTCATCGACCGAACCGGGAACTGGCAGCTACCCTTCGTCGGCAGCATGATACTCATGGGAGTCGGTGTTCTGCTCGCGCACCGGATGCGGCCGGACAGCAAGTTTGACGATGGCATGCGATGATCCCGTTGAACAGGCGCCGGCGCGGGCCACGAGGCGAGCCAGCGCCCCCTCATTCAGCGAGGGCAGACGACCCACTTCCTCGGCGATGAAGTTCATGAAGGCGCTCGCCCGACGCGACACCAATCGCTGTCCCGAGTAAATCACATGGATGGGTGCCGGGGGACCGAGGTGATCCAATAGAACCAGCTGCAGCTGTCCGTCGAGCACGGCCTGCTCGAACAGCCATACCGGCGCATAGGCAATGCCAAAACCGTCGAGTACCCCGCGATAAATGCCATCGGGTGTATCCGCCAGAAAGCGGCCGCGGACCTCGACCTCGGTGTCGCGGAACGCCCAGGTGCGGCCCGATGACAGCAGCGTAAAGATCACACACTCATGATTTTGCAGGTCTTGCGGAACGCGCGGCGCCGGATGGCGGGCGAGGTATGCCGGGCTCGCGACACACGCGCGTTCAGCAGTCCCGATGCGTCGCGCCCGCAAGGCGCTGTCTTTCAGGGTGCCGATGCGGATCGCGAGATCGACTCCTTCCTCCACGAGATCGATGAATCGATCGCTGATCTGTACATCGATATCGACCTGCGGATACCGCTCGAGGAATGATTTGATGACCGGCAGCACATAGTCGCGACCCAAGGACGTGGGGCAGGCAATGCGCAACAAGCCGCTGGGTTCGTCTTCGCCGCGCGCATGGGAATCGGCCTCGGCAACGGCGTCGAGCACGCGTTTAACGTCCGCGAAATAGCGCTCGCCCTCCGGCGTCAGTGTCAATTTGCGGGTGGATCGATGCAACAGGCGGGTGCCGAGGCGCCGTTCAAGGGCCGCGATATAGCGGCTGACATTCGGTTGGCCGGTTCCGAATTCGCGGGCCACGGCCGAAAAACTGCCCGTTTCGACGGCTCGAACGAAGTATTCCATGAGCAAGAGCCGATCCATGGGTGGATTCCCGGGTGATATTCATGCAATTTAGGCATGAATCATATCCTTTTTGACGGACTTATCATCATGGAGGTAAGTGACGACACTAGCCCGTCCAAACCATGATTGGAGAGACGATATGGGCAAGCTTCAAGGAAAAGTCGCCGTCATCACGGGCGGCAGCAGTGGGATCGGGTTGGCGACCGCGAAACGATTCGTGGCCGAGGGCGCGTACGTGTTCATCACCGGACGACGGCAAAGCGAATTGGATTTGGCCAAGGCCGCCATCGGCGCGAATGTGTCTACGGTTGCGGGCGACGTTGCGAACCTCGCCGACCTCGATCGACTGTATCGGACGGTCGCTGCCGAAAAGGATCGGGTGGACATCGTGGTGGCGAGCGCGGGATTCGTCGAACACGCACCGATCGACAGCGCGACGCCGGAGCACTTCGACAAGACCTTCAATATCAATGCACGCGGCACGTTCTTCACCGTGCAAAAAGCGCTGCCGCTCATGAAGAAGGGCGGCTCCATCGTCCTGGTGGCCTCGGGGCTGCATTTAAAAGGGCTTCCGCGACACGGCACCTATTCGGCGACAAAAGCGGCGATACGTTCCTTCGCGCGTACGTGGGCCGCAGAACTCAAGGATCGCGGCATTCGCGTGAACACCTTAAGTCCGGGCGCGATTGACACGCCGATCATCGATGGGCAATTCAAGACCAAGGCCGAAGCGGATGGGGCGAGATCGCTGTTCGCGCAAATGACGCCGTTGGGACGAATCGGCCGTGCCGACGAGATGGCCGCCGCCGCGTTGTTTCTGGCTTCCGAGGACAGCAGCTACAGCACGGGAATCGACCTGGTCGCCGACGGAGGCCTCACCCAGCTCTAGCGAGCCGTATGAAAGGTCATCGCGTAGCCATCGGGATCACCGGCAACGAAGAAGCGGACGGAGAGGCTCTCGCAACGCCAGCGGGATCGGCGCGGTCTTGAGAACGACCGCGCTAGGCGGACTCTGCGCCGCGGCTTCGAAACCGAAGACCTCCCTGTAGAACTTACTGGATGTGGCGAGGCTGGCGGCCCCGAAAGTCATTTTGACGCCTTGGTCAGGAAATGGCGTGATGCAGTAGCGCCGCAAGGCTGGCCTGCTTCAGCGTGACGCCCTTCAATTCCGGTGTTTGGCTCAGCTCTTTCAGCAGCGCGGAGCCTGTGCGCGGCAGGTGGGGCACCAGTCGGCATGGAACACCACCGCGACTGGCTTACCCGCAGCCACCATCGAATCGAATTGAGCCTGATTGAATGGAATCTCCACAGCGAATAAGGTGGTCGCGAATACAGTCAGCATGACCGCGGAAATCAAAGTAACTAGGGATTTCATGCGCAGGTCTCCAAAAACTTGGACTTCATTGCGGTAATCCCGTCCGTTTATTTCCGATATCCCGCTCGCCCGTCGTGTCACACTCTGTCGTACAGCGCTCGGAGCACACCTGATGCCGCCGCCCGATATGTCTCATTATCGAGCCGCAGCTTATTCCGACCGGCACTCTTTGCCTCATAGAGGGCCGCATCGGCAGAGGCAATTACCTCATCAAGCGATTGAACGTTCCTGGTGCGTGTCGCGAGCCCAGCACTGAAACTCACGCACGATCCACAGACGGTTTCGGGTAGCTGGATATCGGCTATCGCGGTGCGCATCCGGTTGAGAATCGCGACCGCACTATCGATCTCGGTATTAGGCAAAATGAGCAAAAACTCCTCGCCGCCCCAGCGGCCGAGTGTGTCGGAGGCACGTAGCACCTCGCGGGTGAGTCTCGCGAACTCCTTAAGAACACGGTCTCCCACCGCGTGGCCGCAGCGATCGTTTATGCTCTTGAAGTGATCCAGATCGATGAGTGCGATCGTCACCGGTCGATGCACAATCGCAGCCGACGCCAACGCAGCGGTCGCCTGTTCAACCGTCCGTCGTCGATTCGGTAGGCACGTCAGGCTATCCTCTTCCGCCAATCGCAGCAACTCACGGCGGTAGCGAAGATTCGTGATCAACATCCACGTGAGCAGCGCCACAACTATTCCTGCCAGCGCGATGATGATGACCGTCCACCGAAGTTCTTGTTTGCGGACACTAAGCCGCTCCAAAGTTAGTGCGAGCTTGCGCTGCAACACCGCATTTAGCGCGATTTCGCTATCTGTGTCGAGGCGTGCGGCCGAAGTGTCCAATCGTGTGTGCGACGCCCTTGTTGCCTCTTTTGCGCGATGCTCCATAGGTCCAGCGTTTGGGACGGCTGCCGCCCCATGCTGCGGTGTCAACCCCGAGGCGAGCACCAACCAGAGTGTGGCAAATCCAGCGCCAGGCAACTCGACTCTCAGCGCTGCCGCTGCGGCTTCGATTTCCGACCGCACGTCCTTGGCGGTCGCTATGGCATTGTCCACGTCGCCGGACGCTATGGTGGTGGCGGCGGCGGCCAGGGCCTTGGCGTCGACAAGCACGGTCGGTGCATGGGCCAGCACCGTCGCATAGTCCTTTTGGTCGTGCGAGCTTTGTAGCTCGCCAAGTTCCTTTTGCACACTCGCCATTTGGTCCGGAAAATACTTGGTTCCGTCCGCCGTTGCCTGGCTAACGATATTATCGACTTCATCGAGCGCCCGTTTGGCGGGCTCCGTCTGTTTCTCACAGGCAGTTAGGTGTAGAGCGGAAAATCCGAGTACCAGGAAAGTTATGAAGCTGTTGATTGACTTCATGAGTCGAGCCCCAGTCCAGACTTTGGATGCGCTACATCTGGCGGCCTACTTGCTGGGACCTGACAGGTTTAATTTCAGCATCGTTGCAGCCGATTCAGCCTTCGCCTTGGAGTCTTTGGCGGCCGTGACGGCATCCGCGACATTACCGGACTTGAATGTGGATTGCGCCTTCTCCCACTGCGCCGACCCATCCGCGAACCCAGCCTTGGCGGCGACAAGATCGATATCTTTCGGTACGTGCCTAGCTTTCGACAATTCATCGATGCGCGTCTTTACCGTTTCAAGCAAAGGGGGTACAGACGCTGCAAGGCCAGTCCACTCGTCATTCAATGCCTTGACGGCCTCGTCCTTTTTCGCGGTCACCGCGCTGGCCAAGCCTTGGACCTCCGCCAGTACCGAGGGGGCCCCAGTGACCACTGCTGAATAGTCCTTCTTGTCAAAAGATGCTGTCAGGTCGGCCACCTTGGATTGGACGCTCGTCAGCTGGTCGGGTACGTATATCTTCGCGTCGGCCGATACCGAATCGACGGCGGTATTGATCTCGTCAAGCGCCTTTCTTGCCGGTTCCATCTGGTTGGCACAAGCAGCGAACAACAGGGTGGCAGAGGCGAATACCAGGTACTTAGCCATATTTTTTGGGAAAGTCACGTGCGATCCTCCTGAGCACAATTTTGTATACGCTACACTATGTCCCGTATTACATGCAAGGTGCCACCGAGCCGCGGAAATGCGGGTAGAGATTGAACCTTCGCGGCCGGTTGAAGTTGCGACGAATTCGCCGGCGGGGCGCGACAATTCCCGCCTCCGCTGCTGGGATCCCTATCGGGCATTCCCGTCGGTGGTCGGCTTGATGGCTCGAAGCACGCAATCCACAACTTCTCTTGTAGTCTTGAGGCTCATTGGCACGTGTCCAAACAGTGTGCGGAAATAGAAGGGACCGGTGAGCATATCGAGCACCAGCTCCACGTCCAAATCCTCCCGCGCCTCGCCGCGAAGTTGCGCCCGGTCGAGCGCCGCCCGCATCGATCGACGGCGCGGCGCCAGAACATGCCGCCGGATCGTGAATGCCAGAGCGGCATCCTGTGCCATGTCCGCCACGAGACCTGCCAGCGCCTGGCCCAACGGTCCACGGAATGCACGCAATAAGGTACCCACCGCCGCCTCGAGATCGCCTCGAATGCTCCCTGTATCCGTCGCAGGATTCTCGCCCAATTCGCTGACAACCGCGTAGGCCACCAGGTGGCGTTTGCTGGGCCAGCGCCGATACAGGCTGCTGCGAGCCCGGCCCACATGGCGGGCGATCCCATCGATTGTCACGGCCCGGTACCCGCCCAATTTCAGGGTACTTAAGACGGCCGCTACCACTTCGCCATCGATCCGGCTATCGCGCGGTCGGCCAAGAGCCGAGGCTGCCGAACGCTGCTTCTCTTGACCGCCCGCGTTGCGCAATTGTTGTCTTGAATTCATCGCGGGTATTTTTACCATAAGCGCGCTGCTTTTGCCTTCGATCCCGTACGGCAGATCGAGATGCAGTTGTACCCGTGCGAACGCGTTCGGTACATTCGCGACAAGGAACTCCGACGTACGGCTCCCACGACCGGCATGCACGTCATCATAACCGCAAGTATCCGATACTGGCGGGCCGCGTCGTGAAGAACAGTGTCAACTACTGTTTCGATGCCTTCCAGGGTTATTGAGCGGTGGCCGCTGCGCCGCAGTTCTGTCGGCACGGTGTCCACGACCACGCGTCGACTAACGAAACCACCGGCCGATCTAAGCGGTACTTAGGCGAGGTCATGGTGAAATTCTCGTAATGCACGCTCTTGGGACAGCTAGGTCGCTCAAAAATGCCGCTAGCAAGAATCTTTACGAGACATACTGTCTCTTAATTGGTATAATAGAGCACCTGGACACCGAAATTTGCTAAGTGAATCATCATGGCCACACAATCAAGCAATGCGAGGTATGGGACATGAACAGTCAATCCGTAGCCGTTACGGCTGCCGCGCTATTGGGCGTCGTGCTGACAATCTCCGGCTGCAGCTCGGCTCAATCCGATTGGGCCAACGCTACCAAGGCAAATACCGTCTTCGCGTATCAGAACTTCTTGACCGCGCACCCAAAAAATGAACACTACATGGAAGCGCAATCCAAGATCCTTCAACTGCAAGATGATAACGGATGGCTTGAAGCTCTAGATACGGGAACTAGCGCCGCCTATCAGACCTATATTCAGCAATTTCCGCAGGGTTCCCACGCAGCGGCCGCACACGACGCTATAACCTCAATGGACCGCGCGGCGGCGTGGAAAGCGGCGCAAAGCGAAGGGACCACCGTGGCCGTTGAAGCGTTTTTGCAGAAATACCCCACGGGACCGGAGGCCGATCAGGCGAAGACTAAACTCAAGGATCTCACGGACTACCGCGTACGTCTCGCGAGCGAATCCTCCGATGACAAAGCGGAGCGAAAACTCACACAGCTGAAGGCACGATTCGGCGATCAACTGCACGATCTGGTCGTCACGCCAGATGCGAACAGCAAGTCATTCTTCATTGACTCGGGTGGCATGACCGAGCAGGGAGCGACGCACGCGTGCGAATCCATCAGGCGCAAGCACCTCAGCTGTCAAGTCGTTCACCTATAACCCCAACACTGGTCGGAAAAGGGAGTCGATCGAGGCATACCGCAACCCACGACATGTCGAGAACCTCTCCGACCCCTCGCTCGACGAGCGCTGGAGCCACCCGCCACAGCCTGGCGTTATGCGCAAACTCATGGTGAAGGCACCTCACGCCGCCATTTCTTTCCGATCTGTAATAGTGCAGAAAGGGTCGCACCATCTGGATGTATTTTACTACTCACACCGAAACACACTTTAGCCAAGGACATTCACGATGTGCTATGAGCCATGGACAGTACGATTCCAGCCGTCCGCCCCGTCAAGTGGGGACGATGTTGCGACGGGGATGGTGCGCGCCTAGAACTCAGCGACATCAAAGGAGACTTTTGTGCGACCTCGAACCCGAACATTGCTTTGGTTTGCAGCCGGATTGATGGTGATCGGAGCAGCAGCTGGTTTCGCCACCACCACAGCACCTCAACACCTAGATCCCGGTGCCGCGGAGTCTTCCCATGTCGAGTCGGCCGCATCGTCACTTAATCCAATTCTACCTATCAGCGCGCCCAACTATCGTGAGATCGTGAGACGCAATCAGGAGGCAGTCGTGGGTATCACGACCTCTGGCCCAATGGACACCTCCTCGGGAACGGACGGTTTTGGCAGCCCTCTTGACCACGACAATCCTCTGTCCCAGTTGTTTCGCGGCCTCCCAATGCCGCCAAGTCGCGGCCTGATGCACGCACAAGGCTCCGGATTTATCGTTACTACTGACGGCATCTTGCTGACCAATGCGCACGTCGTCGACGGGGCGAAGAATGTGACCGTCAAACTCTCGGATCATCGGGAATTCAAAGCGAAAGTGTTGGGCGCGGACCGCAGCAGTGACATCGCAGTGTTAAAAATCGACGCCAGCGACTTGCCGACCGTGCGACTCGGCGACTCTGATAAATTGGGAGTCGGCGATTACGTGCTTGCCATCGGTGAACCCTTCGGCCTGGAGGAAACAGCGACCGCGGGGATCGTTAGTGCGAAGGGGCGCTCTCTACCGGGCGATGGATACGTCCCCTTCATTCAGACCGATGCTGCAGTCAACCCAGGCAACTCGGGTGGACCGCTCTTTGATTCAACCGGCGCCGTAGTCGGCATCAACGCCCAGATCTTCAGCAACACCGGCGGCTATCAAGGGGTCTCCTTCGCGATACCTATCAATCTGGCTGTTCAAATCAAAGACCAAATCGTCAAGACGGGCAAGGTCGTGCACGCACGTCTCGGGGTCGAGGTGCAATCGCTAAACCAGGCCCTTGCCGGTGCATTCAAATTGAAGATTCCCAATGGCGCGCTCATAGCGAAAGTCGAGCCAGGTAGCGCCGCGGCCCAAGCAGGTCTTAGGGTCGGTGACGTCATTCTCCAACTCGATGGCAGTCCGATTATCGACGCCGGTCAACTCTCGGCACGTGTCGGCGCCCATGCACCCGGTGATAAGGCATCGCTTGAGATCTGGCGCGATGGAAAGGCTCTCAACGTGACTGTCACGATAGCTACAGCTCTGCCCCTGAACGCGGTGGACGCGAGCGCATCTCCGCAAGCTCGATTAGGCTTGGCTTTGCGTCCCCTGATGCAGGAGGAGCGAAACCAAACGGGCGTCTCCGCTGGTGGTCTAGTTGTCGAAGATGCTCAAGGTCCGGCGGCGGAGGCGGGAATTCAACCGGGTGACATCATCCTGTCTGTTGACGGAACGTCCCTGGAAAGCGTCGCGCAATTCGGCAAGATAGTGCATGAGCACGACAAGCTGGTCGCGCTGTTGATTCAGCGTGGCAATGGCCGTCTATTCGTTCCGGTAACCCTAGGCTAGACCGGACCTAGGGAGGAGGCAGGGGGATCAATCATTCGATGCATTCGCAGGATCACGCGATTTGTCGAATACCCCCCGCTTCGCCCAATTGGCGAGGAGCTCTTTGATGATTTTGCCGAGCACTAACATGATGCTGGTGTTGATCAGCCTGTTTGGGCTTGCTGCCGGCATCGTGGCCTCCAGAATCCTTCGATTCGCTTCGCATAACGTGGGACTGGGCCCGCGGTCGATGCTCGCTGTGCTCTTGGTGTGTCTGCTCGGAAGCTACGTCAACATTCCGATTGCCTACTTACCCGAGCGCCAGGTAACGAGCGCTACAGATGTTATCTATTTTGGCATCCGCTACGTGATTCCCGTAGTTCGCGAATGGCCCGCCACGGTATTGGCGGTCAATCTGGGTGGCGCGGTCGTTCCGACCCTGCTGTCGCTGTACTTGATCGCCAAGAATCGCTTATTTTCCTTGAGCATTTGGGGAATCGCGATCGTTACAGCCTCGTGCTATTTGCTGGCCAAACCCGAGCCGGGATTGGGAATTGCCGTGCCGGTGTTCGTGCCGCCCCTGGTCACCGCGGTCGTAGCCGTCATGCTGTCGCCGCGCTACGCGGGGCCACTCGCCTACGCCAGCGGCAGTCTCGGAACGCTTATCGGCGCCGACTTGCTGAACCTCGGCAAAATCCAGGGCCTCGGTGCGCCGCTCGCATCCATCGGTGGCGCGGGTACGTTTGACGTCATTTTTCTCACAGGCCTGCTGGCGGTGGTGTATGCAGGAGTATTTGCCGTGCGCGAAGAGCAATTCGCGCACACACCTTGCCACGTTTAGCTAGCATCACCCGTGTCCATCAAAGGCTGTCGATCAGGGAATGTCTGCGGGGGCAGATCCCGGCCGGCTGAACATTACTCTCAGCAGCGTAATGACCATGATACTCGAAGCACGAATTGGTGCTGCCCGTGTTCTGTGCATTTCTTTTCGTATCTTGTTGTAGAATACCGGTGGGCGGCCACGCCGCCATTTCGAATGGCGGATCCGTACTAACACCGGGCGTAAGCAATGTTACGCAATGCGTCCAATCCCCACCCATCTCAGCCTGCACGGCGGTGGAGCGGACACGGAAGTCGGTTCATTGTCCTAGCGCTGAACGTGCTGTGTGTTTGTGCCTGCAGCATGATTCTTCCTCGCCCATTGACACTCGAGGACCCGGCGGGCGACTCGCTGGATACGGGCCGCTGTTCGCTGGAGCTGGATCGAAGTCGGCAGGTGGCTGCGTGTGCAATTAGCGCAGCCGGCGCACCGGAGCTGATCACCATCCGGCTCTCGACCCGCTCTTCGCCCGATCACGGCATTCGCGATCGAAGCCTGGTGGAGTTCGCAAGCGGTCCGTCACCTGTAGAGACCTCTTATCCTTTAGGCGGCAAATGGCGGGTTGATCTGATGCATACAGCGTCTCCGTCACCATCCCCCCATCAGCTCGCCGATGGGGACTTGATCTACCTTTGGAACGTCACGGCGCATCGGTACCTGCGGGTTTCCTCCTCCGAGCGCGCGGTGGCCGACGCCAGACATCGATCCGACGCCTCGATATTCGCGTTGTACAAAGCCGATGTAACCAATCCCAATCGACCGAGTACTTGCGATGATCATGTGCGCGACGGTGACTATGTGTATGTTCGCGCGCTCGAACCCAGCACCTGGTTCGGCATACCGGATGGCGCCTTCCAGGCGACGTCTCCCCAGCCACCTTCGCAAGGAGGCCAGCGTGTGCTGACCGAAGGGGCGTCGACATCCGCTTCAGATCAGAGCTGCCGCACTGATGAGCGGAATCAATTGCTGTGTGGCTGGGTCCCGCACTGTGTGCGCCCCCAAAAATAGAACTGAGTGTACGCACGCTGGAAGACGATCCACGACCACAGCGTGGAGTTGAACATACAAGCGCGATTAGGTCGCTTAGGCCGGGTCTTTGCCGATGACGACTCGCATCGTTTTGCTGATCGTATATGGGGGCACAGTCAAATTCCTGGGAGCCGGTTGTCCTTGGAAGACCCGGCCGGAAATATCGTACTTCGAGCCATGACAGGGGCAGTAAAAGCCGCCGGGCCAGTTCTGGCCCAGATCAATTCCGGCAAGTTGAAATTGGTCAGTCGGCGAGAATGCACCGAGTGGCGAGCAGCCGAGGTGTGTGCAAACCGCCACACCGATCCACATTTCAGGATTCAAGGCCCGTGCCGCCCCGCTCGCCTCGATGTATGGAGGCTGCAAAGAGTCTCGAGAGTTGGGATCCGCCAGCAGTTCGTTGTGCTCACCGAGCTGCGCGACCACAGCTTTTCCGCGCCGGACGACAAAAACCGGTTGGCCGCGCCACAAAACTTTGAGCATCTGCCCGTCCTCGAGCTTCGAGGCATCAACGCTGACCGGCGCTCCAAGCGCTTTTGCGCGCTCGCTCGGCTCCCAAGATGCGATGAACGGCACCGCGGCAAACGCGAGACCAGCCACGCCGACCCCGACCGTGGCTGCGGTCAGCATTCGCCGGCGGCCGTAATCGATAGCCTCCGTCACGTCGCACGCATCCGACTGGCAGGAAGCTTAACGGGTAGCAAAGGTGCTGGGCCGCCCTTGCCACGAGTTAGCATCGCAGACAAGCGACAGTACCGTCGGTTCGATGATGATGCCTTTCAAAGGATGCCCTCGCTGTTTTCGTATATTCGCCGGCCTTCGCGTCCGCTCTAGGCAAGATCACCGTTGCGTCGTCGCACCAGCGTCTGCACCGTAGCATACGGCATCGCCCCGGTAGGGCAACACTTGCAAGCGGTCAAGACTGAAAGCGACCAAGTCAGCGCCGAAATTGTGCAAGAGGAGATGGTAAAATGCATCGACGAAACGCCGCCGCTGCTCAACGCTGGCGTCATTCCAGTGGCGAGCGAGCACGAGCCGCGCGGCTAATTTGCTATCAAAGTGCGGCGGCACAACTTCATGCACTAAGTGGTCACGCTTATCTGGATTCTTTCGGTGCTCATCTCGATGCGCATCGATTTCGTTGCGTAGCACGGCGGTAATGCGGAGGCCCGTCGTGACACCCATGACACGCCGCGCGCCGCGAATTCTTTCCAATCTGTAACGTTAAGGAAAGGCTCAAGCAATCTGAGTACGTTCTACTGGTTCTATCGAACATGCTTTTTCAACATCTATGGAGAGCTTCGACACAAAGACGGGCGCTGTGAAACCGGGGCGCAGTGCGCCGTTCCGACCGGCAACGATCGTAGCCGTCGACAAGGTTACATCCGTCGAGTTGCAAGGTACCGCTAGATCGGGGCACACCTCCACCGGCGAGCAGCGTGAGGAGCGGGAACTCAACATAGTACTGCTGGTGGATATCAATTCGGCCAGCGATTTCACTTCGAATTCATCGCGCAAGCGCGCGATAGCCGCGGCCATAGCCAATCTCGTAGTGCAGTCCGCTGTTCGAAACAGCGACAAGCTCGGCCTGCTTCTCTTCACCGACCGAATTGAGGAATACCTCCCACCGGTCAAGCACGCCCAGCGCCACCTGCTGAATATGGTTCGAGAAATTCTCTACCGCAGTGCTGTTGGCCGAGGGACTGACCATGTCAAGGCACTCGCGGCTGCAAGCTCTGCTCTGCATCGGCGAACGCTCATTATTCTCATTTCGGACTTTCAGTTGAGCGGCAACCCGGCACGGAGCCGTGCGGAGTTTAGGCGCGCCCTACGGCAAGCCAATCGCCGCCATGATCTAATCACGATTCAGATCAGAGACACGCGTGCGAAGAAGTCGATCGAGGTGGGTCCGCCTTCATTCGCGAACTCTGATACAGGCGAATTCTTTGAGTGGGAGACCGCATGTGACGCAGAGAGCTTGAGCGTCCACCAGGAGGCACTGGCAAGCATCGAACGCCTCATCAGCGATCTCCGACGCGACGGAATGAAGCGGTGGAATGCAAAAGGCTCGTATGGGTCTGAACTTCAGCGCTAGCAGTAACAGCGCGCATACTTCGTCGAGATCTGCAGTGTACCATTTTGCCCCAAACAGGATCTCCGCCCCAAAATGCTTTGCTGCGTGTGTCGGTCGCGCGCACACCACGTGCAATACTCCTGCTTACGTTTCTTTTAAGGGCCGGATTGTGGGAGACCGAGCCGGCGCCCGCATAAATGCCTTGGCAGATCATCGATATTATATTGAGGAGCATTTTATGAAGAGTCTCGTTTTTGGAATTGCGGTTTCAGGTGTCATCGCCTTGAGTGCGCAAGTGTTAGCAAGCCCTACCACTCCCACTCATACGCAATTGATGAAATCATGTATGACTAAACAAAAAGCGGAGAACAGCAAAATGCCCGCGGCCGATATGAAAAAGTTCTGCACTGATACCATCAAGGAACAAAGTGTGAGCTCAGGTCCTCAGAGCGGCACGCTTGATACGCCCCATCAATAATTTTTGGACGCTTCGACCATGAACTTGTAGCCGATGACAACCCGCGACCCGACCGCATCCGGCTGGTTACGCGTGCCAATTGAAGTCTTGTATTCGTAAGATTCCGGCGGCATAAACTGGGGGCGGGGCTAGATCCTACCGAGTACGAAGGGTCAGAGCGCGGCGGCCCATCAGCGTGACGAAACCACCGATCAGATGGCCGCCCAAATACCCCACAGCACAACGGTGGCGGCTGCTCGGGTCGCATGCTAAGCCTCGAAGGCGCCGATAGGATCCTTTCCTACCTGTAATGGTGCAGAAAGTCTTGCGCCATCTGCTTGCTGTCTACTAGATCTGCAGCAACCAACATCACTCAAGGACATTTTCATCATGAATCACGACCAATCGACAGCCACGGACAAGCGCTTCAATGCTGCCCGATCTCGACCGCCATCCCTTTCGGATGATGTTGGCGGAAATGAACCCATCCGACTCCCCGACGAAACCAACTATGGCTTTCGCGCGCTACGCGAGGTGGTACAAGAGCATTCGGAGTGGATCAAACCGCTTCAACAGGAAATGTCGCGCGTCATCGTCGGTCAAAAGCAGCTCCTGGACCGGCTTCTTGTGGCGCTTCTCACCAACGGACATGTACTTCTAGAGGGCGTTCCGGGACTCGCGAAGACGTTATCACTCAGGACTCTCGCCGATAGCGTCGCGCTCAATTTCAAGCGGCTGCAGTTCACGCCGGATATGCTCCCGGCCGACATTGTCGGCACCATGATCTACAGCCCGCAGGACGGCAAGTTCCGCACCAAGCACGGACCAATATTCAGCAATCTCATTCTGGCCGACGAGATCAATCGCGCACCGGCCAAAGTGCAGAGTGCGCTGCTCGAGGCCATGCAGGAACATCAGGTCACCATTGGCGAGGAGACGTATGCCCTACCGAATCCGTTTTTGGTGTTGGCAACACAAAATCCGTTGGAGCATGAGGGCACCTACCCGCTTCCCGAAGCACAAATTGACCGCTTCATGATGAAGGTCGTGATTACCTACCCCAGCCGCACGGAAGAACGAGAGATTTTGGATGCCAATTCCACGACTGAGCCAGGATTGAAACTTCGGCGCATTGTGACGGGCGAGCAGATATTGAAGGCGCGCCACGTCGTCAACTCAATCCACGTGGACGACAAGATTAGGGACTACATCCTTGATTTGGTGTTAGCCACTCGTCCTCCTATTGCCACATCGCTCCATATCAATGGATTTATCCAAAACGGTGCATCGCCGCGCGCCACGATCAACCTGTGTCTTGCGGCGCGGGCGACAGCCTTTATCAATGGCCGCCATTTTGTCACACCCCAGGACGTGAAGACCATTGCGCTCGATGTGCTTCGCCATCGCGTGACAGTGAGTTACGAAGCAGAGGCAGAAAACGTCACCGCGGAGGACATCGTCCGCAAATTACTCGACACCATACCGGTGCCCTAAGCCGAGCTATTCGATCCATAAGGATTACCAATGAATGCTATTTCCGCAAAATCCATGCTCGATAAGATCCGTCGATTGGACATCCGCACGCGGCGGCTGATGAACGACAGTTTGGTCGGCGAATATCACTCTGTGTTCAAAGGCCGCGGCATGGACTTCGATGAGGTCCGCGAATATGTACCCGGCGACGAGGTGCGTACCATCGATTGGAACGTGACCGCGCGTGCTGGGCATCCCTTCGTGAAGAAATATACGGAGGAGCGCGAACTCAACATTCTGTTGTTGGTCGACATCAGTGCATCCGGTAATTTTGGTTCGGGCGTACAGAGCAAGCGAGAACTGGCCGCAGAGGTTGCGAGTCTGCTGGCTCTGTCTGCCATTCGAAACAGCGACAAAGTCGGTTTACTTCTCTATACGGACCGGATCGAGGAATACCTCCCGCCCAAGAAGGGGCGCCGTCATGTACTGCGCGTCGTGCGAGAGATTCTCTATCACTCGGCTCGGGGGCGAGGAACGGACAGCGTCAAAGCCCTTGAAGTGGCGAGCCACGTCCTGCATCGCCGCGCCATTGTGTTTCTCATTTCCGACTTCCAGTCGAGCGGTGACGCGACGCGGGCGCGGGCCGCGTTGCGGCGGGCCATGCGGCAAACGAATCGCCGCCATGATCTCATCGCCATTCAAATCGAAGATCCGCACGAGAAGACAATGCCCGACGTGGGACTCCTTTCGTTGGAGGATGCCGAAACCGGTGAGTTGGTGGAACTCGATACAGCGGACACCTCGGTACGTCAGCGCTTCAACCAACAGGCCGTCGCACGGGTCAAGGGCCTCATCAGCGATATTCGATCCGAAGGCGTCGACACTCTGGAATTGAAGACGAATGCTCCCTATTTGCCCGCATTGCAGCGATTCTTCAAGAGCCGCGGACGGAAACGTCCATGAAGAGTCATCCTGCGTGCTCCCCTCGTTTTCGCCGATCCGCCGCGGCCGGCGCCCTTATTTTGGCGTTGATCGTAGGCCAGAACACCTTCGCGCAGGCGCCCGTGACGACCGGATCAGGCACGCCGGCTACCATGCCGTCTGCGTCCGCGCAGGATATTCGAGATATCAGGGGCCCGAAGCCCATCAGGTCGGCGTGGCTCATCCCGCTCATCGTGATGACGGTTCTCCTATCCAGCGCTGGTGTTTACGCGACGTGGGCGTGGAACCACCGCCGACTGAAGGCTCTTCTCCGTACCCCCTTCGAGATCGCACTCGCCCGTCTCGAGTGCGCTCGCGCACTCATGCGGCCGGAGCTCGGCCGCGACTTCTCGATCGAAGTGTCGAGCATTGCGCGCGAGTACATCGAAAGCCGCTTCCAAGTCATGGCGGCCCATCTCACGACGCATGAATTCTTGCAGGCTTCATTGGGTTCCCGTGACCCGGTGTTGACCGCCAATCGGGCTCTGCTTGCCGATTTTCTGGAGTCCTGCGATCTGGCCAAATTTGGTGGCTGGAATCTGTCGATTCAGACCATGGAAACGATGCTGCAAAGCGCAAGACGGTTCATCGTCGAGTCGGCCGTCGAACCCGACCGGTCCGATACGGCCAGAGGCGCTACCCCAACACCCACCCGCGCAACCGCAGCGCAGTCGCTCGCCCCCAGAGGAACCTATGATTCAATTCCTTCAACCTGAGTGGCTCTGGCTGCTGGCGCTTTTGCCTCTCGTGTTGCTATGGCGGGGGCGTAAGGGGAGTGTAGCCGCCGTCGAATATTCCAATATTGGCGTCGCCCAAACCGTCGCACGCAGCACACGAAGCCGCGCAGGACGTTGGGTCTGGCTGTTACCGGTTCTCGCCGCCGCCTTTCTCGTGGTCGGGATGGCTCGTCCCCAGTTGGCCCACGGCCGTACCCAAGTGACCGCGAGCGGCATCGACATCATGCTGGGGCTCGATGTATCAGGTTCCATGCAAGCTCTGGATTTTAAGATGGGTGGCAAGCGGGTCAATCGTATTGAGGTCGTCAAATCGGTGGTGTCCAAATTCATCGATGAACGGCCCGACGATCGCATCGGCATCGTGTCATTTGCGGGGGCACCCTATTTAATCAGCCCGCTGACCCTCGATCATGATTGGCTGCAACAGAATCTCGACCGCGTCAGCGTCGGCGGCGCCGACGACGGGACTGCAATCGGCTCCGCCATTGCGGCGAGCGTGAATCGCCTTCGCGCCTCGCCGGCCAAGTCGAAAATCGTCATCTTGCTGACCGATGGTATGAACAATGCCGGCAAATTATCCCCGATGGCGGCAGCTGAAGCGGCCAAGGCCCTAGGCGTCAAAATCTATACCATCGCGGTCGGCGTTCGCGGTGAGGCGCCGGTTCCAGTGAAGGATGAGTTCGGCAACACCCATCTGGTCATGGCGAAGGTTGATGTGGACGAGAAGTCCCTGCAAGCCGTCTCGGCCCTAACGGGCGGCGCATTCTATCGCGCGACAGATACCGATTCGCTCAAGAGCATCTATGACCACATCAATCGGCTCGAGAAGACCACTCAAGTTGCGCAACATTTCGAACACTACCAAGAACTCTACACCTGGGCCCTATTCCCCGCCATTGCTCTACTCGGGCTCGGATTTGGGCTGGAAAATACACGATTTCGGAGACTTCCATGATCTTTGCGCATCCGTGGTGGTTGTTGGTGGGAGTCATCGCCTGCGCAGCGCTGTTTTGGGTGTGGCGCCGTTACGACGCTCGTCAACGGATGGCCCTCGAGCAATTCGTCGCCCCACAGCTGCGGGCTCAACTCACGCAGTCGATCTCAGGCGCACGGATCCTGGTGAAACGCGCCTCGTTTGCCGCGTCAATCGCGCTGCTGTTCATCGCACTTGCCGGGCCGCAAGCGGGATATCGCTGGGAGCAGGTCAAACGGCGGGGTAATGACATCATTTTTGCGGTCGACACCTCGCGCAGCATGACGACGCCCGACGTGAAGCCGAATCGACTCGCGCGCGCCAAGTTGGCGATTGACGATTTTGTCAATCGCCTGAACGGCGACGCCGTCGGCCTGGTCGCGTTCGCCGGCACCGCGTTTCTTCAAACCCCGATCACCCTCGACTACGGCGCGTTTCACGAGTCGCTCGCGGCACTCGACACTCATATCATTCCCCGCGGCGGCACCAACATTACGGGCGCCATTCACGAAGCCCAGGCCGCGCTGCAACGCAGGACGGGCAGCGACAAGATCTTGATCTTGGTAACCGACGGCGAGGATCTCGAAGGCAATTCGCTGGTTGCGGCCAAAGCCGCGGCACAAGATGGCCTCAAGATCTTCACGGTGGGCGTTGGTTCGACGAACGGTGATCTCATTCCGCTGCCGGTGGATCAGGGTGGCGGATTCCTGAAGGATAGCGACGGACACCTGGTCAAATCGCGCCTCGACGAATCGGCCTTGAAGGCATTGGCGGCGGCAACCGGGGGATCGTACGCTCCGCTCGGCGCGGAAAATCAGGGACTCGACACGATCTATCAGGAGGCAATCGCGCCGCTTGCAAAGCACGACCTCGAGTCGCGTGCGCAAAGAGTCTATACGCAGCGATTTCAGTGGCCGCTCGGCGCCTGCCTCGCACTGTTGCTGGCTAGCCTGATGGTAGGCACCCGTCGTCGCGTTGCCCCGGCGCGGTCGCCCAATGAAAATCAGCAACCCCTCTCACGGTTTGCCGTACCCACCTCGGCAGCACTGCTGGGCTTGTGCTGGTTGTTGCCGGTGCATTCCGCGCACGCCTCAACGTCGAGCGCCGCCGCGGCCTATAAACACGGCGATTTCTCGGCGGCGGAGCGCGATTACTCCACGGCGGCGGCGAGCGATCCGAAGCAACCGATTTTGCAGTACGACGCGGGGACGGCGGCCTACAAGGCCGGAGAGTTTCCTCAGGCCGCCCGAGCCTTCCAGGCCTCCCTGAATGCGTCGACATCCGGAAGCGCTCAGCGACTGGTAGACCAGGAGGACGCCTACTACAATCTCGGCAACGCGCTGTATCGCGAGGGTCAGAAAACCGAACAGGGAGACCCCCAGACAACTATTCAGAACTGGACCCAGGCGTTGAAAGCCTACGATGCCGCTTTGCAGCTGCGTACCGATGACGCCGACGGCAAGTTCAACCGTGAGCTGGTGAGCCGCAAGCTGGAGGCATTGAAGAGAACCCAGTCTCAGCAAAATAAAACACCACAAAATCAGCCGAAGCAGCCCTCGCAGCCCCAGAAGCCGCAGCAAGGTCAAGGGCAAGAATCAAAAGACAACTCGAGCGCGTCGAAACCGCAACAAGCGGGGCAACCGAAGCAGCAGCCCGGTGGCCAGCCTCAGGACGACAAGGGACAACCTGGGCAGCCCAATGGGCAACGGCAACAGGCCAACGGACAGCCCCAGCAGGCGAAGCAAAATCCCAGCGGTACGTCGTCCAGCAAGGACCAGACGAATTCGGATCAATCTTCGCCAGGAGGGCAAAAGAACGAATCGTCGGCAGCGGCGAACGGGTCAATGCCGCGAGCCGATCGGGCCCAAGGCAACGCGGACTCACAACCCGGGCAAATGGCGCAGGCCGGAGACGATCAGCGGTTGCCCGGTGAAATGAGCCGTCAGGAAGCACGCGAACTACTCGATTCCGTCAAAGACGAGGAGCGTCGCCCTTCAGCAGCGCCGGTGGCACGCAACGGTGGGATCAACACGTCGTCCGATGAACCCCTCAAAGATTGGTAAATCGACATGAACATCCAATGGCTAAAATGGCTTCCGGCGTTAATCGTATCGACGATGGCGTTTGCAGGTATCGCAGAAGCGTCTGCCCCGTCGGTCACACAACGGATCGACCCGGCGACAATCGAGTTAGGTGGGGCGGCACAATTGACGATTTCTGCCTCTGGAACTGCCACGCCGCAGATCACACCGCCTATGGTCCCTGGTCTTGAATTCGTCGCCGTCGGTCAGGGTCTGCGGGTCGAATCTGTCAACGGTATCACGACCTCCACAGCGTCTTTCACCTACCAGGTGATTCCGCGGGAGGCCGGTGTGTACAGGATCACCGGGGTGGCTCCGGGCGCGCAACCGGTGGTTCTGACCGTAAATCCCGGCAGCGCAGGCCATGGCGCAACATCCGGCTCGGCCAACGTAACGCCACCCCAAGGCCCTCCCGGCATGCAACACACTGACCCAATCCGTATGAATTCCGACGATTCGGCTTTCGTTCGTCTACGTTTGGCCAAGCACGAACTCTATGTCGGCGAGACGGTTCCGGTCGACATCGAAGTGGGAATGCGCGAGGGGCTTGTGGCCTCTCTCAACGGCCCCCCCACACTCAACGGCGATGAATTCACGCTGAATAAATTGTCTTCCGAACCGCAACGAACCGAGGAAGTCGTCGACGGTAAGCCTTTTACCGTATTGACGTGGCACAGTGCGCTTGCCGCGGTCAAACCGGGCACTCTCTCGCTCACGGTCGAAACGCCGCTCACCGTGCATTTGCGCGATCGCGCGCGCCCTGACGCCGGCCTATTCGGCGAGGCCGATTTGGATGATTTTTTCAATGATCCCGTGTTTCAGAATTTCTTCGGCGCTGCGACGGAAAAGGATATCACCGTCGCAAGTAAACCCGCTGATTTTACGGTTTTGGAACTGCCGACGCGTGACCGACCTGCCGACTTCAGCGGTGCGGTCGGACATTTCAGCATCAGTAGTGACCTTTCTGACCGCACAGCCGCGGCAGGCGACCCGGTGACGCTTCGAATGCATGTCTCCGGTACCGGTAACTTCGATCGAGTCACAGCGTCCATGCTGCATGGCGTAGATCACTGGAAGACATATGCAACGACCTCCACTTTCAAAGCGGAGGATGGTATCGGCTACCGCGGCGAGAAAACCTTTGAAGAACCTGTGATTGCGATGAAGTCCGGCAAGCAATCGCTGCCCCCGCTCACTTTCAGCTGGTTTGATCCAAGTACGCGCCGATACGTGCAAGCTCGGACGTCACCACCGAACATTACTATTACGCCCGCGTCGAACGAGAAAATGGTGGCAAGCAAATCTGGACCGCCGGCGAAGCCGAGCGCCTCGATCCCCAATGACACCGTCGGTCGCGGATTGCGTGCCGACCACGTGATCAACGGCGGCGGCACCGCATCGTTAACGCCACGCTACTATCAGCTCCGATATATTGGCGCACCGTCCGCGCTAGTGCTCGCGTTTTCGGGTGCTTGGCTCTGGTTACGGCGCCGCGAGCACGTGTCCGCTCACGCCCCCGCCGACGACGGCGAGCCGTCCCTGGATCCGGAGCCGCTGTTACGCGTCATGGACGATGCCATGGTCGCGGGTAATCCGGATCTGTTTTTCAGATCCGCACGCGCCGCGCTGCAGAGGCATCTCGCTTCGAAATGGCACCTCTCGCCTGACGCAATCAATCGTGAGGAGCTAGACGTACGCCTCGGGCCCCAAAGCGATGTCGCACGGATCTTCATGCTCGCGGACGAGACCGCCTACGCCGGAATCCAGCTGGCTGCGCACGAGTTCCAGCATTGGAAGATCTTGGTTCTCGGTTGCGTCAACGGCAAGGACATGTCATGAAGAGCAGTGCAGCAGCCGCGATTTTACTCTGCGTAGCCCTCCTCGGTTTTGCGGCATCGAACGGCGCTACGGCAGCGGCCGTCGTGCAACCGCCGATGTCGAGCGCTTACTCCGCACCAGCCCTCTACGACTTAGGCAATTTCTATGCTCGCATCGGCGAACCTGCAATGGCGGTACTCAACTATGAGCGCGCCCGTATTTTCGCGCCCACCGATCCTGACATTCAGGCGAATCTGCGCCAAGTTCGCGAATCGGTGGGACTGCCAGCGCAAACCAGCAGCTGGCTTGCTCAACACGATCGATGGGCCAACCCAAACACGGTCTATTGGATCGGGCTAATCGGCCTCGTCCTCGCGGGTATTAGTCTGCTGTGGCGGAGGAGGAGGCCGGAATACCGCACCGTCTTGGGCGCGGGCGCCGTCATCGGTATCGCCTGCGTAGCGCTGGCTGTCGGCGATGCGGTCGCGACGGCACCGACGCTTGAAGAATCGGTGGTAATGTTCGCGACCCCAGCCGGCGCCTCACCCGTCTCGGGCGCCGAGCCATTGTTTACGGTGCCGCTCGCTGATGTCGTGAGCGTGCGTGACGAACATGGGGGGTTTGCCCTCATCATCGACTCCCAGGGCCGCGAGGGGTGGGTACCAGGCGATAGCCTGCAACCCGTCATCCCGCGCTCGGAGCAAATACACGGATTCCGGCAAATCATCCATCGATTTGTTAAGTAATAGGCAACACCACGGTGAACTCGGAACCCACGCCAATCTCACTGTGGACCGATACCGCGCCCTGATGCGCTTCCACGATGGCTTTGACCAAGCTCAATCCCAAACCGAGGCCGCGTTGCGATCGGCTCTTATCGCCCCGATACAAGCGTGCCCAAATGCGCGGCTGCTCCTCCGCCGAAATGCCCATGCCGGTGTCGCTGAATTGCACGAACACGCGCGAGTCCTCTGAACGACAGGTCACGGTGGCCGCGCCTCCGGCCGCAGTGTATTTCAGGGCGTTGTCCAACAGATTGCCGAACACCTGGCGCATTCGCACCGAATCCACCGCGGCGGTACAGGGGGATTCCAAATTGGCGGTGATGACAATGCGCTTTTCCTCGGCCACCAATTGATATACGTCGATCACATTGGCGAGAAGCTCCGCCATCGAGGTGGGGTCACGCTTGAGCTGCATGACTCCCGACTCCGCCTCGGTGATGTCCATCAGTGCCGTGAGCATGGTGAGAACCCGATCGGCCTCCTCGACACAGTCGGCCAATGCCTCCCCGGCGGTGGCGTCCGATGTCGACTGAAGAGCAACTTCGGCGATGCTGCGCAAGCGAGCGAGCGGAGTCCGAAGGTCGTGCGCTACGTTATCCAAGGCTTCTCGCATCCCTTGGATCAACCCCTGATTCTTATCGAGGAGGCGATTGAACTGCCGCGCGAGTTCCTCCAAGTCCGTCTGCCTAGTGGTCACACCAACGCGTGCAGATAAATCTCCGGTGTCGATGATGGACCGGGCCGTAGCGACTACCTCACGCACGGGCTTTGTCGCTCGATGCGCAAATAAGGCTCCGCCCATAATTCCTAATACCAAAGTGGGAGTCATAACCCCCAAAAAATTCAGTCGAAACGCCTGCAGAATCGTGTCGCGGTTGTTCGTTCTACGACCGACTTCCAGGGTTGAATCATCCGGCAATCGCGTCGAAGCCACGGTGACATCACTCTCTTCGTCCTTCGGGATACGCAACCACACCAGATGCGAGGGGTCCCCGCCCGGTTGCAGCGCGGCTGGGTCGAACTGAACCCAATCCTGAGGGACATTGAGCAACAACGCGTTCCCCGCAGGGTTCGCAACCCTGACAAAAAATGCCCTCGTCCTTTCCGCCTCTGCGCTGCGCTGCACAAATTCCTGGAGCGCCGAAAGACCGCCGTTTTCGTAGATGGCAGCGCATGCTTTCAGTCGCGTCTCGATGACCTCATGATCCTTACGTTCGAGCGCCGCTGCCAACAGGTAATACAGGAGCACAAAAAGAATTCCGGCGCTCAAAGTAAAGATAAGGGCATACCATAAACTCAATCGAACCGTGACACTGCGCAACGCGCCGCTAGCCCTCTTTGAGAACATATCCAACGCCACGAATGGTGTGCATGATTTTTACAACGAAATTTCTCTCCAGCTTTGTTCGAAGTCGATGGGCCAACACGTCGACCACGTTGGTCTGCGGATCGAAGCTATAATCCCACACATGCTCCAAAATCATGGTCTTGGTAACGGGGCGTCCGGCATGACGCATCAGCAATTCGAGTAGCGCGAACTCACGGCTTTGCAGGTCAATACCCTGGCCGGCTCGACTTACCTCCCGAGTCAGCAAATTCATCGACAAGTCACCGACAACAAGCGACGTCGGTTCGGTCACATGGGTAGCCCGCCGGATCAGCGCCTGAACCCGTGCCAGCAGCTCCGAAAACGCAAACGGCTTAGTCAAGTAGTCATCGGCACCCGCTTGTAGCCCCGCTACCCGGTTGTCCACACTCGCCATGGCACTGAGCAGTAACACCGGCACCATGCTCTTGTCGCGGCGCAGCCGCCGGATAACCGACAACCCGTCCAATTTCGGTAGCATGATGTCCAATACAATCGCATCATAGGTGACCACCGCGCACAGAGAGAGCGCCGCATCCCCATCCGCGGCGATATCGACGGCGAAGCCACTCTGCTTCAGTCCGTTAACGATGAACGAGCCGATCTTCTCATCGTCTTCGACTACGAGGATGCGCATGCGTTAACTGTGTACGCTGGGTCGAGGGACATTAAATCCTACGTTGCCGCATGCCGCGGCCAAGTGACGATGCGCCGCGTGGCTGCAAGGCACTTACTCGAGGTATAGCGCGCGAAGCTTCGCGATGTCCGCAGCATTGATTCCCAGAATTTGATTGAGATAGTTTGTCACGGATCCATAATCGGCTTCAATCTCTTCGAATGCGTCGAGCCGGTCCGTTGTATCCTTCCAGGCGCCTAAACAGGACCGCGCCCGGATAATCGACCGCAATGATCTGGGGACTCGGTTTCGTCCGCCAAATCAACAGGCGATAACTGACGTTCGTCTTTCGAGCGCAGATCGACTACGCCTCGAATGCCCAGCGAAGAAAGATATTGGTAGTCCGCGTCGGTCAGCTTCGGCATTGCCGCGGAGCGGTACAGTAGGCCCCAGCGCACATGCTTGCCATCAGCACCCGGATAGCCACCGAGATCGCGAAAATTCGAACCCCCTTGGAGCGGTATCAAGCGCTCCGCAGCACGATAGGAAGTCCCGCTGACCGTCCGCAACAAGAAGTACTGGCGCTTCATGTCCAGAGTCGGCGTTTCAAACTCTGAGGCACGCACTTCCCGTGCAAGAAGGCGCATCGCGGCCGCGTTGGAGTCAGGCCGCTCCGACACGAAAACGTCGACGGCCCCGGGCTCCGTCCAGCGCAACAGGTAACGGGAATCACCCTGATTGGTCACTTGCACATTCAGGCCGTCGAGCCCAAACGACACTCGCGCGAAACAGCTCAGCGACAACGCGCAAACGATCGCGAGTACGCAGCGACGCGTCATACATTCGGTCCGTGGTCGCCGCAGCAACGACTCCATCATTTCCCCTCTTATCAGCACCGCCTTGGTTTCCGTAGGAGCTACTTATCAGTTTCGGGCAATTCGAGCCTCAGCGCCCCGGCCGCCGCTTTGGTCTTGGCCTTCACGTCTTTGGCGGTCGCGATAGCGCTCTTGAATTCTCCAGCCTCCATCGCCGCTTGAGCTCTGCTCCAACCGTCAGTCGCGTCGGCCAGCGCCGACTTGGCGGAAGATAAGTCAATATTTTTGGGAACCCGCTTGGCCTTCGATAGCTCGTCAACGCGATTCTTGACGTCCGTGATCCACTGGGGCAAGGACGCCGCGAACACGCTCCATTCTGTGTCCAGCGCCTTCGCGACCTCGCCTTTCTTGGTAGCCGCGTCGGCTGCAAGGTTCTTGGCATCGGAAAGCACCGGCGGGGCGTTCGCGACCACCGCGGCGTAGTCTTTTTTGTTGTACGCGCTTTGCAGATCGGCCAGTTTCTTTTGGACACTCGCCATCTCGTCCGGAACATACTTGGTTCCATCCGCCGTTGTCGCAGCCACGAGATTGGAGATTTCCTCGAGCGCCTGTTTGGCGGGCTCCATCTGGCTTGCACATGCTGCCAGAACACCTAGAATTGCGAGTGGCACCAAGCTTGCGACAACACTGGTTGATTTCATGGTTCGCGCCTCTCACGGCAGATACGCTACACTATGCCGCGTAACAGCCGCAGTATAGCATACGGTGATTTCCCGGCCAATTTTAGGCTGTGGATTCAGAGAATGAAATCTCCACCGAATCCGTTTCAAATGTGGAATCGGCGAATGCAACGCAGCTCTTTGGCGACATGCGAGATCGTTCCCGCACGACGCACGCATCGACGCCGAGGTCGTATCCGTAGTCCCAACGATTGGCCGACCGCGAACTATTGCAATCTAACTCTAAGACGCGGTGTCGCGAAGTCGAGGAACGCGCGAAGCTTTAGCGGCATGAGGCGCTGCGCGGGATAAATGAAATTGATCGGTATCGGCGCGGACTCGAATTTCGTCAAGACCGTGGTGAGCGCGCCAGATCGAGCAACCTGCTTCACCTGGTAGGATAACACGCGTGTAATGCCAACGCCGGCGATTGCCGCATCGATCGCGGCTTCGGCCGTATTGACGACCAGACGCGATCGAATCCTCATCGATATCTCCGATTTCCCCTCCCTGAAAACCCACATGTTCGACGACGAAAGCGCAGCGAATGTGAAATTGATACAATCATGGCCGGCGAGATCTTGCGGTGCCTTGGGAGTCCCGCGCTTCTTGAGATACTTGGGGCTCGCGCAGACAACGTTTCGGATCCGGCCGATCCGCACCGCAATCAAGCTACTATCCGGGAGCACGCCCACTCTCACTGCAAGATCGATGTGATTTTCCAGCAGATCAAGAGGGCGATCATCCAACACCAATTCGACATTCACATCCCGGTACTTCTGCAGGAACTCCGCGACGATCGGGGTGACATGTAAGCGCCCAAAGACGATCGGCGCAGCGATTATGAGATCGCCCGTCGGAGTACTATATTCTCCCGCCGCCTGTCGTTCCGCTTCGTCAACACTCTCGATAATGCTCTTGCACGCAGCGAGATACGATTTGCCCGCGTCCGTCAGTACCAAATTCGTCGTCGAGCGAATCAGGAGTCGCGCTTTTATGTGCGCCTCCAACTCCGCAATCCTCCTGCTGACGGTTGGCAACGGCATGGCCAACTTGCGCCCAGCTGCCGAGAAGCTCCCCGCTTCAACTACGGTCATAAACACCGACATGGCACCGAGACGATCCATAGGTATTCCAGTAATTGGAAGGGCGTATACAAATATTAGCGTCTAGTGGCATCCCTTGAAAGGATATATCGTCTTTGTGTCTGCCGGTATTGATCCAATCCCAAGGAGCTTCATGATGTCACGTATCCCGACCCCCGCTACCATTGATGCTGCGCCCGCCGCCTCGCGTCCTATTCTCGAATCGGTTAAGAAACAACTCGGCAGTGCGCCGAACCTGTTTCGCCTCGTTGCCAATAGCCCCGCCGCGCTCGAAGGGTATCGTGATTTGGCCGGCGCACTCGACAAAGGGACGCTACCGCCGCCGACGCGTGAGCGCATCGCACTGGCGATCGCTGAAGTCAATGGCTGCAACTACTGCCTGTCCGCCCACAGCTTCCTCGCCAAAAGCCGGGCAAAGCTCGACGATTCCGAGATCACCGCCAACCGTGACGGCCGATCCAACGATCCGAAGGCCGACGCCGCGGTAAGGTTCGCGGTGAAGGTCGCGCGCGAACGCGGCCAAGTCAGCGACGCCGACATTCATGATGTAAAGGCCGCAGGTTATGATGACGCGCAGGTGGTCGAGATTGTTTCGCACGTCGCGCTCAACGTGCTCACCAACTACGTCAACTTGGTCGCCCGGACTGATATCGACTTTCCGGTGGTTATTGCGCGCATGGCTGCCTAGCGCTAATGTGCAACGGGTCCGCCGCTGATGCTTTCTCCAGGTCCGTGGCGGGCTCGAAGACCGACGAGGAATTGGAACTCATCGACCTGCGCTACCAGCAGTCGGTCGCACTCATGGATCTCGAAGATCTATTCGCCGATGGCTGTTTCGACTGTTTGTGAATGACCGGATGTGAGCACTGGCTTACAATTCCTGCGTCATCTCACGGCGGCGTTGCTGAGGCGCCAAGAGAGGTTGAGGCATCGGCCGCGTGATCTCGGACGCCGGCGCGGACGCTTTGTCTATGACTGCAACCGCCAGCGCCCGATAGAGACTCTCGCGGCATATCAAGGCGCTCGCGCCTCGCGACGACGTTTCCGCGCCGAATCGCGATTGTTCTCGGTCACCAGATTCTCGGCCGGCTTCGCTTGCTAGGGCGAGTCATATCGCTCGTCTGAAGGCCCAGCTGTTTGCGTGCGGTGCAACAGTCCTGCCACATTCGAAGTATGGTGGCGCCGAGGAAATCAGGACTGCATCACAATGTCGCCCTTTTAATGTACAGGTCCATGGATCTCCATTATATTTGCACAATCATACCTCGGCCAGGGATTACATCTTGCGCACGGAAAGGGAGCGGCGGATTGTGGTACGCATTCACAACCTGCGGCGACATAAGCAGCTGACGCTCGATATATTGAAGCAATTCAGGCTGATTTACGGCTCTGTCCGGCATCATTTCCGCCAGGTCGAAGAAACCTGCGGAGTTTCCGGGTCGCAATTGTGGTTGCTGCATGAGGTGCATTCTTCGCCGGGGATTGGCGTTTCCGACCTGGCGCATCGCCTCTCCATTCATCAAACAACCTGCAGCCAGTTGGTCGAGAAACTCGTGGCGCGCGAATATATTGTCAAGACGCGATCGGAGCAGGACCAGCGCCGCGTCGGTCTCACGATCACGAAGAGCGCCGCCAAAGTACTCAAAGACGCGCCGGGCCCCGCCGAGGGCTTGATTCCCGAGGCCCTGATGGGACTGTCCGAGTCGACGCTCGAAACGCTGTCGACCAATCTCGGCGAGTTGATTGCGGGACTTCATGTTCAGGATGAACAGGCGGCGGAAAGGCCCCTCGCAGATTTATGATTCGCCGCACCTCAGACCAGCACACAGCTCGCCGCGTGCAATCGGCGGTAATGAACTAGCGGCGATCAAGTGTTTTCCACGCGCGCGCGCACTTCATAACAAACCTAAAAAAAGGTAGGAGTAATGTCATGACCAAGTACAGAAGCCCGATTTTGATGATGAGCGCGACCGCACTTTGCGTCGCCTTTGCGTCGGGTTGCACGGACTTGAAACCCGTGATGGCACAATTGGATGATCTTCAGTCCCAACTGAGCAAGTTGTCACCGCAAATCGCGAGCGCCGACAATCAGGCGATTGCAGCTGCCGGTTCTGCCCGTTCGGCCGCCGCCACAGCCCAGCGCGCGCAGAGCACGGCTGACACGGCCGGTACGACCGCGAAAACGAATCAACAGGCCATCGAGGCCATCAATGAAAAGATTGACCGCATGTTCAAACACAAACTTTCGAAGTAGATCGAATTTAAATGAGGAGATATTGACGGGTCGGTGTTTCGCCGGCGACGCCGACTCTTCAACTATCGTTCAAAGTTGCTGTGATCGACAGCTTGCAATTTGAGGTGTTCATATGTTGATCTTGAGTCGTCGAGTCGGCGAGACGCTTCGAATCGGCGAAGAAATTGCCGTCACCGTGCTGGGCATACAGGGTCACCAGATTCGTATTGGAATTCAGGCGCCGAAATCGGTTCCAGTACACCGAGAGGAGATCTTTCTTCGCATCGCGGAAGAGAATATGGGCAACCGCACGGCGGCATCGCCATCGGTGCAGAAATGTTGATTAGAACATTGGACACGATATCTGAGCCCACAAGATAGAGGCTCCATGATCTCACGCTATCGACTCGTTTTGTTGACAGCTGTGCTGACGACATCGGCCCATGCCGGTCCTGCACCGTTCGACTTGGCGGGTCCGAGCTTCGAGGTCAAGGTCACCCGAGGCGGGACTATTCTGCCTATTGCAGAAATCCCGAATCTGGCCGCCGGCGATCAACTGTGGATAAAGGCCGATCTGCCATCCACCCAGTCCAGTCACTATCTCATGGTGACCGCATTCTTGAGTGGATCGACCAATCCGCCTCCCGAAAGCTGGTTCTTTCCGTGTAAGACGTGGACAGGTAAATGCGCGCACGACGGGCTGACGGTGACGGTTCCGGCCGGCGCCCAGCAGGTGCTGCTGTTTCTTGCCCCGCAAACTGGCGGCGACTTCAAAACGCTGATGGGAGCCGTGCGCGGACGCCCAGGTACGTTTGTGCGTACGTCGCAGGATTTGAACCAAGCGGCGCTCGACAGGTCGCGATTGGAACGATATCTCGTCCGCTATTCGCCGCCTCAATGACAATGATCCGGCCAAAATAAAGGCGGCCGCTCCGCTCATGGCGCGGAGCCTCGCCATCAAGGTCGACGATAAATGCCTGGATCGAATCCCTGAGCTGCAGGCGCCATGCCTCATGCAGGGTCAGGAGTCCCTGATCCTCAACGATGGCCATAGCACCTCGATCGTCGAGGCACTCACTTCCGGTCCCGGCAGCGACTTAGCCATGGAGGCGAGCTATACGCCGCAGTTGAGCTACGGCTACTATAGTCCTTACATTGCCTCGGTGTTGGATATCGCGCGCATCTTCGATTCATTTCGCGTGGCCCAGTACCAATATATTCCCGCGCTTGGCTTGCAGCGCGGCGACCGCCTGGCGCTGACTTTGAACACGGCTCCCTCCTTTCAGAATCCAAAATCCGTGTTGGTAGCGGCACTGCCGGCGGTCGAGGAGTCGCAATTGCCACCATTGCACGCGGTTGATCCGAAGGAGATCTTCTGCGCCAGAAGGACCGCGCTCGTCTTGCCGGTCGAGGGCGCACCTTTGGTGTTCTCCACCGACTATGCGCATGATATGCACTTACGATTGTCTGCGCCCGATGGCAAGACCATCGAATTACCGGCAGCAGCCGATGCGCTTCAAGGAGGCTACGTGGTCGACACATCCGGGTTGACTTCCGCCGAACTGGGCGACAGTGTCCAAGCTTCGCTGCGAGGCCGATGGGGCTTTGACTCGTATGACGGCCCGAGTTTCCGCTTGATGAACGTGCATGCGGCAGCGTGGGAACTGGCCGCTGGGGATGCGGCGTCACTGATCGTGGGTCGGCAGGATACCGTGCGCTTTCGCGCCGACAGCGTCAGTTGTATTGACGGCATTATGCTGAAGGATCCAGCCGGGAAGGAATTGAAGGTCGAGTGGAAAGCGGCCAAACCCAATGAAGTCGAGGTAAAGCTGCCGCTCCAAGAGGCCGAACCGGGTGCCATGACGTTGATAGTTACGCAATCCGGAATCTCCCAACCGCAGGCCATCCCGATCCGTGCATTTGCAGAAGCTGGACGACTGGACGGGTTCAGCATCCACGTCGGTGACGTCCAAGGGGTCCTGAAAGGCAGTCGTCTCGACGAAGTCGCGAGGCTGTCGATCGGTTCCCTGACATTTCAGCCAGGCGAATTGTCCAACCAGAAAGGTGGCGATGAACTGCCGATGGTCGCCCAGGACACCCAAGCTCTCAGCATGCTCAAACCGGGACACCTCACGGGAGTGAAAGTCACGCTGAGAGATGGCCGCGTGGTTTCCGTCGCGGCGTCCGTCGAAGCGCCCCGACCTCGCATAGTACTGATCAGCAAGAGTGTGCAGCCGTCGCCCTCCGCCGACAACAGTAACATCAGGCTGATGGAGTCGGAGCTGCCGCAGGATGCGACGCTCGTCTTCTCGGTACGCACGCAGTATCCGGCGACATTCTCGAGGGACGAAAGTATTGAAATCGCTGCATCAGACCAGTCGATTTCAACCAACTTGAGCGTGGGCAACGGCGGCATGACGCTTGAAAACTCCCGGGTGGCCGTGGTCACCTTGAATCCTGCAAAATCATTTGGGCCATCAGTTTTTGGACCCTTGCAGTTTCGAGTCAGCGAGAAAGGGGTCACCGGAGACTGGCAGCCGCTGGCTGACCTTGTCCGCTTACCCGCGCTCAGCGACATTAAATGTCCATCAGCTCCGTCACTGGCATGCAAACTCTCCGGATCGAACTTGTTTTTGATCGATTCAGTAGCCAACGATCCACAATTCCTGAATCCTGTTCAAGTGCCAGACGGCTTTTTGGGATCGGCGCTGCCCGTCCCGCACCCGACCTCGGGTCCCCTCTACGTTAAGTTGCGCGACGATCCGAATGTGGTCAATCCATCTACTCTGACCGCAGAACAGATACCGGATTCTCCGAACGACACGGCACGAACCGAGGCTCGCCAGCCGACGACCATGAAGGATGGCGATGCCGGCGTCGATCCAGTTGTAATTCCGCCTGCTCCGAATGCTGCAACCTTTCATCCGCCCGTGATTGCTGCTCCGCTGTCCCAGCCCGCTCCACACTAATCGTTTGTCGGGGACCGGTTCGATATTCGGGGCGCAAACAGCCTCTCACCGCGCCTTACAATAACGATCGCGTGCCAGGGTTCTGGTCGTCGCTCGCCCGCATCCACCGGCGTCTGGCGTTTCATTCGTTCCTCTACGGGCCCTAGCGCTACGCCGCATCAGTGATTTGTCCCAAGCGGCGCAGCAACGGGGTGATCGTCAACCCTTGAGCGAACACGGAGAATGCCACCACCGCGAAGGTCAGAGTGACGATGACATCGTGCTGCGGCAACTCCGTGGGCAGCGCCAAGGCCAAGGCCAGTGCAAGCGCACCCCGCAAGCCACCCCAAAAAAGAATATGTTGATGGCGAATATCCACTTTCAGCGCGCTGCGGGCAAAGACCGCGCACACCGGATAGATGGCAACGGCACGGCCCAGAGTCACGAGCGCGATCGCCACCAGCACCGGCCACCCGAGATGGCGGAAATGCTGCTCCGCTTCCTGCGCGCCAATCAAAATGAAGATCAATGAATTGGCGATAAAGGCGATGTATTCCCAAAACGTTTCCAACGCGTGTCGACCGGCGTCCGATATCGCTCCACTGGGGCGATAGCTCCCGACAACCAGACCCGCCGTCAACGCTGCGAGCACACCCGAGCACTGATAGTGCTCAGCCACAAAAAAGGAGCCGTAGGCCGCCAGCGTGGTAAACGTGATCTCCACCAGATAATCCGCGGTTCGCCCGGACAACAGCATGAAGCCGAGCGCCACGATGCCGCCGATCAGCACCCCGCCGACGATCGTCACCAGCAAGGTGCCGATGATTGACAGCACCGTCTCTTGACCGCCGGCGAGCACGCCGAGCACCGTCACGAAGGCCACGGCGGCGGTGCCATCATTCAATAAGCTCTCCGCTTCGATCAACAGACGCAGGCGCCCCACCACTCCCGCTTCTTTGAAGGTCGCAATCACGGACACCGGGTCCGTGGCGGCGATCAGCACTCCGAAAATGATGGAGCTACCCCAGTCCCACCCGAGCACCTGATGCATGCCCGTGGCCGTCACGATGGCCGCCAAGACCACGCCCATGGTGGCGAGGATCCCCACGACCGGCAAATCCTGCTCGAACTCTCGCCAGTGAATACACAGTGCCGCCTCGAAGACGAGCGGCGGTAAGAAGATGGAAAAAATCAAATCCTTCGAGAGATGCAGTCCCAGACGGACATGAAAAAAATAGAGCCCCATGCCGGCGAGCACCAAACCCACGGTGTAGGGCATGTGCAGGCGCCGCGACAGGATGGCAACCAACGCGGACACGAAGAGGAGAAGGCCAAGTTGAGATAGATCCGTTGTCATGCACCGGCTACGCTCACGCCCGTTTGAAAGCACCGCGCGGCGCGGCGTCTCTCATCAATGGAAGTCCCACGTAACTGCTCAAGGCGATGACGCGGACCCTGAGCCTGCGGCAAATTGAATGCACCCGCACAGACGGCACGGCCAGCAGCACCGCGACGATTGTCTGTTCGCGTGCCAATCCCCACGGCGTCAGCAGAACGTTGAGAAAATGCACAGAAGGACGAAGAACTTCATTTGTCCCCCCGAAGCACCGGCCGGAATACTCAAGGTAGGCATCATCAGCCGATCAGGCGGTCGTTGTTACCGAGGTTACAGAGAACATTCCATCAGATCAAGGTGCGGCCTGACGCAGGTCTCTTGACGAATCCTACGAACTTCATTTCCTAGGAGCCAAGGGCGGCGCATCTGTCAGGCGCAATTTCGCAGGATGAGCAGTTGGCGCGGTCTACCGCGGGTAGGCTTTGACGCTGTCGGCAACCGAGTCAGCGACGTGTTCTTTGGTGATCACGCCGGCCACGTCGGTCCCGCGTGGCACGCCGCGACGACCGCGCACGACGACCGCCATGGTGGCGTTCCGGCGCCATACGCGGCGGATAACATCGAAGGCGGTCTCATCCTCGCCCACCACGGTGAAGTTTCGACTGGCGACATCGCCTAGGCTCAAACCGGTATGAGCGCCTTCCAACCCTCGGCGAAGACCTGTGTTGACGCGGATCACGCCGTAGAGGTGACCTTTGTCAGTGACTACGACGTGGCGCAAACGCCCCGCGTGCTCAGGCTGACGCAGATAGTCGTCAAAACTCGCTTCCCTCGGCAAAACTTGGATGTCGGTGTCCATTACGTCGCGCGCGGGGCGGACCAGAAACATATTGGCATGGCGCGCCTTTGGAATGGCACGGCCGCGACGTACCAGCTTCAAGGTATAGATGGTCTCGTGCGAGAGCAGTCGGCGAGCGCCGGTGCTCATGGCAACGGCAACGATCATTGGCATCACGATGCTGTAATCGCGAGTCATCTCGAAGATCATTGTGACAGCGGTCATCACCGCGCCGGTTCCACCACCGACCATCGCTCCCATGCCGACCATGGCAAAGGCGGGGACGCTGAGCTGAAGCGGCAGAAAGGTGTTCAGCAGCGCCGCGAAGCCCCCGCCAAGGGTAGCGCCCATGAACAACGAGGGCGAAAAGATCCCGCCGGATGAACCCGATCCCAAACTGAGCGAGGTCGCCAACAGCTTACATACCGCCAGCAGCCCGAGCAGCCAGAACGTCGAGATCTGTCCCGCCAGCACCGCCTGAACGGTGGCGTAACCAACACCATCGACGAAGTACTGACCCAGGGTGCGAAATAGTAGATACATGAGTATGCCAAGAATCAGCATGCCCAATATGTGCCGTAGATAGCGGGATTTGATCCGATCGAACAGATCCTCGGCGAGATGCAGTCCCCGGATGAAACCCGCCGCCGCGACGCCGCTCAGGACGCCGAGGAGAGCGAACAGGACGAGCACAAGCAGTGCGTTCGCATCGACCGCCATGGCTTGAAGCGGCGGTACAAGGAAAGCGGGCGCATCGCCAAAAAACCAGCGACCCACGAACGTCGCCGTCCCCGTCGCGATCGCCACCGGAAGGAACGTCTCCACGCTCACCTCGGGCATCATCAGCTCGATGGCGAACATCACCCCGCCGATTGGCGTATTGAAGGTGGCCGCAATGCCCGCGCCTGCGCCCGCAGCGACCAGAGCGATCCGCTGGCCCGCCGGCATGCGGACCATCTGACCAAACGTAGAACCGAGCGCCGCACCGATTTGGATGATCGGTCCTTCCCGTCCGACCGAGGCACCGCTACCGATCGCAATGGCCGAAGCCAGGGATTTAACCAACGCCACAATGGGTCGGATGACGCCGCCCTTGTAGTAAATGGCGTCCATCACTTCGGGGACCCCATGGCCTTTGGCCTCGGGGGCAAAATTGGTCACCAAGAAGGTCACGCCGACGGCGCCCAGCACGGGAACCAGGATTACCAGTGCGCCCCACGGCGAGGGCGAGGTAAAGCTGTTTGCGTCGTAGTGGATGACCGCGTGACCGGTAAAGAGTAGGTTGTGTATAAGGCCGATCAGATCTCGGAAGAGCACAGCCCCGAAGCCGGTGACGACGCCAAGACCGAGGGCGAGCAGGGAGAGCTGCGCCAGCGGCATTTGGTGGCTCTCTTCGCCGTCCGTCACTCTTGCCGTCGCAGCCGTTGTCGCCACTCTGCCCGCTCCCGTTGAGAACCTCAGAACACCTTTCCGCCTCCTAAGCCTACCAGAGACGACTGCCACCGTTGCAGGCCTAGCCGACGACGAAGGGCTTCCTAGCGGTATCGGAGCCTTCACGATCCCGCTCGCCAAGCGTTTGTGGACGGTGATTCACGCACCTGACGCAGCGCCGCGGCGCGTCGTACGCGTCAAGAGACCATGTGGCCATTGGCGAATCGGCGCCAACAAAGCCGTCACCGATCGCGCATGATAACTTTTCCGGTCGGTGTGGAACTTTATCATACAGGATGTATCGTAATCTATACGCAAGCCGCGGCGTACGTACCGTGTTCATTTGACCATGGCGAAGGGCTGCGCTGCCGCCCAAAGCTCATCGGCGCCCAAACGAATCTTGTAGTCAGGATTCGAGTAGACGAATCGAATCGTGCCCGAGGTGTCGATAATGAACACCGAGGGGACTGGCAGTTCGTGTTGTTTGCTACCGGTGGAGGCTTCGAGATCCACAGCATATTCCCGCATTTTGGCGAGCGTTGCGTCGTCCACATGATAGGCAATGTGAAAGGCCATCGCTGCTTCCAGGTTACTGTCTGACAGCAAGGTGTAGTGGATGTCGGTGGCCTTGAGACTCCAGTACAACAATTCGGGTCGATCGGTGCTCAAGAACACAATTTCAAACCCACTCTTGCGCAGTTTCGGCTCGACAAGGTGCAAGTCGCTGAGTTGCGCATTGCAGTACGGACACCAGCCGCCTCGATAGAACAGCACGATCGTGGGCTTCTTGTAGCTGTCGGGATCAAAGGTCCGCAGCGTGCCCTCCGTCGTGCGGGCGGCGAAGAGCGGCGCTCGAGCGCCCACCGATAGCGGCCGCACTTGCTGAGGACTATCGGGGATGCCGGCGAAAGCCGACGCCGCCACCAGCATGGCTAGTAGCTCAATCAACCGCGGATGGAATTTCATGATTACTCCGAGACATGCGCGTAGATAGTCAAGACGGCTAGAGTACCTTACCGCGATGCCGCGCGACGCAACAGAAATATGCCCGCAACAGCGCACACTTTGAAGCACCGCCGCCGGGTTGATCTACAGGGTCGGGGTGGGTCGTCAGTGCCCCTGCGCTCTCGATGCCTGAGCAGCCGGCGCGGCCGCGGCGGCCTGCGAATCGATCGGACCCGCACCCAACCGATCAATCTGGTCGCCTCATCACACAATATTGCCTAGCCCTTCGTCGAGGGGCTTTTCGCACTTCGATACGCCCCACGCCGGGAGATCGAATTGAAACTTCGACCCGACGCCGAATTGGCTCTCCATGCCGATATGTCCGCCGTGCAGTTCGACGATCCTTCGGGCGATCGCAAGGCCCAGTCCCGCGCCTTCGCCGCTCGCTCGTGCTGTTTTGCCGCCGCGGGACGGCCACTGGAAGATGAATGGTTGCTGCTCCACGGGTACTCCCGACCCCGTATCCTCCACAATTACGCGAATACGCGTTTCTTCAGGTCTGAGGGTGACAACAACCCGCCCTTTGGCCGGCGTGTGCCGAATGGCGTTGCCGATCAGGTTTTCCAATACCCGCTCGATCAGACCAACATCGATGTTTGCCTGTATGTTGGACAGGGGCATGTCGACAGAGAGCGACACATCTGCGGATTTCGCCGTTTCCTGAAACTTCTGTCCGATGTCGTTAACCAGGTCCGACAACGAGGACGGTTGAGGATTGAACGCGGCACTCGAGGATTCGAGGAGCGTCAGCTCGAACTGTGCGCGTACCAGTCGCGCGAGGCGACGGTACTGTGCGACCGCCAATTGGAGGAACCGACGCCGCTCCTCGGCCGGCAGCGTCTCATTTTTCATTAACACGGTGTCAAGATACCCTCCGAGCGCGGTCAATGGCGTCCGCAGATCGTGTGAAACGCTTGCGATAGACTCGCGGAGTTGAGTATCGGCGGTGCGCAGCTGGCGTACTTGCCGGCAGACGAGTTCAACCAATTCTGCAAAACCGTCCTGCAATCTGTCGATCTCGTCCCGCCCTAGAGCAACGCCGCGACGATTAGGAATTCGAGGCTGTTCCGTGAAGCCGCTTTGTTTGAAATCCCGGAGCGCATCCGCGAGCCGGGAAATGCGCCGCGTGAGAACCCAGAAGCCCAGCAGGCCGGCGACCGCTCCCGCGAGCGCCGCGCTGCCGGCAACGGTCGCCGCGCTGCGCAGTATGTGGCTGGAACGCAGCCGCGTAACCCACGTCTGGTACAACTCGCCGCCAACGACGACATACAGATACCCCACCAATTGACCATCTACCCGAATCGGCGCCACCGAAAACACCTGTCGCGCCTCCGGGTGCCGAGGATCGGTCCCCAGAATCGGTAAATGCGCGCCGGCGGCAAGGAACGCGGCAATCGGCTCCATCGCGACCCTGCTAAGTTGCACGCGGCCCGGAGGTGCATTGAAGGCAAGGATTCCACCGCTGTCGTCCAGAAGATACATTTCAATCGTCGGATTGATGCGCATGGCATCACCAAAAATCGAATCGATGCCTCCCCTGTCCAGACGCCCATTGCGCACGAAACCGTATTGGCTCACCAGCCAATCCGCCAAGTCCCGATGCAATCGCTGGTTCGCCTCCTGATGGTACAGTCGCGCCGTCATGTCGACGCCGACGATAGCCACTGCGCCGACCCCGATCCCAATGACTATTGCGAGTGCAGCTACGCGCGTAGGCAAACTGCCGAAGACCGTTGAAATCGACATGTCCTAAACCCCGGTCAGCCGGGCACAGCGAGTTTGTAACCCGCACCGCGAATAGTCAGCAGCAGCCTCGGTTGAGAGGGATCGGGTTCGAGTTTGGAGCGCAACCGGTTGAGGTGCGAGTTTACGGTATGCTCGAAACCATTGTAGGCGCCGCCCCAAACCCCATCGAGGAGCTCGGTGCGGCTGAACACGCGGCCCGGGTTGCGGGCGAACCACAGCAGCAGATCAAATTCTCGCGTGGTTAGCTCGATGGTCTTTTCTCCAAGACGCGCGCATCTCTCCCAACGGTCCACTGCCAATGAACCAACGCTGACGAACCGCGCCGCATTGTCCTCGCTTAACTCCACCGTCAGCACTGAGCGCCTGATCAACGCTCGAATTCGCGCCACCAGCTCGGGCATGCTGAACGGTTTGGTCAGATAATCATCTGCGCCCAGCTCGAGTCCAAGAACGCGGTCAAGCTCGGCCGAACGTGCGCTCAAAATGAGCATCGGAGGTCGCCGCGGCTCACGCGACAGGCGCTTGCAAATATCGAGCCCGTCCAATCCAGGCAACGTGAGATCCAGAACGATCAGATCAAACCGCTCGCGAAGTGCCAGTTCCAAGCCCCGCTGTCCGTCGCGCTCAATCGCCGCGCGATAGAAGGCGTCCTCGAGATGTAGCTTGATGACCGCGGCAATGTCCGGGTCGTCTTCGATGATGAGTATCGACTGGGCCCGCTGCCTCGTGCGCACGGTGGTCGGCGCACCGAGCACCTTTTCGCCAGTGCATATTCCTGAGGGGTCAGCGTCGATTTCCGCCATATATGTCCGGCACCACACTTGCTATGAATTAGCTGCAAGTTCCGCTCGACTCGCTTTTCTTTCTGTCACCATTTAGCACTTACCAGGTTCAACTCGCAAGCACTTCACCTGCCTGTCATATCCCTGTGATCTGGGCGTGAGGACAGCTCGACCGGTTCGACCCCAGAATGCATGGTACCGAGTAATAGGCCAAGTTATACGGGAGGTGGGCATGTGGTCGGAGTCAGAGCGCGAGGCGGTTGTCGCACGCAACGCAAGATCAGAGTATGGCAGCTCACAACCATCGCAGCCGATAGCATCGACGAAGGATCCAATTCCGGGGAGTAAGTGCACGCTTCCTGTGCGCACCAAGGGATTCGACAAGCCTCTTGGCGTGAGCGAGGCATGGCTCCGTGCCATGAAGTCGGCAATTCAGGCGGCTCCAAGTGAAATCAACGTGCTGCTGCACGGCGAGACCGGCACCGGCAAGGAACTCCTCGCGCGAAGCATCCATCAGCGGAGCGCCAGATCCGACAAACCCCTCGTGCGAATCGACTGTGCATCCCTTACGCCGAGTCTGTGCGAGAGCGAACTCTATGGTCACGTGCGCGGCGCCTTTACAGGCGCAGCGGCGCGACGTGCGGGACTCTTCGAACTCGCAGAGGGCGGAACGCTGTTAATCGATGAAATTGGCGAATTGCCCCTGCAGCTGCAACCGAGACTATTACGATTGCTCCAAGAACGCGAATTTGAGACCGTAGGGTCATCTCGAGTGCGGCGAGCGGACGTGAGAGTGATTGCCGCAACCAACCGGGACTTGCGGGCGGAAGTCGCCGCCGGACGCTTTCGCGGCGACCTGTATTACAGACTCGCGGCCTTTTCCATTTGCCTTCCGCCGCTACGAGAGCGCATTGGCGACATTGAACTACTCGCCATGCATTTTCTGCGCGTCGAATCGGCTCGCCTACGGAAATCAATCGTCGGGCTTTCCCCTACCGCGCTCGCTCGTCTGCACTCCCACACGTGGCCCGGCAATGTCCGCGAACTGCGCCACGCCATCGAACGCGCATGTATCATCTCTGCCGGGTCGATCTTGCGAGCGGAGGAGTTCGATTTGCTACAAATGGAGTTTGCCGTTCAGTCAGCTGACGATTCTACCGCCAGCGAGGCGTGTCACCTATCGACCGCGCGGTCCAGCCTGCGGGAGGTTGAACGGCAACACATCTCGACTGTGCTGCGCGCTTGCGGAGGCATCATCGAAGGAAAAGGCGGAGCAGCTCACGTTCTCGGGTTGCCGCCGAGCACTTTGCGCTACCGTATGCGAAAACTAGGTATAACAGCCGCGCGCAATCGGGTGGGCCCGGCCACATCCCGCTCGGCACCCGGCGTGACCTGCCTACCTGCAGTGCCAGAATGCGGTGCGGGGATGTAGGAATCACCGGCCAATTCTTAGCGCGGCATCAGTGCTTGCTAGCCCCACCCGTGGAGAACATGATTTCTTCTTTGCCGAGCATTCCCTTCGATCTTGGCCATCATTTCGTGGCTCCGAAGCCCAGGAGCGTAGTCTCCTGTCGCGAATGACTCAATACTTTCCGCGCCCGAGAACAAAGAGCTGGTGAGCGAAAATACACCAGCCGCCAACGCAACGTTGCGGCGAGACGAATGAGACGTGAACATACTTGATCCCCTCTATTGATGCGCGTACGTGACTGAAAAATTGACGGGCGTGCAGCACGCCGCAATATTCATGCAGCCTTCAAATTCGACCCAAGAGGTCGGTACCCACCATTGTTTGAGGTGACCCCGCCACGCACCGTGGATCGACTGCCGCAACGTATTGTGGCGACCCACCACCGGTTGCGGCTCGAACCCGTCAGCCGGTCAAAAAAGCCCGGTTTCGGCTCGAAAAGCAACGTGGCACGGCTCTTGCTCATCCGCCTTCGTCGAATCGCGCATTGGCGCCCCGATACATTTTGTTCTTATTGAATTCATCGAAACCAATTTTAGGAGTCCCAAATGAAAACCAAGACCGCTCTGCTCTCGACTGCCATCAGTAGTCTGCTGGCCCTGAGCCTAACCACTGTTTCCGCCTATGCCGCGGACGAGGCCAACATGGAGAAGTGTTATGGCGTCGCCAAAGCCGGGAAGAATGATTGCGCAGGCCCTGCGCATGCCTGCGCTGGACAGTCGAAGGAAAGCTCAGGCAAAGAATGGATCAAGGTGCCAAAAGGCACCTGCGATCGCATCGTCGGCGGAAGTTTGACCGCCAAGTAATGACGATGGCTTTGCACGATGCAACGCGTGTCTCAGGGTCGATCCCGGCTGCGGCTGGGATCGGCCTTCGGGCTCAACACCAGAATGAGTTGCTGAACTCCAAGCCCGCAGTCGGCTGGCTCGAAGCCCATAGCGAGAACTATTTTGCCGATGCCGGGCCGCATATCGAGGCGCTGCTTCGGCTGCGTGAACAATATTCCCTGAGTTTGCATGGCGTCGGCCTGTCGCTGGGCTCGAGCGACCCAATCGATCGCGCACACCTCATGCAGCTTAAGCGCTTGATCGGGCGCACTTCGCCGGCGTTCGTTTCGGAGCATCTGTCATGGGGTTCTGTAGACGGCCGCTTTGTCAATGACCTTCTTCCCCTACCGTATACCGAGGAATCATTGGTGCACATGACCTCCCGCATAGACGAGGTGCAGAATTTTTTGCAACGCACAATTCTCATCGAGAACATCTCCAGTTACCTGCAGTATTCGCACAGCGGGATTGATGAAAGCGCGTTTCTCACCGAATTGTCGCGGTCGACCGGCTGCGGCCTGCTCGTTGATATCAACAACCTCTATGTCAACGAGAAGAATCATGGAGTCGGCGCCCGCCGCTTCATTGATTCGATTCCACCGGTCGCCGTCCGAGAATTGCACCTGGCCGGGCACGGAGCGGCCCATGATCTCGCTGCGTGATTTACAACGCGATTTCCTGGGGTACACCCTCGGTGATACCGATGTCGGCGAGCGGCTGGGGATCGTGGCGAACGGTCTGACCACCGATCAGCGCTTGCGGATCTACCGCAACAACGCTGTCGTCGGCTTCGAGAAGTCCATGCAAGCGACCTTTCCGGCGTTCGTGCGGCTGGGCGGCGTAGACTGGTTCAATCAGATGGCGCGAGCCTATCAGCCGAAAGACCTCGACCGCCTATCTCTGCACCTGCAAGAGGATCTCAGCCAACTCCGCTTTCGAGTCGCGGCTCCGACACGTGCCATTGAGTCCAATTACGCTCTCTTCGAAATTTGGAACCAAAATAGAAGCGAGCGTGAGCAATTCGCGCCAATCGATTTGAGGCGCGGCGCAAGCCGGGTGCTGGTGATCCGGCGCATCGATCACGTCGAGGTACGCGAGGTGTCCGCGCCGGTCTTCACCCTACTTCGTGGGTTCGCCGCCGGCTCGACGGTCCTCGAACGGCTGCCGCCGTCACCGAAACGTACCGCGACGTCGATTTCGGCGACGCATTGACGCGCCTACTCAGTCTCGGCGTCCTGGTGGAATTTCAACTTAACCAATTGGAGAATGACATGTCGCTCGAGTCCACCACCAAGCCGCTCGCCCTACTCGCGCGCGTACTGGATACCCTTCAATCCCCATTCGCGCTGGCGACCCGTTGGTACGTGAGCTGGCAATTCTTGAAGTCCGGCTGGCTCAAGGTTTCCGACTGGCAGAGCACCTTGGACTTGTTTCGAACTGAATACCATGTCCCCCTATTGCCACCCGCACTGGCGGCCGTGACCGGCGCCTTCGGTGAGCTGTTTTTTTCGGCACTGCTGGTAGTCGGTATCGCCGGTCGCGTCGGCCCATTGGGGTTGTTCGCGGTGAACCTGATGGCCGTCATCTCATATCGGCAGGTGCTGCTGGCGGAAGGCTATGAGGCTGCGCTGGGACAGCACATTTTGTGGGGCTTTATGCTGGCCATGCTCTCCGTCTACGGCCTCGGCACAATCGCCGCTGATCGTCTCCTGACCAGTCGATTCGCCCGCCAAAGCGCGTTGGTGATCCTTTGAGTACGAAATCCACCGAAACTCGCCAGCAGCAGTACACCGCCGACAATCGTCAGCTGAGAATCCTCAGACTGATCGATGAAGGGACCGCGGGCCGGACCGGCGAGGAACTCTCAGCCGGGTCATTGCGCAGCGCGTCGCGTGACGCTGTTGACCCGAGAGCTGCAGGGTCCGAATGGCATCGCATTCTCCCGTCACCGCGCCCGACGGCGTGCGCATCTATCGAGGGAATCCGCCCATGAATACCCTGACCCTCGGCCGCGATGCGCTGCACGGCATGTCCGGCACCGAGCGCGAGTGGTTGGTGACCAACGGCATCGGCGGCTTTGCGTCGAGCTCGGTGAGCTTGATGAACACCCGCCGCTACCACGGCCTGTTGTTCGCCTCGCTGCGCCCGCCGGTGGAGCGTGTGGCCCTGGTGTCGAAGCTGGATGTCACGGCGGTCTACGGAAACGCGGAGATACCGTTCGCGGCCAATGAATTCGCCGACGGCACCATCGCGCCACGGGGATTCCGCCATCTGGAGTCCTTCCGGCTTGAGAGTCTCGTGCCCGTTTGGACTTGGACTGTCGGTGATGCCCGAGTGGAACAGCGCCTGTGGATGCGTCACGGCGACAATACCACCTACGTGCAATTCACGCGATTGGGCGGCTCCAAGGAGCTGCGCCTGAAGCTCGAGCCGCTGTGCACGTACCGCGACTATCACTGGCAGCCGCGCGGAGAGCGGGCTTTCCGCGTCGATCCTGTCCGGGATGGCATCGAAATCATTGCGTACGATGGCGCGAAGCCCTATCGCATCCTTTGTGCCGATGCGCGCATCGAGACGCGGCCGCAGTGGCATTGGAACTTCAAGCATCGCGAAGAAACGGCTCGCGGGCTCGACGACATCGAGGACCTTTTTCGACCGGCGGTATTTGAGATTGACTTAAGTCCGGGGCAAACGCGGGCAGTGATCCTCACGGCCGAGTCGCAAACCCATATGCCGGCTTCCGAGGCGCTCACCGCGGAGCATTCGCGGCAGCGCGAGATCTCGGCACGATACGCGACTACGCCTGGGATTTCCGTCGTCGGCGCCGATGTCGGCGCCGAGCAGCTGGCGCTGGCCGCCGACCAGTTCTTGGTGGAGCGGCGCGATGCCCTCGGAACGCCGCTGGGCAAGACGGTCATCGCGGGATATCCCTGGTTCAGCGATTGGGGCCGAGACACCATGATTGCCCTGCCGGGTCTGACGCTGGCCACTGGCCGGGAGGAAATCGCCGTCAGTGTGCTGCGCACCTTTGCCCGATTCGTGAGCCAGGGGATGCTGCCGAACCGCTTTCCCGACGCCGGCGAAGCACCCGAGTACAACACCGCGGACGCCAGTCTGTGGTTCCTCGTCGCCGTACACGCGTATTTGACGCGCACCGATGATCGCCGCTTCCAGGCCGAGATCTATCCCACGCTGAAAGACATACTGGACTGGCACATCCGCGGTACGCGCTTCGGCATTCAAATGGATCCAACGGATGGATTGCTGCGGGCCGGTCAAGACGGGGTGCAGCTCACTTGGATGGACGCGAAAGTCGGCGACTGGGTCGTTACCCCTCGCATCGGCAAGCCAGTGGAAATCAACGCCCTGTGGTTCAACTCAGTTTCCATCATGCGCGATCTCGCGAATGAGCTCGGGTTTGCCGCCGACGCAGCGGCCTACAGCTCGCTCGCCGCCCGAATACGCATGAACTTCGAACGGGCCTTTTGGTTCGACGCCGGCGGCTATCTATATGACGTCATCGAGGGGCCGGAGGGCGCGGTGGGCGACGACGGTCGCCGCCGCGACAGCAGTCTGCGTCCGAATCAGATTTTTGCCCTCTCTTTGCCGCATGCCCTGTTGACGGGCGAGAGGGCAGCGCGCGTGCTCTCGGTGTGCGCCTCGGAACTGTGGACCCCGGTGGGCCTGCGCTCCCTTGCACCCAGCGATTCGCGCTATATCGGCCGCTACGGCGGCGGCCCCCTCGAGCGCGACGGCGCCTATCACCAGGGCACGGTATGGACCTGGCTGCTCGGGCCCTTCGCGAGCGCCCACTACCGAATTCATGCGGATGCACCCGCGGCGCTGGAATTCTTGCGTGCTATCCCGTCGCACCTGCGTGAGGGCTGCGTCGGACAAGTCAGTGAAATCATGGACGCCAACGCCCCATTCGAACCCCGCGGCTGCTTTGCGCAGGCCTGGGGTGTGGCCGAGATCCTGCGTGCCTGGAGCGAAATCAATGAACGTGAACATCGACGGCAAACCGAATCTGTCCCACTTGAATCCTCGAGCGGCCGCCGCGCCGCCGGAGGGTGAGCGCGTGAACACCGAACGCCGCCGGCTCGCGGAATGCACGGCAAAGTCCCCCGCCTGGAAGAAATGGGGTCCGTATTTGAGCGAACGCCAATGGGGCACCGTGCGCGAGGACTACAGCCCGCATGGCAATGCCTGGGACTATTTTCCGCACGACCACGCACGGAGTCGCGCCTATCGATGGGGCGAAGACGGCATCGCCGGATTCTCCGATGCAGAGCAGAAGCTGTGTCTGTCGCTTGCGCTCTGGAATGAGCGCGATCCCATTCTCAAGGAGCGCCTGTTCGGGCTGACCAACGGTGAGGGCAACCACGGCGAGGATGTCAAGGAACTCTACTACTACCTGGATGCGACGCCGACGCATTCCTACATGAAGATGCTCTATAAGTATCCGCAGGCAGCATTTCCGTATGCGGACCTGGTGGCAGAGAATCGCCGGCGCGGCATCGGGGCACCGGAGTACGAATTGCTCGACACCGGACTGTTCGACGATGATCGCTACTTCGACGTTTTCGTCGAATACGCGCAAGGAGGCATCGATGATGTGCTCATGCGCGTCACGGCCCATAATCGCGGTGACGCATCAGCGCCCCTGCACCTGCTACCGCAACTGGTTTTTCGAAATACCTGGAGCTGGAAGCGCGGTGCGCGCAAGCCGCTGCTGCATTTAGACGGCGGCGCCATTCTCGCGTCGCATCCGACCCTCGGCGCATATCACTGCTACGCACGCGGTGCCGGGGGCTTGGACGCCCATTGGCTCGTGACCGAAAACGTCACCAACACCCGCCGACTCTACTCAAGCGATGAAGCAGGGCCGTTTAAGGACGGCTTTCACGACTACCTCGTTGGCGGACGACAAGACGCTGTCGCAGCCGATCGGAAGGGCACCAAGGCCGCGGCGCATTTCCGCTTCGAGGTGCCCGCCCACGAATCCGCGTCGGTCTGGGTGCGGTTGTCACGACTGCCGCGGCCCGCGCCGTTCGCTGATTTCGAGCGCATCCTCGAGCTGCGCTCGACCGAGGCCGATGAGTTCTATGCGGATCTGCAGCACGATATTGAACTCGCCGACGCCAAACTAGTCCAGCGTCAGGCCTTCGCCGGCATGATCTGGAGCAAGCAGTTCTTCTATTTCGACATTCCGCAGTGGATCAACGGCGATCCCGGCCAAGTTCCACCGCCCGCCGAACGCCGCCGCGGCCGCAACCGCGAGTGGACACACTTGAACAACGCCGACATCATTTCGATGCCGGACAAGTGGGAGTATCCCTGGTACGCCGCTTGGGATCTCGCCTTCCACACATTGTCGCTGGCCATCGTCGACTCGCAATTCGCGAAAGAACAACTCGTACTGCTGACGCGCGAATGGTACATGCACCCTAACGGTCAGATCCCCGCCTATGAATGGGCTTTCGGCGACGTCAACCCGCCGGTGCATGCCTGGGCCACATGGCGCGTATTTCAAATGGACCGCAAGCAGCACGGAGGCAAGGGCGACCTTGCCTTTCTGGAGCGCGTATTCCACAAGCTGATGCTGAACTTCAATTGGTGGGTAAACCGCAAGGATGCGGAAGGCCGCAACGTATTCCAAGGGGGATTTCTCGGTCTCGACAACATCGGCGTCTTCGACCGCAGTGCGCAGCTCCCAACCGGCGGCCACATCGATCAGGCGGACGGCACCAGCTGGATGGCCATGTATGCCTTGAATCTGATGCGCATCGCATTGGAGCTGGCCCAAAACAACCCCGTCTACGAGGACATCGCCACCAAGTTCTTCGAGCACTTCCTGCATATCGCGGAGGCCATGAACAACGTGGGCGACGCCGGCATCGGACTGTGGGACGAAAAGGACGAGTTCTTCTACGACGTGCTGCATCTGCCCGACGGCGGCATGACGCCGCTGAAAGTTCGCTCGATGGTGGGATTGATTCCGCTATTTGCCGTCGAAACGCTGGAACCGGATTTGCTCGAACGGCTGCCTGACTTCAAGCGTCGATTGGAATGGTTCTTGAAGTACCGACCGGACCTTGCCTCGTTGGTGTCGCACTGGAACACGGAGGGCCGCGGTCACCGGCGCCTGCTTTCGCTGCTCCGTGGACATCGCATGAAACGTCTGCTGTCGCGCATGCTGGATGAAACCGAATTCCTGTCCGACTACGGCATCCGCGCAATCTCAAAATATCACGATCGGCATCCGTATGTGTTCAACGTGAACGGCGCTGATCTCAGCGTCCGTTATCTGCCTGCCGAGTCGGATTCCGGGCTGTTCGGCGGCAATTCCAATTGGCGCGGCCCGATCTGGTTTCCGGTCAACTACCTGCTGATCGAATCCCTGCAAAAGTTTCATCACTATTACGGCGACGACTTCAAGGTCGAGTGCCCCACGGGGTCGGGGATTTTTGTTTCCATCGACGCGGCGGCGGCCGAGATCGCCAAGCGTCTGACGAAGATATTCTTGAAGGGCGAGAACGGCAAACGGCCCGTGTTCTCTCAATACCCGCGGCAGCAGAACGACGTGCACTTCTGTGACCACGTGCTCTTCTATGAATATTTTCACGGCGACACCGGCCGCGGCGTCGGCGCGGCGCACCAAACCGGTTGGACCGGCTTGGTTGCCAAGTTGCTGCAACCTCGGCAGCCCTCGAATTGATCGCCGCCAACCTAGGAGACATTCGCATGGAAATTTCAATGCATCCCGCTCACCTGCCCCGACCCGTTATGCCGCACTGCCCGCCGCAGCGATTGCTGCAGGGTCAGAAAGCCTTGGTCACCGGTGCCAGTTCCGGCATCGGACGGGCGATTGCCTTAGGCTTGGGCCAATCCGGCGCGGACGTCGTGGTCAACTACGTCGCCGGGGAGGACAAGGCCGAGCAGGTCTGCCGGGAGATTCGCGAATTCGGCGTGCGGGCCATCGCCGTCAAGGCCGACGTGTCTGACGAGGATCAGGTGCTGGCGATGTTCGCACGAATGCTGCAGGAGTTCGGCACCATCGATGTGCTGGTCAACAACGCCGGCCTGCAGCAAGACGCCTCATTCGAGAACCTCACGCTCAAGCAGTGGAACAAGGTTCTCGGCGTGAATCTCACGGGGCAATTCCTTTGTGCGCGCGAGGCAGTGCGGGAATTCAAGCGCCGGGGCGTGCGAGCCGAAGTCTCCTGCTCGGCCGGCAAGATTCTCTGCATCAGCTCGGTCCACGAAGTGATTCCCTGGGCGGGCCACGTGAACTATGCCGCTTCGAAAGGCGGAGTCATGTTGATGATGAAGAGTCTGGCGCAGGAGGTGGCGCCCTATCGCATCCGCGTGAACAGCATCTGCCCGGGTGCCATTCGCACGCCCATCAACATGGAAGCCTGGGGGACTCCGGAGGCATACCGCGACCTGCTTCGGCTCATTCCTTACAAGCGCATCGGCGAGGCCGACGAGATCGGCCGTGCGGCCGTTTGGCTGGCATCGGATTACGCCGACTACGTGCACGGCATCAGCCTGTTCGTCGACGGCGGAATGACGCTCTACCCTGGATTTGAGACCGGAGGTTGATCGTGAGTGACTCGGTCGCCGCCGCAAGGCGCAATCCCGCCGCGCACTGGCCCGAGTATTTCATCGAGGCCTGGGCTCTGGGGATGTTCATGGTCTCCGCCGGGGTGTTCACCTTGCTGCTTGAATCGCCGGCCTCGCCGCTACACGCGGCGATCCCGGATGCCTTCCTGCGCAGGCTGCTCACGGGGGCGGCGATGGGGTTGACAGCCATCGCCCTGATCTATAGTCCCTGGGGCAGACGCTCGGGTGCCCACATGAATCCTGCGGTCACGCTATCGTTCCTGCGTCTGGGCAAGATCGCACCGAACGACGCCGCGTTCTATATTGTCGCGCAGTTCGTCGGGGGCACACTGGGTGTATTCGGTGTGCTCGCCGTCTTCGGTCAGGCGTTTTCCGAACCACCGGTAAGTTACGTGGCAACAGTGCCCGGCAGCGCCGGAGTCGGCGCGGCGTTCGCGGCTGAGATCGGCATTTCGGCGCTGATGATATTCGTGGTGCTCGTGGTCGCAAGCAGGCTGCGTCTGGCGCGTTTCACGGGCCTCACCGCCGGCCTCTTGGTGTGCCTCTTCATCAGCTTCGAGGGGCCCTTTCGGGCATGAGCATCAACCCCGCCCGGTCCTTTGCATCGGCGCTGCCGGGTCATATTTGGACCGCATTCTGGATCTATCTGACAGCGCCGGTGATCGGCATGCAACTGGGAACCGCCGCCTTTCTTGCGGTGCGGCGGCGGCAGTCCACGCCCTGCGCCAAATTGCATCACACATCGAGCGAGCGCTGCATCCATTGCGGCTACGAACCCGCCAAATCCTGACCCGGAGACAACCATGAGGCCCTCACTTGAAGAATACGATGCCATCATCGTCGGCTCCGGTGCCGGCGGATGTGCCGCTGCCAAGACTCTCGTCGACGCCGGACTGCGCGTGGCGCTCATTGAAAAGGGTCGCGACCTCCCGCGGGACAATAGCACGCTCGACATCGGCAAGGTCGTGCACGAGGGGCTTTTCAAGAGTCAGGAATCTTGGGTCGATGGCCGGGGCCAGGAATTCAAGCCCGAGGAATACTTCAATGTTGGCGGCAAGACCAAGTGGTACGGCGCCGCCCTGCTGCGCTACTCGCCCAACGAATTCCTGCCGGACCTGTCGCATCAATGCCGCGGCTGGCCGATCAGTTATGAGGATCTGCGTCCGTACTACGACACCGCGACGCGCGACTTGGGGGTCCGCATCTTCGATTGCGAGCCGGACTTGGCTCGCATCTCGGCAATCATGACGGCGCGCTGCCCCGGATGGCGGTCCGAGCCCATGCCGTTGGGGCTGGCGGCGGGCATCGCGGCAAACGAACACGAGGCGAGCCACTTCGACGGTTTTGCGTCGGTAGCGGGGCTCAAGGCCGACGCGGAAACGGCGTTTCTGAAGCGTGCACGGCAATCGCCCAACCTGAAGCTGCTCGCAGGCGTGGCAGTGGACGACCTGGTGGGGGACCCTGAGAATCCCGCGCGGATTCGCGGCGTACACTTGACGGACGGACGAACCCTGCGCGCCCGCTGCGTGCTGCTTGGCGCTGGTGCGTTGCATTCTCCGCGGCTGCTGCAGCGCCACGTCGAACACCATCGCCTGGACCAGTCGGTCCTCGGTCTTGGAGAAGTCGGCCGCAATTTGAAGATGCATTTGTTGACTGCGATGGTCGCTGTGTCGCCGTCTCTGAAGACCGACCTCATCCGTAAGACCCGTCTCTTCTTGAACGATGAGCTACCGCATAGTTCGGTTCAGCCGCTGGGTTTCGATGGTGAGTTGATCTCGACGCTGATCCCTCGCTGGGTGCCCGGACCACTCGCACGCTTGGTCGGCAGCCGCTCTTATGGATTCTTTCTGCAGACTGAAGATGGCTCGGACCGCAGCAATCGTGTCATCGGCGCAGGCGCCAACGACGCGGTGAGCGCCAGTCGTCCGACCTTGGATTTCGACGAGACCCGTTTACGGCCGGCCCTCGATGAACATCTCCGCCTGATAAAGCAATTTCGGGGAGCCTTGCTGCGCAGTGGATTGGTCACCTTCTCGCAACGAGTCGGTCTTGCCGGCACCGCGCATGTCAGCGGTACCTTGGTGACCGGAAACGATCCCCGCACGTCCGTGGTCGATGCGGAGGGCAAAGTCCATGGACTGAACGGTCTTTATGTCGTGGACGGCAGCGTGCTGCCGCGCTCGAGCCGGGTAAATCCGTCTCTGACGATCTACGCCTGGGCGCTGCGCACGGCCACCCTCCTCGGCAGGCAACTCACGGGAGATGCATCGCCCCGAGCTGCCGTTTCTGTGTAATCCGGAGACTCCGTCATGAAGCAATTCAAATTCCTCGGTTGGTTCGGCGTATCCACGGCGTGCTGCCTGATGGGGTTTAGTGCCTGCGCGAACGGTGCGCCCGTACGGACCGTCGAATCGGTGGCCATGACGGTGAGCAATCTGGACGCCAGTAGAACATTTTACGAAAAGGTACTGAAATTCGAATTCGTGACCGAAACCGAGGTCAGCGGAGAAGCGTACGAGCATCTGCATGGGGTATTCGGAGTGCGCCTGCGTATCGTCACGCTCAGGTTGGGCGATGAAAGGCTGCAATTGGAGCAGTTCCTTGCACCGCAGGGTCGGCCGTTCCCCGTGGATTCCCGCAGCAATGATCGTTGGTTCCAGCACGTGGCCATCATCGTATCGGACATGGATCGCGCATTCGCGTGGCTGCGCGAACACAATGTCACTTTCGCATCCACCGGACCCCAAGTCCTTCCTCCGTCTATCAAGCCGGCCGCCGGCATAGCGGCTTTCTACTTTCGCGATCCCGACGGACACTATTTGGAGGTGCTGCATTTTCCGGACGACAAGGGAAACCCCAAATGGCACCAGCATGCCGGTCCACTGTTTCTGGGCATCGATCACACCGCCATTGTCGTCGCCGACACGGAATCCAGTTTGAAGTTCTATCGGGACACGTTGGGTCTGGCGATCGTCGGTACCAGCGAGAACTATGGGACCGAGCAGGAACATCTGAACAATGTGTTCGGAGCCCGGCTTCGCATCACTACCCTGCACGCCGCGCGCGGGCCCGGCGTAGAGCTGTTGGAATATCTCACCCCGCGGGATGGCCGCAACATACCTATTGATACTCGCGCGAATGATCTCTGGCACTGGCAGATCAATTTCACTGCCGACGTCGAAGCGGTTGAAAATGGCGCTCGGGCCAATCACTATCGAATGATCTCTCCAGGCATCGTCGCCGAGGATGAGCAGAAGGCCGCCGGAATCATGATCGCGGATCCGGATGGTCATGTGAGCCTGCTGGAATCGGCTCCGCACCCGTGATCAATCGGATCCCGCCGCCAAAGGTCAGGTATGCCCAGAACCAGTTGACCATGGTGGCCACGCGATTGCGCATTCCCACCAGAAAGCCCACGTGGATGAGCCCCCATAGCCACCAAGCCGGCGCCCCCCAAATCTTGATCCAGCCAAAATCCGCCACCGCCGATTTGCGGCCGATGGTCGCGAGACTGCCCAGATGCCGGTACGCGAAAGGCGCCGGCGACTGGCGTCCCTCGACTAGTGCGCGAATCACGCGCGCTACGTATTGCCCCCCCTGCTTGGCCGCTGGCGCGAGACCAGGGACCGGCTTTCCGGCCCAGGCATTGCTCGCGGCCGTATCGCCGATGACCCACACTGTGGTGTGACCCTCGGCGTTCAAGTGCAGATCCACTTTCACCCGGCCCGCGTTATCCGCGGGCACACCCAACCATTGCGCCGCCTTCGAAGCCATGACGCCGGCCGCCCAAAGCACGGTGCGAGCCGCGATACGTTTGCCGCTCACCGATACGCCTTGCGCGTCGATGCCGTCCACGCGGCTGTCGAGCAGCACCTCCACACCCAGCCGGATTAACGAGCGATGCGCCACGGCTGAAAGCGTCTCCGGAAAGCTCGGCAGAATACGCGGCCCCGACTGCACCAGCACGACACGTGCGGTTGCGGGATCGAAGCGGCGAAACTCTTTTTCCATACCGAAGCGCGCCAATTCCGCGATGGCACCCGCCAGTTCCACGCCGGTGGGACCCCCGCCGACAATCAAGAACGTCAACAAGGCTGCCCGCTCGGTGTCATCCTCGGTCGCCTCCGCACGTTCGAATGCCATCAGCAGGCGCCGGCGGATTTCGGTGGCGTCCTCAACCCGCTTAAGTCCCGGTGCATAGGGCTGCCATTGATCCTTACCGAAATAACTGTGAGTCGCTCCGGTGGCAATGACCAAGTAATCATAGTCCACTCGCTGATTCCCGATCTGTACCCGGCGATTCTCGAGATCGACGCCGGTGACGCTGCCGAGCAACACGCGCGCGTTGAAGACGTCGCGAAACAACGGTCGGATCGGCGCGGCGATGTCGCCCGGCGACAGTGCGGCCGTGGCCACTTGATACAGCAACGGTTGAAACAAATGGAAATTGCCTCGATCGATCAAGGTTATCGACACGCGAGCCTTGCGCAGGGCGGATGCACAGCTCAAGCCTCCGAAACCGCCGCCGATGATGACGACCCTCGGTGCTGATTCCACATCGAAGCTTGGCTTGCCGTCCAATTGCGGATAGCGTCGCGCCAGCGATCGAGCAACGAGCCAATCGACGGCCGCCGGACCCGCGCCCAGGATCGCGATCATGCCGATGACCATCGTGCCAAAGCTGTCAGCGGTAAGACCGGTATTCATCATCGGCGCCACCACAGATCCGAACACCAGCACAACGGCAACCCACCGCGTGGCCAATCCAAGGATCATGAATGCCCCGCCGATGACCGCGGCCCACGGCGTCCAGGCCGACAAAGTCTCGACGGGCAGCCACAGGCCAAGGTCCTTACGACCGAATGCAGCAGCCAGCAGCGTGAATCCCAACCAGACGCGAATTGCCGACAGGCAGACGGGACTGACCCAAGCGCGGACTCCTTCAGATATGCGGATGATGCGTGGCACCAAGGGCAGTGCGCTGTCGGCGAGGCCTCGGCGCAACAGATGATCCAACGATATCGAGCCTGCACCTGCCGTGGCGTACCAGCCGAACAAGGCGATCCAAAACAGCTGGTTGTCAAACGGCTGGTAGCTGAATTGAATCACCAGCGATAATACGAGCAAAGCGATCGCCGCGTAACGCGTGAGCAGCCCGCTCGCGAGGAAAATTGGAGCGATGACTTCGATCGCGGCACCCGTGTATGCAGCCGCCGTCGGACCCATCCATGACACCGGATACTCATGCGCGGCAAGCTCCAAAGCGGTTTCCCAGTGAGTGACCTTGAGCACCCCGGAGACGAAGAACTGCTGCGCGAGCCAGATCCGGAAACCCAAGTCGAGCAACGGCCAGCACACCCGGCGCAGCAGGCCGAAGGCATCCGCATTCCATGCGATCAGAGTGGGGAGTATCGATCCGATGCGCGATTCCGCGGGCTTTGGCGTGCTCGATACGTCTTGCAATTTCATGTGCTCTCCGCTGCGTGATGATTGGCGTCTCTAGCGGTTTGCAATCCTCATGCCGCGGCAACCGAACCGTAGAAGCCCTCGGGAGGGGTAAACGCCGCTGTAACCCGCAGCGGATTGCGGGCAGGCCGCAGCCGATGGCGGGCTCAGTGAGCGGCGGCTGGCGGGCCGGCCGCGGAGGCCACCACACGGCGAATCGCGACGGTATCGTAATTTGCCACATGCGGCGCCAATTCGGTAAGCAGCCGTCGCTCGTGCGGCGAATGCCCGCCGGCCTGATCGCACAGGCCTTTGGGGTCTGTCCCTCCGATTTTGGTCCGCATAAAAATTAAATAAATTCAATTAGATGCAGATCGAGGCGTCAACCGAACCATTCGCACGCGCCACGGACCGACATCGTTGAATCCGCATTTGAGATATGTTGTAGGCCGACCTTGGACTTTACGGTTATCTGAAATGATTTCAAACACGTCTGTCTTCTTCGGAGCATTTGGCGGGCCCTCTTCAAGGCGTTGGCAACCGTTGTCGCCTTGGGCGTGGACTTGTGTTGGCGGGCTCGCAATTCCTCTGTGGGCTACCTGGCCTGCACTTGCTCTGAAAACCCAGTCGATACCAACGTTTGAATGCATCGCGATCATTTTTACTGTCGCATGGCTTGTACTCACCTGCCTGCAGCACCCAAGAGCAAACGTAGGATCGCCGAGTTCACCCTGGACATCCTGGATCCCTGCCTTTGCATTCGCGCTGGGCGAGACCGGGGCGACCGTTTTCTTTCTCTTTGCCACACATCATATCGCCGCGGCCGAAGCCAATCTGATCTCCTACCTTTGGCCCGGATTGACTGTGGGATTTGGGGCTTTGCTGGGGATTTTCCGTCTCCGACTCCGACACATCGTCGGAATTACCCTCGGATTTCTAGGGGCGGCCATTTTGATAGGTATCGGTACGCTGGCACCATCCTATACAGGATGCGGCCTGGCACTACTCGGAGCCGTCTCCTGGGCTGCCTATTGTGTTTTTCGTCTCCGATGGAGAGAAGTCACGGGCCCCCTACTCGCCCGCGGTTTTGGGATATCTGCGATCTTGTGCGTGATCCTGCACCTGCTCTTGGAGCCTTCAACGATTCCGACCGTCGGTAGTGCAGCTGCGGCCGCGGTATGCGGGATCGTTCCGGCGGCCTTTGCCAATTGGACTTGGGACGAAGGCTTTCGACGGGGCGACAGTCAATTACTGGCAGTGATGGCTTATGGAACTCCCCTGTGCAGCGCGCTCCTATTGCTCACGCTTGGTCTTCAGACGTTCACGTGGCACCTGCTGTTCGGAGCCAGTCTGATTATCGCCGCCGGTGTCCTCTCACGCGCCGACGCTTGAGTTTCCTTGACGAAGCCCAGGGCTACCGCGAATACGACGTCGACCTTCCAAAGACGGGAGCTTTCTTGGGTCTTTCCCTCTGCTCACGATGCTTGGGAAGCGTCCATTGTCTGATGCCTACAACGACTTTAAGGGCATCGCGTTGCTAGCATTCCTCGCGCGTTCCAGCTCCGACACCCGACTTTCTAACTGTCCGATGCGATCGAACGTGTAGTCGTACGGGCCATAATCCATGAGTTCTAGCCAGCATCGCAAAGTGTTGAAGAAGCGTCGGAGAGCACCGGCGCGAGTCGGCGCACCGGTGGACGGCTCGGAAGGTTGTGCGTCGTTCTGTTTGTTCATACGACTCGCCTTAAGTTCTGCCTTGCCACTGCCTTCTAAAGTTGCGACCAACCGCCGTCGACCGGAAGTTCGGCACCGGTCGTGAAGGTCGCGTCGAACGCGAGGAAGAGGACCGCCTTGGCGATCTCGTCCGACGTCCCGAAGCGCGCTTCATGGGAATCATGCCGCTCATCTTCTCCCTGATCTGGTCGGCCTCGATGCGGCTTGCCCAATTTACCGTAACGTTCATTCCTTTCTGTCCCTTCATTTCCTCGGCGAACTCGCCTCGAAAGAGCGGTGTCTCAACGCCGGGCGGAGCTAGCTCGATGACCGTGACGCCGGTGCCCTCCAGTTGTACCCGCAAGGATTGAGTGAATGAGTGAATTGCGGCTTTTGTGGCGCAGTAGACTGGGGATATGGGCATCGGGATAAAAGCCAGCCCGGATGATACGTTGATGAGCAACGCACCCTTCTTGGATTTCAGATGCGGCAAAAACTGCTGAATCATTCGAACTGGTCCGCTGAAGTTGATATCGATCTCTCGAGTTACGTCCTCTAAATCACGGGGCCGATTAAGATTAAGATTAAGATTGCGCATGATCCCGGCATTCTTTATCAGCGTGTCCAGTGCGGGGAATTTCGCGAGCACGGCCTCCTGAAGCGCGGGTATCGCGGCCGGATCGCTCACATCGCTCCTAATAGTATGGACGTTAGGAAACACCCGTTTGGTGGCGTCGAGCTTCGCCTGGTCACGACCGGTAACGATGACCGTGTTATCGCGCTCCAGGAGCTGTCGCGCCAGTTCATACCCGATGCCGCTGGTTCCACCCGTTATCAACACTGTTCGCTTATGTAGTTTCATGGAAGGCTCCTAAAAGATTGCACTTGTCCTTAAGCCATCTAGCGCCTCATACTCTCCAAAGTACAGTAGGCACCGTAAAGTTCGGTACTTACCAAAAAGAGAGTGAAAAGCATGAGGAAGATTACACAATTCACCAAAGAGGAAATCGCACGGGCGAAGAGCTACTCCGCAAGCACCCCACCCAAAGATCTCGATCCAAAAATTGAAGCTCTGGTGAACGACCTCATTGGTCGCGTTGCCGATAAGTGGACAATGCTCATTCTTGAAGTGTTAATCGAAAAGGGCGAACTGCGGTTCACGCGACTAGGCGAATTGGTGGAAGGCATCAGCCAGAAGATGCTGACGCAGACCTTGCGGCAAATGGAGCGCGACGGGCTTATTGCTCGGACTGTCCATCCCGTCGTGCCACCGAAAGTCGAATACAGACTCACTGAGCTCGGTACGACTCTCAGCGCGGCTTTTTGCGGCGTCTGGGTGTGGGCGGCCGATAACCTCAAAGAGATTGAGCACGCTCGCCTTAAGTTCGACAAATTACGAGGGTGACCGACCTGGCGGGCCCTCAGTCACAAAGCGGTTGCCGCCAACCACTGTTGTGCCACCAACAATGCCAAACGCACTGGATTTGCGACATTGGTCTCCGACTTGGTGGAGGCGCTGACCGACGACGAAAAGCGATGCTCAGAGCTCTGGCAGAGCGACTGCAAGGACGCGATTGGGTTTTAAAAGGCGGAACCAATTTACGCCTTTACTTCGGCAGTATCCGATTCAGCGAAGACATCGATCTGGATGTGGGCAAGGAGTGGCGGGCGCCATGCAACGCGCCATTCCGGCGTCGCTGGCTGACGGTGATGTGCAACGGCGTCTGCAAGCCCTCGGTATACTCCAGGCCTCGCTGATCGGCGGACGATCGAGTAAGTCGACCGATACGACACTGCGCTACAAAATTGAGCTGGTCGGACGCGGCGGCATCCGACCGCCGACCAAAATCGACGTGTCTTACCGGGATAGATGCGAGGGAGACGAGCACGCGGTCAGCCCGGCGAATGATGCCGCCGTCCGCGAGTATCTTCGCCCAGATGACCCGCCGCTGCTATTGCCAAGCTACACGCGGCCTGCAGCCATCCGTCAGAAGATCAACGCCCTTGCCTCGCGCGCGCACGTGCAGGCCCGTGATGTATTCGATCTGTTTGTTCTTGGAGATGGAACGCTCAGAGGCATCGACACTGGTTTCCTAAGACGCTGGCTAGACGATGCCACGCTGCGCAATGCACGCGGCCGAGCGCTCGAAATATCCCACGCCGAGTATTCAGACACGGTTCTGGCCTACCTGGATCCAGCGCAACGCGAGCAGTTGAAGGACGAGGACACCTGGATCGCGCATCAATTGTTTGTCGGTGATCTCATCGACCAGATCCTCGCCGTACCACCGGAAACAATCACATGAACGCCGTAGATACCGCTGTCTTCGGCGAACTGACGCATCATCAACCCGTGTTCACTACGGCCGACGTCATCAGAGCCACTGGAGGTTCGCCCGTCTGGGCGACCCAATCACTTTCGGCTTTGGCAAAGGAAGGGCTGATTGCCAAAGTTCGACGTGGACTTTGGGCATTGCCCGGCCATGCTGACTTCTCACCCTGCGCCATCATTCCACAATTGCTGCGCGCCACAAAAGGAGAAAAGACCGACGTTCGCGGTTATGTATCGCTACTCTCCGCCCTTAATCTTCACGGCATGATCGACCAAGCGCCGCACGTGATTCAGATCGTGGCGGAACGCATACGTCCTACCGTACGAACCCCTTTCGGGACATATCAGTTCCACCGACTCGACCCCGCACTCATCGGCGGCTACGGTCCGTATCGAAACACCGGCAACTTCGACATCGCCACCCCCGCTAAAGCTCTATTCGACGCGCTGTATTTATCGACCCGGCGCGGCCGGCGGCTGCGACATTTCCCCGAGTTGAGTTGGCCAGCTAACTTCTCTCGTCGAGAATTACGCGAGTGGATCGCTAAGATCGACGATCCCAAGCTACGGGTGGCAGTCACCGAACGTTGGGATGTCTTGCGGCAGTCGCAGCCATGAGCACCAAAGAAATCTATGTGAGCACCGACGTTGAGGCCGACGGGCCGATCCCCGGCCCGAACTCGATGTTGAGTTTTGGCTCAGCGGCGTATACAGGCCGAAAGGAATTGATAGGCACATTCAGCGCGAACCTTGAAACGCTGCCGGGCGCAACGGCCGATCCCAAAACGTCAGAATGGTGGGCCCAACAGCCCGAGGCCTGGGCCGCGTGCCGGCAAGAACTGGAAATGCCTGAAACAGCCATGCGCCGCTACATCCTCTGGCTCAAAGCCCTTCCCGGGAAGCCAGTATTCGTCGGCTACCCAGCCGGATTCGATTTCCTATTCGTTTACTGGTACCTGATTCGCTTCACCGGCGAAAGCCCCTTCAGCTTCTCCGCCCTCGATATCAAAACCTACGCAATGGCCATGCTGAAAAAGGACTATCGCAAAAGCACTAAACACAGCATGCCCAAACATTGGTTCGACTCGCATCCCCATACCCACGTCGCCCTCGACGACGCCATCGAACAGGGTGCGCTATTCTGCAATATGCTTGTTGATAATCTCAGCAAGTCCTAGTGCGAACTGGCGTTGAGCATTGACCAGGGATTTTGCAGGCGTGCCGGTCCGAGCAATGAATGTGATCGGTCTCGCCGAAGATTTCTTCCAAGAGCGCACCCTTGGGCTGCGTGCTGGTCGCTATGCGCTCCCGTGTCTGTGAGTCAAGCACGCGGAAGTTCTCTTCGACCTGCCGAAAGTCGGCAAGCAATCGGCGGGCGGTGTCGGCGACCTGCGCATAGCGTTCCTTGACTTGAGTGGCGTCGAGTGGGCCGGCGCGGCCTTCACGCATGCGCTCCGGAGCCGGGATCGCGCGACGATCGGGCTGTATGAAAGCGAGGGACAGGAAACTTAGGACCAAGGGTGCGTGGTCCGCAACGAGAATCCGCCATGCGGGGTGGACTTGGCGGAGGCGGTCCAGAGTATCGTGGTCCATCAGTTATTGTATCGCCCAGGGCGGCGGCCGACTTCAGCGGGCAAATAACGGACCCGCCGTAGGTTCGATTCGCGACGCTGTAGGCGCCGGCTCACGCCTCAATCAATGGCCGATATGTGGTTCACGGGTGGCGTTTTGGCCCGTATTGGCCGATATATGGCCGATATACCTCGACGTCAGCCGCATTGGCCGATATAGTGGCCGATATATGGCCGATAAACACGCGCTTGCTCAGCTCCTAAGTCAGCACGCTGAACGATGGAACTCGCCCGCAGAGATCAAAGCCGCAGTGGCTGATGTGCCCGATCGCACCCTACGCCGCTGGTTAGGTGAGCTGGTGCACGAGGGTGTGGTCGAACGATCCGGAAGCCGCAAGGGGACACGCTATCGTTGGAAGACGAGCGCAAAGGAGGAACAGCGGCCGACGGCGGTGGCGGCCGACGCTGATGCTGGCGGCTCCGCGACGCAGATCCAACCGGTCTTTTCGCCCACGAGCGAGCAACTCCTGAAGCGCATTGATGCGCCCCTCTATACCCGGCCCCCCGTCACATATTCAGAGGAGTGGGTAGCAAGCTACGTCCCGAATCAAAGCACGTACCTGACAGCCGAGCAACGCGCGCAATTGCATGCTCAAGGCAAGCGCTCTCCGCTTTATGGACAAGCGGGCACATATATCCAAAAAATCTACAACCGCCTGCTCATCGATTTGAGCTACAACTCTGCTCGGCTGGAGGGCAACACCTACACGCTCGCCGATACCGAACATCTCGTGATTCAAGGCGTGTCCGCTCAAGGAAAGCTCGACGCGGAGCGCATTATGATCCTGAACCACAGAGAGGCGATCCGGTACCTGGCGCAGAACGTTCGCTCCCTGACGCCCAACGAAGAAACGATTCGGACGCTGCACTATCTGCTGTCCGATAGCCTCGTGGCTCCAGGAATGGCCGGGCAGATCCGCAGCGACAGCATTGGCGTGACCGGCACGACATACGCGCCGCTCGAGGGAAAAGAACGCCTGACAAAGCTCTTGAATCAGCTGCTCGACACCGCGCGCCGCATCGACGATCCCTTCGAGCAAAGCGTATTTCTCCTCGGCCATATCTCCTATCTCCAGGCGTTTGTCGACGTGAACAAACGCACGGCGCGGCTGGCATCGATCATTCCACTTATCACCCAGGACTACGTGCCGCAGTCCTTCGTCGACGTCAATAAGGAGGACTATCTAAAGGCGACCATTGTTTTCTATGAGCTCAACGACGCCCGACCATTGGCGGAGCTATATTGCTGGGCTTACCGGCGTTCGTGTCTGCACTTCGACACGACCGTTCATGTCGTCGGGTTCGATGAGATCGCCGCGCTTTACCGGCCTTTGCGTCGCGCAGTCGTGGCCGAGCTAGTGCGCTCGCTCGTGCCACGTGAAGAAGTCTTGGGTTTTATTGAGGCTCGTATCACCGATCAAGTCCAACCGCAGCACCGGGACAAGTTCAAGCAAGACGTGCTGGCGGAGCTCGATCATTTGGATATCTCGCGCATGGGCGGCCTCGGCATCACCCGGGAGCAACTGGACGCTTGGATGAATCTTCGACCTCGATAGATCGGATCTCGCACGATTGCGACGTGATGAAGTCACCGTCCCCCAAGAAGAAGTAGTGTTGATGCGATCATTTCTCGACTCGACGGTTGCCGGTTGCCGATTAGCGAATACACAGAGAATACGTGCGGACTTTCGAATGGATCGTCGAGCAATTTGAGCGCGTGCGCATCGCAAGCCAACTTGTTGTCGCTCGTTTACAGCAGGTGAATTGTCGACGCGCTGATACGTCTGTACATATATGGTAGGGAGTTCCGGGACGAATCCTGAAATCCTGAAACGCGAATTGCAATTTTCTTTTGTTAGGAAGTTAGCGTGTACCGGCGTAGGTTCGATTCGAGTTCACTTTGCGTCGCCGCGCCGAACTCGTTGATTCACAAAATAAATTATGGGTAGATGGTGGGCCGTGTAGCCACCGAATCTCAACTCTGACCGATTGTTTTAAATAACTTAATTTCTCACCAATGGCGAGCCCAGGAACGCGAGGTCGTATTGGCCAACGCGTTCAGCTTCTTGTCGAAAGTCGCGCGCCGAAATGAGCTCCTATCGAGCTCATCACTCGACAACCGCGCCGCTGCCCGTCTTGACGACGGGCGCCTCACGTTAGCGCTGCGCATTTTCTCGCAGTGCGGTAGAAATCAAGCGAATTTGAATCGGAGTGTCGACAGCTCTTTCTAGGCTTGGTGATGTGTGATCTTTGGTCGCTGGGCGCTCGACCGCCCCGCTAAGCAGGTCTCTCGCCTGCTGCTGAGCATCTTCGAAGGGCTTGACGATCGGTTTCCCCACTGGCGCATTTTCGATCATGGTCATTTCATTCTCCTTTGCTTCCGGTTGGACATACTGAAGATGACGGCGTGCACGCTTTAGGCGAGTGCGATTACCGCCCTGTCGCTCATCGAGTCGCGTACTCGGTGAACACGTAGTCTCGGTTCTTAGCAACTGTGTGGCACCCGAGCCCGCACTTCGCATCGTTTCCCTGCGGAGGTTTGTCCGCCGTCGTCGCCGGCGAAAACGTACTAGTCGATGCGTCGTAAACGAAGTAGGCATAGCCCCAACCACCGCTGTCAGAGAAGCGCTTGCTGTCCCTTACCATGAAGTCCACGTCGTGCTGTGCACCTGGTACCGTCGGCTGGCCAGGCTCAGCTTCAATTGTCTTCGGCATCCAATGAATCTTCGCCATCTTGGCGCCTTCTGGAAAGGTCTTGCCATTGCCGGGAATACCTTCCTCGTAGGCCTTGATGGTCGCCGGGTTCCCGACGATCGCATCAGACAAGGGACTCGCCAAGGTCTGCCGTCGATCTGGCATACCCGCGCCACCCCGAGGGCATTGGGCACAGATTGCAGCCGGTGGGACATCTCATCGACCGGAGCTTCCGAATCCAGCGGATCAGACGTTCGACCGGATTCGGTTTCGGGTAAACCGAAGCGCATCGCGTACCATGAGGCCGGCCCTGCGTGCCGTCGCCTCGCCTAGTCCGCTGCTCGCGCCGGTAATGACGACGACTTTTTCCTCAGTATCTTTGCTCATCATGATGCCCCTCCCAGTGCATCCGGCGACTCATCCCTCAGCGAGGCACTTTGAAGACGAACAGGACCGGGTTACCGACGGGTACGTCGATCTCAGGCGTAAGGGACGCCCGGGTCGCTTCAAGCGCGTTTCCGCCACCGGCGACGACCGCCACATATTGTTCACCGCTGGCGGTGTAAGTAATGGGGTAAGAAGATGGCGCGGCGCTCAGGCGCGTCTCCCACAGTATTCGGCCTGTCTCATCGTCGTAGGCGCGAAACTCGCGATCATGATCGCCGCTGAAAACCAGACCCCCTGCGGTCGCTAGCATAGCGCTGGACGGTGTCGCGCGCTGCCGCTGTGTCCACATCACTTTGCCGGTCGGCAAGCTAATGGCCTGCAGCCTGCCGAAATTACCATCGCCGTCGGGGCGTGCGCGCTGTTCCATGCGCGTATCAACCCCTCCCGCCGCGGTCTCCGACGCACTGCCTGGCGTAAATGTATGATTCATGCAGGATTCCGCAATCGGCACGTAAAGTATCCCAGTCTCCGGATTAATGGCGCTCGAAGGCCAATTGCGCCCAGCGGTGCCATAGGGGCAAACCAGTTTCGCGACTCCCGCCTGCGGCTGAACAGCGGGATTGATAGTCTTCCCGCCCGTCTTGGGATCGATGTGTATCACCACATTTTGTACGCCCAGATCTCTGGAGAAAACATATTCGCCCGTCGCCCGATCCATCGCGTCGAACAACGCCATCTTGCCGCCTGTCACCACCAGTCTTCGGGGGCGGCCGGCCACTGGCAGCGTAACCAGGGATTGCTCGAAGGCCCAGTCCAAATCCCAGACGTCACGGCCGACGTGCTGGAAGTACCACACGAGTTTGCCGGAGTCCGCCTCCAGCGCGACGGTCGAATCGGCATACAAGCCCAGATTTTCCGGCCGTTCCCTGGCATCCGGCACCAACAAAGTCGCGGTGGCATAAGTATTGCCGGTACCAAAGTAGACCAGATTGAGATCCGGATCGTAGCTTCCGGGAGTCCACACACCTGCGCCGTAACGCTCGTCCACCGGATGGCCATTCCAACTGTCGCCGCCTGGTTGCCCGGGTCTCGCAATGGTATCGAAGCGCCACATTTCTCGACCGCTCTCGGCGTCCAAGGCGAGGATATAAGCTCCCCCCTTCCCGTGCATCACCCCCAGCGATACACCGAGGATGATCTTGCCTTTGGCAATCACCGGGCCGCCGTCCAGCCGAAACGCCGAACCATCGGAGTCACTTTTGCGCGGGCCCTGTTCGGGCGCAATGACCGAGTGGTCCCACACGAGCTTGCCGGTCTTGATCTCCAGCGCCACTACATGCCCATCAGCCGTCGGCACGTATATCCTGTCGTTGAGAACCGCCAAACACTTTGCCCGCGCGGCGCGGCCTCCATCCTCCACATCCGGCAGCAATCTCAGGTACTGCCACAATCGTTCGCCGGTGGCTGCGTTCAACGCCTCAACGGAAGCGCCGCTCGAAATGAAAATGACTCCGTCATGCACCAGCGGCGTGATTTCATTCTGGCTGGGTGCCAGCGACCAACTCCACTGAGTGCGCAGCCTCGCAACGTTGCCTCGGTTGATCTGGTTGAGCTTACTGTAGCCAAGGGCTTCATAGGTGCGCCTCCAGTGCAGCCAGTCACCGTCGGGCGGCGCGCGTAGCAGTTCCTCGCTGACCGTTGACATGGCGCTCAGCAATTCGGTGCGCTTGGCGACGGCGACATCATAGACGGCGTCGTGCTCGACAACGCTTGAAAACAGTCGTGCGTTGCGTTCGGCTTCCTCGGCGCGCACCGCCGGCTCACTGTGGCTTTCGGTGGCTCCAGCGCTCGCAGTCCCACGCTGCCGAATGTAACGCTCGATTTCCGCATAAGTTTCAGCGCCGAGAGAGCCCGGGCCCGAGGGTGGCATCTTGGTCGCAATAAAATTCGACAACGCCTCGGTGGGCAGATTTTTCCAGTGTGCCTCGAATTTCTCGCCCCTGAGGGGCGGTCCAAATTCACCGCCTTCCAGGTTGGCCCCGTGGCACTGTTGGCAGTTGTGGGCATAGGCATCATTGTCTGGCGCCGCCGTGACCATTGGCGGCGCCGCGACGGTAGCCGGACTGCGCGTGCCGGCCACCGGTTGAATGGCGCATCCGACAACCCAAGTTGCGGCGATTGCCGCCCCCGTCAATGCCGCCAGGCTGTAAAGAACTCCCTCATGCACCTGTTTCGACACCATCCACCCGTTGTTGCCGGCAGCGCGTCATCGCGGCACGCGAGCTTGGTTCGTTTCCAAATTACAGCAGGAAACCGATACGCCAGCTTTACTCTGCGCCTTTCATACCTTGCTGGGTCGGTAGCTCTCACGAGCTGCTTGAACGTACGGCCATGGCGCAACCTTGGCGCGAATTTCCTTTTGGAAATGCCGTTCGACGCCGGGTTTTGAAGAACCACCGTCCGGCTCTCCCCATACGACCGTCACCGCACTTCCGGTTTTTGCGACCGATTGATCGACCACAGCCAGTGAAATCCACTGCCGGTCGACCGCGAGATAGCAGGGATACGTGGATAGCCCGACCATGTTGCCGCCCACCGTCACCATGTCGTAGGGGTGAGCCGCGTAATGCGCCGTCGGAAATTCCATGAATTTCCCGTTTTCCCCGGGGTGCAACTGGCTCGAGTACACCGCCAGAACATCTTCCGCATTCCACTCCAGCGTCACCTTCTGCCGATGAGGTCTATCGACCATCTCTTGCAGGGCTTCGCGGCCGATGAAGTCGTGGTCGAACTTCACCAATCGCCCGTAGTCGAGGTCCCACGGACTCAAATAGTAATCTTCGATATTGCGGGATACGTAGCTGCCACCAATCGAGGCGTTGGCCTCGAAGGAGGAACCCGGCAGCCATTCCCGAAACGATCGCATCTTCTCGCCGGTGTAAACGGACTGCAGCGGTGAAGGAATCCACCCGGCTTCCACCGCGCACGTTCCATAGGCCCGGCCGCCGACGAGTCGCAGGCCAAACTCGTGGCCCGCGGCGACAATTGCTCCCTTCACCTCCGGTCCGTCCACTAGCGGACCCCAGAATTCGAGGCCGGGGGCCCCAGCAAACGAATGCGCCAACGCGCGAATCTTCCGCCCCGCAATTTTAATCTCTCCCATTGTGAAAAATTTGAGCTTTTCGAGCGGTCCGCCGTTCAGCCTTTCCAGGAGCGCCCATGCATTGGGTCCCTGGAGCTCGAATCGATAGGTCTTGCGGGGCTGCGGGTTGGAAATCGACCGTTCGTCGCGCTGAAAGGTCACGTCGTAGCCTCCCGTCTCGGCATGGAACTGGATCCAATTCGCGACCGGTGGCCGACCGACAATATTGACCTTGTCGTTCTCGAGTCCGAACAGCACCATGTCGCCGATCACATGACCATTGTGGTTGCAGCAGACCAGCTGCTTGGCCTTGTTACGACCATAGGTCGCGAACGAGTTGACTCCCACTTCGGACAGCAACCGTATGGTGTCGGGCCCTTCCACGTACAGATCCGTCATGTGCAGCGACTGATCGAGCAGCCCGACCGTCTCACGCCAGGAACGCTGCTCGTCACGCCAATTAGTGTATTCGTTCTGCACCGGATAGACATAGGCGCCGACCGGCACATTCCGCAGGAATTCCGCCGGATTGCCCAATTGATCGAGCTTGTCCTGCAGCGATTTGAATTTCCTCTCTTCCATCTTTCCTCCTGTTTGTCAGGGGCAAAACCCCTGGCTCCAAGCTATATCCACGGTGCCCGTTCTCGATTGACCAACAGTCACCGCCAAATTTCGATAGTCGTCCCCCTGGATCTGTCTCTCAAGGAGCGATCAACACCTTGCATTGCTCGGTGCGCCGGCGCAGCGCCTCGAAGGCTGCCGGCGTCTCCTCCAACGAGACCGTTCCGGTGACCAACGTACGGGGCTCGACGGCCCCGTCCTCCAGCACGCGCAGCGCCTCCACATATTCGCCCCGGGTGAAAAACGCCGAGGTGATCAGGCGCACTTCCTTCAACAACATGGCAAAGCTGTTGAACGTATCGGGCCGCGTGCACAATCCCAACAGCAAGATCGTGCCGCGATTACGCACCTGCTTGACCGCCTGCTCGATGAGCCCGGGAATGCCCACGCACTCGAAAACGATGTCCGCCTTGCCGCCCAAAGCGCGCTCGGCGCTGCCCACGGGATCGTCGGGCTGGACCACGAATTCCTGCACACCCATGGCAAGCGCTCGCTCACGTTGATAATGGGCGATATCCTGCATGACCACGCGCGCGGCCCCGGCTCGACGCGCCCAGAATGCAGCCGCAAGCCCGATGGGACCGGCGCCTAGAATCAGTACCGTCTCACCCGGCTTCAATCCCGACATGTGCACGCCGTGCAGCGCCACGGCCAACGGCTCGATGATTGCCCCATCCGCCAGGCTCACGGCCTGTGGTAGCTTGATGCACTGATTGGGCCGCGTGACCGCGTATTCCGCGTAGCCGCCGCCCTGCAGGCCGAACTTCTCGCACCAGGCGACCTCGCCTGCAAAACATGCCGGGCAGTGTCCGCAGCTCTGCAACGGAATGACCGATACGAGCTCGCCGACCTTGACGCCTTGGGTACCGTGACCCAGCGCCGCCACTTCCCCGGCAAATTCGTGCCCGAGAATGTATCCCGCCCCCATGCCATACGCCGGATCGTCCGCAATGTGAAGATCCGAGCCACAGATGCCGCAGCGCGCGACTTTCACCACAAGTTCGCCCGCGGCAGGCGTCGGATCAGGTACTGACGTACAGGTCAGTGGTTGGCGTATTCCCTGCATGACGGCGGCTCGCATCGGTTCGACTCCCGTTCAACGAAACTGTTTCAAGTGCACTCGGCCGGACGCAAGCCTGCGGCTGCGCGGCGCGCCAGGACGCGCGGAGCAGTTTCACGCAGTCCCATGCCGACGAGCGCCGCCAGCAGCGTCATGGCGAGCATCAGCCACAAGACTGCTGATCGGTCGTTGAAATGGTCCGAGAGACTGCCGGCCAAATACGGACTCAGAACTCCGCCCACACCGTCGCCCACGCCAATGGTGATGCCGGAGAGCGAAGCAGTCAGGCGGGGATCCACCGATTCCGAGGGCACGGCGGCCATGAACACCGGAAACACGCCGTTCAATCCCCAGCCCACGAAGAATATTGCAGCCAGAACCCACGGACTTCCCATGAAGTACATCGCCCCCAACGGCAGGATCACGCCCAATAAGGAGAATCCGACAATGACCGGTTTGCGGCCCACGCGATCGGATAAGGCCGATACCGCAAAGCTACCGACCGCGGCCGAGAAGCCCAGCGTGGCCATGAGCCATTTGGCCGTATCTGCGGAAAAACCACGATTGGCCGTCAGGTACAGGGGCATGAAGGCCCAGCAGCACACCAGATACGAGACCAGCAGCACGGAGATCAGCGCACAGAGCTGGACATTGCGATTGGCAAACGCGTGAGTAATGGTATCTTTGGGACCCGGACCGGCGTGATACGCCTCCGCGGGGGGCTCGCGGACCACAAACCAGACCAGCAGCGCCCCGATCAGCCCGGGTAAGGCGGCCAGATAGAAGGCATGCCGCCAGCCGAAGGCGATCGCCACCGGTATCAGCACCAGCGGGGCCGCGGCGGACCCGAGCAGGTTCGAGCCCAGGTTCTGAGCCACGCCCATGGCCAAACCGCGATGGCGATCATTGACTTCGGCCACGATCATTGCGTGACTGACCGGCATCACGCCGCCTTCTGCCGCACCCATCAGAATGCGCGCTCCCAGCAGCATCAGGAAGGAAGAGGCGAAGCCAGAGACCACAGAGCACAGGCAAAACGCCACGATGGCGACAATCAGGACCGGCTTGCGTGATCCGAGCCGGTCGGACAATCGGCCCACCAAGATGCTTGAGATCGCAAACGTGAGAGACAACCCCGACGACAGCATACCTACCTGCGTGTCGCTCAAGTGCAGGTCGGGTTTGACGAATTGCATCAGAAAGTTGAGCGCGTTCCGGTCGAAGAACAGCACGCCGAAATTGAAGCTCAACAACAAGACCAGCAGACCTTGGTAGCGATTCGACAGGCGCTCGCCTGACAACATCGATGTCGGCCGATCCGGTACGACGCTAGGTCGCAACTTTCCAACTCCACAGCGCCTTGCTGGCAAGCGCCGCCCCCTCGGACAGCGCCTTGAGCTTCGCCCACGCGACCTGCGGGTGGCAGATTCGATCGGTACTGCCTCTCATGACGATCGCCACTCCACGGCACGCAACCTCAGAACTTATACCCGACCGAGATGCCGTACAGGCGCGGCGCCTCGTACGTAATGTCGCGAGTGCCATCCGCCAGCGTCGAGCTGTAGCTGATGATCTCCCGGTTGGTCAGATTGCTGGCAAAAAGCCGCGCATAGTAGCGCTCGTTGGCCGAATCCCAGCGTAATGAAGCGTTGATACGCAGGAAGGACGACTGTTTCAGGATGTTGTCAGGCTCGAAGTAATAACCAGAGTTGTATTCGAAGGTGCCGGTCAGGTGAAGGCTCGAGCCGCTGGGGAGCGGAATCTTGTAATCCGGGGTCAGATTTACCGTGAAACGGGGTGACTTCGGAATAGAGTTGCCGCTGGCATTGCCCGGCACTGTCGGAACCCCGCCGCCGGGGCTGCCGATGGGTGCGTTCGTGAAGTCGAGGAACGTTGCATGCAGATACGAGGCGCTGCCGTTGACTTTGAACGTGTCGGTAAACAGCGCCTCGAAGTCGCCGTCGATGCCGTAGATACGCGCAGAGGCGCCGTTGATGATGCCGGTGCTGGCAATGCCAACTTTCTGAACCTGGATGTTCTTGTATTCGTAGTCGAAGGCCGCGAAGTTCAGGCGCAGATGGCGGTCCAACAGATCATTCTTCATGCCGATCTCGTAGGCATCGACAGATTCCGGCAGGTACGCGGGTTGAGAGGTGAACTGCGTGTTGAAACCACCGCTCTTGAAGCCGGAGTTGAACGACACGTAGGCAAGAGTTTCCGGCGAGAAGCGGTGATCCAGCGCGACTCGGTACGTCGGCTTCTTGAATTCCAACGAGGCTGGCGTCGTCACGCCCAGCGACACGGGGGTTGTGCTGTCGCCGATGTAGCCATTGGTGAAACCGCTGATGTCGCGCTTCTCACGAGTGTAGCGCGCGCCAAGCGTCAAGTTCGTCGCATCGGCGATCTCGTACGTACCCTGGGCAAACACAGCCTGGGATTCTGTGACCTGCCGGCCGAAAGGAGCAACGTAGGTAAAAGGCCCGAACAGCCCGTCGCCAGAGTAGACGCCCGCGGGATTGTAGGCGCCGTCGGCGTGGAACACGTACAGACCGCTTTGCCAGTTGAACTTCCCACCGCCTTTGGACGACAACGTGAGTTCCTCGCTGATTTGATCCTCGAGGTCGACCAGGGCACCCGTGAGATGCGGCACCGGCGTGAAGTCCACATCCCAATCGATGGAGGTCGAGGAATCTCGATACGCCGTCAGACTCGTGACGTTGAAGGGTTCGAACTGATGTTCGACTTTCAAACTCGCCCCGGCGTTCCAGTTGCGGAATAGCGGATTGGCGTTCGTGTACATGTCGTAGGGGCCCTGCGGGGGCTGTGTCGGTGAGAATTGGGTCCCGGTGTAGTAGCTGGGGTTCGCGATGGTTCCCGGTGCAAGTTTTTGCCCGTTCATCGAATTGTTGACGTTGGTGTAATCGCCGATGAACGTGATTTTGTCGATGTCGGTCGGAGTGTATACCCACTTGGAGCGAACGGTGACGTCGTGGTTGTCTCTGAAGATCTGTGATCCGGTGTAAAGATTTCTGCCCCAGCCCTGACCCTGGGTGCCGGCGTTGATCGACAGGTCCGCTGCGAGATTCTCGGCGATGCCGCCGGAGACGAATATTTTGCCTTTGGTCGTCTGGTAGTTTTCGTACGTGAGCTCGCTCAACATATGAAACTCTTGGGTTGGATCCTTGGTGATGATTTGGATCAGACCGCCGGTCGCATTGCGGCCGAACAAGGTGCCCTGTGGACCCTTGAGGACTTCGATGTGATCGATGTTTGCGAAGTCGTAAAACGTGGGTGACACGGTCGACGCATAGTAGACACCGTCCAGGTAGAAGGATACCGGCAGCTCGATTCCAGGTCCGATGCCGGTACTGCCGACTCCACGCAGATAAACGAACGAAAAGCCGACCGCGTTGCCGATGCTCAAGGTGGGCACGACCTGCCCGAGGTCGAGGAACTTGGTGACGCCGGCGTCCGACAGTTCACTGCCGCTGATTGCCGAAACCGAGAGCGGCACGTCCTGCAGCCGCTCCGAGCGTTTCTGTGCAGTGACTACGATTTCCTCAATAGCACCGCCATTGACACCCTCATCCGCCGCCCATGCCGCCAGCGGTGACGCCACCGCACACAAAGAGCCAAAAACCCACGCCCGTACTGTCATACGCTCCCCCGTTTTTTGAAATACCTATAGCTATCTGCAATCGCCGCTTTAGGGCGTCTGCGATCCAGCTCGCCGGATGAGACACCCGTCGGCCTGTAGCAATAGGATTAAATATGCTTTGCAGGATAACCTGGCGAGCGACCGGGCTCCTATGCGACTCCACGCACGATTTTCGATCTGAAAGCGCACATTCGTAGCTGACAAACAACGAATGTGCCTGCCGCTCGTTAGAGACGGCCGCGTCAATATACGGTGCACGCCGCTTTGTCTCGCTTTGGGATAGGTACAAGGCCCCACTCCATCCACAGCGCTAAGACAGACCGGAACGGTCTTCGGCAGCGCCTTCGTGCAATCGGCACTAAGGCCAAAGTGGATGTTCATGTGAACTATCTTCGAAATTATTGCGGTGCGTGACCGACGAAATAGGATCTGGCCTGCTTGGACGCATCGGCCGCGCAAAGCAGAGGGCGCTGTGGAATATTACACGGATGAGCGCTGGAACCGCGTGATCGACGTTAGCATGAACGGCATGTTCACAACGCTGCACGCAAGCACTCGGCTCTTGCACCTGCAATGGTCGTGCCGCATGATAGACACGACTTCGGGCGCCGCCCACCTCGTGACTCGGTGGCGCCGGTACTCGCCGCTACCGGATCATGGTCAATGCCATCGCACCGGATTTTTTTGCCACCAATATCGGCGGCGGGCACGCGAAGCAGTGGCAAGTGCAAGCAATGAACAAAGTCATTCTTATTCATCGCGTCGGCTTCGCGACGGCATCAGCGCCTGGCACTATTTCTGGTATCGCCGGCCAGTAAATCTTGATAGACGGTGGTTGGGTGTCGCCGATTGAAATGGAGGAGGTAAATCGATGGGACTCGTAGGTTTTGGTCAACCCGACGACGGCATCATTCAAGTCAGCTATCTTGTTCCCGACATTCGCGCCGCCATGACGTCGTGGATCGACAAACTCAAGGTTGGGCCATGGTTCCTGCTCGATCATTTCACCGGTACTGATCCGAAGTATCGCGGCCGCGACTCTACCGCGGATGTGTCGCTCGCCATGAGCTTCGCGGGGCACATGAACATCGAACTCATCCAGCCCAACGATGATGCGCCCTCAGTTTATCAGGAATGGATCGAACGCCGCGGCTACGGCTTTCATCACTGGGGCCGTGCGACCTCAAATTTCAAGCGGGACATTGAGCGATTTCAGGCGGCGGGGCACGATCTGGTGTTTCACGCCGGGGTGCCGAGCGGCGGCCACGTGGCCTATATGGATACCACCGCCGAGCTGCCGGGCTACGTCGAACTCATCGAACTCGGAGGTGGATTCGAGCCTGTGTTCAGCAAGTTTTATCGTGCCACCATCGGCTGGGACGGAACCGATCCGGTGCGTTCCTTCATTTGACGCAGACCCGCAGCTGACTGGAAAATCTCGGGCAGGGCTGCGTTCAAAGTATATGGACGGCGTTGTTTCAACCGAGCGGCGGGCACATTCGTTGTTTGTCAGCTACGAATGTGCGCTTTCAGATCGAAAATCGTGCGTAGAGTCGCATAGGAGCCCGATCGCTCGCCAGGGTATCCTTCAGGAACCTGTTGACTCAATGGATGGGACAACGGTAGTGCAGAAGTCGGTTTGGCGAGTGGAGACGGGGGATTTTCCGATTGGGGTACTCTTGTGACGGCCGACAATCTCGTGTTTCAGGGTCTCGCCGATGAGTACTTTCACGCGTCTTCGGCAGATGAAGGCAGGGACCTTTGGAAATCCAAATCCCGCATCGTCTTAACCGTGTCCCGATCACGTATGGCGTTGAGGGCAAGCAATACGTGACCATTACATTAGGTCCGCTGAATCGCACCGCCGGCGGATTCGGATCGCTACCGACGCAATGGCGCTGGGGCCCCCGGGCACACCTGAAGCGGCGGCCCACGCGTTCCGCAGACACCGCCGCCCGGATTCGCAAGGCCGTTATTCGTATGCGCACCCTTACATATCGGTCGCTACTCAGCGTCAAGGGGACCAAATGAGCTTGCAAGCACCCAACGCAGAACGTCAGATCTGGATGTACACCCAGATGCTTCGCATCCGCGAGTTCGAAGAACGCGTGAAGCGTACCTTCACTGAGCATCCCGGTGTGATCCGGGGCCATACACACCTCGGCGATGGCACCGAGGCGTCGATCGTGGGCTCGCTGTGCCACTTCCGCGCCGGAGATGCGGCGCTCGCCACCTATCGCTGCCACGGATATCCGCTGGTTCTCGGTAGCGACCCGAAGGCCATGATGGCCGAGATTTACGGCCGTGCGGACGGCCTATGCAAGGGTCTCGGCGGGTCGATGCATCTCACCGACGTCAAGCGCGGTTTCCTTGGCACCTCCGGGATAGTAGGCGCCGGGATTCCCCACGCGGCGGGCGCTGCCTGGGCAGCACAGATACGCAAGAAAGCTGAAGTCGTGTACTGTTTCTTCGGCGACGGCGCGTCGAAGCAGGGTGCATTCCACGAGACGCTCAATATTGCCTCTCTGTGGAAGCTGCCGGTAATCTTCGTGATGGAGAACAACGGCTACAACGCCATGACGACCTCCGAACAGGAGGACGCGAACGCGGCGAACGGCGAGCCGCTCGCCGTCAAAGCCAAAGCGTACTCGATGCCGGGAATCACGGTCGATGGGGCCGATCCATTGATCGTGTACGCGGCTATCGGCGAGGCAGTCGAGCGTGCGCGCGCCGGCGCCGGCCCGACGCTGGTCGAATCGAAGGTCTACCGGCTTTCGGCACACGGCAACATCATCGCCCCGCCCGGCGTGCCCCTGCACTATCCGGAGCACGAGGCGATCACCGTCTTTGGGAAGCGCGAGGAGTACGAGGCGGCGCTGCGCGGCGACCCCGTGCCGCGCTTTCGCGCTGCCTTAATCAAGGCTGGCGTGCTGAGTACCGCCAGCGCCAACGAGCTCAGCGAACAAGTCACGAAAGAAATGGACGCGGCAGTCGGCTTCGCCATCAAAAGTCCGTTCCCCAAAGTCGAGTCTGCACTCGAAAACGTCTACGCCTGAGTCGGAGTAACCCACATGGCACAGCTTCCCTTCATTGCCGCCATCGATGCCGGGATTCATCAGGAAATGCGGCGCGATCAAAACGTTCTCTACTTTGGCCAGAACCTAGCGACCACCGAAAACCACGAGTTCGTCGCGGCCTACGGGCACGATCGCGTCCGCGTCACCCCCATTTCAGAGACCGCTGAAATCGGTATCGCCATCGGCGCGGCGATGGCCGGCCTGCGGCCCGTGGTCGAGCTCTACATGGCGGAGTTCATGCTCGTTGCCATGGATCAAGTCATCAATGAAGCGCCCCGGTTTCACTATATGTCGGGCGGGCAGGTGAAAGTACCGCTCGTGCTCAAGGCGGGTTTCGGCTTCGCTTGTGGCTGGGCCGGTCAGCACACTGGGTCGCTGACCGCGTTGTTCATGGGCGTCCCTGGTCTCAAGGTCGTCGTACCATCGACCGCGGCAGACGCCAAGGGACTGATGGCCACTGCAATCCGCGATGACAATCCGGTGGTGTTCCTGCACCACTATCTACTCACGCTCGAACCGGGCGAGGTGCCGGACGGCGAGTACCTGGTGCCGTTTGGCAGAGCCGAGATTCGCCGCGCGGGCGGTGACGTCACCATCGTCGCGACCGGCTGGATGGTGTCACGCTCGATTGCTGCGGCCGAGACGCTCGCCAAAGAAGGGATCCAGGCGGAAGTGATCGATCCGCGAACGGTTGCGCCACTGGATCTGGAGACGATACTCAAGTCGGTCTCCAAGACGGGGTGCCTGGTGCTAGTCGATCAGGCGCCGCGCCACGCAACGGTGACCGGTATTATCGCTGGCGATGTCGCCGAGCATGGATTCTCGTCGCTCAAGGCGCCGATCGTGCAAGTTACCGCGCGCGACGCGCCGGTTCCATACAGCGAACCGCTCGAGGCCTATGTGATTCCGGACGAGGAACGGATCTGCGCCGCGGTCCGCAGGCTACTTCAGGGCCGACGCTGACTACCCACGGCCGGCGCTGACTGCGCATTGCCGCGTGTAAACTACTCCAAACGCCAGTCGCGAGTCTCGATCATTGCGACCAGGCGCGCGAGGAACTGCGACGCGAGACGGCCGTCGGCAACGCGATGATCGACCGTCAGCGTAAGATCAGACATCGGGCGCAGGAGCACGGTGCCATTCCTCGCCACGGCACAATCTCGCTGGCGACCGACCGCGAGTATCGCGGATTGTGGTGGATTGATGATAGCCGTGAAGCGGTCCGGCCCATCGGTGCCTAGATTGGAGATGCTGAACGTGGCGCCGTCGACTTCCCCGTGCTTCAGTCGGCCTTTGAGGGCGCGCTCGACGCAGTCCTGGCGACGGCGCGCGATCTCCGTGAGGCCCAGTTGTTCGACATCATGAATCACCGGTACCAGCAGGCCGTTGTGGACTGCAACCACCAGGCCAACGTGCGCGCCGCTCGCTTGCACGATGCGGGCGTCGGACGACTCCGGGTCGCCTGAAAACGTGGCGTTCAAAGCAGAAAACTCAATGAGCGCTCGGGCGACAGCTTGCAGCAGGAAATCATTCACGGACAATCTCGGCGCATCGTCCGCAAGCCTCCTCGTGGCGAACTCAAGGCGCAAAGCTTGTAGCTCCGTCCAGTCAACCGAGCGAGAGACCGTGAACTGAGGAATGGTGGCGTTGCTCAAGCTCATGGCGCGCGCCAATGCGCGACGCATGGGGGAAAGCGGCGGCGCCTCAGGTTTGGCCGAACGCGTGACGTCCACGGCCCGTCGCACATCAATCAACTGAATGCGCCCGGCCGGTCCGCTGCCAGTTATTCCGCCAAGATCGACACCGCGTTCGGCGGCGAGTTTGCGGGCGACGGGCGTGCTTCGGATTCGTTCACCGTTGCGCGCCGCCATTGCGGCTACCGGGATCGGCGGTGCCGTCGAGGGCCTCGTCGCAGGGGTCTTGGGATCGGTCGCGCTTTGAGTCGCCGTTATAGCTACACTCTGCACCGCGGCGGCCTCTATCCAGGCGACCTGGTCGCCGACAGCCGCCTGACAGTCGATCTGCATCAGAATTTGCGTCAAGCGCCCGGTGGCAGCCGCTTCAATTTCAACGACCGACTTTTCGCTTTCTACTTCAAGCAATGGCTCACCCGCGACGACTCGATCGCCGACGTCTTTCAGCCAGCGAACAATCCTGACTTCTTCCATCACCAGACCGACTTTCGGAATTTCCTGCGCAATCAGAGTCACGGAGGGCGTCACTGCCGCCGTCTTGGGATCGGTCGCGCTTGGCGTCGCCGTTATAGCTGCACCCTGCGCCTCGGCAGACTCTATCCAGGCGACCTGGTCGCCGACAGCCGCCTGACAGTCGACCTGCATTAGGATTTGCGTCAGCCGCCCGGTGGCGGCCGCCTCTATTTCGACGACTGACTTTTCGGTTTCTACTTCAAGCAGCGGCTCACCCGCAGTCACACGGTCGCCGACTTCCTTGAGCCAGCGGACGACCTTGACTTGCTCCATTACCAGACCGACTTTCGGAATTTCCTGCGGAATTAGAGTCACTGCCGCCACTCCCGTGTTTTACCCAGCCACACCCATGATCCGGCGCACCTCGCGCACGAGGTCCACGCTCCCCGGAAGCAGGGCGCGTTCGAGCTCTGGAGCGAAGGGAATCGGTGCGAAGCCGCAGCCCACGCGCAGCACCGGGGTATCGAGTTCGTCGAAGAGTTCCTCACCGATACGTGCTGCTATTTCGGCGCCGACGCCGCCGTTGAGTACGGCTTCATGGGCAACCAGCGCACGATGGGTCTTTGATACGGACGCCGCAATGGTCGCCATGTCGAGCGGCAGCAGCGTCCTTAGGTCGATGACTTCAGCCGAGATGCCGGCATCCGCCAATGTCCGCGCCGCCTCCAGTGCGGTTTGCACCATCGCCGAATACGCGATCACGGTGACATCCGTTCCCGGCCTTGCGATTCGCGCCCTGCCGATCGGCGGCAATTCGGTGCCCTCCGCCAACTCCTCTTTCATTGTGTACAGCCGCTTGTGCTCGATGAAAAGCACCGGCTCGCCGAGCCGGATCGCGCTTTTCAGAAGGCCATAAGCCTCGGCGGGCGTCGAAGGCGCGACCACAATGAGTCCCGGTACATGGATGAACCAGGCTTCGAGGCTCTGTGAATGTTGTGCGGCAGCTCCACCCGCGGCCCCCGCCTGCGTGCGGACCACCAGGGGAACCGACAGCTGGCCGCCCGACATATAGCGGTACTTCGCTGTCTGATTCACGAGGCAATCCATCGATAGCGTAGCAAAATCGATGAACATGATTTCGAGCACGGGCTTGAGACCACAGAGCGCGGCACCGGTGGCGAGCCCCGTAATGGCCGCTTCGCTGATTGGCGTGTTGCGTACGCGCGTGGTCCCATGTTTCTGCGCCAGGCCACGGGTGACGCCAAACGCGCCCCCCGCCGCGACGTCTTCCCCGAGCAGATGTATCGCAGGATCGCGCGCCAATTCCTCGTCGAGCGCTCGGCGGAGGATCTCGATGAATGTGTGTTGCATGAATGTCAGCCCGGAATGGCGGCGAGTGCCGTTGCGCGGTACACGTATTCAAGCACGGTGGCCGCATCGGGCCGCGCCGCCGCCACTGCGCGTTCAACGGCCTGCTGCACCTCGCTCCTGGAGCGGTCGCCGATAGCATCGAGTTCTTCCGCGTCGACTCCGCGCTCGATGAGATGGCGCTTCAGTCGCTCGATGGGGCATTTCTCGCGAATCGCGGCGAGCTCTTCTTTCGATCGATACTGCTGCGAGTCGCCGACATAGTGCCCCGCCATGCGAAAGGTCATGCACTCGAGCAGATAGGGGCCATCGCCCGCGCGCAGGGTCTCGATGGCGTGGCGCGCGGCCGCAAATACCGTCGGCAGATCGTTGCCGTCGACGGTCTTCGTGCCGATGCCATAGGGAGCAGCGAAACTGCTCACCTGCTTGACGTTGGAGTGTTCCTCGCGACTCGTGAACTCGGCGTAGCCATTGTTCTCACAGACGAACAACACCGGCAGACGCCACAGCGCGGCGAGATTCAGCGTCTCGTGAAACGCCCCCGCGCCCGTGGCACCGTCGCCGAAAAATACCACGCTGATGTTTTGTCTGCCCTGCGCCTGCGCAGCCCACGCGGCGCCCGCGGCGAGCGCGAGATTGCCGGCCACGACGCCAGTCGCACCCAGCACACCGTTCTCTGCATCGACCAGATGCATCGAACCCCCGCGACCGCCGCACAGGCCGGTCCGCCGGCCCAGAATTTCGGCGAAAGTCGCCTCGATATCGCTGCCCTTCGCGAGCACATGGCCATGCCCGCGATGGCTCGTAAAAAGCACGTCCTCGCGCTCGAGCTGCGTGCAAATGCCGACCGCAACGGCTTCCTGCCCGGTGGACAGATGCGGGAATCCAGGGATCTCGCCCGCGGCTGCGAGCCGCTGTACATGGCCCTCGAACAGACGTATCCGCCAGAGCGCGCCGTACATCTGCTTCCAGTCAGCCAGCGTTGGTTCAGTCACGGTGCCCTCCGGCTACTTCTTTGGTTTGGCGCGCCGATCGCAGCAACCGCTGCGTTTTGCACAAATGCCTCGTGCCGCGGCTGTCTCGAGATCCCACTTTGCGAATGTATTCGTTCAGGACTTCTACGCCGATCGGTCCATCATAGCCGACAGACCAGACGGCCTGCAGGAATGCCCGCGATGTCGAACTCCCCATCGCCAGGCAACAGGCGTCTGTTGACAACGGAATCTTGGAACTTTAACGGCATGGCCAGACTACCGTCGTTAATTTCCACGCCTATCAAGTCACTTGGCGTGAGTTTCCGGACGATCTCGTTGGGACCAATGCTGGAGCGCAGCAGGTGCAGATTGTCGAGCATGATGCCGCCATTGCGAGCGCCCGATCCGCGGGTGATCGCCAGCACATGATCGAGCGAGGGCGCGCGCGAAAATTGCGCCGGCAGCATTTCGAACAGGACATGGGTTCCACGCTCGGCGGCTTGACGGCACAGGGGCGCGAACGCTTCCGTCATCTGGGGAACATCCGCGCAATCATTCCCAAGATCGCCGATCTTGATATGCCGTGCGCGCAAAACCTCGGCCGCGTCCAAAAGGAGGACGCGGACCTCATCCGATGCGGCCCTGCGTGCGTCGGTGCAAAACCAGTCCAGCAGCCATTCGACTTCGATATGAATGATGCCATTGGCGTCCAGAATGTGCTTCATAGCCTGAAAGCTGTATTTTTTCCGGATCTCGAGGATATCCGCGTGCCAAAATCCCATGCCGGTGAATCCAGCTTTCGCTGCGACCTCCACGCGCGTCCGGAAGTCGTGCAGGCAGCGTTGATCGCCGAGTGGATCCGCACCTACCGCGAGCGTCCAGTAGGACCCAAGGATTTCAAGTGGCCTGGTCATGACGGGCTGATACTCCTAGGCAGCGCTCTGCCGGTAGGTTGTGGGCGGGACTCCAAAATGCTCCCGAAACCGTCTCGTAAAATGGCTCGGTTCGGTGAAACCGCAATTCCACGCAACTTCCGCGATACTGACGCCTGCAAACCGCTTGTCTATAAGTAACCGCTGAGCCCGTTGGAGCCGACAATTACAGAGTTCCTGCATGAATGTCGTGCCGGCGGAGGTGAACAGTGCGTGGATGTATCGGCGTGAAACGCGAAGGGTCGATGCGACGCCGGCGGGATCCAAGTGCGACTCATGGCATCGCTCGCGAAGAGTGCTCCTCACACGTTGAAGCATGGCTCGTTTGCCCGTCCGCAGTGCAGGTCCACTAGGCGCTGCCGCAAGAGCTAACAGCACGGCGATCTGCTCCGCAATTAGCGCTGGCGCCAATTCGAGGTTTCCAATGGTGGACAAGCACAAGTTTCCTAATGCAGATGCCAACGTCCCCCCCCAGCCCGCTTTACCACTAATGACTTGTGCAACGGCATTTTCGGGTACCGGCAGCCAACCACGAATCCAATTCCGCGGAATCTCCAGAACCAGAGCATCGACGCCCTGTGGGAATTCAAAATCAAAACTGGCGACGCAGTCGATTAATACGCAGTCACCGGGTTCCAACGTAAACCTTCTTCCGTGTTGCTCGGTGTTTTGCGTGCCGCGGCGTATATGAATGAGATGAAACAGTCCGTCCTGCTGACTGCAATCCAGAGGCCGAGTTCGCCACACTCGTTGTTCCGTGACACTGATGAAATTGGCGTTCAATGGACCAAACGTACGCTTGGCAATCTGCCCGGCAAAACTCGCCGGAACCGAGCTGTCGATGTTGAGTTCCAATAGATTCTTGCAGATTACGTCTTTCCAATAGGACAACGCCTCGGTTGGTGGCGCCTGTCTGGTCGACCATGTCGTGTCAAGCTGTTCCATAACTCCCCCACTCCGTCATGATGCTAGTCGAGTACACTCTGTCAACAGCGATCTCGTGGAAATTGGCGTCGTAACTCGGCTGATGTTTCGACGTCGAGGCCTGAGCGGCCTCAACGACTGCCAACGAGAGCCACCTCTTCTCGTTAACGGTGTAGGCGGGGTACGTGAAGACTCCCACCCGCAACATCTCGACGGGACTACGCTTTCGGGTAAGGCGAGTTGTCGCTGTGCTCATTCAGGTATGCTTTGTCCGCCAGCCGTCGGCGTAGGAATCCCGAGCAACCTCTGAGTACGGCACCGGGCTCACAACCGCGCGAATCGTCGATTGCACATGCGGTTCGACCGTCGGCTTGCGGGTGCCGCCGCCCTCTTCTCCCCAAAGCAAACTGACGCTCGTACCGGGCTGAGCGTGCTCCTCATCCACCATCGCGAGCGTGAGCATCTTACCCTCGTTCGAGCTATAGCCAATCCAGGTCGAGATACCCGCCGGTCGGTCCCCGACGAGGACTTGGTCGAACGGATGCATGGAGTAGACAGCAGAGGGAAATTCAAACGCTTTGGCCCGACTATCCTTTTGAAACATCGAGCTTATGACGCGCAATGTGTCCTCGACGTCGAGCGCCAGCGTAACTTTGCGCCGGTGTGGCCCTTTGGCCATTCGCTCAAGCGCGCCGCGGCCGATGAAATCGTGATCAAACTTGACGAACGGCCCGTAGCCGAGGTCCCACGGAGTCGTATAATAATCTTCGATATTGGGCGAAGCGAAGCTGCCGCCAATTGAGCAGCTGCCTTCATAGCCATCGGCCGGCAGCCATTCGCGGTATTTTTTCATGGCCGCCCCCGTGTACACGGCGGGTAGGGGCGAGGGGATCCAGCCCGACTCCAGCGTATTGGAGGAATAGGCGCGCCCCCCCACCAGTCGTAGTCCAAACTCTGCGCCCGCTTCGATCAATGCTGTTCGTACGGCTTCTCCATCTTCCCAGGAACCAAATACCTCAAACCCGGGTTGGCCAACCATGCCATGACGCAGAGCCCGGACGACTTTGCCGCCGATCTTGAGCATGGTCATGTTGAAGAATTTAAGATCAGGTGCCGGGCTGCCGATCGCTTTGCTGATGACCTGCAGCGCATTCGGACCCTGGATCTGAAAGCGGTATGATTTTCGGTGACCGTCGGTGCGGCGTGCGGAACGCTCGTCCAACTCTACCCGCACATCGTAGCCACCGGTCTCGGCATGAAACCGAACCCAGTTAAGCACCGGCGCTCGCCCTACCAAGTTGAACTGATCCGCGCCGAGGTAGAAGAGAATCACGTCGCCAATGACATAGCCGTCGTCAGTGCAGGGTACGAACTGCTTCGCTTTGTTGACCGCAAAGCCCTGAAAACTGTTCACTCCGAGATATGACAATAGCTTGATCGCGTCCGGCCCTTCCACCAGCAGATCCGCCATGTGATAGGACTGATTAAAGAGGACACACGTCTTTTGCCAGGCACGCTGTTCATCGCGCCAATTGGTGTATTCGGCGGGAACGCCGGGATAGACGTTCGGACCGACCTGCTGGTTTCGCAGAAACTCGGTGGCGTTACCGACAGATTGAAGCAAGTCTTCGAGGCTGGCCTGGCTTTTCATTCTCGACTCCCCGTAATCGTTGGTGCTCGGAACCGAATTCGCGCCCCCGCTGATCCTGCGGGTGGTCGGACTTCAACCCTAGTCCGATGCGGGTTTCTCACCCGGCACAAAGATCTCGCGGCGCAGCATTGGATCCAGTGCAATTTTCCATATCGTTAGCTTGACGGCGTTTGGATTATATTGGATCCTATATGCGTGTCAATAGCGATTTGCGACCGACAATAGTCACATATTGGATCCATTTATTTGTCGCGAGATGTATATTGTGTCCAATTCTGAAATTAGCCGAGGATTGGCTGAGGACCTAGCGACCCCTATTCGGTAGCGATCACCGGCAAAGTAGGCGCGAATTTTTCAAGCGTGGAACGAAGCAGTATGAAGTTTGCATTAACCGTGTCTTGCAAGGATCGACCAGGTCTGGTCGCCACTTTGACCGGATGTCTATTCGAGAATGGCGGCAATATTCTCGAAGCGGAACAATATAACGATCAGGAAAGTGGTCAGTTCTTTATGCGAGTGTTATTCGAGACCGAATGGTCTCATCCGGTCCTTCAATCGGCATTCGGAAAGCTGGCCGATAAACTCCAGATGACGTGGCAGCTGAGATCTACCGACCACCGGGCCCGGGTTTTGATGCTCGTTTCGCAGTTCGACCATTGCCTCGGTGATTTGCTATATCGATCACGCGTTGGTGAATTGAATATGGAGGTCGTGGGAATCGTTTCAAACCATCCGCGAGAGGTGATGCGAATCTCGGTGATCGGCGACATCCCATTCCATTATTTGCCTGTGACGAAGGAAACCAAACCGCAGCAGGAGCAGCAAATCAAAGAAGTTATCGAGCGTTCACGAGCAGAGCTCGTCGTCCTGGCGCGGTATATGCAGATCCTCTCGGACGATATGGCAAGCCACTTGTCGGGGCGATGCATCAATATTCATCACGCATTTCTCCCGAGCTTCAAAGGCGCAAAGCCTTACCACCAGGCGCATCTGCGCGGCGTAAAAATTATCGGTGCCACCGCTCACTATGTAACCGCCGATCTTGATGAGGGACCGATCATTGCCCAAGACGTCGAGCACATTACGCACGCAGACACTCCGAACGATCTGGTTCGCAAAGGCAGGAATGTCGAACAACGAGTGCTGTCGCGCGCCGTCTCCTACCACCTACAATCACGCGTCTTATTGAACGGCAGCAAGACCGTCGTCTTTCGCGATTAAGCCATGGATGCAATGCGCGGAACGCGTCTGAGAGTGCCAAGGGCCTTCGCCACAAGCTGCCGCACAGATCGGTTCGACCGCCGTTCTCGCCCCGGGTCCATCGACTTACTTGGTCGCGGCGGCCGCCAATTCAGCCGCTCTTTGTTGCGCACGCCGGGAAAACATACTGAATCGCTGTTGATGAGCGTGCTCGCGAAAGAGAGCTTCTGCGCGTGCCGGGTCGCGCTCTCGGATTGCTTCCACGATCGCATGATGGCAACCGTGAGAACGAAACAGAAGGTCGAACGCCCTACGATATCCCACTTGATCAAAGACGATCACCGAGGGGGCCACGAAGGGAACGAGATTCAACCGGTCGACAAACATTTTCAGCATAGGCGAATCGCAAGAGACAACGATGATTTTATGAAATTCCCCATTCATCGTCCCATATTGGTGTTCATCTTCGCGATCCAGGTGCCGCTTGTTGAATAGCCGATCGCCCGTTTCTAGGCACGCGTCGAGCGCCGCGAGCGTCTCGGTGCTCGCGCCTTTTTGGGCAAGCAGCCTGCCCGCTTGCCCTTCCAAGAGCGCCCGCAGCTCGAGGGCCTCCCAACTCTCCGTGTCGCTAAATTCCTTGACGGCGTACCCCCGGCGTCCGACCGGCTGCAGGAAACCCTCTGATGCGAGCGTCGGCAAGATGTTTCGAACGGGCGTTCGCGACACGCCGAGCTGGTCAGCGAGCGCTTCCTCCGTCACGCGTTGGCCGGGCGCGAGTTCGCCCGACAGAATCATTTCACGCACACGATTGAGAGGAACATCGTCCGTATCGTTTTCGCGCCGGGCCGGCGGCATCCATCGAAGCTCATCCAAGGGTTTTTCTTCCATGGGCATCTCGTCATGTCATCCAATTCGGGCACCGATTCAGGCGTCGAGCAGCGCTTCTCGAGTATCGGGTAGAGGGATTCTAATCCAAATGGCGCCCCGATTGGCAGCGCGGATGCAGCCCACTTGCTACCCCGCGCAGTCGCAATGCAAATGAAAGAGCAGCGCTCGACGCTGGTACTGTTGGCTGGCCTCCTCTGCGATCAAGAGATCTGGCAGCGCGTTGCCGACCTATTGGCTGGGATAGCCGACATTCAGATATTTAGCTTTCCATTGTTTTCATCCATTGAAACCATGGCTGACCATGTTATGGCGTCCGTCAGCGGCCGCTTTGCTCTAGCGGGCCACTCGATGGGCGGACGGGTTGCGTTGGAGATCGTGCGCCGATCACCGTCGCGTATAACGGGGGTTGCGCTGCTTAACACGGGCGTCCACGCGCCGGGAACTCAGGAGCCCGAAACTCGCGGTCGGTTGGTTTCCGTCGCACGAGAGAGCGGAATGGCCCAAGTTGCACGGCAGTGGCTGCCACCCATGATGGCACGATCCGGTCAATCCCGCGGCGATCTACTGACACGACTGACAACAATGGTCGAGAGACAATCGGCAGACAGCTTTGCTGCGCAGACTCAAGCCCTGTTAAATCGTCCCAATGCGGCAGGCGTTCTGCCGAATATCCGTGTTCCCGTTGTCTTGGTGAGCGCCGATCAGGACACGTGGTCACCCCCACAACAGCACGAGGCCATGCGCCACCTGTGCCCAGGGGCGGAACTCATTGTAGTTAAGGACGCTGGCCACATGGCGCCCGTGGAACAGCCCGAGGCGGTGGCGGCGGTGCTGCGGGCATGGCTGTGGCGCGTGGTGGAGAAGGAGAACTCAATCATGCAACTGAACGACCAGGAAAAGTTACAGATTACAAACAAGTGTACCCAGCAGATATATCGGCTGGCGCGCCTAAATGACTCGAGTGCTTTCGAGGCGGTGAGCGAACTGTTTACCGAGGACGGCGTACTGAGACGACCGTCTGATCCGGACTGCCCTATTCACGGTCGCCCGGCTATCCTCGCCGCACTCGCCTCGCGCCCGCCGCGTGCAACCCGCCATGTTCTTAGCAATGTAGAGGTTGTGATCGAGTCGGATATTCGAGTCGTTGTGGTTAGTACGGTCGTCATGTACTCCGGGACACCGCCGGAAACGCCGGGCGCGATTGCGTCGATCGCCATCGGCAGTTATACGGATGTCTTGTGCCCGGTGGGAGATGAGTGGCTGATCAAGGAACGTCGAGGAAAAATCGACATGAAAGGTACCATATGAACACCCCGACTAGCCCCGCCAACAGCCAGATGCGCGAGATGGCAGAACTCGCTGATATTCCCGGCACGATCGTCTTCACGAGCCAAATGGCGCGCAAAGGATTTCAGCTCAATCAATTCTGCATGTCCCTGATGAGCGCCGCCAATCGGGCGCTCTTCCAGGCCGATGAACGTGCCTATTTGGCACACTGGCATCTCACCGAAGCACAAGCGAGCGCTGTGCTTACCCGCGATTATGCTGCGATGATGACCGAGGGCGGGAATGTGTATTTCCTGGCTAAAATCGGTGCAACAGATGGCCGGTCTTATCAAAGCGTGGCCGCGACAATGTCCGGTCTCAGCCTAGAGCAGTATCGCGCCATGATGTTAGCTGGGGGCCGCAGTCCGATCGGCAACCGTTCCCTACGAGAGTGCCGCTAATGGCTCGCATCACGGCGGGGGTCGGTACCAGCCACACACCGGCAATCGGGGCCGCGATGGACCTCGGAAAGGTCAAGGAGCCGTATTGGCAGCCGTTGTTCGACGGATATCAATGGACGAGACAGTGGATCGTTGAACAAATGCCTGATGTCGTGATTTTAGTCTTCAACGATCACGCCAGCGCATTCTCGATGGAGGTGATTCCAACGTTCGCATTAGGTTGCGCCGACCGGTTCGCCATTGCCGACGAAGGGTTCGGCTCTCGACCAGTTCCGGAGATCGAGGGGCATGCTGACCTAGCCTGGCATATCGCTCAAAGCCTCATTTTCGATGAATTTGACTTGACCATTGTCAACCGTATGAGCGTTGATCATGGACTGACGGTTCCGATGTCGTTGATGTTCGGCCAACCGGCGAAGTGGCCCGTGCGAGTTATTCCTCTCGCAGTCAATGTACTGCAATACCCGCCACCCACCGGAAATCGTTGCTTCTGCCTTGGCGAAGCGATTGCCAGAGCTGTGGCGCAATACCCCGACGACTTGAATGTGCAGGTCTGGGGAACCGGCGGCATGAGTCATCAGCTTGGCGGCGCGCGCGTGGGCCTGATCAACTCGTCTTTTGATCAATCCTTTCTCGACCGCCTGACCACGGACCCCGATGCGCTTCGACGCATCCGCCATGTGGAATACGTGCGGGAAGCGGGAACGGAAGGAATTGAGCTGGTCATGTGGCTTGTGATGCGAGGTGCCTTAGGAAAACAGGTACGCGAACGTCACCGCTTTTATCATGTTCCGGCTTCCAACACCGCGGTGGGTCATCTCGTGTTGGAGCCCATCAACACTCCCGCAATCTCATCGGCGATCGAGCGGTGACGGCCAAGCTAATCGATGGCAAGGCTCATGCTCGCCGGTTACGCGAAAGTTTCCGCAGCGAGATCAACTCGTTTATTGCCAGTACCGGCGTGACACCCACCTTGGCAGTCGTCCTGATTGGCAATGATGCGCCATCGCGACTCTACGTCTCCAATAAGGCGAAGGCCTGTCGTGATGTGGGTATTCAGTCGATCGTTTTGGAGCGTGAATTGACGACAACACTAGAAGAGCTTATCGCGATCATTGACAATCTCAACAACGATGCGTCGATTCACGGCATTCTAATTCAATTACCGTTACCCCTTCATATTCCTGTGGGGCCCGTTTTAGAGCGGGTGTCAGTCGACAAGGATGTCGATGGCTTTCACTTGTACAATGTCGGCAGCCTTGTCGTCGGCAGAACAGTGTTCTCTCCGTGCACACCCTACGGTGTCGAGAAGCTTTTGGAAGCCGAGGGCATCAAGATCGAGGGGCAAAACGTCGTCGTTGTCGGCGCCAGCAATATAGTCGGTAAACCAACGGCGCTCATGCTGATGCAACGGGACGCCACAGTCTGCATTTGCCACGCAAAGACCCGTGATTTGGCGCAATTTACCATTCTGGCTGACATTCTTGTCGTAGCCGCGGGCAAACCTAACCTGATTGTCGCGCCGATGGTCAAGACCGGCGCAGTCGTGATCGACGTAGGGATCAATCGCCTGACAGATGGCACTATTGTTGGCGATGTCGACTTTGAGGGAGTCAGTCGGAAGGCATCGTATATCACGCCAGTTCCCGGCGGCGTCGGTCCCATGACCGTTACGATGTTGTTAAACAACACGATAGTGGCGGCTCGTAGAAGTCTCGGTCCGATCCAGCAACAGAATAGTGAATTGGAGAAATCAGCAGTCTAGAAGAGGCGCAATGTCAACTTCACCACTTGATGTAGCGCGCGGACACTCAATCTCTCATCCTTCCCTGCGGAGGGACTGAAATTATTCATCACATTGAAATTGCGACATTCACCGACAGGGGTCTTAGGCGATGACGACAGGAAACACCACCGCAGCGAAGCCAGTTTGCGCGTTACTGAACAATTATTCGATCGAGATGACCGCGAAGGACCTCCCACATCTTGAGGCGGCTGCCGATATCATTCCCCAGGGAACCAAAATTCCAGTCACATTTCTACCCGGTGAAACCTTCGAAATGCGGATCGCCGCGGCGAAGCGGGTGCGGGATCTAGGCTTTCTGCCGATCCCGCACATTTCGGCGCGCCGGCTGCAGTCGCGGGAGGAACTTGAAAGCTTCCTCGCTGCCTTGCAACGCGAAGTTGGAACCAATCATGCCTTCGTCGTTGCGGGCGACCCGCCGCAGCCCATGGGCCCATTTGAGGATGCACTGTCGATCATCCGCACCGGGCTCCTTGCAAAATATGGGATTCGGCGGATCGGCATTTCGGGCTATCCCGAAGGCCACACCGATATCGGAAACGCGAAGCTGTGGCAGGCCAAACTGGATAAGCAGGCCGCGATCTTGGAGCGCGGACACGACTTTGCCGTGGTCACGCAGTTCACGTTCGATGCCGAGCCGGTGCTGGCCTGGCTGGAGCAGGTTCGCAAGGCCGGCGTCCATGCGTTGGTTCGCATCGGTGTTCCCGGGCCCGCGAGCGTGAAGCGGTTGCTGGCCTTCGCATCACGGTGCGGAGTCGGCGCATCGACCAAGGTGATGAAGAAATACGGCATGTCGCTCACCAAACTGCTGTCGGCGGCGGGCCCAGACAGGCTGATCGAGCAGTACGCCGCCAGAATCGATCCCGCCACCCATGGCGAGGTGCTGATGCACTTCTACCCGTTCGGCGGAATGCGGGCGACTGCCGAGTGGATCCGAGACTTCCGCACACTTCACGGTTGTCAGTAGTGTCGCCTTGTGGCGCCGGCTCGACGAATCAATGCATTTTACTTACTGATATTTATGGGGAATTGGTGGGCCGTGTAGGGATCGAACCTACGACCAATTGATTAAGAGAAGCCGGGTCCCAGCCGCTTTTTCCCCTTTAATAACAAATATTTACACAACTGAAACCGTCCCACAATTCGCTGACTTACGCTGCGATAAGGCCCTGAATTCATGAATACCGGGGATCTCAATGGGACACGGAGCTACGTGTCAGCGCATTGAATAACCTAAGCTGATAGGTTAACATACTCCATGGGTCGCGTGTTCATTTCGGACAGCACAGGAGCGGGGATTTACGTCTTCTCGGACGACCATTGCCCGGCGCACGTCCATGCTCGACACCGCGGCGAAGGTTGGATCGCGCGCCTGAGATTCTCCTACCTCGGCAGTACGGTGGAGCTCATCAGCATGATCCCGGTCAAGAACGTTCCTCTACAACGCGTAGTGAACCGCCTTTTGAGCGACGTTCAAGTGCGACTGCCGGATTGTCTGTCAGCGGCGCAGCTGGTGGTTGACGCGAAGAACAACATGTTTGGCGAACCAGTGGGCCGTTGTGCGCGGACCGGGAAGAATCAAGCTTCTCTCGAAATCGGCTCCGAGCGCGAAGCAGATCGCTGAGGCTGAATACGATCCGGCGAACGCGCAGGTTCGCGTGATTTTTCAGGACGGCACAACAGAACAGGTGAAATTATGACGACGAACACACGACAAATCAGTGATGCTGAGTACGCCGCGGCGCTTGCCGCCGGCCGAATCGAGGCAGAGATCGAAATTCGGGCGCAAGCTGTTCGCTACGTCCCCGAGCGGGATGCCATCGAGATCGTCACGAACCACAATGCTGGCTTCTTGATTCCACGACAATGGATCGGTGCATTGCAGGACGTGCCCACCGAAGAGCTGGGCAAGCTCGAAGTGTGGCCGGATGGATCGGCGATTGAACTCGAAGACCGAGACATTCAGATCAGTGTGCATGGACTTCTTACAGCAATCCTGCCAGCGATGCTGCCCTCCCGATCCGTTGCAGCGATCTTTGCCAGCCGCGGCGGCCAGGCGACCTCACGTGCGAAGCGCAAGAGCTCGCGAGCCAACGGGCGTAAGGGTGGTCGGCCTCGAAAAAGATCATCCACTGAGGCAGTTTAAAGAATGCGCGGGAGCAGCCTGCCCGTACGAGACACATAGGCGTCATATCCCGCAAGCGTCTTGACCAGCAACGCCTCCTCGTACCGAATTCGCCGCAAGAAAGCCAGGGTCAGTGCGAAGGTGGCTAGCACCGCGACCACCCAGGACCGAAGAAGTACGCAACTGACGACAAAGACGATCAGTGCGCCCGTATAACTGGGGTGGCGTATGAGACGATATGGTCCGCGGCTGATAAGTTTTTGTCCCGGCTGCACCGTTACATTCCAAGTGAACCATGGCCCTAGCAAAATGACAGCATAGGTTCGCAGCGTAAGACCACCGATCATTGCCGAGAACGCGGTCCAAGTAGTTAGATCGAGCGGCAAGGCGAGGCGTCTTCGCCACACGAGTTCGAGCAGCGCCGCGGCCTGAGTCAGATACACAGTCCATAGGATCTGTGCCGCGGTACCACGATCCTCCGGGGTGCGTGATCCTTCGAACGGTCGGTATGACGGTTGCAACATGTTCGCCAACATACTGACGCTCACCACCATCCAAAGCTGCGGCAGATAGAGTGCCGCCGGCCAGACCGCTGCAAGAATGAGGAGTACCGGAACCCATATTCCAAATGCCCGGAGCGCCTTGCTCAGCGTTACCGCCACCGCCGATCTCCGTCGATCAAGGCGGGTGCATGGAAGAGCGCGATGCACACCCCCAGTGCTTCCCTCGGAGCCGTGGACCTCGAAGTGCTAACCGCGGTTGCACTAATCACGAGGCTTCGTTACCAGTAAGACTCAACAAGTGCCGGTACCAGTCGCTCTGGAATAACCGGCCGAGGTCGATTCGGTGCTTGTTTGCGAGCCATTCGCGAATCCGCGGATGACATGTAAGCAGTTGGTCGAGGCGCGCAAACCGATGGTAGGTGAGGTAATAGCTGCCTCGATGCGCGATCGCATGGTCAATCAGTCGAACGAAGACGCTCCTGGCGTCGACAAGCGCCGCAGCGTGGTGATCGACGTGCAGGTTGAAGATCACGCACGCATAGGACTCACGCGCCCATGGCAGAGCGCTCTCCGTATCGGGCTCGATCAAGCGAATCGTGCCGTATATGAAGTCGGCGGGGTTACGTACAAAGTCGCGTCTCACATCGTCCATGAAAACCGATAGGCGATCGCGCGGCACGTAGAGCTCGGTGATCATTTCCCCGCCGTGCAGGCTGCGGCCCAAGCGTTGATCGAGCGCCGCGTGGTAGCTTTCGAGGTAGATATTGAGCTGATGCGTGTCGCTCCAGTAACGCTGACCGGACGTAGCAAGGTAGAAGTCGGAGAACTCGTCAAACGCTCGCGTCTTGTCCCGATGCGCCAATTCGATCAGCCGATTCCAATCGGCTTGTGAAAGACGCCGCTGCCGCGCAGGGATCGGTTTTAGATCACCGGTCGGGACGTAGCAGGACAGGATGCCTGTACGAAGGAAGTTCGCATTCGCCGGGTCGAGTGCGAACTGGAAGTCCCCGTAGAGGGCACCCGCGCCGATGCGCTCGTGCAGCCTTTCGACCAAACCGTCAATGTCCGACAACTCAACTACGCGTTCGACCTGCAGACGCGCGGCGAGCCGCAGCGTCGCCGCTGTCACGACGCCGAACAGTCCATAACCCCCCACGACATGGCGGAAGAGATCTGGCCGTTGCTGGCGGTTGCAGGTCACAACCTCTCCTTCTGCGGTTACGATCTCAAGGGACTCGAGGTCATCGATGAAAGGTGGTGCGGTGAGACCGCGCCCATGGATGTTGGCGGCCACTGCGCCTCCGATCGTCAGCCGATCGGCGCCAGTCTGCTTTTGCCGAATTCCCCACGGTGAGCGCATTCCCCCCGGACGTGTCAGGTAAGCGCGAATGACATCGGGCCACTGAATACCGGACTCGACCTCGATCAGCCCTCTCTCACTATTGACGTTGCGGATCCGATTGAGGCAACGCATGTCCAGCACCCGTGCCTCCGCTTAAGAACTGCTGCCCGCCCATTGCATGCCGCCCACCGGCAACGGCCAGCGGCCGCCCTTCGGAGCGGCTTCGCCGCACGGCTCGTACCACGTCTTCTACCGTCCGTGGTTCGAGGACGCGTGATACCGACGTCCGGTTCAGTCCTGAGTGGTTGTCATTGACCCAAATAGTCCGTTTGTCTCGTGAAGTACTGAATTGGTGATGAGCGGGTCGCATGGCGTCATAGTTATCTTTCCAGTCGCGTTGATCAATACCTCCGTAAGAGGTATCGTAATATAATACTTCCAGTCTCAGGGACCGAACTATGCCAACTGAAACCTCTGGATTGATGCCGACGCGGATCATCAACAGTCTCAAGCGCCTCATGAAATCCCGACAGATAACCTATCGCGAGCTCGCGCGCCGGATTCAGCTAAGCGAAGCATCCGTCAAACGTATCTTTTCGCGCGCGACATTGACGCTTGCCCGCTTGGACGACATCTGTCAGGCACTCGAGGTTTGCCTCAGCGACTTGGTGCGCATAACGGCTGAGCCGTCCGCCGACGCCCCCGAGCTCTTGACGTTAGAGCAGGAAAAGGCTCTTGCTGCAGACCCGAATCTCGTGGCGTGCTTCTATCTGCTTGCAAACGGGCGCAGCGGCCGTGACGTGACTGTAGAGCTCGGTGTCGATGAGCGTACAGTGCGCCGTTGGATGGTTCGGCTCGATGCGCTGCGCTTGATCGAAATGCGCTCCAAACTCCGAGCTCGCGCCCGAGCGGCGTCAGTCATCGCGTGGCGACGCGATGGGCCTCTGCGGCTTCTCTACGAAAAGCAGGTGCGTCAAGAGTTCCTGCAGGCGGCGTTCACCCGAACCGGCGAAGCTTTGCACTTTCTCTCCGCCGAGCTGTCGGAGGCATCGAGCAAAGTGTTGCTGCGCAAAATGGAGCGTATGGCAGGTGAGTTTCGCGATTTGGCGGAGCTAGATCGCACAGTGCCGGCGAAGGAAAAGCGCAGCATCGCTGCGCTCCTGGCCGTTCGGCCATGGGTCTTTTCGATGTTTGAGAGCCTGCAAGCACCGCCAGCAAACGAATAGGACTTGGCCGCTTACCAGGCAATTCAAAGACACAGTGCCCCGAATGGCTGAATGCGACATAGCCCATGGAAGCGTTACAGCGACGCCGCCCCACATGACGATCGAGATGCGGGAATCGAGGCCAACTAGGCTAAAATCCGCGTTCTATCCGTCGACAAACTTTGCGATAGTATCGGTGTTGCAAGAATGGAGAATCCTTCATGCCCCGCGCAAGGAACTATGAAAATCGCGGTTATCCGAAGAGCTGGCGCTTTCGCTACGACGCCTATTACCGCGTGCCAAAAGGCCAAGAGCAGCGACTCGGCGCGGTGACTTACAAGCATTGATCAATCTGCGTAAGGTCTTCGGCGCCATGCGACCCCGAGATGTCCTTCCGCGGCACATCTACAAGTATGTCGATACCCGGATAACCAGGAGCGGCGAGGAGGGTAGAGCTACAGGGCTGTATGAGATTCGCGCCTTCAAGCACGTCTTTACGAAGGCGGTTGAATGGGGGATTCTCGATCGACATCCCTTCAAAGGCGAGGTGCGCCTACGAGGACTTGAAGCTCGAGACAGATATGTAGAGGACTGGGAGATCGCTCAAGCTCTCGAGCTAAAGCCCAAACGACATTCCGGGTCCGTGCTGATGATCCAGGCTTACATACGGCTCAAGCTTCTAATCGGCATTCGTCGCGGAGATATGCTGCGCCTGCGAATGATGCGCATTCCGGTCATGACGGACAGCTGATCCGGTGATGGCGGACAGCATCGGAGCGAAGCGACGTAAGCCGAGTGGTTAGATATCAGACTGTCCGGCATGGGGCAAGTCGGGTCGTGGTTTTCGCATGGAGTCTTTGGACGAGATTTCGATTCGATGCGAGGCGTGAACGATGCGATCCAAGATGGCATCGGCGACCCGGCCGCCGCCCAAGTACTCATGCCAGTCGGTCACGGGCAGTTGCGATGTGATGGTCAGGGCGCCGGAGCCGTAGCGCTCTTCGATGGCCTCGAGGAAGTCTTGTTTTTGCGGATCGGAGAGACTGCCAAGGGCAAAATCGTCAACGATCAGCAAGTTTATTTTGGCCAAGCGCTTGAGGAGGCGATCATAGGTACCCTGCGCCGAGCCTGCACGAAGAGGGTCAGAAGTGCGGGCATACGTAGATACTGCACGCTGAACCCTGAGCGGCAGGCGTTAAGGCCAAAGGCTTGAGCGACGAAGCTTTTGCCGGACCCCGACGGACCGATGATGAGCATCGATTCGTGGGCCTTGATCCAGCGGTTTTGTGCCAGCTCGAGGACTTGATCTTTGCGCAGACCCCGAGGGGTAGAGTAGTCGATATTTTCGATGGCGGCGGCGCGCTGTTTGAACCTGGCGACCTTCAGGCGCGCGGTAAGTTTGCGATTTTCCCGATATAGCCATTCGTCATCGACGAGGAGGCCCAAGAACTCGGGCTTGGAGAGGTCCTGGTGATCGCGCCGTGCGAGGCGATCTTTGAGGGCGGCGGCCATGCCGAAGAGTTTCATGGCGATGAGTTTGTCGTGGGTCTGTTCAAGCAACATTGGATTTGAACTCCTGGGGTGTTCAACGATGATTGGATGCGTAGATTCGACGTAGGATGGGTTTTTCTGGTTGAGTCACCTCGTTTTTGTCAGTGGTAATAGCGCGGGCCGCGCACGTTCGCGGCACCGAGCGCGGCCGTGGGGTCATCGCCAGCCGTCGTGCTCGTCGTCGCGCTCTCCATGCGCTGTTTGAGCATGGTCTTGATGGTGCGGTAGTGCGGGGAGCGGATATCGAGTGCACGGGCGCAGGCAAGCTCGAGCCTGGCCGGGGTGAAGCGCTGCGAGAGCCGTAAAATGCCGAGCGCCGAGCGATAGCCCTGCTCCGGATGGGGCTTGGAGCGGATCACGTGCTCGATGAGCGCGGCGGTGTGCGCGCCGACGCTTTTCCCCCAGTCGATCAAGCGCGAGGGCGTCCATTCGAGGTGCGCCCGGTGCGAGGCGGGCCGATGCTCAGGATAGGTGCTGTAGTCGTACTTGACGAAGCTTCGTACGTGCGTGGTGATGCGTTTGCCGCGATGGATGAGCTCGACGGTGCGCCCGGTCGCGCGGGCCCACATCGATTCGCCGACCAGGGTGTAGGGGACCGAGTAGAAGTGATCGCCGAAGGCGATGTGATAATCGATGTTGACGCCGACTTTCTTCCACTCGGCATATTCGTACGGCTCGGTGGGCAGGGCTTTGAGGGCCGCCCGGTCGAGCCGCTCGTAGAGCGCGCGGCGCGATTGCTTCACGTGACGCATCACTCGATCATTGAGCTTGGCACAGAGTCCCTCGATCGCGCTGTTCAAGTCCTCGAGGTGGTAAAATCGATGGTGTCTCAAGACCGCGAGGATCCAGCGCTGTGCGACCAGAACTGCCGCTTCCACCTTGGCTTTATCCCGAGGTTTTCGCACGCGCGCCGGGATAATGCAGGTGCCGTAGTGCTCGGCGAGCTCGCGGTAGGCGGGATTAATCTCGGCCTCGTAGCGATCCGGTGAGGCGATTGCCGAACGTAAATTATCGGGCACGGTGATCGATGCCACGCCATTGAACGCCTCGTACATGCGCACATGGCAATCGAGCCACACGGGTAGCTCCTGCGAGAGGGTGGCGCGGGCGAAGGTGAAAGAACTCGCCCCCAACGCGCCGACGAAGAGCTGCGTTGGGATGCGATCGCCGGTGTTGGGATCGATCAGCGCGAGCCCGTCGCAGAAGTCGACGAAGCATTTCTCCCCGCCGCGATGCGGCTGACGCAGCACCACCGAGAGGCGCTTCTCGAAGCGCCGATAGAGCTCGGCAAATTGCGAGTACTGGTACCCATCAGGGTGTTCGGCTTTGTACTCCTCCCAGAGAAGCGCGAGGGTAACCTGGTGATCGCGACGTGCGAGTTCCTCGCGCACCCGCGCCCAGTCGGGAAGCGGGCGCGCCGGCGCGCGCTTCGGGGTGCTACCGCCGGCGCTGCGATAGAGCCGGCGCGAGAGTTCTACTTCATCGGTTTCGGCGATCTGCGCCCAAGCGCTGAGCCCCGCGAGCCTCGCTCGGCGTAGGCAGTCCGAGACCGCTGACTTCCCGCACCCCACGGCGCGCGCGATCTGCCGGCGGCTCTCGATCCCGCCAACCAGATGCAGCCGTAAAACATCTTTGATTTTCTGCATTGCAAGCCTCTGTTGGGCCACCGCGCGCTCCTTTTTCGACGAAAAAGGGCGAAGGATGACACGAGAAACAAAGGCTTACGTCGAATCGACCGCGGACTTCACAGTCCGTTCCGGGATCATGCCGGACAGCTCTCCGCGATGCCGGACAGGGTTCCGCTCAGATGCGCAAATTGTCCGCCATGAGCTCGGAACGGTGTCCGTCATGCCGCCGGAATGCTGTCCGCCATCACTCCGGAATCACTGTCCGCCATGGCCCGGAACGCGCAAATGAGCGATCTCACCGAGACAGGAATTATGGTGCGCCCACACAAGACAATAAATACCAAGCGCACTGCCCGAATATTTGAGTGGACGCCGGCGCTCAAATTAGCCGTAGAGCAAGCCAAGTCTGCGCGGCCAATTGATATCTCTCGCTGGCTCTTTTGCACACGCGAGGGCGAAGGCTATTTCAACGAAGATAGCGGCCAAGCATCAGGGTGGGATTCGATGTGGCAGCGTTTCATGACGCGGCTGCTTAAAGATACGGACGTCAAAGAACGGTTCACTGAGCATGATCTTCGCGGCAAAGTCGGCAGCGACGTTGCCGGCATTGAAAGGGCCACCGACTTGCTCGGTCACGCAAACAAAGAGATCACAAAGCGCACTATCGACGCAAGCCAGAAGTCATTACTTTGCTAATCGAAAGGGGGAAATTCCGATCTATGGGGGAAGCTTTTGAGTCTCTTGCGAGTGACGTCAAAAAACTTCTTATTTTTCAGCGAATTGGTGGGCCGTGTAGGGATCGAACCTACGACCAATTGATTAAGAGGGGGATGGTCGAAACGACGAAATCGCTACATTTATAGGGCATTATTGATAGGGTCGGTAGGGAAGTTGCAAGGAACCGGTAAATAAACCCATGGCAACAATGCTCAGGCGGCGCGTATCAGCCTTCCGTAGCTCAGTTAAGTGCTCTTGTCCCTCGGCTACCAATGGTAGTATACTTAGTGGCATGTCTAATCGTACACTTTCGGCCCGTCAGTTGGCCGAACTCGTGAAGTTGGCGGCCACACCGGCACTTAAGGCCAAAGCGTCGGTTACGCTCTCCGGCAACCTTCTGAGGGTCATCGATACCCTGGCGGGCGCAGAGCAACGCTCCGCATGGATCGAACGCGCGGTGCGAGCGTATGCAAAACGTGAACTCAAAGGCAGGCGCCGCGACCGTGAGCTGGAATTGCTCAACCGGCACGCCAAAGAATTGAATGCCGAGGGCGACGACAGCGCTGCGTATCAGGCGGCGTGGGACTCTGAGTAGTTGTGGTGTCACCCGCAGTGCGGCGCGGCGAGGTATATCGCGTTCGGCACCCGCAGCACGGTGACCCGAAGAAATCCCGTTGCTTCGTCGTTGTAAGCCGTCAAGAGTTGCTCGACTCCAATGCAAATCGAGTGCTGTGCGCGCCAGTAAATACCTTGGGAGTGGGCCTCGCCACCGAAGTCGGTGTCGGTATCGAGGAGGGCTTGAAGCACCCGTCTGTCATCAATTGTGATCAGTTAACTCGCCTTGAAAAGAGTGTGCTGACCGACTATCTCGGAATGCTCTCGTCCAAAAAGCTTGGCGAGTTGCGTACGGCGCTACGAGTGGCTCTAAGCGTGGACTGAGAGGATCTCGGACGATGGTGGACGTGGCGGAGTGAGCTTACCGCGATCTCTCGGTGTCTGTGGGCATCGAACATCGAACTTACGTACAGTTGACAACAGTGTAGCGGCGTCTGGATCTGCACCGGGAAAAGTACGTAACACTTTGATTGAAATGGTGGGCCGTGTAGGGATCGAACCTACGACCAATTGATTAAGAGACGCAGACGTTGATGGTACTTTTCAATAATAAAAACATAACTTACGACTCAAGAACTGTGCGACGATTTCAGGACTTATCCAGCGATAAGGCTCTGAATCCCTTAGTTTCGGGCTCGTTCAATAGCACAGGAGATACTTGAATAACCTAAGCTGATAGGTTATCCTAATCCATGAGTCGTGTGTTCATTTCCGAAGGCACGGGAGCCGGAATCTATGTCTTCTCGGACGATCATTGCCCTGCGCACGTCCAGGCTCGACACCGCGGCGACGGTTGGATTGCGCGAGCGAGATTCTCATACCTCGACAGTACGGTTGAGCTCATCAGCATCGCCCCGGTCAAAAACGTTCCTCTACAGCGCGTAGTGAATCGCCTCTTGAGCGACGTTCGAGCGCGCCTGCCAGATTGTCGGCGCAGTTGGTGGTTGACGCGAGGAACGACTTGTTTGGCCAACCAGTGGGCCATGGTGAGCAAAACGGGAAACATCGAGCTTCTCTCGAAGCCTGTTCCGGGTGCGAAGCAGATTGCCGAGGCGGAATACGAGGCCGGGAACGAACGAGTTCGCGTGATCTTTCGGGATGGTGCAAGAGTACAGGTGAAGCTATGACGACAAATGCACAGCGGATCAGTGATGCCGAGTACGCCGCGGCTCTTGCCGCCGGCCGAATTGAAGCCGAGACCGAGATTCGGGCGCAGGCGGTTCGCTACGTCCCTGAACGAGATGCCATTGAGATCGTCACGAGTCGCAATGCCGGTTTCTTGATTCCAAGACAGTGGATAGGTGCACTGCAGGACGTGCCTACCGACGAGTTGAGCAAACTCGAGGTGTGGCCGGACGGATCGGCGATTGAACTCGAGGACCGGGACATTCAGATCGGTGTGCACGGACTCCTGACAGCAATCCTGCCGGCGATGCTGCCCTCGCGATCCGTTGCAGCCATCTTTGCCAGTCGCGGCGGCCAGGCGACCTCACGCGCGAAGCGCAAAAGCTCGCGAGCCAACGGCCGCAAGGGTGGTCGCCCTCGAAAAAAATCGTCCACTGAAGTGGTCTGACTTTGGAATGCAGCGGGATTGCAGGGAACGCACAAAGTGCCCATGTACGAGTCCGACCAGCCTATCCGACGAATTCGCCGCGCTCTTAATGACTAGGTGGTCGCCACATCGTGCCTCTGACCCGCATATACGCTGACTTCAACGGACTTGTAAAAAGCCCACGCAATTCTGGCAGAACCGCAGTTGTTCTCGATACCTTCGGGTCACTTCGCGACCTCTGCAATGGTGGTTTGATACTCAGCGAAGGATTGCCGCTCATTGCCGTGGACTGGTCCGATGATAACGAAGATCTCGAAGGTCACGGCACAGCGCAATACGATCGAGAGAGAAGATGGTGGGTAGTTGAATTTGACGAAATGGGGGTGCGCTACGTGCCAGCAGGCAATCCCGACCCGGTTAAGAATTCCTGTGCGTTGCCTGTAGGCGGCCTTTGCCGGTGAATGCGCCTGGCGAGGCCTTCCATCCTGCGGGTCGCTGTCGCTCTTGCGGGACTAGTTTCACGGCGCCGTACGCGCCACCACCGTTGGCCACCTAACTATCCGCTCAAGCGATCGCAGGCAGCATTTTCGGGGAGCCTAATGCATTACGACGATCTAGAACTATGCCGTTACCACAGTGGTCCACTGGATTCCGATAGTTGGCACGTTCCGTTGCGTGCCATAGGGTGGCTGGAGAGTGGTCACCCCTATAATCGTGGACTGAGACCAATAGCTCTCGTTGAGCAGATTAACGCGCTCGTCGACAATGCGGAGCGAGTTTTTCAGCGCTACCATTTTCGCGGACTTCACGACTGCACCATTTGCGAATCAGGGGACCCGGCCCGGCCGCACGCCTCGCGCGGTCGCATATCAATCTATTGATTCCGTCAAAGCGTACGGTATTTGCCTGCCCCGCAGCGATAGTCCACTACCTTTCTGTTCACTCGTATCTGCCACCGTCTGATTTCGTGAGCGCCGTGCAGGATTGCCCGCCATACGGATCGCCGCAATATTTCGAATTGCTTCGCGAGGCTAACGATGGATTCCCTGTCCCAATGGTGACATGGGACGAATACCTAATTGAACAACGCAAAGTGACCGACGAATTTATCCGCCGACGGCAAACACGCCTCGGCGCGGGACCGAAGGAATAAAATTCTAGCAGCTGCACTGCTGATCTGGGGCGTTCGGATGCCATTACCTTGGAGCAGGCGCGGTGCAAGGCCCGGCTCTATTTTGGCACCGTCGCGGACGGCAGGGACCCGAAGTCCAATATCGACGACATGCGGGAATCTGCGACCGTCAAAATGCTGGCCAAGGTCTACATCGAGCAGCACGCGAAACCGAAGAAAAGAACGTGGAAGGCCGACGAAGCGGCCCTTAACCGGCTCCTGATCCCCCGATTCGGATCGCATTTGGCAGCGTCGATCACCAGAGCCGACATCGCAGGCATATACGCGGACTGCGGTAAGTCGCACCCCTACGGTGCAAATCGCTTCATTTGCGTTGTCCGCAAGATGTACACGGTTGGTCGCCAGTTGGGGATAATTCCGGAGGAAATGCGCAACCCCGGAACCGAGATCCAGCGATTTCCCGAACACAAGCGGCGCGGTACGTGACGCCGGCCGAGATGCCCCGGCTTGCCGCCGCGATCAATGACGATCCTAACGAATTTGCCGGGCATGCGCTATGGCTACTACTGCTGACCGGCATTCGGCGCAATGAGATTCTCGCGGCCAAGTGGGCAGACGTGGATTGGGACAACAAGACGCTTTTTATCGGCAAACCAAAAACGGCGAACCTGTGTTAACACCGCTGAGCCGCGCCGCCATCGCGCGCCTCAAGGTGATCCCGAAACTGAAAGACAATCCCTTCATCTTTTGCGGAGCGATCCCGGGAAAGCCCCTCGCCTACTTGGATGCGATGTGGCGACGGATCCGAGCGGAAATTGGATTTCAAGACCTGCGGATTCATGATTTGCGAAGAACCGTGGGATCTTGGCTGGTTCGGGACGGTGCCTCATTGCACCTGGTCGGAGCCGTGCTGAACCACAAGGACCAAAAAACTACCGCCGGCTACGCCTACTTTCAAATCGAAGATCGGCAAAAAGTATTGACCGTCACGGCAGGAGGATCGTGCAAATCGCCAATGGCGGTGCGCGACGTCGAGCCGAGCACAAGGTCGTGGTCGACGCGCCATCGGAGAGCCAGCCGCGAAAATTGCCGCGCGTTCACCAGATCTCGAGAAAAGAACTCTACACCCTTATTTGGACCACGCCGATAACAGCACTTGCCGAGCGTTTCGGAATATCGGATAGGGGACTCACCAAGGTCTGCCGTCGCTCGGATATACCCGCCCCACCCCGCGGGTATTGGGCGCACATCGAAGCCGAAGGGACATTTCATCGACCGGAGCTTCCGAACCAAGCGGATGAAAAATACAAACGGATTCGGTTTCGGGTAAACCGAAGCGCATCGCGTACCATGAGGCCGGCTCTCCGGTAGTCTACGCCGAGATCGACATGCGCATGAAGCCGCGGTGGTGGAACGCGAGCTGTTCGCCTGACCAAGCAACATACACGACTCTCCGCTACGGCAACGACCAAGACGATAAAGCCGTCTGGCCTAATGGCCATGGGTGCCGCCGCGGTTACACAATAGTAGTAGTAGTAGGAGTGGTAATACGGCTTCTACTGTGTAGGGACTTTTACGACCGATCATGTTCTTTATCGGTACTAAACGGCGGGTATACTTTGCGCTGCGATGCAACCCGAATCCCCGAAAACGACCGTGCTCACCGAGGCCCCGCAAACCCTCCCGTCGGTCGCGGTCCAGGAAGCCGCGGCCGATGCCGAAGTCTTTGCCACCGCCAGCCGTGCCGCCAATACCTGGCGCGGCTATGAATCGGATTGGCGGATCTTTTGCTCTTGGTGCCAAACCATGGATCTGGCGGCGTTGCCGGCGGCGCCGGCGACGGTCGCGATGTTCTTAGCATCGGAGGCCAAAAACGGCACGGCGCCTTCGACCTTGAACCGGCGGCTCTCGGCCATTCGGCTAATGCACCTGGGCGCGTGGTGGTCTCGCCGCACGCTGCGGTCGAAATCCAAGAGGTCATGCGCGGGATCCGGCGGCTCTCCACCCGCGGGGTCGTGAAAAAAGAAGCCGCGGTCAATGAGCAAATCAAAAAGATGGTCGATACGTGTGATGCGGCGACCTACCAGGGCCAGCGTGACCGGGCTTTGCTGTTACTCGGGTTTGCGGGAGCGCTGCGGCGTTCGGAGTTGGTGGCGCTCGATGTCGCGCATCTTAAATTGAGTGATGACGGGTTTGTCGTCACGATCGCCAAATCAAAAACCGACCAGGAAGGCCAAGGACAAACCATTGCCATTCCACAGGTGCCCGACTCGCCCTACTGTCCGGTGCGAGCGGTGCTCGAGTGGATGGTCATGGCCGGCATCGAGCAAGACGCGATTTTTCGCCGAGTCACGAAGGGTAACAAGCTCACCAAAGATCGACTGACCGATCAGAGTGTCGCACGCATTATCAAAAGACTCGCGGCGCGCGCGGGGCTGATGGCGAGTCAGTATGCCGGCCACAGTTTACGCAGCGGATTTTTGACGAGTGCTGCTCAACAGCGGGCGAGCATTTTCAAAATGCAGGCCCAGTCGCGGCACAAGTCACTGGATGTGCTCAGCGGCTATGTGCGCGCGCAGGAACTGTTCGAGGATCATGCAGGCGAAGGACTGCTGACGGCCAAGGAGCGCGCGAAGGATGCGTGAGTAGCGGGCTTCGCCAACACACGCGAACTCGTCCATGCGGTCGACTCGAGCCATGTCGACGGAGTTCCTCAGCTATTCCCGTAGATTATGGGAAATGCCGGCCGGCTCCGCCGGGCCAGGGATGATTACTGATCTGCGTCCGGCTGACCGTCCGCCTGTGCCTGAACAAAGGCGGCCAGGCCGGCACAATGTGCATCAAGAGGACAAGACACGAAACGGAATTTAAAGCACGCTAAGGACCCACCGACCGCTGTCAGACGGTCATAACCCACTGCTGCCATAGCGTAGCGACTATTCGGCGCCTGAAAACGGGTCGTAGATCAGGCGATTTGCCTCTATCTTGTGCCTGCCTTAGGCCAACCGATATGTGCAGCGCGACGAAGACTGGCTTTCACAACCAGGCGATGAAACGGAGCGATGACCAATATGTAGGCACGGCCCAAGAGGTTGTGGCAGTGGACGACGGTCGAGACAGTCAGTTGGCCACCGAGCGTTGGAGACAAGTCCGGAGCGCGGAGTACTGACAGTCTGAAATCAAGGTGCTTGTCGTCCTCGCCCAAGACGATCTCGGTCTCGCTCTTGCCGTAGACCTTGAAGATGCCAATGCGGTCAGCGTTGGCTTCGCTGGAGAGAGTCGCAAGGTGTTTGGCGGTCTTCAGACCAAAGCACGCAACGATTGCATCTCGGACGTTGGTGAGCCATTCGATCCAAGATGGCTGCTGCGAAATAAGGAATCGCCACAGGACATCTGGATCGCTGGAGGTGCCAAAGGGCAGTTGAATCGCAAATGCGTCTGCGAGATTCGTTGATTCATAAACAGTAGCGACGGCAGACTGCGCGGGGAGAGCAACCGGCTTTACTAGCGTGAATTCGCTTGGCATGAATGGCACTCCTTGAGGGATCAGCGCGCAGACTTGGATGGCCCAGCGAAGACCTTGACCACTTCGTACATCCCGGGGTCGAACTTGGCTATGGCGAGTGCCTGTTCCACGTATGGTGCAGCGACCGGGTTTGAACGCATTGATTGGTAGTGCTGGTAGTGCTCCGCGCTCTTCCACTGCGAGTACATCGTGACCTTTGTTCCGTCGACACTTCGATGAAGCGCCGCCGAGATGAACCCTGGCACGTCACGAACGGATGTATCGGTAGCGCGTGCGAGTATGTCAAGCAGTTTCTGTTGATTTGATGGTTCGACCGTGAATACGTTGATGAGCGTGACGAGATCTGTGTGCTCGGCAATCGTAGTCATAGAAGGTCTCCAGCGCCTGAGACAGAAATCGCTCCTGATCCTCGTATCACGAAGACACTCGCCGGGCGACTCAAAAGCCGACACCGGACATGGACTGCAACTGGCAGGTTGCGAATTTGAATGACTGGTACCGGAATTCCGTCATGCCGCGCGGTCCCGCTTGACGATCCCGAGGACCGTATTCTTGCTCAGTCCGAGCCGGTGGCTGATTTCCCGATACGACTGACCTTCGCTGACCAGCTTGAGTACCTTGGGTGCAAATCGATCTGCCTTCACGCGCTGGCCCGGCCGACGACCGAACACGACGCCGCGCTTACGGGCGGCTGCGATGCCGGAGCGAACCCGTTCGCGCAGCAGATCCCGCTCAAACTCCGCGAGCGCCGCCATCAATGATGCGATGAACTTACCCTGCGCGCTGCGCAGATCGAACTGCAGACCGGTCTGGGCAACAAGGGAGACGTCCCACGACTGCAGATCCTGCAGCGTGTGGAACAGGTCGAGCATCGAGCGACCCCAGCGGGTGAGTTCCGTGACGAGGACCACGTCGATCTCGCGCGCCTGGGCGAGCGCGAGGATCTTCTTGCGCTCGGCGCGGTCATCCTTGGCGCCGGAGCCGGTTTCCTTCCAGACCCCGACGACTTTGTAGCCGGCCTTCTTGGCGAAGGCCTTGAGGTCCCGCTCCTGGCGGGCACAGGTCTGATCGGCGGTCGATACCCGGCAATATAGCGCGGCGGACTGTCCCAATTGAACCCTCGGCGCCAAACACCCCGGAAAAGGGTCTTTTCCCGTGGCACAGTGTTGGTCTATTCAAAGTTTACTTCAAAAGGGACAGCCATGCCGCGTCGTGAACTGTTGACCGAGCCGCAGCGGCTGGCCTTCACCGAGCCTGCCATCGAAGAACGGGAGATGGTGCGGCATTACACGCTCAGCTCCGAGGATCTAGCATTGATTGATCGCCGACGCGGCGACCCCAACCGACTCGGGTTCGCCGTCCTCCTGTGCTACCTGCGGTTCCCGGGGCGCACCCTACGCCAAGACGAACAGCCGCCGGCAGCCATGCTTGCCTTCATCGCGGAGCAGCTGGCGCTCGAACCGGCAAACTTCGGCGACTATGCCGAGCGTGACCAGACTCGGCGCGAGCATCTCGCTGAAATCCAGACCCTGGTGGGCTACCGCATCTTCAATCGGGCGATTTACCGCGACATGTCCGCTTGGCTCTTGCCGACGGCGCTGGCCACCGAGAAGGGCAGCGCGCTGGCGGCGGTCGCGCTCGAGGAGCTGCGACATCGACGGGTGATGGTGCCGCCGATTCCGGTCATCGAACGACTGTGCGGGGAGGTCCGCGGACGCGCCCATCGGCAATTGTGGCGCAAGCTCACCGACGGGCTCACCGATATCCAGCGGGCGTCTCTCGATCAGCTCCTCGTGGTGCGCCCTGGTGGCAATCAGAGCACTCTGGCGTGGCTGTGCCAAACGGCGTTCGCCGCGACGGCAGGCAATTTCCCCAAGCTGATCGAACGGCTGAACCAGATTCGCGCGATCGGGATTGAATCGGAGCGCGCCCATCGCATTCACCAAAATCACTGGCTGAAGCTCGCCCGCGAGGGTGGGCAAACGACCGTGCAGCACCTGGCGGACCTCGAGCCGCTGCGCCGGTACGCAACCCTCACGGCCGTGGTGCTCGAATTGACCTCCACCTTGACTGACGAAGCGCTCAACATGTTCGAGCAGTTGATCGGCAGCATGTTCAAGAAGACCGAACGTGCGCACGCCGACGAATTCCACAAAAGCGGCAAGGCCATCAACGAAAAGGTACGCCTCTATGCCGCGATCGGCGACGCCCTGATCGCAGCGCGCGCTGGCGGCGGGGATCCCTTTGCCGCCATCGAGGCGGTGTTGTCCTGGGAACGCTTCAAAGCGACGGTGGCCGAGGCGCATAAGCTCTCGCAGCCGGAGGACTTCGACTCTCTGTCGCTCTTGGATGATCGGTACGCCAGCGTGCGTAAGTTCGCCCCCTTGCTCCTGACTGAGTTCGAGTTTCATGCCGCGCCGGCGACGGCTGACCTCATGGGAGGCCTCGACGTGCTACGCGAATTAAACGCGACCGGCAAGCGCACGATGCCGGACGATGCACCCACCGGATTCGTCAAGCCCCGGTGGCGGCCGCACGTCATCGGGCCCGAAGGGTATTGATCGGCATTTCTATGAGCTCTGCACGCTCGCGGAGCTGCGCGATCGCCTGCGCGCCGGGGATGTCTGGGTGCGTGGCAGCCGGCAGTATCGGGATTTCGAGACCTATCTGATTCCGACAGAGGTCTTCGCTACTCTACAAAAAGAGCCCTTGCCACTCGATATAGCCACCGATTTGTCGCAGTACATGGACGAACGTCGCGAATGTTTGCAAGCGAAGATGGACGAAGTGGCGACCAAGGCGCGCAAGAATGAGCTCGTCGATGTGTCACTCGCGGATGATGTCTTGCGGATCTCGCCGCTCAAGAAGGCGACGCCGCCATCCGCGGTCGCCTTTGCCGAGAAGGTCTATTCGCTGATCCCCCACGTCAAGATCACCGACGTGTTGGGCGAAGTGGACGGCTGGACGCGACTCGCCGAGCGCTTCGTCCACATGCGGACCCTGGCGCCCCCCAAACATCGGCAAGCATTGCTCACGGCCGTGCTCGCCGATGGCATCAATCTCGGTCTCACGCGCATGGCCGAGGCCTGCCGGGCGACGCCCTGGCGGCAGCTGACCTGGACTGCCGACTGGCACATCCGCGACGAGTGCTATGCCCAGGCGCTCGCCGGCCTCATCGATGCGCAGCACCGGCAGCCGCTCGCCCTGCATTGGGGTCGCGGCACCACCTCGTCCTCGGACGCGCAATTCTTTCGCGCCGGCGGCCAGGGCGAAGTCCGGGGTCGCAACAACCTGCACTACGGTCAAGATCCAGGCGTGAAGTTCTACACCCATTTGTCGGATCAATTCGGGCCGTACCATACCAACGTCATCGCCGCGAGCGCGCACGAGGCGCCGCATGTGCTCGACGGGTTGCTCTAAACGAAAGCTGTCTCGTCATCGACGAGCACTACACCGACACCGGCGGTTTCTCAGACCATGTTTTCGCCGTATGCCGGGCTTTCGGGTTTCGCTTCGCGCCGCGTATTCGCAACCTCAAGGAGAAACGTCTGTACTCCATGCCCGGGGTGAATGTGCCGCCGGAGCTCGAGTTTCTGGTGGCCGGCCAGATCAACATGAAGCAGATCCAGGACCACTGGCAGGACATTTTGCGATTGCTGATGTCAATCAAAACTGGCACCGTCACGGCGTCCGTCATCCTGCGCAAGCTCGCCGCCTATCCGCGGCAAAACGGACTTGCTCAAGCGCTGCGCGAGCTCGGCAAGCTCGAGCGAACCCTGTTCACGCTGGACTGGCTGCAGGACCCAGAACTGCGCCGCCGCAGCCACGTCGGCCTCAACAAAGGCGAGCAGCAAAACTCGCTCCGTCGCGCCGTGTTCTTCAATCGCCTCGGCGAAATCCGCGACCGTTCGTATGAGAACCAACGCTATCGGGCTAGCGGCCTTAATCTGCTGGTGGCTGCCATTATTCTATGGAATACCGTGTACCTGCAGCGGGCCGTCGATCATCTGCGAAAACAAGGTATCGAACCCGGACCCGATGACCTCGCGCACCTCTCGCCGCTCGGCTGGGAACACATCAATCTGACCGGTGATTACGCATGGGAGGCCGAAGAATCGCTGAATCCTGACCAGTTTAGGCCGCTACGGACCCGCGCCAGTGAGCTGCCGATGGCCGCTTAGCGTGCATAAGTTTCCGTTTCGTGTCTTGCCCTCAACAGGGCGCAGATCGACCAGGGTCCAATCTTCGCAAGTGCCGCTTCAAAGGCGGCTGGACCGCGCTTGAGCAACGTCCGGCGCCACAGCTGCGCCAGCGCGACTGGGATGACGATATAAAGCACGACCGATGTGATCAGCGTACTCCACGGGACAGTGATCGATGAGATGCCCAGCAGTAGGCCCACGATGGGGGCAAAAGCGAAGACCATGATCGTGTCGTTCAGCGCCACCTGGGACAGAGTAAATAATGGATCGCCGCTGGTCAGGCGACTCCAGACGAACACCATCGCGGTGCAGGGCGCTGCGGCCAGAAGGATCAAGCCGGCGACGTAGCTGTCCAGCTGCGCTGCGGGCAGGTACGGTGCAAACACGTGGCGGATGAACACATAGCCCAGCAGCGCCATCGAGAATGGTTTGACAGCCCAATTGACGAAAAACGTGATCCCAATGCCGCGCCAATGCTGGCGGACCTGGTGCAGGGCGCCGAAATCAATCTTCAGCAGCATGGGTATGATCATGATCCAGATCAGCAGGCCCACGGGCACGTTGACGTGCGCCACCTCCAGACCGCCCAGCGTCTGGAAGACTCCTGGCAGCCACTGACCGACAGCGATGCCGGCCACGATGCACAGCGCCACCCATACTGCAAACAGGCGTCCGCTTTGGACGCCGACCGGCGTCACAAGCCATTGCTTACAATGATTCGTTGCGCACGACGTCTCACAAGGATGGTCAATGGTCGACGCCTGTTCACAGGGTCACAGACTTTCAAAACGCCAGTGATAGCGTGTGCGGTGCAGGCGCGTACCTAATTGCTGAAGAACGCCGTTACCGCCTCCGCAACTTCCGCGGGGCCAGATTGATCTGGACCAAAATGATTTAGCTGCGGAAATGTCCTGACTTGTACGTTTCCTAGGGTGGTTTGCAGTCTCTCTACAGCAGGTGCCACCCACGGAAGGTCGCTCTTCCCACCGATCATCACAAGAACTGCCGCGGCAATGTCTCCGAACGTTTGGTCGGCGTTCTCTAATCGCGCAAGCTCCTGATGCTCACGCAAATTGCTTTCCAGCAGTTCCAACTTTTGCTGGAGATCATGCCGTTTCATAACCATCGGCATCAGCAACCGCAGGAGCCAGCGAGGCGTATTTCTCGCTCGATTTGGGCCAGCTCCTCTGGAAAACTCTACAAAGGCGTCCAGTCTTTTGTTCTGGTCGAGCAAGCGCACGTAGCTGTTGGCCCACGTTATTGGTATAGAGTCATTCACAGATAATCCCGGCTCGTAAACAGCCACTTTCTTGGCGAGCGCATTATTTCGCGCTGACTCCAGTGCGATGCGCCCGCCATAGCTATGGCCAAACAGGTAATGGGCCTGCGTGTGTGCCTGTAGAGCGAGAACATCCTCGCATTCAATCTCCATGCAATACCCGGCATCTTGGGGGCTGCTTCGACCACGGCCTCGTCGCTCCAGGGTGTGTACAGTGAACTTCTTGGAAAGCGCGTTCGCAAACGTCTCGAAATCGTTCGCGGTTGATAGCACCCCAGGTACCACGATTACTGAGGGGCCCACTCCGGCGGTCTGAAAACCAATCGTGGCGCCTTTCGTCGAGGCCAGGGTTTGAATACTCGTCATTTGCTCATAGTAGTGGTCGATTCAGCCTGAGAGAAGTCCACGCACGCAGGTCCGCCCGTTACTAAACGAGGGGGCCCCAAAAAGCACAAGCTCGCCGCCAACATTACAATGTGCCACCGAAATCCACTTCATACGTTCCAATCGTCCCGGCCTGTAAACAGGCGTCCGCTTTGGACGCCGACCGGCGTCACAGGCCATTGATTCTTTGTGCACGACGTCTCACAAGGATGGTAAATGGTCGACGCATCACAGGCGTAGTGGACGAAAACACCTGAAACTCCCGAATGAGATGAGCCTGATCTGCGAAGCCGTTGGCAATTGCCAGATCGCTCCAGGATGCGGAATCTAGCATGGCTTGGAGCACGGCAGCGAACCTTTGTAAGCGTGTAAAAAGCTTGGGCGCACGCCGATGCGCCGATCGAACAGGTCATGCATTCGACGCTGGGACAAGCCAAGAGTTTCGCGAACTTTTTAGATGGTTCCGCCGCGAGCAATCTGCATAGTGATGTCCTGGAGCAAGCGATCTTCTTCGGGACGTTGCCTGAGTTCGCTAAGCAAGAAAATCTCCAGAACACCGAGTCGCGCCACAGGGTCGGCGTTTTGACGCAGCCGAACGAGGGCTTCCTTCACACCTGTGCCCCAAAACGATTCTGCGGCTACGATGCGGTCCGTGAAGTTGGTCGCAGGGATTTGATGAAATGCACTGGCGCCACCAGGGAGAAAGTCCACACCGCAGATGTCGCGTTTCTGAGCAGTGTCGATAAGTGCGGGCCGAGTCAGCACGCCCTGCAAACCCATGGACGCCAACGGCGCAACGGCCGAAAAGCAAAGTGCCGCTGCCTTGTATCGCCCTGTCGGCCACTGACTGAAGGCAGCAGCGTGTCAGACTAGCAGGCGCACGCGCCCCAAAGAGCCCTCGTGACTCGGTCCTGTCAATGGCGGACGACCGATTTGCGCACAACGGATTTACCCATGGAGGTCATCAGACCAGCGGCGTCACCTTCGGCGTAAACGCAATGGCTTAGTGTCTTCCCTGGTGATCACTCGCTTGGCTTCCAAGTCCAGCTGTACCGCCTTCAGCCACCAGCCCGCTTTGTCGCCTCCTGGAAACTGCGTCTCCGGAAGCAGCGGCAGAACGCGGGTCTTGAGTTCCGCGACCGTCAGTCCGGGAGACTGCTTAGGAAGCACGGCGACAACAGCCTTTTTCATTGCCCCGTATTTGGCCGCGTCGACGCGAATGATACGACCCGGGCTAATCACATTTTCTATGGCGACTCGTTCATCCGGCTTTTTCTGCATGATTCTCCCCACGTTTCGTTTGGATCACGTCTCTATCGCCCAGCGTCGAGCACGCCATGCACGAAAGCGATTGTCGGCGTACGGAAGCGCATTGCGATCCATGCCCCGATCAGTTTTGCTAAAAATGTAAAGGACTGGCGCCTCGCGTTGGGTACATCGGCTGGGAGTGAAGTACCTTCGGGAAGATCCATCGTCATAGTGCGCAATTCGGGCTTCGGCATCGTGCCGGGAAGCCAGCGCTGCCCGTAAATATTCACCCAATGACCCTTGGTGAAGTCGAGGAACATGGCAGAGTTGCAACAGATGGCGACCACCCGGCGAGTCGGCGACTCCGGGCGCAACCGATATTCTTTCAACTTCTCCTCGCCGCTTAGGCATTCCAGACGGTCCTTGCGGTACAGGACAAGGCGCGATGCCCCATGTTTGTCTAAAAGAGTCTCGCCCCCTTGCAGCTTTTCCAAAAACGCCCCAGCAGAGCGACAACTCTTGCAGGTGCAATCCGCGGTCAAGATCGGCTGGCCGGACAGCCTCAGGGCGACCTGGCCACATCGGCAGTTGACCGTAGTTAAGTGTGCCAAGTCAGTCTCCCTGGGTGATGGCGGTCTTGTAAACGGTGCCAGAGCGCGTTATAAAAAGCAACTACCGACTTATATAAAGTAACTATGCGAAAGCCCCGGGTTGTGAAACGACGCTACGACGATGCCTGCGGCACCGCGCATGGCCTGGAGCTGCTGGGGGATCGGTGGGCGCTACTGATCCTGCGCGAGCTGATGCTGGGGGCGCGCCGCTTCTCACAGCTGCGTGCCGACCTGCCTGGTCTGAGCGCCAATACCCTCACCCAGCGGCTGGGTGAATTGGAAAGTCGCGGTCTTCTGGTTCACAGGGAGTTGCCGCGGCCGGCATCGGTTCAGGTTTATGAATTGACACCCTGGGGCTATGAGGCCGAGCCTATCATGCAGTCGCTAGGTCGATGGGCGGCGCGCTCGCCGCATCACGACCCGACCTTGCGGATCAGCGGCGTGTCGCTGCTACTGTCGTTTCGCACGATGCTTGACCCTGTGCGTGCAAAGGGAATCGACGCGGAGATTGGATTTCAATTTGGCAGCGACGCCTATCGAGGGCGCCTGACACCGGGTGGTTTTGCTATCGCGCCAGGGGATCCGGTTAGTGCTCAAGTGGTATTCGTAGGTTCGCCGATGGTAGTTGGAGCCGCAGTTCACGGCGGCGTGCGACTATCTGAGTTGGAAAAGGCCGGCACGCTTGCCGTAGTGGGCGATCGAAAACTTGCTCAGCGATTCACGACGCTGTTTCCTTTGCCGAGGAAGCTGCCGGCTTGAGGGGTTTGGGAACCGGCCGCGAGGCTCACCGTGTTGCAGTTTAGGAGAACCAATGATCGCCGAATATATTCGATACAGTGTAGCCGACCCCAAGCGGGGCGACGAGTTGAAGCGTGCTTATATCAACGCCGCAAAGCGGCTCGATGCTGCGCCGGAATGCCTAGCATACAAGCTAGCGCGGTGCGAGGAAGATGCGAAGGCGTGGATACTGCGCATCGAATGGCGCTCGACCGAAGATCATCTGCAGGGATTTCGCAAGGGCCCGCACTTTCCAGCCTTCTTGGAAGCCATCCGCGAGTTCATGCCGGAGATTGCTGAAATGAGACATAACCAGTGTACTGAGGTTCAATCACGAAAGCCTGCTGTGCCGTAGCCCATGGTTGCCGTTCCAACATTGCGAACGCGACGATCATGAGCAAGACTGGGGCAGCATAAGGTCGCCGTGCAAACACCTTCCAAAAAGACGAACCAACTCCTAAGCCACGTTGCCATTGTGACGGGTGGGGGCCGCGGGCTCGGCCGGGCAATGGTCCTAGGACTTGCGCAAGCTGGAATCCGTGTCGTCGCGACTGCGGCGCGCGAGGGCACCGAGGTCGAAGCCGTCGCAGAAGAGGTTCTGCAGAGCTGCGGCGAATCTCTGGTTCTCCCTCTGGTCGCTGACGTCACGCAGGAAGAGGACTGCGCTGAGGTTGTCGATGCGGCGGTCAAGAGGTTCGGGCGGCTCGATATTTTGGTGAACAATGCCGGTCGCGGCATGAAATACGTCAGCAATGAGTTCCTGACTGAACTGACGCGCTTCTGGGAAGTCGCACCGGAAACCTGGCGCATGGTGATCGACACCAACGTGAACGGCCCTTTCATGATGGCAAGACACGCGGTTCCCGCGATGCTAAAAGCAGGCTGGGGACGGATCGTCAATGTGTCGGTGAGCCAAGGGACCATGCGCCGACGCGGTTTTTCTCCCTATGGTCCTTCGAAGGCTGCACTCGAATCGGAGACGATCATCTGGGCGCAGGATCTCGATGGCACGGGTGTTACCGTGAACGCGCTACTGCCTGGAGGACCTACCCTTACCGGCATGGTTCCGCAGTCTGTGTCGGAGAAGACGAGATCAGCAATGCTCGATCCTTCGATCATAGTCCCACCGTTGCTTTGGCTCATGTCATCGGAAGCCGATGGGATGACGGGCCGTCGTCTGGTAGCGACCAAATGGCAGACTGGTAGCGATGGTAAATCGGCCGCAGAAGCGGCGACCGAACAAGCAGGCTGGTAGCGCCCCCCTAGTCTTCTTGGCGATCTGGGCGAACCCGCCTTTGATACGGGAGAGTCTGCCGCTGACCGCGGCAGACTGCGCTTCGCCTACGTCCTCAAAGAACGTCAGAAACCAAAGAAAACCCAAATTCGGCTACCAGGACACCGGTGGTCAAACCGCGCGTATCCCCGGAATCACGCGGTTTTGAATCCCCGTCCACACCGATAACGGCGAACTGCAGGAACGGCCCTTGGTCGGGACTCAGCGCACCATATTCCAGAAGAATACCGCCCGCCGCCATGACTTGCGCGAACTGCGCGATGGCGGACCCCCGATTGGATCCAACTCGACGCGCGCAACTATTTTGCAACGAAAAGGAAGGGCGCAGGTTGCGATCTCGAATTCAAGCGCAAGAGCCGGAGTGTGCAGGCGGCAATGCGCGATTAGGCTAATCTCAGGATCGCCAGAGGACCCAAGGATGCCAGCCAACGCCCCAACCGAAGACCCACGCTGGACAGCGGTTGTCGCCCGCGATCCGGCGGCCGATGGGACTTTTTTCTATTCTGTTCGCACTACGGGAGTGTATTGCCGCCCGTCGTGCGGAGCCCGGCAGCCCTTGAGGAAGAATGTTGATTTCCATACCTCGCCGGCGGCAGCGGAGGCCGCAGGATTCCGACCCTGCAAGCGCTGTAAGCCGACCGGTCCCGGGCTCTCTGAGCGCTACGCGGAGACAGTGGCGGCAACCTGCAAGGCGATCGAAACGGCCGAGACGCCCCCCTCGCTGAAGGATCTGGCCGGGATGGCCGGTCTTAGCCCGCACCACTTCCACCGTGTCTTCAAGAAGGTGACCGGCGTTACGCCCAAGGCTTACGCGATCGCTGAACGCAGCCGGCGGGTCCGTGAGCACCTCGCCGACGCCCCCACGGTGACCGCGGCCATCTACGGCGCCGGGTTCAATTCCGGCGGCCGCTTCTACGAGCGGTCGAGCCAGGTACTGGGTATGACCCCAACCCGGTACCGACATGGCGGCGAGCGGACGACAATACGCTTCGCCATCGGCGAGAGCTCGCTTGGCACGATTTTGGTTGCAGCGACGTCCAAAGGTGTTTGCGCCATTCTACTGGGCGATGATCCCGAGGCCCTTGTGAGGGATCTACAGGACCGCTTCAACCGCGCCGAGCTGGTCGGTGGCGACACAGATTTTGAAGTGCTGGTCGCCAGGGTCGTGGGCTTGATCGAACGCCCCGGCGTAGCCCTCCATCTTCCGCTCGATGTGCGGGGGACCACTTTCCAGCAGAAAGTCTGGCGAGCACTGTGCGATATAAAGTTCGGCGAGACCGCCAGCTATGCCGACATAGCCCGGGCGATCGGTGCGCCCAAGGCGGTCCGGGCTGTCGCACAGGCTTGTGCGGCCAACAATCTAGCGATCGCGATCCCCTGCCACAGGGTGGTCCGCACCGATGGTGCGCTCTCCGGGTACGCATGGGGGATAGAACGCAAGCGCGCTTTGCTGGATCGCGAGTCGGAAGCCTGATTGCAAGGATCGACTGCTTTTGAATTGCATCGCAAGAAACGGAGCGCTCCAGCTCACGAACGAAGGCACCCTTCAGGACCGACGACGAACTGACAATTCTCGAAATCATTCAAAAGGCACGACCATGCTGACGCTTTACGACTACCTTCCCTCGCAAAACGCTTGGAAAGTCCGCCAACTCCTCGCGCATTTAGATCTGCAATACGAAACGGTTTTCGTCAGTATCTTCGAGAGTGAGGGCAAGCGTCCGGAGATCTTGCGCCTGAACCCCACAGGCAAGGTGCCGATTCTTGTCACTGAGGACGGCAGCGCGCTCGCTGAATCGAACGCCATTCTGGCGTATCTGGCTGACGGAACGGCCTACCTTCCGTCTGAGTCGTTCATCCGTGCCAAGGTTCACCAATGGCTTTCTTTCGAGCAAGAGCAAATCGAATCCGTAATCGGTTCGCTTCGCCATTGGACGCTGACCGGTAAACTTTCTCGCCGTTCGAAGGAGATCGTGGCCGGCAAAAGAGCGGCCGCTCGCCGGACCCTCGCCATCTTGGACGACCTGCTGGCCGCGCAACCCTTCATTGTGAGCGACTGCTATACGATCGCCGACATCTCGCTCTACGCATACGCCGGCCACGCGGAGGAGGCGGGTCTGAATACGGAGTCCTTCGCACACTTCTGCGCCTGGCGGCGGCGGGTGGAGGCTCAACCGGGCTTTCTTGCGACCACGCATCCTTACTCGATCGATCCGCATTCGGGGAACGAGTTAGCGTGAACACCGCCGTCAGATGACTCGATCGATTTACTGCTAACGCCTATGCGGATCTCACCTCTTTTCACGCCGAGCGACGACCAGATCGATCGCCTTATCGCTGAGAACCCGCTCGCGACTCTTGTATCGTCGGGCGTCGGCGGGCTGGAGGCGACGCCGCTTCCCTTGTTGGCGCGGCGGCAGGCGCCAGGGCGCTTGACGCTACTCGGCCACTTTGCCCGCTCCAATCCGCAAGTTACTTCGCTCGAGACAAGTCCGGAGGCGCTCGCCGTTTTCCAGGGGCCGCACGGCTACGTATCGCCCTCGTGGATGACAGACCGCCAACAAGCGCCGACCTGGAATTTCGCGACGGTCCATCTACGCGTCCGTGTCCTCTTCGACACCTCGCCCGGCGCGGCGGCGGAAGCCGTCAACGAGCTTACTATCAGCATGGAGCGGGGGCGTCCTCTCACCTGGGCCCCTCGCGAACTCGGTGAGCGCTATGACAAGCTTATTCACGGCATCGTCGCTTTCCGAGCAGAGGTGACGGAAGTGCAAGCCAAATTCAAACTTGGGCAGAATGAACGGCTCGACGTGCTCTCCGATATCCTCCGAGCGATACCGATTGACGGTGAGACTGGCCTGCGTGCTTTGATGGTCGAACACAATGCCGAGCGTTTGGCCGCGGCTGAGCTGTTCCCTGCAGGCGGATCGCCATCTGCAACTCGGTCCGCCTAATGCATCATCGGCCGACCGTGGCGCGAGTTCGTCCACTTTGGCGCACTCGTTTCTATTTGTGAGCAAGGATATTGACGAGCTTTCCTGTGGGATCGCGCACAAAGAAGCGCCGCACGCCCCATGGTTCCAGAACCGGTCCGTACTCGATCGCGATCTGTGCCTTGCGGAAGCGGCGTAGCGCTTCGTCCAAGTCATCGACCTCAACGGTAATATCGGGCACCGGCGTTCCGCCGCCGCCTTCCGTTGCGGTGCTGAGCTGGGGACACATTGAGGCTTGGGCCTCGAATGTCACGATCCAGCCTAGGTCCATCGCAATTTCGAGGCCCAGGACATCGCGATAGAAAGTCTTGGCGCCCTCGATGTCGTTGACGGCGACGTTGGGAACAATGCGTTTGATCTTCATGGGCCGAGGCGCTTCTCGATTTCAGCCGGCGTCAGTTTTTCTATAGTCGTGGTCAAGAGCCAAAGATGGCCGAAGGGATCGCGCACCCGTCCCTCGCGCATACCGTAGGGACGGTCTTTGATCTCGATGATCACGCTCGCGCCGAGCTTGAGCATCTGCGACGCAACGGCATCTGGGGAGTCGACCTCCAGTCGGAGCAGGACGGGAGAGCCTCCGATCGCATCGGGCGACAGTAGCTTCCAATCGTCGACCCGCTGTGCCAGCGACATGGTCGACGGCCCAAGTTGGAGCGCGGCATGCACCACGATGCCATTTGGGAGCGCGTAGCGCTCGATCAGTTCGGCGCCGAACGTCGCTTCATAGAACTTGATGGCTTCATCGACATTCTCGACGATTAGCCGCGGCGCGAGGCTCGCGATAACGGGTGTCAGGGTCATGGGAACTGCTCCGGCGCATTGTGATCACGCACAGCCTGCTCGGACCGCGAATGCGTGTCTTGAAGATTTCTTACGCCTGGAGCGCAACGTGGTTGAGGGCCGAAATCGACACGGGCGCATACTGAGTGGGCGTCATGCCCGTGAAGCTCCTGAATTCACGGATCATGTGGGCCTGATCTGAATAGCCGACGGCGGCCGCTCGTCTGCTCCAGCTGTCGGCGCAATCGGTCAGATCGAGAAGCGCCTGGAACCGCTCGAGGCGTTGGAACTCCTTGGGCGAGGGGCCGACATGCTGGCGGAACCAGGCAATGAAGCCACGGGGGTGCAAGCCAAGCCCGGCCTCGATCGAACCAATACTGTGTTGCCGCCGCATCAGTGAAACAATCCCACCCGCCCGCCGGCAGTCCGCGTCGCGCGAGCCTAAGATTTTGAGCAGCGCGGACTCCATAAGTCGAAAGCGCTTCTCGATGCTGTCGGCTTCCCTCAACCCTTGGACGAGATCGCCCGGCACCGCCGCGCACACCTCGTTGAGATCTACAAGGCAATCAACCAATTCCCAGGCCGGAATGGCGAAAAATGGGGCGGCACCACCGGGAAAGAACGAGACGCCGAGGGTGGAGCGCTGCGCGGACGCATCGATGATGGCGGCGCGGGTCCGCGGTCCCTGAAGCGCCACTCCACTCGCGACATGACAGCGGGGAGAACCATCAAGGTGGAAATCGGAAATGCCTTCACCGCTGAGATCGAAGAGAAGTTGCATGCGCCCGTCGGGAAGGCGCAGATGCCGACTGCCTAATTCCTCACCGCCGCCGCACCAGATGCAGTCCACTAAGGGACGGAGCAATTCGGCTTCGGGCTTGGCTGCGTACATCGTCAATCTTTTCGATCCTCTCAACTGAACACACCGCGGTCGGGCGTCTAGTCGGCTTGCTTGCGGCGAACCGGCGATCGGTGGCTCGCACCAGCCGAATTGCCTCCACGTTAACTATAGCCAACTATTAAACAATGTTCCATATGAAAAACTTCGTAGGTAGGAACTACCGGCGAACGCTTCAACGCCGAAGACGTTGACGATTTGGAACGGGTACCGACTCATGCGCGCACACTCCTGACTGAGAAATGCCGCGCGCCGGCGACACAGGCGATCACGACGAGTAGGACGAGTAGGACGAGTAGGACGAGAAGCATTCCGCGGCCGACCTGTTCATTGCAGCACGAACGCTGCAAGGCCGAGAGCGAAGATTGGCTGGATAGGAGCGGACTGATGAAGCTCGAGGAAAGGAATTTTCTGGGTCACCGGGGGAAGCCGGGGCCTTGGCCTTGGTCTGGCCGAGTCCCTGGTTACGCGAGGCGCTAGTGCTCAATCTGCCGCTCAATCCCGGAAGCCGCGTCTTATTGGGATCGAGCGGCGCGGCCGAGAACGGATCGCCGCTTTCCGGAGGGTATGCTGGTCTCTCTGATGCGACATGGGCGACCGCAGGCCCTCGCCAGTTATGCGAGAAACTACTTCTGTATGCGGATGACCGTACAGTCTAAATCGCGCATTCTAGCTGCGGCCTCAGCTGCAGCGGGAAGCTCTTCCAGCGAATAAGTTTTAACTCGCACGGCTGCAAGATTGAGAAGTCCGCATCGAATCAAGGACGCGAGGGTTCTGAAAGCGTTCGACCGGTACATGAAGTTGCCGATCAACTCCCAGTCGTTCTGCATGAAGAGGCGATAGTCGATCGGCAATGGCGCTGACATGCTGCCCATCAGGACCATGCGGCCGCCGCGTCGAAGCGCATGGAGGGCCGCGAGCGTGGAATTCGGGTCCGTAGCTCCCCCGACCTGGTCAAAGGTGATATGCGGGCCGCGCGATCCTGCCGCGGTTCGGATCGCGGCCACGTCCGTCTCGATGTCCCCAGAGAGAACGACGCTGGTGACACGTGGGCCGGCAACCTGAGCCACGGCAGTCAGAGTGTCCTTTGAGCGCCCAAGGGCAATGACCCGCTCAGCTCCCAGTGCGACCCCGAGCAGAACGGCCGCCGACCCGAAATAGCCGGTAGCGCCGTTCACAACCAATGTCTCGCCTGGCGCTAAGCGTCCGCGAAGCAGGCCACCGAGGGGAACGGAAAACTTGCCCAGGCTTGCCAGACGTTCGGGAGGCAGTGCCTCCAGCCCGTCAAGCGGCGCGATCGTGGAAGCAGGCATGAGGACGTGCTCGGCAAGCGTTCCATCGGCCCAGGCGGCCAGCATCGGTCCAGAGTCCAGGCTGATGCCCGTGAGTCCGATTAGGACTTGGGCCGGTTCGTCCACGATCTCATTTGCGACGAGATGCGGATGAACGAAGACACGTTGCCCTAGGCGTAAATGCTAGACGTCGGCGCCAACCGCCGCTACAACGCCCACGCCGTTCGTACCCGGCGTGAACGGATGGTCGGGGTACCAATACGGAAGCTTGCCGGCGGCGTACGTTGAGAAATAACTCAGAAGCGGTGTCGCCTCCATGCGTAGCAACACCGAGCCAGCGTGGACAGATGGCATTTCAACATTGACGAGTTCGAGCGGAGCCCCGGGTTGGGAGAGCCGCCATGCCCGCGTTTTATTCGAAACATGCGGTGTATCGAGGATAACGGTCACGGAGGACCTCCTTTGCAGACCTAAGCGTCATGATATAAGGGAACCGACGGTTCCTATATAATACGGAACCACCGGTTCCGCAATAGGGAGACGTTCGTGCCTGTCGAGAGCAAGCTGCCCCGCTCTGCGGGGCGTCCCCGCGATCGGGCGGTCGGCGGCGTCATCCTGAGCACCGCCCGCGAGCTCGTCGTGCGCCATGGCTATGAGGGTGTGACAACGGAGATGATCGCCAAGGCTGCAGGCGCCAGCAAACAGACGATCTACAGGCGCTGGCCACGCAAGGCCGACCTTGTCCTCGAGGCCTTCCTGGCACATGCGACTCAGGCGGTGGATCTTGAGACGGCCGCGGCGGAGCAGCCTATCAGCGAGCGCCTCGCGCTATTTCTCCATCGTACGTTTGCGGCGTTGGAAAAGACAGGGCCAGCCATCCGAAGCCTGATGGCTTCTGCGCAATCGGATGCAGAATTCAGGTGGGCATTCAAGACGCGGTTCATCGAACCGCGGCGTCGGTCTCTCGCGGCATTGCTGCAGCTCGGCATCCAGCGCGGCGAACTTGCGTCGGAGTGCGACCTTGAAGTGGCGGTCATCGCACTCTACGGCGCCGTCTGGTACCGCCTGTTGCTTGACGAGCCGATGGATCACACCTTCGCACAGAGGTTGGCACATACGATCCTGATCGGGCTCGGCGCACGTGGGCGAAAATGAGGAGCTGAATCGCTGCGCGACGGCAAAGCTTTGCAGGCGCTACGTCAGACACGCCCCAAGCGCGCCGCGATCTGGCTGACAGGCAATGTCCACAGGAAATTTTAAAGATCGTCGCGACGGAAATGATGCGGCCGAAAATATATAGAATATATGTTCTAGACAGATTCATCTACTGGGAGTAAGTTAGCTGACATGCAGTTTGAAAGCCAAACCGTCGAGCAGATCCTGCTGGTGGCCAAGGATATGACGGCAAAGGTGTCCAGCTGCTGGGCGGTAACCGCCGATCAACGCGGCGGCGCCAATGCTCGAGTGGTGCAACCTTTCTTTTCGCAACTGGATCAGGACGGCTGGATCGTGCGCTTCCTGACCAGCGGCAGTTCGCGCAAGGCAGCGGAGGTTGCAAGCTCCGGAAGGATTACGCTCGGCTATCAGTATGACCCGGAGCAGGCCTGCGTCACGTTGGTCGGCGCGGCGAGGATCATCGTTGATCGCGGTTACCTGCACGACAATTGGCATTCCGAGTGGAATGTATTTTTCCCGAAGGGGCCCTCGGACGTTGATGCGGTCGTCGTCGAAGTGACGGTCGAGCGCATCGAAATGTGGAATCTGGCGCGCGGGATCGCCGCTCCCCCGAATGGCCTACGAGCCGCAACATTGCTGCGCGCCGGGTCCAGCGGCTGGCAATCGCTGTAGGGACCAGCGATGGGACGAGCACAGTTCGAGCATGCGGACTTTCTGCACGCCGCTCGCACGCTGGCGATTGAGCGCGGACCTGCGGCCGTCACGGTCGGGTCAGTCACCCAACACCTCGGCGCCCCAACCGGCTCGTTCTATCATCGGTTCGCCTCACGCGACGTGCTGTTGGCCGAACTGTGGTTGACCACGGTGCTGGCATTTCAGGAAGGATTTGTCGCCGCCATTGAAGCCGGCGACGGGCTCGCCGCCGCGCTGCACACTCCCCGCTGGGCACGCGCCAATCTGGAAGCGGCCTGCTTGCTGCTGCTGCACCACAGAGATGACTTCATTCGCCGCGAGTGGCCTGAGTCGCTCAAGGTCCGGGTGGCGGAGCAGGCGCGACAAGTCGAATCGCGCGTGAAGCGATTTGCACAAGAGAGTTTCCACAGCACGGACTCGACGCAGCTCAGGCGGGCAAGTTTCGTGCTCCTCGAGGTTCCGCTAGCCGCGGTCCGGCCGCATCTGCGCCGTGCCGAGCGGCCGCCGACGATTGTGGATGAGCTGATTCGGACCACTTACGCGGCAATTTTAGATGCCTGACTCTGTAAACGTTTTCATGCGCACCACTGACCCCCCGAGAGGTCGCCGCTCGAGGGCTAACGTGCGTGGGGACGCCCGATCGTGAATCTCTATTTTCGGCTGCTCTGGGTCTCGCTGCGTGCACGGTTCAAGCCGCCAATCCGCCTTGGCGACGCCATCGAGATGCGGTTGCGAGTCTGGCCGAACGATGTCGACGTCATCGGTCATATGAACAACGGCCGGTACATGACTATTATCGATCTCGCGCTGATCGAATACTTTGCCCGTACCGGGTTTCTGAAGGTGATCGTGCGCAAGCGATGGCGGCCGATGCTCGGTGGCTCAATGATTTCGTTTCGGCGCGGGCTCAAGCCTTTTCGTCGCTACACACTACGCTTCGCGGTGTCTTGCTGGGACGACCGCTGGAACTACATGCGCTTTGAATTTGTATGCGGAGGCAGGACTATGGCGGTGGGCCACGCCAAAGATACTGTTGTTGGCGCGGCGGGCATCGTCAATACTGGCGAGACACACGCCGCGCTTGGCATCGATGAAAGATCGCCAGCCGTTCCGCGATCGATTGCCGCTTGGATCGAAGCGGATCGGATGATACGCGTTTGAAGGTGGCCTCTGAATCCGTCCTCAAACTCTCCGTATGTGGATCCCGCCGTGGCGTCGTTGTCCCCTGAAATGATCGAAGTCTGGTGCGGCAGTGTCCCGGCCCGGGAGTGCGACTCCATGGGCCACCTCAACCGCGGAAGCGCTGGTCGCCTTCGCCCAGACTGAAGCATGCCGCGCGCCTTCACTGCTGCTGCCGACACGGCACTGATCTTGCGCGAGCAGCACATGCCCTTCCTGCGCGAAGCGGGTACGGGTTCTCGCCTGCACTCGATGCGGGTGTCGATTTCATTACGATGTGTCAGTAATTTCAACAGCCCTGCCTGTACCAGCCGGGAGAGAGCCTTGCCACCGTCTCCAGGTTGATCCGCCTCGCATTGCGGAGGCTCATCGGCACTGTCATGGGCCGGGTGCCTGCTACCGGGCACGACCGACTCCTCGCCTGCGCATCGCGGTGGCGCCGAGCAAGAAGCCAGCATGACGCTCAGCCGATTCGCCGAGTGGCTCCCCCCAAAGATCGCCGGCCGATGCCATCACAGCGTACGCCGGATGCTGGGCACGACGCCGGCGGCAGCTTGGAGGAGAGTCTAGCCCGAGGCGTGGTTCCAGCGCCGCGCCAACCGTCAAGCGATATTTCGACCGAACATCGCTTGCTAATCCCCACTCCGGGGCGACAAACGTTCCTCCTGAGAGCTTGAGTTCCTTTGATTCGTTCGACACCTGGGTTAGAAGACTTTTCTCAGACATTGCTTGCGGAGCACGTGTATCAATCGAAAAGTATTCGTACTGCCGCGGCGATGGCGTCGTGCTGCGGAGCAGCATCCGCCATTCTGCGACGACCCCACTTACGGTCTCACGGAAGTCCGCGAGGTGCGACATCCATCATGATTGATGAGAGCTAGGAGATTGAGAACGGCATGGGCGCTATTGGCGGCATTGATTTGCGTGGGCGCCTTTGCCATCTCGTGCAACCAACCGGCTGCTTGATAAAGGCTGATTTGGCGTCTACGACATTAGACTTCACTCTCCTTGAGGCGACGAGACTGCAGGCGGAAGTCCAGATGTCGTCATGCTTGGCGCAGCAGGCTGTCAGGCCCGAAGGCATGATTCCCAAGGACTTGATTCCGTTGCGGCGCATCAGCGCCAACGCTCGTTGATGGGAAAGTTTTCGATTTAAGGTCGCCGCACACCGCCACATTCCTTTGATAATGGCCGTTATACGGCTTATGTGGTCAAGGCATTGCCCGTGTCTTCGCCGCTACTCGCGACGCCGTGGCTTAGTCCTTCAATCTTGGTCAGGTCTTTTCGCGGCGCTTCTGCAACAGCTGCGCCATGGCGCCTCGCCCGGCTGCGATGTTCTCGCCGTAGCGCATGACCATGCGTTCAGACTTCCAGCGTCCCTGTTTCATGACGGCCGCCGCTGAGAAATTCCCCGCCAAGAGATCCTGGGTCGCCCCTACCCTCGTGCTGTGACCGGAAATGAGCGCGCAATCGATGCCGGCCGCCCTCGCCCGGCGTTTAAAAATACGCGCGATGTCGCCATCGGTCAGCGGACGAGGATAGCGACTGTCGTCATTGGCGTCACCAGCCGGCGCCTTGGCAATGTGCGGAATCGACCTCCATAGCGCCCCTTCTTTGTGTCCCGCCAGCTCCAGCCACCGCTGAACGCTGGCCATCGTTTCCGCGGACACGAAAAGAAGCTCACCCTGCCCTTCCTGGTCGGTTTTTGAACGCCCGATGATCAGTCGGCCAGTGCTGTCCGCTTCGACCGCGAGGTCCTCGACCTGCACCGCCACCAGCTCACTGCGCCGGGCCATGGTTTCGTAAGCCAGCCAGAGGAGTGCGCGGTCGCGGACATCCCGCGGATCGGTGTCACTCAACGGCAGAAGGATCTTCTCCACATCTTCCAGCGTAAGCCCTTGCGCCTGCCGCTGGCGCAGCGTGAGGCGCGGATCACGCCGTAGCGCTCGCCACATCAGCCGCCCTTCCATGGTTTCAAGCGGCCAGGAGAGCTTTGCCAACCGATGCGCCAGCCCCAGGGTCGCCAGATAATGGGGTACCCTTGATTTCTGTGCCAAAAGTGCCGGTACTTTGTTCGCGAAAGCGTGGGCGAAATTGCCGGGCACATCGGTAACTTGCTGATGACAATAGCCGTTCTGCTCGCTGCGAAAGTGGTTTTTTTCGGCGTTCTGAAGAGCCATTTAGCCTCCAAAAGCGCGTGATTTTGCTGCCGGAAGTGACGGTAGTAGCTGGGCCTGGTATTGCTCGATCGGGAAGGTGAACACGCCCCGCAGGTTGATGCCCTCGGTGCGTGTCGGGGCGATGCGCCCGATCAGCCTCGGCGGCACCGCGGTGGAACGTCGGACGTTCCACCGGTCGAGCTGCGACTGCATCTTCATCGTATTCCAGGCCATCACCAGGTTCGCCAGCAGGCTTAAGGCGTCGGCCACGGCCTGCATCTCTTCGTGCTGTTTGGCTTGGTAGCTGGCGACACGGCCGACATAGATCGCGCGCTTCAAGGCATTGACGGCCTCGCCGCGGTTGAGCACGCGCAGCAGCTCGCGGCGAAACGCTTCGTTGACGAAGTAGTCGCACAAGAACACGGTGCGCAGCAATTTGCCCACCTGCACCAGGGCCTCATAGAGCGGGTCGCCGCGAGCGGCGGACCCGTAGCGCGCCAAGACGGTGATGGCGCTGCTATGGCCGCTGTGCACGGAGGCAAATAGATGCACCATCGCGTCCCACTGCCGGGCAGCCTTGGCCGTATCAAGCGTGGCGTGGCAGATTGCCTTGAGGTTCTCCGGAATGTCGCTGCCGCGGGGCAAGAACAGATGCCGATCGCTCAGTTCCTTGAGGCGTGGACACAAATCGAGACCCACACCGCGGGCGAGGGCCATGGCGACGTCCGTGTAACCGTGCGTGTCGACAGCCAGCTGGGCGGTCTCCCATCGTTCATCGCGCACCACCCCTTCGATGGCTGCGCCGGCCTGTCGGTCGTTGAGCACCATGGGTTGGGCGTAGGAGATGCCCCAGCGATCGCGTGTATGCGAATAGATGCCGACGGAGGGCGTCAATCGACGAGGGTCGTTGCGGGCGACAAACACCCGCTGGCTGGTCTCCATGCTCATCATGTCGGAGGAGGCCAAATCAGATCTCCCCCAGGTCGCCGAAATCGGATGGCGATGCATGAAGGCGAGTACGGCGCTGCACGCCTGTGCAAGACGCCGCTCATCGCTCGCCCACTTCATGGCCTGGCGGACCGAGGCGGCCGACAGTTGCGGAATCATGCGCGCGGTCTCAGCGGCGGAGAGCGCTGTGCCATGGGCCAGTATCCCGGCATACACCATCAGCAGCTCTTTGCTCGATCGCGGCTCTCTCCCCAGCATGATCCAGCTGAAGCGGACCTCGGCATCGATGGCCAAGATGAGTTCCGGAAGCTGCGCTTCGCCCACGCGACGATCGAGCGCTGCGCGAAGCTTCGTCACCTTGGGATCCTCGGCTATAGGTTCCAGCGGTGTCAGATGCAGCTCCTCATCCACCCTCAAAATACCTTCTGCCGCGGTCTTGGATACGGCCAAGACGCCGGCCTTGGCGCGCTCGATCAGCGGCTCGAGGAAAGCAGCGGGGTCCTGCGGCAGGTGCAATCGACGGTAGTGAGCGCGGCGGGTGGTCTGCCACCGGGCGGGCGGAATAAACAGCGTCTCGCGGCTGCGGAATGACAAACTGTGATCGATCCAGACGCTGCCGTTGCGCAGCGCCCGCCGCAGGTTCAGGAGCGTCCCGACCTCGGCTGCTGCAAACGCCTTCTCCCGATCCTCGTCCTGCAAACTCTTGCGCCAGACCCGACCCAGCGACAGATCCGTGTCCACGGGCAGCGCGTGCTCGCCCTCATCGTAGAGGGCGTTTAAGTGCTTGAGACTCTCCAGCACCGGGTGACCGGCTGAGCCCTTCCAGGGCTGCTGCGCCAAGGCCGTGAGCAGCGATCGCACCGGCCGAACTTCCTCCATCAACTGATCGCGAATAATCTGCGCTCTGCTCGGTCCACGGCGCTCCCGGTGTGCGAGCAGTAGCGTGTTCAACTTCTGCTGCAACTCGGCCACTGACAGCGTGCCGTCGCTGGCCAATGCGGATAGCTCGCCCAGCAGTTGCTGATACAGCCGTTCGTAGTTCACTCTCTGGGCATCGGCCTCCTCGGCGGCCTTGCGCCACAAGTCGGCGACCCGCCGGCGCACCATCCACAGCAGATGATCGGTGTTGATCATCAGGCTATAGCGCAAAAAGCAGGCCACCTCGATCGTGCGGGCGGGCTCGGCAATGCGGGCCGCCACCGCCGGAGCCCGGCCGGCCAATCGTCTGGCGTGGCGGCGTACGATCGCCTCGGGCAGTTCAGCCAAATGCTGATCAACCTTGAGCGAGGTCAGCAGCTCGATCCGCTCCAATACCCGATCGATCTGCCGCGTCGAATGCTTGGCAGGCGCGGCCCATAGCCAGCTCTGCACGGTGGCGCCGTGTTCTCTCGGCTGCGTGATCGTCCTCTTCCACTGCGCCAGGAGATCAGGATCGATCGCCTCCATGATCACGCTAACCAGCGTCGCCTCATGCTGGCGAATCGCCTTGGCGATGTAGCCGCGCAGTTCACGCTCTCGTGGAATAATCTGCTTATGATCGTAGAGCCATCGGCGTGCGAACTGCAGCAATCGATGCCGATCACTGGTCCGTGAGAGCTCGGCATTAATCGCCCGGACCAACGCGCGTCGCTGTGCTTCGGTAACGTCGTGAAATCCGAGCACGGAACACGCCAGATCCTGCTGCTCAAATAATGTGCGACGCCGACGATACATCGTGCGAAGCGAGGCCAAGTCCGGCGCGTCGATCTCGAACTGCGCTCCCAGATGGCGCCACAGTGCCGGCGGCACCATACGCAACGCCTCCAACAAACGGCCGGTCATGCGCAAAAAACCAATCTGCAGCGCCAGGGCAAGCTTCGGCGGGCGATCGACGCTCATCATCAATGACGCGCCGCTCAGACTCGGAATACGTATAGAACGCTTCGATCTCGAAGCCGCTCAAGTTGCAGGATTTCCCCGGAATGGGACCACCTGATTTCCTAGGAATGGGACCACCCGATTTCCTGGGAATGGGACCACCCGATTTCCTCGGAATGGGACCACCGGCCGGAGCCGCTTTTCGAGCCCGACGGCGTGCGTTTTTGCACGCTGCCGCGGTTTCAGGAGCGGAACGGCGATGTCAAGAGGCGATGCAATTTCGGGGGTAGCCCCTGAGTTCACCCGGTGCCCGATCGTGGCGCCAGCGCCTTCTACGGCGGTCGATTGTTCCGCAATCAAACTCAATCGCAGGGCTTCGGTCCCGCTCACACAGCAATCCAGCTATCGTCGTGCATTTTTTTGCACGGGAGAGTTGGATGGCGCGGAGGGAATTGACGGTGCAGAGACATGAAGAAATCAAACGACGGCTGGCCGATGGTCGCAGCATCCGCGAAATCGCGAGCGCCCTGAGTTGTTCACGCCGCTTAGTGCGCGAGATCCGCGACGGCGTGCGAGCGACGCACGAGACCGCGCTCGCCGCCGATCCGTTGTGGATGTCGCAGCTCGAGTGGCCGCTGATCATCCACGATCTGGGGCTCGGTCATCCGCTGAAGTTCATCTGGGAAGAGAAGGCGCACTCCCTGACGACGTACTCGAACTTCTGGAAGCGGTTCTATCGAAAGTTCCCGCAGTACCGCGAGGCGAGCATCACCGCGCGAACGTTCGAGGCCGGAGAGCGCGTCGAAGTGGACTACGCCGGCGATCCGATCGAGTGGTACGAGATCAAGACCGGCGAGATCCACAAAGCCTATGTGTTCGTGTCGGGCCTCGGCTTCAGCCAACTGCTGTTTGCCTGGGCGGCGCAGGACATGAAAAGTCGCAACTGGATCGCCAGCCATCGACGCATGTATACCTATTACGGCGGCGTGCCGCACGTCACGGTGCCCGATTGTTTGCGCCAAGGTGTCGTCAAGTGTCACCTGTACGATCCCGACCTGAACGAAGACTACGCGCACATGGCCGCGCACTTCTCAACCGCCATCGTCCCGGCTCGTGTCCGCAAGCCGAAGGATAAAGCGATCGTCGAGGGCCTGGTGAAGATCCTCTGTCGCTATTTTCGCTTCCGCTTTCGTCACTCACGATTTACCTCCATCGCCGAGATCAATCGAGCGCTCATGGTATGCGTCGAGCGGATCAATGACCAGCGGCATCGTCGCTTTGGCGTCTCGCGCCGCGAACGCTTCGAAATGATCGAGAAAGTCGCCCTCAAGGCGCTGCCCACCGCGGAGTACGACGGGGGTGAGTGGAAAGATGCCAAACTACATCCCGATTGCTTCGTCGCCGTGGAGGGCGATTACTACAGCGCACCGCACATCCATCGTCATAAAACCCTACGAATCAAGCTCACCGAGAACCAGGTGGAGATCTTTCTGAACTTGGATCGGCTCGCGGTCCATCCACGCTGTCGCATGAAAAGCGGCCAGCGGATCAAGATCAAGGAGCACTTCCCGCCGAACTCCGATGCCTACTACGAGGCGACGCCGCAGCGGTTGTTGTCGCAGTCGCGCTTTATCCACGCCGATCTGAACACTCTGTTCATCGAGTTGTTCAACGAGGACGTCTTCGCCCATATCCGCCGCGCGATGGGCCTGGTGTCCGCGTGCACCAAGGAGATCAAACTCATTGGTCACGACCTCGCCAGCGTTCGTATCGCTGCGGCGATCGCCACGATGCGTCGCTACAACCGAATCCGTGTGCCTTACTTCAAGGATCTGCTCGATCAGGCGCGTAAACAATCGATGAATCCCCAGGCCGAGCGCGACATCGTGCGCAAGCCCGGCAACCCCATGCTCCGGTACGTTGGCGGCGCGGCGCTGCAGGCCGCTGACGAACCTTCCTTCCCTTCCACTGCAGCCCAGGAGAATCTACCTCTATGAGTATCGCTATCGTGAAAAATCAGTTGGCCGACATGAAACTGTTCGGCATGCTCGGCATATTGGAAAACGCGCTCGCCGAGGCAACCCACAGTCAGTTGAGTGGCAGCGAGCTGCTCAATCAGCTGGTGCAGGCGGAAGTCGATTACCGTCAAAAGCGCAAGACCGCGAACCGAATCAAAACCGCCAAGTTCCGCGACCGCCCAGCCTTCGAGGACTTCGACTTCACCGCGAAGCGTTCGATCAGCCGACCACAGATCAAAGAAATCCAAAGCCTCGCCTGGCTGGACGATGCGCGGCCACTGATGCTTGTCGGACCAACGGGTGTCGGCAAATCGTTCGTTGCGCAGGCCGCCGGACTTCACGCCTGTGCCAGCGGCAAGTCCGTCATGTTCACCAGCATCACCAAGTGGCTCGAGCATCTGAATCTCGCGCGCTCAAGCGGTAATTATCTTCGCTATCGCGACAAGTTGGCGAAGTTCGATCTCATCATTTTTGACGAAATGGGCAGTCGGAAACTAACTGCCACCGAGGCGCAGGATCTGTGCGAGATCTTGGAGGAGCGATCGAGCAATAAATCCGTCGCCTTCACGTCCCAACTACCCCTGGACCATTGGAGCGAGGTGATCGCGGACACAGTAATCGGCGACGCCATCTATGATCGCCTACGCCACTCAGCGCTTACAATCGAGGTCACCGGCGAGAGTTATCGCGGCGTCAAAGCCAAGAAACTTGCTTCGCGCAAAAAGGACGCGTAAAACTCCTCGCCTGCGGCTCCGCCGGTAACCCATCCAAGGTGGGTCCAATCAGAGGAAATCGGGTGGGTCCATTACGCGAAATCCTCCACTCAAGTCACGCGGCAACGCGCCTCGACCCAGATACGTGGACTGCCAGTCGTTCATGTTCTGCCTCCCGATGAGCAGCAGAACAATACGCCGATCGAACCTGCGAACAGCAAGTGCTTGACCAACTTGGGAAAAACGGTGTCAGCAGCTAGAATTACCGAAAGAAAGTAGCGGCACTTTTGGCACGGAAATCAAGGGAACCCCTCTTTCTGCGCCTGTATCTCAACGGGCACTCAGCGGCGGATCCGTTGGCATCCCCCGCCAGGGCCAACCTTTCGGGGCTGGCGCCGCTGCTGATGGTGGTCGGGGGTTGTGAGACCCTCCTCGATGAGATGACGCAATTCGCCGGACTGGCGGCGGCCTCGGGATGTGATGTCACTCTCCATGTATTCGACGGACTCCCGCACAACTTCATCAAGTTCATTCATCCTGCGGCCGATGCGGTGTACGCACTTTTCGCGAGCTGGGTTACGGCGCAGACCGGCGGCCTCGGTTCGAACAGCTCCGCTGTCGCCATCAGCAATTCGTGACTATAAATGTCAGTTTCCGGCTGGGGCGACAATGACCGCAATATCGGGCCAGTTCGCGCGTTCAGAATGAATATCCAACCCCTGCAATTCGTCAGGGGCTAGCGCGAAACTCAGGGATCTATACCGTGCGCGCTTCAAAGGTGCCGCACCGCTATCTGCATTAGCTTAATGATCCTTGCCAGGCCTGTCCCAACGTTTCGGTTTTGGAAGGCGGTAAGTTCATGAAGGATCTCGCAAAAAAAACGCGCATATGACGATGTCCTTGATTTCGACTGCGTGCGATGCCATCGTGACCGAGAACCAAACAATCCGGCCTAAATCCATGCAGTCACCAGCCGCCATTTGAACCTCTCGATACTCTGTCAGCAAATAACCGTTGCTGCTAATTTCGAATGGCAGGTATCGGGGTGACCTCAAGAAACGGGCCATTACGTACGCTAAGGACCCGCCGACCCCGACCAGGCATCCGTTCAGTTGGTTATGAAGGAAGCTCAGCTACGCGGCGTACGAAGCTTTTCCCTCAACAACGGCGCCTGCTCGGCGATGAAACCCCAGAGCCGTTCCGCCACCGGTCCATGCCCAGCATTGCGCTGTCGCGCCGCGACGAGTTCAACCTTTCCTCCGCGAAGGTGCGTACCTCTAATGGAGAGGAGGCGGCCTGACACGAGATCCTCGCGAATAAGGAAGTCCGGCAGATGCCCCCAGCCCATCCGCTGAAGGATTACCTCCTTCTTCATCAGTTGGTCGCTAACGGTCCAGCTGCGCGCGCCTTCGATTACGTAGTAGTTGCGGGGCGTAGAGTGCCGAGCCGAATCTCGAATAATGCATTGGACATGGTCGCGTAACTGCTCTGGCGTAAGGGACTGTGAGATAGGAAATGGTAGGAATCGTGGGGCCACGACCGGCACCAGGGTGACAGAGCGCAGGTCGATGAATTCAAGGCGGGGGTCCGCCTTGTCGATGTGGTGGATGATCAGATCTGCCTCTCCATCAATAAGCCGCTCCCAAGGACCGGAAATGGATTCGAAGTGCAGATGAAGTCGCGTACCGGGACAATTATCGAAGAACCGGCGGAGGAGTCCTAGCGTTTCGGCCGTTGGACATACATCGCCGATCACCACGGAAAGGTCGCTCTCTTCCCCCTTCGCAAGCTGGCTCGCGTGTGTTTCCAGTTTGTCGAGTTCCCGCAGCAATGCTCGAGTCTGATGGTGGAATGCCCGTCCCGCCTCCGTAAGCGCAACTCGGTAGCCGGAGCGATCCAGAAGCTTGAGACCAAGTTGTGACTCCAGGCTTTTAACCGCGGCAAACACAGTCGGTTGCGACCGATACAGCTTATTCGCCCCGGCCTGAAATCCGCCCCCTTTGGCAACGGCGTCAAAGCACCGCAGCTGGTGCAGGGTTAGCTTATTCATAATAGATACAATAAATGATCTTTATCAGAATTTCATAATTTTACCGAATTTAGCGCCTGCGTAATATTCGGCCACCCAAAGACGTGGAGCGAAAACATGCGCGCAATCGTGATCAAGCAATACGGTGGACCTGAAGTTCTTTCTATTGAGGATAGACCCGAACCCATCCCCGAGGCCGACCAGGTTCTGATCCAGGTCAAAGCCTTTGGGCTGAACCACGCTGAAATCTATTTCCGCAGCGGTGCATGGGGCGATGTGGCGGAAATCAGCGGCATCGAATGCGTCGGGGTTGTCGAAGCCGATCCGACAATGCGGCTAACAATCGGACAGAAGGTTATTGCCATCGTGGGCGGCATGGGGCGAAGCTTGAATGGCAGCTATGCTGAGTACACCGCCGTTCCCGCATCGAACGTGGTAGCCATCAACAGTAATCTGGCGTGGGAGGACTTCGCCGCCATCCCCGAATCCTACGGCACCGCATGGACTTGCCTCTTCGTAAACCTAGAACTTGCAACTGGGCAGACTGTGCTGATCCGCGGTGCCACTTCCGCACTTGGGCAAGCGGCAGTCAATCTAGCGTCGCACTCGGGAGCGAGGGTAATTGCGACCACTCGCAATCAGAAGCGAGCCTCCGCGCTGGAAGGACTAGGCGCAAAGCTGGTGCTCCTAGAATGTGAAGATCTACGCGATCGAGTCCGCGAGCACCATCCGGAGGGCATTGACTGCGTACTCGATCTAATCGGCAACACAGTAATCCTCGACTCTCTCGCCATGCTGCGGCGTGGCGGCCGCGCCTGCCTTGCCGGCTTCTTGGGCGGTGGTGGGCCACTCGCCAGCTTAGAGCCTGTCTTTCAAATCCCGAGTGCTCGGCACCTCAGCGTTTTCGCGAGTGCAGTGGTCACCGGTGGGCCCGAGTTTCCGCTAGCGGAAATTCCGTTCCAGAACATCGTCGATCGTGTGACTGATGGCACCTACCAAGCCAAGCCGGCAAAAGTGTTTGATTTTGAAGATATCTGCGATGCTCACCGTCTGATGGAATCGAACGGCGCCAATGGAAAGATTGTCATCCGAGTGTGAGATCGTGCGTACCGGCGGCCAGAGCGCCGTTCAGTGACGACGTTCTTAGGAGATGGGACCGGGATGACCAAGAACGCTCATTTGGAGGTAAACGCAGTTGCATCCGATTGCTCACGCTGGGCGCTGATGACCCAGTGATTATCTGTCTTTACGGCGACAATGGTTAGTAGGCCGCGCTGGATCGGCACGTCTTGGCCATTCGCGCCGTGTACACCGGCAATGCTCCAGGTGCAGTCTGCTACCGCAACATCTTTCCGAATGAAGCGCAATCGATCGATCGCGCCAACGGCTTTGCTGCCTTGATAACCTCTTGCGAAGGCGGCGGAATAGTATTCCGCGATGCCGATACGGCCATGGACCACAAGGCCGCGCCGGAGATGATCCGTGCGATCCACGACCAGGGATACCGGCCGCCGCCGATTCTGCGGGTGTTCATACCGAAGCCCGGCAAGAAGGAGAAACGTCCGTTGGGAATTCCCTGTGTAACCGATCGGGCACTGCAGCGAAGTGTGGCCACTGTTCTAGGGGCGATCTACGAGCAGGACTTTATGCCTTGTTCGTTTGGCGGTCGACCAGGGATAGGGGCACATGACGCGCTGGCGACGCTGGGAGAAATCCTTTCACGTCCACCGGCGGTCAGCTACGTGCTCGACGCGGATTTGAAGAACTACTTCGGGAGTTTAGATCATGGATGGCTGCTCCGCTTGCTTGAAGATCGAGTCGGAGATCCACGTTTTATTAGCCTAGTTCGACGCTGGCTGAAGGCCGGCATCTTGGATGAGGGCGAGTCGAGAGCGAATGAGACAGGCACCCCGCAAGGCGGTCCGATCAGCGTTTTACTCAGTAATCTGTATCTGCACCATGTTCTGGACCTATGGTTCGAACGGCAGGTCAAACCTCGACTTCGAGGCGAGGCTCATCTGGTCAGGTATATCGATGACTTTGTAATCTGTTTCCAGTATCGGGACCACGCTGATCGGGTCCAAGCGGTTCTGAGCAAGCGGCTGAATAAATTTGCGCTTGCCCTAGAACCGAGCAAGACCAAGCTGATTAAGTTCGGTCGCTTTGCTCAGCGAGAGGCCCAGGTGCAGGGGGAGCGACCAGAGACGTTTTCGTTTCTGGGCTTCACCCATTACGACACGCGCAATCGCAAAGGCAACTACCAGGTGGGCCGCAAAACGGAGAAGTCTCGACTTCGCCGCAGTATGGCCAACCTGACGGCGCTGATGCGTGACATTCGACACTGGTCCCTCAAGGACCAGGTCTTTCGGCTCAATCAAGTCCTTCGCGGCCATTACGTCTACTATGGGATGGCGGGCAACTTGCGATCCCTCCGCAAGGTCTATCGCTTTGTGGAGCGGTATTGGCACCAGATGCTTTGTAGCCGAAGTTGGGCGGCGAGACTCACGTGGGCGGTCTTTCATCGGTTGAGGGACCTATTTCCGCTACAGCGACCTACGATCTGCCTGACCTATGGGCAGATGCAATCACGGGCTGTGCTGTGAACGCCAAATCGACTTCTGACGAGCGTAGTGCCGGAAATCGGCACGCTACGTTCTGTGGGAGCCGGGAGCGGGTGACCGCTCCTGGCGACCCGGTGGTGGTCAGCGATGATCATCTCTACTCCGACTCATTGGGCGCGATTCGAAAGGCGCGAGTACGCCTCGTGCCATCGTCGAAATCCGGCCGACCGCGCTAAAAACCGTTGATCTTGTCCATTTGCGCACCCCTGGAGTCGGAGGGCAAGAGTTCTCACAATGCCGATGAAGAAAAATTGAACTGGTATTCCGGCGAGAACTCTCCGGCCGAGCGCCGTATAAGTAGACATAGGATCGAAACGCTCTAGCAGAATGGACGGATCTCGGCGTGAGGGTTCGAAATCAACCAAAGTGGCGTGGTCGAGTCCCGGGTTCGGAGAATTCGTCGCCGGTGCGGGCAAGCTTCAGCGTGCCTTGCCCGGCATCGCGTGCCCATTGACGAAAACCAGATATAACCCAATGCGGGAAAGCGAGGGCGACGAGCAATTGATGCAACAAGTGGCCGCAGGAGACGAACGAGCGTTCAGAGTGTTGGCAGACCGGCATATCGCACACATCCTGAGGCTTGCCGAACGGACTCTGGGGACCTCAGCGGAGGCGGATGATGTGGCACAGGAAACGCTAATTCGCATCTGGCAAAACGCAGGCCGATGGCGATCGGACCGATCGCGCCTCACCACCTGGATCTACACCATTGTCTATCGGCTTTGCGTCGATAGGCTGCGGCGCACCCGCGGGGCGTCGCTCGATTTTGCCATGGAGGTCGCGGATTCCGCGCCCGGCCCCCTTCGACTCCTCTCACAAAACGAAGACTTGCACCAATTGCAAACGGCGCTCAAGGCACTGCAACCCCGGCAGCGGGCCGCAGTGACCCTGTTCTACTACGAGGGGCTCGACGGCGAAGCAGCAGCCGAGGTCCTCGGCATGGGGCTTCGAGCCTATTGGTCCTTGCTGCATCGTGCTCGTCAGAGCCTACACCAGCAGCTGCAATCACCTATTCGATCGGAGGTCGCTGACCATGACACCCGCTGATTTCACCCGACTACTCGACACTTGTGGCGCGGATCTCAAGCGCTGGCCGGATGATGTGCGAGAAGCCGGCGAAGCATTCCTCGCAGGCTCCTCCGAAGGACGCGCAGCGTGGGCCATCGCTCAACGGCTCGATGCGCTAATTGCCCGCGATCGTGACACCTTTCCCGATTCCGCACGTACTCAGACCATCGTCGATGCGGCAATGCGTCGTAACCGGGGCCGTCCGACGGGCCCGAGTGACTGGCGTTGGCTTATCGCCAACCCCCTTGGCGCCGTTTTTGCCTCCGTCGCGCTCGCAGGCTTCATCACAGGCTGCCTAACCGCCCCGGTGTTTGACTCTCCGCGGGCGCCGGGGGTCCCAGCCGCGGCGGTACTGCTGGGCGAGGCGGGTCCCGTACTCAGGGAGTTATTTTAAATGAACGCTCCGGACAGGCCGATACGCCGGACCCGTTTGATCATCGGGGTTTCGGTCGCGCTCAATATTTTTCTACTCACCTTTCTCGGCACTCAAGCGTGGCGTCATCGCCATCCTGACAGTTTCCTCGCGATGAGCACCACCGCGAGCATCGCCTCAGGCGATATAGCGCGCGCGTTCGTACAGCAGCTCGCCGCCGCATTGCCGCCCGAGGACGGGAAAGTGCTGCGTGCAGCCTTCATCACACGTCTGCCCGAGCTCGTCCGCTTGCAGCGCGCATCCTTGTCGGCGGCAGAACAGGTGCGCCGTGACATGGGTTCTCATCCGCTCGACATCGACCAGCTGCGCACCGACATGCGGGCCGCGCGACAGGCGCGCCAAGCCATACGGCCGGTGATCGAAGAAGGTTTGCTCGAGGCCTTACCCCGCATGTCGGAAGCGGGCCGCCAGGCGTTCAGCGAGTACCGGATCGTGCCGACGGACTGACAGATTGGCTCGCAGACGGCCCCAACACGCCTGAACTGTCCCAGCCAATGGCACATTTCTCGAAATCTTTCGCGTGCGCGCGGAAACTTAACTCGTCTTGTTCGTATCAGGAGGGGACCGAGTCAATTTCGTCTTTTAAAAGGAGAAAACTTCGTGCGCAAAAAAAACACGGCCGTGCGCGGATCGATGCGTGGGCTCGCCATCTTGATCAGCGCCGCAACCTGCGGGCTTGCCCTGGCGGATGAGCCGCCTGCAGCGCCGCCTACGCTTTCAAAAGCGTGCGCCGCAGACTACCAGACGTTGTGCGCCGACGTGCAACCCGGCGGCGGCCGTGTGAAAGCCTGCTTCCGCAAGAACGCCGCAAAACTGTCGCCCGAGTGTAAAGCGGCGCTGAAAGATGCGGGCGCAGCGAGCAAGAACGGGCCTGCCGCGTGAGCCAGGGCATCCTCGATCACTCGACTCGGCGATGTGCCAGTAAAGTGGGCCGATGCTCCTTGATCGGGAGCTTCGCGGCGCTAGGCGCCTGCGGTGGCGGATCTTCAAGTCCTCCCGCCGCGCCCATTACGGTCACGCAGGCGCCCGCCTCTCAGAGCATGGTCGAGGGGCAGGCGGCACAGTTTTCTGTCGTGGCATCAAGCGCCGAACCGCTCTCATATCAGTAGCAGCTCAACGGCAGCGACATCACCGGTGCAACGTCCGCGACCTACACGACCCCCGCAGAGACAACGGGCGGCTATGGCGAGCAGTTCCAAGTGCGCATATCCAATTCCTCGATGACGCAACTGGCGGGGCCGACCACGCTGCATGTGTATGCCGACACCGCCACGCCAGCACCGACCCAATATGTCATCGATCCGACCGTCACGGATCCTGGCATTACTGACTCGACTTACGGCATGCATTACGCCTATATCAATCCTGCCGTATCCCCCAAAGGACAGCTGCTGGTGTTTTTCCCAGGCACGAGCGCCCCGCCCCAATATTATTTGCAGTTCTTGGCCGCCGCCGCGAACAACGGATTCAACGCCCTAGGGCTTGCCTATCCGAACACGCTGACGGTTGGGAGTCGATGCGCGCTCTCGGGCGACTTGACGTGTCCGGGCTCGGTCCATGAGGAGGTCTTGTTCGGCAACGATGTGAGTACCGTCATCACCGTGGATCCGCAGAATTCGATTGAGAATCGTCTCGTCAAGGCGCTTATCTATCTGGCGCAGCAACACCCCGCTCAGGGTTGGGACTCGTTTGTGGATGCCGCCGGCAACATTCAATGGTCTTTGATCCGCGTCGCCGGCCATTCCCAAGGCGGCGCGACCGCCGCCTACATCGGCAAGCAATTCAGCGTCGTGCGCGCGTGCATGCTCTCGGCGCCCGATGATGAGAGTCCGAGCGGTCAATTGGCGGACTGGCTTAGCGTCACGGGGCAAACGGATCCGAGCCGCTATTTTGGCTTTGCACATCGGGAAGATCAGATCATCCCATGGTTGGACTACCAGATGACCTGGCCGGCCCTCAAGATGGATGCGTTTGGTACGTATGGGAGCGTCGATACGGGCGCTCCTCCCTATGGATCAAGCCACATGTTATATACGGACATCACGGTCGCCCTACCCGGGCTTCTCACCTATCACGATTTCCCGGTCGTTGATGGCACCACGCCGTTGGACGCGAACGATCTACCGACCTATCGCGCGGTGTGGCAGTACGTTTGTTTCCTCTAAGGCGCCGTGCAACCGTGCAACCGGCTGTCGCAAGGACGAAATCCTCATCTCACTGGGGCTTGCCTAAGAACCAGGCGAGCAGCGCCGTAATGCCGATGGCGCAGAGTAACGGCCATCCAATATGGCGTCCACGACTGCCCATCGCGTCGAACAGTCCGGCCACCGTGAAGGCGATACCCGTGGTAAGCAGCGCGACGTTCATCGCAAGCGAGGGCTGCCACTGCAATGCCAGCAGTATGATCGCAAGAGCGAACCAACTTAGGGAAGTGAGATGCCACGCAAAGCGCAAGACAAAACGCGCCAGCCTCGAGGCCACAACCCCGTGGGGTTTGCGAAAGAGCGGCCGGAGTAGGAAGCGTTCGCCGAACGCTGAATGCACGATCGCAGTCAGGACAAGCAGGGCGGCCGACGTGTGGAGAAAGCCTTGGCTCACGCTCGTGTCATCTGCTGACCGCCATTCATGTAGCCATGGTGGTTCATCCGATCCGCGCGATGACGGCGATGGAGCGAGTCGGTACGATGGAACTCGGCATCCGGTGGCATTGAATCCATACTGGCAGGCTACGGTTCAGTCGGCTTGCTGAGCTGCGCAGTGCCCGTCATGAACGCTTTGCGAATCATGCGGCCGCATTGCACTGAATTGTAATAGGCAGAGCCGGAGGCCTGCGTGGTCAAGGCTTCGCGTGCGAGAATGCCGTAGTATGTTTTGGTCGCATCAATCCAGGGATAGAAACCAAAGGCGCCCGGACTGCTGTAGGCACCATCCCCCAATGTTGTGCCATCGCTCTGGTGCGTCGGATCGTCCTCAACCCAATGGCCGAGCGAGTAGTGCCAGCTCTCATTCGACACCAGCTGATCGCCCGCGCCATCAATCGGACTATAAAGTGCTGTCGGGCAGGTCGCCGGGTTGGTACAGACGGCGTCGCTTCCGAGCAAACTGCCGATCATGAGTTTGCCATTGAGAACGTTGCGCAGGAAAATCGCGTAATCACCAGGCGTTGTGTGTACCCCACCCGCCATATCGTCTTGCCCGTAGTCAAACTGAGTGAACTTCTCGCCCTGCTCAAGCACCGGCTGAATGGCGGCCGTGAGATCAGTGGTGGTGTCGCCGCCCAGGCCCATGGCGGCGCTCGCGTGCGAGGTCATATGACCGCTGTTGTAGTAAAAGTACCCGACCGTCGTGGCATCCAGCGCTCCTTGGGTCGAGCCGCCGCTCACCGTTGCCACGCCGGGCTGTGCAAGACACTGATCGACCGTTTGGGTGGGCGTGCTGCCGTCGGTGGGATTCGCCTCACAGCCCCCGGGTTGCATGTTCGTATGGCCGCTGGTGAAGTGCAAATACGGAATGTCGGAGGTCGTGACACTGCCGCCGCGCTGCTGAACCACATAGGACGAATACATCCATTTCGATGCAGATGCGATGCTCATGACCGAGGCGGCCGTGTACTGCGCACCACTCGCCGCGGTGCCGACCGAGCCGCTTGTATACGCGCCGTGCGCATCTCCCACCTCCCAGTAAAAGGGCGCGACCGCAGTACACAACTCGGCGCTCTGAGCGGTCTGCGTGGCGGCAGACACACTGGTGGCAGTCGGACCCTGCGTGGGTCCGGAACTACCGCCCGAATTTCCTCCGCACGAGGACGCCGCTAATGCAGCGGCTAACATCGGCAGGTACATCAATTTGGTCATCAGGATCTTCCCTCAAAGCGAATATCGATGGCTCCTGATACGGCGCAAAATTGAATAGTTTCCGCGCGAAAAGGGAAAAGTCGCTTCAGGCGAATCGCGTCAGTGGGGGTAAATGCCGAGCTCGGTAGTCCCATCAAATAAGGGAGCTGACGTCAATCCCGGGTTGCCACGAATACTCTCTCGCACCCGGATAAGCGTGGCTGGATTTTCGGATCGCAGCGGAAGGAAGAGAGGTTAGGGGAGTGGAACGTATGTGAGGGCGCCACGGTAAGATGGGGGCCTGTTGGCATGGGAGCGATACCCAATGAAATGGACGATCCGCCTTGAGCTGACGCCGGATGGCAACCCGCCGATCACCTACGACGTTGGCGCGATTACTCGGCCAATCGCCGACTTGTCTCCGGAACAGATCGGGTTGACGCTTGTGGAAGGCCAGCAGCTGCTCCGCGAAATGCAGGTCCAAATTATCGGCAGCCAGGCTCACGCGTATGCTCTCTGCCGAAGGCCTTGCGTGTGTTGTGGCAAACCTAAGCGCATCAAAGACACCCGCACCAAATGTGTACAAACGCCTTTCGGAGCCTTTCGGTATCGGGGACGCCGGTATAGGTCCTGCGAATGCCGCGAAACTGCGGACGGGCACCGCCAAGAATTTCCCCTCGGTGAAATCATTCAGCGGCAGACAACGCCGGAAGTGCGCTATTTGTTTGCCGAGCTTGGTGCTCGGATGCCGTATCGCGCGGCATCCCAGGTACTTAAGATCTGCGGCTTCGGCGACATGCGTGCAAGTCACGTGGCAATTCGCCGTCATAGGCTGGATGTAGGCCGGCGACTTGAGGAACAACGGCTTGACGCAGCGGATGGCCAGTCTACGCGGCCGCCTGAGATCGCGAGGTCGTTGGTAGTTGGTAGTTGGTATCGACCATACGTATGTGAAGCATCAAGATCACAGGCGTCTTATGGAGATCATGGGGTGAAAAGGGCGATCGGCGCTTTGTTCTTGATGATCGGGCTTGGCGGTTGTGCGCACGGCCCCGCGGCGCTTCTCGGCCAGTCCGGCGCGGCGAGCCAGGTGATCTGCTCAGGCGTGTTCGTGTCCGGACTTGCGCCGGAGGAGGTCTACCATGCGCAGCTCAGGCCAGAACCCGGCATGTGGGCCGTCGATTGGGCATTGCGCTACCGCGTCGACCGCACGATGCGTGAAGTACGCGTCGATATCGCGGGCGCCTTTCCCAGGCGCTCCGTCTTTCGGGACGGACGCGGCTGCACCCTGATCAGCGGCGGGGCGCCGGAAGCACTGCGAAGGGCTGTTCCGGAGCCTGCACTCCTCCCCGACATCGCCGGCCCCGCCGTCGTCGCGCCGCAGGACACGATGCTCCGGGCCGCCATCGACGCGGCTTTCGCCGAACCGGGCGCCGAAGGCTCACGTGCGACCCAAGCCGTGGTCATTGTTCACGACGGCCGTGTTATCGGTGAGCGGTACGCCCCAGGGGCTGGTGTCGATACCGCGCTCGACGGCCATTCGCTTGCCAAGTCGCTCGTCAACACCCTCGTCGGTGTGCTGGTCCGCCAGGGAAAACTCAACGTACACGTTCGTGCAGGGGCGCCGGAATGGGTAACGAACGACCCGCGCGCGCAGATCACGCTCGACAATCTGCTGCGTATGGATGCGGGCTTCGATTTCGATGAGGGCAAGGGTGCGTCCACCGCCGGGCTGATGTGGTTCACGCAGGCCGATACCGCGCATTTCGCCGCCATGCAGCCTTTGGTCTCGTCGGTCGGACGGGAGTGGCATTACAGCAGCGGCAGCTACGCGATCCTTTCGCGCGTGTTGAGAGATCAGATTGGCGGGCCCCAGCAAATCAGTGATCTGGCCCACCGCGAAATACTCGATCCGCTGGGGATGCGCGACGTCACGATCGAGTTCGACCAAGCGGGCGCGATGATGGGTGCGAACGCTGTCTACGCCTCGGCGCGGGACTGGGCGCGCCTCGGCCTGCTCTATCTGCAGGACGGCGTCATCGGCGGCCACCGCATTCTGCCCGAGGGGTGGGTGCGGTACTCGACCACGCCGACTCCCGATAGCGGCTATGGCGCGGGGTTCTGGCTTAATCGAGTGAACACCCCCGTACCGAAGTGGAAGTTCCCGTGGGGTCTTCCCGGCGTGCCTTCGGACGCCTTCATGGGGCGGGGCTATCTGGGACAGTGGATCGTCGTCGTTCCCTCGGAGAACCTAGTGGTGGTTCGCATGGGATTCTCGCACGGTGGTGCCGGGGAGATGAGCAGCGTGGCGAAACTCGTCCGCGAAACGATCGATGCCTTGCACGGTTCGCATGGCCGAGCACTTTAGGGGTGTTTACCGAGTGTGTCACGAATACGGAGATGAGTCCGTGGAACTGTGCTGGAGATGGGGGTAGGTCCCCCGGGGTCGACTTGCAGGAGTAGGCCCCAAACCACCGCGTGCTGCTGCGTTCAAAAGGCGCGGTAGTGAGCGACGCGGCTAACGGCGGCGCCGACCATGCCTATTTCGGCAGCGGGGCAAAGTCTCGGGTAATCTTTTGCACGGTTCCCCGAATGCTCTCTTCGAACCGGGTTGCAAGCGCGGGTAGCGTGCTTGAGCTGATACGGTACGGAGGCATCGGAAACGATCCCCCAGAGGCCCGCATATTCACGGCGCCTGTACGGCGGCAACTGGTGATTGGCCAAAGCCCAGATGTTTCCTATAGCAAATCGCTCCGAGTCGAGCGATTTCGACAATCGCGACCTGGTCGGTTCTAATTCTGCACCTTGCCCGACATGAAAGCCTTGCGAATATTGGCGCCGCAGATGACTGACAGATAGTAGGGAGCGTTCTGCGGCACCAGTACCGGGCTATTATCGTAACGCGCAAGAATTCCGTAGTAGGTCTTGCCGGCATTTATCCACGGATAGAAGCCAAATTTCCCGGGGCTGCTGTAGGCGCCGTCTCCCGTGATCGGGTCGTCCTCGATCCAGTGTGTGATCGAGTAGTGCCAGCTGGTATTCGATGGCACCGGCGCGTATCGGGCCAGCGGCTGTTCGTTGGCATCGACGCAAGTGGGGTCGCTGGGGTTCGTGCAAACAGCATAGGGATCGGTGGCGGTAGGCCTCAGAAAGCTTGCCATGATCAACGGGTTGTCGGTGCGAATGAGCCCCTTGAGGAACTCCGCGTAGTCGGCCGCCGTGGTGTCGATTCCGCCTGCGCTGACCGGCGCCTCGAATCTCAAGTTTACGATGATGTTGCGCTGAGCGAACGCGTCCATCAGTGCGGTAGCCAGCGTGGCATCGCTGGCAGTGCCGCCATTGATGGCACCGCTTACGGCCGGATCCGCACCTGCCTCAAACACTTCCAGGTGCCCGGAGTTGTAGAAGAAATGACCGACATCACCGGGCGTCTGGGTGCCGTTCGGGACGGCGGAGGCGCCGATGCCATTCATATGGTTCAAGCAATCCTGCACCGTAGGTGTGGTCAACCCCGGGCAATTGTCCGTCATGTTGTCATAGCCGCTGGTGAAGTTAAGGAACGGTACGTAGGCCGCTGGAAATGTCCACTGGCCGTTCGATTGCGTGGCCGTGACTTCGGCAAAATAGCTGCCGGAGAGCCACTTGCTCGCGGAGGCGATCAATAGCGACGTGGTCCGCGTGTAGGTTGTGCCAACGACGCCGGAGGGCTGCACGCTGCCGGAGGCCTGGGCGCCGCTGACGGGATCCGCGACGATGCCGTTCTCATCGCCGATTTCCCAGTAGAAGCCATCATCGGAGCCGGTTGGATTCTGGCTTAAGGTTCCGCAGGAGGAGCTTGCCGCAGTGTTCGCCGCGGTCATGTGGGCGGCGGTGATCCGCTGTTGCAATGTCGCACCGACCGTCAAGGTCGCTGTGGCGTTGGCCGAACCGCCGGCACCGGAACAAGTCAGCGTATAACTATAACTGCCCGCGTCCGCCTGCATCACGGTCACCGCGGCGCTGCCGGTACCTGCCGCGGGCTCAGGTCCGCTCCAACTCCCGCTCGCCGTGCAGGACGAGGCGCCAGTACTCGACCAGGTCAACGTCGCGTTGGTATTCAGTCCGACCGACGTCGGAGTCACCTGAATACTGACCGCGGGCTGTTGGGGCGGGGATGGCGTCGGATCGCTACTGCCGCCTCCGCAGCCGCTCAACAACAGCAGCATGCTGAGCGAGGAGATACAGAGGCTAATGTGTATTAGTTTCATGGGCATGACCTCACTCGACGTGGTTGCGCGACAGGAACGCGGCCGCGCGCTCATCGGCATTGACTCGGATATTCGTGTAGAACAGGTTGTAGTCATAGATGTGGTAGCTACCAAAAAGCGTCAACGCGTCCGCGAACCCGTGGCGTCTACCCCAAGGGATGGATACGGCGAGCTCGCCGTCGTGACACGAGGCGCCGGTCAGCGCCGGGATGATGGGCCGCAAGTCCTGCGAGGGGTGTACGCCGGGTAGTGCACCTAAGTTCAAGCTCGCAGGCGCCTCACCACGGTCAAGGCTCCAATTCAGAGGATTCGTGCAAACTACCGGGCGATCGCCCAATCGCTGATACTCGCGGCTGAGCCAGACTAGGTGGGTAGACCGCTTCTCGGTTGTTGCGGCATTCGGTTTGACGGTATTCCAGCTGATCAGGCAACCCGTTTGCGTGGCGGCTCGACAGACGCCTAAGCCTGTTCGCTCGATTTCCTGGGGTACGAAGTAGCCAATGACGTACGCCGCCACCATCTGCTTCTGCACGGCCTTTCCCGCGATGCGCTCTTGCAGCAGCCGCAGTACGTGCAACGACCCCTGGCTGTGGCCCGCAATGATGAACGGACGTCCGTGGTTCTCGGAGGCCAGATAGAAGTCAAACGCCCGCAAGACATCCTGATACGCCAGATCGAGCGCGGCTGCGTCAGCCGCGTCGTTTCGGTGAAAGAAGGCGGCAAGCGCAGCTTGCCGATAGTGCGGTGCATAGATGCGACAGCAATGGTTGAACGCGCTAACTTGGGAGCGCAACACGCCGCGCTCAATCAGGGTGGTGGTGACTCCGGGCTCGTCAAAATGGGCATTGTTGTTCGGTCGCGACAAATACGTGGTGGGGTGAACGAAAAACACATCGACGCGTGATGCCTCGCCGGAGGATGTGTCCACGATGCCCGATGGGACAACATCCGCCTCGCTCGGCCGGCCCGGCCACACCGCCCACGCCGCGGCCTGGGAATAGTCCGGCGCTGGGGGTATGACCGGCATGGGGGCTGCGACGGCGATCGCTGCGACAAAGCCGACTGCTGCAATCCAACGCGATGCCCCCAGTGAACTCCGACGTAGCATGAAGCGGTGTCTCCGATAGAATACCGAGTGCCGAGGCGCAATCTTAGCGGGAGCGGTGCGCATCGCCCCGTGACCGGAAGCACAAGTCGGTTACGACTGACGACCATTACGTGCTTCTGTAACCGATCGAAACAAAACCGCGGGGGTGTCCGGATGCGGGGAGGCATACTTAAGAGCCTATGGTAGAGAAGAGCCCGACCGAGCAAGTCAGGGTGCTTGTTCTGGACGACGAGCCAGAGTTGCGCGCGCTGCTGCAGCGCTATTTGACCGAACGGGGATTTGAAGTGCGGGGCGTCGCAGATGCCGCGCAGCTTGATCGGCTGCTACAGCGGGAACGATTCGACGTCCTGGTCTTGGATCTCATGATGCCCGGTGAGGATGGGCTCTCGGTCTGTCGTCGATTGCGGGCCCAGGGAGAATCCATCCCCATCGTGATGTTGACTGCGCGCGGCGAGCCGGTCGACCGAATCATTGGTCGGGAAATGGGCGCCGACGATTACTTGCCCAAGCCCTTCGACCCGCGCGAACTCGTCGCCTGCATCAACGCACTGATCCGGCGGCAGCGCCTGCTGGGCGCCGCCTCATTGACGGCTTCGGAAGAGGTCGTTCGTTTCGGGGCCTTTACGTTTCACTTGCGGGCGCGGCGATTGTCGCGCGACTCAGGTTCCATCGAGCTGACCAGTGGAGAGCTCAGTTTGCTGCAGGTCTTGATTCTGCACGCCGGGCGACCGGTGAGCCGGGATCGCCTGCTGCAACTCACACGGGGGCCAGACAGTGACGCAACCGCGCGCAGTATCGACGTGCAGATCTTGCGGCTGCGACGTGCTCTGGAAGAGGATCCGGCGCAACCCCGATACATTCAGACCGTGCGCAGCCTTGGCTACGTATTCGTTTCTCATCCTGATGTCCCGTGATGCTCCTCCCGCGGACACTCCTTGGTCGAAACGCCCTGCTTATCTTGGGGCTCATTGCCGTTGCAGAGCTATCGGCTGGGCTCACCTATCGCGAACTCGTTCAGCGACCTCGAGCAAGCCAGTTGGCGGGCATTGCGGCCGACTATGTGTCGGGCGTTCTGAGCGAACTTGAGGCGCTGCCATCTGAGGAAAGACAGAGATTCCTTGAACGCCTTTCCCAAAGCAAGTCTGCTTGGATCGTCCTCGTAGGACAACGTACGCCGGATACCATGCGCGCCACCAACTCACTGTGGCGACAATACGCCCGGGATGTGGCCGAGCGGTTGCAAAAGGGTCCCGAAGAAGTCATCTGGAGCAGCGACTTTGAGGGTTCATTGTGGATACGTGAGCGCATTGCCGAGGATCAATACTGGGTGATCCTGCCGCGGTTGAGCGCCGGCAGGCCCTTCTCTGTTGTTGCTGCGGCGATATCGGGGCTGATTTTGGTACTGGCGCTCGCGGGTGCGCTCCTGATCCAGCGGCGCATTAATCGTCCGCTGCGGCGGTTGGTGGGTGCAGCACGGCAGTTGGCCCTCGGTCGCGGGCCGTCTGACTTGCCGGAAGAGCCGCCGGAGGAAATCGCAATGGTGACGCGAGCCTTCAATCAGATGGCCGTCAGTTTGGAGCGAATCGACCAGGAGCGCAGTGTCATGCTCGCAGGTGTGTCACACGACTTACGCACGCCGTTGTCGAAAGTCCGGCTCGCCGTTGAGATCATGGAGGCGCAGATTGAGCCAGAAATGCTGACGAGCCTACGGAAGTCGTTGAGCGAGATTAACCAGATCATTGATCAGTTCTTGGACTACGGTCGCGCTAGTACCGGGGATGTCTTTGATCTGGTGAACGTGAATGATCTTATTGAGGAGTCAGTCGCATTGCGCGAGTGGCTGCCTGGGACACTGGAGCTATCGCTGCCGCCGGTGCCGGCACTTCGTGCGCAACGCCTATCACTAATCCGTGCGATTTCGAACCTCCTGGAAAACGCAGTTCGACACGGCGAGGTGCCAATATCGGTATGCACGGAATACGACGGCGAGACCGTCAGTATTTGTGTGCGAGATTGCGGCCCTGGAATTCCCGAGCAGGAGATCGAACCTATGAAACAGCCTTTCCGGCGAGGAAGTTCGACTCGAGCCGGCAGTGCGGGTTCTGGGCTTGGGTTGGCTATCGTCGAACGTATTGCACGCGCCCACGGCGGCGAACTGCGACTGTTGAATCGCCATACGAGGGGCCTGGAAGCGAGTATTGAGCTACCTGTGCGTTGTAAAGTCGATTAGAGACTCGCCAGCTCAAGATCTCAAGATCCATCAGTTGAGGGGAAGACACGAAACGGAATATTGCGCACCTTAAGAGCCACGGCGCCGCCTGCCGTCAGAAGTGAAGGCTCGATTGGCGCTACAAGGCTACAGCAGTCTGCCCAACCGCACGCTGAGCGGCATGACGACCGCCTCTCCGCCGCGACGTCCTTTGGCTTTTTGACGTGTCCGGCTCATTGCGCACGCTCAGGAACATCCATTTTGCTCACGATCTGTGCTGCCCTACCACGGTACAAGCGACGCCGATCGTCGTCCGGCAGGGTCATTAGGCCGTCGTTTCCACCTGGGTCTCTGCTCCGCGCGGCGGCGCGATCATGGATTCGAAATGCTCCACGGCATCGCTCCAATCCGGAAACTCGAACAGCACCTGGCTCGCTCTGCCTAAGCGTGCGGCCTTCACGATGCCACCCTCGCCTTCTCGCCACACGCGCATATTGAACCGCGCTGCGAGCGCCGCAGCTCGCAGGATCGGCTGCTCTCCGGTCGTGCGAGTCACAGTGACCGTGCCGCCTTTCGCTCTCGCGATGTCGTGATATCGATCAGGGTCGACGAAGACACGGCGCCCAACGCGCACGAATGCATCCGCAAAGCCGTTCTCTTCGGCCTTGCTCTCGAACCATCGAAAAGCGCCGGTCGACGGAAACTTGATGCCCTCGGCGTGCAGCGCCTCGGTGTCAGTGATCCGAATGAGCTTCCGAGCCATGTGCTTGCCGCCTCTGTGGTCGCCAATGATTGGCAAGCAGAAAGATAGAGGGCAGCAAAGTTGATTGGTAGCAGTGAGACGTGCGCGAGCTAGCTCACGCACGCATTTATTTTGTTTGCTTGATGATCCTCCGAATCTGTCCGACCGTCACTTCAAACTCTCTCGCGCAAATAGCGGTCGCCTTCGCGGAACTTTGGTGGAGCGAAGTAAGAGCCTGATGGCGCGCGATGATATCGGGGTGGTTCCGGTTGCGCCATTCGCCTGACTTTTGCCCTGCCGTAATTCTGCGCTGCCGCTCGGCGTGAATCTGCTTCCGTCGCATCGCACGCTCATAGCAGGCGCTGAAATCGCTGATTGCCGTGCTCACGCGATCCCATTCGTTCAAAGCGGCGAACTGTTCGCCGGTTGCGATCGCACGCGCGGCGCTCTCGTATTCGGGAAACTCCTTGATATCGGCAAGCCTCGATCTCGCAATTTCCAACAGACCGACGGGACTTTTTTCGACCAACCAAGCGTGCAGCATATCGACGTCGTCCTGGGATGTCGCATTCTCTGAGCGAAAAACGAATTTCGCCGCGCGCTCGCCCGTATCTGGATCGATCACGAGTGTGCGCGTGACAGCGCTCACGCCTTCGCCTCGAATAGCTTTTCGTTGAGCTTCGAAGTCAGCTCGCGCGAATCGGTCGCGGAGAGGTGCACGTATTTCGAAACGATGCTCGATTTCCATCCGCCGATCGCTTTGAGCTGCTGTTCGCTTGCGCCGAGTCGTGCGAGTTCCGTTGCCGCCGAGTGGCGCAAATCGTGGAAGCGGAAGTTCTCGATAGTCGCGGCAGCGAGTGCGAGCTTGAATCCTTCGCGATATTCCCACGGCCCGTCGGCACCGCTATCGTTTGGAAAGACGCGCCCCTTGCCAACCGGCAGTTCCTTCAGCAGTCGCAGCGCTTCGCCGCCGATCCACGCGGTGCGAGGCTGCCCGTTCTTCGTTTCACGAAACAGCAGCCGCCCGGTCTCCGTGTCGACGTCAGGCCATGTGAGCTTGAGCAGCTCGCCAGCGCGGCACGCTGTCGACAAGGCGAGCACGACGAATGCGTGCAGTTTCGGACTTTTCGCCGTCTCGACCAGCAGAGTCAGGCGCTCGTCGGGCGTGAGATGTCGCACGCGGCCGTTGGTCTCGCGCAGCCTGGAAACCTGCTCCAACGGGTTGTGATCGAGCCAGTGCCATTCACGGCGCGCGATCGAGAACACGTGCGACAGCACGGCGAGATAGCGGTTGACGGTCGCCGTGCTGCGTTTGAATTCGCGTGCGGTCTCGCCGTCCTTGAGGCTGGTGCGCTTGGAGGCCGGATCGGCTCGTCGGTACGTCGCCCGCGAAAGCTTCGATCGCTGCTCGGACAACAGCGCGGCGTTGATGTCGCTGAGCTTCAGGTGGCCGATCGACTCCCGCCAATAGGCAAGGGCCGCGCGATGCATGCCGCCACCGCCGCGTTTCTTCGGGATTTCCTCCAGGATGTATTTGTCGGCCGCCTCGGCGAACGTGCGCCGTCTCGACTCGACGTTGCGGAAGTGCTTGCCCTCGATCATCGAGGCTTCCGTGACTTTGGCCCAGCGCTCTGCTTGTCGTCGGGTCGGGAAGCTGGCGGTGCGACTCGGAAATCCGGCCTGCCGGACCTGGACGTTGAAGATCACCGTCCCGTCGTCCCGTTTTCGCTCTCTGAATGTCGCCACTGCACTCCCCTTGCGTTGACTAATGACAACACAATTCTACGTGCAATACCTGCATCTGTGTCAGAGCTGTGTCAGCGGGTCGGCGTGCTTGGGAGTGTGCTTCTAAGTTGCTGTTATTCCTGTGAATTTGGTGGGCCGTGTAGGGATCGAACCTGCGACCAATTGATTAAGAGGGGGATTGTCGAACGACAACACCGCTATTTTTATGGGGGTTTTCTCGATAGGGCCGGTAGAAAAGTGAGTAGAAAGCGCCAGGTAGATGGGCAGCACCTGGGCGCTGTCGTCTTCCGTGCGTCGGAACAGCCTAGGGGTAGAGGCCGGCAGGCCAAGACGGAAGCGAGTTTCACAAACTGCGATTGAGGCGCACTACTGTGCCGGAACTTGTCCGCCGATGGTGGGTGATCCGGTGCCGCTGCAGCTCACCCCGCCATAGCGGATGAATTTCTGAATGCGCTTGCCGGTATCGACTTCCGCTGTATAGACGTTGCCGTTGCTGTCCACGCTTACCTGATGCAGCCAATGGAATTCGCCGGCCATCCGACCGCTGCGGCCGAAGCGTCCGAGTTCCTGTAGGTTGCTCCGGTTGAGAATGTAGACGGTCATATTGGTATTGTCTGCAATATAGAGACAGCTCTGTGACCTGTCGGTTGAGAAGTCCATTGAGACGGCCGTTCCGGGCATGACCGGCATGGTGTCGGTGTGTTCGCTGATGAAACGCTCGGTCACGAAGCTGCATCTGCCTCGCTCACCACCGGGATTGCTGCACGGCTTGCCCAGCGTCGGACTGTTTCCGTCGAACACCTGGATGCGGTCGTTGCCTCGGTCGCAGACATAAATTTTGCCGTCGCCTGCGATCTTGACGCAGTGGACCGGGTTGCGGAAGAAGGCTGGCTTTCTGTTGCCCCTGGCATAGTCCTCCGGCCACCGTCCGGCAGCTTTGGCGGCAGCGTCGTCGACCGGATTGTTTCCGTAGGCGCCGAACTGACCGATATATTTGCCGGTGTCGGCGTCGACGATGAGTATGCGGCGGTTGCCATATCCGTCAGCGATATAGAGGCGATTTGTTTTGGGATCCACCACCATGTCCGCCGGCTGAGAGAGCGCGGGCGTCCCGTTGATGCCGCCATTGGTGTCATTGCTGTCCGGTGCGTTGGACGTTCCGCCGATCCGCATCTTGAAATTGCCGTTCATGTCGAACTTCAGGACGAAGCCATCGCCACCATGCTTGTTCGTAGTCCAAGGTGTCGCGTCCCTGGGGGCGCTGGCGGAATTTCCCGCCAGCCAGACATTGCCGTTCTGGTCGACATAGATGCCGTGCTCGTTGTTTGGCCAGATGCAGCCCTCTTCCTCCCTGCATTTGCTTCCAATGAACCCTGGATCGGACGGACCGCCCCAGGCGCGCAGCAGCTTGCCGTTGGTGTGAAATTCGAGAACGGAAGGCGCGGCGTTGCAGCAATCCGCCCCGAAGCCGTTGAGTCGGGTAAATCCCAGTCCGTTGACTGGCTGGCCATTGGCGTCGGTGGCGCCCGGCACGACTTTCTCGAGTCCGGCCTCTTCATGGGTCATGGTACGTGGTCGGTTGTAAACCCAGATATGGTTGTGCCGGTCGACAGAGAGCCCGCCGATCTGGCCCACCAGCCAACTATGCGGAAGCGGCTGCGGCCATGACGGGTCACAGACGAAATCCGGGGTTTTGCCGGTCTTAGACGCGTTGTAGACGCCGGTTTGCGTGAACAGCCGATCCAGCGCGCCGGTGTTCTTGAGAACATCGATGTCGTCAGCCATAACAGGCGTGCCGACAAACCCCGCCAGCCACAGGGTCGCCAACAGAGCAATCGACTTTTCCCTATTCCTCATCCCCATTTCCTGCCACCGGTCTCATTGCGGGTTTCCAGACCTAGTAAGTGACGGGGCCGTCGGTCTCGTGCCCTTGGTAGAGAACTACTGTTCACATCCCTGAAATTCGTCAAAAACCGACTCTACGTCTCCAAATACCAGGGCGAAAGCGCGACTCTAGCGCACAGCCGCTCAGAACTTAGAGTCTCAGCAAGGTTTATTCAGTCCACCGTGGATTTCCGTCGGCGTGTCTTTGGCATTCGTGCAATCACGTCGCCCCTCCGCGGCTTCTCGCTGCCACCGCGACTCAGGTCTCGAATCAACCGTGCTCCAGCTTTCGGATCAGCCGCTGCAATGCGCTCAGTAAACCATTTCGCCGTCCGCATTTGAGCGAGCTTTTCGGCGATCGCGACATTGATCAATTGGTTCACAGCGACGCCCTCTAGATCGGACATCGATCGAAGTTCCTCCAGCAGAGAAGGTTGTAGTCGCAAAGCAAAGTTGCTTGCTCGCATATTCATTTCCTTAGTCGTCGCAGCGCCACCGCCGGCGTAGCGATCTCAATTTGAAAGGTCTTTGAAGCGTCCGCGAAATCGACTTGATTGAACGTTACCAACATGTCAGCTCGCCCGTTCATCGCCAGATCCATAACAAGTTCATCATCTGCATCCGCCAACACAGGCCGCCAGAGAAAATGGATGACAACTTTTTCCGCTACTGTTGCCAGCGCAGCGAGTGCGTCCCTAACGTCAAGAGCAGTGAGCCGCATGGCGTCCAAATGCGAGGGCCGCGTCAGAACCGCTTCGTACTCCAGCCACAGTGCAGTGGAGGCCAGCAGGACATAGCGTTCGTCGAGGGCTGCTATCAGCAATTCACGCGACGCCCCGCTCGCACTTCGGAATGCGGCCACCAACACATCGGTATCCAGCAGCAGACGCATGTCGAATTGTATGATATTGCAGGCGATATTACAAAGATGGCACAGTCGCCCAAAATGCACCGGACTGGGGGTCGCGCAAAGCGCGATGGAAAACTAGCTTACGTACGACCAGTTGAAGCGGGTGTAGAGGCGTAGCAATCAACATCGAAAAAAAACGCCTAAAACATTGATTAAATTGGTGGGCCGTGTAGCTACCACATTTGCGGCGCAACCCATTGATTTACAAAACAATAAATTCCCACAAATTTGCCGATGCCCCCACCGATGGCCCTGCCAAAGGGTGGCTGTTAATGGATGCCCTCGGACGCTCCGTGACCAACACGCTTACCTGGTCGAACAATCGCGACGACGTGGTAATTGGGGGTCTTTGCCCTATCTCATTGGGAGTCCTATAATGTGTATGAAATCGTCTCGGAGTACACATTATGCGCACCAATATCGTCATCGATGAGAAGTTGATGAAGGAAGCGCTTCGACTCACCGGCTTGAAAACCAAGCGGGAGGCGGTCGAGTTGGGGCTGCGCACGGTCGTTCGCCTGCGCAAGCAGCAAGAGATCCGCCGCTTTCGCGGCAAGCTTCCGTGGCGGGGTGACTTGGATGCAATGAGAACGGACTAATGATACTGGTCGATACCAGCGTCTGGATCGATTACTTTCGCGGCGTCGTCACCCCGCAGTCTGAGAAACTGGACACTCTTCTTGGAGTCGAACAGGTGTTTACCGGCGACTTGATATTGACCGAGGTATTACAAGGATTCGTCAGCGAGCGCGATTTCAATCAAGCCCGGAAACATTTGGCTTCGATCCCTCTGGTCCCGCTCGTCGGCGAAGACATCGCGCTTCAAGCGGCAAGGAACTTCCGCAAACTCAGGACCCTCGGGATAACGATTCGGAAGACCATTGATACGCTGATCGCGACGAGTTGCATCGAGAAGGAACTCTCATTGTTGTACGGCGATCGCGATTTTGATCCGTTCGTTCAACATCTCGGACTGCGCTCGGCGAACTAGTACCTGCCTATCCGCTTCGGACTCCAACCTTCAAAAGGCTGCTGGCAAGTTGCTCCAGCCGATTCGAACGGCAAGTTCATGGAATTTCGCATCGGACCGTAGGCTCGCGAAGGAAGGTTCGCGGGTCAATTCGATGAGATCGGGGTTGTGTTCCTCGTAAGCTTTTTCCAGCCATTCGAACGCTCGCGGTTTGTCGTCGATGGCGCCGTACAGTCTTGCGACATTGTACGGGGAAACATAAGGCTGGCGTCCTTCGCCGAGCTCCTGCACGATCCTTTTCATCGACTGGCTATCCCCCATAATCGCATACGCCTGAGCCAGGCCAACTTTAGCCTCAGTGCTGCCGCGGGAATGCGTCACAGCTTCAAGCATTGCAGCGACTGCTTCGTTCGGCAGATTTTTCTGCAGGCATACGAGGCCCACTCGCAGATGGGATACATAGTGAGTGGGGTCGATTTCAAGGCCCCGCCGCAGGGATACCAGCGCACCGTCGTAGTCGTGAGCCAGGTAGCGAATCATTCCAACCGATGCGTTGATCACGGAGTTCAGCGGATCCAACACCAAACTGTGTTCGACTCTATGGATCGCCTCCTCCGTGCGACCCATCGCCATCAGGTATTCCGCGTACCAGTAGTGAGCGATGGCATACCCTGGATCAAGCTCCACTGCGCGCGTGAACTCGCTCTCGATTCCCACCCAGTCCCAGTCGTGTAATCGCACGTGCGCTAGCGATGCGTATCCTTCACCGAGGTCCGGTTCTATCCGCACAGCCTGTCGAGCCGCGGCTTTGGCCTTATGGAAAGAGTCCAGGGAGGGAGTGATGCCTCGGCAGGCGAGCATCGTGTGCGCGTCGGATATCCCGTCATAGGCCGCTGCGAAGCTCGGATCGTATTGCAGCGCTTCTTGGAAGCACTCGATGCTCTTGCGCATGCCCTCCTCGGTACGCCGGTACCAGAAGTGACGACCCCGGAGATACGCTTCGTAGGCTTGCGGTTTGATCGACCGCTTTTTTTCAGGATGCAGGCGCCGCGCATCGTGGGGCGACAACTTGACTTGGACTTCCCGGGCGACGGCTTGAGCCACTTCCGCTTGGACCTCGAGCACATCGTCCAGGGCTCGCTCGAAGCTCTCAGCCCATAAATGGCTTTCATCGTAAACGCGGATGAGCTGTGCCGTGATGCGAACCCGCTCCCCGGCTCTGCGCACGGAACCTTCCAACACATGGGATACGCCGAGCGCGTGGCCGATCTCCTCGATGCTTTTCGTGGTCGACTTAAACAACATCGCGGAGGTCCGCGCGATCACCCCGAGGCGCTCCGGGCTTAGGCGCGCGATCTCGGTGATCATCTCCTCGGTCAGCCCGTCGCTGAAGTAATCGTACTTGTCGCCGGCCGTGAAGTTCTCGAACGGCAGGACAACAAGCATGAGCCTAGCGCTTTCCGGCGCCTCACTTTCAGCCGAAGTTACCGGTGCCACGAAACGGTAACCGCGCTTCGACAGGGTCTCTATGAACTCTCGCCCGCTCGAATCCGTTCCCAGGGTCTTGCGAAGCAGGGAAATGTGAGAGGTGAGGCTCCCCTCCTCAACGACGGTGTCGGGCCACAGCCGTTCCAGCAAATGCTCTCGGGTGACAACCGTCCCCGCGGCCTGCACCAGGGCGACCAACAGCTCGGCCACCTTGGGAGGCAAGGCGACATGGGCGCCCTCTCGAAAGAGCATCCGTCCTTCCCCGTCGAGCTGGTAAGCCCCGAACCCGTATTGCATGCCTGAGTCCATCGCAAGAAGTTATGAGAATTTCATCAGAAAAATAGCAGGAGTCCTTAATAACTACCACTCGCAATGCCGGTAGGCTGCGGGCAGTGGCAAAGCAATCGAAAAAAGGGGTACTCACCATGAACAGGCGTCTGTCTGCCGTAACAGTGGGGTTAGTCGCGATGGCGGTCCATACCGGTAGTTGCCGTGCCGACACTATCACCGATTGGGACGCCAAGGCGACGGCTGTGGCCTCTTCCGCCGCCCTCGGCCAGCGCGAGGTGGCAATCGTCGATCTCGCCATGTTCGATGCCGTCAACTCCATCGCGCGACGCTATAACCCCTATCTGCTGCAGGTGCCCACTCCCGAGCCGACGTCCATGGATGCGTCGGCCGCCAGCGCTGCGGCTACGGCCCTGGGTCTGCTGCATCCGCAGGCCGCGAATGACTTCAAAGTGGCGCTTACGGAGTATCTAGGCCATGTCTCCGCACCACCGGCGGCGATCGAGGCCGGAATCCGACTTGGCGAAACCGTCGCAAAAGGACTCGTTGCGAGCCGCGCCACGGATGGCGCCACGGATGTCGATCCCTACCGTCCCAAGACTCGGCCAGGGCAATACGTGCCGACAGTGACGATGGTGGGCTCGACCTGGCCCACCATGCGGCCGTTCGTTCTGGCCTCACCGTCGCAGTTTCGTCCCGGCCCGCCTCCCGCGTTGCAGAGCGCGGAATGGGCGGCGGACTACAATGAGATCAAGGAACTCGGCGGCAAGGCGAGCAGCAAGCGCAGTGCCGAACAGACCGAGGCCGCGCGTTTCTGGCTGATGGTTGGCCCGCAGGCGTATCACCCGCTCGCGCGACAGATGGTGCTCGAGCGCCACCTTGATCTCATCGACAGCGCCCGATTCATGGCGGTATTCGCGGTTACCTTGACCGACGCCTACATTGCCGTCTTCGATGCCAAGTATCACTACGAGTTCTGGCGGCCGCTGACAGCGATCCGCAACGGCGATCTCGACGGTAACCCAGCGACCTTGCCCGATGCGACCTGGCAGCCGCTCGATGCGACGCCGATGCATCCGGAGTACCCGTGCGCACACTGCATCCTGAGCGGCGCCGCGCGAGTCGTATTGGAATCGCTGGCCGAAGGCCAGCCGATGCCGGAATTCTCCCTCACAAGTCCGACCGCGTCGGGTGTAACCCATCGCTGGTCGAACCTCGAGGACTTCACTACGGAGGTGGCGAATGCGCGGATCTGGGCGGGATTTCACTACCGCTTCTCAACCCGCGTCGGCACGACTCTCGGACGTCAGGTTGCACAATATGCGATCGACAAGACCATGCAGCCTGTTACCAAGACGGCGCAGCGATGAGATGCGCGCAGAGACTAGCCCAATCGCCGAGGCCATCGATTTCGTGATCGCGCGTTCCGATTGCCGTGGGCGTATGCTTTAGACATAGCGCCGAACTATCGGCTGCGAGACCGTCGCATCGGAGTAGATGAAGTATGAACACATTGTGCCGCGCGCTCGCGGTCTTCGCAGCAGCGTGCACCGTTCTGGCCGCCGGACATGCGCGGTCCGCACAACTTCCGATACTCGAACCGACTGTTGTCGAAGTCGATCTGCGCGCACTGCCCTCCAATGAGAAAGCCGCCCTCGCGCGAATCATCCACGGTGCGCGAAAGCTGGACACACTCTTTATCAGGCAGATCTGGCCAGGGACCGGCGCGCTGCTCCGCGAACGCACGCCATCGCAAAACGCCCAGGTCCGAGCGGAGGTGGAAGCCCTCAATTTCTTCAAAGGACCCTGGGACAACGACGGCAAAGCCTTTACCCCTGGTGTACCCGCGACAAGACCCATCGCAGATTTCTATCCGGCTGCCGCGACCAAAGATACGCTGGAGGCCTGGCTCGATACGCTGTCGCCTTCGGAACGCAAGCGGGCACTAGGCGCCTTCACAGCTATTCGTCCGGGATCGGGCAGCCGATTCGAGGTCGAGCCCTACAGCCGTTACTACGCGAGCGAGCTTCGGTCGGCTGCCGATGACTTGCGTGCTGCCGCCGCCCTGACTCGCGAGCCTACGCTCAAACGCTACCTCGTAGCGCGAGCCCAAGCGCTACTCGATGACGACTATTACGCGAGCGACGTGGCGTTCGTCAGACTGTGCGGGCCGATCGATGTCGCCCTTGGGCCTTACGAGGTCGATGACGACCACTGGTTCGGCGTAAAGACCTCCGAAGCATCAATCGCTCTGGTCAACAAGGCCGCAACCGAACACGTGGCGCAGATCGCGTCTCACCTGCAAGAACTCGAGGATCACTTGCCTCTTGCGGCCGAGCTGCGCGGACGCCGGCTCGCTGCCGCGGCGCCGGTGGTGATTCTCGATGCGATATATCACGGCGGCCTAACAGGCGCGGGCCACGCGCAGGCAGGCTACAGTTTGCCGAATGATTTACGCGTGCTCAACTCCGTCGGAGCACGCACCGGCACTTACAGCAACATTCTCAAGCTGCGTTATCAGAGAACGTTTCTTCCCATCGCAACCACAACCTTAGCAGCTCCAGATCAGGCGTCCCTGCGCTTCGAGGACATTCGAGACGAGATCATGATGGTTCGCATGTTCGACTCGCTTGGCCCGCAGCTCGTGACGGGCACAAAGCAACCGATCGCGGACGCCCTGCGCGAAAACTGGGGCGTTGCCCTTCAGGTACGCTCGATGTTGTTGTCCCTCTGGGGACATCGCTACTTGATCGAGCACGGGTATCTCGACGCGCGTGATGCCGCACCATTGTACGCAGCATTTCTCGTGCCGGCGCTAGCCCGTCTACGCGGAGGCCTAAGCAGCCCCTCATCCCAGGGTTCTACCTATGTGCTGAATCGACTGATCGAAGCCGGCGCCATCCGCTCTAATTCGGAAGAATATCTCACGATTGATGCAGAGCGCGCCGATGCGGAGGTGGTACGGGCGGCGAATGAATTCATCTCGGCGATGGCCAAAGGAGACGCCGATAGCGTGCACGCCCTACTGCATCAGAACGTGATGATGCATCCTAAGCTGCAGCCCGTATTCGAGCGTATGGGCCCCGCGCCGCCGCTCGACAGAATCATCTATCGCACAGCGGATGATTTGGACCCGCCTGACCGTGAGACACGCGTCGATAACCCGCCACAGCACTGAAAAAGCCCGGGCTCTTTAGGCGCGGTGGAATTGAAGGAGATAAATATGCGCATAAGAACTATGCATCGAATCGCGCGCTCGCTGCTGTTTCTGGTTGCCGCCAATCTGCTCGTGGGCGCCGCCCATGCCGCCGACCCGTATGCAGTCACCTTCGAACCCGATGTCGAGATGAAAACACGGGACGGCGTGACGCTCTACGCCGATATTTACCGCCCGAAGGCAGATGGTCAGTTTCCCGTCCTCCTGCAGCGCACTCCGTACGGCAAAAACAATGACATCAGCATCGCTCTGCGAGGAGCTGCGCGCGGCTACGTCATGATCATCCAGGACGTGCGCGGCCGCTTCGCGTCCGAAGGGGAGTGGTACGCGTTCAAGCACGAATCCGCGGACGGTTACGACACCGTCGAGTGGGCCGCGGCGCTTCCCTATTCCAATGGCAAAGTCGGCATGTGGGGCGGGTCGTACGTCGGCGCAACGCAGATGCTGGCGGCAATCGCCCATCCGCCGCATCTTGCCGGAATCTGTCCCTTCGTGACCGGGAGCAACTATCATGAAAACTGGACCTATCAGGGCGGCGCCTTCGAGCAGTGGTTCAGCCAATCCTGGACTTCAAGACTGGCTCAAGACACGTTCCGCCGACAGCTCAGTCGGGCGACCAATGCCGCTGTCGGAGACTCACAGCTTCCGCTGGCGAGCTATCCGCTATTCAACTCTGTTGATTTCCGGACCTCGGAGATCACGGCTTCCTTGGCGCCTTATTATCTCGATTGGCTGGCGCATCCGGCTTACGACGATTATTGGCGCGGCTGGTCCATTCAAGAGCACTACGCCGACATCACGGTACCTGTGCTCAGCATCGCCGCTTGGTATGATATTTTTCAGGGTGGTTCATTGCAAAACTACGTGGGCCTCAAGACGCAGGCGGGGAGCGATGCGGCGCGCCGTGGGCAGCATCTGCTGGTCGCAGTAGGCGGTCACGCAGGCATGGAGCGCAAGGTCGGCGACGTCGATTTCGGTGCGGATGCGCAATTCAACGACGACGACGCCACGCTCGATTGGTACGACTACCTGTTCAAGGGCGCGCCAAATGAATTCGCACAGAAACCGGTGACGATTTTTGTGATGGGCTTGAATCAGTGGCGACAGGAAGATGACTGGCCGCTGGCCCGCGCCAAGAACACAAAATACTTCTTGCACTCGCAGGGCGCTGCGAATTCAGCGGGCGGAAACGGCAGTTTATCGACCCAGGCGCCAAATTCTGAGCCGCCGGATCACTATGTCTATGATCCCGCGAATCCGGTACCAACGATTGGCGGTCCATTGTGCTGTGATCCAGCTCATTTGAAACCTGGTGCGCGTGACCAACGGCCGGCCGAAACTCGGGCCGACGTTTTGGTGTACTCGACTCGCGCCTTTACTCAGGACGTCGAAGTCACGGGTCCGGTCAATGTCGAGCTCTACGTGGAATCCTCCGCTCTGGATACCGACTTCACAGCTAAGTTGGTGGACGTTGGCCCGGATGGCTTCGCCCGCAATCTCACAGACGGAATCATCCGCGCCCGCTATCGCGATTCTCGAGAAAAGGCCGAGCTGTTGAAGCCCGGTCAGGTGTACAAGCTCAGCATCGATCTGTGGTCCACCAGCAATGTGTTTCTCAAAGGCCACGCCCTGCGTCTGGAGATTTCGAGCAGCAACTTCCCCCGATTCGACCGCAATCTGAACACCGCGGAACAGCCCGAGTCAGGACAACGGTTTATCTCAGCCACAAACGTTATTTTCCATGACCATAAGCGTCCTTCGGCGTTGATCTTGCCGACAGTGCCTGGCAAATAGATATCGAGCCGCGACGTCGCATCAAACGGGGCGAATGTGCCACGCAAGTTCTTGACTGCACTGGCTTAAATGGTGGGCCGTGTAGGGATCGAACCTACGACCAATTGATTAAGAGTCAACTGCTCTACCAGCTGAGCTAACGGCCCCAATATAACCTTTATAAATCAATATGTTAGCAGAAATCGGTAGACAAACCAAACTGCAGAACATTCTGAATGCGCCGTATATTATCGTAAGCGACACATTTTGTACCCCTAGGCGCAAAGCGGGCGCCCATTGGCTCACGCGCGGCGGTAGTGTACTCATTTCTGATGTAAATGGCTTCCCGGGTGCGCCATCGAGACTCGCGCCTTTCGATTCCGTAATCCAGACCCGCGCCGCCAAGGTTGTGCGAGAAGGAGGCTCTCCGTCCCTTGGGGACCAAATCTGCATCGCTTCATTTCGCAATCAACGCATCACGGGTGTGACTTGCGTCGGCTCATCTGGCCATTTAGGATCCCGAAATGGCCATTTCAGTTACAAAATTCAAGAACTCCTGTTTGGACGTGATTCGCCGGGTGGAATCGACGGGACAATCCGTATCGATCACGCGGCGCGGCAAGGTCGTGGCGCGTCTTGCGCCATCATTCCAAGCCGCCCAGGGCGTGGGTGCCAAGCCGTGGGAGCAATTACGAGCGCTGGGAGGGGAGTTGCTAGCCGAGCCAGGTGAATCGGTCATTCGCGAGGAGGACTTCGAGGCTCTGCGTTGAGTTTACTGCTCGACACGCATTTCTGGATCTGGTGGCTTACCCCTCGATCACCGCTGAAATCGGTGGAACGAAATGCGCTCGATGCCGCAGCAGAAGCTGGAGGTGTATGCCTTGCTGCGATCAGTTTATGGGAAGCGCAATTGCTCCACTCTAAACAACGATTGGAACTGCCGCTTCCGTTTTCGGACTGGTTGACCCGCGCCACGGAATCGCGAGTTCTGACAGTGTTGCCCCTCGATCGCGACGTCGTTGTCGCACTGGACGCTTTACCTGTGAGATTTCACGGTGATCCTGCCGATCGACTCATCGTGGCAACGGCCCGCACCCACAGCATACCTCTGGCCACACGCGATCGTGCGATTCGGCGCTCGCGCATCATCAAACTGTGGTCGCCCTGATCCTCGGCCTTGACCTAACGGCCAGCAAAAAAACCTAACCGAAACGCTTCTACATGGCCCAATTTAAGGTGGGGTGGACGACGGGACTCGAACCCGCGACGGCCGGAATCACAATCCGGGGCTCTACCAGCTGAGCTACGTCCACCATCGTCATGCTGCCGAGACGAGGTGGCGCGCCCGGCAGGAATCGAACCTGCAACCGCCGGCTTAGAAGGCCGGTGCTCTATCCGGTTGAGCTACGGGCGCCTTAAAAAACAAAAACTTAGAGCGCCAAACGTATTTCCCAGGCCGATGCTCGGATCTCAAGCAAACCGAATCGGAAGTGCGCGCGGATTATATAGGACTTTCCCGGCATTTGAAGCCCAATCGTTGTTTGGCCGCCCAACCGGGGAAATGGCGACAACCGCCAACGACGCAGCCGTCGGACAGTCGCAGGTTCGACCCGAATGGCAATATCGATGCCGAATCACCACGGAACAATTTTTTGAAATTGGTCGGGGCAACAGGATTACTCGGCGCTGCGCGCCTCGCCCCTCCGGGGTCGCCGGCGCAGAGCCGCCGGCGCTCAACTTGGCCTTCGGCCAAGTTGTCGAACCCGGCTTGTTTTATGTCGCAGGTTCGACCGAGCGACAACCCCGGAGGGTGCCTCAATCGGGTAGACCCTGTGAAATTGGTCGGGGCAACAGGATTCGAACCTGCGACCCTCTGGTCCCAAACCAGATGCGCTACCAGACTGCGCCATGCCCCGAGCCAGCCCACCGCGACAGCGCGAATGGGGCGGTGATCCTAGCACGCTTTGAGCGCGCCTGCCCTTCAGGCAATCGCGCCTGGTTTCAGACCGCGCGCACCAACGAGGGCGCCTGCGCAACTTCCCGCCGCATCAACGTGCTCTTGCCGAACAGGGAGGCGACCAGGTCGACCGCCACCATCGCAGTTCGATTGCGCACGTCGAGAGAGGGATTCAACTCCATGATGTCGAGCGATCCCAGCAAACCCGTGTCGGCGATCATCTCCATGCACAACTGCGCCTCCCGATATGACGGACCTCCCGGCACGGTCGTTCCGACCCCGGGGGCGATTTCAGGATCCAGGAAATCGACATCGAAACTCACGTGCAGGTGCGTGTCGCGATCGAGGGACTGCAGCGCGTTGGCAAGAGTTTGGCGCATGCCGATCTCGTCGATGAAGCGCATGTCGAACACTTCGAGTCCCACTTCATGAACGAGGCGCTTCTCGCCTTGATCGACGCTGCGAATTCCGATTTGCCGGATGTTCGCCGCCTGTATTGCGGGAACGCGCCCGGACATCTCGATGAGGTCCTTGGGCCCGTGGCCGCACAGGCAGGCAACCGGCATGCCGTGAATGTTGCCGCTGGGCGTGAGTACATTGGTGTTGAAATCCGCATGTGCGTCCAACCACAGCACACGCAGCTTGCGGCCGCGCTCGCGGCAGTACCGAGCGGTCGCGCTGATGGAACCGATGCTGAGACTATGATCGCCCCCGAGCAGTATGGGCATGCGGGAATCGGCGAGCTCTCCGTACACGGCGTCGTGCACCGTACGATTCCATTCGGTCACCTCGCCCAAGTGTCGATAGCCGTCCACCGGTCCTCGCACGGGATTTGCGGGTCCGCGCAGATCGCCGCGATCGCAAACGGCAAGACCCTGCGACTCCAGCATGGAACGGATGTCGGCGACACGCAGGGCCTCCGGCCCCATCGAAGCTCCGCGGGTACCTGCGCCGATATCGCTCGGAGCGCCGATCAAAGACACGCGGTTGTTCACGATGATGCTCATGCCCACTTCCGGATAGGCGATCGCATGCCCAGCCCCAACGTACCGCCATACAAGTCCTTCGGATTATCGAGTTCGGGCACCAGATCGATTTGTCGCGCGGCACCGCGCTCTTCCTTCAACAGAGAATGCAGAAACCGCAGCGCGGAATAGTCCTCGAGCGCAAACCCGACCGAATCGAACACCGTGATCTCTGCCGTATCCGTTCGCCCCTGTGCCGTGCCGCGCGCGAGCTCGGCGAATTCCGTCACCGGATATTCGGCAGGCATTTGCTGAATCTCGCCTTCGATGCGCGACTGGGGTTCGTATTCGACGAAAACCCGAAGGCCGGCCATGCGCAACACGTGGGGGTGCAATTCGGTCTTGCCGGGGCAATCGCCGCCGACGGCGTTTAAGTGCATGCCGGGCGCAATCATCGGGGGCGTCAGAATCACGGCATTTCGCTTGTCCGCAGTGACGGTCGTGACGATGTCCGCGCCTTTGCAGGCGTCCGCACTCGATGTTGCGCGGACGATCTTGAGATCGCCGAGTTCGGGCATGGCGCGTAGATTCTGCTCGAGCTTGGCCGTCGCCTTCGGATCGGTGTCGAACACGCGCAACTCGCGTATTCCCAACATCCGGTGAAATCCGATGGCCTGAAATTCGCTCTGAGCGCCATTGCCGATCAGCGCCATGATGCGGCTGTTCGGTCGCGCAAGATGCCGCGCCGCAAGCGCCGACATTGCCGCCGTACGCAAGGCGGTCGTGACGGTGAGTTCCGAGAGCAGCAGCGGATAGCCGGTCTGCACGTCGGCCAGCACTCCGAACGCCGTGACGGTAAGCAGTCCGGCGGCGGTGTTCTTCGGATGACCATTGACGTACTTGAAGGAATACAACCGTCCGTCGCTGGTGGGCATCAGTTCGATCACTCCGACCGCGGAGTGGCTTGCAAGCCGCGCGGACTTCTCGAACTCGCTCCAACGACGGTAATCACGCTCGATCTCGTTCGCCAATCGTTCGATGAACGCGCCTGGGCCCAAGCGCGTGACGAGACGCAGAATGTCGCTGACGCCGATGTAGTCGATCATGGTCGGAACTCCCTCAAGCCCGGGTAGGCCCGCCTATCATCGCCATCCGCGCAGCCAACAAGAAGACAGCAAACTGCGCAAAATGTTAGCCTATTTGCGCATTTCGCCAGACTAAAATGGCATAATGCACTTTCCGCGGAAACGCACTCGGGAGCCCATGCTGGATGGATGATCTCGACCGCAAACTGATCGGACTGCTGCGGGAGAACGCGCGCACCCCCGCTGCGTCGCTCGCCAAGACGCTGAAGGTGGCCCGCGGGACCGTTCAGAATCGGCTGGCAAAGCTCGAGCGCGACGGGATCATTGCCGGCTACACGATTCGGTTGCGCCCTAAAATCGATGAGCAAGGCATCGTCGCCCTCATGACCATTGCGGTCGAGGGCAATCGGATCGAGCCCGTCCTGCGCACTTTACGGGGCGATCCGGCCATCGTCACCCTGTACACCACCAACGGGCGCTGGGATCTGGTGGCGGAAATCCGCGCCGACACCCTGCAGTCCTTCGATCAGGTATTGGGCCGGATCAGGCGCGTCGAGGGGATTTCCGGCACCGAAACCAGCCTGCTCCTATCCACGCACAAGCTTTGAAGGCCGGGGGTTTGACACCGCCGAGCTTAGGGGTTGGCAGCGCGCGGCAACTAGGTTATCCTAAGCGCCATGGAGTTGACGTATACGTCAAGCACGCGCGCATTGCCAGAAGGCCACGGAGATCCGGCGGGAGAGTTCTATTCCGTGACTCAACTGGCGCGCGACTTGGGCGTGACAGCGCGCACCATCCGGTTCTACGAGGACAAGGACCTCATCTCGCCGCGGCGCGCCGGCAACAATCGCGTCTACACGGTGCGCGATCGGGCCCGCATGATCCTGATCCTGCGCGGCAAGAAGCTCGGGTTTTCCCTGCGCGAGATCAAGGAATATCTTGATCTCTACGACGCCGACCCTACCCATGCGAAACAGCTTCGGCTGCTGCTCAAAGCGGTGCGCGACCGCATGGCGCAACTCGAGGATCAGCGGGTCGCGCTGGATGAAGCCTTGAGCGAACTACGCGACGTCGAGGCTCAGACACACCGTGCGCTCGAAGCGCTCGGCGCACGACAGGCTAAATAACGCAATCGGAGTATCGAATGAAAAACGTCGTCATTGCAGGCTACGCCCGCTCACCCTTCACACTCGCCAACAAGGGCGCTCTGACCCGCGTGCGTCCCGACGATCTTGCCGCGCAGGTGGTCGCCTCTCTGATCAATCGCACCAACGTCAGGCCCCAGGACATCGAGGACCTCATCGTCGGCTGCGCGTTTCCCGAAGCAGAACAGGGATTCAACGTCGGCCGGTTGATCGGATTGCTGGCCGGGCTGCCGATATCGGTGGCCGGAATGACGGTCAATCGATTTTGCGGCTCGTCCATGCAGTCGATTCACATCGCCGCGGGCCAGATTCAACTCGATGCGGGCGACGTGTTCATCGCAGCCGGCGTCGAGAGCATGACCCGCGTCCCCATGCTGGGCTTCAACCCCATGCCGAACCCCGTGCTCCAGGCGAAACAGCATGCGTATATCAGCATGGGTGATACCGCCGAGAATGTGGCGGCCAAATGGCACATCAGCCGTGAGCAGCAGGAAGCCTTTGCGGTGCGCAGCCAGCAACGCGCCGCCGCCGCCGCCAAGGCCGGGAATTTCGCGAATGAAATCGTGCCGATCACCACCAAGAGCGGCACGGTCGACGCCGACGGCTGCATTCGGCCGGAAACCACCGCGGCCGCCCTTGCTCAATTGAAACCCGCTTTCTCGCAGAGCGGCACCGTCACCGCCGGCACCTCGTCTCCGCTGACCGACGGCGCCTCGGCCGTGTTGGTGTGCAGCGAGGATTATGCGGAAAAGCACGGGCTCACTCCGCTCGCCCGAATCGTCAGCGTCGCTGTCGCCGGCTGCGCGCCGGATATCATGGGCATCGGCCCCGTGGGCGCAACGCAGAAAGCCCTGCTGCGCGCCAAACTCGAGATCTCGGCGATCGATGTGGTCGAATTGAACGAGGCCTTTGCGAGTCAAGCGCTCGCCTGCGCCCACGATCTCGGAATTCGCGACGAGACCCTCAACATCGACGGCGGCGCGATCGCCCTCGGGCACCCGTTGGGCGCCACCGGAGCGCGCATCGTAGGCAAAGCGGCGAGTCTATTGCAGCGCGTCGGTGGTCGCTATGCGCTCGCCACCCAGTGTATCGGCGGCGGTCAAGGCATTGCCACGATCCTCGAGCGGGTCTAGAGGAGCGTCTTCCATGCAACACATCCATAAAGCCACCGTCATCGGCGCCGGCGTCATGGGCGCCGGCATCGCCGCTCAATTTGCCAATGCGGGTGTACCGGTACTACTGCTCGATATCGTTCCGGACGGTGCCGTCAACCGCAATGCGCTGGCCGAAGGGCGCCATTGCCAAGATGCTGAAGACCGAGCCCGCGCCGTTCATGTCGTCGCGCGCGGCAAAGCTCGTGACCGCCGGCAACATCGAAGATCATCTCGCCAAGGCCGCGGAGAGCGACTGGATCATCGAAGCGGTGGTCGAACGTCTGGACGTGAAGCAGGCGTTGTATAAGAAGATCGATGCAGTGCGTCGACCGGGCACCGCGGTATCGTCCAACACGTCGACCATTCCCCTCGCCACACTCACCAACGGATTGAGCGACGCCTTTGCGCGCGACTTCCTCATCACGCACTTCTTCAATCCGCCGCGCTACATGCGCCTGCTGGAAATCGTGACCGGCGCCAAGACCGATGCACAATTGGCCGATAGCGTCGCTCAGTTCGCGGATCGCGTGCTTGGGCAAGAGCGTCGTCCGCTGCAAGGACAGCCCGGGATTCATCGCCAACCGCCTCGGCGTCTATTGGCTGCAAGTGGGTGTGGTCGAGGCGATCGATCTCGGCCTTACCGTGGAAGAGGCCGACGCGGTGGTCGGCAAGCCCATGGGCATCCCGAATACCGGCGTCTTCGGTCTGATCGATCTGGTCGGTCTCGACCTGATGCCGCATATCAATGCGAGCCTGGCCAAATCGTTGCCGCCGACGGACGCATTTCATGCGGCGAATCGCGAGTTGCCGCTGATTCGAAAGATGATTGCCGAGGGCTACATCGGCCGCAAGGGCAAGGGCGGTTTCTACCGCTTGAATCGCAGCGGCGGCGGGAAAGTCAAAGAAGCCATCGATTTGAGTTCGGGCGTGTATCGTCCGGACCGCAAGCCCGATCTCCCGGAACTGGCGGCGGCGTCGAGAGACCTGCGCGCGCTGCTCTCGTTGCCGGGCAAGATCGGCCGATACGCATGGCGCGTGCTCGGACGGACGCTCGCCTACGCGGCCGCGTTGGTCCCGGAGGCCTCGGACGACATTCCCGACATCGATGAGGCCATGCGCCTCGGCTATAACTGGCAGTGGGGCCCGTTCGAACTCATCGATAAGCTGGGTGCTCGGTGGCTGGCCGATCGGCTCGAAAAGGATGGGCTGCCGGTCCCGGAACTGCTCAAAGCGGCGGAGGATAAGGGTTTCTACCGCCTGCACGATGGCCGCAGGCAATACCTCGGAGCCGACCGCGCTTATCACGACCTCGAGCGCCCGCCCGGCGTCATCATGCTCGAAGACATCAAGCGAGTCGCGAGGCCGGTGCTCAAGAATGCATCGGCCGCGGTCTGGGACATCGGCGACGGCGTTTTGTGTTTCGAATTCACCAGCAAGAGCAACTCGCTGGACGATGCGGTGATCGCGCTGCTCGGCAAGACCATTCCCCTGGTGCAGGAGAAGTACAAAGCGCTCGTGATTTACAACGAGGGGCGGAATTTCTCGGTGGGCGCCAATTTAGGTCTGGCGATTTTCGCGGCCAATATCGCCGCGTGGAGCGAAATCGAGAGATTGCTCGCCGCCGGCCAGCAGACTTATAAGGCGCTGAAATATGCGCCGTTTCCCGTCGTCAGCGCTCCGTCGGGCATGGCGCTGGGCGGCGGCTGCGAGATCCTGCTGCACAGCGACGCGGTGCAAGCCCATGCCGAAAGCTACATCGGTCTGGTCGAGTGCGGCGTGGGCGTGGTGCCTGGCTGGGGAGGATGCAAAGAAATGTTGAGCGGTGGTCGACCAGCGGCTTGCTGCCGCGCGGCCCGATGCCGGCACCGTCCAAGGTATTCGAAACTGTGAGCACCGCGACGGTCTCGAAATCCGCCGCGGAGGCCAAGGAGCTGCTGTTCCTGCGTCCCGATCGACGGCATCACCATGAATCGCTATCGGCTGTTGGCCGACGCGAAGGCACGTGCGCTGAAGCTGGCCGCGAATTACGCTCCGCCGAAGCCGGTCGAGCTCGAAGCTCCCCGGCGCCGCGGGCAGGTTGGCCTTCACCATGGCCGCAGAGGGTTTTCACCAGCGGGGTATGGCGACGGACCACGACATGGTGGTGAGCGGGGCCCTGGCGGATGTGCTGTCCGGCGGTGACGGCGGACCTCGTCGACCTCGGTGACCGAAGATCAACTGCTGTCACTGGAGCGCGCCGCGTTCATGCGGCTGATGAAAACCCGGGAACGCTGGCGCGGATCGAGCATATGCTCGTGACCGGCAAGCCGCTTGCGGAATTGAGACCCTCGCAATCAGCGGAGACTTAAGCCAATGCAAACCTACAACCCGCCGCTGCGCGACATGCGCTTCGTGCTCCACGAGCTGCACGACAGCGCGGCCCTCGCGAAACTGCCGGGGCTCGAGGAGATGACGCCGGATCTGCTGAATACCGTTCTCGAGGAAGCCGGCAAGTTCATCACGTGCGACGCTGCTGCCGCTGAACGCCAGCGGCGATGCCGAGGGTTGCCATTACGAAGATGGCGTGGTGCGCACGCCGAAGGGATTCCAGGCAGGCGTACAAGGCCTTCGTCGACGGCGGCTGGGGCGCGCTCAGTTCCGATCCCGAGTACGGCGGCCAAGGGCTGCCGGAAAGCGTCGGCCAAGTTGGTCGAGGAAATGATCTGCGCCTGCAATCTGTCGTTCGGCCTATATCCCGGGCTCTCGCATGGCGCCTACCTCGCGCTGAAAAGCCATGGCTCCGACGCGCTCAAGAACCTGTACCTGCCGAAGCTGGTCGATGGCAGCTGGACCGGAACCATGTGCCTGACCGAAGCGCATTGCGGCACCGATCTCGGGCTGCTGCGTACCAAGGCGGTGCCGCAGGCCGATGGTAGCTATCAGCATCACCGGCTCGAAGATTTTCATCTCGGCCGGCGAGCACGATCTCACGGAGAACATCATCCACTTGGTGCTCGCGCGCATGCCGGATGCGCCGCCCGGCGTCAAGGGCATCAGTCTGTTCGTCGTGCCCAAGTTTCTGCCGAACGCCGATGGCAGCGTGGGCGCGCGCAACGGCGTCAAGTGCACGGGCATCGAGCACAAGATGGGCATCAAGGCGTCCGCGACCTGCCAGATCACCTTCGATGAGGCCTCCGGATTGGCTGGTCGGCGAACCGCACAAGGGCATGCGGGCCATGTTCGTGATGATGAACAGCGAACGCCTGTCGGTCGGCACCCAGGGCCTGGGTATCGGCGAGGTGGCCTATCAGAGCGCCGTCGCATATGCGAAGGAGCGGCTGCAGGGCCGCTCGCTTGCAGGGACCAAGCATCCCGAGAAACCCGCCGATCCCATCATCGTGCATCCCGACGTGCGCCGCATGCTCATGACCATGCGCGCCTACAACGAAGGCTGCCGCGCGCTCGGGGTGTGGGTGGCGAACGCGCTCGATCGCATGGAACGGCTGCCGGACTCGCCGGAACGCTCTGAAGCCGAGGACTTCATCGCCTTGATGACGCCGGTGGTCAAGGCGCTGTTCACGGATCTGGGATTCGAGTGCCGCCAATCTTGGATTGCAAACCTACGGCGGCCACGGGTTCATCGTCGATCACGGCATGGAGCAATTCGTGCGCGACGCGCGCATCGCGATGATCTACGAAGGAACGAACGGCGTGCAGGCGCTGGACCTCGTGGGGCGCAAGTTGCCGGCGAACATGGGGCGCTCGCTGCGCCGGTTCTTTCACCCCGTGGCGGAATTCATCGAGGCGCACGGCAAGGATCCGGAGATCGGCACCCTGGTGCAATCATTCGCGAAGGCCTTCGGCGCGCTGCAACTGGCGACCGGCTTCATCGCGCAAAAGAGCTTCGAGCGATCCGGAAGAAGCCGGCGCGGCATCCACGGATTATTTGCGGATGCTGGGATTGGTGGCTCTCGGATTCATGTGGGTCCGCATGGCCAAAGTGGCCGCCGATAAGCTGCCCGGGGCCTTAGGCGAGGACGCCGCGTTCTATCAGGCCAAAAGAACCACGGCCGCCTTCTACGTCGATCGCATCCTGCCGCAGGTAGGCGCTTTGTTGTACGCCATCAAGTCCGGCAAGACCTCGATGATGGCGCTCGAGGAAGCGGCCTTTTAACCCGAGGAGCCTGTTGCAGATGAGCTTGTTTCAGACGAGCTTGTTTCAGACGAGGTTGTTTCAGACGAGCTTGCGATGCGCACCAGCGTGACGTTTTCCGCGACCTGGTCGCCGACGGACACCGACAACTCGCCGACCGTGCCGTCGAACGGGGCGATCAGCGCGTGCTCCATTTTCATGGCTTCGAGCGTGAGGAGAGTCTGGCCCTTGGTTACGCTCTGCCCGAGACGCACCGCCACGCTGACGATGCGGCCCGGCATCGGCGATTGCAGCGCGCCGTCCGACACTTGGGCGGCGCCTGCGGCTCGAACGCTGTCGGGCAGGCCGAAGTTCCATGCCTCCCCGCGCCGAAACAGCACCCGCTGACCGTCGATGTCCGCGAACGACAGCGGCTCCGGAGGATGCGTTGGATCGACCGTCACGAAATAAGCCGTCGCGCCCACCGCAACATCGATCTTTGCGTATGCGGGAGCGCTTTGGCGAAACCCGGTGAGGCTCCCCCAGGGTCCAGGTTCGAGTCCACCCTCCCGCCGCAGTGCGCGAGCCGCCGCCTGCACCACCGCTTCAACCGGTTCAGGCGCCGGTATCAATGCCGCTGCGTGACGCTCGATGAAGCCCGTGTCGATGTCGCCCGCGACGAAGGCGGCATCGTCGGCAACGCGGGCGAGAAATGCGGCGTTGGTGCGCACCGGCCAGACCTCGACCTCCGCGCACGCGGCGCTCAGTTTGCGGGCAGCTGCCTTTCGGTTGGGGGCGTGGACGATCAATTTGGCGATCATCGGATCGTAGTAGCCGGTGACCTCGCCGCCCTCCTCGACGCCGCTGTCGACCCGGATCCTCGAGGGCAGCCGAAGATGCCGAAGAGGGCCTGTGGAGGGCAAAAAACCTGCCGTCGGATTTTCGGCGTACAACCGCGCCTCCATCGCCCACCCGTCGATCTGCAGCTCGGGTTGTGTGCGCGGCAACGGCTCGCCGCTGGCCACTCGCAGCTGCCATTCAACCAGGTCCTGGCCGGTGATCGCCTCGGTGACCGGATGCTCGACCTGCAATCTCGTATTCATCTCCATGAACCAGATCTTGTCGGCGCGCAGCCCCTGGGACGCATCGGCGATGAACTCGATGGTGCCCGCGCCTACGTAGTTGACCGCCCGCGCTGCTTTTACCGCGATCGAGCACACGAATTCGCGCGTCTCCGCATCCATGCCGGGCGCGGGCGCTTCCTCGATCACTTTCTGATGGCGGCGCTGCAGCGAACAGTCGCGTTCGTACAGATGCACGATCTGTCCATGCGTGTCGCCGAAGACCTGCACTTCGATGTGCCGGGGCGAGCGGATGTATTTCTCGATCAATACGCGATCGTCGCCGAACGCCGCGGCTGCTTCGCGCCGGCAAGACGCAAGTGCCTCCTCGAAACCCGGCTCGCCCTCGACACGCCGCATGCCCTTTCCGCCGCCGCCGGCGACGGCCTTGATGAGTACGGGATAGCCGATGGCGGTGGCTTCGCTCTTCAATCGTTGCGGGTCCTGATCCGCTCCCAGGTATCCGGGAGTCACGGGCACGTGGGCGCGCATCATCAGCGCCTTGGCCGCATCCTTCAATCCCATCGCCCGTATTGCGGCCGGCGGTGCCCCGACCCAGACGAGGCCGGCATGCAGCACGGCTTCGGCGAACTTGGCATTTTCCGATAGAAAACCGTAGCCTGGGTGAATCCCCGAGGCGCCACTCGATTTGGCCGCGGCGAGGATCTTCTCGGCAGACAAATAACTCTCGCGCGCCGGTGCAGCGCCGATGGCGATGGCGGCGTCCGCCAGCCTGACGAAGGGCGCGTCGGCATCGGCGGCGGAGTAGACAGCGATCGTCCGCACTCCCATTCGCCGGGCGGTGCGAATGATGCGGCTGGCGATTTCGCCCCGGTTGGCGATGAGCAGAGATTCGATCATGCGCTACATCCGAAACAAACCGAACTGCGGCCGAAGCGGAATGGGAGCGTTCAGCGCGGCGGCGAATGCCAGGCCCAGGACGTCGCGGGTCTGCGCGGGATCGATGATGCCATCGTCCCACAACCGGGCGGTCGCATAGTACGGATTGCCCTCCGCTTCGTACCTGGCGCGCACCGGCGCCTTGAAAGCCGCTTCTTCGTCCGCGGTCCACGCCTCGCTACGGGCTTCCATGGCATCTCGCTTGATCGTCGCCAACACCGACGCGGCCTGTTCGCCGCCCATGACGCTGATGCGGCTGTTGGGCCAGCTGAACAGGAAGCGCGGCGAGTAGGCTCGTCCTGCCATCCCGTAATTACCGGCGCCGAAGCTGCCGCCGATGAGCACGGTGATTTTCGGCACCGACGCCGTGGCGACGGCGGTCACGAGCTTCGCGCCGTCCTTGGCGATGCCGCCCGCCTCGTATTTTCCGCCCACCATGAAGCCCGAGATATTCTGCAGGAACAGCAGCGGGATCCGCCGCTGACAGGCCAGCTCGATGAAGTGCGTGCCCTTCAGCGCGCTTTCGGAAAACAGCACGCCGTTATTGGCGAGGATGGCGACCGGCATTCCCCACAGGTGCGCAAAGCCGCAGACCAGAGTCGTGCCGTACAGCGCCTTGAATTCGTGCAATTCCGAGTCGTCGATGATCCGCTTGATGATCTCGCGCACGTCGTAGGGCGCGCGCACGTCGGCGGGAATCACGTCATACAATCCCGCGGGGTCGAGCTTCGGCGGCCGCGGCGGCCGCAATTCGACGCTCGGCTCTCCCACCTTGTTCAACCGGCCGACAATGTCGCGCACCAGACTAAGCGCATGCACGTCGTTTTCGGCCACATGGTCCACCACGCCCGAGCGGCGAGCATGGGTGTCGGCGCCGCCCAATTCCTCGGCGGAGATGATCTCGCCGGTCGCTGCCTTCACAAGCGGCGGCCCCGCCAAAAAAATAGTGCCCTGGTTCTTGACGATGACGGACTCGTCGGACATCGCGGGCACGTAGGCGCCGCCCGCGGTGCAGCTCCCCATCACGCAGGCGATCTGCGGAATACCCGCCGCGGACATCTGCGCCTGGTTGAAAAAGATTCGGCCGAAATGCTCTTGATCCGGGAATACTTCGGCCTGATAGGGAAGATTCGCTCCGCCGGAGTCGACCAGGTAGACGCATGGCAGGGCGTTCTCCCGCGCGATGGTCTGAGCTCGCAGATGCTTCTTGACGGTCAACGGGAAGTAGGCGCCCCCTTTGACCGTCGAGTCGTTCGCCACGATCATGACTTCGCGCGCGAACACGCGCCCGATGCCGGCAATGAGCCCCGCGCCGGGCGCCTGGTCATCATAGATTCCGAATGCCGCGAGTTGCCCGATCTCGAGAAATGGCGAGCCGGGATCCAACAGCCGATCCACGCGCTCGCGCGGCAGGAGTTTACCGCGCTCGGTGTGGCGCGCGCGGATCGCCTCGGGGCCGCCGAGCGCTGCGGCAGCAACGCGCCGGCGCAGTTCCGCGGCCAGCTCGGCGTTGATCCGACCGTTTTTCGACACCGTCATTCGCCGATGAGCTCCCGGCCGATCAGAAACCGGCGGATTTCGCTGGTACCGGCGCCGATATCATAAAGTTTCGCATCCCGCAGGCAGCGCTCGACCGGCCATTCCTTGGTATATCCCGCACCGCCCAGCGCCTGGATGGCTTCGAGGCACAGGCGTACCGAGTTCTCCGAGGCCAGCAGTATCGCGCCGGCGGCGTCGACCCGGTTCGTCTTGCCGGTATCGCATGCGCGCGCGATGGCATACACATAGGCTCGGGCGGAATTCAACGCAACGTACATATCGGCGATCTTGCCTTGCATGAGCTGAAACGAGCCGATGGGGCGTCCAAACTGTTTCCGTTCACGCACATACGGTAGTACGACATCGAGGCATGCCTGCATCAATCCCAACGGACCCGCCGCCAGTACGGCGCGCTCGTAGTCTAGCCCGCTCATCAAGATGCGGATACCCCCGTCCAGCGAACCCATGAGGTTCTCCGCGGGGATTTCGCAGTCTTGGAAAACGAGCTCCGCGGTATCCGAGCCGCGCATGCCCATCTTGTCGAGTTTCTTCGACACGCTGAATCCCTTCGTCCCCCGTTCGACGATGAATGCGGATATCGCCCCGGCAGCGCTGCCGGTGCGCGCGTAGACGACCACCGTATCGGCCTCCGGCGCGTTGGTAATCCAGAACTTGGTGCCATTGAGGACAAAACGATCACCGCGGCGCTCGGCCCTGAGCTGCAGCGACACCACGTCCGAACCTGCGCCGGCCTCGCTCATAGCCAACGATCCGACGTGGTCGCCGCTGATCAACTTCGGGAGGTACCGCCTCTTCTGTTCCGGGTTCGCCCAGCGCCGCAATTGATTGATGCAAAGATTCGAATGCGCGCCGTAGGAAAGACCGACGGACCCCGACGCCCGGGAAATCTCTTCCATGGCCACGACATGCTCCAGATACCCCAACCCGAGACCGCCCCATTCCTCCTCGACGGTAATACCATGCAGTCCGAGCTCGCCCATTTGGGGCCAGAGTTCGCGCGGAAAGGTATTGGTTTCATCGATTCCGGCGGCCAGGGGTGCGATTTTCTCGGCGGCGAACCGTGCCGTCGTGTCGCGGATCGCGTCCGCCGTTTCACCCAAACCGAAGTCCATCATCGCCGACATGGCCGTCTCCCCTCAAAAACCGCCCCGGGAATATGCTACGCGGCTTCGATCCCATAATAAAATTGAAAGATCGATTAACTAGTCATAGTCTGTATCTATGATTGATCGATACCTTCTGCGCTATTTTCTGGCGGTCATCGATTGCGGCAGCTTTTCCAAGGCGGCGCAACAACTCAACGTGGCCCAGCCGTCCCTCTCGGTGGGGATCGGCAAGCTCGAGCGGCTGCTGGGCGCCTCCCTGTTCCACAGAACCAGCAAGTGGGTGCACATCACGGAGGCCGGCTCGCGCCTCGCGGCCCACGCTCGGCGCATCGAGAACGAATTCAATCTGGCCGAGGCCGCCGTGGTCGACACGCGGCCCGCGCGCGCCCTGCGCCTCGGCGTGATTTCGACCTATCCGATGTCGCAGATCGCCGATACCGTCAAGGCGGCCAAGCGGTCGGCGGAAGCGGAACGTCTGCAAATCGTTCCGGGCAATGAGCGCGAGCTGCTGCAGCGCCTCTCCCGCGGACAGATCGACGTGGCCTTGACGATCGTGCGGCACGACTCGGATCGGTTCACCGCAGAACCGCTGTTCACAGAGCACTATGCTCTCGCCATGCCGAGCGGGCATCCCCTGGCGGACAAGGCAACCATTGCGGCGGAGGACCTGTCCGACAACACCATGATCGTGCGGCGGCACTGCGAAGTACTCGCGGAAACCAGCCGGCACTTCACTGAACGAGGCGTGCGCCCGTTCTTTGCGTTTCGCGGAACCAACGACGAGCAAGTACTCGCGCTGGTGCAAGCCGGCTTGGGTCTGACCGTGATGCCCGCGTGCTATGCGTCGAAAGGTGTCGTCCGCCCCCTGCTGTCGGGATTCAATATGAAACGTGCGGTCGGGTTTCTCTACGCCGGTCACGCCGACCATTATCAGCACACCGCCTCGCCGATGCTGGAGGCGCTTCGTAGCCGGTACGCCGGCGCCAAACACTAGGAGCGGCCACGGGGAATGCTCAGAGGCTCCCAACCGGCTGCGGCGAGCCGCACCCCCGCGTTGCCGGCATTCACGGTTTCGGGTCTAGATCCAGCTCCAAGGCCTGGTACTCGAGCCCTTCGATCTCCTGCAGCGATTTTCCGGCAATACCCTGGAGATCGCCGTACATTCCAATCGTGCCGCCCATGACGCGTTCGATCTGCTCTTCGCGTTTCGCCCACTGTTTGGTGATCACCTTGCGTTCCCGGTCGAGGTCCTCCTGCATCGAGGAAAAAGCCTCGACGATCGCCTCGATGCGCTGGCGGAAGCGCGGACCGGTCAGATACTGATAGACCATTTCAGTTTTCGACTGCTGCCCTGCGGAAGCTTGCCGCGCCGCGGCGACTTGCAGCAGCGTGTCGCGCAGGACCGCGGCCACCGGCAGCACGCATCTCGGCTGGGTGACCCAGACGCCATCGACCAGGTTGAAGGTCTCGACGCCCTTGGGCAGCACGCTGCTCACGAGAACGCAAATCTCGGCCTTGGCGGTACGTTGGTCTTCCCGCAGCTTAGTCAGCCAGGCGTCGCTCCAATTCCGGGTTCGCTTGGTCTCCCACAGAATCGTGCCGCTGAACTGACCGCCCGAGCTCTTGACGCTCTGCACGATATCGCCGCCGAACTCGCCCTTCGGCACCGGCTCGATGCCGTCGAACGGAAACTTCGCGCGCAACAGAGTCTCCAGCTCGAGCTCCTGAACCTCGCCCTGAAGTTGCTGCGAGCCCCGCTCCGCCTTGTGCTTCAATTCTTCGATGGTCCGCTGCATCGAGAGAATGGTCTCGTCCTTCTCGAGCACCTTCTGTTTCAGCGCATCTTCCGCGTCGCGCAGGGCTTTGCTCCGCACCTCGGCAAGTCCGTGCTCGATTCGCCTTTGGATCGTCAGTTCCAATTCGCGTTTCGCGTCGTCCAGCTCGCGCTGCTTCTTGATGAGCCCGGCCTCGGCCTGCTGCGCCTGAGCCAGTTTCGCTTCGCGCGCCTCGAGGACTTCTTGCAGCTCGACCAACTCGCGGACTTTGGCTTCCATCTCTGCCGCACCCGCCAGTTTTGCTTTCCTCGACTCTTCCGCGGCGACGCGCGCCCGCTCGAGCTTGAGTTGCGATTCGACCTGGGTCGCGACCTGCTGGTCCAAGTCGCGCCGGCCCTCCAGGACCTGACGCTCCCGTTCGCGGACCCCCTGCTCGCGCCTTGCGATATCGGCGTCCTTTTCGGAAAGCTGCCGCTCGAACTGCTGCCGCGTGGCCGCGATCAACGGTGCGGCCAGCGATTCGGTCAATCGGATTTCGTTGTTGCACTTCGGGCAGACAATCGTCGGCTCTGTCATATAGGCACTCCTACGTCGTTCGGAATTGTCCCCCGATCGCAGCCGATGCGTCCATCCAGCGTTCGAAATGGGCCGGTACTGTATATATGATCTGCTAATCTGGTGGGGATGGCACGAGATCGGCCCATGCCCGAGAAAAGCTCCTTCACTCACATCGAGATCATTTTGCTGCTCACGGCATTCGCCGCGGGAGCGGTGGATGTGATCAGCTTTGCCACGCTGGGCGGCGTGTTTGCGTCGGCGATGACCGGTAACTTTGCCCTGCTCGCGTACTACGTCGCGCAAAGCGACGCGCAATCGGCCATGGGTTCCGTGGTCGCCTTGAGCGGCTTCGTTTTGGGCTGCGCCCTCGGCGTGCTGCAGCGGCGCAGCCGGGCGCAGGGCCAGGCCCTCAGCCTGCTTCTGATGACCGAAGCGGGATTGCTCCTGTTCTTCGCGCTGTATGCGATGTGGACTCCGCACGTCGCGCACGCGCCCTCGGACCATCTGCAGATTCTCCTGCTGGCAGTGGCCATGGGCGTCCAGGCCGTCATCGGACAGACGATCAGCCTAACCACCATCGTGTTCACGACGACGCTCACCAAGCTCGTCGGGACGATTGCCGATTCCCTGGCGAACGGTGATGCATTGGGTCTGAAGGACGTGAAAATCCAAAGCGCCGTCGTGGTCTCGTATTTATTTGGGGCGCTGCTCGCGGGCGCCCTGGTCGTGCACAACGCCGAAGCGGTGGTCTTGCTGCCGTTCATCGGTGTGGCGCTCGCCTTCGGAGTGCATCATTGGAGATCACCATAGCCCCCGCAGGCGATTCCGGCCCGGTCGATTGCCGCCCGAACGCGCGGACTCAAGAGCGCCCGAAGTTCCTCGAGATGTCTATAGGTACTCATCGAGGCTGCGATGGCGGCCCCGGATTCGGTGGCTGGATGCAGATAGATTTCGGTGACGCCCGCGGGCAAGCGGGCAAGTATCTCGAGTATTTTCGCTTCGTCCATCGCACCGCTGTCGGCAAGCCCGAAGATCTGGTCGTTGTGCAAAACCCGCGCAGCCTGCAGCCGGGCTTTCATGAATCCAATCCATGGCATGAGGAGCATGCCGCGGGCGCGCGCGGCCCATGCTCCATCGCGGCCGGCGAACCAGCCAGGCTCGGCCGGTATCCTTACCGCAGGCGCTCCGTAGTCTCGTCCGATTCGCAGCAGCATCTCGAGGATGGTCGGATGCAGATGGAAATGCTTGTGCACGTTGACGTGGTCCAACGAAAGCCCGGTTCGTGCGAATGTCGCAAACTGGGCGCGAATCTCGGCCTCGAGCTGCTTGCGCACCGACGGCAGCGCAAAATAGCGGACGCCCCTCGCGAACATCCGGCTGTCCATGTGTCCGGAGCCATCGGCAATTCCGGGGATCAGCGAAGGCGCAAGCACCGCCTTGCCGTCGGCGAGCACGACGTGCAGGCCCACTCGAAGGTCCGGTAGAGAGCGCGCGCGGCGGACCGCATCGGCGGCGGCGGGCGCTCCCACCATCAAACTGGCTGCCGTGAGGATACCCTTGCGGCTCGCCTGTTCGATCGCGTCGTTGACCGATCCATGCAGTCCGAAATCGTCGGCGGTGACGATTAGAAACCGTCGCATGGGGCGGCGGGTTGGAACGTCTGTCAGAGCCGGAGCACCGGAAGCACGGTCCCATCGCGATTCACATGATAATGCTCGTTTCGCCAGTGCACCCGCCGCGTGGCGAAACTCCAACTCCAGAGCACCAGGCTCAGCACGTCCCGTACCGGCAGCAGCAGAAGTTGCAGGGCTGCCGAGCCACGGTGACGGATCCTGAAATGCAGCATCAGCCGCGAAGCCGCGGTCACCGCAAGCATCGCGAAGGCAGCCGGGGCGCCTCCCGATAACAGCACGCCGAAAGCCGCGGTCGGCACCCCGAACGTGACGAAAGATAAGCCGTAGCCCACGGGTCTCACGGCGCGAATCGTGCGCAGCCATCGAAGCTCGTGCTGCACGAGAGCCGCGAAGCGATCCTCCACTACGCTGGTCTCGACCACCACGTCGGACAGCACCGTCCGCAGGCCGAGGCGCCGTGTTTTCTCGCCCAATCGATAATCATCGGCCAGTTGATTGGCAATCGCCATGAAGCCGCCGATGCGGGAGAGCACCCGGCGATCGATGGCAATCGTCGAGCCGAACGCAAAGGACCGCGACCCTGCAAGAGCCGCGACCCGCACCGAGGGTATGAACCATTCATTGATGAATTGAGAGCCGAGCAAGGCCCACAACCCGGACCGCGGAACGCCCCGATAAGGACAGGTCACGATGCCCACGCCCGGATCGAGAAGCGGAGCCACCACCCGCGCCAGGTAATCGCGCCCCACGCGCACGTCGCTGTCGGAGATTACAAAAACGTCATGTCGAGCCAGCGGCATCATATTGACCAGGTTGCTGACTTTCCGGCTGCTGCCGTGCTGCCTGCGATCGACGATGAAGTCGATGTCCCGGTGCGGAAACTCGCGTTTCAATCGCTCGACGACGGCGACGACCGGATCATTGAAATCCGCAACCCCGAAAACTACCTGGTAGTGCGGGTAATCCTGGTCGCAAAACGAGCGCAGGCAATCGTAGGTGTCGGGTTCGGCTCCGCACAGCGGTTTGAAGATCGTCGCGGCCGGCATTCGTTGCGGCGTCTGCAATTTCGGCAACCCGCGGCCTGACCGGAGAATTTGCGTCCGCACCGCCACCCAGGCCGCCACGCTGTAAGCCATCGCACTCGCCGTGAGCGCCAAACCGCCCCAGACCATCCCATTCCACACCATCCATTGATCTATCATCGAATCTCTCTCGGCAACTGACCGGTTGGCGATCCACTGCGCAGGTTCGGCTGAACGCGCGCTACGGGGCATTTTAGGCTTTGCCGCACAAAGGACCTGCCGCCTAGTCTACCCCAACACCGGAACTGCCGATAAGTCCCCGGATTCTCAGACAGGCTCGCGTTCTCAGACAGGCTCGCGGAGCGCCTCATCCAGCAATTCGACCCAGTGCCGTACCGGCAGTTCGGTCCCCGACTGCAAATGTTGAATGCAGCCCACGTTCGCGGATGCGATGGCGCGAGGATTCGTCGCGGCGAGGTTGGCGAGCTTGCGATCGCGCAATTCCCGCGCCAACTTGGGCTGCAACACGGAATAAGTTCCGGCGGATCCACAGCACAGATGGCCTTCGCGCGACGCCGGCTGCACATCGAATCCAAGTGCGGAAAGTTGCGCTTCCACGCCGCCGCGCAAGTTTTGGCCATGCTGCAAAGTACACGGCGCGTGGAAGGTGATGCGCCCGAGCGGGATCCGCAGTTTACCCTTGAGTGAGAGCGCGATTGTGGGAAGCAACTCGCTCAAATCTTGCGTCAATGCACTGATGCGGGCGGCCTTCTCGCCATAAGCGGAATCACCCTTCAATGCGTCGCCGTAGTGCTTGACGGCGAGACCGCAGGCCGACGCGTTCATCACGATCGCATCGACCGTGCCGGCGGCGACCGACGGCCACCAAGCATCGATGTTGCGCCGCGCGTCGCGTAGGCCGCCTTCATGATCGCTCAAGTGATCGCGTAGGGCTCCGCAGCAACCGGCGCCCTCCGCAATCAGTGTTTCGATCCCGCAGGCGTCGAGCACCCGCGCCGTCGCGCCGTTGATGTTCGGCAGCAATGCGGGCTGAACGCATCCGGCGAGCAGCAGTACCTTGCGTTCGTGGCGACCGGTGGGCCACGCTGCTGCGCGCGGACTCGATCGCGGAATGAACTTGCGCAGCGCCCCGGGCACGAGCCTGCGCGCTCGCATTGCAATCCGGACCATGGGTGCGAACAACGACGACGTCAGTCCCTCCTTGAGCAGCCATCGCGAGAATTGTTCCGTCCACGGACGATCGACCCGCTGCTCGACCAAAGCGCGCCCGATGCTCGCGAGTTTTCCATACCGTACACCGCTCGGACACGTCGTCTCGCAATTGAGGCAAGTCAGACAACGGTCCAAGTGCCGCTGGGTGCTGCGGCCGACCGTGCCGCCTTCCAGCATTTCCTTGATGAGATAGATGCGGCCGCGCGGCCCGTCCAACTCGTCGCCGAGAATTTGATAGGTGGGGCACGTGGCATTGCAGAAACCGCAATGCACGCAACTGCGCAGGATCGACTCGGCGTCCTTGCCGTCTTGTGAGTCCTTGAATTCCGGGCTGAGCTTCGTCTGCATGGAGGTTCGTTCACAGCTCCGGGTAGAGCCGCCCCGGGTTGAAAATGCCGGCCGGGTCGAATCCCTGCTTCAAGCGTTTCTGGATGCTCATCGACGCCGCCTTCGGCGCCGTGAACACGCCAGGGCGCTTGTCGGCCGCGCGCATCAACGTTGCGTGCCCACCCGCTCGTTCGGCGGGAGATCTGATCTGCGAAGCAGGTGCCGCGCTTCGCCACCATCGTTGGCCGCCGCCCCATTCGATGAACAACTCTCCCGGCAGGGCGAGCACCGGCGTGCTGTCGGGCAGCGCCAGTCTCCACAAGCACTCCCCGTGTTCGAGCTCCGCGTCGCTGAGTGAGAAGAATGGGTGGCGGTGATCACGAATGTCCGACCACCACGCCGCAGCGGCCCGCGGCTCGAGTTCACGCCCGCCAGCGCTCTCGAGCGCGCGCGCCACTGCTGCTTTAGCGCCGGCCAACCGCAGGTACAGCCGATCCCTGTGCCAAGCGCTCGCATTGAGCGGAAAACCTTCGCCGGCCCAGCGATTCAGCCGCTCGAGTGCCGCAGCTTCATCCATCTCGACGCACAAGGTCCTGCATGCCGGAAAAACGGGCATCACCTTGAGGGACACTTCGCAAATCACTCCCAGTATCCCCATGGAGCCCGCAATGAGGCGAGACACGTCGTAGCCCGCCACATTTTTCATCACTTGTCCGCCGAAAGTCAGTCTCTCGCCCATTCCATTCAATATCGTGACGCCCAGCACGAAATCGCGAAGCGGTCCCACGCAGGCACGTGCCGGACCGGCGAGGCCCGCCGCAACCATGCCGCCCACCGTACCTGCCGCTCCGAAATGCGGCGGCTCAAACGGCAGGCACTGGCCGCGCTCGGCCAATACCGACTCGAGTTCCTTCAGCTTCGTACCGGCCAGGACCGTGACCACGAGTTCCGTGGGCTCATAGCTGGTAATACCCGCCAGTTCGCGCACGTCGAGCGGCTCCCCACGGGGAACATTGCCGTAAAACCTCTTGGTAGCGCCGCCGCGTATTTCCAGCGCGGTTTTCGAATCGCGCGCCGCGAGGATGCGATCCCTCAAACGCTGCAGCGCCGTGTCCGTCGCGCTCATCAGAACCTCGGTAGGTCCGGAAATTTCAGCACGCCACGATGCACATGCATTTTCCCGTACTCGGCGCAGCGCTGTAGGCTGGGAATCACCTTGCCGGGATTCAGCAAGCCGGCCGGATCGAAAGCGCTTTTGACAGCCGTCATTTGCGCCCGCTCCGCCGCCGAAAACTGTACGCACATCGAGTTCAATTTCTCGACCCCTACGCCGTGCTCGCCGGTGACCGTACCGCCCAGCTTGATGCTGGTCTCGAGAATCTCGGCGCCGAACAGTTCGCAGCGGCGCATTTCATCCGGATCGTTCGCATCGAACAGGATCAGCGGATGGAGATTGCCGTCGCCGGCATGAAAGACGTTGACGCAGCGCAAAGCATACTTGCCCTCCATCTCGCCGATGCTGCGCAGCATTTCGGCCAACCGTTTGCGCGGAATTGTCGAGTCCATGCACATGTAGTCCGGGCTCATGCGTCCGGATGCGGGAAACGCATTCTTGCGTCCGCTCCAGAACTGTAGCCGCTGCCGTTCATCGCGGCTGATCGCGATACGGGTCGCATTGTTGGCATTCAGAACATCGATCATGCGCTGAATCTCTTCCTCGACCTCCGCGGGGGTTCCATCGCTCTCGCACAACAGAATCGCCGCGGCATCGAGGTCATAACCGGCGTGCACGTAATCTTCCGCCGCGGCCGTCATTCGTTTGTCCATCAACTCCAGGCCGGCAGGAATGATGCCGGCGGCAATCACCGCGGCAACGGCGGCGCCGGCCGATTCAACCGTCGCGAAGCTGGCCATCACGCAGCGTGCCAACTGAGGTCGCGGCAGCAATCTGACCGTCACCTCCATGATGACCGCCAGCATCCCTTCGCTGCCCACCACCAGCGGAAGGAGATCGAGACCCGCCGTATCGGGCGCCTCGGATCCGAATTCGATCGCCTGGCCCTGCGCCGTGAAGCCGCGCACCCGAAGGACGTTGTGCAAGGTCAGGCCGTACTTCAGGCAATGCACGCCGCCGGAATTTTCGGCGACGTTGCCGCCGATCGTGCAGGCGATTTGGCTCGACGGATCGGGCGCGTAGTACAACCCATACGGCGCGGCCGCCTCGCTGATCGCGAGGTTGCGGACGCCGGATTGCACGACGGCCGTGCGCGCGAGCGGATCGACCTTGAGGATGGAATTGAATTTCGCGAGGGATAGCGAGACGCCCATCGCATGCGGCAGTGCGCCGCCCGACAAGCCGGTCCCCGCGCCCCGCGCAACGATGGGAACATTCAGTGCATGACAGGCCGCGAGAACGTCCGCCACCTGCGTTTCGGACTCCGGGATCGCGACGACCAGCGGCAATTGGCGATACGCCGTCAGCGCGTCGCATTCATACGGCGCCGTCTCTTCGCCTCGATACAGGATGCAGTTCGCCGGCAAAATTTCCGCGAGTTTCGACACCACCAGCGACTGCCGCGCCGCCCGCGCAGTGGCCACATTCGACGGGGCCGAGAGAGTAGCTTCGTTCATTGGCCGTATCATAGGGGAAAGCGCAGCCCGCGTACCGGGGGCGCTAGGCAGGCCGTCAGTGCCGGCCGGCGGCCCGGGCGGCCCCTGGAGCACCCGACGGCGACCTGCCGTTCTACCCAGGACACATGACACCCAGGACACATGACACCCAGGACACATGACAATGCAGTCATGAACGGCCCGAGTTCGCAGCACGAACTTCGACTCTGAGCGACACTCTAATGCCACGCCGATGCACCCAGAGGATTAACCGCGACCGCCATGATTTCCCGCCATACCTTTTTCCTGTTCGCCTTGATGGCAGCGACCGCCGCTGCGGGACCCGCGCCGTTCGACCTCGCCGGTCCGATTTTCGACGTCAAGATCTCGCGCGGCTCGAGCACCCTGCCCGCCGGCGAAGTGCCGAATCTCGCAGCCGGCGACCGCATCTGGCTGAAGGCGGACCTGCCGCCCACTCAGTCGGCGCACTACCTGATGGTCGCCGCCTTTCTTCGCGGCGCTACCAATCCGCCGCCGGAGAACTGGTTTTTTGCATGCAAGACCTGGACCGGCAAGTGCGCGACTGATGGCCTTACCGTCACCGTGCCGGAAGGGGCGCAGCAGGTGTTGGTGTTCCTGGCGCCGCAGACCGGCGGGGACTTCAAAACCTTGATGAGCGCCGTGCGCGGCCGGCCGGGCGCTTTCGTACGGACATCGCAGGATCTCAATCAGGCAACGTTGGACCGCTCGCGCCTGGAAAGATACCTATCGACCATTCATCTGTTGAACGGGACCGATCCTGCCAAGCTCGCCCAGGTCGCACCCTTGCTTGCCCGCAGCTTAGGCATCAAGGTCGATGAAAAGTGTCTCGACCGACTGCCCGAGTTACAGGCACCGTGTCTGATGCAGGGGCAAGAATCTCTCATCCTCAACGATGGGCACAGCACTTCCATCGTCGAGGCCCTCACTTCGGGTCCCGGCAGCGATTTGGCGATGGAGGCCAGTTTTACTCCGCAGTTGAGTTACGGCTATTACAGCCCTTACATCGCATCCGTGCTCGATATCGCGCGCATTTTCGAATCCTTCGGAACCGCGCAATATCAGTACATTCCGGCACTCGTCTCCCATTACGGAGACAAACTCGCGCTGACGCTCAATGCGGCCCCGTCGTTTCACAATCCCCTCTCGGTCCTGGTGGCGGCCCTGCCGGCGGTCGAAACGTCCCAGTTGCCGCCTTTGCATGCCGTCGATCCGAAGGAAATTTATTGCGCCCGCCGGACGCAGCTGCTGCTGCCCGTCGAGGGCGCTCCCCTGGTATTTTCGACGCGCTATGCCCACGACGTGAAGCTGACGTTGACGAGTACGGACGGCACATCGCTGGATTTTCCGGCCACCGCTGATGCCGCGCAAGGCGGCTACGTCATCGACACCGCGGGAATCGGCGCTGCGAATTTTGGCGACAGCGTGACGGCGTCGCTGCACGGATATTGGGGGTTCGATGCCTATCAGGGGCCCACCTTCCGGCTGATGAATGCGCGCGCGCGCACCTGGGAGCTGGCGGCGGGCGACGACGCGGCGCTCATCATCGGCCGCCAGGATACCGTCCACCTTCGAGCGGACAGCGTGGGCTGCGTCGACGGCATCATGTTGAGAGACCCAGGGGGCAAAGAATTGAAGGTGGATTGGAAATCCGTGAAACCCAATGAGGTCGAGGTCAAGCTGCCGCTGCAGGGGTCGAATCCCGGCGCCCTCACCCTGCTGGTCACCCAATACGGTCTCACGGAACCGCAACCCGTCGCTCTGCACGCATTTGCCGAGGCCGGCCGTTTCGACGGCTTCTCCATGTACGCGGGTGAGAGTCAGGGCACGCTGAAAGGCAGCCGGCTCGATGAGGTTGCGAGCCTGACGATCAGAGGTGTCACTTTCGTGCCGGGCGAGCTGTTGTCTCGGGCCGGCAGCGACGAGCTTGCTATGGTCGCGCAGGATACCCAGGGGGCATCTGGTCTGAAAGCCGAACACGCTGCCGCAGCCAAGGTGTCGCTCCTGGACGGGCGCTCGCTTCCGGTGACGGCCGCCATCAATGCTCCCCGTCCGCGGGTCGCCTTGATCGGGAAAAGTGTGCAAGCATCCGCCCCTGCCAACGACAGCAACATCCAACTTGCCGACGCAGGCGAGTTGCCGCAAGACGCATTCTTGGTTTTCTCGATCCGTGCGCAATCTCCCGCCGTGTTTGCACGGGACGAAAACGTCGATGTGGCGACGATGGACGAGACCTCGGCTACAACGTTGAGCGTCGCCAACGGTGGGCTGACGCTCGAGAACTCGCAGGTCGCGGTCGCCACCCTCAATCCCGCCAAGGCTTTCGGACCCTCGACTTTCGGGCCGCTGAAGTTTCGAGTGAATGCCAGGGGCACAACGAGTGAATGGCAACCGCTCGCCAATCTCGTCAGACTGCCGGCCTTGAAAGAGCTCAAGTGCCCGCCCACTCCGGAGCTGGCATGCAAGCTCGTCGGAACCAACCTGTTTCTCCTCGATTCCATCGCCGGAGATGCAGAATTCACGCATCCGGTGACCGTGCCCGAAGGTTTCCTGGGCTCGGCACTCCCCGTGCCGCATCCGACGGCCGGACCGCTCTATATCAAACTTCGCGACAATCCGCAGGTCGTCAATCCGACGCTGTTGACCATGCAGCCACTCCCGCCGGCAGCGGGTGATGCAGGCCGCAACGAGGCACGCCAGTCCGCCGTGCGAAGCGACAGTCAGGGCGCGGCCGGCAACCCCACGCCGTAGTTGGCGGCCGTCGGCGCATGCGCCGCGGGAGTTACGCGCCAGACTGCGTTGCCGACGTCGTCCGCGACGAGGAGCGCACCCCGCTTATCGATGGCGACCCCGACCGGGCGGCCCAGCGCCCGGTGGCCGGCGTCCAGAAAGCCGCTGAGGACATCGACGGGAGTTCCCGTCGGTTTGCCATCCGCGAAAGGCACGAACACGACTTTATAGCCGCTTAGAGTCTTGCGATTCCACGACCCGTGTTGACCCACGAACATACCATGTCGAAATTCCGGAAGCGCCGATCCTGCCGACCAACACAGACCCAAGGATGCCGTGTGCGCGCCCAACGCATAATCCGGCGGGATGGCTTTAGCCACCAGGTCGGGACTTTGCGGCGTGACCCGAGCGTCGACGTGCTGTCCGTAGTAGCTGAACGGCCACCCGTAAAACGCGCCCTCGTGCAACGCGGTCATGTAGTCCGGCGGCACGCTATCGCCCAGCTCGTCGCGCTCATTGACCGCGACCCACAATTCACCGCTCTCAGGGTCCCAGGCAAGGCCGACGGGATTGCGCAGCCCCGATGCGAAGATGCGATGACTGCCCGTTCGAGGATCGATCTCCCACACCGCAGCACGTTCACGCTCCGCGTCGAGGCCATTTTCGGCGGCGTTGCTGTTCGAACCCACGCCGACGTACAGCTTGCGCCCGTCGGCGCTCGCGACAAGGCTCTTGGTCCAGTGATGATTGATGGTTCCCGCCGGTAGCGCCGCGACCCTTTCCGGCGCCGCGTGGATCTCGGTCTCGCCGGTGTGATACGGAACACGGACGACGGCATCGGTGTCGGCGATGTACAGAGTGTCGCCGACCAGCGCCATGCCGATCGGAGAATTCAAGCCCTGGAGAAAGACATGGCGCTCGGTCGCAGTTCCGTCGCCGCGTGTATCCCGAAGGAGAGTGATGCGGTTGGCGCTCGGCTGCGCGCCCGACCCGGCCCGCTTCATCACCAGCTTGTGCATTTTCCCACTGAATCCCTTCCCATCATCGGGCTTCGGTGGGGCCTGCGCCTCGGCGACCAAAACGTCGCCATTGGGCAGCACGTAAAGCCAGCGCGGATGGTCGAGGCCGGTGGCAAATGCGGCGACCGCGGCGCCTTTTGCGGCGCGCGGCATCAAGCCGTCCTTCCAGCCCCGCGCCTTGGCTATATTCACCGTGGGTATCAAAGACTTGGTCGGGGCAGGAAGGGCGGGATGGGGCCCATACTCGCCGCCCGCATCGGCGGCGCCGAACGCAGCAGGAGCCGCAATCCAAAGAAGCATCAACCCGGCCGTCCGATGCATCAACCCGGCCGTCCGATGGCGGGGTGAGCGCGGTGAGTCATTGGACGTCATGATGTCAAAAATGCCCGCGGCCGGCATCGGTTGCCAGCGGAGCAACGCGCCATCGCGTGTCATCCAGCACCGACGGCTGCGGTCGCCTCCCGCGGCGCCCTGCGCTGCCTTGACAATTGTTGCCTCGGCATCTATGATCCCGACCCATGAGAGCTCTAGTGACGGTCTCGGATCGGGAGGAGCAGAAACCTTCCGCGATTCACACGGATCTTGCTCCGCTGGTGGCGCAGGTGCGACTCGCCATCCTCACCGGGTTGGACCAGGAGTTTCTCGGATGCGAGGAGGTGGCCTCGCTCGAGGTGACGGCGGCGCAATTTTCCATTCTAAAGATGGTGCTCAAGGGGAACGCGCGGTCGGCGTGTGAACTGTGCAAATTCATGGACTACGATCGGGGCGCCATGAGCCGGATGATAGACCGGCTCGAGAGCAAGAATCTGATCCGGCGCGTTCCGCTTGCGCACACTCGCCGGACCATGGCTCTGGAAGTCACCGCCGCAGGAAAGGCGGCATTTCCGAACATGGAGGCATGCCTGGACCGGGTGGTTGGCCGGCTGCTGAAGGGTGTTACCAAAACGCAGGTGCGAGAGGCGGAAAAGGTGCTGAAGAGAATGCTCGAAAATGCTTGATTAACGTGTTGTTTGTTGCCCAGGCATATGTTGCTGCGGCAGCGGAGAGATCGATGAAAGAACAATTGCAATCCTGTGCTGCGCGGATCGCCGCCGGGATACAGAACGTGAGCTCCGATATGGATCCTGAAATCCTTCAGCTGCCGGGAGGCAGCGTGATCGCCACCCTGTTGTGGCTGTACGCGAAGGGCTCGGTGGCCTTTCGAAAACACTGAAACCAAGGAAACTCAGACACCAACGCACACCAACGCAGCTTCATGTACCTCGCTCTCATAGTGCTACCGATGCTGGTCTTCCTGGCCCTGTGTCTTGTCGGTCTCTTTACCTTGATTAGACAGGCGGTCGCCGATCCGCCGTTCGCGGCGGCCAGTCTCTTCATCGAGGACCGCCTGCCCGCCGCTGCGGCGCTGTCTTCCGCGGCCCGGTCAGAAGATGCCGAGCGCAGTGCCTGCGGCGAGGGTTGCGCCTAGCTCCTCGCAGTGTTTCAACGCGTCCTGCGGAATCAACTTGGGGCGCATAATCTCCTCCGGGGTCTGCGCGCGGGTACACACGATGAACGGCTCCGCGATCGGCCTCAGGCGCCATCCGGTGGCGATCCGTTCGATCTGCTGCGCGGCGTTGTGTCCATCGCTGCCGGCGCAGATCATCACCGCATAGGGCCGGCCGTTGAGCCGATCGAGCGCAGGATAGTAGGTTCGATCGAAAAAATCCTTCATTTGCCCCGACATGGCGGCCAGATTCTCCGGGCTTGCGAACACATAGCCGCTCGCCTCCAGCACATCGGCCGCGGTCGCCTCGGCGGCACGCAGCAACGAAACTCGAATCCCGGATTCCGTACGGGCGCCCGCAGCCGCAGCTGCAGCCATTTGCAGAGTGCCGCCCGTCATCGAGTGGTACACGATCAACAGTGTCTTCATAGTACCGATGTTACCGCCCGAATTCCCGTCCGGCGGGCCGCGTGAGGTATATCCTACGCTTCGCGGGGCCGCTCACCGACTGCTGAAACGCACCTCGTCGAGCACACTCGGTCCGCATCGTGACGGGACGTTTCACACACACAATGAAGGTGCGCTCATGCTCCATTATGCAGTCGTCTTTTTTATCATCGCCCTGATCGCCGCGTTCTTCGGTTTCGGGGGAATTGCCGTCGGTGCGGCGGGCATCGCTAAGGTTCTTTTCGTCGTATTCCTGATCGGCGCTGTCGTCAGCTTCCTGATGAGCTTGGGCCGCCGGGTTTAACGGAGGCTGTTTTTTCGCGCAAACTTAGGAGAATTTCAAGATGGAATCCACGGTAGATGACGGCCAGGTCCGCAATGCAAGGGAATCAGCCAACGGCAAGATCAACAGCTTCATCGAAAACGTCGAGGATTTGACTGATGCGTTGCGGGATGTCGAGACGCCGGAAATAGCGCGCGTCAAGGCGAAGGTCAAAATCGCACTTGCAGCGGCCAAGAGCGCTCTCGTCGACAGCGCGGCGCAGGTTCGTTCCCAGGCGCGTCAGGTCAGCAAGAATACCGACATCTATGTGCGCGACAACCCGTGGCAAGTGGTCGGCATCGCAGCAATGATCGGCATCGTAGTAGGGATACTCGCAAGTCGTCGAGGACCCGACTAAGTCGGCCGTCCGGGCGACTTGAACGCCGCGAACGCGGCGGCCCGCAGGGCGGGGCGCCTAGCGGCGAACGCGGGTAGTACGCATGCGTCGCAGGGGTAGCGTCGAGCGGCTGCCCAGGGGTTGCGTGCCGTGGGAGAGTACCGTCGCGCTGCCCGCCGCTGGGTGGAGTGGGCTAAGCCCTACGCCATGCGGTGGCGCCGTCGGGCTTGTCCTCTAGCGCGATGCCCGCGGATGCCAACACGTCGCGAATCCGGTCGGATTCCCCAAAATTCTTCAGCGCGCGCGCCGCACGCCGCGCCTCGATCAACGTGTCGACCTGCGAATCGGATAGTTGAGCCTCTCCCACCCCGCGCTTGAGGTACTGACCCGGCGGCTGCTGCAGCAGTCCGAGAACTGCGCCCATGGCGCGCAATTCAGCCGTTAAGGCGGCCGCATCCGCGCTCCTGCCGGCGGCCTTGGCCGTGTTGAGGTCCCGAGCGGCACCCTGCATCACGGCCAGCGCGTCCGGCGTATTGAAATCATCGTCCATGGCGGCGTCGAATCGGCCGCGCATCTCGGGCATGGGGCGCATCTCGCCGACGGATTGGGACTGCGCGCCGGCACTCTGGGCGTCGCCGCTCGATCCCCCATCTGCAAGCGCGCGGTACAGTCGCAAGAGAGTTTCGTCGGCCTGCGTCAACTGCGCCTCGGAATAATTGATCGGGCCGCGATAGTGACTGCTGAGAAGGAAGAAGCGCAGCACTTCCGGATCGCGCAGCGTCTTCAGCACCTCGCGTACGGTGAAAAAATTGCCCAAGGACTTGGACATTTTCTCGTCATTGATGCGGACGAATCCGTTGTGCATCCAGAGCCGCACGAACGGTGAATCGCAGGCTGCGCAGGACTGCGCAATTTCGTTTTCGTGATGGGGAAACTTCAGGTCCATCCCGCCGCCATGCAGATCGAAGTAGGTGCCGAGCAAACTCGTCGACATCGCGGAGCACTCGATGTGCCAACCGGGGCGCCCGCTCCCCCACGGCGACTCCCACGACGGCTCGCCCGGCTTCGCGTGCTTCCAAAGCACGAAATCGAGTGGATCGAGCTTGGCCTCATCGATTTGCACGCGCGAACCTGCCCGCAGATCGTCGATTTTCTTGCCGGACAAGCGGCCATAATCGGGAAACTTGCGCACCGCGTACATCACATCCCCGTTGCCGGCGACGTAAGCAAAACCCTTGTCGATCAGGGTTTGCGTCATCGAAATGATGGGTGCGATGAAATCGGTGGCGCGCGGCTCGAGATCAGGGGCTTGCAGCCCGAGAGTGGCGCAGTCCTCATGCATGGCCTTTTCGAAGCGGCGTGCGAATAGTTGCCAGTCCTCGCCGTTCTCCGCGGCACGCTGAATGATCTTGTCGTCGATATCCGTAATGTTGCGGACGTAGGTGACTTTGTAGCCCCGGGAACGCAGGTAGCGCTGCACCAGGTCGAACACAGTCAACATGCGGGCGTGGCCGACATGAATGTAGTCGTACACAGTCATGCCGCAGACATACATGCGCACTTCGTCGGTGCGTAGCGGCGTGAACTCCTCTTTCTCGCCGGTGAGCGAGTTATGGATCTTGAGCATGTGATTCCAGGCGCAGTCGCGCCGTCGCCGGTGTCATGAGCCGCAGCAATGGCGCGAGTTCGGGTCCGTGGGCTTGGCCCGTCAGCGCGACCCGTAGCGGCAAGAAGAGATCGGCACCCTTGCGCCCCGTGCGCTCCTTCAGGATTTTCGTCAATTGCTTGAGGTCCGTCCCGGTTTGATTCAGCGCCTCCGCGGCGGCGGTGAAGAATGCCGGGCCGGCGTCGGCGACGACGCACCGCTCCGCCGGACCCAGGGGAGGAAGTTCGCCGTGCACGACGGCAGCCCAGGGGGCTGCGTCGGCCGGCAGCACGATATTGTGCCGCACCAGATCGATGAATTCGGGCGGCTCGTCGGAACCTAGCCAGGCGCCAATTTCGGCGGTCGACATCCGTTGCAGCGTTTCCTTCTGCCAATGCATGAGCTGCGATTCATCGAATCGCGCCGGAGCACGGCCAAGGTGTTCGGGCCGAAAATGTGCCGGCATGTCGGCTGGGGCCAACCATCGGTCCACATCGCTGGCGTGTCCCAGATGAAACAGATGATTGAGGATCGCGGGACTCAGAAATCCCCGTTCGCGAAATTCATGCACGCTCGTGCTGCCATGACGCTTTGACAAGGGTGTTCCGTCGGCGCCCACCAGCAAAGCCACATGTCCATAGCCCGGTCGTCGCAACCGCAGCGCATCGAGCAGCATGAGCTGACGAGGGGTGTTGGTCAGATGATCGTCGCCGCGCAGCACATGGGTCACACCCATCATCGCATCGTCGACGGCGTTGCAGAAAAAAAAGGCCGCCGTGCCGTCCTCGCGGCGAACGATGAAATCCCCAATGTCACCCGCCGCAAATTTCTGCGGCCCGTGAACCAAGTCGTCGTATTCGATCACCGCGTCGTCGGGTACGGCAAACCGCAGCGTGGGCCGGAGCCCGCGCGCCTGCCGGTCCGCCCGCTCCGCCGACGAGAGGTTGCGGCATGTCCCGGCATAGCGCGGCGGCTTACCCGCCATCCGCTGCAGCTTGCGGGACAGTTCGAGATCCTCCGCCGTGCAATAACATGGGTACGCCCGCCCGCTCTGCTCCAACTGGGTGAACAGGTCTCGATAAAATGCGCCCCGCTCCGACTGCGAATAGGGTGCCGATGGTCCGCCGATGTCGGGGCCCTCGTCCCAGTCGAGCCCGAGCCAGCCGAGATCGACCATGAGTTCATCGCGAAATCGCGCCTGGTTGCGCTCCACATCGGTATCTTCAATGCGCAAAATGAAGCGACCGGCGGACTTCCGGGCCCACAAATGACTGAAAAATGCGGTTCGCGCGTTCCCCAGATGCAAGGATCCCGTAGGGCTGGGCGCGAACCGGGTAATGACTGGCGACGACATAGCTCAAGATTGTACCCATTCGAGTAGAATCTCGACCATGAAACAGCTACTCCTTTTCCTCGGATTGCTCTCCGGGTCCGTCTTTCAAACGGGTATTGCCGCCGATTCACCGGCCGCGCCGGCTGCACCAGCGAGTGCCGCGGCCGGGGGCGCAGTCCACGTCCAGGTGGTCACTTCGATGGGCAACTTCACGGTCGAACTGCTGTCTGAACGGGCGCCGCTCACCGTGGCCCAATTCCTGAAGTACGTCGATCAAGGGCACTATTCGGGAACCCTGTTTCACCGTGTCATTCCGAATTTCGTGATCCAAGGCGGCGGCTTCGACACCGACTACAAACTCAAAGCGGCGCCTTCCAAAGTGGTCAACGAGTCGGGCAACGGGCTGACGAATCTGCGAGGCACAGTGGGCCTGGCGCGCCCCTCGGAACCGCACGCCGGCGACTGCCAGTTCTACGTGAATCTGTTCGACAACGCGGCGCTCGATCCCAACCAAACGCGCTGGGGATATGCGGTGTTCGGCAAGGTCGTACAGGGCATGGAAGTGGTCGACCGCATCGGCAATGTGGCCACCGGGGCGCGGGGGCCGTTCAAAGAAGACGCCCCGCTGCAACAAGTCGTCATCGAGCGAATCGAGCGCGTGGCGGCCCCTTGACGGCGTGACGACACTTTTCATTTCGGACCTGCATATCGACGCGAGCTGCCCGGCCATTACCCGGCAATTCCTGGACCTCGTGGAAGGCGAAGCCCGTCAAACGGAGGCGCTGTACATCCTGGGAGACTTCTTCGAGTCCTGGGTGGGAGACGATGCCGCGGATCCGCACCAGACAGCCGCCATCTCCGCGCTCAAGGCGCTCACCGACAGTGGGATACCGTGTTTCGTGATGCACGGTAACCGAGACTTCCTTTTGGGATCCCAGTTCTGCCGCATGTCCGGCGCTCAACTCCTGCCGGATCCCGTGATAGTCACGCTGTATGGCGAGCCGGTGCTCGTGATGCACGGCGATGCCCTGTGTACCGACGATCGCGCCTATCAGCGCCTGCGAGCCACGGTGCGCGATGCCAACTGGCAGCGGCAATTCCTCGCCCTCTCGGTGAAGGCGCGGCGCGCCTTGGCGGGTGCCGCGCGGGTGGGCAGCCAAGTCCACACGGCGGAACTGGAATACGCCATTGCCGACGTCAATCCCTCGAGCGTGGCCGCAGCCCTGCGCAGTGCCGGAACCGCGACGCTGCTGCACGGGCACACGCACCGTCCCGCCATTCATCCCCTGACGGTGGACGGACGCGCGTGCACTCGGATCGTGCTGGGCGACTGGCATGCCGAAGGCAGTGTTTTGCGCTGGAATCGGGACGGCCCGGAATTGGTTTCATTACCTCGCTAGCGGACAGCTCTTTCCCAATGGCTGCCGTACGGCTCCGGGCATGTTTTCCTCAGGGCCGGGAGGAGGTATCTCTCAGCGGCGTGACGTTCTGACGTCACAACGTCAGAACGTCACGTTTTAAAAGCACCTACCGTCCCGGTGGGCGCCGACGAAGGCGCCCTCCCCAATGAGGGCGAAGGCGTCCCCGAATGAAAGCGGAACACGTCGTCGCGACTCGTAATGAGCTCCGACTCGAGCAACGCAAATTCCTCGACGCGCGGGTGGAAGCCGATGCCGGCGCGCTCGGCCGCCCGGCGCGCCAAATCCAGATATATCCGGTAGTGGCGTGCTTCGGCGTTATGTAATCCCTGAAACAGGTCGCCGATCCGGCCGCCGATCGCCGGAGCCAGCGCCGCAAAGCGCTCGCAGGAGCGTGCTTCGATGAGCGCACCGCAAATCATGAGATCGACTTCGCGATGCGGCTCTGATTTCGCCACCAAGCGTCGCAGGCGCTCCGCATAGCGGCCGGGAGCCAGCCGTTGCGGCACGACTGCCAGCGCCTTCATGAGCTTGGCGACCTGCTCGTAATGCCGCAACTCCTCACGTGCGAGACGCGACATCTTGCCGGTGAGTTCCAGGTCCTCGGCGTATGCGAACATCAAGGACAGGGCGGTCGACGCCGCTTTTTTCTCGCAATTCGCATGGTCGATGAGCAACACGTCGGTTTCGGCGCGGGCCTGTGCGAGCCACGCGGCCGGAGTCGCCGCCTTCAGCACGGGGTGAGCGGATTGATGGTCATGCAGGAACCTTCAGACCGGCAATGGACTGCAACAATTCGCGCGCGGATTGAAATCGATCCGCCGGCGCCTTCGCCAGCAGCCGCTGGAGCAGCGCTTCATAGCTCGCTAATTCGGGAGCAATCTTGGGCAATTCGGCACGCTTGTGCTTGTAGATGACTTCCATGGCCGAGGCGCCCGTATAGGGCTTCCGGCCGGTCAACATTTCGTAATAAACCACCCCCAAGCTGTACAGATCGCTGCGCGCATCGATTAATTCGGCGTGGCCCTGTTCGGGGCTCATGTAGTACGGGGTACCGAAGATCTCCCGGGTGCCCGTCAGATCGACATTCGTTTCGTTGGCCTTGGCCAGGCCAAAATCGATCAAACACAGGGAACCATCGGTACGCAGCATCACGTTGGCCGGTTTCAGGTCACGGTGCAGGACTCCCACTTCATGAATGGCATGGAGCGCGCTCGCGATCTGATCCAGGTAATGCAGCGCCACGGCGGGAGACAGCGGCGTTTTCATCCGCTGGCGGAGATCGCCGGCGGGAAAATGCTCCATCGCGATATAGGCGTGGTCATCGGCGACGCCCAAATCGTAAATGCGCACGATGTTCTTGTGCTTGAGACCCGCAACGATCTCGTATTCCTGGAGAAACCGGTCGAATCCGACGAATCGCTCGGACACGTCGGGGACCTGGCTGAAAACCTTGAGGACGACCAGCGTCCCGGCCCGTTCGCTCTCCGCGAGGTAGATCTTGCACATGCCGCCGCTGCCCACCTGCTTGATGCAGCGGTGACCACGGATGATGACCGAGCCGAACCGGTAGCGCTGCGCGAAATCCGGGTGTGAACGCCGCAGCGCCTGGAGCTGTTTTTGCTCGCGGGAGGCGCCGGCAAGGGTGCGCAGCAGCGCGGCGCGGTCGATTTTGCGGCCGTAGAGCCGGTGCAACCCCGGCACCGAGGCGACCGCAGTCGCTCTGTCCTGCAGCAGCACGAGCACGACGGGAGCGAATTCCGGCCGGGCTCTCAATGCGGCGGCGAGCAGCTCGGATTGGGCCGCGGGCGCTGCTCCGACGATGACCACGGCATCGTACCCGGCGGCGGCGAAGTGTTCGTCCAGCGGAGCGTCCTCGCCCAAACAATGCTCGACGATGACGGCTTGCGGCCATTCGATCTCGACGTGCTTCCTGACGAGCAGCCGATACTCCGCCCGTTCCCCCATCAGCAGCAGGCGCAGGTTGGGCCGCATAGTCGTGACCGCGGCGATGCCCTCGTTCAAGGACCTAGAGGACTTTGACGGACTTGAGCCCACGACCCGCACCATCGCGGCGCTGCTGCTTGGCTTCGTCGGATCGCTCCCCCTGCAGGCGCTTGAGATATTCCGGCGTCACGTCACCCGTGACGTACTCGCCCGAAAAACACGAGGTATCGAAGTCCGTGATCTTCGCATTGTCGTGGCGGACCGCGTGCTCCAGATCGTCCAGATCCTGATAGATCAGCCAATCGGCGCCGATGATGTCGCGAACCTCCTCGTCGGTGTGCCCCGCCGCCACGAGTTCCGATGTATCCGGCATGTCGATACCGTAGACGTTGGGATAGCGCACCGGCGGCGCGGCGGAGGCGAAATACACCTTCTTGGCGCCGGCCTCGCGCGCCATGTCGATGATCTGCGCCGAAGTCGTGCCCCGCACGATGGAGTCGTCGACCAGCAGCACGGTCTTGCCGCGAAACTCCAAATCGATGGCATTCAACTTGCTGCGCACGGACTTCGAACGCTGTTCCTGTCCCGGCATGATGAAGGTTCGACCGATGTAGCGGTTCTTGATGAACCCCTCGCGATACTTGACGCCCAGCAGCTGCGCCACCTGGACGGCGGCGGTACGGCTGGTGTCGGGAATCGGAATGACCACGTCGATGTCGTGATCCGGCCGCTCGCGTTTGATTTTCTCGGCCAGCCGCTCGCCCATGCGCAAGCGCGCCTTGTAGACTGAAATATTGTCGATGATCGAATCGGGTCGCGCGAAGTAAACATACTCGAAGATACAGGGCGTGTGCCGCGCCATCGCCACGCACTGCTGCGCGTAGAAGCGCCCCTGCTCGTCGATGAACACCGCTTCGCCGGGCGCCACGTCGCGCAGCATCTTGAACCCCGACATGTCGAGCGCGACGCTCTCCGACGCCAGCATCCACTCGACGCCTTTTTTGGTCTCGCGATTGCCGATCACGAGCGGACGGATGCCGTTCGGATCGCGAAACCCGAGGATCCCGTGGCCGATCACCATCGCCACCACGGCGTATCCGCCGCGGCAGCGGCGATACACTGCATTGGCCGCCGCAAAAATGTCCGCCGGCGTGACCCGCGGCGTGCCGACGCGCTGCATCTCGGAGGCAAGGACATTCAACAGAACTTCGGAATCGGAACCGGTGTTCAAGTGCCGTCGATCTTCCCGAACCAGCACTTCCGTCAGCTCGCGAGCATTGGTCAGATTGCCGTTGTGCCCGAGGCAGATGCCATAAGGCGAATTGACATAGAAGGGCTGCGCATCGTGCGCACTGTCGGCACCGGCGGTGGGGTAACGAACATGCCCGATGCCGATGTTGCCCTTGAGCTTGAGCATGTGCTTCTGCTGAAACACATCGCGCACCAAGCCGGAGTCCTTGCGCATGAAGAGCTCACCGGCCTCAGCCGTCATGATGCCCGCCGCGTCCTGACCGCGGTGCTGCAGAACAGTCAATGCGTCATAGATCCTTTGATTGACGGCGCTCACCCCAACCATTCCGACGATTCCGCACATGAAGGACCTCCGGTCTAACTTAGGCTACGCTACGCTACTTCGCACGGACTCTGACACCTGTTAAGGCGTCCGAGCTACTTCGGACGGACCCTGACCCCGGTGAGGCGCTCGAGCTTCGCCCAAGGTTCGCCTCGCTCGCCGACCATGGCGCGCAGCCAGTCGCCGGCGGTCTCCCCATAAGGAACCAGTTTGGACCGATTCCACCACTCTTCGTGATTCAAGTGCAGCAGTTCCGCGCCGATGATCACGAGCCCGACCAGCACGATGCCGCGCACGATGCCGAACAGCAGGCCGATCACCCGATCGAGGGGGCCGAGTCCCAGGCTGCGCGTGAAGTAGCCGAGCAGCATGCCGACCACCCAACCCACCAACAGCACCAGCACCAAAATCACGAGCCGGCCGATCCAAGGCGCAACGCTCGGATCGGCCAGCAGACCGCCCAAATGCGGTTCGACCACGCTCCCGAACCTCCACGCCGCCCAGATCGCGATGATCCAAAATACCAGCGAAGCGGCCTCCCGGACGAACCCGCGCAACAACCCGATCGCCGTGGAACCCAACAGAACCAAGAGAATGAAGACATCGGCTCCCGTCATATTGCCAGTCTACCGGAGCCGCCCCCACCTTGCCGTGAAACGATAGGCACAATAGAAAAATCACGGCGGAACCAGGCTCGCCGACTGACCCTCTTTCTTCAATTTAGCCATCATGCGTTCCGCCGCATCACGGTCGGCCAGCGGACCGATTCTAACCCGGTAGCGGGCCGAAGCTCCTTTGCCGCTCGGCGACATATAGATGGCGGCATCCTGCGGCTTGCGCCGACGCACGAGCTTCTCCGCATTTGCACGACTGGCGAAGCTGCCGAGTTGCACCGCCCAATGATGGTTCGACACGCTCGTCGGCGCGGTCTCATTTCCGCTCCCGGGATTCGAGGCCTTTGGTGCGGATCTGGGGATCGAGGGCTCGCTTTCAAGCTCGGGCTGCGCGGAGCGCGCCGGCTGCTGCGCCTTGAGCGTGGCAATGGTGGGCGAACCGGGCCCACGGCCGGTGCGACTTGGAACCGGCGCCCCGACGGCGGCCTCGCCCGGCGCCGGCTCTGTGGTCGGCGTTCCGGGATCCGTCGCGTCGCCTGACGCGGCGGTGCCTGACGCCGCGTCGCCGGAATGCGATGCGCCGAACGCGGAAGCGCTCTCCGCGGACGGCGATGCGGCAGATGCCGAGCTGTCGGCGAGAGCCGCGGACGTCTTCTCCGCCTGAGTGGCCTTGCTGGTCGCGAGGTCGACGGTGACGTTCCGGACCGCCTCAACCGGACCTGCCGCCGACGAAGGCGGCACCGGAGTCACCCGTGCCTTGGGACCCGACAGCAGCTCAGGGACGATCAGCACGATAAGCACCATCAGAATTGTGGCACCGACCAAGCGCTCTTTGACGCGGCGATCCATGACGCTTGACCAGCCTTCTTTCAAAACTTTCAGGGCGTATCAGTATATCGGGAAGTGGGCGGCAGCAAACGCTGCGACTCGAGCCAGTCGAGCGCGGGCCCCACGGTATGAAACGATCCGAACACGACGATACGATCGCCCGAGCGCGCGGCGCCGCACGCCGCCGCGCATGCTGCGGCGATGTCGCCGGCGACGCTGAGCGGTCCGTTGACCTGACCTGCAATCCGATCTCTGAGCACCGCACCGCTCATGCCGCGCACGCCCTCGATCGATGCCAACCACCATGCATCGAAGCACGCGCCGACTTCCGCGGCGATGGCCGCGGCATCCTTGTCGGCGAGGATGCCGCATACGGCCAACGTCCTCCCCTCGATCGGCAGGGCGCGCAAATTCTGCGCGAGCGCTCGCGCGGCATCGGCATTGTGCGCGACATCCAGGATCCACGACGGTTTGCCGCCCCCCGGTACAATTAGCTGGAAGCGCCCCACCAAGCGCACCGACGTAAGCCCTTGCGCCACCGCCGCGGCGGATACCGGCAACCGAGTATCGAATTCCTCCAACGCCGCGAGCGCCGTCGCCGCGTTGTCGAATTGAGTGTCGCCCAACAGCGCAGGCGACGGCAGCCCCGGCAAATCCCAGCGCCGGCCGACGTAACTCCAACCCGAGGCCTCACGCGTGTAGTCGAACTCGCTCCCCAGCCGCTTCGGTGCGGCACCGAGCGCTAAAGCGGCATCGAGCAAGGCCGGCGGCATCCCGCGGCTGCCCAGCACGGCGACCCGGCCTTTGCGAAATATCCCGGCTTTCTCCCGCGCAATGGCGTCCCGCGTCTCTCCCAGGAACTCCTGATGGTCAAGGCCGATGCTGACCACCACCGCCACCGTTGCATCCACCACGTTGACGGCGTCCAAACGGCCGCCAAGACCGACTTCGAGTATCCAAGCATCCAATCGCGCTGCTTCGAATATGAGGAATGCGGCCAACGCATTGTACTCGAAGAACGTCAACGAGACCGCATCGGACGCTACGCCCTCCCGGGCCGCTTCGATTTGCTCGAAGGCCCACAGCAGTTCGTCCGTGGTGACCAGCCGATCGTGTACCCGAATGCGCTCACGGTAGTCGCGAAGGTGCGGTGAAGTGAACGTACCGACCCGATGACCGGCGGCGGCCAGGATCTCTGCGCAGTACGCCGTGACGGAACCCTTACCGTTGGTACCGGCCACCGTGACGACAGGTACCGACGGCTGGTGCCATTCAAGCCGCTCGAGAACCAAACGCACCCGCGCGAGGCCCAGATCGATCGTCTTCGGGTGCAACTGTCCTTGGTGGGCGAACCACTGCTCGAGACTCCGCGGCAAAGGCTGTTCCTAGGCCGCTGCAGGCTCTTTGCCGGTCAACACTCGAAGCATGGCGCCGATACGGTCGCGCAGTTCGCGCCGGTCGACGATCATGTCGAGCGCGCCGTGCTCGAGCAGAAACTCGCTGCGCTGGAAACCTTCGGGCAAGGTCTCGCGCACCGTTTGCTGGATCACCCGCGGTCCGGCAAAGCCGATCAGCGCTTTCGGCTCGCCGATGTTGATGTCGCCGAGCATGGCGAGGCTCGCCGAGACTCCGCCGGTGGTCGGGTCTGTCATCACCGAGATGAACGGCAGGCGCGCTTCCGACAGTCGCTTGAGCGCCGCACTGGTCTTCGCCATCTGCAGCAGAGAGTAGAGCGCCTCCTGCATTCGCGCACCGCCGCTCGCCGAAAAACACACCAGCGGCATGCGATGTTCCAGGCACACCTCGACGGCGCGAACGAATTTTTCACCGACCACCGAACCCATGGACCCACCAAGAAAGCGAAACTCGAAGGCGCAGGCCACGATATCGAGGCCGGCGAGCTGGCCCGACATGACGATCAGAGCATCGCGCTCGCTCGTCTGCTTCTGCGCCTGAACGATGCGGTCCCGGTAGCGCTTGGTGTCCTTGAATTTCAGCGGATCCTCGGATTCCACCTTGGCGGCAATCTCCCGGTTCGTGCCTGGATCCAGGAATTTCAGCAGGCGCTCGCGCGCGCTGATGCGCATGTGATGACTGCACTTGGGACAGACATGGAGATTGCGCTCGATTTCGGCGCGGTACAGGACGGCATCGCAGGCCGGGCACTTGGTCCACAAACCCTCAGGCACCGAGCGTGTACGGCGCTCGGTCTTGATGCGAGAAGGGACGATGCGTTCGAACCAGGACATTACCCCAGTTTACCAAAAGGCTTCATCGGGCGCTGGAATGGCAAAGACGGCCGGATACTCCACCCGCCATAAGTAAAGACCGGCAGCCGGCGCGGTAACGCCCGCCTTGCGCCGCTCGCCGCCGGCCAGAATCCGCGCCATGGCGGCGGCCGGGTCGGGCTCGCGCTGTACTTCGAGCAGGGTACCCACGATATTGCGCACCATGTGATGCAGATACGCATTCGCCTCGATCTGCACCCACACGGTATCGCCGGTGCGCTGCACCTCGACACGCTCGACCTTGCGAACGGGGGTTTTTGATTGACATTCGATCGAACGGAACGCGGAAAAGTCATGCTCGCCGATCAGGGCCTGCGCCGCGCTGTGCATGGCGCCGGCGTCGAGTGACCGATGAATCCACGCCATGCGGGTCCGCTGCAGCGCCGACCGCGCACTTCGGTTCAGAATGATATAGCGGTAAATCCGCCGGATCGCCGCATGCCGGGCGTGAAAGCCAGCCGTCACCTCTCCGGCCCATTGCAAGGCGATGGCGGGCGGCAGCCTGGTATTGACTCCCAACACCCACGCACGCGGTGTGCGCACGGCTACGGTGTCGAAATGGATCACTTGGCCGGTTGCGTGGACCCCGGCATCGGTCCGCCCGGCACAGATCGTGACGACCGGATGGCCGGCGACGAAGCCGACGGCATCCTGCACGGCGTCCTGCAAGGAGACCGAATGCGCCTGCGACTGCCACCCGGAGAAATCGGTGCCGTCGTACTCCACGATCGCGGCGACCCGCCGCGGCTCCCCGGAGCGCGACGCCACTAGCCAGGCAGCGATTCTATGAGACGCGAGGCTTCCTGTTTCTGGCTCGCCGATCCTTCCTGCACCACTTCTTCAAGGATACTGCGCGCGCCTTCCGGATCGCCCATGTCCATGTAAGCGCGAGCCAGATCGAGCTTGGTGCCCACCTCGCTCATAGTCACGGGCTCCAGTTCCGGAATCGCGAGATCCAAAGGCTTGAGCTTGTTCGTCTGAATGTTCAGGCTATTGGTCGCAGCGGAATCGGCACCGTTCATCAAATCGCCGACATCGAGGTCGACCTGTTTGTTGCGTTGGCTGGCCTCGAACACTTCGGTGGAGAACACATCTTCGGCGGCCCGCGGCTGGTCCACGGTATCACCGCTGCCCAGAGCGCTGGCCAAGCGGTCGAGATCCAGATCGATGCTGTCCGAGTGGATGCCGCGCAGTTTCGACGTCGAATCCACATCATCTTTGTCAGGGTCCTGATATTCCGATACCTCGGCCGACTTGAACCGCGAGGTCGGACTCAGGTCAGTCTCCCGCGGCATCAACACCGTGGGCGCCGATTCGGGACCGAGCACCGCCGTTTTGATTCCGTCCTGATTCGAATCGAGTTCGCTGACGAAGGACGCTTCCAACTCGCGTTCGAGTTCGGTCAAATCCCGGTCGCGCGCGTTCTTCTCCGCTTCCACCATCATGGCGCGCGACCGCTCGTCGAGCCCGGCCACCATGGTCGGCGCGTCTTCCGGATGATCCGTTTCGCGCAAATTCTCCAAACTGATCGAGGGCGATCCGGTCTCTTCCAAATGGTCCAGATCCAAGCCCAGGTCTTCGATCGACACTTCCGCCGTCTGATCCGTCCTTGGCGGCAGCCTCGAGGCGATACGATCCCGGTCCTTCAAGGCCGGCGATTCGGTCGTCGGCGCATCGGCGCCCGGCGCATCGGCGCCCGGCGCATCGGCGGCCGGGGCATCCACGCCAGTCGCATCCGGGTCGGGCGCATCGAGGAAGTTGGCATCACCGAAATTCATGAGCTCCGATTCAACCGTCGGCTCATCGCGCGGCGGCATCTCGCGCGTCGGCGATTGGTCGGCGCCGCGCTCCGGCGCATCGAGGGTGAAGTCGAGGTGGTCGGAAGCGGCGCCCATCGACGGTGACTCGTGGGTCGCCGCCGTGTCGTCGCCTTCCTTGGCCAGTCCGTGATCCAGGGTGCTGCGCTCGCCCTCCGGGTCCCCGAACAAATCGATGTCGACCCGATTTTCTCCGCCCTCGAGATTCAAATCGACCAGCGCACCCGCGCCGCGACCGCTGCCGGTCGCCGACGAGAACATGGGTTCATCCGGGCAAATCTGCTTGCCCATGATGACGATCTTGTCCCACTCGCCCGCCGGTGCCCGGTCGCGGGACGCCTCGAGACTCTTGGCGGTCTGCAGGAACAAGTCCTTGTTGCCCCAGACGAAGTAGATTTCCAGCAGCTTGAGGCGCAGATCACGCCGGTCCGGCTCGCGCTCCAACGCAATGCGCACCAGGTCGGCCGCTTGATCGTACAGACCGTAGGCCATGTGAAAGTCGGCCTCGGCCAGGGGATCGCCCTGATCGAGATTGACGGCGCTCTCGCTCGACATGGTGTCGTCGGGCGACCGCAATTCGCCGGTGTCGCCGAAACGGGCGGGTTCGGCCGCGAAGTCCGGTGCCGGATGCTCGCCCGACTCCTCCACCACGAACGAGTCGCTGCTCTTGCGCGTGGCGGCGAGCTTGGAGGTCGGCTCCAGGTGATCCGCGATGTCGGTATCTTCCATCAAGCGATTCAGGTCGCTGCCCTGGTCCTGGCGGCGGCGTTTCATGGCGGCAGACCCGATGAGCGCGCCGAACACCACGATCAGCAGCGCTACCGGTACCCACCAGTTGGCAGCCACCCAATCGATCCAGGATCCGCTCTCTGCGGGCGCGGCCGGCGGCGTTTTTACCGGCGGCGCGGTTACGGCTGCGGGCGGCGCTTCCACCGGCGGCGTCGCGGCCGGCGGCGTCGCAGCGACCGGCGGGGTCGCGGCGGGTGGAGTCGTCGGCGTGGTCGGCGCCACGTGCGGCGGGGTGGTCGCCGCAGGCGGCGCCGCGGCAGGCGGAGTCGCCGGCACGCCCAGTTTGCGCTGCAGCGCGCTGAGTTCATTGTTGCGGATGTCGATCAATCGCTTCGATTCGGCGAGCTGCCCCTCGAGGTCCTTGACCCGATCCTTCAGCGCTTGCGCTTCGGCGCTCGAACCGCTCGGATTACCGGCGTTCGCATTGCCGGCACCGGTGGCGCTGCCGCCGGAAGTGGGCGCGACCAGGCGCAGGCGGCCGCTGGACGCCGCGGCGGCGCCCTCTCCCGTTCGCCAAGCATCCATCTGGCGATGCACTTCCCCGATGGCTTCCTTCTGATTGAGAGCCGCGATCTCGTCGGCATTCGGAACCCGCAGTACCGTACCCTGGCGCAGCACGTTGATGTTCCCGCCGAATGCCTCGCGGTTCGAGCGGAACAAGGCAATCATGGTCTGGTCGACGGCGGCCGGAGTGGCTGCGGCGCCCTGCAGGCTGCGAGCGATCTTGGTGAGCGTATCGCCGCGGCCCACACGAACACTGTCCGGAGATCCGGCGGCCGGCGCTCCGGCCTGCATGGCCGGCGACGGGGCCTGCATCGACGGCGGGGCTCCGCGCCGCGGGGGCGCGGTGGTGGGCGCTGCGGCAGCGGGCGGTGCGGCGGAGGCCGCAGGCGCAGCGGCGCTTGCCGGGGGCGTGGCCGAAGTGGTCGGCGCGGCGACCGGCGCAGATGAGCGCGCGCTTTCGCCCGGCGTATACACGGGCGGATCGAGCAGCACCGTGTATTCGCGCATCAGACGGCCGCGGGCCCAGTTCACTTCGACCAGGAAGGTCACGAAGGGCTCGGGAATGGAATCCGTCGATCGCACCAATAGGATGTCCCGACCGTCCTTGGCCTTGCCGACCTTGAAGGTCACGGTCGACAGGAAGGGCGGCTTGTCGATGCCGTAGCGGGCGAAAGCTTCGCGGCTGGCGAGCGTTGCCCGTAGAGCCGTCAATTCGTCCGGCGCGGCGGCGATCAAATCGATCTCGGCGTTCATCGGTTCGTTCAACGCCGAGTTCAGATGAATCTCACCGAGGCCCAACGCCCACGACAAGGACGGCCCCAAGAAGCCAGCAGATAGCAAGCACGCTATCAGCGTCATGCGAGGCATCGTCACTGACATTTTCTCTCCCAGAAATCGGTGGGCAAGCGGATAAAGTTCATTGCGATATAAGAGCTTGGAAGCGCATTCTCACTTGCCTTTTACATAAGTCGGTCAACTATATCTTACCGGGCACTATTTACCAAAATCTGGGCCACCGAAACTGCGTTATGAGCCGCACATTTCCGAACATTATCCGCAACGATCCAAAAATTCAGAGCTCGATCACGGGTCGGATCCGCCCGCAGCCGCCCGACATAGACCTTATCAGGCGCCGTTGCCAGAGTAGCCGGAGTGGGAAATTCCAGATCCGAATCGATGTCGATCACCGCGACGCCGGCGGCCCCCGCGAGTGCCGCGGATGCCGCGCGCGGGTCCAGCGCCCGCTCGAAGCTGGCATGGACGCAGAGGCTGTGGCCAAAGAACACCGGTACCCGCACCGCCGTCGCGTTGATGGCGAGTTTCGGGCACTCGAGCACGCGCCGGGTTTCCTCCCACAAGCGCCGTTCTTCGCGCGTGACGCCATCGGCTTCCAGTGAATCCACCTGCGGAATCACGTTGAAGGCGATCTGACGCCCGAAGGCTCGGCCGCGCGCCTTCTTGCCGCTCAGCATGGCGACGGTCTCGCCCGCGAGCTCATCCATGGCACCGCGTCCGCTGCCCGACACGGCCTGGTAGGTCGCCACCTCGGCACGCACCAATCCTGCCACAGAGTGCAAGGGCGCCAGCGCGGTCGCCAACGCCACGCTCGCGCTGCCCGGCAAGGCGATCAGGCCGTGGGAGGCGCCGGCCGGCAATGTGCTGCCGTTGACGTCGGCCACGATCAACGGCACCTCGCTGCGCCCGCGAAAAACCGCGGAGCAGTCGATGACCCAGGCGTGCGCGGCTGCAGCTTCCGCATGGGCTTCCGCCAGCGCCGCGCGGCCGCAGAAAATGGCCAGGTCGACAGCCGAAAAATCGAAGCCCGCCACCGGATTGACCTGCGGCGGCTTGCCCTTCTCATCACCTTCGTCGTCGCCGCCGGCCGGCCGGCCGATGTTGCGCTCATCGTCGAGTGCATGCAGCGTCGTGTATTGAAACTTGCGCGCCCGCAGCTCGGCGAGCACGGCCTCACCGATCAGGCTGGTCGCGCCGACGACCGCGACTCGGGGCGGCTCGCCTCGAGTGATCAAGGCGAAGCCCCCGGCGGGGCTGCAGTGATGATGGGCGTCGTGCGTACCACATCGGCGCACTGTGCGCGGAACCGCAAGTAGTGGTCCATGAGCACCAGCGCCATCATGGCTTCCGCGATGGGAGTGGCGCGCATTCCGACACAGGGGTCGTGGCGGCCCGTGGTGGCGATCTGCGCGGGGTTGCCGTACACGTCGATGGTTTCTCCCGGCACGGTGATGCTCGAGGTAGGTTTCAAAGCGATGCTCACCACGATGTCCTGGCCCGACGAGATGCCGCCGAGCACGCCCCCGGCGTGGTTGCTCTTGAAGCCCGTCGGCGTCAGTTCGTCGCGATGCTCGGAGCCGCGATGTTCCACGGCGCGAAAGCCCGCTCCGATCTCCACACCCTTCACCGCATTGATGCCCATCATGGCGCCGGCGAGGTCCGCGTCCAGTCGCTCGAATACCGGCTCCCCCAGCCCGGGCGGCACGCCCTCTGCTATCACGGTCACGCGTGCACCGATGGAATCGCCTGCCTCGCGCAGGCTCCAGATGGCATCCTCCAGTTCTTTGACGCGGCTCGGATCCGGGCAGAAGAAAGGATTGTCGTACGCACTGGCCGGCTCTTTCGGCTCTAGAATGATGGAACCCATCTGCGCCAGATAGCCGTGAATACGGATGTTCAACCTCTCCTTGAGGAACTTGCGCGCGATCGCGCCGGCAGCGACGCGCATCACGGTTTCCCGGGCCGATGACCGGCCGCCGCCGCGGTAATCGCGAAAGCCGTATTTCTGCTGGTACGTGTAGTCGGCGTGCCCCGGCCGGAACCGGTCTTTGATCTTGTCGTAGTCGCGCGAGCGCTGATCCTGGTTCTCCACCAGGAGTCCGATTGGCGTACCCGTAGTCCTGCCCTCGAACACACCCGAGAGAATGCGGACCGTATCGGGTTCCTTTCGTTGGCTGGTGTACTGCGAGGTACCGGAGCGGCGCCGGTCGACATCGATCTGCAGATCCGCCTCGGTGAGATCGAGGCCCGGCGGACATCCGTCCACGATGCACCCGAGCGCCGGCCCATGGCTCTCGCCGAAGCTCGTTACCGTGAAAACCCGACCGAACGTATTTCCCGCCACGTGCTCACACTCCCGTGAAATCATCGAGCCGGCAGATCCCCCGCCCGCAACACAAACACTCCGCCTCCGCCCATCGCGATGTCCGGCCATATGAAAGGCAGCCGAGGAAAGGCCCGCATGAGCGTGTGCTCCGTATTGCCGACTTCCACGACCAGGATGCCATCATCTTCCAGGTGCTGCCGCGCCGCCGAGAAAATCGCTCTCACCGAGTCCAATCCATCGGTGCCCGAGGCTAGACCAAGCTTGGGCTCATGGCCGTACTCGCGCGGCAATCGCCGCATTTCGGCGCCGCCGACATAGGGCGGATTGCTGACGATGATATCGTAACGGCGCCCCCCGACGGCAGCGAAATGATCCGATAGCAGCACCCTGACCCGGCCGCCCACCCGCAGGCGGCGCACGTTGCGGCGGCACACCTGCAATGCGGCGGCCGACACGTCGACGGCATCCACGCTTGCCTGCGGAAAGGCCTTGGCGCATGCCAATGCGATCGCGCCCGAACCGGTGCCGACGTCCAGGATCCGGCGTATGCGGCGCTTCGGCGCCCACGGTGCGAAACGCTTCACGATGAGTTCGGCGATGGGCGACCGCGGCACCAGCACGCGCTCGTCCACATACAGCGTAAGGCCCGCGAAAAAGGCCCGGTGCGTGAGATATGCGAGGGGAATCCGTTCTTCGATCCGCCGCCGCAGGAGCTCGTCGATACGTTCCACGGCGTCGCGCGGTCAGCGGTCTGCCATAGGCTTGGCTGCCCTCGGCATGCTCGATGCACGCCGCGAAGAACACCATCTCCGCCGCCTCATCGCGCGCATTGTCCGAGCCATGGCCGAAGTGCACGCGCGCCCGCTGCAAGGCACGAGCGCAGCGGCCGATGGCGGCGCCCACGGTTTCCGCGGGCACGGCAACCGCAGCCGTGTGGGATAATCTGCGCATGGCACCTCAAGCTCGGTTTATCAGCATCGCATTGATCGGGATCGCCCTGATCGCAGGCATCTCCGCCGCAATGATCTGGCGCAATGCCGCGGCCCCCGCTGAACTGGCGACGGGTGTCTATATCCATCCCAACCGGGCCCTGCCGGATTTTAGCCTGATCGACACCCAAGGCCAGACTTTCGGGGCCGCGCAATTGCGCGGCCATTGGTCGATGATGTTCTTCGGCTACACGAATTGCCCCGATTTTTGCCCCACCACGTTGACCACTCTGGCCGCCCTCGAGAAGCGCCTGCGCGCAGAAGCGGCGCCGGCACGCCCCCAGGTGATCTTCGTGTCGGTCGACGCGGCACGCGACACGCCTCAACAACTCGCGAAATACGTGCCCTACTTCGATCCGGAGTTCATCGGCCTCACCGCGGCGAATCAATCCGATGTCGAAGCCGTTGCGGCCAGGCTCGGCGTCAGCGTGATCATCACGCGGCACTCCGATGGCACTTACACAGTCGATCACTCCGGAGCGATCTTCGTGCTCACTCCCGAGGGCAAGCTGGCCGCCGTGCTCACGGGGCCGTTCGCCGTGGGCGACTTGGACTCGGACTTTCGACGGATCATGGAAGCGCACGGGTGAGCAACACCATTGGCGGGCGGCTGTTCGTCTGGCTGCAGTATGTGTTGCCGCAACACGCCCTGTCGCGGCTGGTCCTGGCCGCGACGCGCGTCCGCGCGGCGTGGTTCAAGAACCTGCTGACGCGCGGCTTTCTGTGGCTGTTTTCGGTCGACATGAGCGAAGCCGCGGAGACCGATCCCTACCGGTACGGCAGCTTCAACGAGTTCTTCACCCGGGCGCTGCGCGCCGAGGCGCGTCCGATCGACGCCGCCCCCGATACGATCGCGAGCGCGGTGGACGGCATCGTGAGCGAGTGCGGCGCCATCGACGATGACCGCCTGCTGCAGGCCAAAGGCCGGCAGTACACGCTCGGCGAACTCCTTGCCCAGCAACCGTGGGCCCGGAGTTTCGAGGGCGGCTCGTTCGCCACCGTGTATCTCGCGCCTTTCAACTATCACCGCATTCACATGCCGGTGCGCGGTACGCTGCGCGACACGGTTTACGTGCCCGGAAGATTGTTCAGCGTGAATTGCACCACGGCACGTTACGTACCCCGCCTGTTCGCGCGCAACGAGCGCGTGCTCACGCTGTTCGACACCGAATTCGGGCAATTCGCCCTGGTGATGGTGGGTGCGCTGAACGTGGGCAGCATGGCCACCGAATGGGCCGGTGACATCACGCCGGCGGCACGCCGCATCGTGACACGCATTCCCGGGCCTGCCGTGACGCTCGACAAAGGTAGCGAACTCGGCCGCTTCAACATGGGCTCGACGGTGATTTTGCTGTTCGAACCGCACCGGGTGCAGTGGCATCCGCTGCTGCGCGCCGGCTCGGTGTTGCAACTCGGCCAGGCCATCGGCCGCAAGGAGCCGACCGGTGTCCAGCGGCGCGTCTGACCCGGGTTCGGATTGGCGGCCGACGGCCTCCCTCGCCGCACTGCAGCGGCGGGCCCGCATGTTGGCGAAGGTTCGCGAATTTTTTGCCGCGCGCGGCGTGCTCGAGGTCGAGACCCCTGCCTTGAGCGCGGCTGCCGTCAGCGATCCGCAGATCGAATCACTGGCCACCCGCGTTGCCGGCATGCCCGGACCGTCGTATCTCAGTACCTCGCCCGAATACCCGATGAAACGGCTGCTGGCTGCGGGCAGCGGCGACATTTACCAGGTGTGCAAGGTGTTTCGCGACGCCGAGCGCGGCCGCTGGCACAACCCCGAATTCACCATGATCGAGTGGTACCGCCTTGGATTCGACGACGCGGCGCTGATGACCGAGGTCGAAAGCCTGGCCGCTCTGCTTCTAGCGCCCGAGCGCCCGCTGCGGCCGGCGGAGCGCCTGACGTACGCGGACGCGCTGCGCCGGCATGCCGGCGTCGACGCGCATCGAGATACCGACTCGGCACTCGCGCGCGCCGCCTCGGCGCACGGCATCGAGTGCCGGGCGGATCTGGACCGGGACGGCAAGCTGGATCTCCTCATGGGTTTGATCGTGGGACCCAAACTGGGCATCGACCGGCCGTGTTTCATCCGCGACTACCCCGCCTCCCAAGCGTCGCTGGCCCGCTTGAAGCCCGGGCTCCCGGCGGTGGCGGCGCGCTTCGAGTTCTACATCGACGGGATCGAACTTGCCAACGGCTTCCACGAGTTGGCGGATGCCGGCGAGCAGCGCACCCGTTTCAGCGGCGATCTGACAGTTCGCGGCGCGCGCGGCCAGTTCCGGCCACCGCTGGACGAACGCCTACTGGCGTCGTTGCGGTCCGGAATCCCGGATTGCGCCGGGGTGGCCCTGGGTTTCGATCGGTTGGTGGCCGTCGCTCTGGGTGCAACCCGCCTCTCGGAGGCGATGAGCTTCTCGATCGACAACGCGTGACCGGCCGCTGCATGGCTGCCTGGCGGGGATGCCTTCCACGATGCTGCCGCGGGGCTAGTTTTTCCCGCGCGACAGATACTCGCCCGTGCGGGTGTCGATGCGCAAAATTTCGCCTTCGTTGATGAACAGCGGGACGCGCACCATCGCACCGGTTTCAAGCTTTGCCGGTTTCGACCCGCCGGTCGCGGTATCGCCCCGCACGCCCGGATCGGTCTCGATTACCTTGAGTTCCATATGTGCAGGCGGCGTCACCTGCAACGGCACGCCGTTCCACAATGTGACCACGCAGATGGTGCCGTCCTTCAGCCACTGGGCACCCTCGCCCACCGCTTCCTTGGAGGCTGTGAGCTGTTCGAACGTCTCCGGCACCATGAAGTGGAAAAAGTCTCCGTCGCTATACAGGTACTGCATGTCCGTGTCGACCACGTCGGCGGCCTCCACCGTGTCGCCCGACTTCCAGGTACGCTCGATGGTGCGGCCTGTCTTCAAATTGCGCACCCGCACGCGGTTGAATGCCTGGCCCTTGCCCGGTTTGACCATTTCGTTCTCGACGATGGAGTAAGGATCGCCGTCGATCAGAATCTTCAAACCGGCTTTGAATTCGTTCGTGCTGTAGTTCGACATCGCAGGTCTCGCGTTGGAGGGCGCGTATGATAGCCGCAACCCGCAGTTCTGGCCAATTCGGGCGGGTCCAGGCCTAGTTCTTGCGGGCTAGACGCCGTTCCCAGAATCTCAAAAAACCTGATGTTACACTTCGCACCCATTTTCCGAGGATTTTGACGTGTCCGAGCAGGGTGCCGTGCCAATGATCGTCATGACGAGGTCGCAAGACCACGTCGAAGCGATCAACAGCACCTTGCGCAAGGCAGGCCATCCGGTCCATTGCACCTGGCTGCCCGACGCCCGCGATCTGGGGGATGCCCTGACGCAGCTCAATCCGGAGATGCTGGTGGCATTCACCGACGAGCCCGGCATCGACCTGGGTTCGATCATGAAGGTCAAGACGCAGAGCGCTCCGGAGATGCCGGTGCTGATCGTGCGAGAAAATGTCGATGAGGCGGTGATCGCCGAAGCCATGCGCATGGGGGCGCAGGACGCGGTGACGCTGGGCAATCGCAGCCGCCTGCAATCGGTGGCCACCCGCGAGCTGCGCACGTACCGGCTCGAACGGGCGCTGTCGACCACCCTTTCGTCGGCACGCGAATACCGCGAACAGCTGCAGAATTTCCTCGAAGGCTCGGCCGACGCCATCACGCACGTGCAGGAGGGCATCATCGTCGATGCCAACCGCGCGTGGCTCGAGCTATTCGGCTATTCCGGCGACGACGCGCTCACCGGCACCCCCCTGATGGATCTGTTCGAACAGGAAACCCATCCGGCACTGAAGGGTGCCCTGGTTGCGTGTCTGCAGGGAAAGTGGACGGATCATGTCCTGAAGGTACAGGCGCTGCTCTCCGACGGCTCCAGTCTGGGGCTCGAGTTGACGCTGATGAAGGCCGACTACGAGAACGAACCTGCGACCCGCATCAGCATCCCGGCCAACCACAAGAAGGACCTGGATCTCGAGGCGCGCCTCGACGAGGCGGTGAAGAATGATGCCTCCACGCGTTTCTTGCAGCAGCGTTACCTGCTCGCAGCGGTCCGCGAGCGCTGCACCGTCGGTATCAAGGGCGGAGTGCGGCAATTTGCGCACATCAAACCCGACCGGTTCGCGGAAATACAAAATTCGATCGGCATCCTCGCCAGCGAGGATTTCATGGCGCAACTGGCCGAGCTGCTCCGGGTGCAGCTCACGCCGACGGATCTGTGCGGAAGATTCGGCGGCAACGGTTTCCTCATCATGCTCGAGCGAGGTACCGCGCGCGATGTGGAGGCTTGGGCCGAGAACGTGGCGCAGCGCGTCAATGCCCATACTTTCAGCATCGATGACAAGACGATCTCCGCCACCGTGACCGTCGGCCTGGGGCTGCTGCCTCCGGCCAATCCGGATGTGGCCGCGGCCATCGCCGATGCCATCAGCGCCACGCGCCGCGGGCGCGAACTCGGTGGGAACCAGATGTACGTCGTCGACAAATCCGACACGGACACGCGGGTGCAGGCGTACGACAAGATTTGGGTCAAGCACATCAAGAGCGCGTTGATGGAGAACCGCTTCCGTCTCGTGCAGCAGCCGATCGCCAGTCTGCTCGGCGAAGACAAGGGGATGTTCGACGTGCTGGTCCGAATGCTGGACGAACAGGGCTCGGAAGTCCTGCCGGCGGAGTTCATTGCGGCCGCGGAGCGCAACGACCTGATGAAGAACATCGATCGCTGGGTGATCGGCGCGTCCTTGTCGTTCGCCGCCAACCGCAAGGCGGCCTGCATTTTCGTCCGCGTATCGAAGGACACGGTACTGGACAAGAGCATCATCGGATGGCTCGAGACACAGCTCCGGTCGCTCAAGATCGAGCCCGCGCGCCTGTGCATCCAGGTCACCGAAGAGCTGGCGACCCAGTACATCAAGCCCACGATTGAATTTGCCGAGAACATGCGCAAACTCGGGTTCCGCTTCGCCCTCGAACACTTCGGCACGGGGCGCGACCCGCTCAAGCTGCTGGCGGACATCCGCATGAATTTCATCAAGGTAGACGGCTCTTTGATGCAGGGCCTGTCGACCAATCAGCTGCAGCAGCAGCGGGTGAAAGGCTTGGTCGAGGCCGCCAAACGCAAGGGCGTCGAAACCGTGGCCGAACGGGTGGAGGACGCCAACACCATGGCCGTGCTCTGGCAGCTCGGCATCGAATTCATCCAAGGCTACTTCGTCAACGCTCCCGAAGACGTCACCATGTCCGGCGAGCGTTAGCGGGAGGTCCGGCGAGCGTTGGCGCGAGGCCCGGCAGGCGTTAGCGCGGGGTGCCGAGGTCGGCGCGAGGTGCCGCCCGCCGCCGCCGCGCTCCTCAAGGCTGCGCCGGGATGACCTCCAACCGGTCGATCTGCTTGTAGGCTCGCGAAAACCTCTGCCGCCGCTGGCCCTTCTTGTCCTGAAAGGGCTTGAGTTCGTCGTATCTGAGCTTCATCGGTGCGCTCATGCCGCTGTACACGATCAATACCTCGCCGGGGGCGACCACCGCCATGGCAACCAGATATTCGTCGCGGTCCGCCGACTTCTTTCCGGGAATGCCGAACAGATTTTGGCCCTTGCCGGCGCTCATCTCTTCGATTTGCGCCGCCGGCAACGCCAGCACCTCGCCGTCGTTGTTCACGAAGACGGCGAACGCGGCAGGACTGGTGATCGGCTGCGCCGCCAGCACCTTGGCGTTCTCCGGCACCTTGAGCACCGATTTGCCTTTCTTGTTGCGCCCGTACAGCTCCGCCAATTTTACCGCGAAACCATAGCCGGCATCGGTCGCGAGCAGCCAACGATCCTCGGGTTCGCCGATCAGGACGGCGGCGAAGGTCGCGCCGTCCGGCGGATCCACGGTGCCCGACAACGGCTCGCCATAGCCCCGGGCCGCGGGCAACTGGTGCGCATCCAGGCTATAGGCTCGCCCGGTGGAGTCGATGAACACCGCCTGCTGCAGGTTGCGTCCCTTCGCCGCCGCCTGGAACTCATCGCCCGTCTTGTAGCTCAAGGCGCGCGCATCGATGTCATGCCCCTTCGCGGCACGCACCCAGCCCAGGCGCGATAGCACCACGGTGACGGGTTCGCTCGTCAACAGCTCCGTCTCCGCGATGGCCTGGGCGGCTTCGCGTTCCACCAACCGGGTGCGGCGGTCGTCGCCGTATTCCTCGGCATCGCTCAATAACTCGTCGCGCACCAGCCTGGTCAATCTTGCCTTGCTCTTCAGGATGGCTTGGATCTCGTCGCGCTCTTCCGCGAGCTTCTTCTGTTCCTCGCGGATCTTCATTTCCTCCAAGCGCGCGAGGCGTCGCAGCTTGGTTTCCAGGATCTCCTCAGCCTGTTCGTCGGACAGTTTGAAACGCTTGATGAGCGCGGGCTTTGGATGTTCTTCCGTACGCACGATGCGGATCACTTCGTCGAGGTTCAGGTATGCGATGAGCAAACCGTCGAGAATGTGCAGCCGCGCGGACAGCTTCGCCAGCCGATGATTCAAGCGCCGCGTGACGGTGGACTTGCGGAACGTCAGCCATTCCAACAACAGGTCCTGCAACCCCATGACCCGGGGCCGACCGTCCAGGGCAATGACATTGAGATTGACGCGATAATTTCGCTCGAGATCGGTCGTGGCGAACAAATGCGCCATCAGGGCCGCTACGTCGACGCGATTCGATTTCGGGACGATCACCAGCCGGGTTGGATTTTCATGATCCGATTCGTCGCGCAAATCCTCGACCATCGGCAACTTTTTCTGCTGCATCTGGGCGGCGATCTGTTCCTGGACCTTGGCTCCCGACACCTGGAACGGCAGGGCGTCGATCACGATCTGCCCATCCTCGATCTCATAGGTCGCGCGCGCCTTGAAGCTTCCCGATCCGGTTTCGTACATCTGCACCAGATCGTCACGCGGTGAAACGATCTCGCCGCCGGTGGGCAAATCCGGGCCCTTGATGCTCGCCATGATTTTGCGGGTCGAAAGATCCGGATCGTCGAGCAGGGCAACGCAGGCCTTGACCACCTCGCGCAGATTGTGCGGCGGAATGTCGGTGGCCATGCCGACGGCGATCCCGGAGCCGCCGTTGAGGAGCAAATTCGGCACTCGCGCGGGCAACATGGTCGGCTCATCCAGCGAGCCATCGAAATTCGGAATCCAGTCGACCGTGCTCGAACCCAACTCCAGAAGCAACAGGGTCGCGTAGCGGGTCAACCGCGACTCCGTGTAGCGCATCGCAGCAAACGACTTCGGATCGTCCGTCGAGCCCCAGTTACCCTGGCCGTCGACGATGGGGTACCGGTAGGCGAAATCCTGCGCCATGTGAACCATGGCCTCGTAGCAGGCCGAATCGCCATGCGGGTGGAACTTGCCGATGACGTCGCCCACGGTCCTGGCGGATTTCTTGTGCTTGGCGCCGGCCGCAAGGCCGAGCTCGCTCATGGCATACACGATGCGGCGCTGCACGGGCTTCAATCCGTCGCCCAGATGCGGCAACGCCCGGTCTAGAATGACGTACATCGAGTAATCGAGGTAGGCGCGTTCGGCGAAAGTCTTGAGAGGCTCCCGCTCTACACCGTCGAAATTCAGTTCTTGGTCTTTCATGATCGTGGAACTTGCAGCAGTAAACTAAACATGCGCCAGATTGCCTTTGTTCTCCAGCCACTCGCGCCGGTCGCCCGCCCGCTTCTTGGCGAGCAACATGTCGAGCAGCTGATCCGGGCTGTCCTTCGGGTCGATGGTCATCTGCACGAGCCGGCGCGTCTGCGGCGCCATGGTCGTTTCACGCAATTGGATCGGGTTCATTTCGCCCAATCCCTTGAATCGGGTCACCACGGGTTTGAGCCGCGGGCTGTCCACGGCGATGCGCGCCAGGGCCCTCTCTCGCTCGGCCTCGTCCAAGGCATAAACCACTTCTTTGCCGGCATCGATCCGGAACAGCGGCGGCATGCACACGTAGACGTGCCCCGCGGTCACCAGCGGCCGATAGTGACGCAGAAACAGCGCGCACAGCAGGGTGGCGATGTGCTGCCCGTCGCTGTCGGCATCCGCCAGAATGCAAATCTTGTGATAGCGCAGGCCGGATAAGTCGCTGGCCGCCGGTTCCACCCCGATGGCGATGGTGATGTTGTGCACTTCCTGGGACTGCAGCACCTCGCGGGTGTCCGCCTCCCAGGTGTTGAGGATCTTTCCGCGCAGCGGCATGATGGCTTGCGTCACCCGATCCCGCGCCTGCTTGGCGGAACCGCCGGCCGAATCGCCCTCGACCAGAAACAGCTCGCTGCGCTTCGGATCCTGGCTGACGCAATCCGCCAGCTTGCCCGGCAAAGCGGGTCCCGACACGATGCGCTTGCGGGCGATCTTCTGGCTGTCCTTGAACCGTTGCTGCGCATTGGCGATCGCCAGCATCGCGATTTTCTCACCCTGGTCCGGATGCTGATTGAGCCAGAGCGCAAACGCGTCCTTGATCACGCCTTGAACGATTCCCGCGGACTCGCGCGAGGACAGGCGTTCCTTGGTCTGGCCGGCGAACTGCGGCTCGCGCATCTTCATCGAGAGAACGAAACTGACGCCGTCCCACACATCTTCCGGCGTCAGTTTCAAGCCCCTCGGCACCAGGCTGCGGAACTCGCAAAACTCGCGCACCGCGTCGGCGCCGCCGGTACGCAGGCCGTTGACGTGCGTGCCGCCCTCCACCGTCGGGATCAGGTTCACGTAGCTCTCGGTGATTCGATGCTCCGATTCGAGCACCCACGCGAACGCCCAATCCAGCGAGCCGCCGTCGATGTCGCGCTTGCCGTAAAAAGTCTCGGCGGGCAGCCACTCGCCTTTTCCAAGCTCTTCAGCAAGATACTGGTGCAGGCCGCCCGTGTAGTACCACTCGTCGCGCTCGCCGGTGGACTCGTTGGTGAGCGTGACGCGCAGTTTCGGGCAGAGCACGGCTTTGGCGCGCAGCACCTGCTTGAGACTGGGGATGGCGAATTTATCGGTATCGAAGTACTTGCCGTCGGGCCAAAATCGCAACGTCGTTCCGGTTTTCGATTTCGGAACGTCGCCGACGACCTCGAGCTTCGACTTCAGAACGCCGCCCGCGAAACTCACGTTGTATTCCTTTCCGCCGCGGCGCACCCAGCACTCCAGGTGTTTGGATAGCGCGTTCACCACCGAGACACCGACCCCATGCAGCCCGCCGGAATGCTGGTAAGTCTTGTCGTTGAACTTTCCGCCGGCGTGCAGGCGCGTCAGGATCAACTCGACGCCGCTGATCTTCTCCTTGGGGTGAATGTCCACCGGCATTCCGCGGCCGTCGTCCTCCACCTGCAGCGAACCGTCCTTGAACACCGTGACGTTGATGTTCTCGCAGTACCCCGCCAACGCCTCATCGACGCTGTTGTCGATCACTTCGTGCGCCAGGTGATTTGGGCGCGTCGTGTCGGTATACATTCCCGGGCGCCGGCGCACCGGATCCAAACCGCTCAAAACCTCGATGTCGGAGGCCGTATAAGACGATGCCATCGTGTGAGTTCCAACGCATTCCTGTCGCGCTGACGAAGGCGGCGGAGTCTACCATGCGATTCTGCGGCCAATCAGCAGGGAGGCGGTGTGAGTATTTCCTGGCGCCTTGGGCGCCCTTCGGATATCTTTCCCCGCCATGGGAATCGCAAACGCGCAAAATCTGGTTCGCAGCGTGCCCGTGCTGCCGCGGCCGTACGGCATCCGTGTCAGCCTGCGTCCCGGAGACCCGTTCGCGAAGCTGCTGGGTAGCGATTGGCAGAAGACGCATTGGTTTTTTACCGCCGCGGAGCGTGACCAAAAGCTGGAAGAGATGGCGCGCAAGCACGAATACTCGCGGATCGGAGATCAGCCGGCGATCGTGTTCGAAAAGGTTGAGAATCTGTCCGAGAGTCGCAGCTTCGTTTAACCGCGTGTTCGAAAAGGTTGAGAATCTGTCCGAGAGTCGCGCCTTCAGTTAAAAACTACGGCCGAGGAACAGATAAAAGCCGCTCGTGCCGCGCTCATCGTAGCCCGTACCCAGGTAGACGGGGCCCAGGTAGGTGTCGATCGCAAAGAATATCGAGGCGTCCTTGCGCGCCGATCCGAGGCTCATTTCCCCGCGCTGCGTCCAGGTGTTTCCGACTTCCAGAGACGCGCCGATATAGGCGGGGAACTCGAAAAAACCCTCGCCGCCGCGGCCGATCTTGCGGAAGTAGATGGCGCGCGTGATCGCATAGTGGGGACCGGTCAACGACTGCGGTGCCAGCCCCGACAAATTGAAAAAGCCGCCCAGCGAGTAAAATTCCGGAAGGGCGGTGGGCTTGACATTGCCGTCGAGGGTGGTGCCTGCGGAAGTCCACCACAAGAGGGTGTTGCGCCCGCGGGACCTCGCCACGAGCCAGTCGGCAGTCACGCGATCGCGCGCGACGTCCGATCCCAGATCGGTCCGGTCCGCATCCCACTGAAACGTGAACGTCTCCCCGCCGCGCGGAAAATGCACGTTGTCGAGCTGGTCGTAGCTGAATTTGAAAAAGTACTCGCCCTTGTTGTACTGCTCTTCGACCAGCGCCGGATCGCCATAGCGCGCCCGCGTGAGGCCGTTGCGTCCGGTGCAAACCCATGCGGATTTCGCCCCAGTTGCCGAGGTTTCTCCCGACGTCAAAATCGGCTTCCGCCTCGCGGTCGCGGAAATCGGCGACCTCGATATTTCGGACGTAGATCGGTAGGTCCCGCACCTCGATGCGCGCGCTCGGCGCCACGAACCACGTGCGCTGCGGATCGAGCGGTTGGTAGAACTCGCTGAACACCCGGGGATCGCTGCCGATCTGCACGTCGGTCAAGAGTTCTGCGCCCAAGTCGTTCAGTTCGCTCAGCACGAAACGGGCTGCGGCATTGTAGCGGCTGTTGCCTTGAAAATCGTCCTGCAGATTCAAACCGAACCGGATGTAATTGGGACCCCAGGACTTGCGGCGCGCACGGATCTCGAGACCGGTTTCCGGGGCCGCCTCCGTGCCTCCGGCAGCGGAAGCGTCGGTTCCGGCCGAAACACCGCCGTCGGTTTGGACCAGACTGTAGTCCAGAGTCTCGAAATCTCCCAGGCCGTATAGTTTGGTGATGCGAGACCCCACCTGATCGACACTGAAGGGTTTACCGATCAGCGGCTGCATTTCCGCCATGATGGTCTTTTCGTAGCGTTTCGATTCCTGGTCGACGCGGACGAACTCGATGGGGGACAGTCCGGGCACCCGCGCCTCCCGCCGGGCCTGGTATGCGTGGTAGTCGGCATCGCCGACGCGCAGAAATGCGAGCCTGTCGGCCACCCGGCGTGCCGCCTCCTCGCCGCGCCCGATCGTTCCCAGGGTCGTCGTAAAATCCGTCGAAGTGGCCGACCCGAGGACGGGCTCGATGAGCACGTCCTGCGGGCTCAAGCTGCTGCGCTGCCGGTCCGAGTCCTTGCGCACCAGGATCGCGAGCATCTGATTGGAAATGGACAGCGCGGAATCGAGCTGCGCCCGTGCCAGCAGCGGGAAGCTCACGTCGGAGACGATGAGGATATCGGCGTTCATCGCCCGCGCCACGTTGATCGGCAAATTCTCCGCCAAGCCGCCGTCAACCAGCAGCCGACCTCGGTAGTCCACGGGGGCAAACACGCCGGGAGCAGAAATACTGGCCCGCATCGCAATCGCCAGATCGCCCTTGTCGAGAAGCACGGGCTCGCCGCTTTCCAAATCAGTGGCAACGGCCCTGAACGCCGTCGGCAGCTTGTCGAAGTCGGTGCTGTCGTTGAACTGCAACGTCAGCTGTCGTAGGGTCTCCTGCAGCTTCTGACCCTGGATGAATCCCTTGGGAAGCAGAATCTGCCCATGTTTCAAACCCAACGGTAGACGCACCAGGAAATTGCGGTCATCTTGCTTGCGTCGGAAGGCAAGATCACGCCGCGGCGGCGAATCCCGAAACGCCTCCTGCCAGTCCACCGAAAGCATGGTGGATTCGATTTCGCGGGCGCTCATCCCGCTCGCGTACAGCCCCCCCACCACCGCGCCCATGCTGGTGCCCGCGATGCAGTCGATCGGAATCTTCAGGTCTTCGAGAACCTTGAGGACACCGATGTGCGCAATCCCGCGAGCCCCGCCGCCCGACAGCACGACGCAAATCCGCGGACGGAGCAAGGGGTCGCGCGGCAACTCCGCGAGTTCCAGCGCGCGGGCGGCGCCGGACAAACAAATCAGACACCCTACGGCCAGCGCCCAAGCAACTCCATTTGTCCGTTGATTCCCCATGAGGGGAATAGTTTAGAGCACGACGTCGACGCTGCTGGCGCTGAAGGTGTTGGTCGCCCGGTTATACGTTCCGCGGGCCTCCATCTGCAGGGCCGCAGTCGATGCAAGAGCGGCGGTCAGATCGGTGGCGAACGTGCCGAATGCGCTGAACACCTGGATGCCGGGGCAAGCGGTCACACAGCCGGAAGTGGCGACGGCGGTCGGGTCGCCGTAGGAGAAACGCGGCGTGAATAGGGCTACCCCCGGCACGGACGATGCGATGCCGGCCTGCGGCACCACGGTGAATGCCGGCGACGCCGGCAGCGACGCAAGAGCGTTACTTTCCGGACCGATGCGGATGACGGCCGTACCGAGGCTCGCATCGGCGAGATTGATCGACAAACCGGTCGCGCTCAGCACGGAAAATGGAGTCTTGGTGCCGGTGCCCGTCCAATGGATTTGCAGGCTGGCAGGAACGGACGCCTCGCTTGCGACGGCAGTGGCATTGAACGCCGGGGGAGCCGACCCGAACGGCGCGACCAGGCCGTCGATCCACAGCGGATCGCCGACGGTGGTGTCCGGGATGGTGAGTGCGCCGGTATTGACGGCGAACGCGGCGGCCACCGGTTCCGTGGCCGCGGAGGTGCCGTTGCCGGCGAATGAGAAATCGCTGACCGGCCAATTGTTGATGGTCTGCAGGTTCAGCGACAGCGCCCCCGCGCCGGCCGACACCAGCGAGCCCCACAATTTTGTGGAAATCAGGCGCACTGAACCCGTGTTGGTGGCGGTGTTGCCGGTTGCGTCGAAATTGATCGCGCCGGTGCACGCCCCGGCGTTGTTGCAGATGCCTCGCACTATGACGTGCTGACCCACGCCGACCGAGTTGTAGTTCAGGTTGGTCAGCGTCGTGTCATCCGCGGTGACGATGGTGGAGGCGCCCAGCGTTACGGTGGCATCGGCGGTGTTGTAGACCGAGGTGCCGATCGTCCCCGCGGTATACAGTTGCACGGTCGAGCCCCGTACCGTGAGGACATTGCCGGTGCGCGCGATCACGTCGCCTTCGAGGCCGGACGTATACACATCCTCCAGCGTGCTGCCGGCGATCACGTACTTCGCGTGAAATATTCCGGCCGTGGCGGTTGGGGTCGCGGTGGGCTCAAATGTGGTCCAGGCGGCCGCAATGGTCGTTCCGGCCGACGATTGCGACAACTGGGTGATGCCTTTCGCGCCCGTGGTGACCACGCCGTTGGTGGCGAAGATGGTGTTGGCATCCGTGAACATCGACAGCGATCCCAAGTTGTCCGCCTCGTCGAGGAACGGCCGCACATACACCGTATAGGTGCCCAGGCTCACGCTCGAATTGATGAGCGGCCCCCGCACGCGAATGAGTTTCTGGTCCGAGGGGGCGACCCCTATGGTGAAATAGGGCCGGACCACCACGGCCGGCGGAGAACGCGCCGTATCGATCGTGATCGTGGACGCTGCGAGATTGAAATCGATGGCCAGACGAATTGCCGCCGTGGTGGCGTAGGTGGGCACCACGACAGGCTGCCCGGCAGGGTCGAAATTCACGTTGATGGTCTGCGTGGTGACGGGTTTGGCGTTCACATCGACGACCGTCGCCGCCACCGGCAGTCCGTTGACCATCACGGCGATCAGGGAGTCGCCACCCTGTGCAATCGGGGTGTAGTCCACCACGATGCTGGCGGACGTGTACGTGCCGGTCGGAATCGACGCACCGCCCCAGAGCTCAGAGATATCGCTAAGTTTGGTGAAGTCGACCGTCTCCGGCGTGCTGAGCGCCGTGATCGCGGTGCCGTCGTTGCGCGTGAGCGTAATCGAGTTGATGTTGACGATATAGCTCGCGAAATCGCCGGGTTGATCGGTGAGCGTGACCCAACCGATGCCGTAGCCGCTGCTCTGATTGTTGTTGTGGCAGCCTGCCGCGAAGATCGCGACGGCGCAGAGCACCGCGCTCACGCTAAGGCGCCTGCTCCGGATGTTACGCCCGCACTCGGTACGAGCCTCGCCGGCCGGTTGCCGACGGGGACCATGGATTCCTGACATTGGGTGCACTAAAGAGCCTTCCAGTATTTTAGGGGGACAGTAATTTTACAGAGACAGTATTTTACAGGGACAGGGTTCTACAGGATGACGGGGTCAAGGCTGCGTAGAATAATGACTTTCGAGGGGCTGCGCGCAGCAAAGTTCCATTCCGGGCGTCAAGACGGCCGCCGGCCGGGGTACTTGCTGGGTGATGCAGTGAATATTGCCGCCGCCGAGCAAGACTTCACGCGTCGGCACTCCGATCACTTTGCGGGTCGGAAACAGGCGGCGGAGAGTGCGCATCGCCGCGGCATCGCGGCGCTTGTCGTACAGGGGCATGACGACGCACTTGTTGGCGACGTAGAAGTTGATGTAGGAAGCCGGCAAACGGTCGCCGGCCCGCCGCGGACGGCTCCCCGCACGCACGTCGACGCCGGCCGCCTCGCTCGGCGGTCATGAACAGGGGGCCCGGCTGATGAATCTTGTGGATGGTGAGCGGCCGCCCGCGCGCGTCGCGCGCGGCTTTCAAGCCGCTGGATATGCATCGTTCGAAATCTCGTACTGCGGATCGCCGCGGTCGTCGGTCCACGTCAGCGCCACCTGCCCGGGGCGACGTGAAGCACGCGAGCTCGTCGATATGGCCGCCGGTCTCGTCGAGATAGACGCCCTGCCCCAGCCAGATCACGGTGGTCACGCCGAGATAGCGCTGCAGCATGCTCTCGACGTCGGTGCGCGAGACCGCCCCGTTGCGATTCGGATTGAGCAGGCACTCCTCGGTGGTCAGGCACGTGCCCTGGCCGTCCACGTGAATCGCCCCGCCTTCCAGCACGAAGGAGGTTCGATAGCGCTCCGAACCCTCGATCTCCAGCACTTTTTGTGCGACCTCGTCATCGCGGTCCCACGGAAAGTACAGACCCCCGTGCAAGCCGCCCCACGCGTTGAAGGTCCAATCGATGCCGCGGCGCCGGCCCTTGGCGTCGATGACGAAAGTCGGCCCGCAGTCCCGGATCCAGGCATCGTTGCTGCTGAGTTCGACGCACGCGAACCTGCGGTGGCAGGCGGGCCCGCGCATTTTGAAACTGCGCGGCGGATACACCGACCGTGACCGGCTCGCCCGCGGCAATGGCCGCGGCGACCGCGGCAAATGCCGCCTGTGCCGGCTTCGCGCCGTCGCGCCAATTATCGGGCCGTTCCGGCCACAGCATCCAGCAACCCGAATGCCGCTCGTATTCCGCGGGCATGCGAAAGCCGTCGCCGGCCGGGGTGGATGTCAGTGTGCGCAATGCGTGCCTCCAGCCGCGCATGCTAGCATTGCGGCCGCATCTAGAGGAGTCGACGCATGTCTAGAAGCAACGCCGGTCCGCTTGCAGGTCCCTGTGGGCGGCGAGAAAATCACCATCGCGAACGGCAAGCTGCACGTGCCGGACCAGCCCATCATCCCTTTCATCGAGGGCGACGGCACCGGGCGCGACATCTGGCGCGCGAGCGTGCGGGTGTTCGACGCCGCCGTGCAAAAGGCCTATGGCGGCAAGCGCAAGATTCATTGGATGGAGGTGTTCGCCGGCGAGAAGGCCAACAAGGCCTACAACACCTGGCTGCCGGATGAAACCGTCGCGGCCTGCCGCGATTACCTGGTGTCCATCAAAGGCCCGCTGACCACGCCCGTCGGCGGCGGCATCCGCTCGCTCAACGTCGCGCTGCGCCAGCTGCTGGATTTGTACGTGTGCCTGCGGCCGGTGCGCTGGTTCAAGGGCGTGCCCTCGCCCGTCAAGACTCCGGAAAAAGTCGACATGGCCATTTTCCGCGAGAACACCGAGGACATCTACGCCGGCATCGAATTCGAAGCCGGGCACGCGCCGACTGCAAGAAGTTCCTGGACCTGTTCAAGGAGAATTTTCCGAAGCAGTTCGCCAAGATCCGTTTTCCCGACAGCTCCGGCATCGGCCTGAAGCCCGCATCCAAAGAAGGCACCGAGCGGCTGTTCCGCTCGGCCGTGCGAGTACGCGATCGCCAACAAGCGCAAGAGCGTGACCATCGTGCACAAGGGCAACATCATGAAATTCACCGAAGGTGCATTTCGTAATTGGTGCTACCAGCTGGCGGAGCGCGAATTCCCCGATCAGGTGTTCACCTGGGAGCAATGGGAACGCATCAAGGCGACGCAGGGCGAAAAGGCGGCCAACGAGCAGATGGATGCGGCCAAGAAAGTCCGGCAAGGTCATCATCAAGGATGCGATCGCCGACATCACCCTGCAGCAGATCCTGACCCGCCCGGACGAATTCGACGTGATCGCCACCATGAACCTGAACGGCGACTACATCTCCGACGCGCTCGCGGCTCAGGTCGGCGGCATCGGCATCGCGCCGGGCGGCAACGTCAACTACATGACCGGCCACGCCGTGTTCGAAGCCACGCACGGCACCGCGCCGAAGTACGCCGACCTCGACAAGGTCAATCCGGGTTCGGTGATCCTGTCGGGCGAGATGATGCTGCGCTACATGGGCTGGCTCGAGGCCGCCGATGCCATCATCGGCGCCGATGGACAAGACCATCGGGCAGAAAACCGTGACCTACGACTTCGCGCGCCTGATGGAAGGCGCCAACGAGGTCAAATGCAGCGAGTTCGGCGACCTGTTGATCCGGAATCTGTAAGCGCGTCCGAGCGCAAGCCGCGTCGGCGCGCTCGGCAGCGCGCACCGCGTGCTTCAACCGGCCGCGCGCGCGAGCTGCGCGTGGCCGACGTCGCCTGCGGCGCGCTGCTTCATGACGTCGAAGGCGGCGATGCGGTAGGCCTCGGTCATCGTGGGAAAATTGAAGATCTGCTCCACGAAGAAATCCGCCGTCGCCGCCGTGGCGATGGCCGCCTGGCCCAGGTGCACGAGCTCGGTGGCGCCCTCGCCGATCACCTGAACGCCGAGCACCCGCGCCGTGCCGCGCTCGCAGATCAGCGTCAAGAAGCCCGTCGGGTCGCCCGCGATGTGCGCGCGCGCCACTTCGCCGAAATCGGCGCGGCCCGACGATCACGTCGATTTTCTTCGCGCCGCCTCGGTCTGCGACAAGCCGACGCAGGCAATCTCCGGAATCGTGTACACGCCGGTCGGGACCAGGCTGCGTGGCCGCGGGCGGCGGCAAGCCGAAGGCGGCGAGCGCCGCGCGCCGGCCTTGATCGGCGGCCGCGCAGGCCAGCGCCGGCGGACCGATGGCGTCGCCCGCCGCATAGATGCCGGGAATGTTGGTCTCGAAACGCTCATCGACCTGCACGTGGCCGCGCGCATTGATCGCGAGCTTCAGCCGATCGAGACCGATGCCGTCCAGATTCGCGACGCGGCCGAACGCGGCGAACACGATGTCGGCGCGCAAGGTCATCGCCGCCCTTCAGCGGCACCTCGACCTGCGAAAAGCCGTCGAAGCGCGCGCCTTCGACCTCCGCGCCGCCGCGGTAGCCGCCGCCCATCGAGCGGAATGCCTCCAGAAATCCGGCGCGCAGCGCCGGGATCCAAGAAAGCCCAGCGGCTCGGCCGCCTTGTCGAGCAGAGTGACCGCGCAGCCCAGCGCCGCGAAGATCGAGGCGTACTCGCAGGCGATCACGCCGCTGCCGAGCACGATCAGCGTTCGCGGCAGATACGGCAAGCTCAAGATCGAATCGCTGTCGAGCACGTGCTCGTGATCCACCTCGATGGCGGCCACATGGCGCGGCCGCGAGCCGGTGGCGAGGAGTATGCGCGGCGCCTGCAGCACGCAGCGCGTTCCGTCCAGCCGCTGCACCTCGATGCGACTGGTCGTCGAGCAACACGCCCCGGCCGCGAATCAATTCGACCCGGTTGCGCGCGAGCTGCGCCTGCAGATAGCGGTCCTGCGCTGGCGATGACGGCATCGACGCCCTGCAGCAGCGCCGACAGCGGCGCATCGCCCTCGCAGTTCCACCGCGAGCGAGGAAGCCTGCCGCGCATGCGCCGGTAGCGCAGCGCCTGTTCGCGCAGCGCCTTGCTGGGAATGGTGCCCGACAGCAGGCAGGAGCCGCCGACCTGCGGCTCGCGTTCGATGATGGCCGCGCGAAACCCCGCCTTGGCCGCCTGGATCGCAGCTTTCTGACCCGCCGGGCCGGACCCCAGGCAGATCAAATCGAAATCCGTCTGCGGCGGCACGTGCTCACACGCCTGCGAGGCTGCGGACGTGTTCGCGCTTGGCCAGCATGGCGCGGCGCTCGTCCGGGAACATGCCCAGCTGCTCGAATACCGGGCTCTCCATCACCATCTCCTCGCTCAGCAGCTGCGGATGCATGGTATGCGTGGCCAACAAATGCGCTGCGTTCACGGTGCCCGCCAGATCGCTGTGCGACGAATGCGAGTAGTCGCGCCAGTCGCTGGCGGCATCCTGCACGTCGCCGGCTAGACGCCAGTTGTTCATGAGCAAGCGGCCGAATGCCGGCTCGAACTCGACGACCAGTTCGGCGAAGGTGCGCGCGTCCATGACGGTGCGCTGCTCGGCCTCGAAGCGCGACAGGATCTTCAGCGCCAGCGCCGCGCCGGTTCGATGCATGAGCGCGGCCAAGAAAGGCGCTCTCCACGTGCTTGCGCCGCTCGCGCGCGATCTCCTTGGCCCACAATCCCGCACAGCAGCGCCTCGCGCCACAGTTCCTCGGACTCGGGCTCGTGCCCGGGCGCGACGAACACCTCGCCGTGCAGCATGACCGCCATGGCGATGTTGCGCACTTCGGCAACCCCGAGCCACGACACCGCCTGCTGCAGCGAGACGACCGCGGCTCGCGGACGCAGCGCCGGTGAATTCGCGACGCGCATGAGTTCACCCGCCAGCGCCGGATCGGATTGGATCAGCCGGGCCAACTGCGCGGCATCGACAGTCTGCTGTGCGGTGAGCTCGGCGAGTTGCGCGCAGATGCGCGGCAGCGGCGCGATGTTCTGCGGGCACGCAAAGGCGTTCTGGAGATACTCCCGCGCTGCCTGAGAATGCAGCAGCGACATGACAATGCTTGGTTCGCGGTTCACGGAATACCCCTGACAGCTTCTACGCCACACCTTAAGATCGGCAGGCGGCCGCGATGCTTGAGGGGAAAACCCCAATCGGCCGTCCGGGGGAGCCCAGGGCGTTTTCGGGAAGGCCGCGGGTCGTCCCGCGAGGCTCTTTGGGCCGATTAGGGGCGGACGAATGCTTTGGCCAGCGCCTGAGCCAGATCGCCGATCAGATCGGGCGCCTCCTCGATGCCGATGGACAGGCGCACGGTGCCGCGACCGATGAGCGAGGCCTCACGCTGCGCCGCAGTATATTCCTGGCCGCCCAGCAGCTGCGGCGGCATCACCAGCGATTCGGTCGACCCCACGCTGGCGGCGATGGAAAAGAATTGCAGCGCTTCGGCGAAGCGGTTGCCCTCGTCGTAGCCGCCATCCAGTTCGAAGCTCACGACTGCTGCCGAAGTCCTTCATCTGGCGTTTCGCCAATTCATGCTGCGGATGAGTCTCGAGACCCGGAAAGAAAACGCGCTTCACGCCGCGCATGGCCCTGCAGGAACCGGCTCACGGCAAGCGCGTTCGCGCATTGCCGCTCGTAGCGCAGAAAATACGTGCGCATGCCGCGCTGGATCAGGAACGCGGCGTGCGGATCGAGCGTCGGGCCCATGGACACGACGTCCTTGCGCATCGCGGCGATCAGCGGCCGGTCGGCGATGATGGCGCCGCCCATCACATCGCCGTGCCCGGAGGCGTACTTGGTCAGGCTGTGCAGGAAGATATCGACATCGTAGCCGCCGTGATTGTGAAAGCCGGCGAAGGTGTTGTCCATGACGGTGAGGCATTCCGGCCGCGGCGCGCATGCAGCGGTCAGATGCTCGATGTCGGCAATCTTGGTCACGGGATTCGTCGGACTCTCGAACACCACCAACCGCGTCGGGGTCTCCCGCGAGCACCCGCTCGATGCCGGCGCAGATCCTCGATGGACAACAGCGTATGCGTCACGCCGTACTTGGCGAGGAGATGCTGCACGATGTAGCGCGTCGGCCCGTAGGACTCGATGAACGCGAGCACGTGATCGCCCTGCTTGCACAGCGACAGCAAGCGTGGCGGCAATGCTGGCCACGCCGGAACCGACCAGCAGGCAGTCCTCCCTGCCCTGGATCCGCGCCAGCGTGAGCTCCAGTTGCCGCAGCGTCGGATTCGTGTTGCGCGAATAAAAAAACCCCGCGCGCTCGCCGCGCAGCGTAGCGCATGGTCTCGTCCGCGTCGTCGAAGGTAAATTTCACCGACTGATAGATCGGCGCCACCAGCGGCCGATTGTCGGCCGGCACTTCGACTTCCGGCGGATGGTTCACGAAGGTGTTGTCGTTCATGAGGCCAACGATAGTCGAGGCGGGCGCGTATTGAAAGCGCTCTGCCGGCCGAGCCGGCGAATACACACCGCGCGCCATAAGTGGGTAAACTCCTTGCGCCATGAACGCAGTTGCCGATTTGCAGCATTCGCATGCGCTCCAACCCTCGAGTCCGGAGCCGGAGGCGCGTTTGCGCGAGATTCCGTACAACTACACCTCGCTGGCGGATCGCGAGATCGTCATCCGTCTGCTGGGCGCCGCGCCTGGGACCTGCTCGACGAGCTGCGCAGCGAACGGCGCACCGGCCGCTCGGCCCGCATGCTGTACGAGGTGCTGGGCGACATCTGGGTCGTCGAGCGCAATCCCTTCCTGCAGGACGACCTGTTCGACAACCCGAAGCGCCGCAAGCAGCTCATCGAGGCCCTGCACCACCGGCTGCGCGAGGTCGAGAAGCGCCGCGATCCCGGATGCGCGACGCCGAAGTGCGGCGACGGCGAGAAGGTCGCCCAGCTGCTCGCCGCGGCGCGCGAGGCGCGTGCAGCGCTTCGAGCAGCACTTCGCCGATCTGGCGGCATGCGCAAACGCGCGCGCCGGCGCGCTGGTCAAGCACACCCGCGAGCGACAACATCCGCTTCGATGCCTACGCGCGCGTCACGCACGTCACGGATGCCACCGACTGGCGGGTCGAACTGCCGTTCGTGGTCCTGGCGCCCGACTCCGAGGCGGAGATCCCCCGCCTGGTGCGCGACTGCATCGAACTCGGTCTCACCGTCATCCCGCGCGGCGGCGGCACCGGCTACACCGGCGGCGCCGTGCCGCTGACGCCGTGGTCGGCGGTGATCAACACCGAGAAACTCGAGACCCTCGGTGCCGGTCGAGATTCTGGCGCTTGCCGGGCGGGCCTGCATACGCGCCGGCGACCATCTTTCGGCAGCCGGAGTGGTCACGCGGCGGGTCACCGAAGCCGCGGAGCGTGCCGGCTTCGTCTTCGCCGTCGATCCCACGTCCGCGGATGCCTCCTGCGTCGGCGGCAATATCGCGATGAACGCCGGCGGCAAGAAGGCGGTGCTGTGGGGAACGGCGGTCGACAATCTCGCCGTGGTGGCGCATGGTCGATCCCGAGGGCAACTGGCTCGAGGTGACCCGACTCAATCACAATCTGGGCAAGATCCACGAGGTGCCGGTGGCCAGCTTCGAGCTGGTGTGGAAGGACGGCGGTGCCGCCCCGGATGCAGCCAAGGTGCTGCGCAGCGAGCGGCTGAACATCGAGGGGGCGACATTCCGCAAGGCTGGGCTCGGCAAGGACGTCACGGACAAATTCTTGGGCGGGCTGCCCGGCGTGCAGAAGGAAGGCTGCGACGGGCTCATCACCGCGGCGCGCTGGGTGCTGCACCGCATGCCCAAGCACACCCGCACCGTCTGCCTGGAATTCTTCGGTCAGGCGCGCGACGCCATCCCCAGCATCGTCGAAATCAAGCGCTACCTGGACACCGGCGGCAGGGCGCGCGGCGCCATCCTGGCGGGCCTCGAGCATCTGGACGAGCGCTATCTGCGCGCCGTCGGCTACAGCACCAAATCGAAGCGCGGCGCGCTGCCGAAGATGGTGCTGCTCGGCGACATCGTCGGCGAGGACGACGCGGTGGTCGCCGCCGCCACCTCGGAAGTCGTGCGCCTCGCCAACGCACGCTCGGGCGAAGGCTTCATCGCCGTGAGCGGCGACGCCCGCAAGAAATTCTGGCTGGACCGCGCCAAGACCGCGGCCATCGCCAAACATACCAACGCGTTCAAGATCAATGAAGACGTGGTCATTCCCCTCGAGCGCCTGGGCGAATACACCGATGCCATCGAGCGCATCAACATCGAGCTCTCGATCCAGAACAAGCTGGAACTCACGGCCGAACTCGCCCGCTATTTCAGCGATGCGAGTGATGCCGGCGGCGACGCCGATCGGCGGGTGGCCGCCCGGGAATTGGTCGACCGGGTGCGCGCGCGCTGGCGGTATCTGCTCGAATCCATGGACTTGACCGTGCATTCGGTGCGCGCGCCGCTGGAGTCGCTGGGCATCGTGCCGCCCGCCGATGCTGCCGGCACGGTGTTCGATCGCTTGCAGGACCGCAGCATCCGCGTGAGCTGGAAGACGGAGCTTCGCGCGGAGTTTGCACGCATTTTTCGTCGGCGCAGCGTTCGCCCCCATGCTCGCCGACTGCGACGCCGTGCACCGGCGGATCCTGCAGGGGCGCGTCTTCGTCGCCCTGCACATGCATGCGGGCGACGGCAACGTGCACACCAACATTCCCGGTGAACTCCGATAACTACGCCATGCTCAAGACCGCGAATCGCGCGGTCGCGCGCATCATGCGAATCGCGCGCGCCTTGAACGGCGTGATTTCGGGCGAGCACGGCATCGGCATCACCAAGCTCGAGTACCTGACCGAAGCGGAACTGGCTGCGTTTCGCGCCTACAAGCAGCGGAGTCGATCCCGGACGGACGCTTCAACAAGGACAAGCTGATGCCGGGCGCGGACCTGCAGCCGCGCCTACACGCCGAGCTTCGGCCTCTTGGGGCACGAGTCCCTGATCATGCAGCAGTCGGACATCAGCATCATCTCCGATGCCATCAAGGACTGCCTGCGCTGCGGAAAATGCAAGCCGGTGTGCGCCACCCACGTGCCGCGCGCGAACCTGCTGTATTCGCCGCGCGACAAGATCCTTGCGACCTCGCTGCTGATCGAAGCGTTTCTCTACGAAGAACAGACCCGCCGCGGCGTGTCGATCAAGCATTGGGACGAATTGTCGGACGTCGCCGATCATTGCACGGTGTGCCACAAATGCCTGACCCCCTGCCCCGTGGACATCGATTTCGGCGACGTCTCCATGGCCATGCGCGACCTGCTGCGCCGCATGGGCAAGAAGCGCTTCAACCCGGGAACGGCGGCGTCCATGTTCTTTCTGAACGCCACCAATCCGCAGACCATCAAGCTGACGCGCAAGGTCATGATCGACTGGGGCTACAAGGCGCAGCGGCTGGCCAATCGAGCGCTCAACACGCTCGCGAAGGCGCAGACCAAGCGGCCGCCCGCGACGACCGGCAAGCCGCCCATCAAGGAACAGGTCATCCACTTCGTCAACAAGCGCATGCCGGGCGGGCTGCCGAAGCGAACCGCGCGCGCGCTGCTCGACATCGAGGACCGCAACTACGTTCCCATCATCCGCGATCCGAAGGCCACCACCAGCGAGTCCGAGGCCGTGTTTTATTTTCCGGGCTGCGGCTCGGAGCGCCTGTTCTCGCAGGTGGGTCTCGCCACGCAGGCCATGCTGTGGCACGTCGGCGTGCAGACCGTGCTGCCGCCCGGTTATCTTTGCTGCGGCTACCCGCAGCGCGGCGCCGGCGAGTTCGACAAGGCCGACAAGATCATCACCGACAATCGCGTGCTGTTTCATCGCGTCGCCAACACGCTGAACTATCTCGACATCAAGACCGTGGTGGTGAGCTGCGGCACCTGTTTCGATCAGCTCCAGGGCTACGAATTCGACAAGATCTTTCCGGGATGCAAGATCATCGACATCCACGAGTACCTGATGGAGAAGGGCGTGCAGCTCGAGAACGTCACCGGCGTGCGCTACCTGTACCACGACCCCTGCCATTCGCCGATGAAGAAGCACGACCCGCTCGACGTGGTCAACACCCTCATGAACAGCGCACGGAACGGCCTCATCGCAGAGAACGATCGCTGCTGCGGCGAATCGGGCACCCTGGCCATCACGCGGCCGGACATTTCGACCCAGGTGCGCTTCCGCAAGGAGCAGGAAGTGCGCATCGGCGTCGACCAGATGCGCGCCGGCGGACACCGCGGCGAGGTGAAGATTCTGACCTCCTGTCCCTCCTGTCTGCAGGGTCTCAAGCGCTACAACGACGATGCCGACCTCGACGCCGACTACATCGTGGTGGAGATCGCCAAGAATCTGCTCGGGCCCGACTGGCTGCCCGCGTATGTGCGGAAAGCCAACGACGGCGGCATCGAGCGGGTATTGGTCTAGGAGCCTGTCGATGACGGCCGCCGCTTTGCCGTTCATCGTGGCGGCCACCTTCTTCATGGAATATCTGGATACGACCATCGTCGCGACGGCTCTGCCGCAGATGGCGCGATCGTTCGGGGTGGGACCCAATGAGGTGAGCCTCGGGATGACCGCGTACATGCTGACGCTGGCGGTCTTCATCCCAGTGAGCGGCTGGGTCGCTGATCGCTTCGGGTCGCGCACCGTATTCGGCGGAGCGCTGGTGCTGTTTACCCTCGCTTCGGTCCTCTGCGGGCTGTCGACGGGGATCGGTTCTTTCACGGCGGCACGCGTGCTGCAGGGGATCGGTGGCGCCATGATGGTGCCGGTCGGGCGGATGATCGTCGTGCGCAACACCGACAAAAGCCGGTTGATGCAGGCCATCTCGACCATCACCTGGCCGGCGATCGTGGCTCCCGTCATCGGTCCGTCGGTGGGCGGCTTCATCACAACGTACGCATCGTGGCACTGGGTGTTCTTTCTCAATGTTCCGTTCGGAATCGCCGCGCTGGCCGCCATCGCGAAATACGTACCCAATCAACGCAACGCGCTGCGCCGTCCGATGGATACGGGAGGATTCGTCTTGAGCGGAGCCGCCCTCATCTCGCTGCTGTACGGCACCGAGCTCGCGAGCCATCAGGATGCGCGCATCGCTTACGCGGCGGGATTCGTTCTGGCGGGTGTGATCCTGGGATCCATCGCCGTGCGCCATTTCCGCAGGGTTCGGGATCCGCTCCTCGACTTGACGACACTGGGCGTGCCCACCTATGCCGTGACGGTGCTGTGGGGCTCGGCCACCCGCACCGGCATCGAGGCGGTACCCTATCTCGCGCCCTTGCTGTTTCAGATCGGTTTTGGGTTGTCCGCTTTTCAGTCCGGTCTCCTGCTGCTCGCGACCGCCATCGGAAATCTCGGCATGAAGGTGTTCACCACACGCATTTTGCAGCGATTCGGCTTCCGGACCATCTCGATGTTCGCCAGTGCGACGGCGGCGGTGTTCGTGGCGGCCTACGGCTGGTTGTTTCCATCGACACCCCTGGCCGTGATGCTCCTGGTGCTGTTCGTTTACGGCTTGGCCCGGTCCCTTCAGTTCACGACGTTGGCGACCCTTGCCTATGCCGACGTCGAAGATCCACAAAAGGCCCCGGCCAGCACGCTGTGGAGCGTCGCACAACAAATGACGATGGGCATGGGCATCGCTTTCGGCGCCCTGTGCCTTCGTATAGCGACGGCCCTGGGAGGCGCGCCGCGCCTTCACGCTCAGGCCTTCGCTTTGGAGGACTTTCGCTGGGCGTTCGTCGCCGCAGGGGTGCTGATCGCCGTATCGATCATAGGCTATGCCCGTCTGCCCGCCGATGCGGGAAATGCCATCGCAGCGCGGGGTTCCGGGACTTAACCGCGCCCGCCAGTGGGTTGCGGATGCGGGAAGCAGCTCTCGCTGGGGGGCCGGGCCATTGAGCCGCATACCACTAGCATGTCATCATGACGCTATGATGACACTCGATGTAACCTCCTGGCGCTACTTCCTCTATGCGATCGCCGCATTCAATATCGTGACCTGGTCGCTATCGGCGAGGCTGCTCAATCGCCGCTGCGCCGAAATGCCGGCCGATCTCTATAGGACCCGCCGGCTGCAGCTGCTCCTGTCGGCCGTATACGTATTCGGCTGCGCGTTCCGATCGGCTTTCCCGGTGTACGACGTCCCGCGAATCTGCCTATTCGATCACTGGCTGTCCAGCGTCATCGTCGGCCGGTCGGTGGCGACGGTCGCGGAACTGTGCTTCGTCGGGCAGTGGGCCTTGATGCTCAACGAGGTTTCGCGCGCCGCGCGCAGCGCGTTCGGCACGGCGGTATCGCTGGCGGTGGTCCCGCTCATCGCAATCGCCGAGGCCTGTTCCTGGTATTCGGTGCTGACCACGTCGAATCTAGGCCACGTCGCCGAAGAGTCGATCTGGGGACTGTCGGTGGGGCTGCTCGTCATGAGCGTCATGGCGATTTATCCGCGCTGCACGCCGAGCGGGCGATCCATGTTCGCCGCCTGCTGCGTCGCGGGTCTGGCGTACGTGGCGTTCATGTTTGCCGTCGATGTGCCCATGTATTGGTCGCGCTGGCTCGCCGACGAAGCGAGCGGGCGCCACTACATGAGCCTCGCTCAAGGAGTGCTCGACGTTGCGACGCACCGCGTCGTTTCATATCGTTGGGAAGTGTGGAGAAGCGAAATCGCCTGGATGTCGCTCTACTTCAGTCTTGCCGTGTGGATCAGCATGTCGCTGATCCATGCACCGGCCCCCGAAACCCACATCGCGGTCGATCCAGGCAAGCGACTGTCGTCCCGCGTACCCCTGCGAGCCTAGTTCATTGGAAAAAGGCGCCTGCGGCGCTTTTTGTGCCATTCCATTGCGCTACGCTATCCCTGCTGCGCGCAAGCCCAGGGTGGGGAGCCGCCGGCGTACCCCGCTTATCACGCAAACGCCGCAGCGACGGCCTTCGAGAATTTCTCAACGAGCTCGAGCAATTCGGCGTCGGTCGCATTGTACGGCGGAGCGACGATGATGGTGTCGCCCGCCGTATCCCCGACGTTCCCGGCGCAGGGATAGACGATCAAGCCGTCCTCGAACGCGCGGCGCGCCACCTCGAGGCTCGCGCCCCGCCCTGGCGGAAAGGGCTGCTTCGAAGCGCGATCCTGCACGAACTCGACGCCGATCAGGTAGCCGCGCCCGCGAATATCCCCGACGGCGTCGAACCGGCCCACGGCTTCATCCAGCCGTGCCCTGAGGACGTCGCCGTTCCTCCGCACTCGCTGCAGAAGCGAGTCGCGTTGTACGATGCGCTGTACCGCCAGGGCCGCGGCGCAGGCCGCGGTGTGACCGGAGTAGGTATGGCCCGTCATGAACGAGCCGTGCTCGCTCATGATGGCGGCGGCAACCTGTTTGCGGATGATGGTCGCGGCTAGCGGAATGTAGCCCCCGGCCAGCCCCTTCGCCACCGTCATGATGTCGGGCAGGACGCCATCATGCTCGAGGGCGCGCCAGGTCCCGCACCGCCCCGCGCCGCTCATCACTTCGTCGGCAATCAGCAGCACATCGTAACGATCACAGACCGCCCGGATGGCCTCGGCGTATCCCGGCGGTGCCGGCACCACGCCACCGGCAGCGCCGACCACGGGCTCGATGACGAATCCGGCCACCTGCTCCGGTCCAACGATTTGGATCCGCGACTCCAATTCTTTCGCCAGATGGCCGACCAGATCCGGCGCCGAGACGCCCGGTGGCGGCCGGTAGGCGTTCGCGGGCGAGACGAACGACACGTCGAGCAGACTTCCCTCGAACGGGCGCCGCCGTTCCGCCATTCCGGACAGCGACAGAGCGCCGAGGGTATTGCCGTGGTACGAGCGCTCGCGCGCGATGAAGTGCCTCTTCGACCGGATGCCGCGCGCATCGAAAAACTGCAGGGCCACCTTCAGTGCCGACTCCACGGCTTCCGAGCCGCTGCCGGTGAACACGATGTGGGTAAACGCAGGACCGCAGGCGCCAAGGATCAGCGCGGTGAGCTCTTCCATCGCATCGCTGGTAAACAGATACCGGTAGCCGCAAGCAACCTTGTCGAGTTGCGCCGCGATGGCGGCGTTCACTTCCCGGTTGCCATGCCCGATGCTGAAGGCCGCAGGTCCCCCGGAGCCGTCGAGATAACGGCGCCCGGCCGTATCGAACAGGTAACTTCCCGCGCCGCGCTCGATCCGCGGCAATTTCTCCAATCCAAACCCCGCGGCTCGCCGTGTGGTCACTGATCTGCCCTCGTTTTCAATCCGATCGCACCTGCAATCCCGTCGCACTTTCACTCACGTAGCATCGCATAGGCGGTGGACTTTGTAGCGGCGGCGAACCGGCGGCGGGCGTACCTGCGGCCGGCGGTGCGGCGGCCGGACCCCGCGAGAGGATCAAAAAGACGCTGCCCACCACCAAGGCCGCGGCGCCGACGGTGCGTGCGGTGATGACCTCGCCGGCCAGGAAATATCCCAGCGCCACCGCGACCAGCGGGTTGATGTAGGCGTGGCTGGCCACTCGCGTGACCGACATCCGGCCGAGCAGCCAGACGTAGGCGGTATAGGCGATCAGCGATCCACAGACAATGAGGTACAGCAGCGCAAACCCCGCGCTCAACGTCACGTGCGGCGGCGGACGCAACTCGCCGGTCGCCGCGGACAGGGCGAGAAGCACTGCGCCACCCAGCATCATTTCGGTTCCCGCCGCCAGCGGCCGCGAGCGCGGTAGCGCGAGCCTGCCGGACAGTACGGCGCCGAACGACCACGCAATGCCGGCGGCCAGGATGACCAGACACGGGATCACCGCCAATTTCTGGTCGCGGTTGCTGACGAGCAAGAGCACGATCCCCAAGAATCCCAGCAGCACGCCCGCCAGCGCCCGCCATTGCTTGCGCTGTGTGCGAAACACGAAGACCTCCAAGGTGATCGTGGTGATGGGCAAACTTGCCTCGATTACCGAAGTGACGCTGGACGACACGTACTGTTCCGCCCAGAACAACGGCCCATATGTCAGGACGAACATGCATAGGCCGATAATCGCGGTATTGCGCCACTCGATCAGCGTGAGCCGCGGCTCGCCGCGAAGTCTCATGAAGGCATGCAACAGGATTCCGGCCGTGAAGAAGCGCACCCCAGCCGTGAAAAACGGCGGGATTTGCAGCACGGCGATGCGGATCGCGAGGAACGTGCCGCCCCACAGAAAGTAGATCGCGCCGAACGCCAGCACGACGCGGAGGTCGATGCGCCACCGCGCCCTAGAATCTTGCGTAACCACCGTATCGTGCATAGATGGTTAAGATAGCCTTTTTACAATAACCTGTATACTGCATTACGCTGGTTATGGGAGCTCGCCATGTCGCGGACGTTTCAGCTGATCGCGGGGCATCCGGTGCTCGATTTCGTCAATACGCTCGACTATCGTTTCAGGGATGCAGGCGCGATCGAATTGCTGGCAAGCTATGGCGATTTGTTGAGTTTCGTCCGGCAATCGGGGCTCGCGGATGAGCATCAAAGTGCAGCGCTTCAGGGTACGAGCCATGCGCCGGCTGCCGCCGGGGCGCTCCGGTCGGCGCGCGAGTTACGGGAGGCGTTGGCGACCTGGTTCTACAGGCCGGACGACGGAAACCCCCTCCGGCTGGAGGCCGTCAAGACCCTGGAACGTTGCTTTCTCGAAGCGGATCGTCACCGCCAACTGGCCCTCAAGCCCGCGCCTCGGGACTGCAATGAAGCGTTGCGGGTCGCGTGGATCTGGGGCCGATTCGAGAATCATCCTCGCTTGCCGGTCTGGCTCATTGCACGGGCGGCGGCCGGACTGCTGACCTCGCAGGACACGGATCGAATCCACGAGTGCCAGAACGCCACCTGCCGTTGGCTGTTTCTCGACATGAGTAAGAATCATTCGCGGCGCTGGTGCGACATGCAGCTTTGCGGCAATCGGATGAAAGCCCGGCGCTTCCAGCGGCGTCTCAAACCGGAGCCTTCTCCAGACGGCTTGCCCGTGCCATCCACAAACTGACGGCGACGATCATCAGGGTCACGACGCTGATGGTGATCGTTGCGAGGACGTTGATCTCGGGACTGACGCCCAACCGAACCTTCGAGAAAACCACCATCGGCAGCGTACTGCTGCCCGGTCCGGAGGTGAAGCTCGATATCACCAGATCGTCCCACGACAGCGTGAAGGCCAGCAGCCATCCGGACAGGATCGCGGGGAAAATGATCGGCAGGGTAATCACGAAGAAGACCTTCACCGGGCGCGCGCCCAGATCCATGGCCGCCTCCTCGAGTGCGGTGTCGAAACTCGCGAGCCGCGACTGCACCACCACCGTCACATAGGCCATCGAGAAGGTCATGTGACCGATGGTCATCGTCGTCAGGCCGCGCCCCGCGGGCCATCCGATCAGTTGCTCCATGGCGACGAACAGCAGGAGCAGCGACAGCCCGGTAATCACCTCGGGCATCACCAAGGGTGCCGTGGTCATGGCGTTGAGCGTGAAGCGTCCCCGAAATCTGGTGAATCTCGCCAGACCGAAGCCGGCAAGGGTGCCGAGGATCACCGCCCCCGATGCGTTGATCACGGCGACCTTCAGTGAAATCCACGCCGCGTCCAGAATCTCTTCATTGTGCAAAAGCGAGTAGTACCATTTCAAAGTGGGCGAATTCGCCGAGTCCCAGACCGTCACCAGCTTCGAGGCATTGAAGGAGAACACCACCATCGAGAGAATGGGGATGTACAGGAATGCAAATCCGAACGCGATGCAGGTGATGATGAAGTACGAACGCCGGTAGTTCATCGTTCGCCGGCCGATTCGCGCGCCTGCACGCTTTGGTACCACATCATGAACGGTACGAGGATGATGAGCAGCAGGATGGCGACCGCGCTCGCCACCGGCCACGCCCGATTGGAGAAGAACTCATCCCACAGCACACGGCCGATCATCAGGGCGTTGGGCCCGCCGAGCAGCGCCGGGATCACGAACTCGCCGACCGCGGGAATGAAGACCAGCATGGAACCGGCCAGCATGCCGTTGCGCGACAAGGGCAGCGTAATCTTGTAAAACGCCTGGTAGGGCCGGCATCCCAGGTCCTCAGCGGCCTCGAGCAGCTGCCAATCCATCTTTTCGAGGTTGGCATACAGCGGCAGGATCATGAACGGCAAATAGGAATATACGATGCCCACGTACATCGCGAACGGCGTGTACAGCATCGTCAGGGGCTCATGGATGAGGCCGAGCGAGATCAGCACATTGTTGATGACTCCATTGGCTTTCAGGAGTCCGATCCACGCATAGACCCGCAGCAGCAGCGACGTCCAAAAGGGCAGTATCACCAGCAGCAAAAGCACGTTCCGGGTCGACGGCGTGGAACGCGCGATGCCGTAGGCCATCGGGTATCCGACGGCCAAACACAATAAGGTGGAGACGAATGCGACCCTGATGGAATTGACCAGCGCGTTCAAGTACAGCGAGTCGGTGAACAGAAACGCGTAGTTGTTGAGGTTGATCTTGATCGCCAGGGCATTCTTGGCGGTCCATTCGATGAGCGGCTTGTACGGCGGGATTGCTAGATCGATGTCCGAGAAGGAAATCTTCAAGACGATGACGAACGGCACCACGAAAAACAACAGCAGCCACACGTACGGGAGCGCCACCACCAGTCCCCGTCCCGTGATACCGAACCGACGCAGGGTTTGGGTTCGCTTCATCGGATCAGCGGGTCACGATCACGGGGCTGGTGGAGTCCCACGACAAATACACCTGCTGGTCCCACGTGATGGCCTCCGCATGGCGCGAGGTGTTCGGCTGCGTCACACGGACCACCTTGCCGGTGGGTAATTTCACCAGGTAAATCGACAGGTCCCCGAGGTACGCGATGTCTTGAACGGCGCCGCGCACGACATTGTCAGTACCCTCCGGTGGGGCCGTGGACATGAACACCTTCTCCGGCCTGATCGCGGCCCATACGGTCGCCTCCGGCGGTGCGCTGATTCCATGGCTCACGAAAATGATGCCGCCGAGCTCTTCGGAGGCGATGCGAACGTGTTCCGGCTCGTCCTCGACGAGTTTGCCTTCGAAGATATTGACCGACCCCACGAAGTCGGCCACGAACTTGGAACCGGGAAACTCGTAGATCTCGGAGGGCGTACCGGCCTGGACGATCTCGCCGTGATTCATGACGCCGATGCGGCTGGCGAGCGTCATCGCCTCCTCTTGATCGTGAGTCACCACGATGAAGGTCACGCCGAGCTTGTCCTGAAGGCTGACGAGCTCGAATTGAGTGTGTTCCCGCAGTTTTTTGTCCAGGGCGCCCAGAGGCTCGTCGAGCAGCAGTAACTTGGGGCGCTTCACCAGCGAGCGCGCCAGCGCCACTCGCTGTTTTTGGCCGCCGGACAGCTGGTGCGGTCTGCGCTTGCCGAGGCCGCCCAGCTTGACGAGTTCCAGCATCGTCGCCACCCGGTCGGCGATCTCCGCCTTCGGCACGCCGTCCTGCTTCAAGCCGAACGCGACGTTTTGTTCCACCGTCATGTGCGGAAACAGCGCGTACGACTGGAACATCATGTTGACCGGACGTTCGTAGGGGGGCACGCCCGTCATGTCCTCGCCGTCGATGAATATGCGGCCCGAAGTTGGGATCTCGAAACCGCCGAGCATCCGCAGCAGCGTGGTCTTGCCGCAGCCCGAAGCGCCGAGAAGGCAGAATATTTCGCCCTTGTAGATCTTCAACGAGACGTCGTCGACAGCTTTGAAATCACCGAAAGACTTGGTGACGCGGTCAATTTCGACGTAGGGACGGGTGGCGGGATCGTTCCAGGGGGTGGCTTTCACGGCGGGAGCGGATGTCGCCATCGGTTACTGGCCCGTCTTGAATTTTTGCCAGACCCTCGTGATGGCGCGGGTTTGATCGGGCGAGTCCGCCAACTGCACAGCCAGCTTCTGACGCAGCTCCTTCGGCGGATAGATGCCCGGGTCGTCGCGGACCGCCGGCTGCACCAGCGGCTGGGCGGCGGCGTTGGCGGTGGCATAGCGCCTGAAATCGGATACGTCCGCGGCCACCTGCGGAATCATCATGTAATTCAAGAAGGCGTAGGCGCTTTCGACGTCCGGGGCATCCTTCGGCACGGCCAGCATGTCGAACCACAGTATCGACCCCTCTTTGGGGACGACGTACTTGATTTCGATCCCTTTATTCGCGTCCCGCGCACGATCGCGCGCCTGCAGCACGTCGCCGTTATAGCCGACGGCGAGGCAGATGTCTCCATTGGCGAGCGCTTCGATGTATTCCGACGAATTGATGTTTCGAATGTAGGGCCGGATCTTGGTCAATGCGGCCTCGCCGGCGGCCAAGTCCTCGGGATTTTGTGAGTTGGGATCGCGCCCCAGGTAACTCAGCACCACGCGCAGCATTTCCGCCGGCGAGTCCAAGACGCTGATGCCGCACTTCGCGATCTTCGAAGCCACCGCCGGGTCGAAAACCATGCGCCAGCTGTCGAGAGGCGCGTCCGGCACGAGGGCCCTGATCATTTTTTCGTTGTATCCGACGCCGTTCGTGCCCCAGGTATAGATCACGCCATGAGCGTTGTCGGGATCGTGCAGCGCCACCCTCGACATGAGCTGCGCATCCATATTCTTGAGATTCGGCAGCTTCGACTTGTCGAGGGTCAGGTAGACGCCGGCCTTGATCTGACGTTCGAAATAGGAAGCGGTCGGCACCACGACGTCGAAGCCACTGTGGCCCGCGAGAAGTCGCGTCTCCAGCGTTTCATTGGTATCGAAGTAGGAAACGTGCACCTTGATACCGGTCTGCTTCTCGAAATCCGGCAGCGCATTCGGCGCCAGATAGTCGGACCAGATGTACAAGTTCAGCACCTTTCCCGAGCCGGGAGCGCCGGAGGACTCCGGTGCCGAGGATGTTGCGACGGCAGCGGTCCCCTCCGTACCCGACTTGCCGCCGCCGCAGGCGCTTATCAACAAAGCGCACCCAAGCGCCAGAATCGCCGTCCGACGAAAACTGAACATCAAGCAGATCCCCTTCGTGTTGCTGCCCCTTTATATCGCAGCCGGCGCGCCGGGGACAGGGCTGGGAGCTCGGACAGGCTCCTGACCGGCTAAAGGTGCGGCTCCAGCGTCAAACGTTCAGCAGAAGGTGCTCGCGTTCCCAGGAACTGATGACCTGCGCAAAGGTCTCGTACTCGGCTTCCTTGACTGCCGTAAATGCCAGTACGAAGCGATCCCCAAATAGATCGACCAGGGGCTTCGACTCGCGCAGCAGCCGCAGCGCTTCGGCCAAGGTCCGTGGAAGCGCAATCGCCAGATCGTACGCGCTTCCGGAGATCGGCTCGGACGGCTTTAGAGCCTCCACCATGCCCAAATAACCGCAGGCCAAGGATGCGGCGATGGCGAGATAGGGATTGGCATCGGCGCCCCCCACGCGATTTTCGACGCGACGCGCCTCGGGGCCCGACATGGGCACGCGCAAGCCGGCGGTGCGATTGTCGTAGCCCCAGTGGACGTTGATGGGCGCGGATGAATACCGGCTGATGCGCCGGTAGCTGTTCACGTTGGGCGCGAACAGCGACATCGCCCCCGGCAGATACTTCTGCAGGCCGGCAATATGTCCGAAGAACAGCGACGACGGTGAACCGTCGGCGTTGCTGAAGATGTTTTTGCGGGTTCTGGTATCGATGATGCTCTGATGCAGGTGCATGGCACTGCCCGGCTCTTTGGCCATGGGTTTTGCCATGAAAGTCGCGTACATCTTGTGGCGCAGCGCCGCCTCGCGCGCGGTGCGCTTGAACAGAAATGCCTGATCGGCCAAGTTCATCGGATAGCCGTGCAGCAGGTTGATTTCCATCTGCGCCGCGCCGGATTCGTGGATCAGAGTGTCGATCTCGATATCCTGTGCCTCGCAGAACGAGTACATGTCATCGAACAGAGGGTCGAACTCGTTGACGGCCGCGATGCTGTAGGCTTGGCGCCCGATTTCCGGGCGGCCCGATCGGCCGATGGGCGGCTTCAGCGGATAGTCGGAATCGATGTTCGGTTCCACCAGAAAGAACTCGAGTTCCGGCGCCACTACCGGCTCCCAGCCGTGTGCTTCGTACAACTCGAGCACCCGGCGCAACACGTAGCGCGGCGCCATGGTGACCGGCCGCCCGTCGCCGTAGAAGCAGTCGTGAATCACCTGTGCGGTGGGCTCGGCCGCCCACGGCACGACACGGACGGTCTTGGGATCGGCGCGCAGCACGATGTCGATATCGGACGGGTTCATCGCGCTCTGGTCCTCCGGATAGTCGCCGGTGACCGTTTGCAGAAAGATCGCCTCGGGAAGGCGCATGCCCTCCTCCTCCGCGAATTTCTCCGCGGGCATGAGCTTGCCGCGTGCGACCCCTGCCATGTCCGGGATGATGGCTTCGACTTCCGAGATACCGTGTTCTTTCAAGAACTGCTGAATCGTACTCGCCATGAAATCACCTTGGAATCGATGCGCGCCGCCGGCTAGCTTCTCCGAAGGCGGCAAACAACGCGCTGGAAAAAGGATTCTTCTCGAACTGCCATTCAGGATGCCACTGCAGACCCAGCGCAAAACCCGGCGACCCGGCCACCCTGAACGCCTCGATGACGCCATCCGGTGCGCGCGCCTCGACCAGCAACTCTTTGCCCAGTGTTTGTACGCCCTGCCAGTGCAGGGAATTGACCTGTAAGCGCTCCTGTCCGGCGATTTTCCGCAGGCACCCTCCAGGCTCCAAGAGGACTTCGTGCGCCGGCCCGTATTGCACGTCGAGCGGGGTCGATTCGTCTTCGCGGTGATCGAGTAGACCATCCACCTCATGCAGCCGTTGGTACAACGTGCCGCCGTAGGCAACGTTCATTTCCTGAAATCCGCGGCAGATCGCCAGCACCGGCAGCCCGGCGGCGATGGCCCGCGGAATCAGCGGAAGCGTCGTAGCATCCCGATTTGCATCATGTAATGTTCCCGGCGCACTGGCCGGACCTCCGTAGTGATGTGGCTCGACATTCGACGCGCTTCCGGTGAGCAGCAGTCCATCGCAGGCAGCCAACAGGGACTGCCAATCCATCTCGGACCCAAGAGCGGGTATGAGCACCGGCACCGCCTTCGCACCGTCGGCGATGGCTTCGATGTACTTCTCGCCGACCATGTGGAAGTAATGCTTCCCCAAGAGCCGGCGGTCGGCTGGAATTCCGATAAGCGGCAAGCGCGACATGTTTAATATATTAAACGCCTAGATGAACGTCTAGGCTTTATCAAGGAAGCTATTACACCACACCGGCGGGATCTCGTCCCGCCTCGCCTCGCAGATTTGGCTAAGATTTAGGCATATCCAGCACTTAGCAGCGTTTGGTGCGATGCATCAATCTTGCGCTCCGAGCAATTTAGCCGGTAGGCTGGGACGATCAGCCGCTTGTCAATAGCAATAAGATCTTAAACACTTAGCCTCAACACTTGACATAAAGAAGAGTTGTTTTAAATCTTGCGCCTCTCGTATCCGCCGGCTTCCTCCTACTACGCTGCAACCGCTGCGGCCGCCCCACCCGAGCCGCGGGCGGAACTGATGGGCGAGTATCGTGCCGACGTCGCCGTGGTCGGCGGGGGCATCGCGGGATGCTCCGCGGCCCTCCACCTGGCGCAGCGCGGATACACAGTGGCCCTCGTTGAGGCGCGCTTCGTGGGTTACGGCGCCTCCGGCCGCAGCGGCGGACAGCTCATCTTCGGACTTGCGCCCAGCCAAAAAGCGTTGGCGGTACAGGTCGGGCGCGAGGACGCTCGGCGCCTGTTCGATCTTTCCATCGAGGCGTTGGATTCGACTCGAGCCCTCATCGATGCCTATGCAATCGCCTGCGACTACACCCCGAACCACGTGCACGTCGCGACCAAGCCGCGCCACGTACGGGAACTGACCGAATGGGCTGACGAGTTGCACGGAGAATACGGCTATGAATCAGCGCGCCTGTTGAATCGCGACGAGTTGCAAAGCCATGTTCGCAGCGAGCTCTATCTAGGCGGGCTTCTCGATTCGCGCAGCGGGCATCTGCATCCCCTGAAGTACACTCAGGGTTTGGCGCGGGCCGCAGAACTCGAAGGCGTTCGAATCTTCGAAAACACCCAGGTATTGCGCTACCACCGCGGCAGCAATCGCGACGGACAGCGCGGCGGCGTGTCAGTCCACAGCTCGCGCGGCGTCGTACATTGCGAACACTTGATTCTCTGCGGGAACGCCTATCTCGACGGCGTCGCGCCCGCGTTGGCACGCCGCATCCTCGGCGTGGGCACGTACATCGTCGCAACCGAGCCGCTCGATCCCACGCGGGCCCGCGCACTGTTGCCCAGCAATGCGGCGGTCGCGGACATCAATTGGATTTTGGATTATTTCAGGCTCACCGCCGATCATCGGCTGCTGTTCGGCGGCCGGGTGAGCTACAGCGCCATGCAACCGCCGCACCTCGCGGAATCGATGCGCAAGCGCCTGGTCCGCGTCTTCCCGGCGCTCACCGACGTCACCGTGGACTACACCTGGGGTGGATACCTCGACATCACCATGAGCCGCGCCCCCGACTTCGGCCGGCTGGCACCCAACGTGTACTATCTACAGGGATTTTCCGGACACGGCATGGCGCTCGCGGGCCTCGCCGGCAAGCTGGTCGCCGAAGCGGTGTCGGGCACCGCGGAGCGATTCGACTTGTTCGCGCGGATCCCGAAACGCGATTTTCCCGGTGGCCGGCTGCTGCGCCGGCCCTCGCTGGTGCTGGCCATGCTGTACTATCGCTTGCGCGATCTGCTGTAGCCGGCGGGGCTCTTGCAACAGCCGCGGCCGCTATTGCAGTCCCGGCTTCTCGGCCGCGCCGAATTTCGCCTCCAATCGTTGGCCCGTGTCGAGCAACGTGACCGCTTCGAGGCCGCCGCCATGCGACCCGTCACGCAGGGGATGGAATTCAACGCTGACGCGGTCGCCGGTATTGAGCGATTTACGCGTCCATCCGGAGCGGGTCAGGACACCGGGGCTGGTGGTTTCGATGGTCCATTCCTGAGGCGTGCCGCCGCCTTCCGGCTGCACCATGATCCAGATCACGGAGTGCGGGTTGGTCCATTGAAACGCCTTGACCGTGCCCTTCAGCGTCTGGGTCTTGGTCTGGTCGTAGGTGGCGAACGAATGATGTGCGCCGGCGGTGGCCCACAAGCCGAATGCGCAGGCGATTCCGGCAAGAACAATCTTCAAGTTGGCGCGGTTCATTGGGATTTGGAGCCTACCGGGACGTTGTCGTGAAAAGTGATGGGCGCAAAGGTGTCGTTGCCGTCAGCGTCCTTCGCGTCGATGAAGCGGCCCTGCTCGCACACGCCCTCGACGATCTCGTATTTCCGGGCGCGCTGGCGATAGTACGTGCGCGTGGTGAGCCACGGCTTGGCCAGGAGCTTCGATGAGGTGATCGTAAGATCGTCGTGCAGCGTATCGGGACCCTGCAGGTGCAGGTGCTCGACGATGTGCATGTCGCCGTCGTTCGGGATGCCTACCGCCTCGTTGACCGCCAGATATACCTGCGGCAACAGAGCGACCGTGTCGATTACCAGCGTGCCGCCCTCCCAATGGCCGATGGAGTGTCCATGAAAACTGGGGTCGGGGTCCGCCGGGTGCGGGCGCCCATCCGTGTAGATCCGCCGCATCCGATTGCCGTCGCCCTCGCCCAAGATCGTGACCCGTCCGGGGGTGAACAACACCTCGAATGCATTATGCGTAATGAGCATCCAACTCGGCATACCGGTGGGAAAACAATGATCGATGATCGGGAACGGCCGGCCCGCCTCCTCGTCGGCGTACATTTTCTTGACCTGCTTGGCGATTTCCTTCTTCCACGGCGGCGGGTTGGTAGTCTCCTGCTTCACCTGGTCGGTCATGTCCGGCGTCCAGGTGCCCGACCAGTCGGGCAGCGTCGCCAGCGCGCTGTAATCCTTCAAAGTGGGGGCCGGATCAATGGGCTCCTTGTCGGCCGCACGCACCGCAGCCGCCCCGAATGCCATCGCGACGGCCGTGGTACAAACGGCGAATACCGCGACCCATGCCGTATTCAACAGTCCAGTCTTCAACAACAATTTGTTCATTGGCAGCGAGATTACCGCAAGCCGGCTCGCGGTTACCAGCCTCAAGCGGCGCGAATCACAAAACACGCATGTATCTTGGCGTGGCGCTCGAAGTCCCTGGGGATGGTCTGCGCCGTGATGTCCTCGATCGCGAGACCGGCCAGCGCTTCGGTGTCGAGCTTGAAGCGCGTGAAATTCGTGGAGAAAATCAAGCGCCCCCCCGGACGCAGCAGCTTCAGGGACCGGCGAATCATGCCGACGTGATCGCGCTGCACGTCGAGCACCCCCTCCATGCGTTTGGAGTTGGAAAAGGTCGGCGGGTCGACGAAGATGAGGTCGAAACGCGGCCCCCAGACCGACTGACTCTCCAGCCATTCGAGGCAATCGGCGCGGAACAGGTCGTGCTCGGCTCCGCCGAAGCCGTTGAGCAACAAGTTCTCGTGCGCCCAATCCAGATACGTATTGGATAGATCGACGCTGGCCGTACTGCGGGCGCCGCCGGCAGCTGCATAGACCGTCGCGCTGCCCGTGTAGCAGAACAAATTCAGGAAATCGGTGTCCCGCGCCCACTCGCGCAACATCTGCCGGATGATGCGGTGATCGAGGAACAGGCCGGTATCCAGGTAGTCGCGAAAATTGACCCAGAACTTCAAGCCGTTTTCGCGGACCACGTGCCGTTCGGCGATGCTCTCGCGCTTCTCATATTGTTGGGTGCCCTTCTGCGGCTGGCGCACCCGGGAATGCACGTGCTGCGGCGGAACCGCCAGCACTTCCGGCAGCACCGCCAGAACTTCCCGGCGCCGTTCCCGCGCGCTCTCCTGGTTCACGGTTTTGGGCGGCGCATATTCCTGCACATAGGCGTGGCGGCCTTCGCGGCCATATAAGTCGATGGCGAACGCATATTCCGGCATATCGGCATCGTAGACGCGGAAGCACTCGACGTGTTCACGCAGCGCCCACGCGTCCAGCAGCTTCAGGTTCTTACGAAGACGGTTGGCAAACATCTGGGCGCCGGGCCGCCCGGACCAATCTGCGCGCACGAGGTCGGCCGGGCGTTGCTCGCTGGCCTCGTTGAGCTCGAATCGCAGCAGCCGGCATTCGATGGTGCCGTTATAGACGCGGTGCGTGCGCTTGGCGTAAACGCCGAGATTGCGCGCCAGCGGGGGATTGCCGGTGAGAACGGCCGCCTGCCAACCCTTGAACTGCTGGCGCAACGTACGCCCAAGCTCGGAATACAACTCCGACAATCCGGATTCCGCTCCGATGCGTTCCCCATAAGGCGGATTGGTCACCACCAGGCCGAGGTCGCTGCCGGGTCGGGTGACCTCGCTGAGCGCCCGTTTTTCCACGTGAATCCAGTCGGCGACGCCGGCATGCGCGGCGTTCTCGATCGACATTCGCACCGCATCCGGATCGACGTCGGAGCCCAGGATACAGCGGCGTGGGGTCCGCGCCGCGCGGCGTTCGCGTGCCTCTTCGCGCATCCGGTCCCACAGCGCGGCATCGTGACCCCGCCAACCGTTGAATCCGAAGTACTCGCGATTGAGCGCAGGCGCCGCATCCGCCGCGATCATCGCCGCCTCGGTGAGGAATGTTCCGGAACCGCATAGCGGATCCACCAGCATACCGCCCGCCTCGTTCACCGCCGGCCACCCCGCGCGCAGCAGTACCGCGGCGGCGACGTTTTCCTTGAGCGGCGCGCGGCCGCCATCGATGCGATAGCCGCGACGATGCAAGCTCTCGCCCGAGAAATCCACCGACACCAGCGCGGTCGGCCCTTCCACGTGCAAGTGCAGGAGCACATCGGGGCGTTCGAGGCCTGATATTCGGCCGCTCGCCGGTCGCGTCCCGCAGACTGTCGCACACGGCATCCTTCAGCAACTGCGATCCATAAATCGTGTGACGGATCGATTCGTTGCCGCCGCTGCAATCACAGGCAAGTGTAGCCCCGTGCGCGAGATGCTCGCGCCAATCCATTCGCCTGACCGCCTCGAACAGATTCTTCGAGGTGGTGGCGTCCATCGAGCCCAGGCTCAACAGGACTCGGGTCGCCGTTCGCGACCAGAGGCAGGCACGATACCCGACATCGAGCGTGCCCTGGAATTTCACGTCGTGACTGCGTTCGCGGATGTCGCTGGCGCCGAAAGCAGCCAGTTCCTCGGCGAGCACCGAGGCCGCGCCCACCGGGGCGGTGGCAATCCAATAACGGACGTTGTCGCTCACGTATGAGCGGCCGGTGCCGATAATGCGTGCCAGGTGACCTTCGGGTTCTTCGCCAGATACCGCACCAGGATCCGATAGACGTCGGCGTCGAAAGCCGCCGCCGACGCCTTGGACCGCAGTTCATCCAACTCATCCTCCGAACGAGCGGTGCCCATATAAGCCCAATGATCGAGCACGTGGAATTCGGTGCGGCCCTCCGTGATCGCCACGCGCCCGGGAACGGCCAAGGCTTCAACTTCAGCGCGGACAGGGCCATTCTGCAAGCGCACGTCGTGCAGCATGAGCGGTTCCTTGCCGACACAGGCGCCCTTGCACCTGCCGAACTGGTAACCCACGCATGAGGCCGCATCGTCAAAGATCTCGAGGCCCAAGACCTTCATGCACAAAGAATGGGCGCGCGCGATCTCGGTGAGCGCCTTGCGGCCATCCCTGTGCGACTGAAACACGCCGTAACAGCCGGCGAGGTCGGTAGTCGGATCCAGATCGGCGAGGGCCGCGAGTTTGACGCCGCGTCCGGGCGCCGCGGCCTGCAAGGTGAAGGCCTCGGACTTGGGCTTCAGCCGCTTGTTGAAGAGCGGCTTCTGGGTCTTGATCCATTCCGCTTCCTTGAGCTGCGCGCCCAGGTCGCCTGCGGTTTCCATCCAGTCGATGCGCCGCGTCTGGTGCGCCTTTTTCTGCTGCTTGGGATCTGAGTTCTCGGTGGCAAAGTGCCCCAGGACGCGAGTCCGCAAGGAATGGCTCCTGCCGATGTACAAGAGTACGTCGCCTTCGCCGAAAAGCCGATAGACACCCGGCCCCTCCGGCAATTCGTCGGCCAATCCGGCAGGCAGATGCGCCGGCAGTCGGTTGGCACCAATCACGATCTGCGCCGCCGCCGCGAGCTTCTCCTCCGGGATCTCGCTGCGCAGCTTGGACCAGAAGTCGCCGAGCACGCGCGCATCGCCAAGCGCCCGATGCCGCGCGGCTGCAGGTCAACCGATGCCGCTCCATCACGGCATCCAGGCTGTGCCGGGGATACTCGGGAAAGAGCCGGCGCGACAGCTTGACCGTGCACAAGACCTTGGCCGAGAACTGCACATCGAGGCGGCGGAACTCGGTCCTCAGGAAAGAGTAGTCGAAGCGCGCGTTGTGCGCCACGAAGATAGGCGGATCCGGAGCGGGCGACCGCAATTTCTCCAGCACCTGCGCGGCAACGTCCGAGAAGCGCGGCGCGTCGGCGACCATCTCGTTGGTGATGCCGGTAAATGCCTCGATGTAAGTCGGGAATGCGGCATTCGGGATTGACGAGCGAACTCCACTCCTCCACGACCAGATCGTCTTGCATGCGCACGATGCCGACCTCGGTGATGCGGTGAAACGCCGCATTGCCGCCGGTGGTTTCCAGGTCGACGAATACCAAGTCGCGGGGCAGGATGAAACCTGCCGTGGCGCGCTCCTCAGCCGCGGCCATCGAGCGACAGGATCGGATAATACAGTTCGGGCCGTCGGTCGCGGAATACTGCCCCAGGCCTGTCGATAGCGGCGCACCGCATCCAGGTCGAATGCCGCGGTGAGCACCGTCTCGCTGGCTGCGGTCGGCCTCGGCCACCTTCTCGCCGGTGTGCGAGGCAATGAACGAGGAGCCATAGAAGGTCATCGTGTACTTCTCGCCCTTCTCCACGCCGATGCGGTTGGACGCCACCAACGGCACGATGTTCGCGGCTGCGTGGCCCTGCATGGTGCGCTGCCAGTGCGCGCTCGAATCCAAACTCGCATCCTGCGGCTCGGAACCGATGGCCGTCGGATACAGCAACATTTCCGCGCCCATCAGCGCCATGCAGCGTGCCGCTTCCGGAAACCACTGATCCCAGCAGATCGCGACGCCCAACTTCGCGAACTGGGTGTCGAACACCTTGAAGCCGGTGTCGCCGGGCGAGAAATAGAATTTTTCGTGATATCCGGGTCCCTCGGGAATGTGCGACTTGCGGTAGCTGCCCAAGAATCGAGCCGTCCGCGTCGACCATCACCAGGGAGTTATAGAATGCGTTGTTCGCGCGCTCGAACACGCTCACCGGCAGCACCACGTTGAGTTCGCGTGCCAGCTTGCGGAAATGCTCGACCGCCGGATGTCCCTCGAGCGGCTTGGCCAGTTCGAAATGCTGCGCTCGAATGGTCCTTGCAGAAATACGGCGTCTCGAACAACTCCTGAATCAAGACCACGTTCGCGCCGCGTCGCCGCAGCCTCGCGGATCAACTTGCTCGGCGCGCGCCATATTGGCGTCGCGATCCCAACTGCATGCCATTTGCGTGGCCGCTACCGTTACGGTGCTCATGAAATCCGTATGCTTCCTCGATGCAATCACTTAAAACGTGGGGGGAGAACTCGCGCTCACGATCTCGCACTCTTCGCGTCCGGGATTGCGAAATCGGTGCGGAATGGAACTCTTGAAATAGTAGGCATCGCCGGCGGTCGAGCACCCGGGAATCTCCGCCCACGGTCAGTTCGATCCTACCCTTGACGATCACGCCGCCCTCTTCGCCCGCATGCGACAGCATTTCCTCGCCGGTGTCGGCATTGGCCGCATAGCGTTCGTGCAGGATCGACATGCTGCGTTTGCCCAAGCGTCCGCCCGACCAAGCGCAACTGGACCGCGCCGGAGCCGATGTCCGCGAGTTCGTCCCGCGGAAAGAACACCTGGGGCTTGCCGGCAAGATCCAGGGTGAAGAAATCCGCAAGCGCCATCGGAATGCCGTCCAGCACCTTCTTCAGCGAACTGACCGACGGGCTCACCCGATTCTGCTCGATCAGGGAAATCAAGCCGTTGGTGACGCCGGCACGCTTCGCCAGCTCTCGCTGCGACAGCCCGTACATTTGCCGGACCGACTTCAAATGGGCGCCGACATCTAAGCTCATATGTGTCAATTATATTAAACACTGGGCGCGAAACAGCCAGCTAAAATTGAGGTTAGTGTCGATTTTCCTTATCATCTCGCCTGCGGTCCTGTCCGATATCGCATGCTGACCCTCGCAACCTCAAGGATTCATCCATGAACGCCCAGCCTACACCCGCTCTGTCGCCCAGCTGATCTCGACGCATTCTGGATGCCGTTTACGGCCAATCGCCAGTTCAAGGCCAATCCACGACTGCTGGCGCGCGCCGAGGGCATGCATTACTGGACCGCGACGGCCGCGAAGTGCTCGATGCCGTCGCCGGGCTGTGGTGCGTGAATGCCGGTCACGGCCGCCGCGAAATCACCGATGCGGTGACGCAGCAGCTCAATACCATGGAATTCGCGCCCGACCTTCCAAATGGGCCATCCGATCGCTTTTGAATTGGCCAATCGGCTCGCGGCGATCGCGCCGCCGGGCATGGACCGCGTGTTTTTCACGAATTCCGGCTCGGAGTCCGTCGATACGGCGCTGAAGATCGCCATTGCCTATCACCGCGCCCGCGGTGCCGGGCAGCGCACGCGTTTCATCGGCCGCGAGAAGGGCTATCACGGCGTGGGATTCGGCGGCATGTCGGTGGGCGGCATGGTCAACAACCGCAAGTTCTTCGGCTCTTCGATGCTGCCCGGCGTCGATCATCTGCCGCACACGCTTGGATCTGGGACACAACGCCTTTTCGCGCGGCCTGCCGCATTGGGGCGCGCACCTGGCCAACGAATTGGAGCGTCTGATCGCGCTGCACGACGCGTCCACCATTGCGGCCGTGATCGTCGAGCCGATTTCAGGGTCGGCGGGCGTGATGCTGCCGCCCGTGGGCTACCTGAAGCGCCTGCGCGAGATCTGCGACAAGAACGACATTTTGCTGATATTCGACGAAGTGATCACCGGCTTCGGCCGCGTCGGAAAACCGTTCGCCGCGCAGGCCTTCGACGTCACGCCCGATCTCATGACCACCGCCAAGGGCCTGACCAACGGCGCCGATCCCCATGGGCGCCGTGTTCGCGCAGCGCAAGATTTACGACGCCTTCATGCAGGGCCCGGAGAACGCCATCGAGCTGTTCCACGGCTATACCTACTCGGCGCATCCGGTCGCCTGCGCCGCGGCGCTGGCGACGCTCGACATCTACGCCCGGGAAGGACTGCTGACGCGCGCCGCGACGCTTGCGCCCAAATGGGAGGATGCGGTGCATTCGCTGCGCGGCACGAAACACGTGATCGACGTCCGCAATTACGGCCTGATCGGCGCCGTCGAACTCGAACCGCGCGCCGGGCAAACCCGGTGCCCGCGGCATTCGACGTGTTCCTGAAGTGCTTCGAGCGCGGGGTCATGGTGCGCCAGACTGGGCGACGTCATCGCCACTGTCGCCGCCGCTCATCGTCGAGCCGAAGCAGATCGCCCGCATCGTCGAGACCTTGAGCGAGGTGATCCGCGACACGGACTTGAAGGGAGATGCGAGCCGCTTGCTGGGAGGCCGGTCGCTCGGGCGCTCAGCCGTCGCTCGGATAGGGCGCAGTCTCGAAAACCGCATACCACTTCTTGCAGGGTTCGACGACCTCCCACGTCCCTTCGAACCCGGCGGGCACGACGAACGCATCGCCGGCACGGAATTCGTGGCGCTCCCCACCCGTCGACTCGATGCGCACTCGGCCCTCGAACAGCACGCATAACTCGTGCTCGGTGTAACGGATCCGCCATTTGCCGCTGGTGCTGCTCCACACGCCGCAGAAAAATTGCCGACTGCCGTCGGTGTATTGATTCGACACACGCGTCCGCGGGATGCCGGACAGAATCTTTTCCGGGGATGGATTGGCGGATTCGCCCGTTTGCAGGCGGTCCAGCACGACGATTTTCGGCTGTTGACTCATGCGCTATCGTAGGCACGTGCAGCCCGCGGAAACAAGAGCGGCCCTGCGCGAAGTCGTTCAGGGCCGCCCGCTTACTCGTTTTCGCTCACCTGCAAGCCAGTCGCGGGGGTTATGGCCATCGATGATCCGTCTTTCGGCAGCCCATTGCCGTCGGTCTGCGCGACCGCCGCCTGCCCTTGCGCTTGCAGGGTCAGACGCACGCGACGCTCGAGTGCATAACCGTCGCTGTCCGCCGCCACACTCTGACTCTTGCCGTAGGCATTGATTTCAAGCGCCTCCTCGTCGACTCCCGCGGCGAGAAACAGATCCCGAACCGCATCGGCGCGCGCCTCGGATAGTTTGAGATTGGCATCCGCGGTACCGCGCGGATCGGCATATCCGTCGACGCGAACCTTGAGGGCCGGCGATTTGGCGACCGCCTCCGCGAGGACATGAATGCCGTTCGCCATCTCCGGCGCGATCTCGGCGCTGCCGGTGCGAAACAGCACATCGCCCTGCAGACCGTCGAGCACCTTGGCCGCCTCGCCTTGCGCTACCTGGTCCTTGACGGACTGCGCCTCCTCAACGCTGTGCGATAATTGATCGAGACGCGCCATGAGGGCCCGGTTGGTCTCGGCCAGATCGCCTTTTTCCGTCAGCAGCGAGGCTTTCTCGGTCTGCAGTTGCGACTTATCCTTCTGGAGTTCCGATTTGTCCTCTTGCAGCGCGGCGACCTGCGCTTCGGCCTTGGCTGCCTCCCCCGCGCGATGCACGCGGTTTCCCAGCCAGGTTCCGATGCCCGCACCGATGACCGCGCCGACCGGCCCTGCGGCAAATCCGCCGATCACGCCGCCCGTGATGAATCCCGCCGGCTCCTGCTGCGGCGCCGTCTTGGGCTCCGCCGCCAATGCCGCCGCGCTGACGCCCATCAAGCCCATCGTCCAAACAATCCTGGAATATGCAGTTTTCATGACAGCTCCTCACCGAAGTTTTCACCACTTCAGGCGACGACCGCCGCCGCCTTGTGAGAGCTATTTCAGACCCGCATTCGGGCGCCTCACTGCACCCGCGATGGCAAAATGTGGCAAAGCGCCGGCCAATTGCGCGGCGCCCGCGATACTCACCCCGCCGAGTTTCAGGCCTTCAACGAAAACGGAGTGAAATTGGTATCGATATCGTAGTAATCCTCGTTCTCCGCCCTCTTCAGGAATGCCACGACGCGATAGGTGAGCGGCGCCGCGACGATTTCCCAGCCGCTTTTCAGGGCGTACTGAGTGAACATGATGGCCACCAAATGATTGCCGCGGCATGCGGCCGTAAAACGCCACGAAATAGAAAATCATCGAATCCACCAGTTCGCCGCAAAGCGTCGAGCCGACGATGCGCGTCCACAGCCAGCGGCCGCGCGTCCAGATTTTCATCTTCGCCAAAACGTAGCTGTTGACGAACGTGCCGCACAGGAAGGCGGTGATCGAGGCCACGACGATCCGCGGGGTATTGCCGAATATCGCCTCGACCGCGGCCTGATTGTCGCGCGAGCCCTCCGAGGGCGGCAGATGCACCACCACCGCAGCCATGACAGAGGCGAATGCAAGCGCCCCAAATCCAGCCCACACCACCCGGCGATCGCGGCCGTACCCATACACTTCGGTCAAGATATCGCCGAAGATGTATGAAATAGGGAAGAACAACACCCCCGAGAGAAAGGTAATCGTACCGAGCAATGGGACCTGGATGGAGGTTTCCTTGGCGGGTCCGATCAAATTCGAGCAAAGCAGGACGCAGACATAAGCCGCCATGACGAAATCGTAATAGCGGTATTCACGGGCAGGCGGTGGTCGGTTCATGCACTCAAGCATACCGATGATATGTCACACCGGCTATGAACAAGCCTTCCGGTGTCGCCGATTGGCGAAGACCATCACACCAAAAGGCGTCTCGGTACGGTAGATATGTACACTCACCCCAACACTGTTGAACCTATGGATCAGGGCAAGCAATTCAGCGCGATGAGCCCGCTCGTTGACTTCGACGCCGTTTGCCAAAAAGTGCGTGAGGCCGTCGAGCCCGCGCGCGTCCACGCCGTTTCCCTGCACGACAACAAGGGTGAGGTGCTCTGGCTGACCGAGAGCTCCATGGGGCCGGATGAACACAACGCGGTGCGCGAAGCCTTCGAAGCCTTCTCGAAGGTCGACGGTCCCGCGGTTTTGGATTACGACCTCGGCGACTCACGTTCCGCCGTGCTGTTTCGCGCCGTGAACTCGCGCCGCGTCCTGGTCGGCGCAATCATGATCATCATGGACTCCAGAGGTATCAAGCAGATCGACAAAGGCGCCGCCCGATTGCTGAGCTCCAAGATGCAAAAGGTATTGGTGGAGTTCGCCGGCATGCGGCCGGAGGCCGCTGCGCCCACCACCGCTGCGCCCACCACCGCTGCGCCGACCACCGCTGCGCCGACCACCGCTGCGCCGACCGCCGCTGCGCCGTCTCGGCCGGTTGCCGCACGCGCTCCGGTGCCACAAGGGCCGCCGGCCCGTACTCCGCCGGCGGTTGCGACGGCCGCGGCTCCCCCCGTGGCCGCTCCCCCCGTCGCGGCACGAACCGCCCCTGCATCGGCTACCCCGGCACGGGCCGCCCCACGCGCACCGGCCGCAACCGCTCCCGACAAACGCCCGCCGCAGCCGATCACACCGGAAATCGATCGGCTGCACGCGGCATTGCGCCGCAGCCCGATAGCGCTGCATGTACAGCGTCTGGTGCCGTTGGCCAAGGGCAGCCAGCTGCGGCGCTACGAAGTGCTGCTGCGCTCCAAATCCGAGGATGCGCCGAATAGTGCGCCTCATGCGATGCTGAAGGCCGCGGTCGAAAACGGTCTCGGCTCCATGATCGACCGGCGCGTCGTCACCGAATTGATCGGCTGGCTGGTGCATCACCCGGAGGTGTGGCAGAAGCGAGCGGTGCTATTTTCGGTGAATCTCACGAGCACCGCTCTGCACGACGAACACTTCATGAAATTCGTGGAGTTGTGTCTCATGAAGTCGTCGCTGCCCAAAGCGATGATCGCATTCGAAGTCGATGTAACCACCGCGATTCAACTGGGCGACAAGATCGCCGACGTAGCCGCCGGCCTGCATCGATTGGGGTGCCCCATGGTCCTCGACGATTTCGGGATGCGCACAGAATGCTTCGATCTGCTGCGGCTGCCGGCCGTGCGCTATGTGAAAATCGCGTCCGACATCACGGCGAAAATGCGCTCGGACAAGCTCTCGCAAGCAGCCATCACCGCGGTCGTGCAAATGGCCCGGGTTCTCGGTATGCATACGGTCGCAAAGCGCACCGAGACCGCCGCCGAACAGGAATGGCTCACGGCGCTCGGCGTCGACTTCATTCAATCGAACGCCCTGTCGCCCCCGGTCCCGATCGACTCGTTATCGACGCTTCAAAAACCGCCGCCGAGCGCCTTGACCAAATAGACCGCGGTCAAAAATTGCTGGCCGTGGATCTGCACGGCTTGCCGCTGATTACCCAGCAACGCCTGCTGCGCGGTGAGCACGTCGAGGTAGACGGCCAGGCCCCCCTTATAGCGTTCGTTGGCGATGTCGAAAGCCCGCTGCGAACTCTCCACGCTGGCATCGGCGTCGCGGGCGGCCTGATCCAGGGATACAAGGCCGGTGATCCCGTTCTCCACCTCTTCCATGGCCGTGAGCACGGTCTGCCGGTAGCCGGCCACCGCGGCCGTGTAATCCTCCTCCGCAATGTGCACGTTGGCGCGAGTTCTGCCGGCATCGAACACCGTCTGAGTCGCCGAAAGGCCGGCCGCCCAAAGCTGGCTCGGCGCATTGAACAACGAAGACACCGCGGAGCTCTGCCAACCGACGGAAGGCAACAAGGGCATCAATTGGATCGTGGGAAAGTACGCCGCGCGCGCGACGCCGATGCGCGCATTGGCGGCGGCCATCGAGCGCTCGGCGGAAGCCACATCCGGTCGGCGTTGCAATAAGTCGGAAGGCAGTCCCACCGGCAACACCGGCAGCCGGCCCGCTATCGCCACCGCCGGGATGCTGAATCCCGGCGCCGGCGTCCCAACCAGCGTCGCAATGGCGTGCTCGTTCTGTGCCCGCTGCACGCGCAGCAATTCCAACTGCGCCGAGCTGCTTTGCACCAACGCTTGCTGCTGTGCCAAGTCCAATCCCGTGGCGTACCCCAGATCATGCCGTGATGCGACGAAACCGAGGGCGTCCCGCTCGAGTGCCAGGCTATGGTTGACCACGTCGATTTCGGCGTCGAGTTCGCGCAGCGTGAAGTAGTCGCTGACCAGTTGCGCCGTGAGCATCAGGCGTGCGTTCTCGAAGTCCGCAGCCGCCTGTTCCGCTGCGGCGCGGAAGCCCTCGGCTTGGCGGCGCAGGCGACCGAAGAGATCGAACTCGTAATCGACGGACGGTCCCAAGATGAAATCGTTCTGCACGGTCGACTGGTTGGGAGTCGAATAAGCCGCCAGCGGGCGGTTCGTGGAAGTCTTGCTGCGGGCTGCGGAGGCCTGCAGCCCAACGTTCGGATAGAGATAGGACCTCGCCACCGTCACCTGACTGCGTGCCTGGTCAAGCCGCGCGGCGGCCACCTGCAGATTCTGGTTGCTGAGCACTGCCCGCTCCACCAAGGGATCGAGCGCAGGGTCTTGGAATACCTCCCACCAATGCCCCTTGAGTGCCGCATCGCTCGGCGCCGCTTCATGCCACGGTGCTTCAGGCTGCCACGCCGCGGGCACATCGGCTGCCGGCCTATGATAGTTCGGACCGACCGCGCATCCCGCCGCCCACGCGCCGGCCGCGAAGAGCGCCAACCGGCCGCAGCAGCGCACCGCGGAAATCACACCACACCGCATCGTCAGCCGGCGCCCGGCGGCGTACGCAGCAGCGTCACAACATCCCCATCGGCGAGCGAATCCGCGGGGTTCACGATGATTCGATCAGTGGAATCGATCCCGGCGAGCACCTCGACGGAGGTGCCGTAATCCGTACCGAGCTTCACCGGAGCCAAGCGGACGCGGCCGCTCTGGTCGACGACGGCGACCCGGGGACCGTCGGGTCGGAATAGCAGCACATTGGTCGGTACGACCGTGGCCGCCCGGTCACCTTTGATCGGCAACTCGACCTGCACATAGGCACCCGAAAATAGTTGGCCGCCGGGGTTGGGGACGCGGATCTCCACCTGCAAGGTGCGAGTCACGGGGTCGATGGCCCGCGCGGTCCGCGCGATGCTGCCTTGGTAGTCTTCGCCCGCCCGCTCGGCGAGGTTCACCTTCACGGTATCGCCGATCTTTATTTGATTCGCGTATACCTGCGGCACATAGATGTACAACCGCAGAGGATCGACTTGTGCCAGCGTAAAGAGTGCCTGACCGGCGCCGCCGTTGCCGGCGTTGATCAAATCGCCCACGTCGACAGTGCGGCGGGTCAAAACGCCGTCGAATGGCGCCGTGACCCTATTAAATCCCTGCAAGCTGCGCAGCCGCGACACATTGGCCTCGGCGGCCGCAAGATCGGCCTGCGACTGCTTGAATGCGCTCAACCGTTCGTCCAATTCCTGTTGGGTCACGGCATCTCTCTGGCGCAAGCTCTGCCAGCGCTCCGCGCTGCTCCGCGCCAGGGCCTCGCTCGAGGCGGATTGCGCCCGTGCCGCTTCCGCTTGATGGAGCTGTTGGTCGATTTCCGGCGCGTTGATTTCCGCCAGAAGCTCGCCTTTCTTGACCGACGCTCCGATGTCCTTCGTCCAGCGCACCAGGTAGCCGCTGCTGCGCGCATACACCGTCGTCTCGATCACGCCCTGCAGGGTTCCGGGCAGCGTGACCGCCGTGCCATCACCCCCGCTGGCAGGTTGCGTGGTCGTCACGTACTGCACGGCGTGAATCGCCGTGGCATCCGCCAGGGTACGGGCCCGCATCGAGCGGTTCACGAGCACGATCACCGCTCCCAGGAGAAGCAACGCGACGAACGCAGCCACGGCGAACTTGACGCGCTTCAGCAGGTTGGATGTTGCCTCGTCGGACATATCAAGTATTCCCGTGTGCCATCGGTGAGGCGCCGGGCGGCGGTCCGCGGTCGGCGTGCGCACGCTTGCGCTGTTCGAGACGGCGATGAACGCCGGCAAAAATAGTGGGAACGAACAACAATGTGGACACGGTTGCGAACATCAACCCGCCGATCACGGCGCGTCCGAGCGGCGCGTTCTGTTCCGCGCCTTCCCCCAACCCCAAGGCCATCGGAATCATCCCGATCATCATGGCGAGCGCCGTCATCAGCACCGGCCGGATGCGGGTGGCGCCGGCGTCTCGCGCCGCCTCGATCGGGTCCAACCCCTCGCCCATTCTCTGACGCGCGAACGAGACGATTAAAATGCTGTTGGCGGTAGCGACCCCCATGGTCATGATCGCACCCGTCAAGGCCGGCACGCTCAAGGTGGTCCCCGTCAGCATCAGCATCCAACAGATGCCCGCCAGCGCCGCGGGCAGCGCCGTGATGATGATGAAGGCGTCCACCCACGATTGGAAATTGACGACGATCAGCAAGTACACTAGGACGATCGCCAAGACCAACCCCACCCCCAACTGAACGAACGATGACCTCATTGTCTGGGTTTGACCCAGGACGGCCACTTGCGTCCCGCGCGGCAGGTTCGGACGCAAATCGTCGACCAGCGATCGAATCCTGACCGAAACGCTACCCATGTCCCGGCCCTGCACGCTGACGAAGATGTCCGTCGCCGGCGCCAGATTGTAGCGCGATGCCACCGCCAGCTGCGCCGCCGGTTCGACATGCACCAAATTACTGAGCAGCTGCGGTGCGATGGCCCCGGCTGCGGAGGAGGCCGCCACGGCGGGCCGCACCGGTGTACGCAGCAACGCATCGAGACTGTCGATCGAATACTGGGGGGATTGGACCGTCAGATTGTAGACGACTCCGTTTGCCGGATTCAACCAGAAGCTGGGCGCAGTTTGCGACGTGCCGGACGTGGATACCAGCAAGTCCTGGGTGACATCACTGGGACTCAAACCCAGCTGCTGCAGCTGGGTACGATCCATTACCAGGGACACCGTCGGCACGTCGAGGCGCTGGTGGATGTGCGTATCTACCGCTCCCGCGATTTGCTGGATTTGCTTCATCAGCTTGGCTGCGATCACGTAGTTTCCACGCAGGTCCGCGCCGGTGAATTGCACGTCGATCGGCGCCGGCACCCCGAAATTAAGGATCTGGGTGACCATATCGGCCGGCTGAAAATAGAACTCCATCCCCGGAAACAACTTCGGCAGTTCGCGGCGCATCCTCTCGACGTATTGCGCCGTCGGGGCGTGCCCCTCGTTGAGCGAGATCTGGATCTCACCGTCCAAGGTGCCGAAAACACCCGAGTTGCTGTACGACAGATTGATGCCGCTATACGGAACTCCCAAATTGTCCAGCACTGTCCCGAGCTCCGGAGCCGGGATGATCCGCCGGATCGCGGCGTCCACCTGGTCCGCGGCGCGTGCCGTCTCCTCGATACGCGTGCCGGTCGGCATGCGCATATGCAAACGAATCTGCCCCGCGTCGACGCTCGGAAAGAAATCGCGCCCCAAGACGAACACCAATGCGCAGGACAGCACGCAAAACGCCAGGAACAGTCCGGCAAATTGGCGTCGTCTCGCCAGCGCCGCCGTCAAGATGACGACGTAGCCCGCGCGCAGCTTTTCGAACCGCGCGTCGAAGGCGCGATACACCCGCCGCAACAGGCTTGGGACTGCGGCGGGTTCGGCCGCGTGGTCCATCATGAGCATCACGAGAGTGGGTACCAGGGTTCGCGAGAGCACATAGGAAGCCAGCATGGCGTACACGACCGCCTCGGCGAGAGGCGCGAACAGGAATCGCGGCACACCGGATAGAAAGAACATCGGCACGAACACGATGCAGATGCACAGGGTCGATACCAGGGCAGGCACCGCGATCTCCCCGGCGCCGTCCAGGATGGCTTTCTGCAAATCCGATCCGAGGTGCAGGTGGCGCTCGATATTCTCGATGGTCACCGTCGCATCGTCGACCAGAATGCCCACCGCGAGCGCGAGGCCGCCCAGCGTCATGATATTCAACGTTTCGCCGCTGAGATAAAGAGCGATGATTGACGTCAAAATCGACAGAGGGATCGATACGGCGATGATGCAGGTGCTGCGCCAATTGCCTAAAAACAGCAGAATCAGCATGGCGGTCAGGCCCGCCGCGATCAACGCCTCGCGAACCACGCCGCTGATGGCCCCGCGCACGAAACTCGACTGATCGAACAGCGGCACGATCTTGAGCTCTTTCGGCAGTATTTGCTCGACCTTAGGCAGCTCATCCAGCAGATTCCTGACGATATCCAGGGTGGACGCACCACCACTCTTGATGATCGAGATGAGAACGCCACGCTGCCCATTCTGGCGCACGATATTGGTCTGGGGAGAGAAGCCGTCGCGGACGTGAGCCACTTCCGACAGATACGTGGTCGCGCCCCTCTGGGTCATGACGGGGATCCTGTTGAGTCCTTCGACCGTATCGGGTGATCCATTCGTCGCCAGCACGTATTCGGTGCCGCCGATCTTGGCCGTCCCCGACGGCAAGACCAGGTTTTGGGTGTTGACGGCATTGACCACGTCGGTCGGGGTCAGGCCCTTGGCGAGCAATGCCGCCGTATCGAGGTCGACCGAAATGACCCGTTGTTTGCCACCGTAAGGCCACGGAACAGCCACACCCGGGATGGTCACCAACCGCGGCCGGAGAAAATTGACGGCCGCATCGAACAGCGCCTGCTCGCTCATCGTCGCGCTGGAAAGGCCTAGTTGAATGACGGGAATACTCGACGCGGAGTACTTGATGACCAGCGGCGGAAGAATCCCCGGCGGGAGCTGACGCAGCGCGGATTGCTCCTGAGAGCACGACCTGGGCGATGGCGGTCGGGATGTTGGCGTTCGGCTGGAGGAAGATCTTGATGACCGAGATGCCGTTCAACGACTGAGACTCGATGTGTTCGATGTCACTGACCAAAGTGGTGAGGCTTCGTTCGTTCTGCGCGGTGATGCGAGTACCCATCTCCTGGGCCGACAACCCCGCGTAGTTCCAGACGATGCTGATGACCGGAATGTTGATCTCCGGAAAGATGTCCGTTGACATCTTCAACAGGACCAATGGCGTCGCAAGCAGGATCAGCAGCGCCATGACCAGGAAGGTGTACGGACGCCGCAACGCAACTTGAACGATCCACATGGACTACAAAACCTCGGCCGCGCGCGGATTCTGATCGGAACAGTCGATGATATTATGCTGGAGGCGGCATACTTAGAAGCGCAAGTGAGCCTTCCCTGAGAGAAAAGTTGCGCCTCGCCATGGGCCTGACGAGCGCTTAAGTTTGCGTCATTTGCCACTCTGCACTTGCAAATGATCGCGATCGCAGCAAACAATACGCTGTCTGCAACGAGACACCGGGACCGAGCTAAGTGTTTTGTTAGTCCCATGAGGTTCGGTTCCGGCTCCCGTATGCATTGCCCATGACACTCAACGCACTGATCGCCGTCTTCGGGCTCATCGCACTCCTCTTCTTTGTCGGCGCGGCCCGAAGCCTGCGCAGGCGCCGCATCGCCGGCGGACTGGTGCGCGGCGGTGCCTCCCTCGTGCTGGTCCTGATCGCGGTCTGCGCCGCATTGATTGGGGCCAACCTGCGCACATACCAGCGATTGGTCGCCGAGCAACCGGCCGGCGAGCTGCAATTTGCCCGCGTCGGGTACCATCAATTCAACGGCGCGTTTACCTTCCCGTCCGGTGAACGCACTGATTTCGCATTGCGTGGCGACGAATGGCAGTTGGATGCGCACGTACTCAAGTGGCGGGCACTGGCCAACTTGTTCGGCTTCGACACGGCCTATCGGCTGGATCGAATCAGCGGCCGATACACCAACATCGACGACGAACGTAACCTGCCGCGCACGGTGTACAACCTCAACCAGCCGGATCGCGTGGACCTGTGGGAAATGGTCCATCGCCACCATTCCTGGGTGCCCTGGATCGACGCGCTGTACGGCAGCGCGACGTTTCTGCCGATGGCCGACGGCGCCTTGTACGAGATCAAGGTTTCTCAAAGCGGCCTGCTGGCACGTCCGCTCAATCAAGCGGCGCGCAGCGCCGTCGGCAGTTGGCAAGCCCCATGAAGCAGAAGATATCCGCAGCATTGCTCGTCGTGCTGCTGGTAGCGGCGGTCCTCGCCTGGTGGCATACGGCGCCGCCGTCCCCCAGGGCGGTCGCGCGCCGCGCGGCCGCCGTCACTTCTTCCGCACTGGTGGACGAAAGCGCCTACGCCACGGCGCAGCGCCTAGCGCAGCTCGCAAGCACGGCGGAAGAGCAGCCCTTCGTGGCGACCGCGCTGCGCGTCGCCGACCATGAACTCGCGCTCGCCTTCACCGCCGCGTTGCGCGACGTCGAGGCGCATCCGCCGACCTTGAGCCCGGAGGCACTGAAGATTCAGGATCGGCTGCAGAAATCACAGGTCCTGTTGGATGCCGATCAGCAGCGCGTCGCCCAACTCACGGCGGACTTGGCGCAGGCGAAGCCTTCGCAGAAGGACGCTCTGCAAGATGAGTTGGACCTTGCCAAGTCGCAACTCGACTTGGACAAGGACGAGCTCGAAGAAGCCGATCAAGACCTCGTCGCTGCCGGCGGCAATCCGCAGCAGCGCATCGAGGCCATGGTCCAAGAGCATGATGCTCAGGTGAAGGCACGGGCGAGCGGCACGGCAGCCTCAGGCGGCCCTGCCACTCCGGCGGCCGGGCTGCATGGCGCATGGACGGAATTCCGCGATTGGCTGAAGACGCGGCAAAAATTACAACAACTCGCCGCCGCCCAGGAAGCCGCCCGCGTCAATGCGGAAGCTTTAAGTCAACAACGGTCGGCGCTCGCAGCCAGCCTGGAAAGCGCCAAGGGAGGAATCTCCGAACTGGCCCAGCATACGAAGAGCGCCAAGGCCGCCGCCGCGGTGAGTGCCGCACCGCACGCGTCACACACCCACGAAGATGCGACGGCGCTGCTCGGCCGCACGAAGCTCATCACCGCCGACCAGAAGGTGCTGACGTTGCTCGACCGCCAGACCGCCGACCTCCGGCAGCTAGCGGGCGTCTATCAGCAATGGATCGGCGTGGTTGCGCTGCAATCGAGCGCCCTATTGCACAAGCTGCTGCTCGACGCGGTAGTCGTGATGGGAATTCTCCTGGTATTGCTGTTCGTCGATCACTGGGCACAGCGTCTGCTCAATAACCCCAAGCTGGACCGCCGGCAGGTCGAGACCCTTCGTAGCATCACGCGGGTCAGTCTGCGCGTCATCGCCGCGGTGATCATCCTGCTCATTCTCGTCGGCATGCCCAGCCAGTTCGGGACCATGATCGGGATCGTGGGGGCCGGTTTGACGGTGGCGCTGAAGGACTTCATCGTGGCCTTCTTCGGCTGGTTGGTGCTCATGGGCAGAAACGGCATTCGTCTGGGAGACTGGGTCGAGATCAACGGCGTCAGCGGCGAAGTGACCGAACTCGGGATGTTTCACACGGTACTGCTCGAGACCGGTAACTGGAGCGACGCCGGCCACCCCACCGGACGCCGCGTCACTTTCACCAATAGCTTTGCCATCGAAGGGCATTACTTCAATTTTTCCACCTCGGGCCAATGGTTGTGGGACGAACTCAATGTCGTGGTGCCTGCGGGCCAGGATCCCTACCCGATCGTCGATGAAATCACCAAGCTGGTCGGCGAGGCGACGGCCGAGAACGCGCGTGAGGCCGAGCAAGAGTGGCAGCGCGCCGTTCCCTCCCAGCGCGGCAAGACCTTCTCGGGAACGCCCGGCGTCAGCGTCAAGCCGGTCGTCGGCGGAGTGGAGATCGGTGTGCGCTACCTCACCCGCGCCCACGAACGCTTTCAATTGCGGGCCACCCTGTATCAGGCAGCCGTGCACCTCCTGGGCCAGAAAGCGGTCAACGCAGCCGGCGCCCCGCGGCCGGCCGGTTGAGCTAGTGGGCCGCGCCCGCAACTACAGGGCGGACGCAACCTTCAGTGGCGATTCCGGTAATTTGTGATCCCGGTCGCAGTGCGGGAATCCGCCGTCAGACGACAATCTCTCCATGCATAACCGCGAAGATTCGGATCGGCTCTCCTGGACCTTGTCCGCACTGGTAGTGTTGATCATGGGGGTGGCCGTCGGTGTCTCCTCCAGAGAATCTTCGGCGCCGCACGACTCCAATCCCGGCAGCCGACCGGCCGCCGAGCGCCGCGCGCCTGCCGAAACCCACGCGGAGTCCCTGCCCGGGACGGACCGTTCCGCAGAACAACTGCCAGCGGCACCTCCCGCCCGGTTATAATCCCCCGCGGATTGCCGGCTTAGCACAGTGGTAGTGCAACGGTTTTGTAAACCGTAGGTCATCCGTTCGAATCGGATAGCCGGCACCATTTAACAAAAGATTATCGACTGCAGCTCGGCGGCGCGCTGCGTACTCGGAGCGCGCTGCGTACCCGGAGCCCAGGGAAACCGCGTTTCTTGGTGAATGCATCCGTTATATGCCTTGACGCTCGCGGCGTGGATGGGAGTATATGAAGTTATTCGGCCATTGCTCCTACCCGACATCTCAGAAAGGCAGACTTCGTTTGACCGCAGCGAACTGACCGATGCGCTCCTTTAAGGTGAGGGGGCTGGCGTTGCCGAACGGCGCGTCGCAACCCCCGAGCCGTAGTAGTAGTTGCGCATCACCATCCCCCGTGGCGGCGGCCGAGACGCAGCGCATGACCACCGAGTGCGGCAATATACGAGCCGTCGCCCTCCTCGAACGAGCCCATCATGAACAGAACGAGAATCCTCGTCGTCCTCTTGATAATGGTCATATCGATGCAGCTCTTCCCGGAGAAAGCCGGAGCGATCGAAAGAGTGTTCATCGTCGGCGGCGGACTGTACTTCCTGGCGTGGGCGGCGGCCCGGTTCCTCGCACAGCACAAGAGGCGAAGGGCCGACGCCGCGCAGGCGGCGGCCGACGAGGCGGAGTATCAGCAGTACCGACGGGAACTCGACGTCATTCGCGTAACCCACGATCCGAACCGTGACCTGAACGATCCCACCTCGATTTCGCCGGAGTATCAGGCGGCGTTGTCGGCGCTCCATGACAAGCATCAGGACATGCTGGCCCGGAAATTCGGGCCAAGATGATCCGTCAACCGCGGCCGACGTACGGCATTTGCGTCGCCATCACCGTCATGAAGAGTACGTTTGCGGACAAGGGCAGATTGACCATGGCCATGAACGTCTGAGTCACGGCCGGCATCTCCATCCGCGGTTCCGGAACACCGCCCACCATGCCCGCCGTCAAATCGCTCACGACATTGCCGATATCGATCTGGCCCACCGCGATGTCGAACGCACGCCCATCGAGGGCGGCGGCGCGGGTCAACCCGGTGATTGCATGCTTGGTTGCCGTGTACGCAATCGATCTGGATCGCGGCACATGCGCGGAAATCGACCCGTTATTGATGATGCGCCCTCCGCGTGGGCTCTGGTCCCGCATCATCTTGAACGCACCTGCCAAGCAGAAAAAGGCGCCGTTCATATTGATGTCTACGGTCCGACGCCATTCGGCGGCGGTCAGTTCGTCGGGGTATGCCGCCTTCGCGCTGACGCCGGCATTATTGAAGAGCAGATCGAGCCGGCCGAAGCGATCGCGGATCTGCTCGAATAGGGCGGTGACAGCCTCTTCCCGGGACACATCGCAGGCAATGGCTGCCGCCCGATCGCGTGCGACGCCCGCGGCCTCCCTGGTTGATTCCAGAGCATCCTGGCGCCGGCCGGACAAGATGACACGCCACCCTGCGGCCAGAAGCGCGAGGGCGCAGCCGCGGCCGATTCCGCTGCCGGCGCCCGTGACCAACGCAATTTTCTCATCCTGGTGCATACTCGTGTTACCACCCCGGATTCCATTAATCTTGAGCGTATGGTACCGCACACGCCCTCGCCCGCCAGGTGATTCCTACGCATGATGCAGCGGAAGCGGCAGGGTTTAGGGCGTACGCTAGAGCATGGATGCGGGCTGGCTGGACCCACGACTCCGTAAGGCGCTCGGAGCCGGTTTTATCGCGCCCACATTCTTTTGGTTACCCGGAGTGCCTATGCGGTCAAGACATGCCATCAAGCAGCCTAAAGAGTTGCCCCATGCCGAGTGACCAGGATGTCTATCTGTTCCGCGAGGGCACCCTTGCGAACGTCCACCGCATGCTGGGGTGCCACCTCGCCGAACCGGGTCCCGGTGCCGCCTTTGCCGTCTGGGCGCCCAACGCGTCCGCCGTCTCCGTCATGGGGGATTGGAATGGTTGGAATCCTGACGCGCAGCAGCTCTCGGCCAGGCCCGATGGGTCCGGTATTTGGGAGGGCATCGCGGACGGGGTGCAGCAAGGCCACGCCTACAAGTATCGCATCGTTACCCACGACGGATCCCGAAGGCTGGACAAGGCCGATCCGGTGGGCTTTCTCTGCGAGCTCCCGCCCGCCACCGCGTCGCGCGCCTGGAGATTGGATTACGAATGGCAGGACGCCACATGGATGTCCTCCCGCGGCGCCAACAACGGGCTGAATGCGCCGATGGCGATCTACGAGGCGCATCTGGGCTCGTGGCGCCGCAAGGACGGCGAATTCTTGAACTACCGCGAGCTCGCGCATGCAATGGCGGACTATCTGAAGCGATCTGGGATTCACGCACGTCGAACTCATGCCCATCACCGAGCATCCGTTTTACGGCTCGTGGGGTTATCAAACGACGGGATATTTCGCGCCCACGGCGCGCTACGGCACCCCGCAGGATTTGATGTACTTCGTCGATCACCTGCATCAACGACGGCATCGGCGTGATCCTCGACTGGGTACCCTCGCATTTTCCCGAACGATGCGCATGGGCTGGCCGACTTCGACGGCACGCATTTGTACGAACATTCCGATCCGCGCCAGGGATTTCACCCGGAATGGAATTCGGCCATCTTCAATTACGGCCGCAACGAAGTGCGCAGCTTCCTGATTTCGTCGGCGCTGTTCTGGTTCGAGAAATATCACATCGACGGCATCCGCGTGGATGCCGTGGCCTCGATGCTGTATCTCGACTACGCGCGCAAGGCACGGCGAATGGATCCCTAACCGCTTCGGCGGCAGGGAGAATCTCGAAGCCATCGATTTTCTGCGCACCTTGAACGAAGCCGTCTATCGGGACTATCCTGATGCGACGATGATTGCGGAGGAATCGACGGCATGGCCCATGGTCTCGCGACCCACCAGCATGGGCGGCCTGGGCTTCGGCTTGAAGTGGAACATGGGTTGGATGCATGACACGCTCGACTACATCAAGAAGAATCCGCTGTTTCGCCAATACCATCACGGGCAACTCACGTTCTCCCTGATTTATGCGTTTAACGAGAACTTCGTCTTGCCGCTCTCGCATGACGAAGTGGTGTACGGCAAAGGCTCGCTGATCGGGAAGATGCCCGGCGACGATTGGCAGATGTTTGCCAATCTGCGCGCGCTCTACGGATACATGTGGGGGCATCCGGGCAAGAAGCTGCTGTTCATGGGCGGTGAATTCGGGCAGCGACGCGAATGGACGCACGAGGGCGAACTTGAATGGTGGGTCACTGAATTACCGGAGCACGCCGGCGTGCAGCAGTGGATGCGGGATCTCAATCGAGTGTACCGCAGCGAACCTTCGCTGCACCAAGTCGACTTCTCCTACGATGGCTTCGAGTGGATCGACGCCGGGAATGCGACGATGAGCATCATCGCATTCGTGCGCAAGAGTGCGGGCGGCCCGCCGGTGCTGGTGGTGACCAACTTCACACCCGTGCCCCACACCAATTTCTTGATCGGCATTCCTCTGCGCGGGCTGTGGCGCGAGGTGCTCAACAGCGACGCGCGCGAATATGGGGGATCGGGCTGGGGTAATCTCGGCGGTGTCGAGTCGGTTCCCGTGAGCGCGCACGGGCGAACGGACTCGCTCAATCTCAACATACCCCCGCTAGCCACCATCATGCTGCGTTGGGAAGGACATGGCTGAGAGACGGCGCAAGAGCGCGAGCGCCAAGCCCGGCGCTCCGGAGGAGTTGCACCCCGGTGCGGGAAGCGGCGCAGTGCCAATCCCTGAGGGCCGCGTGCGTGCCGTGGTGGATGCGCTCTTCCCGGAGGTGGACGGAGGCCGCTTTGCGCCCAAGCGCATTGCCGGCGAACCCGTGCTCGTCCAGGCGCACTGTTTCGCGGACGGTCATGACAGACTGCGCGCCGTCTTAAGTTGGCGGCTGGTCGGCGATCCCGAGTCGTTCGAAGTCGAGATGACGCCGCGCGCGAATGACGTGTGGACCGCCGAGTTCACTCCGCCGGTTCCTGGTCGATACCAATACACGGTGACCACGTGGGTGGATCACTTCGAGTCCTGGCGCCAGGATCTCATGCGGCGCGATGACTATGACGATATCCGGATCGCATTGCAGGTCGGCGCCGGACTGGTCGATGCGGCATCGCGTCGGTCCCGTGGGGACGACGCCGTTGCTCTATCTACCTGGGCGGCAGCCCTGCGCGACACGGCGGACGACGCGAAGGGCAGGCCGGACGCCGCTGCAATGAAGGCGGTTGCGCTCGACCCGGCGCGGGCCTCGATGGAGGCCCGGTACCCCGACCGCCGCTTCGCCGCGAGCGCCGCGCGAGAATTGGTCGCGGACCGCAAGCGAGCGCAGTTCAGCACCTGGTACGAGTTGTTCCCCCGCTCCGCCGCCGGTGTGCCCCAACGGCACGGAACCTTCCGGGACGTCGAGGCGCGTCTGCCTTACGTGGCCCAGTTGGGCTTCGACGTGCTGTACCTGCCACCCATCCACCCGATCGGCAGGATTAATCGCAAAGGCGCCAACAATGCCCTCACGGCCGGCAGCGACGCTGTCGGCAGCCCGTGGGCCATCGGTTCCATCGAAGGAGGGCACAAAGATATCCTGCCGCAATTGGGCACCCTGCAGGATTTCAAGAGCCTCGTCGGAAAGGCACGCGAGTCCGGCATCGACGTTGCCCTCGATATCGCATTCCAATGCGCTCCCGATCATCCCTACGTGCGCTCGCATCCCGAGTGGTTCCGGCACCGTCCCGACGGTAGCGTGCAATACGCCGAAAACCCGCCCAAGAAGTACCAGGACATCTATCCGTTCGATTTCGAGAGCGACGACTGGCGGAGCCTGTGGGAGGAACTGAAGAGTGTCCTGCTCTACTGGATTTCGCAGGGCGTGCGCATTTTTCGCGTCGACAATCCGCATACCAAAGCCTTCGCATTCTGGGAGTGGGTCATCGGTGAAATCGAACGCGATCATCCAGGCGTGATATTCCTCGCCGAGGCATTCACGCGGCCGAAGGTGATGCACCGGCTCGCCAAGCTGGGCTTCACCCAGTCGTATACCTATTTTACCTGGCGTACCTCCAAGCAACAGCTCACGGAGTATTTTACCGAACTGACCCAAGCGCCCGGGCGCGAGTACTTCCGGCCGAATGTGTGGCCGAATACACCCGACATCCTCCAGGAGGCGCTGCACACGGGCGTGCGTGCCGTGTACGCGGCACGTCTGGTGCTCGCGGCGACTCTGTCGGCCAATTACGGAATTTACGGACCGGCATTCGAGTTGATGGAAAGCACGCCGCGTGAGCCCGGAAGCGAGGAATACCGGGACTCCGAGAAATATCAACTGCGCGCCTGGGCAATCGATCGGCCCGACAGCCTGTGGCCCCTGCTCGCGCGCGTCAACCGCATTCGCCGCGATAATCCGGCACTCCAATCCGACCACAATCTTACCTTCTGCGCGGTGGACAACGACCAGCTGATTGCATACGTCAAACACGATGTCGCGTCGCAAAACATCGTACTGACGGTCGTCAACCTGGATCCCTACAATGCGCAGTCAGGGTGGCTATTGCTCGATCTCGGGGCTTTGGGCATCGATCCCGAGCAACTCTATCAAGTGCACGACCTGGTGAGCGATCAGCGCTACCAGTGGCGCGGCGCGCGAAACTTCGTCATGCTCGATCCGCAGCGCATGCCGGCTCATGTGTTCCGAGTGCGGCGTCACCTTCGCAGCGAACGAGACTTCGACTACTTTCTATAGCGCGATCCCATGAACGACGTGCAATCTCCCCCCCAAGAATCCGCGGCACCGTCCGGACTGAGTGTCGATGATCCACTCTGGTACAAGGACGCGGTCATATACCAGCTCAACGTCAAGTCGTTTTTCGACTCGAACGATGACGGGATCGGCGACTTTCCAGGCCTGACTTCCAAGCTCGAATACATCCGTGACTTGGGAGTGAACACGATCTGGCTGATGCCGTTCTATCCGTCGCCGCTGAAAGACGACGGCTACGACATCGCGGATTACAAGGGCATCCACCCGCAGTTCGGCACCTTGGACGACTTTCGTGCAATGCTGCTCGAAGCCCATCGGCTCGGTCTGAAGGTCGTCACCGAACTCATCATCAATCACACATCGGACCAACATCCCTGGTTCCAGGCCGCGCGCAAAGCGCCGCCCGGCTCCCCCGAACGGGATTTTTACGTCTGGAGCGATACCGATCAGAAATATCTCGAGACCCGCGTCATTTTTCTCGATACCGAGACGTCGAACTGGACCTGGGAGCCGGTCGCGAAGGCGTACTACTGGCACCGATTTTTCAGCCACCAGCCGGATCTGAATTTCGACAATCCGCGGGTCCTGGATGCGGTTCTGGAAATCATGCGTTTTTGGCTGGACATGGGGGTCGACGGCTTTCGGCTCGATGCGATCCCCTACCTCGTCGAGCGTGAGGGCACCAATAACGAGAATCTTCGTGAAACGCATCAGGTCATCAAGAAGCTCCGTGCCGCGATCGACGCCGACTATCAGAATAGGTTCCTTCTCGCCGAGGCGAATCAGTGGCCGGAAGACGTACGTGAATATTTCGGCGACGGCGACGAATGCCACATGGCATACCATTTTCCCCTGATGCCGCGCATCTACATGTCGATCGCGCAGGAGGACCGCTATCCGATCACGGAGATCATGCAGCAGACTCCGGACATACCGGACAGCTGTCAATGGGCGATATTCCTGCGCAATCACGATGAGCTGACGCTGGAGATGGTGACCAGCAAAGAGCGCGATTACATGTACACCACGTACGCCTCCGACGTCCGGGCGCGCATCAATCTCGGCATCCGCCGGCGCCTGGCACCCCTGATGGAAAATGACCACGATCGCATCAAGCTGATGAACAGCCTGCTGTTGTCGATGCCGGGCTCGCCCATCATGTACTACGGCGACGAGATCGGCATGGGCGATAACGTGTTCATCGGCGATCGCAATGGGGTGCGCACACCGATGCAATGGAGCCCGGATCGCAACGCGGGATTTTCACGGGCGGACCCGCAGCGACTGTATCTGCCGCCCATCATGGACGCCATCTACGGTTATCAGGCGATCAACGTCGAGGCGCAATTACGCGATCCCAGTTCGCTCTTGAGCTGGACCAAGCGCTTGCTGGCCGTGCGCAAGACCAGCCGAGCGATGGGACGCGGAACGCGCCGCTTTCTGAAGCCCGGGAATCGCAAGATTCTCGCCTACCTGCGCGAATACGGTGATGACACGCTTCTTTGCGTGGCCAACCTGTCGCGCTCGGCGCAGCCGGTGGAACTCAATCTGGCAACGTTCAAGGGCCGGGTTCCGGTCGAAATGTTGGGGCGGACCACGTTCCCGCCGATTGGCGACCTGCCCTACCTGCTGACCCTCTCGGCCCACGGCTTCTACTGGTTCAAGCTGACCACCGATGCGGAGGCGCCCTCCTGGCACGAGACGATCTTCTCCATCGACGAGCGCCCGGTGCTGGTGTTGTTCGACGGCTGGAGCAGCCTGTTCCGCGACCGCGTGGTGCCATGGCGCATCGCCATGGCGGAAAAAACTCGTCTGCAATTCGAGACGGACACGCTGCCCCGCTTCATCGAGACGCAGCGCTGGTACGCGGCCAAGGGCGCGCCGATCGAGCGCGCCCGGATTTCCGATCACGTCGTGTGGCAGGAAGGCAAATTGAGCTGGGTACTTGCGCTGCTCGACACCGGTACCACCGAGGAGCCCGCGTCCTATTTCATGCCGCTGGCGCTTGCGTGGGAAGAACGCGACGAGGACCGGGTACGCAACTTGTCGACTTCCGCGATCGCCAAGATCCGTCAGCAGGCCAACGTCGGCATCATGGGGGATGCTTTTGCGGACGAAGCGTTTTGTCGGGCCCTTGTGGTGGCGGTGTCGAAGCGCCGCGACATCGCGACCGCGCAGGGCAAGCTGCAGTTCCGTCCGACCGCCGTCTTTGCACAAGTGGCGGGCGCCGACTTTGCGGCGTTGCCGGCCGCCCGGCCGCAGGGTGGCAGCTCCAACACCATCGTCGTCATGGGCGAACGTCTCATTTTGAAGGGGTATCGCAGAATTCGGGACGGAGCCAGCCCTGAACTGGAAATGGGACGGTATCTCACGGAGGTCGTGCGGTACGGGAATTGTGCGGCGCTTGCCGGGGTCCTCGAATACACGGGAAACGACGGCCAGACGAAACTACTCGCCATGCTGCAGGCCTACGTGCCGAATCAAGGCGACGGATGGACCTACGCCCTGGAGTACCTGCGCCGTTATCTGGAACTGCATCGCACCGCGCCCGCCGCCGACGCGCTGCCCGCCAACGCCCACGAACCGTTCCTCCTCTTGATTCGCACGTTGGCGCGGCGCACGGCCGAGTTGCACGCCGCGCTCGCCACCCGCACCGGCAATACCGACTTCGATCCCGAGCCCCTGTCGCGCGCCGATTTCGACGGTTACCGGCAGCGTGCCGTCGGCGAGGCGCGCAGTGCCCTGGCATTGCTGAAATCCAGCCTCGAGCAGATTCCGGCCGCCGACCGCGATAAGGCAAACGAAATACTGGCGCATCAAGATCGGCTGGTCGCACGTCTCGAAGCAGCCGCTTCGGAGGACGGCCAGGGACAGAAAATACGGATCCACGGCGACTATCATCTCGGACAGGTTCTGCTGACGCGCAACGACTTCGTGATCGTCGACTTCGAAGGCGAACCAGGCCACAGCATCGAACAACGGCGCGCCAAACAATCCGCGTTGCGCGACGTTGCCGGCATGCTCCGTTCGTTCAGTTATGTCGAGCACAGTGCTTTGCGCAGCGTGGCTCACGACGAGGTGGAATTCACCAAGCTCGCGCCATTGGCCCACGCGTGGACCACGGAAGTGCGTAGCGCCTTCCTTTCGGCTTACGAGGCCGAAGCACGCCGAACTTCCACGTACGCCTCATTGACGCCCGGGCGCGGGCTTCTTGGATTGTTCGAGCTCGAAAAAGCCCTGTATGAACTTCGCTACGAGCTCAGTAATCGCCCCACTTGGGTCGGCATTCCCTTACAGGGCATTCTTGAATGGGGCGCTGCGGAGTGACTGTAGTTACCGCGCAGCGCCGCGAATCCGCCGGAGGGCTTCATGCAAAGCATTGATATGTTTTTCGAGACTACACGCGAGTTCCTGCATCAGATCGCCGCTTTCCTCCCGCGCTTGGCGTTGGCGCTGGTCGTCGTCGCGGTCGGCTGGATACTGGCCAAGGGGGTGCGCTTTGCTGTCGAAAAGGCGCTGCGCGCCATCAATTTCAACGTTCTGACCGAGCGTGCCGGAACCGACCATTTTTTGCAGCAAGGCGGATTGCAAGGCGATACCACCACGATTTTCGGATTATTCGCCTACTGGGTAGTGATACTGGCAACCCTGATCATCGCCTTTAATGGCCTCGGGCTCACGTACATCACCGACTTGCTGCAGCGCGTCGAACTGTTCGCACCGAAGGTTTTGGTGGCCATGCTGGTCCTCGTACTGGGGTCCTACTTCGCCCGGTTCGTGGGCGAAGCCGTCAATACCTACTGCCTCGACGCACAGATTCCCGACGCCGACATCCTCGGCAAGATTTCCCGATATCTCATCATGACCTTCGTCGTGATGATCGCCCTCAGCCAGGTCGAGGTGGGAGGCGATATCGTGCAAAGGACCTTTCTGATCATTTTGGGGGGCTTGGTTCTCGCATTGGCGCTCGCGTTCGGGCTCGGCGGCAAAGAGTGGGCCGCGGCCATGCTTGAACGTTGGTGGCCGCAACGGAGCAAGGACGATCACCGCACGCTGTGACGCCTCGGTCGCCTCAGAAGCACGCTGCCGAACCATGCGCCCAGCAACACGGCCGCCGCGATCGCTGCCCAGGGTTTCTCACGAAGAGAACGGGCCGAGACGCCTCGGGACGTCTTATGATGCACAGAGGCGACGGCCTTCAGCAATTCGCGTTTCGCCATCCTAAGGGAACGCTCGATGCTCGCGCGAACGGCATCCACCTCTGGCGTTTTCACGATGGCGATGTAATTCAGAAACTCATTGACATCTCGTAGCAGCGTCGCGGCGGACTGATCCTCGCTGCGGCTCGCGTAGCCATCGACCTGTTCTGGGTTTAGCATCGTCCGCTCTCCAGGCGTTACGCCAGCCTCGTGCGAGTAGTCTTGGCCCCCGCCGCTGCAATATCTGTCGGCGCCGCACCGACAAACTACGTCAGCGCAAGCCCAACCTGCGCGGGACCGCCGATGGTAGGCGAATAAATCAACATCTTGCGCCAAAAGTTGGCTGTGAGACTGTTGGATGAGCCAATTTTGCAGCCGTTCACGTTTTACTTTAAGAACGGCAAAAAATTCCAGACCAGCAACACGTCCCCGGACCCCTCAATGAATTCAAGGAGGATTTTTATGCGAAACATTGCATCACCCGAGCAACTTGCGCCAATCGCTATGCTGCGTGCCCGCCGGCCTGCGCCAATCGCTATGCTGCGTGCCCGCCGGTTCAGTCTGCTCGGTTCACTTCTCGGAGTGCTTGCCTTCACGTATGCCGGAATTTCGGCCGCAGATACGGTGAGAGTGACCAATCCGGCAACGGAACCTGTGTTGACGAGCAGGGTCGACGAACCGGCACGTGTTCCCTATCAGGTGCAATTGAGCGGCGCGTCGGCCATTTCTTGTGGAAGTCAATTGTCGACGGTTGTCTGCGGAGGAAGGATCAATGGAGTGCCGGCGGGCAAGCGTCTGGTGGTTCAATCTGTTTCCGGAACGCTCATCTCCAATTCTTCACCGACCAATGGGCAAATCCTTGTTGCAACAGAGTCGAATTCGGCTAGTTACTTTGGCGTTCCAAGTATTTCAACTTTTCCCAACATCATCGCCATTCCCGGACAACCCCCTTTTGCAGACGGCCATTCCAATGTTTATTTTCAGTCGCATTTGACGTTCTATGTCGACGGAGGAATGCCCGCTCAAGTTTATATTTCGTTGTCCGGCGCAACCTCCGGATCCAACGCGTTTATCACCGTTACGGGCTACGTCATCGACTGCACAACTGCGCCCTGCATGCCCATCGTGACTCAATGAGCATCGCCTACCACTACCAGTGTAGTCGTGCCTGAACCCGCTGCTGCAACGTCAACGGACGGGGCGCTCCCCGGTCGAGCATGGCGGCGTACACGTCGGCCACCTGCTGCATCACGCCGGCGTTCGCCAAGAGGCGGGCGAGCGTCGCGCGACGATAGCGCCAGTTTTGCCAAGCGCCGTCCGGCCAATCTTCCTCGCGGGCACGCTGAGCCGCCGCCGCGTAGAGCGCGAATGCCTGGAGGAGTTGCGCATTGCGCTTCAACGGATCCGTCTGCGCGAGCTCGTTTTTCTCTTCGCGCTCGGCAAAGCGCGCCAGGGCATTCGGCTCGCCGGCATCCACGCCTTTCTGGTACCACGACCATGCCTTGGGAGTGTCCGCGTTAATTACGCCCGCGGCGGCATCGGCCGGGTGCACACCATATTCAAAAAGATGACCGAGTTTGAAGGCGGCGATCCGCACACCGTCCACCCACGCCCGCTCGTAGAGCGACACCGCACGGCCAGGATCGCCGTTTCCGGTTGACGCGTCCACCAAGGAGTCGCCGAGGTCGATTCGAGCCGCTCGATAGTCCTTGCCAGCCGCGATCTCGAACTGCCGCCGGGCACCGTTCGAATCGCCTTTGGCAAGCAACGCGCGCCCCATCTGGTAGTCCGCACGCGCCGCATGTGCCGGTTTGGCTGTCTCTCCGGAGCAGGCGGAGTTGGCGATGTCCACCGTGATATTTTCCAGCAAGGCGCCGGGTGCCAGGCGATCCGGATCATAGACTGCCGCGGCGGCCCGGTCGCAGGCGGATGCTTCGGTCGACCACGCCATCTTGGCCCGCGAATCGGACGGCAGACCCAACTGAGTCCGGTCGGCGTCGGGCAGCGGATCGGTGACGGCAGACGCGTCCCACAATATTTGCGCGGCAAGATCGGCAGGCACATGCGCATCCCAGATGCGTGCGGTCTTGTCGAAGGACGCGGTAACGATGCGTGTGCCGTCGGGCGAGTAGGCAGCACGATAAACCCGACCTCCGTGACCGGACAATACCGCGAGTTGCACGCCGGCGCGTGCGTCCCAGATGCGCGCGGTCCTATCGCGTGACGCGGTGACTATGCATGTGCCGTCGGGTGAATAGGCGGCGGAGATCACCGAATCGTCGTGCCCGGACAGCACCGCGAGCTGCGCGCCCGTGCGCGCATCCCAAATACGTGCGCTCTTGTCCAGCGACGCGGTGACGATGCGTGTACCGTCGGGTGAATAGGCGGCGGAAATCACCGAATCGCCATGCCCGGACAGCACCGCGAGCTGCGCGCCCGTGCGCGCATCCCAAATACGTGCGCTCTTGTCCAGCGACGCGGTAACGACCCGGCTAGCGTCGGGTGAATAGGCGGCGGAGATCACCGAATCGCCATGCCCGGCGAGCGCCGCAAGCTGCGCGCCGCTGCGCGCATTCCAGATGCGCGCGGTCTTGTCCGCCGACGCGGTGACGATGCGTGTACCGTCGGGCGAATAGGCGGCGGAGATCACCGAATCGCCATGCCCGGACAGCAGCGTGAGCTGTACGCCGGTGCGGACATCCCAGATGCGCGCGGTCCCGTCCGCCGAGGCGGTGACGATGCGTGTGCCGTCGGGCGAAAAGGCGGCGGAATAAAGATCATTGCCGTGCAAAGACAGCACGGCGAGTTGCGCGCCCGTGCGCGCATCCCAGATGCGCGCGGTCTTGTCGACCGATGCGGTGGCGATGCGTGTGCCGTCCGGTGAGTAGGCGGCGGAATACAGGTAGCTATCGTGCCCCGAGAGCACGGTGAGTTGTGCACCCATCCGCGCGTCCCAGACGCGTGCGGTCTTATCATTCGACGCGGTGACGATGCGCGTGCCGTCGGGCGAATACGCGGCGGAATAGAGGAGACTGCCGTGACCGGACAACGCCGCGAGCTGCACGCCGGTGCGCGCATCCCAGATGCGCGCGGTCTTGTCCGCCGACGCGGTGACGATGCGTGTGCCGTCCGGCGAGTAGGCGGCGGAATAAACGAAACTGCCATGTCCGGACAGCGTCGCGAGTTGAGCGCCGGTGCGGGCATCCCAGATGCGCGCCGTCTCATCGCGCGACGCCGTGACGATGCGGGTACCATCGGGTGAATAGTTGGCGGACACCACGTCGTCGCCGTGGCCCGACAGTACGGTCAGCTGGGCGCCCGTGCGTGCATCCCAAATCCGCGCGGTCTTGTCATCCGAGGCGGTGAGGATGTGGGCGCCGTCGGGTGAATAGGCGGCGGAGAAGACCGAATTGCCGTGCCCGGACAGCACCGCGATTTGCACGCCGGTGCGCGCATCCCAGATGCGCGCGGTCCCATCGCGGGACGCGGAGACGATCCGGGTGCCGTCGGAGGAATAGAAGGCGCAACTGACCTCGTCCGTGTGACCCGAAAGGACGGCGAGTTGCACGCCGGTGCGTGCATCCCAGACACGCACGGTCTTGTCCGCCGACACGGTGACGATGCGGGTGCCGTCCGGCGAGTAGGCGGCGCTACTGACGCTGCCGCCATGTCCGGAGAGCACCGCCAGTTGCGCGCCGGTGCCCGCATCCCAGATGCGCGCGGTCTTGTCATTCGAGGCGGTGACGATGCGCGTGCCGTCCGGCGAATAGACGGCGGTGAGGACCATGTCGCCGTGGCCCGACAGCACTTCGAGTTGCGTATCAGCCGCGCGGACGTTCTGAAAAACGCTGATGGCCGCCGGCGTGCGCACCGAGGTGAACCGAGGGTTCGTAAGCACCTCGAGGATGATGCCCAGCGCGCCGGCGACATCTCCATCCTTGAGGCGCTGGGCGGCCACCTGCGTGAGCAATCGCGACTGCGCCTGGAGGGCCTGCGTAGCCTGGAATTCCGCCTCATGCTGCTTATGGAAGGCGATCACAGCGGCTCCCGAGGCCACGGCAGAGAGGACCGCCACCATTCCGATGAAACCGGCGGCGAAACGGTGGCGGCGGATGAACTTACGGATTTGATAGGCGGCATTGGCCGGCCGCGCCACGACGGGCTCATGGCTCAGGTAACGTCGCAAGTCGGCGGCCAGCTCCGAGGGCGAACCATACCGGCGCTCGCGGTCGCGCTCCAGCGCCTTCATCGTGATGCAGTCGAGATCCCCCCGCAGCAGCTTGACCAGTTGCCCAGGCTCGACGCCGCGCGCCGAGGCGTTCGCCGCCGAACTGTCCCGATCCGCACTGACCTTGCCGCTGGCGCGCGGCGCTTCTTCCTCACGCAGCCGGCGCAGGAACTCATCGAGCGGGGGATTGTCACGCCGCATGGCCGCGAACGGCAGCAGTCCCGTCAGCAGTGCGTACAGAATGACCCCGAGGGAGTACACGTCGGTGCGCGTGTCGATGACCCGCACAGTGGGGTCGGCCTGCTCCGGGCTCATGTAATCCGGCGTACCCATGAAATGACCGAACCGGGTCAGCAGAGTGTGCTCCGGAAGAGCGGGTGTGGCCGCCTTGGCCAGCCCAAAGTCGATGATCCGCGGGACGGGCTTACCGTCCACTTCGGCGACCAGAATATTGGCGGGCTTCAAATCGCGATGGATGATGGCGTTCTGGTGCGCGTACTGCACACCCTCGCAGGCGTGAATGAAAAGCTCCAAGCGCTCCCGGATCTTGAGCTTCTTCTCGTCGCAATATTCCGTGATCGGCACCCCGGGTACGTACTCCATGACGAAGTACGGTTGACCTTGGGGCGTGCGGCCGCCGTCCAGGAGCTTGGCGATATTCGGGTGATCGAGGCTCGCCAGGATCTGGCGCTCGATCTTGAAGCGACTCACCACCGCCGCCGAATCCTGACCGCTGCGGATCAGCTTGACGGCAACCTGCTGATCGAATTCGGCGTCGGCCCGCTTCGCAAGGTAAACCTCGCCCATGCCGCCCGAGCCGAGTTCCCGAACGAGCTGGTAAGCTCCGATGTGCTTGCCAACCCAGGGATCAGTGTCCCTCAGGTCCTGGAACGCCTCGAGACCGGCGGCCGGCGTGTTCAGGAACACATCGCTCACCTGCCCGTGCGCCGCAAGCAAGGACTCGATTTCCTTGCGCAGTTCCGGATCCAACGCGCAGACTTCGTCGATGTAGCCCGGCCGCTGCGCTGGATCGAGTTGCAGCGCCTCGTCAAACGCGCTCTTGAGCTGCAGCCATCGCGCGGGGTTCACGGCGATTCCACGTGCCGCAGTTCGCGGCTCAACCAGGTGCGGGCCATCGTCCAGTCGCGCTTGACCGTGGACGCCGAGATATGCAAGGCGTCTGCTGTTTCCTCAATCGACAATCCACCGAAAAAACGTAGCTCTACGACCTTCGCCTGTTGTTCATCCAACTCGGACAGCCGCGTCAGTGCTTCGTCGACCGCCAGAACGTCGACCTCGGATCGATCCGCGACATCCGCCGCCTCGCTGAGCGTTACGCGCACGCCGCCCTGGCGTTTTGCCGCGAGCCGGCCGCGCGCATGGTCCACGAGAACCTGGCGCATCATGCACGAGGACAGCGCGACAAAGTGATGGTGGTCTTTGACATTGGCGACCGCTGCCCCGGCGAGACGTAAGTATGCTTCGTGAATCAAAGCGGTCGTTTGCAGGGTGTGATTGGCGCGTTGCCCGCGCAGGTGTTTGCGGGCCACACGGCGCAGCTCTTCGTAGACCAGGGGCAACAGATCTTTCAGTGCCTGCTCGTCGCCGGCGCGCCATCTCGCGATCAGATCGTGGGGAGCTTGGTCTTCCATTACATGCACCCGGCGCTAATCGGCTTTGGGCAAGCCGTTTATCGGTGAACAGTGTCGCCTGAGTCGCAGGCGATCGCAATGCGGGATCGTCAATCACCGTTGATTTTACAGTAAATTTGACGAACGGCGTGGACCGCGGCGGTTGCGAAAAATGAGAGCGGTACGTCGAATGGGTACCCTCGTGTGATTTTCCTCCGTTCGATGAGCTGATTTTGCTGCTGCTCGCGTTTTACTTCAGGAGGGCGCGAAAAACCCCCGGTTCATCAGCATCCATCGGACAGGAGCATAAATATGAGAAGCAACAGGATTATCCCGACGATCGCGGGACTCGCGATCGCGGTCGGTCTTCAAACGCCCGGGTTTGCAAGCGAGCACGAATTGCTTGGCATGTATGTCAACTCCGGCGACCTAAACAAACTGCAAGTCGCGCCCGGTACGGAAACGACGTTCGATTCCACCACCATCCATTGCCCGAGGGAAACTTGCACTCTGGCACTCAGCGCCATGCTGGAGATTCACAGTGCGGACTATCAGGGAGAATGGGGGATCGTTGCCATGGTCGATGGACAGTACGTCGACTCACCCTACGGCCCCTACCAGGGGTTCGAGCCGATAGCTAGTTACGTCACTGGAAATTGGCAAGGGAATTACCCGGTATCCAAAGGTCCGCACACCGTCACCTTCCAGATCTACCCACAAATTTCCGTTCTGTTGGATCAATGGTCGGACACCGTGATTATTGCCACGCCTTGAGTTGATAATAAGCCGAGCTCGGAAGCCGGTTGCAGAAATTGCCGAGCGGACAGGCGGCTCCCAGCTTTCCAGGTGCCGCCTGACACCGCTCTTGCTCTAGATCCCGTCGTCGGCGCTGGCTACTTCAAGCCGCCGCGCCCATCTAAGTTGCGGTCAAGTAGCCATGAAGGAATACACCAAAACCGTTCGGCGCATTCAACCATAACCTCGTTCCACTCCGCACAACGATTCCAGAAGCATACTGAATCTCGGTTGAAACGTTATTAGGCACGGTCCACTGTCCATAAAGGGTTGCTTCACTGTTCGCCTTTATAACAGTGATAAAGGAGGGAGTAGTGCCGGGAAAACCGGGATTGATATCGACGCCCGTGATGACAAAGCTCTGACCGGCGGGTACCGAAAACACTGTGTTCCAGTTTATGGTCCCATCCGTACCCGTTGCAACGAAGTAACCGCCGGTGACGACACCTTCCGGGACGCCATACGCGTATATCGTCACGATATGCGAGGCGAACTGGGGAACCTCCTGGACGATAGCTGGATTGGTTTCGGTGTTGGCGATGCGGACCAGTTCCTCACCGAAGGCACGTACGGTCCGAGGTGCGGTAAGTGCAAGCGGGAGAGTTGCGGCGGCAACTACCGAATTGGCTCATCGAACGGCGGGATATTTGCATGTGCGCGATGCCCGAGATCTGCACGCAATCATCGAAGGACGACAAAAAGTTTTTCTGGGCTCGATGAGCCAATTTGATCTCTCTTCGCGTTTCACCTTAGGACGAGCGAGCAATTGCCCCGCACCCACGTCCAACTGCAAGGAGCACGGATATGAGAACTGACGCGAGCACCATCACTATGTTTGAACCTCGAAAGGAAAATTGAGCCATGAAACTGTCACGCAAGACTCTCATCTCGAACGGAGTAGTTGCCACCGCCGCTCTCGTGTTCGCATTGGTATCTCCGCGCACCGTCCGCGCCTACAGCGAAGAACCGGTCTTCATCTTGAACCCCGTAACTCATCCGGGCATCGTCGAGGAGGTTCCTCACTTGGCCTCGCACCTCGTGACGCTTTGGTCAGGCGGCGCATCTGGCGCCTTTGTGCAAATCGGTACGGATGGGCTCCAGACGGGGACCACCTATGTGGTTCCCGCCGGTCAGAGCCTCGTCATCACGAGCGTCGACATAAATGGCTACGACTTTGACGGTGGTATTGTCTCTATTCAATCTTTTGCCGGAGGTCAATACGGGGTTTGGACAGTGCCGGGTCATATTTCGACTGAGATTCAGTTTCCTTCCGGAATCGTAGTGGGGAGCGGCACTACCCTGCAGGCGTTTACTCCCGTCACGGGTTACATTGTTTACCTTCGTGGCTACCTGACACCAGGCTAGATGGAAGCGTCGCCAGCGCCAAATCAGCGATTAACGCCTCGGATATGCCCGCGCGGCGGAAATTGCTGAACCAATGACCTGTTTCATCACCGAATTACGTTTGTCCTTGATAGGGCAAGCATTCGTGTCGTCAGGAGGGGAAAATTATGCGCTTTATTTCATCACGGCCCGCAATTGCCGTCGCCGTCGTAGTGGCAACGGCAGTAGTCTGTTTTCTCGGCATACGGGCAGAGCTAAGGGAGGCCAACTATTCGGTTCGGGATCACTTCTTTCGGTCAGGTCCCGGTGACAACCCGGCTCCGGCGCTCGTCGCGGGAGGCGGCAAGCAGAGCGCTGAGCCGGCGCCTCAGCGTTAATCGGACCGGCTGAACTTCAGCACCAGCGTGGCGCAACCGAGCAGGCCCACGCCCTCGACCCAGGCAAGCCACTGGCTCATCGATCGGGTGACGCCGAATCTGGCCGACGCATGCGCCGCACCGTGCGCGAGCCAGCCGTAGGCCAGCAGGATGCAACATTCGGGCAGCATGGAGGTCGCGGCTAAAATTAGCATTTGCGGCGCCACCGGGCGCTGCGTGTCGATGAACTGCGGCAGCAGCGCGAGAAAAAACAGCAGTGCCTTCGGATTGGAAAGCTGCAGCGTGAGCGCGCCAAGATAGATTTGCCGCCGCTCGTTGCGGCGCGTATCCACGCCGCGCGGATGGCCGCCCCGTGTCTCCACGCCGCGGGTATCGCTGTCGCCAGGCGCTCCCCTCCCGGTAAACGCAATCGAATGGCTGGCCGCGGCCGACCGCAGCGATTTGATGCCGAGATAGATGAGATACGCGGCGCCGGTCCACTTGGCGAACGTAAAGAAGCGCGCGCTGGCGGCGATGAGCGCGCCGAGACTGGTGGCGGAGAGCGCGAAGTAGCAGGCATTCGCGGTTAGGATCCCCAATGTTGCGGGAACCGCCCGCGGAAACGCCCGTATGCCCTGCGAAACGACATAGAAGACCGCGGGGCCCGGAGACAGCGACAAAGCGCTCTCCATGATGAAGAACAGCAGCCAGGTCTCAAAGGTCATTTCGGTATCCAACGATTCGGTGTCCTAGCTTAACCGGGAATTGTGCGAAAATCGCTTCCGATGAGTATCCGACACAAGGACGCCCGCCATCCCTTGGTCCCATTGCTGGGTATCTGCGTATTGATGGCCACATCGGGCACCGGGCCATCAATGGCCGCGTCGGTACCGGCGTTAACTTATCCGCTCGCACCGCGCGGGACTCAGGTCGATGAGTATCACGGAGTCAAAGTTGCCGATCCGTATCGGTGGATGGAAGACATCGACTCTCCCGACACGCGGACCTGGGTCACCGCCGAATCCCAACTCAGCCGGGAATTCCTCGACTCGATCGGCGGACGCGACTCGATGACGCAGCGGCTTCGCGACATCTGGAACTATGAGCGGTGGACCCCGCCCGTACGCCATGGCGGGAACTGGTTCTTCAGCCACAACGACGGGTTGCAGAATCAGTCGGTAGTGTTCGTCACGAAGGATCTTCGGGCCGGCGATGGCGGCGGCACCCGCCTGCTGTTCGATCCCAATACCTTATCCGCGGACGGTACTGTGGCCCTGCGGGAGACGGCCATCAGCGCCGACGGACGCCTATTCGCGTACGCTCTGTCTGAGGCGGGCTCGGACTGGCAGGTCTGGCGGGTGCGCGACGTCGCAACCGGCATGGATCTACCGGATACGCTCAAGTGGTCGAAGGTGGGCGGCGGAAGCTGGCGCAAAGATGGTTCCGGGTTTTACTACACCGCCTACGACCCGCCCAAGGAAGGCGCCGCTCTCAAGGCCGCCAACGAATATGAGAAACTATATTTTCATCGCCTGGGTACCCCGCAATCCGACGATGAGCTGATCTACACGCGCAACGACAACCCCGGCTGGTTCGTCAGCGGCGCGGTCACCGACGACGGACGCTTTCTCATTATTCAAGCATCACTCGGCACGGACATCCGCAATACGGTCCTCGTTCAGGACTTATCAAAACCCCACGCGCCGATCGTGCCCGTGATACCGGCTCCCACGGCGACCTATGATGTGATCGATGCGGTTGGCAATCTCTTGCTCGTGCGCACCGATAATGCCGCCCCGAAACATCGCATCATCGGCATCGACCTCGCGAATCCAGCTCCGGCGCATTGGCGTACGATCGTCGCCGAGAGTCGCGACACGATCGACGCGGTGTCTTTCGCGGGCGGGCAGCTTCTGGTGCATCGATTCAAGGATGCACACAGTACGGTCCAGCGATACGCCCCCAGCGGCAAACTTCTCGGCGATCTCGATCTGCCCGGTATCGGTACCGTAACCGGCCTCGAGGGCCACGCCGACGATGCCGAAATCTGCTATGGGTACAGCGGATTTGGGACGCCACCCGCCGTGTATCGGGTGGACCTCGCCACGGCAGGCGTGAGCTTGTGGCGAACTCCGCGTCTCAAGGGATTCGAGCCGGCGGAGTACGAAACCCGACAGGTATTCACCAAGAGCAAGGACGGCACTCGCGTACCGCTGTTCATCACCGCGCGCAAGGGGACGGGACACGACGGCGTAAATCCAACCATTCTTTACGGTTATGGCGGCTTCAACGCCTCGGTGACGCCCAGTTTTTCGCCCCTCATTGCCGCATGGGTGCAAATGGGCGGAGTCTACGCCGTGGCCAATTTGCGCGGCGGCGGCGAGTACGGCCGCGGCTGGCATGAGGCCGGCATGAAGGTGCGAAAGCAAAACGTATTCGACGACTTTATCGCCGCCGCGGATTATCTGAGTGCAGCGCGTTGGACCAATTCGAAGCGGCTCGCGATCCGCGGTGGTTCGAATGGCGGCCTTCTGGTTGCCGCCGTGGAAGAACAGCGTCCGGATATCGCCGCTGTCGCAATCGTCCAAGTCGGCGTCCTCGATATGCTGCGCTTTCGAGAATTTACCGTGGGCAAGGCGTGGGAGTCGGACTATGGCTCAGTCGACATCCCCGCGGAGTTTCGGGCGTTGTACAAATACTCGCCCTATCACAATGTGCGCCCGGCGGTGAATTATCCTGCCACCCTCATTATGACCGGCGACCACGACGATCGAGTGTTCCCCGCTCACAGCTTCAAGTTCGCCGCGGCCATGCAGCACGCCGATCCGCATGGGCAGCCGATCCTGTTGCGCGTCGAAACCCGGGCGGGACACGGTCAGGGAATGCCGACGGCGAAAGTCATCGATGAAGTCGTGGATATCTATGCGTTCGTTTTCAAAGCTTTCGGGCTATCCGATTGAGGAGCAAGCACATGACCAACAGAAAATTCGCGCTCGCGTTGACCGGCGTTCTCATCGTCCTGGCCGGATGCGACGCACCCGATACCGGCAATCAATTGAAAAAAATCAATGGGTCGGTTCACGTCGCGGCCGGCACGGCTCCCCAGGCTGCCGGAACCGTGAATGGCGACATCCATATCGATGACAACGCTGCCGTTACCGACGCGAACACCGTAAACGGCGGGATTCAATTGGGGAGTAACGCAAGCGCAAGCACGTTGAACACCGTCAATGGGAGTATTACGGTGGGATCGAACTCGCATGTCGCCAAGGATGCCGCCTCGGTCAACGGCAGCGTGACACTACGCGGCGGTGCGGACGTTTTGGGGAGCGTGAGCAACGTCAACGGCAAGATCGATTTGGCCGCTGCGCACGTCGCAGGCGGCATCAAAACAGTGGCCGGCGACATCGCGATTCACGGCCCTTCGCATGTGGAAGGCGGAATCCTGGTGGAGAAAAACACTCGACTCATCCATTTCGGCAGCGGCCTCCCGCGGGTCGAAATCGGTCCGGGCGCGACGGTTCAGGGCGAGCTGCGATTCGAGCGGGAGGTCAAGCTGTACGTGAGCGACAAGGCGACCATCGGTCCGGTCACGGGCGCGACGCCGATTCCCTTCACCGGCGATACCGCTCCCGCAGGCTGACCCGTGATAGGCCGGTGAACTGCACTTAGATTTGGGATACTTGCTACACACAATGGCTCGAGGGAACAACTTACCATGAAACACCGAATTACTTGCTTGGCATTCAAGTCAGCCACGCTGCTCGCCCTGGGAATCGGCATCCTTGCGGCCGCGCCCGCCCCGGCACCCGATCCTGGTTTGATCGCGGCGGTTTCGGACCCCGCCCGGACGGCCGCTTTTGTGGCCCGCGACAAGGCTCGGCACCCGGCGGAGGAGTTGGCGTTTTTCGGCATCAGCCCCAAGATGACGGTGGTCGAATTGTGGCCGGGCGGCGGGTACTGGACCGAGATTCTAGGACCGTACCTGGCGAAGGGCGGCGGCATGTATTACGCAGCGGTGAACGCACCGGGCGACAAGGAAGAAGACGTGGGCGTGCGGCGCTGGCACGCACGAGTTGCTGCTCAAAAAGATCGTCTCGGCACCATTCATGAAACGATGCTCGGCGTTGATCACTTCGACATCGCACCGCCGGGCTCGGCGGACCTCGTGGTGACATTTCGCAACTTCCACAATTGGATGAATGACGGAACTGTCGACCAGGTGCTGGCGGCGGCCCTCAAGGCGCTCAAGCCGGGCGGGATTCTCGGCATCGAAGAACACCGCGGCCGCAACGATAAGCCGCAGGATCCGAAGGCGAAGGACGGCTATGTGAGCGAAGACTACGCAATCGCGCGCGTAAAGAAGGCCGGATTCGTTCTCGTCGGTTCGTCGGAGATCAATGCCAACCCGAAGGACACCAAGGATTGGGTGGACGGCGTGTGGACGCTGCCGCCTACCCTGTCGCAGAAGGACAAGGACCGCGAGAAGTACATCGCGGTGGGCGAAGCGGACAACTTCGTGCTGAAATTTCAGAAACCCAAGACGGGGTCCTAAATCTCCGGGCCGATGACGATCGGCGAACCATCGCTGAATCGCGAGGCGCGAAACGGCCCGGGAGCGACCAACGGTTGGTGATTGGTCGCGAGGTCGGCAGCCAGCTGCCCGGCGCCGGGCCCGATGCCGAACCCATGGCCGGAAAAGCCGGTGGCTACGGTCAGGCCGGGCAGATCGCCGATGCCGCTGATATAGGGCACCACATCCGGCGTCACGTCGATGTAGCCGCCCCACTCCTGGACCACGGCGACCTCGCGAAACCGAGGGTACAGGCGAATCATGGCGTCTAGTGCCTCGCGGTTCATCGCTTTGTTCGGCGCAGGGTCCAACACGCGAATCTTCTCGAATGGGCTGGGACGATCCAAGGGCCACCGGCGCGGCACCCGCAATTCGAACAGGGATTGCCCGTTCAGGCGGGGTTTCAACGAAGCAGCCTCCTTGCGGATGGTGGGCAGAAATTCACGAAGGAAGCGCAATGAATCCGGGACGATCGGCACCACGTAACCCGAGCCTCGGGCAATGGTGTAGCCGCCGTCGCGGCGCTTGCGGTAGCCGAGATCCGTCATGTAGGCGGAGGCCTCCGGTCCGAAGGTGGCCGGTGCCGTGCGCAGCACCGATGACAACACTTTCAATTGCGGCAGGCGAATACCCAATCCGGCACAGAAGAGGCTGGTCCAAGCTCCTCCTGCGAGAATTACGGTATCGCAGACGATGCGCCCTCGTTCCGTGACGACGGCGCGGACCCGGCCCGCGCCCCTTTCAATACCGCGTACGGCGCAGTGCGCCAGAATGACGGCGCCCTTGCGCTGCGCGGCGCGCGCGATAGCCGGTGCCGCGAGTTGCGGCTCGGCGCAACCGTCCGTAGGCACATACAGTCCGCAACGATACGCGCGGCTTGCGCCCGGCATGAGCGACTTGAGCTCGTCACCGCGAACGATGCGCGTCCCGATATCGTAGGGCCGCGCCATGTCCAGCCAGCTAAAAAAACGATTCTCATCGGCCTCGGTTTCGCCGACGTACATGACGCCGCAGGTTCGAAAGCCGGTCTCGCTTTCAGTCAATCGGTTCATGTCGCGCCACAGGCGCAGGCTTTCGACGATCAGCGGCATTTCGCGCTCGTCGCGCCCCGCCTGCCGGCACCAGCCCCAATTGCGGCTTGACTGCTCGCAGGCGATGTAGCCTTTCTCGCACAGCACGACTGGAATGCCGCGCGATGCGAGTGCCAAGGCGGCGGACGTGCCTATGATGCCGCCGCCGATGATGCACACGCTGGTGGAAGCCGGAAGAATCTCATCCGAAGTGACTGAATCGACGTAGGGGCCCATGATGTCGCCTTGATCCGCTGTGCGTTGAAAATCCAGCCGCGGAGAATACCAGGGGCGAGCGGCGCCGGATTACAATCCAGCCATCGGAGCACCATGCCGGACTTAAGCATACCCGTGATCGACGTTGCGGCCTTGTTCGGCGGCCCATCGCCGGCGCGGGACCGTGCGGACGCGGCCATCATGGAGGCCGCAGGCACGTTTGGGTTCTTTGCGGCGAGCGCGCTGCCCGGCGACGTGCCGATCGGCCGCGAATCGCGCGTCGAGCTCTTGCGACTGTTCGACCTTCCGCCGGACAAGATCCGGCCGTTGTGGCGGCAGAAGTTCGATGCATTGCACGCGAACGTATACCGCGGTTGGTTTCCGCTGCAAACCGGTCATCTTACGAGCAAGGAGGGCATCGACCTCGGGGCCGACGTGGCGCACGGAACCGCGGTGGTGCGCAACAACGATCCATTGCGGGAAGCGACGCCGCTGCCGCCGGAAAGCGACCTGCCCGGCTGGCGCGCAGCGGTGGCGCAGTACTACCGCGCCATGGAACGAGTCGCGGGGGCCCTCATGCAGGCAATCGCCCGCGGCTTGGGATTGGAGGAGCGATTTTTCGATCTCGCGTTTGAACGCGGCCTCTCGACGCTGCGACTCATTCGTTACCCCGTTCGCACGGATCTCGATCAGGCTGCCGAGGCGAATGCGGAATTGTGGATCGAGCACCAGGGAAAGCGCTTCTACGTGACGGGCACCCCGCACGAAGACACCGGATTTCTCACGCTACTTGTCCAAGACGGTGTCGCCGGCTTGCAAGCTCAACATCGGAGCTTCGAGTGGCTGGACGTGCCGCCCGCCGAGGGCCTGCTGGCGGTGAATTTCGGTAAGATTCTCGAGCGATTGAGCGACGGGCGAATCAAGGCCACTCGGCATCGAGTGATCGGCTTCGGCCGCGAGCGCAAGTCCATTCCCTTCTTCTACGAACCACGCGCCGATGCCGAATTCCGGCCCCTGCCCGTAGGCGAAGCCGGCTCTTTCGAGCCGTTCTTCTACGGCGACTACCTGTGGGCCACCACCACGAAATTTGTGGAATTCAGGGGCCTGGAAGAACTGCGTACACCCCTGCGCGAGCAAAAAGGGCCGCGAGTCTAAAACACGCTCGCCGACGGCGCCGTGGCGCCTTGAACTGCACTCGAGCGCCCCAATCTAAAGATCTGGACAGCCGGTCCAAAGTTCTAGTGTCCCCGCCTACATGCCTGTTCGACGTCGATTTCTGCATCCAATCTGGCTCCTCCTTTCCTTGCCCGGCTACATCGGCTGGCGGCTCCTTCCAGCACTGGATATCGGAGCCATGGGCACGCTCGTCGGAATCGCGGCGTTGTTCGCCGCATGCGTGGTCATCCCCTTCTCAGTGGGCGCGCGTTCGATGAAGAATCGCGAATTCGCGGACCGGATCGCCTGGGTCGGGCTCATCGCCATGGGATTCCTTTCCTCACTATTCATCGTCACGCTACTGCGCGACGTGTTGCTTCTCGCTGCGCACCTCGCATTATCGATGGAGCATGCCGTAGTGCTGTCCAGACTGTCGGCCCGCTGGGCTGTGGCGTTGACGGTTCTTTTTACGGTCGCCGGACTGTTGACCGCGCGCCGGCCCCGGCTGGTCGAAGTCAATATCCCAGTTACTCGTTTGCCGTCAGCGCTGCACGGATTCTCAATCGCGCAGATCAGCGACCTGCACGTGGGACCGACCATCAAGCGCGGCTTCGTAGAGCGCATCGTGGCTCGTGTCAATGATCTGAACGCAGACCTCATTGCGGTCACCGGCGATCTGGTTGACGGCTCGGTGTTGGACTTGTCGCGGCATACCGCGCCGCTCGCAGGTCTGGCGGCCCGCCACGGAGTGTATTTCGTGACCGGCAATCACGAATACTATTCGGGCGAACGGGCGTGGACCGCGGAGTTGCGGCGGCTCGGCCTCATTGTGCTCAAAAATCAGCATGTGATTTTGCAGCACGATGGGGCGTCGCTGCTGCTCGCCGGAGTAACCGATTTCTCCGCGCACCATTTCGATTCTGCGCAGCGCAGCGACCCTGCCGCGGCGCTCATTGGGGCGGCGGCCGGCGATCGCCCCAAGATTCTGTTGGCGCACCAACCAAGTTCCGCCGAGGCTGCCGCAGCCGCAGGCTACGACGTGCAGATTTCCGGGCACACCCACGGTGGACAATTCTGGCCCTGGAATTTGCTGGTGGGCTATTTCCAACCGTTCACGTCGGGCCTGAATCGTTTACATAATCTGATGGTGTATGTCAGCCGCGGCACCGGATATTGGGGTCCTCCCAATCGATTTGCCGTGCCCGGAGAGATCACGCGCATAAGATTGGTTCCGGTGTGACTAATTAACCACTTTAAACCTGGCGATAATTAGCAATTGTTGCAAATATGCAGCGGGCGTCGGTAAGTCTTACCTGCGTTCGCCCCATCTGCTGACAGCCGCCACTCGAAGTCCCTCCCATACTGGCTCCTTCGCGAACGTAACGCGCTTGGGAGTTTCTCCATGATGCAGAACAGCAAACGATCGATGTCCGGAGTCCGCGCAGTCGCCGTGGTAGCGATTGCCTGGGCACTGGGCGCAGCTGCCAGTGTGGTCAATACCATGGCGACGGCGGGCGTCCCGGAATCGAGTCCGGACTCGCAGCCCACGGCGGCGCCTGCGCCGGGCACGAAAAACTCGGGCGCGAAATTAAAGCTCGACCGCTCCGGCCAAAAACGTATCGGCAAGGCTTCCTTCTACGCGGACCGCTATGCGGGCAAGACGATGGCCGACGGAACACCCATGCGGCTGTCCAGCAATAATGCGGCGAGCATTACCCTGCCGCTCGGAACCACCGCCAAAGTCACGAACCTCGAAAACGGTCGCAGCGCCATCGTGGCCATCCGCGATCGAGGCCCATACGTGCGGGGCCGCATCGTCGACCTCTCCCCGACGACCGCTCGTCAGATCGGTCTCGAGCGCAAGCAGGGGCTCGCCAAGGTGGAAGTCGCTCCCGTCACGATTCCCTTGCCGGATGGCACGGTGAAGGTCATGCCCAACGCCGTGGCAATGGCGTCGAATTAACGCCGGAGCGCGCCGGAGCGCGTATTCAAACGCGCCCAGCCACCGGAATCAACGCACCGGTTACCGCGGCGGCAGCGTCCGACACCAGAAACGCGATCACCTCGGCAATGGCGGACGGGGCGACCCACCGGCCGAAATCTGCATCCGGCATATCGAGTCGGTTGCGTGGCGTGTCTATCATGCTGGGCAAGATGGCATTGACCGTCACTCCCCGGTCCTTGAGTTCCTCCGCCAGCGCCTCGGTGAGTTTGGCGATGCCTGCCTTCGATGCCGCATAGGGTGCCATGCCGGCGCCCGCTTTGATGGCACCCATGGCGCCGATGTTGACAATGCGTCCTTTGCCCGACTTCAAGAGGTGCGGCAACGCAGTTTTGCAGGCAACCACCGCCGTGCGCAGGTTGATTCGGTACATTGAATCCCAAGTCTCGAGTGCGCCGCCGTCGAGCTTCTCCCAATGAAATCCACCGGCGATGTTAATCAATCCATCGAGGCGCCCGGCATCCTGCACGATGCGGCTCATCACGGAGTTGGCGGATCCCTCATCGGCGAGATCAACACCGCCATAGTGGTGAACACCATCCGCTTGCCCGGTCGCCGGCGCCGCGACGAAATCGACCGAAGCGACGGCAGCTCCATACCCGGCCAAAGTTGCGGTCACCGCCCGACCCAGAACGCCGAAACCCCCGCTCACGGCAAATACTTTTCCGGATAGGTTCACGATGACTTCACCCTTGGTAAGACAAGCCCAAAACAGCAATTGTCGGCGCTACGAGGAGTCTGCGCGCCGGCCATATCAGAGCACGGACGCGGCCGACTATGCAATGCGGAACGCGAAACGTGGACCGGTGCGCCCGGTCGGCGCGGGGGCGTAGCAGTGCTGTCGGCTGGACGCTGCTGCGGTATAGTTTCGCGACTGGCTATGAGGTCGCACATGCTCGATCACACCGGCATCGCGGTAAGCGATTTGAACAAATCGAAGGCCTTCTACGTAAAAGCGCTCGGGCCACTGTCAATCTCCCTGATCCATGGAAGTGACGGCCGAGCAAACGGGCGGCGGAGCCCACGCGGGCTTTGGAAAGGACGGAAAGCCGTTCTTCTGGATCGGAAGTGGTGCGCGCCTGAGCGGCCCGACGCACTTTGCATTTACCGCGAAGTCGCGCGACGCAGTAGTCGCATTCCACCGCGAAGCGCTTGCCGCCGGAGGTAAGGATAACGGAGCACCGGGCCTCAGACCGCACTACCACGACAATTATTATGGGGCGTTTGTCGTTGATCCTGACGGCAACAATGTCGAAGCGGTCTGTCATACGCCGCCGTAACCATGGCGTTCGCCGCACTGGGCGCTGCGGTATTCATCGAGGCAGAGCTCAAGAACGGTCGTCTGGCCCAACTTGGCCGTACGCATGTTCATCCGATGGCTTGACGGCGAGATCACCCAATCTCCGCCCCCCCAAGTGCTTGGAACAGACCCTCGACCGCCGGCTCATCGACGTTGAGCGTCAATGCGATCCGTAATCGCGCTGTACCCGCGGGCACGGTCGGCGGACGTATGGCCCGAACGTCGTAACCGTAACCGCGCAGCTTCGCAGCGAGGTCGACCGTCGCCTGATCTTCTCCGATGACAATCGGAAGTATGTGCGAACCGGAAGACGCAAATCTGCGGTGTTTCGCCAATGCGCGCGAAGCACACGCCACCAGTCCTTGGAGGCGCTCTCGTCGAGCGTCGCTGGCCTCGCAAAGCACGAGCGCCGCGCGCGTAACCGCGGCGACCAACGGGGATGGCGCCGTTCCAAAGATGAACGGGCGGCCGCGATTGACCAGAAAGTCGTTCAGCACCGTAGGTGCGCAAATCAGCGCTCCTGCGGTGCCGAGAGCTTTTCCGCAGGTATGCACGGTGACGACGTTGTCAGCTCCTTCCAGGAATTGCGCGCGGCCCCGCCCGCCCGGTCCGAGCACGCCGGTTGCATGGGCCTCATCGATGACGAGTACGGCCTCGCGATGACCTGCCAAAGCAGCGAGTTCAGCAAGATCCGGCCCGTCGCCATCCATGCTGTAAAGACTTTCAACCGCGATCCAAACCCGACCGGTCCCGCCTGCGGCACGCCACCGCAAGATCGAGTCGTCGATGGACTGGATGTCATTGTGGCGGGCGCCGGCGATCTCGGCACGGCTGCGGCGCAGCCCGTCATGGACGCTCGCATGAATCCGCTCGTCGTGGACCACGAGATCCCCGCGTTGCGGAGCGGTGGCGAACAAAGTGAGATTCGCGGTGTATCCGCTGGCAAAATAAAGCGCGGACTGGGCGCCGAAATACGCCGCGGCCGCATGCTCCAGAGCCTCGTGCTCCGGATGGTTGCCACGCAAGAGGCGCGACCCGCCGGACCCGACGGGTACCTGACGGGACAGCGCCTCACTGGCGGCAGCGCGAAGTTCCGCGGAATCGGCGAACCCAAGATAGTCATTGGACGTAAAGTCCAAGCCGCTAGGCGCCTCGAGCTTGCGGCGACGACCGACAGTCGAAAGGTGCGTCAAATCGGCTGCGAGATCAGCAAACGGACTTCTCCAGTCGGCCGCGGTTCCGGTGGGCTTCACAGCAGCGGAAGGCCCTTGGTAAGCTCATCGATCTTCGTATCTGCATCCGGGCCGATCGCGAGTGCAGTATAGGTGGGAACGCCACCGAACTCGGTAAGCCCCGCATCTTGAATGAGCGCCGTGATCAGCCCGGCATCCAAGGCCCGTTGATGCAACTCCAACAACTCACCCTTCGAATTGACCGACACACAGATTTTCTTAAACCGGCCGCAAAGCCACGGCTCATTTCTAGTGTCCAAGGGAATGATCAAAAGGTTGCTTTCACGGCGGGCGCCGTTGAGAATGGCACGCATCGACGCGTGCGCGCCTTGCGCCACCATCTTGCCCTTGCGCATATTCAAGTCCTTTCGCAGGACGATGACTTGCTTGTGTTCTGCCATGCGATTTAGTCAGCGCATCTGACTCCTATGGGCGCCGCCACCATCGAACGCCGGAAGCATCGACCGTGCTCAGCGCCCGTCCGGTGCGCAGGAGATGGTTCAAATGTGCCGTTGCCTCCCCTGTCGCCATACCCAGAACAAGGGGTGTAATCGGACGGGCGAACAGAGCGGAAAAGACGTCCGTCGCACGGCGAGGTTCCGTGAGCAACGCCTCCAACCGGCTGAGGCCGTCAACGTGCGACTGGATCAATTCATCGATGCGAGTATGGAGCCCCATGAACGGACTGTTATGCGCCGGAAGAACCAACACGTCGTCCGGTACGCGCGTCTTGATGCTGGCGAGAGAATTAAGCCAATCACTCAGCGGATCTGCGTCAGGCTCGGTGGGGTACACGGAAACGTTGGAGGTGATCCTCGGAAGAACCTGATCTCCGGAGATGAACAACTTGAGCTCGGGACAATGCAGGCACACATGTTCAGGCGAATGTCCATTACCCATGACAACATGCCACTCGTGGTCCCCGATTTTCAAACGCTCATGATCCTGGAGCCGACGATAAGAGTCGGGAAGCGCATGAATCATCCGGCCGAACCCCCCGAACTTCGCCTTATAGGCGTCGATGTCCGACACGTCCCATCCGGCCGCATGATAGAAGCTCACGCCCGCGTGAGGAGGGGCGCGACCCGTGTCGGCAGCCATTACACGGCACGTGAGATATTCCAACTGGCTCATCCACAACGCCACTTTGAACCGGTCGGCGAGCCAACCGGCCATACCACAATGGTCGGGATGCATGTGAGTGACCAGTACCCGCGTAGCCGGGCGCCCCGCCATCGGGCCGGCGAATGCCGCCGCCCAGGCCTGAAGAGTTTCCGGAGAGTTCAGCCCCGTATCGACCAACGCCCAGCCGTCCCCGTCCGCCAGCGCCCAGACATTTATCCATTTCAAAGAGGCAAAAAGCGGCATCCGTAGCCACAAAACCCCTGCAGTGATGCATACCGCGGAGCCGTCGCCCGTCTGCGGTTCAGACACCATTGGATAGGTCAACTCACGAGCAGGCGGTCGTTCTGTGGACGTCATGGAGTCCTTCATACAGGCGATCGCAAGAGAACTCAATCGGCAGTTCGGGCGCGCTCCCCCTCAAGCGCCCGTTAGTCGCAGCACATATCCGGCTAACGAGGCGCCGACGGCAGGCCCTACGATGGGCACCCAGGAATACGCCCAATCCGAGCCGCCCTTGCCGGCAATCGGTAATAGAGCATGCGCCAAACGAGGACCAAAATCACGTGCGGGATTGATCGCATATCCGGTAGTCGCGCCAAGCGAAAGACCAATCGACCAGACCAGACATCCCACCAAGAAGGGAGTTAGTCCGGCGACCGCTCCCGTGGAGAGAACGAGTTTGGAAGTCATCGCGCCGACGACAATGACCAGTACGAACGCGCCGACGATTTCGCTGAACAGATTGAAGCCATAAGAACGGATGGCCGGCCCCGTGCAGAAGACGGCGAGTTTGGCCGCAGGATCTTCCGTCAATTTCCAATGCGGAAAATAAAACAGCCACACGACGGCGGCAGCCGAGAAACTCCCGGCAACCTGCGCGGCAAGATAGGGAAATATCTTGGAGAACTCACCGGTTTTCACCGCAAATGCCATCGTGATGGCCGGATTGAGGTGGGCGTCGGCGCTGCCAAAAAGGTTCGCCGTGAAAATCCCGCACAGCACGGCGAAGGCCCAGCCGGCTGTAATGACCATCCATCCGGCGCCTTCCGCCTTGGTGCGTTTGAGGACGCAAGCCGCAACCACGCCGTCGCCGAGCAGCATCATCATGAAAGTCCCGGCGAACTCGCCAAGCAATGCTCCGCGCATCATGCACGGCCGCTGACTGCCGACTTGGCAGGCACCAGCGTATATTGTCGGGCCAGCGCGGTAAAACTCTCGACCTGGCCGGCGAGCCACTTCTCGTCGCGGCCCAATTCCGCAGCCATGAGTCGCGCGACCCGACCCGCGATGGCCACGGCCGCGCGAGCATTCAGAAGCAGGGCTCGCGTGCGGCGTGCGAGCGCATCGTCGAGAGTTCGAGACATCTCATGACGCACCGACCACACGACCTCTGCGGCAATGTAGGGCAAGTCGGGGTGCAGAGTCTCACCGAACGCTGGATTCTCGCTCACGATTTCGCGGATGCCTTCGGCGTCGGTTCCGTAGACAGCTAAATTGCCGAGTTCTTTCGGACTCCGATGGTATCCGTGAATTTGCAGGTCAGCCGTGACGCACGGGGTATCCGGCAGACTGCCCAGCGTGATGGCGTGATCGACGCAGTCCTCCGCCATATGCCGGTACGTCGTCCATTTGCCGCCGACGATGGTCATCAATCCTGAATTGTCGATGTGAATCGTGTGGCCGCGGGAGAGTGCCGAAGTCTTGCCCTCGCCGCCGCCGGGAGCGCTGACGAGCGGCCGGATGCCGACGTAGACGCTCAGGACATCATCGCGGGACGGCGGCCTGGTCAAGTATTCGCGGGCAGTCTCGAGCACGAACTCGATTTCTTCCTCGAGCGGCAGCGGCTCGTAGGATGGCTGGTCGATCGCCGTGTCGGTGGTTCCCACCAGCGTGCGGTTATGCCAGGGGATTGCGAATAGCACCCGGCCGTCGCTGGTACGCGGAACCATGATCGCGTTGTCCCCCTTCAGAAAAGAACGGTCGAGGACCAGATGTATTCCTTGACTCGGAGTGACCATGGGTTCGGAATCGGACTGCGCCAACCGTCGGGTTTCATCGGTGAAGATGCCCGTCGCGTTGACTACGACCTTGGCATGCGTCGTGTAACTTGCGTTCGCTTCGCGATCCTCGATGGCGACGCCGGAGAGGAAGCCATCAGCGCCCTTGAGGAATTCAACCGCCTCCGCGTAATTCACGACAGTGGCGCCGTGATCCACCGCGGTCGCGAGCAAGTGGATCAACAGGCGTGTGTCGTCGAACTGTCCATCGTGATAAAGAACGCCGCCTCGGAGTCCGCCCTGTTGAATCGTGGGAAGCCGTTCCAGGGTTTCAGCCAACGACAGTACGCGCGATTTGCCGAAGTTGTATTTGCCGGCCAAAAGGTCGTACACCTTCATCCCGATGCCGTAAAAGGGCGCTTCCCACCAGGAGTAGTTCGGGACCACGAAGGGCAGATCATGCACAATGTGCGGCGCATTGCGCAGGAGCAGGCCGCGCTCCTTGAGCGCCTCCATCACGAGTGAGATATTCCCTTGCTCGAGGTAGCGCACGCCGCCATGGACCAGCTTGGTCGACCGGCTCGATGTGCCCTTGCCGAAGTCCTCACGTTCGATCAGCAATGTGTCGAGTCCACGTGCGCTGGCATCGACGGCAACACCAGCACCGACCGCCCCGCCGCCGATGATGACGATGTCCCATGGCTGCGTGCGGCTCTGAATCCGTGACAGCATGTCTTCACGATTCATGCCGCGCCCTTGTTCCAGCCCTTGGACCGGGCTACTGCATCCTGCCACCGGATGTACTGCTGCTTCGCTCGCTCACGATCTTGATGTGGAGAGAACATCTGCCCTGGCGGACGCGTTTTGGCAATCTCCTTCACATCGCTCCAATACCCGGTAGCCAAACCAGCGAGATAGGCCGCTCCCTGGGCCGTCGTTTCGAGGATGGCCGGCCGTTCGACGGGAATCCCCAGCACGTCCGCCTGGAATTGCATCAACATGTCATTCGCCGCGGCACCGCCATCGGCCCGGAGCATCGGCGACTGGGTACCGGTGTCGTTCTGCATGGCCAATAGAACATCGGTCACCTGGAAGGCGATGCTCTCGAGCGCGGCGCGGGCGATATGTCCGATCTCCGTATCGCGCTGCAATCCGATGAGCATGCCGCTGGCGTACGGGTCCCAATGCGGCGCGCCCAGACCCGTAAAGGCCGGAACCAGGATGAGATTGCCCGAATCCCGCACCTCTTCCGCAATCTTTTCAATGTCCGGTGCCTTCTCGAAAAAGCGCATCTTGTCCCGGAGCCACTGAACCACCGCTCCGCCGATGAACACGCTGCCTTCGAGCGCGTATTGCGGTTTTCGATCCGTGCTGCAGGCCATCGTCGTGATGAGATTTTCCTTAGAGAGCGTGAATTTGGGGCCGATGTTCTGTAGGAGGAAACACCCGGTGCCGTAGGTGTTCTTGGCGTCGCCGGGGTTTACGCAGAGCTGGCCGAAGAGGGCTGCTTGCTGGTCGCCCGCGATGCCTGCAATCTCGATGTCGCCAAGGCCAAGCGAAGTACTCACCCGAGATACCTTTTCGCTTGACCAGACGACGTCGGGCATCATGCTCTCGGGAATTTTGAGAAGCTTTAGAAGGTCCGGATCCCACCGATCGTCGACGATGTTGTACAACAGCGTACGCGATGCATTGGTGCGATCGGTAATATGGCGTTTACCACTGGTAAGATTCCAGATGAGCCAGCAGTCGACGGTGCCGAACGCGAGCTTGCCCTTTTCGGCCCGAGCTCGCGCACCGTGCACGTTGTCGAGAATCCATGCGACTTTGGTTCCCGAGAAATAGGGATCGATGAGCAAGCCGGTCTTCTTTCTGATCTGCTCCTCGTTGCCGTCCCGTTGCAGCTGCGCACATAGCTCCGCGGTTCGGCGATCCTGCCAGACAATCGCGTTATAGACCGGCGTCCCGGTATCCCGGTCCCAGACGAGCGTCGTCTCCCGCTGGTTCGTAATCCCGAGCGCCACGACATCGCGCGGGCGTATCCGCGCGCGCGCCAGGACTTCAACGGCGGAGTTGAGCTGGGTCGTAAGGATATCCATGGGATCGTGCTCGACCCAGCCTGTCTTGGGAAAATGCTGCGCGAACTCATGCTGGGCGATCCCGGCGATCTTGCCCTCATGGTCGAAGAGCATGGCCCGTGAGCTGGTCGTACCCTGATCAAGCGAAAGGACGTATTGCGTCATCGGAGGATCTACCTTCTTGTAGTACTGTCTAGCCTGCTAAACGACATCCAAACGCGAGTTATCATCCTGCAATGTCGGACGCATTTTGGCCGTGGCACGACGCAGTATTACAAATTTCCGGAATATTTGATGCGTTGTTAATCCTTCACCTAGTCGCGGAGGAAAGCGGCTGGTGATCGGAACCGCTTAGTCATGCCGACTACTCCCTGAGGTGAGCGCACTTTCGCAGGTAATAGTTGTATAGCTAACTGTATAGATTGCCATACCGAGCCGCGACCAGCCGTGACTTTCCATCCACGGGCAATCGCCCGAGTACCTTCGCGCGGTCGCGAACGGCGTCCACCGGGCTTTGGTCGAGACATACAATGTGCCGGCCGCCGACCGCTTTCAACTCATACCTCAGTATGAGCGGCACGATCATCTATGATGCCGACTATCTCGGAGTCCACCGCAGCGCGCCGGCTGCTTGAATACAAAGGTCACTCATGCTCGCCATGCATTACAAGATTCCGCTCTCCGGGCCAGAAGCCATTGCGACGGTACGCGCCCGCGCGGCTGAACGCGGACCGCTGTTCGACGGCCTGGAAGGTCTCGCCCACAAGCTGTTTCTGATCGACCCAGTCGATCCTTGCTACGCGACGTTTTATCTCTGGCGCGAGCCCGACGCGGCGCTCACCTTTCTGGAGGGGCCTTTCTTCGCTGCCCTCTCGCAGACCTTCGGTCTCCCCCAGGTCGTGCTTCTGCTGACGCGATCGACCGACCTGCCATTCGCGGCCGGCGACGCGGTCGTTTTGGATTCGCGGCAGGGCGAACCCGATGGCTTCGAAAGGTTACGGGCAGTCGACCCGAAGAGCGGGGAGATCCTGACATTGGGCGGCGGGCCTCATGGCCGGCGTTTTGAAGTCATGTATCACGCTCGTGGCGCAGCCGCCGAAAACAGCACTGCCGGGCTACCGCGGGATTGAGCGCGACGATGAATTATAAGAGCGGGTTTGCGCCGCCGGCGGTTTCGCTGTCGATTGTCGCCGGACTTGCCATGGTTCCTGCAATTGCGCTTGGTTTGGCGCGCTTCGCCTACGCACTGTGCTTCCAGCGATGCGCGCGGACTCGAACTGGAGCTATGCCGATGCGCGAGCAATGAACACGGCGAACGCCGCAGGATACCTATTGGGCGCGCTGCTAGCGGCGCCAATCGCCCATCCGTTCGACCCATTGAGCGCGCCAGGCGCTGGCCTCGAAAGGATCCGCGAAGTACTGTGTCTCCCGTGCCACCTTGTCGCCGCTGAACTCCATGATGCTTACGGTGTAGGAAGGCTTCCCGTCATACGTCAGAATGTACTCGGTGAGCCAAAGATCACCGCTGCCAATGACTCGCCGCACAGCGAAGCGCTTCTTGCTCGGCTGATTGGTGCGCGTGATCTGTATGTTGCGCCGACCACGGATTCGCTCGCCTGACTGGGGGTATTCCAGCACCGCATCCTCGAGGTAGATGTCGTGCTCCGTTTCAAAATCGTTGGCATCGGATGCAGCCCAATGCCGATCCAATGCCGCACGTATCTCTTGAGCCCCCATATGACCCTCCAGCACCACCAGCCGTCGATACTACTCCTCACGCAAGACACCTTCACGGCAGGCACTTTACCTAAAGAATTCCTGCATCGTCACTTCGCGCCCAAGATCATGCCCATCGGCGCCAAGCGCGAGCTCCCCTGCGTCGTGCCGGCGTGGTTCGCAGTGCCGGTCGCAACGCACTTCCAGCGCCTCAGTCCGACGATGCCCTGCACGACGCCGATCGGGACCTTCGCCTCCTCCAGATTTGGGCCCTGTTCGATGTGCAGCTCGACGATCGCTGCTAGCGATTCTGGCGCCGTTGATATGATTGAGAGCGGAATAACCATCGGCGATTCATTTGATATTGGTTCGCTACAACGACCCGCATCGACCACGGCGAAGAAATCATTCGCTCCCCCGCAGCGGGTCTACATTGACGCGCTCGGCGTAGCTGTTGAAAGCGACATCGCCACGAAGCTAATGAGTTCGCCACGCGGGAAAGTGCAGTTTGCCTGTAAGGACAAGGGGTGCTGCCCTAATGGATTTGAAAGCATGCTGGGTGATATGGAACGTCTCTCCACGCTCGCTCGTCAACGCCAGTACACGGAGCTTTCGAGAATTCCGGTCAGCATGCGTGCGGAACACTTCATCCACAATGTTTTTTCACCGGTATGCGACATGCTCACTCGAGCATCGGATGTCCATGAGCTCTTCAAGAAGACGCAACGCCGAATGTTGTCTGTAAAAGCCGTGCTCCTCGATTTACATCGAGAGCGAGTGCGAATTCAGGAGAGATCGCGCGTGCCCGGCAACGACTCGTCGCGTCCCACGACAGCTAGAGTTATTCCTCTTACCCCACGCGAACCCAGAGGGCGGTGAACCCATATGACATCAGCTGTTGCCCGAAAGATCGACTCAATCAAACAGCGCACGCGCATTCCGGCGAGCAGCATCGCGGAAATGATCGGCGCCACCCCGCAAACTTTATCGCGATGGGCAAGAGGCAAAAATGATCCGCAACGCGAACATCTGGACAGGCTTTTGGAGTTCGATTATCTGACCGAGCGTTTGGCGGAATTTTTTGAGCCGGATGACGCGCGGCTATGGCTGTTTGCACCTCATCCGCAACTGAATGGTGAGCGTCCCGCGGATCTAGTATCCAAGGGTCGCCAGAGGGAAGTGCTCGCTGTGATTGCGCGGCTGCAAGACTCTGCATTCGTCTGAAAGACTGAAAACGCCAATCCAGCGACAATGGCAGATGCAACGTCTCTTGAGAACGCTTTAGCTTCGCTGCAAGGCGCTGCTTGGAGCGGTCGAGTTTACAGAGTAATGCTGAATGACTATCCGCCCGACCGGGAAAACATTCAGGGCGCTCGCTGGAATCCTCCGGACGTTGCCGCCATCTATGCCTGTTTTGAGCCAGCAGTATGTATAGCCGAAGTCGAATACAATCTTGCCCGGCAACCTCGACCCGTTAAGCGAGACCTGCGAAAGACGCTCTATGAGATTGAAGTTGCGCGGGCTGATCGTTCCTTCGGCCCGATTCGAAGGCAAGAATCTCGTCATCTACCCCGGCCGCGCGAATGAGAGCTATTCCTTTACGACAGTCAGCCAGAAGATCCTATAGAGAAAAGCTCGATGTTGCTGTCGGTGTCTCAAATACTGGGTCAGCGTCTGCCAGAATCCGCCACCAGTTTGCCGCCGCGCTGCCATTTTTCCATGCGACCTTACGCTTCAACACTGACTACCGGGGAGCCGGCGAGATAACATGAACGCCCGCAACGTACTTCTCGTATTCATGCTCCTCGGAGCGCGCGGCACATTAGCGCAGCCTGCATCAAGTAGCCTCGGAAATGACGGGGGTCGGCATTTATTTGAGCAAAGCGGGAGATACGACGGTCTATTGGCTGCTGGGTGGCGACGCATGCCTCGTCCCGAAAGTCCGACCGGATCCAGTTCGATTTCGAGTTCGACGGTGTCCGCTATCGGCCAACCATGAAGCGCGAGCCCAAGGAGGCGAACCTTCGGCGTGCACGCCGCCAGATGGCGGAAATCAAGCGGCGTATTGCCGAGGGAAGCTTCACATTCGCAGAGGAGTTCCCCGATTATCGCCTCATCAAGCAGGTGGCCGGCACGCCGCCGGCGCAGCGCACATGCAATCAGGTCTTTGACGAGTTTCTGCTCGAGTGCCAATCGCGCGTCGCGAAAAAGGATCTTGCCTACGTCACCGGACGCGGGTACCGCAAGCTCCTGGCGCAAATCTGGCGGCCCGCGATCGGAACCCGGCTTTTTTTTTGGGGAGGTGCGGTACTCCGAGCTCGCGAAGATCGTAAACGCCTATGAGTGGACCAAGAAGACCTATAACAACGCGGTCAGTGTCATCCGCCGTGCCTTTGACTATGGCTATAAGGATCACCCCGAGAAGCACAATCCCGCCGTGGGCCTAAAGTCCCTGCGGATCACGAAGAAGGATCGGCCGGTGGTTGGCCCTTTCACCATTGGCGAGGCCGAGTCGCTCATTGTTCAACTACGCGCCGATTGGGGCGATGCGATCGGCAACTACGATGAGCTGCGCTTCTTCACCGGCCTTCGGCCTTCGGAGCAGATCGCACTGCTCGTGTCAGACTTCGACGAGCGAAAGGGCGTGCTGCGGGTCACCAAGGCGCGAGTGCTCCGGCGCGACAAAGACCGGACGAAGACCCAGGAGGATCGGAACGGACGGCAATGCCATCAGCGATCCAGAAGTCACGCGTTGGCGCTGGAATGAAAGCCTGCAGAAAATTGGTATCCGTCAGCGCGGTCCGTATCACGCGCGGCACTCTTCGGTCACTTGGGCGTTAATGCTCGCGAAGAATCTACTTTGGGTCGCAAAGCAACATGGTCACAGTGTGGAAGTGATGCTGCGCATGTATGCGGCATGGATTGAAGGAGCGACGGAGGCTGATATTCAGGCAATCCGAAATGCCATGGAAGCTCGACCGAAAGTGCACTTGCTCCCTTTCGCTCCAGCGAGCTCGCAGGACAACGCGCGCCAAATCGTGTTCCGTCCCCTGGAATCCCCGAATTCTGCCAGTAGCCCGGAGGAGCAAAAGGCAAGCCTTGAAAAGGCTCGAAAAAAAGTGGCGGAGAGGGTGGGATTCGAACCCACGTGCCGGAATTACCCGACCATCCGATTTCGAGTCGGCGCCGTTATGACCACTTCGGTACCTCTCCGTTAATTAATGTTCCTCGCGAAACTCAAGCCCTTCGGCTTATGCGACGCAAGTGGAAGACCGGGCTAACCGCGCATTTGCCAAGGGTCCACTAAGGCCAATAGGCGATTATTCTAGCGCATTGGCGTCGGAGGTACGCCATCATTTACCGGTGTCGATTGCCCGCCGCTATCACACATATTTCCCTTCACGCATGCGACCGCCTGATCGAAGCCCCGGCTGCTGAGCGTATCGATGGCCTTCCATGATCGTGCCCGTTCCGTCCGAGATCGACTACATGCTCGAGTTGAGAACGGTGCCGGACAAATCAAATCCGCCGACGCCGCCCACCGCCCATCCCGGCGTGAAGCACCTCTCAGATTGGAAAATCCATGCCGCCGGCAGCCTCGCTCGAGTGCTCGTTTCCAATCGCGTTAACTTAAGGTTTTTGCCCGTTAACTTAAGTTTTTGGGCCCTGTGATGCGATAGACGGTCAGACTAAAAATGCAATTGTCAAGAGTCCGCGGAGGCGAATAACGCGGTATTCTAGGGCATCGGCAACGGATCCCCCTCATGTGAAAGAGCCGGGCCCCGCCTCACGGAACTCATAGTGCTAACGACCGTGCGTAAACTTAAAGAACATTCAGTGTCTCGGGTACGAGGACTCAAGATCGGCATCACGGTCACGGCCGCGCTGCTGTTGAGCACCTGCACGCCGCTGCCGAGCGTCATCGACCAAATCAGGACGCTCGGCGAACTGCGTGTCGTGACCCGGATAAGCCCATTGGCATACTACCTCGACGCCGACGACCTTCCCGCAGGGCCGGAATACGACCTGGCCCGCCGCTTCGCGGATGAGTTGGGTGTGAAACTCAAGATCACTCCCGTCCACAGCTACGCTGAAATCTACCGCGCCCTGACCACGGGCCGCGCGCATTTGGCCGCGGCGGCCTTGAAGGTGCCGTCGAAGCCGATCGCCGGTGTGACTTTCGGTCCGGTATATCAGCGAGTGAGGGAACATCTCGTGTACCGCCGCGGCGCACTGCGTCCTGCGTCCCTCGCACAGATCGGCAACGGCGATCTGGAGATCGCGGCCGGCAGTGCGCACGCGAAGAACTTGCGCGCGGCACGCGATGCTCAGCCGAATCTGGTGTGGATCGAAAATTCCAGCATGGATTCCCAGGCGCTCCTCGATGGTGTCGCGGACGGCAGCATCGACTACACCATCGCCGATTCGACCGAGTTCGCGCTCGCACACGACGACCATCCTGACCTGCGCATCGCATTCGATTTTCCCGGCAGCGAATCGTTGGCATGGGCGGCGAGCAACCGCGACGCCGGCTTCATGGACGACGTGAGCGGCTACTTCTCGCGGCTGCAGACGGACGGCGAACTCGCGGTCCTCGTCAAGCATTACTACGGCCGCTCGGAGGATCTGGAGTTCGGCAACGCCTCCGGCTTCATGCGTCATCTCCAAAGTCGTTTGCCGCTCTACAAAAAGTGGTTCGAAGAGGCTGCGCAACAGAGCAGTCAGGACTGGCGTTTGCTGGCGGCAATCGGATACCAGGAATCGAAATGGAATCCAGGCGCATCCTCGCCCGCGGGCGCCAAAGGCCTCATGCAACTCACATCCGACACGGCGACGGCGGCGAAGGTTACGAACCCCACCGATCCGCGGCAGAGCATCTTCGGCGGCGCCCGTTATTTCGGGCAGGTCTATGCGAAGATTCCCGCCCATGTCCCCGAGCCCGATCGGACCTGGTTTGCTCTGGCCGCCTATAACATCGGCTACGGACACCTGGAAGATGCGCGCGTGCTCGCGCAGAAAGCGGGCCGCGACCCGGACTCCTGGGAGGACGTGCGTGAATTCCTGCCGCTGCTCGAGCAGGAAGCGTGGTACTCCCGTACCGAGAACGGCTATGCGCGCGGCTGGGAGCCGGTGCGCTACGTCGACAACGTGCGCGACTATCGCGACATGTTGGAGTGGGCGTGGGGTAGCACGGGCGCCACGGCGCTCAACTAGCGCCGCGCCTCCGCGTCTCGAAGAAGCGCCGCAACAGGGCGCCGCATTCCTCGCTGCAAACTCCCCCGAACACGTCCAATCGATGGGTCACCCGGGGCTCTCGGGGTAAATCGAAGACGCTGCCGCAGGCACCGGCCTTGGGGTCCCAGGCCCCGAACACCACTCGCGCGATGCGCGCGTTGATGGCTGCACCGATGCACATGGCGCAGGGTTCCAAGGTGACGTAGAGGACCGCGCGTTCGAGACGGTAGTTCCGCAACTGCCTGGCAGCGGCGCGCAGGGCGACGATCTCGGCATGCGACGTGGGGTCCGTATCCGAAATCGGACGGTTCCAGCCTTCGCCGATCACCGCTCCGTTCTGAACCACGATGGCGCCCACGGGAACCTCTTGATTCTCGCCCGCGAGTACGGCCAGCTGGAGGGCGCGACGCATGAACTCCACATCGGTCGGTATACCGTTCATGGACCTTCCTTCTCGCGGCCGCGTCGATAGCGCCACGCAAACATGACGGCAATAATGACGAATAGGACGGCGGCGCTCAAACCCAGCGAATTATGAATTCCCACGCTTGCCCCAAGGACTCCGACGGAAAGCCCGCTGAAGGTCCGCATACCCATGGCCGACATCGAGAACACCCCGATCACCCGTCCGCGAATCTCGTTGGGTGCATTTATTTGCACCAGGGCCTGAGCCATGGAGTTGAACGCCAGTTCCACGAAGCCGGCAACGAACAACAGGCTGAGCGCCAGCGCGTAGATGTTCGAACGCGCAAATCCGACGAGCGCGGCGCACCAGATCATCGCCAGAATGAACGCCGTGCGCACCCTGGGGGCCAGCATGGCGCGGCTCTCCAGCAGCAGCCCGCCGGCGAGGCCGCCCGCGGCATCGGCGGCCAACAACGCGCTGTACGATAGGTCAACACGGCCGTGCCCGAGGTCCTGCGCGAAGCCCGGCATCTGCGCCTGATACGCATTGCCGACGAAAAAGGATGAAGCCCCGACCAATACCGTCATGGACAGCAGTATGGGGTGGCGCGCGACGACTTTCATGGTCGACCAAATGTCGGCGAACCCACTCAACGCCGGCGGGACGGGCCGCCAATCCGCCGCGGCCCGGCCGTAGGGGGCGTCGATCAGCCAGATGACCAGCGGCAAGTAGATCAGAGCATTGACCAAGATCCCGTACGACGGGCCGAGGAGCAGCAACAAGCCTCCACCCACCGCCGGGCCAACCAGGAAGCCCAAATACCGGCTGGTAGCGATCAACCGCACCGCGCTCGGAAGTTGGTCCGCGCTGACGATCTGATGAATCAGCACCTGCGCTGCCGGTAGCCAGAAGACTCCCGCGAAACCGTGCACGACGAGCAGCGCCATGGCTTTCCACAGAGCCAGCGAATCCGTCAGGAACATCGCCCCCCAGCCGACCGAGACGGAGAACAGCATGAGCGTGCCGATTTGGATCAACCGGCGGACATCGAATCGATCCGCCAGCGCGCCGCTGAAAGCGGCGAAAAAAAGGAATGGCACCCAATGTGAAATCACGGCAAATCCAGCGAGTGCGGGCGAATGAAACTTCTGGAAGATGACCCAATAGCTGATGACATGTTCGACGTTGTCGGCCATTATCGCGGCGGTCGCGGATAGGAAATAAATTCGAAAATCGCCGTTTGAGAACGAGGCAAAGGCCCGATGTGCGGGCTTAGGCGACGCCGAGGCGCGATTGTCTGGATTCAATTGGCTTGGGGTCTCGAAAATGCGGGTTCCCGTGGGATTGTAGCGGATCCCTGCAACCCCGCGGGACGGACAAGGCACACAAACGCGCAGGAGCGCGTTTGGTCGACCGCAGGTCGACCCGAAGGGTGCCGTCCAGGGAGGGACAAGGCACACATTTCGTTTTCACGTAGAATCGCGGCTTTGCGACGTACCGAACCAAATCGTGTTCAAGAGGCTGGCATGCGAATCATTCTGTTGATTGTGGGGCTCGCTGCATTCCTTCCGGCGCTGGCAGATGAAGGCATGTGGACTTTCGATAATTTCCCAGCGAGCAAAGTCGAACAGACTTACGGCACCCACGTGACTGCGGAATGGCTGGATCACGTACGCCTTTCCACCATCCGGCTGTCGAACTGCACGGCTTCCTTCGTGTCCCCCGAGGGCTTGATCCTCACCAATCACCACTGCGTCGAGTCGTGCCTCGCCGAGCTCTCCTCGAAGGACAACAGCCTGATCGACCAGCGGCTTCCTGACCCAGAACCGAAGCCGACGAGCGTCGCTGCTCCACGCAGCTTGCCGACGTTCTGGTCGACATGGAGAACGTCACCGCCACCGTCGCCAAATCCGTCGGCGGCCTCGACGACAAAGTCGGCGAACGACGCGCGCAAGAAGGCGCTGACGCAGCTCGAACAATCCTGCGAACAGGCGAGCGCGAAGGCGAAATCCGGCAAGCTCAAATGCCAGGCCGTGACGCTGTACGAGGGTGGGCAGTACTTCCTCTATAAGTACAAGCGTTACGACGACGTGCGCCTGGTATTCGCACCGGAGGCTGATATTGCCGCGTTCGGCGGCGATCCGGACAATTTTCAGTTTCCGCGCTGGTCGCTCGACTTCTCGATGTTGCGGGCCTACGAACACGGCAAGCCCGCGAAAACGCCGAACTATCTCAAGATCAGCTTCGCCGGCCCGCGCGCGGACGAGTTGGTGTTCGTAGCCGGACATCCCGGCACCACGCAACGGCTGGAAACCCGCGCTCAGTTGGAGTTCGAGCGCGACGTGTCTCTGCCGACTTCGCTTGTTGCGCGCAGCGGAACTGCGCGGCCGCTACATTCAATTCGGCCGGACCTCGTCCGGCAATGAACAGCTGGTGGAGGCGCCGCTCAACAGCCTCGAGAACGGCCTCAAGGTTCGACGCAAGCTGCTCGATGCGCTGCACGACGACGCGCTGATGGCGCGCAAGAGCGAGGATGAAAACGGCACTGCGAATCAGCGCGCAGATCGACCGGGACCGACCCATGGCGGCAAATCGAGGCCGCCTCGCCGCGCGAACGCGTGCTGTATTTGCCGTAAACGTTCATCGAAAGCGGCGTCGGATTCAACAGCATTCTCTTCCGCTACGCACGCCTGCTGGTGCGCGCCGCCGACGAACGCGACAAGCCCAATACCGATCGGCTGCGCGAATATACCGACGCTGCGCTGCCCGCGCATCGAGCAGCAGTTGTACGCTCGGGTACCGATCTATTCCGAGGTCGAAGTCGCTCACGCTGTCCTTCTCGCTGCAGCGCATGCGCGAATGGCTTGGCCCCGATCATCCGGTCGTGCGCAAGTCTGCTCATCAAGGATTCGCCCGACACGCTCGCGACACGGCTCGTGGCCGAGACGAAGCTCGACGACCCCGCGGTACGAAAGCAGCTTTGGGAGGGCGGCAAAGCCGCCGTCGACGCATCGCAGGATCCCATGATCACGCTCGCAAGATCGCTCGACGGCGGACGCGCGGGCCATCCGCAAGCAGTTCGAGGACGAAGTCGAAGCGCCGATTTCGGCTGCGTCGGAGCGCATCGCGGCGGAACGCTTCAAGGCCTATGGAACCCAGGTCTACCCCGATGCCACCTTCACGTTGCGCTTGAACTACGGCACCGTGCACGGCTGGGAGGAGAACGGCGTGCCAGGTGGAACCGTTCACCTACCTGGACCGTGCCTTCGACCGGGCGACCGGCGCTCTCCTTTCAAAATCCCCGACAGCTGGGCCGAACGTCAAGAGCCAGCTCGACATGCGCACACCCTTCTGCATTTCGACCACCAGCGACATTGTCGGCGGCAATTCGGGAAGCCCGTTGATCGACGCGCAGGGTCGCATCGTCGGCCTCATGTTCGACGGGAACATCCACTCGATTTCCGGCGACTATTGGTTCGACGCCGCGAAGAACCGCGCCATTGCAGTCCACCCGGCGATCATTCGCGAAGCCCTGGGCAAGGTGTACGGGGCGACCGCACTACTGGCGGAAATGGGTGGGCCGTAGAGCATGACGCAGGCCGCGAAAATCGGGCAGGCGAGCGAGCCCGGCGAATACGACGAGGGCATGTTGGCCCTGCTTCAGTTGATCTGGGGGGGCGGATTCTTGTCTCCCGGAGGAGCCGATGAACTGGCTCGACTGTTCGAAGGCTGCGACATCCGAGGCTGCGAAGTACTCGACGTCGGCTGCGGTCTCGGAGCCATCGACGAACTGCTGATTACGCAGTACGGGGCAACGTCGGTGGTCGGGATCGACGTCGACCCTGCACTGCTCGAGGGCCTGCAGGCCCGTGTCGAACGCGCCGGACTCGCCCGCCGAATTCGCGGCGTCAAGGTGCAACCCGGCCGGTTGCCGTTCGCGGACGCAAGTTTCGACGTGGTGTTTTCCAAGGACTCATTGGTTCAGATCCCCGAGAAGCCGGCCTTGTTTGCCGACATTCTGCGAGTCTTGCGCCCCGGGGGCCGTTTCATCGCCAGCGACTGGCTGCGCGGCGGCACCGGCACCTACTCACCCGAGATGATGGAATATTTTCGTCTCGAAGGAATCGCCTACAATATGGTCACGCTCGAGGAGAGCGCCGCAGCCTTGCGAAATGCCGGCTTCGTGGAAGTAGACATCCGCGATCGCCACACCTGGTATCTGGAATTGGCCAAACGGGAACTCGCCGCGATGGAGGGATCGCTCAAGCCCACGATAAGTGGCCGCCTTGGAGCAGCACGTACCGAGCACTTCATCGCGAATTGGCGCCAGTTGGTCGTGGTGCTGGCCCGTGGCGAGCTCCGGCCGGGCCATTTGAAGGCGGTCAAGGCACCGCCTTGACATCGAGAGCATGGGATTACATCTATTTTTGGACTAAAGAATGCCGATTCCTCCATCTATTCGATGAATCGCTCTTCCCCTATCCTGAGTTTAACTGTCGCTTTTTGATCAACCGCCATGGAGAGTCAACGATGAGAACGTATTTTGCGGCCCTTGCCCTGTTTGGTCTGGCCAGTGCGGGATCTGCCGCACCCACGACGTTTAACGTCGATCCGGACCACACGCACCCGAGTTTTGAAGTGGATCACTTCGGCGGCTTGTCCGTGTGGCGCGGCCTGTTCAAGAAGACGACCGGGACTGTCGTGCTGGACACCAAGGCCATGGCCGGCTCGGTGGATATCACGGTCGACACCGGCAGCATCGACCTCGCCCATGACAAGCTGAACGAACATGTGTCCAGCCCCGAAATGCTCGACGTGGCGAAATATCCCACCGCAACCTACAAGGGCACGCTCGGCGGCTTCGCGAACGGCGCGCCGACCACCGTTACCGGAAACCTCACACTGCATGGTGTTACCAAACCGGTGAACTTGAAGATCAATTCGTTCAAGTGTATCCAGCATCCCATGCTCAAGAAGGAAGTCTGCGGTGCGGATGCGAGCGGCACCTTCAACCGCGCTGACTTTGGAGTGGACTACGGCCAGAAGTACGGCTTCAAAATGGACGTCGCGCTGCATATCCAAGTGGAAGCCGTCAAAGCCGACTAACCGAACTTGACGGATTCACCTCGAAAGTAGCCGTCCGGTCCCGGGCGGCCCGATCATAGGTTTTTGATTTTCTTGATGTCACTGGCGTGCGTTTGGTCGAAAACGCGTGTAGTGAAGACCTACCCCCTGGCGCGAGCGGCGCGCATGCGGATAATGCGGCGACAAGATGTTTTTGCGCGCGATCACCCGCAAGAAGGACGGCAAGGAGCACCGCTACTGGAGTGTGGTGGAGAACCGTCGTGTCGCCGGCGGTCGCGTCGTGCAGCGGCATGTGCTGTATTTGGGCGAGATCAATTCATCCCAAGAGTTGGCGTGGCGCAAGTCGATCGAGGTGCTGGACGAAGATGCGCCGACCTCGGTGCCGCGCACGTATGCTCTGTTTCCGGAGGATCGCTGCGAGGCGGTATTGCCGGACGAGTCGATCGTCCGGTTGAAGCTCAAATCACTGCAGTTGCATCGACCGCGCCAGTGGGGCGCGTGCTGGTTGGCGTTGACGCTGTGGCAGATGCTGGATTTGGACGTGTTCTGGGCGGAGCGGTTACCTGCCTCGCGCAAGGGCACGCGCTGGGATTTGGTGTTGTTCGTGCTGGCCGCCTACCGCCTGATCGAGCCTGGCAGCGAGTGGCGGCTGCACCGGGAGTGGTACGGCCGCACGGCGCTTGCCGATCTGCTCGGCGCCGATGACGGACTCGCTGATCCGCACGTGCTATACGGGTGTCATCGACGGCTCCTGGAGCACAAGGGGGCGCTGTTTACGCATCTGACGGGTCGCTGGCGCGATCTGTTCAACGTCAGCTTCGAGGTGCTGCTGTATGACTTGACGAGCACCTACCTGGAGTCCGATCCGCCGCTCGATGAGAACGACAAGCGGCGGTTCGGTTACAGCCGCGACCACCGCTTTGACTGCGTGCAGATCGTGATCGCGCTCATCGTCACGCCTGAAGGGCTACCGCTCGCGTACGAGGTTTTGCCGGGAAACACCTGCGACTCGACCACCTTACGTGCGTTCTTGGCCAAGATAGAGAAGCAATACGGCAAGGCCCAGCGGATCTGGTGCATGGACCGTGGCATCCCCACCGAGGAAGTGCTCGCCGAGATGCGTCGCACCGAGCCGCCGGTACAATATCTGGTCGGCACCCCGAAGGGACGGCTCAACCGACTCGAGAAATCCTTGGTGACCAAGCCCTGGCACAGCGCCCGGCCCGGCGTGAAGGTCAAGCTGCTGCCACAGGACAACGAACTGTATGTGTTCGCCGAGAGTCATGACCGCATCGCCAAAGAACGCTCGATGCGCCGGCGCAAACTCAAGTGGCTGTGGGCACGGCTCGCTCAGCTCAAAGACATGGAGCTCACGCGCGATGAGCTGCTGATGAAACTCGGCAGCGCGAAGAGCAAAGTCCCCGCCGCGTGGCGACTGGTTGACGTGAAGGTCGAAGAAGGCGGCGCCGGCTTCACCTACAATCTCAATCGCAAGAAACTTAAGATCGTACTGCGTCGTGAGGGCCGCTATCTACTGCGCACCAACCTCACCGATACCGATCCGGTGAAACTCTGGAACTACTACCTGCAACTCGTGCAGGTCGAAGAAGCCTTCCGCACCTTGAAGAGCGATCTGCATATCCGCCCGATCTTCCATCAAGAAATGGAAAACATCGAGTCGCACGTGTTTATCTCCTTCCTTGCGTACTGCCTGTATGTCACGCTCGGACGACAACTGAAGGGTCTCGCTCCGGGCCTCACCAGTCGCAGCGCGCTGGAGAAATTTGCCGCCGTGCAGATGGTCGATGTGCGCATCCCCACCACCGACGGGCGAGAACTTCTGCTCACTCGCCACACGCAACCGGAACCGGAGCTCAAGCTCCTCCTCGAACGTCTGCGGCTCGAGCTTCCCGCTCAGCCGCCGCCAAAAATCAGCGCCGCGCAGACCATCGCCGCCAGCGCCGTGTAGTGCAGACCTTCGGGGGTGTGCTTCAATCACATCAATGACTTACCGTCGCCAAACCGCTGAATCCGTCAAGTTCGGCTAAGTCGGCAGGAAGCCGACTTGAACGCCGCGAACGCGGGTGCGACGCATGCGTCGCACGGGCGCCCTAAATTTCGGTGGCGACTCGGAGTCCTTCGAACACTGCCTCTTCGGCCGTGCGCGGGGATGCCGCATCGCCGATGATCCGCACGTCCAGGGAGAGTTCATCGAGGCTGTCCGCAAGGTCCGTAACCGACTGGTGCCCCGTGCATAACACCAGCGTGTCCACCGATTCGATCACGACGGCCTCCCCGCTCGTCACGTGCTGCAGATAGACCGAGTCCGAGTCGCTGCCGTACAGGCGCATGTACGGCAGCACGCTGACGCCGAGTTTGTGCAGCGAAGCCACCGAAGCGTCACGCACATAGAATGGAAGCGACTCGCCCACGGCGATCCCGCTCACCGCCAGCTGCACTCGGCGCCCGCTCAGCGCCAGGCGCTCCGCGATTCCGATGCCGATCCAATCCGCGCGCCAATCGATGACCACCACGGAATGTCCAGGGTCGACGGACTCGCTCAAAATCTGCCATGCATCTGCGATCTGCAGGGCGCCCTCGCTGGCAAATGAGGGCCGGTAGGGAGTCGCGCCGGTCGCCATCACGACCACGTCCGGTGATTCGCGCTCGATCATCGCGCGATCGACTCGCGAACCGGTGTGGACCTCGACGCCGGCGGACGTCATTTCGTGCAGCAGGTTCGTCACCAATCCGCCGAACTCGGCCCGGCCCGGCAGTAGCTGCGCGAGCAGCGCCTGGCCGCCCAATCGCTTCTGCCCCTCATGCAGGATGACGCGATGGCCCCGCTGTGCGGCGACGATCGCGGCCTTCATGCCCGCCGGGCCGCCGCCGACGATCATGATCTTGCGGGGCACCTTGGCCGGCGAAATCGTGCCGTACCTGAGCTCGCGCCCGCTCACCGGATTCTGTATGCAAGAGATCGGATATCCCTTGTGGAAATGTCCGATGCACGCCTGGTTGCAGGCGATGCACGCGCGAATGTCGGCGGCGGCGCCGCGCCGCGCTTTATCGGGCATCTCAGGGTCGCAAATCATGGCTCGCGTCATGCCGCACACATCGGCCTGACCGGAAGCGAGGATGGCCTCCGCCTCCTGCGGCTGGTTGATACGGCCCGCTACGAACACCGGTATGTCCACGCGCTGCTTCACGCTCGCCGCATACGGAGCAACGTAGGAGGGCTTCGACGACATGGGCGGCGCAATGTGGATGGCCCCCCCCAGGCTGGCGGAAGTGCCGAGCGTTACATTGACGTAGTCGATGCGACTCGCGACGCCGATGATCGCCTGCAGGCTCTCATCCTGCGACAGGCCCGATTCGTCCACTTCGAATCCTGAAATGCGCAAGCCAACGACGAATCGGTCGCTCACTTTGTCGCGAATGTCGGCAATCACCTCGCGCAGGAACCGTAGGCGCCCGTCGAGATCGCCGCCATAGGCGTCGTCGCGCAAGTTCACCCGCGGATTGAGAAATTGCGACGGTAGATAGCCGTGGCTGGCCACGATCTCGACACCATCCACACCGGCGGCCTGCATGCGCCGCGCGGCATCGCCATATCCGCTGACGATGGCACGAATCATGGGAAGCTTGAGCGGGCTCGGCATCACATGGAACCGCTCGTTCGGCACGGCGGACGGTGCGTATGCCACGCTGAGAAGTCCTCCGTCCGCTTCGGCGATCTCGCGTCCGGGATGAAACAGCTGGGCAAACAGCACCGTGTCGAAGCGATGCACCGCCTCGGCAACGCGCCGATAGCCGGGAATGGCCGAATCGTCGGTCGCCATCAGAACATGGTTGGTATAGCGGGCGGTCTCGTGCACGCCGGACACCTGCAGCACGATAAGGCCCGCCCCGCCGCGCGCGCGGGCTTCTTGATAGGCCACCAGTGCTTCGTTGACGGTGCCGTCGACGGGCAGCGTCGTATCGTGCCCGGTGGACATAATGCGATTCTTGAGCGTGCAGCCGCGGATGCGCAATTGCTCGAAGAGATGCGGAAATGCGTTACCCACGAGTATTCCTGGATTTGTCGGGAACGGCCATTGTCGCCCGGCGTTTCGCTCGGGTCGAGGGTGTTGTTTTCAGGCCGGCCGCATCAGACCGTCGAGATGGTGTCGGATGTGCGCCGCTGGAATGGCCCAGTGCAAAAAACTCTGATCCCGGCGATCAAGCGGAACTGGCATGATTGCTCAATGCACTGCAAGCACCGTCCGACCCCCTTGAATTCGCAGGAGTATCGATGAAGGCATACGCGAGCATTTGTCTGTTGGGATGCCTCTCGGGCACGCCCGCCTCGGCCGAGACCCTCGAGCGGATCGTCGATGGCGAGCTTTCCGAACTGGTAGCCGCCTATAAGGATATCCACGCCCACCCAGAACTTTCTCATCAGGAAAAGGAGACTGCGTCACGGCTGGCGGCCGAACTGCGCAAGGCCGGCTTCGCGGTTACGGAGCGGGTCGGCAAGTATCCCGACGGCACACAAGCCTACGGCGTGGTGGGCATCATGGAGAACGGCCCCGGTCCGCGGCTGCTGATTCGTACCGACCTGGACGCGCTGCCCGTGGTCGAGGAGACCGGCCTGAGTTACGCCAGCCACGTGAAAACGAAGACCGCGGCGGGCGAGGAGGTCGGCGTGATGCACGCCTGCGGGCACGACGTGCACGTGGCGACCATGATCGGCACGGCGCGGGCGCTGGCCGCCACGCGCCCCAAATGGCATGGCACCGTGATGCTCATCGGACAACCGTCGGAGGAAAAAGTCGATGGAGCAAAAGCGATGCTTGCCGACGGCCTCTACGAGCGGTTCGGCACACCGACTCTCGCCATCGCCCTGCATGACACCAACTCACGTGCGGCGGGTACGGTGAGCATCACAAGCGGCGCCGCGATGGCGGGATCCACATCGGTGGATGTCACTCTGCGCGGCATCGGAGGACATGGCGCCCAGCCGCAGAACGGCAAAGATCCCATCGTCATGGCCGGAGAGTTCATCGTTCAATTGCAGACCATCGTCAGCCGCCAGGAAAACCCGCGAGACCCCACGGTCGTCACGGTTGGGACCATCCACGGCGGAACCAAGCGGAACATCATTCCTTACGAGGTCAAACTGGAGCTGACCACGCGGGTTTTCAGCGAGAAGGCCAATCAGATCGTCGTCGACGGCATTCGACGCACCGCACAGGGCGTGGCGCTGGCGGCCGGCGTCCCGGAGGACCGGGCGCCCATCGTCACGGTGTTCAGCGACGAGTCGACGCCGCCGACCTACAATGATCCCGCGCTGACTGCCCGGACGAAGGCCGCGCTGGCGGCCGCACTGGGCGCCGGCAATGTGTTCGACGAGGACCCCATCATGGCCAGCGAGGACTTCGGTCTATTCGGTCTTCCCGGGCACAAAATCCCGACCGTGATATTTTGGCTGGGCGCAATGGATCCGGTGAAATTCGCGGCCGCTGAGGCGGCGGGGAGCTTTCTTCCGGGTCCTCACACCAGCCGCTTCGAACCCCTGCCGGAGCCGACTCTGCGCACCGGGGTGATCGCGATGACGTCGGTCGCGACCGCGCTGCTGAAGCGCTGAGACGCGCCGCCAAACGGCTTCCAAGTTCTGCAGCAGCCCATCGCTCCGCTGATCGCGCCATCGCGATACACTGAAGTCCGTCGAAGTAGAAAGATATTACATGGAGAGCCGATCATGGGTACCGAGAAAATCCACAAGGGAAGCTGTTTTTGCGGCGAGGTCGAATTCGAGATCTCAGGTGAGCCTGCCGCCATGGGCTACTGTCACTGCGCATCTTGCCGACATTGGTCGGCGGGACCCGTGAACGCGTTTACCCTCTGGAAGCCGGAGGCGTTGAAAGTCACGCGGGGCGCGGCGAGCATCGGCACTTACAACAAAACGCCGATCAGCTATCGGAAATGGTGCCAGAAATGCGGCGGTCATTTGTTCACGGAGCATCCCACCATGGGACTTGTGGACGTCTACGCAGCGCTGCTGCCGCGGCTGCAGTTCGAGCCCGGCGTGCACGTGAATTACCAGGAGACCGTACTGCCCATCCACGATGGCAGGCCGAAAATGAAGGACATGCCCAAGGAGATGGGAGGCTCGGGCGTTACGCTGCCGGAGTAAACGGCTGAACCGCGCCGCAAGGGCCGTAGCGCTCAGCGACCCCTTGCCGCCTTGAGGTAACGCTCGTCGGTGTAGCGGGCCGCATCGGTCAGCCTCTTCCGGGGGAGTCCGAATTCGGAACGGATCCGCAGCACCGTCATCATGCCTTCAGGATCGAGAGTGCCGCCGCGCGTGAAGCCTTCCCGCTCGCCGAGCAGCGCATTGACGTGCAGCCGCGCTGCGTCCTCGGGCACGTTCGGCAGATGCTTCCGGTAGATTTGCACCGCGTCGGCGCGGTTTTTCGGATCGAACAACCAATCGATCGCATCGGTCGACGCGCGAATGAAACGGACGAGCGCGTCGCGATTGTCCTTTGCCCAGCTGCGCCGCGCCATTCCGACGATCGTCTGGTACGGTCCGAGAACATCGGCAGCGTTTGCGAGCCGCCTACATCCGCGCGACTCCGGCGCGATCTCCAGCGGCGTCGTCAATATGGTTCCAGCGAACTTGTCCTCCATCAGCGCCTGCGCGCGCGTCGCCGTGCCGCCGGCCGGTTCAAGGCGATAGTCGCCCGCCTTGAGTCCACCCAACTGCAACATTTTCTGCAAAACCAATGAGTAGCCGGTGGCAGCCGCGTCGACGCCAAGCGTCTTGCCGCGCAGATCGTTATAGCCGTTGATGTCGGGACCCACCACCAGTCGAAGGGTTCCCTGCGACAAGCCCATGAACGCGAAGAAGTCCGGCGTGACGGAAAGTTGCACTTCCCCCTGCCCTTCCTGGTACGCGACCACGTTGTCGAACGCAGCCATCGCGATGTCCTCCTCATCCCGGGCGAGGCTCTGGATCAGTACGACCGAGTTCGGAGTAGGACTCACCTTCACCGCGAGTTGCTGACGCGCAAACAGCCCCGTGTCCTCGGCGACCCACAGCGGCAGGTTCGCGCCACCGGGAAACCCGATCACGCGCAGCGGTGTCTCGGCATGGACGAGCGCAGCCGGCCAGGCGTGGCACACGTCACAGGCCGCGCTCACACCGCGCGCCTGGTGGCAGCTGATACAACTCGCCATCGCGGTGACGGCTGTGGTTTCCGACATGGTTTGGAGGTCGCCCACCGCTCCATGACAAGTCTCGCACTGCACCGCAGCCTCCAGATGCTTGCGATGGGTCCAAGTTACCCCCGGTAGCACCTTGTAGACCCGCACCCACGGAATCGGCTGTTTCGAATGGGCGTACTCCGCGAGCTTCTTGATAGCCGGCCGGTCGGTGACCACAGCGGCATGACAGTGCATGCAGGTCGAGGTAGCCGGAAATGTCATCTCTGTGCCCGGCGCAGGGTTGACGTGACAGAGTCGGCAAGCCAAGCCCAGGCCGACATGGGTCTTGTGACTGTACGGTAGTGGTTGCTCGGGAGCCGGATGCGGCGCGAAATTTGCCTGCACGGCCGGCATCGCGGGCGCGGGCTGTTGCGCCTGCACGGTGTGCACGGCCAGCAACACGAACGCCGCGGCCACCACCGCAACGGCATCAAGACGGTCTAGCATGGTACCTCTCGCGCTCGTCCGAATTGGATTGAATGTTCAGACGGGGCGCCCGTGGCCGACGACCTGCTCGAGAGTCTTGCCCTCGTCCTGCAGGATGAGTGCAGCGGCGTTGCGCCCGGGCTGACCGGTGACCGAGCCGCCCGCCTCGGTACAGGCCCCCGTCTGGTAAAGACCGGGAATCGGCATGCGGTACGGGGCGAAGTTGCCCCAGCGCTTGTCCCTATGGTGCACGCTGCCGCGCCACATCGCCGGGTTCATGCGCTCGATGTCCAGAGGGCTCATGATGACCTTTGCCAGCACTTTGTCGTTGGTGAGATTCGTGGTGTGTTGCATGTACCGCGTCAAGAACGTGTCCGCGACTCGCTCTTTGACCTCATCCCAGTGCTCAGGTCCCTCCTTCAGCGCATACGGGATGCCGCCCTCGATCTTGAGTGTGCAGCAGCCCGGTGGTACCCGGCTCGGGTCGTACACCGAGGCGTGCACGATCTGCAGAGGGTAGTCATCCAAGGTCAATTCGCCGCGGGCCTGGTCGGAACTGAGCACGAAGATGCTCTCCGGCCGCTGCATGATCGAGGCCTCGGCGCCGGACACGGTTCCTCCACCGGCAAGCGGATACTTCGGCGCTTCGCTTAATGCGTAGTGAAAAACGAACATGGCGTGCTCCGCCTGCCACAGGTCGACGCTGGCCTGTAGCGCTTCGCCCCAGAGTTCGCGGGGTGCCATTCCCAAGAGGTGTTTGACGTGAATGGTCGAGACGACCGCTTTCTGCGCCCGGAACTTGCTGCCGTCCGCGCATTCCACGCCCACGCATTTGCCATTCTCGGTGATCAGTTGCGCGACCGGCTTGCCGGTCAGGATAACGCCGTTATTCGCTTCGATCGCCCGGCCGAGCGCCACGCTCAGCATTCCGGAGCCGCCCTTGGGCATCGGTCGGCCCGCCAAGTGATCCATCATCGAGAACGCCTGCGCGCCGGTACCGGCGTCGCTCCCCGGTACGCCCGGCCATCTGCCACCCGAGAGGCTGGCCGCCTGCATCACGGGACTTTCCCAGACCTGGCGTGCCGCGTTATAGCCGGACAGGACCTCCAGACGCTGAAAGAACAACCCTTCGGGCGAACTGGCCCGCTCCGCGGGAGGCAGCGCCGCGATGCGCGCGCGCGCGGCCGCCAGGCGTCTGAATGTCTCCGCATCCTTCCTCGATACTCTGGCAATCGTTGCCGCGGTGCGCTCCGGATCCTTCAGGAACACCGTCAGTGAAGGGCCGTCGAGGAATGGGAAATGCACGACGATTTCCGGATCAAAAGTCTCGTAGCCGAAATCGCGTAGATTGAGTTCGTTGTTGAGCAGCAGCGGGTTGCGGGCGATGAGGTGATGCGAGCTTGAACAAAGGTCCTGCTTGAAACCCGGGAGGAGAATTTCGGCGGTCTTGACGCCACCGCCGATCATCGGGCGGCCTTCAAGAACCAGCACGCGATAACCCGCCTTGGCGAGGTACGCCGCGCAGATGAGGCTGTTGTGTCCAGCGCCCGCCACCACGTAGTCGAACACCGGCGCACGTGATGCCCCGGAGCGGGCCTTCGCCGGGACGTTCCCGGCCTGCGGTGGTTGCGCCGCGCCGCTCGATCCTGCGGGGCCAAGGGGTGCGAGGGCGAGAGGCGCGAGAGCCGCCGTCTTCACAAAATCGCGGCGAGTGGTCAAGGTCATTGCGCAGTCCCTTCGGCTCGAATCGGGGAGAGCAGGGCTAACACCCGCTCCGGCGTGAAAGGAATAGCGCGCAGCCTGCGCCCGGTCGCGGCCGCAAAAGCGTTCCCGATCGCCGCAGCGGTCGGGCCCTGCGCCCCTTCGCCCACACCGAGAGAGTCTTCGGCCGGACGCTGGATCACCTCAACCTGCACCGCCGGCACCTCGCTGAATCGCAGGATCGGGTAGTCGATCCAGCTCTTCGTCTGGATTCCCGACCGGTCGACCTTGAGGGCTTCCTTCAGCGTCCAGCTGGCCGACTGAATCAGGCCGCCTTCGATCTGATTCACGATGCCGTCCGGGTTGATCGCCAGACCCGCATCCACCGCCGACCACGCCCGCGTGACGCGCACGATACCGTTGACGCGGTCGACCTCGACCTCGGCCACCACCGCGCAATAGCACGCGTGATTCTTGTATCTCGCGAACCCGATCCCGCGTCCGTGAAACGTGCGGCCGGCGCCCCGGCTGCCGGTGCCGCGGCCGCCGTCGCCCAGGGCGCCCAGGTGCCAGCCGCTGTTGCGGGCCACCGCTTCGATCACCGTTCGGGCGCGCTCGTCGCGCAGGTGCCTCAAGCGAAATTCGACGGGCTCGGTGCCCGCTGCCGCGGCCGCTTCATCCATGAGCGATTCGATCGCGAAGACGTTTGCGTAGGCACCCAGCGTGCGCAGCGATGAGGTCCGCAAGGGCGCGTCCGGCATGTAGTGTTTGAGAATCTTCTGGTTTGGAAAATCATAAAACGGGATCGCATTTCGGTCGGAGCCGCCGTTAGGCAACGGAACGTCGGCCGGAAACGCCGGCTGGAAGGGATGCGCCAAATACGACGCCGCGAGCAGATTCACACCTTCGCGCCCACCGGGCCGCCTCGCATGCGGATAGCTCCACAACTCGTGCCGCCAGTCGACAATAGTGCCCTCGGCGCTTAAGTTCGCGCGCACCTTGATGTCCATCGCCGAGCCGAACGGTTCCCACATGAACTCGTCGTCGCGCATCCACTGCACCCTGACCGGCCTGCCCGGGAGCGCGCGCGCGAGAAGTGCGGCGTCGAATGCCGCGTCGTCCGCGCCGTTGTGGCCGTAGCATCCCGCGCCTTCCATGTGCACGCAGATGACGCTCGCCGGTGCGAGCCCAAGCGCGCGCGCAATGTCGCTGCGCAACCCGAACACGCCTTGACTGTGCGTCCAGACCGTCAGCTTGCCCTCCTCGCTGTGCGCCACGGCGCAGGACGGACCGATCGAGGCATGCAGCTGAAACGGCCGGGTGTAGCGCGCCTCGACCTGCCTCACGGCTGGCGGTGTGCTCGGCGACGTCCTCTCGTACACCACCGAGTCCTGCGATTGCAGTTCCGGATCGGGGCGATCGAACGTGTCGACGAGCGTCGGCGGCAACTCCGGTCGACTCCACACGCTGAGCTCGCGCAACGCCAGGCGGGCATTGATCGCCTGTTCTTCGCGCTCGCAGATCACCGCCACGAAGCTGCCGTCGCGTACCACCTCGATGACCCCGGGCATGGCCTTCAAAGCCGCAGCGTCGAGACTGATGAGTTCGGCGTGCGGCACCGGCGGCCGACCGACTCGCGCATGCACCATGCCGGGCAGCCGAAGATCCTGCAGGTACGCGGCACCGCCGGTGAACTTCAACGGAATGTCGCGCCGCGCGAGGCTGCGGCCGATCAGCTGGTATTCGTCCGCAGTTTTTGGTCTATGTCTGGCGGATGCCTCGCGCCGTAGCATCGCGTCCGTGGTGACTTCCCAATACGTCGTGTGCTTGCCGCCGCGCGCTGCGATCCTGCCATCGACCACCGTCAGCTCCCCCGCGTCGACGCCCAACTGGGCCGCCGCCGCCGTGAGCAGTATCTGACGGGCCTCAGCGCAGGCGAAGCGGATGGCGGTGCCGCTTTGCTCGATCGATTGACTGCCGGCGGTAAAGCCTTCGTCTGGGGTGCGGGAGGTGTCGGCCGTCACCATGTTGATGCGCCGGTAGTCCACGTCGAGTTCGTCGGCGGCAATTTGCGCCAATGCGCTCGCAATGCCCTGCCCAAGTTCGACCTTGCCGGTGAACACCGTCACGGTGCCATCCGGATCGACGCGCAGCCACGCCGACAGGAAGCGATTGCCTTCGAGGCTGCCGGGAAGACGGGGCGGCGCCGCGGCGCCTTGGGCCAGCGCCGATAGCGGCGCATACGCGATCGCGATCACCAGGCCGGTACCGGCCTTGAGCAGATCGCGGCGGGAATAACTCTCCAGGGATGCCGTCACGACATCTCTCCAGTGGACGCGCGCAAGACGGCGCGAACGATGCGGTTGTGCACGCCGCAGCGGCACAGATGGCCCTCGAGCGCCTGCTTCACCTCGGCCTCGCTCGGGTTCGGGTTGCGCGCCAGCAGTGCCTGCGCGGCCATGATCATCCCGCTGCTGCAATAACCACACTGGCAAGCTTGTTCGCGAATGAACGCGCGCTGCAACACACTCGGTTGCTCGGCACTACCCAGGCCTTCGATCGTCGTGATCCCGCCCTTACCGGCGGCCCTGACGGGAAACACGCACGAGCGCTGCTCCACCCCCTCCACCAGCACGCTGCACGCGCCGCACTGTGCCTGGCCGCAGCCGAATTTCGCGCCGTTCAAGTGAAGGTCGTTGCGTAGAACGTAGAGCAGCGGCGTATCGGGCGCAGCCTTTACGGAATGCGCCGTACCGTTGACCCTCAGTGTGAATATCGTCGGCATGGAGCTTCACCTTTACAGGGCACTGATGCCTTGCCTGCCGCACGTAACTGACGCAATCGTTTGCACCATAGCCGCAATCCGCTCTCTTCGCAAATGCTTTCCGATGCCGCAAAAACGCCGCCGCATTAGGATATTCTCAGATCCGGATATTTCTCGGTCAGCAGCGAACCGAAATAGTAGGTCTTCGAGTACGACGGGCGCGCACGAAACGCAGCGAGCCACCGATCGACCTCGGGCAGCCGGTCCCACATCGTGCCGTGGCCCAAATCCGCCATCCGCACCAGCACCGGCATCATCGCGACGTCCGCCAACGTAAGGTCGGAGCCCATCAACCAGGGTCCGCCGCTGGCGCGCAGAGTCTCGGACATTCGCACAATCGCGCGGCGCAGCCGCTCCAGAGCCTTGTTCAACTCCTCCGTGGAGAACCCGCTACGGCCCATTGACAGAAGGAACTCCTTGCGTAGGGGCTTCGATTCCGCCAGCGCTCGGAAATCCGCCTCCCGCATGTCGCGAAAGTGCGGCAAGAATGCGAAATTGTAGGACGGCACGCGCACCGCCGGGGTCGGCACCTCGTCGATATAGCGAATCAGCGAACGCATCGCCGCGCGGGCCACGGGGTCCTGCGGAACCAGCCTGGGGGGTTCGGGAAAAACTTCGTTGAGGTATTCGATGATCACCGCCGAGTCGATGATCGTCTTGCCGTCGTGAACCAGGCTCGGAACGACGCCGTTGGGATTGAGCTTGAGATACTCGGGGCGAAGCTGATCCCCCGAAAACAGATCGAGCTTGATTTCGGAGAACGAAAGACTCTTTTCGTGAAGGGTAAAGCGAACGCGCTGGCTGCACGTGGACTGCGGCGCATTGTATAAGACAAGACTCTGCATGGGACTCTTGATTCCTGTATTGCCTTTTGTCGAAACCGGCGTATTGTGCCATCACATGCAAACGTTTGCCTGGCTTGAATCAAATTCATCGACGTGAGCGAACCATGAGCGAACAGCAGCAAAAGAACCGCAAGGCCCCGCGCGGCCTACCGACCAAGGCAGCCGTCTCCGACCGCCTCGAGATCAAGCCCGAGGACATCGATCCGCATCACGATTGGACGCGCCTCAACGCTCACGGGGTCATGAATGTCGATTTCGAGGAGCGCGTCGATTTTCGGCGTCTTCACCGCTATCGCCTGGGCCGCGCCCGCCAGGCCGTCCGCAATTCGACGCTCGGCGCATTATTGTGCTTCGACAACAACAATATCCGCTACATCACCTCCACCGCCATCGGCGAGTGGTCGCGCGATAAATTCTGCCGCTTCGCTGTGTTGACCGGCAACGGCGAGCCCCATTTATGGGATTTCGGCTCCGCCGCCGCCCATCACCGCATTTACGCACCCTGGCTGCAGCCGATCTGCTGTCACGCGGGCAATGTCGGTTTGCGCGGCACCATTCCCCCGGACCAGGGTCTGGTGAAACGCGCGGCGCAGGAGATCTACGACGTCCTGAAACAGCAAGGCGTCGCCGGCATGCCCTTGGGCATCGACGTGATCGAGCCCCCGATGCTGTTCGCATTGCAGAAACTGGGCCTCACGATCGTTGACGGCCAGCAGGTCATGCTGGATGCGCGCGAAATCAAGAGCCGTGACGAAATCATGCTGTTGAATACGGCGGCCGCCATGGTCGACGGGGTCTACCAGAACATTTATGAGGCTCTCAAGCCGGGGGTGCGCGAGTCGGATATCGTCGCCATGGCGACCAAGCGGCTGTTCGAAATGGGCTCCGACGATGTCGAGGCGATCAATGCAGTGGCCGGCGAGCGCTGCAGCCCGCATCCCCATAATTTTACCGACCGCATCATCCGCCCCGGCGATCAGGCTTTTTTCGACATCATCCAGGCCTATATGGGTTACCGCACCTGCTACTACCGCACCTTCGCAGTGGGAAAGGCCAGCGATGCGCAAAAGGATGCCTATACCAAGGCGCGCGAATGGATGGACGCCGGTATTGCCAAGGTCCGGCCCGGCGTCGGGACCGACGAAATCGCGGCCGTATTTCCGCGCGCCGAGGAGTTCGGTTTTCCCAACGAAATGGAAGCCTTTGCACTGCAGTTCGGCCACGGCCTGGGCGTCGCCCTGCACGAGCGGCCGATTATCTCGCGCCTGGTCTCGCTCGATCACCCGCTCGAGATCAAGGAGGGCATGGTATTTGCGCTCGAGACTTACTGCCCCGCCTCGGATGGCCGTTCCGCCGCCCGCATCGAGGAAGAACTGGTGGTCACCAATAAGGGGTGCGAAGTAATCACCTTGTTCCCGGCCCAGGAACTCCCGATAGCCAATAGGTACTGAAGGTCCGGTGCAAGGGACTTGCGAATTTCATGAATCCTGCATATATTGCAAACGTTTGCACGAGTAGATGCAGCCGGCAACGCCGCCGGCAACCGCCACCCGCGGCTGCGCCAGCCGGTAGAAAGTAGCAAGAATGACGATTAGGGGGAGATTCTATGAGTGAACTGATACGTCTATCCGCCCAATCCCGGGTCGGTCGGGGAGTTTGGATACGGGTGGGCCTGGCCACTCTGGCACTGGGATTGACGGGCGCCTTCAGCGCAACCGTCTCCTTGGCTGCCGACGCGGCCGCTGCGCCCGGCGCCACGAAGGACGACAGCCTCGTTGAAATTGTCGTCACGGCACGCAAACGCTCCGAAAATCTCCGGGACATCCCGGCCTCGATCACCGCCATTTCGGCCGCGGTCATCGAAGACGCGCACATCACCCAGCTCGATGACCTGGGCGCGCTGGTGGCAAATCTGAATATCGACGAGGCGCACGACAACACGCCGGATGTGGTGCTGCGGGGCGTCGGCAGTTTTGGCCTCGTCGCGGGTGTCGGTTTTTATGTCAACGACGTGCAGGTTTTTGAAGGACAGATCGCGAGGCCGATCGACATCGAACGCATCGAAGTACTGAAGGGCCCTGTGGGCACCCTGTTTGGCGGCGCCAATGTCGGCGGGGCCATCAAGTACGTGACCAAGGACCCCACCAGCACGTGGGAGAACGAGGCGACGGTCGAATTCGGCTCATATCGCACGCGTAATTATCAGGCAGTACTTTCCGGTCCGCTCGACGACAAGATCAGCGTACGAGCCAGCCTGTACTACGACTCTCACGACGGCAATATCTACGACACCGTCAACAAATTCGACTATGGCGCGGCCATCGACCGCGGCGCCCGCATCACCGTGTTGGCCACGCCGAACGACTCCAACAAGATCCACCTATGGCTCTCCGCGGACGACTTCGATACGAGTTCGCAGAACCTCATGTACGAGCCACCCAACGCGTACACCTATTCACGCACGGTGCAGGATTTCTTCGTCCCGTCTTTCGTTCGGCACATCGGCTCCGTCGCGCTCCAGTTGGACCACCAGATGGAAGCGAATCTCGCGCTGACGTCGTTGACTTCCTACTTCACGTCCTACAATCGCGGAGACACGGATTTCTTCAAGATGCCCATCCCATGGGACTTGTTGCAGCAGAATGTCGACAACCGGGTCTATAGCGAGGAGCTTCGTCTCGCATCGACCGGCGGTTCGGACGTGGACTGGCTGGTCGGTGCGTTCTTCCAGGGGCACAAGAGTGCGACGTTGGCCGTCGACAACAACTACAACCAGGATCCCAACAACCCGATGTTGTGCCAACCACTGCCCAACAACGCCACCGACGCCTGTGCTGGAGTCCCCCCGATGGACTATGATCGCAACGAAAAGATGCAGCGCGAATACGCCCTGTTCGGCGATGTCACGCTGCATCAGGGTAACTGGCAGTACGAACTAGGCCTGCGAGGGGAGTACTACACGAGTTCGCTGTCGGCCGTGAACACGAACAACGTTGCCAACGGCGACTATACGACTCCCGTCCTTCCCATTGCGCCCGAATCGCTCTCCGGGCATGAGTTCTCGCCGCGTGTTTCGGCGCAGTACAAGTTCAGCCCGACTTCCAACGTCTATGGCGCAATTTCCAGAGGCTTCACGCCCGGTGACTTGGTCGAGGAGAATTTCATAATCCATCCGTTCCGTCCGGAGATAGCCACCCAGTACGAAGTGGGTTACAAGTCCTTGCTCGAGCACGGGATACAATTCGATGCCGCCGTTTTCTACACCTACTACAAGGATCGGTTGTATCTCTACCAGCGGCTCGCGAATGGCCCCATTCAGGATTTAACGGCCAACATCGGCCCCTCGACGAACGTCGGGGCCGAGCTCGATCTTGCGGCGCCGCTGCCGGGAGGATTCACGGTGCGCGTCGGAGGGGGCGTGCTGCGTGCGCGGTGGGGCCAAACCAATGGCTTCACGAATCCAGGCAACGGGAATATTGCGCCGGGCACGCCGCAGCAGCTCGACGGCCTCAACGTGCCGTTTGCGCCGGCATATACCGCGAATACGACACTCGACTGGAAGCATGATTTCGCCGGTTACGTGGTTGGGGCTCGCACGGAGGGCTCGTTCATCGGCCGATCCTACTGGGACCCCCAGAACTCGGCCTTTCAGGAGGCTTACCATCTGTTGAATGCGTCCGCGTGGCTCGAGCACGCGAAATGGAGGGTGACGCTCGCCGGAACCAACCTGACGGACACCAACTACAACACCGTGTACTGGCCAGTGCCCGACGTCAACCCGTTCCACAATATCGCGCGCATCAATCGGCCGAGATGGTTTACCGTGACCGCCTCGGTGCGCTTCTAGACGCTATTGGAGCAACGGCTCGGAAACGCTTCGAACCACCGGAGGATATGGCCTTGGCAAAGGTAGAGACGGCGGCCTCCTCACGGCCGCGAGCAAACGACGAGATCGATGCAACGACACGGCTCGCCCTGTATCGCAGCCAGTTTGAAATTCGTACGGTCGAGAAACGCGCCTACGATTTGTTTCTCCAGAATCTGATCAAGGGCACCAGTCATTTGGCGATCGGACAAGAGGCGATCGCCGCCGGGTTCGGGACGTCAATGAAACACGGCGACTGGAGCTTCTGCACGTATCGGGGCCATGCTCATACGCTGGCGCGCGGCTCCTCGATGACCGGCGTCCTGGGTGAGCTGATGGGCCGTGAGTGCGGACTGATGGGCGGCAAGGGCGGCTCCATGCACCTGACCGATGTTGAAAAGGGCGTCATGGGATCCTATGCCATTATCGGCGCCCATCTTCCGATCGCCATGGGCGCCGCTTGGTCGGCGCAATATCGGGGCACCGACCAGGTCGCGGTGTGCTTTTTCGGCGACGGCACGACCAATATCGGCGCATTCCATGAAGCACTCTCGATGGCTGCGATCTGGAAACTCCCGGTCGTCTTCGTGTGTGAGAACAATCTCTACATGGAGTACACCCCGATCTCGGCGGTGACTCCGGTCAAGAATCCGGCCGCCGATCGCGCCTCCGCCTACGGGCTCGACAGAATTCTCATCGACGGCAACGATGCCGACGTGGTCTATCGCACCGCGCAATCCGCCCTTGCACGGGCCCGCGCCGGCGAAGGACCGTCGCTGATTGAAGCGTTGACCTATCGCCACCACGGTCATTCACGCGCCGACCCGGGCAAATATCGGCCCGCGGAGGAAGTCGAGGTGTGGATGAAACGCGACCCTATTCCGCTTTACCGTCAACGCTTGATCGATTTTGGAGTGCCCGAATCGACGATCCTGGCGATGGAAGATGAAATTAAACAAGCAGTAGATCAAGCCACCGAAGTGGCCAAGGCATCGCGCCCGCCCGCGGACGAGTTGATTTACAAAGACGTGTGGGCGGATGGAGGCTGGGCATGGCGGAACTGACCTATCGCGACGCGGTCGCGGCGGGTATCGCGCAGGAAATGGAACGCGACCAGTCAGTCGTATTCCTGGGTGAGGATATCGCGGCTGCGGGCGGCGTCTTCAAGGCCACAGTCGGTCTGCTCGAGAAATTCGGGCCACGGCGGGTGCGCGATACGCCGATCGCCGAGCAGGCCATCTTGGGCGCCGCCATGGGCGCGGCGATGACCGGCCTCAAGCCGATCGCCGAAATCATGTTCTCGGACTTTCTGGCGGTGTGCTGGGATCTCGTCGCCAACGAGATTGCCAAGACGCGCTACATGACCAACGGCCAGATCTCGCTGCCGTTGGTGATTCGCACCGGCAATGGCGGCGGCTCGCGCTTCGGCGCGCAGCACTCGCAGAGCGTGGAGAATTGGGCCATGGCCATACCGGGCCTCAAAGTGGTGGCGCCGTCGACGCCGGCCGACGCCAAGGGCTTGCTCGCGGCTGCGATACGCGACCCTGACCCCGTCATTTTCTTCGAGCACAAGGCGCTTTACGCGACCAAGGGCGAGGTCCCGGACGGTGAGCATGTCGACGCGCTCGGGACTGCCGCGATACGCCGGCAAGGCTCCGACCTCACCATCGCGGCGCTTGGATTGATGGTGCCGCGCGCGCTGGAAGCCGCCGAAAAGCTCCAAGCCGAGCATGGTATTTCCGCGACGGTGATCGATGTGCGTTCGCTGGTACCCCTCGACACCCAGACGATTTTCTCCGCAGTCTCGAAGACCGGCCGCTTCTACACGGTCGAGGAGAATCCACGGCTATGTGGCTGGGGCGCCGAGATCTCGAGCTTGGTCGCGGAGGAACTGTTCTGGGACCTGGACGCGCCGATTACGCGCATCACCACGCCCCATGTGCCGCTGCCCGCAGCCGACCGGCTCGAGGATCTGACGATCCCGAGTGCCGCGCGCATCGTTGCGACCATTCTCAGGACCATGGACTAGAGAGCGGACTCGAAACCATGAAGGGACCGATCATTTCCGTGCGAACCGGGCTTTATATCGACGGCGCGTGGCGCGCCGCGTCGGACGGCGCCGAAATCGAGGTGCTCGATCCGGCGAGCGAAGAGATCATCGCCGGCGTGGCGTCGGCAAGCATCGAAGATGGATTGGCGGCCGTCGACGCAGCCCACCGTGCACTGCCCGCTTGGGCCGCTACGGCACCGCGTCGGCGCGCCGAGATCTTGCGCAAGGCCTTCGAGTTGATGACCGCACGCGCCGAGGATTTTGCGAAGCTCATGTCGCAGGAGAACGGCAAGGCCTTGAAGGACGCGCGCAGCGAAGCTGCGTATGCGGCCGAATTCTTTCGCTGGTATTCGGAAGAGGCGGTGCGCAATATCTCTGAAATCTCGACCAATCCGGGTGGCACCAACCGGATTTTGGTGTTGCAGCAACCGGTGGGCGTTTCGATCTTGGTGACCCCCTGGAATTTTCCGGCGGCGATGGCGACCCGCAAGATCGGTCCTGCGCTGGCGGCGGGCTGCACGGTGATCCTCAAGCCGGCTTCCGAGACGCCGCTCACCGCGCTCGCGATTGCGATGTTGTTGGAAGAGGCGGGCGTGCCCAAAGGCGTCGTCAATGTCATACCGTCGCATCGCTCGTCCAAGGTGGTGGGAGCCATCATCAACGATCCGCGCGTGCGCAAGCTGTCGTTCACAGGCTCGACCCAAGTGGGCAGCGTGCTGTTGCGCGAAGCCGCCGGCACCATCGTGAATTGTTCGATGGAATTGGGCGGCAATGCGCCATTCATCGTGTTCGACGACGCTGATGTGGCCGAGGCCGTAAAGGGCGCGATGATCGCCAAAATGCGCAACGGCGGCGAAGCCTGCACGGCGGCCAACCGGTTCTACGTGCAGGACGGCATCGCGGACGCGTTCACCCGGCAGTTTGCGGCCGCCATGCAGGCGATGCGGGTGGGTCCAGGACTCGAGGACGGCGTCGATCTCGGTCCGCTGATCAACAGGACCGCGCAGAACGACATGGCGTCCTTCGTCGACGATGCGACCAAAAAAGGCGCGAAGATCATGACCGGCGGTTGCCGTCCCAATCGCAAGGGCTTTTTCTTCCAGCCGACACTTCTGACGGACGTAGCTGACGATGCGAACGTCCTGAATCATGAAATTTTCGGACCGATCGCCCCGATACAGCGATTCTCCACCATCGATGAGGCGGTTACCAAGGCGAATGGCACCCCCTACGGTCTGATCTCCTACATCTTCACGCGCGACCTCGCCAAGGGACTCGATGTCGCGGAGCAGATCGAATCGGGCATGGTTGGACTCAACCGCGGCGTCGTTTCCGACCCGGCAGCGCCATTCGGCGGGGTCAAGCAATCGGGCGTCGGCCGCGAAGGCGCCCATGAAGGCATGCTCGAATTTCTCGAGAAAAAATACATCGCGGTCGATTGGTAAGGGAACCCGTTATGGACGTCATCATGCCGCAGTTGGGCGAGACCGTGGAAGAAGGGACGGTGGCGGTATGGCATAAAAAGGAAGGCGACAGGGTGGCGATCGACGAGTTGTTGCTCGAGATCGAGACCGATAAAGTGGCCACCGAGGTGCCGTCGCTGGTCGCCGGAACGCTGTCCAAGATTCTGGTGGGCGCAGGTGAGACGGTCAAGGTCGGCACGGCACTCGCGGTCATCGATACGGGCGACACGACCCGGACCGCGCCGCCCAAAGCCGCCGTCGTACCGGTCCCGCCGACCTCGCCCGTGAATCCGGCAGCGCCGGTGGCGCGCAGCGCCGCGACGCCGATCCACCGCGAGGGCCATGGCGCACCGCTGTCCCCCGTGGTGCGCAAACTCCTCGCCGAACATGGCGTCGATATTGCCCGGATCCGGGGCACGGGCCGGGATGGCCGCGTCAAGCGGGACGACGTGCTGTCTCATTTGGAAGAACATCGAGCCGCGCCTACGGCGACGCGCGGTGCCGCCGAGACCGTGCGGTTCAGCCCGCTGCGCAAACGGATCGCCGAACACATGGTGCGTTCCAAAGCGACCAGCGCCCATGTGCTGCAGGCGGTCGAGGTCGATTTTTCGGGCGTCGAGACGGCGCGCGCGGCGCTCAAGCGGGCGTGGCAGGAGCGCGAGGGAACGTCGCTCACGTATCTTCCTTTCGTCGCCCGCGCTGTTGCCTTGGCGCTGCCGGACTTTCCGCACTTGAATGCGCATGTGGCGGGCGACTCCCTCACCGTTTACGAGGCGATCAATCTTTCCCTGGCCGTCGATCTGGATCGCGGCGGATTGGTTGCGCCGGTGATCAAGAACGTTGCCGCCCTGCGCGTGCCCGATTTGGCGCGCGCCATCGCCCGGATCGCCGAGCGGGCCCGCGCCCACGACCTCAAGCCCGACGATATGACCGAGGGCACCTATTCGCTGACGAACAATGGCAGCTTCGGCACCTTCATCACGGCACCGATCATCAATCAGCCCCAAGCGGCGATTTTGTCGATCGACGGCGTGCAGCGCCGGCCTTGGGTGGTCACCGACGACGAAGGCGAACGGATCGACATTCGGCCGGTCGGCGTCCTCGCGCATAGTTTCGACCACCGAGCGGTGGACGGCGCCTACTCCGGTGCCTATTTACGACGGCTCAAGCAGATCCTTGAATCGCGCGAATGGATGGGTGAGTTTTTGAGTTAGCCGAACTTGACGGATTCACCTCGAAAGTAGCCGTCCGGTCCCGGGCGGCCCGATCATAGGTTTTTGATTTTCTTGATGTCACTGGCGTGCGTTTGGTCGAAAACGCGTGTAGTGAAGACCTACCCCCTGGCGCGAGCGGCGCGCATGCGGATAATGCGGCGACAAGATGTTTTTGCGCGCGATCACCCGCAAGAAGGACGGCAAGGAGCACCGCTACTGGAGTGTGGTGGAGAACCGTCGTGTCGCCGGCGGTCGCGTCGTGCAGCGGCATGTGCTGTATTTGGGCGAGATCAATTCATCCCAAGAGTTGGCGTGGCGCAAGTCGATCGAGGTGCTGGACGAAGATGCGCCGACCTCGGTGCCGCGCACGTATGCTCTGTTTCCGGAGGATCGCTGCGAGGCGGTATTGCCGGACGAGTCGATCGTCCGGTTGAAGCTCAAATCACTGCAGTTGCATCGACCGCGCCAGTGGGGCGCGTGCTGGTTGGCGTTGACGCTGTGGCAGATGCTGGATTTGGACGTGTTCTGGGCGGAGCGGTTACCTGCCTCGCGCAAGGGCACGCGCTGGGATTTGGTGTTGTTCGTGCTGGCCGCCTACCGCCTGATCGAGCCTGGCAGCGAGTGGCGGCTGCACCGGGAGTGGTACGGCCGCACGGCGCTTGCCGATCTGCTCGGCGCCGATGACGGACTCGCTGATCCGCACGTGCTATACGGGTGTCATCGACGGCTCCTGGAGCACAAGGGGGCGCTGTTTACGCATCTGACGGGTCGCTGGCGCGATCTGTTCAACGTCAGCTTCGAGGTGCTGCTGTATGACTTGACGAGCACCTACCTGGAGTCCGATCCGCCGCTCGATGAGAACGACAAGCGGCGGTTCGGTTACAGCCGCGACCACCGCTTTGACTGCGTGCAGATCGTGATCGCGCTCATCGTCACGCCTGAAGGGCTACCGCTCGCGTACGAGGTTTTGCCGGGAAACACCTGCGACTCGACCACCTTACGTGCGTTCTTGGCCAAGATAGAGAAGCAATACGGCAAGGCCCAGCGGATCTGGTGCATGGACCGTGGCATCCCCACCGAGGAAGTGCTCGCCGAGATGCGTCGCACCGAGCCGCCGGTACAATATCTGGTCGGCACCCCGAAGGGACGGCTCAACCGACTCGAGAAATCCTTGGTGACCAAGCCCTGGCACAGCGCCCGGCCCGGCGTGAAGGTCAAGCTGCTGCCACAGGACAACGAACTGTATGTGTTCGCCGAGAGTCATGACCGCATCGCCAAAGAACGCTCGATGCGCCGGCGCAAACTCAAGTGGCTGTGGGCACGGCTCGCTCAGCTCAAAGACATGGAGCTCACGCGCGATGAGCTGCTGATGAAACTCGGCAGCGCGAAGAGCAAAGTCCCCGCCGCGTGGCGACTGGTTGACGTGAAGGTCGAAGAAGGCGGCGCCGGCTTCACCTACAATCTCAATCGCAAGAAACTTAAGATCGTACTGCGTCGTGAGGGCCGCTATCTACTGCGCACCAACCTCACCGATACCGATCCGGTGAAACTCTGGAACTACTACCTGCAACTCGTGCAGGTCGAAGAAGCCTTCCGCACCTTGAAGAGCGATCTGCATATCCGCCCGATCTTCCATCAAGAAATGGAAAACATCGAGTCGCACGTGTTTATCTCCTTCCTTGCGTACTGCCTGTATGTCACGCTCGGACGACAACTGAAGGGTCTCGCTCCGGGCCTCACCAGTCGCAGCGCGCTGGAGAAATTTGCCGCCGTGCAGATGGTCGATGTGCGCATCCCCACCACCGACGGGCGAGAACTTCTGCTCACTCGCCACACGCAACCGGAACCGGAGCTCAAGCTCCTCCTCGAACGTCTGCGGCTCGAGCTTCCCGCTCAGCCGCCGCCAAAAATCAGCGCCGCGCAGACCATCGCCGCCAGCGCCGTGTAGTGCAGACCTTCGGGGGTGTGCTTCAATCACATCAATGACTTACCGTCGCCAAACCGCTGAATCCGTCAAGTTCGGTTAGCGCTGGGCGAACTCGAAACGAACCCCCTCGCGGCCTCCTCGGTTGCTATTCCGCAATGCCCGCGGTCGAACCTCGAGCCACGAGTACCGGCTCGAGGTGCATGGAGGGGACGATCACCGTCGGGTCGCGCATCATTCGCAGCAACAGCAGGCTGCTCTGCACACCGATTTGATCGTGCGGAATTCGCACCGTCGTCAGCGGGGGGTTGAAGCGATCGGCAAACGGCATGTCGTTATAGCCGGTGATCGAAATGTCCGTCGGACACGCGAGTCCTGCCTCGGTGAGGGCGTCGTAACACCCGAGTGCCAACATATCGTTGGCGGCCACGATCGCCGTGAAGGAGCGATTCGCGGTCGCTAGAAGCTCACGGGCCGCGGCGGCTCCGGCCTGGACGGTGAACGATGCGCAATCGACGATGAGCTTCTCCCGCACGCTCAGCCGATAGGCCTTGAGCGCCGCGATGAAGCCCTCGCGCCGCCCCGTTCCCGTCGATGTATTGAGCGGGCCGCCAACGAAGGCCAATTTGCGGTGGCCAAGCTGCAGAAGGTGATCGACGGCGAGGCGAATGCCGTAGGAGTCATTGGTAACGACACTGGTCACGCTTTCGTCGAGTACCGTGCGGTTGACGAGCACAAAGGGTGTGTTCTGCTCCCGGCACCTTGCGACGATATCGTCATGAAGCGACGCGGTGGCGAGGATGAGTCCATCAACCTGTCGCGCCCGCAGCGAGGCGAGAATGGCACTTTCCGTTTCCCTGCTGTTGTCCGAGTCCGCCAGCATCGTCACGTAGCCCTCTTTCCCGAGAGTGCGTTCGACGGCCCGCACGATCGGAGGAAATAGGGGATTCGTGAGGTCAGGAACGATGACGCCGACCGTGAACGAACGGCGCGTCTTCAGTCCAAAGGCGAGCGGATTACGCGTGTAGCTGAGATTGCTGGCTATTCGGAGGATGCGTGCCGCCACTTCCTGCGACACCATGGTGCGAGTTTGCGGATTGAGCGCGCGTGATACCGTCGAGACGTGCACTCCCGCTTTTTGTGCGATCTGCTTGATTCCCGAGGGCGGCTTGCTCATAGCGTCGAAGAGTAGGTGATGGCGTGCGGCACCGCAAGCAACCAGGCATGTCGACCCGCACCGGGAAAATAGATCTCGTGCATCGAGCAGTTTCCATCATGTTCGCAACAAACGTTTGCAGTTCGATGAGTTACCCCTCGGCTTCCGCGTCAACGGCCGAAGCCTGTCTCGGGGGCAGGGGTGCGCTCGGGACGAAGGAGATTTCAGCATCAGGGCCTCGGTCGAGGCGTCGCTTGAGTTCCGCAACGTCCAAGTCGTTTTCCCAGGCGGCGATGGCAACGGCGGCAATGCCGTTGCCGATGTAATTGACGAGTCCCCGGCCGCGCTGCATGAACGGATCGATGCCGAGCAACAGGGCAAGGCCGGCCATGGGGATGTCCGGAATAGCCGACAGCGTGCCGGCGAGCACGACGAAGCCGGCGCCGGTAAATCCGGTTGCTCCTTTCGACATCAGCATCGCAATCAGTAAAATCACGATCTGCCGATCGAGCGGCAGCGCGGTATTCGTAGCTTGAGCGATAAAGACCACGCACAGGGTGAAATAGATGCTGCTGCCGGCGAGATTGAAGGAATAGCCTGTGGGAACAACCAGCCCGACAACCGACTTGGGAACTCCCATGCGCTCGAGCTTTTCCATCAATCGCGGCAACAGCGCTTCGGAGTTGGCGATGCTGAGGAGGATCAGCATCTCGTCGAGGATGTAGCGGCAAAATTTGAAGACGCTGAAGCCGACGTGCCGGGCGATCGGCACTAATATGATGAGCACAAATGCCAGACAGGCGCCGTAGAACACGAGAATGAGTTTCAACAAGGGCAACAGCGAATGCAGGCCGAATCGCCCGACCGTGAATGCCATTGCGCCGAAGGCCCCGACCGGCGACAGCGTTATGATCATCTCGACAATCGAGAACACCACCCTCGTGAGCTGGTCCACCAGATTTTTTATGTAGCTTGCCCGTTCGCCCAGATAAATCAGGGCCAACCCGAACAGCGCGGCAATCAGGACAACCTGCAGGATGGCGCCCTTTGCGAACGCGTCGACCAGGGTGACCGGGATGATGTTCATCAGGAACGCCACGACGCCCTGCTCTTTAGCGGCGGTGACGTAGCCCGCGATACTCGATGTGTCGATGGAACGCGGATCGATATTGAGTCCGACGCCGGTTGGTATCAGGTTCGCCGCGATCAGACCGAGCAGCAGGGCCAGCGCGGAGACCACGTAGAAGTACACCATGGTTTTGACGCTGAGGCGCGCGACCCGACCAGCGCTCCCCATGCCCGAGATTCCCGACACGATAATGCAAAATACGATCGGGGCGATCATCATACCGATCAGCTTGATAAAACCATCGCCCAATGGCTTCATCTTTATCGCGGTATCCGGCCACACGGCACCCACAAAGATCGCGGCGATGATGGCCATGATCACTTGATTGTGGAGTTTCGCGTAAAACGGCTTGGGCTTGGGTCTCGGCTCCTGCATTCAACCTCCGGCGGATAGCGAGCTTCCAACTGCCAAGCCCACGTCGGTTATAGACCATAGTGCAATCGTTTGCAACGCCGAGATACCGGCAGGTCGGTCAAAAGTCCAACGCCTGCACTATTGTATTTCGGCGGGCGAGTCGGTATAAATATGCAAACGTTTGCATCTCAGCGGGAAGGAATCAAGATGACGAAGGCGAACCTCAAGGATTATCGGCTGGGTTGGGTCGGAACCGGTCGCATGGGGTACGCCATGGCCTCGAGGCTGCTGAAGAACGGTTGCGACGTCGCCGTCTACAACCGCACCAGGTCCAAGGCGCAACCCTTGGCGCAAATTGGCGCCGCGATTGCCGATTCGGCTGCCGACCTGGCCGATCGAGATATCGTTTTCACCATGGTGTCGGGCCCCGATGACCTGATCGAGGTGGTCACCGGCTGCAAGGGCATCCTGTCGCGACCCAATCAAGTGCCCAAGCTCTTGGTCGATTGCTCGAGTGTTTCGACCGAGGCCTCGGCTACGGTCCGCGAACAGGCTGCCGCTCGCGGCGTCGCGATGCTGGCGGCCCCGGTATCCGGCAACGCCAAGGTGGTCAAGGCCGGTCTGCTGTCGGTCGTAGCCTCGGGCCCCGAGGCGCAATTCAAAATCGCCGAGCCCTACCTCGCCCTGCTCGGCCGCGGCGTTTCCTACGTTGGCGAGGGCGAATTGGCGCGTATGGTCAAGATCTGCCACAACATCCTGTTGGGCGTGGTGACGCAATCACTGGCCGAGATCACCGTCTTGGCTGAAAAGGGCGGCGTACCTCGCCATGCCTTTCTCGACTTCATCAACAAGAGCGTGATGGGCTCGTTGTTCACGAAATATAAGTCACCCGCCTTTGTCAATCTCGATTGGACGCCCACCTTCACGCCGTATTTGCTGCGCAAGGATCTCGACCTCGGCCTGGAGGCCGGCCGCAATCTCGGCGTGCCCCAACCTTTGACCGCCCTCACCCGCGAGATCGTACAAAGCATGATCGGCAACGGCTACAAGGACAGCGATTTCGGCGCGCTGTTGGAGCTCCAAGCCAGGGCCGCGGGACTCGAACTGAAGTCCGAAAATAAGTTGATCGATGACGGCCTGGGCGGCAAGAGCTAGGGCGGCCCTTCGCTCACTCCTGCAGGACTCTGCTGAACGTGTGCATCTTCACATTGAGTTCGACTTCGAATAACGGATTCGGCGCTCCCGAGCCTGTCACAACAAATGCCGATACACGATGAATCCGGACTTCTCCGCAACTTTGTCATATAACGCCATTGCGGCAGAGTTTGTCTGGTGGGTCATCCAATAGACTCGGCTCGAGCCCGCCGCGGCGGCGCGTTCGTAGACGGCGCCGATCAGCGCCCTACCTACCCCGTGTCCGCGCGCGGATTCCGCGGTAAACAAATCCTGTAGGTAACAGAGCGGACCAATGTGGGTAGTGCTCCGATGGAACAGAAAGTGCGCCAGCCCTATCAAGGCGCCCGCGCGTTCCGCAACCACCGCGTGCACCGGTTCATAGGAATCGAAAAAACGCGACCAGGTCATCTGGACAATCTCAGTGGGCAGTTTGGTGCTCCCTTCGCGCCCATAGAAGGCATTGTACCCCTCCCAAAGCACCTGCCACGCCGGGAAGTCCTCCCGACGCACCGCGCGAGTCACAATCTCCATGGGCACGCCAGCCACTCCTTCGTATTTCCGTCAATATCTACCAAGTTCGCCTCTGACTTCAACACCACGCGCCCGCTCGTTGGGAACCTTTGCGCCGGCAGCAATACTAACCCGTATGCAAATCACCTCCATTCTTGGGCGTTACACACTTTGGGTGGCAATGGTTGCGGGCGGCGCGGGGATCGCTACGGTCGCTCACGCCGATGGGGAGCCGCAGATCGGTCAGCCGGCGCCCGACTTCACGGCAACGGACAGCAAAGGCGCGACTCGGCATTTGAGCGAGTTCCGCGGCAAACCGGTTGTCCTCGAATGGACCAACGCGGACTGCCCCTACACCCGCAAGCACTACACGAGCGGCAACATGCAAAGCGTGCAGACCTTGGCGCAGCGGAACGGCGTGGTTTGGCTCAGTATCATTTCCTCGGCTCCCGGCAAGCAGGGCTACGTCGATGGCCCGGCCGCCGACGCCCTACATGGGCGGCATCGACAGCATCGCCACGGCTGACGCGAACGATATCCCGAAAGCGGAGCCTTACTTGAAGGAAGCCCTGTTGGCTGTTTCCGAGCACAAGCCGGTGGCGCACCCCGTGACCAAGCCCTACGGGTGCAGCATCAAGTACTGAACTGCCCGGGGCGGCCGCAGGGCAACGCCCATCTATGGGCGCGCTTCGAGCACCAGATTGAACGGGGTCTCGGTAGCGCGCCTAAATCGCGCGAAGCCGCCGCCGGTCACAACGACTTCACGTAATCGACGCTCGCCCGCCTGTGCGCCAAGTGCGGGGCCATTGCGCGCAAGCGACACCGGCACGCAGATCTGCGACGATGCTCCGTACATCACTCGACCCACCGGATTCAGATTGTCCTGAATATTGTCGTTCGCGAACGGCTCGACGATCATCACCGTCCCGTCGTCCTTCACCGCGTGTCGCGCGTGGCGCGACACGCCAACGGGATCTCCCATATCGTGAAGGCAATCAAAAAATGCGATGAGATCAAAAGACTCGCCGCGGTAACTCACCGCATCCGCCACTTCAAACTGCACGTTCGTTACACCCGCGGCGGCAGCCCTTTCGCGGGCTGTTCGAATGGAATCGGCATGGTAATCGTATCCAACAATTCGCGAGTTTGGGTACGTTTTGGCCATCAGAACCGCGCTGGCTCCATGACCGCACCCGACATCGGCCACCCGTGCACCAACCTCGAGTTTTTCAACGACGCCGTCCAGAGCTGGAAGCCATGACGTGATGAGATTGGCGTTATAGCCGGCACGGAAAAACCGCTCTGTTCCGTGAAAGAGACAAGGATGGTGCTCACCCCATTCCATGCCCTTACCGGTCCGGAAATTTTCGAGAGTACGATCCAATGCGTGAAAAGTGGCCTCGACGATGTTGTACGCGCCCGGCATATCGACGGGCCCGTTCGGGTCTGCGAGGCAGAGGGCTTGTTCCGGACTCAGCGACCATTCGTTCTTCTCCGGGTTAAACTGCACATACCCGCCGGCGCCCTGATTTCCCAGCCACTCGCGCACGTATCGCTCGTTCGTGCCCGTTCTTTGGGCCAGGTTCGAACAAGTGACGGGACCCTTGGCAAGCTCCTTGTACAACCCGAGACGATCTCCCACTAGCATCAATGCGGCGCTCATCGCCGCGCCAAGATCACCCACTGCCTTGCCTAAAAACTCATTGAGTTTCGTTTCGTTGATGGCCATGTCGGACCCCTCCCCCGCATGCGGTGTTAAGTTCAACGCGCTCGCGCCATTGACTTTTGTCGCGAGCATACCCCAGCGAAATCTCGGATTCCAGCTTGTTGCGGGGGAGCTTGCGTGCGTCGCAACAACGGCGTTGATGCGAGTACTCGCGGCGACGGAGCTATCGCAGCTTTTCGAGCTGGAAACCTATGGCTCTCGATCATTACGTGACGCTCGGCCGCTCGGGTCTGCGCGTCAGTCCGCTGTGTCTTGGCGCGATGACGTTCGGTGAAGACCGCGGCTGGGGCTCCTCCGTCGAGGAATCGCAGCAAATCACGGATCGCTTCATCGCGGCCGGCGGCAACTTCATCGACACGGCGAACTTCTACACGAAGTCACTCGGAAAAGATCATCGGCGACCACATCGGCCGCGACTCGGCGAAACGCGACCGCCTGGTGATAGCGTCAAAGTTCAGCGGAAATCTGTGCCCGGGCGATCCGAACGGGGCGGCTCGGCCGCGCAGGCGACCGTGATGGGCGCAATTCCGCGGCTGGCCGCCCTTCGCCGGACTGCAGATCGAGTACTCCTTGCTCGAGCGCACGGTTGAGGAGGAACTCGTGCCGATGGCTCAGGAACTAGGGCTCGGAATCACGCCGTGGTCGCCGCTCAAAGGCGGCGTGCTGTCGGGCAAGCACACGCGCTTGTCGGCGGGCCGAGTCAAGGTCGACCGCGCGGCGTTCGTGGCGAACTTTCTCAAGGAGACGACGTACACGCTCATCGACGAGCTCGAGATCATCGCGAAGGCGCACGACAGCACGGTGGCGCGAGTCGCGTTGGCCTGGGTGCGGGGGCGTTCCGGAGGCGGAACGATGGTCAACGGTGTCCAAGCACCGCCGTCGGGGTTCGGCCTAGAGAAGAACGAACGACCGTACTGACGACAAACGGTACCGGCAAGGTTGCGGGCGGCGGCGCTCCGCGCGATCAGATCACCTGAGAAGTGCCGGCGAATAAAGTCTCGTGGCGCGCACAGATTGAAGGCCAGAGGGTTGCCGCTTCTGGGGCGTCGAGGTCGAAACCGTCTCGGAGGGTCGCGACGAGTTCATCTGCGGAGTTTAGCAACTTCCTGTCGACACGCGTCGAATGAATAGACGACAGAACGCGGCCGCGGAGGGAGAGGTGCGTATCGGCCGTGCGGCGTTGGACGACAAGATTCTGGGTGAACGGGGAGGCCTGATCGGTCTGAAGGAATTGGCACTTCTGCGCGAGAAGATCTTCGTCGGCGGGAGCGGCGCGAAAGTCGAAGCTGAAAGCGTCGCCGTCACCGTGCGCAATTTCGGCGAATCGCCAGTATTTATCGCCCACCTCGCTCAGCGTAAGACGGTACGGACGATCCTCGCGTTCCGATGCTCTCAGCGGTAACGGCTCCGCCAGGCTTCCTCCAAATCCGACGTCGACGAGGTAAGGCAGATCCAGGCGAACCAGTAGGCACAAGTGATTACCCAGCGGTGCGTCACCTGCGAGCACTCGCATGACACCGGCGCCGATGCGCATCACTTCGAAGCCTATTTCTTTCAGTGCCCATCCCATCACACCGTTCATTTCATAGCACCAACCGCCGCGTCGCCGGCGGACGATCTTGTCGTAGCTCGCCTGCGGATCCAGCACTGCGGGACGATGCAGCAGTACGTCGAGATTTTCGAACGGGATCGCGTATTGATGCGCGCGATGTATGGCTCTGAGCGTCGCAAGATCCGGCCGCACGATGCCGTCTCATGCAATACCGCGAGTGCCGCGTGATGCCCGACCGAGGTTCGCTCCCTTGTTCGACAATCCGATATAATTTGTGCAAGGCGTGCGGGAATACGAACAATGGATATGGACCTAGGTGACTTGAATGCCTTCCTCGCGGTGGCGCGGGCCCGGGGCTTTCGGGAAGGCGCGCGGGCGAGTGGCAGCAGCGCCTCCGGGCTCAGCGAGGCCGTTCGTCGACTTGAAGCGAAGCTCGGCGTGAGACTGCTCCATCGCACGACACGCAGTGTCGTCCCCACCGCGGCGGGGCAGCGTCTGCTGGATCGGCTTGGGCCCGCATTGAACGAGGTGCAGGCAGCCCTCGATGTGGTGAATAGCTTTCGTACCCGCCCGGCGGGCACGCTGCGCGTTAACGTCCCCGTGAGCGCCGCACGCTTGGTGTTGCCTGCGATCGTTCCACGCTTCCTCGCCGCGTATCCCGAGATACGACTGGAGGTAATCGCCGAGGATAGCTTCGTCGATGTCCTGGCGTCGGGGTGTGATGCGGGAATCCGCTACGACGAACGACTGGAGAAATGGTATGGACGCCTCCCACCTTAAAAGGTGAGTGAGCGGCAGAGTTGTGAAGAAGTGGACCCTCCGGGCCGACGGCATCAAAGTGCCCAAGGTGGAAGGTGTTCAGGCTTCACAGGCAACCGGAGGGTCCAAGATGAATCGTATCGTGGTTGGAGTGGATATCGCAAAGCGGGTGTTTCAGCTGCATTGGGTCGAGCCGGCGACGGGCGAGATTGTGGCACTGCAACTTAAGCGGGAGAGATTGTTGGAGCATTTTGCGAACCGTTCGAGTTGTTTGATTGGAATGGAGGCATGCGGCGGATCGCAGCACTGGGCGCGCGCGCTGCAGAAGCTCGGTCACGAGGTGAAGTTACTGTCGGCTCAGAAGGTCAAACCGTTCGTGTGCGGCAACAAGAATGATGCGGCGGATGCGCGAGCGATTTGGACAGCCGTGCAACAGCCGGCGATCAAGGCGGTCGCGATCAAGAGCGAGGAGCAGCAAGCGGTATTGGCGCTGCATCGGATGCGGGAGCAGTTGGTGAAGTTTCGCACCGCGCAGATCAACGGCTTAAGAGGATTACTCACGGAGTACGGCGAGGTGATGCCGCAGGGCCGGGCTGGGATGAAGCGAGATATCCCTGGCGCCTTGGGACGATTAGCGGATCGGTTACCGGCGATCGTGATTGAGACCTTGCGTGAACAGTACGCGCGTTTAGGTGCGCTCGATGAACAAATTAGCCAGATCGAGCGACGTCTACGGCAATGGCAGCGAGAGGACTCAGCGACCACGCGCATCGCAGCGATCCCCGGCGTGGGGCTCTTAAGTGCGACCGCGGCGATGGCGACAATGGGCGATGCGAGAGCCTTCAAGTCGGGCCGCGAGTTTGCGGCCTGGCTCGGCCTGGTGCCAGGGCAAACCGGCACTGGCGGACGAGTACGGCTACTCGGCATCAGCAAGCGCGGCGATAAATATCTACGCACGCTGCTGATCCACGGCGCCCGCTCGGTGCTGACGCACAGCAAATCACCGCCCGAGTGGTTGACCGAATTAACGAAGCGTCGGCCAAAGAATGTGGCCGTCGTAGCGATGGCAAACAAGATGGCACGCACGATCTGGGCGCTGACGGCTCATGAACGTGCGTATCAATCCGGGTACGTGAGTCGACCCGCTTAGGGTTGCACCCACGATCAGTTAACCGTTAACAAAGGAAGGTACGCTAAAAGGTTGCGCAAGGACTACAACGTGTGATGGTAAACAGGTCAGACCGTGACCCGCCAAACCTGAATGTCGCTCTGAGCTTCGAGCTCTTTGGAGAAATGAGGTGCGGATCAGCGAAATCCATCAGGGCCCGCAGGCTACGGTCTGCACAACAGGCCGGATATAAACCTGCAGCCTCATCTGTCGGCCATCACACCGAAGAGTCCTTGCAAATCGGGAGGCGTCCATATAAAAGACATGATCGCGGTTCCGATTGGCCCTCGCGTCCAACGCTTCGCCACAGCCGCCTCTCGCGATTACCTCGATCGGTGCGGGCGCCCCCGGCATCCGCGTGACCTGCTCAAGCATGCTTGTCTGCGCGGCCGTTTCTCGAGCGGGGCCATGATGCCGTGGGAGTTCGAGCGCGAAGGTGAGGTGGTGAAGGTGCATCCTTCCGGTCCGCTGCTCGTACAGGCCGGTGCGGCTACCGAACTTGCAGTCGACGCGGCGATTGCGGGTAGTGGCATCATCTACCTGTTCGAGGACTGGCTACGCCCTCACCTAACCAGCGGAGCTCTCAAGCCAGTCCTTGAGCCCTGGTGGCAGCGCTTCTCGGGGCCGTTTCTCTATTATCCCGGGCGGCGCCTCGTACCGGCACCGCTGCGCGCATTTATCGATTTCATCAAGCCCTCGGCGGATCCTTCGTAATCTGCGTCGGGACTGTCCTGTCGACGGGACAGAGCATATTCGAAGAAGTTAAGGGGAAATCGGGGGTAAACTCCATGCCCCACTCCTTAATTCCAATCCTGCCGGAAGGCCCGGCGCGATGTACTTTAGGACATGAGAGATGCGCATTCTGTCGATTATTCCGCCGATGACTCAGCTCAACACGCCGTATCCGTCTACGGCGTATCTCACGGGGTTCCTGCGCTCGCGCGGGTTCAATGCGGAACAGGCAGATCTCTCCCTCGCCCTAGCGCTCAAGTTGCTGTCGGTGGAGGGCGTGCAGGCTATTCACCGGCAAGTGAGTAGCCTGCCTCGCAAAAAATGCACGGCGGCCACGCACTTTTTTGCCGAGCACTTCGAGTCCTACCGCACTACAATCTCGCCGGCCATTCGATTTCTGCAAGGTCGTGATCCCAGCCTAGCTCATCGTATCGCTTCGAGGCATTACCTGCCCGAAGGCCCGCGCTTTTCATCGCTCGATGACTATATCGACCACCGGCAACACGCAGGCGACGCGTTAGCCTGGGCCTTTGGTGCGCTGGGGCTGCAGGATCGCGCCAAGCACATCGCCACCCTTTATCTGAATGACCTCGCGGACGTGATCCGGGACGCGATCGACCCGCGCTTCGAGTTCGTGAGCTATGCAGAATTGCTGGCGGCGAGCCAACCGGTGTTCGATCAGCTGCAAACGGCGCTCAGTGCGCCGCACAACATGGTAGATGCATCCCTGCATGCGCTGACACTCGAAGTCCTATCCGAGCATCGACCGAATCTGGTGCTGGTCACCGCGCCTTTTCCGGGCAACGTCTATGGCGCGTTTCGCATCGCGCAAGCCACCAAGCAAATCCACCCATCCGTCGTCACGGTATTGGGCGGTGGTTATTGCAATACAGAGCTACGCACCATGAACGAGCCGCGTGTTTTCGACTACTTCGATTTCATTACGCTTGATGCGGGCGAACGTCCGCTGCTTGCACTCATCGAACACCTGCAGAACAAGCGGCCGGCCGATCAGTTGGTGCGCACATATACTCGCAAGCATCAGTACGTCGACTTCAGAGAACCCGATATCGCTTTCTCCGAAAGCGGCACGCCCACCTACGCGGGGCTGCCGCTGGACGACTATCTGTCACTGCTGGGCATGCTCAACCCCATGCACCGTCTCTGGTCCGACGGCCGCTGGAACAAGCTGACGGTCGCACACGGCTGCTATTGGAAGAAATGCAGCTTCTGCGATGTAACCCTTGACTACATTTCGCGCTACGACCTGGCAACTACCGAGGTGCTCATCGGTCGAATCGAATCTCTAATTCGCGAAACGGGGCAGACTGGATTTCACTTCGTCGACGAAGCCGCACCGCCCAAGGCACTCAAGTCGCTTGCGAACGCACTGCTGCAACGGAAACTGGAGATCTCATGGTGGGGCAACATTCGTTTCGAAAAGTCATTCGATGCGGGCCTTTGTCGACTACTGGCCGAAAGCGGCTGCATCGCCGTCACCGGCGGATTGGAAGTGGCATCGGATCGCCTGCTCAAACTCATGAAGAAAGGGGTGTCGGTCGAGCAAGTGGCCCGGGTAGCGCGCGCCTTCTCCGACGCGGGAATCCTCGTACACGCCTATCTGATGTACGGATTCCCCACTCAAACCGCGCAAGACACCGTCGACGCCCTGGAATACGTTCGCCAACTGTTCGCGGCCGGTTGCATACATTCGGGGTTCTTCCATCGCTTCACCTGCACCGTGCATTCGCCGGTCGGCAAGCATCCAGAACGGTACGGCGTGACGTTGTCTCCGCCTGTTCAGACCACATTCGCCAACAACGACATCAATTTCACGGACGTCACCGGCATCGACCACGACGTGTTTGGTGCGGCGCTCAAGAAGGCGCTGTACAACTACATGCACGGCATCGGACTTGACCTGGACGTACGCGAATGGTTTGAGCCACGCGCGCCTATTCGAGGCATCAGCAAGGTGGCTCGCCGCCGCGCGCCCAACGCTGTGCCACGCACAACGGTGCCGCCGAATCTGATCGAGCGGGCGCTGGCCTGAACGCGCCCGCGTGCTCATCGCCTTCAACAAGCCATTCGGTGTCATCTGTAGATTCAGCCCGGAGCCGGGGCGCAAGACTCTGGCGGACTACATCGATGTGAGAAGCGTCTACCCCGCCGGACGCCTCGATACCGACAGCGAAGGCCTGGTGCTGCTCACCGACGACGGCATCTTGCAGGCGCGCATTGCGGAGCCGAAGCACGAGATAGCGAAGGCGTATTGGGCGCAGGTGGAAGGTTCTCCGTCTCAAACGGCACTCGATCAGCTGCGCAAAGGCGTGAGTCTCGGTGACTTCACGACGCAGCCCGCGAACGTGAATCTCATCGAAGAACCGCAAGAACTGTGGCCGCGCGATCCACCTATCCGCTATCGAGCAAAAATTCCAACGGCGTGGATCGAGCTCACGATACGTGAGGGAAAGAACCGCCAGGTGCGGCGCATGACGGCAAAGGTGGGGTTTCCTACGCTGCGCCTGATACGCGCTTCCATCGGTAAGGTAAGTGTAGAAGGACTGGCGCTGGGTAAGTGGCGCGAAATCGGCGCGGACGCCCCGTGGGGCGGCTGGCGACAGTAATCGGAAATAGATGGGCCCGATCATGCCGTCGATATGAGCTCCGGATCCACATCCGGCGCGATCTCTCCCGCAGCCTGACGTAAGCGTCCGGTCTTCGGTCTTGGCCGCATTGCCGTTTCAGTTCCCTGTGCCGATAATGTGCGAGGTGGAGGGTCTCCTGTCGGATGCGCCGCTACATATCCGCGTCGAGGGACTGGAATCTCGGAGGTCATATGCCGAAACGTGAGGCTCGGAACCCAACCTCAGCGAAGGGCGACTGGTTCATAGATGACCGCTGCATCGATTGCGCAGCATCAAGAGAGGTCGCGCCGGAGCTGATTGTGGAGCGCGGCGGCAAGTCAGTATTTGCGCGGCAGCCGGTAACAGAAGATGACACGCGAATGGCTTGGCGTGCCGCAATTCTCTGTCCAACGGCCTCTATTGGAAAGGAAGGCCGGCGCGAGCCGCCGCCCGACTTGTTTCCTCAAGAGCTTGAGCGGGGCATATACCGCTGCGGTTACAACGCGCGCTCCTCATTCGGCGCCCACTCATATTTCATCCAGAGAAAAGCAGGAAACGTGCTGATCGATTCACCACGTTACGTCGCGAAACTGATCGAGGCCTTCGAGCGTATGGGTGGTCTCACCGACGTTCTGCTTTCGCATCAAGACGACGTGGCTGATGCCGACAAGTATGCCGATAGGTTCAGCGCACGAGTCTGGATCCACGACGATGACCGCTCGGCTGCTACCTATGCGACGAATGTACTGAAGGGAACGGAGATGACGGACATCGGAGGAAACTTGTTCGCAATCCCGGTGCCCGGGCACACGCGCGGCAGCGTGGTCTACTTATGGCGTGACACTTATCTGTTTTCGGGTGACTCTCTTGCCTGGAGTCGCGAGACGCACGACCTGATCGCTTTCCGCGACGCCTGCTGGTACTCATGGAGTGAGCTCAAGCGCTCGCTTGGGCGGCTTGGAGAGTACCAGTTCGAGTGGATCCTTCCCGGACACGGTCACAGTGTGCACCTGCCTGCGGCCGAGATGAACGCGCGACTCCGGGCACTCGTGGATAGGATGTAAACCAGCTCCTGGAACGCCGCCGCGCGTAACAGTGAGACTCGATAGGCGAGCCCTGGTGCTTCTAGCTGGCGATCGCGGACACAGCAGACTGGAAGGTGAGGAAAACGCACCCGGCGAAAGATGGCGAATGACGTCGTAAACGATTTCAACACGCCATGAATCGCAGCCTGTGTACGGACCGAAGGCCTTCTACCGTCGCTCGTACCCAGAGAGGAATACATCCACCGCGCGCCGCACTGCGCCATTGATAGCCTCCGGCTTCACCCCATCAATTACGCCTAGAAGGACACGTTGCAACAGTTCTGATTCGAGCAAGCTTAGGAGGTGCATGGCGGCAATCTTGGGATCGGCAGTTCGCAGAGCCTCCCGCTTCATTACCCTTCGTAAGAATTCAGTGACCTGCTTTTCGATCGGAGCGACCGCTTGCTCGAATGACAATCTCCCGATGTCCGAGTGTCGCGACTCGGCAATCGATAAGCGTCTCACGGCAATCGCATCGGCCGAATAGAGCACAGCCAAGAACTTCTGCCCGAAACGAACCAACTCGCGCTTCAAGTCACCTGCATCCGCGTTAAGTTCGCCCGTAATCGCTTCCAGCTCAACTTCCTTGGCGTGGTGCATGACCTCAAAAAACAACTTCTCCTTGGAGGGGAAATAGTTGTAGAGCGTCGCTTTGGAGCCGCCGACCCGCTCACGGATATCCGACATGGACGCCCGATCGAAACCGACCTCGCGAAAAACTTCCGCAGCGGCTTGAAGGATAGCCTGGCGTTTTGATTCAGTTTTGGTCTTCATGGCTTCTTCTGATGCGTTAACAGAACCGAGAGGTACAGTTTAGCGCGACGACCAACTGGCCGCATCGTCTGTTCGTGACTTGGTCGGAGCCGCCTCAATCACAGCTCATGCGGGGGAGCCTTCGCATGTGGGCATTGGGCCCTGCGGCGGCCTTTGTTGATGGGATGGTGGGCGCGTAGGCTCTAAGAGAGGCGGCTACCGCACGTCGGGCTGCGAGCGCTGTCTCCTTCTCGTCCGGCGCCGCTTCTCGCACATGCAGGAGCAGCGGTTCGAGGATTTCAGCCTCAAGCAGTGCACCGAGATGATCGGCGGCAAGGTCGGGGTCGTCCCTGCGGAGCAGTCCTGATGCCATGCATAGGTTCAGAAATGAAGCGATTTGCGAGCGCAATGCGCTGATCTTGTCGAAGAAGAGCCTCCCGGTACCGGAGCGCGCCGCCTCCGCAATCATCAAGCGACGCACCTCCACTTGTTCGGGTGAGCAAATGAAATTGAGGACGCTCGTGCCAAAGTTTCGAAGCGCCGCCTCGGGATTGCTCCGGGAGGCATCGAGGTGCTTCAGAGTGTCCGACATGTAGTTTTCCAGGGCCGCCATCATGCATTCGACGAATAGTTCTTCTTTCGAAGGAAAGTGACTGTAGAGAGTCGCCTTCGATCCGCCGACCTCAGAGGTGATATCCGCCATCGAGGTCCCGTCGAATCCCTGCACGCGGAATAATCGATAGGCGTTTTCGAGAATTGCCTGTCGTTTGCTGTCGCTTTTGCTCATAGCCGAGTCGCTTCCTGAATAAACCTGTACCACTGAGTACATTTTTGTTGACATCAATTCTTAAGTCAAGTACTGTACGGTACAGTTCATTTAAGGAGCTTAAATCCGATGGAAACAATCAAGCGTCCCCACCTCACCCGGCAGCCTTGCCGCCTCACTCTGCTGCTTGCCGTCGGCATGGTCCTCGCCAGCGGCTGTGCGCAGATCCCCCGCCTCGATCCGCCCCCTGCCATGACGAAAATCGCCGATTTCGGCAGCTCGAACTCGTTCGCGGCTTCCGTCACGGCCTGGCCGGGTGACCAATGGTGGCGCGCCTCAAGGCCGCGGCGGCGCAGGTTCAGGGTGCCGGCGCCACGCGTTTACCTGAGGTGACCGCGTCCGCGGAGATTGCCGAGGCCAAGCAAAGCTACGACTTCTTAGTTCCGCGGCAGGCTCTGCCCAAGGGCTGGAACGGCTATGGGGCCGCCACCCTCAACATGTCCTATGAGCTCGACTTCTGGGGCAAGAACCGCGCCGCCCTGGCGGCCGCCATCTCGGAGCAGCGGGCAGCCGAGGTCGAGATCGCACAGACGCGCCTGATTCTCTCAACCTCGGTCGCCTCCGCCTACGCCGGTCTCCTGCATCTCTATACGCTGCGTGACAACGCGGCCGACACGCTCGCGCTGCGCATGCAGACGGTCGCCTTGTTTCGCGAACGCCATCAATTCGGGCTCGAAACGCTCGCGAGCGTGCGACAGGTCGAGGCACGGCAGGCGGCCGCCAAGGGCGACCTCCTGGCGATCGAGGAGCGCATCGGTTTGCAGAGGAACATCATCGCGGCACTCCTCGGCGCAGGCCCAGATCGGGGCCTCGAGATCCCTCGTCCGAAACTCGCCTGGGCGGGTTCTCAAGGGTTGCCCTCGAACCTGTCCCTCGAGCTTCTTGGGCGGCGTCCGGACATCGTCGCCGCGCGCCTGCGCACTGAAGCCGCCGCGCACCGTATCGATCAGCGCAAGGCCGGGTTCTACCCGAGCGTCAACCTGCTCGCGTTCGCGGGCTTCCAGTCGGTCGGTATCGACAACCTCTTCAAGTCGGCCTCGCAGTCGGGTGCCGCAGGTCCTGCGATCTCCCTGCCGATCTTCAACACCGATCGCCTGCAGGGTGAGTTCAAGGGCGCACGCGCGGAGTATGACGCCGCCGTCGCCACGTACAACGCGACGCTCTCGATGGCACTGCGCGAGGTGGCCGATGCAGCCACGAGTCGCAAGTCCCTCGATGAGGAGATCGCCGCCGCCCGCGCCGCAGTAGCCGCCGCGGCCGAAGCGCACCAAATGGTCAACACCCGATACGAGGGAGCGCTCGCCACGTATCTCGACGTCCTGTCGGCGGAAGACTCGCTGATATCGGCGCGCCGCTCCGAAGCCGAACTCGAGACCCGGGCGCTGATTCTCGACGTATCGCTGGTGCGCGCGCTGGGCGGCGGCTTCGCGCCGGACAGCTCGAGCACCGCACCCCGTAACCCCCGATCGTAAACACCTTCTTAAGGAGAACTGTCATGGATATGCAAGCTTCAATCACCCCCGAGTTGACGGCGGATGCGCCGATGGTCAAACCCCGCAAGAAACAGCGCGCCGTGCTGTTCTCGCTGCTCGGTCTCGCCGTGGCAGCTGCCAGCGGCGGCGCCGTCGAGTATTGGAAGCTGATCGGTTCCCGCTATGTGAGCACCGACGATGCCTACACCGCAGCCGAAGTGGCGCAGGTCGCCTCTGAGACCGAAGGATCGGTGATGCAGGTAAATGTGGTCGACGGCCAGAATGTCAGGCGCGGCGACATTCTCGTCATGATCGACGATACGGACGCCAAACTGGCCGTGCGTCAGGCCCAGGCGGATCTTGCCCGCGCCCAGGCGCAAGTGATCGCGGCCCTCTCTGACGTCGAGCGCACCGGCATCGACCTGAAACGCCGTGAAGCCCTCGTGACCTCGGGCTCGGTGTCGGGTGACGAACTCACCAACGCCAAGAACCGCGCGAGCGGTGCGCGGGCCGCACTCGATGCCGCCCGGGCGCAGGTCGCCCTAGCCCGTGCACGCCTCGACAAGTCAGACGTCGACCTCGGTCGCACAGTGATCCGCGCGCCCATCGATGGCGTCATCGCGCGCCGGCAGGTGCAGCTCGGTCAGCGCGTCCAGCCCTCCATGGCGCTCCTGTCCGTCGTGCCGGTCGCCCAGCTGTATGTCAACGCGAACTTCAAGGAAGTGCAGCTCACCAAGGTTCACGCGGGGCAGAGCGTCGAGCTCAAGTCCGACCTGTATCACGGCAAGGTGGTGTATCACGGCGTCATCGAAGGGTTTGATGGCGGTACCGGTGCAGCTTTTGCCCTGATCCCAGCGCAGAACGCGACCGGCAACTGGATCAAAGTCGTGCAGCGCCTACCGGTGCGCATCCGCCTGAATCCCGATGAGCTCGCCGCCCATCCGCTGCGCGTGGGGCTCTCGATGGATGCCAAGGTCGACCTGAGCAGTAATTCCTGATCCCACGCAGCAACCTCGAGAACCCCCGCCATGACACACCCTGCCATTGACTCTAAGGAGCCGCCCTCTCTCGAGGGCGGGATGCTCTGGACGGCCGGCATCGTACTCGCGCTGTCGAATTTCGTCGCCGTGCTCAACATGACGATCGCCAACGTCACTGTGCCGAACATTGCCGGCGCCCTCGGCGCGGGCTCCAGCCAGGGCACGTGGGTTATTACCTCTTATGCCGTCGCCGAGGCGATCACAGTGCCGCTCACAGGCTGGTTGTCCGGCCGCTTCGGCGCCGTGCGGCTTTTCTGCATAGCCGTCGTGCTGTTCGGCCTCTGCTCGCTCCTCTGCGGCTTGTCCACATCGATGCCGATGCTGCTCGGTATGCGGGTGCTGCAGGGGATGGCGGGCGGTCCGCTCATGGCGCTATCGCAGACGCTGCTGCTGCGGATCTTTCCCAAGCGTCAGTCGATGCAAGCGATGGGCCTATGGGCCATGACGACTCTGCTTGCGCCCGTGGTCGGCCCAGTGCTCGGCGGATGGCTGTGCGACCAGTACTCGTGGGGCTGGGTGTTCCTGATCAACGTGCCCATGGCGCTGATCTTCGGTGCCGCCGCCTGGTTCATGCTCAAGCCCTTTCACGATCCGGCGGTCATCAAGCCTGTCGATAAGATCGGCATGCTGCTGTTGATCGTCTGGGTGGCGGCGCTGCAGATCATGCTCGATGAGGGCAAAGATCTCGACTGGTTCTCATCGACCGAGATCCGCGTGCTCGCCGTCACTGCCGTGATCGGGTTCCTCTCCTTCCTGATCTGGGAGCTGACGCAGGAGTACCCGATCGTCGACCTGCGCGTCTTCCGGCATCGCGGTTTCTCTTCCTGCATGCTGGTGCTCGGCCTTGCCTTCGGCGCCTTCTTCGGAATCAACGTGCTGACGCCGCAATGGTTGCAGTACAACATGGGCTACACCACCACGTGGGCCGGACTCGTGGTGGCGTGGGGCGGTGTGCTTTCGGTCGTTTTCTCGCCGGTCGCCGCCAAGCTCGCGAATCGGATCGATCCGCGCATTCTAATTTTCATCGGCTGCGCCTGGCTCGGCCTCGACACGTTCTGGCGGGCCTACTCGACCTCCGACATGAGCTACTGGGTGATCGTCATTCCGCTCTTCTTCATGGGGGTCGGCATGCCGATGTACTACGTACCCTTAACCGGACTCGCCATGGGCTCGGTCAGGGAGGCAGAAACCGCCTCGGCGGCAGGTCTCATGAACTTCGTGCGCACGATCTCCGGTGCCATCGCCACCTCGCTGGTGACGACCTCCTGGCAGAACCGCACGATCATTGCGCACGCCAAGCTCGCCAACGTCGTCGATCCCACAGGCCAATTAGCCGCCTCGCTCCCCCCGGGCGCGACCGGACAGATGGTCCGTGAGATGTTCAACAACCTCGTCACGAGCCAGAGCCTGATGCTCGCGACCAACGGACTGATGATGGTGATCGCCGTCGTCTTCCTCGCCGCCTCGATAGCGATCGTGCTTGCTCCCAAGGCCGCTCGCACGGTCGATCCCGCCTCGGTCGGGCACTGATTTTGTAGTTGCCACGAAGGAATCCAAGTATGGTCACGATCCGCAATAGACTCCACCGCTGCTGGCAGGCAACGACGCCTGGAGATCGGCAATGAACCAGAACCCCGAGGCTGGCAACGGCATGAGCGCCACGCAAGCGACCGGATGGCTGCGCGATCACAGCAGCCGCATCATGACCGCGGGAGTCATCCTGGCGCTTTTGTATCTTACGCGCTCCGTACTGATACCGCTCGCGCTCGCCATCGTGCTGAGCTTGTTGGTGACACCTCTAATTCGAGCGCTGCGACGGCTGCGAATCGGTAAAGCCTCTTCAGTGCTCGTTGCGGTTGCGGCACTGACGGCATTATGCGTGGGGGTTGCGGCCGCGCTGGCCACGCAAATTCTTCACATCGCCGAGAGCCTTCCTCAGTATGAATCAAACGTACAACGCAAGCTCAAGACCCTTGAGGAAGTAACCGTCGGCCCGATACTAAGACTCACTAACGAAACGAGTCGCCTTACCGGGATCCGCCAACCCGGAGAGGCTGTCCCGGTCCCCGCCCGAGATGTCGAGCGCTCGCCGCCAGGAGCGGCGCCGCGGGTTGCGGTGCTCCCGCCACCGGAATTCGAGTCCCGCCCCTTGCTGTTTGTGTGGAAGCTCCTGACAACCGTGTGGCACCCGATCCAATTCGCAGGCATCGTGTTTCTCGTCCTCATCTTTTTGTTACTCGAGTACGAATCTCTGCGCGACCGCTTCATCCGAATCGCAGGAGCCACCGACATACGCTCGGCCACTCTCGCGCTTAACGACGCCGGCGAGCGACTCTCCCGATATTTTGTTTCTCTGTTCGCGGTCAACTTCGGCTTCGGGTTGGCCATCTGGATGAGCTTGAGCCTGCTGCGCCTTCCGCAGGCCCTGCTTTGCGGAATTCTGGCAGGTGTCATGCGCTTCGTACCCTACGTCGGTGTGGCAATCGCGGCGCTCTTTGCCCCGCAGCCCTTGCTCTAGCCGTCGATCCAGGATGGCCTTTAGCGCTGAGCGGCTTGGGCGTGTTCATCGTGCTCGACATCGTTGTGGGACAGTTGGTGGAACCACACCTATATGGTCACGCCACGGGGTTGTCGCCGCTCTCGGTAGTGGTGGGAGCAATTTTCTGGAGCTGGCTCTGGGGCCCGGCTGGGCTGATCCTGTCCACGCCAATCACCGTGTGCCTGCTTGTTGCGGGGCGTCACATGAAGGGGCTTGGTGTCCTCGAGTTGTTATTGGGCAATTCGACGCCGCTGACGTTGCCGCAGAAGTTTCACCAACAGGGGGCGCGTTCCGAAGATCCCGACGAGATCATCGCCGATGCGCGGGTTTCTTAGCAGGCAGGAACGGGCAAGGTGAAGCACCTGACCTCCTCGCGAATGCCGCGGCCGACCGTGCCACACTGGGCAAGCCCCCCGCTCACTCCCACTCAAGGGAGAAGCCCGATTAAAATCAATGACATAAGCGTGGCGGGTACATCACGGGTACCGAGCCGAGCCGCAAATCGGGATGCTCACGACAGAAATCCCGATTTTTTATGCCAAAATTGATGCTAAAATGCATCATCATTGATGCGCAAGAGGTTTGCCTGTGAGAACCACTATCACCGTCGACGATGAACTCTATCAGCGAGCACTGGACTTGGCCGATCCCGCAATGGACAAGTCCGACTTGTTTCGCGAAGCGATGAAGGTATTCGTTCGCGTTCAGGCAGCGAAGCGGCTTTCCGCCCTCGGCGGTAGTTCGCCGAAGATGAACAGTATTCCACGCCGCAGGCCCGCATAGGGCCCGCGGATCGTGGCGGCCGTACTCGCCGACTCTTCCGTGTGGGTAGCGCATTTCCGCAAGCCAAACGATACACTTCAGAGGCTGCTCGCGGCGGATCAGCTGTTGTGTCATCCGCTGATCGTGCTCGAACTCGCTTGCGGGACGCCCCCGGGCCCTCGTGAACGCACCCTAGGCGATCTGAAAACGCTACAGAAATCCGTTGTGGCGACCACCGAAGAGACGCTTGAGCTGATAGAGCGAGAACAACTTCAAGACTTGGGATGCGGAGCGGTCGATATTCCTCTGCTCGCATCCATCCTTCTCACTCCCGACGCCTTGCTGTGGACCGTCGATAAGAATCTCGGGGCTTTGGCGAAGCGGTTCAACGTAGCCTTTCCCGTCGCCTCCAAGTGAATTCCATTGATATCGGCCTTG
>CAWCYX010000028.1:0-100925 GCA_963799885.1 uncultured Gammaproteobacteria bacterium | reverse complement strand
GAAATCTCCGGCGCTGATGAATGGCGGCAGGAATCGTGTGAGCAGCGATGCGGGCAGGGCGATGATCGCCACCGACAGCACCGCCAGCACGGCGATCAGGATTATCGGGAGAACGAAGCGCGGACGCCTCGCTTCGACGGGCGGCTTAGTGCCCCGCTTGGGCGAACGTGATATTGGCATTCACGACTCCAGGCTTGGCGGCGCGATCCACTGAGATGGATTCGATCGCGAAACCGTAGCGCTCCTCGAGCGTGGCAAGCCAGGTGACCAAGACGTCGAACGGTGCCGATTCCAGTTGAACACGCACGCCGGTGCCGCTTGGCTGAGTTCCGCGCAATGCGCTGCCGAGACCGGCCTCTCGGCCGACCCGGTCCACGAGCACTACCGGCGCCTCGCCGGTGTCCCCGACCGCCGCGCCGCCCGCCTGGATCTCCGGCGCGTTGACGCGCATCCACGCCAGGTCTTCGCGCCGCGTCTCGCGTATTTTGACTGCGTTCGAAACGGCCGATTCCAGGGGCAGCAGGATTCCGACCAGTACGATGAGCACGCACAACGCCGCCCCGCCGATGGCGACCGCCCGCTGTTCCCGCACCTGCAACCCCGAATACCATGCCTTGAGCGAGTTCACGGGCGGCCCTTCGATGTGCCGGCAGCGCGTACCTGTAAATGAGCCTCGACCGCGGCGCCCACGGGCGTCGAGGATTGGATCTCCGCGGCCAGGCCTTGCTTGCCGACCCGTTGCGACAACTGGGAGAGGGCGGCGAGACTGGGGGCGGTGACTTTCATGTCGAGGAGATCCTGGCGGTAGCTCAGGGAATCGATGGTGGTATTCGGGCTCACCGAAACTGCCTCGCTCAACGCCTGCAGTGTGCGCAGGAAATGTTGCGGCCCGGGCCCGGAGTGGCGGATTCGCTCGAGGCGCGTCTGCATCTGGCGGCGAGCATCCTGCATCTCGACGGCGGGCATCGAGGCGGAGAACACCTGTGCGATTTCGGCGTCGAGGGCGGCGGAAGCACGTTTCGCCTGCCGCAGCTGGACGGCGTCGGCCGCCATGTGCACGGCCAACAAACCGGCGGCCAGAGCGCCGGCGGTTCGCCACCGGCGCCAGCCGCCGCCTGTTGCTGCGGCGGGCAAATTCGCCCTGGAGCAAATTCACGGCATCCGTGCCCTCGAGACCGCGCGCCAGCCACGGTAATGGCCCGTCGGGCAGCAATTGAATCTTCAGCGATGCGAACGCGGTCCGTCAGCGTCTCGACCTCATCCTGCACGCTCGCCCAGTCTTCGCGGGTCGCGTAGAGAATGGCGCTTTCCAGCGTCGTGGGAAGCGGCGTCCGCCGCGAGCGGGTCGGCGATGACCCCCGCCACGATCAGGGCCTCGGTGACCGGCGTGAGTTCCACGGAAAAGGGCAGTTTTCCCGGCCGACGCACCGACAATCGTCCATGCTCCAGCCAGAGGACGCTCTGGCCCGGATTCACTGGCAGCAGCGACATATCCGCATAGATGGCGGCGGGTGTGATGCCGGCGGCGCTCAAGTCCGCGAGCCAGCCTTGGAGAACGCTGCGCGACACGACCGCCACGGGCGTTCCGCCGCCGGCCCGCCGCTTGCCCAGCGCGAAGATCAACTGATCGACATCCTCGGTGAGCTGCTCCTCGAGTGCGAAGGGGACGGCGCGCGCCAGCCTGACGCCGCTGCCGGGAGGAAGCTCGGGCTCCGCCAGAAGGATTTGCGTGGCGGGTGCGATCACGATGACCCTCGCCGTACGCCCCACTGCAGCGGCCAGGCTCAAGGGGCCGCGCTGACGCCCGGTTGCCGGCTCGCCGGCATCGTCGATGGTCAGCCATTCGGTATCTTCTTGACCGGGCGCCGGCAGGCGTAGGAGCAGAGTGTGGGCCATTGTCGTCAGGGCGTTCCGAAGGTGCGCAAGAAGGGCGTTACCTTACCACTGCCGCCACCAACGCCGCTGCCGCCCACTTTCAAAAGACTGTACAAGGTGAATTCCGTAGTGCCAAGCGTGACCCGGGTAGTCAGCCGGAAAAATGTGGATTTTTCGCCGGCATAGGTCGCAAGATTGGCGACCGCCGTCGAGTCAGCCCCACGCACGATTTGCTGAAAAGTCGAAAAACTGGGGAAACAGCCCGCCTTGCGTTCGCTGACCAGGAGGTCCGCGGAACGCGACCACTCGCCGTTCAAATTCTTCGCGACGCTTTCCAGCACCAGAGCCGGGGCCGTGCAAACGTTGATGGGGACGGCGTTTCCGGGCAACGCGGTGACATAGGGCGCAATTTTGCGATAGCGGTCCGCACCGAAGCCGGGCAGGTTCATGAGTTCGCTGGCGCTCATCATGGGATATTCCCCGGTGCGATAGGGCGGGGTTTGGCGGTATAGATCGGAATCCTTGGCGCCGTCCGGGCTGCTCGGAATATCGGTGGCGGTGATCCAATCGCGGGCGATACCGGCCCACTTGGGTTCGAGGCCCACGGAGACCAGGAGCCGCTGAAATTGTTCCAGGGGCAGCGGATCGAACTGGGTGCCGGCTGCGGTAATGGGGCTGGCAACGCCGGTGCCGGCCTGACTGTTCGCGGCAGGATGGGCCAGATTATTGAGATTGAACCGCCCCTGCATGTCCTCGATGGCGCCTTGCAAGCTGCCGATGGGCTCGCCCTCGGGATCATCAGGATTCGTGAGCGGCAGGGGCTGCGTGGGTTGGGCCCATGGCTGATTCAGGGTCACCTGTTGGGTACCAGTCGGTGCTTGGCCCAAAACGTCCGCGGCCAGCGCTTCGGCCCCGAGCCCGAAATGCAGGGCTTGCTCCGATGCGAGGACGCCGAGCGTGCGCCGCCGTTCGAGCCAGCCGTCGAAGCTCAATTTGGTGGCAAGAATGGTCGCGAGCGCCACGAGAATGAGCGCGATGATGAGCGCCACCCCCTGCTGTTTGCGCCTATCGGGAGGGCGCCCGCGGCGGATGTAGCGCCTCAATTGTAGCGCCTCAACCGGCCACCTCGATCAGGCGCCGCACACGGCCCCAATCCTTGAACTCGATGGTGACCTCGACCGCGATGGGCCGTGCACGCCAGCTGTCGGGAGGCTGCACCGTCGGCGGCGGCCACGCGTTCTGCCAGGCCTGATTGCCGTCGAGATAGCGAAACTGGATGGTCTTGACGCCGCTCAGCAAGTCCTGCACCACGGGCTTGGCCCCCTGCACCGTGTCGAGCGCGGTGGTGTAGCTGCGCTTCAGCACATCGTCGATGAGCGCGTAGGAGACGCGCTGCAGCGTGCTGCGTTGTTGCCCGGCGGTGTTGGACCATCCACCCCGCGTCAATTCGGCAAGCGGCAGGCTTTTGGTGCTGCTGCTGCCGCTGAAACTCGATTGGAACCCAGGTCCGGAGTCGAAGTGCATGCCTCCGGAACTCGAGCCTGAGGCGCTCGAGTCGGCGGTACCGGCACTGGTGCCGTTGCCCTGGCTGCCGCGCAGCGCCGGCGAGCGGTTATCGCTCTGGCCCAAGGGATCGCGCACCGGACGCGGTACCAGCTGCGCAAAGTCCATGACGAGCACACGCATGCCGAACTCGATCTCGCGCGAGCGCTTCAGCGATTCTTCGGTGCGCTCCGCGGAGATGCGCGCCGCACGATAGGTCCCGTAGCCCAATGCCGACATGATGCCGAGGATCAAGAGCGCGATCAGCAGCTCGATCAACGTGAAACCGCGCGCGTTGGGGAACGTCAAGCCGCGCGGATGGAGCAGCGGGTGGTTCATTGGACGGAAGGTTGACCGTTGGTGCCCGGATGCACAACCGGGGTTGGCGTGACCGGCGCCCCCACCGTGCCTGCGGCCGGCGTGACTGTCGGCGACGTGCCTCCTGCGGGGGTTCCGCCGGACGCCGGAGCGCCGGGCACGGCGAGCTGGTTCCAGTTGACATCGGCGGTGCCGGGCTGACTCAGCGAGGTGCCGAGAAAACCGGTGGACTCCGCCAGCGGGTTGCCCTTGGTTTTGGCGTTGCCGGCGTAGACCCGCACCACCACGCGCTTCATGCTGGCGATGCTGGTGTCGAAGTAGCGCGTGTCGTAGTGCCAGGTGCGGCCGGCAAAGTCGAGTTCGCCCGTGTCCGTGTTCTGGCCGAATTTGTTGGTGTTCAAACGCACTTCGGAAAGGCGGTTGAGCGCGATCCATTGGGCCAGCGTCTTGTCCCGGAGATAGCCGCTGGTGCGCGCCGTGCCGCTGACCGCCACCATCAACGCAGCGAGACCAATGGCCACGACCATCAACGCGACCAGTACTTCCACCAGCGTGAAGCCGCGCGCGTGCCCTCACGTGCGTTTGTCCACGTGATCCGAACCCACTCTGGAAATCTTGCCCAGAGCGTCGCCCTCCACCGATGCCCTCGCCTTGGTTGCGGCGCGTCCGAGCGTCAGACGAAATGGGGTGCCTTCGCCGCTGGCCGCAATCGCGACTTGGGGATTCGTCACCTGATCGCTCGTCAGATTCTGATCCACGGGCTTGAGGACGACGGTCTGCGAATCGAGCTGCAATTCGAAGGCTCACGCCCTTGGGCAGCTCCCGATGCCGGAACTCGCGGTCCTGGTCCATGCGCAGCCAGCGGTCGCGAGCGGCTTCGTAGACCACGAATTCATAAGCCGAGGGTTCGATGCGCAGCCCGAAATCGCGCCCCTCGAGCAGCGCGCGCTCGTGCAGCAGGCCGAGCAGTCCTTCGATTCGCCGGCTTTCCTCATCGAGTTGCGAGTCGCGGCCGGTGACGCCGATCGACAGCACGGCCAGGGAGATCACGACGGCCATGATCACGACCACCACCAAGATTTCGACCAGTGTGAAGCCCTTGCTGCGCATACCGCGGTCCCAAGCCCGGCTATCGCTGATCGAGGGTGCTCGTGCTGATGTCGGCGTCGTAGCCTTCACCGCCCGGTTTGTTATCGCGTCCGTAAGTGGTGATCTCGTAGTCGCGGCCATCCGGGCCCGGGATCTGATATAGGTAGGGATTGTTCCAGGGATCCTTCGGCAGCGAGGGCAGATAGCCGCCGGAACGGTAATTCGTGATGGTCGGGTCGGCCGGCTGCTTCACGAGGGCCTGCAGTCCCTGTTCCGTGGTGGGATACTTGAAGTTATCCAGGCGATAAAGATCGAGGGCGGTCTGAATGGCGCGGATGTCGCTCTGCGCGCGCGTCACGCGGGCCTTGTCGACGTTCTCCAGAATTTTCGGCACCACGAGCGCGCCGAGCACTGCGAGAATGACGACCACGACCATGATCTCGATAAGGGTGAAACCACTTTGCCGATTACGCATGATGACCTCGAAAATTCCGTCGAATGATACCAAAATAGGCGACCGCCATGCCCCGTGACGGTACAAATCGGCCTGGCGCGGATCGCCGCTGCCCTGCAGTGGGATCGACGGCCGGTGGTTTTGGTTGCTGTTGATTTTGCTGGTGCTTGAGCCTCGTGTTGGGTCTTGGCGACAATGTCAGTGCGCTGTTGCGCTATGATCGCGGCGCCATCGCCGCAGGCGGATGGTGGCGGTTGCTCACAGCCCACATCGTGCACCTGGACGCGCATCATCTGGTGTTGAACGAGCTTGGTTTGGTGCTCATGTGGGCGTTGTTCGCCGTCGGATTACGATGCGGTCGAGTGGTGCGTCATCGTGCTCGCCGGGGCGTTGGCGCATCAGTTCGGGCCTGTGGTGGTTGAGTCCGCGCGTTGCCTGGTACGTGGGCGCTTCGGGGGTGCTGCACTCCGTCATGGCGGCCGGCGCCGCCAAGCACCTGATCGATCGTGTCTGGGATCGCTGGCTCCTGATCGTGTTCTTGGGCGGCAAGCTGGCCTACGAGCAGCTGGGCGGGCACGAGCCGCCGCTGGTGCGTGGTCGACGCCCACTTGTACGGAGCACTGTGCGGTTTTGCGGTCGGCGCTGCGCTTCATCTCCACCCGCGACGCGTACCGCTATAATCCGCCACCGTTCCGTAAGCCCAGGGGGGCCATTAGACATGTCGCTCGCCTTTGTTTTTCCCGGCCAAGGGTCGCAGTCAGTCGGCATGATGGGCGCCCTTGCAACGACTTCCCCGGTGATCGAGGCGACTTTTGCCGAAGCGTCGGAGGTGCTTGGCTATGACCTCTGGCAGCGCTGCCAGGAAGGTCCGCCCGAGGCCCTCAATGCCACCGAATGCACCCAGCCGGCCATGCTGACGGCGGGTGTGGCGACCTACCGGTTGTGGCGCGAACGCGGCGGCGCCGTGCCCGCCGCGATGGCCGGCCATAGCCTCGGAGAGTTCACGGCGCTGGTGGCTGCGGGTTGCCTCGACTTCCGCGTCGCCGTCGACCTGGTCAAGTTTCGCGCCGAAGCGATGCAGTCCGCTGTGCCTCAGGGCGCGGGAGCCATGGCGGCGATCATCGGCCTCGAGGACAGCGACGTGAAGCCGCCTGCAGCGAAGCGGCCGACAGCGGTGTGGTCGAGGCCGTCAATTTCAATGCACCGGGCCAGGTGGTCATCGCCGGAACCGCGGCAGCCGTGGCACGGGCCATCGAAATCGCTTCTCGCAAGGGGGCGCGGCGCGCGCTGCCGTTGCCGGTAAGCGTTCCGGCACACAGTTCGCTCATGGGGCCCGCCGCGGAACAGTTGCGTGAACGCTTGGCCGGCGTGCCTATCGCCGCCGCGGTAGGGATTGCGGTGTACGGCGTCGATGTGAAGACGCATGCTCAACCGGACGAGATCCGTGCGAGCCTGGTCAAGCAGCTGCACACGCCCGTGTATTGGGCAGCCACCGTGCGCACTCTGATCGGCGCCGGCGCAACCCGGATCGTGGAATGCGGGCCGGGGAAGATCTTGACCGGATTGAATCGGCGGATCGACAAGAATCGTGATCTAAAAATGCTGGCGCTCGAGGATCCGCGATCCTTCGACGAGGCGCTCGGGCTCTCCAATGGTTGACGGGACGAGGACCACGACATGCTGAACGGAGCGGTAGCTTTGGTGACGGGTGCATCTCGCGGCATCGGCGCAGCGATCGCGGAACGGTTGGCGAACGACGGCGCCCGCGTCATCGGCACGGCGACGACCGCCGAGGGGGCGGCCCGCATCACCGAGAATTTGAGCGGTCGCGGCGGCCGCGGCATTGTGCTCGATGTGACCAGCCAGGAATCCATCGACGGCGTCATGAGCGACATCGATGCGACGGATGGAGCGATCGGAATACTCTGCAACAATGCGGGAATCACCCGCGACATGCTGCTGCTGCGCATGAAGCAAGATGACTGGGATGCGGTGCTGCAGACGAATCTGGCCTCCGTATTCCGCCTGTCGAAGGCGGTGCTGCGCGGCATGATGAAGGCGCGCAAGGGCCGCATCATCAGCATTGCATCCGTCGTCGGACTCACCGGCAATCCCGGCCAGGCGAACTACGCGGCGGCGAAGGCGGGAATGATCGGATTCACCAAGTCCCTTGCCCGCGAGGTCGGATCCCGCGGCATCACCGCGAACGTCGTCGCGCCCGGCTTCATCGACACCGACATGACCCGGGCGCTCAACGAGACGCAACGGGAGACGTTGAACGGTCAGATTCCGCTCGCCCGGCTCGGACTGCCGTCGGATATCGCGGCGGCGGTGTCGTTCCTCGCATCCGCCGACGCCTCGTACATCACGGGCGAGACCCTGCATGTCAACGGCGGGATGTACATGGCGTGAGCCTAGCTGTCTGACCGGGCGACCCTGCGCGGACCACCCTAAATCCATGATTTTGTCAAGTAGCATGCGGTTCGTGTTCAATCTTGTGTGTCACTGGTAGCCGCCGAGGTCGGGTTCACATAAAATACGCGCCCTGCCGATAGCGGAGGCTGGCCGCAAGCCCTTGTCGAGCGGCGAATTTTAAATAGCTATCCCGAAAGGACCATAACGATGAGTACTGTTGAGCAGCAAGTTAAGAAGATCGTCGCCGAACAGTTGGGCGTAAAAGAAGAAGAAGTCACCAATGACGCCTCGTTCGTTGACGATCTGGGCGCAGACTCACTGGACACGGTTGAGCTGGTGATGGCGCTCGAAGAGGAGTTCGAGACGGAGATTCCGGACGAAGATGCCGAAAAAATCACGACGGTTCAGCAAGCGATCGATTACATCAATTCGCACAAGTCCAAGAGCCTGAACGACTGACTTCGAAGTTCCTCTCAGGAGTCGCTGTTGAGCAAACGACGCGTGGTGGTTACGGGTCTCGGAATCGTCTCGCCGGTGGGCAATGAGGTGACGGCCGCATGGTCGGCCATCTTGGCGGGCCGCAGCGGCATCGGTCCGGTGACCCGCATCGACACCACGACTTTTCCGACCCATTTCGGCGGCGAAATTCGTGATCTGAATCTCGAGCCCTATTTGAGCGCAAAGGACGCGCGCCGCATGGACGCGTTCATGCAATACGGCGTGATCGCCGGCATGCAGGCCATGCGCGATTCGGGACTCGAGGTGACCGAGGCGAATTCGGATCGCATCGGGATTCTCATGGGTTCCGGCATGGGCGGCCTCGAGTCCATCGAGGAAACCTACGACAAGTATCTTGGAGACTCATTCGCCGAAGAAGGTGTCGCCGTTCTTCATTCCCGGCAGCATCATCAATCTGGTGAGCGGTCATCTGTCGATCGCATTCAACATCACGGGCCCGAATCTCGCGGTCGCGACCGCGTGCACCACCTCCACCCATGCCTTGGGAATGGCGATGCGGATGATTCAGTACGGCGAGGTCGACGCCATGCTGGCCGGTGGGTCGGAAATGGCCACCTGCGTGACCGGCATGAGCGGTTTCGCTCAGGCCAAGGCGCTGTCCCAGCGCAACTCCGATCCGCAAGGCGCCAGCCGCCCGTGGGACAAGGATCGGGACGGCTTCGTGATGGGCGATGGCGCCGGCGCGATGATGCTGGAAGAATACGAGTCGGCGAAGGCGCGCGGCGCCAAGATCTACGCTGAAATTTGCGGGTTTCGGAATGAGCGGCGATGCCTTCCATGTGACGGCGCCGCCCGAAGAACGGCGAGGGCGCGCGCAAGGCGATGGTCAAAGCGCTGGCCGACGCGCAGCTGAACCCCGACCAAGTGCAATACGTCAATGCACACGCCACCTCCACCGAGCTCGGCGATCGGGCCGAGACCACGGCCATCCGCCGCGCATTCGGCGCGGCCGCGGACAAGCTGGCGGTGAGTTCCACCAAATCCATGACCGGGCATTTGCTCGGCGCGGCCGGTGCGGTCGAGGCGATTTTCTGCGTGCTCGCGCTGCGCGACCAGGTGGCGCCGCCGACCATCAATCTGGATCAGCCCGGCGAGGGCTGCGATCTCGACTACGTCCCCAAGCACGCCCGTCAGATGCGTTTGGAGTACGCGCTGTCCAACTCGTTTGGATTCGGTGGCACCAACGGTTCGCTCATTTTCCGCCGAATTTGAGCCTCTGCGGCTCGATCGCGCGGTTTCCGGACATCTATCCGGGGCTGCTCGAGAGCAGCGCTCCGCTAGGCGCCCGGGCGCATCCGGCGGGGCGCTTCGATATTCTTCCCATGAGTTCCGGCGAGTGCCTGCGGCTCGATTCGCAGCGTCGGTTGTCGGGACCCCATGCCGCAGGCGCGGAGGGCTTCCTGAGCGCGCTGGAGGCGTGGTGGAGGGCGCTGCGTCAACCCTCCGTTGCTGCGCCGCTGCCGTTCACGGGCGGCTGGCTCTTGTACCTGGGCTACGAACTCGCGTCTGAAATCGAGACGCGCCTCAGGTTGCCGCCGAGTCCCGACTCCGTGATCGCACTCGCCATCCGCGCACCCGCCGCTTGGATCCGCGATCGGGCGACCATGCAGGCCTGGTTGGTGGCCGAGCCGGGCGCGGAAGCGCTGCTCGATGCATTCGAGACTCACGTCCGTGAGTCGGCAGCATCACGGCCGGCAGCGCCGTCTCTCGGCGCACGCCTGGAGGTTCACGCACGCTTGCGAGGTTCAGGAAGAAGATCCCGCGCCGATTTCTCGAGGCGGTGTCGCGCGCGCTCGACTACATTGCCGCGGGGACGTGTATCAGACCAATCTTTCGCGGCAGTGGCAGGTGAGGTCCGACCGCTCGCCTGATCCGGTGTCGATCTATGAGCGCTTGCGGTCCACCAATCCCAGTCCGTTCGCGGCCATGATGCGCTATGGCGATTTTGCCTTGATGAGTTCGTCGCCGGAACGGCTGCTGTCGATTCGCGGGGGCATCGTCTCGACACGGCCCATCGCCGGTACCCGCCCGCGCGGTACCTCGCCCGAGACCGACGCCGCTCTGGTGGAATCGCTTGCTGAACAATGAAAAAGAGCGCGCCGAGCATGTGATGTTGATCGATCTCGAGCGCAACGACCTGGGCCGCGTCTGCGTGGGCGGGACGGTTCGCGTCGACGAGTACATGGTTCTAGAAACCTATGCGCATGTGCATCACATCGTCTCGAATGTGAGCGGCCGGCTGCGCGAGGACGCCTCGCCCGTTCGATGTCATTCGTGCCTTGTTTCCCGGCGGGACGATTACCGGCTGCCCCAAGGTGCGTTGCATGGAAATCATCGCGGAACTCGAAGGCACGGGACGCGGCGCCTACACCGGTTCCATCGGATACTTGAATCGCGACGGCAGCTGCGATCTCAATATTCTCGATCCGCACGCTGACCAGCGATGCCGCCGCCGCTGCCGGCGTGGCGCCGATCACCTTCCGCGCCGGCGCCGGCATCGTGGCCGATTCGATCCCATCGCAGGAGCTTGCCGAGACGCGCGCCAAGGCCCTGGGGATGCTGCGCGCGCTGGAAAGTTCTTGTTGACTTGGATCAACGGTCGCGCGGGAAATACGATTCCCGTCGCGGACCGCGGCCTCCACTACGGCGACGGCGCGTTCGAAACCATGCGGATTCGGCGCGGCGCGGTCCGCTTCTTGGACTATCACCTGGAGCGCCTCGCGGACGCCTGCCGGCGCCTCGGGATCAACTCGCCGCAGCGCGCCCGCCTGCGCAACGAGATCGTGCGAATCGCGGCCCTGCGGCGCGAAGGGATCCTGAAATTAATCGTCACTCGCGGCAGCGGTGCACGCGGCTACCGGCCGAGCGGGCGGGAGCGCTGCACTCGGGTGATTTCGCTGCATCCACTGACTGGAGCGGCGCGGGCGGCTGCCCTGCCCGAGCGGGTGCGGCTTTGCGCGATGCGCCTCGGCATCAACGAGACTCTCGCGGGCCTCAAGACGCTCAACCGGCTGGAGTCGGTGCTGGCGCGCGCGGAATGGACTGACCGCCGCATCTGGGAGGGTTTGATGCGGGATACCGACGGCAACTTCGTCTGCGGCACGATGTCGAACCTCTTCGTGAGGCGTGGGTCGAGATTGATTACGCCCAAAGTGGATCGGTGCGGGATCGCCGGCGTGATGCGCCGCTGGGTGTTGGAGCAGGCGCGCGGCTTGGAGTTGGCCGTCACCGAAGACCGGCTGCGATGGGAAGACCTGAGGGCGGCCGATGAAGCGTTCATGACCAACGCGGTCGTGGGCATCGTATCCGTCGCCGTGATCCAGGATGGGCGCACAGCGCTTGGTTTCGCGCAGCGGTCCACTGCGAACGAGCTGCGCGCGCTCCTGGAGAATCAGTGAGCCGCACGCTGCGCATCCTCTTGGGCCTGCTCGTGTCGTCGCTGGTGGCCGCCGCGGGCGCCGAAATTTGGCTGAATCTCCGTAGTCTCGACGAGCCTTTGCGGGTCGCCGCCCCGTTGACGTTCAAGGTTCCTGCAGGCTCGCGACTTTCGCGGGTGGCGGCGGACTTGGCCGCGCGGGACGTCCTCGCGCGACCGCGCGCGCTCGAGCTGTATGCGCGGTGGAAGGGGATCGCCTCCGCCATCAAGGCGGGAGAGTATGAAATAGAACCCGGCGCGACGCCGCGAACTCTGCTCGACAAACTCGTGACCGGGCAGGTGTTGCTGCATTCGTTGACCATCGTTGACGGTTGGCGGGTACAGGATGTATTGACCGCGATGCGCCGCAATCCGGATGTGCTCGCCACGCTTCCCGCCACATCGGCGGATGTCATGGAGAAATTGGGTATGCCGGGGGTGAACGCCGAAGGGCAATTTCTTCCGGAGACCTATCGCTTTCCCTCGGGTACCACGGACGTCGAGATCCTGCGCCAGGCGCATGCAGCATTGGCGCGCACCCTGAATGCGGCCTGGGTGAATCGCGACCCGTCCATACCGCTGCACAGCATCGACGAGTTGCTCATCATGGCATCCATCGTCGAGAAAGAGAGCGGGCTGCCGCAGGAGCTGCCGAGAATCGCCGGTCTGTATCTGCACCGCTTGAAAATCGGCATGCGTCTGCAGGCGGATCCCACCGTGATCTACGGGCTGGGAGATTCGTATGACGGCGAGTTGCACACGGTCGACCTGCGCACGGATGGGCCCTATAACACCTACACGCGGACGGGGTTGCCGCCTACGGCCATCGCCCTGCCCGGCGCAGCCGCCATCGAGGCCACGGCGCATCCTGAAAATACCGACGCGCTATACTTCGTGGCATCCGGGCGCGGCGACGGCAGCCATGTGTTCTCCGCGACCCTCGAGCAGCACAATGCCGCGGTGGCGCAATATCTTGCCCGGCAACGTCAACGGGCAGCATCGGAGTCGGCGCGATGACGGAAACCACGGGACGCTTTTTGACCATTGAGGGCATCGAGGGCGTCGGGAAAACCACGCAGGTTGCGCGGCTTTCACAGTATCTTGCGGAACGCGGCATCGACCACGTGGTGACGCGCGAGCCGGGCGGCACCCCTCTGGCGGAGAAGATCCGGGACCTGGTCCTGCGGCCGCGCGAGGAAGCATTGCCGCCGGCGGCCGAATTGCTACTGATGTTCGCGGCTCGCGCGCTGCATCTCGCCAATCACATCGAGCCTGTCCTCCACGCCGGCCGATGGGTGATTTGCGATCGCTTCACCGACGCCACCTACGCCTACCAAGGAGCCGGAAGGGGTATGAGCCAGACGGACATTCGCTTATCTGGAGACTTTGGTACAGGGCGCGCGGCGGCCGGACCTGACCTTGCTGCTCGACGTACCCGTCGACGTCGGATTGGAGCGGTCGCGGCAGCGAGACGCGGGCGCGACCCGCGATCGCTTCGACAGCGAGCGGGCGGAATTCTTCGAGCGCGTGCGCGAGGGCTATCTATCGAGGGCCCGGGCGGAGCCCGGGCGCATGGCGATCATCGATGCCGTCGCCTCGAAGGACGAAGTCACGAAACGCATGACGAAAGTGCTGGAGTCCAGATCGTGGATTTCCTGAGCGCCGATTCGCTGCCTTGGCTCCATCAAGCCCAGCAACGCCTGCGCGATTCGATGCTGGCGGGACGCTTGCCGCATTCATCGCTGCTGCTGAGTTCGCCCGGGCTCGGCGCCGAACAGCTTGCGAACTGGATGGCTGCTCTGGCGCTATGCGAATCGCCGGCCGCGCGCCCTTGCGGGGTGTGCGCGTCGTGCTCGCTGCTGCGCTCGGATAGTCACCCGGATTATCACGTGGTGCGGCTGGAAGACGATGCGAAACAGATCAAAGTGGATCAGGTCCGGGAACTGATCGAATCGCTCGTGTTGAAGAGCTACCGCGGCGGCTACAAGGTGGGCATCATCGAAGGCGCCGAGGCTCTCAATGCCAACGGCGCCAACGCCTTCTTGAAGACTCTGGAGGAGCCGTCCGCCGACACCATGCTGGTGATGATTGCGCGGCCCACGCATCGCCTGCCGGCGACCATTGCCAGCCGATGCCTGCGCCTCGTGCTGCGGCCGCCGCCGAACGAGGAGGCCGTGGCGTGGCTGAAAGATCATGGAAGTCCCGGCCAGAATTGGGATGCAGCGCTGGCGCTTGCCGGCGGGGCGCCGCTGCTGGCCATGGAACTCACATACCGCCGGCATTGCGGCGCTGGAAAGGGAGATGCGGGAAGATGTCGAGGCCATCGCGGCGGGCGCGGTCGACATCACCCTGGTGGCCGAAGTCTGGGTCAAGTCGAATCTGGGCCTGCGCCTCGCATGGCTTGAGAACTGGATCACACGGCGAGTACGTGCTGCCTCGAGCGAAGCTAATTCGACACCAAACTGCGGAACGGGTCCGCTTGCCTGCCGCTTTACTTAAGCCCAAGATAAGGGCCTTATTCGAGCTGCTGGACGCTGCGCGGGACCTTCGGCGTCTGGCGTCGACCAGCATCAATCAACAATTGGCGCTGGAGGCCTTGCTGCTCGGCGGTCGAACCGCGCTGGCGAAATGAGGCCTTGTTGGGAAATCAAGTCATTGCGAAGTCCAAGTAACAAACCGGGGCTGCTGACCCTCACGATCAAGGATAAGAGCGCGCTCTATCTTGCGTATATGCCGTTCGTGAAGAACGGCGGCTTGTTCATCCCCACGAACAGCAATTACCGTTTGGGCGACGAAGTGTTCATGCTGCTCAACCTCATGGGCGAAGAGGAGAAGCTGCCGGTCGCGGGGCGCGTCATTTGGATGACCCCAAAGGGCGCGCAAGGCAAGCGTACGGCCGGCATCGGCGTGCAATTCAGCGATCAGGACCGCGGCAATACCCAGAAGAAGATCGAGAATTATCTTGCCGGAGCTCTCGGGGGCGACAAGCCCACCCACACGATGTGACCAACGGCCGGTGAGGCGCCATTTGGGCGTAAGGTATTGATTACAAATAATAATCATACGCTGCAGCGCGCAGCCGTGGGCAGTTCGGCCAGCGGCGAGTCCGCATCCGCGGCGACGGGCAGCCGGAGGCGCCTAGCCGCGGCCCGAGCGGGCTGCTTCGGTTGCGGCGAGACCGCCCTTCAGAACGTACGCTTCGAAACCCCGCTCGCTCAAGATGTAGGCGGCGGCCGAACTACGACGACCTGTATCGCAGCAAACGACATACTGCACATTCTTGTCCAGCGCGTTCAACTTCAGCCGGATGAAATACAAGGGGATATTGACCGCCTCGTCGATACGGAAATTCTGAAATTCGCTGGGCAATCGGACGTCGAGCCACTTACCGCCGTTGGCGATGATGGCGCGCGCCGCTTCATAATCCACCCATTGCAATAGCGGCTCGTTCAACAGCGTTTGAAAGTCGGCTTTGCCCAGCCGCATCAGGGTCCCGTCCGTCGCCATGGTGACCGTGGCGTTGCGTTTGGCCTCGGCGATCAACGCTTCCTCGCCGAAGCTGTCGCCCGGCCCGAGTTCGGCGAGCTTTATTCCCTCTTTATTCAAGGGAGTTTCCCTCGTCACCACGCACTTGCCGGAGACCACCACATAGAAGTAGTCGCCTTCGGTGCCCTGTTTGATGACGACGTCGCGCGAGCGGTAGTTGATGCGCTGCATTCGCATGAAAATGGCTTGAATGTTCGCCGGGGGGATGCGGTGGAACGCCTTCGTTTGCAACAGGGTGGTCATCCAGTCGCCGGTCACGTCCAGCCCGTCGCCGCGCAGCTCCGCAACCTCGTACTGGCCGGTCTGGTCCCAGGTCAAGAGCACGTCGAGCAGGTCGCTGTCGATGACGATGTATTCGAGATCGATCGCGGCTCGCGCCGTGAACTTTGCGCGGCAGCCCCGGCGCCAGCGCCGCGCGGGCCTCGGGGCTTCCGGCGCGAATCGTACCGACGAGCTTGTCGTCGGCACGCAGCTCAACCTTGCCGGCCACCAGGTAGAACGTCCGCTTGTCGGTGTCGCCCTGTTTGAACAACACCCGGCCCGCTCCCAGTTCAAGGACCTGAGTCTTGCGAGCAAGCGCATGCAGGTTCTCAGCCTTCAGCCCGTCGAGAGGAGAGAACGTTTTCAGTATCGAGAGATCGAGAGGTCTGTCTTCCATCGAGAAATTGCCGACGCCTACGGTTACAACCCTATGATTTTGGCTGCGAATCGTATCACACGTCGACCAGGTACTTACCCTGTAATCTGTCACATTGGCAGCAGACTCTCGGGTTCGGGTTCAGGCGGCGGCCTTCGCGTGTTCGTGGATCGTAAAATCGCAAATCAGCGGCAAATGGTCGGAAAATTGCACGTCCGGAATTTCGAACCGATTCACCTCGATTCGGGAACTGTGCAAAATGAAGTCGAGTTCCTTGCGGGGGCTCGCGCTGGGATACGAGGGTAGGCCGCGCGCGTTGGCATTGCTCAGACCCGGCCGCCTGCATGAACAGATAAAGTTCGTGATCGCCCCAGTAGGTGTTGAAATCGCCGGCGACGATCACCGGTTTGGCCGTCTTTCGCACCAGGTCGTAGAGATAGCGGAGCTGGTATTGACGGTGCCGGAACTTCAAGGACAGGTGGACCAGGAAAATCGCGATATCGTCCAACTCCAGCTCGATGATGAGCCGCTTGATGCCGGTATCGAAATAATGGAATCGCTCGCCCCGCACCCGCGGAGCGGCCAGAAAGGCGTTGGCCTGTTTGCGTACGATGGGCACCAGCTGGTTTACCGAGGACACTCCGTATTTGCATTCGAACGTGGAGTAGTGACCAAGGGACCGCGCGATGAAATCGGCCTGATTTACCATGCCCGTTCGGATCGATCCCGTGTCCACCTCGATGAGGCCCACGACATCCGGATCCTGGCGTTTGATGAAATCGGTGATCTGGGACAGTACCTGCCGGCTGGAACGGAGATAGCCTGCGCCCGGAACGGGAAGGTGGAACGCGGGGCCCGTTCCGGTGGCATAACGGATATTGTAGATCAGAAGGCGCACCGCCCCGATTGTATCGACGCGCGGCCCTTCGCGCATGACCATCGTCACGCTACACTAGGAGCATGTCGAGTCCCGCCAACCCGATACGCCTGTTCGTTACCCATGCCTGGGTCGAGACACGATGACTACACGCGTGTATTCGAATATCTTGAGGCATCGGGGACCTTCTATTACAAGAATACCAGTCAGCCGCAGGCGAAACGTCCGATCGACAAGGAAAGCCAGCGCGAAGATCTACGCCGCCAGATCGCCCCCTGCGAAGTGGTGATCGTTGTTCCGGGGGTCTACTTTACGTCTCCGGAATTGGTTTTGTTCCAAATGAATTTCGCCAAGTCGGCGGACCGGCCCATCGTAGCCCTGGAAAATTTCGGTTCCGTCGAGCCTCTGCCCAAGGCCATCTTGGATTTGGCGGACGAAGTGAGCGGTTGGAATGAACGAAATGTGATCGATGCCTTGCGCCGCCAGGCGCGGCATCAGGAAACGACGCGCTGGGATACCATCGAGTTCAAGCCCGACTGAGGGTCAATTGCTGGCGATCAATGCCGGCACTTCGAAATCGGCGGCGCCGCGCTCCGGCGCATGTTCACGGTCGGCGCTGTGAAGGTGGACCACCTCGGCGCTGACTCGCGCCGCATTCAGCAATTCCCGACAGGTGACTCCGAAGATTTCGACGATTTGCGCCGCGCAGTCGTCCGCATCCTGGATGGACATTTTGCGCACGGAAGCGGCGACGGCGTCCTCGCCCTTCTGCGGCTGCACCCCATGCAGGCACTTCATGACCTGACCGAATGCGTCCCGGACCTCGTTGGGGAGTTGGTCCTCAGGAAGTGTCTGCAGATGCCGGCGGTAAGCGCTGATCAAACGTTGCTTGATCGGTGTCGATCGCACCAATTCCAGCGTCGCGAAGTGCAGACTTTCCCAAGCGCTTATCATTCGGGCCCCATGAGCAAGGAGAAGTTCTTAATGTACTTTCGAGGCTGGTGCAATTCGTGAGAGCCTTGCAAATCAAGACTCTGCACCGGGAATATACAAGACAATCGATAAAACGCAACGCGGAATTATGCGGCGCGAGTAAACGCGCGCCGTTTTCAGTTCCGCGGGCAGCTTGCGATTATCTCTTCGAATTCACCTACAGAAGATTAGGTAATGTATTGATTTACAGCATATATTTCCGAGCAATCATGGGGCCGTCAGCGGCGATGCCGAAAGCCGCTCCGAGGCGTCTCCTTGGGAATGGGTCGCGCCCAAAAGCATGTAAACGCCCGGAACCACGAACAGTGTGAAGACCGTACCGATTGCAAGACCCGTCGAGATGACCAGGCCGATGGCGAAGCGCGAGGCGGCGCCGGCACCGCTGGCGAATACCAGGGGCACCACGCCCAAGACCATGGCCGCGGTAGTCATCAAGATCGGCCGCAGCCGCATGCCGGCAGCCGCCACGATTGCCGCATGTTTGCTCTTGCCGGTTTGCTGTTCGGTATTCGCCACTTCGACGATGAGAATACCGTGTTTGCTGATGAGACCCATCAACGTCACCAGTCCCACTTCGGTGTAAATATTGAGGCTCGCACCCCCCACGCCGAGCGAGATGAAGATCAACGCACCGGCGATCGAGAGCGGCACCGAAATCAAGATGACCAGCGGATCGCGAAAGCTTTCGAACAACGCCGCCAGCGACAGAAATACGATGATGATGGCAAATGCGAAGGTCGCCATGATGCCGCCGGATTCGACGACGAACTGTCGTCCTTGACCGCCGTAGTCGACGCTGTAACCCTGGGGCAACGTCCGAGCCGCGAGGTTCTGCAGGTATTTCAGCGCGTCGGCCAGAGACACGCCGGGGGCCATGACGCCGGCAAGGGTGGCCGAATTCAGCTGTTGAAAGTGATTCAGGGTCTCCGGGACCGTGACCGGGCGAATGGTGGCGATGCTCGACAGGGGAATCGGCACTCCTCCGATGTTGGCCACGGGATAGTCGAGCAGTTGACCCGCATTCAACCGCGACAATCGTTCCACCTGGGGTATGACCTTGTACGATCGGGTGTCCATGCTGAAGTAATTGACGTAATTGCCGCCGAGCAGCGATCCCAAGGCTGTGCCCACCTGAGTCATGGTCAAGCCGAGTTGCGCCGTCTTGTCGCGATCGATTTCGATGATCGACTGCGGCAGATCGAACCTAAGGTCGGTGTCGATGAACATGAACATGCCGCTCTTGAGGGCCGTCGCCAGGAATTCCTGGGACACCTCGTTGAGGCGAGCAGCCGGTTCGGTGGTGGTGATGGCGAACTGGATCGGCAAGCCGAACGCTCCCGGCAGGGACGGCGGCTGAAAGACCGCGATCTTCTGTCCCGCAAGGCCGCCTAGATTGTGCGACAGCTGCTGCTGCAATTCGTTCGCGCCCAACTTGCGCTTGTCGCGCGCCGCCAAGATCATCCCCATGAGACCTTGTCCGGGAGTGTCGATCTGGAACACATGGTCGGGGTGAGCAATCGCGGTCGCCACATCGAACGCCGCCTTATCGTAAATGGACTTTCCCTGCAGCGTCGCATTCGGAGCCGAGGTGAACTGCGCGATCAAGAAACTTTGATCCTCTTGCGGCGCCAATTCGCTCTTGGCGCTCGAATACATGAAATAGATGCAGCCCAGCACCAGGACCACCAGCACGGCGGTCACCGGCGTGTAGCGCAAGCTCCGCTCGAGCTTGCTCCGGTACCAGTGCAGCAATCTCTCGAAGCGTCTGTCGATGTACTTGACCAGCCGCGTTTCCCAATCGTGCGCGTCGGGTCGATGGGGTTTTAGCAGACGCGAGCACATCATCGGCGACAGGGTCAGTGCGATCACCGCCGACACGGTCACGGACGCGGCGAGCGTGAATGCGAATTCCACGAACAGCGCGCCCGTCAATCCGCCCTGAAACCCGATCGGGACGAAGACGGCCAGCAGCACGACGGTCATCGCAACGATGGGGCCGGCAAGCTCATGAGCGGCGAGGCTCGCCGCCGCGGACGCCGCCATGCCGCCCTCGAGATGCCGGTTCACGTTCTCGACCACGATGATGGCATCGTCCACCACCAGTCCGATCGCGAGCACGAGCGCCAGCAGCGTCAGCAAGTTGATGGAGAAACCGAGCGCCAGCATGATGGCCAGCGTGCCGATGAGCGAGAGCGGTATGGCCACGATGGGAATGATGACCGAACGTGGAGATCCCAAGAACGCAAATATCACGACCATGACGATGACCAGCGCCTCCACGAGGGTCGTCGCGACTTCTCGAATCGATCGGTTCACGAAGTCGGTGGAATCGTACACGATGAGACCGGTCATACCCTGCGGCAACTGCGCCTGGATATCCGGAAACACCGCCTTGACGCCGTTGATGACCGTCAACAGGTTGGCGTTGGGCGCCACCTGGATGCCGATGAAAACGCCGGGCTTGCCGTCGAAAGCCACACTCGCTTCATAGGAGTCGGCGCCCAAGGCCACCGTGGCGACATCGCTCAGGCGGATGTTCGCCCCGTTCACCTGTTTCACGACCAGGTTGCGGAACCCGCTCAAGGAGTGAAGGTTAGTGGTCGAGGTTAGCGTCACCTGCACCATCTGGCCCTTGGTATTGCCGACGGCGGAAATGTAATCGTTGCTGGCGAGCGCGGTGGCGACATCGGCCGCCGTGATTCCGTAGCCGGAGAGCTTTTTCGGGTCGAGCCAGGCACGCAAGGAAAAGTACTGACCGCCGACGATTTCCGCGGTTTGCACACCGGCAACCGCCTGAAGCTTCGGCTGCACGACCCGCTGCAGGTAGTCAGTGACCTCATTGCGATCGAGCGAGGGACTGGAAAAGCCCATGTACATGGCGTCGCCGGTTTGGCCCACCTGGACGGTGATGGCCGGCTGCTGCGAACCGGCCGGCAGCTGATTCAAGACCGAGTTGACCCTGATGTTGATCTCCGCCGCGGCTTTCGACGTATCGTAGTTCTGGCGCAGCTTGACCGTGATGGTGCTCGTACTGCTCTGGCTGACGGACGTCATATAATCGATGCCGTTCGCCTGTGCGACTGCCGCTTCGATGGGTGTCGTGATAAAGCCCGCGATCGAATCGGGATCGGCGCCTGGAAACGCCGTCGTGATCGTGACGATGCCGTCTTCGGTCTTCGGGTAGGCACGCACCTGAAGCGAACTGAACGAGCGCAGACCGACCACCAGGATCATCAGGCTCACGACGCTCGCGAGGACCGGTCGACGGATGAAGATATCGGTGAAATTCACGGGGCGTCTCGCTTATTCGTTGGGAGGCGTCGGATTCGAATCGTTGCTCGGGACGATTTTGTTGTTGATGACCACGGCAGATCCGTTGCGCAGCTTCATTTGCCCGGCGGTAACCACCTCGTCCCCGACCGCAATGCCGCTCTTCACGGCGATCTGGTCGCCGCGCGTATCACCCAGCTTCACGAAGCGCTGGACCACGGTCAATTTGGGATTGCCCTTGTCGTCCGTGCCGCCTTTCTGCACGAGGTAGACGGTATCTCCGTAGGGATTATGGGTGATCGCCGATTGCGGCAGCGTCACCAGCGTGGACGGGTCGCCATCATCGATGGCCACGGTGGCATACATGCCCGGCACCAACCGTCGATCGGCATTGGCGAAAGAGGCACGTACTTGCACGTTGCGGCTGGCCGCGTCCACTTTGGAATTGACGGAGGCGATGGTTCCGGAGAAGGCCGCGTCCGGATAGGCATCCACCGTCGCGCTCACCGCCTGTTTGACCTTCAGACGGGCGAGAGCCTGTTGAGGCACGTAGAAGTCGACGAAGATCGGATCGAGCGCCTGCAACGTGACCACCGTCGTTCCCGCGGCCAGGTATTGTCCTTCATCGACCAGACGAATCCCGAGTCTGCCGGCGAACGGCGCACGCACCGTCTTTTCTTCGATGAGAGCCTGCTGCGCCGCCACCTGGGCGCGCGCCGCCTTGAGGTTCGACACGTCGGTGTCCACCGTGGCCTGGCTGACGGCCTGCGCTTCCAGTTGCTCCTGATCTCGCTTGAGGGTGATCGACGCGAGTTCGGCCTGTGCTTGCAACTGGGCGAGCTTCGCCGGGTCATCATTGGGCTTCAACGTCAACAAGACGGTGCCTGCGGCTACTTCGGTCCCCGATTCGATATGGATCTTGTCGACCACGCCCGACGCCTGCGCCGCGAGATCGGCGCCTCGGACCGCTCGCAATGTCCCGAGAGCCTGAGATCGGGGTTGCCAGCTCGAAGCGGCAGCGATGGCAGTCGACACCGTCTGCGGCGCACTAGCCATGCCCTTCATCATGGGCTCTATGAATTTTTTGGCGACGAACACGTGCCAGCCGTAAATTCCACCCATGAGCACCGCCACCGCCAGGACCAAGATCACCAGCGGTACGATCATCGCGCGCGCGGGGGCCCGCATCATGCCGTCGCCGGCAACTTGATTTTCAGCAGTGCTCACGGAGTTCCCTTGCAACAGTCGGATGAATTTGCGGCGACATCGGTGCGATTCCACCAGCCTCCGCCCAATGATTGAAACAATGCGGCAGTATCGGCATAGCGTTGAGCTCGCGCCTTGACGAGCGCAATGGCCGAGGTTTGATAGCTCTGTTCAGCAGTCAAAACCTGCAGATAGCTCGCGCCGCCGCTTTTGAACTGCGCTTGTACCAGCTTCAGGCTCTCTTTGGCCGAGCCCTCGGCGGCGGTTTCGGCCGCCAGCGCATCTGCGTCGGCTTGCAGCGCATACAGTGAATTCGACACATTCTGAAAGGCCGTGATCACCGTGCTCTGGTAGTTGGCGGCCGCCTCCTGCGCAGCTGCAATGGCGGCGCGCCGCTGATGCACGAGCTGGCCGCCCTTGAAAATCGGCTGGCTCACGCCGGCAATTGCGCTCCAGACGGCCGATGCCGGTGAAAACAGATCCGAAAACTGCGTCGCGACGCCGCCGAAGCTGCCGCTCAATGTGAGCTGGGGCAGCATGTTCGCGGTCGCCACGCCGATTTGTGCGGTGGTCTGATGCAGCAACGCGGAATATTCGCGGATATCCGGGCGCTGTTCGACCAGCTTCGACGGCAGGCTCACCGGCAGATCGGCAGGCAGCGTCAGGGAGTCGAGCGTGAATTCCGCTGCGCCGTAGTCGGCAGGCAGGGCGCCTACGTAGGTCGCCAGCAGATTGCGTTCCTGCGCGAGCTGACTGCGCAGCAGGGGAAGGTTTGCCAGGGTGCCCTGTAGGGTGGACTGTTGCTGCAAGACGTCGGCTCGCGAGGCACCGCCGGCGCTGACCCGGCGCTGCGTGATCTCGAGCTGCGCTTGTTGTGATCGGGCGATGTCCTCCGTGGCCGTGAGTTGTGCCCGCAATGATGCTTCGGTGACGGCAGCGGTCACGATATTGGCCGTGAGGCTGAGATAGCTCGCCTCCAAGGCGAATCGTTCATAGTCGGCCTGCGCTTGCAAGGCTTCAACCTGCCGCCGCACGCCGCCGAAGGTATCCAGCGTATACGATACGTTCACGCTGGCGCTGTTCAGCGTGTACAGAAATGACCCGGCCGCCGGGAGGCCGAACTGCGCGCCGGAGGCTTTCTCGCGTTCAACTTGATATGACCCCGAGACGCTGGGAAAAAAACTGCCCCGCTGCGCAGCCACGTTCTCGTTCGCTTGGCGCAGCGCCGCCTGCGCCGCTTCGAGCGTCGGACTATTTGCCAGCGCCCGTTCGATGAGCGCGGTGAGCTCCGCGGACTTGAACAAGGACCACCATTGGCCCGGAATGTCGAGGCCGTCGACGAAGCGCTGCGGAGCGCCGCCCGGAAGCGGCGCCGACGCCGTCGCAGCAGGCAGGGCGCCGGCCGGAACGAAGCCCGAGGTCTGCGGAGCGGGCGGCTGTTGGTAGTTCGGCCCGACTGCGCACGCGGACAGCGGCAAGGCCGTGACGAGAGAGAGCAGCTTTTTTGAAGTCAGCATGGAATCGAGGGGACCGTAGGGGCGAGGGTCGTGGGGCCGCCACCCTCGCGGGGGACGGCGCCGTTCAAAAAGATATCGACGACTTGTTTCAAGTGGGCGTCGGAGTCGAAATTGGCTATATCCTCCGCCGAGCCGAACAACAGGCGTTCATTGAGCTCTGCGCAGACCATCTGCAGGAACAGGGCGGCGGCGCGATCAGGGTCCCCAAGATTGAGGGTGCCGCGAAGGGTCTGTCTTCGAAGGTAGTTGGCGATCGCATCGGTGACGCGCGCTTTCGCGCTGTCGCGCATTCTTGCCGCGAGTTCGGGAAAGCGATACGCCTCGGTCGCGCAAATGCGGAAGAGGGCGGCTGAGTCGGGGTTGCAGGCACGCCCGGTTATCAGTTCCCCGATCATCGTCAGCGCCTGCCGCGCTTCCAAGCGATCTAATTCCTCGGTGGAGAGGACCGTCTCCATGTCGCGTTCCACCAGTCGGTTAATGACCGCGCCCAGCAAATCGCCCTTATTTTTGAAACGCTCGTAGATGGTGCGGGTGGAGACGCCGGCTTCGCCGGCGACTTTGTCGATGCTCGAGCTCCCGTACCCGTCGCGCAAAAACACCCTCGTGGCTGCGGCGATTAATAGGTCGGTTCGCGCCGATTCGGTACCGCGCCGCGGACGGCCTACGCGCGACTTCGCTACTGTAAGGCGGGGGTCGAGCTCGCGGCCGAGGTTTGGGTCGTTATTCACCGCGGTAAAATGACAGGTGTCGTTTTCCAAATCAAGAACTATTTACGCAATAGATATTCATTTCCTAAAATATATTATTTATAATTGTTAGATATCAAATGAATACCCTCTCACTGCAGTACGAGAAACTCGACGCAAATCTCGAGCGATTACGGGCGCGCATGCCGGATCTGCCCAAGTCCAGCATCCTGTTGAGCCGGCTGGTGCAACACATCGGCCGGGGCATGGCGAGCATGCTGGAGATTCAAATCCGACCCTTCGGACTGAATGAGGCGGAGTTTCGCGTATTGACCACCCTGTTTTCACAACCGGAGGGGTGTGCTCACCCCAGCGACCTGTGCGCAAAAACGTCGCAGAGTCCGGCGAACATGTCGCGTATCAGCGATGCCTTGGTCGGCCGTGATCTCATCACGCGGCTGTCGAGCCTGCACGACCGCCGCAAAATGGTATTGCGGATCACCGAGCAAGGCGAGGAGTTGGTCCGCCGGTTGCTGCCCACGATGTACCGGCCGCTGCGGGAAATGTTCCGGGACTTTTCGCAAGACGACCAGCTGCAATTGATCGAGCAGTTGAAACTCCTGGGCACGAGATTGGATCAGGCGTTGTCGCAGCACGCAACGGAACGAGCGGAATGAGACCGCGTCTCGGCGGGGGTTTTGTGATGGTGGCGCTGACGTACGCGGCCGGCTGCGCGGGCCTGCCGCCAACACCCCCGCCGGTCAAATTACCGCTGGACGCGCCGCTGAGTCTAAGCGGCCTTGCGGGCGAGCGCGGCGATTGGCCGGCGGAAAAATGGTGGACGCAGTACGGAGATCCGGTCCTCGATCAATTGATCGACATGGCGTTGGCGTCCTCGCCGACGCTGGCAACGGCGCGTGCGCGCTTCGATACCGCCCAGCAGTCGGTGCGCATCACCGCCGCAGCCGCCGGCGCGCATGTGGAAGCGTCGGGCGACACGTCGCGGCAACGCCTCAGCGACAATGGCTTGTTTCCGCCGCAGCTGCTTGGCTTTCATTGGTACAACTTGAATGACCTTGGTCTGCAGGCGAGCTACACCTTCGACTGGTGGGGAAAACAGAGGGATGCGGTCGAAGCGGCGGTGGATCAGGCACATGCGGCCCAGGCGGACCGGGCCGCGGCCGCGCTGATGCTGGCGAGTTCGGTGGCGGATACCTACTTCGGATGGCAATCCGATGAGAGCCGGTTGAGCCTCGCGCAGGAGCGTCAGGCGACAGTGGCCCGCGAGGGTAGCATCATGGCGGCCCGCATTCGCGCCGAGCTGGAATCCGGGGATGAGGCACAGCGCGCCGATTCGAATCTCGCCGCCGTGCGCGAGCGGGTCGCAGATTTGGAGGGGTCCGCGAGACTGCGAATCGTCGCACTGGCGGCCTTGGTGGGCTGCTCGCCCGACGGGTTGCCGGCAATGACTGCAAGACCCCTGCCGGAAATCGGCAACGGTTTGCCGGACGACGTGAAGATCGACTTGATCGCCCGCCGCGCGGATTTGACCGCCAGCCGCTGGCGAGTCGAGGCGGCGCAGAAGGATCGCGAATCGGCGCGCGCCGAATTCTTCCCGGACGTGAGCATCAATGCACTGATCGGCGTGCAGAGCGTCGATGTGGGCAAACTGCTCCAATACAGCAGCCGCGTACCCGCTGCCACCGCGGCCATCCATCTGCCCATCTTCGATCAAGGGCGTCTGAAAGCGCGCTACGGGGCGTCCCAGGCGGCCATCGACGCGGCAGTTGCCGGCTATCAGGACACTTTGGTCAGCGCCGCCCGCGACGTGGCGACCCAAGCGACCTCCCGTGCAGAGATCGGCGCGCAGCGAAAGCAGCGCCTCATCGAGGTGGAAGCGGCGGAGCGCTTGAAATCCAGCGCTGCAGCCCGTGTTCGACAAGGTATCGCCGATTCGCGGATGGAGCTCGCGGCCACCGAAATCTGGATGGAACAGCGCGACGCGCTCCTCCAGCTGGATTCCGCCGCCGTGTCGGCGGACATCGGACTGCAACGTGCTCTCGGCGGCGGATATCTTAGCGATGAGAAACAAAAATGAATTCGGTTGTTGAAACTCCGTCCGAGGCGCAGGACGGCAAGCGGCGCAGGGTCCTCGGGTTGATTGCCGCGGTCTTCATCGTCATCGGGTTGCTATGGGGGCTTTTTTGGCTGCTGGTGCTGTCGAAGCGCGAGCGCACCGACGATGCCTACGTGAACGGCAACAAGGTCGTCATTTCCGCACAAGTTTCGGGAACGGTCATCGCCGTGCTGACCGACGACACGCAACTCGTGAAGGCGGGGCAGGTGCTGGTGCGCCTGGATCCTATCGACGCGCAAACGGGATTGGCGCGCAGCGCGAGCGCTCTGGGACAGGCGGTGCGGCAAGTCCGCCAGCAGAAGTTAAACGCCGAACAATATGACTCGATGATCGTGACTCGGCGATTGGAGCTGGCCCGCGCCGAGGTTGATCTCGCCAAGCGCGAGCCGTTGCTCGCCGACCATGCCATTGCACCGGAAGAGGTACGCCATGCGCGCGAGAGCGTGCTGCTGGCTCGCGCTGCCCTGACGCAGGCAGAACGGCAGGCCATTGCCGCGCATGCGTTGGTCGACGGGACCAGCGTCGAGGACAACCCCGCAGTGCTGCAGACCAAGGCGACCTACCGCGACGCGTGGATAGCGGCGCAGCGCAACGCGGTGGTTGCGCCGGTCACCGGCTATGTGGCCGAGCGCAGCGTTCAATTGGGTCAGCACGTCACGGCGGGCCAAGCGATGCTGACGGTAATTCCGCTGAATGAACTTTGGGTGGACGCGAACTTCAAGGAGGTACAGCTGCGGCATCTGCGCATCGGTCAACCGGCCGAAGTGCGCAGTGATCTGTACGGCGGCTCCTTCGTTTATCACGGACATGTGAAAGGCATGTCCGCCGGGACCGGTGCGGCTTTCGCGCTCCTGCCGGCGCAAAACGCTTCGGGAAACTGGATCAAGGTGGTGCAGCGAGTGCCCGTGAGGATCCAACTTGACGATGCCGATCTGGCCAAGTCGCCGTTACGCGTCGGATTGTCCGCGACGGTCACGGTGGACACCACCAATGAAGAGGGTCCGGTGTTGGCCAAGGAAGCGGCGGATCAACCGGTGGGCGACACGCAGGTATACACACAGGATCTCGATAAGGCGAATGCCGAGGCGGACGCGGTCGTGCGCCGTAATCTAGGTGTGAAGGACTAGGCCGACACCAGGAGCCTGTCCGAGTATTTCGCGTGGCCGACCCTCCGCAAACCAACCCAGCGTCCGAGTATCCGCCGCTTCACGGCGGCACTCTGCTGTTGCTGACGGCGGCGATCGCCACGACCTCGTTCATGGAAATCCTCGACATGACCATCGTCAATGTCTCGGTTCCGTCCATTTCCGGTAGCCTCGGCGTCAGCACTTCCGAGGGAACTTGGGCGGTGAGTTCGTACATGCTGGCGGCCGCGGTCATGCAGCCGTTGACCGGATGGATCGGCCGCCGTTTCGGCGAAGTTCGCACCTTGGTCACGTCGATTTGCCTGTTCATGGTGTTCTCCGCCCTCTGCGGACTCGCGACCAGCATGCCCATGCTGGTCGTGGCGAGGCTCATTCAAGGCCTGGTTTCCGGACCCATGATGTCCGTGGCGCAGGCCATATTGCTACGCAACTACCCGATCGAGCGGCGCGGCATCGCCATCGCGCTGTGGGCCATGGTGATCGTCATCGCACCGATTTTCGGTCCTATCATCGGCGGGTGGATCACGGACAATTTTTCGTGGCCCTGGATTTTCTACATCAATCTGCCGGTGGGTGCTTTCGCGGCCGCGACCAGCTGGGCGCTGTTGCGGCGCCGTGAGTCGACGAAAATAAAGTTGCCCATCGACGGGATCGGCCTCGGGCTCCTGGTCGTCGGTGTGGGTTGTCTGCAATTCATGCTCGACAACGGCAACGACAAGGACTGGTTCAATTCCACCGAGATCGTGCTCGCGGCCCTGGTGTCGCTCGTGTGCATCACGTTCCTGATACCGTGGGAACTCACCGACAAGCATCCGGTGATCGATTTGTTTTTGTTCAAACGCCGCAACTTTCGCGTGGGTACGGCGGTCGTCGGCGTGGCCTTTTTTGGTTTGTCGGCCGTCAACATCATATTTCCATTATGGCTGCAGACCACTTTGGGCTACACGGCGACCCGGGCCGGACTGGCCGTGGCGCCCATCGGGCTGTTGGCACTCATCGCCTCTCCGATCGTGGGTCGCAATATGAATCGCATGAATCTGAGGTTGGCGGCCAGTTTCGCGTTTTGCGTGTTCGGTGGGGCGGTTTTCTGGGCGTCGACCCTCAACGAGACGGCAAGCTTCGCGCAGTTCGCCCTGCCACGGTTCTTTCAGGGATTGGGACTGGCATTCTTCTTCCTGCCGCTCAATCAGATTCTATTGTCGGGTGTTCCGCCCAACGAGCTGGCGTCCGCGTCCGGTCTCAGCAACTTCGTCCGCACCATGTCCGGAAGCATTGCGACGGCGGTGTCCGTGTGGATGTGGAATCGCCGCACCGACTACCATCATGCGGTGCTGGTGGAGCATGTGCGCAATTCGGCGCAGGGCTGGACGAACTATCAGTCCGACTTGAATGCGCTGGGAATCACGGGCGGCGGGGCCTTTCAGTATGTGGACCGCCTCATCGGCGGGGAGGCCGCCACGCTCGCCGTCAACGACGTGTTTTTTGCCTTGGGATGCATGTTCATTCTGCTCATTCCCTTCGTATGGCTCGCCAAACCACCGTTTACCGGCGGCCGCGGCGGAGCCGTTCACTGAGCTTGAGACCCTCCCTTCGCAGACCGTGTAGCATTGGGCAAAATCTCGGGACGGGCTTTTTGGTGAATTCACCCTATATCGTTGCGCTCGGCGGCACATTGCGGCCCGGGTCTTCCACTGAAAAGGCGATGCAGCACGTGCTCAACGCCGCGGATCGTGCCGGAGCGCGGACTCGCCTCATCAGCGGGCCGGCGCTTCAGCTCCCCATGTATGAGCCGGAGAATCCGGAGCGCACCGATGCGGCCCGCGACCTCGTGGCGCAGCTCGCACTGGCCGATGGAATCATTCTGGGCTCGCCCGGGTATCACGGCAGTATCTCGGGACTCATCAAAAATGCCCTGGATTATGTGGAGGATCTGCGCGGCGACCCGCGGCCGTATCTCAGCGGCCGGGCGGTGGGTTGCATTGCGACCGCCGGCGGGTGGCCCGGCGCGGTCAACACTCTCGGAGCGCTGCGCGATATCGTGCACGCGTTGCGCGGCTGGCCTACGCCGCTGGGCGCCGCAATCAATTCCAGCGAGCGCGTGTTCGACGATGCGGGGCAATGCGTTGTGCCCCGAGTCGCGCAAATGCTCGATCTGATCGCCGCTGAAGTCATGGGCTTCTTGAACTAAAACGGAAGCCGGCGGCTATTTCTTGGCGTCATATCGGACGAGGGCAGCCGACAGGTTGCGCGCGATCACGTCCAGTAACTCTTCCAGCTTATCCAGGTCTTTGGCGTCGACGCCCGCAAATATCACCGCTTCGTGGGCCTTCCCCAGTTCGCCCAGCTTATCCAGCACCGGTTGCGCTGCCGGCGCCAGATTGACGCAGTACGCGCGGCGATCGTTCGGATGCTCGGACCGTTTGAGATACCCTTCGGCGCAGAGGCGATCGATCAACCGGCCCGCGGTGACCTCCCGGACTTCGAGCGCCTCCGCGATCATGCGCTGCGTTGCGCCGGGATTTCGCGCGACTACTGCGATCAGCGTCCACTTCGCCCGCGTCACGCCGCTCCGTTCGACGCGCTGATCGAAGCTCTGTCGCAGATGGCGGGCAACCACCGACAACTTCAGTGCTATGGATCTCTTTTGACCAGTTGGCTTTGTTATGACCCGCCCCGTTTTTAGTTTCGTTTGCAACAGAGTGTCACATGCGTTCGACAAAGGGCCGTTCCAACCGCGGCGGATGCCTCGTTGACCACCCGATGGTTCCTATCTTCCTTGGTAGGACCGGCCTCCGCCAGTACTTTCTTAGCGGCCGGAACCGGCTTTGCGGGACGCCGCTGTTCGAGGCAGCGCCCTTGACATCCGATGGTAAATATACTAAGCTTGCTTAGTAATAATGCTGTTGGAAAATCTGTCGAATCAAGGAGAAAAACGTGAAGAGTTCATCGCTTGCCGCATTGCTGTGTGCCTTCGTCGCGGTAACGGCTGCTGCCCAGGTTCAATTGTCGCCGGCAACGGTTGGCGCCCCCGGTTCCAAGGGTAAAATGTTGGTTGCCGCCAACGGCGCGCGCCTCGGCCCGGTGTACCGCGTCGGCGCAGATGGCTCTGCACAGATTTTCATCGATGGAAAGCTGGTAAGCATTCCCGTTGCCACGCTTTCAGAGGCGAATGGCAGGCTGACGACCAGTCTTTCCAAGAGTGAGGTCCTGGCCCTTCAATGACCGCGGCGGCGGGCGGCGGCGGGGCCGCCCGCAGGGTACCCGCGGCGCTCGTGTGCCCGGCTCGCAACATTGTTCCCGAGTGCCGACGCAACGCAGCAACGCGCTTGACAGCTCGATGTTCAGATACTAATCTAGCTTAGTAGTTAATCCCGGCAATCCGGGCGTGTCGCTTTGCAGGAGATGATGTGAAGTCGTGGTTCATTGTGTTGATATGCGCTTTCGCCCCGGTAACTTTTGCCGCGCCCGAAGCTGCGTCCGCGGCAGCCGTCGCAGTCAAGGGAAAAATGCTGGTCGGCGCCAATGGCGCGCGTCTCGGTCCTGTGTATCGGGTCGGCAGCGACGGATCTGCGCAGCTCATTATCGATGGGAAAATGGTCACGATTCCCGCCTCCACGCTTTCAACGGTGGATGGCAAATTGATGACCAGCCTCAGCAAGAGCGAAGTTCTCGCCCTCCCGTAGCCTTGCCCTGAGGCTGCGCCGCGCGCCGCGCAGTTGTGGTCTCCGATTGACGCTGTCTGAGTGTGGACGTTCCTGCCGATCGCAGCAGAAGATCGTGTATGGTGCGTGGCGGACCAACGCAGGTTCTTCACATCACCGCGGCTCAGGGAGGGAGGGTGCACAGTGGTTTGACAAGCCCACGACAGGCATCCACGGAATGGCCGGGCCACAGGCTAAATTCAATGCTGACCCGTGCCGATGGGTTGCTGCTGGCGGGCGCGGCGTTGTCGCTTCTATTTTTTTCGATACCCCTGTCAGCGATCGCGGCGGATAGCGCGTCAGCCGAGGCCGAAGGCAAGCTGCTGAGCGATCTGCGCGGCAAGTCGGTACGCCAGCGGTTCTACGCCGCTGAGAGCTTGTATAACGCCGGCGGCGCCGCGAGTGCCGCTGCCCCGGACTTGGTGAAAATGCTCCCGATTGAGCCTGATCCGGAGGTCCGCGCAATGATCGCACGGGCCATAGGTGCCACCAGTGCGCACTTCGATGGTGCCGTGCCGCCGCTCATTACCGCCTTGCAAGAGGATTCAGCGCCCGATGTGCGCGCCGGCGCAGCTCAAGCGCTAGGGCGCATAGGGCTGCGAGGTGCGGAAGCAGTTCCGGCACTGATAACGGCACTCAAGGACCGAAGTAATGGGACGCTCCGAGAACAGGCTGCGAAAGCGCTCGGCGCAGAAGGATTTGCCGACTACGGAAACGAAATAGCGCCTGCACTTACGACGGCGTTGTCCGACCGCAACGCGGGCGCGGCCGCAGGGGACTCACTGCGTGCGCTCGGTCCAAAGGCCATTGCCGCGCTCCCCATGCTGCGCGCGCTGTTGAGGCCGGCCGCTGACGGGAACAACCCCCCCGAAGCCTACGAAGTTCTACAAGTACTCGGTCTTCTCGGTCCGGCCGGTGCCGCCGCCGCGCCGGAGTGCCTGGTGGCCCTGGACAGCAACAGTCCCGAAGTGCGCGTCGAGGCTGCGGCTGCCCTGCTTGGATTGGGGACTTCCACGCGCGAGGCGATGAATACATTGTCGAGTGCACTTGCTTTCGGGCAGGACACAGATGGCACTGACGCTTCGGTGCTTCGCAAGGATGTTGTGACCCGGGCGGCAGTACTCATCGGGCTGCATTCAACGCACGCAACGCCCGCGTTGCTGCCTCGGCTCGCGGCGTTGCTCGAGGATCGTGATCCGGACGTCCGGCGATTCGCGGCACGAAGTTTCGATCAGGTGCTCCCGGTTTTAGTCGCTGCGAGGTCGGTGGACTTGGGAACCACCCTGGACCAGACCCGGCGAATTCTGGCGCGCATATCTGCGCCCGATGTCAACATGAGAATCGTGGCCGTGGACAGCGCTTTGCGTGCGTCAGCAGCGGCGCAAGGCGTCCGGACGGTGGAGGGTGCATCTCCCAGGTCCTTCTTAGTCGTGCTTGGCGGAGCCGCCGTTATCGCGACCGCCGGGGCAATCCTGTTCCGCCGACGACTCTTGGGATGGTTGATCCGCCGAAAGAAGGTCCACGTGTTCATCAGTTATCGAAGGCAGGACAGCGAAGCGTGGTGCGGGCGTATTTACGATCACTTAGTCGCTGAGTTCGGTAGCGCTTACGTGTTCCGCGACATCGACTCGCTGGCGCCGGGCGATCTATTCGAGCAACGCATTTCTGAGCGACTGCGCATCTGTGACGCAGTCATCGCCCTTATTGGAAATTCCTGGCTCAAGTCTGCTGATACCGACGGCCACCCGCGGTTGAACGATCCTGCGGATTTCGTACGGACCGAGCTCATCCAGGCCGGTGTCGGCGGAAAACCGGTGTTTCCCGTCCTCCTCGACGGCGCAACCATGCCGCGGGTTGCCGAACTGCCTTCGGAGTTGCGATTCATCCCGCAAGCCAACGCCCTCCAGGTCAGCGACCGTGATTTCGCCTTCGATATGAGGATACTCATCGCAGCGCTGTCGCGCATCGAACATTGCTCGCCTCGAGTCAAAGGCCCACCGTCACGACGCTGAGTGCAGCCGCGTCTGTGGTACCGGAAAGTAGGATGGCCCGGTGCCGCCTCCGTGCTTGACATACTGATCGACAGTGCTGATGATTAGCGCATTCCGCAGGGAGTTCCTCAAAGATGAAGCAGACGGGCGACTTATTGGTGCGAGCTGATGCGCTGCGGAACTTCAAAGACTTGGTGGCAAGTCTCGGTGGGGATTCCGACGCCCTGCTGCGAAAGTCGCAGATCGACCCGGCGATACTGGACAGTCGAAATAGCCTCATACCCCATCGCAAAATGGTTCAACTGCTCGAGCGTGCGTCGATTGAACTCGATCGTCCCGACTTCGGCATGCGACTCGCCGCGGTGCAGGAAGGAGCGAAGGTTTTTGACCCTCTGGACATCGCGGTGCGCAACTCGCCGACGCTTGGCGAGGCGTTTCGATATTGCGCAGATCACGTTCACGCATACAGCACCGCTACGCAAATTTGTTTGGAGAAGACGGACGATCATAGAGTCTTCATGCGATTCGAAATCTTGCTCGCGAGGCTCTCACAACAACGACAGGTGATGGAACACTCGTTGGCGCGTGTCCAGCACGCAACCTTGGCCATCAGCCGAGGTCAGGTCCGCGCGCGCGAAATCTGGTTTGCTCATGAGCCGCTGGCTCCGATGTCGGCCTACCGCGCGCACTTCAACGCCATTCTGCGATTTGGACAGAGCATGAATGGTCTGTATTTCACCGAAGAAGACTTCGATCGGTCGATACCCGATACCGATCCACTGCTTTATGAGATAGCTACCGGCTTTATCGATCATCGCTTCCCCAGCTCGGCCGTGCCTTTGAGTACGCGGGTCCACAGCATAATCGCCCGCCTCCTGGTGGAGGGAAATTGCACGCACGAGCGTGTCACCGCAGCGCTCGGCCTGCATCCCCGGACTCTTCAGCGCAGGCTGCGGGACGAGGGCGAATCGTTCGAGTCGATCAGAGACAATGTACGGCGCGATGTCGCCCTCCGCTATCTCCAACAACCAAACGTACCTCTGGTGCGGGTGACGGAAATCCTCGGCTATTCGGAAACCTCGGTTTTGTCGCGCAGCTGCCATCGCTGGTTTTCCGCATCTCCCCGACAATTGCGAAGTGAGCTCAACAGGTAACTCAAGCTGTTCCTAACGGTTGCGCCGCGGCAAGGAGCTTGGCGCGGATCTCATGTTTGAGGATTTTGCCGAGGCTGTTGCGCGGCAGCGCACCCCAAATTTCGACCTGTTCCGGCATTTTGAAGCGGGCGACGTGCCGTTCCTCGAGAAATTCCCGCAGCGCAGCGACATCGAGCGCGTACGATCGGGATGTCGCGATCACGGCGCATGCGCGCTCGCCGGTGCGTGCATCCGGCACGGCAACGATTGCAACCTCCGCAATATCCGGATGCTCGATCAGAAGATCCTCTATTTCCTTGGCCGAGATGCTTTCTCCATTACGGATTATGGTGTCCTTTGCACGACCGGTGATCGCGAGATAATCCCCGTCAATCCGCTTCGCTATGTCACCGGTTCGGAAGAAGCCTTCTTCATCGAACGCTTCGAGATCGTGCTCGGCCCAGAGATAGCCGACCAACATTTGCGGCCCGCGCGCGAGAACCTCGCCTTGCTCGACGATGTGCCCTTCTGGATCAACGAGCTTGACTTCGGCGATGCCAATCTCCCCGTCCGATTCCGCGGCGTGGAGGAGGTCGCCGGGTGCCAACGAACCAACGGTGATCACCGGCACCTCGGTCGATCCGTACACACGTGTGACGATACAGGCTTCGAAGTAAGCGCTTGCCTCCCGGATCAGCGTTGGGGGCACCGATGCTCCACCGCAGATAAGGACTCGCAAATCGGGAAGCCTGGTGCCGAGCGCCCGGGCAGCGGCGAGAAGCTGCTGCAGGAACGGTGTTGCCCCAGCCATGTGAGTGCACCGTTCCCGCCGCATGATTGCAACCGCGTCTTGCGGATTCCAGACATCCTGGAGGACTGCCGCGGTACCTACCAAGAAAGGAAATTCAAACGCGTAAATCGATCCTCCTATGTGACCGACCGGTGAGGGGACGAAAAAGCGACTCTCTCCCTCGTCCGGCACCCAATAGCGATGGAGCTGCCTGATGAGCGCATAGATGGAGTTATGACTGTGCAGCACGGCTTTCGGACGTGCCGTAGTGCCCGAGGTGTAGAGCACCAGCTTGACGCTGTCCGCGTCGACAGTCGGAAGGGGGGCCGGACGCACCGTCTGATGAAGCAGCGTTGGATATCGGGTACAGTCACCGCCCTCGCCGCGGACCACCACCACCTCGGCCGGTTTCGGCAAGGCATCGTTCACGCGCCGCATCATTGCGACATAGTCGAAGGCCCGGAACACCGAGGGGATGAAGATGATCTTACTGTCGATGTCCTCCAGCATGAACACAATTTCGTTGTCCCTGAGCGATGGCAATATCAGGTTTACCACCACCCCGGCGAGTGTCGCTCCCAGATAGATCACCGCCGCCTCATGCCAGTTCGGCAGCATGATCGAAATGACGTCGCCGGGCGCAACACCCCGCGCCACGAATGACTGTGCGAGCGCGTGCGCCTCGGTGCAGAGCGTCGCCGCATCGAGCCGACGTTGGCCATCAACCAGCATCAGCGCTTGCGGATTTTCCCTCGCTCTTCGCCGGGCCACTTCGGCGACGGTCTCATCGATCCACCAACCCTGAGTACGCATCTGCGCCGCGCGTGCTGCGTCCATGCGAATCGACCAGTTGTTCAGCGTCCGCCGCACAGCCACTCCCTCACACGTTGGCACGGCGACAGGCGCAGTGACCACCCACCGCCAAAACCTACGCGCGCTTTCCCTCGCTTGTCTTGATGAAAGGCGACATAGCCCAAACAGTTTGCGACGATCTCGGTGTCGTCCGATGTCGGTAGTGTGTCGTGGCGTATCAAGACGGCGGCCGGCGCGTGTCTCTAATTTGTGCTGATTAGATCAAACGACTCGCAACCGATCGCAAGCGAGCAGGGGGGGCAATGAATCTTAGAATTTTCGCTTTGCTGGGTGTGGTCCTTGGCACGGCCGGCCTTGTTCTCGTCGCACCAGCTGCTACCCTAGCGCAGGAGACCACCGCATCGCAGGCGCAGGCCGGCGGTCTCCAGGAGATCGTCGTGACTGCGCAGCGTCGCGTGGAGAACGCGGTCGACGTACCCATCACGATCACGGCGCTTAGCCAAGACCAGCTGACTACGGCCAATGTGCAAAGCCTCGGCGACATACAGCGGCTCACCCCCGCGCTGCGGTTCGATTATCAGACGGGCTTCGCCCAGCCGACCATCCGCGGAATCGGCACCGGCATCACCACCTCGGGCGGCGGCTCGAACGTCGGCATCTACCTCGACGGCTTTTATTCACCCGACCCACTGGCATCCGACTTCCAGCTGCTCGACGTCACGAGCGTCCAGGTCCTCAAGGGTCCACAGGGCACACTGTTCGGCCACAACACCACGGGCGGCGCGATCCTAGTGTCGACCTCGGACCCCAGCGTCGACCCACATGCCGAGGGGAAGGTCTCCTATGGCCGGTTTGCGTCCCAAAAGTATCAGGCCTATGCAACGGGGGGCGTCGGGATCGTCGCCGGGGATGTCGAGGGGGTATACAGCAAGGGTAGCGGCTTCATCACCAATATCATCGATAACGACAGCCACGTCGCCGCCTATGAGAACTGGACGGTTCGTACCGGCCTCAAGCTCCAGTTCTCGGACGCGGTCTCGGTGCTCCTGCGCTACACCCATTCCAAACAAGATGACCCGAGCACCCAGATGCTCAATTCGAATACCGACACGTCTATCGACCCCACGACGGGAAAGCCGTGGGGCCTCCAAACATTTGCGGTGCCGGGAACCTATACGACCAATCCCAACCAGATAGCAGCGAATCTACCGCGAAAATACACAAACGGCACCGACATCGAGACGATGACGGTCAAGGCCGATCTGGGCTTCGCCAATCTCACCTCCCTCTCGCAATACCGGCAAGAGAGTATCGATCAGTCGGAAGCTCTCCAACAGGTAGCTCTCCCGATCTTTCAACTTGGACTTCCGATCTTCGATTACACCACCAGCCAAGAATTTCTGCTGACCTCCAAGCCCGGTCCGCGCCTGCAATGGACCGGGGGACTCTACTACTTGAGCTATCGAGATACGTACGTCACCTACATTGATAACGGCATTGAAACGCCGGGAGTGGGACGTATTCGCCTGGGTGGCTCGAGCACGACGACGCAGAACACCGCCGCCTACGTCGACGCGACATATGAGCTGACGCCGCAACTTTTCTTCACGGCGGGCGTGCGCTACGCTCACGACGCCGTGATCGATGCCTATTACAATCCCAGTCCTTTCGCAGGCGCGAACCCAAACCAAGAGATTAAAGTGCCCAGTATCAACGGCACGAAAGCAACGCCGCGTGTGGTGCTGCGCTACAAGCTGACGGATGATTCGAACGTCTACGCATCCTATGCGGAGGGTTACAAGGCTGCGATTCTCGATGTCGGCGGTTCCTGTCAGGACGCATCGGACAATTACAAGTGCAATAACGTGCAGCCCGAAGATGTCCACGCGTACGAGGTCGGGTACAAGTTCGGCGATCACCGCATCGCCAACGAGCTGGCTGCCTTCTTGTACAACTACAAGAACCTTCAGGTTTCAGAGTTCCTCGCCGGTGCGGAGGCGTATATCGTCAACGCCGCGCAGTCGCGGATTTATGGTCTCGAAGACAATTTTCACTTTAACCTGAACGAGCATTTCCAGGTGAATGCCGGTGCTGCTTGGACCCATGCGCGCTACCTACAGTTCGGCGGGTCGCTCAACGCCAGTGGACAAGTCATAGGAGCCCCGCTCTACGCGACCTGCCCGGTTCCTCCCGCTACCCTGCCGCCAGGGTACGCGGGCAACTGCACGCCGGGTAACTATGACTACGTGAATACCAGCACCGTTCTTCACGACGTACCCATGCAGCACGCACCGGACTGGACCGCCACTCTCGGGGCGCGAGTTTCGACGGGCCAGACCGGCACCGGCGAATATGCATTTTCGAGCAATCTCTACTACACATCGAAGATCTACTTCAGCCCGTCGGGCACCCAGTTTCTGCAGCCCGCGTATGCCACACTGGCAGTTCGCGCCCAATGGACGCATCCGTCCAAAAAATACCATGTTGCCGTGTATGGCGATAACGTCACCAACGATCGTTATCGGAACCAGGTCCAGTACAACGGCTTCGGCATCGGTGCGCAGTGGAGCGCGCCTGCGATTTGGGGTGTTGAGTTTGGCGCGAAATACTGAGGATGGTGGTCGCTAGCTCGGTGGGGAGGAACTCGTGAGCAGCAAATCGATCGCCGTCGTCACAGGCGCAAGCCGCGGCGCCGGCCGCGGCGTTGCCGTCGCACTTGGCAGCCATGGCTGTACCGTTTATGTGACGGGCCGGTCGGAGAAGGCCGGGGATGCAACCTTTGCCGGGACCATCCACGAAACCGCCGCGGCGGTCACGGCGGCCGGGGGCAGAGGGATCGCGGTGCGCGTCGATCACGGCGACGACGCGCAGGTGAAGAGCTTGTTCCAGCGAGTGGGGCGCGAGCAGGGACAGCTGGATATCTTGGTCAACAACGCGTTCGCGACGCATGATTTGCTCACCGCTCCGGGCACCTTTTGGGAGAAGCCGCTCGCCGTCGCGGACACGCTGAATGTCGGATTACGCAGCAGCTACGTGGCCAGCTACTACGCCGCACCGATGATGGTCGAACGGCGCAGCGGTCTTGTGATCTTCAGTTCCTCGTCGGGCTCGGTTCACTACGTGTTCGGGCCGGCCTACGGCGCACACAAGGCAGCCGTGGACAAGTTCGCGGCCGACATGGCGGTGGATTTCAGGGGCTACAACGTTGCCGCTCTGTCGATTTGGATGGGAGCACTCGCGAGTGAGCGAATGAAGTCGCTCATGGCATCCGAGCCGGAGAAATATCGTCATCTCCAACTGGAGACGACTGAATTCACCGGTCACATCATTTGGGCCCTCCATAACGATCCAAAACTGATGGAGATCAGCGGTCAGACGGTGATAGGTGCGGAGATGGCGCTCAAGTACGGCATCACGGATGCCGATGGTCGACAGCCCGCTTCCTACCGCGATACGTTCAAGGTGGCGCCGCGAGTTCAGTATCCGCTCATCATCCGTTGATGGCCGCAGGGGGAGCCGGATCGAATACTGTGGGGCGCGGCGCTGCCGGTCCCGGCAACGATCGGTCAGGCGCCGACTTTCGCGACCAGTCTTTCTGTTGCTTCCCAAAGCCGGTCGCCGAGCGCATCATCCTGCGCCCAGGCAGTGCTGGGCGCCGTGCGGCGCTTGAAGTAATAGCCGCCCGTCGTATGGCCCGGCTCCTCGGCCGTCGCAAGCCAGATGAGCGTGTCTGCGCCGTCGGCCGGTGCGGCCGGCGTCGCGGACTTGAAGTAACTCTGCATCGCCGCGTCGCCATGGGTGGCGAAATTGCTGTCGACGATGCCGGGATGCATCGCGTGCGCGACGATGCCGTCTTCGGCGAGCAGTCTCGCCAGCTTCCTTGCGAACAGGAGATTGGCGAGCTTGGCATTGCAATAGGCGGGCGTCGCATGGAAATTTCCGATCATCTGGAGGTCGCTCCAGTCCAGTCCCGGTGCAGATTCGTGGGCGCTGGAGGATGTCACAATGATCCTCCTTGCCCCGGGTGGGGCGGCGGCGGCGCGAAGCAGCGGCAACAACCTCTGGGTCAGCAGGAAGGGGCCGAGATGATTTCCGGCGAAGGCCGCTTCGTTTCCTTCCGACGTGATGTTCCTCTTTGCGGTAACGCCGCCGGCATTGTTGACCAGCACGTCAATGTGGTCCGTGAGTCCCGCGATTTCACGCGCCGCGCGGGCCGCCTCGCGGAGAAGGGCGAGATCGGCTCGAATAATGTCGACGGGCGCAGTGGCGAGTGCGCGGATCGCCTTCTCGGCCGACGCCGAGCGTTCGGGGTGGCGACCCTGACCGATGACTCGCCAGCCCTGAGCGGCCAACGCCTTTGCCGTCTCGAGACCGATTCCGGAGCTCGCGCCCGTTACCACGGCGACACGGGGTTTGTCTGCTGTCATGGAGTTCTCCTCGGATAATCGTCACGATGCTACCATCGCGAAGCAACCTGACGGAGGGGACATGGGATTACTAGAAGCGCACGCAGCCTTGGCCGGCAAAGTCGCCGCGGTGATCGGCGGCGCGGGGGGCGTCGTCGGACGCGCGGTGAGCGTGGGGCTGGCCAGGGCCGGCGTGAACATTGCCGCTTGCGACAACGACGAGGAGGGGGTGCGCGCCATCGTCCCCGAAATCGAGGCGATCGGCACCAGGATCCTTGCCGTATCTGCGGACGCCACCGACGTCGATGCGCTCGACCGCTTCTACGACAAGGTCGAGAGCGATTTCGACCGGCTCGACATCGTCGTCAATGTGGCCGGAGGAGTCCAGCGGGGGCTGCTGATGGAAAAAACGCGCGAACAGGATGCGCGCGATATTCGCCTCAATTATGGCTATGTGATCGACAGCGTCCGGCGCGCGATCCCGCTGATCCGGAGGGGCGGCCGCGGCGGGAGCATCATCAATTTCACCACGATCGAGGCGCATCGGGGTGCGGCGACGTATGCGGTGTATGCGGGCGCGAAGGCTGCGACCACCAACTTCAGCCGCGCCATGGCGGTGGAGCTCGGAGCGGACGGCATTCGTGTCAATCTGATCGCTCCCGATACATCGAGAGCGCGTGCCTCCAACAGCGCGCTGTATCCGGAGGATTTCAAGCGGCTCGCCGAGTTGGGAGATGACGCCATGGAGGCCTTGTCGGAATCCACGAAAATGTATGTCCCGCAAAAAAGGGTCCCTGCCGTGGAGGATCTGGTCAATGGAGTGCTTTTCCTTGCCAGCGATCTGTCGCGGGCGATTACCGGAACGACTTTGCACGTCGACGGGGGAACGATCGCCGCCCTGGGTTTCTTGGATTGGCCTTTTGGCGACGGCTTCATGCCGGCGCCGCTCGGCGGTACGCTTCGCCAGTTGTTCGGCACCGCCGGAATCGGCGCGTCCAAGAGCCGCTGACAGGACCGCAACTGTGGACCCAATCGAACCAGACTTTTATGGCGATCTAGGGAATGTGCCGGCGACGCAGATCGGACATTTCGAACCCATTGCCAAGGGCCTTTATCTGGAAGGTCTCGCGGTCGACTACGCGCGCGACGTCGTCTGGTACAGCGACGTCATTGCCGGTGGAATCCACGCCATTGGAACACGCGGCAGGGCAGGCACCCTCAATCCGGAGCGGATGTGGACCGGCGGCGTCATGATGAACGAGGATGGCTCGGTCCTTTCATCGGGAGTGGGCGGCATTATGTGGAACCACCCCGATACGGGGAGGTCGGGCTGGCTCATCCGCGAAATCGGTGGCGCGCCGATCAATGGCATCAACGAGATGATCACCGACGGCACCGGCGGCATCTATTTCGGCACGATCGACCTCGAGAAAATCATCAAGGGGGAACCGACGAGACCCGCCTCGCTCTACCGCCTTACCGTCGAGGGTGAAGCCCGCCTGGTCGCGGATGGGCTTGGTCTCGTCAACGGCATCGTGATGAGCGCCGACCGCAAGCGGCTCTATTGCAACGAGACGTTCGACGCAACCTATGTGTTCGACGTGATGCCCGACATGTCGCTGGCCAATCGACGTTTGCTCGTCAAGAAGGAGGACTGCGACGGCATGGCGCTCGACGCCGATGGCAATCTTTGGATTACCGGATTCCGCTCGAGCGAATTGACCCGTGCCAGACCGGATGGCTCGTTGCTGGCTCCGGTCTCCACACCCGCCGGAGCCGTCACGCAGATCCGATTCGGCGGCCGCGATATGCGCAATTACTACATCACGTGCGTTCCTGCCGATGGCGGCGACGGCCTGGCCGTGGGCGTGACGCCCACGCAGGAGCGCTCGACGCTGTATCGAGGCCGATCCGATGTCGCGGGGCTGCGCATCGCACCCGCTCAGTTCAAGCTGCGATAGCGCTCCTTCGGTATCAGTGCCGATCAGAAATCCATGGGCAAGCCGATGTGCCGCCGGTAAATGAGATCCCGGTGGCGCAGCAGCACGGGATCGAGTGCTGCTGCAATTTCCGGCGTCACATGGGTGTAATTGTCACGCATGAAGTCCGGCATGGGACAATCGGCCGGCGGGAGCGGCGAGACGAAACCCGCGAGGCACGCCCAGTAGACATCGCAGGCGGTGAGATGATTGCCGACCAGGTACTCCGAACCGGCGGCCTGTTGACGGTGAAGCTGCGTCGCGAGACCTGTCAGGATGGAGACCATCCGCGAGGGCGCCCGCGCGATGGACTCGGGGCTCACTCCGTAGGAGCGGACCATCCTCGCCATGTCGAAGGAGCGGGAGGAGGGCGGGCTCTTCGTGGAGTTCTGACCCATCAGCTGCAGACGCCGTGACCATCCAAACCCGTCCGCACCGCAAAGTTCGGTGGAGAAGCCGAGCACCAGGGCACGCTCGATGGGATCGCTGGGCAGTAGCGGGGTACCCGAGCCCAAGCGCTCCGCCAGCAAGAGAATTTCGAGCCACGTGGTGTGCGGCGACTCGTCGTCGAGCACCGCGACGGGCGCGTTGCGCACGCCAGTCCAGGCATAGAGATCGTCGTTCGCCTCCATCGCCGCCTGAGCGACCGGCACGAATTTCACCTGGCGCACCGACAGCACCGCCTTGGCGGCCTCACCCCACGGACCCGGCATGTGCGCCGTCAAGACCAGGCGCAGGCCAGGCAGGTTTCGAGCTTCTGCGGGGGACAGATATTCCATTCCATTGCGCTCCTGATTGGACGGATAACATCCTATTCCCCAGTATGCCGCTGCATACACGCAGTTGCATCTTGGGATCGCTGTGCCCCGCGCAGAGGCATACAATAAGTCTCGTGAACAAGCGTAAGTTGGGCAATACCGGATTGCAGATCGCACCGCTGGTGTTCGGCGGCAATGTGTTCGGCTGGACGGTCGATGAAAGCACTTCGTTCTCGCTGCTCGACGCCTTCGTGGCCGCGGGATTCAACTGCATCGATACGGCCGACGTTTATTCCAACTTCGTACCCGGCCACAAGGGCGGAGAATCCGAGACCATCATCGGCCGCTGGCTGCGGGCGCGCGGCCAGCGCGACGATATAGTGCTGGCGACCAAGGTGGGAAACTCGATGGGTCCGGGTCTTCGGGGGCTATCGAACCGCTATATCGCACATGCGGTCGAAGAGTCGCTCGCGCGGCTGCAGACCGACTACATCGATCTATACCAAGCGCATCGCGACGACCCGAATACATCCCTCGAGGAGACGCTGGAGGCGTTCGACGCGCTCATCAAGTCGGGCAAGGTACGCGCCATCGGCGCGTCCAACTACACGGGCGCACGCCTTGCGCAGGCTTTGCACGCCGGCGAGCACAGACCGCCCCGCTTTCAAACGCTGCAGCCGCTATACAATTTGTACGATCGCGCCGATTACGAAACCGATCTCGAGCCCGTATGCGTCGCCAACGGCCTGGGGGTCATCCCCTACTTCTCCCTGGCGAGCGGCTTCCTGACCGGCAAGTACCGCTCGAAGCAGGACCTCGGGATCAGCCGGCGCGGATCGTTCGTCGAGAGCAAGCTCGACGCCCGCGGCCTCAAGATTCTGGCCGCGCTCGATCAGGTGTCGGCCGAGCTGCACGCGACGCCGACGCGCGTGGCGCTGGCCTGGCTCTTGGCCCGGCCCAGCATAACGGCACCGATCGCGAGCGCCACCTCGTTGAGCCAGCTGGAAGAGCTGTTGGCCTCGACGCGCCTCGAGCTCGGCGCCGACGCAATCGGGCGGCTGAATCGCGCCAGCGCTTGAGCCGGCCGCTCTCGAGCTGATACTATAATCGACAACACTGTCGTCCAGATCAGAGCGTGGGGGTTCTGGAATGAAAGACAACGACCTCGACTGTTCCGATATCGACCGGTTCCTCGGCAAGCCCATCGAAGGGGCGCGCCTGAGAGATCCCATCGGGAATCTCGACATCAAACGCTGGGCGCAGGCGATGCACTATCCCAACCGACTTCACTATAACGACGCATTCGCCGTGGACAGCCGTTTTGGGCGCATCGTGGCTCCGCAATCGTTTTCCGTCGCGTGCGACGACGGACATGGTTCGGCTCCTTCTTGTGTCGGACGCATGCCCGAATCGCACCTGCTCTTTGGCGGCGATGAATGGTGGTTCTACGGCCCGCGTATCTTCGGGGGCGATATGATCCACAACGAGCGCATTCCATTCGACTACGTGGTGAAGGAGACCAAGTTCGCCGGACCCACCTGCTTCCAGCGCGGCGATAATCACTACTACAACCAAAAGGGCGACAAGATCGCCACGCAGCGGTCCACGAGCATCCGCTATCGCGCCGATCTCGCCCGCGACAAGGGCAGCCCTGAGACCGGCGCGATGGAAGATCCGGAGTGGACCGACGCGCAGCTCGCCGAGGTCGAGGAAAGGAAATTCGAGTACATCAAGACGATGCACGACCTCGGTCACGGCAAGCGCTATTGGAACGATGTGAAGGTCGGCGACAAACTGCCGACGCGGGTCATCGGCCCGCATAGCGTCGCCAGCTTCGCCACGGAGTGGCGAGCGTACATCTTCACGACGTGGGGCGGCATGCGCCGTCGAACCGACATCAATCTGCGCGACCTCGGCTTCACGGAGGACATGGCCGGTAGGGAATCCGACGGCGAATTGGAGAAAATCAATCCCGAGCAGACCGATGGCGCCTATATCGGCCCCTCACGCGGCCATCTGTTCCCGCGCTGGGCGCGCTACATCGGCATGCCGCGCGCCTACGGCTATGGCGCTTCGATGGGCTCCTGGATTCTCGATTATCTTGCGGGATGGGCGGGCGAGTGGGGCCTGGTCGTTCATTCCAATTGCTCCTACCGCGGTCCGGCGCACACGGGAGACATCACGATTTTCGACGCAACGGTGGTCGACAAGCTGGTCGACGAGCAGGAGCGGCCCGTCGTGCAAGTCGACTTCAAGATGACCAATCAGCTCGGTACCACGATGGCCACGGCCATGGCGGAAGTGCAATTGCCGCTATAGGGGTGGCTTCTCGGCGCTGAGCCGTTTCCCGACCAGTTCTCGTAGGGTTCCTGCCCTGATCTTGGCGCTGCCCGTCAGCGTGAGTTCCTCTTCTCGCAGGAACAGGATCCGGCGCGGCACCTTGTAGCTTGCCAGGCGCTGTTCGAGGAAAACCCGCACCTCATCCCGGTCGAGGTCGACGCCGTCGTGCGGCACGATGCAGCTTACGACGATCTCTCCCAAAGCCTCGTGCGGTATGCCGACCGTTGCGGCCGCCTTCACGCCCGCGAGTGTGACCAAGACACCGTCCACTTCGACCGGCGACACATTGGCCCCACCGGTCTTGATGATGTCGCACAAGCGCCCCTCGAAATGCAACCGGCCCTCCTCGTCGAGGTATCCACCATCGCCCGTATGAAAGAAGCCCTCGTGGTCGAGAGTCTCGCTCAACGCGATGCCGAGATAGCCGAGCATGAGAGTGGGACCTTTGACTGCAATCTCGCCGGGATGGCAGCGCGGTACCACGGCTTTTGACGCTGGATCGACGATCTTGATCACATTGCCCGGCAACGCCTCCCCATTATTCCCGGCGGCCAGCGCCATCGGCGCATCGCCGGCAAAGGCGGTGGAAAGCGTAAACGTCTCGGTACTGCCATAGGACGAGAACGGGTCCCTCCATTGAGAAGCGCGAAAGGTCGGATGGCGCGCGGCCGGCCTGCTGGGGTCGACGTAGTGCAGGCTGCTGAGGTCGGCGCTGCTCCAGTTGGGAGCATCCTCCAACTGCGCCCATTGATGCGGCCAGACGTAGGGCCAAGTGACGCGCTCCGCCTGCATCAGCTCCAGCGCCTCGACCGGATCGAAGATGCGCTGCAGGATCTGGGCACCGCCGGCGGCAAGGGTACCGCCGAGCGCCGGAGCGAAATTGCCGGACCATATGAAGCCGTTTGCGGTCCATGTGCGGACGTCATCCTTCAGCGCGAAGATGCGCCGCATGCGCCAGCATTGAATGGCAAGCCCGCGCTGCGAACTCAGGATGCCCTTCGGACGGCTGGTCGAGCCGGAAGAGAGGAACAACGCCCCTGCATCCGACGGCTTGACCGTGCCCATGATCGCGTCCACGAGAGCGCTCGGAATCGTCCTGCCGTGCGCGCGAAAGTCCGACCAGTTTTCGATTGCGCCGGCGGCCCCGGCATCATCCACCGCGGCGAGGCGGCGCAGGAACGGGAACTGAGTCGACTGAAGCCGGCCCGCTGCGACAGTGCCCATGTCCGGCTCCAGTTCGTGAAGCATGGCGGTGAAGTCTTTCCTGGCGACCTGGCGCTCGAACAGGAGGATCGAGATGCAAGAGGCCTGCAGCAAGTACTCGAGTTCGGGCGCGGTCGAGAATGTACTCAGCGCGACAGGAACGCCACCGGCGAGAGCGACGCCGAAGAAGCTGGCTATCCATTCCGGTCTGTTGGTCATCAGAATACCGACACGACCATCTTTGCCGATGCCGCAAGCGATCAATGAACGGGCGATTTCGGCCGCGCGCTCCCATAACGTGGAGTAGCTCCATCGAACTACGCCGGCGGGCGTGCGCAGGACCAGCGCCTCGCGGTCTGCAAAGCGGGTCGTCACCTCGCTCAAGAAGCCGGGCAACGTCAACGCGCCCAAACCTGGTTCTTCGCTCAGCGGAATGCCCTTGACGATCGAGGGCAGTTCTGTGGCCGAAAGCCTGTCGTGCATGTCTCACAACTCCCTAGATCACGACTGTGAAAGTTCGATGGGCAGGGTACGGATACCCCAAACGCCTGGGAAAGGACGCCATGTAACCTCGCCGACCAGGCGAGGATTACGCAGGCGCTGGGCGATGAGATGCACACCCTCCTGGATCTGCGCCCGGGCGAGATGCTGACCCAGACACATGTGGATGCCGCGCCCGAAGGCCAGATGCCGGTTAGGACCGGCACGCGAGGGACAAAAGCTGTCCGGGTCCGTAAAAGCGCTCGGATCCCTGCCGGCCAACGTCAGGGTCAGGATCAATATGCTTGCCGCGGGGATCGTCACGTCGCGATAGAGAATCGGCTCCTTGGAAGTGCGGTAAATGTTGGAGACGCTGTGATAGCGGAAGACTTCCTCGACGACCGAGTCGCAGAAAGGCCGATCGTCGGCGCAACGTGCCCAGGCCTGCGGGCGAGTCAGCATCACGTGCATGATGAGCGTGAGCATGTTCTTGGACGTGTCATAACCCGCAGCGAATAGGAAGATAAGCATGGTGCGAAGCTCGGCGGCGCTCAGTTCACCGGCTGCCTGGGCGGCCATGAGCCGGGTGAGCACATCGTCCTCGCTGCCGCCGCCGTTGCGTTGCCGCGCGAGGACGAGCGCATCGACGAAGTTCCCCAGCACCTTGTAGCCGTCTTCGAGCGCGGGAAGCAGCGACCTGTCGGCACTGGCGCTGAGACCCTGCATCTCGAGCGAGCGGCGGATACCGGGCAGCGCATCGATGGGCGCGCCGACCAGACCGAACATCACCCGGATTGGGAAGTGCGATGCGAACTCCGCGAAGTCGAACCGGCCCTTCGGCGTCCACTCGTCGAGCAGCGCGGACACGGTCTCGCGCATCAGCGGGCGCAGGCGATTGGCGGTGCGTGGCGTGAACGACGGTGCGACGCTGTTTCGCAGACGGGTGTGCTCAGGCGGGTCTTTGGCCAGCATGAGATTGAGCATGAAGTCGCCCCAGGGCGTGCCCTTGGCGCCCATGAGCTCAATGATGGCATCGAGCGACGGGTTGAATTTCGCGTCCATGAGCGTCAGGTCGCGGATTGCCTGATATTCATGCACGACATAGCCCATGTCGCTGATCGCGAGCCACGGATGCTGCTGCCGGGCCGACTGGATATAAGGCAAAGGATCGGCCGCGAATGCCGGGTCCGTGAGAGGCAGATGCGGCAACTGCAATTCAGAAGCGTGTCTCATGGAGGTCCGGCGGCGAAGAGGCTCTCCGGCAAGCGCCAGTCCAGGCGCACCCTGCGATGCGCGATAAGCCATCGATCGCCGACTTGGCGAAAGCTGTCCAGATAATAGCCACCGTGGTCGGGTCCGATGTCCGTGTAGGCGACCCAGTAGGTGCGGGTCTTCGCCGCGTCCGAAGCCGTGAACTCGATTTGACACGTCGACAAGTGGTGGCGAATGAACGTCGGCCGCTTCACCGCTGTCGAACGGGCAGCGCGTGTCCCCCAGCCAGCGAGCCAGCCACGGATCGCTTCGCGGCCCTCGTGGCGGAAACGGTCAGCGCCCTCGACTCCTTCGGATTCGAAGACGGCATCCTCGCTGAAGACGGCCGCAAAATCGTCCACACGCAGCCGATCGCCGGCCATGGTGTAGGCCGCCATCGTCTGGCGGATGTTCTCGCGAGCCAGCAGTTCCTCGACGTTCATAGTTTCGTGCTCCATTGCTCTAAGTGTCCAATGCCTTACGCAAGAACGCGTAGTATGACCGGAAGAATTCGCGCGTCACCGAGGCTTCAGGCGCCAGCACTTCGAAGCCGTGCGGCGCCATCGGCACAATCTGCAGCTCACACCCGACGCCGGCCTCGATCAGGCGCTCTGCATAGCAGCGAGCCTCCTCGAGAAACAGGTCGACGTCGCCCACGCCGATCCAGGCGGGCGGCAGGCCGCCGAGGCTCGCGCACCGGGCGGCAGCCGCATAGGCGGGCACTCCGGAAGATCCCGCAGGCCGCCCGAGATACCAGGACCAGGCGGCCCGGTTGCTGCGGTTGTTCCAGACGCGGTGATCGATGACATCGAGTTCACGCCGGGAGCCGGTGCGATCATCGAGCATGGGGCAAAGCAGCGCTTGGGCGGCGGGCCGGATGCCGCCGGCATCGCGAATACGCAGCACCAGACTTGCCGCCAGCCCGCCGCCGGCGCTCTGGCCCGATATCGCGATGCGCGCCGGATCGATTCCGAGTTCGCGTGCGGCCGACAACATCCACTGCCAGGCCGCGAAGCAGTCGTCCAGCGCCGCGGGGAACGGATACCTCGGCGCCAGTCGGTATTCGACCGACACGACCAAGAGGCCCAGTTCCCCGGCAAACGCAGCGCACTCGCGGTCATTGATCGCGGCATTGCCGGTGATCAGTCCGCCGCCATGTATCCAAAGCAAGCCGGCGCCCGACGATCCCTGCTCGGGCCGGTAGAGACGCACGCGGACGGCGCCCTGCGTGCGGTCGGCGATCCTCACCCCTTGCAGCGATTTTGCCCGCGGCCGCCATCGCATGAGAGCATTCATGAACATCGGCACTATCCGGCGATGAAAGGGAATCCGCGGGAACCGGCCGATGGCCTCACGAAGTTCCGGATGGATCTGTTCAAGGTTCACCCCCCGATCCTGCGTTTCTTCAACAATGTTGTCTAGTAGTTGTGGTTGCGTCCCTATGCCGTGGTGAACGACAATCCCTGCCATGGCGCGATTCAGCTTCGTGGTTTACAGCAACCCGGCCGAGGGCCGGGAGCAGGAATACAACGACTGGTACGACAACCAGCACCTGAAGGACGTGCTCGCGATCCCCGGCGTCATTTCGGCGCGCCGGTTCAAGATGTCGGCCACCCAGATCCGCGAGGCGGCGCAGCCTTATCGGTATCTCGCGATCTACGACATCGAGGCCGACGATGTGCAGAGTTTTATCAAGGAGTTGATGCTGCGCACCGCCAGCGGCGCCGTCAACCGCGGAACTGCCATGTCGAGCGACGTATTGCCCCTGTTTTGGGAGGCTCTATAGCAAGTCTCGATGGCGCCGGACACAAAACGCCCGTTCCATGCTTTACTTGTCGCGGTGGTGTGCCGATAATAGACATCGTTGTTGCTTAGTAATGAGACCGCCGGGCACGGCGGACCTGCACCCGGGAAGGCATCACACTTATGAACTCGAGCTCCAAAGAGGCACTCCCGCCGGCGACGCTGCTCGCAATCTATCGCAAGGCGTTGTTGATAAACCTGGTCGACGAGCGCATGCGCGCGCTGCTGAGCTCCGGGCGCATGGCCGCCGTCTACTATTCTCCCCGCGGACAGGAGATCGTCGCGGCCGCCATGGGCGTGCACCTCCAGCCGAGCGACTACCTCGTCACCATGTATCGCGGTATCCACGACCAGCTCGCCAAGGGCATGCCCCTGCGGCAGCTGTGCGCAGAGTATTACGGCAAGGCGACGGGCACTTGTAAAGGCAAAGGCGGCCCGATGCATATCACGTATCCGGCGGCCGGCATCATGGTGACCACGGGGGTCGTCGGCGGCGGTTTGCCGATCGCCAACGGACTCGCGCTGGCTGCGCAGCTGCGCAAAGACGGGCGTGTGACGGTCTGTACCTTTGGCGACGGCGCCTCCAACATCGGCGCCTTCCATGAGTCGCTGAACATGGCGTCGCTGTGGAAGCTCCCGGTGATTTTTCTTTGCCAGAATAATGGTTACGGCGAATGCACGAAATACGAAAATGCCACTGCGGTGGCGCACGTCGCGGATCGTGCGTCCTCTTACAACATGGTGGGCGTCACGGTCGACGGCAACGATCCGGCGGCCATGTGGCATGCCATGCGGGATGCCGTCGAGCGCGCGCGCAGCGGCGCCGGGCCGACGCTGCTCGAAGCGAACACCTTTCGCTTCAAGGGGCATTACTTTGGCGATCCCGCGGCCTACATCCCGAAAGCTGAGTACGAGGCCGCGCTGGCGCGCGACCCCATGCCGATCTGCCGGGCTGCCGTACTTTCATCGGGCGCCGCCACCGAGGCACAACTTCAGGCGCTCGCCACGGAGATCAATGCGGAAATCGACGACGCGCTGAAATTTGCAGCGGACAGTCCGTTTCCCGATCCGAGCGAGATTGATACCGATATCTATGGCGTCGAGGCACGCGCATGAACTCGCCGGTCGAAAAACCACAGACGATTACGTTTACCGAAGCCTTTCACCGGGCGCTCGATGAATCCATGGCTGCCGATCCGAGCGTCATTCTCCTTGGAGAAGACATCGGCGATCGCGAGGGGGGCGGCGTTTTCAAGGTGACCAAGGGGTTGTCGACGAAGTACGGCGATCATCGGGTTCGTACCACACCGATCGCCGAGGAAGCCATCGTCGGCGCCGCGGTCGGCGCAGCGCTGGCCGGCATGCGCCCTGTGGCGGAAGTCATGCTGATGAATTTCGTCACGGTGGCGATGGATCAGATCGTCAATCACGCGGCAAAGCTGCGCTTTATGTCGGGCGGCCAGACCTCGGTGCCGATCACCATCCGGACGCGTACCGGAGCGGGCGGCGGCACGGCCGGGCAGCACTCGGATATGCTCGAAGCCTGGTTCGCACATGTTGCCGGCATGAAAGTGGTGGTGCCTTCCTCCCCGGCGGATGCCGTGGGTCTGCTGGCCGCGTGCATCTTCGACGACGACCCGTGCCTCTTTATCGAGGACGGGATGACGCGCGCGCAAGTTGGACCCGCGCCGCCGCCGGGCCATCGGCTTCCGCTGGGCAAGGCCAACATCATTCGCACCGGCACGGATGTCTCCGTGATCAGTTACGGCCGGCCGATTCGCGACACGCTGGCGATCGCCGAGCGGCTGGCGGGCGAGGGCATCTCCGTTGAGGTCGTCGATTTGCGCACCATCTCACCCATGGATACCGATACCGTTCTGAAGTCGGTGGCCAAGACGCGCCGTGCCGTGGTCGTGCACGAGGCGCCGCGCAGTTTTGGCGTGGGTGCCGAAGTGTCCGCGCGCATCAACGAGAATCTTTACAGTGAGCTTGCGGCTCCCGTGCTGCGAGTGGCATCGCGCGACGTCCCGGTGCCGTTTGCCAAAGTGCTCGAGCAGGAATTCTTGTACAAGCCGAGCGCGATCGAGTCCTCCATCCGTCAAACTCTGGCGGCGAAGGCACGCCGATGAGCGTGGAAGTACGCATACCGCAGATCGGCTTTTCGATGACGGAGGGGAGCCTATCGGAGTGGCTCGCGGCGGATGGCGCACGGGTCCAGGACGGAGCGCCGCTCTACACGCTCGAGATCGACAAGGCGGTGCAGGAGGTTCCATCTCCCGCCGCGGGAACTCTCAAAATTCACGGCCAGGCAGGTCAGGTCTATCCCGTGGGTGAATTGATCGCGGAGATCGTGTGAGCAACGCTGCCCCACCGCGGCGTTCCGGGTGAATCATGAATTTTGAGATTTCCGAAGATCAGCAGATGATGCGCGAGACCTTCGCGCGCTTTCTCGACAAGAACAGCAGCATGGGGCGCGTCCGCGCCGCGCTGTCCCGGGGGTTCGATCCGGCGCTGTGGTCGGGCCTGGCCGAATTGGGAGCATTTTCGCTGCGTGTGCCCGAAGTATCCGGCGGCCTGGGGCTCGGCTTGTTGGATGCCGCCATTCTGATGGAAGAGGTCGGCCGGACACTGGCTTCGGGACCGGTAGCAGAGACTTTGGTGGCCGCCCGGTTGCTCGCCAACCTGGGCGGAGCCGATACTGCCGAACTACTCGGAAAAGTGATGAGCGGCGAGGCGGTCGTTAGTCTTGCGTTCCGCGATATCACCGGCGAACCCGTGCAGTGGGTGGCCGCGGGAGCCGTCGCGGAAGCCGTCATTGCACGTAGCGGCGAGCAGATCGTGCTGGTCGCCTTTCCCGAGAGCGAACGAAAGGCGGAGGCCAATCTGGCCTCGACGGCGATGGCCGAGCTGCGCTTTGCCGGAGCGTCGCGCAAGCTGCTGGCCGACGATGCGGCCGGTCGCCACGCGTTTGCACAGGCGATCGAAGAATGGAAGTTGTTGATGTCGTCTGCGCTGGCGGGGTTGTCGCGACAAGCGGTCCAACTGGCCGCCGCCTATGCACGTGAGCGGGTCGCATTCGGTCAGCCCATCGGCAGCTATCAAGGTATTGCGCATCCACTGGCAGACCTGATTTGCGAGGTCGATGGCGGCAAATATTTCAGCTGGATGACCATCCGCGACATCGCCGACGACAAACCCGAGGCTGGCGCTGAGATTTCGCTCGCGCTCTGGTGGAATGCGGAAACCGCGAACCGCGCCGTTGCGCACGCGCTGCAAACCTTTGGTGGATACGGTCTGACGACGGAGTACGATATCCATCTCTACAACCTGCGTGCCAAGGCCTGGCCGCTCATCGTCGGCGATCCGATGCGCCTGCTCGAGGAAGCAGGGCGCCGCTTCTATGGAGGCGAAACCGCCGCCCTGCCGGACGTCGGTGCCGTTGCGATCGATTTCGATCTGGGCGAAGAGGCGCACGCGCTAGCCGATGAGCTCGATGCGTTCTTCCGCAAGAATCTGACAGCCGAACTCAAGGCGAAGGCGCATTACTCCTGGGAAGGCCACGATCCCGGCCTGCATCAGAAGCTTGCCCGGGCGGGGCTATTGTTTTTGTCCTGGCCGAAGGAGCTGGGCGGGCGCGATGCACCGCCATACGCGCGGCATGCGGCCATGCACGTGTGGGAGAAATACGACTGGACGACTGCGCCGACCAGTGTTGCCGGAATGGTGGGCACCATGATCCGGCGCTACGGCAGCGATGAACTGAAACGCGACGTGCTGTCCAAGATCGTCTCGGGCGAGTCCATCTGCAGCCTCGGATACTCGGAGCCGGGCTGCGGCTCGGATGTGTTCGCGGCTGCCACGCGTGCGACCCGTGACGGCGACGGCTGGCGCATCGACGGGCAGAAGATGTTCACGAGCGGCGCCAATATTGCGGACTTTGTGCTCATGCTGACACGAACCGATCCGAACGCGCCCAAGCACAAGGGTCTGACGATGTTCATCGTGCCGTTGAAGGCGCCGGGCGTCGAAATCAAGCCGGTGTATACATTTCAGGACGAGCGCACGAACATCACCTACTACGATGGCGTGAAGGTTCCCGATAGTTATCGCCTCGGCGAAGTGAATGCCGGCGTCAAAGTGATGTCCGCAGGCCTCGAGCTCGAACACGGAGGCGGCTTTTCCAAGTCGCAGGGAAGAATGGTGCAAGCCGCCGACGCATTGTGCCGCGAAATTCGTTTTCGCGGCCGGCCGCTGATCGAAGATCGCGACGCGCAGGTCCGGTTGGCGCGGGCGCGGGCGCACTTGCTCCTCTCCGAAGTGCTTGCCTGGCGCGCGCTTTGGGCCGGCGCCGAGAAGAAGCCCGGCCCGGGTTTCGGACCCATGGCCAAGCTTTTTTCGTCGGAGAAGTTTCTGACGGACTCGGCCGATCTTTTGAATCTAACGGCGCCTTATTCACTGTCGAAGCGCGAAGGTCCGGCCGCCTTCCTCAATCAGTGCTATCGTCACGCACACGGGACGCGCATCTATGGCGGCACCAGCCAGGTCCACCGCAGCATGATCGCTGAACGCAACTTGGGACTGCCCCGTACGAGAGCCTGACGCCATGTCCGACGCCCCACACCTGCTGACCGAGGAGGACGGTGCGATTCTGATCGCAACGCTCAACCGGCCCGAGAAGCTCAATGCTCTCAGCAGTCAATTGATGGAACTGTTCGAGGCCGCGCTGCACCGGTTCCGTGATACACCGGCATTCAAGGTGATGCTGGTGCGGGCGAACGGCCGCTACTTCTGTGCCGGAGCCGATTTGCACTCCGACAACGGCAGCCCGCAGCCGGCAACGGCCTCGGCCATTCGTACGCGGCACCGGTTGGGGCTGCATGGCATGCATCGAATCTATGACGAGATGGAGGCAATCGAGAAGCCGATCGTCGTCGCCCATCATGCGACTTGCGTGGGCGGGGGGCTGGAACTTTCCATGTCCTGCGACTTTCGTCTCGCAGCGAAGAGCGCGCGCTATGCCTTTCCGGAGGGCAAGTTCGGCGTCTTGCCGGCCTCCAATGGCGTGAGCCGCCTAACGAGGTTCGTCGGCACGCATTGGGCGCGCTATCTCATCATGGCGAATCTCCCGGTCGATGCGGACCGGGCGCTTCTCATGGGCCTCGTTCATGAAGTGTTCCCCGATGAGACGTTCCACGAAGACGTGCTGCGCTTCTGCCGTCACTTGGCCGCACAGAACGGCGAGCAGATGGGCACGGCCAAGCTTGCCATCGAAATGGCCCGGGATGTCGGTCTCGCCCAGGCACGCAACGTCGAGCGCATGGCGAACAGCGCCCTGATGCTGAATCCAGCGTATCTCGAGGGAATAAGCCGCTATATCGAGGGCATCGGCGGCAAGGCAAAGAAGGACGACTGACTCACGGCCACGGCGATGCCGTGACTCACGCCGCGGCGATATCGTGACTCACGCCACGGCGATGCCGATGGCTTTCGTTTCCATGTACTCGTAGATGCCCTCGATGCCCCATTCGCGTCCGATGCCGCTGTGTTTGTAGCCGCCGAAGGGCAGATCGCCGGTGACGCACGTGCCGCCATTGACGCTGACTGCGCCGGCGCGCATGCGCTGCGCAACCTTGAGCGCCCGTTCCGGATCGCTCGACGCCACGTTGCCGAGGAGGCCATAGTCGCTGTCGTTGGCAATGCGGATCGCGTCCTCATCGCCTTCGTAGGCAATGACCGCCAGCACCGGGCCGAAGATCTCTTCGCGCGCGATCCGCATGTCGTTGGTGACATCGACGAAGCAGGTCGGCTCGATGAAAAAGCCGCCGCCCTTGTCGGTCCGGACGCTGCCGCCGGCCAACAAACGTGCGCCTTCTTGCTTGCCGGACTCGATATAGCCCATGACCCGCTCCTGCTGCCGCTTGGAGATCACCGGACCCATGATGCAGGCAGGCGCATTGAAGTCGCCCCACTGCGTCGAGTAGCCGGCATAGGCTTTCTCCAGCACCGCAACCGCCTCGGCGTAGCGGTTTTTCGGCACCAGCAGGCGCGTCGGAATGCCGCAGCCCTGGCCGGCGTGGAAGCAGACGATGGAGCGCGCGACCTGCATCGCGAAATCGGGAACGTCGTCGAGAATGATATTGGCCGACTTGCCGCCGAGTTCCAGGAACACGCGCTTCAGCGTCGCTGCACCCCTCTCCATGATGCGCTTGCCGACAGCGGTGGAGCCGGTGAACGAAATGAGGTCGACGCGCGGGTCGCTGACCAGCATATCGCCGGCCATCGCCGGGTCGCTGGACGTCACGACATTGAAGACCCCGGGTGGAAAGCCCGCCTCTGCGGCGAGTTCGCCCATGACGGTACCGGCGCTCGGGGTATTGGGCGCCGGCTTCAGCACGACGGTGCAGCCGGCGAGCAGGGCGGATATCACCTTGGCGAAGTTAATGTAGAACGGCACGTTCCAGGGCGTGATCGCACCGACGACGCCGATGGCCTCATGTACCACCACCCGATCCGTGGTGCCGCGTTTCGTGGTTTGGCGACCGCGGTCCTCCTGCCAGACAATCTTGTCGAACAGCTTCAATAAATCATCCATGCCGGCGAGCGCGCCGTCGACCTGCGGCCCGAATACCGCGCCCATGGCCGAGCCCGCTTCATGGCGCACGATCGCGACCAGCCGCTCGCGATTCGCGACGAGCAGATCGCGGAATTTGCAGAGCAGCTCGTAGCGCCGCGCGTGATCCATTGACCAGCCGGTCTCATCGAAGGCTCGGCGGGCTGCGGCGATGGCCGCGTTCACATCTTCGGGCGACGCGTCCGGCGCCTTGCAGACAACTTCGCCGGTCCAGGGTCCGATCACGTCGTAGGTCCGGTTGTCGGCCGCCGGGCGCAGAGCGCCGTCGATGTAGAGCTTGGATGCTGGTAGTGTGGTCACGATGTGTCCTGAAATGTTGATGACGATTGGCTTAATGCGATTAGCGGTCGGCAGCGCGGGCGTGCAGCGCAACAAAATCCGCGTGCACATCCGGTGGCAGGTCGATGAGCGCGCGAAAGGCATTCGTCACCGACACGAACCGGGAGATGGGTCGCTCGCGAAAATTGATGCCGGCGGCCATGTTACCTTCCACGAAGCGCCGCCTCACGTCCGGGTCGAGGCTCAAGGCGCTGTCTTCATCCATCATCGCGCCTGCCCGGATCAAAGTGACGCGTATTCCCCTGGGTGCCAATTCGCGACTCATGGCCTCGGAGAACTTTTCCAGACCGGCTTTGGTGCTTCGATACAGCGAGTGCATGAAGAACGGCTCCGCAACCGACTCGCTGCTGACGTTGATGATGTGACCGCCTCGCGGCAGCATCGGGATCGCCGCGCGAGTGCAGAAAATCGGTCCAGCGAGGTTGGTCGACAGCGAAGTCAGGATCTGATCGTCGCGCGCCTCTTCGACCATGAAAGGCTCATAGATCGCCGCATTGTTGATCAATACGTGGATTGCCGGGTGGCGTTTCGCGATCGCAGCGAAGGCCGCGCGCACGGAGTCCGGGGACCCGACGTCGCAGGCGACCGCCATGGCCCGCGCGCCGATTTCGTCCGCGACTTTCTCAATTTTCGCCCGGGTGCGCGCCAGCAACACAACCTGTTCACCGTCGGCCGCGAAGCGGCGCGCCAGCGCGCGCCCGAGGCCCTTGCCGGCACCCGTGATGACAATGACTTTTGACAAGATTCGCTCCTTAACGCTCGTGTGGCCTAAGATTTATCGGCGCGCGCCGTTGGTTTTGCCGGGATAGACGGACAGATCGCCGGCATACGCGATACCGTCGCTCCAGAACCGGGTGCCGCTGACCTTCCTGAAGTAATGAACGGTGCGCGCAATCGAGCCGGATGAAGAGCGCGGCTCCATGGCAATGCCGCTGGGACTGACCCCGCGCGCGCGTTCGCTGAAATCTTTGACCGTAAACGCCAGATCATCGGTTTGCTGTGCGCACATGACCAGCTGATCGCCCGGGCAGTAGTGGCGCGGATCGATCTGCAGCGGCGACAGTTCACCACGCTTCATGGCCACATGTCCCGGCACATTGGATACCTCGACGCTGTGTACCTCTTCATACCACTTGAGGTATTCCGGTTTCCGGCCCGGCACATAATTGCCGAGAATGATGCTCAACCCAGACAAGGGCTCGGAGCGTCGCCAGTTGGCGCTGCCTTTCCAGTCTCCATAAAGGCGAAAAGTGTAAAGGCGCTCAGTCTCATCGTCCGCAATCAGTCCTGCGCCGCGGGCCTGCCCAATCAGGGGACCGAGTTGGGGAATACCGACCACCGGGTCGGGATAATCGAAGTCGAAGACGCTGACATAGCGCCAGGGTTGCGGGATATCCCGCATGATCTGCTCCGGAGTCACTTCGTACCGGTCCATGGCGACGAAGCCCGCTAGCTGGGCTGCCGCCCCCCGGTGCGGCCCATCGAACCAGCGGGCGTACTCGGCCTCGCGGGCGCCGGGTACATTGTGCAGATGCAGGGTGGTATACAGGCTCATAGGTTCCAGACATGTTGTTCGTGAGCGACGGTGCCGCAGGCCCCGGCACCAGTATCTAATCACCAGCGTTGTGTACTAGTATAATCAACTTGGCTCGCAGCGTCGAACCCGCTGATTTGTCTAACCAATTATTGCAAAGTTCTCTAAGCTGTTGAAAAGTAAGCTTGCAATTCGGTCATGTCGCGGGCGCTGCCGCCCGCCCACGGGTATCGACTTCGCGACGCCGGAACATTACTAAGTATACTTAGTATTTAGTATAGTAGCACCGGCAGGCGATTATCTGCACGGGCACGGAGATTGGGGCATGAAAATCCGTATCGACAAGGCTAAATGTGTGGGCAACGCCCGCTGCGCCGCCGTCTCGCCCGAATTGTTTCCGCTGGATGACGAGGGTTATATCGCGGTTCGCGAGATCGACGTGCCCCCCGGCATGGAGGAACTCGCCAGGCGCGGCGCACGCGCCTGCCCTGAGCGCATCATTGTGATCGAGGACTAGGTTCCGTTGCACCTTCAATCAAGAGGGCTTTATGACTGATTTAGTGAACTACAAGAACAAGCGGGTCGTGGTCAGCGGTTGCTTTTCCGGAATGGGCGAGGCCACGGCCCGGCTGCTCCTGAAGCTGGGTGCGGAGGTCCATGGCCTCGATTACAAGGACAGCAGTTTGCCGCTGGCGTCGTTTACGCGCGTCGACTTGCGCCATCCTTCGTCGATCGATGCGGCCGCCGACAAGATCGGCGGCCGGGTCGATGCGCTGTTTAGTTGCGCAGGTCTGCCGCAGACCTTTCCACCGCTCGATGTCATGAAGGTCAACTACGCCGGCACGCGGTTTCTGACCGAGTGCCTGTTGCCCTTGATGCAAAGCGGCAGCGCCATCGTCAGCGTCGCATCGACCGCCGGCTTCGGCTGGAGCCGTAGGATACCGGTCATCATGGAGCTGCTGAAGAACGACACGTATGCGGGCGCGATCAAGTGGTGTGAGGCCAATCTCGAGACGGTGGGCGAGGGCTACTCCTTCTCGAAGGAAGCGATGATCGTCTGGACGATGATGACCGCCGCCCATGTCATCAAGCGCGGCATTCGGCTCAATTGCACGCTGCCGGGACCGACGCAGACGCCGATGATGCCGGAGTTCGAGTCGAAGAGCGGATCCTCGGTGATTGCCGCGGCCACGCAACCGATCAACCGCCGCTCGACGCCCGAGGAGCAGGCGGGACCGCTGGTATTCCTCAACAGCGATGCCGCGAGTTACGTGAACGGCGTCGCCTTCCCGGTGGATGGCGGCTTCATCGGGGGCGTTGCGACAGGCCAGGTCGATCTCAGCGTCATGATGGCCGCTGCCAAGAAAACCGCATAAACGGAGAGATCGATGAATGCAGCTGCCCCCTTGAGTCCCGCGGTTTCGAAGCCGGCGCACGTCCCTGATGCGGCGGTGTACGATTTCGACGCGTACCGCGATCCCGGCTTGTTGGCTGATCCGGTGAACCGCATCGCCGAGCTGGTCAAGCAGGCACCGCCGATCTTTTGGACCCCGCGAAATGGCGGTCAGTGGGTCATTCTAGCCTACGAGGCGCTATTCAACGCATATCGCGATCCGGAGACGTTCTCCAGCCAGTTCATGAGCGCGGATCAGATGAAGGCGATGATGGCGGGCCTTCCGCCCGGCACGCCGCGCATCCCGCAGGCGCGGCCCATCAACCTCGACCCGCCCGAACACACCAAGTATCGCGCGCCGCTGCAGAAAACCTTTTCGCCGAAGTCCGCATTGGCATTGAAGGATGATATCCGCAAGCTCGCCAACGAACTCATCGAGAAGGTCGCCGCCCAGGGCCGTTGCGACTTCGTGCCGGCGGTCGCCGAGCAGCTCCCGGTGCAGGTGTTCCTCAAGTTGTTCGGTCTGCCGCTCGAGCGGCAAGCCGAGTATCGGGCGCTAGCGAAGGAGCATATGTCCAGCTCCACTATGGATCCGAAAGCCATGATGGTGAAACAGCTCAGGCTCTTGAATGTCATGCGCGAGACGCTGATCGAGCGCAGGGACAATCCTCGCGACGACATCATCAGCCTGCTGTGGAAGGCCGGTGTCGACGGCCGGCCGACGACCATGGACGATATGGAGGATTACTCGGTTCTGCTCTTTCTCGCCGGCCTCGATACCGTGGTCAACGGTGCGTCGTTCCTGATGCTCCATTTGGCACGGAATCCCGCACTGCAGGACGAGCTGCGTGCGAATCCCAAGATCATTCCCGAGGCCGTCGAAGAGATGCTGCGCCGCTACACCTTTACGGTGCCGGTGCGCTGCGTCGCCAGGGACGTTGTATACGAAGGTGTCGCGATGAAGGCGGGTGAGCGGGTCCTGATGTATGACCCGGCGGCGGATCTGGATCCGAAACAATTCAAGAATCCCGAATCCTACGACCTCAATCGTGAAGAAAAAACGCACATCGCGTTCGGCGCGGGGCCGCATCGCTGCCTCGGATCGCATCTGGCGCGCGTCGAGTTGCAGATCATCACCGAACAGATGATGTCGCAACTGCCGCAATTCCGGCTCGATCCGCAGAGAGCGCCGACCTATCATGGCGGCCATGTGATCGGTCCCGAATCGCTGCCGCTGGTCTGGGACGTCTGAGCGATGACGGTGAAACGTCCGGTGCCGAGGCTGACGGAGGAGAATCGGTTCTTCTGGACCTCCGGTGCGGACGGGCGCCTGCGCTTCATGCGCTGCAACGATTGCGAGACGTTCATCCACCCGCCGTATCCGGTATGCCGTCACTGCCTGTCGGAGAATGTTACCCCGCAGGCGGTTCCGGGCACGGGTGAGATATATAGCGTCACCGTCAACTACCAGAAGTGGAATCCGGAATTGGAGGTCCCCTTCGTCATCGCGCGAGTCGCGGTCGATGGTGCGCCCGGTGTGCTGCTGACGACGAACATCGTGGGTTGTCCGGCGGAAACGGTCGATATCGGCGATCGCGTGCGCGTGACCTTCGAGCAGCAGGGCGACATCTACTATCCCCTGTTCGAAAAACCATGAAAAGCGACGCGGCTTACATCACGGGCATCGGTCAGTCGCAGGTGGGCGTCAGGCTGACGCGCTCGCCGATGCTGCTCACCGTGGATGCCGTCAAGGAAGCGCTGCAGGACGCCGGGTTGACCCTCGAACAAATCGACGGCGTCTCGACTTATCCGGGCCGCATGCCCCTGTTTCTCGGCTTTTCCCCGATCGGCGCGGATGAACTGATCGACGCGATGGGCATACGCGCGACCTGGCGGTCGGGTGCGGCGGAAATCTCATCGCAGCTCGGCGCCGTGGTTGCCGCCGCGCAGGCGGTGCGCGCCGGCATGTGCCGGCATGTGGTCTGTTTTCGCACGGTGTACGAGGCCGCCGCACTCGGCAATCCGCAGGAGTGGCCGCCGTTGAAACGCGACACGGTCGACGGAGGTTCCCAGTGGACCGCGCCCTTTTTTGCCTACTCGGCGGCCAACTGGACGGCGCAGTATGCGAGCCGGCACGTCAAATGCTACGGGCTGACCAGAGAACAGCTCGCGCAGATCGCGCTCAACGGACATGCGAACGCCGCGCGCAATCCGCGCGCTCTCGTACGCAAGCCGCTGACGATGGACGAGTACCTGTCGTCGCGGATGATTACCACGCCGTTGTGTCTCTATGACTGCGACCGGTTCACCGACGCGTCCACGGTGCTGATCGTGTCGGGGGGCGATGCCGTCGATGAGGTGAGATGCACGCCGATCCGGATTGCGGCGATGGCGGGTACGGTGGAGCGGCCGAGTTGGGACCAGACCGAGTTCATGGCCTGCGCGCCCACGGGCCGCGACCTGTGGCAGCACACCGACTTCAAACCCAAGGATGTCGATACGGTGCAGCTCTACGACGGATTCAGTTTTCAGGTGATTCTATGGCTCGAAGGACTGGGTTTCTGCGGTACCGGCGAGGGTGGTCAATTCATCGAGGGGGGCAAGCGGATCGCAATCGACGGCGAACTGCCGCTCAACACGGGCGGCGGCCAGCTCGGTGCCGGCCGCTTGCACGGTTTTGGGTTTGCGCATGAATCGGTAATGCAACTCCGCGGCCGGGGCGGCGAGCGCCAGATTCCCGGCGATCCGCGTGTCGCGGTGGCCGCGTCCGGCGGTGGGCCGCTCGCCACGGCTTTGTTGCTGGTGAAGGACTGAACATGGGCGCGAAGCCGACCTCTCTAGAGAAGCCGACATCCCTTGATGAGTTGTCCGGGTTCCGCCGGCGCGTTTGCATTACGCCGGGAGCGCATTCGGTGTGCAGCGAGCTCGAAGACGATTATCATCGGATGAGCGTCACGCTGATTCACGATGGCCGGACGGTGAGCTGCATCGAGGCGCTGATGGAGCGCGTTCCCTGGACCACCTGTCCGGGTGCGGCGGACCAGCTGCAGCGGACTTTCACCGGCGTTGCGCTCGTGGACTTCGCCGCACGCGGCGAGAAGCGCGAGAACTGTACGCACCTGCACGATCTGGCGATTTGGGCGGCCGCGCATGCCTTCGATGGCGAGCCGCTGGTCTATGACATCCTGGTATCCGATCCGGTTGACGGCAGACGAAGGGCGGAGCTGCGGCGTAACGGCGAGACAGTGCTGGCCTGGAGCGACGAAGGAAATTGCATCGTCGAACCCCCGGAGCTTGCCGGCGTCACACTGGACAAGCTGCGGCCCTGGATCGAATCCCTGCCTGCCGAACGGCGCGAGGGTGCCCGCCTGCTGCAGTGGGGAGCCATCATTGCGAAGGGCCGGGGCAGATCGTTGGAAAAACAGTCCGATGCCAGCGCTCTGGGCACCGGCCGCTGCTACACCTTTCAAGCGCATCGCGTCGCGGCTGCCAAGCGCATCGCCGACATTCGCGATTTCAGCACAGGGCACAACACCGCTCGTAGAGGCCGTATGAAAATGAACGACATGGTGATCATCAGCGTCGACGATCACATCAGCGAGCCGCCGGACCATGTTCGACAAGCACCTTGTCGGGCGACGACCTTGGCCACGTGCGCCCAAACTGCGGACCACGGAGAAGGGCACGAACTACTGGGACTATCAAGGTCTCAAGCTGCCCGTCCGTGGGTCTGAACGCCGTGGTCGGCCGCGTGCCGGAAGAATATGGCATGGAGCCGACCGCCTTTTCGACAATTGCGCAAGGGCTTTTACGAGCCACAACGCGCGCGTCGACGACATGAACGTCAATGGCGTTGCAGCATCGCTCAACTTCGGCAGCTGCGCCGGTTTCGATGGCGGCGTGTTCGTCAAGGTGCCGGACAAGGCGCAGGCGATTGCTGCACCTGCGCGCCTACAACGATTGGCACATCGACGAGTGGTGCGGCTCGAACCCGGGCCGCTTCATTCCCTGTGCGCTTCTGCCGTGCCTGGGACCCGAAAGCGATGGTGGAGGAACTGAAGCGCATTGCTGCGCAAGGGCTGCACGGCGGTCTCGATCAACGAAAACCCGACCATTCAGGGCCTGCCCAGCATCCACAACGCCTATTGGGAGCCGTTGTGGAAGGCAGTGGTGGAGGACGACATGACCATCTGCCTGCACATCGGCGCCGGCAACCCGGCGCCGCATGCGTCCATGGAAACGCCGATCGAAGCCTGGATCAGCACCATGCCCATGTCGATCGCCGTCGGGGCGGCGGACTGGCTGCATCTGGAGGCGCTGGAGCGTTATCCGACGATGAAGATCGCATTGTCGGAAGGCGGCATCGGCTGGATACCGTATTTCATCGAGCGCGCTGACTTCAGTCATGAGCGCCACAAGGCCTGGACGCATTCGCGCTTCAAGGGCACGAAGCCGAGCGAAGTGTTCAAGAAGCATTTCCTCACCTGCTTCATCGACGATGCCTTCGGACTGAAGAACCTCGAGTTCATCGGCGAGGACATGGTCGCCTACGAATGCGACTACCCGCATTCCGACAGCCTCTGGCCGGACGTGCCGGAGACATCTGTACAAGAGCATCAAGCACCTGACCGACGCAGCAGATCGACAAGGTCACGCACCTGAATGCCATGCGCTTTTTCCGCTTCGATCCGTTCAAGCATCACAAACGCGAGGACCTGACGGTCGGAGCGCTGCGGGCGAAGGCGGCCGCGGACAAGGTCGACGTGACGCCGAATTCTTTCGGCGGCGGTGAGAAGCCGCTGGCCGATGGTGAAGCACCGCGTCCGATCACCTCGGGCGACGTCGTCAGCATGTTCACCCGCCATCGCAAGGCGTCGTGAGGGTCAGGAGGTAGGCGGGGAGAGAGCATGCAGCCGATCGATTATCAGCTGACGGATCGGGTCGCCATCGTGACCGGGGGTGGGGCCGGTATCGGTCGTGCGATCGCATTGACCCTTGCCCAAGCCGGCGCCGATATCGTGGTTGCCGATATCGTGCCTGAACGTTGCGAGGAAGTGGTCGAGCGGGTCAAGGAGTTGGGACGCGCTGCACTCGGTGTGCCGACCGATGTCGCGCAGGCGGACCAGGTGCGCGCCATGGTGGCACAGGCCGACAAGCGTTTCGGGCGCCTCGACATTTTGGTGAACAATGCGGGCGGCGTGGGGCGTCGAGCTTTTCTCGAACAGAGTGAAAAGTCGTGGCGCCGTCATATCGACCTCAATCTCGTCAGCATGCTGGCGGCCACGTCGGCGACCGTTCCCATCATGATCCGTGGCGGCAAGGGCGGCGCGATCATCAACGTCAGCAGTATCGAGGGTTCGCGCGCGGCCCCCTATTACGCCGTTTATGCCGCCTGCAAGGCGGGCATGAACAATTTCACCCGTACCATGGCGCTGGAACTTGCCGATCACGGCATCCGCGTCAACGCCATTGCGCCGGACTTGACGATGACGCCCGGAATTCAGGGCAACATCGCGGGTCCGGTCGATCCATCCAACTGGATCCAATTTCCACCCGAAGTAAAGGACGCCAACAACCGCCGAATCCCGTTGGGGCGGCCGGGGATTGACGTCGAGTGCGGCCAGGCGGCTTTATTTCTTGCCTCTGCAATGGGCAGCTATGTGACCGGCGTCATCCTGCCGGTGGACGGCGGGAGTTGGGCATCGTCGGGCTGGACCCGGCATCACGCGACAGGGCAATGGTCGCTCACCGACGTGGCGCGGCGGGGCGATTGAAGATACAGCCGTATGAAGATCAATATTCCGCTGCCCTTCGACCGCACACACGAACCGGAGCAATTTCTTACAATGGCCGCGGTGCAAGAGGTCGGCGCGGCCGTCGAACGCGCGGGCTTTCATGCGGGTCTCGTGACGGACCACCCCTGTCCGACCGGGCGTTGGCTCGATACCGGCGGTCATCACGCGCAGGCGCCCTTCGTCATGCTGGCGCTGCTGGCGGCGGTTACGACGAAGCTGCGCCTGCAGACCGGCATTCTCGTGCTGCCCTATCGTAATCCGTTCATCGTGGCGCGCGACGCGGCGACGCTCGACCGGTACTCGAACGGCCGTTTGACCTTGAGTCTCGGTGCAGGCTATCTCAAGGGCGAATATCGTGCGCTCGGCGTCGATTTCGAGAAGCGCAACGAGTTGATGGACGAATATATGCGGGCGCTCAAGTTGTCGCTCACGGGTGAAGAATTCGCCTTTGAAGGAACGGGGTACAAGGCGTTCGGCAATCGCATCCTGCCCGGCCCCGTGCAGAGGCCGCACCCGCCTTTGTTGGTGGGCGGCAACAGTCGTCGCGCAATTCGCCGCGCCGTCGAACTGGGCGACGGCTGGAATCCTTTCTTCACCGTAAAACCCGCCGCCGCGGCGGAAGCCACCGGACGGGGCGCCAGTAACGTCACGCGTACCGCCGCGATGGAAACGGAAGAAGATCTGGCCGCAGGTATCGCCTATATGAGGGAACATTGCGAGAAATTCGGCCACAGCAACCTGCCCGAGGTGATCCTGGGCAGCATTACCTCTCCCGGTGAAAAATGGTCAGCCCAGGAGCTGGTCGATCGTCTGTCCCGGTTCCGCGAACTCGGTGTCAGCGGTGCTGCCATCAGTGTGGACGGACACACGCGCCGGGAATGGTGCGATAACGCAGAGCGCTTGGGGGAGAGCGTGATCGCAAGGTTATGACGATCGACCTCCGGAGGCAGCGTGCTACAGAATGAGAAGATCCTCATCACCGGGGCGACGGGGAAGATCGCCTTTCCCATCGCCCGAAGACTCGCTGAGCGCAACGAGGTCTGGGGCGCTGCGCGCCTCGGCAACCCCGGGGACCGGGACAAACTGACAGGCGCCGGCATCCGCCCGCTGCGGGTCGACATGTCGAGCGGCGATCTCTCGGCAGTTCCCGGCGACTTCACCTATGTCTTCCATGCTGCTGTGGACGCCGGTGGGGGCGACTGGCGCCGCTGCGTGCAGACGAATGCGCACAACTCCGGCGAGCTGCTCCACCATTGCAGGAAGGCGAAGGGGTTCGTCTATTGCTCGTCGGGCTCGATCTACCTCTACCAGGGGCACAGACCACTGACCGAAGCCGATGGGCCGGGTGTGCCGCTGCGGGCGAACTACAGCTTCTCGAAGATCGCCGGGGAAGCTGTTTGCACCTGGATCGCGGACCACTTCGAAATTCCGCTGACCATCATTCGCATCTGCTCGACCTACGGTCCCTTGGGCGGCGCACCGGCCGATCGCCTCGAAATGATGTTGCAGGGAAAGCCCATCCGGCTCTATCCCGACAAGCCCAACAACTACAATCCTATCTATGAAGACGACTACGTAGACTTCGGCATCCGAGCCATGGAAGTCGCTGCGGTGCCGCCCCTCGTCGTCAACTGGGGCGGGAGCGAGACCGTCAGCGTGGAGGATTACTGCGCCTACATGGGCGGGTTGGTCGGTGTCAAACCGATCTTCGAATACACCTCTGAGGCCCACACGCCGCTCTGGCCCGACGTCACGTTCATGCACGAGGTACTCGGACGCACCAAGGTCCAGTGGCGCGACGGGTTCCGCCGGATGATCGAGGCCCGCCATCCCGAACTCCTGCGCACCCGCAAGGACTGAGGACCTGCCGGCCGCTCATGTGACCGAAAAGCCGCCGTCGACCGCAAGCACTTGGTTGGTGATGCAGCCGGCCGCGGGCGTGGCGAAAAAGTAGACCGCAGCGCCGATGTCCCGAGGTTCGCTCATCCCGAGCGGCAGCGGCCGCCGGGCGGGCCCCTCGGCCGCAGGTCCCTTCGCAGACCGGGCGCCGGGGGTGGAGACGGCGCCGGGCATGACGGTGTTGACCGTTATCTTGTATTCCGCCAACTCGAACGCGCTCACCTGGCTCAGGGCCAGCAATGCGCCTTTGGAGCCGACATAAGATGCGAGGCCCTTCACCACCGAGCCGCGCAAACCCGCCGTGGCGATGTTGACGATCCGGCCGCCGCCTTCTTGCGCCGCCATTGCGCGGCCGATCTCGCGGATCATCAGGAAAGGTCCCCGCCCGTTGACCGTGTTCATGCGGTCCCACTCTAGGGCGGTGCCTTCCAACAAGAGTTCGCGGTCCTGGATTCCGGCATTGTTGACCAGCACCCAGGGGATACCGAATCTTGAAATCACCTCGGCGCAGGCGTGCACGATCGATTTCTCGTCGGCGAGGTCGACGTGAACGCATCCCGCTTTGTGGCCGGTCTCCTTCAGAGTAGCAACCACATGCTTGGCAGCAGGTTCGTCACGATCGGCGATGACCACGGTGGCACCGGCTTCGGCCAAAACGGTCGCAATGCCGATCCCAATGCCGCTGGCTCCGCCGGTAACCAGGGCGACCTTTGCGTCGAGGCTGAATGATGCGACCGGAACTTGTGCCATGACTTGAAATTACTCCGCGGGTCGATTTATTTCAGGGCTGCTTCGACGGCCGCGACCTCGGATCTGAGCCACATCACTTCGCTCAAGTTTGTGCCCCCCGAGGCGGCCAGCAATACCTGCAGCGCATCCTTCTTGACGGACAGCGCTTCCCGGTTTACAGGGTCGGCACCCAGCGCAACATCCAGTAAGTGCATCGCTTGCACCGCTTGGTTTTTGTTCAGCCGCTCGCGGGCTCGTGCGGCAAGCGCCGCCGCGCCACCGCTGAGCTCAGCCAGGTCGTTGTCGATACTCGAGCGCGGCACGCCATATAGCGAGGTGGTGGAGTCGTATAAAAACCAACCGGAATACTCCTCCCAAATCGTGCGCACTGCCCACGATACCTTGCCATGAAACTCCCCGATCTCGAGTGACTCCGGCAGCCGGATCTCGCGCATCAGTGTGTACACATCCTTGCCGGCATTCATGCCCGCAATGGTGGCGTCGTTCACATAGGACACCGCGGCGTGGAGTTTGTCGAGATCGGCGCGGATCTTGTCGGTGCCGCGGATCGGATCGCCATGGCCCGTGATCAAAAGGTCCGCACCGAGTTTGCGCACCGTGTCCAGCGAATCCAGATACCGCAGCACCGAGCGAGGTTTGTCGCCGCGCAGCGTGCAAAGAAAAGGCATGGACATGAACACCGGACCGAACAGATTCCCGATGAACGCCGCGCGCTCGTCGGGCATCCAGACCGTCAGCGAGTCGATGGTTTCTCCGCCCGGCGTCGACAGCAGCACGAAGCGCCGGCCGCCGAGCTCGAATTCGAGACGCCGGTCGACAGTGGTGTCGGGCGCGATCTCATCGGGCGGCTTGAAATTCCGATCTTTCTTGACGGTGCTGCCCCAGAGCTTATTTGTCCGAGGACCAAAGTAGGGTGCCAGTTCCTGGTAGTAGCGGCGCGTTTCGACGAAACGCCGCTCGGTGATGATCTCCGTTCCCGGCTCGCGCAAGGTCGGTACGCCGCCATAATGATCGCCATGGCTCTGCGTGACGATGATCTTGCGCAGCGGTCCGGTCCGGTGCGGCGCGAACAGCCGCTTGGTCCGCTCCGCGCCGGTGTTGAAACCAGTATTGACCAGCAAATCGCCATCTCGGGTCGTCACCAGGTACGCGTTCGACAGATCCTTCGCCATGAAGATGTGGCCGGCGATCGCTACCGCCTCGGTCTGCGTGTCCCCGGAGAGAACCAGCGACGCCAGCGGCGGTGGCTTGCCGTCTTCCGGCTTGACTCCCGCAGCTGTCCCGCTCATGCCGCCACACCGCCAGCGAACTCGACCATGACCTTGGCCGAGCCGGGAGTGCCTGCGATACCGATCGCTTCGAGCGTGCGCTCGAAAGGGAAACGATGGCTGATGAGTGCACCGAGCTTGTGCTGCAAACGCGGCAGCGCCGCGACCACTTCGGGTAGTTCCTTGGGGTAACCCATCGAGCCGGTGATCGTCATTTCGTTGGTGAGGATGGAGCCCAGCCGGAACTCGACCGGCTTCATGTAGGCCGCAATGATCACCAGACGCGCGTGCAGGCGCGCCATGGCGGCCACATCCGGCAGGATGTTCGGGGCGCCGGCCGCGTCGATGTAAATCTGGGTGCCCACGCCTTCGTGATTGAAGACCCACTCGCGGCCATGCAGCTCGATGAGTCGGTCACGCAAATCTTCCTTGCCCGCCTGGATGGTGGCGCGCGCGCCCAGCTCCCTGGCACGCTCCAGCCGCTCCGCCGAGAGGTCGACGGCCACGACATCGGTGACGCCGCGGTCGACGAGCCAAAGAACGACGCCAAGACCGATGGGCCCGCAACCAAACACGACCACTTTGTCGCCGGGCTTCGCCTCGGAGCGATTGGTGCCATGCAGGGCAACACCCAGGGGCTCGGTCAACGCAGCGATTTCATAGGACACGCCGTCCGGAATGGGCAGCAACACCTTGCCTACGTCGGCATCGCGCACCAGCAAGTGTTCGGTGAAGGCGCCTTCGGTACCGCCGTTGCCGATCACCCCGCTCTTGGTCTGTGGGTTGACGACCACGCGCTGCCCCAGCTTCGTACTCTTGACCCCCGCCCCGACCGCGATGACCTCCCCGGAGGCCTCGTGTCCCAGCGGCATCGGCTTACCGCCGGGCTGCGGCATGCCGCCGATCTTGATGAAGGTCAGGTCGGTGCCGCAGATGCCGCAGGCCTTGATGCGCACCACGACATCGTCCGCACCGGGCTTGGGCGGATCGATCGGGTCCATGCGCACATCGTTGATGCCGTGAACGTTGAGTACTCGCATGGGAACTCCTACATCTGTATGAGATAGGCGCCATCGATAACGATGGTGTCGCCGCTATGAAAGGACGAAGCATCGCTCGCGAGATAGGCGGCGATGCCCTCGAAGTCCGCCGGATAGCCGACTCGCGGGATCGGCGTGGTCGAGGCGAAGAACTTGTCCACCGGGTCGGCCTGCTGCGGGCTCGTCAGGCCGGTTTTGATGTAGCCGGGTGCGATGACATTCGCGCGAATGCCGTACTGCCCAAGTTCGACCGCGAGGCAGCGCACCACCGCGCCCATCGCGCCTTTGGCCGCCGCGTAATGCTCCTTGCCTTTCAGGCCGACAAACATCGAGAGGCTCCCGCATTGCACGAGCGAACCGCCGGGTTCACCCGCCTTGGCGCGCTTGATCATGTGCCGGGCGCCTTCGCGCAGCGTGTAGTAGGCGCCATGCAGATTCAGGTTGATGAGCTTGTGATACTCCTCGGTGGGTAAATCGAGTATCGAGTCGACTCCCGGCATAGGGCCCATGCCGGAATTCGCGAACACGCAATCGACCCGGCCCATGTCATCAACGAGTGCATCGAAGGCGGCGGCCACTTCTTTCTCCGAGGTCACATCGACCTGCCGCGTCGTGACGCGCACGCCGAAAGATGCCAGCTCCTGCTGCGCAGCAGCATTTTTTTCCTTGGAGCGCGCCCAGATGGCGAGATCGCCGCCCTGTTTGGCGATGCCGCGCGCGAAGCCGAGGCCAATGCCGCTATTGCCGCCGGTCACCACCGTGACCTTGCCCTTCAGGTCGAAGAGACTCTTTGCCATGGATGCCCCCCGTTGAATTTCGGTGAGTTTGGGGCATCGCCCGCCGCGACACAATAGTCAAGTAGTCAACAGTGTCGACCACCAGGTAAGATCTGCGGGCGCAGGCCCGACTATCGCGGTGGCGGGCGGCGCGCGTGAAATGCCGTGGGGGAGTTCCAAGTGTTCATGATGCGATTCGATATGCGAGTGCCCGGCAAGACACCGGCGGAAATCGCGGCCCAGTACCAGACCGCGATCGAGATGGCGCAGTGGGCTGACGACAAAGGTTGCAGCTCGATCGGCGTGTCGGAACACCATGCCGCCGAGGATGGCTACATGGCCTCACCCCTCATGCTGGCAACCGCGATGGCGACGGTGACCAAGAAGGTACCCATCATCGTGGGGGCCGCGCTGCTGCCGATGTACGATCCGGTACGCTTGGCCGAAGACATGATCATGCTCGACCACATCAGCCGCGGGCGGGTGATGTTCATCCTCGGCATCGGCTACCGGCCGCTCGAGTACGAACTTTACGGGCTCGATTACAGCCAACGGGGCGCCATCGCCGATGCAAAATTGACGCAACTGCTGGATGTTCTGCGGCAGGCCTCCGAGGCGCGGACCATGCCGCGTGCGACACCGCCCTCGTTCACGCCCGGGCGCCCGAGCATTGCCTGGGGCGGCGCCACCAAGGCGGCGGCCCGCCGGGCCGGCCGCAACGGACTCGGATTTTTCGCGCAGACCAACACAGCTGGTCTCGAGGAAGCGTATGCGGCCGCGGCGCGCGAGGCGGGATTCGAGCCGGGCGCGTGCATGCTGCCGTCGCCGGAGATGCCCGGCGCGGTGTTCGTGCACCCGAATCCCGACCAGGGTTGGCAGGAGGTGGGTCCCTATCTCCTCGAAGACGCGGTCTCCTACGCCGAATGGAACAAGGACTCCGGCCGTCCGACGGTGCGCTTGTCGCAGGGCAGGACGATCGAGGAACTACGGGCGGAGCGCGCCGCGCACCGCGTGGTCGATGCGGCCGAAGCCGTGGACATCGCCCGGCGCTGGGGTCGGCTGCCGCTGCACCCGCTGTGCGGGGGCTGTCCACCCGAGCTCGCGTGGGTCTACCTGCGCCGCGTCGTCGACGACGTTCTACCCACTCTCGCGCGTTGAGGCACCCGTGCGCTACAATGAGCCGTGGATGCACAACACTGTTGGCTAGCGGCACCGTACAACGTCGCGACATGAAGATAACGTAGCAACATATAGAGTGGTACCTATGGCACAGATGTTAGTTGCCGATGAATTGATCGAATCCGCCTGCACCGCCACCGGTCTCACGCGTTTCGATAGCGAGAGCTTCCGCGAAGGACTCGGCATTCTGCTGGCCGACTTCAATCGCAATGGGTACCCGGATTCCAGCGTCGAGCGTTTACGGACCCAGGCCGTGATGTCGCTATCGAACCGGCTCAAGACGACCGCTTACCTCGATGCGCATCCGGAACTCAAGTCACGGCCGATCGAGCGGCCGCTGTTCGTCCTGGGTGTTCCGCGGACCGGCACGACCTTGCTGAGCAATTTGCTGGCGGCCGATCCGGCGCATCGCTCGCCGCTGACCTGGGAGATCGACGATCCGGTGCCGCCGCCCACAACGGCGACGCTGTACACCGATCCGCGGGCACTGAAGCGGCTGGAGGCGGAGAAGGCGATGCTCGCGGCGCGGCCCGACGCCGGCAAGTACTACCGCAATTCTGCGATCTACCCGAACGAAGACGCCTTCATCATGGCGAACGACTTCAAGACGCTGATGTGGGAATCACGCGGCAAACTGCCGGCCTATCGCGAGTGGATTTTCACGGCGGACTGGACCTCGGCCTACCGATACCACAAGCAATTTCTGCAAGTGCTGCAGTCCGAGGCGCCCGGCACCTGGAATCTCAAGCTGCCATCGCACGCGCTCAACGTTCCGACGCTGCTCGAGACCTATCCGGATGCGCGGCTGGTCTGGACCCATCGCGATCCGCTGACTGCCGTGGGGTCCCTTTGCAGTCTCATATCGCTCGCTCACCAGGGATTCATCGGGCGCATCGATTACCAATGGCTCGGCGAGAATTGCCCGTGGCAGGCGGAACAGCACGCCAATCGACTCATGGACGCGCGCGACCGGCTCGGCGAGGACCGCATCATCGATGTGCATTACGCGGACCTGATGCGTGATCCGCTCGGAACCATGCGCACGCTGTACCGCGCGCTGGGCGATGAGCTCACGCCGGCCGCGGAGACGGGCATGCGCACCTGGCTCGCCGACAACCCTCAGGACAAGTTCGGGCGGCACGAATACCAGCTGGCCAAGTACGGCCTGACTCCGGAGATGCTGCGGCCGCGATTCGAGCGCTATCTCTCGCGGTACGAGGTCGAGCGCGAGGGCTGAGGCCGCTTTAGATGAGGAGACAAGGTTTATGGCAAATCGACTGACCGATAAAATCGTGCTGGTCACGGGCGCCGCCGGCGGCCTGGGGCGCGCCTTTGCGCTGGCATTTGCGAAAGAGGGGGCGCGCCTGATCGTGACCGACGTGGAAATGGCCGGCCTCGAGGAGACCGCGGGGCTGCTCACGGCGCAAGGTGCATTCTGCTCGTCGCATCGGGTCGATCTCGCGGTCGAAAAAGAGATACAAGAGTTTGGTGCGCAGATAGGTCGTGCGCAGCCGCGTCTCGATGTGCTCATCAACAACGCCGGCATCGCCTACGGCGAAATCACGCGCGGGTTCGAGCAATTGAGCCAGGAGAAATGGCTGCGGTACTTCGCGGTCAACACCGTGGCGCCGCTGATTTTGGCGCAGGCGCTGCGCGCGCCCTTGGCCCAGGCTCGCGGGCTCATCATCAACCAGTCGTCGATGGCGAGCTACGTTCCGGGGACTGCGTACGGCGTGACCAAGGCAGCCCTGAACGCCATGACCTTCGGCATGGCCAATGCGTTCGGTGCGGACGGAATCCGCGTCAACGCAATCGCTCCGGGAATCATGGAGACACCGGCTTCCTTTGCGCACCTGACGCAAGAACAGATCACTCGCATAAAGAGTATGCAGCTCGTCCCACTGCATGGCACCGCCGAGGACATCGCGGCATTGGGGGTGTTCCTCGCCTCCCAAGAAGGCCGCTTCATCAACAATGACATCATCAGCTGCGATGCCGGCAACCGGATGCGCGGCTATCGCGGGTAGGAATACTCAGGGCATGTCGTCACGACTCGCTGAACTGCCTGCGCAGCTCGCGTCGCAGCAACTTGCCCATTTCGTTGTAGGGCAGAGCATCCTGGAATTCGATGCGTTCAGGTACGCGTGAGGAACGCAGGCGGCTCTTGACGAGTTGCTGCAGTTCGGCATCGGTGGGCGCAGCGTGATCCGGCCTCGCGACCACCGCGATGCCGACGGCCTCACCCCATTCCGCGGAGGGCACCGCAAACGCAGCGGCGTCCGCGATCGCCGGATGCGAGCGCAGCACGTCCTCGATCTCGCCCGGCGAAATGTTCTCGCCGCCGCGCACGATCACATCGTCGGCCCGGCCCGTCAGGAACAGATAGCCTTCTGCGTCGATCCAGCCCGCGTCGCGCGTCGGGAACCAGCCCTTGGCATCGAGCGCGCTGCGCTCGCGATATTCGCCGGAGACCTGCTCGCCGCGCACATAGATCTCGCCGCGCTCTCCGGCGGGCAGCGTGCGGCCGTCCTCGTCGCGGATTTCGATCTCCACGGTGGGCAGTGGGCGGCCGACCGAGCCCAGGCGGGCGCGCACCAGCAGGATCGGCCGACCGGTGCGCCGCGCGATGCTCCTCCGGACCCAGCAGCGCGATGGTCGAACTGGTCTCGGTCAGGCCGTAGGCGTTGGTGAAGCCGGTCTGCGGGAAGAGATCCAGCGCGCGGGCGATCAGTTCCAGCGGCATCCGCCCGCCGCCGTAGGCGATGGCCTGCAAGGCCGACAGATCCGCCGATACACCGGCGTCCATGCGGGCGATGATCCGGGCGAGCATCGTCGGCACCACGAAGGCGTTGGTGACGCGCTCCGCCGCGGCAAGCCCGAGCCAGTCGTCCGGATCGAAGGCCGGCAGCAGCACGATGCGGCGCTGCGCGTAGATGGAGCTGAGCAGCGCCGCGATGCCGGCGATGTGATAGGGCGGCACGCACACGAGCGCCGCTTCGTCCGCTCCGGCCGAGCCAAACTCTACGGTGCCGAGGATGTACGCCAGCAGATTCGCATGGCGCAGTACCGCCGCCTTCGGCGCCGCGGTGGTGCCGCTGGTGAACAGCTGAATGGCGATCGCGTCGTCGGATTCGTCCGGCGAAATGTCGGTTTCGACCCGTTGTTCCGCGGCGCCGACAAATGCGGCGCGGGTCCAGGGCACGCTGCCTTGGTCGGAGGCGAGTCTTTGAATCCGGCCCACGTCGCCGATGAGGCAGGCGGGTGCGATGCGCTTGAGCAACGCAGCCAGATCGGCGTCGGCGAGCCGGTAGTTGAGCGGCACATACGGGACGCCGGCAATGGCTGCACCGAATAATGCGATCGCGGCGGCTTCGCTGCTCTCATCCAGCAGCGCAACATACGCACAGCCGCTGCCCCGGATGGCAGCCGCCGCGCCGCGTGCGGCACCGAATAGCGCGCCGTAGGACCAGCGCCGGCCGTCGCAGACCAGGCCGATGCGCTCGGGTTCAGCTTCGGCGGCCATCTGCAGAACGAGCGAGAGATTCATCGACGGAGCGCCCCGCGCGTCAGTCGGAGGAGGGCAGCGGTTTGGCTTCCCGGAGCTGCAACGCGACTCCGCCGCTCGACAGCGATCCTTGTCCGGCCTTGATGCACAGCAGCTCGAGCGTGCTCGCCGCGTCCACATAGCGCTTGCCGATTTTCGTGCCGCCGGCAAAGGCCGCATCGAGGGTGCCGCGTTGCGCCGGTCGCTCCGGCGCCATGGGCACACCGCCGCATTCGACCGCGGCGCCACTGGTCTTGATGACCACCACTTCGGTGTCGCACACGGCACTCTTCAGCTTCGTTCCCGCTTTCATCATGTACTCGTCAGGTAATGGCGCCCTTGGCCTTGAGCTGTTCGATCCGGTCCCAATCCAGCCCGAGTTCCATCAGAAAGGTCTCGGTGTGTTCCGAAGCCTGGGGAGCGCGCGTCGTCTTGACGGCTTGGTGATTGAACTGCACCGGTCCGCGCACCAGCTTGAGCGGCTTGCCGCCGTCAGGCGCCTCCACCTCGAAGATCATATCATTGGCCAGCGCCTGCTCATCGGATGCCAGATCGAGGAGACTCTGCACCGGTGCCCACTGGCCCTTCATGGTCTTCAGGTGCTGACGCCAGTAGGCGAAGGGCTTGCTGCCGATCGCTTCGACCACGAGGTCGCTGGCCGCCTCCCAGTTGCGCAGCAGCGCCTGCACATCCGAAAAACGCGGGTCGTCGGCCGCCTCGGGAATGCCGAGGTGTGCAAAGGTATCCCGAATATGCGGGCCCGGCGTCAGGATGCACAGATTGATCGTGCCGCCGTCGGAGGTGCGGAAATTGCCCGAGAAGGGATTGCCGCCGCTCGAGCCGGACTTGGGCAGTTTGTTGCGAAGCACCTTGCCGCTCTCGATGAACTGATCGATCGACGTGCCGGAGGCCCACCACGCCGTGCTCAGCAGGGACACATCGAGTTCCACGGCCTCGCCGGTACGCTCGCGATGGAACAGGGCCGCCGATATGCCGCCGGCGATGTTCATGCCGCCGATCGAGTCGCCGAACGCGGCAATGCCCTGCGTCAGCGGGCCATCGAGGCCCTCGGGCGTCATCGAATATCCCACGCCGCTGCGCGACCAGAAAGCGGTGCCGTCGAAACCGCCGATCTCGCGCTCCGGACCCTTGTCGCCGTAGGCGCTGCCGCGGGCGTAGATGATGTTCGGGTTGGCGGCGCGGATGTGCTCGACATCGAACTTCATCTTCTGCCGCTGAGCGGGCAGATAGTTGGTCAGGAACACGTCGGCCGTCTTGGCGATTTCGTAGATCAGCTGGACGCCATCGGGTTTGGAGATATCGATGCCGACGCTGCGTTTGCCGCGATTCGGATGTTCGATCATCGTATGGCGCATCGGGTCGATCTTCATGCCGCCGATATTGATGAAGCCGCGCTGCGTGTCGCCGCGGACCGGATGCTCGATCTTGATGACGTCCGCGCCCCAGTCGGCGAGGATCCCGCCGGCGGCCGGCACGAAGGTGAACTGCGCCACCTCCAGCACTCGCACGCCCTTCATCACCTGCGTCATAAAGTCTCCCCCTTTTGTGGCAGTGCGTAACTATACTACACTGTTGATTGGTTGCGCGGCCGTTGCGCTGATGGCGATTTTCGATCGCAGCGAGGAGCAGGGGCAGCAAGCGGCGGCGACCGACGGGCAGATGGGCAGGCGGCCTTTGCGGCGGCCAAGGCGGCGATCGTGGGGATGACCTTGCCGATTGCGAGCGTCGGCATGTCCGCGGGGGGAGAAAGGTGAGGAGAACAGATGCAACGGATCCATAGCCCGCCAGCGATCTCCGGTTCAAGAAATAAATTGAACGACGGGTGGCTGAACGTCGAGCGCTCCATGTACGACCGTCTCGACAATTACGAGACGGAGAATCACCATATCTTCCCAGGAGGGTGGCTCGAGGTACGAAAATATTCCTGGTCCCAACCAATCGAGACCATCTGGACCACCGGGAAGCGTTGCTATCTGATCAGCATGTCACTCGCCGGTCATGAGACGGCCTCGGTCGTGACCAACCTCAGGACCGGCCAGTGCGATGCGTTCGAACCCACTGGCAGGATATTTTTGGTCCCGCCAGAGCAGACGATGCGATGTCAGTCACAAAGAGGGCAGGTGCGCTCGATGAGATGCATGCTCGAGGCCGGCCTGGTCGAGTCGTTTCTCAACGCCGCGCCGAAGTGCGACTGGAGTCGCGTGCCGTTGCACAAGGCGATGCATTTGGGTGGCGGCCAGATCGAATGGCTGTTGCGCCGGATGTATCGGGAAGTTCGGGAGCCGGACTTTGCAACCGTGCCGGTCGTCGAAACCCTGGCGAAGCAGTTGGCCGTGGAGATCCTACGCAGGTTCCGTCCATACTGCGCGGATCAAAATCGCTTTGTCGGCGGCTTGTCGGCTCGGCACAAGCGCTTGATTCGCGAGCGTCTGCATTCGTCCGAGCCACTCCCGGGTCGCGAGGAGCTGGCGCTCCTGTGCGACGTGACCGTTCGTCACCTCAGCCGTGCATTTCGTACCGACACCGGCCAAACTCTTGGCAGGTACATCGATTCAGTCATGGTCGAACGGGCGAAGGCGCTGCTGCTGGCGGGTGTGTCGGTGCGGGATGTCGCCGCCTCGATCGGCTATGCCACCCCGGGCGGTTTCACGTCGGCTTTCCGGCGCGCCACGGGTCTGCTGCCGAGCGAGATCGAAGGCCGTCCGGCATGAGTTCGCAAGAGGCTGACCCGGCGGTGGCCGAGACCTTCCCCCAATTGATTCGGGCGGCTGCTGCACGCTACGGTGACGAGATTGCCATCACGCTCGAGGGCGATACGATCCCGGATGATTCAGCGACGTTCTCGCAGCTAGACTCCAAATCCGCCGAACTGTCCAAGGGGCTGATCGCGGCTGGCGCCGGCAAGGGAACGAGGCTGGGACTCATCTACGGGAACGGGCCCACCTTCGCAATTACTCTGGCCGCGATCGCACGCATTGGCGCGATTGCGATTCCCATCAGCACACTCATCAAATCCTATGAACTGGTGCGCGTGTTGCGCCAGTCCGATGTTGCTGGATTATTCGTGCAGCGCTCGCTGCTAGGAAAGGATTACGTCGAGCGTCTTCTTGATGCGCTGCCCGCGCTGCGCGAGGCTGTCAGCGCGGATTTGCGCATCCCGCAGGCGCCTTATCTGCGCTGGATCGCGTCGACCGGCGCCTCGCTGCCCGCCAGCATCCGTGACGTCGGTTCTCTGACCGCGGCATCCCATACGGTGAGCGATGAGCTGCTGCGGCAGATCGAATCCGAGGTCCATCCATCCGATCAGATGATCGAGATCTATACCTCGGGATCGATGGCCCTGCCGAAAGGGGTCAAACATCATCACGGGCCGGTGCTGTTTCGCACCCACTACCTGAAATCCATGCTGCCGTTGGCGCGGGGACAGGACGTACAGGCCTGGCTGCCGATGTTCTGGGTGGGTGGATTGATGATGTATCTGTTCCCGAACTGGGAAGCCGGCGGCAGAACCATCTGTTCGGAAGGCACGCCCACCAATCACCGCGTGGCGATCGGCAGCGTGCTCGCTGAGGATGATCTAAAGGCCGGCGCACGCTCACCTCCCTATTGGGGACTCGGGATGAGCGAGACGCTGGGACCGTATGCATATGGCGACTCGCTGCGCGCACCAGGGTATCCGCTATGCACGCCAATGGACCACATTGCCGATCGATTTGAAGTACGGGTGGTGGACCCCGACGGCAAAATCACCGCCGAAGGCGTGCCCGGCGAGATCCAGATTCGTGGTTACGCCGTCACTTCTGGTCTTCACAAGATCGAGCGGGCGGAGCACTTCGAATCGGATGGCTTCTATCATACCGGCGACATGGCGCTGATCGAGGGCAGGCGGATTCTTTTCGTCGGCCGTTCCGGCGACATGATCAAAACGGCTGGTTCCAATGTTTCGCCGGCCGAGGTCGAGATGGAGATTCAGCAGCTCGAGGGTGTGCATTCAGCCTACGTCGTGGGACTGCCGGATCGAGAGCGCGGGGAACTGGTGGTTGCCGCATTGGTCCCGCGGGATGGCGCGACAGTGGACGTCGACGAGATCGAGAGGACGCTGCGGCAACGTCTGTCCAGCTACAAGGTGCCGCGGGCGTATGCCGTGATTACGCACGAGGAAGTGCCGATGCTGGCCAGCAATAAAGTGTCCAGACGTCAGATCGAAGTCCTGATGGCAAGGAAGCTCGGGCGCGACGGTTGAAGCAGATATGCTTTAGTTCTTCCGCTGCGGCATGTCTTTGCGATTGGCAGTCGCGATCGAGGTGATTAGCGCACCGCGATTGGTCAGCACACTGCGCTTGATGGCCATGTCGAGTGCCTTGTCGCCGCCCAGTATGAGCAGCGGTCCGTTGTCCATGTTGTCCAGCGCTTCCTGCGCAACCTCGTCCGGTGCCTGCGCCGTCGTGGTATCCAGTCCCAACCGCAGCATGGCTGGAGTGGCGGTGAAATTGATCACCATGTGCAACACGTCGATGCCCATCGGCTTGCATTCGGCCCAGAGCGCTTCGCCGAAGATACGGCTGAAGGCCTTTGAGGCCGTATACGGTCCCAGGGTTGCCGAGCCGATGTAGTTGGAAGACGACCCGGTCAGAATGATGCCGCCACGCCCGCGGGCCTTCATGAGTGCGCCGTAGTGATGCACGAATTCGACCGGGGCCGACACATTGACCGCAATGACGGAGCGGTACACCTCGGGGGCCATATCGACGATGTTGCCGCGGATGCTATTGGCACCCGCAACATAGATCAGATAGCCGATCTCGATGTCATCGGTGATGGTTCGCACCTTCTCCAGCACGTCCGGCTTGACGAGATCAGTCGACAGCGTGCGGACCTCGACCCCCATGGTACGCAATTCCGTCGCCACTTCTTCGAGCGGCGGCCTCTTGCGGGCAACCAGCGCTAGATTGAATTGCTTCGCCGCCAGCTTGCGCGCGAATGATGAACCGATGCCCTCCGATCCGCCGATGACCAGTGCCCACGGTCCGTATTTTTTGAGATTCATCGGCGCTCCTCCAGCGCACGTCCGGAAGCCGTCACTGTCGAACCAAGCGGCAATTTTGTATAGAGTTTGAAAGGGCTGCGATGGCGTAAAAGAGACATTTTCCAATGAGAAGGGCAAGCTAGCAGCCCCAGGTTCCATCTCCCATCGGCCATCTTACGGAAGTTGCATGGATGAATACTGAAAATCGAATTGCAGCTTTACCGGACTGGTTCACGCGCGCCATCGCCACGCCTTGCGACAGCTGTTTCGTAGAAGTTGCCGGATGCTCGATTCACTACCTCCGTTGGGGCGAGGCGTATAACCCGGGACTGTTACTGCTTCCCGGCAGCGGCGGACATGCTCATTGGTTCTCGCATGTAGCCCCGCTGCTGGCGGATCAGTTTCATGTCGTCTCAATGGACATCGCCGGCTGCGGGGATTCAGGCCGCCGGGACGTCTACACGCACGATCTGATCGTGGCAGAGATCATGGCTGTCTGCGCCGATTCCGGAATGCTTGCGAGCCCGCTACCACCCGTTCTTGCCGGCCACAGCATCGGTGGACAGCACGTGGTGCGTACGGCGATGATCCACGGCGAATCGCTGCTGGGCGTACTTGCCATCGACGGCCTGCGCTATGCAGAACTTCCGTTCGATCCTGCGGTCCAGGCCCTTAAAGGACCTCGTCCCGCACCGCCCGCACCACGGATCTATCCGGACTACCAAAGCGCCATTGCCCGCTTTCGCCTCACCCCTGCGCCCACGATCGGCATTCAGAGCACGTATGTGCTGGATCACATTGCACGGCATTCGGTGCGTCAGATGAAAGGCGGATGGGGTTGGAAATTCGACTCCGCCCTGGCCTCGATCGCGTCGCTAGGGCTGGAACTCAAAGAGGCTCTGAGGGATCTGCCCTGCCACGCAGCCGCGATCTATGGCGAAAATACTCATCTCGCCGACGAAACACTGCTATCCAGCATGGCCGCTGCCACCAACGGCGAAGTTCCGGTATTCATGATCCCCGGAACGAGCCACTATCCAATGATCGACAGCCCGTTTGCTTTCGTGTCTGCAATCAAGGGGATCGCTCTCACGTGGGTCGCCATCGCGCGGCGCGAACGGCGCGTTCGGGGAACCGCCTAACGATGCAGCGCCGTACCAGCGTGTTCCCGCCGCGCCGATTGTCCTTTGGCGCAGGGCCGTCACTATACTACACTGTTGATTGGTTGCGCGGCCAAGGGCGGCGCAGCGGACTATTTCAGCTACGGGGAGCAGGCATGAAGATTGATTCGACGCTGTCGGCGGTGGTGACGGGGGGCGCCTCGGGTCTGGGGCTGGCCACGGTGAAGGCGTTGCGCGCGGCCGGTGCGCGGGTGGCGATTTTCGATCGCAGCGAGGAGCAGGGGCAGCAGGCGGCGGGCGAGACGGGTGCGATTTTTTGCAGTTGCGATGTGCTGTCCGATGAGAGCGTGGAGGCGGCCTTTGCGCAGGCGCGGGCGGTGCAGGGCCAGGAGCGCGCATTGGTGTGCTGCGCCGGTGGCGGCAACGCGATTCCTACGGCGCGGCGCGACAAGGAAACGCCGGGCAAGGTCAATATTTTTCCCTCCGACCAGTTCGAGTGGGTGCTGCGGTTGAATACGGTGGGGACATTTCGCTGCATCACGCGGGCGGCCGCGGGGATGATGACGCTGGAGCCGATTGACGCGGAACGCGGGGCGATCGTCAACACGGCCTCGGCGGCGGCGACCGACGGGCAGATGGGGCAGGCGGCGTATGCGGCAGCCAAGGCGGCGATCGTGGGGATGACCTTGCCGATTGCGCGCGACCTGGCGCGCGAGGGCATTCGGGTGACGACGATCCAGCCGGGCATTTTCGCGACGCCGCCGATGCTGCGCAACCCAAAGCTGGTCGAAGCCTTGGGGGCGATGGTGCCGTTTCCGCAGCGCCTGGGGCGCCCGGAGGAGTACGCGAGTCTGGCGCTGGAGATGATCCGCAACGGCTATTTCAACGGCGAAACCGTGCGCCTCGACGGCGCCATCCGCATGCAGCCGCGCTGAGCGCTGCATGGCGGGCGCAGGCAGCACGCCGCTGACGAAAAGCTGGGGAGCGCTCGAGCCGCTGCGCGAGCCCGCGTTCCGCACGATCTGGATCGCAAGCGTAGTCGCCAACTTCGGCCAGCTGATCTTGGGTGTAGGCGCTGCATGGGAGATGACCCGTCTCGGCACTTCCCCCGCCATGGTGGCGATGGTGCAGTCGGCATTGATGCTGCCGCTGATGATCATCGCGGTGCCGGCCGGCGCCATGGCCGACATGTTCGACCGGCGCAAGATTGCGATGGTCGGACTCGGCTTTGCCGCGCTCAGTGGTGCGCTGCTGACCACATTGGCCATACTGGGGCTGACCACACCCTGGCTGCTGCTCGGCTTTTGTTCGCTGATCGGAACCGGTGTCGCGTTGTACGGCCCGGCCTGGGGAGCATCGATCAGCGAGCAGGTCGCACCGGAGCATTTGCCGGGCGCCGTGGCGCTGGGTTCGATCAGCTACAACGTGGCGCGCAGCTTCGGTCCCGCCGTGGGCGGCGTTATCGTGCTGGCGGCGGGGTCCAAGGCGGCCTTCGCGACCAATGCCTTGGCCTATTTGCCGTTGCTCGCTGCATTCTTTCTATGGCGTCGCAAGCACGTGGTCCCCCGATTGCCGCCGGAGGGGATCGCCCGCGCCATCATCTCGGGTACACGCTATGCGCTGCACTCGTTTCCGGTGAGGACTGCAATGGTGCGCGCTTTTGCCTTCGGACTGGCATGTGCCTCGACAGCGGCTCTGGCGCCGCTGGTCGCACGCGACCTCCTGAAGGGCAATGCCAGTACCTACGGGCTGCTGCTCGGGTGTATGGGTGTCGGCGCCGTGGCGGGCGCCCTCAACGTCAACAAGGTGAAGGCGCAGCTGAAGGCCGAGCATGCCTTCCGCTGGTGCGCGACAATCAGCGGTCTGATGATCCTAGTCATCGGAATCAGCCGCAATCTGCAATTGACCGGCGCGGCCATGGCGGTCTATGGCGCCACCAATATTCTCATCATCGCGCTGCTCAACGTCGGCGTTCAGCTGTCAGTACCCCGCTGGGTTACTGCCCGGGCGCTGTCATGGTTCCAGGCATCGCTCACCGGCGGCGTCGCCGTTGGCGCTGGAATCTGGGGGCATGCGGCCGCGGCGTGGGGTGTCGAGTATGCGTTCCTCGCCTCAGGCGCCGCGCTCATGCTGACGCCGCTCATCGGCCTCATCATGCCGATTCGCAGCGCATCAATGGCCGACGTCGCGATGGTCGAACTCGGAAACGAACCGGAGGTCGCGCTGGCGCTCACAGCACGGAGCGGTCCCATCGCCATCGAAGTCGATTACCAGGTAGATCAGGACAAGGCGCGCCACTTCTATAACGTCATGCTGAAACTGCAGCGCGCACGCCTACGCAATGGCGCGTTCAACTGGTCGCTGTCGCGCGACATCGCCGATCCTGCCGCGTGGACCGAGCGATTTCACTTTCCGACTTGGGAGGACTACCTTCGCCAGCGCAGCCGGTTCACGCACTTGGACCGGAAGCTACAGGCCTCGGCTGACGCATTCCATCGCGGCGATCGCAGCGCACGCGTTCGGCGATACCTCGAACGCCCCTTCGGTTCCGTCCGCTGGCGTGCAGCGAGCCCGGATCCGCACGGCGAATCCATCAATATGTATACGCCGTGAGAACCGTCCGCGGATCTCGCGCTGACAACTCAATGCGCCGTGGAAGGGGTCGCCTGCGCATCGACGATCGCTCGGCTCGCCCGTTGTCTGTACTGTCGCGGAGTTTCGCCGGTCGCCCGTTGGAATGCGGTGGCAAAATTGGAGGGAGCCGCAAAGCCCAGCGCATAGGCGACCGCCTTTACGCAATCGCCGGAAGCAAGCAATCGTTTTGCGTTGTCAATGCAGCATTCTACGATATAGCTGCCGATGGATAAAAGCGAGCTCCAGGCGATGCTCTTGCGTCGACCCGAATGTGTCGATTGGTTCGTTCCAGAATTCCCGCACGAGTTGGACGCGGCCGAGCCCCAAGGGCATCTCAGCTTCGATCTCTTTCGCTCCGCCAGAGAAGTGCCCCATGATTGTTCCACCTCGTCCATTGGTTTCAGTTGTACCTGAATCAACCAATACTCGTCAGACTTTCAGGGGACGACCGTTCGATCATCCCGTAGGCCGCTTGTCCACCCCAGGTATATCTCACTCCGCCCTGCTGCAGGTTGAGACCGCCAATATCAGGATTGCCGACCCGGAAGGTCGACGGTGCCGTCACGCCGTGGATCCGCGTGATGCCGAGTTCCGATTCCAGTTCTAGCGACGCGTCGTCGCCTTCCCCCACGATCCGGCGCAGCCATGGAATCTTCACCGCACGGGCGCGGTACATCCGGCCGTCCTGATACACATAGCCTTCGTTGTAGGCGATGCCATCCTCGCGCGGCGGATAGGCGATGAAGCCGAACGCGCGTCCGTCCGGAAACACCGCTGATTGCCAGCAATGGCCGCGAAAACCAGCAAGCGGGCGCACGCTCTGGCGTTTGATTCGAGAGCCCACGGCCTTGAACGTGCGGGTTCGACCATCGATCGTCAATGACCCTGCACCGCGGAACAGATGTTCGAGCCGCCAGCCAATCCCCATGTTGGCCGCCTCGATTGCGTCCGCCTTGGACATCTGCGCGACTATCTCGGGGCGAAGATCCTGCACCCAGCAGGGCGTAATCATGGTTAGCTGCACCTCGAAGCCAACCGGAACGAGCCGGTTGGGATCGAGCCTACGCTCAATCTGCTCGTCGACAGTGCCGTCCACTGCCAATCCTTCAAAGGTCGTGACCCACTGGCGGAACGGTTCGATGCAGCGAAAGCTCAATGGGCCCGCGCCCAGAACCGTCGGTCGGCCTTCCGGACCGAACGGCGATGCCTTCGCTGCCCGGCCCTTGCTGCTGAGAATACGCCCGCCGGGAAAAGTGAAGTTCACCTGATATTGCGGGTTCTCCCAGGACGATGCCTCCGCTTCAATGCCGAAGCGCGGGAGGGCGAAGGCACCGTTCTCCTCGTACAGCCAGACAGAGGTGCTTTCGCGCATCTCCGGATTTGGAGGCCTGTCCGGGAAAACCAGTTCATGATCCGGCGTGAGGCCGCCAAAAAAATCCGTCTCGGCATGGGTCATGAGAGCTACCTTATGTTAGCGGTGCATTTTGGACTAGGCTGCGGCGCGCGGGACGTTGAAACGCTGGGAGTAGGTTGCGAACTGACGATGCAGGCTGGCAGGATCGAGTCCGAAGGCGGTCATGTCGGTGCGCCGGTAGCCTGTGTCGCGCGGCGTACTCAGTCGCCATGCCGCCATCCGATCCCGAGCCTGAGGCGTTAGCTCCTCGCCCGCGAAGGCGTAAAGCGCTTCCAGAATGGGGAACGGGTCTTTCTGAAAGGGAGCGAAGTGAATGTCGAAGAAACGGTGGTCGTTTCCCGCGTCGCGGAAGGCGATCATCCGTTGCATGGCCAGCGCGCAGAAATCGCTGGTCTCCCGCCCGATCAGGATCAAGTCCACGGTGTCACTATATGCCCGGCGCAACTCGTAATAGAGATCGGCCACCGACGGTATTACGCTCACCACATCGCGGTGCGTCATGACGAAACGTGCATCCGGAAACACCCTGTCGAGCGAGTCGATGAATAGGCTGTGCGAGGGGTTTTTGAGCCGCCAGCGCCGCGGCGGACAGCGCCATTGCAGCAGCTTCAGGACTCGTTTGACATAGGCATAGGTCGGCACCAGATCGGCCCGGTGATTGAGCCAGTCCACATAGCTCGGGATGTAGGCGAAGGCCTGGAAGATTTGCGACTTGAAGTCATAGCCCATGAATTGCTGGCATTCGGTCGGCGAGGTCGCGGTGCTGGGCAGCATCGCAGGCATCCGGGGAAACAGGCGGGAGCGCCGGTCCATCGATGCCTGCGCCTTGATCGGGCGGGGGTCGCTGTCCAGCGTTGCCGCGTCGGGAGGCGGGCAGGGCCACATGGATTCCCAGTTGCGGATCGAGCGCACCTGCGGGTCTGCGCCCAGCAGGCAAGCGAGCGCCGTCGAACCGGTGCGCGGCAGGCCAATGCCAATCAGCGGCGCCACGATTTCCTGAGCATCGATCTCGGGGTGCCGGCTGTACCAGTGTTCGACCTGCAGCCGATTGGCTAGCAGGTCGACCAGTTGCAGGTCCATCGACACACGTCCGAAATCGTTGAGGTGCGCCTCGTCATCCAGCGAGGCGACCAGGATTCCCAGCCCGTCGCGAAAGCCGTCCGCGCCAAAATCGTCAAGACCGGTCTGCTGTTGCGCCCGGTCCATCAGCACGGCGACCCGGCTCATGCACTTCCCTCGAGAATCATGCGAATGAGAGTATAGGTGGATGGGCGCACGCGGCAACCCCGCGATCATATGCGAGAGGGACATCGCTATTTGCTCGGGACGCGTTTTGGCGGCCGAGAAATCTGCGATGGCGCGCCGGCAGCCGGTGTGCGCAAAGCTCAGTTGTTCGCGGCCGCTGCGCGGCTGAGCCGATCAAGCATGGCTTGGGCGGCCGGTACCAGCGCAGCCATCGCAACATCATCTTCCGGGGCCAGCGTTCTGGCGTGATCGACATCCTTCTTGAGGAGTTCCCGAAGCGCGGCAGCGCCTTCCGGACGGAGCAGCCCCGGCACTGCCCGCAGCGCGAATCCCTGCGCGGAGCCTGCCATCAGCGCCTGACGCAACTGCTCGCGGTCGAAATGCAGGCGTTCGCCCAGATCAAGAATGGCGGCGGACAGACCGTAGTTCGCAATCGACACAAGATTGTTGAGAATCTTGGCTTCCATACCCCGGCCGATGGGCCCTAGATGGACTACCGACTTGCCGTAGGATGCCAGCAACGGCTTCGCCCGATCGAACGCCGCTGAGTCGCCGCCTGCGAAAATCGATAATTCGCCCGCAAGCGCGGCAGGGCCACCGCCGGAAACACCGACATCAAGCAAGTCGACGCCCCATGTCTTTGCAGTGTCGGCCAACCGCCGGCACAATCCGGGATCAACGGTCGAATGGATGATAAAAATTCCGTGTTTGCCGAGAGCGGCGAACAGAGCGCCTTCGCCGACGAGCGATACCAGGTCCTGGTCGGTACGGACGCACACGCAGAGTACGTCGACCTCGGTAGCAACGGAGATCGGATTGACCTCGCGCACGGTTCCGGGCTCATCGAAGGCCGCGAGAGCCTGCGCATTGATGTCGCATCCCACGAGGCTGAACCCGCTGCGTGCAATACGCCGGGCAATCGGCGCACCTAACATTCCCAAGCCGACGAAACCTACTTTCATCGCGTCTCTCTCCCCTAAATCAACCGCTCAAACAAGCGCCTCTTCTCCGACGAGTTGCCATCTTCGTTCGGCAACGCGGCCTATTGCGCGAAGGAATAGCCGCCGTTGACCGGATAAGTTTGCCCGGTGATCCACGAGGCGGCGCCTGAACATAGAAATAGGGCCATGTGGGCGACATCCTCGGGTTTGCCGAAGCGTCGGATGACGTAGCGGGACACATGCTTCTTCGCGTGCTCGCCGGCGAGAAATTTTGATTTTGCCGGCTCATCCAACTGCGGCTCCAAGCTTGAAAGTGAAATGGCGTTTGAGGTGATCCCATAGCGGCCCGCCTCCCGAGCGATAGCGCGAACGAAGCCATTCGCCGCCGCCTTGGCGGCTGAGTAGGCCGCCAGTCGCGCCTCGCCGACGCGGCCGGCGTCCGAGACGATCGTGACAATCCGACCCCGCCCCTGTCGGACCATACTCGGCAGAGCAACGTGGCAACAGTTCATGACGCCTTGCGCGTTGGTGCGAAAATAGCGGTCCCACTCCTGCGGATCGGTTTCCCAGAAGAGAGGCGAGGCGCCCATGCTGGCCAACGGGCCCGCATTCCCCGCATTATTGACGAGGATGCTGACCGGACCCAACGCCGTTTCGGCCGCTGCGAGCGCCTGGCGCACAGCAGCGTGATCACCGACGTCGGCGGGCGCCGCGATCGCTCTGATGCCCAGCGCCTGTATCTCCGCTACGACGGCTGCAGCGCGCCCGGCGACAAAATCGTTGACCGCGACGCCGCCGGCATTGTGCCGGGCGAGCGCCAACGCTATGGCGCGTCCGGCGCCCTGACCGGCGCCTGTGATGAATGCGACCTGGCCGTCTAGATCCAACGGATCGTTTCCGATCATGCTCGCTCCCTCCGCCCGCTATCGGGACTTGATGCATCGACGTCGTTACATTAGCACGTGGGCCGGCGCCCGCGATTAGGAGCGCCCGCCGCGTGCGAAGAGCCGGCTCGACAGCGTCGCGTAGCTCGCGTCGCCGGGCGCGTCGGGGATCGCGCCGTCGGGCACCTGTGCCGGACGCCTGGTATTGTAGTCGTAGTGCACCACGCGCTTGGCGAAGCGCCAGCGACCGTCCTCTCTGCGGTAACGGTCGATGTAGCGAGCGCAGAGCAGATCCTCGATCCACCCGCCTTTGCCGTCCGGAAAGACGTGGTAGCAGATGGCGTAGAGTTCGCCCTCGCCCTCGTCGCCGTCCACCGATATCAGATGGTTGCAGATATGATGGCCGCTGTAACGCAGGTGCGGGAGCGATCGTTCGATGAACGCGCAATAGCCCTCAGCGGGGCCATCGTAGCTGTCGCCATGAGTATCGGTCGCGTCTCTGGTATAGAGCGTGCGCAACAAGGCCACATCTTTGCGGTCGATACTGCGGCTGTAGAGCAACGCCAGTTCGCGAATCGCGTCCTTGGCGATCAGTCTCTGCACTGCCTTATCCTCGGTGCCCATATCGTCTCCCGTTGCGCTTGAAGAATGCTCGGACGCCTCGTGATAAGATCAAAAGGGCCCGAGGAGAAAATGCTTGGAATGTACAGACCTGGTTGACCGCTATTTCGCGCACATGAGAGAGCGCAATCTCGTGGGCCTGACGAAACTCTTTGCGGAAGGTGCAACGTTTACCCTACCGGATGGCCGTGAATTGTCGGGTGTTGCCGCATCCAAGAGATGTACGCCCGGCTCTTCGCTACGACGTCGCCTTCTCCCACTCCGCTGGCGGTGATCGCCGGGGCACAGGGGGTCGCGACGGAAATCGAGGCGCGCCTTCCGGACGGAACAGTCCGCCGAACGGCGAACTTCTTCCATTTCAACACCGAGCGACTGATCCAACGCCTGAGTGTCTACGCGCGCGGCCGATGATGGCCGGTAGACCGCGTCAGACACGTTCGATGATGATCGCCGGTGCCATGCCGCCCGCGGCACACATCGTAATGAGTCCCCGCCTGAGATCGCGCCGCTCGAGCTCGTCGAGCACGGTGCCGATCAAAACCGCACCCGTGGCGCCGATCGGATGGCCCAGTGCGATCGCGCCGCCATTGACGTTTATTTTTTCGCGATCGATATCGAGGTCGCGGATGAATTTCTCCACCACGACCGCAAAGGCCTCGTTGACTTCCCAGAGATCGATGTCGTTTTTTGTCAAGCCCGCTTTGGCCAGGACTTTGTTGGCCGCCGGCACCGGGGCATTCAGCATCAGCGTCGGGCAATCGCCCATGTTGGCCGTCGCGACGACGCGCGCACGCGGTTTGAGACCGTGGCTGCGGGCATAATTCGCGGAGGCCAGCAGCAGGCCGGCCGCGCCGTCGACCACACCCGAGGAATTGCCGGCATGATGAACATGCTGAATCTTGATATCCGGGTATTTCCGGTTGATGAGCATGCGGAAGGTCGTACCGTCCGCTTCGATCGCCATATCGGCGACCTGGGCAAAGGCAGGCTTCAATGCCGCAAGATCCGCCGCAGTGGTCTGCGGGCGAGGATACTCTTCCCGGTCGAGAATCACCTTGCCGTCATCGTCGATCACCGGAATGGTCGCCTTCGCAAACCGGCCTTCGCGCAGTGCGACGGCGGCGCGCTGCTGGCTTGCGAGCGCATAGGCATCGAGGGCTTCACGGCTGATGCCCTCCATCGTGGCGATGGCATCCGCGCACAGTCCCTGATGCGACTGAGGATGCCGCCGTTGCAGACGCAGATTACCGTTCGACATACCGCCGGCGGTGCGCAGCCCAGCAGCCCGGTACGCTTCGCCCAGCGCGTTCACCAGCGACATCATCTCCGTGCCCCCGGCAATCACCAGATCCTCCATGCCGGACATGATCTGGGCGGCCGCCAGGTTGGTGGTCGTGAGCCCGCTGCCACAAAATCGGTCCAGCGTGACGCCGCTGGCGCGGATATCGAATCCGGCGTCGAGCGCCGCCATGCGGCCCATGTCGCCGCCTTGCTTGCCCATTTGCGCGCTGGTGCCCCAGAGGACGTCATCCACCTCCGCGGTATTAAGGTGGTTTCGCTCCTGCAGCGCTTTCAGAACCGTCGCCGCCAGATGCTGCGGGTGCATATTCGCAAGGGCGCCTTTTCCGACCTTGCCGATGCCCCGAGGGGTGCGAACGGCGTCGATGATGTAAGCTTCGGGCATTCAAATCTCCTGGTGCGTGAGTGGATCGTGACACGGCGCGGATCGCTAATCAACAGCATTGTTGACTTGACCTCACCCGTCATCGCGTGCAGATCTCGATCAAGGGTCCCATCCACGTGTTTCAAGGGGAGTTTGTACATATGAAAAAAGCCGACATCAGCCCTACCGCCGCGCGGTCCGGTGCCAGCAGTTATCCCGAACCGCATGCGCAGAAACTCGGGGCGCGCAAAACTTGGGCGCTGACCAAGCAGTTCGGTCTTAGTCAGTTCGGTGTAAACCGCGTGGAACTACCCCCGGGGGCGTGGTCGACGCAGCGCCACTGGCACAAGATCAATGACGAGGTTGTGATCATAATCTCGGGCGAGGTCGTGCTCGTAACGGACGACGGGGAGGAGATCCTCGGTCCGGGCGACTGTGTCGGCTTCAAGGCCGGTGATCGCAATGCCCATCACTTGCAGAACCGAAGCGCGGAGATCGCGGTTTACTACGATGTTGGTGGACGCGATGCCTATGATGTATCGACGTTTCCCGATATCGGACTTGAAGCGCGTGCGCAGATTCAAATTCAGTTCCGCCCGCTGAAAAAATAGCCATGCAGCTCTATTATTTTCCTAGTCCCAACGGGCGGAAGATCTCCATTGCGCTTGAGGAAATGGCCCTCGATTACGAGATCGTCTTGGTGAACATCCTTGAGCGCGGGCAACGCGATCCGCATTTTATGGAACTGAGTCCGAATGGCCGCATTCCCGCGCTGGTCGATCGGCACACGTCCGGCGAGCGCGTGGTGATCTTCGAGTCGGGCGCGATTCTGCAATATCTCGGGCGCAAGAGCGGCCTGTTTTATCCCGCGACCGAAGCGCGAAGGTGCTGGGTCGATGCGTGGCTCTTCTGGCAAATGGCGGGGCTGGGTCCGATGTCGGGTCAAGTCAGTTGGTTCACGCGCGCCGCCTCCACCCCGGGGCGCGACCCGCGCGACTGTTCCTACGCGCTGCATCGCTACACCAAGGAGGTGAAGCGCCTTTATGGGGTGCTCGAGCGACAGCTCACCGGCAGGGAATATATCTGCGACGAATATTCGATAGCCGATATGGCATCGTGGACCTGGGTCGAGCAGTATCACGCTCAGATCGGGGACCTCGCGGCGGAGTACCCTCACATCGCTGCCTGGCGAGCTTGCATCGGGGCGCGACCCGCCGTCCAGCGCGCAATGCTGATCGGGACGGATGGCTTGCCCAAGACGTGGACCCCCTCCACCACCCGTTGAGGGGTCGTATCGGCATCATCCGAGCGTCAGGCCGGCTGCGGCGCCACCGTGTTCGCCCACTGTTCGGCGTCCTGCACTGCCTCGCGCATGGCCCGAAAAGCGAGCGACAAGAACAGGGCTGCCAGCGGCAGGCAGACCGCAATCACCACTGCCATCGCGCGGCCGATGGCTTTCTCGTCCTTGAAAATGTAGTCGGACACGGCGGCGATCAGCACCGGACCGCTGCCGGCGCCGAAGATGCCTGCCGTCATGTTGAAGAAAGCGATCCCGGTGCCGCGCAGTTCGTTCGGTGTCACGAGATTGAGCGCAGTCATCGCACAGGATGGCATGCCGCAGATCAGCATGATCGTGAGGAAGGTGAATCCGATGTAGACCCAGGGATTGGAGCTGGTCATCGCGATGACGCCCAAGGGCGTCGCGATGAGGGCGCAGGCGGCATACCAGCGCAACTGCGCGTCGCGGTAGCCGCGGCGGAACAGCCAATCGGACATGCGGCCCGCCGTCAGCATGCCGATGATGCTGGGTAGCGAAGTCATGAGGCCGACTGTGAGTCCGATCTTGCTCGGATTCCAGCCGAAATTGCGCGCCAGATGCGGGGCATACCACGCGCCGTTGCCGACGAGCACGGCCGACGCGAAGGCAAAGCCGAGATAGTGACACAGGAAAAATCTCGGCCGCGTCTTGACGAAGGCCCACATCTCGCGATTGGACGCAAGAAAACTGCGCTTCGCCTGGTGCGCGCTGCGCAGTCCGCGGCGCACGGGTTCCTCGAACGTGAACACGATGAGTGAGAGCAGGGCGCCGGGGATGCCGACGATCAGAAACACTACCTGCCAGGAACGCATGGCGCCGATCAGCGGCAGCGTCAGGGTCGGCGTGTGGGACACGAGTTGGACGATCTGGCCGCCGATGATGTAGGCCATGCCGGCGCCGATCGACGTGCCGACGTGGAACACCGACATCGCCGTCGTCAGGCGCTCGCGAGGCCACAGGTCCGTCAGCAACGAGCTGGCGCAGGGGCCCAAGGTCGCCTCGCCGGCGCCGACGCCGATGCGCGCCAGCAACAGCTGCCAGTAGACGTGCGCGAGGCCGCAGGCGGCCGTCGCCATCGACCAGAAAGAAACTCCCGCGAATATGATCCAACGCCGCTGGTGGCGGTCGGTGAGATATCCCAATGCCACACCAAAGACGGCGTAGGTGGCCGTGAAAGCAAAGCCATTGAGCATGCCGAACTGCACATCCGAGATGCCGAGATCGTGTTTGATCGGTCCGACAAGCAGCGAGATGATGAAGCGGTCCCGCACCGACAGCCAGATCAATACGGAGAGAACGCTGGTCGCATACCATGCGATGCGTTTGGGCGGGTAGGGTGCGTTCGCTTCGGTCATGGCGGAGCCGGCTACAGACCGGCTACAGTGGGCTGCGCGATGTGCCTTCCGAACTGATGATGGTCCAGCCGCCGTCGATCACGAAGGTCGCGCCGGTCGCGTAGGACGAGTCGTCGCTCGCCAGGAACAGCGCCGCCTTGGCGATCTCCTCGGGCAGTCCGAAGCGGCCCAGCACCGTCATGCGTCCGAGGCGTCGGGGATCGGTCGAGGGGGATACTACGCCTTGCGACTTCTGTTGGCTCGCAGCCATGGGCGTTTGCGTGGCGCCGGGACAAATGCTGTTGACGCGAATGTTGTTGGGTCCGTAGTCAAAGGCGGCGACGCGTGTCAGGGCCAGCACGCCGGCCTTCGACGCCGAGTACTCCGCCGAGCCCGCGGTGACGAGTGCCGCAATCGAGCCGATGTTGACGATGGATCCGCCCCCGGCCTCGATCATGTAGGGAATTGCGTGCTTCATGCCGAGCCACACGCCGCGCAGGTTCACGGCGATCATGCGATCAAAGGAGTCCTCGCTGATATCACACAGCGCTTTTTTCGGTGAGCCGGAACTGATCCCGGCGTTGTTGACCAGCACGGTTGCAGCGCCGAGAGACGCAGCGGTCGCCTCGACCATCCGCTTGACGCTGCCGCCATCTGAGACGTCGCATTCGAGCGCGCAGGCGCGGCCGCCGGCCTTTGCGATCATTGCGGCGGTTTCCCGCGCCGATGCCTCGCTGATATCGGCGACCCCGATGCGCGCGCCCTCGTGAGCGAACAGCAGTGCCATGGCGCGACCCATGCCGCTGCCCGCGCCGGTGATGATGGCCGTCTTGTCCTCGAGTTTCATTGTCGTGCCCCGTTAGTGGTTCTCATCGAAGCGCGGATGTCGGCGCAATCCATATTTCCCGCACGTTGACGTGCGGAGGCTGCTTGAGCGCAAAGACGATCGCGCCCGCGACGTCGTCGGCGTGCATGATTCCACCTCTACTGACGTGCGCCTGAGTAGCGGCACGATCCCCGGAATTCCGAATGCTGTCGCCAACCTCCGTCGTCGTCGCTCCCGGTTCGACCACGGTAACCCGAATGCCCAAGGGCGCCAGCTCCTGGCGCATCGATTCAGAATAGGCGGTAACGCCCCACTTGCTCGCGCTATAACCGGAATGCCGGGCGCCCGCGGTGCGCCCCGCGGTGGATGAGACATTGAGGATGTGACCGTCGCCGCGCCGGCGCATGTCGGGAATGACCGCCTTGCTCAGGTACATTGGTGCCAGCAGATTGATGTCGATCTGCTCGCGCCATTCGGCGGGGTCTGCTTCTTCGACGGATCCCGGTCGCACGATGCCGGCGGAATTGACGAGAATGTCGACGCGACCATGCTGCGCGAGCGTCCGTGCGACCACGGCGTTGGCCTCCGCTTCTATCGTGACATCGGCCGGCAGCGCGGTTGCCTGGCCACCGGCGGCTGCGATGCGCTGCACGAGTTCCGTCAGGCGCTCCGCGCGGCGCGCGACGGCGACCACGATGGCACCTTCCCTGGCCATCATCTCGGCGGCGGCCCGGCCGATTCCCGATGAAGCCCCGGTCACGATGGCGACTTTGCCCTTCATGTCCACAATCCTACGGGCGAATACGGCAAGCCCACGTCGCGCAAGGTCAGCAGACCGGGCCGCGCCGCGCACACGGCCGGTATGGAATTGACCGACGGCAGCGCCGTCAAGATGCTGAAATCCGACGGGTGCCATTCCCCTGACGGCACGAAGCGTATACGTGTGTCGATGTTCGGCACGCCGTCGATGCGCAGCGTGTAATGGTCCGGCGCCATCGGCCAGTCCGAATTCAACTCGTCGGTGAGCCGCCAGGCGATACTCGTCGCAAGTCGCCGGCGTCCTCCACTGACACCGCTCCAAGTCGCGCGAACCGCGGCAAGCGTGTCCTTTTCGATGCACATCCAGCCGAGATCGACCTTATGCGCGGCCGTGGCATGCTCCGCGTGGAACTCGAGATCGTCGAGCCGGATATCCAGTGCCCGCGCCATCTGAGTGATGGTGTCGGCGAACGGCAGGAGTGAGCGCCGCGTGTGCTCGACGACGCCGGGCGTAGTGGCCGGCATGGACATGCCGTGCGCCAGCCAGGTGTCGGGCGACGCATAGTTCGAGACGTTGGCCGATTCGGAGATGCTGATACGCTCCACGCTGCGGCAGGTCGCCGTCATCGCCACCGCAATACTGTTGATCCAGCCGGGGTTCACGCCGGTGATGAACAGCGAGCTGCGGCTGCGCGTGCAGGTATCCTCAAGTCGCCGCTGGATGGGCCCGTCCAGCCCGCCCGTGCGTCCGAAGGTGCTGGTGCACACCACATCGGTGCCGCTGGCCAACAGCCGAAGAAGCACCTCGAGTTCCGGAACCTGGGCCGCGTACAAGACGCAATCGGCATCGAGAGCCGTCAGTGCGCCGAGATCTGCCGACGCGCGAATGCCCGTGTTCGGGCGATCGCAGAGCTCGCCGGCGTCGCGGCCGACCTTTTCCGGCGAGTGCGCGTACAAGCCGACAAGCTCGAGTCGCGGGTCGTCGAGTATTGCGCGCAGCGAATGCTTGCCGACTTTGCCGGTGGTCCATTGAATGACACGAAGCGTTGTCATCGACACTCCCCAACCGAACTGCTTACGAGCGCCGCCGGTTCCGTCGCTGCGGGCACGTTGTATGATAGTCGAAGCCTAGCGAGACGCGGCCTGTAAATCAACAACGGTGTTGAGGATTAACTGCCCGCGCGCACCGCAGTCTCGGCGTCGTTCACGGCTTCGCGCATGGCCCGGAACCCTAGCGCCAGCGACGCCGCGCCGAGCGGGCAGCAAACGGCGATCACCGAGGCCATTCCGAAGCCGATGCCGGCGGGACCTTTGAAGTAATGTTCCCCGACGCCCGCGACCAGCACCGGTCCTGCGACGCTGCCGACCAGCCCGGCGGTCACGTTGAAGAACGCGACACCCGCACCGCGCAGCTCATTCGGCGTGATGAGGTTCATCGCCGTGTAAGCGCACGCCGGCAGCGGTTGCAATAATGTAACCATGATGCCGATGCCGACCAGGAACAGCTCAAGGTGGCCACTCGTGGTGCCGATGACACCGGCTGGGGCGGCGACCAGCAGGCAGCCCGCGTACCAGCGGATTTGCGCGTCGCGATAGCCGCGACGGTAGAGGGCATCGACGGCGCGTCCGCACAACACTTTGCCGATGGCGCCGGCGCAGATGATGGTGAGGCCGAGCGTGAGGCCGATGCGGCCCGTGCTCAAATGGTAGGTGCGGGCCATATGCGCCGGATACCATCCGATGCACCCGACGACCACGGTGGAGGCAAAGGTGAAGCCCAGGTAGTGCCAGAAGAAGAATCGCCGCCGCGCGTTCATGAATTTCAGGAGCGCGCCATAGGTGGCCTGCCACGACAGGCCGGCGGGCACGAGATTTGCCTTGCCCCGCCGGATGGGCTCGGAAACCGTGAAGACCAGCAGGGCGAGTACCAGACCCGGCACGCCGATGATGATGAAGACTGCCTGCCAGGACCGGACATCGCCGATGAGCGGTATGGGGACGACGTCGTATTGCGACACGAGTGAAATGATCGAGCCGCCGACCAGGAAAGCCATGCCTGCGCCCAAGGTACCGCCGAGCGCATACATCGCCGTCGCGAAAGTCAGCCGCTCGCGCGGGAAGAGATCCGCGAGCATCGAGGTGGCGCAAGGGTTGAGGGCCGCCTCGCCGGCGCCGACGCCGATCCGGCACAGGAACAGCTGCGCGAAATTCTCGGTCACGCCGCAGGCGGCGGTCGCCAGCGACCAAGCGGTCACCCCCACGAAGATGATCGAACGCCGGCTGAAGCGGTCGGCGAGTACGCCAGCCGCGAGGCCCAGCAGTGCGAACGTCACGATGAAGGCCGTGCCGTTCAGCAACGCGAACTGCGTGTCGCTGATTCCCATGTCGCGTCGCAGAGGCGCGACCAGGAGCGAGAGGACGAATCGGTCCAGCACCGACATCCAGAACATGAAGCAGAGCACCGCGGTCGCGTACCAGGCCGTGGCGCGCGGCGGATAGCACACGTCCGGGAGCGGGGCTAGCTGCTGCGCGGCATACATGGGCCCGAAGCGTAGCCACACATGGCGCGTAAATCAACAACGCTGTTGTCCGGTCTCCGATGGCACGCCGGCGGCGCTGCACGGCTCGGGCCTCCGTTACGCCGCCTCGACGAGCGTCGGCCGGCCGCTGCGGCGGGGCCGGGCGTATCCAACGGCGGTAATCAACGCGTTGTTGATCAATCGGTTCTGGTTTCGGTTATGATCGCGTTTATGGCCAGCAGATCCAAATTGCCCGCATCACAGAAGCGAGTGCGCAGGGCTCGCAATCCGGATGGAACCCGCGAAGCCATCCTGGAAGCTGCGCGACAGGTGCTTGCGCAGGACGGCAAGGAAGGGCTGAGTGTCTCCCAGGTCGCGCGTCGTGCCGGAGTCAATCGTGGTACGGCCTACCAGCACTTCCAGACGCGCGAGCAACTCATCGAAGCGACGGCCGAGTGGGTCAGCGACAAATTGTTTCACGCCGTATACGGGAACTTGGCGCAAGTCGTGGGTCAAACGGCGGACAGCGCCGACATCAAGCGGGTCACCGAGCATCTCGCGGATTTTGCGATGGAGAACCCGGAACTTGGCCGCGCATGGCTGTTTGAATTGTTGAGTTCGCGGCGGCCCGCCAGTGACCGGTTCTGGCGGGAATACGAATTGAGCTTCGAGGAGATGGCCAAGACCGATTATGCGCAACCCGGCATCGACACCGAGGTGGTCTCGGTGCTGACGCTCGCCGGCATGTTCCTGTGGCCGGTCTGGGCCCGCGCCCACACGCGCAATGCGAAAGAACGGCAACAGATGGCCAAGCGTTTCTCGCGCGAGGTGTTGCGGTTGTCCATGCACGGTACCCTCCGGCCGGAGAAATTTCCGGAGCTCGACCTGCGGGTCGACAAGGGGCGCAAGGCGCGCACCAAGGGCGATAAGGCGTCGCCGCTCAACAGCATTGTTGATTGATATATCACGGCAACGTGCTGCCGGAGATGATGTAGACCATTGCACTCGAATCGAGTGTTCCCCGCCTCGTACCCTGCCACGCACGGCATTGCGCCCACCCGGCGCGCACGACTCTTTGCGATGAGACACCGGCCCTGATTTGGCGGTAAAGGCGCCGGCATTGATCTCCTCGGGAGGCCCGCCGAGTCGGGCCGCGCCCGGCAATGTCGACCGGCAGTCCACTCTCTGCGGCGGTGCGCGCCGGCTTCATCGCTCCGAAGCGGAGCCGCGCAAGATTGCGTGTGAGCACATCAGTGTCGTTGCCAGTAGACAACAGCGTTGATGGATAGCTTGACAACGATGCCCCGACTAGGACACGATTCCGCAACACGACTAGGACACGATTCCTAAGTACAGCCGCATTCACGTAACAACGCGGGCCGATTAGATTAAGGGGGAGTTGGATGAATAACACAGTACCCAAGACGATCCTCGGAGTGATGAGCGCCTTGGTTCTCATCCAAGCTGTGCCCGTGGCGCGGAGTCAGGAGAGCGGCCTGTCCGAGATCATCGTGACGGCCCGTCGTACCGAGGAACGGCTCCAGGACGTGCCGATCTCGATCACGGTGTTCAACCAGCAGCAGCTTTCCAATCGCAATATTACCAACGCGTCGGACCTTGCGGCGATAACGCCGTCGCTGGCAGCGAACACCAACTTTGGCCAGGAGAACAGCAGCTTTGCGATCCGCGGCTTTGTCCAAGATGCAGGCACCCAGCCGTCGGTGGGGACTTACTTCGCCGACGTCGTCGCGCCGCGCGGTCCCACGCAGGGTACACAGTCCGGCGACGGCGCCGGACCGGGAAATTTTTACGACCTGCAGAACGTGCAGGTACTGAAGGGCCCGCAGGGTACCTTGTTCGGCCGCAACACGACGGGCGGCGCGGTTCTGTTCGTACCCCAAAAGCCGACCTCGAAGTTCGAGGGCTATGGCGAGGTGTCGTCCGGCAACTACAACATGTTCGATGCCCAGGGCGCCATCAACATGCCCGTGAGTGATAGCGTGCGCTTACGAATTGCCGTCGATCATCAGAAGCGGGACGGCTATCTCAACAATATTTCGGGAATCGGGCCGCGGGACTACAACGACGTCGACTACACCTCTTTTCGAGTTAGCCTGGTGATCGATCTGGCACCCAACCTTGAAAACTACGCGATCTTCTCT
>CAWCYX010000027.1:0-36085 GCA_963799885.1 uncultured Gammaproteobacteria bacterium | reverse complement strand
GTTTGCAAGCGAGTATCTCACGCCGCGCCAGCCCTTCGTATACCGCTCGCATCAATTGGCGGCATCCACGGACGGCGCCGATACCGAGCGCTTGTCGTTGCAGGTGGAGCGCGATGGACGGCCCGAGGCTTGGTATGGTCAGGGGTCAGGCCCCATCGATGCGATGGTCAAGGCCATCGGTCTGCCGTTCGACGTGCTGTCGTACGAGGAGCACTCGCGCGGCCAGGGCAGCGGCGCCAAAGCAGTCTCTTATATAGAGATCACCACGCGCTCGCGGCGCACGCTGTTCGGCGCAGGCATGCATAGCAACATCATCACGGCTTCATTGCTCGCCATTTTGTCGGCGGTGAACCGCGCGGTGGCGGGGGGGGCCTTGCCGGCGCGGGCGGATGCCGCAATGACCGGAACCTGACGGCCGCCGGGAGCCTGCGGCCCACCGCCGAAGCATGGTTCGCGCCGTTCCTTAGAAATGATCGAGATGCCATTGATATTTATTTAATTTTGGAGGATTAAAAAATAGTAACCTTGAAATACAGGATTTCCGCCACGAATACTGTATAAGCGCTTCGGGCGAAGGAATTTGCGCTAGTTGAATGCGGGGCAGAATCCGATATAGTGCGCAGCTTCATGCCTTCGGTTGATCGATCCTATTGATTTCAGGGGCTTTTCTCGAAAAATGCGCGAACGCGAAGACGAACATTTCGATATTGACGATGAGTTTCTTGGCGAGGCCGAAGAATCGCATGACTTCGATCCGTTGATAGAGCGTGCGGAGCGCCGCCCCAAGGCGGCTGCCGTGGGCAAGCGTGGCAAGGCGGCGTGGAGCCGCGTCGAGGACGTGCTCGCTGAGCGGCAATTGGAAAAAGAGCTGCGCGATATCTTCGAAGACGAGTGAGAAAGTGTTGACGCCGGCTGCTCCGGCCGCCATCTGCGATTTCCCCATGCGCGTTCATTTCCGTGTTTGAAAATAGCGAAGGCTGGGTCGTCCTGAAGTTCGGCGGGACCAGCGTCTCGTCCGCTGCCAATTGGCGCAATATCGCCGGTGTACTGCACGATCGCATGGCGGCCAACTTTCGGCCGGTGGTGGTGCATTCTGCGATGTCCGGAGTCACCGACCGCCTCGAGGCGCTGCTGACCGCGGCCATCGTCGGCGGCCACGTTGCGGTCCTGGATCAGATCGAGCGCGGGCATCGCGACCTCGCCGCCAAGCTGGGCATCGTTCCCGATTCGCGATTCGACGGATTCATCGAGGAGCTCAAGCGCATGGCCGATGCGATTGCCGAAACTCGGGAACTCGGCGATCGGATTCGTGCGCGGGTCATGGCGATGGGCGAACTGCTGGCCACTTCACTGGGTGCGACCTTTCTGAGTGCTCAGGGGATTGCTGCAGCCTGGGTCGATGCACGCCATTACTTGCGGGCCGAGCAGCGCCACGGAACCAATGAAAAAGCGGGCTTGCTGTCGGCGACCTGCGATTTTGCGCCCGATGCGCGGCTGCAGGCTGAATGGCGGGCGCTCGACCGGGTGGTAATCACCCAAGGATTCATCGCGGCGAACGACGACGGCGACACAGTGCTTCTCGGTCGTGGCGGTTCGGACACTTCCGGTTCCTATTTCGCCGCCAAGCTCGCGGCGCTGCGGCTGGAGATATGGACCGATGTACCCGGTATGTTCAGTGCCAATCCGCGTTTGGTACCCACCGCGCGGCTGCTGCGCGCCCTGCATTACGATGAAGCCCAGGAGATCGCCAGCAACGGGGCCAAGATCCTGCACCCGCGCTGCGTCCTCCCGGTGCGGCAATACCAGATCCCGTTGCACGTATATGCGACCCAGGCGCCGGGGCTGGAAGGGACCATCGTCTCGGCGAACGTCGCCGATAGCGCAGCCCAGGTCAAGGCCATCGCCATCAAGAAAGGGATCACCCTGATCTCAATGGAAAGCCCCGGCATGTGGCATCAGGTGGGGTTCCTCGCCGACGCATTCCAGATTTTCAAACAGCAGGGTTTGTCGGTCGACCTCGTGTCGACTTCCGAAACCAATGTCACCGTATCGCTGGACCCCGCCGCCAATACCCTGGACCCGGCCGCACTGGATCGGCTCAGCACCGCGCTTGGCGAGCTGTGCCGCGTGGAAATCCTGGGTCCCTGCGCGTCGTTGAGCCTGTTGGGTCACAACATCCGCGCCATCCTCCACGAACTCGGCGCCGCCTTCGAATTGTTCCAGGATCATAAGATTTACCTCGTGACCCAGGCGGCGAACGATTTGAATTTCACCTTCGTGATCGACGAATCACAGGGCGATCGTCTGGTGCACCAGCTGCACGAACGATTGATTCAAAGCATCGGCTCCGACAAGGTCCTGGGGCCGACGTGGCAACAGTTGTTCGCTGCCAAGCCGCGCGCGCCCATCGTTGCCCAGTGGTGGGAAGACCCGGCCAAGCGGCGGCGCCTGTGCGAAATCGCGGTGCGCGAATCCGCTGCCTTCGTGTACGACCAAGAATCCCTTGACGCCGCCATTGCGCAAGTCAAACGCGTCGAGTCCGTGGACCGTTGGGCGTACGCCATGAAGGCCAACTGGCACCCACAGATTCTGCGCCGTATGCATGACGCCGGACTGATGCTGGAATGCGTGTCGCGGGGCGAACTCGAGCACGCCTTCGCCTCCGTACCCGGACTATCTCCGCAGCGCCTGCTGTTCACGCCGAACTTCGCGCCGCGCGGCGAATACGAGTATGGTCTCGAGCTCGGCGTGCATGTGACGCTGGACAACTTATACCCCCTCAAAATGTGGCCGGAGCTGTTCCGCGGCAGGGAAATATTCCTGCGCATCGACCCGGGGGTCGGACGGGGTCACCACCATCACGTTCGCACGGCCGGTGCGCACTCGAAATTCGGCGTACCCCTGGCAGAGGCCGACGAGCTCGAGGCGCTGGTGCTAAGCGCCGGGGCCCGCGTCGTCGGTCTGCACGCCCACACCGGCAGCGGCATATTCGACGTGGCGAACTGGACGGAAACCGGGGAACTTCTCGCGGATCTGGCACGGCGATTTCCCGAGGTCCGTGTGGTCGATCTGGGCGGCGGGCTCGGGATTCCGGATCAGAGCGGCCAGGCCGAAGTCGACCTTGCGGCGCTCGGCGCGGGTGTCGCGACGCTCAAGCTCAAGTTTCCAACCCTGCAGTTTTGGATGGAACCGGGCCGGTTCCTGGTGGCGCGGGCCGGAGTGCTGGTGGCCGTCGTGACGCAGCTCAAGGGCAAGGGGGACGTGCGCTATGTCGGCATCGCGACCGGCATGAATTCGCTGATTCGGCCCGCCCTGTACGGTGCGCATCACGACATCCGCAATCTCACGCGCCTCGAAGAGCCGCTGAGTCATCCGGTCAACGTGGTCGGCCCGATATGTGAAACCGCGGACCAATTCGGCGCGGACCGGTGGTTGCCTCCGACCGCCGAGGGGGACGTCCTGTTGATCGCCACGTGCGGTGCGTACGGCTACTCCATGGCGTCTCACTATAACCTGCGGCCGCCCGCGCCTGAGTTTATGCTAGCGACATGACTAATATCGGCATCATCGGTTGGCGCGGCATGGTCGGCTCGGTACTTCTCGAGCGCATGCGCGAGGAGAAGGACTTCGACGTGGTCGAACCCACGTTCTTCAGCACGTCGCAGGCGGGCGCCGCGGCGCCGGACATCGGCCGCAAAGTGGGGAGCGTCCAGGACGCCGCCGACATCGCGATGCTCGCCCGGCTGCCGATTCTGGTGAGCGCGCAGGGCGGCGACTACACGACGGCCGTGCATTCGCGGTTGCGTGCCGCCGGATGGCAGGGCTACTGGATCGATGCGGCGTCGACGCTGCGCATGAAGAGCGACGCGGTGATCGTTCTGGATCCGGTGAACTTACCGGTGATGCAGGCCGCGCTGCAGCACGGCATCAAGGACTTCATCGGCGGAAATTGCACGGTGTCGCTCATGCTGATGGCCGTTTCCGGCTTGATGCGCGCGGGCCTGGTGGAATGGATCTCCGCGATGACCTATCAGTCGGCCTCGGGGGCCGGAGCCCAGAACATGCGCGAGCTGCTCGAACAGATGGGATTTCTGCACGAGTCCGCATCGGCGGCGCTCCGCAACCCCGCCGCCACCATTCTGGACGTCGATCGCGCCGTGAGCGATGCCTTGGCCCATCCCAAGTTTCCCAAGGAACATTTCGGCGCTGCGCTCGCGGCGAGCCTCATTCCCTGGATCGACAAGGATCTGGGCAACGGCCAGAGCCGCGAGGAATGGAAAGCCGGCGCCGAGTCGAACAAGATCATGGGCACCGAATCCAAACCGGTGCCGGTGGAAGGCATCTGCGTCCGCGTCGGGGCCATGCGCTGCCACTCGCAGGCTCTGACCATCAAGTTGAGGCGCGACGTCCCGCTGGCGGAGATCGAGTCACTGATCGCGGGCGGCAACCCCTGGGTTCGCGTGGTCAGCAACGACCGCGACAGCTCCATCAAGGAATTGTCGCCGGCGGCGGTCAGCGGCCGAATGACGGTGCCCATCGGACGCCTGCGGAAAATGGCCATGGGCGGCGAGTACCTGTCGGCGTTTACCGTCGGCGACCAGCTTCTCTGGGGCGCCGCCGAGCCGTTGCGCCGGACTATGCGATTCCTGCTTCCGCATGTGTGAGTAGATTGATCGGCACGGGCTTCACGTGCCAGATATCCGCGCAATACTCGCGTATGGTGCGATCCGACGAGAACTTGCCGCTGCGCGCGGTGTTCAGGATCGACATGCGGGTCCAGCGCTCTTCATCGCGGTAGGCCTCCGCCACCTTGTCCTGGCAGTCGACATAGGACTGGAAATCGGCGAACAGCAAATACGGGTCCTGATACAGCAGTCCGTCGATCAGCGGCCGGAAGAGTTCCGCATCGCCACGCGAGAAAAAGCCGCTGCGAATCAAGTCGATGACATCGCGCAGGCCCTGGTTGGCATTGTAGTAATCCATCGGTCGATAGCCGCGCGCCTTGACTGACATACACTTCCTCCGCATTCAGGCCGAAAAGAAAGAAGTTCTCGGCGCCGACTTCTTCGCGGATTTCGATGTTGGCGCCGTCCAGCGTGCCGATGGTGAGGGCGCCGTTCATCGAAAACTTCATGTTGCCGGTTCCCGAAGCTTCCTTGCCGGCGGTCGAGATCTGCTCGGACAAGTCGGCCGCCGGGTATACGCGCTGCCCGTTGGTGACGTTGAAATTCGGCAGGAACACGACTTTCAGCCGATCGCGCACATCCGGGTCGCGATTGACCACTTCGCCGACCGCCGTGATCAGTTTGATCATGAGCTTGGCCAGATGGTAGCCCGGTGCCGCCTTGCCGCCGAAAATGAACGTGCGCGGCTGGATCTTAAGCGACGGGTTGTTCTTGATCGAGTGGTACATCGACACGATATGCAGCACCTTCAGGTGCTGCCGCTTATATTCGTGGATTCTCTTGACGAGAACGTCGAACATCGATTCCGGATCCGCGACGATGCCGGTGCGTTCGATGGCGAGGGAGGCGAAGGCCCGCTTGTTGTGCTGCTTGATGGCACGCCAGCGAATGCGGAACTCGGCGTCGTCGGCGAGCGGTTCGAGCCGCCTCAGTTGCGCGAGATCCTTGATCCAGCCGTCGCCGATGTGTTCCGTGATGAGCTCGGAAAGCTTCGGATTGCACAGCACCATCCAGCGGCGCGGCGTCACGCCGTTCGTCTTGTTGCTGAATTTCTGCGGCCACAGTTCGTAGAAGTCCTTGAGCACGTCGCGTTTCAGCAATTCGGAATGCAGCCCCGCCACGCCGTTGATTGCATGGCTGCCGACGCAGGCCAGATGCGCCATGCGAACATACCGCTCGCCCGACTCGTCGATCAACGACAGGCGCGAGATGCGCGCTTCATCGCCCAGGTACCGCATTCGGACTTCTTCGAGAAAGTGGGCGTTGATCTCGTAAATGATCTGCAGGTGCCGCGGCAGGACGCGGCCGAATACGGCGAGCGACCAGCGTTCGAGCGCTTCGGGCAGCAAAGTGTGATTCGTGTAAGCGAACGTCTTGCGCACGACGCCCCATGCGTCGGCCCACGGCAGCACGTACTCATCGACCAGCAGCCGCATGAGTTCGGCGATGGCGATGGCGGGGTGCGTGTCGTTGAGCTGCACCGCGAATTTCTCGTGAAATTTCTCGACCGGCAATTTCTGCCGATGGATGATGCGGAACATGTCCTGCAGGGAACACGAGACGAAGAAATATTGCTGCTCCAGGCGTAGTTCCTTGCCGCGCAGCTCCTGGTCGTTCGGATAGAGCACCTTGCTGATGTTCTCCGAGGTGACCTTCTGATTGACCGCGCCGTAGTAATCGCCGCTGTTGAAGATGGCGAAGTCGAAGGACTCGGGCGCCTCCGAGCGCCACAGACGCAGCGTATTGGCGGTGTTGGTGCGATAACCGAGAATGAGCGTATCGTAGGGCACGCCGCAGACGATTTTGTGCGGCACCCAGCGTACCCGCAGCCGGTTGTGTTCGTCGATGTACTGTTCCGTCGACCCGCCGAACTTGACGTCGACCGACCATTCGGGGCGTACCAGTTCCCAGGGATTGCCGTATCGAAGCCACTTGTCGGTCTTTTCGCTCTGCCAGCCGTCGACGATCTCCTGGTGAAAAATCCCGAATTCGTAGCGGATGCCGTAGCCGAGCGCGGGAACCTCGAGCGTGGCGAGGGAATCGATGAAGCAAGCCGCCAATCGGCCGAGACCGCCGTTGCCGAGCCCGGGCTCCTCCTCTTGGGCCAGCAGTTGTTCGAAGTTCATGCCGAGCTCCGTCATGCATTCATGGACGGTGTCGAAAATGCCGAGATTGATGAGGTTGTTGCCCAGGTGTGGACCCATCAGGAACTCGGCCGACAGGTAGGCGACCGTTCTCGAGCCCTGTTTGGTATAGGCGGCGGCGGTGCTGATCCATCGCTGCAACATCCGGTCGCGCACGGCGTAGGCCAAGGCCATGTAATAGTCGTTGTTGGTGGCGAGCGCCGGGAACTTGCCCTGCATGTAAAAGAGATCATCCAGGAAGGCGTTCTTGATCGCGTCTTTGCTGAGTGCCGTGCGCTCGTCCTCGAGGCGCCGGTCCGGTTTTACGGGTTTGATGTTAAAACTCACTGTTGTCCTCGTAATGACGGCTCACTGCTCATCGTGCCAGGAGAAGCCGTCGCGGCCGATCAGCGAACTCGAAGCCGCCGGTCCCCAGCTGCCCGCGATGTAGGTCTTCGGGCGGTCGTCGTACTGTTCCCAGCCGGCGCGTATCGGATCGATCCAGCGCCATGCCGCATCGAGTTCGTCGCGCCGCATGAACAAGGTAAGATTGCCCTTCACCGTGTCCATCAGCAATCGCTCGTAAGCATCGAGGCTGCGGGTCTTGAAGGTCTCGCCCAGATCGAGCGCCAGGCTCACCGGCTTCAGGCGCATGCCTTCGCCGGGGTTCTTCGCCAGGATGGTCATCGTAATGCTTTCGTCCGGTTGCAGCCGGATCACCAGTTCGTTGGCCGTATTCGATGTCTGCGGCTTGTTCGAATATCGGATGCGGAACCTCGTCGAAGGTCACGACCAGTTCGGTGAGGCGATCCTGCAGCCGTTTGCCCGTGCGCAGATAGAACGGCACGCCGGCCCAGCGCCACGTGTCGATTTCCACTTTCAGCGCGGCGAATGTCTCCGTCGTGCTGTCGGGTTCGATGTCGGCTTCCTCCAGGTATCCCGGAACGGGTAGGCCGCGCACCGCGCCAGCCTTGTATTGGCCCCGCACGGTTTTGGTGAGCACATCGCGATCGTGCAATGGCCGCAGCGCCCGCAGCACCTTCAATTTCTCGTCGCGAACCGCGTCCGGATCGCTGCTCGCCGGCGGCTCCATCGCCATGATGCAGAGTAGTTGCAGCAGATGATTCTGCACCATGTCGCGCAGTGCACCGGTCTTGTCGTAAAAATGCCCGCGCCGCTCGACGCCGAGTTCTTCGGCCACGGTGATCTGCACGTGCTTGACCAGGCCGCGCCGCCACAGCGGCTCGAACAGCGCATTGCCGAAACGCAGGGCCATGAGGTTTTGCACGGCTTCCTTGCCGAGATAATGGTCGATGCGGTAGATCTGCTGCTCGGTGAACACGGCGCCGACCTGGTGGTTGATGAGATCGGCGGACGCCGTATCGTGACCCAGCGGTTTTTCGAGCACCACGCGAGACAGCGGCGTGACGACGCCGGCCTTGGCGAGATTTTCGCAGATGACGGAGAACAAGTTGGACGCCGTCGAAAAGAAGAACACCCGCACGACCTGTTCACGGCCCTTGAGATCGGCGATCAGTTGCTCGTAATCCTGTTCACGACCGGCATCGAGCTTCACGTAGTTGAGGAGGCCGCTGAAAGCTTCCCAATGCGGGGCATCAAATTCCTTGCCGAGGTATCCTCTGCAGGCGGACTCCGCCTGCGCCAGGTACTCGCTGCGCGAAAGGGGGGTTCGGGCAATTCCGTAGATGCGCGACTCGGCCGTCACCTGTCCGGCCGCATAGCGGCGGTACAACGCGGGCAGGAGCTTGCGCGTGACGAGGTCCCCCGTGCCGCCAAAAAGCAACATATCAAAAGTCGATAATACGGCCACCGTCGAAAGGTCCTCGATTGCACAGGCGACAGAGCGTAGCACCTGAAGCCGCGCCCGCCTATGTGGCACAATGAGACATGACGACTAATTCACAGCTCGTTCATCCTCGAGTCCTTGCGGTTACCGAGCGAATTCGCGAGCGCAGCGCGTCCGGACGCGCCGACTATCTCCAACGCATGGATACGGCACGCCGGCAGGGTTCCGTTCGAGCGGGATTGTCTTGCACCAATCTTGCACACGGGTTTGCGGCCTCGGATGCTACGGATAAAGAGGCGCTGAAACTCATGCGCTGGCCCAATGTGGCCATCGTGTCGGCCTATAACGACATGTTGTCCGCGCATCAGCCGCTCGACCGGCTATCCGGAACTCATCAAGCGGGCCGCGCGAGAGGCCGGCGCCGTCGCGCAATTCGCCGGCGGCGTGCCCGCCATGTGCGACGGCGTGACACAAGGTCAACCCGGGATGGAGTTGTCGCTGTTCAGCCGCGATGTGATCGCGATGGCCACGGGCGTCGCCTTGGCGCACAACATGTTCGATTCCGCACTGTGCCTGGGCGTGTGCGACAAAATCGTGCCCGGTTTGCTGATGGGCGCGCTTGTCCTTCGGACATCTACCTGTCCTGTTTGTGCCCGCAGGCCCGATGCCCTCCGGTGTGCCGAACAAGGAGAAGGCGCGCATCCGCCAGCTTTATGCCGAAGGCAAGGTCGGCCGCGAGACGCTGCTCGAATCCGAAGCCGGCAGCTATCATTCCGCGGGCACCTGCACCTTCTACGGCACTGCCAACAGCAATCAGATGCTGATGGAAGTGATGGGTCTGCATATGCCGGGCTCGGCTTTCGTGCCGCCGAACACGCCATTGCGCGACGCACTCGACGGCGGCGGCGGCGCAGCGTGCCGCCCGCATCACTGCCTTGGGTAACGCCTATTTGCCCCTCGCGCGAACGATCGATGAGAAGGCCATCGTCAACGCCATCGTGGGACTGCTCGCCACCGGGGGCTCGACCAACCACACGATGCACTTGGTGGCGATGGCGCGCTGCGCCGGTGTCTCCATCACCTGGGACGATTTCAGCGACCTGTCCGCGGTGGTGCCGCTGCTCACGCGTATTTACCCCAATGGCAGCGCCGACGTGAACCGATTTCAGATGGCCGGCGGCATGGCCTTTTTGATTCGCGAGTTGTTGGGGTCGGGATACTTGCACGCCGACACGACGACGGTGATGGGTGCCGGCCTCGGCGCCTATGCCGCCGAACCGTGGCTGGATGACGGCCGCTTGTCGTGGCGGCCGGCGCCCGCCGCGAGCGGCGATCTCGACGTACTGCGTCCCGCCGACAATCCGTTCAGCGCGCATGGCGGCCTCAAATTACTGACCGGCAACCTCGGCAGATCGGTGATCAAGACTTCGGCAATGAAGGCCGAACACCACGTGGTCGAAGCGCCGGCGGTAATATTCGAGGATCAAGGCGACGTGATCACGGCGTTCAAGGAAGGTCGCTTGTCGCGCGATTGCGTAGTGGTCGTGCGGTTTCAGGGGCCGCGCGCCAATGGTATGCCTGAACTGCACAAGCTCACGCCGTCCCTGGCCTCGCTGCAAAGCGAAGGATTCAAGGTGGCGCTGGTTACGGATGGCCGCATGTCAGGCGCCTCCGGCAGCGTCCCGGCAGCAATCCATGTGACGCCGGAAACGTTGTGCGGCGGCGCCCTCGGCCGCGTGCGCGATGGCGACATCATTCGGCTCGACTGCCACGCCGGTGTGCTCGAGGCCCGGGTTCCCGAGGTTCTTTGGCGGCAGCGCGAATTGCCGGTGATGGATCGCTCGAAGAACGAGTACGGCGTGGGCCGAGAATTGTTTGCCAGCTTGCGCCGCGTTGCCGGCGACGCCGAGGCTGGCGCCATTTCCCTGATGTAAGGACGCACGAGTGAATATCCGTGAAATCGTCGGGCTTGCCCCGGTCATCCCCGTATTGACCATCACCGACCTCGAGCATGCAGTGCCGTTGGCGCGCGCATTGTGCGCGGGGGGTCTCAAGGTTTTGGAGATCACGTTGCGTACGCCCGTTGCGCTGGCCGCCATCGAGGCCATGCGCGCGGCGATTCCCGACGCGGTGGTCGGCGTGGGAACCCTGACGCGCGCGGTGGACTTCGCCGCGGCGGGTCGCGCAGGGGCGCACTTCGGCGTGACGCCGGGTCTGACGCCGGAGTTGGCGGCGGCCTCGCGTGGGGCGCGCTTTCCTTTGCTGCCAGGCATCATGACGCCCACGGAATTGATCGCAGCGCGCAACGCCGGGTTCAACGTGCTGAAGTTGTTTCCCGCCGACCAGGCCGGCGGCATCGGCATGCTGCGCGCCCTCGGCGCTCCGTTTCCGGACGTACTCTTTTGCCCGACCGGAGGCATCACGCGCGCGACTGCGCCCGACTATCTGGCGCTGTCGAATGTGGCGTGCGTGGGCGGCTCATGGGTGGCGCCCGGCGCGATGCTGGCGGCGGGCGACTGGCGCGGCATCGAGATGCTTGCGCGAGACGCCGCTGGTCTCGAGCGGGCATAGTCCGCGACGATGTGCCCGCGGCGTGCCGCTCCTTGACATAATGGAATTTTTCACCGGGTTTGTCGCCGATGGGGGACATCGATCACGCTTCTCGGCGTCCCGCTTGGGTTTAGATTCCCCGGGGCGTGGGAAACATTGCTGTGGGGGCTTATGACACTTGATACGCATCCTATCTTGGACATGGATGTTGAGCGTCGTTTTGATAGTGGAGGACCCTTCGTGATCAATTTGCGCGCCTCGACGGCGCCGATCGGCCACCCCACCAAAGGCCCGGCAAGCAATGAACACGCGTGCCTTTATCAGATTCAACGCGTCGACGACGGACGCGTCCGGTATCGGCTGCGCCTCGGTCCATTTGCAACCGAGAACGAGGCGGGGACGATCCTGGCACAGGTGCGGCTCGAGTACCCCGGCGCTCTGCTGGCGACTGCCGCGGCGGATGATTTGCAGGCGATAGCCTTGGTGCGCGGGAAGGCCAGCCCCGGGAGCTCGCCGGCAGATATTCAAGCCACGGGTGTTGTGCTGCAATCTGCCGCCGATACGCGCTATATCCCGCCGATCCCGGCCGTTCCAGCTCCGCCCGCAGCTGCGCCTGCACTCCCGATTGCAGTGGCTGCGCCGGAGCGCGCTGCGGTTGCAGTCGCCGCCGATCTTGCATCGATGCAAGCGCTCATCGCTGCGATCGATACTGATATCGAAATTTCCCCACGTACCGCGGCCCCACGTACCGCGGCCCCAAGTACCGTGGCCCCACGTACCGCGGCAGTCAAACCGCCGGTTCTGCACACCGTACCAGCCGCCAAGGCGACTGCCCGTGGAGAGGTTGTGCGTGGCGAGGTTGCGGGTGCCGGTGCGCCTGCACCGTCCCTCGAGAGCACCCAAACGCTCAGGCCCTTGACTCCTCTGGAATTGGGAGAGCATGAAGCTACCCGTTGGTTCGTGGTGCAACTTGCGCTGTCGGACGATGCCTTCGATCCCGACTCGTTGCCGCATCTCGATATTTTTAGCCTGTACCGCCTGTACACCGTAATCGGATTGGATCAAGGACGGCTCGTTCACGCGCTGCGGCTCGGCTTCTTTGCGGAGGAAGTCGGCGCACGTGCAGTCGCCGGGTATCTCGCCGGCTTCTACGATAAATCGGTCGTCAAGCGCGTAAGCGTTGCCGAGCGCGATCGATTCGCGGACCAGCGAGTCGAAGCGCGCAAGGACGTCGGGGCGACCGGTCGCCACTTAGCCATCGAAATCACGAACGAGTTGGTGGTTCGCGGTCGGCGCTCCTCCCGGTAGCCGATCCCTTGGCGATCCCATGCGCTCCGTAGCGAAACGCCCGGAGGAGCAGACTCTGCTCGCGACCTGCCGGGCACGCTCCATCGAATTGCTGAAGCGGAACTCGACGCCCGACGGCGTCCTCGCGGCATCTCCCGGTCCGGAGGCCGGCAAACGCGGGTACACCGCCATTTTCGGGCGGGATGCAGCCGTGTGTGCGATCGGAATGGCGTTGTCCGGCGACAAGGAATTGCGGCATGCCGCCGCGGCGGGCCTGCACACGTTGGCAAAGCATCAGGCACCCAACGGTCAGATCGCAAAGTTCGTCGATGTGCAGCGACGAGAGGCGGATTTCTGGTACCTCGGATGCATCGATTCGACGCTGTGGTGGCTGATCGCCCTGGCGTTCCTGGATCGGCACGGGCGAACCGGCGGGTTGCGGCGGCAGTACGCGAAGCGCATCAAACTTGCCATTCAATGGCTGCTGGCGCAGGAGCACCAGCGCTTTTTTCTGCTGCAGCAGAACGAGGCCAGCGATTGGGCCGACATCATGCCGCGCTCGGGGTTCGTTCTCTATACGAACGCACTGTGGTACTTCGTCAAGCGGCTGTACCGCATCGCGCATGCACCAGGAGACCCATGAGAACTTCAATGGGCTGTTCCATCCGTTTTCCGCGGCACTTGCGGAATACCGCCGGGCCCGGCTGCTCAACGACTACGTGTTGCGCGGCGGCCGCGATCGCGACCTGTACCTGAGCTTCGTCAACTTCTCCTTCTTCGGCGAAGAGGGCGACGTGTTCGGCAATGTGTTGGCCGTGCTTCTGGGGCTCGCGGATGTCCGGGCAAGGGGTCGAACGCTCGATGCGCTCGGGAAGGCGCGCGTGAGCGATCCGTACCCGGTCCGGGCAGTCACTCGTCCCATCAAGCAAAGCAGTGCGCTGTGGCGGCCCTACATGGCGCGCCATCGGCAGAACTACGCGTGGCAGTATCACAATGGAGGAATCTGGCCGATGGTGGGCGGGTTCTGGGTGACGGCCCTTGCGGCTGCGGATCGAACTGCGCAAGCCCGGGAAGAGTTGGTTAAACTGGCGCGGGTTTGCGCTGTTCAGAATTGGGCGTTCACCGAATGGCTGCACGGTAAGACGCTCGCCCCCCGCGGAATGCCGGGTCAGTCGTGGAACGCCGCGGCTTTCCTCATGGCGGACTACGCCGTTTCGTCGGGGGCCGGTGTCTTTGAAATAGTCTGAGCAGAGCACTGCCTTCCCGGCGTGCGCGCCGTTGTTTCCGTACTGGAGAACGAATGAAATTCCGAATCACGGCACTTGCCTCATTCATCGTTATCGCCCTCGGCATCAGCCCGGCGGGCGCGAAGGATCCGGCATCCCTGACGATGGAACACTTCAGGGATACCACAACCGTCACGGAGAACCAAAAGGACGGTACGACCGTCATTTCCACCGAGAACGGGTATGTCGAACATACCGGTCCGATGCGAATGGTGTGGCACGACGAGTACTTGAGAGGCGTCATCGATCCGAACACGGGCACCCGCTCTCTCCAGGTCTACGCCTGGGTCATCTATTCCGGGAACCCGCGGAACTATCAGAGCGCGAGCTATCGGACGGCGAGCGGTCCCCATACAGTCCCCGTCATTCAGCTTGGAAGGGAAGTGGCAAATTGCGCGGTTGGGGATTGCACCTACACTGAACGCATGGCGTTCCCGGTCGACGAGGAATCGATGCGTCAGCTCGCGGCCGCGCCGGGGCCTGGCCCCCCCGACAAGTGGCCGTTCAACTTGGCGGCGAAATCCGGGCCGGCATACGCCGGTGAACTATCGACCGCGGAAATCGCCGGCTTTCTCGCGAAGGTCGACGAATATGCGAACCGGCCTGCGCTGGTTCACGCTGGAACTCCGGCCGTGAATGCAAGCACGGCGAACGCCGGGGGTGCGGCGACTGCGTTGAGCCGCGACCTCGGCGTTGGGGGGATGGCCGTTCCGGCGACCGAGGAGCACCCGAATCGGGCGGGCGTCCTGGTCATCGGAGTGGACCGCGGCTCGGTTGCTCACAGAGCGGGCATCATTGTCGGCGACATCCTGTACGAGTTCGACGGCCATCCGCTGAAGACGCCGGCCGACCTGCAAGCTGCCTTGGCGGGGCGTGCGGCATCTTCCACGGTTGCGATCAAGCTCTATCGGGGTACCAGCGACACGACGGTGAATGCCCGCTTCTAATATGGCGGCAAATGTCTGGACGCGTTGTCAGGTTGACGCGTCATCCCGATCGATTCTTGTGGCGTAACTCCAATTCCGCCGCCACCTTCGCCAATGAAAGATTCTTCACTTGAAGCAGGAGCATGGCGTGATAGAGCAGATCCGCTGCCTCGCCGAGCACTTCCTCGTCGGTTTGCGCAACCGCCGCGAGCGCCAACTCCAGGCCTTCCTCGCCCACCTTCTGGGCAATACGCCGCGTACCTTCGGCCAGCAGTTTGGAGGTGTAGCTACCCTCCGGCCGTGACGCGATCCGCTGCCGGATGATGCCCTCCAACTTCGCCAGGAAGCCGAGTGACTCTCCCGCCGCGTGCGGCGCGTTCTCGCCCCAGCAGGTGCGGGCTCCCGTATGGCACGCCGGCCCCGCGGGTTCGGCGAGGACCAGAAGAGTATCTCCATCACAGTCGACCGCCACCGCGCGCAGCGCGAGGAAGTTGCCCGAGGCCTCGCCCTTGGTCCACAGGCGGGCCTTGCTGCGGCTCCAGAACGTCACTCGGCCGCTCGCCAGAGTCTCGGCCAGCGCCTCGCGGTTCATGTAGCCCAACATCAGGACGGCGCCGTCGCCGGCGTCCTGGATGATGGCCGGCAGCAGCCCATTCCCTTTGTCCCAGTCCACTTTCGCCGCATCGACTAACAAGGTCTCACCTCGATTCCATCCGCACGCAGCTTTTTCTTCAATTCTGGAATAGCAATCTCGCCGGAATGGAACACGCTGGCTGCGAGGGCCGCATCGACGTCGGTGCGCTGGAAGAGCTGTGCGAAATGCTCGGTCGATCCGGCGCCGCCGGAGGCAACCAGCGGCACGCGGCACACGGCGCGCACGGCGCGTAATTGCGCAATGTCGTAACCTTGGCGCACGCCGTCGCTCGCCATGCAATTCAGCACGATTTCGCCGGCACCGCGGCGTTGGACCTCCCGGACCCAGTCGAGAGTATCGCGGAAGGTGTCGCGCGAGCGGGCGCTGTCCCCGGTGAATTGCTGCACGCGAAATCCGTCCGCCACGGTCTGACTGTCGATGCCGACGACGACGCACTGCGCGCCGAAGCGCTCGCTCAGGGCGTCGATCAAGTCGGGCCGCGCCAGCGCCGGCGAGTTGACGGACACTTTTTCCGCACCCGAGGCCAGAACTTCCTCCGCATCTTCCACAGATCGAATTCCGCCCGCCACGCAAAATGGGATGTCGAGGATCCGCGCGACGCGCTTCACCCAGGACTTGTCCACCGAGCGGCCCTCGGGGCTCGCTGAGATGTCATAGAAGACGAGTTCGTCGGCGCCCTCGTCACGATAGCGGCCGGCAAGCTCTAGAATGCCGCCGACGATGCGATGGTCGCGAAAGCGCACGCCCTTGACGACTTGTCCATCGCGGACGTCTAGGCAGGGGATGATGCGTTTGGCAAGAATGCTCGCAACTCCTCGATTGGAATGAGTTCTTCGAGCAGCGCTTTGCCGCTGATGGCGGCCTTTGCGCCCGCTCGAGCCAGTGCATGCAGGTCGTGCGCGTCCCGAATCCCGCCCGACGCCTGCCACTCGATCTGCGGAAAGCGCCGTACGGCTTGATCGTAGAGCTCCACATTGGGTCCCGATAACGCGCCGTCGCGGCTCACATCCGTACACAGGACGTGCTTCAAGTCGTGGTCCTCATAATTCGCCATCGCCTCCCAGAGGGAGAGCTCCGATTGCTCGCGCCAGCCGTGGATCGCGACGCGCGGCGTTCCCAGGGGATCGAGGCGCACGTCGAGGGCCAGGACGATTCGCTCCGCGCCGAAGTCCTCGAGCCAGGTTCGCACGAGATCGACGCGGGTAACGGCGGCGCTGCCGATCACGGCGCGGCCGACGCCGGCGTTCAACATCTGCGACAAGGCGAGCGTGTCGCGCAGGCCGCCGCCCACCTGCAGCATCACTGCGCTCTGTCTGGCCAGTTCGAAAATGATTTCGCGATTTCCGTTGTTGCCGTCACGAGCACCGTCCAAATCGACGATGTGCAGCCAGTCGGCGCCATAGGCACGATACTTGGCGAGCAGCGCGCTCGGCTCGGTATCGTAGCGGGTCTCGGCCTCGAAATTGCCTCGCAGCAGCCGCACGCAACGGCCGTCCTTCAGGTCGAGCGCAGGAATGAGGCGCATTAGGCGATCGCCAGGAAGTTGCGCAGCATCCGGGCCCCGACGGCGGCGGAACGCTCGGGGTGAAACTGCGCTCCGAAGAAGTTGCCCCACTCCACGCAGGCGGCAAAGGGTGCGCCATACTGTGTGCTCGCCACCGTCGCGCTCGTCACCGGCAGCGCGTAACTATGCACGAAATAGGCGTAGTCGTCGCCGCCTATGCCGGCGAGCAGGGGCGAGTCGCGACCGATTTGCACCGTATTCCAGCCGATGTGAGGTACCGGCCGTCCCGGCGCCTCGGTGAACCGCGCGGCCCTTCCCGCAATGATTCCAAGGCAGCGTGTGTCGCCTTCATCGGACGAGTCGAACAGGAGCTGCATGCCGAGACAGATTCCCAGCACGGGCTGCCGCAATTGCGGGATCACTTCGTGCAGGCCGTCGCGGCGCAAGCGCGCCATGGCGTTCGCCGCGGCACCCACGCCGGGCAGGATGACGTGGGTGGCCCGGCCGATGGCATCGGGGTCGCCCGATACCAGCGACGGCACATTCAGCCGCTCCAGAGCGAATTGCAGCGAGGCGATATTGGCGCCGCCGTTCGCCACGATCACCACGTTCGGCGCGTTCAAAGCATCCCCTTGGTGGTGGGCAATTCATTGCCCTCGAGCCGTATGGCCTGACGCAGGCTGCGGCCCACGCCCTTGAAACACGCTTCGATCATGTGATGGGTATTCTCGCCGCGCACCGCCACGTGCAGGGCGGCCCCCAAGGCCTCGGCGAAGGACCTGAAGAAATGCGGCACGAGTTCGGTCGGCAGATCACCGATCTTCTCGCGGGTGAACCCCCCGCCCCATACGAAATAGGGGCGGCCGGAAATGTCGAGGGCCACCTGCGCCTCCGCCTCGTCCATCGCGAGTAGAAATCCGTAGCGGGCGATGCCGCGCTTGTCGCCCAACGCGTCGCGCAGCGCGGCACCCAAAGCGAGAGCGCAGTCCTCGACGGTGTGGTGCTCGTCGATTTGCAGATCGCCCTTGCACGACAGATTCAACGAGAATCCGCCGTGCCTGGCGATCTGCTCCAGCATGTGATCGAAGAAACCAATACCGGTGCCGATGGTGCTCGGGCCCTCGCGGGACAGGTCCACCTCGACGACCACGTCGGTTTCCTTGGTTGTCCGCCGCACGCGCGCGCGCCGCGCCGCGCCCAGGACGCGTTGCGCGATGGCGCGCCACGATTCGGCTTCCGTGCCGTCGGCCCTCACACGGATGCCTTCGATGCCGAGGTTGACGGCAAATTCCAGATCCGTGTCGCGGTCGCCGACCATGAAGCTGTGCACCTTGTCGATGGCGTTGGCGTGCAGGAATTCCTCCACCATTCCGGTCTTCGGTTTGCGGCAGGCGCAATCCTCGCGCTTGAAGTGCGGGCAGACGAACACCGCATCGAAGGTGATGCCCTGCGAAGCGAAGAGCCGCAAGATGAATTGATGAGCCTGTTCGAATTTTTCCGCGGGCAGGAACTCCGTGCCCAGGCCGTCCTGGTTGGTCACCATCACGAATGTGAATCCCGCCCGTTTCAGATCGAGCAGCGCGGGAACGACGCCCGCCAGCAATTTGATCTTCTCCAGACTGTCCACCTGCTCATCGGGCGGCTCTTCGTTCAGGGTGCCGTCCCGGTCCAGAAACAAGACGCGCAGGCCGCTCATGCCGCCTCCACGCTGGCGAGCAGCGCGTCGTTCTGCCGGCGCGTGCCCACCGAGACGCGCAGCGAATTCGGCAGGGCTTGATTGCTCCGCAAATCACGCACGATCAGGCCGCCGGCAATGGCCCTCTGCAGGAAGGCGTCGGCGTCCCGGCAATCGAGCAGCAGGAAATTGGAGTCGCTGGGCCACACCTTGTCGACCAAGGGCGATGACTGAAGCCGCGCCGCAAGATACTCGCGCTCCAGCAGCAAGTCGTCAATTCGCGCCCGCGAAGCGGCGAGTTCGCGGGGGTGCAATGCGCGCAAGGCCGCTTCGATGGTGGGCTGCGCCAGGGAGTAGGGCGCTATCACCCGTTTCGCCAGTTGGATCATGTCCGCGGATCCGAGCAAGGCGCCGATCCGAGCGCCCGCGAGCGCATGCGCCTTCGACAGCGTGCGCAGGATGGCGAGCGTCGGAAACCGTGCGAGCCATGCGGTGAGGCTCGGCGCCTTGGACCATTCGATGTAGGCCTCGTCGATCACCACCATCGCCTTACCGTCGAGGGCCGTGCAAATCGCCTCGATCGCGCCGACATCGAACAGGTTGGCGGTGGGATTGTTGGGCGAACAAAGATACACCAGCTTGACCCGCGGATTCCACGCGGCCAGCACCCGGTCGACGTCGACCGCCCATCCCAGCGAACCATCGAGCGGCACCTCGATCACGTCGGCGCCCTGGATGCGCGCGGCGACCTGGTACATGCCGAAAGTGGGCGTGCATTGCAGGATCGCGTCCATGCCGGCGCGCAGATAAATACGCGACAGCACATCGATGGCTTCGTCGCTGCCGCGGGCGACCAGCAGCGTTTCCGCGGAAACGTCGTAGACCTCCGCCAGGCGCCGGACCAACGCCTGCGGTTGCGGTTCCGGATAGCGGTTGAGCCCGGCCTCGGTCGAATCACCGGGCGGCCGCCACGGCGCCTCGTTGGCATGCAGCCGGGTCAATGCCGGCAGCCAGGCGGCGTGCGAGTACGGTTTGAGAGTAAGGATCTCCGGGCGTGCGAGCGACAAGGCAGGGTTCACGAGTGCACCGCCCGTTCGCCGAACCCGGCGGTAGCGCCGCCCGCAGCGCTCTCGCCGCGCTCCAGCGCGGCCAGCCGAATGGTCACCGCAGCGGCATGGGCGTCCAATCCTTCGAGTCCGGCAAGGATCTGCGCGGTTGCCCCCAGGCCCTCGAGCCCGGCGGGCGAGAGCTCCTGCACGGTGATGCGCTTCTGGAAATCTTCGAGCGCGAGGCCGCTGTAGGATTTGGCGTAACCATACGTGGGCAGCGTGTGATTCGGGCCGCTGCAATAATCGCCCATGGATTCCGGCGACCAACTGCCGAGGAACACCGCGCCCGCGGCGGTGACGCGGTTCAGCCATCGGCGGGGCTGTTCGATCTGGAGCAATAGATGTTCCGGCGCGTAGTGGTTGGCCACTTCGAAGGCAGTCTCGATGGAGTCGACCACCAGCAGTCGCATATGGGGGACCGACTTCGAGAGAATGGCGGCGCGCGACAGTGCGCCCATTTGCCGCTGCACTTGCTCCGCCACCTGCGCCGCGAGACTCATCGAGGTGGTGACCAGCAGCGCTTGTGCGTCGGCGCTGTGCTCGGCCTGCGCGAGCAGGTCCGCGGCGATGAAATCGGCGCGCGCGCCCTCGTCGGCGATCACCATGACCTCGGTGACCCCGGCGGGTAGGTCGGCGGCGGCGCCGGCGGCATCATTGGCCACGAGAAGTTTGGCGGCGGTGACCCACGCGTTGCCGGGACCGAACACTTTGTCGCATTTGGGAATGGACTGCGTGCCGTAGGCCATGGCTGCGATGGCCTGCGCTCCGCCCGCCTTGAATACCTGATTGACGCCGGCCTTGCGGGCGGCGACCAGCACTGCGGGGTCGGCCGTTCCGCCGCGCGTCGGTGCCGTGCACATGACGCGTACCGGGCAACCCGCAATCGCAGCGGGTACGCTCAACATGATGGCGGTCGAGGGCAAGGGGGCCGAGCCTGCCGGCACGTACAGCCCGACGGCCCGGATCGCCACGCTGAAGCGCTCGCACAGCACCCCGGGCGCCGTTTCGACGCGCAGCGGCGCCGCACCTTGAGCGGCATGAAATGCGCGCACCGTGCAAATCGCGGTGTCGATGGCCGTGTGCTGGGCCGTGCTCAATGCCCGATCGGCTGCGTCGAACTCCCGGTTCGACACCGCAAGTTCCGTCAGCCGCACGCCATCGTAGCGTTCGGTAAATTCCGCGAGTGCGGCGTCACCGCGTGATCTGACCGCATCGATGATCTGCCGGGCGACGGCGGTGGCGGCTTCGGCGCCGCGCTGCGCCGGGCGCCGCAACGCGGCGGCTTGCTCCGGCGGCGACAGCGATTTCCAATCGAGTATGCGCATGACGGAGGAGCCGGCCGCTACGCCAGCATTTTCTCCACCGGGAGAACCAGCACGGACGTGGCGCCGGCACTCTTCAAGTCCTCGAGCAGCTCCCAGAACACGTTCTCCCGGCAGACGGCGTGCACCGCGACGCGGTCGCCCCGGCCCTCCAGGGGGATGACCGTGGGTGCTTCGCTTCCGGGAAGCAGCTTGGCGATGGCAGGCAGCGCGGACCGCGGGGCATGCAGCATGATGTACTTGCTGCCCTTGACCTGCTCCACCCCGTCGATGCGCATCAACAGGCGGCGAGTCCAGTCCTGCTTCTCGTGCGGGATGGGAATCGGCGTGCGGATCAGCACCGCCTGGCTCTCCAGCACGACCTCGGCCTGCCGCAGGTGATTCGCGGCCAGCGTCGAGCCGGTCGAAACCAAATCGCAGATGACGTCCGCACGACCCAGCCGCGGCGCGATCTCGACCGAACCCGACAGAACCACGACCTCGGCGGCAATGCCGCGTTCGGCGAGAAACCGCGACAGGATGTTCGGATAGGTGGTTGCGATTCGTTTTCCCTGCAACGACGCCGCGCCGCGGTACTCGAATCCGTCCGGCACCGCGATGCACAGTTTGCAGCGTCCGAAATCCAGCAGCTGCACCGTCTCGAACAGCGGCGCGATGCCGCGCGCCTGGAAGGCGAGGCGCTTCTCCTCGACGACGTTGAGGCCGACCAGACCCGAGATCGCAGACGTCTTCCTGGACCAGGTCCGGTATGTCGTCGTCGCGCACGAACAGCACGTCGAGCGGCATGTTCTCGCCGTAGCACATGAGCTGGTCCTTGCCGCGGCTGAATTTCAGGCCGCAGCGGGACAAAAGATCGAGCGAGCTGTCGGTGAGCCGGCCGCTCTTCTGTATGGCGATCTTCAGCCGCATCTCAGGCTTTGCGCTTGTGTCTGGGTTCGCATTCATGTCGGTGTTCGGGTTCATGTCAGGGATTCGCGTTCAACCGATCGGTGACGGCGCGGTAGCCGCCGTTTCCCGACGTCAGATAGCGAGCCACCCGGCCGATCGTGGTGACGCTGACGCCGGTTTGCCGGTGGATTTCGCGATAGGGCAGGCCGCGTTCCAGCAGTTCGACCACCGCCCAGCGGTCTGCCATGGCCTGCAATTCGGCGGGCGTGCATAGGTCGCGAAAGAAACTGCGGCACTCGTCTACGCTGCGCAGCGCCAAAATCGCAGTGCAGAGCGCGCGCTCATGCTGCTGTTCCTGCCGGACGGTGACGGGACGGTTGGTTTTCACGGAGCATTATGACGGTTGGTTTTCACGGAGCATTATCGTGTATTAACGCATTAGTACATTAATACATTATGGGTCATTCTGCAAGCTTAGGTCATCGTACAAGCGGTGCCGAGCAGCGGCTTGACGCCGCCGGGTTGCATCCCTAAAATTCGAGAGCTTATCTAGACCGGCTGAGGGAAAGGCCCTTAGAAGCCGGGGCAACCACCGACGAATCGCGCCATGAATCGCGCAATTTGCCCGGAACGGTGCCAACTCCTGCGGTTTTCGGGCGCTGGGCCCGCAACCGGTAGATAAGCGGCGAGTTGGACGGCCGTTGCGCCGCCGGTACGCCTACGAGCGCCGAGCTCCACAGGGGTTATGTCGACCTGGAAGGAGCGAGAGATTTGGTGGCGCGAGACTTGACCGACAATCCCTTAGATGATTCGACCGTGGTCGATGGCGTGCTCGACCTGCCGGCTTCATGGCGGCTGCACTACGGCGATCCGCTGCCGCACCCGCGTGTTGCCTTCCGTCTGGAGGGTCCCGCCGATGCACCGGTCGTGGCAGTGTTGGGCGGCATATCGGCGCACCGCACGCTGATCGGTCCGGAAGGGTGGTGGCCCGCCACCGTCGGAGCGAATCTTGGCGTGGATTCCACGCGGTTTCGGGTGCTCGGCCTCGATTACCTGGGCGGTTTGGGTTCGAGCTCCACGCCGGACGGCGAAGCCCAGTTTCCGCCGTTGAGTTCCATCGATCAGGCCGATGTGCTGCGCCGGGTGGTGCTGCACTTGGGCTTGGAATCCTTGCACGCCATCGTCGGCGCTTCCTACGGCGGCATGGTGGCGCTGTGTTTCGCCGCGCGCTACGCCCCGCTGTCGGGCCGTATCGTGGTCGTGAGCGCCGCCGACCGGCCCCAGGTGCTGTCCACCGCCTGGCGCAGCGTGCAGCGACAAATCGTGCGCGAGGCCATCGCGCGCGGCGACGGCCCTTCCGGCCTCAAACTCGCGCGAGCGCTGGCCATGGCGACGTACCGCAGCCAGACGGAGTTCGCGATGCGCTTCGGCGGACCGCCGGTCCGGGATGCGGAGCGCTTCCGCTTTCCCGTCGAGGGTTATTTGTTCGCGCGCGGCGACGACTACGTGCAGAAATATCGCGCGGAATCGTTTCTCGCCTTGAGCGAATCCATCGATCTACATGACGTGGACGCCGCCCAAGTGCACACGCCGGCCACGCTCATCGCCGTTCGCGAGGATCAATTGGTGCCGTTCGGCGACATGCAGTCACTGGCTGCGCGGCTCGGCGGCCCCGTGCGGTTGGTCGAGATCAATTCGATTTTCGGACACGATGCGTTCTTGAAGGAGAGCGCGGTACTCAACCCCATTTTGCAACACGCCCTCGCGGAGTAGACGATATGAGTAAAAGAGTTCCAAGTAAAAAGGGCATCGCCACGCGCTCGGTACGCGCCGGGCTGGAATCGGACGCGCAGCACGGCTCCGTAGTGCCGCCGATTTATCTGTCGACGAATTTTGCTTTTGAAGGTTATCGACGGCCGCGCCGCTACGACTACACCCGGTCGGGTAATCCCACTCGCGATCAATTGGCGGGTGCGCTCGCCGACCTCGAGGGCGGCGCCGGCGCGGTGGTGACCTGCACGGGGCTTGCCGCGATCACTCTGATCCTTGCGACCTTGCCGGCGGGCGCACGCGTCATGGCGCCCTACGATTGTTATGGTGGCACCTATCGGCTGCTGGCGGCGCTCGAGAAAAAAGGTAATTTGATCGTCGATTTCATCGACCAGAGCGATGCCGCCGCACTCGCGGCGGCCCTTGCGCGCAAGCCGGCGCTGGTATGGATCGAAACCCCGAGCAACCCCCTGCTGCGCATCGTGGATATTCGAGCGGTGGCCGATGCCTCGCATGCGGCGGGCGCCTTGGTGGCCGCGGACAATACCTTTCTGTCTCCCGTGTGGCAGCAGCCTCTGGCTCTGGGAGCGGACCTGGTCATGCATTCGACCACCAAGTACCTGAACGGTCACAGCGACGTGGTCGGCGGCGCCGTGATTGCGGCCACCGCCGACCTCACGCAGAACCTCGCGTGGTGGGCGAACGCCATCGGGGTCACCGGCGCGCCCTTCGACAGCTTCATGACGTTGCGCGGGGTGCGCACCTTGCATGCCCGCACTCGCGTGCATGCGGAAAACACCGCGGCCGTCGTGCAAGTCTTGAATGAGCACGCCGCCGTGCGGCAGGTGTACTACCCCGGACTCGCCGGCCACCCGGGTCACGACCTGGCGAAGCGGCAGCAAAGCGGATTCGGCGCCATGCTGAGCTTCGAATTGAACGGCGGCGAAGAGGCGGTGCGGACGTTCCTCGAGGGACTACAGTGCTTCACCCTGGCGGAATCGTTGGGCGGCGTCGAAAGTCTGATCGCACATCCCACCAGCATGACGCATGCCGGCATGGACGAAGCGGCACGCCTGCGCGCCGGGATCGGCCCGGGTCTGCTGCGGGTGTCGGTGGGGATCGAGGAGGCGGACGATCTGGTCGCGGATCTCGAAGCCGCGCTCGAGCGGGCGCTTAAAGTGCAGCCAGCACCGCGTCTCCAGCGGCCCGCGTCGACACCGGCTTGACGCCGGGCTGGGCGAGATCGGCGGGCAGGGCGCCGCCGCCGACGGCCGCGGAGACGGCGTCTTCCAGCGCGCGTGCCTCGGCCTCGAGTTTGAGCGAATACCGCAGCAGCATGGCGGCGCTCAAAATGGTGGCGTAGGGATTCGCGATGCCGCGGCCGGCGATGTCCGGCGCGGAGCCATGGATGGGTTCGAACAGCCCGCCGCGGCCTTCGGCTCCCAGCGAGGCGGACGGCAACAGGCCCAGCGAGCCCGCCAGCATCGATGCTTCGTCGGTGAGGATGTCGCCGAACATGTTCTCGGTGACGATGACGTCGAAATCCCGCGGCCGCCTGATGAGGTGCATGGCAGCAGAATCCACCAGCATGTGTTCGAATTTCACATCCGGAAATTCCTCCGGCAGCAGCCGATCGACCACCGATCGCCATAAGCGCGAGGTTTCGAGAACATTGGCTTTGTCGACCGACGTCAGCCGGCGCCGGCGCGCTTGCGCCAGCTTCGCGGCCAGCCGCACCACCCGCTCGATCTCGACGACGGTGTAGCGGCACACGTCGACGGCCTCGGTCGCGGTGCGGTGCTTGTCGCCGAAATAAATACCGCCGGTCAATTCACGCACCACCATGATGTCGACGCCCTGCAGCAGTTCCGCTTTGATCGGGGACGCATCCAATACGGACGGATGAGGGACCACCGGGCGTAGATTGGCGAACAGGCCGAGCGCCTTGCGCAAAGCCAGCAGGCCTTGTTCCGGCCGCACCTTGGCATCGGGAGCGGACCACCTCGGCCCTCCCACCGCACCCAGCAACACGGCATCGGCACGCTGACACAGCGCGAGCGTGGCGGCCGGCATGGCCTCGCCGGTGGCGTCGATCGCGGCGCCGCCGAGCAACGCCTGTTCGAATTCAAGGGAGTGTCCGAATTTTTTCGCCACGGCCGCGAGCGCGCGCACGCCTTCGGCACAGACCTCGCTGCCGATCCCGTCGCCCGCCAGCACCGCAATCGTCGCCTTTACCACCGGCGCGCCGCCTCGTAGCCCTCGATCAAGTCGAGCTTGCTGCGCAGATAGCCGAGTTCGTCGACGCCGTGCAGCAGGCAATGGCGGGCGAATGCCTCGATCGGAAAGTATGTCGCGGCACCGTTCGGCAAGGTCAATCGCGCCGCGGCCAGATCGATGTCGACCTCGACGCCCGGATTTTCCATTAGCCACTGCGCCGTGGCATCGTCCACGGTGATGGGCAGCAAACCGTTCTTCAGCGCATTGCTCTTGAAGATGTCCGCGATTTCGGTGCTGATGACGGCGCGGATGCCGTAGTCCAGCAGTGCCCAGGGAGCATGTTCGCGCGAGGAACCGCAGCCGAAGTTGCGTCCGGCCACCAGGACTTGGCAGCCGGCCGCCTCGGGACGATTCAAAAAGAAGGCTGGGTTTGCAGCACCGTCGGCAAGGTAGCGCCAGTCGGCGAACAGCTGCTTGCCGAGGCCCTCCTTGGTCGTCGTCGTCAAGAATCGCGCCGGAATGATTTGGTCGGTGTCGATGTTGGTGGAAGCGATCACCACGGTCTTCGAATGCACCCGCTGCAGCGGCTCCATTACAAGAGCTCCCTCGGGTCGGCGATCCGACCCCGCACAGCGGTGGCTGCGGCGGTCATGGGACTCACCAGCAAGGTTCGCGCGCCAGCGCCCTGGCGCCCCTCGAAATTCCGGTTGCTGGTGCTCACCGAGTATTGACCCGCACCGACCGTGTCGCCGTTCATCCCCAAGCACATCGAACAGCCGGACTCGCGCCAATCGGCGCCGGCGTCCTTGAAAATCTGCGCCAACCCCAGTTTTTCCGCGTCGCGCTTGACCTGCTGCGAACCCGGCACGATGAGCAGCGTAACTCCGGCCGCCACCTTGCGGCCCTTCAAGATGCTGGCGGCGGCCACCAAATCCGTAAGCCGGCCATTGGTGCAGCTGCCGATGAACACCACGTCGACGGGTTTTCCCAACATGACTTCGCCGCCATGGAACCCCATATAGCCGAGCGCCTTGTCGTACACCGCGTTGTCCGCGACCTGCGGAATGGCACCGCCCAGCGGCATCACCATGCCCGGGTTGGTCCCGTAGGTAATCATAGGTTCAAGGGTCGACGCATCGATGTCCACGGAGGCGTCGAATTGCGCACCGGGGTCGGTGCCGAGCGCGCGCCAACGTGCCAGCGCGGCCTCCCATTCCGCTCCCTGCGGTGCGCGCGGTTTGCCCTTCAAATATTCGAAAGTGGTCTCGTCGGGTGCAATCATGCCGGCACGCGCACCCGCCTCGATGGACATATTGCAAATGGTCATGCGTTCATCCATCGACAGTGCGCGAATCGCGGATCCGCGATACTCGAGCACGTGGCCGGTGCCGCCGGACACTCCGATCCGTCCGATGATGTGCAAAATGAGATCCTTGGCGGCGACGCCGGGGCGCAGTGCGCCCTCGACGTTGACCGCAAAGGTCTTCGGCTTGCGCTGCAGCAGGCACTGCGTCGCGAACACGTGGCCGACTTCGGTGGTGCCGATGCCGAAGGCGAGAGCGCCGAAAGCCCCATGCGTACTCGTATGGCTATCGCCGCAGACGATGGTCATGCCGGGCTGCGTGCAACCGAGTTCCGGACTGATGACGTGCACGATGCCGCGCCGCGCGTCGCGCATATCGAACAGCTCCACCCCGAATTCGGCGGCATTGCTCTCGAGCTGCCGCACCTGCTTCGCGGCCGCGTCCACCTTGATGGGAATCTTGCCGAACACCTGCTCGGTCACCGTCGGCGTGGAATGGTCCATGGTCGCCAAGGTTCGATCGGGACGCCGCACGCGCAGGTCCAGCGATTTCAGAACGCTGAACGCCTGCGGCGAGGTGACCTCGTGAATGAGGTGTAGATCGATGTACAGAACCGCCGGCGTGTCCGCGGTTTCCGGTACCACTTCGTGCGCTGTCCAAACCTTGTCGAATAGTGTGCGAGCGCTCATGAGGATCGAGTTCAGGCCTTGCCTGATTCCAGCCACGGCATGCGCGCGCGCAGCTGCGCTCCGACTTTCTCGATCGGATGCTTCAGGTCGGCCTTGAGCAGCTTGGAATATTTTCGGCGCCCCGTCTTGGTCTCCGAAATCCATTGGCGCGCGAATTTGCCCTGCTGGATTTCACCCAAGATCTTTTTCATTTCTTTCTTGGTGGCCTTGTTCACGATCCGCGGTCCGCGGGTAAGGTCGCCGTACTTGGCGGTTTCGCTGATGAAGCGGTGCATCTTGGTGATGCCGCCCTCATGCAGCAGGTCGACGATGAGCTTCAGCTCGTGCAAGCATTCGTAGTATGCCACGGCGGGCTGGTATCCCGCTTCGACCAGCGTTTCGTAACCTTTCACCACCAGTTCCGTTGCGCCGCCGCACAGCACCGCTTGCTCGCCGAACAGGTCGGTCTCGGTCTCCTCGGCAAAGGTCGTCTCCAGGACACCGCCGCGCGTGCCGCCGATGCCGTCGGCGTAGGCCAGCGCATTGGCCTTCGCTTGCTTGGAAGGGTTCTGCGCAACCGCGAGCAGGCATGGCACGCCCCGGCCCTGCTGGTACTGACGACGCACCAGGTCGCCAGGACCCTTGGGCGCGATCAGCACCACGTCGAGATCCTTGCGCGGCTTGATCTGCTTGAAGTGCACGTTGAAGCCGTGCGCAAACAGCAGGGTCGCGCCTTTCTCGAAGTCGGCCTTCAGTTCGTCGTACAACGCCTTTTGGGTCATGTCGGGCACCAGCATGGCGACCAATTTTGCGCCCTTGATGGCTTCTTTGGGTTCCATCACATGGAGACCGTCTTTCTTGGCCTTCTGCCAGCTGCCGCCCTTGCGTGTGCCCACTACGACGTCGAAACCGCTGTCGTGCAGATTGAGCGCGTGCGCCCGGCCCTGGCTGCCATAGCCGAGAACCGCGATGCGCGCCCCGCGCAGTGCTTTCTTGTCGACGTCTTTTTGCGAATACAAACGCATGTAGTGCTCCTTTAAAACGCAAGACCCCGCCTCGAAGACTTGTGCAGGTCCGAGCGGGGTCCGTAAAAAAATCGTGCATCGCCCTTAAAACTAGCCGTAAATAGCAACACAGAATCTCTTATGATGCAAGAGCTGCAGCGCCTTACCGCAGCGAGGTTCGCCATCCATGATTGCCGATGCCGCCAATTCGATTCCTCTCTGGTTGCTGTACGACGATGAGGTCGACGAGTGGCGCGCTGCGCGCACGCCATTCGTCAGGGCTTGGCTGGCAGAGCACAATTTCAAGGGCGAGAAGCACCGCGTGCTGCTGGTGCCGGATGCGAGCGGCGGCCTGGAAATGGCCGTCGGCGGGCTGGGCAAGCGCCACGGCGGCTTGTCCATGTGGCATGCCGCCGGTTTCGCCGAACGCCTGCCGCCGCGCCGTTTCCGTTTCGCTCAGGGATGGAGCGACTCGGACGCGACGCAGCTCTGCCTGGGGTTCGCATACGGCGCCTATCGTTTCGAGCGCTATCGTCCGACCAAATCGGATCGACCCGCCACCATCGAAACCTGCCCGAATGCTGACCAGGAATTCGTGACGCGCGCCGCCGAGTCCTTGAAGCTGGCACGCGACCTCATCAACACGCCGGCCGGAGACCTGGGTCCGGTGGAATTGGCTGCGGCGGCGCGGCAACTTGCCGAGCGGCATGGCGCCGGCTACCGGCAGTGGGTGGGCGAGGAGTTGCTGGCGGCGAAGTTTCCCGCCATCCATGCGGTGGGACGCGCGAGCGCCTCCGCTCCCCGGCTGGTCGACATTCAGTGGTCGCCGCCCGGCGGTGGGACTCTGCCGCGCCTGACTCTGGTCGGCAAGGGCGTTTGCTTCGACAGCGGCGGCCTGGATATCAAACCGAGTTCGGGCATGGCGCTCATGAAAAAGGACATGGGCGGTGCAGCGGTCGCGATGGGGCTCGCCAATCTGCTGATGCACGCCGGGGTCAAGGCGCGGCTGCGCCTGCTCCTGCCGGTGGTTGAGAACTCCATCAGCGGCAACGCCTACCGGCCCGGCGACGTACTGGAGACCCGCAAGGGCCTGACGGTTGAGATCGGTAACACGGATGCGGAGGGCCGGTTGGTTCTGTGCGATGCCTTGTCTCTGGCCGACGCCGAACGTCCCGACCTCATCATCGATTTCGCCACCCTCACGGGGGCGGCGCGCGTGGCCTTGGGTCCTGAGTTGCCGGCCCTCTTCGGTAGCGATGACACCACGGTGCAGAATCTCGCGCGTGTCGCCGCTGCCGAGCACGATCCGCTGTGGCCCATGCCGTTATGGGCGGGATACGACGATGAACTCGGCAGCAAGATCGCCGATCTCAACAATGTGGCCGCATCCGGATTCGCGGGAGCGATCTTCGGCGCCTTGTTCCTCAAGCGCTTCGTCACCGAGACGCCGGACTGGCTGCATATCGATCTGTTTGCCTGGAACCCGAAGGAACGTCCCGGCCGTGGGGTGGGTGCCGAAGCGCATGCGGTGCGCGGCGCGTACCGCTATCTCGCCGAGCGCTATGGAGTCTCGCCGTCCCGCTGAGGGCTCGTTCTCCGCTGCAGCGGGGTCGCGAGTTGCGCTCGGGCAACGCGCGCTCATAAGCTTCGCGCCGGCCGTCCACCATCACTCAATTCAATCACTACCGACAAGTCAGGCACCATGAAAAAAAATTCCCGGTCCGTCGATCGCCGCCGCTACTCGAGCCTCGTCGTCGATGGCATCAAGCAGGCGCCCGCGCGCGCCATGCTGCACGCCGTCGGATTCACTGACGCAGATTTCGATAAGCCGCAGATCGGCATCGCATCCACCTGGAGCAATCTGACGCCGTGCAATATGCATATCGACGAGTTGGCGCGGCTGGCCGCGGCCGGCGTCGAGGAGCACGGCGCAAAGGCCATGATCTTCGGCACCATCACCGTATCGGACGGCATTTCCATGGGCACGCCGGGTATGCGCTACTCGCTGGTTTCCCGCGAGGTCATCGCCGATTCGATCGAGACGGTGGTCGGCGCGCAGGGATTCGACGGCGTCGTCGCGTTCGGCGGCTGCGACAAGAACATGCCGGGCTGCCTGATGGCGCTGGCGCGGCTCGACCGGCCCGCGATCTTCGTGTACGGCGGCACGATCCGCCCCGGCGCCGAGAAGCGCGACATCGTCTCGGTATTCGAGGCGGTGGGCGGCCATGCGCAGGGCACGGTGTCGGAAAAGCAACTGAAGTTCGTGGAAAGAACGGCGATTCCGGGTCCGGGCTCGTGCGCCGGCATGTATACGGCGAACACCATGGCCTCCGCCATCGAGGCGTTGGGCATGAGCCTGCCGAACAGTTCCGCTCAGGATGCGGTGTCCGGCCAGAAGCGGGACGACTGCTCGCGCGCCGGCGCGGCCGTCGTCAAGCTCGTCAAACTGGGCCTCACACCCCGGCAGATCATGTCGCGCAAGGCATTCGAGAATGCGATTACCGTCTGCATCGCGCTCGGCGGTTCGACCAACGCCGTGCTGCACTTGCTGGCCATCGCCTCCTCGGCCGGCGTCAGACTTGCGCTTGGATGATTTTACGCGGCTGGGGAAGCGGGTTCCGGTGCTTGCCGACCTGCGGCCCAGCGGCCGCTTCTCGATGTCGGAACTGGTGGCCGTCGGCGGAATCCAACCGCTCATGAAGACGCTGCTGGACGCTGGCATGCTGCACGGCGATTGCCTCACCGTCACGGGTAAGACGCTGGCGGACAATCTGTGCGGCGTCGAGCCTTATCCGGTTGGCCAGGAAATCGTGCGGCCGCTCGATAGCCCCATCAAAAAGGACAGTCATCTGGTCATTCTCTACGGCAACCTCGCTCCCGAAGGTGCCGTTGCAAAGATTACCGGAAAGGAGGGGCTGCGCTTCAAGGGCCGGGCACGGGTATTCAACTCCGAGGAGGCATCGCTGCAGGGTATTCTGGGCGGTAAGGTCAAACCGGGCGACGTGGTGGTGATTCGGTACGAGGGTCCGAAGGGCGGTCCGGGCATGCGCGAGATGCTGAGCCCGACGGGGGCCATCATCGGCAGAGGACTGGGCAACGAGGTTGCGCTCATCACCGACGGTCGGTTCTCCGGCGGCAGCCATGGCTTCGTGGTGGGACATGTCGCACCCGAAGCGGCGGTCGGCGGACCGCTGGCGCTGGTCAAGGCCGGCGATGAGATCACGATTGATGCGGAGCATCGGGAAATCACGCTGCACGTGAGCGCCGCTGAACTGAAGCGCCGGCGCGCAGCCTGGACCGCGCCGCAGCCCTACGCGCGGCGCGGCGCGCTGGCCAAGTATTCCAGGGCGGTTAGCAGCGCTTCGCTGGGCGCCGTAACGGATTTGGAGTAAGTCAAGTCGTGCTTGCAGTTCGGGCGGGATATGTGTCAGTCTCTTTACTCACCGAAAGGAACTCACAAGGGACGCTGCTGAAAATCTTATGCGGCGTGAGCAAAGGTGGCGTGTGACGCACGCGTGTGAGGGCCGCGCGTAAAGACGCGCAGTACACGCGGGCAGAAATTGTGCAGCACTCTTTCGAGGGTGCACGCGCGTAGTGCAATAAGAGAAATCGCAGGGGTAGGGTCGCAACCAGACTTATGTATAAATACGAAGAGCCATCATTGTTTTCCGGCAAGCGGGGCGTCGCCCTCCTTGTCGTTATCATTTTGCATGTCGTCGTGGGCTGGGCATTTTATACCGGTCTCGCGAAGCCGTCTGGCGCAGACGATTATCCCGCCGGTGGAAATCGCCCAGATCGACAAACCCAAAGACGTCGACAAGCCGCCGCCGCCGCCGCCCAAACTCGAAGAAATCAAACCCTACGTTCCGCCTCCCGAATTCGTCGACATTCAGGCGCCGTCAGGAGCAGACCAACGCCATCGCCGTGGTCACCCAGACTCAGCCGGTCGCGGCGCCGCCGCCGGTGGCGGCGGCACCCGCCGCCGGAGCCGCGTACGGTCACGACCGCCTCGATGGATCCGAAGCATCCGCTGAAGATCGGCGAGGAGTAGTACCCGGACGCATCGAAGCGCGCCAACGAAGAAGGGCGCTGCACGGTGACAGGTGACCGTCGCCGTCGACGGCCACATCACCGGTGAAACCATTCAGACCAGCAGCGGATTTCCGCGTCTGGATGATGCCTGTTTGAAGGCGGTGCATGGACAGAGGATGATGCCGGCCACCGAAGACGGGAAGCCGGTGGAGAAGACGGTCGCCTTGCCCATTGTTTGGAAGCTCACGAATAAGTAGTAGCGCTCGACAGCACGGGCGGAAATTTGTTTGACTCGTCACATTAAACTTGTCTACGTAGAGGAAATCGGTCCATGTCAGAGACTACCGTTGAAAATCCGTTTGGCCTTGGTGCGCTTATCCAACAGGGCGACTTGGTCGCAAGGTCGACCCTGCGTCATCCTGTTGATCATGTCGCTGCTCACGTGGTTCATCATGATCACGAAGTTCTTCGACCAGCGGCGGCAGCGGCTGCAGGCCATCGAAGCCGAGAAGGAGTTCTGGACGCTCGGGAAGCCTGACCGATGCGCTCGTCAAATTGAAGGGCACCTCCAATCCGTTCCGCGCTCTGGCCGAAACGGGCAAGCAGGCCTACGAGTACCACGAGACCAACAAGGCGCGCCTGTCCGGCGCCATCGGCACCAGCGAGTGGATCACCGAGTCGCTGCAGCGAACCGCCGATTCCATCATCGGCCGCATGCAGGCCGGATTGCCGGTGCTCGCGTCGGTGGGATCGACCGCGCCGTTCGTCGGACTGTTCGGAACGGTGTGGGGCATCTATCACGCCCTGATCGCGATCAGCGCATCCGGATCGGCCTCCATCGAGAAGGTAGCCGGACCCGTCGGCGAAGCCTTGATCATGACTGCCATCGGTCTGTTCGTCGCCGTGCCGGCCGTGTTGGGATACAACGTGCTATTGCGTCGCAACAAGAATCTCCAGGAAGCGCGTCAGCCACTTCACCCATGAGCTGCATGCCTATCTGATCTCGGGCGCCAAGATGGGCTTGGGAATGGAGAAGGCACCGTCGCCGGCCGTCAAGCCCAGTCCCGCTGCCGCCCGCTAGGAGTCTGTCAGCCATGGCGATGAGCTGCGAGCGGCAGCGGCGAAGGCGAGGTGCTGTCGGACATCAACGTGACGCCGCTCGTGGACGTCATGTTGGTGCTTCTGATCATCTTCATCATCACGGTGCCGGTGGCCTTGAAGGAGATCAAGGTCAATCTGCCGAAGGCAAGCAACCTGCCCACGCAGACCAAGCCGGAGGATGTCACGATCGCCGTCGACAAATCGGGAGCCATCTACTGGAACACCAAGCTGCTGCCGAACCAGGATGCGTTGCTGAAGCCGAACTGCGCAATGCCGCGCAAATCCAGTCCGCAACCGGAAGTCCACATTCGTGGCGACAGCGATTCGCGCTACATGTACGTGGGTCAGGTATTGGTGGCCGCTCAGAAGATCGGTATCCGCAAAGTGGCGTTTCTGACCTCGCCGCTTCACCCCGGCGATAGCGCCGTAGGAGATTTCAGATGGCAATGGCTGTAGGTAAAGGCGAGGGCCAATCGTTCACCGACATCAACATGACGCCGTTGATCGACGTCATGTTGGTGTTGTTGATCATTTTCATCATTTCGCTGCCTCCCGTGACCCACGCGGTAAAGATCGACAATCCTTTGCCGCCCCCACCTAATTTCGTTCCGCCGCCGCCGCCGGAGATCGTCAATCTGACGATCGATTTCGACGGCACGCTGGGTTGGAATGGGACCCCGGTGGATCGGCCCACCATGCAGGGCTATATCGTGCAGGAGGCCTCGAAGGACCCGCAACCGGAAGTGCATATCAGCGTCGACAAGTTCGCCAAGTACGAAAAGGTGGCGCAGACGCTCGCCGACCTGCAGAGCAGAGGACTAAAGAAGATCGGTTTCGTCAACAACGAATTGTTCTAATAGTACGATCGGGCGGATAGCACGGCGCGTCAGGCCCTTGGCGCGCCGTTCGTTTGAGAAAAACCGCACAAAACCAATTCAAAATGTTTGGGTAAGAGGTAAGTTATGAATCAATCCACCCGGTATGTTCGGCCCGGTTTATTTCTAGGCGTATTGCTGGCGGTCGCGAGTTTCGCGGTGACCACCCACTCGTCCCTGGCCGCCGACAAGCCCAAGGAACAACAGATCAGCCGCGTGATCGCCAAGGAAATGACGGCCGCGCAGAAGGCGTTGCAGGCCAGTCAGTGGCAGGAAGCGCTCAAAAATCTCGAGGCCGCCGAGCAGAAGTCGCCGTTGACTCCCTTCGACAAGAAGACCATTTACGACTTCAAGGGCTTCGCCAACGTCCGCCTCAATCATTTGAAGGAGGCGGAACAGGACTACGAGCAGGCACTCGCCACCGGCCAATACAGCCCCGAGGATGCGGCCAAGACCACCCGGATGCTGTTCCGTTTGAGTGCCGGCAACCAGCAGTACCCCAAGGCGCTGGAATACGGCAAGCAGGTGGCCGAAGCCGGCAGTGCGAACGCCGACGATCTCGCGGTGATGAGTCAGATCTACTATCTGCAGAAGGACTGCAAGAACTCGGCGGTCTGGGCCGACAAGGCGATCGTAGCCGCCCGAAAAGCGGGTGAGACGCCCAAGGAGAACCTCTTCCAGTTCAAGCTGCAATGCGCCTCCGACGCCGGCGACAACACCGCCATGGCCGCGGTGTTGGTGGACCTCATCAAGCTCACCAACAAGACCAACTACTGGAATACGCTGCTGCGCATCGAGCGTCAGGACGAGCGCGACGACCATAATCTGCTCATGATCTATCGCGTGATGTACGACACCAACTCCATGACGGCCGGTTCGGACTACATGGAAATGGCGCAGCTGCTGGGCGACGCCGCACTGCCGGGAGAAGCGGCGTCGGTTCTCGACAAAGCGGTCGCGTCGAATATGTTCACCGAGCAGAAGGATAAGGATCGTGCCGCGCGGCTCGCGAACTCGTTGAAGCCTCGTGCCGAGACCGATAAAAAGGGCGAGGCCGCCTTCGATGCGGAAGCCGCCAAGAACCCGGCGGGTGAACTCGACGTCAAATCGGGCGAAGTCTATTACGGGTCCGGCGACTATCAAGCGGCGGTCACGGCCATCACGCGAGGCATCGAAAAGAAGGGGATCAAGCATCTCGATGAGGCCTACGTGTATCTTGGCCGCTCGCAGGTCGCATTGAAAAACACCGCGGAAGCGAAGAAGGCCTTCAGCGGCTTGAAATCGGTGCCGAACATCA
>CAWCYX010000026.1:0-25028 GCA_963799885.1 uncultured Gammaproteobacteria bacterium | reverse complement strand
CGAGCACGCCTCGGGTGAGGTCCAGTGTGTGGCCCACCACCTGACGGCGGCCGACGGGCTGACGGGGGCCCCGGCGGGAACCGACATGGTCTGGTTCATCCTGATCCGCGACCGTTACCGGCACACGGCGTCGGGGTGGAGGATCGCGTGCCGGGAGCTCCACCTCCAGTGGGTCGAGGAGCATCCGGTGAGCGCGCTCGGCCTGCCCTTCGAGTGACGCCCGCAAGAACCCGGCCACCGGGCTGGTTACCCGCGACCGGGTGCCCGACGCGTTCAGGGTGCCGGGACGGGCTGGAGGATGGCCCGGTGTAGCGGGCTGCCGGGCGGATCAACCGGTTGTCGTCGGCTTGCTCCATGACGTGGGCGGCCCACCCGATGGTCCGGCTGCAGGCGAAAGTGGGCGTGAACATGTCCCGTGGGATGCCGCAGGTGTGCATGACCACGCCGGCGAAGAACTCCACGTCGTAGAGCTTGTGGCCCGGCTTGAGGTCGGCCAGCACCTCGACGGTGGTGCGCTCCACCTGCTCGGCGAAGTCCACCAGGTCGCCCCCGAGGGACCGGGCCACGCCGCGGTGGAGGAAGACCGAGCGGGGGATCGTCGGTCTTGTAGACCCGGTGGCCGAAACCCATGATGCGGTCCCCGCCCGCGTGACGGCACGACGGATCGACGCCTCGGCCCGATCGGGTGACCCGATATCGTCGAGCATGGCCAGCGCCCGGCTGGGTCCGCGAGTCTTGAAGCTCTGGGAGCTGTATTCCGAGAAGCTCGGCTCGTAGACCGCAATTAACGAACGGAGAAGACATATGACCATCAAAGTCGGCGACAAGATGCCAGCGGGCAAATTCACGACCATGGGCAAGGATGGTCCGAAGAAGGTGAGCGCGGAAGAACTGTTCGACGGAAAGACCGTCGTGCTGTTTTCGGTGCCGGGAGCCTTCACGCCCACCTGCGATGCGAAGCACTTGCCGGGTTTCGTGGGGTTGGCCGACGAACTCAAGAAGAAAGGGGTCGATACCGTCGCGTGCACGGCCGTCAACGACGTATTCGTCATGAATGCCTGGGGCAAGCACGGTGGGGTCGGCGACAAGATCCTGATGTTGGCGGACGGCAATGGCGAATATGTCAAATCCCTGGGGCTTGAGTTGGACGCAAGCGGCTACGGGATGGGACATCGCGGACAACGGTTCGCCATCGTCGCCAAGAACGGGGTGGCGACGCACGTCAACATCGAAGCGCCCGGTGAATTCAAGGTCTCCGCAGCCGAATACGTATTGAAACAGCTATAGGTTTGCGGCCTTGCTGGCCTTGTGCAGCGCTCCGCCGGTGTTCGGAGTCGCGGAAGCCGAGCGGATAGCTCGGGACGTCTATGGCTTGGCAGTCTCCATCTCGCCTTTGTCGGGCGAGCGGGACTGCAATTTTCATATTCGCACCGCGGATGCCCGCAACTATGTTCTGAAGATCGTGGATGGCGCGGCCGACCCCCAGACCACGGAGTGCCAGGTGCGGGTGCTGCGTCACCTGGCCGAGCAAGACCCCACGCTGCCGGTCCCGCGAATCTTTGCCACCCAGCAAGGGGCCGATCTGGGGCAGGCTGAGCAGGATGGCCGTATCTATGCGACCTGCCTCATGGGATATCTCCCGGGCCGGTTGCTTAGCAGTACCGCGCCCACAGCGTCGCTCCTGCGGAACATCGGCGATACCCTGGCACGGGTGGATCGCGCATTGCGTGGATTCTTCCATCACGCACTGGCCCAACGCATTGCCTGGGATGTTCGCCGGCTGCCGGAGCTCATGGAATTCGCTCCGTACATCGAGCCCGGCGACGTAAGGTTTGCGGTGGAAGAGGTGGTCCTGGGGCTCAAGGAGCGGTTGCCGGCCATCCGCGGGCTGCCGGCCCAAGCGATACATGGCGACTGCCATCCGTCAAACTTGCTGGTCGACGCCTCCGGCGGCTCGGTCTGCGGAATCTTGGACTTCGGGGACATGATTCATGCGCCCCGGATTCTGGAGCCGGCGGTGGCCATGTCCGAGCTGCTCACGCACGCCGTGGTGCAGCCCGACGATCTAGCCGCCGTCCTCGAAGGGTATGCGCGCCTCCAATCCCTCGATGCAGCCGAGATCGACGTACTGTACGACCTCGTGGCAGGCCGGCACGCCGTGACCATCCTGGTCCATGCGTGGCGTCGGCGCCATGACACCAAGGGGGCAAGCCTGCTCGACCAGGGGGCCGGGCATGCCGCAGCCTCGCTCGAGCGCTTGCGGAGGATCGGCCGGGCGTCATTGACTCAGGGTTGGCAGGCCGTGGCAGGCACCGGCGTCCCTGCATCGGTCGAGGTCGACGTCGGCCGCCGCCATCGATTGCTGGGTGCGGGTGCCGAACTGTTCTATGACAAGCCCCTGCACCTCGTGCGCGGCGAAGGGGTGTGGCTCTACGATGCCGCGGGCCGCGCCTACCTCGATGTCTACAACAATGTCCCGCACGTCGGCCATTGCCACCCGGCCGTGGTGCGTGCCATTCAAAAGCAGACTGCGACCTTGGCAACCCATACCCGGTACCTGCACGAGAACATTCTGGAGTATGCGGAGGCACTGACGTCGCGGCTTCCTTCCCACCTGGACGCCTGCATATTCGTCAATTCGGGCAGCGAGGCCAACGATGTGGCGTGGCGTATGGCGCAATTCACGACGGGCCATCAAGGGGCGCTCGTCATGGCCCATGCGTACCACGGCATTACGGACGCGGTGGCGGCGCTCACGCCGGCCGGGGGTACCGTCGATCCGCGCGTCGCGACCTTGACGGCGCCGCCGGCGACGTTGACGGCGGACGACTCCTTGGGCCAGGCCGATCTCGGGGCGGTCACCGAGGACACGGACCTCGCCATATACACCCTCGCGACGCGCGGATTCGCGCCGGCGGCATTTTTCATCGATAGTGCACTGACCAGCAGCGGAATTCACGATCCGCCGGCCGCTTGGGCTGCGACGGTGGCGGCGCGGGTGCGAGCCGCGGGGGGCTTGATCGTGGCCGATGAGGTCCAATACGGGCTTGGCCGCTCCGGATCGCACTTTTGGGGATTCGAACGCCGCGGCATGTCGCGCCCGGGACTTGCCCCCGACATCGTGACCCTGGGAAAGCCGGTCGCGAATGGCTATCCCATGGGCGTGGTGGTTGCCAATCGGACGGTGATCGAGGCGTTCCAGGCGAAATTCGGTTTCTTTTCAACCTTCGGCGGCAATCCCGTGGCCGCCGCGGCCGCACTGGCGGTGCTCAAGGTGATCGACGGCGAGCAACTCATGGCAAACGCGCAGGCCACCGGGGATTATTTGCGTCGCGAACTCGGCGCCTTGACCCAGCGGCACTCGTGCCTCGGCGGGGTGCGCGGGGCCGGCCTGTTGCTGGGTCTCGAGATTCAAGGACCGGACGTGCATGCCGCCAAGAAGCGCACGAAGAAAATCGTGAACGGCCTGGCCTCGCGCGCCCGCGTCCTCATCGGCGCCGAGGGGCCATTGGCAAACATCCTGAAACTACGGCCGCCCATGCCGTTCCTCAAGGAACATGCCGACCTGCTCGTCCGGGCCGTCGACGCGGCCGCGAGCGCCATCGACGCTCGCGCCCGCAGCTAGGCGCCCGGTGCTAGGCCCCCCGGCGCCCCGGCAGCTGGGCTGGTCTACCCGCCGACCAGTCGCTCGAATTCGGGCACGATTTGGAACAAATCGCCGACGAGCCCCACATCCGCCACTTCGAAGATCGGCGCTTCGCCGTCCTTGTTGATGGCCACGATGGTGCGCGCATCCTTGATGCCCGTCAGATGCTGGATCGCACCCGAAATGCCGACCGCGATGTAGATTTCCGGCGAGATGATCTTGCCCGTCTGTCCCACCTGCATCTCGTTGGGCGCGTAGCCCGCATCGACCGCGGCGCGTGAAGCGCCGACCGCAGCGCCCAATTTGTCGGCGAGGCTGTACAGGATCTTGAAGTTCTCCGCACTTCCGAGTGCGCGGCCGCCGGAGATGACGCGCCGTGCAGTCTGCAGGTCCGGCCGATCGGTGCTGCCCGACTTGGCGCCCACGTAGCGCGTGTGCGTGGGCAGGGCGACGCTCAACGACTTGGATTCGACCGCGGCACCGCCGCCGCCGGCCGCGGCTTCGAACGAAGCGACCCGCACCGTTGCGACCAGCTTGCTCGATGCCGTCTGCTTCGACCGTGACGATGGCGTTGCCCGCATAGATGGGACGGCGAAACCGGTACGCGCCCTCGACGGCCATGAGATCGCTCACTTGAGGCGACGCCCAGCAGCGCCGCGACCCGCGGCATCAGGTCCTTGCCGAAGCTGGTCGAGGGACCAAAGACATGACTGTAGTCCGCGGCCAGCGCCGCTACCTGCGGCGCGAAAATCGCGGCCAGCGGATGTTCGTTTTCGGCCCGGTCCACGCGCACCACCGTTTTGACGCCCGCGATGGCGGCGGCCTGAGCGGCAACCGCGGCGGTATCGGCGCCGAACACGGCGATGGTGATTTCGGCATCGGGAATGCTCGTCGCGCAGGTGACGCACTTGGCGGTGGCAGGATTCAAGGCCTTGCCGTCGTGCTCGCCGATGATGAGTACTTTATGCATTAGATCAAACCCTTCTTCTTGAGAACGTCCGACGAGTTCCGCCACATCCTTGACCATGACGCCTTTCTGACGCTGCGCCGGCGGTTCGGTTTTCACGGTCTTCAGGAATACTGACCGGCGCTGACGCCGAGCGCATCGAGCGAGGTCACGTCCAGCGGCTTTTTCTTGGCCTTCATGATGTCCGGCAATTTGACGTAGCGCGGCTCGTTCAAGCGCAGATCGACCGTGATCACCGCCGGCAGGTCCACTTCGATGGTTTCGAGGCCGGCGTCGATTTCGCGCGTGACCGCCGCCTTGTCGCCGGTGATCTCCACTTTGGACGCATAGGTCGCCTGCGGCCGCTCCCACAGGGCGGCCAGCATCTGTCCGGTTTGATTGGCGTCATCGTCGATGGCTTGTTTGCCGAGGAAAATCAGATCGCGGGTTTTCCTTCTTCGCCAGCGCGAGAAAAGTCTGCGCGGCGGTCAAAGGTTCGACCGGCGGCGTCGCGTCTGCACCAGGATCGCGCGGTCGGCGCCCATCGCCAGCGCGGTGCGCAGCTGTTGCTGGGTATCGGCAATGCCGATGCTCACCGCCACCACTTCGACGTTGCCGACGCGCTCCTTGATGCGCAGCGCCTCCTCGAGCGCGATTTCGTCGAACGGATTCACGCTCATCTTGACTCCGTCGAGCATCACGCCGCTGCCGTCGGGTTTGACGCGAACGCGCACGTTGTAGTCCACGACGCGCTTGATACAAACCATGATCTTCTGCATTGAGACTCCTTAAGCAGCGGTTTCCGGTGCGCCGGCAGCGTGCGCAGCGGATTGTTGATCCGAATACAAAGTATTGATGACCGCGGAGCATTCGCGCAGCTTGGGCAGGAAACGCTCCAGCGCCGTGTTCAACGGCACGGCCGACGCCATGAAGCGGACCGTGAGCGAAGCCAGGAAGCCGTCGTGCGAGTTCACCGGCACGCCAAGGCTCACCTCGTCCACCAAACGCCGCGTCTTCGTCGAGGTCGCATATCCATCGCGCTTGATGTCGGCCAGCATGCACTGCAATTCCGCGCGCGGCCCGCGCGCCGGCTTGTCATCCTCCTTGTTCGACCGCGCCAGTATCTCGATGAGCGCTTCGCGCTCCGCTTCGGGGCAGTAGGCCAGGAACACGCGGCCCGCCGCCGACGCAAGCAGCGGCATGCGAAATCCCGCCGAGTAACGCTCGATGGCGAGCGGGGTCTCGTGGTCCGTCGATTCACGCACCATCATCACGGTGCCGGACAATGTGGCGATGGATACGGGCCATACGATGTCGCGGCAGAGTGCCTCGATGTGCGGTTTGGCGATCTGCGCGACCCAGGCGTCGTCGTCGACTCCCTGGCGCAGGCGGCGCACTTCGATGGTCAATCGATAGCGGTCATCGGCGGGGTCGCGAAATACGAAGCCGGCGTTGCACAGCGTTTCCAGAATCCGGTAGACGGTGGTGCGCGGCAAGCGGATTTCCTGGGCGACTTCCGAGACGGTGGCGCCATCGCGTGAATTCAGGACGGTCAGTGCATCAAGGCCCCGCGTCAGCGCGCGGATCGGGCGGGTGGATTCCATGAAACCTCGGACTAATGGTGAGATTGAGCGTTACCGTGGTATACGCTAATCATTTGGCGCGGTAGTTTATGGATCGCCGCTTCGCTTGTCCACCTGGCGGTCGATCCCATAGACTGAAGCTCGATGGTCCGCTATTTCATCAAGCGTCTAGCCGGCGCGGTACCCACCTTGCTGATCATCATCACGGCCGCGTTCTTCCTGATACGCGCCGCTCCCGGCGGCCCCTTCGATCAAGAGCAGACTCTGCCGCCCGAAATCCTCGCCAATCTTCAGACGGCGTATGGCCTCGACCTGCCGATCTGGGCGCAGTACGGCAGGTACCTGGGCGCCCTCGCGCACGGCGATTTCGGACCTTCATTCAAGTACAAGGATTTCACGGTGACCGAACTCATCGGGCAGGGATTTCCCGTCACCCTGGAGATCGGCGCCCTCGCGCTCATTCTGGCGCTGGGACTCGGGCTGCCGCTGGGCACTTATGCAGCACTGCACCAACATTCGGCGGCCGATCATGCCGCGATGTCGCTGGCCGTCTTGGGCATTGCAGTTCCGTCCTTCGTGGTATTGCCGTTCCTCGGTCTCGTGTTCGGCATCTACCTGCATTGGCTGCCGGTCGCGGGCTGGGAGCCGGGATCCGTCCGGCACCTCGTGCTGCCCGTGACCGCGCTGTGCCTGCCGCCGCTGTGCATCATCGCGCGGATGACGCGCGGCAGCATGCTGGAAGTCTTGCGCAGCCAATTCATCCGTACGGCATTTGCCAAGGGGCTGCCGCTGCGCGTCGTGATACTGCGGCACGCGCTGCGCCCGGCGCTGCTGCCGGTGGCGGGTTATCTGGCGCCCGCGGTTGCGTCCATCATGACGGGTTCGCTGGTCGTGGAGTCCATCGCGGGGCTGCCCGGCATCGGCCGGTACCTCGTGCAAGGCGCCCTCAATCGCGACTACACGCTGGTCATGGGAATGGTGATCATCTATTCCGCCTTGCTGATCGCGATGGGATTGGTCGTCGATCTGCTGTATGCATGGCTCGATCCCGCGCATCAGGTTCGGTCGGTGAGCACCGATTTACCGCTTGCGGTCGAGCACCGGCGTCGCCGTATGTGCATTCGGCGTCATCGTGGTATTGATTGCCGCAACCGTGATCGGACCGTGGTTCAATCCGAACAACATCGAGTCGCTCGATTGGGCGCACGTTGCCGCGTACCCGAGCTTGGTCGGCGCTCATTGGCTCGGCACGGACCGTCTCGGCCGTGATCTTTTCGCGCGTACCCTCGCGGGAATGCGGGTGTCGTTGGCGGTGGCGTGCATGGCCAGCGCCATCAGCCTCACCGTCGGCATCGCCTATGGCGCCGTCGCCGGCTACGCGGGTGGACGCTGGGACCAGTTGATGATGCGTTTCATCGAAGTCTTGAGCGGTCTGCCCCTGATCTTCTTCGTGATCTTTCTGACCGTCATTTTCGGCCGCAGCCAGTACTTGCTGTTTCTGGCCATCGGCGCCATCGGCTGGCTCACCATGGCGCGTATCGTGCGCGGCCAGACGTTGAGCATCCGGCAGCGCGAATACATCGAAGCAGCGGTCGCCTCCGGAGCGAGCACCGGCCGCATCATTCTCCGGCACGTCGTTCCGAACTTGCTGGGTCCGGTCATCGTCTACGCGACGTTGACCATACCGCAGATCATTCTGTTCGAGAGCTTTCTGAGCTTCTTGGGGCTCGGCATCCAGGAACCCCATGCGAGCCTCGGCACGCTGATCGCGGAGGGCGCCGGTGAGATGGAGGCGGCTCCATGGATACTGTTGGTGCCGGGGAGCGTGCTCGCGGTGCTTCTCATATGTCTGAACATCGTGGGCGACGGATTGCGCGACGCGATCGTCGGACGTGAGAGCCGGGCGACGTGACGCCCGCTTTGGACATCGACCATCTGAGCGTGCATTTCCCGGCCCGGGGTGGCGCTATCGCCGCGGTGCGCGAGGCAACGCTCACCGTCCGCCCCGCCGAGTGCGTGGGAATCGTCGGCGAATCCGGCTCGGGCAAGACTCAGACGTTCATGGCCGTGATGGGACTGCTGTCCGCGGGGGCATGCGCCGCCGGAAGCGTGCGCTTCGAGGGCCGGGAAATCCTGGGCGCGTCGGCGTCGGAACTGAACCGCGTGCGCGGCTCGAAACTCACGATGATTTTTCAGGACCCCATGAGCTCGCTGACGCCGCACTTGAAAGTCGGCATCCAGCTCGCCGAAGTCCTGGTGAGCCATTCGCACATGTCGTGGCATGAAGCCGAGAAGGCCGCGCTGCGCGCGCTGGAGCGCGTGCGGGTACCTGAGGCGCGGCGGCGCCTGCGGCAATATCCGCACGAGTTGTCTGGCGGCATGCGGCAGCGGGTGATGATCGGCATGAGTCTGCTGTGCGAGCCCACGCTGCTGATCGCAGATGAGCCGACAACGGCGCTCGACGTGACTGTGCAGGCCCAGATCATGGATACATTGCGCGCGATGCGCGCGGAGTCGCGCATGGCCATCGTGCTCATCAGCCATGACTTGGGGTTGGTGGCGGGGCTCGCCGACCGTATCGCCGTCATGTATGCCGGCAGAATCGTCGAGAGTGCGGGTGCCGCCGACATCTTGGGACATGCGGTGCATCCCTATACGGTCGAATTGTTGAAATGCGTGCCCGACCTTGGGCGGCCGCGGCTCGAGCGAATGCCCAGTTTGGCAGGCAACCCGCCCGCAGCCTCGGGTCCCGAAACGGGCTGTGCGTTCGCACCGCGATGCCCGCTCGCGGCCGCACGCTGCAGGTCGGAGCGGCCCGTGCTGCGAGACATCGGCGGGGCGGCGCATCAAGCGGCCTGTCACTTCCCAATGACGGCGTGATCGACCCTTTGCGCACCGCGAACGAACCTTTGCTCCGGGTGAAAAACCTGGTCGTGCACTTCGGCGCGTTTCCCGCCGTGCAGGATGTGACCTTCGATTTGTGGCCGGGCGAGACCGTCGGATTGGTCGGGGAATCGGGATCCGGTAAGTCGACGCTGGCGCGCGCCATCCTGCGGCTGATTCCGGCGACATCCGGATGCGTTTTCATCGGCGGCGACGACCTCCTGTCGTGCCGACCCACCGATCTTCGGCGCCGTCGCCGCGACATGCAGATGATATTTCAGGACCCACTCGCGAGTTTGAATCCGCGAATGTCCGTGGGCACCGCGCTCACCGAACCGCTCAAGATCCACGAGCCGTCATTATCGGCGCCCCTGCGCGCGGCGCGCGTGGCGGAAATGCTGGAGCGGGTGGGATTGTCCTCCGGCATGGCCGGTCGCTATCCGCACGAGTTCAGCGGCGGCCAATGCCAGCGAATCGGCATCGCACGCGCCATGATCCTACGCCCGAAACTCTTGGTATGCGATGAACCGGTCAGTTCCCTCGATGTGTCCATCCAGGGCCAGATCGTGAATCTCCTGGGCGATTTGCAGAAGGAACTCGGCACCGCGATGCTTTTCATCAGCCACAATCTCGCGGTGATCCGCCACCTGAGTCACCGCGTGCTGGTGATTTACCGCGGCAGACTGGTGGAGGTGGCCGACTGCGACGAACTGTTCGAGGCGCCGGCGCATCCGTACACCCAGGCCCTGCTCGCCGCGGTCCCGGACCCGACGCGGGTGCCGGCAGCTGTCACGGTTGCCGCGGTCGGCGAGGCACCCGGCGCTGCCGGCGGCACGGGCGGCTGCGCCTTTCTCGAACGCTGCTCTTATGCACGGGACCAATGCCGGCTGACGGCGCCGGCGCTGGACGAGGTCGGGGTGGGCCACGCCGCGGCCTGCCACCGCCGGCGGGAGGTCGTGTATTCTTGGCGGCATGAAATCAGCAACTCCAGGTCACGGTAACGAGCGCGTCGGCGGCCGCACGTCGGTCCGCGTCAGCGACGGGTTGGCGAACGTCCGGTATGAAATCCGCGGCAAACTGGCGCGGCGGGCGCTCGAGTTGGAGCGGCTGGGATACGACATCGTGTCGCTCAACATCGGCAACCCCTATGCCTTCGGATTTCGTACGCCCGAAACCATGCGTTTGGCCATGATCGAGAACCTCCGCCACAGCGAAGGCTACGTCCACCAGAAGGGCATTTTCCCCGCACGCGAAGCGGTGGTCATGCAGCAGCAGGAGCGCGGCGTCAAGGGAGTCACCGCGGAAGAAGTGTTCATCGGTAACGGGGTCAGTGAGCTCATCGATCTGACGCTGCGAGCGCTGCTCAATCCGGGCGATGAGGTCTTGGTGCCGAGCCCCGACTATCCGCTCTGGACCGCGTCCGTCAACCTCAATACAGGACGCGCGGTTCATTATCCCTGCCGCCCGGAACGCGGTTTCGTGCCCAGTACCGAGGACATCGAGGCGCTGATTACCCGCCGTACCCGTGCCATCGTGATCGTCAATCCGAACAACCCCACCGGCGCCGTGTATCCGCGCGAGACGCTGACGGCGATCGCGCGCCTCGCCGAGAAGCATCGGCTGGTGGTTCTCTCGGACGAGATCTATGATCAGATTTTATACGACGGCGCGGAATTCGTGCCGATGGCCGCTTTGGTGCACGGCACGCTGTGCTGCACGATGAGCGGACTGTCCAAAGTGTATCGTGCGTGCGGCTATCGAGTCGGCTGGGCGGTGTTCTCCGGTGATGTCGAAAACGCGACCGAGTACCTGAGCGGCCTCGAGCTCTTGAGTTCGCTCCGACTGTGCAGCAATGTTGCCGGCCAGTGGGCCGTGCAGACCGCCCTCGGGGGTCACCAAAGCATCCGGGAGCTGACCCGGCCCGGCGGGCCGGCTGTTCGAGTCGCGACAGACCATTCTGGACAGCGTCGCCCGGAGTAAATATTTGCGCTTGGTGCGGCCCATGGGTGCGCTGTATTCGTTCGTGGAGGTTCGCGCAGATGTACTGCCCGACTTCGACGATCAGGTGTTCGCGCTGGAGTTGCTGGAGAACAAGCATGTGCTGGTGGCTCCCGGCGTGAGCTTCAACGTGCCGTACAAGAATTGCTTCCGGATCACGAATCTTCCCGAGTCGCAGGTTCTTTCCACGGTATTTTCCCGCATCGAAGAACTGCTCGACGCGCACGCGGCGGCGGCGCCGGGACCGGCCCTGCAAGTCGTCGCCGGCAAGGGCTGACGAGATCCCAGGCGTGCAAAGCGAGGCGCGCGGCTTGTACGACGCCGCCGGCGCGGGCCATACCATCCTTGTTCCCAACACCGAACTTGCCGCGGCTCTGTTCGATGCCGTGGAACGGATGCATGTCGACGCCGGCCATGACCTCTGGCCGACACCGCGTATCCGTGATTTCGGAAGTTGGCTGCGGGAACGGTACGCCGAGAGGCAGCGCTCGGATGCCTCCCTGCCGCGCGTCTTGAGCGACATCGAGGAGCGGGAGTTGTGGCGCACCGTGGTTCAGGAAAGTGCGGCCGGCGGCGAGTTTCTCGAACTGGGCGGAGCCGCGCGCAGCGCCAGGCGCGCACGGCGCGCCATGTTCGAGTACGGCATTCCGGTCGCGTCCCTCGCCGCCTACCCGACCGAGGAGACACTTGCCCTCATCGATTGGAATCGAGCCTTCGAGGCACGGACACGAGACCTCGGATGTATCGCGTCTCATCGACTGCTGGACGCCACGCTGCCCGATTCGCACAATTTGGTTTGGATAGAAAGCCCCATCTGGCGGCCCGTTGCCAGAAAGTGGCTGCAGCAAAACGCAAGCGCAATGCTGCTTCCGGCGGCGACCCGGGGGCCGGCGCACCCCCGTCGTATGCAAGCGGCCTCGCCCGACGCGGAGCTCGCGGCCATCGCCGAGTGGGTGCGCGACGCTCTGCGGTCGGCAGCCGATTTCCGCGCGTGGATCTGCATTCCGGATTTGAATCTGCGCCGAGCCGACGTGGAGGATGCGTTCGATGCCGCCTTGACGCCCCAACGGTTTTCACTGCTGGCTGCGGGCGAGACGGCGCGCTCCTATGCCATCGCCGGCGGTACGCAGCTCAGCCGTTACGCACCGGTGCGAGCTGCGCTCGACGCACTGGCGGCGACCGCGGGACGCGTGTCCTTCGAGGCGTTCAGTTCCTTGCTGCGTTCTCCGGAACTGCAATCCTCGTCGGCCGACGCCGCTGCCGCCGCAGCCCAGGACATGATTCTGCGCCGCCGGGGACCCCATGAAGCGGATTTGACGGAGTGGATTCGCATTGCGGAAGCGGCGGCGGGCGGCAGGCTCTCGGATCCCGTTGCCGCGGTCTCGCGACTGAAGGGTTTTTCGCGCGCCATCGAGTCGGTGCAAGGCCATCATCCTTTCAGCCGCTGGGCGTCCCACTGGGTGAACGCTTTCGAAGCGGGACCGTGGGCACACAGATCACGATGGTCCAGCGCGGAGTTTCAAGCGGCGGAGCGATTCCGCGAGCTGCTCGCTACGCTGGCAACGGCCGACGCCTCGTTCGGCGCTCTCCCAGCGGCCGCCGCCGGCCGCATATTGGCGCGGGCAGCGCGCGATACCGCCTTTCAGCCGCAGACGGGCATCCCTCCGGTCTGGGTGACAGGGCAACTCATGGACCCCTGGCTCGTTTACGACGGTCTGTGGATCTCCGGCACCAGCGAAGACCGTTGGCCGCCGCCGCTCGATCCCATCCCGCTCCTGCCCATCCGATTGCAGCGGCAGTACGGCGTGGTCGCCGCGAGCGCCGATGGACAAATGCAGCTTGCCGAGGACCTGCAGCGCCGCTGGTGCCTGCGAGCATCGAGCAACGTGTTCAGCTGCGCGGACCGCGCCGAAGGCCGGCCCGCCGCCTTCAGCCCGCTGCTGCCCGCGGCTTCGCTGCCGGAGGAGTCCGCATCCACCGCGCGGCCGCATTGGCGCCTTGCGGCGGCAGGTGCGCCTCGCCTGAATAGTTGTAACGACGAACGAGCGCCGCCATTTACTGCACCCGAACGGATGCGCGGCGTAGCGACCCTGCGCGCGCAATCGCGCTGTGCATTCCGCGGCTTTGCCGAGACCAGGCTGCTGGCGGAGACGCCTGAGAAGCCCGTGCCGGGCTTCAGCATGCGTGAACGCGGAGAGATGCTGCATCACGCGCTCGAACACATCTGGTCAGACTTGCGTTCCTCGGCGCGGCTCCGAGCGCTGGCGCCGGATGCGCTGGATCAATTGGTGAGGGAGGGCGTCGAACGCGCCGTCGCCCGGCAATGCCGCCGCCGGGACCCCGGCCTGCGCTGGCAACGGCGCGAAGTCCCGCGCCTGGCGGCGCTGCTGCGCAAGTGGCTGGAAACCGAGGCAACTCGGGAACCCTTCGACGTCGAATCCCTGGAAGAGGCGGTGCACACGGCGCGCTACGGCGGACTCGAGTTCGACGTGCGAATCGATCGCATCGATCGATTGAGCGACGGTGGGCGGGTGCTGATCGACTACAAAAGCGGCGTGGCGGCCACGGACTGGCGCGGTGATCGGCCGGACAATCCCCAGCTGCCCGTCTACGCGGTATTGCAGCCGCACGCGCTGGTGGCCGTGGCCTACGGCCGGGTCAATGCCGGCGAATGCGGTTTCGTGGCGGAAGCCGCGCGCGGCGGCATATTCAAGCCTCAGACCCGCGCGACGGCGCTGGAAGGCATGCCGGACTTCACCGCGTTGGTGGCTCTGTGGTCGCAGCGCATCGAGAGAATCGCGGGCGAATTCGCGGCCGGACATGCCGAGGTTGCGCCGACTGCGCGGGCCTGTGCGTCCTGCGATCTACAGGCACTGTGCCGAGTCCCCGCGGCGTTCGACGACGGGGGGCCCCGCGATGACTGACCAGCCCCTCGGCCAGACCCTCGAACTTCCCCTCGATTTTCCTCTTGATCAACCCATCGACCAGTCCGCTCGTAGGCAGGCGGTCGAGGCCCGCGGGTCGGTCTTGGTACAGGCGCCCGCGGGGTCCGGAAAAACGACGTTGCTGGCGCAGCGCTATCTGCGCCTGCTGGCGACCGTCGACGCCCCGGAGCGTATCCTGGCGCTGACGTTCACGCGCCGCGCGGCGCAGGAGATGCGCGAGCGCGTCTTGCACGCCTTGCACGCGGCAGGCTTCCCTGAGCGCCCTGCGCCAATGAACGCCCAAACCTGGGAGCTGGGGCTTGCGGCACGACGCCGTATGAACGAACTGGGATTCGATCTCGGACGACATCCATCGCGCCTTCGCATCGAGACCATCGACGCCTTCAACACCTGGCTCGCCGGCCAACTACCGGTGATGGCCGGAGCGGGCTCGCGTTTGAATCTGACCGACGACCCCCGGCCGCTGTATCAAGAGGCGGCCCGCCGCGCCATGGCGTATGACGAACCGGACCAGTTCGGTCACGCGGTCGAACGGGTGCTCGCGCAGGACGATCAACGCTGGGAAAGCCTGGTGAACTTGATTTCCGGCATGCTGGCGAGCCGGGATCGCTGGCTGCCGCTGCTCGCCGGGCATCTTCATGCCGCGCGCACGCTCGATGAGGAGCAGCTGCGCAACATCCGGCGTCACCTGGATGAAGATTTGCGACTTCTGTTGAACCGCTCGCTGGCGGCGGCGCACCAGGCATTCGGACGGGAAAGGCTCCAAGTCCTGTCGCAATTGATGCATGCGGCGGCGTTACGTCTGGAGGGCCCGCAGGCGCACGCCTCCGCGTGGCGCCTGGATGATTCCGCCTTGCGGCCGGAGGCCGGCGATTTGCCGCGGTGGCGCGCCGCCGCGGCGCTGCTGATCACCAACGAAGCTGCATATCGCAAGCGGCTCACCAAGCAGGAGGGTTTTCCGCCGCTATGCCCCGACAAGTCCGTGATGACGGATCTCATCGACGAGTTGCAGCAGGTGCCTGCCATATTGCGTGCCCTGGTGAAGATTCGCTGGCTTCCCGCACCCGCCTACGACGATGAACAGTGGGAGCGCGTCCGCGGGGTCGCGCTGGTGTTGGTACTCGCGGCGGCTCAGTTGGAACACGTGTTTCGCGACCGAGGGACCGTCGATTTTCCCGCCGTGTCCATGGCGGCAGTGCGCGCCCTCGGAACGGCCGCCGCACCGACCGACCTGAATCTGCGGCTCGATTACCGCCTGCAGCATATCTTGGTGGATGAATTTCAGGACACTTCCAGCGCGCAGCTCGAGTTGGTGAAGCTGCTGACCGCGGGATGGGAGCGCGGCGACGGGCGCAGCGTCTTCTGCGTCGGCGATCCCATGCAGTCGATCTACGGATTTCGCCAGGCGGAAGTGCGGGCGTTCCTGGAGCTCGCCGACGAAGGGATCGGAGACGTCAGTTTCGAGGCTCTGCGTCTGCGCAGCAATTTTCGGTCCGCCAAACCGTTGGTGGAATGGATCAACCAGTGTTTTTCGGCCATCCTGCCGCACGCCGACGATCGAGATCGCGGCGCAATCGCGTTTCGGCCCAGCGAGTCGGCGATGCGGCCGCAGGCTGGGAGCGGCAGCGTCACGTTGAAGGGTTTTGTCAGCCGCCGCGAGGAAGCGGATGCGATTGCCGGCTTGATCGGCGGGCAATCGGCCTCGCACCCCGAGTGGCGCATCGCCGTCCTGGTGCGCGCCAGAAACCATGCGCGCGACATTGCCGCGAGTCTGCGCTCCCGATCGATTCCGTTTCGAGCGGTGGACATCGAACCGCTGCAAGATCGCCCTGTCGTGCGCGATCTCGTCGCGCTCATTCGTGCGCTGCTGCACCTCGGCGACCGAACAGCGTGGCTTGCGGTGCTGCGCGCGCCGTGGACCGGCCTCACCTTGGCCGACCTGCTGCACGTGGCACGGGCGGCGCCGATCCCGTGGGAGGCGCTGACCGACGATTCGGTTCTGTACGGATTGACCGGCGACGGCCGGATCCGGTGCGAACGGCTGCGAAATACGCTCGATGCCGCGTTTCGAATCCGCACGCACGGCACCATATCGCGCTGGGTGGAACAGACCTGGTTGGCGCTCGGCGGTCCGGCCTGCGCCACGGGTGCGGAGGACCTCGATCAGGTGCGGACGGTATTTGCGAGGCTCGCTCTGCTCGAGGAACGCGGCCTACCGGATGCGGCGGACTTGGAATCGAGTTTCGGCGATTTGTTTGCCGAGTACCGCACCCCCTCGGCGGTCGAAATCATGACCATCCACAAGGCGAAGGGGCTCGAGTTCGACATGGTCGTCGTGCCCGGTCTCGACCGGCATATTCCGCTTCACCGCGATCAGTTGTTGTTATCGCATCAGTTCTCGCGGGCTGTTCGCGATGGCTTGGTGCTGGCCGCCCGGCCGGGGATTGGTGCGGAGCCGGATCATTTGTTCGAGTTTCTGCGCCGTCAAGCCCACGATTCGGCGGCACTCGAGGCTGAGCGATTGCTGTATGTGGCATGCACGCGTGCAAAATGGCGCTTGCATTTGTCGGCGGTAGTCGGCCGGCCGGATGATGTTGCAGACCGGGAGGAGATCGGCGGCGAAGCAAAACGGCGCGCCCCGTGGAGGCCGCGGGCCGGAAGTCTGCTGGCGGTTCTGTGGCCGGTGGCCGGCGCGGAATTCGCACTTGACGAGGTGAGCAGGCTGCGGCTGGATCCAAGCATCGAGCATCTTGAAGCGACCGGTGATGCTGCGCCCCGTGGTGGCCCGCTATTGCGCCTGCCGCGCGATTGGTCGCCCACCGCCGACGACGCCCTCCGCATCGGCGAACAGATTCCCGCTTCCACCGCGCTTCGCGAGGAAACACCGGTCTTCGATTGGGCGGGCGAAACCGCCCGGCGGGTCGGCAGCCTGGTGCACGCCGAACTTCAAGTCATGGATCTGGAGCACAGCGACGAGGGCGCCATCCAGGGCCGCGGTCCGCACTTTCGGCGTTGGTTGGGGTTGCACGGTGTGCCCGCGGATCGATTACAGGGAGCAAGCGCACGGGTGGTGTCGGCGCTCATAGCCGTCCACCGCGACGAGCGCGCGCGCTGGATATTGAAGCGCAGGGCGCGGCACGATTTTCGCGAATACGCACTATCGGGACGATGGCAGGGCGAGGTAGTGCGGGTGGTGTTCGATCGCAGTTTCGTCGACGATGACGGGGTGCGGTGGGTGATCGACTACAAGACCAGCCTGCATGCCGGGGGTAGCCTTGACGAATTCCTGGACCGGGAGGTCGAGCGCTACCGTCCGCAGCTACACCGATATGCCCAGTTGGCCCGCAAGCTCGGACCCGAGCACGTCCGGGTGGGCCTGTATTTTCCGCTGATGCGCGCCTGGCGGGAGTGGGAGCCGTAGGATCCGGCCTACTTGTAGTCACGCAGGAAATCGAGAACGGCGCCATTGAATGCCGTGGGGTCTTGCAGCATGGCGAAGTGACTCAGATGCGGAAGAATCACCAGCCGCGCATCCGGAATTGTGGCAACGAGGTAGCGGAGGTGCTCCGGCTTCATGCCTTCGTCGAATTGACCGTCCGCGATCGTCGTGTGTACGCGAATCGTACGCAGTTGCTCAGCCGTGTATGTCGGCAAGGTCGTCCACATCGTGTTCATGGCGGCGTTGAAGGAATCCCAGTCATTGGGCGCCGGCGATAAACGCCGGTATTCCTGACGCGTGCGGGCGAGATAAGCCGCGACTACGGGATTATTGACGAAATCGTCGCTGAATCCCGATACATCCGCATTCGAACCGAACGTGAAGATGCGCTCGAGGCGATCCGGATAGTTGATGGCAAGGTCGTAGCCCGTGCAGCCGCCGTCGCTCCAGCCGACAAGGCTCACTTTCTTGACTTTCAGGACGTCCAGGAGCCCGACGAAGTCCGAAGCCATCAAGTGATAAGTCATCGGCTCTTCTGTCCGCCCGCTGCGTCCGTGTCCGCGACTGTCGACGGCGATCACGTGATAGCCGGCCTTGATGAGTGCGGGGATGAGAAATCCGAAGTAGCTGCTGTTCGCGTACCCGCCATGCAGAAGCAGTACGGGTGTTCCGGGGCTGTCCGCGCCCCATTCCGCATACCAGAGCCGTGCGCCATTCACGGCGACATGCTTGCCCACCGTGTGCGGGGGAATTTGCGGCGTCGGCGGCAGGCCCTTCCACGGCTCTGCGGCGTCCCCGCAGAAGGCAGCGAATAGAAGCAGGGCGCCGAACCATTTAATCGTCTGGGTATGCATGACTACTACTTCAGGTACGGTAGGGTATATTCAACGCGTTGCACCGCGGAGATTCTACAGATCCTATGGACCCCCAACCTGCTACCAACGCGTCTTCGCCGCGCGATCAGTAAGTTTTTTCTGTTCCTCTGGACGGCAGGGTTCCTCGCCCTGGCCGCCCATGCGGCCGAGGACACTGCCTCGCAGCCGGATATCGATGAGCGCTATGCGATCCACGGCCAATTCACGTATGTCGAGCAGGACACCGGCTCCTTCCGCGTACCCTACGCTGGCCCGCACAGTCTCAGCCCGCGCCAGGGGCGTGAAACAACCGACGCTACGCTCTATCTAGGAGCGCGCCTCTGGTCGGGTGCCGAGGTCTGGATCGATCCGGAAATCGATCAGGGATTTGGCCTCGACGACACGTTCGGTGTTGCCGGATTTCCCAGTGGCGAGGCCTATAAAGTTGGCAAGACCAAGCCTTATTTACGGCTGCCCCGTCTTTTTGTACGCCAAACACTGAATCTCGCTGGCGAGCGTGAAGCGATCGAGGCTGAGGCCAATCAACTCGGCGGCAATCGCAGCCTCGATCGGTGGGTGTTCACCGTCGGTAAATTCGCCGTCGTCGACCTATTCGACGTCAATCAGTACGCGCACGATCCGCGCGGGGATTTTTTTAACTGGGCTGCCGTCGATGCCGGATCATTCGACTACGCAGCGGACGCCTGGGGCTATACGGTGGGGGCCGCTGCCGAATGGTACCAGGGGGCCTGGACGATGCGCCTCGGGGCGTTCGACTTGTCGAACATTCCGAACAGCGTGCATCTCGATCCAGGTTTCCATGAGTTTCAGATCATTGCTGAACTCGAAAAACGGCACACGCTTTTCAATCATCCCGGCAAACTGATGGTCACGATATTCGATAGCCGCGGGCGCATGGGCTTGCTCAATTCGGCGGTGGAACTCGCCCAAGCCTCGGGGCAGCCGGTGAATATCATCTCCGTGCGCCAATACCGCAGCCGACTGGGGGCGAGCCTCAACCTCGAGCAGCAACTGGTCGAGGATCTCGGGTTGTTTGCCCGCGCGGGCAAAGCGGCGGGCAATGTGGAAGCCTACGAGTTCAGCGATATCGACCGGTCGGTCGAGGCTGGACTCTCGCTCAAGGGTAGCGGCTGGCAGCGTGGGCGCGACACGGTGGGGCTGGCGGGTCTCATGAATAATATTTCCGCCGAGCGTCAGCGCTTTTTGAACGCCGGCGGCCTCGGCATCCTGGTGGGCGATGGACGGCTGCCGCATCCGGGTCCTGAGCAAATTCTAGAAACTTACTACAGCGTGCAGCTCCTCACGCACGCGCAGCTCACGTTCGACTATCAGTGGGTCGAACACCCGGCCTACAACCGCGATCGCGGCCCGGTGTCGATCTATGCTGTGCGGTTGCACGCGCAGTTCTAAAGGCTACCGTGAATCGCTACGGTGATTCGCCGCTCTGCGCGCTCAATCCGCCGAAGCGCCGCTGCCGCCCGGCGTAGTCCGACAATGCGTGCCGAAAGCGCGCTTCGTCGAATTCGGGCCAAAGGCACTCGGAGAAGTGGAGTTCTGCGTAGGCGCACTCCCACAGCAGGAAATCGCTGAGGCGCCGCTCATTGCCCGTGCGGATCAGCAGATCGACCGGTCCCGCCGCGCGCGCCGAATGATCGACATCGTGCAGCGATCGCTCGATGTCGTCGGCGGTCAGTTCCGTGTTCGCGGCGCTGCCCCGTGCGGCCAACTCGGCGGCCTTCGTGAGGCTGTACTGAGAGGAGTAATCCACGGCAACCCGCAGGTGCATCCCGGTGCACGACGCGCTCAAGCGCTCGCTTTGTTCGATCGAACGCAACAGGTTATCGCTCAAGCGATCGCGTCGGCCGATCACGTTGACGCAAATGGACTGTTCGACGCACCTGCGTGTTTCGGTGAACAGGTACTGGCCGAAAAGTTTCATGAGCGCCGCAATCTCCGCCGGCGGACGCGCCCAATTGGCGGCGGAAAATGCGTACAGGGTAAGAGTGTCGATTCCCTCCCTGGCGGCGGCTTCGACGACCGTGCGCACGGATTTCGCGCCCTCGGCGTGACCGGCGGCGCGCGGCAGTCCGCGATGAGTCGCCCAGCGTCCGTTGCCATCCATGATGATTGCCACGTGCATATCAGTTCCGCCGGGTCGCCTTGATGACCGCTTCGATATGTTCCAGGTATCGCAGCAGCGCCTTGCGGCCGACCTGAGTGATGCGGTAGCGGGACTTGGGGCGCCGCGCTTCGAAGGACTTGGCGCAGGCGACGTAGCCGGCTTCCTCGAGTTTGCGCGCATGGGCGCCCAAGTTGCCGTCGCTGACATCGAATAACGCTTTCAATTCGTTGAAGGTGAGTTCCTCGTTCGTTGCGAGAGCGCTCATGATGCCGAGGCGCACGCGCTCGTAGATCAGACGATCCAACCCGCCGTCCTCGGCCGTTCTGTGCGGTCGGGAAACGGGTTCAGGCTTCAATTTGGGCTTCGCCGCGTGCTGTTCCATCGCATCCTCGCGTTTGGCCGCATCCTCGCGTTTTGCAGCCGTGAATCTAGTCGCCACGGCTCACTCGTCCATGACTCGCCTGTCCGATCAGGATGCCGAAAACGGTATGCAGGCCGCCGAAACCCAGCCCCAGAATCAGCGTGTGAAAACCCGTTGGTGCCGCGAAAGCCAAGACGCCGAGCAGCATGAACAGCACCCCCATGAAGCAGATGAGCCGCATCGTGCGAGGAATGGTCACCGTGCTCGCCGATAACACGGCGCACCCATAGAGCAGCAGCCAGACCCCGGGAATCAGCCCCGTCGTCGCGGAACGCCACAGGACGAAGGTGAGGACGGCGCCGGCCAGGAGGGCGGGGCACAGGCACATGAGGAATTTTCTGACGGGCCCCAGATAGCGCGCGTGGCCGCTCTGCGCGGTCTCGCGCGCCATCATGGCTCCGCCGACGACCAGCGCGACGGCGGCTGCGATCAGCCAGATTTCCAGCCAAAGATGCGCCCAGCGGGGAAACGACGCGACGATGGACGCGAAGATGCCGATGACGCCCATGACGCATCCCGCCATGCCGGGGACGGCCATGGAACCGGAGGACTCAATGGACGCCCGGATATAGGCGAGCGTGCCGAGCGCGCGGCTTTCAATCGGGATGGGGCCTTGCATGGACAAGACTCTAAGAGACTTTGCACTACAGGGTCAAGTTCTCTGCATCATAGAGTGTGATGCAGGTCCGGACTTTGGGCGCGGATTTTCCGAGAGGTTGGGACTATCATGATGGTCGTGTTTAAACATGTCCTTTTATGCTACGACGGCAGCAAGGCGGGGCGGGCGGCGTTGAAACAGGGCGCCGAACTCGCCGTTCTCGTCGGTGCTCAAGTGCATGTGCTGTCGATCATTTCATCGGAGGTGCCCGACCCGGTCGTTCTGGCGGGAGCGGCGGGCCACGCCTGCATGATCGATCGCGAGGGCGAATATCGCAAACTGCTCGATGACTCCATTGACAAGCTGCGGGCGCGGGGCGTCGCCGCCACAGGGCATTTGGCCCACGGCAACACCCTCGATCAGATCGTCGGGCACGCCAAACGATTGGCGGTGGACCTCATCGTCGTCGGATTATATCCAAGACCCGCGGGCGGCCGCTGGTGGTCGGGTCCTGACCGGCAGTCGCTGGCCGAGCGCGTGAACTGCGCGGTGCTCATCGCCGTCGACGACGCCAAGCCCCCGGGACCCGCTCCTTAACCAGGGGCCCGCTCCGTAACCTGAACCTGCGATGACGTTTCGCACCATCGGCTATGGCCCGGCGTCCGATCACGCGGGTGACCTTTATTTGCCGCGGCGCGCCGGCCATCGAAGCAGCGGGCGAGTACCCGTCGTCGGCCTCTTGCACGGCGGTTTCTGGCGCATGCCGTATGCCCGGGATCACATCGCGCCGATCGCGGTCGACCTGGCGGCTCGGGGATTCGCTGTTTGGAATCTCGAATATCGCCGCGTCGGAACGACGGGCGGTGGGTGGCCGGGAACGTTGCAAGACGTGGCAGCCGGTATCGATCACCTGGCGACGCTGGCGGAACACGGGGAGCCGATCGACCTCGACCGGGTCACGATCGTCGGTCACTCCGCCGGCGGACATCTGGCGCTGTGGTGCGCCCTGACGGACTCCGGCGTCGGCGGTGGCTTCCAGCCGAAGCGCGTGAAAGTAGCGTTAGCCGTCGGCCTGGCGGCAGTAGCCGATCTCGCCCTTGCCCATGAGCTGCGTTGCGGCAACGGCGCGGTCGAGAATTTTCTCGGCGGGTCGCCCCAGCAGGTCGCGGCGCGCTATCGGTCGGTGTCGCCCGCGGAAATGCTGCCCATGGGCGTCAAGCAGCTCCTCGTGCACGGCTCGAGCGATGTCGATGTGCCCGTCGTCATCTCGCGCCGCTATGCGGCGGCGGCAAGGGCGGCCGGCGACGACGTGAGCTTCATCGAGTTGGCGGACGCGGATCACATGGATTTCATCGATCCGTCCAGCGACGCCCACGCCGCCTGGTGCAGCCGGCTCACAGCGTAAATTCAAGCTCGAAGGGAACGCGCCCTTGGCTGTCCCGGGGGTGGAGCAGCGTCAGATTGTCGACCTGGGCGAGGAGCGCCGGCGCGGCGCCCGCGCGCTCCTTGACCGTGCCGGACAGGGTGCCGGTGTGGTCCTTGGCGGCAAAGTGGATGATGGCATGCATCTCCAGCGGACCGCCCGTGTCGGTCAGTTCGGCCGTTGCGTCGGCATTGGGCGTGACAGCGCCGTCGACCACATGAAGCACATAGCCGCCCAGATCCACGCCCTCGGCAATCTGCAGGCAGGCGAGCTTCGACACGCTGAGGTCGCCCGCGGCCGATACCAGCGTGGCGGCGCCGCCCGCGAACACGCCCTTCAGTTCCGGGAATTTGAAACTCACCAGGCCATGCCAGCCTACGGCCACACCCATGTCGGCCAAATCCTCCACTGGACCGTCGCCTTCCACGTTGTGCAGGGCGAAGCCCTCGCGATTGACGTCCGCCGATCCGTCGGCGACGAAACCCACTTTGACCCAATGCAAATCCGCCGACAGGGTCAGCCGCAGCAGCGACCGAGGGTGCAGCCGCCATTCGACGGCTCCGGCGTCGCGGCCGCTGACGGTGATTTTGCCGGCGGACCCGTGCCACAGGCTGCCGGAGAAATCTCCGGCGCTGATGAATGGCGGCAGGAATCGTGTGAGCAGCGATGCGGGCAGGGCGATGATCGCCACCGACAGCACCGCCAGCACGGCGATCAGGATTATCGGGAGAACGAAGCGCGGACGCCTCGCTTCGACGGGCGGCTTAGTGCCCCGCTTGGGCGAACGTGATATTGGCATTCACGACTCCAGGCTTGGCGGCGCGATCCACTGAGATGGATTCGATCGCGAAACCGTAGCGCTCCTCGAGCGTGGCAAGCCAGGTGACCAAGACGTCGAACGGTGCCGATTCCAGTTGAACACGCACGCCGGTGCCGCTTGGCTGAGTTCCGCGCAATGCGCTGCCGAGACCGGCCTCTCGGCCGACCCGGTCCACGAGCACTACCGGCGCCTCGCCGGTGTCCCCGACCGCCGCGCCGCCCGCCTGGATCTCCGGCGCGTTGACGCGCATCCACGCCAGGTCTTCGCGCCGCGTCTCGCGTATTTTGACTGCGTTCGAAACGGCCGATTCCAGGGGCAGCAGGATTCCGACCAGTACGATGAGCACGCACAACGCCGCCCCGCCGATGGCGACCGCCCGCTGTTCCCGCACCTGCAACCCCGAATACCATGCCTTGAGCGAGTTCACGGGCGGCCCTTCGATGTGCCGGCAGCGCGTACCTGTAAATGAGCCTCGACCGCGGCGCCCACGGGCGTCGAGGATTGGATCTCCGCGGCCAGGCCTTGCTTGCCGACCCGTTGCGACAACTGGGAGAGGGCGGCGAGACTGGGGGCGGTGACTTTCATGTCGAGGAGATCCTGGCGGTAGCTCAGGGAATCGATGGTGGTATTCGGGCTCACCGAAACTGCCTCGCTCAACGCCTGCAGTGTGCGCAGGAAATGTTGCGGCCCGGGCCCGGAGTGGCGGCGCATCGTGACGACGACAGGCCTTTGCATGATCGTCAGAAATGAAGCCGGCATCATCGAACAATGCCTCGATGATGCCCGTCCGGTTGTCGATTACGTGCTGATCGAGGATACCGGATCGACCGACGGCACACAGGATGTCATCCGCCGCTACCTGGAGCGCAACGACATCGCCGGCGAGGTTTTCGACGCACCCTGGCAGGACTTTGGACATAATCGAAGCCTCGCGCTGGCACGATTGCGAGAGCGCGCGGACATCGATTACGCGCTGATCCTGGACGCCGACGACCGGCTGGTTCGCGAGCATGGCTTCGACCCCGCTGCCTTCCGCGCCGGCCTGAGCGCCGATTTGTATCAGATGTGGATCGTCGATCATCCGCTGCGCTACCTACGGCCGCAGATTTGCAACAACCGGCGCGCGTTTCGTTACCGAGGTGTTCTGCACGAGTTTCTGGCGGGTCCCCCGGAAGGCTTCGTCACGGCCAGGGTTGACGGCCTGCATATCGTGCGTAACGCGCGGAAAGGCGCGCGGGCCCGTGACCCGGACACCTCGCACCGCGATGCGGTGGTGCTGGAACAGGCGCTCGCGGGGGAAACCGATCCCGGCATGCGCGCGCGTTATCT
>CAWCYX010000025.1:0-21441 GCA_963799885.1 uncultured Gammaproteobacteria bacterium | reverse complement strand
GCTTCCGGCAGACTCAAGCGCTTGATCAAATTCGCCATGCCATTACCACATCATGAAGGGAGCGACATCCGCATCGGATACCAAACCCCGCGCCACATCGGTCAGGGCCTGGTCGATGATTCCCATGCCTTCCCGCGCCTCCGCCTCGCTCAAGGTCAACGGCGGCGTCAACTCCAGCACGTTGGCGCGCAGCCCCACGTAAAAAAAGACGGCGCCCAGTTGGTAGGCGCGATAGATGACCTTGGCCGTCGTGGCCGCCGTGACGGGTTCGCGTGATTCACGATCGCCGATCAGTTCCACGCCCAGCGCGAGACCCCGCCCGCGCACATCGCCGATCATCGGATGCCGCTCACCCAAGGCGCGTAGTCCACTCGCCAATATCTCTCCGATCTGATTGGCACGCTCGACCAGGTTCTCCGCCGCGATCACCCGCAGCACCGCCCGGCCGGCCGCCGTGGCCACGGGATTGCCGCCGGTTGTCTGAATGGCGAAAGCCGGCGCATGGTCCATGATCTGCGCGGGGCCGATCACCGCCGATAGCGGTAGACCCCCGCCCAGACCTTTGCCGAATACCACAATGTCGGGCGTCAGTCCCTCGTGCTCGAAGCAATGCAACTTGCCGCTGCGGGCCAGCCCCACCTTCACCTCATCGAGGATGATCTGAATGCCGTGGCGCCTGCAGCGATCCGCAATCGCCGCCAGAAATCCCGGCGGCGGGACGATGAGGCCGCCGTCGGACATCAAGGGCTCGATGAAGATGGCGGCGACCTGATCCGGCGGGCAGGTGGTAGCGAACTGGTAATCCAGCAGCTTCAGCACGTCGCTTGCGCTGAACTCCGGCCGATACGCGTCCGGATACGGCAACAGCACCAAGCCCGCACGCGGCAGGGTATGGGTCATCGCCGTGTGTCCGCTCACGCTCATCGAACCCGACAGATTGCCGTGGTAGGACCCGATGAACGAAATGAAGCGAGAACGTCCGGTGGCCGCCACCACGGCACGCAGCGCGCAGTCGTTGGCATCCGAGCCCGAATGCCCGAACCACACCCGGCGCTGAGCTCCCCCGGGCGTGAGTCGCACGAGGTCTTCGGCCAATGCGACCGCGTTCTCGTTGGGAAAGGACAGCAGGCTCGCGCCCGCCATGTCGGCGCAGGCGGCCGTCACGGCCTCGGTAACCGCAGGATGTGCGTAGCCGAGACCGGCAGCGCCCCAGGATGAGGACAAATCGAGGAGTTCGCGGCCGCCCTCCTCGGTCAACCGGCTGCCGCGGCCGCCGATGACGCTCACGGGAGAGAAGCGCAGCCGCCCGATGTGGGCGACGACCTTCGCGTCGCGCTCTAATAGGGATCCGCTCATGGGGATCCGCTCATGACGGCTGCCCGCCGCGCGGTTGCCTGGTCCGCCTCAAGACTTGCCCGTCAACCGGGCAATTTCCTCGAGCAGGTATTGGGTGGTGATCTGCCGGCAATAGCCGCGATTGTTGCGCAGCGACCAATCATGCCGCTCCGCCGACAGCGTGGCGCAGGCGTCGGTGGGCACTGTCACCAGATACCCGAGATCGCAGGCGTCGCGCACCGCGGAGTCCACGCATTGATCGGTCAGGCAGCCGGCGATGATCAAGTACTTGGTGCCGAGGTTGCGCAACACATAATCGATGTTGGTCGAGATGAATACCGACGATGAGGTTTTCGGAAATACGATTTCATCGTCGGCGGGCGCCAATTCATCGACCATCTTCGCGTCCGGCGAGCCCTTCGGCACATTGAACCCGGTGATTTTGTAATCGAGCGAGCGGTCACGCCCATCGGCGGTCAGGCTTTCGATGAGGGTATAGGTCACCTCGATGCCGGAACGGCGACACGCCTGTTGCAGCCGGACCATGTTGGGCAGCGCGGTGTCGCGCAAATTCTGGAAAAAATAGGTAAAGCGCCGTTCTTTCTCGGCCGCCGACAGATGCGCATATTCGCCGCCGTCCCAGGTGCAGTTGTACTTCTGCACATCGACGATCAAAAGCGCCGTATGCAGAGGTTCGATGGGGATTTCTCGGCTGGTTGGATGATTCATCGCGTTGTTCCTAGAAAAGTATGTTCGGCGGATTGCAGGGCGCGGCAGATGCGCCCCGCCCATTCGTCCTGGCCCGCGTCGTCCGTGATGAGATCCTGGCGTATCTCGATCTCGACATGCGGCAGGCCGCGCGCTTCCCCGTGACGCGGGACGGTGTAGTCGGTTTCGTCGCTGACGAAATAGGGTTCGTTATCGCCGATCACGAGGCCGCCCTCGCCACGCAGGCTGTCGAGTACCAGCCCCGCGAAACGGCGATCGCGGTTGTAGAGAACCGCGGCGTGCATCTCGCGCCGGACGCCCTTGAAGACGTTGGTCATGCTGTGCTGGGCGATCAGGATCGTAGGCCGCCCCGCCGCGGCCCTTTCGTCGAGCAGCGCGCGCACTTGGCCGTGGTAGGGCTCGAAGATCTCGGCGCGGCGCGCCGCGATGTCCTCCGGGCGGAGGCTCAAGTTACCCGGAATCGCGATGTCTTCACCGATGGTCGGAATCGAGGTTGCTACCGCGGGATCGCGATTGCAATCGATCACCAGCCGCGAATAGGTCTGCGCGAGCAGCGGCGCATCGAGCGTCGCGGCCATGCGCCGTGCCACGCCCAGCGCACCGATGTCCCACGCAATGTGTCGCTCGAGTTCGGCGGCCGGCAGACCGAGGTCGCCGAGGGCACGCGGGATGCGGCGGCCGGCATGATCGACCACGATGACGAAATTCGACCGCCCGTGCCGCCCCAGCTCGATGAATGGCGGCGGTTCGTCGGCAGCGAGCAATCGACCCCCGCCGGCGGGATGCTCAGTAGACTTGTTCATAGCGGCGGCAAATCTCACTTTCGTCCAAGTTATCCAACCCCTTGATCTCGGCTCGTTTGAAGGCCACGTAGGCCGCAAGCAGCTCCGGACCCAACCACTCCGCCGCTGCTGCACTGGTTTCCAACAGGGTCAATGCCTTGTCCAAGCTGTCCGGCAGCGGCTGCGGAACGTGAGCTTCAAGGTCGCGCCCGTAGCGGATTCCGTCGAGTCCGGCCTGCACCAGCATGGCCAGCGCGAGATAGGGACTCGCGGTGGCGTCGGCCACGCGAAATTCGACGTTGAATTGCCGCGCCCGCTGGCCGGAGTCGTGTCCCGTCGCCGGACAGATCCGCACCGCCGAGCCGCGGTCCAGGTTCCCCACGTCGGCTTGCAGCGGCGCGAATCGGTTGGGACGCATGCGATAGTACGAGGGCACCGACGGCGCGGTCACCGCACAGAACGCCGGCAGATGATGCAGAACGCCGGCGATGAACTGGCTGCCGAGGGCCGACAAGTGCCGGGGCCGCCGCTCCTCGTAGAGCACCGGTTGATCGTCGTCGCCGAGAAAACTCCAGTGGATGTGCGTGCCGTTGCTGGTCCCCGCAGGTGTCGGCAACGGCGTGAAGCTCACCCGATGACCGAAGCGAAAGGCCACCGCCTGCGTCAGCTCGCGGGTGATGACGGCGTCGTCGGCGGCACGCATCCCGAGGGCCGGAGCCACGGTCACCTCGAATTGCTGCGGACCGAATTCAGAGAGGAAGCTGTCCGGAACTACGCCGGCCTGACGCAGCGCCGCCAACAACGTCTCGCCGAAAAAGCCCTGCCGGCGATAGGCGTCGAATTCGTAGGGCTGCATCGGTGACGCCGGGACGCCGCTGTAGATGAACTCCTGCTCGAAGGCGGCCAGCAGCTTGAGCCCGGTCTCGCTCTTCAGCCGGTCGAGCGCGCGCCGCAACACGTGGCGCGGGCAGAAATCCCAGGGGGCGCCATCCTGCGTGCGAATATCGCCCAGCAGAAAATATTCCGTCGGGCTGCCCTCGAACGGAACGGCTACCCGGGTGGCAGGATCGGGCACCAGGAACACCTCGCCCTGGGTACCGAAGGGCGTCATCTGAATGCCGCCGAAGGCGGAGAGGAACATGTTCGTGGGTGCGAGACCCACGCCGCGCTCCAAGCGCGTCGGCAATTCCGCCGCCGGAAAGCTCTTGCCCCGAAAATGCCCGGAAAGATCGCTGGTGCCGACGAAAACGATCTGCTCACGTTGCATGGAGAACCAAATTTTGCATCCCGAATATTGAAGGAGCGCCTTGAATCAGCGATGCCGCAACATTATCACGGCTGCAGCCTCAGTCGCTCACCACCGCGGCCGCAGTCACTCAGCGCCGCGGCCGCGGTCGCTCAGGTCCGCAGGTAGCTCGCCCCGTTCACATCGATGATGCAACCGGTCATCGCCGCCGGGGCGTCGAGCGCACAAAAGACGGCTGCCGCGGCCACCTCGTCCGGCATCGAAACCCGCCCCAACGGGTGCTGCGCCAGAATGCCCGGGCCGGTCGGCCCCTCGAGCAACTGCGCCGCCATATCGGTCTCGACGAATCCCGGGGCGAGGCAATACACATAGACGCCCTGCGGCGCCAGCGCCTTGGCCAGCGATTGGCTGAGCGAATTGAGCCCCGCCTTGCTCGCTCCGTAGGCGGGCGCGTCGGGCTCACCGCGGAATGCGCCGCGCGAGGAAATGTTGACGATTCGGCCGCGTCCCCAGGAGTCCGCGGCGCCCGACCGGGCAGCCATGGCCTGGGCGGCCAGGAACGACAGATTCGCCGGACCCTGCAGATTGGCGGCGAGAGCGCGCAGCCATGCCGCATTCCATTCATCGTAGGAAGTCGAGAGCGGTGGATGATCGAAGAACAGCCCCGCGTTGTTGACCAGAATATCGACCTGTCCGAACGCTGCCGCAACGCCGTGCCACAAGCGCGCCGTCGCTGTCGCATCCGTCAGATCCGCCGTGCAGAGAATGTGGCCTTCGCCGTCGAGTTGCGCCCGAGTCTGTTCCGCCGCGTGGGCGTTCACGTGGTAGTGCAGCGCCAACCGCACACCGCGGGCGGCGAGCGCACGGGCGAGCGCGCGCCCGATGCCTCTCGAGGCACCCGTCACCAGGGCTGTCTTGCGCGTATCGCCGGGATTCACCCCGCCATCGTATCCCGTATCCCGGAATCCAGGGAGCAGTGACGTGGTCGTCTAACCTCGCCCGATCCACTAAGATCTGTCCCGCGGCTCTCGGCGCCGTGCTCCACGACATTTGACAACGAGATTTGACAACGACATTTTGGAAGCATCATGTTTCTGCTCCGCCACGGACAAAGTTATTTCAATCTGCACTTCAACGCCACCCGCGTGGACCCGGGGATCGAGGATCCGGAATTGACGCCGCTCGGCATCGAGCAGGCCGAGGCCGCCGCGATGGAACTCGCCGAGTTTGCGCTGACCCGCATCATCGTCTCGCCCTACACGCGCGCATTGCAGACGGCGCAGCCCATCCTGGCGGTTCATCCGGTTCCCGTGTACATCATGCACGAAGTCCGCGAGCGGGCCGCATTCGCCTGCGACATTGGCAGTCCGCCGCAGCACCTGGCTGACCGGTTTCCACACCATGACTTCGCCCATCTACCCGCACAGTGGTGGCACGGGGGCGTCGAAGCGCAGGAGCAAACCAACGCGCGCGCCGACTGGTTTCGGGCGCTCATGGCGGCCCGCGACGATGACAGCACGACGCTGCTGGTGAGTCATTGGGCGTTCATTCTCGCGCTGACCGGCGTATCGCTCGCCAACGGCGAATGGTTGGAATATGACCCCCGGGTGCAGCAGGCAGCAGGGCTATAGTCCTCATGCTTTCGGCTGTGCGTCGCGCTCGCGGAAGGCGGCTTCCCCAGCGTCGGACACATCGACCCACTTCCGGTCGGGCGAGGTCTCGGCGTCGTAGTTGTCGTGCCAGTTCCACCACTTGTATGTCGGGGTCTGGGGGTAACCCTGCGGCGAGTCCTCCCAAGTCTCCTGCCGGCCGAGCGGCGTGATATCGAGGTAGCTCCAGGTGGTCCCCATTGCCTCGTCGCCGCGCACGTTGACGAAGTAGGTGCGGAACAGCCGCTCGCCGTCGCGGAAGAACACGTTGTGGCCGTGCCATTCATCGACGCCGAAGTCCGCGTCGAAGCCGTCGGTGATGGTGTACCAGGGCATCTCCCAGCCCATCCGCGCCTTCAGGCGCGTGATCTCCGCCTGCGGCGCTCGCGAGGCGTAGGCGAGGGTGGTGTCGCGGGCGTTCAAATGGGCCAGGTGGGCGACCTGATCGGCGCCTAGGGAGCAGCCGCGGCAGGCGTGCTCAGGCCAGCCGAACACCCCGGGCTCGAAGAAGGCGTGATAGACGATCAGCTGACGGCGGCCCTCGAACAAATCGAGCAGGCTCACCCTGCCCTTGGGTCCGTCGAACTCGTACTTCTTGTCTACGGCCAGCCAAGGCATCCGCCGGCGTTCGGCGGCCAACGCGTCACGGGAGCGGGTCAGTGCCTTCTCCTTCACGAGCAGCTGCTGGTGCGCAGCCGCCCACTCCTGCTGCGACACGATCGGGGGTGTGTTCATCGCGAGATGCCCTTTCCCGCGTTCCTCGACTCTCTCTTTGCTGGTTGCCATTTATTTCTCCTGTGTTTTCTGAAACAGACCGAGTGTTTTCTGAGATATACCGAGACGATTCGCTTTAAAAACTCTTCTGAACTTGCCGATGCAAGCCGCCAGAATTCCTCCCGTGGATCCGGCTCCGGCGACCATTACTGCTGTACTTGCGATGCATACTGGGCACATAGGTCCCTCCTCTGAACTTCCGATTCGTCCGCGCGTGAGCGCATGGACAAATACTAGTGCCGGTAGCGAACGGCCAGGGAGTGACAAGTGTGGCGGGATTCCGATGGATTCACTGAAGAGCTGACGGTGGGGACCGACGTATAAGCGCGGAACACGGCTCCAGGGCGCCGCCGAGCGGCCAGGGGTAATCGGGATGCCGGGGCGGGGACGTGCTGCGGGCCTGGTCCGAAAAGTCCGTATCCAAACTGCAACATAGATGGGAGACGATTCGTCAGTGCAGGGGCGCCGATTGATGCCGGCGTCTATTCGCGAAACCTGGCAGTGAGTAAAATCAGGAACATCGCAGTGGTAATTCAACGCAAGGAGCGGCACTTCCTCCCAGCCTGACGGCATGGGCTCTCGTGCCGAAGGTCTGATGGACACCCTATCTACACTTGATCATGAAGAGATGATTCGGCGCATCAGCCTCGATATCGCCGATGGCTACGATGAAGAATTGGAGATGGAGATTGAGGACCGCCATCCGCTTCCGGGGGTTGCGAAAGGCGAGGAAAGCGCCACGGAAAAGAGCTACCGGCAAACCTACTTCAGTCAGCTGTTTCGGCTCCAGGCCGAACTGGTGAAGCTGCAGGACTGGGTGGTCGCTTCGGGAGAGAAGGTCCTGATCCTGTTCGAGGGACGCGACGCCGCCGGCAAGGGCGGCATGATCAAGCGCATCACGCAACGGCTCAATCCGCGCGTGGCGCGAGTCGTGGCGCTGCCGGCGCCCAACGACCGCGAACGGACGCAGTGGTATTTTCAGCGCTATATATCGCACCTGCCGGCGGCGGGCGAAATCGTGCTCTTCGATCGCAGCTGGTACAACCGCGCGGGCGTCGAGAAAGTGATGGGCTTCTGCACGCCCGAAGAATACGAGGAGTTCTTCCGCTCCGTGCCGGAATTCGAGCGCATGCTGGTCCGCTCGGGCATCCGCTTGCTGAAGTACTGGTTTTCCATCACCGACGAGGAACAGTACCTGCGGTTTCTCGGCCGCATCCACGATCCGCTGAAGCAATGGAAGCTAAGCTCCGATGGATCTCGAATCGCGCCGCCGTTGGGAGGACTACACGCGGGCGAAGGACGTGATGCTCGAGCGCTCGCACATTCCGGAGGCGCGCTGGTGGGTAGTGCATGCCGTCGACAAGAAGCGCGCCCGACTCAACTGCATCGATCACCTGCTCAAGCAGTTCGATTACCATCGAACGCCGAAGGCGCCGATCGTACTGCCGGAACGCGAGCATCACGAGCATTACTCCCGGCAAGCGGTGCCTCCGGAAATGCTGGTCCCCGAGGTGTATTAAAATGGCCGCTCCGAACCCACTGGCGCCTCACCACCAGGGCCCGCTCGATCCCGCGTTGGAAAGGCGTCTCGACCGCTTGGGGCTGGCCAACGAGCCGGGCCGATGGACGGATCGCTACCTGCTGTCTGAAAAGCTGGTGGATCCCTTGGAGGCGAGTTCCCGGCAGAAATTCGAAGCGACCAGCCGCTTCGTGCGCGACTTGATCGCTCATCGCTGGGTCATGACGCGCCGTGCGCGCGCCCATGGCGATCCGAAGCGCATCCACTACATGTCGCTGGAGTTTCTGCTCGGCCGGACGCTGCGCAACAACCTCATGAATGTCGCCGCGGAACCGGTCGTTCGCGAAGTGATGCGCAAGCAAGGCTGGAACCTCGACGTGTTGATCGAGGAAGAGCCCGACGCGGGGCTCGGCAATGGCGGACTTGGCCGGCTGGCGGCGTGTTTCATCGATTCCCTGGCGACGCTGCAATATCCCGCCGTCGGTTACGGTCTGCGCTACGAATACGGCATCTTTCGGCAATCGATTCACGACGGCTTCCAGGTCGAGCAACCGGACAATTGGCTGTTCGAGACCGATCCATGGGAAATTCCGCGGACGCACAAGGTCTATGTCGTGCCGCTCAACGCCACGTTCGAGCTGCGCGGCGCGTCGGTGAAGTTTACCCCGAACAAGCCGTCGAGCTTGCTCGGGATGGCGTACGACCGCCCGGTCGTGGGATACGGCGCAAACTGCGTCAATACTCTGCGGCTGTGGTCCGCGTCGGCGGCCCATTCCTTCGATTTCGGCGAATTCTCGCACGGCGACTTTGCGGGCGCGGTCCTCGATAAAGTCGCGGCCGAATCCGTGACGCGGGTGCTGTACCCCGACGATTCGACCGAAGCCGGACGGGCACTGCGTTTCCTGCAGGAGTACTTTCTGGTGAGTTGCTCGCTCCAGGACATGTGCGCCCGCTTCTTCGCAACCGGCAATACCAGCTGGTCATCTTTCCCGGATAAGGTGGCCGTGCAAATGAACGACACGCATCCTGCGCTTTGCGTGGCCGAGTTGATGCGGATCCTGTTGGACCAGGCGCACATGCCCTGGGACGACGCCTGGCGCATCACGCAGCGCACGCTGGGGTATACCAATCACACCCTGCTCCCGGAGGCGTTGGAGAAGTGGCCGGTCGACTTGTTCGAGACCATCATTCCCCGGCATTTGGAAATCGTCTACGAGATCAATCGCCGCTTCCTGGACGGGGTGCGCCGCCGCTATCCCGGCGACGAGCCCCTGGTGGAGCGCGTCAGCCTCATCGAGGAGTCGCCGCAGCGGCGCGTGCGCATGGCCCACTTGGCCGTGGTCGGCTCGCACAGCACCAATGGCGTGGCCGCCATCCACTCGGAGCTGCTGCGCACCCACGTGCTGCGCGACTTTGCCGAGTTGTTTCCCGAGCGCTTCAACAACAAGACCAATGGCGTGACGCCGCGGCGCTGGCTGCAGCAAGCCAATCCGTCTTTGTCCCGGCTCATCACCAAGACCGTCGGAGAGGATTGGGTCACCGACCTATCGATTCTCCGCAGGCTCTGCCGCTGGCGGAGGACGCGGGTTTCCGCGAGCAGTTCCGCGCCGCAAAACGCGAGGCCAAGACCGCGTTTGCGGACTGGCTCAAGGCCACCGAGCAACGAAGTCGTCGATCCCGATTCGATCTTCGACAGCCAGATCAAGCGAATTCACGAGTACAAGCGCCAGCTGCTCAATGTCCTGCATGTGGTGATTCTGTACAACCGACTGCGGAGCAATCCGAACCACCGGATGACGCCGCATACGTTTTTCTTCGCGGGAAAAGCGGCCCCCGCCTACACTTTCGCCAAGCTCATCATCAAACTCATCAACAACGTCGCCGGCACCATCAACGGCGATCCGGCTGGCCCGCGGCCGCCTGAAAGTCTTGTTCCTGCCCGAGTACAACGTCAGCCTGGCCGAGCGGCTGATTCCGGCGAGCGATGTGTCCGAACAGATATCCACCGCGGGCTATGAGGCGAGCGGCACCGGCAATATGAAGTTCATGATGAACGGCGCGCTCACCATCGGCACGCGCGACGGCGCGACCATCGAGATGGCACAAGGAGGCCGGGGAAGAGAATTTCTTCCTGTTCGGGTTGACCGCGCAGGAAGTGGAGGCGAGTGCGCGTCGGTACGACCCTCACTGGCACTATGCGCACGATCCCGAGACCCGGGAAGCGCTCGATCTGATCTTCTCCGATCATTTCAGTCGCAGTGAACGAGGTATTTTCGAACCCATCCGTCACGCATTGCTGGACGACGGCGATCATTATCGGCACCTCGCGGACCTGACGGACTATGCCCGCGCGCACGCCGAACTCGATGCGTGCTATGCGAATGCGAGATACGTGGTCTCGGAAGGCGATCATCAACGTCGCATGCTCCGGTAAGTTCTCCAGCGATCGCACGATCCGCGAATATGCCGACCAGATCTGGGATCTGAAACCCTCACCCGTAACTTAAGAGCCCCGGTTGGCTCCGCCCGATGTGAAGCGATGCGAAATTCGCGTTCTCACGAGCCGCGCTGGAAAGCTTCCTTCACGGTTTTAATCGAGCCCGGCTCGTTAACCCGATATCCCGGAAGACGGGAGACTTCGACTCGGAATTCCTCGCTGCGCATGACGGCGAGCACCCGCTGCATCGCATCGCGTTCGAGTAACTCCTTGCGGCAAGCAAAGAAATAGTCTTCGGTAAGCAGGCGCACAAAATCGAGGTCGAACTGTCGGGCGGCGGCTTCGACCCCGAAACTCACATCGACCATATCGCTCGCGACATAGGCCGCCACCGCCGCGTGCGTGAATTCGGTCCGCTCATAGCCGTTGATCTGCGAACCGTCGATCTGATGCTGGAGGAGCAACAGATCGAAGAGCATGCGTGTGCCGGAGTCGACATCGCGGTTGACGAAACGAACGGATGGATTCGTCAATTGCTCGAGGGCCGTGATGCGGAGTGGATTACCGCGCTTCACGATCAGCCCCATCTCGCGCGTCACGAAGCCGATGATCCGGTGCAGGGCCGGCGTCAGCCGGCCTTTGCTCGCTGCGATGCTGCGCTCACGCAGTTCCCCCTGCGGCAAGTGCATGCCGGCAAGATCGCAGCCCCCATTTGCGAGAGAAACCAAGGAGTCCTGGTTTGTGACGTAGCGTAGGTCGACGCCAATGTCAGTCTCGCGGATCAATAACTCGCGAAGCTTCGAGACCCCGAAGCCGTGGCTCGCGTGCACCCGGATAACGGAGGGACCATGCGGCAACATCTGGTTGAGCTCGGTCTCCAGTTCCTGGGCGAGGTTTTGCAGTTGCGGCCCCAACCGCGCTTGCAGCCGTTGGCCGGCCCAAACGAGCTTGGCACCAAAGGCAGTGAGATTCGTACCGCGCCCCTGATGCCGCTCGACCAGCGGCGTTGCGAAGAAGGCGGACCACTTCTCGATCAGATTCCACGCATGGCGGTAGGAAACGCCGGCGCGCTCGGCGGCTCGCGTGATCTTGCCCGTTCTCCTGAGTTCGTTGAGGAAGTCGAGCAACACTTGGATCGACTGAGCCTCGCCATCGCGATGAAAGCGCCAAACGGGCTCGATCTCGATGCGGATCAACTGGGGGACCCAATAGGTAAATAATGCATAACTTCCTTGGAAAATGCGGACAATGGCTCCATATCGGGGACATAGGCTATTCAGCTCATATTTACAGTAAAAAGTGCAGCGCGCATAGTAATTTCCAACCGGCCGAACTGCCGTGTGATTAACAGGATATAGGAATATGAATGCATATTTGAAGGAAGCGCACGTCGAGGTCGCGGCGCCCGAACATCATGACCTCCTGATTGATGGCCGTCGCGTGCCGTCGCTGTCCGGCCGCTATTTCGACTCAGTAAATCCGGCCACGGAGGAGCTCATCGGACGGGTCGCCGAAGGCGGTGCGGAGGATATCGATGTAGCCGTTCGCTCCGCGCGCGCCGCCTTCGAGCAGACCTGGGGCCGGCTGCCTGGCCGCGATCGCGGCCGGATCCTGTTGGCATTCGCCGACCGGATTCGCGCGCATGCGGATGAACTTGTTGAACTCGAAAGCCTCGATTCAGGAAAACCGGTCTCGACGATTCGGCGGCAAGACCTGCCGGCGGTGCTTGACACTCTTACCTACTACGCGGGCTGGGCCGACAAGATCAACGGTCAAGTCGTACCCACGCGCGCGGACGCCTTGACGTACGTGCTTCGGGAGCCCGTTGGAGTCGTCGGTGCCATCGTACCGTGGAACTTTCCGCTCATGATCGGCATGTGGAAAATCGCCCCCGCACTCGCGTGCGGCTGCACAGTCGTGCTGAAACCGGCGGAACTGACGTCGCTGACCGCTTTGCGCCTCGGGGAGCTTGCGCTGGCCGCCGGTCTCCCGGCTGGAGTGCTGAACGTCGTACCCGGTTACGGCAAAACCGCTGGAGTCGCGCTGGTCGAGCACCCGGATGTCGATAAAATTACTTTCACCGGTTCACCCGCCGTGGGTCGGCAGATCTTGCGGGGTGCAGCAGGCAACTTCAAGCGGGTCACCCTGGAGCTCGGCGGCAAGTCCGCGAACATCATCTGCGCCGACGCCGACATCGCTCAGGCAGTGAAGGCGGCAAGCGCCGGAATCTTTTTCAACAGCGGGCAGGTCTGCTCGGCCGGTTCGCGGATTTTGGCGCACGAATCCATCTACGATGAGGTGGTCGAAAGGCTGGCGGTGCGAGCTCGAGCGATTCGGCTCGGTGACCCGCGGGACCCTGCCACAGCGATGGGACCGGTCGTCTCGGAGGTGCAAATGCAACGCGTCCTCGGCTACATCGATATCGGCCGGGACGAGGGCGCGCGAATCGTAGCGGGCGGTTCCCGGCGCGGGGATACTGGATTCTTCATCGAGCCGACCGTCTTCGCGGACGTAGAGCCCGCCATGCGCATCTCCCAGGAGGAGATCTTCGGTCCGGTGGCCAGCGTGATCGCGTTCAAGGACGATGAGGATGCGATCCGGATCGCCAACGGCACGAACTACAGCCTCGCTGCCGGCGTGTGGAGCGCGGACTTCGGACGGATCCATCGTTTTGTGAATCGTCTCGAGGCCGGCACGGTGTGGGCAAATACTTTTGGACCGACCGACGTCCGGCTGCCGTGGGGCGGCTCACGCGACTCCGGTTTCGGCCGCGAGCATGGGGAGATCGCGCTCGAGAATTTCACGGAACCGAAGAGCGTCTGGATCAATACCGCTCGCTGAATCTCACGTCGGCGATCCAGTTCCGGGTGCGGCGTGCCAGTCGAGCATCCTCGCTTTCCTCCTGGAAGGATGCAGCCGCGCGCCTGACGAGGGACGGTAGTACGCCATCGAAAGCGTTGACGCTGACGACGGCGTAGAGATGGCCCTTGATACGGCTCGTGACTAGCGGGACGATGCCGCAGCGGGAGCAGATGTGAAACTCGGCGGTTCGGGTCCCGAAGGCATACCGGGAGACGAGCAATGGATCTCGGACAGTGACCTCGAGACGGCCGGTCGGGCAGGACGTCCAAACTCCTCCATGCTTGGTGCAGAACGAGCAATCGCAGGCGCGAGCGGGTATCTCCAGCGGATCGGGTTCCCAGGTGAGCGCAAACGAGAGATTGCTGCAGTGGCAGCTGCCGGCGATGAGCATGAGTCAGCGGCGCTTGCCTAGCAAGCGCAGGATTTCCAAATACAGCCAGACAAGAGTTACGATGAGGCCGAAGGCAGAATACCACTCCATGTACTTCGGGCTTCGCTGCGCGACGCCTTTTGCGATGAAATCGAAATCCATCATTTTAAATCCATTTGGCTGCACTCCTGTTATTCAATCGATACGAATAGCAGCTTACAGGCAAGCAGAAGTTCGCGCCTGTCCGAAAGCAAAAGTGAAGGCGTGCGCCTACATAAAACTAGGCAAATGACGTAATAGCCGTACGGCTGGCTTTCTCCCAAAGTACCGGCAGCATCATCCCTCGCGAACCCATCCTTTGTGAACGTGACTGCAAGCTCGCCGGTTGAACGACAGACTTCTCGTGTGAAGGATCAAGGGGAAGAGTGCTCAAAGGCTTCGCGTCGGGCGCTGGACTGGCTAAATTCCTTTCTAGCAGATGTTCAGACTGGAGTCGGACCATTTCTCGCAATTTACCTTGCCGGCTATGCGTGGGACGAAGAGCGTATCGGGCTCGCGCTGAGCGTCGGTGGAATCGCCGGAATAATCGCCCAAACACCCGCCGGCGCTTTGGTTGACCAGGTTCACCAGAAGCGCACCATCATCGCCGTCGGTGTCTGTGGGCTGGCCTTGGGGGCGCTGCTGATCGGGTTTGTGCCGACCTTTGGTCGGTCATGTCGGCTCAGATCCTCATTGGCGCAACGTCTGGGCGCCATCGCCACGGCGCTAGGCATCGGCGCCGCCCTTAGTCAAACGATTGCCGGTGCAATCGTGCATCATTCCAGCTTCAACACAGGATTCCTCTTCCTTGCCGCCATCGCGGCATCGGCATTCGGCATCCTGTACTTCTTCATGCCGGAAACACGAGAAAAGAGCTTCCTTAGCGAGCACCCATGAGCACTATTTTTCTATTGATGATATCCAACGTCTTCATGACATTTGCCTGGTATGGGCACCTGAAATACGGGCACGACTGGCCGCTGTGGAAAGCGATCCTGATTTCTTGGGCGATCGCGCTGCTCGAATATTGTTTGGCCGTGCCTGCCAATCGTCTCGGTTTTGTCCAATTCTCAGGATTTCAACTCAAGATTATTCAAGAGGTCATCACGATCTCCGTCTTCATTGTATTCGGCATCTTCTTCCTCAAAGAGAAACTCGCTTGGAATTATCTAGTGGCCTTCGCCTTCCTCGGTGTCGCGGCATTCTTCGCCTTTGCCTTCAAAACACCCGTCGTCTTGGCACCGACGGTCTGATCTTGGCACCGACGGTCTAAGTCGAACAAGCGAGCCGCGGAAGTGCACTGTTAAATACTTGTACGTCAGTCGAGGCGGATCCGAATCGAGATTGTAATTGCTACAAACATGTGCGGCTACTTTTCCGGTTTCATGTTCGGAAAATGCGTAAGATCGATCGAAGAATTTATCAAAGTTGAAAGTTCTAGGTGGGGATGCCGGAGCATTTCTAATCGCTGGGTACGGACGCACGATCATGACGAGTAGGACGAGCGATGTCCGAAGACCTTTACGCGGCTAATTCAGTTGGCGCAAGCGGATCTGGGGTGCCGAATATCCTCGATCTGCGTCCCCTAATTTTGCTGGTTGATGACCAACCTGCGCGACTAGTCACGTACGAGGCCATCCTGGCAGGTCTCCCGGTGCGAACCGTCCGCTCGTCATCCGGGAACGAGGCGCTCCAGCAACTGCTAAAGCAGGACTTCGCTGCCATATTGCTCGACGTCAACATGCCGGACATGGACGGATTCGAAGTAGCGCGGCTCATTCGCGGGCACCCGCGCCTCGAGCGAACGCCAATCATTTTTGTTACCGGTTTCGAGGTGTCGGCCCTTGATCAGCTCAAGGGTTATGAGGTCGGAGCGATTGACTACATTTCGGTGCCTATAGTTCCAGAGATCCTGCGCAGCAAAGTGGCAGTCCTCGTAGAGCTCCACCAGCGCCACCGCGAGCTGCAAGAGCTCAATCGCGCGCTCAAGGATGCTCGAGCTGAACTTGATTCGCGGTACGCAGGTGATATGGCTCATCAACGGAGTCAATACGAGGCCATCCTGTCGAACACCCCCGACTTCGCTTACGTATTCGACCTGCATCATCGATTTACTTACGCCAACGAAGGTCTGCTCAAGATGTGGGGCAAGACTCGCGAAGAAGCGATTGGCAAGAACTGTCTCGAGCTCGGCTACGAGCCCTGGCACGCCGCGATGCATGATCGTGAAATTCGACGAAATCGTCGTCACCAAGAAACCCATCAGGGGCGAGGTTCCCTTCACCGGCACTTCTGGTCAGTCGCAACTACGATTACTTAATGGTTCCCGTCCTCGGTGCCGACGGTGAGGTGGCCGCCGTGGCCGGCACCACTCGCGACATCACTGAACGGAAGCAAATGGAGGAGTCCCTACGCGAGTCGGACCGCCGCAAGGAAGAATTCATTGCGATGCTCGCGCACGAACTGCGTAATCCTGTGGCTCCAATCCGAAATGCGGGCGAACTTCTTGCCCGACTGGCGACCGATGAGCGTCAGGTCGCACTCGCGAGCGTGCTCAAGCGCCAGACCGAGCAGCTCTCGAGGTTGCTCGATGACCTTCTCGAAGTAGCACGGGTAACACAGGGCCGGATCGAACTTAGGCGCGAGATCGTGGCAATACAAGTTGCGTCCAAATGGCGGTCGAAGCGGTCGAGCCCGTGATCAAGGAGCGGGTCAGCGACTGATCGTGACCCGACAGGGCTTGTCCGTTTTCGTGTACGTGGACAAGGCCCGCCTGACCCAATGTATCGCCAACTTATTGACGAACGCCACGAAGTTCACGCCCGCCAATGGTGATATCCGCGTCAATTCGCGCATCGAGGACGGTCAGGCGATCATCGAAGTGAGTGACACCGGCGCTGGCATTGCTGCCGACCTGTTACCGCACCTATTCGATCTGTTCGTCCAGGGACAGAGATCGATCGATCGATCGGAAGGGGGACTTGGTATTGGCCTCTCAGTATGCAAGCGCCTGATCGAGATGCATGGAGGGCATGTCACCGGGTCGAGCGAGGGAGTCGGTCACGGCTCGACATTTGCAATCCATCTTCCGCTCGCCAAAGAAGAAGCGGCCGCTGCTCGCGCAGCCGCGCCGCAAGCGAGCAATGCCAAGCGGCGCATTCTGGTGGTGGACGATAACAAGGACGCGGCCGACTCGCTCGCGGCATTGCTGGAGATGGACGGCCACGACGTGAAGGCCGTGTACACGGCGGAGGCAGGACTTGAAGAGACCGACGTGCGAAAGCCGGATCTGGTCCTGCTCGATATCGGCCTTCCGAGAATGAGCGGATATGAAGTCGTTCAGCGCATCAAAGCGGCCCACCCGTTGATGTCCGTCGTGGCGCTCTCGGGTTACGGCAGTAATGAAGATAAGCAGCGGGCAGCAGCCGCCGGATTCGACGCACACTTGGTAAAACCCGTCGATTTCGATGTTCTGACAAGGCTGATGAATCGCTGCTAACAGAGTCAAAGCATCGCGAACCTTAGAGGGTCCCGCCGGGCGCATCGTAAACATCACCTCTAGCGGTGCAAAAGTTCCTATCCCGCTTCTTGGCGCGTATAGCGCCTCCAAAGCTGGTCTTGAAGGAATGTCGGACGTGTTGCGGTTGGAACTAATGTTATTTGGCATCGACGTCGTAATGATCGAACCGGGCTTCGTGAACACGACGATGTACGACAAGGGCGAAAAAGAAGATCTGAGTGAGTTTAAGCCAACCGGGTATTGGAACGCGGTGCAGAACTTCCAGAAGTTCATCGTCGCTGAAGGACGCAAGGGTTTCTCCCCCGAGCGTCTGGGCGAAGCCGTCCATCTAGCACTCAGCACGGCAAAACCGAAGGCACGCTACGCAGTCATCAAGCAACGTTTCAAGAACTGGACTTTACCCAGACTTCTTCCTGCGAGGATGCTCGACTCCGTGGTCGCAAAACAACTCGGATTCATACAGCAGTAGCCAGCTCGAACGCGTGATTCTCACTTTGGGTGTGGGCACTAACGGAGGCAGTTTGAGCTAGGAGAAGCCGATGGCGACATCACTCTACGACCTCAGCGTGCCGACCTTCCTGCAGACCGTGAAGGCGGTCGCGGGTTTCCTCGACCGCGCGGCCAGGCACTGCGCCGAGACCAGCGCCGACCCGGACGACTTCGTGCACGCCCGACTCTTCGACGATATGGCGCCGTTTCATTTCCAGATCGAAGCAGCGTGGCATCATTCAGTGTGGGGACTGGAGGCCGTGAAGACCGGCGTGTTCGCCCCGCCCGCACTGGTCGGACCGGTTCCTTTCGCCGACCTGCAGGCCATGATCGGCAAGGCGGAAACGGCGCTGGAGGCGTTCACCCCCGACGAGGTCAACAGCTGGGCGGGCAAGGACCTAGACCTTCAGATCGGCCCGCGGAGGCTAGCCTTCACGTCGGAAACTCTCATCCTTTCGTTTTCGCTGCCCAACTTCTATTTCCACGCCGTCACCGCATACGACATCCTGCGCACGCGGGGCGTGCCGCTCGGAAAGCGCGATTACGAGGGCCGGCTGCGCACGCGGACTGCCTAGACCCCTTTAGGACGCTTTCGATTGTCCACCTCTCCCCCAACCATTTTCCTCAAACTCCAGGAACATTCGCAGGTTCACGAGCCGGCCTTGCGCCTCCATTGTCTTGCTGGCCAGCTCATTCAGATCGTGCTCGCTGAGCTTTTCCGGCGGCGCGCTTGCTGCGATTGCAGCCGCAATGTGAAGCGTAGTCTCAAGTGCGTGCATCGATTCCATGATGGACGTTAGGATTCCATGAAACCACGCATAGCTCTGCAGCTCCTCATGGGGCATCAGATTTAGCGAACTGCCTTGCCGGACCGCCTGCCAAGGGCCATCCCGCACTGCGTAGAGTCGCACGGAATATTGAAACTTAAGGTCGCCTACCGGTGCGTGTGAACGGACAGCCTGAATCAGTCTTAGGTCTGCATCGAGTTCTTGTTGGATTCTGGCAGCCTCGGTCACGTTTGATGCCCAAGTACGCGGGTTCTCCGCTACCTCCAGTGCCAGCTCGCGCCGCGCCTCTGAGAGCTGACGGCGCTCGTGGACATATTCGGCGAGGTTTTCGAGCGCGAGCGCCAGGAGCAGTCCAATGGCGATTGCTGCAATGTGGATGAGAAAATCCTTCCACGTATGTACCGTCTGATGAGGAGCATGAACATCGAGCATCGGCGCTGAGACCTCCGAGATGGAAGGTGATCCGGCAACTGGGGACATTGCAGCCGTCGAACTATCGGCGGGTCCCTGAAGTATCTCTGGTTCGAGGCGGTCGGCCATTGACGGGCTCTTCATGGGCGTCTCTATAGCTTAGCCTAAGCTTTGAATGGCTGCTTTAGTCGGCGCTGAAGTATTTTCCGCCGCGGAAACTGCCGAGTGATCTCGCCGCGGTCAGTCGGCCGGTAGAGATTTGGTAGACGTTGAAGTCGCTGTGCCCGTAGACTGCGGAAACGTTCGATCGCGCGCGCATGAATGTCCGCGTCCTTCAGGGGCTTGTCGTGTCCAGGAGTGCTGAATGGGCAAGAGTTGCTTTTCACGCGCGATGATCCGCACCGCAAGGTTCATCGGGGTAATGGTGCTCACCGCCGCATCCTCGACGTTCGCAGACGATGCGCCGGATTCCACGATGTTGTTCTACAACGCACATGTATTCACGGCTGAGCCGAATGCGCCCTACGCCGCAGCGGTGGCGATCCGGGGCGATCGCATCGTGGCGGTCGGTGCGCTGGAATCGGTCGAAAGGGCGGCCGGCCAGGATGCGCGGCGGGTCGATCTGGGCGGCCGGTTTCTCATGCCTGGCATGCTCGATGCCCACGCTCATCCCATCGGCAGCAGGAAAGTGCTGGGAGGCGGCACCATCCTGGTGCTGGCCAACTTCCCGGATACCAGCGACTCGCTGCCGGATCTGGTGAGATTCGTCGGCAAGACGGCCGATTCGCGGGCCAGCCTGATGGGCGATACCGTCATCGTCAACGGGCTCGACATCGGCTACTGGTCCCACGCGGCCGATATTGACGGGGCATTGAGTGGCGGACGGTTTGCCGAAATACCCATCGTTCTGTTCGGGTCGGATGGCCATACCGGTTGGGCCAATAAAAAAGCCCGGGCGCGCGCCGGCATCACCGCGGCTTACTTGCGTAAGCTGGCGCCGGCGCAGCGGGCCTACTACGGATTTGGTCCGGATTTTGCACCCAATGGCTTTGTCGTCGACGTGGGGCTTACGCGTCTACGGATGAGCATGCCCGCTGCGTCAATGGAAACGCAGCTGTCCTTCGGCCGGGCCGGGGTTCATTATCTCAATGCGCTCGGCATCACGGGCTGGCTCGATGCCGCCGTGGCGGGCGTGGTTGGCGGCGACCTGCCGCTCACCCTCGAGGATCCGGGCACGCTGCCGGTGTACCGGGAATTGGCCCGGCGCGGCGAGTTGACCGCGCATGTCGCGGCGTATCCGGTGATCAGGCCCAACGATGGCGTGCAGCAGCTCGATGTCGTCGAGGCTCTGCGCAAGCAGTATGCCGACGTGCCTAACCTGACCATCCCCGGCCCCAAGGTGTTCGCCGACGGCGTGGTCGAGTATCCCTCTCAAACGGCGGCGCTCAGCAAGCCGTATCTGAACACCGGCAAATCCACGCCTGTGCTGTTCGACCCAAAGAGCTTCAACGATCTGGTCGTGGAAGCCGACCGGCGCGGCATGATCGTCCACATCCATGCGATCGGGGACCTCGCCGTGAAGATGTCGCTCGATGAGCAATACGTTCTCATCTACTGGTTGGTTACGGTGCCTGTTCCTGCCCAGCCGAACCTATACGAACCGGCGAGTAGCAACCGAAACGCGTCCTACTCACAACATGATGCACGCTCTGCGGTGGTGGAATGAATGGTGAGAGATGAGGTATAGGATGTGGCCACCTTGCCACTAATTAGGCTGTCGCACCATCGACGGCTAGGGCGAAAGGCTGAACTATTCCTATTCCGTCTCATATGTCGCCGCATCTCAACTTATATTCACTACCTTGACAACTACCTATCTCGTGGTCGTATGATTGTACAACCAAGCTTATTCGATGCGCGCTGACAAGTTTTATAGGTTTCCTTCCTCGAATCCATTTTTCTTACGATGCCGACCCCTGAAATAGACCTAGACCCGTTCAAAGCCGAAATGCAGAATCGAATCGCCGCTGGCGAATCCCAAAAGGACGTACGTCGCTGGCTGGCGGCCAAAGGCGTACAGATTCACAGGAATACATTGTCTACGCGCCTGCAAGAGTGGCAATGGACACCTACGCAGGTTCAGGTTCCAAGTATAGACGCAACCCTGGTTGCCGAAGTTGATTCTGCTTTTCACACAACCCATCACGACGACCAAACCATTGCGGACAATATTGCTGCTTCAGGCATCCCTACCACGCATAGACAGGTTAAAAGGATACGTCTAACTCACGGTTGGCGGCGTCGGGGTGATACAGGAGTGGAATTAATAATAATAAGAAACTGTACGCCGTCGAATTCCTTCAGATTTTACCTTTTCCTAACTGCCCATTTAGCACAATGTCGGATTATTTCAACCCCCTCGAAGCTTGTCCTATGAGCAAAGAACTCCTACACCGCCATGCAGTCACAACTGTACGCTGCGGACCCTGTG
>CAWCYX010000024.1:0-44580 GCA_963799885.1 uncultured Gammaproteobacteria bacterium | reverse complement strand
CAATACCAATGCGCCCACCATCATGATTGCCGAAAAGCTCAGCGACCAGATTCGAGGCCAGGCACCGCTGCCGCGCGAGTCGGCGGCCGTGTGGCTTCATCCCCACTATGCCACCGCGCAGCGATGATCAATCCCGGAGTAGCACGATGATCACTCAATCCGTACGGCCCGCGGCGTCTCCCGACGCGGATCATCAAAGCATGCGCGTCGATCTCGCGGCGGCATTTCGCTGGTTTGCCCGGCTCGACATGCACGAATCGGTGGCCAATCATCTCAGTGCGGCGGTGTCCGCCGATGGTTCGCAGTTTCTCATCAATCCGCGCGGTCGCCATTTTGCGCGCATTTGCGCCGGCGATCTCATGCTGCTGGATGCGAACGATTCGGCGACGCTGGAGCGCCCCGACGCGCCGGATCCGACTGCCTGGTACTTGCATGCCCGGCTGCACGCTCGCCTTCCGGGAGCGCGCTGCGTCATGCACCTGCACTCGAAATACGCCACGGCTTTGGGTTGCTTGCGGGACAGCCGCATGCTCCCCATCGACATGAACACCATGCGGTTCTTCGGGCGGGTGGCGCTCGATGACGCGTTCGACGGCATGGCCCTGTCGGACCGTGAAGGCGAGCGAGTCGCCCAGCTGATGGCGGGGGACAAGACCATCCTCATGATGGCCAATCACGGTGTGTTGGCGGTCGGAGCCAGCATCGCGGCCGCCTTCGACGAGCTATATTACTTCGAGCGGGCGGCCGAGACCCTCATGACTTGCTACGCAACGGGCAAGGAGCTGCGCGTCGTTTCCGATGCCGTCGCGCGCATGACCGAGCAGCAATGGCGCGGCTACGGACAGCTTGCCGTCGATCATCTGGAGAACATCAAAGCGATTCTCGACGTGGAGGAACCGTCGTATCGGCGCTAATTCCATGAGCCGGCGGAACGCCATGGTATTCGCCCTGGTGTTCGCAATGGGGCTATGGCTCGCGCCGCCGGCGCCTGCGGCTGCGCTTGAACTTGCGAGTTGCCGCACCGTTCGCTTTGCCGATGTCGGTTGGACCGACATCACCGCGACCACCGCGCTGAGTTCTCGCATCCTCGAGGGGCTGGGTTATCGGGTGGTCACGCAGATCCTGTCGATTCCGGTCACGTACGCCTCGATCAAGAATCGCCAGATCGATGTCTATCTGGGCGATTGGCAGCCGAGCATGGAGGTTGACCGCAAACCGTTCCTGGCCGACGGATCGGTCCAAGTGGTCCGCGCGAATCTGCAGGGCGCCAAGTACACCTTGGCGGTTCCCGAATACGTAGCACAGGCTGGAGTTAGTGATTTCAAAGACTTGCGATCATTTTCTGACAGATTTGATCACAAGATTTTCGGCATCGAGCCCGGCAACAACGGCAATCGCATGATTGCCGGCATGATTGCCGATAATCGGTTTGGGCTAGGCGGCTGGACGTTGGTGGAGTCCAGCGAGCAGGGCATGTTGAGCGAGGTGGATCGCGCTTTGCGCAGGTCCGAATGGATCGTATTCCTGGGCTGGTCGCCGCATCCCATGAATCTCAAATACCAGATGGTGTACCTGACCGGCGGCGACGATACCTTCGGCGCAAATTTCGGCGGAGCGACGATCTACACCGACGTGCGCACCGGGTACCTGGAGGAGTGCCCCAACGTGGGCAGGTTTCTTCAGAACCTCCAATTCACGCCCGACCTCGAGAGTCGGATGATGGCGCTCATTCTCGAGGGGCATCGGGAAGGCCGCGCAGCCGCGACCCAGTTCTTGAGGGAGCATCCGGAGTACCTCAAAGATTGGCTGGAAGGTGTCGTGGCGGTCGACAGCCGTCCGGCCGAGGCGGCGGTGCGCTCGAGCCTGCGCGCGGAGAGCTCGCAGCGCGTGGCCGATCGCATCGAGGCCGCCAACTCGTGGGTGATCGCGCACAAGATCCCCTTGGGTGAGTGGCTGAACGGCGGGGTCCAGTTCGCGATGCACCACGCGCAGCGCGGCTTCGACACCGTCTCCAACACGCTTGGCTGGCTCGTCAACTCGCTGACGGCACTGCTGATGCGCATTCCGGCGCTCCTGCTCATCTCGATTCTCACCATCGGCGTCTATGTGCTGCGTCGACGTCCCAGTCTCGCGGTCTTCATCTTGGGCTCGATGCTCCTCATCGACAATCTGGGTTTCTGGGAAGCGACCATCCAGACGCTCTCGTTGGTTCTGTTTGCCACGGTGGTGTGCGTTCTCTTCGGCATACCCATCGGCATTGCGGCCGCGCACCGGCCATGGCTTTACCGGATTCTGCATCCGGTTCTCGATCTCATGCAGACCATTCCGACATTCGTGTATCTCATTCCGACCCTGGTGCTGTTCGGACTGGGGGTGGTGCCCGGTTTAATCTCCACTGTGATCTTCGCTATTCCCGCCCCGATCCGCTTGACCCATTTGGGCATTGCAAGCGTTCCAAATCACTTGCTCGACGTCGGGGAGGCGTTCGGCGCCACTCGCCGGCAGCTGCTGTTCAAGGTGGAGCTGCCCCACGCTTTGCCCACGATCATGGAGGGCATCACTCAGTGCATCATGCTGAGTCTTTCCATGGTAGTCATCGCCGCCTTGGTGGGCGCCGACGGGCTCGGCAAGCCGGTCGTTCGGGCATTGAACTCCGTCAACATTGCCATGGGTTTCGAAGCCGGCATTGCCATCGTCATTCTGGCCATTGCCTTGGACCGCATTTTCAAGCGCTCACATCGGAGTCAGGGTGACCGCGCGGGTTAGGAACCAGGCCGTGCCAACGGCGAGCAGGACGGCGCTGACGACCACGCCAGGCATGCCGGCGGCGGACGCTGCAGGCCGAAATTGCATCATCGCGCGCGCGAGCAGGGCGGCCACGGCCACCGCGGCGAGTTGACCGATCTCGACGCCGACGTTGAAGCCGACCAGGCTGTAGACGAGCATGTGCTGCGGCAGGTGCAGGTCCTGCAGAGCGCCGGCAAAGCCGAGCCCGTGGATCAGCCCGAAGCCCGCGGCCATCGTGAGACGCGCCCGCAGGGACTCGGCGTCCGATCGCATGCTGCCCCGCCACACCGCGCATGCCGTGCCCAGGGCAACGCTCGCGATCAAGATGGCGGGCATGTCAGGTCGCAAGGCGCTCGGAATCAGCAGCAGCGAAGCGATCACCGACGCCGCGCCCAATGCCGCTATTCGGCCCTCCCGTTCTCCGCGTATCAGGTTGCGCGCGGCGGCCAGAGCAATGGTCAGCCCGATGAGCGATTCCACCGCGCCGCGATTGGCTTGCACCATCCCTAGCGCCGCCAGGGACAAGGTCAGGGAATGCCCGAGCGTGAATCCGGTGACGATCAGGAGCACCTGTCTCGCGTTGCGGGCTGTAATCAGCAGCGCAAGAAGAAAGGCGAGGTGGTCGACGCCGGTGGCGATGTGCAGCATCCCCATCTCGACGAACTGCCGGAAACCGCCCGCGCCGGTGTTGATCGACGTGAGGTCGAGTTCGAGTGCATGGGAGGAAGCCGTCAGGATGGCTTCCCGGCTCGCGCCGGCCTGCGACTCGACATAGATGAAGTGGTGGTGCGCCGGTGCCGCTTCGAAAAAAGTTCCGATGCCGATGCGGAGCTCTTTTCCTTCCGGGCATCGCAACTCGACGCCGATCCGGATGTAGCCGGCGTCGGAGGGGAGCGGGTAGGGATGCCGGGTCGCCGTGCAGGGCGCACCGTCCATGCTCGCAGCAATCGTGTTCTCGAGATGCGCGGCAAAGATCGGCGTAAGCGCACCGATGCCTTCGCCCGGGAGAGCCAAGCGCGTCGCCTCCCGGGAACGAATGGTGACCACGCCGTTCAATTCGCCGTGCGCGTAGCTCCAATGCGAGAAGGATTCGCTGCGCTCATGCGCACCCACGGGCCGAATGACGGCGGCTGCCAGCAGTACGGCGATGACGCCGCCTTTCAACCCCATCGCGCCGCTCCCACGGAGTATCTCTCGCGCTACGGCAGCGACGGATGCAAAGCCGCTGTGCGTTTGGGCGGCCGCCGTACGTCGACGAATATCGGCGAAGACCACGCGCGCTCCTCGACCGCCTCCAGGCAATCGTCCGTGGGCCGGGTCTTGGCCGGGTCGCCCGAGCACAGATTGACCTCCGTGCAGCGGCCCTGCGAATCGAATTTGCAACGCATTTGGCCGCCGTTGACGGCGGGGGAGGGCTCCTGGATGGCGCGTACATAGTAGAGCGCGTCGCGACCGGTTCGAAGAAAATCCGGATCGGAGAAGCGCACAGTGCAGCCGGCTTCATTGGGCGTGCAGGGCAGGGTCAGCCACGGATCTTCGATCAGGCCGCGCACCGGTTCGCTGGGCGCGTGCTGCGGGTGAATACGCACCACTTCGATACGGGTAATCTGACGCCGCCGGGACGTCGGGTTGAAACACTCGTTATGGCACAGCGTTTCCAGCCGTTTCGCGCCCAGCACCCGTTTCTGGAAGTCCGGGCAGCCGGGCGCCTGCACGAAGGCGCCCGCCGCCTTGACCTCGAACTCGGGATTGACGCTCATCTGAATGCCGGTCCCCATCGGCCGGCGCCCGCCGGGGGCATTGACCAGATCCATCCACAGCAGGATGCGCTCACCGCTGGTCGCATAGACGTTGCGCGTCTTGAGCGCGTCCCAAATTGCGCGGCGCGATCGATCGGTTGCATGCACTGCCACCAGACCGCCGGTGATCGACATGGTGTTGGTGCGTTCCACGTCCCAAGTCGCCCAGGACGAAGAATACAGGTCCGGCGTCACGGGGCGGCTTTCAGGGACGGGGTCCGCAGGCTTCGGCAGGAAGAACCGTTTGGCATCCGGGCTCGAGAGGCGCAACAGTAAAATGGAATTCCACCTCGCTACTTCCTTGTAGCCTTCGCCGGGCATGGCGTTGTGATTGTCGGTCGAGCCGATCATGCCGAAGCGAAATCGCAGCGGGTCGAGTTCTTCCCGGTCCTGCCCCAGCGCCAGAATGTATTGAACCGATCCCAGGGGATTGTGGTGCCAGGTCGGCAGCCAGCAATCCGTGCACTCGCCGGCGTCCAGCCAGTCCTCGCTCTTCGCCCCCGGCGCTGCCAGAAAACCCGCGGCCGCAAAGGTCACGGGGGCATCGAGAACCCGCTGACGCGCCTCGCGTTCGCGTCGATCGCACTCCGCCGCCGGGAGTGCCGCAGCTTCGCACCGTGCACGAATGATGCGTCCCGCCTGCCAGCACATGGGCAAGTAGTTCTTCGACGGCTCGGGACACAGCTTGGTCCCGTCGGGACCCATCCGGAATTCGCGCCAGTCGCGGTATTCTTCGGAATTCCCATGCCCCGAATACACTTCGATCAGCTGTTGGCGCGGATCGTTCGCGATGCCGGGCGTCAATTCATGGGCCCAGTCGGCGCTCGGCGGATTCGACAGGCCCCAGGCCGTGCCGTGCGGAATCACCACCGCGTCGTAGCCTCCCTCATCCAGCTTGCGCGAGAGATCCTCGGGCCGCAGCGCGACCTCGAAGCAGTTGTCGGGCAGTAATTTGGTATCGATGTTCTCGGCGCAGACCGGCACCTTCGACAGCTCCTGCATCATGGCCACGTATCCGCTGACGCGCGGTTCGCGCGCGTGCATCTTGGTCAATACCGGCAAATCGGGATCGAAATAGGGCGGCATCGGGGAAATCGCCCGGCGCGGCAGCCGCGACTCGTCCTGATCGCGGAAGATCACGTTGCGGTGGCCGTAATGGTTCTCGCGCGTGGTCCCGGCTTGCGTCCATTCGAAGCCCGTGAAGGTGATGAGGTCTTGGTCGTCGCCGTCCTGGCCGACCGCCGAGCATTGCCGCAGGACGCGTTTGTTCTCGCTCCATTGCCGCGGCGTGAGCGTCTCCGCATGGTCGGTGAGGGCGAAAAAGTCCAACGCGGAACAGTAGCGCGCGAAATCGCAGGCATCCGCGGGGGGATGCGCCCCGCTGCCTCCGAAGACCGGCAGCGAAAAAACGAACGCGTCCCAGGACACTGTACTGTGCACATGCAGGTCGCCGAATAGAATCTGTTCGCCCGCCGGCGCGGTGCTGCGCAGCGCCTTCATCAGTGCGGCAGGGCGCGGCGTCTTCGTCACGGTACCCGCCGGATCGACGCGAGCGTCGGCGAAATCGCCGCCCAGATCGCCAAGCGTGCCCGTCGACTTGTGCGGCCCCGCGAACGCGCTCGACATCCAGGCGATCGCCAGGAGCGCGGTCAGATGCGGGCTCTTAGTGGGCCGAGGCGACACGATAGGCCGGCGCGATGTCGATATGAGCCGCCTGGTGCAGGGAGTCGAGTAGTTTGGCCAAGGCGCCTTCCTGTTGTTCGCGCAGCCAGTCCGCTGCCACGAGGCTGCGGATGCTATCGAGGGCCGGAATCCCGCCGTCTGTTCGGCGGCTCACATACACGATGAGGATGCCGCGGCCAAAGTCGATGGGCGGGGTCGAGCCGCCGATGCGCACCTCGTCGATAGAATTCACCACGGTCGAGCCGAAGTAGTTGACGAGAGTGCTTGCGGTCGCAAGCTCACCGGGCGGAACGAAGGGCAGGGTATCGGCGCTACGCGCCAGGAGTTCGACCGGTTCGCCGGCACGCAGCGCGGTCCGGACCGCCTCGGCGCGCTGCCGGGCGGTACTCAAGTCGGGAAATTGCCGCGCGGCGAAGTACAGAGGCGTGACCGCATAGCGCGTGGGAGTGGCGTAGGCGGCACGGTGGGCGGCGTAGTAGGCCTCGATATCGCCGCGGGTCATGGGCAGCGCGGCCGTCTCCGCATTCACTCGATTGATCGCGGCGCGAACCAGCGCGGCGCGGACTTCGGGATCGGTTTGCGCTGCGCCGCTGTCGAGGGCCTGTTGCAACAACAATTCCTCATCGATCATGCGCGCCAATACCCGGTTGCCGGCCGCGGCTCCCGTGGCGCGTATAGCCGCATCGGCGCCCGCGACGGTGCGTTCGACGCTGCTCGAATCGATTTCCCGCCCGTTCACCCGAGCGGCAACTCCGTCGAGAAGGCGCACCGGCACGCGCAGGCCATGAAGGATCTCAGCTGCGCCCGCCAGGCATCCGACGAGGGCGCCGGCCAGCAGCCAGGCGCGCCGGGCGCCGCCGGTCGCGAACGAAGAGGGCATGGACACTCGCATGGATGCGACGGTAGGAGCGGCCGCAGGACCTTGCCTGCCCATTTGCGTCATTGCAATGTCGATTTCTTCATGGCGCGCTCCTTCGAGTCCCTCCCGCAGTTCAGTCCATCTCGAAGTTGCAGTCCTTCAACGGCACGACACTGGTCTTTTTCCAGTATTTGTGGCCCAGATAAAAGATGAGGAAGCCCGGGATCATCAGGTATCCGGTGACGAAATCGAACCACGAGAACACGGGCGCCTGAAATACGCCGATATTGGCTCCGAAGAGCACCACTACGAACAGGACCACGGCGAGCCACGGACCATACGGATAGAGTTTGGACCTGAACTTCAAGTCGTCGAGGCTGCGACCCTGAGCGACCCAGGCCTTGCGGAAACGCAGGTGGCAGACGGCGATGCCGAGCCAGATCAGAAAGCCGCTCAAGCTCGAGGCGTTGTAGAAAATCTGATAGATCTTCTGGTCGCCAACCATGGTGGAGAAGAACGCCAGCGCGCTGATGAGTCCGGTTGCCAACAGCGCCGCGACGGGCACGCCGCGGCGGTTGAGTTTGCCGAACAATGTCGGCGCCTTGCCGCTATGGGACATGGCGTACAGCATGCGTGAGGCAACGTACATCGAGGAATTCCCGCACGAGAGCACTGAGGAGAGGATCACCGCGTTCATGACGTTGGAGGTGTAATACCCGAATCTCGGGAGTTGCTGAAACACCATCGTGAAAGGCGAGTAGGCGATGTGGCTCTCGTCCCCATGCAGCAGATTTGGATCAGTGTAGCCGATCAAGGTACCCACGACGAAGATCGAGCCGATATAGAACAGCAGGATGCGCCAGAACACGGTCCTGATCGCCTTAGGGACGTTCTTGCTCGGGTCGGTGGTCTCCGCGGCGGCCAGTCCCACGCCTTCCGTACCCTGGAAGGAAAAGCCGGCGACCAGGAACACCGTCAGCACCGAAGTCAGCCCGCCGACGAAGGGCGCGTGCGTGCCGGTCTTGGGGTCGCTCAACGTCCAGTTATGGAATCCGACCGCATGATCGCCCAGCATGCCGGTGATCATCAATGCGCCGACCGCCAGAAAAATGATCACGGTCACGACCTTGATTCCGGCGAACCAGTATTCCGCCTCGGCATAGGCCTTGACCGATAATAGATTGAGCGCCAGAAGCACCGTAAAAAACCCCATGGCCCAGAGGGCGGAGTTCGAGTGCGGGAACCAGAATTGCACGATGAGGGCGCCGGCAACCAGTTCGGCCGCGAGGGTGATCGACCAGCTAAACCAGTAGTTCCAGCCCACCGCAAATCCCAAGGACGGATCGATGAAGCGCTCCGCATACGCTTCGAACGAGCCGGGAATCGGCAATTGCGTGGCCATCTCGCCGAGCGACTGCATCATGCAGTAAACCGCCAGACCCATGGTCCCATAGGCCAGCATCGCGCCGCCGGGTCCGGCTTGCGCGATGGCGCCGCCGCTGGCGAAGAACAAGCCGGTGCCGATCGCACCGCCGATCGCGATCATGCTCAGTTGCCGGGTGCCGATGCTGCGGTGGAGTCCGCAAGTCTCGTTCGATGTCGCAACGAGGTCCGATGTAGCCGCGAGATTCGACGTCATGCCGCGAGCATGGCACGGAGTTGAGCGAAGCGCCAACTCCGCGCCTCGCGTGAACTCGACGCGGCGCGCTCGAGGCGCAGCGCTTCAACGCGGTTTATAGATCGCCAGCTTGCTGTGGGTGCGGCCGGGATCGAATTCGGACAGTTCCGGCTCGACGGGCCGCTTGGACCGGACCAGCGCTTCGAACTGGGACGCGGGCAGGGCTTTACTGAAGTGAAAACCCTGATATTGATCGCATCCGATGGTCCGCAGGAAATCGAGCTGGGCGGTTGATTCGACCCCTTCGGCGACCACCTTCAACCGCAAACTATGGGCGAGCGAAACGATGGCGCGAACGATGGATGCATCGTCCGGTCTCGACATTACTTCATTGATGAAGCTCCGGTCGATCTTCAGCTTGTCGATGGGAAAACGCCGCAAATAGCTCATGCTGGAATAGCCCGTGCCGAAGTCATCGACCGACACCAGCACCCCCATCTTGCTCAATCTCTCGAGGATGGCGATCGACTCCTCCGGATCGGTCATCACCGTTGTTTCGGTCAGCTCCACTTCGAGGAATCTGGGTTCGAGCCCGGCTTCATCCAGTGCGTCGCGGATCATGGAGACGATATTGCCTTGACGGAACTGCGACGGCGAGAGATTCACCGCCACCCGCAGGGGCGGCAGACCCGCGAGCTGCCATTCTCGTGCCTGGCGGCAGGCTTCGCGCATCACCCAGGCCCCGATGGTGCCGATCAATCCGCACTCTTCGGCGATGGGAATGAACTCGGCCGGCGAAATCGGTCCGCGCACCGGATGCGTCCAGCGCAGCAGGGCCTCCGCGCCGTGCATCACGCCGGTTTCCGTGTTGACCTTCGGCTGATAGTGCACTTCGAACTGCTTTTGCTCCAATGCCACGCGCATGTCGCTTTCCAGCCTGACCTTGTCGTGCGAGGCGGTATTCATGCCGGGCATGAAGCACTGGAAATTGTTGCGGCCCCGTTGTTTGGCGGCGTACATGGCCGCATCCGCATGGGCCACCAGATTTTCGACCGTGGTGGCATCTTCAGGATAGAAGGCGATTCCGATGCTCGGCGAAGTATGAACCTCGACGCCCGCGACCCGCACCGGCGCCTTCATCGCTTCGATGATTCGGGCCGCCGCCCGCTGGGCGACATCGCGTTCCGGGCCCGGTGTGACGATGACCACGAATTCGTCGCCCCCCAGCCGGACCACCGTGTCGACATCCCGCACCACGCCTTTCAGCCGACGCGCGACCTCCTTGAGGAGCTCATCGCCCGCTCGATGACCCAGGGAGTCGTTCACCAATTTGAAACGATCGAGGTCGAGCAGCATCACGGCGAAATTGTGCCGCTGACGCTCGGCAAGCACGATGGACTGGCTGATTCGATCGTCCATCAACACCCGGTTCGGCAGGCCGGTGAGGGCGTCGTGCGTTGCCAGATGGCGCAATTGCTTGTTGGCGGTCTCGAGGTTCTCCGTGCGGACGACCACCGCCTGCTCCAGAGTCTCCACTTGGCGGCGCACGATGCGTTCGTTTTGCCACTTCCGCGTCAAGGCATTCGCGCTTTGGATGACTTCGATGGCCTCGAAGGGCTTTTTGATGACCAGCAGTTTATCCGAGTGATCGAGCCGCGCGATGACGTCGGTCCAATCGTAGTCCGAGTGCGCCGAGCAGATGACCACTTGAACATCCGGGTCGACTTTCCACAGCCGCTCGATGGTCTCCAGACCGTCCCAGCCGGGGGGCATGCGCATATCGACGAACGCCATGGCGTAGGGCCTGCCCTCGTCCAATGCCTGCTGTACCCGCGCCACGCCCTCCTGGCCCTGATATGCCGAATCCATCTCGAAAGCATTCTTCGCGGCAGTCGGTGCGGTTTCGCCCAGGATCGCAAGTTCGGCCGCAGCCATCGAAGCGGCATCATCGAAGCCGCCGCCGATCACCTTGCGAAAATCGCGGTGAATGTCCCGGTTGTCGTCGATGATGAGAATCCGCCGATTGACCGGCATGGTGTTGCTGCTAGGCATCGATAGTCTCCGGAGACTTGAGCGGTAATTCGAGAGTAAACGTCGCACCGTATCCGGGACCGGCGCTCTCGACGCGCAGCGCTCCTCCCATCTCCCTGGCCGCCAAGGCGCCGCTGTGCAATCCGAAGCCGTGGCCTTCTTTCTTGGTCGTGAATCCGTGACTGAAGATCCGCGTCATGTGCTCCGGCAATATGCCGATTCCGTTGTCGGCGACCGAGATCTGCACGCCGTCCGAGTGCTTCGCGATGCGAATTTCGACGTGCTTGTTGCTGCGTTCCGCGGCTTCGCACGCGTATTTCGCATTTCTCAGGAGGTTGACCAGAATCTGCAGGACCTTGTGCTTTTCGACCACGATCTCCGGCACTTCCTCGAAATCGCACTTGACGCTCACCCCGTGGCGATTGAAGGCGCCCATGTTCATGCGCAATGCGTCGTCGACGAGGCTCGAAACGGCGAGACGTTCCGGCACGCCGACCAGTTTCGAATAGCTCTGCTGCATCGACACGATTTCTTTGATGTGGTCGATGTTCTTGCGCAACGAGTCGAGTTCCTGCAAGGCGATCTTTTGATCGAGCAAGAGGTGTTCCGACAATTGACCGAGATAGAAAGGCAGGTGTTTGCCGCGTTCATCGACCGAGACGAAGGCTCCCAAGTCCGCTTCGTGCTGCTGCAACAGCCCGACCACTTTGCTCAAACCCGCCGCTCGCGGCTTCTTGACCCGGTCCTCGACCACGCTCGCCGAGATATTTACGCTGTTCAATACATTGCCGACATTGTGCAGGACGTTGGTGGCGATCTCCGCCATTCCCGCCTGGCGCGAGGCGTTGCGCAATTGATGCTGCAGTTTGCGTTCTCGTTCGTCCGCCTCGACCCGGTCGGTGATGTCGAGGTCGATGCCGACCAGGCGCGGGCCCAGTTCGACCGAATCCGTCGCCACCGCCGCCAGCGACGCGATATAGCACACGGAGCCGTCCGGGCGCACGACCCGGTACTGCGAGCGCAGGTGGGTGTTGTCGCGGATGGCCCCGGTGATCGCGGCTTGCGCGGCCTCGCGGTCGTCGGGATGAATCAGCTCCAGCCACGACGCCATCGTCGGCCGAAATGTCGCCGGCGACTGGGCATAGAGTTCATGCATGGTGTCGCTCCACCACATGTTCACGCCGTCGCTATTCAGTTCGTATACGCCGGCGCGCGCCGCGCGGGTCGCGATGCCGAAGCGGATCGAAATCGTCTCGAGCTCCACTCGTCGCTGGCGTTCTTTGGCGATGTCGGCCTCCATGCGTGCCTTGAGCCGCCGCCGCGTCGCCAGCACGAACCACACCGTCAGGATCGCGGTGACGATGAGTGCGCCGGCAACGGCGCGTTTCTGGATCACGGCGGAGGCGATGGCGTCCTTCACGACGAATTCGTCCCGTCGCTCGAATTCATCGTCGACCGTTTTGGTCAGCGCATCGCCCCGCATGATGCGCTCGCGCAGCGGCAGTAAGGTGTTGAGCGTTGCGCCCTTCGCGGGGATGACGCCCGCGAGAGCCCGCACCGCCTCCGCGGCCTGGCCGACGAGGGGGCCCTCGCCACGATCGCGCAGATCGCCCAGCCGCGCGGCGGCCGTGCGCAATGCCTCCACGGATTTCGGACCCAGGCTGTTGGTATCGACGGCGTCCGCCGCGCCGTTCATGAAGGTCTTGTAGTTGGTGCGTGCTTCGTCCGCCAGTATTCTGAGCGGACGGGAGTGGTCAAGACTCGCGGCCCGGCGCGCATCGGCTGCCAACTGCACCAGCAAAACCACGGCGATCGGCAGCACGACCGCAAGGAATTGCAGGGCGACGAGCTTGTCGGTGGCGCGTTTCATGAGGTCGCGTGCATACAGGTGGCAATCTTCTGCTTCTAGGAGGGCAAAGTCCGTCTCACGTCTCTAATTTCGGCACTTTTCAAGCCGACTTGATGGTGAATCCGCCAACCAGGCCACACTTTTTCGCGATTGGCCGCAGGCTCTGCGGCATCGACCGGGCTATCGGGACGGGGCCGCCCCGGATGGCAACAACAGGAGGGCGCAGGCGGCAGCCGCGGCGGCCGACCCTGCACCGATCAGGGCGGCGGTGCGGAATCCCACGACGAAAGTCTCGGTCGAACCCTGCCGGGCAAACACGAAACCGAGCAATGCCGTCGCGATCAGGCCGGCGATGCGCGCCACCGCACTGTTAAATCCCGAGGCGATCCCGACATGCCTCGCGTCCACCGACGCCATCACGCTGGTGGTAAGCGGTGCGACGCTTGCGCCCATGCCGAGCGCGACCAGCAGCGTCGGCGGCAGCACGTCCGACCAATAGCTCAACGTGGCGGTGTCCATGCGCGAATACAGCGCAAGACCGACCGCCACCAGCCCCGATCCGACGCAGAGCGGCATACGCCCTCCGTAGCGTCCCGCCACGCGACCCATCAAGCGCGATCCTAACGCGATCAGCACCGGTACCGGCAGCAATGCAGCACCCGCCGCAACCGCAGACCAACGGGCGATTTGGATGAGGAAAAAGGGCAGCAGAACCAGCAATCCGCCGAGGCTCCCGTATAGAAAAAAAGTCAGCAGCGTGAGCCCGACGAAGGCGGACGCGGCGAACATGCCGAGAGGCATCAGGGCGCGGTCGCCGAGGCGTCGCTGGCGACGCAGGAATGCCCCCAGGAGCGCGCTTCCGGCGATCGCCGCCGTCCAGGGCATGATCGCTGTGCCGCGCGTGCTCGAGGCCTCGGTGAGCGACCAGGTCAGGAGACCCAGAGCGACGGTGGCGAGCGCAGCGCCGGGCGCATCGAGAGGCGCCGCGTCGCGGTTTTCATTGCGCTCGCGGATGTACTTCCACGCCAAGTATGCGGCCGCGACAGCGAGCGGCACATTGATGAGAAAAATTACGCGCCAGCCCACTGCATCGACCAGCCAACCGCCGAGCACGGGACCCAGCGCGCCCGCGAGCGCGCCAACCGCCGCCCAGGTGCCGATGGCTCGGCCCCGCAACTCACCGCTGAACTCGCTGCCGAGGATCGCGAGGCTGTTGGGCATCAGCAAGGCGGCTCCCAGACCTTGAATCCAACGACCTGTCAGGAGATAAGCCAGCGACGGCGCCACGGCGCAGATGATCGATGCAAGCAGGAAGGTCGCGAGCCCAATGAGGAACAGGCGGCGCCGCCCATAGTGATCCCCCAGGCCGCCGCCCAGCAGGATCAGCGCGCCGAGCGGCAATAAATACGCGGTGATCACCCACGGCAACGTGGAGGAAGCCGCATGCAAATCCGAACCCAGCGCCGGCAGCGCGACGTTGACGACCGACCCGTCGATGAAGGCGAGACTCGAGCCCAGAATGGTCGCGGCCAGCGTGGCCCGGGGGTACGCGGCGTCCGGGTTCAAGCAGGTTACGCCGCGTTGAGCGCGTGTCCGAATTGCGCGAAATACCATTCGTGGAACGTCACCACGCGGCGCTCATGCTGTGAGTAGCGGCCGGGACGGTACCGCTTGGAAAGGATTCCCTTTTGATTGTTCTCGGTGATTTCCTTGTCCTGCAACGTCGTTCGATCCCATCCCCAGATCATCCTTTCGATGTCGACCGTCGTCGCCTTGGCGTCGACCAGCCAGTACAGATCCACGTCGGTCTCGAGCGGACCGCGCGGCGTGAACAAGAACAGCACGGCGAAGTCGTTGGTTGCCACCACCTGCGTGAAGGGACTGAACGACAGGTACATGCGTCCCTGATCGAATCCCAAGCGCTTCCCCATCAAGGACGAGGCTGGACGTCCGTCCTGGGTTTCACTCTCATAACCTTCGCGAATGGTTCTCTGCAGCAGCAGTCGCAGATGCGACGAAGCCGGGCCGTCGTCGACGGTGCCGATGGGGCGGCCCAAAGTTGCCGCGCGCCGCTCCCATGCCTGCACCGTGGGCAGGTATTTCTCCACCGCGTCCGGCGGTCCGGAACTCGGGCCTGCGCCGAAGGCTATGAGCGCCTCCGGCGGATGCATGGAGCAAAATTCGGGATGCGCCGGGCCGCAGTGATAGCACTCGACGAAATTCTCCACGATGAGCTTCCAGTTCGCCGAGGTTGGATAGGACTTCGAGAAGGCGATCTTCGCATCGGCAAAACCGTGGAAGTCGAGATAGGGCGCAAGATCGCCGAACGCGGCATCGAAGTCGACCGGCGCGTCGTCCGACAAATTCACGAAGATGAAGCCGAAGAATACCCGGACGTGGCAGCGATGCAGTCCGTTGTCCTTTTTAGAAAAATCGGCCGGCATCAGGCGCGCGGCGAGCAGCGCGCCATCGAGCCCGTAGGTCCACGCATGGTAGGGACAGGTGAGGCGCGCGACCTTTCCCTGTGGTTCGGTGCAGATCAGCGAGCCACGATGCCGGCACACGTTGTAGAACGCGCTGACGGTGGAGTCGTCGCTGCGGACGATGATGATGGATTCCTCACCCACCTTGAACAGAAAGTAATCACCCTTGTTGCGCACCCGGTCGACGTGCCCCGCGACCAGCCACTTGCGGCCGATCACCTGCTCCATGTCGGCGGCGAACACATCCGCATCACAGTACAGGCGCCGCTCCAGGCTATAGCCGCCCCTGGCTTTCGCGGCCAGAGGCGCGATCACACTCGCAACGTTCATTTGTCGTCTCCGATGGACTTGAGTTCATTGAGCTCAACATTTGATTCGCTCAACATTTGATCCGCTCGCTCCGAGGGTCGTACAGCGGCTGGAGCGAGGCCGTTGCCGGATACCGGACGCCTGCCACTTCGATGTCATAGTCGTCGGCGCCGATGGTGAAGGACGCGGTCTCCGCCCCCGCGCCCGGCGCAGATCCCGGCGGTGCGGTCACGTATCCCAGGCCCACCGCCGCGCCGAGGGAGTGTCCGTACATGCCGGAACGGATGAACCCGACGATCGAGTCGCCCTTCCAGATGGGCTCGTTGTGATACAGCAGCGGCTCCGGCGATTTCAACTTGAACTGCACCAATCGCTTGCACAACACCGATTGCTTCTGCCGCAGCAACGCTTCGCGGCCGACGAATCCGCCCGCCTTGTCGAATTTCACCGCGAACGCGAGGCCGGCCTCCAGCGGAGTGTCCTCGTCCGTGATGTCGTGTCCCCAATGCCGGTAGGCTTTTTCGATACGCAACGAATTCAAGGCATGGTAGCCCGCGTGGACGAGTCCATGATCTGCCCCGGCCGCGGTCAATTCGTCGTACACGCCGAGCATGAATTCGGTGGGGACATACAGCTCCCACCCCAATTCACCCACATAGGTGATGCGGGAGGCGCGCACCCGCGCGTATCCCAATTCGATGACGCGGCTGCTGGCAAACGGGAACACGGCGGCCGACAGATCGTGCGGCGTGAGCGACTGCAGGAACTCGCGCGATCGTGGACCCATGACCGAGAGCACGCCCATTCCGGATGTGACGTTGGTCAGGGTACAGTGGGTATCGGGCTCGATGTGCCGCTTCAGCCAATTGAAATCCTTGGTTTCGGTTTCCGCTCCGCCGACGATCAAGAAGGTCCCTTCATCGAGACGCGTGACCGTCAAGTCCGCCTCGATGCCGCCGCGCTCGTTCAACCATTGCGTGTAGACGATCCTGCCGGGAGCGACCGCGACATCGTTCGCGCAGACGCGGTTGAGAATCCGCAGTGCGTCGCGGCCCTCCAGGCGGAACTTGGCGAAGGAGGATTGATCGAAGACGCCGACGCCGTCGCGTACGGCCTGGTGTTCGCGCGCGCTGTGCTCGAACCAATTCTGACGGCCGTAACTGTATTCGTATGCGGGCGTGGTGCGGGCCGGCGCATACCAATTTGCGCGCTCCCAACCGAAGGCCTCGCCGAAGCAGGCGCCGGCGGCATTGAGGCGATCGTGCAGTGCCGATTTACGAACGCCGCGCGCCGTCTCGAACTGACGGAACGGCCAGTGCGTGGCGTACAGCAATCCCAGACTCTCGGAAACGCGTTCCTTGAGATACTTTCGATTGATCTGGAACGGCATGTTGCGCCGTACGTCGACCTCCCACAGATCGATGGGCGGATGGCCGTCGCGGATCCATTCGGAGATGACCTTGCCGACGCCGCCGGCGGATTGCAGACCGATGGAATTGAGGCCGGCCGCGATGAAGCAATTCCGGAGTTCGGACGATTCTCCCAGGTGATAGCGCACGTCCGGCGTAAAGCTCTCGGGTCCGCAGAAGAATTTCTGCATGCCGGCGCTTTCCAGCGCCGGGACGCGCCGCATGGCGTCGAGCAGCACCGGTTCGAAATGACCGAAGTCGCCGGCGATCTCGCCGAAGGAAAAGTCGTCGGGAATGCCGGCCGCGCCCCACGGCCGGGCATTGGGTTCGAATGCACCCACCAAAAGCTTGCCGGCGTCGTACTTGAAATAGCTGCAATGATCGTAATCGCGCAACACCGGCAAATCGGGCGTGAGGCCCGGCACGTCCTTGAACAGCACGTAGTAATGTTCGCAGGCATGCAGCGGCACGGTCACGCCGATGCTCGCCGCAAGATCCCGCGTCCACATGCCGCCGCACAGCACGACGTAGTCGGCATCGATGCGGCCTCCCAAGGTTTGAACGCCCTGCACGCGGCTGCCGTCGTGGTGAATAGCGGTGACTTTGGTGTCCTGGAAAATCCGCACGCCGGCGGCGCGCGCCCCCCTGGCAAGGGCCTGGGTGATGTCGACGGCATTGGCGTAGCCGTCGCTCGGGATGTGGATGCCGCCGATGACGTCTTCGACGTTGGCGAGCGGATACAATGCGCGGATCTCGCTCGGGCTGACGACGTTGACGGTCAAGCCGAAGACCTTGGCCATCGACGCGTTGCGCCGCAACTCTTCCATCCGCCCGGCGGTGGTCGCGAGGGAAATCGAGCCGCATTGGCGGTAGCCCGTGGCCTGGCCGGTCTCGGCCTCGAGGCCGCGATACAGCTCCGCCGTGTAGCGCGCCAGCTGCGTCATGTTGATCGATTGGCGGAGCTGGCCGACGAGTCCGGCGGCATGCCAGGTGGTACCGCTGGTCAGTTGCTTGCGCTCGAGCAATACCACGTCGCCGATCCCCAGTTTCCCGAGGTGGTAGGCCACCGAGCAGCCGATGACTCCGCCGCCGACGATGACCACCCGCGCACGCGAGGGGAGCTCAGGCGCGCGCGAGGCGAGGTCGCGCACGCTGGAGGGTCCGCTGGAGGGATGGTCGCGCCCGCCTGAGGGAGATTGAGCGGCCACGGCCTAGGCCCTCATCCGCAGATTGCCGGGATCGAACACCGGCTTAGCGAGCACCGTCGCCGGTCGGCGTTCGCCTTGGATGAGGATGTCGAATGCGGTGCCGGCGGCGGAAAATTGCGGCGCTACGCACGCGAAGGCCAGGCTCTTGCGCACGCGGTGTCCGTAGGCGCCCGAGGTGACCACGCCGATGCATTCCGTTCCGTGCAGCACCGGCTCGCCGCCGCGCGCATCGATGTCGCCGGAGTCGATTTCTGCGTAGACGATCTTGAGCGGGCGCGCCGCTTGGTCCACGGTTGCAACCTTGCCGACGAAATCGCTCTTGTTCAAATCGATGAAGCGCGGCATGTCCGCTTCCAGCATGTTCAGTTCGTTGGTGAGCTCCGTTCCCCAGGCCTTGTAGCCTTTTTCCATCCGCATGCCGTTGACCGCGTACAGTCCGTAATTCGCCATGCCGAACGCCCGGCCGGCATTCCACAGCGCATCGTACAGCGCCGGGAGCGATGCCATCGGCGCATGCAGCTCCCAACCCAGTTCGCCCACGTAACTCACCCGCAGCGCGCGGACGGGCTGGGCCGCCACGCTGATTTCGTGTGCGGTCAGCCAGCGGAATTCGTCGTTGCCTAGATGCGCGTCGGTCAACTGCGCAAGGACTTCCCTCGATCTCGGACCCGACAGCACCAGTACGCCGAAGCGCTCGCTGACGTTCTCGATGTGCAACGTCTCGTCGGCCGGCGCGCTCTGCGTCAGCCAATCAAAATCGCGCAGTTCCGCGGCCGCGGCGGACAGGGCGTAGAAGCGATTTTCGCCCAGGCGGCTCAAGGTCATCTCGCCCAGGATCCTGCCGTTCGTCGACAATAGATGGACCAGACCGATCCCGCCGATTTTTCGCGGCACGCGATTGGCGCAGACCCGGTTCAAGAAGGCTTCGGCGTGCGGGCCGCTGATATCGTACTTGGCGAAGCCGCTCAAATCGAGGAGGCCGACGCGCTCGTGGACGGCGGCGACTTCGTCGCGGATGACCTCGAACACATTGTTGCGGCGGTAGCCGTAGTCCTCGACGCGGCCATCGAGCGAAAACCACTTGGGCCGCTCCCAACCGAAAGTTTCGGAGTGCACGGCGCCCTGGGCGCGCAATTTTTCGTGCAAGGGGCTGGTCCTGCGCGGGCGGCCGTCCGGCTCTTCTTCGCCGGGTCGTCGCGTGGTGTACGTCGTACGGTAGTCCAAAAATACCTTGTCGCGGGTGTAGCTCTCGTCTGCGAATTTGCCGAACCGGCGCGGGTCGAACTCGGTCATGTTGATCTCGGCATCGCCGTGCAACATCCATTGGGCAAGGTATTTGCCGCAGCCGCCGCCCTGCGCGATGCCGAACGAGGTGCCGCAGCACATCCAGAAATTCTGCAGGCCGGGCGCGGGTCCCAAGAGAGGCGCGCCGTCGGGCGTGTGTGGAATGGCGCCGTTGATGACCTTGCGAATGCCGGCGTCGCTGAAGATGGGCATGCGCTCGATGACGCGCTCCAGCCAGGGCGCGATCCGATCCAAGTCGTCCGGGAACAATTCGTTGGACGATTCCCAAGCCGGGTGGCCCTCGGGGGCCCAGGCCTCGCGCAAGGGGGCGTTTTCGTACACTCCCATCAACCCGGATTTTTGCTCCTGGCGGAAATAAGCGGAGCTATACGAGTCCCGCATCACGGGAATTTCCGTGCCGCGGTCGATGAACGCCTGGATGGGATGCGTGACGATGTAGTGATGCTGCATGTTGGTGATGGGCGCGTCGCCGCCAACCATGGCGGCGACCTGGCGCGCGTAACAGCCGGCCGCATTCACGACGATTTCGGCAATGACGGTGCCTTGCTCGGTCACGACGTCCCAATCCCCCCCGGAGCGCCGGCGAATGTCGACGACCCGATTATGTCGCATCACCGTGGCGCCCAAGTCGCGCGCCCCCTTGGCGAGCGCGTTGCACAGACCGGACGGATCGCCATGCCCATCGTCGATGGTATGCGCGGCCGCGATCACGTGGTCGAGGGTGAGAAACGGATTGAGGCGCTTGATTTCGTCCAGCCCGACGATCTCCATGTTGAAACCGATGCTCTTCGAGTAGCCGTACACCTGTTGGAGCCACGCGAGTTCATGGGCATTGTTCGCCAATCGCAGCCCGCCCGCCGAATGCCAGCTGACATATTGCCCCGTCAGCGCCTCGAGGCGTGGGTACAGCTGATTGCTGTAGGCGTGGATCTTCGCGAGATTGTAGCTGCCCGTAATGCTGGGGCATTGGCCGGCGGCATGCCAGGTCGAGCCCGAGGTAAGCTCGCTCTTCTCGATCAATAGGGTGTCGGAACAGCCTTCGAGAGCCAGGTGATACAGCAGACTGGCGCCCATCATGCCGCCCCCGACGACGACGATGCGTGCGTTTGTTTTCATGGATACCGATTTAAAGTGGTTGGCCACAATAAATTGATCCATTGGCCGCCGCAACTAAGTATTTTGGGTGCATTGGCCATAAAATATTGGTGCCTACTAAGATATAGGTGCCTACCGCAATGTCGGGCAAATCGTCATGAACACCATCCGGCCCGTCATGGGTCTTCCGAATCTCGCCTGGCTCCGCTCCTTCGAGGCCGCCGCGCGCACCTGCAGTTTCGCTGCGGCTGCCACGGAGTTGCGGCTTTCGTCCGGGGCGATCAGCTATCAGATTCGCGCGCTCGAGGCCCATCTGGGCTTCTCGCTGTTCGAACGGCTACCGCGGGGCGTCAAGCTTACCGCCATGGGAGTCGCCTACCTGCCCCCCGTGCGCAAAGCGTTCGAGGAACTCGCCGATTCCACGATCGGACTGTTCGGAGGGTCCGAGCGGGTGCAGATCACCGTGAATGCGCCGGTATCGCCCTGGCGGCGCTCGAGCTTGCGGCCAGCGGTGCCGGTTGCGCTCTCGCGCACCGCATCTTTCTCGCCGCCTACCTTGCGACCGGGCGCCTGGTGGCGGCCATCGACCGCGAGTTCGCGGACGACAATTCGTATTTCATCGTCATGCCGGAGCGGCCCCAGCGCCCGCGCCGCGAAGTTCTTGCGTTTCGCGATTGGCTGATGGCGGCGGCGCAGTGACGGTACCGGTACTTAGCGCCATCCTTCATGCGTCAATGTCGAAATGACCGCGGCTCGTTCGTCTTATAGCTTACAGGAGCCCGCCCACGAGCCCCAATGTTCGGAACCGCCCATTCCTATCACTGATTGGAGGTTGTAATGAAGCTATTTGAATTCTCTCCGACTCGATCGATCCGTGTGCGCTGGACGCTGCAGGAGTTGGAAGTTGATTTCGACGCCACGACAGTCAATCTGATCGCCGGCGAACACCGGCAGCCGGCATTTCTCAAGATCAACCCCGCGGGCAAGATCCCCGCACTGGTGGATGGCGATCAGGTAATCACGGAGTCCGTGGCGATCGTTCTCTACTTGGCGGATAAATATCCCGAGAAGAAACTGGTCCCTGCCGATCCCGAACAACGGGCGCAACTCAATCGATGGCTGCTGTTCACGGCGACCGAACTCGAGCAGCCGCTGTGGCGCATCGCGCGCCATACCAACCTATACCCAGAGAGCAAACGGCTGCCGGGCGACGTGGCGCTCGCCCGCGAGGAGTTCACCGCGATGGCGGGCGTACTCGAGGAGCACATGCAAGGCAGACAGTTCGTGACCGGGAGCACGGTGACGGTCGCCGACTTCGTCCTCGCCTACACTCTCGACTGGGCCAACGAAGTGCGGCTGCTGGAGGGCTTCCCGCCGCTGCAAGCCTACATGGAGCGGATGTATGCCAGGCCGCACGCGCCGCTGCGCATCGCCGCAGCCTTTGCCGGCCTGAAGGCCGGACAGGCATGACGGGCGGTCAACGCCCATCCTGACCGCCCGCGTTGCGCCGGCAACAGCAGCTTGACCGATTGTGCGCCGTGTCATACGCTATTCAGGTCGTTGGAAGAGACTGACGCCGATGCCGGCGCCGGCGCCGAAGGAGCAACCGCCCCGGAAACTCTCAGGCAAAAGGACCACGACACGATACATCTGGAAAGTGGCACGATCGGCGTGCCCGCCGACGGGATAACACTCTCAGGCACTTGCGACAGATGGGGCGATGAACTTGCTGGCGGCCGGTGGGCTGCCGAAGGAATCGCCGCCGTGAATGCAGGTCCAATTCAGCTCCCCTTGCATGCCTGGCATGTCGCGCATGGTGCGCGCAACGAATCCTTCGCCGGCTGGGCCATGCCCATTCACTATCCGCTCGGCATCTTGGGCGAGCATAAGCACACGCGCGCCGCGGCCGGACTTTTCGATGTTTCCCACATGGGCCAGATCTTCGTGCGCGCACGTGCAGGCGATCACTTGGCCGCGGCACGCGAGCTGGAAAGGCTCGTTCCGGTCGATGTGATGGGACTCAAGCCCGGGCGGCAGCGCTACGCTCTGTTGACCAACGAGTGGGGCGGCGTTCGCGACGACTTGATGGTCGCGAATCTGGGCGACTGCTGGTATCTCGTCGTGAACGCCGCGGCGACAACCGCCGGCTTGTCGCACTTGCGAGAGCATCTGGACGCCACATGCTCCGTCGAACTCGCATCCGCTCGTGCCTTGCTGGCGATCCAGGGACCCGATGCCTGCACCGCGCTTTCCACGCTGGTGCCGGCGGTCGCGTCGATGCGCTTCATGGATGTCGGCACATTCAGCGTCGACGGCGCCAGCTGTTTCATCTCACGCTCCGGTTATACGGGCGAGGATGGCTTCGAGATGTCGGTGCCGGCGGCCGTCGCCGAAGACATCGCCGAACGGCTGCTCGGTCATCCATCGGTGCAACTCGTCGGCTTGGGTGCCCGCGACAGCCTGCGTCTGGAAGCCGGCCTCTGTCTCTGCGGTCACGACCTCGACAAGGACACGACGCCCGTCGAGGCCGCACTCGATTGGGCCATCCAACCGGCACGGCGCAGCGGAGGGCCCCGCCCGGGCGGCTTTCCCGGCGCCGATGTGATCCTGATGCAACTCGAGCGCGGCGTCGGGCGCAAAAGAGTCGGTCTTCGGGCGGAAGGCCGGCCGGTACGCGAGGGTGCGGACTTGTTCGCCGATGCGACGTCGAACGCGGCCATCGGCCGCGTTACCTCCGGTACCTATGGACCGACCGCGCTGGGTCCCGTGGCCATGGGCTACGTACCCATTTCGCTGACGCCCATCGGCACGCGCCTATTTGCCGACGTCCGGGGACAAAGGATACCGCTTGCCGTCAGCCCTATGCCCTTCGTTCCGCATCGTTATCACCGTTAGTTATCATGGTTAAAGGAAGTGAACTATGGAAGTCCGTTATACCGCTGAGCATGAATGGGTGGCCGTCGAGGCCAACGTCGCGACGATCGGCATCACCGATTTTGCTCAGCGCACCTTGGGCGATCTTGTTTTTGTGCAATTGCCGGTTGTGGGCTCGTCGCTGGCGAAGGGCGCCGCAGCCGGCGTGGTCGAATCGGTGAAGGCGGCATCGGATATCTATGCACCGCTGACCGGCCGCGTCCTCGAAGTAAACCCCGCCACGGTCGAAACTCCCGAATTGGTCAACTCCGATCCGATGGGAGCCGGGTGGCTCTTCAAGCTCGAGGTGAGCAACCCTGGCGAGGTGGCAGAACTGCTGGATGAAGCCGCCTACGGGAAGCTCGCGACATGAAGCACTCCGCATCCACTGTACCGGCTGCCGCTGTGTCGCCGGTCGAGCCGCGGGTGCTCTCGTCGGCAGATACCGGCGCGGCCAATGATTTGTTGCCGCGGGACTTCGCGAGCCGCCACATCGGCCCGTCGGACTCCGACATCACCGCAATGCTCGACATCATCGGCGTGCCGTCCGTCGACGCTCTGATCGGTCAAGCATTGCCCGATTCGATTCGCTTTCCAGGCATGCTCGATGTCGGCGCCGCGCTGTCGGAGAGCGAGGCGCTGGCCCATCTAAAGTCGCTTGCCGCAAAAAATCAGGTCGCGACTTCGCTGATCGGCATGGGATACCACGACACCGTCGTGCCGCCCGTCATCTTGCGCAACATACTCGAGAGTCCCGCTTGGTATACCGCCTATACGCCCTATCAGCCTGAGATCAGTCAGGGACGTCTCGAGGCGCTGCTCACTTTTCAAACCATGGTGTGCGATTTGACCGGCTTGGATGTGGCCAACGCCTCACTCCTCGACGAGGCCACCGCCGCGGCCGAAGCCATGGCCTTGGCGAGACGCGTTGCGAAGTCTGCGTCGATGCGTTTTCTGGTCGACGCACACGTCCACCCGCAAACGCTGGCCGTTCTGCGCACTCGTGCGGAGCCCTTGGGCTGGGACATCGTCAGCGTCGACGAACGCACCGACTTATCCGACTGCACTTGTTTCGGAGGGCTGTTCCAGTATCCGGGCACCTACGGACATGTGCCGGATCTCGGCCGGGCCATCGATGCGGTGCACGCGCAAGGCGGCATCGCCGTCGTGGCGGCCGACCCCCTGGCATTGACCTTGTTGAAACCCCCGGGTGAGTTCGGCGCCGACATAGCGATCGGAACGACGCAGCGTTTCGGCGTGCCGCTGGGATTCGGCGGCCCGCACGCGGCCTACATCGCCGTGCGCCAGTCCTTCCAGCGCAGTTTGCCGGGTCGTCTGGTCGGCGTCTCGGTGGATGCGAATGGCGCACCGGCCTTTAGGCTCGCGCTGCAAACACGCGAGCAGCACATCCGCCGCGACAAGGCGACTTCCAATATCTGCACCGCGCAGGTATTGCTCGCGGTGACGGCTGCCATGTATGCCGTGTATCACGGCCCCGAGGGTCTGACGCAAATCGCCCAAGGTATCCAGCTGCGCACGGCGGCTCTCGCGGCGGGTCTGCGTGCACTGGGGGTACGGATTTTGAATGGCACGTATTTCGATACCCTGACCGTTGAGACCGGGGCCGCCCATGAGCGGATTTTGCAGCGGGCGCGCGACACCAGGCTCAACTTCCGAGTCCTGGCGCCGGGTGAATGCGGGGCGGTGCATGCACTCGGCATGTCGCTCGATGAAACCAGCAGCGACGCCACCGTCGAGTCGATCCTACGCTGCTTCGGCGGCGGCGCGGCTGCGCACGGCGTGTCGGTGGCGCAGGGCGTCGCGGGATGGCATGCCCAACTCCCCTCGGGGATTCCGACTGCATCGCGGCGTAGCTCGGCCTTCCTCACGCACCCGGTATTTCACCGCTATCGGTCCGAGACCGAGATGCTCCGGTATATACGGCGCCTGGGCGATCGCGATCTTGCCCTCGATCGCACGATGATTCCCCTGGGCTCCTGCACGATGAAACTCAATGCGACCGCGGAGATGATTCCGATGACGTGGCCCGGATTCGCCGGCCTGCATCCGTTTGCGCCGCCGGAACAGTGGCAGGGATATCAGGATCTGTTCACGGCGCTGGAACGCGCCTTGTGCGACATCACGGGTTATGCTGCGGTTTCACTGCAGCCCAATTCGGGCGCGCAAGGCGAATATGCCGGACTGCTCGCCATCCGTGCATACCACCGCAGCCGCAATGAACCGGAGCGCGCCGTGTGCCTCATTCCGGCGTCCGCGCACGGCACCAATCCCGCCTCCGCAGCCATGGCGGGAATGCAGGTCGTCGTCGTGCAATGCGATTCAAAGGGCAATGTCGATCTCGACGATCTCAGGATCCTCTGCGAGCGCCACGCCGGCACATTGGCCGCCATCATGGTGACGTACCCGTCCACCCATGGCGTATTCGAAGAGCAGATCCGCACCCTCTGCGAAATGGTGCACCGGGCAGGCGGGCAGGTGTACATCGATGGCGCGAATCTCAATGCACAGGTGGGCCTCGCGCGGCCGGCGGACTATGGCGCCGATGTCTCTCATCTCAATTTACACAAGACATTTTGCATTCCCCACGGCGGAGGCGGGCCCGGCATGGGACCCATTGGAGTCAAGGCGCATCTCGCGCCGTTCCTGCCCGGCCATCCGCTTGGGCCGGAGGGCGGCCCCGGCGCAGTGTCGGCAGCGCCGTTCGGGTCGCCGTCAATCCTGCCGATCGCCTACATGTATATTCGGCTGATGGGCAGCGCCGGGCTGAAACGTGCCAGTGAAATCGCGATACTCTCCGCAAACTACATGGCGCGGCGGTTGCAAGGGCATTTCGAGGTGCTCTATCGCAATGCTACGGGACGGGTGGCGCACGAGTGCATCATCGATACCCGCGTGTTCAAGGACAGTTGCGGGGTCACGGTGGACGACATTGCCAAGCGGTTGATCGATTTCGGCTTTCATGCGCCGACCATGAGCTTTCCGGTTCCGGGCACGCTCATGATCGAACCCACGGAATCCGAGTCCAAGCGTGAACTCGATCGCTTCTGCGACGCCATGGTGAGCATCCGCGAGGAGATTCGCGATATCGAGAGTGGACGCTACGCGGTGGCCGAATCGCCGCTGCGGCGCGCGCCGCATACGGTACGGGACCTTCTGGATGAAAGATGGAACAGGCCATACACCCGGACCATGGGTTGCCTACCCGCCGGCGGCGACGGCGCAGACAAGTATTGGCCGCCGGTGGGCCGAGTCGACAATGTCCATGGAGACCGAAATCTGCAGTGTTCGTGCCCGCCGATTGCGGAACTGATGCGACGCGAATGACCGGCGGCGAAGCGGGTGGTGGCGCCGGGATGAGGGACGCTCGATTGATTCTGCCGGCCGATTCCGGCGCCCACCGCATGCTCTCGGAGGCGGTGCGCAACTGCAAGGCCATCGTCTTCGCCGGTCTGCCCGGCGTCGGTAAAACTCTGCTGCTGCAGCAGACGGCGCTGCTGTCCCGCGCCGCCGGCCGTCCGCTCTATCTGCTGCAATGGGACATTGCGCGCCAGGGCTTCGAAACGCCCGCGATTCTCGCCCGATACCCTGAAGTGGAGGGGACCACGCACGCCGCGATCCGCAGGGCCGCGGGCTTCTGGGTACGGGGTGCGGTGGCGAATTGGGCGGCGGCGCATGCCGGCGATGAGGCGCTGCTGCTGGGCGAGGCGCCCTTCGTCGGCAATCGGCTTGTCGAACTGGCCCGGCGTGAAACCGATGCGGCGGAGGCCTTTCTCGCGGCACGCAGCACCGAGTTCATCATCCCCGCGCCGACGCTCGCCGTCCGGCGGGCGATCGAAGCCTCGCGTGAGAGGGAAATCGAACAGCCCCGTCATGCGCGTGAGGCGGCCAACGCGCCGCCCAACGTGCTAACACTCTTGATGCAAGAACTCCGCGCGGCTGGCGCTGCGCTGAGCGTCCCGGGAGTCCGGTCCGAAGGTGGTTATGACCCCGATGTGTATACGGCGGTCTACACCCGGCTGCTCGAGCATCGTCATGCGCGCGCTCTGGCCATCGATGAGTGTTGGCCTGTGGCCGCTTCGCCGTACGAACTCGATATGGGTGCGACCGAGCTGCAACCCAGCCCCGCCGAGGTGCAGACCGCCATCGAGCAAGTCGAAGCTCTCGGCATGGCGCAACTTGAAGAGGACGTGCGGAACTGGTTCCGCATGTCCGGCGAGCCGGCCGCGCGCGTCCACGTCAATGGTACGGCTCACGCCGCATCGTGAAATATCACGCCGAGCGTGCGCCGCGCGCCGCGGCGGATCTCCGCGACGCCATGCCGTACGATGGCCTTGGACCAACCACGGGAACTTCGGACCGGCCGTTCGCGCACCGGGATGACTGCGGCATCGCCCTGTGCCAGCGGAATCACGACGGGACGCGATTGCATGCGGGGGCGGCTTTCCACCAAAATCAGCTCACCACCCTCAAAATCACGTCGCGGCGCATCAAGTAGTACGATCACCTGAAAGGGAAAATACACTTTCCCGTAAAGGTCCTGATGCAGCCTGTTGTAGTCGCCGGGTCCATAGCGCAGTAACAGAGGAGTGGGTCGTCTCTGACCCGCCGCCGCGCAGCTGTCGAGGAATGCAGCGTGATCGTGCGGCCAGCGCTGCAGAGAGCGCAGGCGCTCCGCCCAGTCATTGGCAACGCCGCTCAAGGGTCCGTACAACCGGTCGCGCAGGTTCTGCACGAGGTCCGGCAGGGGATGCGCCAGATACTTATACTCGCCGCGGCCGAACCCGTGGCGCGCCATGGTCACGGTCGACCGAAACCGGTCGGCCGCGCCGTCATACATGGATGCCAGCGCTGCGCACGCCCGGTCGTCGACCAGCGAGTGAATCACGGCGTAGCCACTTTGATCCAGCGCGGCTCGAAGCGCCTCCTCGGACGGCAGGCCGTTCGGCGGCATTGTGTTCGGGAGCATCATGCGCCGGGCTTCTGCGCGCGCGCGGCGCGCTCCGCATCCAATAGCACCCGCTTGCGATCCAGTCCCCAATGATAGCCGCCCAAACCGCCGTCGGCGCGAAGCACCCGGTGACATGGAACCAGAATGGCTACCCGATTGGCCGCACAGGCGCTTGCGGCGGCCCGTACCGCTTTGGGGGCGCCGACCGCTTGCGCCACTTCGGTGTAACTCACGACCGTTCCGGGTTTGACGCTCAATAAGAACCGCCAGACCTTGATTTGAAACGCCGTGCCGCGAAGATCGAGCGGCAGATCCGGACTTGGTCCCGAGCGCGACAGGTGGTCGTTCAAGGCGTCGATCCAATGATCCAGCGGTGCGGCGGCCCGTGCGGCAGAAGACTCGATCGCGGCCCGTGGAAATTCGGCGGTGAGTTTCGCCAAGAGCATGTCGGGGCGGGTTCCAAATTGCACGAAGCAGACACCGCGTCCGGTTGCCGCCATCATCAGCAGCCCCAAACTGGTGTCGCGGACGGCGTAGCGGATGGTCTCGCCCGCGCCGCCGGCGCGGTAGGCGGAGGGGGTCATCCCGAGACCGCCATCCACCCGTTCGTAGATCCGGCTGGTCGAACCGTATCCCGTATCGAACGTGGCGCTCAAGATGCTGTCTCCGCCGCGCAGCCGCGACTTGAACGTCCGAATGCGTTCGGCAGCTTGGAATTCTTTGGGGCTGACGCCGACGACGGCTTTGAACGTGCGCTGCAGGTGAGCGGGACTGAGCGAGGCGTGCGCCGCCAAGCGCGCGAGGGGCAATGGCTCGTGAGCATGCGCGCGAATGAACTCGGCTACCTGTTTCATTTTCTCGGTCACCGCATCGCTGCCGGCCGCAGCCGACGGCCGGCAGCGGAGGCAGGCGCGGAAACCAGACTGCTCGGCGTCCACGGCGGTGTCAAAAAAGAGGACGTTTTCGGGTTTGGGGGCGCGCGCCGCACACGAGGGGCGGCAAAAGACACCCGTGGTCTTCACTGCGTAGAAGAAGGCGCCATCGGCGGAGCGGTCGCGCGCCTGTACGCGTGCCCACCGAGGATCCTCGACGGTTTTCTTATCTGATTTGACGGCCATCATTTGTTCCTCATCTGGAAGTAAATCTTGTGCTGATGGGGGATACAATAGGTGCCGCCGATCGTGCGCGCGCTCCGATCCTTGCGGTTGTAATTGCAGGTACGATCTCCGTCATGACCACATTGCGCGATTTATACCCGTTGATCGAACCCTATGTATCCGGGCGTTTGCCGGTCGATGAGATCCATTCGTTGTATTGGGAGGAATGCGGCAACCCGAACGGCATCCCGGTGGTCTTCCTTCACGGCGGCCCCGGCGGCGGCTGTTCTGCGACGAGCCGGCGTTTTTTCGACCCTGCGCGCTATCGAATCGTCCTGTTCGATCAGCGCGGTGCCGGCCGCTCGACTCCCAACGGCGAGCTGCGCAACAACTCGACTGCCCATCTCATCGCGGATTTGGATGCGCTGCGAAAGGCTCGTGGAATAAAGGCGTGGCATGTATTCGGCGGTTCGTGGGGCTCTACCCTGGCCGTGGCCTACGCACAGGAATTCGCCGACTCGTGCTTGAGCCTCACGCTGCGCGGCATCTTTCTGATGCGGGAATCGGAAGTGCGCTGGCTGTTCGAGGCGGGGCGATTATTCCGGCCTGAGGCATTGGAAGCGCTACTGGGCGCTCTGCCGCCGGAATTGCGGCGGGGGGATCCATTGGAGGGATACGCGACGTTGCTGGACCATCCCGATCAGGCGATCAGAGTTTCAGCTGCACGCCGGTGGAGCGTGTTCGAGGCAACTTTGGCGAATTTGGTCCCCGACTCGACTCGAATTGCCGAGGCGAACAGCGAACAAGTCGCTTATGCCATGGCACGCATCGAGGTGCATTATTTTCGGAACAATCGTTACGAGCCCGATGATCTGTTGCTGCGGAGAGTCGAGCGTATTCGTCATCTGCCGGCAACCATCGTGCAAGGCCGATACGACCTGTTGTGCCCGCCAATCACGGCCACACTGCTCCATCGGGCCTGGCCCGGATCGCGGCTCATACTCGTCGACGACGCAGGCCATTCGGCGACGGAGCCAGGCATTCGTTCATGCCTGGTGACGGTCATGGACGAAATTGCTGCCCGATGACACGACACGCCCGCCGACGGGCGCGCGGTCCACTCGCCGTCGAGTCTTATGCCCGTCGCGCGGTCGCTCTGGCCGGCAGCTTCCATTCAGGCCGTATGAAATGACAGGTGTAGCCGTCCGGATAGCGCTCCAGGTAATCCTGATGCTCCGGCTCGGCCTCCCAAAAATCGCCGGCGGGGGCGAGTTCGGTGACCACTCGGCCCGGCCACAGCCCGGAGTCCTCGACGTCGGCGATGGTTTCCTCGGCAACCCGCTTCTGTTCCTCGGAGGTGTAGAAAATGGCGGAGCGATAGCTCAGGCCCCGATCGTTTCCCTGCCGATTCAGGGTGGTCGGGTCATGGATCTGAAAGAAGAACTCGAGCAGCCTGCGGTAGCTGATTCTCTGGGGGTCAAAGATAATTTCGATCGCTTCGGCGTGCGTTCCATGGTTTCGGTAGGTCGCATTCGGCACGTCGCCGCCCGAATACCCCACTCGGGTGGACAGGACGCCGTTGTAGCGGCGCAGCAGATCCTGGACGCCCCAAAAACAGCCGCCGGCGAGAATCGCACGTTCAGTCGATGCAGTCATGTTTTCACTCCTCGGTTCGTCGGGGTCGGTCGGGTCCGCGTCAGCGTGCGGAGTCGCGCGATTCCTGCTCTTTCACGGTGTACAACGCCTCCGGGGATGCCTCGAGCCGCTCCACGGGTATCGGTGTGCCGCTGACATCCGACAAGCCGTAAGTGCCGTCGGCGATTTTTTGCAAGGCGCGCGCGATGTTGCTCAGCCGTACATTGTCGACCGCCGCCAGGTTGCCTTGAAGCTCGAGGGTCGAGAGCTTCTCAGCATCGTCTTCGGATGCTCTGGCCTGACCCGCGCCTGCGGCGTTGGCGCTCACTTGCTCGCTCTCCTGACCTTCTCTGACTCCAAGCAGCTGCCCCCGCAGTTCGGTTAGCCGGCGCTTCTGTCGATCCAGGAATGTCTGATCAAACCGCGATTTCAGAGTGGTCATGTTTCCACCTGTTCAACATTCAATCAAGAGCGTCGATCGTACACCCGATGAGCGCCTTGCTGCTGAGGACTCTCGGCGACCGACCTACGGATTTGGACTCGAACCTGGGCGTAGATCCCACCCGGCGCCCACGGCCTTATACACCGCGACCAGGGAGGTGGCCGCATCGGTGCGGCTTTGCGATAACAGCAATTCGGCGCTCAGGGCGGTCCGCTCCGCGTCCAGCACTTCCAGAAAATCGATCAAGCCACCCTCAAAGCGCTGCCGCGCAAGATCGGCGGCCTTGTCGCTGGCGGCAGCTGCGAGTTGCAGCGCGTCGCGGCGCGACTGGGATCGGCCGTAACTGATCAACGCATCCTCGGTAGTTTCGAGTGCATTCAATACGGCGCCCTCGTAAACGGCGAGTGCCGCATCGGTTTGCGCTCGGGCGGAGCTGATGCGCGCGCGCACCCTGCCAAGGTCGAATGCGGCCCACGAAATGCCGGGACCCACGGCATACGACTCGGCGTCGCGCTTTCCGAACTCGCCGAAAGTTGGTGCGATGTAGCCGAAGCTGCCGGTGAGCGTCACCTTGGGAAACAAGTCGCCCACGGCCACGCCGATGCGCGCGGTCGCCCCGGCCAGCTGTTGTTCCGCGGCGCGGATGTCGGGACGCCGCCGCAGCAATTGCTCCGGCGTGCCGATGGAATTCAATACCGGCAAGGGCGGCGGCGGCTGCGGCGCAAGGCGGTCGCCGAGTGCGGCGGGTTGGCGGCCCGTCAGTACGCTCAAACGGTAAGTCGTGGTCGCGATGGAGGTCTCCAAGGTGGGTATGGATGCCAGCGTCGTCTGCCACTGCGCTTCGGCGCGCGCCGTATCGAGTTGGTTGCCGCGGCCGGCGTCCAATCGGGCGCGGGTCAGCTTCAGCGAACTCAACTGGTTGTCGGCATTGCGGTAGGTGAGCGCCAACTGGTCCTGCAAGCCGCGCAATACCACGTAATTGCGCGCCACCTCGGCGATGACGCTCACCCGGGCGTCCTGGAGGTTGGCGATCGACACGCCCACGTCGGCGCGGGCCGCCTCGACGTTGCGCCTCACCCGGCCGAACAAATCGAGTTCCCACAAAGCTTCGAAGGCACCCTGGGCGGAATCGAACTCACGATCGTGCTGATCTACCCCGGGCAGCTGCTGCTGTGAATAGAGATCGTGGGTGTAACCGCCCTGGAAGGTGGCGGTCGGGAATAAATCGAATCCCGCCAGCCGCCGCACCGCCCGCGAGGACTGCAGGTTGGCGGCCGCCGTGCGCAGATCCGTGTTGTGCGCGATGGCATCTTCCACCAGGGAATCGAGCACCGGATCGGCAAACCGGGTCCAATACCGTTCCACGGCGGCATCCTCCGCGAAGCCCGGCTGCGTGGCATTGGCGAAGTGCGCATCCACGGGCGTCGCGGGTCGCTGGTAGTTCGGACCCACGGCACAGGCCGCGAGCGTCGACACGGCGATCGTCCCCAGGAACTTACGCACTGCGCGGTTCATCCGGGGCGGTGGCGGCAGCCGCCGCGGCGGGGGAGTGCATGAGGTGCGTCATGCGGCGCCGCTCCAGCAGTCCTTCGATGGTCGTGAAAAAAACCGGCGTCAGGAACAAACCGAAGAACGTCACGCCGAGCATGCCGGAAAACACCGCAATGCCGATGGCCTCGCGCATTTCGCTCCCCGCGCCGGCGGCGGTGACCAGCGGTACGACGCCCATGATGAATGCGAATGACGTCATGAGGATGGGCCGCAGCCGCAGCCGGCAAGCTTCAACCGCCGCCTCCAACGGCGTCTTTCCCGCTTCCACCCGCTCCCGGGCGAACTCCACGATCAAGATCGCGTTCTTGCAGGCCAGCCCGACCAAGACGATGAAGCCGATTTGCGTCAACACGTTGTTGTCTGATCCCTTCAGCCATACGCCGGCCATCGCCGACAACAAACACATCGGGACGATGAGAATAACCGCCAGCGGCAGCGCCCAGCTTTCGTATTGGGCCGATAGAATCAGGAATACCAGCATAACGCAGATGGGGAAGACGAGGAGCGCCGTATTGCCCGCGCTCTTTTGTTGGAACGTCAAATCCGTCCATTCGTAGCCGAAGCCGTTCGGCAGCGTCTCGTGCAGGACCCTTTCCATCGCGGCGGTAGCCTGGCTCGAGGAGGTGCCCGGCGACGCCTGCCCGTTGATGTCCGAGGCCAGATACACGTTGTAATGCGACACCCGATCCGGACCCGCTTCGAACCGTATATCGGCAAGCGCCCCCATGGGCACCATGTCGCCGTTCAAGTTCCGGGTCTTGAGGTTGGCGATGTCCTCGGGCTTGCTGCGGAACTGCGCCTCGGCCTGGGCATAGACGCTGTAAGTGCGGCCAAAGCGATTGAAGTCATTGATGTAAACCGAACCCAGATAGGCTTGGAGAGTATCGAATACATTCGACAACGGCACCCCCTGGCGCTTCGCTTTGACCCGGTCGACATCCGCGAAGAGTTGCGGCACGTTGTTCTGGAAAGTCGTGTAGGTCGCGTAGGGATTGAGCTCGTGCTGTTGCCTCGCCTTGTTCAAAACCTCATTGGTGACTCTCGCCAACTCGTCGTACCCGTGCGCGCTGCGATCCTGAATGTAAAGCTTGAATCCGCCGGTGGTACCCAAACCCTGCACCGGCGGGGGCGGCACGGCGAAAATCACGGCGTCTTGGATCGCACTGAATTTCCGGTTCAGGGCGCCCGCGATGGCGGCCGCCGACAAATCCTTGGTGGTCCGCTCGTCGAAGGGCTTCAGCGGAAAGAACAGCACTGCGGTGTTGCTCAGATTGACGAATCCCTGCACCGACAATCCCGAGAATCCGATCACGTGATCGACGCCCGGGGTTTCCTTCGCCAGCTGCGACATCCGGCGCACCACGGATTCGGTGCGGTCCAGCGATGCAGCATCCGGCAGCTGTACGATGCCGATGAGATATTGCTTGTCCTGGGGAGGGATGAAGCCGCCCGGCACGATCTGAAATATTCCCCACGTGCAGATGAGCAGCAGCACGAATATCCCGAGCACCGTTCCGCGGATGGCGGTGATGCGCCGTACGCCATGACCGTAGCCGTCCGAGGCGCGCTCGAAAATGCGATTGAAGAGGGCGAAGAACCGGCCGAGAACGCGGTTGATGCCGCGCTGAAAGACATCGGGCGGCGCACTTCTGGGTTTGAGCAGCAGCGCCGCCAGCGCCGGCGACAGGGTCAGCGAGTTGAACGTCGAAATGATGGTGCTCGCCGCGATGGTGATGCCGAATTGACGATAGAACTGACCGGTGAGTCCGCTGACGAATGCCACGGGGACGAACACGGCGCACAGCACCAGCATGATGGAGATGATGGGCCGGGTGACTTCGCCCATCGCGGCATGCGCCGCTGCGTGGGGATTGAGACCGTCCTCGATTTTGCGTTCGATGTTCTCCACGACGACAATGGCATCGTCCACGACGATGCCGGTGGCGAGCACCAAGCCGAACAGAGTCAAAGAATTGATCGAGAAACCGGCGAGCAGCAGAGCCGCAAGAGTGCCGACGATGGCCACCGGCACCGCGACCAGCGGGATCACGCTCGCGCGCCAGGTCTGCAGAAATACCACCACCACCAGCACCACCAGCAGGACGGCTTCGAACAGGGTGTGGACCACCGCTTCGATCGAACTTCGGACGAACACCGTCGGGTCGTAATCGATTTCGTAGCGCACCCCTTCCGGAAAGGTCTTGGCCAGTTCCTTCATGCGCGCCCGCACGTGATCCGAGAGCTCCAGGGCATTCGCCCCCGGCAGCTGGAACACCGGAATCGCCACCGCCGGGCCGCCGTCCAGCATGCTGCGCAGCGCGTAATTGTCGGGGCCCAGTTCGAGGCGCGCCACATCGCGAAGGTAGGTGGTCTCGCCGTTGGCGCCATTCTTGATGACGATGTTCTCGAACTCCTGCTCGGTCTGCAGGCGGCCCTGTGCATTGACGATGTATTGGAATTCAATGCCCGGGAGCGATGGCTGACCGCCGATCTGACCGGCCGCCACTTGCACGTTCTGCTCGCGCACGGCCGTCAAGACTTCATCCACATCCATGTTGCGCGCTGCGATCTTCCCCGGATCCAACCACAGTCGCATGGCATAGTCGCCGGAACCGAATACCCTCACATCCCCCATGCCGGGCAGGCGCGCCAACACGTCGCGGATTTGGATCAGAGCGTAATTTCGAAGATACAACGAGTCGTAGCGGCCGTCGGTGGACTTCAAGAACACCACCATGGTCAGATCGGGCGAGCGCTTCTGAGTCACCAATCCAAGTTGCCGCACGACCTCGGGCAGGCGCGTCTCTGCCTGACTCACGCGGTTTTGGGTCTGCACCTGGGCGATGTCCAGATCGGTGCCGAGTCTGAACGTCACCGTGATCGTGAAGTTGCCGTCGGGAGTGGACGAGGAGTTGGTGTAAATCGCATTCTCGACGCCGTTGATTTGCTGCTCGAGCGGCGTGATGACGGTCTCGGCAATGGTCTTCGGCGATGCGCCGGGATACTGGCCGCTGACCACCACCGTGGGCGGCACGATTTCCGGGTACTCGCTGATGGGCAACACCGGCATTGCCAAGATTCCGGCGGCGGTGATGAGGATCGCGAGCACTGTCGCAAAGATCGGCCGCTCGATGAAAAACGACGAGATGTTCATCGGACGCGCCTTACGGGGAGCCGGCCGGAGCCGGCGCGGCGCCGGCAACGGCCGCGTCGGTGCCCATCGTCACCGTCTGCGGCGTCACGGTGATGCCGGGATGCACGCGCTGGGCGCCGTTCACGACGACGACGTCTCCCGCCTTCAGGCCCTCGCGGACGATGCGCAATCCGTCGATCACGCGGCCGAGCTTGACGCGGCGATACTCCACTTGGTTGTTTGCCCCCAGCGTGAAAACGTACTTCTGGTTTTGGTCGGTGTTGACGGCACGATCGTCGATCAAGATGGCCGAATACTCGCTGCTTCCAAGCAGCTGCACCCGTGCGAACATCCCCGGCGTATACATACCGTCCTTATTCTCGAGAACCGCCCGCGCCCGGATGGTTCCGGTCTGAGGATTCAACTGGTTATCGACGAAGTCGACCTGACCCGTATGCGGGAAGCCTTCTTCGTTGGCGAGACCGACGCGCACCGGATTGGCGGCATCGCGTGAACTGGGCCGTTCGCCGTTGCGCGCCATCTGCCCGTAGCGCAAATAGGCCTGTTCGTCGCCTTCGAAGTACAGATACATGGGGTCCATGGAAACGACGGACGTCAGCAGGGTGCCGCCATTCGTGCCGCCGGTCACCAAATTCCCCCGCGTCACTTCGGCCCGGCTGACGCGCCCGGTGATCGGGCTGGTGACCCGCGTGAATTCCAAATTGAGCCTCGCTGATTCCAGCGCGGCCGCGGCGCCGGCCGAGTTGGCCTCCGCCTGCGCGACGGTGCTCATGCGCTCGTCCAATTCTTCCTGGGAAACGGCGCCGGTGTCCTTGAGCCGCTGCACGCGGGTCAGCTCGATGCGCGCCAACTCCAGCGAGGTTTTGAACCGCTGCAAATCGGCGGCCGCGCGATCGGCATCCGCTTTATAGGGTCTCGGATCGACGACAAACAACAGGTCGCCGCGCTTGACCTGGCTGCCTTCGGTGAAGGCGACTCTATCGATATAGCCGGATACTCGAGGCCGTATTTCCACGGTTTCCACCGCCTGCATCCGGCCCGTGAACTCGTCCCAGTCTTTGACCCGTCGCTCCAGCACCTTGGCGACGCTGACCTGGGGCGGCGGCGGGGCGGCCGCGCCTCGACCGGAGTTACCGCAGCCGCCGACGGCGAGAGCAGCCCACGCGCCAAAGCCCACCACTCCCAGCTGAACGATTCTCCGCATCACCCTCTCCCTGTCCGGCTTCGCGCGGCACCGGCCGCCATTTAACAGTTGCAGACACTAACTGTCGCATGGCGCGTTGACAACTACATTGCATTTCGGGCACGGGGGGTATAGCCCAACGAAAGAGCGAGACATTCCAACGGGTAGGGAAGGCAATTCTAGCCGGGATCGCGCCCGAGCCAGGGAGCGGGCCGGTTGAGGAGCCGCAAGCGCGCCGACTTTCTGTCGGCCACGCCGGTCTTGGTTTAGGCGACCGCTTCCTTCACTCCGGCCACCAGGCCGGCTATTTTTTGCCGCACGTCGGCCCGGGCGACACGGTCGCGCGAGTCTTCGATTTCATCGGCGGGAAACCAGCCGCTGATGGAGTTGCCCTCCGCGGTGACGGTCAGGGTCGCCCCCTCGGGCAGCGGCTGTGAGCCATGGACATCGAACATAACGCAGTGATACTCGATGCCGATTCGCCTGAGGGCGGCGCGTGCCTCGGCCATGATCCGAGTCTTGCCGTATTCGAATTCGCTGATCGTCATTGGGCTTCGCCTATTGAATGGTGATGTAGGGGGCGCATTTGCCCGTCCGCGAGAGGATCTCGAACTTCGTTCCGGCGCCCGAGTATTCGCAGATCAACAGAGGATCGCCCTCAAAGGCGCGATTCAGGTGCTGTCCGACCAGCGTTGCCCGCGAAGTGAATGCAGCGTTGGCCGATATGGCGACCAACAGGCCCGTCAGCAATGTCAGCGTCTTCATGGGTGCGACTCCCGCGTTACACGTGCGGGATATTGTGCGCATCTTGACCCGATCCGCATTGCAACGGATGTCTCACCTCGGCGTTCCGGCCCCGTGTTCCGCGTCACTGTTTTGAGCGGCGGATTTTTGGCGCCAGGTAATATGCAGCGTGGTCGGCCGGATGGTTCTCCGGAAGTGTGACGTTATGACGTTACGGCGGGTGACGTCAGAACGTCACGAATTTTTGAAGAATCCCCAACCCCCGGCCGAGGGCGCGTCGCGCGGATCAGCCCTCGGGACTGCCCTCGACCTGGATCAGCAGCTTCACGCCCATCTTGAATCCATGCTTGTCGCCGTAATTGACTCCGAAGTCGCTGCGATCGAAGGCGGCGGAGGCATCGGCGCCGCAGACTTCCTTCTTCGTCATCGGGTTCGGTTTGCACATGAACGAGTTGATGACGAGCGTCACCGGCTTGGTCACGCCGTGCATGGTCAGGGTCCCCTGCGCCTCGGTCGGCGTGGCGCCGTTGAACTTGGAGAATTTCCCCGAGTAGCTCGCGGTGGGGTATTTTGCCGCATCGAAAATCTCCGGCGATTTCGCGTGCTCGTCCATCTTGGCCATGCCGAAATCGATGGAGTTGACGTTCACCGTGATGTCGATCGATCCCGACTTCGCGTCCTTGTCGTAGACGACCTTGCCGGCCGTTTCCGTGAACTTGCCGCGCCACACCGACAATCCGCCCATGTGATCGGCCTCGAAACTCGGATAGGTGTGATGCGGATCGAGGACATAAGTGACGGGCGCCGCGAATGCGGGTGCAGTCGCCAGCGCGGCGATCGACGCCAAAACAAGTCGGTTCATGGACGCTCCTCGGGAAACAACGGATATACTTCGCGCGAATCATAGCCGAAACGAGGATTTTTGATGGAACTACTGGCTGCCATTGAGTCACGGTCATCCGCAGCGCGCTTGGGCTTACCCGCTCCGACGCCTGAACATCTCGCGCGCATACTCGACGCGGCCGCCCATGCACCGGATCATGGCCGCCTGCGCCCCTGGCGATTCATCGTGGTCGATGCCGATTTGCGGGACCGGTTCGCGCTGGCGGCGGCGAGCGCCAAGCGGGTTAGATTGCCGTCGATGACCGAAGAACAATTTGCCGTCGAATGCGAGAAGATGAGGAACTCGCCGACCATCGTCGTGGTCGGCTGCACCGTGCGCCGCGAACAAACCAAGATCCCGGAGATCGAACAGGTGATCGCCGCCGCCGCGGCCGCCGAGAATCTATTCTTGGCGGCGCACGACCTGGGTTACGGCGTGATGTGGAAGACCGGTGCGGCAGCCTACGATGCGGGGGTCAAGGCTGCGATCGGATTGAGCGCCGAGGATCATATCGTGGCCATCATGCATCTGGGGACGCGGCTGAAGTAGTTGCCGCGATCGGAACCGGGAAGGAGTGGCCGCGCAAGGACACGGATTTCACCAGGGCCCATGCGTTCATCTGCGGAGTCAACGACAATTCACGCGTTGCCGCCTTGGTGATCCGCGCCACGATCGCCGCGCCGCCGATGTCGATGGTGACCAGGTCGGAGCCCAGGTCATCGTCTTGAACGCCCGTCACACGTCCGGCGAGACAATTGCGTACGCTCAAACGCCCGGGGATTTGCGTCGAGACGATGACATCGCGTGCCAGCAGCTGCACGCGCAGATACGTGCCGACCGCAAGAGCCTTGGACTGCACGTAAAGGTCGCCGTGACCTACGCGGACCTTCGTCAAGCCGCTCGCGGAATCGAAACCGAGCACCATGCCGTCGATGATGGCGCCGACCTGATCGGGGCCGATGAGGGACCGCAAATGCGGTTCAAGGCTCATTTCGGCGAGCTCGCCCTGGGCGACGACCGCGCCCGATTCCATCAACACGAGGTGGGTGGCGAGCCGCAGGACTTCCTCGAAATCGTGAGTCACATACACCATCGGAATGGACAACTGGTCGCGCAACGATTCGAGGTACGGAAGCACTTCCTCGCGCCGAGCGCCATCGAGCGCCGCCAGCGGTTCATCGAGCAGCAGCAGCCGCGGCTGCGTCAGCAATGCCCGGCCGATGGCGACCCGCTGCCGCTCGCCCCCGGACAGTTGGTGCGTGCGTCGGTCCATCAGCGCGCCGAGATCGAGCAGACCGGTGACCGTGTCGAGGCTGACGTAGGCGCTGCCCGCGGCGCGCCGTTCCGCGTAGCGCAAATTGCCGGCAACGGAGAGATGCGGGAAAAGACGGGCATCCTGGAACACGTAGCCCACTCGTCTGCGCTCCGGCGGTACATCGATCTGCTGCTGCGTATCGAGCAACACCGACCCGTCAAGCACGATTCTGCCGACCTCGGGCTTGAGCAGACCGGCGATGGTGTTGACCACCGTGCTCTTGCCGGAGCCGGAACGTCCGAAAAGCGCCGCCACGCCGGGCGTCGGCAAGTCGAAACGAACGTCCAGCACGAACGCGCCCAGCTTCTTGGCCGCGGCAACGGCGAGCATCAGCGGCCCAACATCCGGCGCACGCGCCGCGAAAACCATTCGGACAGCAACAGGCCGCCCAGCCCCAGTCCCAGCGACAGTCCGGCGAGGCGTGCGGCCGCGGGTTCGCCGCCCGGTGCTTGCAGCGCCGTATACAGAGCCAGCGGCAGCGTACGGGTTTGACCCGGTATGTTGGAGACGAAGGTGATGACGGCGCCGAATTCGCCGAGGGCGGCCGAGAATGCGGTGATGACTCCGGCGATGATGCCCGGCAGCATCAACGGCAGCGTGATGGTCGCAAAGCGGTCCGCGGCGCGCGCGCCCAAAGTACGGGCCGCATCCTCCAATCCGCGATCGACGTTTTCGAGGGAAATTCGCATGGCCCTGACCATCAGCGGAAAGGACATGACGGCGGTGGCGAGCGCGGCGCCGTTGCTCGTGAATAACAGTTCGATGCCGAACGCTCTCTGCAGCCACGACCCGATGGGCCCGCGGGTCCCGAACAACAGCAGCAGGATATAGCCGACCACCACCGGCGGCAGCACCAGCGGCAGATGCACCACTGCATCCAACAGGGTTCGCCCGACGAATCGAACCCGGGTGAGCAGCCATGCGATCAAGATGGCGGCCGGTAAATTGAACGCGACGCTGCGCCCCGCAACGCTCAGGCTGAGCCGCAGCGCCTCGCTCTCATCGGCGGTCAGCCACATCATGGCTAGATAACTGTGCGGGGCTTCATTCGGCGTTGAGTATACTGTGTGCGCGAAATCTTAAAGGATTGGAAAATGGCTTATTACCGCGCGGCGGCGCACGCGGACGCCGCGGCGGCGCCGGCACCGGAACGCATCGGCGTGTTGTTGGTCAATCTCGGGACTCCGGACTCTCCGTCCTATTTCGCCGTGCAGCGCTACCTGCGTGAGTTCCTGGGCGATCGGCGCGTCATCAACACGTCGCGATTGATCTGGCTACCTCTGCTCTATGGCGTCATTCTGCCGTTCCGTCCGATCAGGACGATGCGAAAATACCGCAAAATCTGGATGCCCGACGGTTCGCCTCTGGCGGTGTACTCCACGCGTCTTGCGGCCAAAATCGCGGCGCTGCTCACCGCTCGGCAAGGGGACGGCTTGCGCGTCGAACTCGGCATGACCTACGGCAATCCGAGCCTTGCCGACGCCATCAACGCGCTGGCCGGGCAGAACGTGAAGAAACTGCTGGTGTTGCCCCTTTATCCACAATACTGCTCGTCGACCACGGGTTCGGCGTTCGATCGGACGGCCCAGGCGCTGCAGCGCTGGCGCTGGCTTCCGGAAACCCGCTTCGTCAACGATTACCACCAGGATCCGGGATATATCGGTGCCTTGGCCGGCAGCATCGAGAATCACTGGAAGCAGGCCGGGGAGCGCTCGCATCTGCTGTTCTCGTACCATGGAATCCCGGCGGCTTATGTCCGCGAGGGCGATCCTTATCAGGCCCACGCAGAGGCAACGACACGCTTGGTCGTGGAGCGGCTGGGACTGGCGACGGGCGACTACTCGCATTGTTACCAGTCCCGCTTCGGCTCCGTGGTCTGGCTGCAACCCTACACCGAAGATACCTTGAAGGAACTGGCCAAGCGCGGGCTGCGCAAGTTGACGGTCGTGTCACCGTCGTTTGCCGTCGATTGCCTGGAGACTTTGGAGGAAGTGGCGATCGAGTATCGCGACAAATTCCTGGAACTCGGCGGCGAGAAGCTGACGCTCGTGCCTTGCTTGAACGACGATGCGCGCCACGCCGAAGTGCTCGCCGACATCGTGCAACGTCAGCTCGGCGGCTGGATCAGGCCGAGTGGCTGAAGGGTGCCGCGTTGATCCCGCTGTTGTCGCTCTGCATCTGGCTGTATCTTTGCTTCGCGCACGGCAGATTCTGGCTGTCCGGCCCCGAATTGCTGCCGGCCCAACCGAGCGAGACTCCGGACGTCGATGTCATCGTCCCGGCGCGCGACGAGGCAGAGTCCATAGGCCCCGTGATCGCGTCGCTGCTCGACCAGCAATATGCCGGCAGATTTCGGGTGATTTTGGTCGATGACGATTCCACTGACGGCACCGCGGAGATTGCCCGCGCCGCCGCTGCGGCGCGCGGCAACTCCTCGCTGCGGGTGATTTCCGCCGCGCGCAAACCGCCGGCATGGTCGGGGAAATTATGGGCGGTGAGCCAAGGCGTCGCGTACGCCGAGGCCGCCGTTCTATTGCTGGCCGATGCGGACATCGTGCACGACCCGCGCCATCTCGCGACGCTGGTGGCGCGGCTGAATGCGCCACGCGTCGACATGGTGAGCGAGATGGTGCGGCTCAATTGCTCGAGCCCTGCCGAGAAGTGGTTGGTACCTGCCTTCGTCTACTTCTTTCAAATGCTGTATCCCTTCGCCCGTGTGAACCATCCCGACTCGACCGTGGCCGCTGCCGCGGGCGGGACGGTGCTGATCCGGCGTGAGGCGCTGGAGCGAATCGGCGGCATCGAGTCGATCAAAGGTGCGCTCATCGACGACGTCACTCTCTCGAAGGCAGTGAAGCGAGGCGGGCGCATCTACTTGGGCCATTCGGGTCTTGCGGTTTCGGTGCGCCGCTATCCGCGGGCGGCAGACCTGTGGAATATGATTACGCGGACGGCATTCACACAGCTCCGTTATTCCGCGCCGCTGCTGGCGCTGACCTTGGTCGGTCTGACCTTGGTCTGGTGGGTGCCGCCCGCCGCCGCTCTATTTGGCGGGGGATGGCTGGGGGCCCCATGGCCCGGGGCCGCGTGGCCGCGGGCCGCCGGGCTCGCCGCCTTCACCCTCGGGGCGTTGAGTTTCGTGCCGACGCTGCGCCGCTACCGGCGGAATCCCTTGAGGGCGTTGGCGCTGCCGCTGATTGCGCTGTTCTACATGGCAGCCACGCTGGCCTCCGCCGTCAATTATTGGCGCGGCAGCGGGGCGCGATGGAAGAATCGCGACTACGGGGGCCCAAGCTAGGGACCCGCGCCGGCCGCCCTTGAGGTCTTTTGCGGCCTCTTGCATGACAAGGTCGACCAGTGCTAGATTCCCGCGCTATGTCCCCGGGTAAGTCCAAGCATCTCTCCATTCCCCGCGCCGCACAGCGCCTGGGGCTGCTTGCTCTGCTGCTGCGCCGCTAGGCGCCACACACTCGCGCTATCGGTCGGCGCTTACAAGACCGGAATAAACCCTCAAAGCGCCTTACCTTACCGAAGGGCGTTATTCGTGGCGCGCAGAACCCGATCGAGAGAAAATCATGTTGCGTAATCCGTCGACCAAGTACCAATCTTTCCAGCCCATCGACCTTGCCGATCGATCGTGGCCGGACCGAGTCATGAAGGCGCCCCCCGTCTGGTGCAGCGTCGATCTTCGCGATGGCAATCAGGCGCTGATCGAACCGATGGATGCCGCACGCAAACGCCGCATGTTCGACATACTGCTCAAAATCGGTTTCAAGGAAATCGAAGTGGGCTTTCCCGCCGCCTCGCAAACGGACTTCGATTTCGTGCGCGAAATCATCGAGCAGCGCCTGATACCCGACGATGTCACGATCCAGGTGTTGACCCAGGCCCGTCCCGAGTTGATCGCCCGGACCTACGAATCCCTGCGTGGTGCACGGCGCGCGATCGTTCATGTATACAACTCTACTTCCATTGCCCAGCGGCGCGTCGTGTTCCGCACCGATCGTGCAGGCATCATAGAGATTGCCTTGCGGGGGGCGGCTGCGGTTCGGGAATACGCGGAACTCGACCGCGGCACGGAGTGGATCTTCCAGTACAGCCCGGAGAGCTTCACCGGCACAGAGCTCGATTTCGCGGTGGAAATCTGCGATGCCGTGAACGGCGTGTGGGAACCGACGCCGGCACGCAAATCCATTCTCAATTTGCCGGCTACGGTCGAGATGGCGACGCCCAACATTTACGCGGATCAAATCGAATGG
>CAWCYX010000023.1:0-234148 GCA_963799885.1 uncultured Gammaproteobacteria bacterium | reverse complement strand
TCACCCCGGGCCTGGCCATGGTCGCGCCCGGGGGCGCGCTGCTCATCGCCGGGGTGACGCTGCTCGCCGTGCCGGGTCCCTGGCGGAGGAAGTGACCATGCGGACGTTGTGGCCGATGTTCATCCTGGCGTTCGCCGGATGCGAGTCGCTCTTCGGCGGCTTTCGCGAGGCGTCCGACCTGGGCGGGGACCTGGGGGCGGACCTGTCGCGTCCGGATCTGTCGCGCCCGGACCTGCTCTCTGCATCGTGGACGACGGTGGTGGACGATCGACGGGTGCGCGATCTGGACATCCTCTTCCTCATCGACAACTCGCCGTCCATGTCGCCCAAGCAGAAGGCGCTGGCGCTGGCCATCCCGCAGTTCATCCAGACCATCGACGCCACCGGCGCCGACTACCATGTCGGCATCGCCACCTCGGACGTGGGCAGCTACACCGCGCCCGGCACCCCCTGGTCGATGTCGCTCGGCTCGTGCAACACCTTCGAGGGCGACGACGGCGTCTCTGCAGCGCGTGGCGTGCAATACCCGCACCGGCGTGACCAGCGGGGCGCTGGCCGCGTGCAACACCTTGTGCCCGGACCCGAGCTACGTGCCCGCGGACGGCACCGGCTTCATCTCGCAAGATCAACGGCATGAACAACATCAAGGCCGCGCGACCCGATGGCGCCCGCAGAAGGCCTTCCAGTGCATGGCCCTGGTCGGCGACGCCGGCTGCGGCATCGAGGGACAGCTCGAAGGGGCCAAGCGCGCCCTCGACGGCCACAATCCGTTGAACGCCGGCTTCCTGCGCCCAGGACTCGGTGCTGGCGGTCATCTTCATCACCGATGAGGACGATTGCTCGGTCTCGCTCGAGCGGGCGCAAGGAGAACGACCCGGTCACCATGGACTGTCCCACGCCGGACAAGAACGCGGCGTTCAACTGCTACAACCCCGACTACCGCTGCATCGCCCGCGACCTTCGAGTGCGACGAGCCGCTGAACCAGACCGGCCCCAAGACCGGCTGCAACGAGAAGGCGTCCAGCTACCTGGAGCCGGTCGGCACCTACGTCAACTTCCTCCAGTCGCTGCGCCCAGCCAGCAAGCTGCTGGTCAGCGGCATCTGGTCGCCGGCCGATCGGCGCCAACAAGGCGCCAGACAACACCGGACAGCTCATCGTCGCCCAACCAACGGCGGGACCAAGTCCGACACGCTGAACCGCGGGGCGCCGACGCCGCCTGCTCGAACACGGTCGACTCGACGATCTTCGGGCGCCCGCAGGTCCGGCTGTCGAAGTTCATCCCGCAGTTCCCGGACAGCATCGAGCAGAGCGTCTGCGACACGGGGAACTACGCGAGCGCGCTGAACAACATCGCCGCGAACATCGAGATCAAGGTCGGCACCCAGTGCATGGGGAAGGCGCCGAAAACGGTGGCGGGCGTGCCCGCTTGCGTCGTGGAGGAGGTCGCGGCGGCCGACCCGCAGGGCCCGGCGCTCGGCGCCCTGCCCCTGTGCGGCATCGACTGCTGCACCGCCTGGGCCGAGTCCAGCCTGCCCTCCACGAAGGACGACGGGATCCAGCGCAGACTGCGGCAACGAGGCGGCGGATTGTTACTGCGCGGTGCCCAGCGTCAACCCCGGCATCTGCGCAGGGAGCACCATCGCCGGCATCTGGCGCAAGGGCCCAGCGCCGACGAATGAGGTGACTCGCTTCATCTGCCAGATCTGAGCGCGCCGCTCAGTCGACGCCGTCCCGCGCCGGCAGAGTGCAGACAAAAGAACGCCCACGGCCGGGATGTCGAATCCCGACCGTGGGACGCAGTGGTGTCCCAGGAGAGGGCCTCCCTTGAGGGAGGGGCCTTCCTAGTAGAAGTCGCGACCGCGGTTGGTGCTGGTCTCGGGTCGTTCCGCCTGCTCGAATGCATAGCATCCGGTGCAGGACCAGGACTCCCAGCGATCCGCGCAGGCGCGATCCAGGCACTCCCGATAGGAGCGACAATCGTGCCGCCGGAAGGGCGGGTTGGTCTCGTCTTCCACCGACCGCTTGAGGCGCATCGGGTTTCGGACAGGCGGGACGGCGCCGGAATTGGCGACCGACTGTGGAGGTAGAATGTGAACTAGCATGGAAGCTGCTGCCTCTTCGAGGCTTGGACGCTCAGCGTCTCGATTCGAACTGGAGATGGCTCTTGTAGCACAAGACGGCCCCTTCTGACGAGCGACCATGGTCATGGAAACCTAACCATGGCACAGGCAGCCTTGCTGCGCTCCAGAAACTTCCTCATCTTTATCGGTACTCCACCCGCTTGCCTCTCCAGAGTGGGCGCGCGGGCTGCTCGCCTACCGGTCGAGGGTCGAGTCCGTGGCCGTGGAATGATTCGCCTACCGACGACCCCGGCTGCCGCCACCGCGACCGCCGCCGCCACCCCCGTACCGCCGCCGCCGCCACCCCCGTAGCCGCCGCCGCCGCCACCCCCGCCGCCGCCGCCCTGACGACCGCGGTCCTGCGCCTCGTTGACGCGCATGGCCCGACCACCGAGCTTGATGGCCGTCCAGCGCCGAGATGGCGGCCTGGGCATCAGCGGGGGACTTCATCTCCACGAAGGCAAATCCACGGGCTGGCCGGTTTCGCGGTCGGTGATGATGTTGACCTTGGCGACCTGCCTGCCGTCCTCGGCGAAGAGCCTCTCCAGCTCAACACCATCCACATCGTACGGGAGATTGCCTACGTAGAGCTTCGTTCCAGTCATTTTCTCGTCCTCTTCGCATTCGCTTGCTGGGCATGTGCCCGCCGATCTTTTTCTCAGGACCACCAAGTCCAGAGGGTTGTTTCCGGTTCATCACCGAAACCAGACCAAATCGAGGCTCAAACCATAGTTCTTGCGGCCCCCCTCGTCCACATAATTAATAGCCTGTGAGGCTTTTCTTTTTTACAGGCAGAAGAGTTTGCTCATCAAATCCGCGGGGATGCGCCCTGACTGCGCGTATCGGGATCGGCCTCCTTTAAATCAGAACGCGGGCGCCCAGCGCCCGAAGTGTTGCGGCGAAGCCGGAAAGCTGGTGTCCACATTGCCCGTATCGGCGATCCGGGTCTGCCCAGGGGCGGCCAGTGCCAGGACGGCGGCGGCCATGGCGATGCGGTGATCGCCGAAGCTGTCGACCCGCGCGGCGACGAGCCGCCCGCGACCCCTGCCGTGCACCAGCAGGCCGTCGGGGCGTCCTCGCACTCGACGCCGAAGGAGCGGAGCAGGGCGCAGGTGGCGGCGATGCGATCGGACTCCTTGACGCGCAGCTCGGCGGCCCCGGCGATGGTGGTGGTGCCCTCGCAGAGGGCGGACAGGGCCGAAAGCAGGGGCAGCTCGTCGAGGGCGCGGACCGCCAGGGCGCCGTCGATGTTGATGGGGTGCAGGGCGCCGTTGCTGCCGCCGGGGCCGGTGTCGATGTGCAGATCGGCGATCTCCTCCCCGGTCACTTCGCGGCGATCGTGGACGGTCACCGCGCCGGGGCAGAGGGCGGCGAGGGCGTCCAGGACGCCGCTGCGGGTGGGGTTGAGCCCGACGCCGCGCAGGAGCAGCCTGCTGCCCGGCACCGCCACCGCGGCCCCGAGAAGGAAGGCGGCGGAGGAGAGGTCGCCGGGGACTTCCAGCTCGAAGGCCGGCAGGTCGCGCTTCCAGCCGGCGGGGTCGAGGCGGCTGAGGGCGCCCTCGGGGCCGTCGGAGGTCGACAGGGGGACCCCGAAGGAGCGCAGCATCCGCTCGGTGTGGTCGCGGGAGCGGGCCGGCTCCAGCACCTCGGTGGGCCCCTCCGCCCACAGGCCGCACAGGAGGACCGCCGACTTGACCTGGGCGCTGGCGATGCGGCTCTCGTGGCGGATGCCGTGCAGCCCGGCGGCGGGGTCGATGGACAGGGGCGGGTAGGTGTCGTCCGGCTTTTTTCCGGCGACGCCGCGCAGGACGGCGCCCATGCGGGTCAGGGGGTCGACCACCCGGCGCATGGGACGGGCGTTCAGGTAGCGATCGCCGAAGAGCCGGCTCGGGAAACGCTGGGCGGCGAGCACGCCTGCCAACAGGCGGATTGAGGTGCCGGAGTTGCCGCAGTCGAGGTCCTCGACGGGCGCGCGCAGGCCGTGGAGCCCGCGGCCGACGATCTTCCAGCCTGCCGGGGCCGGTGGGGTGGACCTGTGCCCCCAGGGCGGCCAGGGCGGCGACGGTGCGCTGGTTGTCCTGCCCGCCGGAGAGGCCGCCGAGGACCGACCGGCCGCTGGCCAGGCCGGCGAAGAGCACGGCCCGGTGCCCAATCGACTTGTCGCCAGGGACGCGGGTCTCGCCGACCAGCGGCGCGGCGGGGCCGCAGGGATCGACAAGGAAGCTCTCCTGGATGTCGCTCATGTCCCGGTATTGTGGATGATCCTCCCGCCGGACCGCAAAATCGTTGTCTTCGGCGCGCTCAGAAGCGCCTGGGCGTGCGGGACAGTCCCAGCGCAGGCGAGGGGGCGCGGTCGAGATCGAGGGGCGGCTTGCAGGGCAGCCACACGGTCACCTGGGTGCCCTGTCCGAGCTTGCTGTGGACCTCGATGACGCCGCCGTGCTGCTCCAGGATGGTCCGGGACAGGGCCAGACCCAGGCCGGTGCCCCGCCCGGCCTCCTTGGTGGTGAAGAAGGGCTCGTAGATGCGATCGAGCACGGCCTTGGACATGCCGCAGCCTGTGTCCTCGATTCAGAGCGTCACCCCGGCCTGCGAGCGCAGGGACTCCTCTTGGGTCCGCACCAGGATCGAGCGCCGCGACACCTCGACCTCGGAGACCGCGTGGACGGCGTTGATGAGCAGGTTCAGGAGGACCTGAAAGATGCGCGGGCGCTGGGCCAGGATGGTCGGGATCACCCCCAGACTGCGCTGGATCCTGGTGCCGCCCAGCACGGGCCTGGTCAGGCGCAGGACGGTCTCGATCAGCCGATTCAGCTCGACGGGCTCCGCTGGCGCCGCCTCCTGGTGGCTGAGCTGCACCAGGTCCCGCACCACCTCGACGATCCGCTGCGCGCCCTCCCGGGCGTCGGCGAGGATCGAGTGCAGCTCGTGGATGCAGCGCAGCTCCTCTTGCGGCAGCACCAGGCTGTCCCGGGGATGGGGGACGGGCAAAAGCTCCGAGAACGCCCGCTGCAGCTCCTGCAAGTTGGCCAGGAGCAGGTTGGCGGGGTTGTTGACCTCGTGGGCCACCCCTGCACGAGCGCTCCCTGGACATCAGGCGCTCCGCCGCCAGGAGGCGGGCCTGCAGCTCGCGCTGAGAGCGCAGATCCTCCAGGGTACAGATGTGGAAGCGCGGCGCCCGGCGCGAGAGCGGCTCCTGTACTGCGGGACAGGGACGGATGGTCAGCCGCACCGGCACCAGGGAGCCGTCGCTGCGCCTGGCGTGGCCGTCCAGCCCCTCGACCCGCGGCTCGCGGCCCGCCCGAGCCCCAGGTCGCCGCCGCCCTCGCCGGTGGCCCAGATTTGCGACAGGGGACAGCCGTTGAGGGTGCCGGCCTGGTAGTTCAGCAGGCGGTCGAGGGCCTCGTTGGCGGAGGAGCACGCGGGGCCCGCCCTGTCCCGTCTTGCTGCCCGTTGGGGAGGGCGGCGCCCGCGGGCAGAAGGGCCGCGGTGGGATGGGCAGGGCGCTCGAGGGCGGCGGAGACGCCGCTCCAGACGCATCTCGATCCGGGTCGGCTGCGAGACCTCGGCGGGTCCGAAGGCAGAAGGCATATTCCCTCTCGTTCCTTCTCCGGGATTGTCGCTCATCGGGGGGCTCCCTGTGTAGCCCGTTCGCTGCGAGGCGTCAAGGCGAGACGGTTTTCTGCATCTGGCGGGCGGCTCGGGGAGAATAGGACCCGATGGACAGCGGCCCCAAGATCATCGTGCAGAAGTACGGCGGCTCCTCGGTGGCCGACGCCCGACGACTGAAGCAGGTCGGCCGCGCGGGTGGCCGAGGCGGTGGCCGCGCGGCTGCCGGGTGGTGGTGGTCGTCGTCGGCCATGGGCAAGACCACCGACGGGCTGCTCGCGCTGGCGCGGCCGGTCTCGCGCGGCGCCGCCCCGGCGCGAGCTCGACATGCTCCTCTCCACCGGCGAGCGCGTCTCGATGGCGCTCTCTCCATCGCCATCCAGGCCCGCGGCTTCGAGGCCATCAGCTTCACCGGATCGCAGTCGGGCATCCTCACCAACGACCGCCACTTCGACGCGCGCATCATCGAGGTGCGCCCGCACCGCATCGAGGACGAGCTGCGCGCGCGGCAAGATCGTCATCGTCGCCGGCTACCAGGGCATGAGCTACAGGCGCGAGATCACCACGCTCGGCCGCGGCGGCTCGGACACCACCGCCGTCGCGCTCGCCGCGGCGCTGCGGCCGGAGCGCTGCGAGATCTACAGCGACGTCGACGGCGTCTACTCCGCCGACCCGCGCGTGGTGCCGGAGGCGCGGCACCTGCCCGAGATTGGTCTGACGAGATGCAGGAGATGGCCGAGCGCGGCGCCAAGGTGCTCAACGCGCAGGCGGTGGAGTGGGCGCGCAAGGCGGGCATCGTCATCCACGCGCGGCGGACCTCGCGTCAGGAAGGCGGCCAGGCGGAGCCGGAGACCCTGGTGCGGCCCCGCGGCGCCCGCCGGTCAGACTTTAACGAGTGCAACGGCGAGCCCGGTGGCGAACACGACGGCCACCGCGGTCACCGGCACCAGGGAGGTGGTGGTGCTGCGGGCCCCAGGCAGGCCGGCCCGAGGACCTTCACGCCCTCGGGGCGCAGGGGGCCGCGCTGCGCCATGTCCGCCTGGCAGGCGACACCGGACCGGATGAAAGACCCGACGCAAAACAGACGCCGGCTTCGCGCCGACCCTGACCTGCGAGGACCTGCCCGACCGGCCGCGCACACAGCTCGCGTGGTCCGGGCGATCCCCGGCCTGCGGGTCGACGAAGGACGGGGACGGTGACCGCGGTCGGCCCGGGGCTGGGCGCGGACCCGCGGGCGCTTCTCCCTGGTGATGTCGGCGCTTGGGCCCGGGGAAGGAGGAGGTCTGCATCTTCTCCACCTGGACGCCAGTCCGCTGCGACTGTGCGTCTGGCTGCCCGAATCAGAGGTGGACGAGGGAGCGCGACGCCTCCATCGGGCGCTGATCGGGAGCGAAAAGCCGAGCGTAGACGCAGGGCCCGCTTCTGTGCGAAGATGCCGCGCATGAAACTGTGCACCAGCATCACCACCCTGTCCGGCTCCTCCTCCCCCTCACCCTGGCGGCCTCCGCTTGCGGCGGCACGCCACCGGTTCTGCCGACATGCGCTCCGCCGAGTGACATGCCCGCGTCCGGCAGGACCCTGACGGAACCTGCCAGCGGTTCTCCGACCACCGAGACTGCCGACGACCTGTACACCACCGTGCGTCAAGGGCGCCTGCGCGACCGCTGACGGCTGCCACGGCGCCACCAATTCGACCTTTTTCCAGCTCAGCACCGCCGCGGACCTCCACGCCAAGTGGGTCGGTAGGGTCTCGATGGGAGGGACAATAGCATCCCCTATGTCACCGCGGGCAACTTGAACAAGAGCTTCGTCATGTACAAGATCCTCGGCGAGCAGTCCGGGACCGAGGGCCTGCGCATGCCCAACGGCGGCACGTCGCTGACCGCCGCCCAGATCTGCAAGTTCATCGCCTGGATTGACAGCGGCGCCAACTAGAGCGGCCTGCCAGGCGTCTTCCGCTTGCGGGCGGCGCCGTCAGTCCCCGCCGCGCCGCGGGTCCAGGTAGTCCCGCAGCCCGTCCCCGAGCAGGTTGCAGCCGAGGACCACCGCGGCGATTGACGCCCCAGGCGCGATCACCAGGTGCTGCGTCCGCCAGAAGTACGTCGTCCCCTGGGACAGCAGCGATCCCCACGGATAGGGACCGCGCGGGCCCAGTCCGAGGAAGCTCAGGCTGGCCTCCACCAGGATGACGCCGGCGAAGCCGAAGGTCGCCTGAACGATGACCGGCGACAGGATGCTCGGCAGGATGTGGCGGAAGATGATGCGCAGCGGCCCCGCCCCCAGCGCCCGCGCGGCCTGCACGAACTCCCGCTCCCGCACTTGCAGCACTTGTCCGCGGGCCACCCTGGCGTAGCCCACCCAGCCGTTGACCGCCAGCGCGAAGATCAGCACCCCGACCCCGGCGTTCTTGGCCACCGCGACGATGGCGATGTTGAGCAAGATCCCAGGAAAGGCCAACAGGATGTCGATGATGCGCATGACCACCTCGTCCACCCACCCGCCCAGATAGCCGGCCACTGTCCCCACCACAACCCCGATCCCGAGACACAGCCCGACCACCGAGATCGAGATCAGGGCGGCCAGCCGCGCCCCATATAGAAGCTCGCTCAGCAGGTCGCAGCCGTTCTCGTCGGTCCCCAGCCAGTGCCGCCGCGACGGCGCCTGCAGCAGGTGGTCCAGGTCCTGCGTCGTCGGCGAACCGTGGACCAGGAGCGGCCCGAAGACCGCCATCAGCACGAAGCCGCCGATGAGCACCGCCCCCATCCAGGTCCCCGGCGAGATCCGGGACAGCCGCTGCCGAAGCGTTAGGCTCGTCGTGCTGGTCGGCTTCACAGGCGGATCCTCGGATCGGCGGCGGCGTAGAGCAGGTCCACGAGCAGGTTCACGCCGATATAAAGGAGGGCGATGATCAGGGCGCAGCCCTGGATGACCCGGTAGTCGCGCTGCGAGATGGCCTCCAGAAGGAGCGTCCCGATGCCCGGACGGGCGAAGACCTTTTCGGTCACCACCGCCCCGGCCAGGAGCGATCCGAACTGCATCCCGGCCACGGTGATGACCGGCAAAAGCGCGTTGCGCAGCGCGTGCTTCAGCACCACCCGCGCCGGCGACAGGCCCTTGGCCCGGGCGGTGCGGACGTAGTCTTCATCCAGCGTGTCCAGGAGTGACGAGCGCGTCATGCGCGCCAGCATGGCCATCAAGTGCGTGCCCAGCATGAAGGCCGGCAGGACCAGGCCGGAGAGCCTCCCGGTCTCCTCCCCCGGTCCGGGGGAGAATTGCCACACGACGTAAAAATAGTAGAGCAGCATCGGGTCCCAGCCACATGGCGGGCATGCTGATCCCCCCGAGCGCGATGGCGGTGGCGCCCAGGTCCCACCCGGTGTTCGGGCGCAGGGCGGCGCCGATCCCCAGGGGCAGCGCCAGGAGCAGCGCCACCACCATGGCGGCCACCGCCAGCGCCACCGTGGAGGGGAAGACCTCAGCGATGCGCGAGGCCACGGTGCGCTGCTTGTCGGGACAGCTATGGCCCAGGGTGCCGTCGGCGACGCTGTGCAGGAAGCGGCCGAACTGCACGGGCAGGCTCTGGTCCAGGTCCATGCAGCGCCGCAGCTCCAGCTTGTCCTGCGGACGGGCGTCCTCGCCGAGCAGGTTGTCCACGGGATCGCCGGGGATGAGGTGCAGGAGCAAGAAGACCAGCACCACCGCCCCGCACAGGGAGAAGAGGCTGCTGAACAGGCGCTTCAGGAAGAAGCGGCGCAGGTGCCAGGCCCCGGCGAAGAGTCGCCCGCACAGGCGAAGAAGGCCGCCCAGGATCGGGACCTCGTCGAGCCGTGCCTCCACTCGTCTTATGGCCCCGAGACCGGGCCGATCGTCGGCGGCAAGGGCGCGCAGTAGCTGAGCTGCGGCGGCGACGAGACCAGGTTCATGGTGTCGGGGTCGCGATCAGGGCACCGCCAGGGCGCCGTTGGCGCCGGTCTGGTAGCAGCCGTAGCCGTCCCGGCAGTCGCTGGCCTGGTCACAGGGCTGCATGCACCAGCGGCGCTCGGTCTTCTCCGAAGTGCAGTAGGCCTGGGCGCAGCCGGTCGGCCCGCCCGCGGTGTCGCATGCGCAGATCTCGCCGGGCCGGCAGGCGGTGGGCGCCGCCGGGTCGCAGGGGTGCCACGCTCCAGGGTGAAGAAGCGCACGCAGTTGGCGTTGTCCGGGCACGTCTGGTAGTCGCATCCGTCGATGGTGCAGTAGCCGTTCGGCGAGCCGATGTCGCAGAAGCGGTTGCCCAGTGAGCTGCACTCCACGTTGGTCGTGCAGTCGGAGCCGATGGTCTTGGCACAGCCCGACCCGAATAAAATGAGCGAAAAAGCAGCGATCAGACCCGTGGCGGCGGCACGAGCGACGGAGGGAGCACGAGAGGAGCGCATCTTCGTCGGAATATAGCGCGCCCTCTTTCGGCGGGCAACTTCGCGAACAAAAGGAAGAAAATGAACCAACCAGGCAACCCGGCGGCGAGTTTCTCGTCCCTCCCGACAGGGAGCAGCCGCCGCTCGTGCGGTAGGGCGCGCCGATGGCGGTGCGATCGGGGGCGAAGGCGATCAGAGGTTTCGTGGTCAGCGTGACCCCGGAGACCACGGCGGTCACGGTGGCCACGGCGCCGCGCAGGGCGTGGGCGCCGGTTGGCGTGCGCTCGTCGCGGCCCGTGCCCAGATACGGACCGCGCCGGTCCACTCTCCCGCGGTGGCCTCGATTTGCGCCGGGAGGCCGGCGCCCAGGGCAGGCCGCCGCCGTCCTGGGTGTCGCCGTGACCACGGCGCCCACCGTGTCGGGTCGTCGCCGGTCGCGGGGGCGACGGCGCCGTCGCCGTCGCTGGCGAGCAGCGGCGGGATCAGGTCCCTGCCGACGCCGACCTGAGAGGCCGCGGGGTTCGCAGTCCAGGTGTTCGCCGCGCAGGACGCGGGCGGCCCTGGCGACATCGAGCTTGCCGAAACCCAGCCTGGGGATACCCGGCGAACGCCCCGGCGGTGGTGCGCAGGAGCTCGCGCACGCGCGTGGAGGTCAGGCCGGGATCGATCTGGAAGAGCAGCGCCACCGCGCCGGCGACGTGCGGAGCGGCCTGCGAGGTGCCCCGCAGGGCGGCGTGGACGCCGTCGTCCGCCCACAGATAGGAGGCGTCGGCGGAGACGCGAAAGACGGAGCCCGGGCTGGTCGGGGTGGCGTCCCTGGACAGCGAGGACAGGACAAACTCGCCGGGCGCGCACAGGTCCGGGAGCAGGCGCCCATCGGCGGAGGGGCCGGAGGCGCTGAACTCGGAGAGGAAGGAGATCTCCTCCCTGGTTCGAGTGGTCATCGTTCCATCGATCCGGGGCCAGGCCACCCGCGAGGTGAAGGACCCGACGCTGATGGCCTGCGGGACCGTGGCGGGGATCTCGATGTGATCGTCGGTGTCCAGGTGCCCGGAGAGCTGCGCGCCGAGGCCGGGGCTGGCGTCGCCGACCCAGACATCGTAGCGGGTGGCGACGCCGGAGAGCCGGACTTGCCAGACGCCGAGCGCCGGCTGCTTGTCGCCGGGGCCGGAGACCACGATCGAGGCGGCGCGCCGAGCGCCGGTGGCCGCGGGCCCGCGGCGTCCATGTTGTCGATGGTGACCAGCCCTTCCGTGCCATCGTCGTCGGTGCGGCTCTCGCCGGGGCCGACCGGGCCGAAGGTGGCGCCGGCGGGCGAGGTGACCTGGATGACACCGCCCCCTCCGCGCTGTAGTCGAGGTCCAGGGGGGCCTCGATGGTCGAGGTCGAGGTCGACGAGGCGGTGGAGGAGAGCTTGAGCGAGAAGGTCAGGTCGCCGCTCAACTGATAGCCGCCGACGTGGATGTCATTGCCCCCGGAGTTCCCGGCGGCGACCACCAGGGCCCTGCCGGGCTGCTCGGCGAAGAGCTCGTCCAGGGCCTGCTCCATCGGCGTGCTGCCGTCATGGGGCCCGCCGAGGGAACCGAGGCTCAGGTTGACCACCACGGGCAGCTTCTCGTCCCTGGCCCGATCCAGGCAGAAGCGCACGCCGGTCACCACGTCGTCGTCGGCGAAGCTGGGCCCGGACCGGGTCGCCTGCACCACGCACAGGCCGGCCCCCGGGGCCATGCCCACGTAGCGCCCGGCGGGGAGGCCGCCGCCGGTGGCGCTGCCGTTGCCGGCGGCGATGCCGGCCACGTGGGTCCCGTGTCTATTGTCGTCCTGCTCGGTCAGGGCGAGCGGCGGTGGCGCCCCGGCCTTCTCGGCGGCCAGGACGGCGTTGATGTCGGTGGCGCTGAAGACCGCCATGCCGGCGTAGTCGGGGATCTCCCGGGTCGGCTCCCCGCGCGCTTCTCCGCCGCGTCGAGCAGCCAGTGGACCCTGGTGGTGCCGTCGGAGTTCCGGAAGTCGGGGTGGCGAAAATCGAGACCGGTGTCGACGACGGCGACCAGCGTCCCCTGGCCGGTCAGCCCCTGCTTGGTCCGCAGCTCGGCGGCGCCGGTCAGCGGCACCGAGACATTCAGCAGCGGACGCCAGGTGCGCCCCACATCGACGGCGAAGATCCCGGGCAGCGCGAGCAGGCGGGCCACCTCGGGCGCGGGGACGGAGACCGAGGCGACCGAATCGGAGAGCAGGCGGGCCCGGAAGCCGGCCCGCGCAAGGGCGCGCGCCGCCCCGGGCATGGCGACGGTCAGGCGGACGGGCGGGGCGACCTTCCCCTGCCCGGTCGCGAGCGCCCGCCGGGCGGAGAGCCGGACCCCGGGGAGACCACCGGCCCCGAAGCAGGGAGCCAGGCGGCGAGCAGCGAGGACAGGAGCAGGGGGCCCGTACTGACCATCTGAAAGACGAGTATGGCATGTTCCGGCGCCCGCACCCGCGGCCCTGCTGCAACTTCGCCGGGGCCGCGATGGCGATTCTTCCCCGGACTTGAAACTCGCGGGCTTCCGCGGTCACCTACAGAAAAAGGAGGTCCGTGATGAAAGGCGTGGTCTGGGTGAGTCCGCTCGCGGCGGCGGTCCTGTTCGGCGGGTTGTGGGCAGGAGGTGCCGGCCGAGGTGCGGTGGCCAGGGCGGCGGAGTCCGCGCCCGAGCAACGAATCGAGCGGGCGGTGTCTCTGCCTCCAGGGGCGCTCTGCGATTTGGAGCAGGTCAGCGGGAAGGTCGTGGTCCGCGCGGCGGAGAAGACGAGGACCGCGCGCCTGGTCGCGGTGATTGTCCCGCGCGGCGACTCGGAGGGCGCCCGACAGCGGGCGCTGTCTCACGTCCACGTCGACATCACCGCGAGCGAGAAGGGGCTGCGGGCGAAGGCCGTCTACGATTCGGGCTGGTTCTCGGGCGACCACGATGTGGACGTCAACTACACGCTCGACCTCCCCGCCGGAGTGGGCCTGAAGGTCGCCACGGTGTCCGGCAAGATCGACATCGCCGACGCCACCTCCGGCGCCGAGATCCACGACGTGAGCGGCGACGTGGACCTGTCGCGCATCGGCGGCGAATTGAAGGTGGAGTCGGTCTCCGGCGCGGTGCGCTTCTCGGGCCCGGTGACGGCGCTGCGGATCAAGACGGTGAGCGGCGACATCCGTGGAGAAGTCGCCGACCCATCGTCGGGTGGGCGGACCTTCGCCGGCGGCGAGATCCAGACCGTGAGCGGGGCGGTGGACTTGCGGGCCGACCCGAAGGCGGGCCTGTCGGTCCGCACCGACACGATGAGCGGGACGGTGAACAACGGATTGACAGGCGCAGGCGGCGCCGCCGTGCGCATCAAGACGCTTTCCGGCAGCATCAGGGTGGCCGTCCGCTAGACCGACTCGCCCACCGAAGCCCGTGGTCTCCCCGCGGGCGCTCGCGCAGGTCTCCACTCGGTCCCACCACGAGGACCGGGGCCGCCTCACCATTGGGTCGCGACGGCAGGGACCGCCCGTGTATAATCCCGGTGTGCCACAGGGCGACTACCAGATGGGCGAGGAGCTCGGGAGCGGCGCGGTGGCCACGGTCTACCGGGTGCGCCGCGGCGACGGCCAAGTCTTCGCCGGCAAGGTGCTGCACGGCTCGCACCGCCGCGACGTCGCCGCCGCCGACCGATTCAACCTGGAGGCCGGGCTCTCGGGCCGCCTGCGACACCCCAACGTGGTCGCCGTCCACGGCATGGTCGAGATCGAGGGGCAGCAGGTGCTGCTGATGGAGCTGGTCGAGGGCAAGAGCCTGGCGCAGCTCATCGCCAGGGAGGCCCCGCTTCCGATCGGCCGTGTGCTGCCCATCGTGCGCGGCCTGGCCGCCGGCCTGGGCGTGGCCCACGAGGCGGGCATCATCCACCGCGACCTGAAGCCGCAGAATGTCCTCTTGACCCCCGACGGTGCGCCCAAGATTGCCGACTTCGGCATGGCCCGCGCCTCGTCCTTCGCCGGGGTCAGCGGCGGCGCGTTCACGGTGCTCGGCACCCCGGACTACATGGCGCCGGAGTGCCTGGACCCGCTGGCGGTGGACGCGCGCAGGACCTGTACGCCCTCGGCTGCATCCTTTATGAGCTATGCACCGGGCCGCGGCCCTCGGCGGGGCCACCGCCTTCGCCGTGCTGGAGCAACATCGAAAGGGCGAGCCTCCGCCCCTGCCGGATCATTATCCGCCAGGGCTCGCGCGCCTGTGCGCCGATTTGCTGGCCCGCTCGCCGGCAGACCGACCGCAGGCGGCGGCGGCAGTGCTCACTGCGGTGGCGGCGATCGCGCCGGACCCCGGCGTGGGGGCGCTCGTGCCCGCGCCGGCCGCCTCGATTGTCGCCGCGGGGACATGCGCCCGCTGCGGCGCCGCGTTGCTCGACGACGTGCCGGTGTGTTTCGGCTGCGGCCTCTTGCAGGCGCGCTTCGCCCCGGGCAAGTGCAGCGTGGTGGTGACCGGCCCCGGCGCGGTGGCCGAGCAACTCGACAGTGCGCTGCGGGACCGCCTCCTGCGCTGGGCGCAGCGCAGCCCCGGGCTGGGCATGGACACCGGGCTTCTGGGCAAGAAGATCCCGCGGCTGCCCTTCGCGCTGTGCACCGGCCTGTCCGAGCGCGCCGCCGACAGCCTGCGTCGCTCGGTCGAGGCGCTCGGCTTCCAGTGCGCGGTGGTCGGCGGCAGCCTGTTCCGCCTGCCGGCGATGCGCAAGAAGATGTGGATCCTCGAGCGGCCGCACCATGGCCATCTCGGCCACCGCGATGGGCGGGGTGTGGGGGCAAGTCCACCGCACCCCGGAGTTCTTCCTGGTGGCCTGCGCCACCGCCATGGCCGGCGCCTTCGCCGTCGGGGCGCGCCGGGCGACCCGCGGCGTCCTCTCGCCGGCGCGGAAGGATGGGCAGCCCCTGCAGCCGGCGCTCCTTACGCGCATCGACGCCCTGGTCCAGGTGGTCCCCTCCCTGACCGAGGAGCGGCACCGGCAGGCCCTGCGCGGCGTGGTGCAGCGGGCGCTCGGCCTGCGCCGCGCCCTGCCTCCCAAAGAGGCCGTGCTGCTCGACGACGAGCTGGCGCAGGCCCTGGATCAGGCGCTGGTGGCCGCCGGGCGCATGGACCAGATCGACAAGGAGATCGGGGCCGAATCGCTCATCGGCAAAGACCTGAACCAGGCAGGACCGGAGGCGCGGAGACTGCTCCTGGAACGTGACACCTGGAGCAGCAGATTACTGGATCTGTCGGCGCTTCTGGAGACCCTGCGGGTGCGCCTGGTCGCGGTCCGCGCGGACGCCGGGCCAGGGCGGGAAGATCGGGAAGAGGCGCTCTCCGATCTGCGCGCCCGGGTGGCGGCCGAAGAGGTCGAGCGGATATGACAGCGATAGCGAAGGGCGTCTCGATGGGCGCGCCCCCCGTCTGGCCCGGGCAGGAGGTGCTCGCGGGCCCGGATCGCTGCGGCAGCGAGCAGCGCTGGCGCCTGCGCCTGCCCGATGGGCGGGCCGCGGTGCTGGGGCAGCTCTTGCCGGAGCTGGCGCGCGACCCGGCGCTGTCGCGGCGCTATCGCCGCGATGTGGACCGCCTGCGGGAGCTGGCGCTGCCCGGCGTGGCGCCTGTGCTGGCGGTGGGCCCGACCGAGGGGGATTCGTGGGAGGGGCAACCCACCCCGCCCTTCCGCCTGCGCGAGGACCCACCGGGCGAGGACCTGGAGGACTGGCTGTCCCGCCGCGCGCCGCTGCCGGTGGAGGAGGCGGTGGCCCTGGCGGCGGCGCTCTGCGACCTGCTCGGGCCGATCCACGCCCGCGGCGTGGTCCTGCGCGACCTGCACCCGGGCAACATTCGCCGGGCTGAGGGTGGGCTCGTGCTGCTGGACATCGGCCTGCATCGGGTCGATGTGCTCTCGTCACGGACGGCGGCCAGCCTGCTGCTTACCGGCTCGCCTTACGCGGCGCCCGAGCAGCTCCGGCGCACCGCGCTCGATCAGCGGGCGGACCTGTACAGCGTGGGCGTCCTTTTGTGGCGCGCCCTGACCGGGACGCTGCCTTTCGGGGACTCGCCGCTCCTTCTGCGGGAGCGGGCGCCCTTGCCGCGCCTCGGCTCCATGCGGACCTCCCCTGCCCGCCGCTCCGGCGCTGTCAGACCTGGACAACCTGGACGATCTCGATTCGGCGCTGCCTGGCGGAGAGCCCGAGGAGCGGCCGGAGAGCGCGGCGCAGGTGGCGAGGGTGCTGCGCGGCGAGGAGCAGGGGATCCTGCGGGTCTCGCGGGTGGACGTGAGCTGCCAGGCCTGCGGGTCGCGGCTGCGGATGGCGCAGCGGCTCTGCCTGGGCTGCGGTCGGGAGGCGGTGATCTTTCGCCACGCGGGCCCGGATGACCCCGACCCGGAGGAGCTGATCCTGAAGAAGGTGACCGAGGAGGCGGACCTGCTCGGCAAGCTGCGCGACTTCCTGGGCACGGTCAGCGCCGTGCCGCCGCCGCCGCTCAACTTCATCGTCGGCGACGAGCGGATGTACTCCAAGGAGGAGCGGAAGGCGCGGCTGCGGGTGCCGCTGCGGCTCTTCTCCGGTCTGGACGCTGGCACGGCGACGCAGCTTGAGCGCCGCATGAAGGAGCAGGGTTTCGTCGTGAAGCGGCGGGCCCCGCGAAAGGAGCGGCGCCGGGGGCAGGCCATCTGGGGTGGATTGGGCGCCGCAGCGCTGCTTTGTATCGCCGCCCTGTGGTCCTCGGTAGGGTCGGTGGTGGCGCTGCCTCTTCTCTTCGCCCTGTCGCTCATCGGCGCGGCGGTGGTCGCGGCCCGGCGTCGGCTCTCGCGCACGCGGCGGCCCCTGGACCTGCCCCTGCGACCGGCGCCGGCGGCGCTCCCTGCGTCCGACCCGCTGGTGGCGCGTCTGGCCGCGCTCTTGCGGGCCGAGCCGGCCCCGCACAAGGACGTGCAGGAGGTGGTGCGCGAGCTGGCCCTCCTGGTCCAGCGGGTGGTGGACCACCGGTTGGAGCTGCGCGCGGGCGCGGCGGCGGACCTGGTTTATTTGATGGGTCTGCTAGTACCCATCATCGACCAGATTGAGGCGGAGGTGCGGACGCTCGGGACGCTGGATGTCGAGCTGTCGCAGCTGGACGAGGGCACGCTGGTGCGGGCGCTGCAGCGCAGCGAGGCGCGGGACGAGCCGGCGGCGCAGCGGGTCCCCATGCTGGACGCGCTGGACCGGCTGCGCACCCTGGAGGACCGCCGCGGCGGGGCCCTGCATCGCCTGCTGGAGGCGGCCAGCCTCCTGCGCCGCGCCGCCGATCTGGGCTTGTCGGTGCAGGACGCCGAGACGCAGCAAGAACGACAGGTGCAACTGGCGCTGGCCGCCTTGAACGGGAACGAAGGCTAGATTGTCGCGCACAGGGCGCCGCGGTCAGGGCGCCCCGTCCGCCAAGGTGGTGGGCCCCAGGTAGGTGGCCACCGGCTCCCAGCGGTTGCCGTCAGGTCGCGCGGGCGGGTCGGGCCGGTCGGATTGATTGGGACGATCGGGCCGGTCACTCCGATCGGGAAACAGGATCCGCCCAGGCAAGAGCAGATAGGGGCGGGGGTCGATCGGGGGCCCGCCGAAGATAGATCCGTCGGGCCGGCGTCGCATGAGCTGGAAGTGCAGGTGCGGCGTGTTCTTCGGGGCGTTGCCGGTGGTGCCCACGTACCCCAGCACCTGCCCGCGATGGACCTTCAGCCCTGCGGTCAGGCCGGCGGCGTACCCGTCGAGGTGCGCGTAATAAAGGACGAAGCGCTCGCTGGGATCGGTGGCGTAGATCATGTTGCCGCCCAGGCGGTTGACCCCGACCCGACGGATGGTCCCGTCCTCCGCAGAGACCACCGGCGTGCCGCGCGAGGCCAGGATGTCGCTGGCCTGGTGGACGCGTCCGCCCGATCGCTCCGCGAAGAAGGTGTCCGGCACGCCCTCGGGCCCGACCCCGGCGACCGGGACCATCATGGTGGGCACGTCTTCGTCGTCCTCCGCCCTCGGGGGCGCTGGCCGCCCCCAGCCGTCCGGTCTGCCCGCGGACGGCGGCACCTGCGACAGCTCCGTGGCGCAGCCGGCGATCTGCGCGGCCCCGAGCAGCGCCGCGAGGCCCGGGACGATCCTTGAGGCGAGTATCGAGAGACGAGAACGAAGAGAAATGGGACCGGTCATGGCGATCCTCTCCAGTAGGTGATTGTTCAGGATTACATAGAACTACATGTAGCACAATACCCCACTGCGGCCCCTTGCCTGCGCGCTTGGCCGATCCATAGTGAGGACAGGACCCGGGAGTGGAGGTGCATCATGAGGAAGTGGACAGAGCGTGGCGTGGTCCTTCTTGGCAGGCTGGGCAGGGCGCCGGGGCGCGCCGTTCCGCTCTTGCGGGAAGACGGACCGGAGCGGGACGACGATCGGCAGCAGGAGGAAGAGCGTGAAGGGCAGGACTCCAACTTCGAGACCGCCGTGTTGCCCACCGAAGACAGCTTCTTTTCTCGCGGTTCGCCGTGGTCCATGAGACCCGTTCCGGCTCTCTGAGCCGCGCCTGAAGACCGTTAAATCTGTTTTTTGTTTGCATTTCAAGATACAATGATCCCGAAGGGTGAATGTCATGCTGAACTACGTCCTGGGGTTCCTCCTGCTCTTCTCCGCCGCCTGCGGCTCGTCTCCGACCTGTACTGACGGAACGAAAAACGGCAGCGAGACCGATGTCGACTGCGGCGGCTCCTGCGGCCCCTGCGCCGCCGGCAAGGCCTGCGCCGCCGGGAGCGACTGCTCGACCGGATCTGCCAGGGCCGGTCTGCCAGGCCGCCGGCTGCATCGACGGCGTCAAGAACGGCAGCGAGACCGACGTCGACTGCGGCGGCGCCTGCGCGCCCGTGCGCCACCGGCGAGTCTGCGCGACCGGCGGCGACTGCCCGAGCGGCGTCTGCACAGGGCGGCAACTGCGTCGGCCGCGAGCTGCACCGACGGCGTCAAGAACGGCGACGAGACCGACGTCGACTGCGGCGGCGGCCTGCCGCACGCTGCGCCAACGCCAAGGCGTGCAGCGCCGGCACGCGACTGCACCAGCGCGCGGTGTGCGGCGGCAGCGTCTGCCAGGCGCCGACCTGCACGGACGAGCGTCAAGAACGGCAGCGAGACGGACGTCGACTGCGGCGGCTCCTGCGGCCCCTGCGCCGCACGGCAAGGCGTGCGTGACCACGAACGACTGCGCCTCGTCGGCGTCTGCATGAAGGCCTGTGCCAGGCCCCGAGCTGCACCGACGGCGTGAAGAACGGCAGCGAGACCGACGTCGACTGCGGCGGCCTCTCGTGCCCGGCTTGCGCGGTCACCAAGGCGTGCCTCCTCGACACCGACTGCGTGGACTCCGGGGTGTGCGATACTGGCAAGTGCCGCGACGCCGTCAGCTGCGCCGAGGTCCTCCTGCACCACCCGACCAGCAAGGACGGCATGTACACCATCGCCCCCGCAGGCGTCGCCGCCTCCTTCGGCGCGGTGTGCGACATGACCCGCGGCGGCGGCGGCTTCACCCTCCTGCTCAAGGCCAACGGCGACACCACCCTGAATTACTTCGCCTCCGCGTGGACCGACACCACGCTGCTGAACCAGACCGACCTGACCACCGGGGCGGGCAACGCCAAGTACATGAGCTTCCTGTCCGTGCCGCTGACCACCCTGCGCGGGGAGCTCGACGGCTTCCTCTACAGCCAGACCTTCGGCGCGGCGACCACCGCCCAGACCCTCTTCGGCGGCAACGCCGCCGTGGTGGCCAACTTCCCCACCATCGGCACCGGCGCCAACTGGTCCTACCAGCCCAACTGCCAGACCTTCGGCGTCAACACCCCGTACCAGTACGCCCGCTCGCGCTTCGGCTGGAGCGCCAACCAGGAGGGCGACTGCAACAGCAACGACACCGCCATCGGCCTGGGCCTCGACGACCAGGGCCAGGCGGCCAACCAGCACGGCGCCGGCTACGAGTGCCTGTCCACCCAGTGCAGCGGCGGCAACGTCAACACCGGTGGCAACGGACTGCTCTGGGCCCGCTGACCGGCGCGACGCGACGCCTCAAGGGGCCGCGACTCCCTGCGCCCCGCCTCCCGGCCCCTCCCTCACAGCCAGTACCCCGCCAGGCGATACGCGCTCCACTGCCAGAACCGCGTGAGCAGCGGCTCCCGCCGGAAGTCATCCAGCGTCACCCGGTCCACCCGGTCCGCCGCGATGTCCCGCACGAAGAGCTCGTCAAACTGGTCGCGGAACGCCGGGTCGTCGATCAAGAAAACCGACTCCGAATTATGCTCCTCCGACTGCCCGTCCAGGTTCGCCGACCCGATCAGCACCGGCCCGCGCGCCCCGAACGACGCCAGCTTACAGTGGATCATCTGCTCCCCGATGTCCGGCCGCGGCGCCCGCTCGAAGAGCGCCGCCGTCGGTTCCTGGTTGAGCAAGGCCAGATACGCCGCCCGGCTCGCGTAGCTGACGATCGGGTGGTTGTTGGCCGCTTGCGAGTTGGTCACCACGGTCAGGCGCGCCCCCCGCCGCAGCGCCCGCAAGAGCGCCCCGCCGACCAGCCGCCCCGGCTCGAAGTAAGGCGTCTCGATGCGCACCATGTCCCCCGGCGGCGTCGCGTCGATGAGCACCCGATAGAGCAGGTCGATGGTGTGGGTATTCTCCCGCAGCGGCTGGTTCCACACGAAGCGCACGGTCGCGTTCCCCGCCGGCGGCTGCGGCTGCCGCGCCCACGTCCGCAGTGCCAGGTCGCGCGCCTTCGTCCCCTCCGACCCAGGTGATAATCCATCAGATCGAAGTATCTCTGACGATCTGGTTGACCACCGGGCCGCGCAGCTCGATGTCCACGTCGTGCCAGCCGGGGTCGCCGCTCGTCAGGTCCACCCGCCTGGTGCCCCCGAAGGCGTACTCGCTGGTGAAGTTGGTCCCCCCGGTGATCGCCGTCAGCAGGAGTCGCCCCACCCCGTCCCGCTTGCCGGTGATCCAGTATTTTTCGTGGTCGCTGTGGTTGAGGATCTCGATCGACTCCGCCGCCCGATCCAGCGCCGCGTCCGGGTTCTTCGCCAGCCGGGCCAGGTTGTCCCGCCACTCGTGCGCCTCCAGCCCGCGGGTCGGCGAGTTGGTCGGCACCACGATGACCCCGGCCCGCCGCATCTCGTGCACGATGGGCGGCTCGCCCAGCGGCTGGTCCGGCGACGCGGTGCGCAGCATCGCCCCAAACCCCTTGAAGCCGCCGATGCTGGTCTTGTATTCGTACTGCAAGACGACGTAAGCCCCCGCCCGCGCCCGCTCGATGAGCAGCCGGGCCATGTGCTTGCCGGTCTCGTCGTCGATGATCTGAAAGGTCTTCGCCAGGATGACCTCGGCGTCCCGGGCGTTGGACTGGCGCCGGTCGAGGGCCTTGCGATCCACCAGCAGCGACACCTGGTTCTGCGCGCTCTCTGTGCTGTGGGTCAGGCGGTCGAGCGTTCGTTTCACCTCCTGGTTGCCGTAGGCCGCGTGATCGTCGATCGGCGGGATGAGCAAATCCGCAGACGAGGGACGCCGACCCGCCTGGCCGGTCACGCAGGCCATGCAGAACACCAGGACCACCACCGATCGCTCCATGAGCAGGTGAGGATAGCCGAAGTTTTTCCGCGCGCGAGCGGACGCGGGCGCTGGCACAAGTCCGCCGGGGTGGTATGTTGACCTCCAGAATCGGCATGGACTGCCGACCCGGCGGAAACAATGAGCATGAGGCGAACCGGACCGAACGATCCCAGGAAGAAACATTCGGGGATGTCCCGGCGCGACGTTCTCTTCGGCATGGTCGGCATGGGCGCCGGACTCACCGCGGTCCTGTGCGGCTCATGCGTGGCCGACTCCGGTTCGCAGTGCCAGGACGCCGGGCCCGCCCAGGCCGCGTCCGCACGCACCTCGCCCCTGTCCGGCATCGACACCTTTGTCGTGGTGATGATGGAGAACCGCTCCTTCGATCATTATCTCGGGCGCCCTGTCCCTGGACCCGGCCTACCCGGCGGCGCACCTGGTCGACGGCCTCCACGGCAACGAGCAGAACCCGGACGGCGCCGGCCAGCCGGTGCGCATCTACCCTCTCGCGGACGAGGCGCTGGCCAGCCCCCCGCATGACTGGGACTCCGCCCACGCGCAGTTCGACGCCGGCAAGAACGACGGCTTCGTGCGCGCCTACGCCGGCCCCGCGGAGGGGCAGTGCATGGGCTACTACGTGCGCGAGCACCTGCCCGTGCTCTACTCGCTGGCCGATCAATACACCGTCTGCGACCGCTGGTTCTCCTCGGTGATGGGATCGACCTGGCCCAATCGCTTCTACCTGCACGCCGCCACCTCCCTGGGCATCCGCGGCATCCAGCCCATCGCGGTGGGCGGCCCTCCGACCCTCTGGGACCGGATGCGCGAGCGCTGCCTGAGCTGCCGCAACTACAGCGCCGGCCCGCTGTCCTGGTACAGCGGCGGCTTCGCTGGCAAGACCCTGGCGGGCGACAACCCCACCGCCAAGATCGAGAGCTTCTTCAGCGACGCCCAGGCCGGGACCCTGCCCAACTTCTCGCTCATCGACCCCGACTTCCACTTGAACGACGACCACCCGCCGCGCAACATCAAGTTCGGGCAGGCCTTCCTGGCCAGCATCTACCAGGCCCTGGCGGCGAGCCCGCAGTGGTCGCGCTCTTTATTGCTCATCATCTATGACGAGCACGGGGGGTTTTACGATCACGTCCCGCCTCCCCAGGCGGTCGACGATCTGCCCGACTTTCGCCAGCTCGGCTTCCGCGTGCCGGCGCTGGTCATTGGGCCGACCGCGCGCCGCGGGGCGGTCGACTCCACCGTGCGCGAGCACGTCTCGGTGGCGGCCACGCTGGCGACGCGCTTCGGCATCGAGAGCCTGACGCCCCGGATGGACGCCGCCGCCGACCTGTCCTCGTGCGTCGACCCGACCCTGGCCGTCCGGCCCCCACCCACCGTGCCCAGGGTGCAGGTCACCGCCGGCGAAGTCGCCGGGGTGCAGGTCCGGAGCAGCCAGCCGGAGCTGGATCGCCTGGTCCTGGCCGGCCAGATGCTCGCCGTCGGCAGTCGATCCCCGGCCGGCGGCGGAGCGATTCGGGAGCTGGCTGCGCCTGGCGCAGGAGCTGGACGTCCTGCGAGTGAGCGGGAGCGGGTAAGGCGGCCCGTGATCCCCGGAAGGCCCACCCCGACCTGCCTGGCGATCGTGATCGGCCTTCTTTATTCATGGCGCTCCGCGTCTTTCGCCCAGGCGACGACGGTCCCCGCGGCACAATCGACGGCGATCCCCGCGGCACCAGTGACGACAAGCCCCGCTGCCCAGGCACCGGCGAGCCCCGCTGCCCCGCGCCCTTCTGCCCGGGTGGTGGCCCTGCGCGGCGGATGGCTCTTCCTCCGCAGCCTCGACGGGACCCCCCTGCGCCCTGGCGACCGCTTCGAGGTCCGCGCACAGCGCCCGGTCCGCGTCCCCGACTTGCACGGCAGCCACCTGGCCCCCTCCAACGAACGCCGGGGCGGCTTCGTGGTCGAGCGCGCCGAGGGCGACCTGGGCAGCGGACGCCTGCCCAAGGGCACCCTGGCGGAGGTCGGCGACCTCGCCCTGCCCACCGACGAGCCGCCCCGACCCGCCGTGTTCCTCTCGCCGCAGTGGCATGGGATGACCCGGGTCACCGCCACCGCCCGGCCCTTCATCAACCTGCTCGGCCCCGGCTACGGCCTGCTCTTCTCCGCCACCGCCGACCGCTACTTCTCCGCTCCCTTTCGCCTGGGCGTCGAGGTCGCCCCCCTCGGCCTCATCGAGAACCCCGAGGGCACCGGCGCGGTCGCCCACCTGCGCGGGGTCGCCGCCTACACCGGCGACTACTTCGAGGTCGGCGTGGCCGCCGGCATGCGCCTGCAACGCTTCGGGCAAAGCGGCTTCTCCGTGGCCGCCCTGCTGCGCCTCGGCAGCCTCGACGGCCTGAGCCTGTCCCTCGAAAACGCCTACGTCCTGTCCCGAGACACCTACACCGGCAACCTCGGCTTCGCCCTGGCCAGCTTCTCCGGCGAGATCAACCTGCCCATCACCGCCCGCCTCCAGGTGCAGCTCGCCGGCGGCTACGGCGTCGACGAGTGGGCCTACGGCACGGTCGGCCTGCGCCATTACCTGCGCGGCGGCGGCGGCCCCGGCACCTTGATCCTCAGCGCGGCCTTCGGCGGGGTGTGGGTCACCGATCAGGCCACCTGCCGCTACGATCTCCCCGATCCCTGCCAGGGCATGACCTCGACCTGGGGCTTCGGGCTGACCACGACCTTCGGCTTCGACCTCCGTTTTTGAAGGCTCGTGTATGCTGGCCGCGCAATGAAGCCGAGTCCGTCACCGGGAACGCCGCCATTGCATCCTTCAGATGAGGCGGACCGGAACAACGGTCTGCCCTCCGATGAGGATCTCATGCGGCGGTACGCGAGCGGCGATCAGAAGGCATTCAGGGAACTTTTCGCCCGTTACACGGCGCGCGTCCACGGCTATCTGCTGCACTCCACCTTCGACCGCGCCCTGTCCGAGGACCTGGCGCAGCAGACCTGGCTGCGCCTGCACCAGGCCCGCGCCTCCTTCCGCGACGGCGCCCGCTTCGCCCCCTGGATCTACACCATCGCCGCCAACCTGCGCCGCGACCACGCCCGCTCTCGCCTGCGCGCCGGCGAAAGCCTGACCAGGGACGGCACCCTCCCCGAGCCGCCCGAGCCGGCGGGCCGGTCCGCCGCCGTCCTCGGCGCGGAGCGCGACCGGGATGAGTCGGTGCAGCGGGCGCTGCGCGAGTTGCCCGAAGACCAGCGGGAGGTCATCCTTCTACATAGATGGCACGACCTGGGTTTCGCCGAGATCGCCGAGGTCCTGGAGACCTCGGAGGGGGCGGTCAAGGTGCGGGCCCACAGGGGTTACGTGAAGTTGCGTGAGATCCTGAAGAAGTCGGAGCTGTCATGAGCGCCCCGGTCCGCTGTCCGCGCGTCGAGGAGTTGATCGACCTGATCGGGCCGCCCGCGGCGGAGGGCGCGGGGCCCGCTGTGCTGGCGGAGCTGCGGCGTCACGCGGAGGCTTGCTCCGATTGTCAGGCCGAACTCGGGCTCCTGCGCGAGGGGTTTTTCGCCCTGAATCCGGGCCCCGGCCCGGTGGACGAGCTGGCGCTGCGGCGCATCGAGGCCCGGGTCATGCCGGCGGTGCTCGCCGACCTGGGCCCAATGGACAATCCCGTCGCCGCCGCCGCGCCGCGCCCCCTCCTAGCGGCGCCCTCCTTCGGGCGAATGGCCACGCTCGGGGCGCTCTGCGCGCTGGCCGTCGTTCCTGCCGGGTTCTTGTGGATGAAGCTGGGAGACTCCCTGCTCCAGCCTGGGCGGGCGCTGGCCGTGGTGCTTCTGCCGATCCTGCTCTTGCCCGCGGTCCTTTTGCCTGCCCGCCTGCGCGGCGGGGCGCTGCTCTTCGGCGCTCTGGTCATGGTCGCCTCGGCGCTTTCCTCTGTCGAGGGGGTGGACCTGCCGCTGCTGCGCGGGGCCGGCTGCGTCCTGCTCGGCGTCTCCGGCTGGGTCCTGCCCGCCGCGGTCTTGCTGCTTACCCCCAGATTCGCCGACGGCGGTCCGGCGGAGCGCATCCTGGCCGGCGCACTGCGCGGCGCCACCGTCGGCGCCGGCGGCCTGTGCTTGCAGCGCGCCCTCTGCGGTATCGGCGGCATGGCCCACACCCTACTCTTTCACCTCTTGCCCCTCTTCTTCTTGATGGCCGCCTGCGCCCTGATCATCCCCGGCGCGCTCCCTCGTCTGAAAGAATCTTCGCCGCGCCCGTAACCGTTTTCCCCGCAGGGTCGTAGTGCCTGGCCGAATGTCCCAGGAGAACTCGATGACCCCCGCGCCGGCCCCAGCCCCTTCCATCGCCCTCACCGTTCCGCGGGCCGTCCCGGCGACCTCGCCCGCCGAGCTCCTGCGCCGGGCCCGGAGCGGGGACCGGGCGGCCTTGTCGGCGCTGCTCCTGGTCCACCGCCCACGCATGCGGTCCATCGCCCTGCGCGTGTGCAGGAGCCCCGCCGACGCCGACGACGCGGTGCAAGAGGCCTGCCTGCTGGTGACCCTGAAGCTCTCGCAGTACCGGGCAGACGCGCCCTTCTCCACCTGGATCCACCGCGTCACCCTGAACGCCTCCCTCATGGTCCTGCGACAGCGTCGCCGCCTCGCCGCCCGGCTGGTCGGCGAGCTCTCCGTTGTCCACGAGCCCATGGATCCCCGCGCACAGCCCGACGAGCTGTGCCAGCAGCGGCGGGACCTGCGCGCCGTCTCCCGCGCCGCCGAGCGCCTCAGCCCGCGGCTTCTTCTGACCCTGGAGCTCCGCGAACTGCGCGGCTTGGAGGGCGCCGAGGTCGCTGCACAGCTCGGCGTCACTGCCGAGGTGGTCAAGACCCGCGTCCACCGCGCCCGCGCCGCCCTCGCACAGGCCCTCGCCGCCTGAGCGCGGCACGACGGCCCACCGCAAAGCCGTGCCGGGCCGTGCGAGTCCGCCCCGTCCCCGACCGCTACCCCCGCCCGGCTACCGTGGCGTCCAGGTAGGCCTTGGCCACGTCCGCCTCGTCGAGGAAGCCGACGATCTGCCCGGCCTCGTCGCTGACCGGCAGCTCGCGCACCCCGTGCTTGAGCATCGCCTCGGTTGCCTTGCGCAGATCGTCGCCCTCCCGAGCCGTGACCGGCTGCTGCATCACGTCCGCCGCGATGGTCCAGGGCTCCAGCTCGCGCTCCGTGGCCAGGATGCGCACGCTCTCCGCGGTGATCATCCCGGTCAGGGCCCCTGCCTCGTCCACCACCGGGAACACGTCCTGCCAGTTGTTGCCCGAGATGCGCCGCAGGATCTCCCGCGCCCCGGTATTGGGCCGAAAGCTCTCGTAAGGTCGCCCGCGGGTCATCACCTTGCCCACCGTGACATCGCTCAGCACGTCCAGCACGAACAGGTCCCGGTGGGCCGGCGAGTCGCGCCGGGTCGGCAGCTGCGCCGGGTAGAGCGACCGCCGCCGCAGCGCCACGAAGGCGATGCCCTCCGCCAGCATCAGCGGCACCAGCAGGTCATAGCTGCCCGCCAGCTCGCACACCAGCACCAGGGAGCTGAGCGGGGCATGCGCGATGCCCCCATAAAAGCTGCCCATCCCCACCAGAGCGAAGGCCCCCGGATCGATGCGCGGATCGTGAAGCACAGCTGCGCCACCCGCCCGAACGCGCCGCCCAGGAGCCCGCCCAGCACCAGCGAGGGCGCGAAGTCCCCGGCGCTGCCCCCCGATCCGATGGTGAGAGACGCCGCCACCAGCTTGGCCAGGCACAGGAGCAGCAGCAGCTCCACCTCCTGCCACCCTCCGGCAGCCACGGCGACCCGCTGATCGCCATCTGCACCGATCCATACCCGCCCCCCAGAAGCCCCAGCCCCTGGCCTATCCCGCCGATTCGTTGGCGACGATCAGGATGATCGGCGTGCAAAAGATCCCCAAGAGCAGCCCGCCCAGCGCCGGCCGGATCCAGCGCGGCCCCGGCAGTGTCGCCGCCACCTGCTGCACCTTGCGGAAGAGCGCGACGAAAACGGCGGCCAGCATGCCACCAGGATGGCCAAAAGGCCATAGAGCGGCAGGTGAGCAGGCACGAAGGGATAGCGCGGCGCATGGGCGAAGAGCGTAGACTCCCCGAAAATCGAGATGACCACCGAGTAGGCGACCACGCTGCCGAGGACCGCCGGGATGAGCGCGTCCGACTCGAAGTCGTCCCGGTAGAGCACCTCGACCGCCAGGATGGCCGCGCCGAGCGGCGTGCGGAACACCGCCGACATACCCGCGGCCACGCCGACCAAAAGCAGGATGCGACGCTCCCGCGGCGACACCCCCAGATAGCGCCCGACCACCGAACCGATGGCGCCGCCAATCTGCATGGTGGGCCCCTCGCGCCCGCCGGCCCCGCCGAAGCCCAGGGTGAGGATTGAGGCCACGCGCCTTGACCCAGATGACCCGCCGTCGGATGACGCCGCCGTGGTGGTGGAAGGCGTCGATCATCGCGTCGCCGCCGCCGCCCTGCGTTTCCGGCGCAACCTTGGCGGTGAGGATGCCCCCAAGCAGCGCGCCCAGCGCGGGCAGCCAGAGCAGGAGCCACGGCCGGAACGGGTGCTCGCCATGGAGGGCGATGACCCGCTCCCCGTGGGCCCGCAGGGGCACATAGCCGGCCAGGTCTTCCAGAACCAGGCCCTGCACCAGCTCCAGCCCATAGAAGAAGCCGGCCCCCACCACCCCGCCAGCGCCCCGATGAGCGCAGAGTGAAAGAGCGTCCTGCCCAGGATCTGCAAGTCGATGGTCGGCGCCGCCGGAGAGAGCAACCCCAGGAAACCGCGTCGCAGGTCCGCGCCGATCGCGCTGGTCCGGGGAAAAAAAGGCTTCATGAGGAACCTTTATCATAGCGCGCCGCACCGGCATCCGCGACAGGCCTACATGCGATTCGAAGGGAACGCCCGCTTCTGCTCCGCGACCGGCCGGCCTGGGATTCGGAGGCAAAGCCCGCTTCTGCTTCGACGATCCGCCTCGGGCGATTCGAAGGTAACGCCCGCTTGGCCCGGCGCATCATGGATCCTATGAGCGGACGTTTGTTGAAGGCCTTCCTGTCCCTGGGGCTGCTCGGCTGCACCTTTTCCGGCCCCGCCGCCGCCGAGCCCGCGGACGCGCCGGTGCCGGTGGTGGTCGAGCTCTTCACCTCCGAGGGCTGTTCGAGCTGCCCGCCGGCGGACGCGCTCCTGCGCGAGCTGGACCGGACCCAGCCCATCAAGGGGGTGCAGGTCATCCCCCTGGAGATGCACGTGGATTACTGGAACGACCTGGGCTGGGCGGATCCCTTCTCCTCTCAGGCGTACAGCGCCAGACAGCGGGGCTACGCCGCCGCGCTCGGCACCGGCCGGGTCTACACCCCGCAGGCGGTGGTCGACGGCGAGACCGAGATGGTCGGCTCCAGCGCCGGCTCCCTGCGCGAGGCCATCGCCAGCCACCGCCGGGCCCCGCCCGCCAGCGTGGCCCTGTCCCGCCGCCCGGACGGCGCGCTCGAGGTCCACGTGACCCTGGGCGAGGCAGTCGGGCGCCCGGAGGTCTTCCTCGCCCTGACCGAGGGCGGCCTGAGCACCGAGGTCCGGCGCGGCGAGAACGCCGGCCGCACGCTGCCGCACGCCCCCGTGGTCCGTTCCTTCGCCAAATTAGGCGCGGTGGCCTCCGGGCAATTCGCCGCCACGGCCCCGCTGCCCCCCAGGGGCGCGCGCCGCGACCTGCGCGCAGTGGTCCTGGTGCAAGACCCCGCCACCCGACGCGTCTTCGGCGCCGCCAGTCTCTCTTTATAGGACCCGGCCCCGCCACGGCAGGGCCGGCACTCTTCGAATCGGGGCCGTCTCCGCGAGGGAGGGCGGGCGCTCAGCGCTGGATCTTGCGCTGCGGCGTGACCGGGATGGAGGTGATGGGCCCTGCGGCCGTGTGCCCTGCGGGCTTGTGATGAGTCGCCGGGGACCGGCGCCGTTTCAGGCTGTTCTGGGAATGGGAGTATCGCTTCGAAGCCTATACGCCGGCCCCCAAGCGCAAGCTGGGCTACTACGCCCTGCCCCTGCTCTGGCGCGGCCGTGTGATCGGCTGGGGAAATCTATCGGTGCTGGACGGGACGCTGCGCAGCACATTCGGTTATGTCGACGGCAACGCACCGCCGGACACCGCTTTTCATGCCGGCCTCGAAGCGGAATTGGCACGTATGAACTCGTTCCTGGGGCTGGGCAACGCGAAAAGATCCGCGCGGGGAAACTAAAAGGCGACCAGTTTGCCGCCTACCAACACCAGAATCAGGGCCAACAGCGAACGCAGAATCTTGTCCGGCACACGCCCGGAGAGGTGGCTGCCGCAATAGATTCCAGGCAGAGACCCGATGAGCAGGCAGCCGAGTAGCGGCCAATTGATAGTGCCAACCAACCAATGACCCAGGCCGGCAACTGCGGTCAACGGAACCGCGTGGGCCAAATCCGAAGCCACGATGCGGGACGCCGGCAGGCGTGGGTACAGGAACAACAATGCAGTCACGCCGATGGCTCCCGCGCCGACCGATGACAAAGATACGACAATCCCCAGGATGGCTCCGGTGAGAATCGTGAATAACGGATGACGCGGCAGTTCGGGATCATGCGCCCTGGAGAAGCGGAGCAGACGAATGCGGAACACCAATGAAGCCGCGGTAAGTAGCAATGCCACGCCGAGTGTGGTTGTAATGATTTTCGAATCGCGAAAACCCTCGACGGTAAAATGATGTTCTGCCATCAGGGTTATTACGGCCGACGGCAGACTGCCGGCGGCCAGAAGTCCCGTAATGCGCCAATCGACGCGGCCCTTCTTCGCATGCACATAGGTGCCCCCTGACTTGGTAATTGCCGCGTGCAAGAGGTCCGTTCCGACGGCGGTCGCAGGGTGTATGCCGAACAGCAGTACCAGAACCGGCGTCATGAGCGAACCGCCTCCCACTCCGGTTAGGCCGACGATGACGGCGACCACGAATCCGGACAGCGCTTGGCTTAGATAGATCATGAAGCAACTCGGATCCGTGCCATGGAATGCATATGCTAATCCATGGGCGGGGAACCCGTCGTTGCGAAGTACGCCTTGGCAAGCGGTTGGGTACACTCCATGACGAGGATATCGTACGGAGGAGAGACATTCATGAACACCGGACTCGATAATTTGGGGCAGGTCAAAAGCACGCTGATCGATCTCGCCATTCACTTCGGACCGAAACTATTGACTGCCGTCGTGATCTTGACGATCGGCAGCTTTGTCGCCGGCTGGATCGCGCGCAGCACCGCCCGCGGACTGCATCGACTGGATCTTGAACCGCCTGTACGGCAGCTCTTGACCCGCGTGGCGCGCGTACTCGTGCTGGGACTGTTCGTGATCATGGCGCTGCAAAATCTCGGCGTCGAACTCTTGCCGCTGATTGCCGGACTGGGTGTCGCCGGAGCAGGCGTCGCTCTTGCCACGCAAGGCGTGTTGAGCAACATGGTGGCGGGGCTCACCATCATCTTCACGAAACCCTATCGAGTGGGCGAATACATCGCGGTGGTCGGTGTCGAGGGGGAGGTCGAAGCCATCACCTTGTTCAGCACCACATTGCGGCACCCCGACCGTTCGCGAATCGTGGTTCCGAACCGCAAGGTCGTCGGCGAGATTCTGCAGAACTTCGGCCGCATTCGTCAGTGCGAGATCCAGGTAGGCATCGCGTACGAGTCGGACCTTTCCGCCGCTCTCGGGATCATTCGCGACCTGGTGCAGGCCAACGAACGGGTCCTCAAGGACCCGAAGCCGGTGATCCAGGTCGTCAATCTAGCGGATTCGGCGGTTGTGGTTGCCGTCAAACCCTGGGTGGCGGTCACCGACTTTGCACCGGTCGCCGGTGAAATCAAGCTGTCGTTGGTGGAAGAACTGCGCAGGCGTGAAATCGGCATTCCCTACCCGCAGCGGGAGGTCCGGCTGATCAAAGAGGCGGCTTGAAATGCGACCGGCTCGACCGGCTCGACCGGCTCGATCAACCCTTCCACGTCCGGAAAGCGCCGGTATCCATGTGGACGAAATTCGACGCGCGGTAGTACCCGACCCCGCCTCGAGTCAAATCCAGTGCTCCGGCGGCGAGGCGCGCACAATCGACCGCAGCCATCCGTACGTCGACGGCACGTCCCTCCAGATGCATGCTACGCCGCGCGACGCCGCTGCTGCGCTCGCGCAACAATGCATTGGTCTGCGGCGACCGGTAACCTGAAATCACACTGAATACCGGGTCGACCTCGAGGTGCTGCGCGACATCGAATAAATAGTCCATCAGTTTCGGGTCGATGGCGTGCCGCGCGTCGTTGCGAAAGTCGCGCAGCAGCACTTGAATGGCCGCGAACGAGTCCGCCACGTACTCGCCGCCGCGAAAGAACTCTGTTTCCAGCTCCTCGCCCGTATGCAGATTCTTCAAGACGATGCGCTTACCCGCGACCCCGGTACCCGTCCGCAGCGGTTCGCGCGCGCCGGCCGGCCTCGCCCGCGCGCCGAGCGCCGCCATCCCAGCCATTGCGCCGCCCAGTCCCAGCAGCCGTCTTCTCGTCCAGATCATCGAGTTCTCCGGTCGGTGAAGACGCGGCCTTGATCGAGCGCCAATACCGCGGCGCGCGGAAAAAAATTGAAATCCGACGCGGACGCCCATGTGTAGGCTCCCATCTCGCGCCCCACGATGAGGTCCCCGACGCTGAGCTTGGGAAGGTCCATGGCCTCGCTGATAATGTCGATACTGTCGCAGGTGGGACCGGCAAGTACCGAGGGGTAGGTCTCACCCGGCGCCGCGAGGGCTTCGACCGGATACTTCGCGTGGTCGTACATTTGCCCGCTATAGGTCCCGTACATGCCGTCGTCGAGGTAGTACCACCAACGGCCGTCGCGCAGGGCGCGTCCCATCACGGAGGACACCGCAATGGCGGCAGGGGCCGCAATATACCGGCCGGGCTCGGCGATGACGCGCAGATCCGGCGCGAGCGAGTCCAAGGCTAGGCGAATCGGCGCGCAATAATCCTCGATGGACATGGCCGACTTCCTGCCGTAATCCACCGGGAAGCCCCCGCCGATATCCAGAAGCCCCAAGCGCTGACCAGTTTGCGATGCGCTGTCCATCAATTCGCGGCACACGTCGATCGCGTGCACGTACGTTCCCGAATCCAGTGCCTGGGACCCCACGTGGAACGAGAGTCCCTCGATCTTGACGCGTAGCTCGGCCGCCAGCTCGAGCAGACCCGCCACGGCGTCCGGAGCGCACCCGAACTTTTTCGACAAATCGCAAACCGAACTCGTGCTGCGAAATGAAATCCGGATCAAAAGGGACACGCGGCCGCGATACTTGACGAATTTGCGCAGTTCATCGGGATTGTCGACCACGAAGGTCTCGACCCCGTACGCCAGCGCGTTGCGGATGTCGCTGTCGCGCTTGATCGGATGGGTGTGGATGCAGCGCTTGGGCGGCACCCCGGAGCGGCGCACCAAATCGACTTCACCATTCGTGGCGAGATCGAAGAAGGCACCTTCTTCGAGCAGCGCCTGGATGACCGCGGCATGAGGCAACGGTTTTAGGGCGTAATGCAAATCCACCCGCGGCAGTGCGCCGGCGAGCCGCCGGTACTGGGCACGAATGCGCGCCGCGTCGATGATGAAAAGCGGCGAGCCATAGCGTTTTACGAGATGCTCGATCGATTCGCGGGCGAAGGGATCCTGGGATGGATCGAGTTCGCGTGCCTCGCGGTCGGGCAGCCTGCGAATTCGGGCCGTTCTGACGGAGCTTGCGGCCATGCTAACCCGCGCTCAGCTCGAGCGGGTCTCCGTCCTCGACCCCGCTGGCTCGTTGCAAGCGGTCGAGAATGGCGGCCCAACGCTCTTCGGCGGGCAGCTCCTGCACCAGGATTCTCGCGCACCCCACACTGTCGAGCGTGCGCAAATGATTGTAGAGGTTATGGGCATAGGCGTCCGGTTTCTTGCCGGCGTTGATCCAGGTCATGTAACGGTGCGTGTCAAGAGGCGGGCGCATGGCCAACACGGCGACTTTTTCCTGCCTGGCGACGAATTCTCCGGCGTACCTTTCCAAATCGTCCGACGCCACGATGGCCAGGGGAGTGGATGGTGCGTAGTGCAGCCGCCGATCTCCGGGTGTCCGGGGTACGACTCCGCCCACCGCCAGTTTGCCGACCACTTGTTCCAATTGCGAGCGCGTAATGAACCCCGGCCGCAGCAACCGGGCCGCGTTGCCGAGACAGGAGACGATAGTCGATTCCAGTCCGATCGGCGATTCGCCACCGTCCAGGATGACCTGGATCGCACTGCCCAGTTCCTCTCGCACATGCTCGGGCTTGGTCGGGCTCAGGCGGCCGAAGCGATTTGCGGACGGCGCGGCGATTCCGCCGCCGAATGCGGTCAGGAGTTGCTGTGCGATCGGATGCGAGGGCACCCGGATTCCGATGCTGTCCTGGCCGCCCGTAACGAGGTCGTTGACCTTCTCGGCCTTCGGCAAAATCAAGGTCAGAGGTCCCGGCCAGAACTTCGCGGCCAGCTTCTCCGCCGCAGGAGGCATCTCCGATACCCACCGATGCAGATAGCGCGGATTGTCCAAGTGAACGATCACAGGATGGTCCGCGGGACGTCCCTTGACCTCGAAAATCTTGCGAACCGCCGCCGGATCCGACGCATTGGCGCCCAGTCCGTAAACAGTTTCGGTCGGGAATACCACCAAATCGCCGGCACGCAGCGCCTGCACGGCCGTTTCGATTTCTGTCTGAGTAGCTCTTACCACCGGCGCATGATATCAAGACTGCGATACGAGCAAGCGGCGCATCGCCTGCGACTAGGAGCAACTGTGCTGTAGTGCCGATTTTTGCCGCGATTATTTGTGCTTCCGACCGCCCTTCAGGGGGTCGGCGTCGCAGCGGAGGTCCGCCCGTCAGAGCGCGAGTTCCAGGAACACCAGATCGAGCCAGCGTCCGAATTTGAATCCCACCTCGTGGAGGTGGCCCACCTGCCTGAAACCGAGGCTCTCGTGCAAGCCGATGGACACCGTATTGTCGGCGTCGATGCCCGCAAGCATCACATGCTTGTGCGCGGCCCTGGCCCGCCCGATCAGCTCGACCACCAGCGCCCTCCCGATGCCCTGATTCCGTCGATCGGACCGCACATGAACACTGTGTTCCACACTGTATTGGTAGCACGGCCACACGCGAAAATCCCCGAAGGTGCCGAATCCCGCCACCCCGCTGGCGTCGCGGGCCACAATGAACGGAAAGCCCTGCTCGGCCTTGGTATCGAACCAGGTTTCCCCCCGTGCCGGCGTGAATTCGACTTCTGAATAGACCGCCGTCGAGTTCCGGATGACCTCGTTGTAGATGGCGAGGATCTCCGGGAGGTCCTGACGCACCGCATCTCGAATCGTCGGCCTTTGGCTACAGGTGGACATGGACTGATAATATCCACTCATGGCCGATCACGACACCCACCCGCAGCACGACCACGAGCACAGCGAACTGTCGCCGCTGGAGCTGCGGGTGCGCGCGCTCGAAACCCTGTTGACCCAAAAGGGCTACGTCGATCCGGTGGCACTCGATCTCGTGATCGACACGTACCAGACCAAGGTCGGACCGCGCAACGGCGCACGAGTGGTGGCACACGCGTGGAGCGACCCGGAATTTCGCCGTTGGCTGCTCGAGGATGCCTCCGCGGCCATCGCCTCGTTGGGCTTCACCGGCCGCCAGGGCGAACACATGATCGCGGTCGAAAATACCGCCGACGTGCACAACCTGGTCGTATGCACCCTGTGCAGCTGCTATCCGTGGCCCATCCTCGGATTGCCGCCCACCTGGTACAAGAGCGCGCCGTACCGTTCGCGCGTCGTCCGGGATCCGCGCGGTGTACTTCGGGATTTTGGCGTCAGCCTCCCCGAGAGCGTGGCCATCCGCGTCTGGGATTCCACCGCCGAAGTCCGCTATCTCGTGATCCCGCGACGGCCTGCGGGCTCCGAACTTCTCGGCGAATCGGCGCTCGCGGATCTGGTGACGCGCGACTCGATGATCGGCGCGGGCACGGCGCTCGCCCCGGGAAGTGCCGCGTGACTTATCGATCGAACGCCGACCTGGGCGGCCGCGCCGATCCTCGCGCCGTGATTCCCGAGCCCGAAGGCGAATTGTTTCACGCGCCATGGGAGCCGCGAGTGCTGGCGCTTACCGTCGCGATGGGCGCCACCGGCCTCTGGAACATCGACCAAAGCCGCGCTGCACGCGAAACTCTGGCGAATTATGCCGATCTCACCTATTACGAGATCTGGTTGGCAGGGCTCGAAAAGCTCTTACTGGAACGCGGTGCAGTCCATCCTCGGGAACTGCGCGAGGGGCACGCGTTGCAAGGGGCCATCCCCATATCCCGGAAGCTGGAGGCGGGAGCGGTGGCCACGGTGCTGGCCCGGGGGTCCCCTGTATCGCGCCCAACCAGCCGGCCACAGCGCTTCGCGGTGGGGCAGGCCGTGCGCACCCGCGCCGATCGGCCCGACCACCACACGCGACTGCCCGCCTACGCGCGCGGCAAGCGCGGGATCATCGAGCGTGTACACGGCGCCCATGTCTTCGCCGACGCACAGGCACAGGGTTTGGGCGAGCAACCCCACTGGCTCTACACCGTGGTGTTCACCGCCGATGAGCTCTGGCCGGAACCGGTCTCATCGAACGCGCCCCGCCACATCTCCGTGGACGCGTGGGAACCCTACCTGGAGCCGGCGTGATCGACGCGCTGTCGACACCCGGTCTTCCGCAGGATGCCCGCGGTCCCATATTCAACGAACCCTGGGAAGCGAAGGCCTTCGCCATGACCCTGAAACTGCACGAACGCGGTCTGTTCACTTGGTCCGAATGGGCGCAAGCACTCGCCGAGCAGGTCGAGCACGCGCGGTCTCACGGTGATCCCGACCTCGGTGACACGTACTACCAACATTGGTTGGCCGCACTCGAGACACTGGTCACGGCCAAGGGCGCCGCGTCCGCGCAGGAGCTCACGCGCTGTGCGGACGCGTGGCGGGAGGCGGCGGAGCATACGCCGCACGGGCAGCCCATCGTGCTCCATCTCACGGCGCCTGCGCCGCCGTAGCCGCCGGCAAGGGTGTGTCCGGCGGATCCACCGCGGTGCGCGTCCAACTGCCGTCGTCCTGCCGCACGAGTTCGTAGGCAGGCCAATAATGCTTGTCGAGCTTGAGCGTAATGACGTCGGTTTGGCCGTTCCAACTCACCGTCTTCAGGCGCAACGACGCTCGGTCGGGTTTACCGCGTACCACCTTGATGAACGCATCCAGATCGGCCGTGGGTTGTCCGTCCACCTCGGTGATGCGGCGCCCCGCATACAACCCATAGTGCGTCGCCGGCGACCCGTAGAAAAAGAACGAGACGAATACTCCGTACGGCGCGATGCCGCGCTGAACGGCCATGGCGCGATGCGGAGCCTGCAGCGTGGCGCCGGCCCAGATCACGACGCGGTCGATGTCGCGGCCGTTCAGAGCCATCGTCTTCATCTGCAGTTTCTTCTCCGCCCCATCCCGCCACACCGTCACCTCCACGTTCGGTGTCTGGACGGCACGCTCCACTTCGCGAAAGCGGTTCACGACCTTGCCGTCGATGGCGAGCAGCAGATCGCCGGGTTCGAGCAGCGCTGCCGCCGGTGACCCCGCCACCAACCGATCGATGGTCAGCACCTGCCGGCGTTGCGAATCGTGATCCTCGAAGCGCCGCACCCACTCGTCCGGCAAGCCGAGCTTGCGGGCACTCGCAAGCGACTCCAAATCGAACTCCGCTTCGAACGAATAGAGCTGCCGCCCGTCAGCCACGACCTTGATCATCTCCGCAATCAGATCGGCCGGAATGCCGCGATTCAGCTGCTCCAGTTCGCGAGCGGTTTCGAACGCGAAGCTCGACCAGAGCGCGAGCACTTCGCCCTTGTCGTCGGCGAGAACGCCGTCGAAATCATTGGGCGAGTTCACCAGGCTCACGACCTCCAGATTGCTGTCGCGAAACCGCAAGGTGCGCGACAAGGGAAACCCGACGGCATCGACGCTGGAGACCTGGGTGCGCTCCGACATGATTTTTGAATCGGCGCGCTGCCCGACGACCCACACGTCGTCGCCGGCACCGAGGTCCTTGAGGTGCAGCTTCGCGGCCCGGACCGGGGTATTGCCGATGGACTTCGGGTCATACGAAACCACCGCAAGATTGTGCAAAGGATGAATGAATTCGACCTTGCCGGGCACCTCCACGGTGCCGTTGAAGGTGATGCGTACGTCGCCCATGGCGAGCGGAACGGTGTTCCGGTCCACCACCACGAAACCGCGCTCGGCATCGACGATGAGGCCCGTGCCGTGATAGTTCTTCTCGGTGACACCCGACACCGAGTACGGCATATCGAATGTCACCATGACCAACGAGGGAGCCAGCTTGTCGATGCGGACGTCGCCGCTCTTGGCGAACTGAGTGGCCGCCGGCGGCACCGGCGAAGGATCCGGCCCCGCCTTGACGCTGACGCACGGCCAGACTCCCAACGTATCGTCGCGCTTGCACTTGCGCGCCGGAAACCAGCGCCGGTCCATGCGGACGACCTTCAGCTGCGCGGCGCGCGGATCCTCCAGGGTGACGTAGCGCACCGGTGCCCGCGCCCCGTCGGCGAGATCGGCCAGCGCCGCTTCAAAATCGGCCAGCGTGTCGGTCTTCTTGCCGTTGAAGGAACTCACCAGGGCGCCGTGCGGTATTCCAGCGCTGCCGAACACATACCCCGGATTGGCGACATACACGCCTTTGATCGGCAGGTTGTAGTGCCGGGCCTGCTGGTATGAGAGCGTATGCACGACGGCTTCGCCGAATTCGATGTACTCATCGGCGGTGATGGCGCTCAACGATTGCACGTCGAGAGCATGGTGCAGCGTGGCGCTGCCGCGTTGCACTTCGACGATGACCGGCCGCCCCACGTGCTCGTCGAGCACTTCCTCCAGCGCGAAGAATTCAGGCACCGGCTTGCCGTCGATCGACACCAGGATATCGCCGGGCGACAAGACGCCGTCCGCAGGGGAGCCGGGCTGCACGTCATTGACCACCAACATGCCCGTCAACTTCGAATACCGGCTTCGCATCCGGGCCTCCGTATCGGGGTTGAGACCGAGCCGGCGTAACTCATCATAGGGCGTGTATTTGAATACGGTTTCCAGAGTGCCGCGAGGGACCGGTTTGCCCTCATCGATGAACTTCAGCGCTCGGACCACCGACGTCAACGGCAGATAGAAGCTCGACGCCGCCCCGGTCGCGCCCCCGGCATTGAGCGCCACGACCCGGCCGTCGATGTCGATCACGGGTGAACCGGATGAGCCACCCGAGGTACCGGAGGCCGCTTGATAGTAGAAGGTGTTGAAGTCGTTGTATTTGCCGTAGCCGTATTCCGGCGCTTCACGATCCAACCGCGCCAGCGTGCCGGCAAGGATGGATAACTGTTCGCCGGCATCGTTTCCCACCACGCGTATTTCCCGGCCGATCTCCGCACCGATGGGGTATAGAGGCAGTTCGGCCGGTTGTATGAACTTGAGCTTGGCCGGGTCGTAGCGATAGATCCCGAAGTCGTGCACGGGGTCGCGATACACCGGATAAAGTTGCACCTCCTCGCGGTTCTGAAAGGTCGCCTGTGCGGTCACGGGGCCGGGGGTAACCACATGCCGGTTGGTGAGAATGAGGCCGCGTTTTGCGTCGATTACGAAGCCCGTGGCCTGGGCGGAGGTGTTCCATTCGGTGTCGAAGGCACGCGTGCTGTCGATCTGAATCGTCACCACGCCGCTCGCGATCCGCTCCAGCGTCTGCGCCCAATTGGCCGGCGTGACCGGTATGCTCGGCTCGCGGGGCAGGGCCGCACCCCAAACTTGGGCGCCATAGAGGATAAATAGAGACAAAAGCAGGGGAATACGCGGCATGCCGGTCCTAATGTGAGAACTAATGTTGGAGTGATTCAGGTTCCGTGATCCGACAAGACGAGCAGCCAGACGGTTCCTAGGAGAATGAAACTCAGCATGACCGCGGCCGATCCCATGTCCTTCGCCATGCCGGCGAGCGGGTGACGATCGGTGCCGGATCGATCCACCACAGCCTCGACCGCGCTATTCAGGATCTCGACCACCAAAATCAGCAGCATCGGGGACACGAGCATTGCCCGTTCCACGCCGGATCGGCCGAGAAAGACGCCGAGGGGGATCACCAGGGCCGATAGGCCCACTTCCTGGCGGAACGCCGCCTCTTCGCGCCACGCATGCATGAAGCCCTGAAAGGAATACCCAAAGGCGCGCAGCAAGCGCGTCATACCGATCGGTTTATCTCTCTCCATCAAAGCCAGCATTCCATGAGGTCGGGCATTGTATGCGCAGGCGGGGCGAGATTCTTGACCGCTTGCCGCATTTGTGGCGCCGGTTCCCTCTAGCCGCCCGACTTCTTGGCCGGCCAACCAAGCTTCACCAGCTCAGCCACGATGGCATCGCGATGGTCGCCTTGGATCTCGATGACGCCGCCGCGCACCGTGCCGCCCGAACCGCAGCGCTTCTTGAGGCCGGCCGCGAGCGCTTCGATGTCCGCTGGGCTCAGGGGCAGTCCTGTCACGGTCGTCACGCCCCTTCCGGCCCGACCCTTGACCTCCCTGCCCACGCGGACCGCGCCGGGTTTGGCGGCGCCCGGGGCCCCCTTGGGACAGACGCAGTCCTTCACCGCCCTGCGGCAATTGGGGCACAAACTCCCGATGCCCGTGGAATAAACGATTCTGGCCGCCATGGAGGCATTATGCCGTTGAGGTAGAATAGAGGCATGAATGCACGTAGAAAATCTTCGGCCGTACGGGTCGGCAATGTGACCATCGGCGGGTCCGCTCCCATTATCGTTCAATCCATGACCAACACCGACACGGCCGATGTCGAGGGCACGGTGACTCAGGTCAAGGCGCTGGCCCGGGCCGGGTCCGAAATAGTCCGCATCACCGTCAACAATGACGAGTCCGCCGCAGCCGTCCCGCATATCCGCGAGCGGCTGGATGCGCAAGGAATAAGCACGCCGTTGGTCGGTGATTTCCATTTCAACGGCCACAAGCTCCTGAAGGCGCACCCCGCCTGCGCCCAGGCGCTGGCGAAGCTCAGGATCAATCCGGGGAACGTGGGGCGGGGCAGCAAGCGCGACCCGCAGTTCGCGGAAATGATCGAGACCGCCTGCAAGTACGACAAGCCGGTGCGCATCGGGGTCAATTGGGGCAGCCTCGACCAGGATCTGCTCACGCGCATGATGGACGAGAATTCCAAGCTGGCCGACCCCTTACCCGCGATCGACGTAATGCGCGAAGCCATCGTCGTCTCGGCTCTTGACAGCGCCCGGCGGGCCGAGGAACTCGGCCTGGGGAAGGACAAGATCGTCATCAGCGCCAAGGTCAGCGGCGTTCAGGATCTGATCGCCGTGTACCGGAATCTCGCTGCGCGGTGCGGCTACCCGCTGCATCTCGGCCTCACGGAGGCCGGCATGGGCAGCAAGGGCATTGTTGCGTCGACGGCGGCGATGTCGGTGTTGTTGCAGGGAGGCATCGGCGACACCATCCGGGTCTCGTTGACGCCGGAACCCAACGGCGACCGCACCCAGGAGGTCATCGTCGCCCAGGAAATCCTTCAGACCATGGGCCTGCGCGCGTTCACGCCGATGGTCATCGCCTGTCCCGGCTGCGGCCGAACCACCAGCACCTACTTTCAGGAGTTGGCGCAGAAGATCCAAAGCCACATCCGCCACCGCATGCCGGAGTGGCGCAAGCAGCGGTCCGGCGTGGAGGACATGACCGTCGCCGTCATGGGATGCGTGGTCAACGGACCGGGCGAGAGCAAGCATGCGAACATCGGCATCAGCCTGCCGGGTACGGGAGAGCATCCCGTCGCCCCGGTCTACGAAGATGGTGCGAAGACAGTGACTCTCAAGGGCGATCGGATCGCCGAGGAGTTTCAGGACTTGGTCGAGCGCTACATCGAACGCACGTACTCGCGGATTTCTGCATGACCGAATTATCCACCCGGAAATGCGTCCCTTGCGAAGGCGGGATGCCGCCGCTGTCGCCTGCCGAGGCTGCCGCCCTGCTCGGTCAGATCCACGGCGATTGGCGGATCGCCGAGGACTCCAAGAGCCTGAAACGAGCTTTCAAGTTCAGGGATTTCTATCGCACGATGAGCTTCGTCAATGCGCTCGCGCATATCGCGAACGTCGAGGATCATCACCCCGATCTGGAACTCGGCTACAACTATTGCCGCATCACCTACGCCACTCATTCCATCGGCGGCTTGTCGCAGAACGATTTCATCTGCGCTGCCAAGATCGATCTCCTGTAGCCGGCTCGTATTCGGCCCGTGGCCGAGTTAGCCGGTCCGCAGAAAAGCCGGCACGTCGCCGCTCAAACCCAGCGCGCGGGCCGCGAGTTCGCGCTTGAGGAAGGGCACCCGCCCGACCGCCGCCAAGCCCGCCATACGCATTCGCGCGACCGCGGCATTGCTGCTCGAGAACAGTCGCTCCAGCCCGTCAAACGCAGTCGCGGCCAGCACATTTTCCGATTTTCGCCGGCGCTCATAGCGGCGCAGCGATTTGTGCTCGCCGAAACCGACGGGGCCGGGGCCGCCGAGGCCGGCGCCGCCGCGGGCGTCGCCGCCCAGAACTTCCGCGAGCACCGCGCAATCGAGAAGCCCGAGGTTGAGGCCTTGACCGGCCAACGGGTGCACGGCATGTGCCGCATCGCCGACCAGCACCGCACGCGGCCGCGCATAGTCCAACGCATATTGCAGCTTGAGCGGAAAGCTCGCGATGGGCGTCGTCAATTCGCAGGCGCCGAGAAACTCGCCGCTCGCGCGCTCAAGTTCCGCACCGAAAGCTGCGGCGTCGAGCGAGCGCAGCCTAAGGGCCTCCGCACGCGCCGTGCTCCACACGATCGACGAGCGGCCGTCGGGCAGCGGTAGAAACGCCAGCGGACCGGTGGGTAAAAATCGCTGCCACGCGGTATTTCTATGCGAGAAGGCCGTGTGCACGTGCGCCACAAGCGCATCCTGATGGTAGGCGTGACCCGCGGTGTCGATGCCAAGGAGTTTGCGAGCCCTCGAATCGGCGCCGTCGGCCGCGATCAACAACTGACCCTGCAGGAGCCGTTCATCACCCAAGCTCACGCGCACACGATCCTCATCGACCAGGATCTCACCGATGCCTGAGTCGATGAATACCACGTCGGCAGCACTCGCAGCGCGGCGGCACGCCGCCTGCAGGGCACGGCCCTCGGCGATGTACCCCAGATTGGGCTCGCCCAGCTCCGCACAGTCGAAGGTCAACGAGCCTGCTCCGCCCATCGAGGTGCCGCCCAGCGGTGGGCCGCCCCGCGCATCCCACACGCACATGCGTTCATAGGCATTGTATTTCTGCGTCGGCAGAAGCGGCCATGCTCCGCAGATCGTGAGCAGACGCTGTGAGGCGCGGCTCAATGCGAACACCCGCAGGTCCCACTCGGAATCCGCATCAGCCGGAATCGGCGCAGGCGGCGTTTCGCCGGCGACGACAGCGACGCGGCCCGGCGCTGCCAGCTTCCGGTTCACCAGCAGGCTCGCCATAACGCAGCCCGTAATGCCGCCGCCGACGATGAGAAAATCGAAATCGCGACCGGGCGCGCCCCTCCGGATGGACATCGAGTTGGCGGGCAGCAACGTCATCGCAGCGCGACTCCGCGCGCCAGTTTCGGAATGCGGCCCGTCGCGCCGGTGCTCAAGCGCGACAGGGCTGACTTGGCCGGCGGCAGCATGTCGAAGGCGAGCAAGCCCAAATTCCGTAAGTGTTGGACCGCGCCCAACGGATTCGAGAACACGCGAATCAGTCCATCCGTAAAGGCAATGATGCCGCCTCGGTCTGCCGCACGCCACGCACCATAGTCGGCCTGCAAGGTCCCGTCGCCGAGGTCGGATTGCGGAACCCGCTGCCGATCGGCGACCAGTTCCGCCAGGCTTGCCGCATCGCGCAGTCCCAAATTGAAACCCATGCCCGCGACCGGGTGTAGACCCTGCGCGGCGTTCCCCACGATGACGCAGCGTCCGGAACTCAGGCGGTCGGAACGAGTCAACGACAGAGGATACGGCACGCGTCGACCCACCTTGAGGAATCTTCCCAAACGAAATCCAAAGCGGCGCTGCACCTCGGCGATGAACTCTTCGTCGGACCATGCCAGTGCCGCCTGCGCAACATCCGGTTTGAGGGTCAATACCAGCGTGCACCGGCCGTCGGCCAGCGGCAACAAGGCCATTGGACCGGCCGGCGTGAAACGCTCATACGCCACGTATTCGTGGAAGCGTTGCGGCAGCACGGTCGTGATCACCGCCGTCTGCTCGTAGTCGCGGACTTCTGCCGCGACCCCGAAGGCGCTGCGCACCGCCGATTGCGCACCGTCTGCGGCCACGACGAGCCGCGTCGCGATCATGTCAGTTCCCGCCGAGATGTTCAGTTCCACCGTGCGCTCCGTCGAGTGGACCCGCGTCACGTGGGCCGGGCAGAGGATACGCAGGCTCTCGCTCCGCAAAAGCCTCGCCCATAACGCGTTTCCCAACGCACGGTTCGGCACCACGTAACCCATGGCTGCCAATCCCTGTTCCGCCGCATCCACGCGCGCAAATCCGAACCGTCCCTGGTCGGAGACATGAATTTTACGGATGGGGGTGGCTGCCCCGGACACCGTCTCCCAGACGCCCAAGGTCTCCAGAATGCGGCGGCTGCCGTTGGACAGCGCCGTCGTGCGTTCGTCGAAGCTGGGCTGCGAGGCGGAATCGTTCGGTACTGCTTCGATCAATGCGATGCGAAGTCCGAGCCCTTCGAGCGAGACCGCCAGGCTCGCACCCACCATTCCGCCGCCTACGATGGCGATGTCGTAAATCTCGCTCACGCGGCAGACGCCAGACGCTCGACCGCCTCCGGCGTCTTCTCCAGTGCGCCGGTGAGCACCTCCGGAGCGGCCTTGGTCACCAGCACGTCGTCCTCGATTCGGATGCCGATGTTCCAGAATTCCTTCGGCAGGCGAGAGGACGGTCGAATGTAGATGCCGGGCTCGACGGTAAGGGCCATTCCCGGTTCGAGCACGCGCCATTCGCCGCCCACTTTGTAGTCGCCGACGTCGTGCACGTCGATGCCCAGCCAGTGACCCGTGCGGTGATTGAAGAATGGTTGATAAGCTTTCTCTTTGACGAGGCGCGTCACGGGCCCCTTGAGAAGCCCCAGTTGGACGAGACCCTGAGTTATCGCGCGAACAGCGGCTTCGTGCGGTTGATTCCAATGGTTCCCGGCGCGAACCTTGTCGATGGCCGCTGCCTGCGCATCGAGTACCACCTCGTACACGGCGCGCTGCGCGGGGGTGAAGCGTCCGCCGACCGGAAAGGTTCTCGTGATGTCCGAGGCGTAGTAATCATGTTCGCAGCCCGCGTCCAACAACAGGAGATCGCCGTCATGCAGGCGCTGATCGTTGTCGCGATAGTGCATGATGCAGGCATTGGCGCCGCCGGCAACGATGGGCATGTAGGACAAATCGGCATTGTGCGATCGAAACTCGTGCACCACCTCCGCCATCACCTCGTATTCCATCCGCCCCGGGCGCGCGAATCGCATGGCCCTGCGATGGGCGTGAACACCAATCTCCGCCGCACGCTTGAGGCTCGAACGCTCGGCGCGGCTTTTATAAAGGCGCATGTCGTCCAGCACGTGATTCAGTGCAACAAACTCCCCTGCGCCGACCGCGCGCTCCCGCGCGTGGGTCTTGAGGCCGTTCACCCACCCCAACACATGGGGATCGAATTCAAGATGATTGCCCATCGAGTAGAAAATCTGTGCGCGCTGCTCGAGGAGGCCCGGCAGGATTTCGTCGATGTCGGCAACGGGGAAGGCGTCATCCGCGCCGTAGCGCTCGACCGCACCCTCGGTTCCGGCGCGCGGACCGTCCCATGCTTCCCGAGCGGCATCGCGCTCCCTGACGAACAGCAGATACTCCGCATGCGGCCGGCCGGGGGCCAACACGGCGACCGCCTCCGGCTCCGGAAATCCGGTGAGATAATGGAAATGGCTGTCCTGTCGGTAGGCGTACTCGATGTCGCCGTTGCGATGACGCACCGGAGCGGCGGGTAGAATCGCGATGGCGTCCCTGCCGATCATGCGCATGAACTGCCGCCGGCGGCGCGCAAATTCCTTGGTATCCATGGAGCTTGAGTCTAGTGCAGCCGCTGCGGAGCGGTCGGATAAACCTGCCTGCGTAAGGGTAGCAATTCTTCAAAGACAACCTGAGCTGCCACCCGGATGAATTCGACGAGCTCTGCATAGGCCTGCTCGTTCGACTCGTCCGCGTCCGCATCGTCGCCGGAGGCCCGGGAAATCTCCGTGAAGTCCCTGACGATTTCGCCTACCTCGCCATTGAGCCCCTCGAGGTCGGAGATCTGCCCCGTGCCCAGGCCGTACAAGAATCCGGTGCACCACAGAGCCAGCGCATTCGCACGCCCGTTGAGCGGCTGCTCGTCGTCGGGCAGCAGCGGCTCGAACTCCATTCCCTGCTCGCCGAACGACGTAGCGGTCGCCGTGAACACCCGCTCGATCATCGCGGCCGATTCGTCGGACAGGGACGCTCCATCCGGCAGGATCTCATTGATCCAATCCTGCATTTTGTAAGGCGACATTGAACATAGCGCGCCGCACAGCGAGCCGTGAGCCTCGGCGGCGTCGGCCATGCTGCCCGCGGCGGCCAACACGTCCTCGAAGTCCTGGAATCGAATATCCGACATCATAAGATGGGAATAATACCGCAAGGAACGCCGGAGGGTTTCGTCGCATCGCCTTTGCATTGCGTTATGCCTCGCTCTATATTGGCACCCATGAACGAAAGCACCCCGAAATCCGCGGTGGAACTCGAACTGCGGCGCTTGGAAAAGCGGCTTGAAGACCTGATTGCAACCGTCGGTCAGATCAAGGAAGAGAACCGGGCTTTGCGTCAGCGCCAGGAAACTCTGACATCCGAACGGGCCAACCTCCTGCAGAAAAATGAACAGGTGCGGGCACGGGTGGAAGCCATGATCGGCCGGCTGAAGTCCATGGAGCAGGCATGAGCGACACGCAGGCCAAGTTGAGCATCCGGATACTCGAGAAGGAGTATCACATCACCTGTCCCATCGAGGAACGATCCGACCTGCTTGATTCGGCTGAATTCCTGAATGCGAAAATGCGCGAAATCCGCGATACCGGCAAGGTCGTCGGCCTGGATCGCATCGCGGTCATTGCGGCGCTGAATATGGCGAATGAGTTGCTTCGTTACCGCAATCGTGACACCAATCTCGAATCCGACGTCGGCGGGCGCTTGCGCATCCTACGCGAGCGTGTAGAGTCGGCTTTGGAGAAGGGTCAACAACTCGAGCTCTAGGGCTCGCCGGGAGTTGCGACTCTTCCAAGATTAAATTTGGCGCCGCCTGTGGTGTTCGATGCGGATCGGGTTACCTCCTGACCCTAATTTGTAAACCCCAGGGGCCATTGCTTGCTGGCAACATTGTGCAAGTCCGCCTCGAGCGGAAAGCCTTAAGTGCCGCAGTTAGCCCCACCTGTTGCTCAGGTCGGGAGCAACGGTCCAAAACGGCATATACGGGTGGCGCCATCTCCTTTCGATGAAAGCAAAACTACGTAAAGAGCTGCGCGCCAAGCGGCGCTGCCTCGAGTGCGCGCAATACTCGCTTCGCTCGAAACGCGCCGCGTCCGCCGTCACCCGCTTGGCGGGATTCAAGTCGGGCTCCCGCGTCGCCGTCTATCTGCCCTTCGACCGCGAAACCGATACCGCCGCGCTGCTGCTCGCCGCGGAGCGCCGCGGGGTCCGCATTTTCGTTCCGGTCGTCGTCGACCTGCGCCACCGGCGTCTGCGTTTTCATCCCCTGTCGGACAAGACGCGGCGCGGCGCCTTCGGCATCTCGATACCGCATGGCGCCCCTCACCGGACCCTTCGATGGACCTCGCCACGATGGTTCGATCTCATCGTCGTCCCCCTCGTGGGTGTGGACGACCGGGGCCGGCGGTTGGGGATGGGGGGCGGATTCTATGATCGCGCACTGGCCTTCCGCCGCGTGCGCAAGTCTTGGAGGGGTCCGCGCCTGGTCGGGCTTGCCTTCGATTGCCAGCGGGTCGACACCGTATTCGCGGATACCTGGGACGTGCGCCTGGATTCTCTGGCGACGGAATCGGGTCTCGCGCATTTTCGCGAGGGGTAGTTTCGTCAGGTAGGGGGAGAGCGATGAATCACTGGCTGCTTAAATCAGAACCCGCCGCGTTCAGTATCGACGATCTCGCGGCCGCGCCCAAACGGACCGCGGCATGGGACGGGGTGCGCAACTATCAAGCGCGCAACATGCTCCGGGACTCTATGAAAAAAGGCGATTCCGCGTTTTTCTATCATTCGAGCTGCGACGTGCCGGGCATCGCCGGCATCGTGAGCGTGGTGAAGGAAGGGTATCCGGATGAGACCGCCTTCGACCCCAAGCATCATCACTACGATGCCGACAGCAAGGCGAGCGACCCGCGCTGGTACGTCGTCGACGTGAAGTTGACTGCGCAAATTCGCGCGCATCATCACGCTCGATAGCCTTGAGAAAGCACGCGGACGGAGCGCTCACGGACATGATTTTGCTGCGTCGGGGCAATCGTCTCTCGGTGATGCCGGTGACGAAGAAGGAATGGGATTTCATTCTCGGACTTGAGTGAAGCCGTTCACATCGCTACCACATGCGCGCCGTCGTTGCGACGTATTGCTTGTAAATTAATTATTCGTGTATATACTCGGTCCCCGGACTAACCCGATCTACGGAGTTTCTATCATGGCAGCGAAAGCAAAGAAGGCGAAGAAGAAGGTAGCTAAGAAAAAGGCCGCTAAGAAAAAGTAAGCCTTCGAAAGTAATCAACTGTGCCCGCGTAAGCGGGCACAGTTGTTTTAGGGGGGCGAGAAAATTTCCTCATCAGACTGAAAAAAAGCGACGCGCCGCCGAAGCCGCGGTCCCCTACATCGAAGAGGGCATGGTGCTCGGCATCGGCACCGGCTCCACGGTGAATCAGCTCATCGAAGTGCTGAAAGACCGTAAAATCCAGCTGAAAGGCGCTGTCTCGAGTTCGCGCCAAACTTCGGAGGCGTTGGCCAAAGTCCGGATTCCGGAGCTGGATCTCAACTCCGAAGGCGACCTTGCCCTGTATATCGACGGCGCCGATGAGGCGACGGCGAGCGGCATGCTCATCAAGGGGGGCGGAGCCGCCCTCACCCGCGAGAAGGTTGTCGCGGCGGCATCCCGGAAGTTCGTCTGCATCATCGACGACAGCAAGCTGGTCGACGTACTCGGCGGGTTCCCCTTGCCGGTCGAAGTGATACCGATGGCGCGTTCCTACGTCGCCCGTCAACTCGTGAAGCTCGGGGGCCAGCCCGTCTGGCGCGAGGGCGTGGTCACCGACAACGGCAACCTGATTCTCGATGTCCATCGCTTGCGGCTGACCGACCCCGCCGCCTTCGAGACCGCCGTCAATCAGATTGCCGGAGTGGTAACCGTCGGCTTATTCGCACATCGGGGTGCCGATGTGATCGTCGTCGCGGGGGATGACGGCGTCAGGACCCTGACGCCCGGGACGTGAAGCCCTCGCGGGCGGCTAAATCTCCAGGCGCGTGCCGATCTCCACGACACGCCCGGGCGGCAAGCCGTAGTAGTCCGCGATGACCTGTGCGCTGCGCGCCATCTGCATGAACGCTCTGCGCCGCAACGGCGGCAGGTCGGACCGCTGACCGCGGATCAGCTCCTCCCGGCTCAGGAAATAAGTCGTCACCTCAGGTTCGTACGGAACGCCATAGGCTTCGGCGTTGCGGAGAATTTCCAGAATGTTGGGCTTCTCCATGAAACCCACCTGAGCGACGACCCGGATGATTCCCTCGCAAACGGGTGTCACCGTCAACCGCTTCCCTTCGGCGATGCGCGGCTGCTCACGGTTGACCACCGTCAGCAGCACCACCCGCTCGTGGATGACGCGGTTGAACTTGATGTTGTTGAGCAACGCGCGCGGTATACCCGAGGCCTTGGCATCGAGGAAGATCGCGGTACCGGCAACGCGCACCGGTGGATCGCGCTTGAGGTCCTCGAGGAAATCGCGCACCGGTTTCTGATCGCGCAGCAGCCGCGCCATCATCGACGCCCGTCCCGCCTGCCAGGTCTGCATGAACCAGTAGAAGATGAGACCCGACGCCAACGGCAGCCACCCTCCGTCCTCCAACTTGGTGAGGTTGGCGAGAAGGAAAGCGATATCGACGAAGAACAGCAAGGACAGGCCGGCGCGCAGGCCGCGGCTCGCACGGCCGGTCCGCGACTTGATGAGGCTCAATGTCAGCGGCGTCACGATGGTCATGGCGCCCGAAACCGCGAGTCCGTACGCACCCGCGAGGGCCGCCGAGCTGCCGAACCCGAGCACCAATGCGATGGCGGCGCCCATGAGCAGCCAATTCATCGTCGGCACATAAATCTGTCCGACGTTTTCCGCTGAGGAGTGTTCGACCCGCAGTCGCGGCAAGAGTCCCAAGCTCACCGCTTGAGTGGTCACGGAAAAGACGCCGGAGATCACCGCCTGCGACGCGATCACGGTGGCCGCCGTGGCAATGATCACGAGCGGGTACAGCGACCATGGCGGCGCCATCAAATAGAAAGGATTTTCGATTGCCGCGGGGTTCTCGATGAGCATTGCCCCCTGACCGAAATAATTGAGCACCAACGCGGGCATGACGATGAAAATCCATGCGGCCCTGATCGGACGTTTCCCGAAGTGACCCATATCGGCGTATAGCGCCTCGCCGCCCGTGACCGTCAAGAAAACACCGGCCAGCACCGCGAGCGCGCCCACCTTGTGCTCCATGAACAGCCGCAGGCCCTGCGTGGGGTCGAGCGCGAACAGCACGCGGGGTTCGCGGACAATCCAGCTGACACCCATGACCGCCAAGATCAAGAACCAGCCCAACATCACGGGACCGAAAATCCTCGCGACCGATCCGGTGCCGTGGCGTTGGATCAGAAAGAACCAGACCAAGACGACGACCGTTATGGGCAGCACCGGAATTTGCGCGGTGGGTGCCGCCACATGCAATCCTTCGACGGCGCGCAAGTACCGAGATGGCGGGCGTGATGGCTCCGTCGGCGAAGAACAGCGACGCGCCCAATATTCCCAGCGTTCCGTAAATCTTGCGTCGCGGACTGGCGCGTTCCGTATTGATGACCAGCGCGGTCAGCGCCAGCACCCCGCCCTCGCCCTTGTTGTCGGCGTTGAGCACCACCGCCGACGTATTTGAGCAGGATTACGAGAACCAAGGACCAGAAGATCAGCGACAGCACGCCGAAGATATGTTCCGGCGTTACCGCGATGTGCGGTCCCGTGAAGCAGGCCGACACGGCGTACAGCGGACTGGTGCCGATATCGCCGAACACCACCCCGAGCGCCGCAAGCGCCATCGGCGCCACACGTCCACTCGAATTGCGTTCGCCCGACATGTTTTATCCGCTGTCGTAGAGAAGGGCCCACCGGTGTGGGCCCTAGATTGGCTGGGGGACTAGGATTCGAACCTAGGTAAACGGTGTCAGAGACCGTTGTCCTACCGCTAGACGATCCCCCAAATACATCGATCGCCGTAGTCCTTCCCGAAAAGCGGAGGCGTCCTCGCGATCAGCGCTTGGAGAACTGGGTGCCGCGACGGGCCTTGCGGCGGCCGACCTTCTTGCGCTCGACCTCGCGCGCATCCCGGGTCACGAATCCCGCCTTGCGAAGCGGCGAACGCAGAGTCTCGTCGTAGGCCATCAACGCACGCGTGATTCCATGGCGAATGGCACCGGCCTGACCGGTGATTCCGCCGCCCTCGACATGCGCATCGACGTCGAACTTGCCGTCCAGTTGCACCGCACCGAAGGGCTGCTGAACGATCATGCGCCCCGTTTCCCGCCCAAAAAACTCGTCCAAGGTACGGCCATTGATGGACACTTTACCGGTCCCCTGACGCAGGTACACCCGCGCGCTCGAGGTCTTGCGACGTCCAGTACCGTAGAAGGAATTGGCGGCTGAATTTGATGCCATTGATTGATTTCCTGCGTTTACAAGGCCAGCGCTTTGGGCTGCTGCGCTTGGTGGGGATGCTCGCTGCCGCCGAATACGTGCAGCTTCTTATACATGCGGCGGCCCAGGGGCCCTTTGGGCAACATACCCTTGATGGCGAACTCGATGGCGCGCTCGGGATGCTCGGCCAGCAGCTTGCCCAACACGATACTCTTGAGGTTGCCTACATAGCCCGTATGCTGGTGATAAAACTTGTCCGTGAGCTTCGCCCCGGTGACCCGCACATTACCGGCATTGATGACCACGATATGATCGCCAAGATCTTGATGGGGCGCATAATTCGGCTTGTGCTTACCCTTCAGGCGGTGGGCGATTTGGGACGCAAGGCGACCCAGGGTCTTACCTGCGGCGTCGACTACGTACCAGTCGATACGAGCTTCATCAGGTTTGGTAAATACGGTATACATGGATTACTCAGCTGTTTCGGGACTTGGCGAAAGGCGCGAAAGTGTACAGAACCACGCGCCGCCTTACCAGCCCCGCGGTCGCGGCCGCCGTTATCCCCCATAGATCCCTCATCGCGATCCCTCATAGAAGGGCGGTTACATAATATAGTAGGGGTATGACGACGCGCACATACGCCATTCTCGACCGCATAATCGGCGAAATTGATAAAGCAATCAAGGTATTAGCGTCCCCGGCACACCCCAGCCGGGCGGCGCCGGAGCCGGCCGGCGGCGAGTTCGAGCTGACGGAGCGGGAGCGCCAGGCGTCGATCCGCCTGATGCGGGTCAACCATTCTGGGGAAATTGCGGCCCAAGCCCTCTACCAGGGCCAGGCGCTGACCGCGCGCAATGGCACGGTCGCCGCTGCCATGCGGCACGCGGCGTCAGAGGAGATGGATCACCTCGCCTGGTGCGAGCAAAGACTCCGCGAGCTGCACGGCCGAACCAGCCTGTTGAACCCCCTGTGGTACGTAGGATCGTTTGCCATCGGCGCCCTGGCGGGAGCTGTCGGCGACCGCGCCAGCCTGGGATTCGTTGCAGAGACCGAGAAGCAGGTGGAGGTCCATTTACAGGGTTCCAAGGACCGTTTGCCCACGGCCGACCATCGCAGCCGTGCCATCGTCGATCAGATGACTCATGACGAAGTCGCCCATGGATCGCAGGCCGCATCTTTGGGCGCCGATGAGTTGCCGTTCCCCCTGCGTTCGGCCATGCGCTTGACCTCGAGGGTCATGACCAAGAGCTCGTATTGGCTGTAGTCCAACGGCGTACCAATCCCGTTAGCGCTTGCGATTCCGGGACTTATGTAATAAAACGTGCGCAGCACACGCGTTTCGCGCGCTTTTAAGACTCAGGGAGTAACCATGGAAGAAGGGGCAAAGGCCTTAAGCGATATCCCAGCGATCAATCGTTTCTTGAGCTACTGCCGAATCCGGACAGTCCCTTCAAAGACCGTGATCATCCACGCCGGCGATCTACCCGACATTCTGTACTACATCATCAGCGGCTCCGTCGAAGTCATGATCGAAGACGAAGACGGCAACGAGATGGTGCTTGCGTATCTCAACAAGGGTCAGTTTTTCGGCGAGATGGGTCTGTTCTATGAACAGCCGACCCGCAGCGCCTGGGTCCGGACCCGTCAGCAGTCGGAACTCGCGGAAATGACGTATCCGCGATTTCGGCAGATCGCAGCCGAAAGTCCCGGACTGATCTTCGAACTCGCCACCCAGCTCGCAACGCGCCTCGACCGGACCAACCGCAAGCTCGGTGACCTGGCGTTCGTCGATGTCACGGGCCGCGTGGCGCACGCCATCATGGATTTGTGCGGTGAGCCGGACGCCATGACGCACCCCGAAGGCATGCAGATCAAAGTGAGCCGGCAGGAGCTGTCACGGCTGGTCGGCTGCTCCCGCGAAATGGCCGGCCGGGTGCTGAAGGTGCTCGAGGAACAGGGTCTGCTGCGCGCCACCGGCAAGACCATCGTCGTTTTCAACGCGCGTCCGAAGGTGAAGACTCGGCCGCTGATCGTCCCGGTGAAAGCCGGCGCGGGGGCTCCCACCCCGGCGACCAGCAAGTCCGCGCGCACCGAGCATGTGGACGATGACGATGATGACGACGAGGACGACGACGAATAGAGGTCGGCTCGCGACAAATTGAGCTAGGATCGCCTCCCGATATCGATTTGCTCGCGCATCGACCGGATGGTTTTCGCATAATCGGCGCTGCCGAAGATCGCCGATCCCGCAACGAACGTATCGGCGCCGGCCTTGGCGATGGCGGCGGCGTTATCGATCTTGACCCCGCCGTCGATCTCCAGCCGGATGTCGCGGCCGCTGTCTTCAATTCGGGCGCGCGCCTGGGCGAGCTTCGGCATCGCCTCGGGAATGAATTTTTGTCCGCCGAACCCCGGGTTGACCGACATCAACAACACCAGATCGATCTTGTCGATGACGTGATCCAGCCAGTTGAGCGGAGTCGCCGGATTGAATACCAACCCCGGCTTGCAGCCCGAGTCCCGGATGTGCTGGATCGTCCGGTCGACATGCTGCGTCGCTTCGGGGTGAAAGCTGATGTTCGTGGCACCCGCCTTCGCGAAGTCGGTCACGATCGCATCCACCGGCGACACCATGAGATGCACGTCGATGGGCGCCTTGATTCCGGCCTTGCGCAAAGCCTCGCACACCAGCGGACCGACGGTGAGATTCGGGACATAGTGATTGTCCATGACGTCGAAGTGGATCCAGTCGGCGCCGGCGGCGAGCACCGCACTCACCTCCTCACCCAAGCGAGCGAAGTCGGCCGACAGAATGGACGGAGAAATGATGATGGACATTGTTACCCTCTCAACGCATGCCGCGAGCGGCACGGATCACCTCATAAGCCTCTTGAATGCGCTGCGTCTTTTCCTTGGCGACTTGCGCCATGGACTCGGGCAATCCGTTCGCCACGAGTTTATCAGGGTGATGACGGCTCATCTGGCGCCGATACGCCTTGGTCACTTCTTGATCGCTGACGCGTGAGCCGACCTCGAGTTCCGCATAACAGCCGGCCAGCGGCTTTTCTGCGGGCTGCCGGCCGCTCGGACCGCTCCTTCCCTGTTCGCGCGCCCGCAGCGCGGCTTCCATATGCGCGAACTCCAACCCCGACATTCCAAGCCGCTCGGCCACTCTCGTCAAGATCGTCCTCGCCGGCAGCGACATGCCGTTGCCCGCAAGAGCGGCCCGAATCTGCAGTTCCATGAAAGCGCGCAGCAAGTCGTGACGCATGGCGCAAGCCGCGCGCAGCTGCTCGACGCTCGCATTGGCATCGAAGCCGGCGGATTTACCCGTGTGAAAGCAGGCGATTGCAGCGTTGATTTCGGCCGGCCCCAGGCGCAACTCTGCCATCAACCGGCGGGCGGCGCCGATTTCCGCTTCGGACACGCGACCGTCCGATTTTGCGACATGTCCCATGAGTTCGAAGGTGGTGCGGAAGAAGACTTCCGACACCGACGCCGTGGGAGCCCCAGCCGCGTCCGCCTGGGCGGCCGCAGTCGCGTAGGCGCTGTTCGCATACCGGAATCCCGCGTTTTCGTCGAACATATGCCCAATCGACCGCGCCCATGACCGCGCCCCAGACATTCCGGGTAATCAAGAAACCGATCAGTGCACCGAAAAATTTACCTTTCCAAGCCATTCGCGTTGACCTATCCCATCCGCCCCGCCACAATCGCCGACCTTCGCACCCCTTCAATGGTAGCAGTCGGAAGCACGCGCACACATGGAACAGTTTTCTCAAGCAGCACCTTTGTTCGAGTCGCGCATCCGCAGCCTCAAGAAGGTCCATCAAGGAAAAGTGCGGGACATCTACGACGTCGATTCGGATCATCTGCTCATCGTCACCACCGACCGTCTGTCGGCCTTCGATGTCGTATTGCCCGACCCCATCCCCTTCAAGGGAGAGGTCCTGACGCGAATCTCATTGTTCTGGTTCGCGAAGACTCGCCACATCGTGCCCAATCACCTGTCCAGCTTGAGATTGGAGGACGTGATCGCCGATCCGGACGAGCGCGCGCAGCTCGCGGGCCGCGCCATGGTGGTCAAAAAACTTCAGCCCCTGCCGCTGGAAGCCGTTGTGCGCGGCTACCTGATCGGGTCCGGCTACAAGGACTACAAACAGCACGGCTCGGTGTGCGGCATCCCGTTGCCGCCCGGATTGCCGATGGCGGCGCGCTTGCGGGAGCCGCTGTTCACGCCGGCCTCCAAGGCGCCCGCCGGACACCATGACGAAAATATCGATTTCGACACCATCGTGAAGCTGGTGGGCCGCGAACATGCGAACGGCATCCGGCGTATTGCCGTGGAGCTTTATGATTTCGCGGCACGGCACGCGCTGGAGCGCAACATCATTATCGCCGACACCAAGTTCGAATTCGGCATCGATAAGGCGGGAAGCCTGTTCTTGATCGACGAGGCGCTGACTCCCGATTCGTCGCGCTTTTGGCCGGTGGAGTCCTACAAACCCGGCATCAGTCCGCCGAGTTTCGACAAGCAATTCGTGCGCGACTACCTCGAATCGCTGCACTGGAACAAGAAGCCGCCGGCTCCGCATCTCGCGCCCGACGTCCTTAAGCGCACCAGCGAAAACTATCGTGCAGCCCTCAAGTTGCTTACGGCCTGAGGCCGTAACGGCTCGGCCCAAGCGGCTCACGCGGAATACTCGAGACTAAGCTCCTGTAAGCTCGGCGCATGCCCAACTGGCCGGAACGTTTCGAAGTCGGATTGTTTCAGAAGTCGCGCACCATGGGTCCCCCCTGGGGCCCGGTGTTGCGCTTCCTGCGCTACCCCTCCGCCCTCACGCGCGACTGGCTGGCCGGGGAGATCAACGTGCGCGCGATGAGCCTCGCATACACCACGCTGCTTTCGCTGGTGCCGTTGTTGGTGTTCAGTTTCTCGATCCTGAAGGGACTCGGCGCGCGCGGCGATCTGCACTACATCCTGCATGAGTTTTTCCGGCCCTTGGGCGGCGCGGCCGAGGAATTGACGACCAGCGTCATGCAATTCGTCACCAATATGCGCGGCGATGTGCTGGGTTCGATCGGGCTGGCCTTCCTCGTCTACACGGTGATCACCACCATTCAGAAGATCGAGGCCAGTTTCAATTTCGTATGGCGGGTGGAACGCCCGCGCAGCTTTGGACGCCGCTTCACCGAATACCTGTCGGTCATGATTCTGGCGCCCATTCTGCTCGCGGTGATCATCGGCCTGCTGGGATCCGCGGAACACAGCCCTTTCACGCAGTGGCTGAACGCCATTCCGCTGCTCGCATGGACCACCGGTCTGGTGGGCCGGTTCGTACCCTACCTGATCGTCACGGTCCTCTTCACGTTCATGTACGTCTTCGTCCCCAACACTCGCGTCGAATTTCGCGCGGCGCTCATCGGCGGCGTGGCCGCGGGAATCGCCTGGGCCCTGGTGGGCAAGGTATTCACCGAAGTCATCGTCTATTCCTCGCACATGATGGCCGTCTACACCGGCTTCGCCATCGTGCTCACCACGTTGATCTGGGTGTACTTGAGCTGGCTCATCCTGCTCATCGGCGCCCAGCTCGCCTTTTACTTGCAGTTTCCGCAGTACCTGCGCCACGGCCAGGAGACGATCGAACTCAGCGGCAGCGCGCGCGAGCAGGCGGGTCTATCGGTGATGTATTTGATCGGACGCGACTTCGCCGCAGGCTCGACCTATTGGACGGGCAACGGTCTCGCTGCCCAGCTCGATATTCCGAGTACCGCGCTGGCGCCGGTGCTCGCGTGTCTGGAACGCGGTGGTCTCATCGTTGCAACCGAAAAGGAAGAGTTCGTACCCGCGCGCGATCTGGCGGGCATCCGCCTCGTCAACGTCATCGACGCCATACGCACGCGCCACAGCGGGCGGCTGATGATCGAGATGGACTCCTTAGCCGCAGCGGCGCAGGTGATGAACGACGTGGAGACCGCGATCCGGGCGGAGCTCGGCGATCAAACGCTGAAAGACTGGATAGAAAGCGCGCCCGATGTCGAGGGCGCGGGCGCCGAAGCGCCGATTACTCGCCCGCGATCGTCATCTCGTTGAGTAGGATCGATCCCACGCGGATTCCGCCGCGGGCGTCGATGTCGTCGCCGATCGCTGCGATCCCCGCGTACATCTCGCGCAGATTGCCGGCAATGGTGATTTCCGCGACGGGATATTGAATGGCGCCGTGCTCGACCCAAAAGCCCGCGGCTCCGCGCGAATAATCTCCGGTCACCATGTTGACTCCCTGGCCCATCAGTTCCGTGACCAAAAGGCCCTCTCCCAAACGTGCGAGCATCGCAGGCATGCCGCCGCTGGAGTTGGGCGCCACGATCAGATTGTGCGCGCCGCCGGCGTTACCGGTGGTCGCGAGCTGGAGCTTGCGCGCGGAGTAGCTCGACAAGATATACCCGGTGAGCACGCCGTCGGCGACGAGTTCGCGGTCTTTAGTCTCCACACCCTCATCGTCGAACGGCGCGCTGCCCATGGCTTTGGGAATATGCGGCCGCTCCGCAATGGAAAATCCGGACGGAAAAATACGTTGACCGACCGAGTTCAGCAAAAAAGATGACTGCCGGTACTGGCTGCTGCCGCGGATCGCAGCCGTGAAGTGCCCCACGAGCCCGCGCGCAACCTCCGGGACGAACAACACGGGCGCCCGGCGCGTGCTCAACTTGCGCGGATCGAGCCGCGCGATGGTGCGGCGCGCACTCTCGCGCCCGATGGCCTCGGCATCCTCCAATTCGCGCCAATCCCGGGAACTGCTGTACCAATAATCGCGCTGCATGTCCTCGCCCGTACCGGCGAGCACGACGCAACTCACGCTGTGCGAGGTGGTGGGATAGCCGCCCACGAAACCATGGGTATTCCCATAGACGTGCAGTCCCTGGTGCGTGCTCACCGAGGCACCCTCCGAGTTATTGATGCGGGGATCCAGGCCCAGGGCCGCCGCCTCGCATGATTTGGCGATCTCGATGGCGCGATCGGCGCTGACGTTCCAGGGATGCGCCAGATCCAAGTTGGGCGGTGATTTCGCCATCAATGCCGCGTCCGCCAGGCCCGCGCAGGCGTCCTCCGCGGTAAAGCGGGCGATGCTGCAGGCCTTGGCGACGGTCGCCCGCACTGCATCCAGGGAAAAGTCGGCGGTGCTCGCCGAGCCCTTGCGCTGCCCGAAATACACCGTAATACCCATGCTGCGGTCGCGCTGGTGTTCCAGGGTTTCCACCTCTCCCAGTCGCACACCGACCGAAAGACCAGTATCCTGGCTGACAGCCGCCTCTGCCTGGGAAGCGCCGCGGGCACGCGCATCATCCAAGGCGCGCTCGATGATCGATTCCAAATCTTCCGGGGCGAGACGTAACGGGTTGCTGGGCGCGACGGCCATCGTCATCTCCAACTGAATGTCTGTGGTGCTCCGATCCATGATTCTACCGGCCCGAGTGATAGCATGCGAAATATGACGACGAGTGATTTCAACGAATCCGAGGAGACTGGCGAGACTGAAGAGCAACGCTTGAGCAAGAGCGCGCGCAAGCGCGAGGCGGCGACTCTACAGGAACTCGGCGTCCAACTGTCGGCGTTGCCGGACCAGGAAATCAAGGCATTGGGCCTGCCGGACAGCCTTTTCACGGCACTGCGCGACCTGCGACGCCTGCCCTCGCATGGCGCGCAGGTGCGCCAGCGGCAGTATATCGGCAAGCTGATGCGCACCATCGATCCGCAACCGGTGCTCGCCAAGCTGGCCGAGCGCAAACAACGCCACGATTCGGAAATTCGCCATTTTCAGCAGATCGAGCGCTGGCGCGACCGGCTTTTGTCGGAACCTGCGGCCGGCGTCGAGGAATTGCAGCAAGCCTACCCGCAAATCGACCGGGCGGCATTGCTCAAACTGCTGGATAAGGCCGAAAAGGAGCGGCTCGAGCAGCGCTCGCCGGTCGGCGCCCGCGAGCTTTTCGCCTTCCTGCGCGAGCTGCTCTCCTAGGCTAGACTAGGGCAATGAAGGCCGTTGTTGGGATCATCATGGGCTCATCGTCCGACTGGGAGACGATGCAGGGCGCGGCCGACACGCTCACCGCCCTGGGCGTGGCGCACGAGGTGAAAGTCGTCTCGGCGCACCGCACGCCGGACCTGTTGTTCGAATATGCCGGATCCGCCCGCGAGCGCGGGCTCAAGGCCATCATTGCCGGTGCGGGCGGTGCAGCACACCTGCCCGGAATGACCGCCGCCAAGACGTCGGTTCCCGTGTTGGGAGTACCGGTACCGACCAAGACCTTGAGCGGTCTGGACTCTCTGTTATCCATTGCGCAGATGCCGAGCGGCATACCCGTGGCCACCTTTGCCATCGGCGCTGCGGGCGCCAAGAATGCCGCCCTGTTCGCTGCGGCGATTCTCGCCAACGATCACATTGAAATACGGATTGCACTCGACGCGTTCCGGTCGGCGCAAACCGCGGCCGTGCTTGCCAGACCGGATCCGCGTCAGCCTTGACGTTCTCCAAGGTCGGCATCGTCGGCGCGGGGCAATTGGGCCGCATGCTGGCCCTTGCGGGGTATCCACTGGGCCTGCGCTGCCTCTTTCTCGACCGCAGCGCCGCTGCTCCAGGCGCCCAGGTGGCACCCATCTTGGTGGGCGACCTCGAGGATCCCGGGAAACTCATGGAGCTGGCCGAGCGCAGCGATGTGGTCACATTCGACTGGGAAAACATTTCGGGTGCCGCTCTCGCACCGCTCGAGAAGACGACCAATATCCGTCCGCCGCGCAAGGCACTCGAAATCTCGCAGGATCGGCTGTTGGAAAAAGCGCGCTTTCAGTCTCTCAAGATCCCCGTGGCCGCGCACGCCGCCGTCGACAGCAAGGAAGACCTCGTGCGTGCGGTTCGTCGGCTCGGAGCCCGCGGTGTGCTCAAGACTCGGCGCCTGGGCTATGACGGCAAGGGGCAGTATGTCCTCAAGCAAGCGGACGATATCGAAGCCGCCTGGGCGCACATCGGCGCACCCGGACTCATCTACGAACAATTCCAGAGGTTCTCGCGCGAAATTTCCATCATCGGCGCGCGCTCGGCGGCGGGTGAGATCGTCTACTACCCCCTCTCCTCGAATACCCACTCCGGCGGCGTCCTGCGCTACAGCGTGGCTCCCTTCATCAACCGGGCACTGGAGCGGACGGCGCGGCGATACTTGAAGAAACGTCATGGAAGCTCTCGGCTACGTCGGTGTTTTGACCATCGAATTCTTCATCGTGAAAGGCAGATTGATTGCCAACGAAATGGCGCCGCGAGTCCATAATTCCGGCCATTGGACGATCGATGGGTGCATCACCAGTCAGTTCGAGAATCACCTGCGCGCGATTTGCGATCTGCCGCTCGGCAGCACTCGCGCACTGGGTCATACCGCGATGATCAATTTTTTGGGCCAGATGCCGCAGATGACGCGGCTCTTGGCCATCGAAGGCCTGGCATTTCATGATTATGGCAAAGAACCGCGCCCTGGGCGCAAACTAGGGCATTGCACGATAACCAGAGCCCGCGCCAGCGATACGAAATCAGGCGCTCGCGGATGCTTTGCAATTGGTGCAATGGTCTTAGGCTCCCAATGTGGTCGACTTAACAGACACAGGCTAACCCCATAGACTGCCCAGGCGTATGTATTTAGAACTCTTCAAACTGCACGAATTGCCGTTCCGCCTGAGCCCGGATCCGCAGTTTCTCTACTTGAGCAAGCAGCATGCGCGCGCCAAGGCGTACATGGAATCGACGATCTGGTTCACCGACGGTTTCGTGGTGATCACGGGCGAAATCGGCGCCGGCAAGACCACGCTCATCGAAACGTTCCTGCGCGAGCTGCAGACCGACGTGATGGTCGCGCAAATCAATCAGACGCAATTGACGCCGACGGCGTTCCTGCAAACCGTGCTGGTGCAGTTCGGCTTCTCGCCCTTCAGCATGAAGAAGCCGGAGGTCCTGGCGACGCTGAATCAATTCTTGATGGAGCAGCACGACGCGGCCGCAAAGTGCTGCTGATCGTCGACGAAGCCCAGAATCTGAGCTATCGCGTGCTGGAAGAAATCCGCATGCTGTCTGGAGTCGAGACCGCCAAGGAGAAAGCGCTGCGCATCATTCTCGCCGGGCAGCCTGAACTCAACGAAAAGCTGAATTCACAGGAACTCGTTCAACTCACCCAACGCGTGCGTCTGCGGTTCCACCTGACCGCGCTCACGAAGACAGAGACCCTGGCCTACATCGATCACCGGCTCGAGGTCGCCGGTGCTGAGGGACGGCGCATATTCGCCGAAGAGACATACCCGATCATCTACAAATATACGGGTGGCGTGCCTCGCCTCATCAACACGCTGTGCGATACCTGCATGATGGCCGCCTTCGGCCGCGATCAGGACACCGTGACCATGGCCGATCTCGATGCGGCGATTCGTGAATTGCAGTGGGTCGAGTTCGCCTCCAATACCAACCGCATGCACCTGCCCGACGTTCAGCTCACGCACGCCGCAACCGGCGCGGATCAGTTGCAATCGGTGGGCAGAATCCTATTGGCCAGCGAGGGCAAAACGGTAGTCGAGCGCGAACTCAAACCGGGCCGCCTGGTCATCGGTCGAACACCGGACAACGATTTGCAGATCGACAGCAAGTTCATCAGCCGGCACCATTGCCAGATCGTGACGCAACCGGACGCATGCCTCATCGAGGATTTGAACAGCACCAACGGTATTTACGTGCAGTCCAAACGCGTCAGGCGCTACAACCTCAACGACGGCGACGTGGTTCAGGTAGGTCAACACGAAATCATGTACATCGACGAACGTCCGCCGCGCGCACGCCACCCGGTGGAAACCGCGGACAACGACGAAGCCGCTGAAAAGACCTGAGACCGGGAAGACCTGAGACCGGGAAGACCTGAGACCGGGAAGACCTGACAAGTTATCCGTTCAGCCTCGAGGGAAGATCGATGGTCTCGCCCGAGTATTCGCGGCTCAACGCGCGGTAATCCTGGCGCCGCAAGAACACGGTGAGTGCGGCGATTTCGGCGATGACGCCGATCACCATGGCCACCATCGCCCGCGGGCTTTCGGGATCGAGATAGGCAAGCAATATCGCCAATCCGCCGATAGCTGCGTAAACCAGCGGCATGCTTTCGTAGACAGGGCGGGCGAGACGCATTGACGGTACCTCCTGTTAAGGATGGTAAACCCGCAATGATCGAATCCAATACAGTATTTTACTTATACCCGCAGCATTTATTCTTGCACCGCCGCAGGCCGACCGAAGCCGATGACCGCCTCAGGCTGCCCTGCAGCCCGATGGCCCTATCTTGGCTGACCGCCAGGCGGATGGCGCGCGACGGCGCGCCCCCGACTTAGTCTTTCCCCACCAACAGTTCGGAAATACGCGAGAGCCACGAGGTACGCCACCCCTCGACTCGAAGTTGCTCCTTGATCTGCTTCGGTTGACGTTTCGCCTCCAACACCAAGTCCTTGGGCAGATTGAGCTGGTACGTTCCGGTCATTGAATTGTCGGCCATGAAACCTCCGGTGATTACGAGCGCTCAGCCTACCGAAGACCCATCCCCCGGCAGTGCGACGCGTAGCACGTTACGCTCTTCCGCTACCGCAGGGAGGGTCATGAGCGTCGCCAGACCGCGACGAAAGCCCTCTTTTTTTTCCAGCATATGTCGCATCTGTTGAAGCCGTTTAAATATTGCCCATCGCGACGCTCATCTCGACCATCTCGAGGACGATCCATACCGCGTCGGGCACGGTCCATACCGCGTCGGTCAGAGCGCGATGCGTGCGTCACGGTCCTGCGCCGGTCGTCTCGCCCCACTCCGGATAGGCGCGCAAGGCATCCGCATAATTGTGGATCACATCCGTATGCGAGTCCTCCTGCCAGCCGCCGGGCGCGGCGCTCTTGGACAAATCGCGTGGCCGGCCCCGCTCGTCGATGGAATACAGCGTGAAATTCAGCGCCTGCCGCGCTTCGGCCGCCAAGGCTTCCGATCCGGTGGCGTTCGCGAACATCGCTGCGACGGCGCCGTAGGTCGCATTGATCCCGCCCCAAGCCTCCTTATCCTCATCCTGTTCATGGCACACGGTCACGCCCAGTTCCACGTGCGTGAAGTTCTTGCGGACGAATTCGATCAGCATGCCTGCATCGGCGCGCCAATCGGGATCGAGCCGGTCTTTGCTCTCGACCAGGTAGCGCGCCAGGTTCAGCGGCGACCATGCCGTGCGATTGGTGGGCGTCTCGTGGTCCTCGAAGAACTGTGCGAACAACGATCCATCGGCGGCGGCGCTCGGAATTTGACGCTGCTTGATCCACTTCCAGAGCATGTCGCGCGGACCGGAGAACTCCTGCTGACCGTGCGCCAGCAACGCATCGTACAGGCGCAGGATATACGTCATGTTTCCGGAGATCGGTCCGCGGCCTGCACCGCTGCGATAGTCGGCGCGAAACGGCCACGGCGATCCGCCATCGTCGCCCTCCTGCTGGTTGGCGGCAAGCACGCGGGCGTTTTGCAGTGCCTGCGCCAGATATCTGTCCTCGCCGCTTGCCTCGAACAGTTGAAAAAGCGCATAGCCGGCGAGGCCGCCTTTGTCGGGTTCGATTTCATGCGGCCGGTCACCTTGCGAACCGCAGTCCGGCTGCAGCGGAAATTGGTCCCGCTTGCCGGTGGATCGGGTGAACGCCGGATATTTGCCGGCGCGCGGCGTGAGCGCTTCGTTCACCAGATAGTCGCCCATGAGGCATGCCGTCCGCAGGAACCGGCCGTCTCGTTTGCCGCGCAGCTCAAAGTATTTGAGATACGAGAGAATGCCGACCCCGTTCTGGGTTGCCGGAATGGTGTCCGTGCGATCGGGAAAAGGCTCCCAGCGGCCATCCATGAATGTCGTGAAAGCGAAACGTGGATAGCCATGATCCAGAGGGCACTGCTGGTAGAAATTCATTTCCCGGTCGAGCGCCGTGTTCCACGTCGTCCACGGCATCAACCGCCCCGCAGAGTCGAACTGCGCTGCGTGTCCGGCCAGCATCATCGGCTGCCCAGCGGCGCCGGAACCGTCGTCGCGTCGGGTGACCATCACGGCACGCCATTCTGTTGCAGGCGAATCGGCTCGAACTCATCGCCCGCCAGCCAGTTCACCGTCTGCTTCGCGTTCAATGTCTGCCAGCCGAGCGCGAATCCGAACTTCGCGAGCGCGGCGTTGCTGGTGAAATCCATATCGGCCCGGTACTCATCGCTCGGCTGGTGATAGCGCTTGCTGGTGTACTCCTCGCGCTGCGCCTTGCCCCATTCGGGTGTATGTCCCGCAAACTTCAACGCGGTGTTGACGGAAAAGCCGGGCACGCCGGCGCGCGCCAGACTGAAGTGATCCGAGCGGTAATAGTGCCCGGCCCCGGGTTCCGGGTCGGGTTCAATGTCGAAGCCGAAGGCCTTCGCGGTCTGCTCGACTACCGGAAAAAAAGTGGTGCGCTCGGCGCCCGTCACGCTGACCGATTCCGGTGTACCGATGGGCGGGATGGCATCGAAATTGAGATCCAGCGCGATCTGCGCGGCGGGAACCGGCAGATGCTTGCCGAGGTAATTGGACCCGAGCAACCCCTTCTCCTCCGCCGTCACCGATGCAAACAGCACCGGATGCGGCGGCTTGATTCCGGTCGTGGCGAAGGCGTGCGCGAGTTCCAGAACGATGCCGCACCCCGTGCCATTGTCGACGGCTCCGTTGTAGATCTTGTCACCGCTCAATGTCGGATCCATGCCGAGATGATCGTAATGCGCCGAATACACCACAGCCTGCGCCACAGGTTTGCCGGCCGGTCCCGGCAACAGACCGAGCACATTGTACGATACGAATCTGCGCACTTTGCTGACGACGTGCGCCTTGAGCCTCACCGGCAGTTCGCGCGCCTTGAATGCACGCGTGCCGGCCTCACGGATCATGTCGTCCAGCCGCAGGCCCGCCGCCGCAAGCAGCTGCCGCGCCACCTCCAATTGAATCCATGAGGCGGCTTGCAGCTTCGGATCACGATCATTGCTCAGGTACACCTGCTCGTTGCTCCAGGAACTTCGCACCACCTGCCACGGATAGCTGGCCAAATCGGTGCGATGGATGATGAGAGCCCCCACCGCCCCTTTGCGCGCGGCCTCCTCGAACTTGTAGGTCCAGCGGCCGTAGTAGGTCAAGGCCTCGGCCTTGAAGAATTTGGGGTCGGTGGACGGCGGTTCATTGACGATCACCAGCACCACCTTGCCCCTGACGTCGACGCCTTTGAAATCATTCCACCGATATTCAGGCGCCTCGATTCCGTATCCGACAAAAACGATGGGCGCATCGATGTCGACGCTGTCCGTTTGCGTCTGATTGTTGGTGACGTAGTCGTCACCCAGTTTCAGGTCCAACGGCGCACCCTTCGACGGCTGCAGCGAGAACGACGAACCCGGCTGCGTCAGCACGCCGGTGAAATCGACCTTTTGCAAATAGGTGCCGTCATCGCCCGCCGGCTTCAAGCCGTACAACGCGAACTGCGCAGCGATGTAGTTTGCGGCAATGTCGCCGCCGCGGGTACCTGTGCCGCGCCCTTCCAGCAAGTCATCCGAAAGAAATTTGACGTGTGCCCGGATGCGTTCCGGATCGATGCTCCCCATCGCAGCCGCCGCCGCGGCGGGGAACTGCAACTCGACGGCCGGATCCAGGGCCGCTCGGGCGCTGAGCCCCGCTCCGGCAATCGCGGTGAATGCAACGAATTGAAAAAATTTCATACCGGACTCCAGATTGGCGTTGCAGAAGATTACCTCAAGCCCGGCGCAGAGGGAGCCGAGCAGGTTTGCTGCTTTTCTCTACAAATCCGTCGGTTTGATCGCTTGACGGAGGTGGCGGAGAGGGGGGATATATGCTGTTGGTCGGCCACTGCTCCAGCGCGACAGACCAGAGAAGAAGCCTTCGATCACCGTCGCGAACTGACCGATGCGCTCCTCCAAGGCGAGGAACGGGCGTCACCTACGGGCGCGTCTCGGCCCCCAAGCTGTAGCAATGTTGGGCACATCCGTGTCCCGTCGGTGGGGCCGACCAACTTGCTGCCTTTATGGCCTCGATGCGTTGTTGCGAATCTATTGCTGTCGGAAACTGTACAGGCGATAGCTATTAGCTAAATGACGAAACGTCGCATAGCGGGACAGATTTATTAATGGCATTGGTGTCCCGGTCACTCTGCCGGCCGGTTCAAAACGCGGGCCTTGCAGCTCTGCGCTGCAAGGCCCAGTTCTACCCTAAAACGCGGCAGATTCAATCGCCGTGGTCATCGCCGCCGTGGTCATGGTCGTGGTCGAAGTCGAATAGATCGAACAGATCGCCGATGGCCGGTGTATTGCGCGGCACATAGGGATTGTCGTCGGCAGACACCGGATTGGCGAGATTGTCACGGCTGCGGCCGCTGATGGTCGGCAAGTCCCAGTTCCTCTCGATGAATTTGAGGATCGACACATGATCCGTGTACTCATGCGAGATGTGGCCGGGCTTCGTGTACCGCGACACCACGATCAGCGGGATGCGGGTCCCATCCCCAAAGAAGTCGAGCGCCTGGATGTATCCCGAATCGTAGTATCCGCCGCCTTCGTCCGTGGTAATGAAGATGGCCGTGCTCTTCCACAACTCAGGATTGGCGTGCACCGCATCCACGATCTTCTTGGCGAAACCTTCAAAGAGTATCCACTTCGAGGACGCCGGGTGTCCATCCACCCAACCGCTCGGCTTGACGAACGACACCGCCGGCAACGCGCCGGCCGCAATATCCGCATACAGATCCGCCGTATCCTTGATGTGTTCAGTGCGGATCGACGCATCGGCCATGATTTGCGTCTGGTACTGGAATCCGTTGCAGATGTTGCAGTACTGGTCGCTGAGCGCGCCCACCGTGCCATAGTTAACCTGATATTTGTCCTTCAAATAGGAGTTCCACTGATCGTTGTAGGATTTCCAAGAAACGTGATGCTCCAAGAGCACATCCCCGATGCTGCGCTGCCGCGTGGGCGGGATCGTGAACGCCGTGTTGTATACATAGTGGTCGGTATAGGCATTGGCGCCGTCCCCGAAATACCCGGGATTGTAATTATTCAGCAGATAATAGTGGCCCGGTTCGCAGTTCGGCTTTATCGGCCGCGGCAACGATTGCAGGTAGTCGACGACGGGCGCCACACCCGGCTGCGTCAGGTCCGCACAGTTCGTGTACGAGCCGCCGCCGTAGACCGGTGACCCGAAGCCGCCGCCCCCATAACCGTCCTCGGTATACCAGTTGTTGGTCTTAGACGCGGGATTCGGATTCTCGATCTCATCGACCACCCCCGCGTCAGGGGTACCGGACCAGACGGGCTGTTTGTGCGGCGGCGTGGCAGGATGGCCGTCCGCGTCGCTGAACCATATCGCATCGCCAAAGAACAGCATGATGCTGTCGAGGCCGGTGCCGCCCTTCGCCGGCTGATGGTAGTTGTCGCTCATAGCGTAATGATCCGCCAGATACTTCGTATACGGCGCGTCGCCCTCAAGCATGTTGTAGAAGGCCATGGACGTGGAGCCTTCGCCGGTGGTTTTCTTACCCGGCGCATAGTCCGTGCTGAAGTTGGCGGGTTGCGGCAAACCGTTCGTGCCGGCGCCCACCGTCACTTCGGTCCAGGCGAAAAGGTCCGCGAGACAGCCGCTCGGTAACCTGCGGGAAATATAGATCGCGTCACAATCCAGCTGCTGCCACATTTGATAGAAGCGATGCACCGGGCTCGCGGCATACGAGTCGTACGGAAATGTCTTCGGATTGGTCAGCTGAAACGGGCCCGGCGGCAGTGTCGAATAGGGCGGCGTCGCCGAGACGCCGGCGATTCGGCTATCCGGCACCTTGCCTGTCAATCCCGTACCGCCGGTGAGCAGGTACTGGTAATACTCGGGCGCCAATCCATTCTCCGAGGCTTGCGCCTCTTCCAATGTGCAGATGCCGTTGCTGGTACAGGCGTTCGTCGGACCGCCGTTCAGCGGCGCCGGGAGCACACCGTAGGTCGACTTGATTTTGGGACTCGGCTGGAATATCGCGCTGTCGGCCGTATCGGCCATGTCTTGCTCCGCGCGCGGGAAATTCTTCCCGGGGCTGCCGTCTTCACGAATGATGTGCTTGGCGAGCAGATTGTCGACGCGCTCGTCTGCGCGCGGTTTGTAGGTCGCAAACAGATGATCGAAGCTTCGGTTCTCGCCGACGATGACGATGACGTGCTTGATGGGACTGCGCGTTGCGCGGGCCGAGGCTTCCGCGGCCTTGGCAACCGCCGCCAGCGGTCCCGCCACTGCGAACTGAATCATCGCCAACCAGACCAAACCGGATCGTATGGAACGCCACATGATTCGAACCTCGCATTAGAGTTATTTCTGAAATCGGACGAGCAATTCGACTATCCGAAGATGGCGGTTTTATGAATGTCGCGTAATAAACCTCTCGCGGTGCACGGGGTGGACGGCGTGGCCGGCGTGCGGGGGCGAACGTATTGCGCGGTTGCCTACCGGGCCGCTTTCGAAGACGCGGGGCGTGACGCTCGTGAGCTTGAGCGTCCCGCCCGCGCCGCGGCGCGCCTCCTATGTCCTCTCCAATCCGAGGTCTCCTCCATGAGAGCCGCGCGATGATTTTGCCGGCAGGCATATTGGCGCGACAGGACGCACAGCGATGCAAACGCGCAGAAACGTGGACCATTGTTGCGGCTACCATGGTGCGCATGACGGACACCCCTCGCCTGCCCATGCTCGTGCTGCTGCCCGGTCTCGACGGCACCGGAAAGTTATTCGCGAATTTCGTTCGGGCGTTGGGCCCCGGTGCCGAGTCCCGGGTCGTCGGATACTCTCCCGACGAACCCTTGGGCTATGAGGAACTCGAACTGAAGGTTCGTTCTGCCCTGCCGCGCGACCGGCCTTACGTACTGATGGGCGAATCCTTCAGCGGTCCCATTGCGATGCGCATTGCCGCATCCGCTCCAGCGGGATTGGCCGGGGTGGTTCTCTGCGCGACATTCGCGAAGAATCCCTATCCACTCCTGGCCTGGGTGCGGCATTTCGCGTTTCTGGTGCCCATCAAGTCACTGCCGCGCTGGCTGAGGGCAGCGCTCATGTGGAGCTCGAAGAACGCAGCGCGAGCTCCGGCGCAAGCCGAACGCGCCATCGCAGGAGTCGCCGACGCGGTCGTCCGGCGGCGCATAGCCGCACTCCTCACCGTCGATGCCAGTGAAGCGCTGCGCCGGATCGTGGTGCCGATGCTCATCATCTACGCAAAAAAGGACCGCGTGGTTCCGCAGGCGGCGACACGATGGTTGACCTCTCTCGCGCGCGGCGCCGAAGTCGCGGACATCGATGGGCCGCATCTTTTGCTGCAGTCGTGCCCGCAGGAGTGCTCCGCGGCCGTGTTGAAATTCATGACGTTGCCGCAGGTCCTCGCCCGGAGCGCGCTGAGCGAAAACTGAAGCGCGTCGCTACCCGGTACCGCCCACCGTCAGCGCATCCACGCGCAGGGTTGGTTGACCGACTCCCACGGGCACCGATTGCCCTTCCTTCCCGCACGTCCCGACCCCGCTGTCGAGCTTCATGTCGTTGCCCACCATGCTGACCCTGGTCAGCACGTCCGGTCCGTTGCCGATCAACGTCGCACCCTTCACCGGTGCGGTGATCTTGCCGTTTTCGATCAAGTACGCTTCGCTCGCCGAGAACACGAATTTGCCCGACGTGATGTCCACCTGGCCTCCGCCGAAATTCACCGCGTACAAGCCCTTCTCGACCGAGGCGATGATTTCTTCCGGCGCACGCGACCCGGAGCGCATGTAGGTATTGGTCATGCGGGGCAGCGTCATGTGCGCAAAGGACTCGCGGCGGCCGTTGCCCGTGGCCGGCATGCCCATCAAACGCGCGTTCATCTTGTCCTGGATGTAGCCGCGCAGTACGCCGTTCTCGATCAGAACCGTGCATTGCGTCGGCGTGCCTTCATCATCGACGTTCAAGGAGCCGCGGCGGCGATTCAGCGTGCCGTCGTCCACCACCGTAATCTCATCGGCGGCGACTTTGTGGCCGATGCGATTGGAGAATGCGGAGGTGCCCTTGCGATTGAAGTCGCCCTCGAGACCGTGGCCGATTGCCTCGTGCAACAGAATGCCGGGCCAACCCGAACCCAGCACGACCGGCATGGACCCCGCCGGCGCCGCCACCGCTTCCAGATTCACCAATGCCTGGCGAACCGCCTCACGGCCATGGTCGAAAGGCTCTTCGCCGCGCAGCAATTCCTCGAGACCGAAGCGTCCGCCGCCGCCGCTGTAGCCTTGCTCGCGGCGGCCATTGTGCTCGACGATGACCGACACGTTCATGCGCACCAGCGGACGTACGTCCGCCGTCAGAGTGCCATCGCTCGAGGCGATCAACACGACCTCGTGGACCGCGGCCAGCGAGGCCATGACCTGTTTGACCCGCGGATCCATGCGCCGGGTGTCGGCGTCGATTTTCATCAGCCACGCCACCTTCTCCTCATCGCGAATCGTGTCGAGAGGATCGATGGGCATGTACAGCCGGTGTATGACGGGCCGCTGCCATGCTCTTACCGCATGGCTGCCGCCGCTGCGGGCGATCGCACGAGCCGCGTCCGAGGCTTCCACCAGCGCCGGCAGCAGCACCTCGTCCGTGTAGGCAAAGCCGGTCTTTTCGCCGCTGATGGCGCGCACGCCGACGCCCTGCTCGATGCTGTGAGAACCTTCCTTGACGATGCCGTCCTCCAGCGACCACGACTCTTCGCGCGACAGCTGAAAATAAAAGTCCGCGTAATCGACCCCGCGGCTCATCACCGTTCCGAGCACCGCGGACAAGCGGCCCTCATCGAGTCCCGACGGCGCCAGTATCATTCTCTCCGCGACATCGAACATCGGAGCGGCGCTCATGCGGGCACCGCTGGCGCCCGCACCGAGTGCCGAGTCTACGGTTGTCGAGCGCCGGAAAGCGCGCCCGCGTTTCCGCCTGTTTCGCAAGATCGATGTCTGCCGTAATCACTCCACTCCCCTTCGCCAGGCGCGACAGCACCTGGCCCCAGTAATCGACAATCAACGTGTCGCCGTAAGTCTCACGGCCGCTGGTATGGGTACCGCTCTGCGCCGGCGCGACCACGTAGCAGAGATTCTCGATGGCGCGTGCCCGCAACAGCGTCTCCCAGTGGGCGCGACCGGTCGGCACGGTGAATGCCGCGGGCATTGCCAGCCATTCGGCGCCGCGCGCGACCAGATCCCGGTAAAGCTCTGGGAATCGCATGTCGTAGCACACCGAAAGCCCCAATTTGCCCACCGGCGTGTCCGCAATGACCGCCTCGCGGCCGGGCATGACATGCGTCGATTCGAGGTATTTCTCGTCGCGGCCGGGGATGGCGACATCGAACAGATGAATCTTGTCGTAGCGGGCGACGCGCTTGCCGTCCGCATCGATCAGCAGCGACGCATTGGCGACCCGAGCCGGCGGAGTCCCCCTTGATGACCGTGGTGCCCCCCAGAATCCATAAGCCCAACCGCCGCGCCGTGTCGCGCAGAAACTCCTGGATCGGCCCTCGCCCGTCGGCCTCGGCAACCTGCAGCTTGTCCGCGTCCTTCAAGCCGATGAACGAGAAATTCTCGGGCAAACAGGCGATATCGGCGCCCAGATCCTTGGCCTCGCGCAGCAACCGGCCGGCGGCCGCGAGATTGTCCTCGACGACATGACCCGAGGTCATTTGTATGGCAGCTACTTTACCCATGTTACTTCGGTGCCTCTGCGGTCGCCGCGGCGGCGTCTGCGCTCTTGATACGTTCGACCGTTGGATTGTCCCAATTCCCGGTAATCCGATAATACCCCCGCGCCAGCCCCTTCAGCGGCTGTTTGAACACCTGCGTGAAGATCAAAACCGCTCCGCCGATTACCGGGCCGGCGGCAAAAGCCGCCAGGGGCAGCGAGCTGCTGACATTGCCGGTAACCACTGCAGTTTGGTCGTAATCCTTGTTTTTCAACCCCACGCGGCCAATCAGGCCGATCTCCGCCGCCGGCCCCTTGACCAGCACGTTGTCGGTGAACGCACTGCCGTCGCGCAGATCGAAATCGCCGCGGACGCTGTCGAACGCGAACCCCTTGTCGGTCAAGTCGCTGAAATCCAACGCCAGGCGCCTTGGCAGGGCGGCCACGCTGGCGAGGCCCACCACACGCCCCGCGCCCGGTTTGAGCCCGGTGATTTGCCCCTTGTCGAGCGCCACCTGGATATGGCCGGTCGCGTCTTTGAGCGCGTCCGCCGTCGGCGCTCCCACCCAGCTCATGTTGAAATCCATCTTGCCCGTCTTGGCTTCGATGACGGCGGCGTAGCCGAGTTGCTTCAACGTGGCGCCCACGTCGGTACTCGTCAGCGTGCCCTCGAGACGGCCCAGTCCGGCATCCTTGCCGCGCCATTCGCCCTCGGCGTTCACGGTGAAGCTGGCGCCGGTCGCGATCAGTTGTTGGAGGCCGATCCCGTCGTCCAACTTCTCGATCCGCGCTTGCACGTCGCCGAATTGCCGCTCGTCCCAGATGGTCTCGGCCGAGTGAAAATCGATGGCGGGAATTCGGCGCGGGTTCGCCGGAGCCGCGGCGGTTTTCTCGCCCGCAGGCGCTTCGGCCGCCGCCGTCGAGGAATTTCAGGTGCTGAAATTCCATTTTCCACGGCTCCGTCGCGTCGACCGCGCCCGGCAATGAAATGGTGCCGACCACATTGGGTCCGCCGACTCCGATCCGCCAGCCCCGCTTCGCTCGCCGCCAAATCCACCGTCACGTCGAGAAACGACAATCCGAGATAGTCGATCTGGGCCACCTCGAACTTGGCGGAACGCAGGAAATACGCCAGCGATTTGCTGTTCTTGTCCGGCGTGTAGAGCTTCAACCACCCTGCCAGATCCAGGCGCTCGATCTTGCCGCCGGTATTGAGGATCTGTGTGTCGCTGAAAGCCGAGCTCCGGCGGGGCCCCGCCGAACGTGACGGCCGCCCCACCGAGCGTCGATCCATTGGCGCCGGAGTCGAGGCTTACCCGACCACGGAGCACCGACCCCAGAGTCAGGCGCAGTTGGGGCCCGGAGGCGGCAGGCCATTGAATTTCGACCGAGGATGGCAGCGGCTCTCCGGCGGGTTTGGCGAGCGGCTCGGGCAAATCGAGTGCGAGTCCGGCCAGGCTGCTGTTGATGTGCAGCGAGCGCTCGCGAACCGGTTCCGGCGCCATCCGCAGAACCCCGTGCCAATCGGTCGTACCGCCGATCGCGATGCTCGCCGGAAGGCCCAGCGCCGAGCGCAGCGCTCTCGCCGCCGAGCACACCGTTGAACACCAGGACAGTCCGGGCGGTCGGCAAGTTGCGCTGCGGCCGAGGCGCCCGCGCCTGCATTTGAAAGGCGCCGCCCAGGAGTTGGCCGTGCACGTCGGCATGCGCCACCTGCGCCCCGTCGATATCGGCATCGCCATAGAGTTCGGTGGCGGCCGTGGCATCGTCGGCGGCGCCGCGACGATTGAGCGAGACCCCGAGCAGATGTGCATGCACGAGCGTGCGGCGTTGATCGAATGCCTTGAACGGCAGAAACAGCTCGACTTCCCCCTGCATCGGTCCACTGGCGTCGACAGTACGAAAAAGCGTGGTCCGCGAGGGCATCCAACGGCGTGGCACGCAAGTAGCCGAGTGCATCGGCCGCATCGCCGCTTCCCGCCACGCGCACTTGCATCTCGGCCGTCTTGAAATCGACGAAGCGCAGGTCGCCCTTATGTACGGCGATGCTGCCGACATTTCCACTGAGGAGCCGCGCCGTCAGACCTTCGTTGCGAAATTCGGCCAAGACCGACAGATTCTCCGCACGGGGCCAGCCCTCCCGATAGTCGAGCGTCAGGCCGTCGATGCGCATGCGCGCCAGGAAGAGTCCCGTGCCGTCGCGAAACGGAAAATGACGCACCGGACCCTGGATGACGACGTCGGCATGCGGCAGATGCCCGGCAACGAACGCGCGGTCCAACCAAACGCAGCACATGAGGATTAAGCAGCGCGCGCGGATAATAGGCATGCGCTTGTGCCGCATTGCCGTTGTCCACCGAGACGGCCAGGGTCAGCACGGGAGATCCGCCGTCCGTTGGCTGATGCCAGGCGACTGGGCCATGCAATGCGGCATCACGGGTCTTCAGCTCGATCGAAGGCGTCGCAACCAACAATTCCTCGGCGGTGCGCTTCCAGTAGAGCGTCGTCTTGAAGTTCACCAGATCGATGGGTTGTTCGAACTGCAGCGGCCATGTCAAAACGGCCGTGTGGGTGTCGATGGTCACGCGGCCCCCGGACTCGGTACCGCTGATCGTGCCGGAGAGGCCGCGCAGGCCCGGCGCACGGCCGGCGGGGGCAAAGCCGACACCGCGGAAGTGCGCCCCCACCGCCAGACGCCAGGGATCGAGGGCGCCGTTGCGCGCCAGTTCGACGTGCGTGTCGATCCATTCGCCGGTGGGTGCAAGCTCTTGTAAGCGCTCGCGCAGGTCCCGTTGCGGCAAAAGGCCGGCGAGCGGCAGCAACGTGTCGGCGCGCAGATAGCTGGCCCGCGCGCGCAGCTCCAGCAATCCATCATCACCCTCGCGCCAGTCCGCGTCGAACTCGGAATCCGGCTCGCGGTGTCCGTCGCGCAGCGTCCGTACGCGCCGGCCCTGCAGCGCCCAGCGATCGCCGGAATGGGCGAGCGAGAAGGCGCCGGAGACTTGATCGAATTTGACGACGGGTTCGCCGCCGAGCTGCGTCGTCACGTTCGACGCCTGGCAATCGAGATCCGCAAGCGACAGATTTGCGCCTCGGCCGTGGGCCGCGACCTCGAAGCTGCCCGTACCACCATCCAACCTCGTCAGGTATTGCGGCAGGAGCTCGCGCCATCCGGAGAGCGACAAATTGCGGGTGCGCCACCGCAAGGTCCAGTTCAAGGTGTTCAGTACGCCGAAACCGCGCGCCGTGCCGTTCACACTGACGTCGCCCCCCAGCACGGGCGGCAAACTCGCCGCAACGGCCAGAGTCGCGAGCCCATTGCCGCGACGCAAGTCGAAGTTGACGTCCCGCAACTCCAGACGCGGCAACGCGGCGTTCCAGTTCTGGACGGCGACGCGGCCGCGGCGGATGACGAGAGTTCCGGCCGGAAAGTCATCGAGGGTGAGCGTTCGATAAGAAGAGTCCCCGCCTCCCAAACCGAACTCTGAAGCCAGCGAGAAGGTGCCGGGACCGAGGCGCGTGATCGATATGTCCGGCGAGTCGAGCTCGAGACGTCCGGCAAAGAGCTTGCCGCTTTGAACGAGCTGCCACAGATCCGCCCCGATACGTCCACCGGCCGCGCGGGCCAAAACTCTCCGGCCGTCCTTCGAGCGCAGCTCGAGCTGGTCGAAATACAGCTCCGGGCCGTACCAGCGAAACGCCGGCCATACATGTGCAAACGCGATCGTGTAGCCGGTTCGGCCATGAAACCATTCCTTGATCTCGGCTTGATATTGCGGCGCGCGGTCGAGCGCGAGCTTGACTGTAAGCATCAGCAATAAAAATATCCCGAGCACTCCTGCGCAGCAGTAGAGCAGGATCTTGCCGACCTTGCGCAGCGCCATCTACATCAAGACGACGTCGTACTGGTCGACGGTGTAGAGAGCTTCGGTTTGCAGACGGATCGGCTTGCCGGTCACCAACTCCAGTTCGCCGAGAGCCGACGACTCCTCGTCGAGCAAGCGCTCGATCACGTCCTGGTGGGCGAGGACCATCAATTGCTGACACTCGAATTGGCGCGATTGACGCACAATTTCACGAAATACCTCGTAGCACACCGTCTCCGCCGTCTTGACGAATCCCCGTCCTTCACAGGTGGGACAAGGCTGGCACAGCAGATGTTCCAAACTTTCGCGCGTTCGCTTGCGCGTCATTTCGACCAGTCCCAAGGGCGAAACCGAGGAGATATTGGTCTTCACGTGATCATCGCTCAGCGCCTTCTCCAACGCCTGAATGACCTGCCGGCGATGTTCCGGCTCCTCCATGTCGATGAAGTCGATGATGATGATGCCGCCGAGATTGCGCAGGCGCAGCTGCCGCGCAATAGTCACGGCCGCCTCCAGATTGGTGCGGAAAATGGTCTCCTCCAGATTCCGGTGGCCGACGAACGCGCCCGTGTTGACGTCGATGGTGGTCATCGATTCGGTCTGGTCGATGATGAGATACCCGCCCGATTTGAGCGATACCTTGCGATCCAGGGCCTTTTGAATTTCTTCCTCGACATGGTGCAATTCAAACAGCGGGCGGGCGCCGTCGTACAACTCGAGGCGCGGCAGCGCATCGGGCATGAAGCTCGCGGCGAAGTCCTGCATCTCCCGATGCGCGCTCGCTTGATCGATCAGCACCCGATCGACCGCCGGGCGCATCAGGTCCCGCAAGACCCGCAGGTGCAGCGGCAGGTCGGCATGCACCGGATTGCCGGGCTCGGTGCGCAAACCCTTGTGCCGGACGAATTGCCATAGCTTGCGCAGATACTGCATGTCGGCGAGCAGTGCCGCGGAAGGCGCGTCTTCCGCGGCCGTCCGCACGATATACCCGGCGTTTTCGTCGGCTTCGATGCCGGCCTGGACCGCGGCGCGCAGCCGCTCGCGCTCGCCCTCGGCTTCGATGCGCGCCGATACGCCGACCCCGCGGCTCTGGGGCATGTAGACAAGATAGCGCGACGGCAGAGTGATGTAGGTCGTGAGCCGCGCGCCCTTCGTCCCCAAAGGATCCTTGACGACTTGGACCAAAATCTCATTGCCCTCGGCCACCAGCGCGCGAATGTTCTCGCTGCGCGGCGGTTCGATGCCGGTCTCGATGTGGCGCGAGTCGAGAATGTCCGAGGCATGCAGGAAAGCCGTGCGCTCCAGGCCGATCTCGATGAACGCGGCCTGCATGCCCGGGAGGACGCGCGACACCCGGCCCTTGTAAATATTGCTGATGAGTCCGCGGCGGCTGGCCCGCTCGAGAAACACTTCCTGCAGCACGCCGTTTTCGACGACCGCGGCGCGCGCCTCGTGCGTGCTCGCGTTGATGAGAATTTCAGTGCTCATCGCGGATCGACGACCAATGCGGCACGCCGGCCTGCTCCAGAAGCTCTGCCGTTTCGAACAGCGGCAGACCCATCACGCCCGAATAGCTGCCGCGCAGATCGGCGATAAATATGGCTGCGCCGCCCTGAATGGCATAGCCGCCGGCTTTGTCGCGCGGCTCGCCGGTGGCCCAATAGTCGCGGGCCTCGGCGGTGCTGATCGCCCGGAATGTGACTTCGCTGCGGCTCGTCCGCGAGACCAGGCCCTCGGCGGTAGCCACGGCAACCGCGGTCAACACCGCATGTGTGCGGCCACCCAATTCACGCAACATGCGTTCGCCGTCGCTTCGATCCGCGGGCTTCGCCAGGATTCTTCCATCGAGGACCACCGTGGTATCCGCGGCCAGCACCGGTGATGGATGCCGCAGGGGCCGAGCCTGCCAACCCGCGGCGGCCTTCTCCCGCGCCAGCCGCAGCACGTAGGCATGAGGCGCCTCTCCCGGCAGCCGTGCCTCGTCCACCGTCACGGTAAGCACCTGAAAGGGAACGCCAATTTGGGCCAGGAGTGCACGCCGGCGGGGCGAAGCCGAGGCCAGATAGACGAAATCTGCGGACATGCCTCCAGGATACCGGACTTAGGCGCGGTGATAGGGGTGGCCGGCGAGCATGCTCATGGCACGGTAGATTTGTTCCGCCAGTACCACCCGCACCAGGCCATGCGGCAGGGTGAGCGGCGAGAGCGACCAACTCTGATTGGCGCGGACTCGACAGGGATCCGACAGCCCGTCGGGACCGCCGATCAATAGCGCCAGCGGCCGGCCGTCGCGCAGCCGCTCAGACAGCCAAACGCTCAACTGTTCGGTACTCATCGATTTGGCGCCGACTTCGAGCGCCACGACATAATCCTCCCGCACCAGAGCGGCGAGCATGTGTTGCCCTTCACGGGCGATCGCGCGCTGCGGATTTTCACCCGCGCGGCGCGTGGCCACGGGAACCTCGACGAGTTCGAGCACCAATGGCGTACGCAGGCGTTTTTGGTACTCCTGAAAACCTTGATTGACCCAGTCGGGCAACCGCGTACCCGCGGCAATCACGCGGCATTTCACGGCGTCGCGCTCAGGCGCGCGCGGCCCGCTTGGTCGTCGTCATGTCCCAAAGCTTCTCGAGCCCGTAGAACTCCCGCACGCGAGGCAGCATGACGTGGACGATCATTTCGTTCAGATCGATAAGCACCCAGTCGCTATCTTGTTGTCCTTCGACGCCGTGCGGACGAAAGCCCGCCGCCTTGGTCTTTTCGACCAACTTTTGCGCCACCGACCGTACGTGCCGATCCGAGGTGCCGCTTGCGATGACCATGGTGTCCGCGACATCGGTAAGCCCCCGCACATCCAACACCTTGATCTCCAAGGCTTTCATGTCATCCAACGCGTTGATGACCACCGCCTTGAGTGCGGCCGCGCGCGCCGCTGCATCCCGATTGGCGGCTGCCCTCGACTTGGCCGGCCCGTTATCCGGCGCGGCGGCACGGGCCTCATCCTTTGAACTCGCCGCTACTTTGGTCTTCACCCTGCGCTTGGGCCCAGCGGCGCTCAAGCTGCCTCTCCCTACTTTCGTCGTCGTCCTTTTTTTGGCTGGCACTAAGTTGTCCGTGTTTTGGAGTAACAATTTGTTTCAAGGATCAGTTTACGCACTGCGTCGGGCATGAGGAAGCGCGGATCCCGCCCCATGGCGATGAGCTGCCGCACTTCTGTGGAGGAAATCTCCAGCTGCGTCACCGCGTGGATGTAGATGCAGCCCGCGCGCTGCTCGTGCAAATCCCCGATACGGCCGGTGCCATGGTCGACCAGCAGTTCGCCCAGCGGGCCCATTCCCGGCGCACGCCAGCCCGGTCGATGTGCAACCACCAGATGGGCCAGTTGCAGTAATTCCTGCCACTGATGCCATTTCGGAAGGCTCAGGAAGGCATCCATTCCGACGATGAGACATATGCTGCGATCCGGGTATTCATGCCGCAGTTCGCCCAAGGTCTCGACGGAGTACGAGGGACCTTCCTTGCGCACCTCCCGGTCGTCGACCACGAATCCGGGCTGACCGGCGGTTGCCAGCTCCACCATTTGCAAGCGCAGCTGCGCGCTGGCCAACGGCTGATCCCGGTGCGGCGGGTTACCTGCCGGCAGAAAGCGGATTTCCTTCAGCCGCAAGGCCTGCTGCAACTCGAATGCCGTACGCAAGTGCGCGTAATGAATCGGATCGAAGGTGCCGCCGAAAATACCCATGGGGTTCATTGGAGTAATACCCTGCCTGAATCTTCCGTTGCTTGCAAAGCGCCCGCCATTCCCGCCGCCAGGCCGGTGACCGCGGTCCATGCATCGCCCTTCGCCAGACCCTTGATGACGCGGTCGGTGTGATGCGCCTGGCGCAGCAGCCGGGCGAGCGGCATCTTGCCGATCCGCGCCAGCGCGGCTGACGACGGCGTCGCCGCCAGATTCCAAGCGGAACCGCGCCCGTTGGAGCGCAAACGGCTCCGTTCGCGCGCCTGCCACAGCCCGCGCAGCTCGCGAATCAGCGCCCACAGGATCAGGGTCGGTTCCACGCCTTCGCTCTTCAGGCCGAGCAAGATTCGCAACGCACGTTGCCCATCGCCGGCCGTCGCCGCGGCCCCCAGCTGGAAAACGTCGTAGCGCGCGCTGTCGCCCACCGAGCGCAGCACCAGTTCCGCCGTGATGCGTTTGCCGCCGGCAAGCAGCGCCAGCTTCTCGAGTTCCTGCTTGGCGGCAAGCAGATTCCCCTCGACGCGATCGACGATGAGCTGCGCCGCCTCGGGCTCCATGTCCAGGTGAAGCGCGTTGGCGCGTGCCCGCAGCCATCCCGGCAGCGCGGCGGTTTCGACCGGACGAATCGGCACCCAAACGCCGTGTTGTTCCACCGCACGAACCCACGGCGTCTCGCTGGCCTTGCGATCGAGATTGTCGGTGATCACCAGGCACAGCACGTCGGGGGGCGGACGCGTCGCAATGTCGATGAGGGCGGCCGCACCCTTGTCGGGCTTACCGCTCGGCATGCGCAGTTCGAAAAGACGCCGTTCGGCGAACAGCGAAAGCGACTGCGTGGCCTGCTTGACAGCATCCCAATCGAACGTGCGATCGATGAAGAACACCGTGCGGTCCGCGTAGCCTGCCGCACGTGCCGCCGCCCTGACGGCATCGGCCGCCTCGCCCACCAGCAACGGCTCGTCGCCGGACACGAGATAAATACCGGCGAGACCGCGCCCAAGAGCTTGCTTGAGCTGGTCGGAGATCAGCCGCAACGGATACGCGCTCGCGCCGCTTCGTACTCGGCCGACATCCGGTCGATCAAATGCGCTACGGGATCGATCCCACGGATGCCGCTCACGCTTTGACCCGCGCTCCAGATGTCCTTCCACGCCTTGAGCGCAGTGTTCCCGCCGCTGCCGAAATTCATTTTGGTCTTATCCGCGGCCGGGAGATTGTCGGCGTCCAGACCCGCACGGACCACGCTGCCCCGCAAATAGTTGCCCGCAATGCCGCTGAACAACGATGTGTAAACGATGTCCTCGGCGCGAGACTCGACCAGCATCTGCTTGTAGTCGCCGCCGGCGTTCGCCTCGGAAGTTGCGATAAAGCGCGTCCCCAGATAGGCAAGGTCGGCCCCAAGGGCCTCCGCTGCCAGCACGTCGCCGCCGGTGCTCATGGCGCCCGACAGGATGATCGCCCCGCCGAAGATCTCGCGTATCTGCTTCACCAGCGCAAAGGGACTCAGCAGACCGGCGTGACCCCCCGCGCCGGCACAGACTGCAATGATGCCGTCGACCCCCTGCTGGGCGGCCTTTTCGGCGTGGCGTAGATTGATGACATCGTGAAACACGACGCCTCCATAGCCGTGAACGGCGCTCACGACCTCCGCCGGAGGCCGCAGACTCGTGATGACGATCGGGACGCGGTGTTTGACGCATAGGCCCATGTCGTGCTCGAGGCGATCGTTGCTCGCATGCACGATCTGATTGACCGCAAACGGCGCCACCTTGACCAGCGGATTCTTGACGGAGTAGGCGGCCAGCTCCTCGGTGATCTGCGCCAGCCACTCGTCGAGCTGCGAGGCCGGCCGGGCATTCAGTGCGGGGAATGAGCCGACGATGCCCGCCTTGCATTGAGCCATCACCAAAGCCGGGGTGGACACGATGAACATCGGCGCGCCAATGACCGGAAGTCGCAGGCGGTCTTGCAGGATCGACGGTAGGGGCATGCGTTTGACTCGGAAGGATCGGCAGGATGTGGGCGTTGGAGCTGCACTATTATACTGAAAGCCGCCAAGGCGCGGCTCACGTAGAATACTCGGACAGGCTCCTCGCAGGATTGTCGATTATGTTCGAAACCATATTGTTCGAGCTTCGCGACCAAGTCGCCCACGTGACCCTCAATCGCCCCGACAAGCTCAACGCCCTCAATCTGCAGATGATCGTGGATCTGCGCGCGGCCGCAGCGGCCATCGAGGGCGATCCTTCGGTGCGCGCCGTGCTGCTGACGGGCGCCGGCCGTGGTTTCAGTTCGGGTGCGGACCTCATGGGCGACGACCTGATCCAAGACCCGAAGCAAAGTGCCGGCGCGAACATCGGCCGTCGCCTGCGCGACCATTTCAACCCGATGGTGACTGCTTGGCATGACCTGCGGGTGCCGTTGGTGGTTGCCGTCAATGGCGTTGCCGCTGGCGCGGGGATGAGCCTTGCGCTGATCGGCGATATCGTCATGGCGGCCCATTCGGCAACCTTTCTGCAGCTCTTCGCACCCAAGCTCGGGTTGATACCTGATCTGGGCAGCACGTTTTTCCTGCCGAGATTGGTGGGTACGGCGCGCGCAAAGGGCATGACTCTGTTGGGCGATGCCCTGTCGGCGGCGGATGCGGAGCGCTGGGGACTCATCTGGGCGAGCGTCGAAGACGGAGCGCTGGCGGAGCGGGCGGCAGCCGTCGCACGCCGGCTGGCAGCCGGACCGACTCAGTCCTTTCGACGAATCAAGGCGGTTTTCAATCAGCCGCCCGCCCGCACATTGCCGGAACAGTTGGCGATCGAGGCCGTGCTGCAGGCAGAGCTCGGGGATACCCAGGACTTCGCCGAGGGGGTAGCCGCGTTCCGCAGCAAACGCGCGCCGAAATTTACCGGCAACTAGAAAACCGGCTCCCCCGCCACGGCCCGAGGGCCGATAGGCGACGTCTGCCGCGCAATTACCGCCTGCCGATTTTCGATACGGGGATTCTGATTTCCGGCTCAGCTGATCCATTCGACCCGGGCGCGGGCGTTGCCGACCCGCAATTGTCGCAGCCGCCGCACGCGCCCGCAGGCTTGACGGCGGCGCTCTCCATGCGTCGCGAGAGTGCGCGAAGGCCCGGCATGGTCGGGACTGCCCGAACCCAAGCCGCCGCGCGCATCAGCAAGCCGCGCTTCAAGCTGCGCGGTCCGAGCGCGAAAATGGCGTAGATGATGCTCGCGAGCAGCACACCGCTTACCAAGATTTCATCGAGCATCGCGCATAGCCTCCGCGCTCCTAGGCCCCGGTCAAGGCCGACGCAACGCGGTAAGTGATCCACGAGCCCGCATACGCCAGACCGAATAGATAGGCCGCCATGATGATGGGATAGCGCCAGGAATTGGTCTCGCGCTTCACGGTCGCCAAGGTCGACAGGCATTGCGGCGCGAACACGTACCAGGCCAGCAGCGACAGCGCGGTCGGCAGGCTCCACGACTGCGCGATCAACGGCGTCAGGGCGCCGCTCACGTCACCGCCGCCGGCGGACAGCGCATACACGGTTCCCAGGGCGCCGACCGCGACCTCGCGCGCCGCGAGTCCGGGCACCAGTGCGATCGAAATCTGCCAGTTGAATCCGATCGGGGCGAAGATCACGGCCAGCCATGCGCCGATGTGCCCTGCAATGCTGTACTGAATGGCGGGACCTGTGGCGCCGGGCGGAGGTGCGGGAAACGAGCTCAATGCCCACAGAATGACCATCAATGACAGGATGATCGTCCCGACGCGGCTCAAGAATATTTCGACGCGTTGCCACAGGCCAATGCCGAGATTTCGAAGGTTCGGCCAGTGATAGGCCGGCAACTCCAGCATCAGCGAATGCAACCCCGCCCCTCCGCCGCGCCGCCCGAGTACGAAGGCGACGGCCATGGAGCTCGCAATGCCGACGACGTAGAGGATGAACAGCACCAGCCCCTGCAACTGCAGGCCGCCCCACACCTCGCGCCGCGGAATGAACGCGCCGATGATGAGCGCGTACACCGGCAGGCGTGCCGAGCACGTCATCAACGGAGCGATCATGATCGTGCTCAGGCGGTCGCGTGGATTTTGAATGGTGCGCGTCGCCATGATGCCGGGAATGGCGCATGCGAAGCTCGACAAGAGAGGGATGAATGCGCGGCCCGACAACCCCACGCTGCCCATCACGCGATCCAGCAGAAAGGCCGCGCGCGGCAGGTAGCCCGATTCCTCGAGCGAGAGAATGAAGAAGAACAAAATGAGGATTTGCGGCAGGAACACCAACACGCTGCCGATGCCCGCAAGCACGCCGTTGACGAACAAATCCTTGAGCAGACTCGCCGGCAGTGCATGGTTCACCCACTCGCCGATGAGACCCACGCCGCTTTTGATCGCATCCATCGGCGCCTGCGCCCAGGCGAACACGGCTTGGAATACCATGAACAGAATGACGCAGAGAATCAACGGGCCGACCACCGGATGCAGGACCACGGCATCGATCCGGTCGCTCGTCGTGGTGCCGTCCAACCGATCGCCGCCCACCGCGCCGAGAATACGCCGCACCTCGCTCTGATCGTGGGCGATGTCCGCCGCCGTCGGTGTTCGCCATACGGCGGCCGGACGCGGTTGCGCCGGCGCGGTCAGCCGGTCGAGGACATCGATGAGCGCCCCGGCGCCGGATGCCTTGACCCCGACCGTTTCGACCACGGGCACGCCAAGCTCCGCCGCCAGCGTGTGCGCGTCGATGACGATGCCCTTGCGGCGTGCGATGTCGGTCATGTTGAGCGCAATCACCATGGGCAGACCCAGCCGCTTCAAACTCAAGACCAGCCGCAGGTTCTGACGCAGGTTGGTCGCGTCGGTGACGCAGACTACGAAGTCCGGTGAGGTCTCGCCCGCGCGCCGACCGAGCAGAACGTCGGCGGTTACTTGTTCATCGGGGGTCAAGGGATCGAGGCTGTATGCCCCCGGCAAATCGAGGATCCGGACCCGGCGACCCGACGGCGTCAACAGCGAGCCTTCCTTGCGCTCCACGGTGACGCCGGCATAGTTGGCGACCTTTTGACGGCTGCCCGTCAGGACGTTGAATAGCGCCGTTTTGCCGCAGTTGGGGTTGCCCACCAAGGCAACCAGCGGGCCGGGCGCACTGTGGGTGGCCTCCATAGGATTAGCGGAGGAGCGGCTGCTCCGGGCACACTCGGATGCAGGCGGCCTCGAACAGCCGCAATGCAAAGGTGCCGGTGCCGATCCGTACAGCGATCGGCTCGCGTCCCAAGAAGCCGCGAGCGACGATTCGGAGTCTCTCGCCCGGTAAGAACCCGAGTTCGGCCAACCGACGACTCAATCCGGCGGATGCACCCGAATCAGCGGATGAGATATCCGTCGCGGACACAGAAACCACCCGCGCCGGCGCGCCCGTCGCAAGGTCGGCAAGCCGCACAGCCCCGTCGGCACCGGCCGTCGGCACGGTAGGTGTTCTGGCCGTGATGGCCGACGCTGCCGACATTGGCGTCGACCGCGGTAGCTGCGTGTTGCGCGTCATTTCCATACGGCAATTGTATATGAGAATCGTTCCCATTACTATTCGCGTCCGCCCCGGCGGGCGCGCGTCCGTCCCCCGGGGCGGGAAATCGAGCCGCCGGCGCCGATCCTGCTAATCTTGGGGCCCCTTATTCACCGGAGGCGTATGAAATGCCTACGCTTTTCGAAAAAATCATTGCCGGCGAGCTGCCGGCCAACGTCGTCTACCGGGATTCGCGCGTCATTGCCTTTCTGGACATTCGACCCGCCGCACCGGTACATATATTGATCGTTCCACACAAAGTCATCCCAACGACGGACGACATCGAAGACGACGATGAAGCGCTCCTCGGCCACATGGTTATCGTGGCGCGTGACCTCGCGCGCGCGCATGGCGTTGCCAAAAGCGGCTACCGACTGATCATCAACTGCAACCCCGACAGTGGCCAGGAGGTCTACCACCTGCATTTGCATCTGATCGGGGGGCGGCCATTGGGGCCCTTGGTGCAGCGGGTCTAGGCGCGCGGACATCAAATTGCGGCGAGTATCGATTTCATGAAACCAGAGGACAGGCGACGATGAAGAAAAGAAAAGGCGCACAGGCCGAGACGACGCGCACCGTGGCGCGGCGCGTGGGTCAGGTCAAGTTGAAGCGTTCGGCTCCCAAGAGGCAGCCCAGAGCGCGGGTCGCGGCACGCTCGTCGGCGGTCTCGGTGCGGTCGGCGGTCTCGGTGCGTCCGGCGTCCGCCATCTCGAATCGCGAACTGTACCCGGCGATCGAACCCTATCGTCACGGTTTCCTCCGCGTATCCGAACTCCATGAAATCTATTACGAAGAGAGCGGCAACCCCGCCGGCAAACCGGCGATCTTTCTGCATGGCGGACCGGGAGCCGGCTCCGACCGGCGCGCCCGGCAATTCTTCGATCCCCAGCACTACCGCATCATCGTATTCGATCAGCGGGGCTGCGGCCGCAGCCGTCCGAGCGCGAGCTTGGTCGAGAACACCACCTGGCACCTGGTGGCCGACATCGAACGGCTGCGCAAGCACCTCGGCATCGAGCGCTGGCTGGTGTTCGGAGGGTCCTGGGGCAGCACGCTTGGCCTCGCCTACTCGGAGGCCCACCCAGAGCGGGTCAGCGAGATCGTGTTGCGCGGGATTTTCCTGCTTCGCTACGCCGAGATTCGCTGGTTCTACCAGCACGGCGCCTCGGACATCTTCCCGGACTACTGGGAAGCCTACCGTGACGCCATTCCCGTCGATGAGCGCGACGATTACCTGAATGCCTATTATCAGCGGCTCACGGGCACCGATCAACGGGCGGCGGTGGCTGCCGCACGCGCATGGTCCGTGTGGGAAGCGTCGACCAGCTTTCTGCGCAGCAATCCGGACAACATCAAAAAATGGGGCGAGGACCAGTTCGCTCTCGCCGTGGCGCGCATCGAATGCCATTACTTCGTGAACCGGGGTTTCCTGCGCAGCGAAACCCAATTGCTCGACGACGTGGAGCGCATCCGGCACATTCCGGCGACGATCGTGCAAGGACGCTACGATATGGTATGCCCCGCGACCACCGCTTGGGATCTGCATCGCGTATGGCCCGAGGCTGATTTCCGCCTGGTTCCGGACGCGGGACATTCGGCCTTCGAGCCCGGCAACATTCACGAACTCGTCTCCGCAACCGACCGTTATCGCAGCCGCTGACCGCATGCAACCACACCGCCCCGCGGCGCATGCCGCGGCCGCTCTCTTATGGCTGTCGGCGGCATGGCTCTCGGCAGGAGGGCTGTCGATGGCGCAAGCCGCCGGTACCAAGCTGCTCCGGTTTCCGGATGTCTGGCACGACCGCGTGGTATTCAGCTATGCGGGGGATTTGTGGACGGTCGGCACTCAAGGGGGCACGGCGGTACGGCTCACCGCACATCCCGGCCTCGAATTGTTCGGCAAGTTCTCGCCCGACGGACGCCACATCGCATTCACCGGTCAATACGGCGGCGATGAACAGGTGTATGTGATGCCCTCCGGCGGCGGAGCGCCGAAGCAGCTCACGTTCTATCCCTCACAGGGCCCGTTATCAGATCGTTGGGGCTTCGACAATCAGGTCTACGGCTGGACGCCCGACGGCACGGCCGTGCTGTTCCGCTCGTCGCGCGGCGCCTTCATTCTCGAGCACTCAAAACTGTACACCGTGCCCTTCGGCGGCGGCGCGGCAACCGCGCTGCCGATGCCGGTATCGGGTGCCGGACATTTTTCCCCGGACGGCAAGCGAATCGTCTACTCGCCCTTATGGCGGGACTTTCGCAGCGAGAAGCGCTACCAGGGCGGCTGGGCGAACGATCTCTTTATTTTCGACCTCGAGCATCCTTCGCTCGTCCAGGTCACCACGGACCCGCGCACCGACCGCGATCCCATGTGGATAGGCGGCGCCATTTATTTCAATTCGGATCGCACCGGCGTATTCAATCTATATCGCTACGACGTCGAGTCGCGCCAAACGCGCCAGGTCACTCACCATCGCGACTGGGACGTCCGTTGGCCGAGCGCCGATGCCGATGGTCAGATCGTCTACGAATTGGACGGCGAACTGCATCTCTATGACACGCACAACGAGCAGGATCGCGCCCTGACGATCACGGTGCCCGCCGATGCGGTCATCACCGGCGCCCAGGCAGTGAACGCGGCCGACAACATCGAAAGCCACTCCGTCAGTCCCGGCGGAGAGCGTGTCGCCGTCGTCGCTCGCGGCGACGTGTTCTCGATTCCAGTGGAACACGGAATCACCCGCAATCTCACGCAGTCCTCCTACGCGCACGACCGTGAGGCGGCATGGTCGAGCGACGGCAAGCGTCTGGCGTATGTCTCGGATCGCAGCGGCGAGGAAGAACTGTACGTGCAGGCCCAGGACGGGACCACGCCCGCGCAGGCCGTGACTGCCGGGTCGGCGTTGCGCTACATGGCGCCCCGCTGGTCGGCCGACGACAAGCGTATCGCGTTGGCCGATCAAACCGGACGCCTCTACGTGATCGAGTTGGCGAGCAAGCGCCGAACCGCCGTGGCTAAAGATCCCGCCGAGTTGGCGCTCGACTATCAGTGGTCCCCGGACGGCCAGTACTTGAGCTACTCATTGAATGACCCCAGTCACCAGTCGGGCGTCTACATCTGGTCGGTGGCCGACGGCAAGTCGCGGCGCGTGACCCCCGAGTACTTCGATGCGCAATCGCCCGCATGGGCTCCCAACGGCGAGCTGTTGTATTTTTTGAGCGCCCGCGAATACCAACCGGTGATCAGCACGGTCGAATTCGATTTCGCGACCGACCGGCAACTCGGGATTTTCGCCGTGGCCCTGCGCCGGGGCGTCGCAAATCCCTACGGCGTTCGCGACGATGAACCGGGCGACGACAAAAAGGAAGCCGACAAGGACAAAGAAAAGGAAGATAAGGACAAAGAAAGGGCAAAGGGCGGAGAGAAGTCCACGACCACGGTCAAGATCGACTTCGACGGCATCGCCCTGCGCGCCATCCGCGTGCCTTTGGAAGCGGACAACTTGAGCGACCTGCACGTCACAGACGAGAACCTGATCTATCAGCAGAATGGGCCGTTCTATTACGGACGCGAAGGGCTGGTGAAGTCCAAGATCATGGCTTATTCAATCAAGGACCGTGAAGCCAAGACCCTCATCGAGGATGTCTCCGATTGGTCGCTCACCGCGGACGGCAAGCATGTGCTCGCGCAGAACTCGAGCAAGGAAATCAAGTATTACGAGGTCGGCAAAGGCGATGGCGGCAAGGGCGATGGAAGCAGGGGCGATGACGCCAAAACCGTCTCGTTGGCCGGCCTCCTCACCACACGGGTCCCCACCGAAGAGTGGCATGAAATCTTTCGCGAGGTTTGGCGGCGTTACCGTGACTATTTTTACGTCTCGAACATGCACGGCTACGACTGGGAACAGTTGCGCCGGAAATACGAGCCGCTGGTGGACTTTGTCGGGCACCGTGCGGATCTTAACTATGTGATCGCCGAGATGATCTCCGAACTGGTGGTCCAGCACGCCTATATCGAGGGCGGTGACTTGGGTTTGCCGAAACGGCCGTTCGTCGCATTGCCCGGCGCAAGCTTCGCCCTCGATTCCGCATCAGGCAGATATCGGATCGCCGCAATCTTCGCCGGTGAAAACGAGGAGGACCGGTATCGCTCGCCGCTCACCGAGGTCGGAGTGGACGTACGCGCCGGTGATTATGTCATGGCGATCAACGGACGCGAGCTGCGCGCCGGGACCGATCCCTATGAATTGCTTCTGGCTCCCGCTAATCAGGCCGTGGAATGGCGCGTGTCCGCCACCCCTGACGGCAAGTCGCCGCGAACGATCCGCTACATGCCGCTGGCCAGCGAAACGGCGCTCTTGTATCTTGGCTGGAGTGCGGCCAATCGAGAGCGCGTGAATTCCTTGAGCCACGGACGCCTAGGGTACATCCATCTGCCCGACATGGGCGACGCCGGCATTCGCGAATTCATCAAGTGGTGGTATCCGCAAGTGCGCAAGGAAGGACTCCTCGTCGACTTGCGGGACAACGGCGGCGGCAACATCTCGGAGATGCTCATCGAGCGGCTGGCGAGGACTCTGCACGGCACCGCGTTCGCGCGCAACCACGAGGCTCCCGAGACCTACCCGCACGTCGTGCAGACGGGACCCAAGGCAGCGCTCATCAATGAGGACACGGCTTCCGATGGCGATATTTTCTCGAATGCCTTCAGACAGTGGAAGCTCGGCTTGCTGGTCGGCAAGCGCACCTGGGGCGGCGTGGTCGGCGTCACCGACCGCGGGCCGCTGCTCGACGGAGGCACCGTGTTCGTGCCGGAGTTCGGTGCCGCGGATGCGGACGGTCACTGGATCATCGAAGGCCACGGCGTCGACCCGGACATCGTGGTCGAACAGGATCCCGTCGCCGTGCTGCAGGGTCATGACCCACAATTGGAACGCGGCGTGGAGGAGTTGATGAAACTCCTGCCGGAGAGGCCGGGCGGGCTGCCGGGCCGGCCTGCACCGCCGATCAAGACGGAGGCGCTGCCCTGACATGTCGCAACTCTCCACACTGGCTCTTGCCTGCGCGTCGGATGCACGCGAAATTGCCGAAATGTCGCGCGATCTGATCGAGGAGGGTCTGACCTGGTCGTGGACTCCCGCGCGCGTGCAACATTTCATTTCGGGCACGGAATCCTCCGTGGTGGTGGCACGGCGGACGCGGCGTGACGACGCCCGCCGTCTGGCCGCGTTCGCCATCATGCACTTCGGCGATGAGGTCGCGCATCTCAACCTTCTTGCGGTTGCGACGGATTATCGGCGCCAGGGCCTGGGGCGCCAGCTCATGGAGTGGCTGACCGCAACCGCCCTTGAAGCAGGCGTGTTCCGCATCAACCTCGAACTGCGCACCCAAAATACACAGGCGCGCGCGTTCTACGAGAGTCTGGGTTTCGACCAACTCGGCGTCGTCCAGGGCTACTATCAGGGCCGCGAGGCGGCGCTGCGTATGTCGCGGCGGCTCGGCGTCAATCCGCCCTGAAGCGCCCGCGATCACTCCAGGCGCAATGACTCCAAGCAACCTCACTCCGGACAATATGACTCGAAAGGCCTCACTGCGTGATTTCGGCTCAGCGGGGCGCCGGGTGGCTGCGGTGGGCCAAGGATCCTGGCGTGCGGAAGAGACCGACGCCGCGGCAGTACTCGCTTCCCTGCGGCGCGGGATCGACCTCGGCATGACCCACATCGACACCGCGGAGATGTATGGTGCGGGCACAGCAGAAACACTCATCGGCGAGGCGCTCGCCGGCCGGCGCGACGAGGTTTTTCTCGTCTCCAAGGTGCTGCCCAGCAATGCCTCCAGGCGCGGCACCGTCGCCGCCTGTGAAAGATCGCTCGCGCGTTTGCAAACGGATAGGCTGGATTGCTATTTGTTGCATTGGCGCGGCAGCTACCCGCTCGAGGAGACCATTGCCGCATTCGATTCCCTGGTCGGCAGCGGCAAGATTCTTTCCTGGGGAGTCAGCAATTTCGACGTGGACGACCTCGAGGAGGTGGCGTCGATCGCCGGGGCGGGCCACCCCGCTTGCAATCAGGTCTTGTATCACTTGAAGGAACGCGCGATCGAGCACCGCGTGCTGCCGTGGTGCGAAAAGCACGGCGCTGCCGTCGTCGCCTATACCCCGTTCGGTGAAACCCCGCGTATATTCGAGCGCGGCGGGCCCCAAGCCGAGGTGCTGCACGCCGTCGCGGCCGCGCATGAGGCGACGCCGCGCCAAGTGGCGCTGGCGTTTCTGCTCCGGCATCGGCACACGTTCGTGATTCCGAAGGCCGCCACAATCCGGCATGTGGAGGAGAACGCCGGAGCGGCGTCGCTGCAGCTGACTGAGGCGGATCTTGCGCGCATCGATGCAGCATTTCCGCGCGGCAAGCCCCGCCGTGGGCTGCCGATGATCTAGCCGCCCGCGCGGCTCCCGCCTCGCCTCCTGCCGGTACATATGTCAAACCGTCCGCAGCTGTTTCCGGCGGCTGCATGGAGGTTAGGAGTTTCCTGCAGCGCAGATAACGTGCCAGTACAGGATTCCCCTCCCACGTTAGCGGCCGCTGATGGTGCATGCTAGAAAAGGAATCAGCGACGAGGACAATCCGGGGTGCGCATTCAAGTCGGACTCATGGCCGCGACAGTGGTTGTTGCCGCGCTGGCTACGGGCGCGGCCTTTGCCGACGACACTCAACCGAATGCGTTCAAGAGTTGGCTCCAAAAGCTGAATCCCGTGAAGCCCTCGACGGCGGCTCCCGCGGCCGCTGCGGCGCCGGCCGCATCGACACCGGCGCCTACCGCGGCCGCATTGCCTTACGCGCGCTCCCAAGACAGCGTCAAGAAGCTCATCACCAAAGGCACCGTGACCGGAGCCGACTTGCTCAACGAGCTGAAGGAACTGAAGCTGGCTGCGGGCGACCGCAAATCACGGCAGGCGTTGGCGGGCAGCATCGGCGCCACATCATCGGGCCTCATGGACCAGAAGAATCACGTCCTGATAGATACCGAGGGCAAGTTGCTGGACCTGTTTATGACGTCGCTCAAGGAGCAGATTTCCTCGTATAGCTTCTCCGCGGTCAACTCGCTCATGAAGACCTTGACCGGGGACGCGGATGCGCTGAGCAAGGAGACGATCGAGCTGCCGAAAACGGCGTCCACCATGACCCTGCCCCAGCAGCAGAGCGTGCTCACGATGGCCGCCATGGTCATCGCTGCGCGCGTGACCCACAAGGGACTCGATGCCGCGCAGAAGGACTTCAAGAACATCGAAACGGAATTCGCGGCACTGCTCGACCGCCGGCAAAAGTCCGCGGCGTTGATGGCCGACGTGCTCGACCGGCGTCGCAAGGCGAAGGCGGCGAAGCAAGAGGCGGAAGTTCGCCACATGGAGGCGGAGCTCGCGCAATGGCTGTCGCCCGCGGACCTGGCGTTCATCGATTCCTTCGGCGAGGACCGGCCGTTGCGCGACTTCTCCAACGATCTCGGCATGCAGAACCTGGCCTTGCAGTTCCTGCGGCACAGCGATCCGAAGGCCTATGCGGATTTTCGCGCTCAAACCGACGGAGTCGTGGGACGGTCGCGCGCTTACCTTCGGACCATGACCGGCATCGCAGCCTTCGGCGGTTTCACCGCCCTGTTCACCCAGGACGTCGTCAGCACGACCCACGACAAGGACCTGGGTGAGACGCTGGCCGTGATGCCCTTTGCCTTCCAGTTTGCCAGGGAGGCGGGACCGTTGGTGAAGCTCAGCGTACAAACGCTGTTCACGGGCGTGGTGCTCGAGCCGGCGCGTTTCTCGCACAACTATCGGCTCGCCCGCGGCGCGCAAATGACTGAGCTGCGGCACGCCAAGAACGTGTTCGAATCCATCAGCGGCTCGGGCGAGGGCCGGCTGCTGGCCGACGCGCTGTTCCGCAACGGCGCGCCCGGACTCATCTACCGGGTGTATTTGTGCGACCCGACCGAGGCGGGGCATTTGATCGACAAGGCCATGCCCGGCAAAGATCGGCGGCAGTTCGCCGAATCCTATCTGCATGCCTCCGATCCCGGCGGGTTCCTGTTTGCCAATGCATTGAGCGATGAAACGACTGGTGCAGGAAAACTGGCGGAACCCCTGCTGTCGCGCGATCAACGGACCAAGGCATCAGCCGTGCCCATCGGCGAGGTGCAGAGATTGACCGCCGAGAAATACTCGGAGTGGGACGATTCGCAACTGATGCGCCTGGTGGTGTCGAACAGCGAGGGCTCCTACGCCCAGATGCAGCTCGGCGGCACGCTCGTGCGTCTGATACCGTCGATGGCCACGGTCTATGCCTATGAGTCGTATGCGGACAGCTGCCGACATGCGGCGCAAGCCGGCGCCGTTACCTCGAAGCAGAGCGGTACCTCGAAGCCGAGTACGAGCAGCAAGAAATCAGCCCCCAAGCCCAAGCCGGGAAATTCGATATGAGGCGCGCGTTCGCCGTGCTACTGCTCGCCGTGCCGCTGGCGGTGTTCGCCAAGACGGCACCCGATCCGAATGCAGCGGCGCAGATCAAAATCATTCGCGGCCCGATCCGGATGCCCGCGGGCGTCGATCTTGGGCGTCTGCAGCTGGTGGATGAGGCGCGGTTGATCCGCGTGTACACCCAAATGGTGGGGGTGGGTGATCCGGGCGACGAGAAGCTCCTGTTCCCGAGTTCCGTCGCGGCCAAGGTTCATCTGACCAACCGCCAGATGAATCGGCGTTTCATGGACATGATTCTCGCCAGCCGGCGCTTCCAAGTGTTCGACGACTCGACGACGGTGGTGCGCGAAAACGCCTTCCAGACGCTCGACGGCAAATCCATGGACATCATCATCGACGGTCAGGTGGTCGGTGCCACCCAGGACCTCATGGACATCGCCCCCTATCGAAAGGCCCGAACCGAGGTTCGACTGTCGGTACAGATGAAGGACGTCATCTCCGGAGAGCAGCTGTTTCCGGCCGGGGTGTCGGTGGACGGGGCATGGGGAATGGCCTCCGGCGAGGGCACGATGCTCGCGCCCAACGTGCCGGTCTCGAGTCCGGAGACTCAGCTGTCGCTCGCCAACGATTACGAGCGTGCTCTGGAAAAGGCGCTCGCCGAGGCGGTGGAGAGGATCGGCCAAGTGCTGCGGCCCTTCGGCCGGGTGTTGTCCGTCGATGCGACCACCGTGGGCATCGTCGGCGGGTCGCGTCACGGCTTCCAAAGCGGCGATACGCTGGTGTTGTTTCACGCGGAAACCACGCAGCTCGGCGCACGCCAAGTCATTTCGAAGACGCAGCCGCTTGCCGTGGTGCACTGCGACGGGGTGGGCACCGAAACCAGCCAATGCGATCTGACTCAGGTCGATCCGCGCTTCCAGGTCAAGCCCGGCGACTATGCGGTATTGAGCGACAGTTCGGCCATGGGAGTGCGCGCGGAATGAACCGGGGCGCCCGCAGTGAACGTGGGCGGCAGGTACGAATCGTGAGCAAGACGTTCTGCGCGGTACTGCTCCTCGTCGTGGGCGTCAGGCCGGCGAACGCGGGCCGGGCCGACAACGCCCCCGGCGCCGCTGCGTCCGGAATCGCGTCCAAGCATCTCGTCATCCTATACCGCAAGGAGACGGCCAACGCCCCCAATCGCCTGGACCCGACGGTTCAGGCCGTCACCCTGGCACTCGAGCAGGAATTCCTCAAACGCCAATACCAGATCATCGAGCCGTCGCCGGACACCTATCGCGCCATGGATCAGGGCCCAGGCGTAATTGTCACCTTCGCCCCCGATGCCGGTATGACACTGGTGTATTCGGTGTATGCCAATCTGCGTCCGCAGCCGGGCACGAATGTGGGCATTGCCGAGGTGCGGATCACCGCCCGGGTATTCGTGGGCTCGAATCTGCTGGCCGCCGAGCAGGGCAGCGGTCAGATCCAGACGCGCACCGACCCCGCCTTGCGCGACTACGGCGAGCGGCGCGGTTATGAAATCGCCGCGCAACGGGCCGCCATTGATTTGACGGCGCACGTGGACACGCGCTTATCGTCGCTCACCGCGCAACAGATCGCAAACCTCACCGCCGACGATGCCGCGACGCCAACGAGCTTTGTCGTGGTGAATCCGCCGGGCTCGGGCGGCGAGCCGGGCGCGACGTCCGCTGCGGCGCCCGGGCCGGCGCCCGGCGCGACGGCGGCATCCGCCACCGGCAAACGGTGGCTGCTGTCGGTAGGGGTGTCCAACTACAGCGGGGTGCAGGGTATTGCCGGCGCGGGCACCCACGGCAATGATCTGCCGGGCACGGGAACCGACGTTAAGAATGTACGCAATACTTTGAAGCCCTTCGGCTTTGAAGACACGACTACCACGCAATTGTTTGATGCGGCCGCCACTACGAATGCGGTGCGCGACGCGCTGGCGCACCTGGCGGCGAGTGCGGGGCCGGACGATGTGGCCGTGTTCTACGTCACCGGCCACGGCATGGAAACGAACTTCGGCAAAGCCGGCGTCACCATGCCCATTTTCTTCGACACGAATCTCGATGCGCCCCCGGGGAATGTCCTGAACTTTGCCGAACTCGTCAGGCTGTTCTCGCGCGTTCCGGCCAAGCAGCTGGTCATGTTGATCGACACCTGCCATTCGGGCGGTGCCGTCGGCCAGATGACCACGGTGGCGGTGTCTTCGCGCGCCGTCGTCGTCACGCACTCCGGCGGATCGCCGGACATCGCGCGGGTGCTGAGGTCGGCCACGGATGCCCGCAGCGACATCGCCGTCATGTCGGCCGCACGCACCGACGAGACCGCAGTCGACCTGGGTGCCGAGCGCGGCGGCTTGTTCACCAGCAATCTGGTCAAAGCGCTGAACCAGACTCAGGGCCTCGCCCCGCTGGAAGATGTGTACAAAAATTACGTCTGGACCGCCGTCAGGAGCTTTTGCCAGGGCGCGGGAGCGGCGTCGTGCCAACAATCCCCGGTCCTGGGCTACGGCGGTGCGGGAAACAAGATCCGCCTCGCCCCGCGCGCACCGTGATTTCTACGCGCGGGCCGCGTAGCATAACCTTGGGACATTTCATTGCATGGGGAGGCCGCAGGTGAATAGACTGACCGTCGGCGGTTTGATGGGGCGTTTCATCGCATCGCTGGTGCTGGTGGTGGCGACCTATAACCCCACCGGGTTGTCCTTCGTCGGCTGGCTCGCCGGGAATTTTCCACACGTACAGCCCATTCAGGCGGTCGTCGGGCTGGCGTTGCTGGCGCTTTGGATATTCTTCGTCCACGCGACGTGGCGGTCGCTGGGTACCCTGGGAGTCGCGCTCGGGCTTGCCTTCTTCGCCGCGGTCATTTGGCTCATCAGCAGTTGGGGCTGGCTCAATTCTTCCAGTCATGCAGCGCTGATCTGGATGGCGTTGATCGTTATTGCGTGCATGCTCACGCTCGGCCTGTGCTGGGGCCTCGTTCGCGTGCGCGTTTCCGGCCAGCCCGTCATCGAGGAAGTGCAGCGCTGAGCTACAGACCGGCAACGGCCGGAATGATGTCGCGCGCGAACATCTCCAGCGGCCGCATCTCGTGCACGGTGGGAATGTTGAAGATGGCATGCTGCACGCCGATGCCGGCCAGTTGCCGGCATTGCTCAACCACATCCTGGACGCTCAACTTTCCCGGTTGCAGGTCCACGGTGCCCAGCGAAGTCTTTTCGATCGAGGCATAGTCGCGGCCGAGCGCGTTGCAGTGCTGCTTCAGAATTGCCAATTTGGCGCTCACCGTTTCGACGGGTCCGTAGACGTTGCAGGCATCCGCGTACTGCGCGACCATCCGCAGCGTCTTTTTTTCGCCGCCGCCCGCGACCAGAATCGGCGGATGGGGGCGCGACAACGGCTGCGGGCTGCACAAGGTTTGTTCGAGGAGATTGTGCTTGCCACGGTACACCCCATTGTTCGCCGACCACATTTGCTTGGTGATCTGCAGCGCCTCTTCCAGTAATTCGAATCGCACGGCAATGGGCGGAAAGGGGACTCCCAGTCCCTTCGCTTCCTGCTCGTTCCAAGCGGCGCCGATCCCGAAATAGGCGCGTCCTCCGGATAGCACGTCCAAGGTCGTCACGGCTTTCACGAGGATGCCCGGGTAGCGGTAGATCACACCGGTCACCATGGCCCCGAGTTTCACCCGGGTGGTGTGTGCCGCCAGAAACCCTAGCGCGGTGTAGCACTCCAGCATGTCCTGCTCGGGTGGTCCCACCATGCTGATCTGAAAGAAATGGTCCATCACCCACAGGCTGAAAAATCCCGCGTCTTCGGCAGTGCGGGCGATTTCCGCCAATTTGCCGGGAATCTGCGCAGGCCCTCCGGGCCAAGTGAAGTTGGGCAGCTGCAAACCGATCTTCATAGGATGCTCCGTGATTCGGCGCGACGACGGCATGAGAGGGTACAACACTGCGAGAACCCGAGGGGTATCGTCTCGGCGCCGCAGGCCATCGTCCTGAATTTATGGGACGAAAATGTGCGTCGTTCTGTAAATATGGCACTCTTCAGGTACGAACGGATCAATGTTCTTCAGAATCCGGGCGATGATCCGCTTATCGACGCAAATCTGGAGCATCTATGAGCGACCGCGCGGAACAATTCGATCATTGGATCCGCACCGCGTTTGTTCAGATGAACACTGAACTCGAGAATCTCTACTTTGCGCAGGAACATCGTGCCCAAGTTATTGGGATCGGCGATCCCATTAAGGCTGCACTGCGCGACGAAGGACGTGAACATGTCATCGAACTGCGTGACGAAGGCAACACGGGCGATGGCTTTGAAAGTGCGTTCGGGGTGCTCGGCAACGTTGGACTGTATCTCGGTGCGTTGCGACGGCATGAATTGACAAATCCTGCGCGCGAGGAACGATCTCCATTTCCCGAGGCCTCATCGCTGGCCCTGCATGTGGGTGCGTCGCTTGGGATGGCGCCGCGCTTTGCAACCGGACACCTTGCGACGCACAACATGGCGGTCGCGGGGGTTCGCAAGAGCTTCACCACGCTTGCGGACGAGTTTTTATTCATCGACGAAAACACGCGTGGAATTCTATCCCTGCAAACGGCCGCCCATGCGCTGATGAGAATCGTGCCATTGGGCATCTCCAGCCCCGTCGCCGACATTTTATTCGAGACGGCAACTTTTGCGCTCAGAGAAGTTCTGCGATCCAACAACCGATTGGCGGAGAGGCTTGATGTTGAGCGCTTCTTCTATTGCGTGCGGCCGTATTACAAGCCGTATCGGGTCGGTCGCCAGGAATACCGGGGCGCCAATGCGGGGGACTTCTCCGGAATCAATGAACTGGATCTGCTGCTCGGTCTATGCCGCGCCAACGATCCATACTATGCACAGTTGCTGGTAGATAAAATGCTGTTCATGTTGCCGGTCGACCAAGCGCGCTTACGGGACTGCATGAGCAAAACAAGTCTGCTCGATGAACTACTGGCGCTCGCCGAAGAACACGCGACTCAGGATTGGTTCCAACGAAACGCACGCGCATTTCTCGAGGCCTGCGATCTGTTCGGCCAAACGGCAGCGCAGCATCATGAATTGCTGGTGCGTCGATTCATCGAGAGACCGGCTGCCGGACTCGACGTGGCCGAGTTGGAGGGAATCACCGCGAGCGGTCCGCCGCTGCCGGCACTGCTCCGGTCGCTAGAGATATTGCGCGATCAACGCATTGCGGCGCAACGCAGCGATCTGGTCACGCGGCACGAGGATCTGGCCAAGCTTAGGAACCTGCTGAGGGAGTAAAGCGACGGCCGCCGCACCGGTCTAGGGCGCGGCCATCCCCTGTCTCCTCCCACGACGCTTCGAAGGCAAAAGGGAGCTTGTAATATCAAAGATCTTCGATTATAAATTTGTGATAACAAATCAGGGATAACCAATCAAGGATCGTGCATGCCCGTTCGTACAAATCTCGGGTTAGCCCGTATCGCCCGTGCGACTGTCCAGGAGCGCGTCTATTGCGCGCTGCGGGATCAGTTGATGCGGGGCGGTTTCGCGCCTGGGCAAAAATTGAAAATTGCCGAACTGGCGGAGGCGTTTGGCACCAGTGCCATGCCGGTTCGCGATGCGCTCAACCGTTTGACCGTCGAGCGCGCGCTGGAAACGCTGCCCAGTCGGACCGTTCGCGTACCGGCTCTGTCAAAAGACGCCTTGCAGGACCTGCGGGAAACAAGGTTTGCGATCGAGGGACTGGCGATATCGCGGGCGGCATCGAATATGACCGCCGAATCGTTAGCGATGCTCAAACGGCTCATCGTCGCCCAAAGCGAAACGGATGAGGAGCATGTCTCCGAAGAAAGCGCGGAACAGAACCGGGCTTTTCACTTCGCGATCTATCGCCAATCCGGGTCCGCGGTTTTATTGCCGATCATCGAAAGTCTGTGGCTTCAGTTTGGGCCCTATCTGCGCGAGGCGTCCGAGCGCTTCGACGGCGGCGACGGGCGCGGGACCAACTTTCACCTCGAAATGCTCGATGCACTGTCGCGCGGCGACGCCATCGCAGCGCGCCGGGCGCTCGAAGCCGACATTGGCCGTGCGTTCGACCTCGTGATGAGCGATGAGTCGCTCTGGCAGCGACGGGATGGAGTCGCGTGACCAAGCCGCCCCATGTCCCGCAGGACGCTGAGGGATTCGAACTTTACGATCTGCGTGTCGAAGTGACGGGACCGCCTGACCGAACGATTTATTGCGGCGCGCGCTTGGGTGATTATTTCGAACTGCAAGGCGAAATGCTGAAGCTTCCGCCGGGCCAAGGATTCTCAATTTATTCCTTGGCGGCATTGCTGCCGCTGCTGCCGGCCAAACAACGCGTTACCGATCCGAACGACTGGATGTCGACCGACGCGGAAGTTGCCTGCCCCGATCCGAACTGTCCGACGCGCTTTCGGATTAGCCGCACGGGGCGCCGGCGCTTCACCCGCTCGCAGGTTACGGCAACTTCTCTCGCCGGCGATAATCCGACGTGATCCCGCGGATCTTGCTGCCCGGCGATTATGCAATTTCGCGGATCATCAAAGGCGGCTGGCACCTCGCCGGCGACCATGGGGACATAGATCCCGAACAAGCGCAAAAGGACATGGCGACGTTCGTCGACGCGGGGATCACCACTTTCGACTGCGCGGACATATATACCGGCGTCGAACTGTTGATCGGCAGGTTCCGTCGAGCCTACCCGGCGCACGCGAAGCAGGTACAGATCCATACCAAATTCGTTCCCGACCTCTCCGATCTGCGTTCCGTTGGCCGCCGGCAAGTTGAAGCCATCATCGATCGGTCCTTGACGCGATTGGGGCAGGAGCGGCTGGATCTGGTGCAATTTCATTGGTGGGACTTCGCCGTACCTCGCTACGTCGAGACGGCCCTCGAACTCGACCGGCTGCGTCGCGCAGGGAAAATCGCGCGCATCGGCGTAACGAATTTCGACACGCCGCGGCTGAAAGAACTCGTCGATGCCGGGATACCGATCACATCGCATCAGGTTCAATACTCACTGGTGGATGATCGTCCGAATCACGGGATGGTGACCTATTGTCGAGCTCAGAACATCGCATTGCTGTGTTACGGCACGGTTTGCGGCGGCTTTCTTTCCGAGCGATGGCTGGGTAAGCCCGCTCCCCAGTCGGATTTGGCGAATCGCTCATTGGCCAAGTACAGGTTGATTATCGAGGATTTCGGCGGCTGGGGCATATTCCAGGAACTACTGGGGGTGCTTAGCCGCATCGCCGCGACACATGGTAGCGATATTGCTTCGATTGCGACGCGAGTGATGCTGGACCGGGATCAGGTCGCCGCGGCGATCGTCGGAGCCGTCAATACGTCGCACCTCGACGCGCACGCGCAGATCGGGAGGCTTCGGCTGCAAGCCGATGAGCTGTCGTCGATTGCGAGCGTCATTGGCCGCCGACAAGGTCCCGCCGGCGACATATACGATTTGGAGCGCGATCGCTCGGGCGCTCACGGTCGGATCATGAAGTATGAATTGAATGCGTTGCCGGAGCAGCGCGTTGCCCGTGAACCGTAATTGACCGATCAAAAAGAGGTGGGGATATGACGAAGCAATACTGCGTCAAGCGAGCGCTCGCGGCTTTGGGATGTTGTGCGGCGTTGACCGGCACGGTGTGGGCACAGCTCGCGCCGCCAAGCCAGGATCTGCAAGAAATCGTCGTCACCGCGGAAAAGCGCGAGTCCACCGTACAAAAGACGCCGATCAGCATCACCGCCATCAGCGGATCGGATCTGCAGGCCGAGGGCCTGTCGGACTTCACGTCGGTCGCCCAGCAGGTGCCGGGCGTCTCGTTCAAGACGTCCGGCCCCGGGCAGACCGAATTCGAGATGCGCGGCCTCACCTCCACCGGCGGCGAGTCCCCGACCATCGGCTTCTACCTCGACGATGCGGTCCTGACGCCCGCCGCCATGGCGCAAAACGGCAAGACCGTCATCGACCCAAGCCTTTTCGATCTCAACCGCGTCGAGGTGTTGCGAGGACCGCAGGGCACCTTGTACGGCGCGGGCTCGATGGGCGGCACGATCAAACTCGTCACCAACCAACCGGACCCGCACGCCTTCGGCGCCAACGTCGAGGTCATCGGCTCCGGCACGACCGGGAACGGCGGCTTCAACCACACCGAGAACGTGATGCTGAACATACCGTTGATGCAGGATGTCGTCGCGCTGCGCCTGGTCGGGACGGACAAATACATCGATGGATGGATCGATCGCAAGGTAGTCAGTCCGTTTCCGGCCGAGGTCAACAACAGCACGGCGCGCGGGGACGTTGCCGGTGCGCCGGTGGCGCAGGACTTCCGCCACTCCAACACCGAACGGCTGCAGGCAGGACGCGCGTCGCTGCTGATTCAGCCCACGGATCGCCTGAGTATCACGGCCGGCTTCATGCATCAGTCTCTCACCCAGGATGGCCCGAACACCATCGACAGCCCGCCGCTGAACGAAGTGCATTACCAGCCGTTCGACGTCGCGGAGCCATTCGAGGATAAGTTCGACCTGTATACGCTGACGGGTAAATACAATTTCGATTCGTCCCAGCTGGTGTCCGCGACGGCCTACTGGGATCGTCAGCAAAACCAGACTCAGGACATCTCCGAGGCGATGCAGGATTACATCGGCGGATTTTTCGGGCCACCGGCCGCGTTTCCGTATTCATCGACGGGAACGGTGACGGAGGGCGGCGCTACGTTTTTCGGACTCGGCGCCGGATCGATCACCGAGGACGACTACACGCGTCAGTTCAGTGAAGAGTTGCGGCTTGCCTCGACCGGCGACGACCCACTGCAGTGGCTGGTCGGCGGGTACTACAGCAGCTTCGGCGCGACCTCGCACGTCTACTCCTTCTATCCCGCCACCGCCGACGGTTTTAACGGGGATTTCGGCACCACCAATCTGGCCGACAACCATCGCAAGGTTGATATCGACCAGTATGCGGCCTTCGGCGAGCTGTCCTATATGCTGCCGGACCACCTCAGAGCGAGTCTCGGCGCGCGGTACTACCAATACCACAGCAATTCGGTGACGAGCGTCAGCGGCGTCTCCGCCAATGGCACCAGCAACCCGCTGTTCGGTCTTGCCCAGAACTCGGGCGTGACCCCCAAGCTGGACCTGGCCTACATCCCGGACGGCAACACGACGATCTACGCCACCATGTCCAAGGGCTTCCGTCCGGGCGGCCCGAACTCGCCGATTCCCGTTCCGCCCTGCGCGTCGGCCGCCCCCTCGCAGTTCGGTCCGGACAGCGTGTGGAACTACGAGCTGGGTGAGAAACTTCGCTTCCTCGATTCGCGTGTCACGATCAACGGAGATATTTACTACGAAGACTGGACGAATGTGCAGCAGCAGGTCGCTCCCAGCTGCGGCTTCAAGTTCACGGCCAATGCGGGCAAAGCGAAGGTCTACGGCGCCGAGCTCGAAGTCGCCGTGGTGCTTATGCCGGGCTTCGTACTGTCGCAGAACGCCGGCTATACGCATGCCACGAACTCGACGACTCTGCCGACCGCCGGCGTTGTGGCGGGAGACCGCCTCCTGGATGTGCCGCAGGTCACCGCCAACACGAGCCTCAGTTACAAGCAGCCGCTCGCGGATGGCAGGAATTTGGTCGCGCACCTGACCAACAGCTACGTCGATTCGATCCAGGACATCACGTTCACGCGCAACACGCTGCCGGCGTACGATCTCGTGGGATTCCGGCTGGGGGTCGAGACCGTCCGCTGGTCCGCCATTTTGTTCGTGGACAACCTCACGAACAAGATGGCGTTGCTGAGCGACACGGGCGCCCTGTCGGCGAACATCTCGATTTTGAACCGGATCGCCACGAATCAGCCGCGAACGATTGGAGCCGATTTGAACTTCAAGTTCTGAAGGCTTTGGCATGGCTTCTTATCCCAGTCGTCCCTACGCCTGGACCGTCGTTGCAATTTTGATTGCGACGGCGGTCTTGTCGTACACCGATCGCCAGGTGTTGAGCCTTTTGGTCGATCCAATCCGCGGCGATATGGGTATCAGCGATACTCAGATCAGCCTGCTCTTGGGCACGGCGTTCGCAGTCATCTATGGGACCGCCGGTATCCCGCTAGGGCTTTTGGCAGACCGCATTTCGCGGCGCAACCTCATTTTCGCCGGTGTATCCGTCTGGAGCCTGGGCACGATCGCTTGCGGTTTTTCGCACAACTTCCGCGAGATTTTCGCGAGCCGCATTGTCGTCGGGTTGGGCGAGGCAGCACTTTCTCCCGCCGCCATATCGCTGATCAGCGATTATTTTCCACCGTCACGGCGAGGTACCGCCGTCGGGTCTTTTCTCAGCGGCATTGCGATGGGGAACGGTGCGGCGATTCTCATCGGCGGCGGCGTTCTACACGCCATCGGGTCGGGCGCTCTTGCCGCCACACCCCTGGCTGCGTACGCGCCGTGGCGGATGGTTCTGCTCCTTATCGGGGGGCCGGGGCTCCTGTGGGCTCTGGCAATTCTGCTCATTCGCGAACCGGTTCGGCACACAACGGAAGACGCGTCGATCTCTGTTGACGCTGCCGATGGCAGCGCCTGGGACGCTACTCCGTGGGCTCGAGTAGCGCCCATTTATGTTGTGTTGGCAGCGGCTTCATTCGTCGACAATGCAGTGGGGGCATGGGCGCCGACGATGCTCATTCGGGACTTCGGCAGAAACCCGGCGCAGGTCGGTGTCGAATTGGGTTTGCTTTTGACGGTGGGCTTCGGCGGGGGCGTGCTCATCGGGGGCGCGCTCGCCGATCGTGCCGGGGCACGCGGCGGATGGCCGCGCAAGCTGCGCGTATGTCTGTATTCCGGCCTCCTGATTTTGCCCGTCTCACTTCTGATGAATTCGCCGATTTTCGTGCTCGTGCTGGCCGGCGTGCCGTTGTACTTTGCTCTGTCCGGCATCGTGACCGCGGTTGGTTTTTCCGCGATTCTGGATGTCGTGCCGAATCGATCGCGGGGGCTCGCGATGTCCATGAGCTTTTTCTTGAACGTGGCGCTTGGAGCGGGTCTCGGTCCGACCGCGGTGGCTGTTGCCGCCGCGCATGTATTCGCCGCCAAGGCGGGGCTGGGGCCGCCGATCGTTTTGACCGTGGCGATCGGCTATCTCATCGCTCTGGTTGCACTCGGCGCGGCCCTGTCCATTTTCAGGGGGCGCAGCGCCGTCGCGACATCAAGAGCCCGGCATCGCTAGCCGGTGACTACAGACAACCCACTATCAGGGCGTGTTCCTTGATCGTCTTCATGCACACCGTGGTCACGGTGCGCTCCACACCAGGCAAGTGCGCAATTTCCCTGCGAATGAGTTCGTCGAGGGCCGAAATATCACGAACCAATACATGCATCACATAGTCCGCCTCACCCGCTGTTGAGAAACATTGCAGTATGGATGGATGCCGCAAGACGGCGGTCTCGAATTCGGTGTACTTCGACGCGTTAATGGTGGCATGCACGAATGCATAGAGGTCGAGCCCCAGCTTTTTCGGATCGATCCGCGCGCGATATCCGCGAATTACTCCGGCTGCTTCGAGCTTTTGCACCCGCTGCCAGCACGGCGTCTTGGATAACCCAACCCGTTCCCCAAGCACTGCAAATGACTGGCGTCCGTCCATCTCGATCTGTCGCAATAGTTTTATATCCGTCTTGTCCAAAGCCGTTCTCCAAATGCGGGAGATCGTAGTCTATGCGATCCGGTGTGCTAACATCCGGCAAGCGGGGTCGTCCTTCGCCGATGTCGAGGCAAGACTAACGATGACTGAGGTCTGGACGAAGTGGGAAGGCCGGGCCATCAACGGAGTCTTTCCCCTCCGCCGGTTTCTGAGCGCCTCCGATCATAGTGCAGTATTCCTCACCGAATATAAGGCGCGAAATCTTCCCAATGCCGCGCTCAAGCTGGTGCCGGCTGTTCCGGCTCTGGCGCAGGCGCAGCTCCCGCATTGGACGACGGCGACCACCGTCGCCCATCCTCATTTGATTCAACTTTTCGAAGCGGGGCGCTGCCGGCTCGGAAGTCACGAATTTCTGTTCGTCGTGATGGAGTACGCTGAACAGACTCTCTCGCAAATTCTTCCACAACGGGCCCTGACTGCCGGCGAAGTACGGGAAATGCTGCCTCCCATCCTGAGCGCCTTGGCTTTCCTACACAGCAAGAACCTGGTGCACGGCCGACTGAAGCCGACAAACATTCTAGCCGTCAACGATCAGCTGAAACTGGCGAGCGATACCGTCCGTCCCGCCGGCGGATCGGCGGCAACGATCGCCAGGTCTTCCGCGTACGATCCTCCGGAAGCAAAAGACCATAGCTTTGCCGCTGCAGGCGATATGTGGGGTCTCGGCGTCACCATGGTCGAGGCTCTCACGCAGCAGCTTCCCTCGTGGCCTGATGGTAAATCCGAAACCGCCTCTTTCCCCGCCGCTCTCCCTCCACCGTTCGCGGCGATCGTCCGGCAATGCTTGAATCGCAACCCCGCCAACCGACCCACGGTTGCCGACGTGGCAGCCCAGATCAGTCCGGCAATACCTAAGCCTCGCGTGCGCGATGTTCCGAACCGAGCTGCTCCTCCAAAGAGGTCGCCGAAACAACGCTTGTTCCTCCCGGCGATCGCAGTCCTCTTCATAGTCGTGGTCGCAGCGTGGGTTGGCTTGCACGTGTTCAGTTCTCAAGCTTCGTTGCAGCGAGCTGCTCCGCCTACCACCGCCTCTCCGCTCACAGCCGCTTCGCAGAATCCGGAGACGTCTGTGCCCGCGCGTCCTGCGGATTCAAAGCCGGCACCCACGCGCTTTGTTGCTCCCCCATCAGAGCCGCCCGGACAGCCGTCGGCGAACAAGCTGCCGTCCGTGCTCCACGAAGAGATTCCAGACGTTCCGCGCCGTACCCGCGACACGATCCGCGGCCATATCAAGGTCTCGGTTCGCGTGACTGTCGATGGTTCGGGCAACGTTGTCGACGAAACCGTTGAAAATCCAGGTCCTAGCAAGTATTTCGCCCGCCTGGCAACCGAAGCTGCCAAAAAATGGAAGTTCGCGCCCGCGGGCAATCACGACTTTCGAAAGTGGCTATTGCGCTTCGAGTTCACTCGCGGCGGCACCACCGGACACGCCACCGCTCCGAGGTGACCATGGTCTGGTCGCGATCATCGTAATTGGAGCACCCCCATGAAATGGGATCTATCCCCGGAAATTCTCACCTACTACCAAAAAGCCACCGAGGCTACGCGACTTCAATCTGGACCTTCCCAGCTTGAGTTCGCTCGTACCAAAGAAGTCATTGGTCGCTGGCTCAACCGCTCTCGTGTCGTCGTTTTGGATGTCGGCGGCGGACCTGGCGCGTATGCCGCCTGGCTGGCGGACCTCGGGCACGAGGTTCATTTAATAGATCCTGTCCCAAACCTCGTGGCACACGCTCGATCCTTGCGCGGCGCCGGTGGCGGACAGATTGCGAGCGCGTGCGTGGGGGACGCGCGCTCATTGGAACGTCGGGATCAATCGGCCGATGTGGTGCTGCTTCTCGGACCGCTATACCATCTCATCGAGGTTGAGGACCGGCGCCGCGCACTTCAGGAAGCATACCGAGTCCTTAGGCCGGGCGGTCTCCTCTTTGCCGCTGCCATTTCGCGCTTTGCGTCCGCCCTGGACGGTTTGGCGCAAGACCTTTTTGCGGACCCTGTTTTCGAGCAAATCGTGCAGCGCGATATCTCGGAAGGAATCCACGAAAATCGCACCGGCAAGCTCGAAATGTTCACCACCGCGAAATTCCATCGACCTGACGAACTCGCTGCGGAGGTGAGAGCCGCCGGGTTTTCGTTGCTATCAATCGTCGGTTTGGAGGGACCGGGATGGTTGTTCCCTGATTTCGACCAGAGGTGGCAAGATCCGCGCCGGCGTGAGGACCTGCTACGAGTCGCGCGCGCGCTGGAATCAGAACCGTCTATTCAGGCGGTGAGCGCACATATCCTCGGTGTCGCGCGGCGGGACGATTAGGACTTTGGATCTGAACGGGGTCGTGGTCTGCGGTGCAGTCTTCCGCCTCAAAGCTTGCCGAGCAGATCAGTGAGCAGCAGCGTCTCGATGCCGGAAATGTGTTTCCAGGCCTCGTCATTTGTAATCGCCAGGGTCGCATCGGATTTGAATGCCGTAGCGAGCTGAATCGCATCGGGGGTTCGAAGGCGGTAGCGTGCCCGCAAGGCCGCCGCATCCAGCAAGATGGCGCGTGAGATCGGCTCTAATTCCAGGTTTGGAAAATAACTCAGGAGGGTCTCGTAGTCATCGGCGGCGTCCTGTCGGCCCAACTGCAGCGGCTTCACGATCAATTCGAGCAGCGTTAGCTCCGAGACGATGCCCCGAAACTTGCCGGATTCGAGCCGTTCGATGACGTATCCTGCGGCCCCACCGAAGGTGGAATTCTGCTCAAAATGATAGATCCAGACCGAAGTGTCGATCAGAATGCGCTGGTGCCGCTGCGCGATGGGACCGGCTACCAATCCTCGCGCTCCGATTTTAGGTACGCCTCCGCTCCCTGCCACACCTCACGGTGCAAGCCGCGGGTGCGTTTCGCGAATTTCTTGGGCTTCGGAATGATCACGACGCGGTCAGACTTACACAGCACGAGAAGCTCATCCCCGGCCGACAAGGACAGCGCCTCACGGGCCGCCTGCGGAATGACGATCTGGTATTTGCTGCTTAAGGTGACGGTGGTACTCACGAAAGCCTCCTTGACGAGTAAAGCGATATTACAGTATCACTTTACCACATTGCGCTCCAGCATGAAGAGGACCTTTCGTGAAGGAATACGCAGAGGCTGCCCCGCGACGCCACCCGCCACTGAGGCGCCGGGGCCATTCGCAACCGTAGAACCCAATTCGCCGTCTGCTACGACGCTATTCATAGAGAACTCCGGGCTGGTGCGAGGCAGCAGTTTCAGCGGCACGAGCAAGACGCTGACGCATTCGTTCACCGGCCGCCGGCCCAGGAATCAGTGAGAAGCCGCCACCGGGTATCCGTCGACCGCTTACGCGATCGATGACGATGGGCGCGGCGATCTCACCGGTCTTCGCGTCCGCGAACAGGACGCTGGGGCCCTCGGGGGCGAAGTGCTTATTGCCCCAAGCGAGGAGTGCCGCGAGCACCGGACGGAAATCTCGACCCTTTTCGGTCAGCAGGTACTCGTGGCGGGGCGGCTTGTCACTGTAGCGCCGACGCTCGAGGAGACCATCCTCGACCAGCCCATTCAGGCGCCGAGTCAGCATGTTCGGCGCAATTTCGAGGCTTTTCTCGAATTCATCGAACCGTTTCAGGCCATAAACGGCATCGCGGAGGATAAGAATGCTCCACCACTCGCCGACCTTTTCCAGGCTGCGGGCGACGGGACACTGTGTGTTGCCGAGGCATTTACGTTGCATAGAGGGCAAGATAACGAAGTAACTATCATTATGCAAGTCACTAGCGCAGGGTCTTATGACGGTAAGCTAGACTGGAGCTGTCCGGTACGCTGAATCTGAAAGGACTTGCATGCTTGCCGCTAACCACGATTCCTCCCGGGCGCGAATTGCGCCGGTGTTCGATGCGCTGCAGAGTCGCAGGAACGATTGGGTGCGGGCGCTTCTCTTGTTGAACCGCGGGAGCAACGAGGCGGCGGTGAACCTCGAGGGATTGGATCTCAAGTTCGACAAGGGGTATTGGGGCAGGACGGAACGGAGCTTCGATCCGCCGGTCGCCTTGCTGTCGTGGTTGATCCGTCATCCGCCGCCGCAATTACGGGCGCCACCGGTCGTCCCAGAGCGCACCCTGCTGGCGGATGGGGAACCAGCCGTGGTCGTGCGGGCGCTGCATGCGCTTCGGACCTCGGCGGCGCCCAAGGGGTGGCATTTGCTCGAAGGGCCGGCCGTGCCGGACGTCATGATCGAGACGCCGGATGCGCTCATCGTGATCGAGTGCACAGGCCCGGAGCCGCACGGGAAGCCGGATTCCACTGTGCTCTCCGGGCGTCACCCGATGTGGCGTCACATCGATGCAGCGTGGGAGATTCGAGGTCGGCGGCGGGTGTTCGGATTCTACGTCGTCCCCGGCCAAGAGCCGGATGGCGGTCTGGCCCCCAGCGTCGAAGCCGCGTTCGGGGAGGCGCTCAGCAAGCCGCTGCTCGAGGCGAACTTTCCGCACCGTTCGACCCAGGAACGGGATGCCATTACCACGTGTTTTCTAGGAGGTACCTCGTGGAACCTGGTGTGCAAGAAATTCAACATTTCTTTGACGTCGCTGCCGCGGACGATTCGCGACTCGCCCGTCTGAGCACATCCAAGTGGCCGGTCGATTCAAATTGGCGGGCTGTCCGGATTGCTGATGAGAGCGTCAACCGACGGCGTACGCCAACCGCTGCGCACACCCCATCGGCAAAATATCAGCGCAGCCAGCGCGACGCTTAGCTGATCCCAACCGTAGCCGATGTAATCGTGGCCGGCAAATTCTTTGCTTCCTGCCCAAGACAGGGCGGCGACGGTGGCGAGATAGGCGATCAACCACCACGCCCCGCGCATTTGCCGGCCGAAATCACGCCATCCGGCCTTGCGCTGGTAGTACAAGTAGACCGGTATCGGCAGAATCAACAAGAGCATGATCTCCCCCGTGTGCGGCCAGCGGGCCCAGTAGAGCATCAGGGTCGCGAGCACAAAGGCCATTGGCGCCAATACATTCAGGCCGGGCACCCTCAAGGGCCGGTGCAGATCGGGTGCGGTTCGCCGCAGCACCAGAACGCTAACGGGCACCACCAAGTAGGTGATGATCGTCGCGACTGAGATCACTGCCGCGAGCTTGCCCCAACCGCGGAAAAAAAACAGGAATATGAAGGACACGACGATGTTGAACCACATCGCCGGACGGGGTATACCGAACCGCGGGTGCACCCGACCGAATACCTCAGGCGCAGTACCGTTTCGCTCCATCGCATAAATCATACGCGCGGTTGTGGCCGTATAGGTCACGCCGGTGCCGCTCGGGCTGACGAAGGCGTCGGAATATAAAAGAATGGCAAGCCAGTTCAGATTGAGCGCCAGCGCCAATTGGGCGAATGGCGAGCTGTATTCCAGCGCCGCCCAGCCCTCGTGCAGCCGCTCCGGAGACACAGCGCCGAGAAAGGCGACTTGGAGCATCAGATAAACGACCGTGCTCAGGGCGATCGAACCAAAGATCGCGATCGGAACGCTGCGGCCCGGATTGTGCGCTTCGCCCGCCAGGTTCACCGGGCTTTGAAAGCCGTTGTAGCTGAAGACGATGCCGCTTGTGGCCACGGCCGTGAGGATGGAGGCGACATTGCCGACGTGCGGACCTCCATGGACCCCGATCCGAAAGTTCTCCCAATGAAAGCCGCTGCACATTAACGCGATCGCGGTACCGGCCGGCACAATCAGCTTGAAGAACGTGATGGCACTGTTGGCGCCGGCAAACACTTTCACACTCCAGAAATTGAACAGGAAATAAACGACCACCAGCGCCGCGGCAATGAGCAGACCCGCTACGCTGAGCTCGCCCTGACCGTTGGCGGCATGCACGTACAATGCGTTGGCCCAGGCCCATGGCCAGGAACTCATGTACTGCACCGATGCTTCCGCCTCCACCGGGATGACCGACACAATTGCAATCCAAGCTGCCCAACCGGCGATGAAACCGGCCAGCGAGCCGTGCGAATAGTGTCCGTAGCGAACCGCACCGCCGGACTCCGGAAACATCGCGCCAAGTTCCGCATACGTGAGAGCGACGAATAGAATGACTACGGCACCGATAATCCAGGCGTAGATCGCGCCGGGCCCGGCCAGCTGTGCCGCCCGCCAGGCGCCGAACAACCATCCCGATCCGATGATCGAACCCAAACCCGTGAACATCAGGGCGATAGTGCCCACTTCGCGGCGGATCGCACCTTCATTGGACATTCGTGACTTTCCTTATGGGCCTTTGATCACTATCGCAACGCCGCAGAGTATGCGTGAGGAACGTCCGAACGGATAGCTGGTCATGGGCACGGGCCCTGCCGCGCCATGGGCGGCGATTTGTCAACGCGTGGTGGTAGTCCATTCCAAGGGTGCCAAGTCCGGGCGCACGGTACGGTTGAGTTGCGGGACCGCAGAGCATCCGCGAGGATGTACGGCGAATTTCGCGCTTGAGATTTAATCCGGAGGTTGCCCAATGACAGGTCCGCAGAAACTCGATGATTTTTCCCATGCCGAGATACAGGAGCGAGACGAATATATCCGCGGCCGACCGCCGCGCCTGCCGCTCTTGCCGCCAGAGGAAAGAACCGAGCGGCAACAGGAGCTGCTGGACGAAATGAGCATGGTAGTCGTGGACGGTGTACACAAACCCAGAGAGGACAAGTCTGCTTTGGAGATTTTGATCCGCCACGCAGAGCTTTACAAAGCTCACATGGATGTCGCGCGGAAATACCTGTCGGACTGCGAAATGGACATCCGGGACAGGGAATTAGCGATATTGCGGATTGCCTGGCTTTCTCAGGCACCCTTCGAGTGGGGCTCTCACGTCAAGATTGCCAAGCGCAACGGCATCACATCGGAGGAAATTGAACGGGTTATGCAAGGATCCCGGGCGCCCGGCTGGAGAAAGCAGGACCGCGCCATCATTCGGGCCGTGGAGGAATTGCATTCTGACTCGATGGTCACCGACGACACCTGGTCCGATCTTCAGGAGTTCTACAACGACAAGAAGCTGATTGAACTGCTGATACTGGCGGGTCAGTACAAGACCGTTGCCTATTATCAGAACAGCTTGAGGCTGCCGCTGCCCGAGGGCAGCATGGGATTGTTGGCGCGGTAGTCGAAAAAACTTGTCCCCGGTTTGTTTCTTAGTATCTGCCAGGACAGGCGCTGTCCCTGCTCCGCCGGTTAGTTTGCACCCGAATGAGGTAGGGGGTCAAAAATTGCCACGCTCCGTCAGGCGCGGATAGGCAGAAGCGTGCCTAGGCACACGAGGTTCGCGCGAACCTGCGCGAGAGAAAATCAGGGGCCATTGGGTTTTGGTTGGTATGATCGACGCAATATGATTTCAGTTCGGATGCGCCAATGCCATCCAGGCAGGGAGGAGACGGGTGACCAAGCAGCGCAACAGACTCTCGGGCAACGGCTTCAGAGGATCGAGCTCTACCAGCCTGCTCTTCCGGCGATGGCTACTCGCTGCGGTACTGATCACGACTCCGGTCGCGGGCGCGATGTGCGCAGCAAAGGCGATGCAGGAGTACAAGGCGCTCGCTCTTGCGCCGGACGGCATGCGACTGGCCGTGGTCCAGCCCCTCGCCGAGACTGTCGGCGACGCGCACGGGGCGGTCGTGGTCCGTGGTACAGATGACGGGCGTATTCTGGAGCGCATCGATCCGTGCCAGTGCGATTACTCGGGGCTTGCTTGGTCGCCCGACGGAACTCACCTCGCTTTCCTGGCTGCCGATGACAAGGCTAAAACAGTGCGCCTCGAGGTGGCAACTCTGTCTGCTGCCACCCCTCACTCGATTCCTGCAACCATAGCAACGCTCGCGACGGTCAGTGGACTTGCAAGCACGCCGCGTTGGGCACCGGGCGGTTCGCAAATAGCGCTATTGGTCACTCTGGACGCCAAAAAGAAAGCCGGCGCTCTGGAGGCTGCGGCGCCCCAGGTTGGGGAAATCGGCTCTGCCCCCGACGAGCAGCGCCTTGCAGTCCTTTCCCGCACAGGTGGGGAACTGCGATTGGTCTCGCCGGCCGACACGTATATTTACGAATACGACTGGACACCCGACGGTACCGGTTTCGTGGTGACCGCCGCAAAGGGCGATGGCGACAACAATTGGTGGGTGGCGGAACTTGATGCCGTTGATCTCGACACGGGACGGATACGGACAATCGCACATCCGCCTTTTCAGGTCTCCATGCCTCGTGCAACACCTGATGGCCGCGGCGTCGTCTTCATCGGCGGTTTGATGAGTGATTTCGGTACCGTCGGCGGAGACGTCTATGAGGTGCCGTTCTCTGGGGGCGAACCCGTCAACATGACACCGGAATTTCAGGGGTCGTTTTCGTCGCTCGCGTGGCGGACAGGACACCTTTTCGGGGCCGCCCTCGTCGTGGACCGCATGACATTTTTGCGCTTCGACGCTGTGAGCCGGTCGCCGCGAGTTCTGTGGTCTTCTCCCGTGGGGGCGTCGACCGGTGACGATGCGGCGGGGGATGTGGATCCAATCCTGAGCTTGAGCGCGGATGGCACTCGAGCCGCGACCATAGTGGAGGATTTCGCACACGCTCCGTCGATAATGGCCGGACCCGTGGCGTCCATGCGCGCTATCACCCATGACAATGACGCCTCCACGGTGGCGCTCAGCGTCAAGAGCGTGACCTGGCACAGTGACGGTTACGACGTTCAAGGATGGCTGGTGAGTCCCAAGGATCAAGAACCCGGTAAACGCTACCCCATGATTGTGCAGGTTCACGGCGGCCCGAGTTGGGCGGTGGCGCCCTACTTCGGCCGCGATGATGAACTCGAAACACCTGCTCGAATCTGGGCGACTCGCGGATACTACGTGTTCTTTCCTAACGCGCGTGGCAGCTATGGCCAGGGCGAGAAATTTACACGGGCGAACATCCGTGACTTCGGTGGAGGGGATCTGCGCGACATTCTTGCGGGCGTCGATGCCGTTCTGAAGGATTCGCCCATCGATGCGGCACGCATCGGGATTTTTGGACACAGCTATGGCGGTTTCATGACCATGTGGGCCGTCACCCACACACAGAGATTCAGGGCGGCCGTCGCCGGCGCCGGCGTCGCCAACTGGATCAGCTACTACGGCGAGAACGGGATTGATCAGTGGATGATTCCGTTCTTTGGCGCCTCCGTATACGATGATCCGGCCATTTATCGTGCCGCCTCTCCCATCGAATCCATCAAGCAAGCGCGGACACCGACATTTATTTATGTGGGCGAACGGGACGTGGAAAGCCCTCCGCCCCAGTCGTTCGAGTTCTGGCATGCGCTGAACGCGGTGGGTGTTCCGACCAAGCTAGTCGTGTATCCAGGGGCGGGTCATTGGTTTCACGCGCCGGATCAGGTGACCGACCTTCGGCGTCGCGAGGCGGAATGGTTCGATCGGTATCTCAAGCCTTGACGCGAAAGGTGTGGTCCGTGTTTTTGGGAGTTGTGCGCGCGGCACTCAGGGGGAATTAATAACATGGATCTTAATCGGTTATCAGCCTGCTTAATTGGGGCTTCGCTGACGCTCCTCGTCGTCGGCATTTCACCAGGCGGCGCCGCATTCGCAGAAGGCACGCCTGCCCCTCTGTACCCTAATTTCCCAAGCGAGACCCCGGAAAAGTTTGTTGCGGCAACGGACAGTTACGATTACACATCCCGGGAAGTAATGATCCCAATGCGAGATGGGGTCAAGCTGCACACGATCATTCTCATCACCAAAGGGACCACCCGCGCCGGGATGCTCCTGACACGCACTCCCTATAGTGCAAAAGACCTTACCAACCATAGCCACAGCGGTCATCTGGGTCCCATCTTGCAAGGTTATGACAATGCGACCGACATCATTCTTGAGGATGGCTACATTCGCGTTGTGCAGGACGTACGCGGCAAGTATGGATCCGAAGGCGATTTCGTGATGGATCGGCCCGTGCGCGGTCCGCAGAATCCAACTCCCGTCGATGAGGCTACCGATACTTACGACACCATTGACTGGCTCATTAAAAACGTTCCGGAGAGCAACGGCAAAGTCGGCACCCTGGGCATCTCGTATGACGGGTTCGAGCCACTCATGGCGCTGGTTAATCCACACCCGGCGCTGAAAGTATCGGTGCCAATGAATCCGATGGTCGATGGCTGGATGGGCGATGACTGGTTTCACAATGGCGCATTTCGAATGCAATACGCCCTACCCTACATTTATGAACAAGTCGCTAGTCGCGATACCAGCGAGAAGTGGTGGACCAGCTACCGTGATGAATACGACCAATACATGAGCCTCGGAGCAGCCGGGGATATCGCTCGCCGTCACGGCATGGAGCAGTTGGGGTTCTGGAATAAGGTGCTCGCGCATCCTGCGTACGATTCTTTTTGGAGCGACCAGGCTGTTGACAAGATACTCGCTGCGCAACCGTTGCAGGTACCGGTCATGCTCGTCCACAGCCTGTGGGATCAGGAGGACAGTTACGGGGCGCTGGCGGTTTATGCTGCCATCAAATCAAAAGACATTCGTGGCGATCGCGTGAAATTAGTGATCGGCCCCTGGTATCACGGCCAAGAAATCGACGATGGCAGCGCCATAGGCGCAATCCGCTTCGGAAGCGACACTGCCCGCTACTTTCGTGAGTACGTGTTACGACCGTTTCTTGCGCAATATCTGAAGGATGACGCGCCCAAGGCCGACGTCGCGGCGGTGACGGCTTTCCAAACCGGAACGAATCAGTGGCAGCGGCTCGACCGTTGGCCGCTTGTTTGCGAAAGTGGTTGTCCCACTAAAACTCGCGCGTTGTATTTGCTGCCGGCTCAGAAGCTCGGATTCGGCGCACCCTCGGCCGGCGCCAGCTACTCCGAGTACATCTCCGACCCTGCCCATCCGGTGCCGTTTCGCGCTCGGCCAATTCAGCCGGTCGGATACGACCCCGGGCAGACTTGGGAGCTGTGGTTGGTCGACGACCAACGAGAGTCCTCCAGCCGCACCGATGTGTTGTCATTTACCTCGGACCTGATGCCCGTACCACTGAAGATTAGCGGCAGACCGGAAGTGCACTTGATTGCTTCATCGAGCGGCACCGACAGTGATTGGGTGGTCAAACTGATTGACGTGTATCCGGATCAGGTTGCATCCCAGCCTGAAATGGGTGGTTACCAGCTCCCTGTCGCCATGGAAATCATGCGCGGCCGCTACCGAGAGAGCTTCTCAACCGCAAAGGCGATCACAGCCAATGCGCCGCAGACCTACCGTTTCAGCTTACCAGCGACCAACCACGTGTTCTTGCCGGGACACCGCATCATGGTGCAAGTGCAATCCAGTTGGTTTCCACTGTATGACCGCAATCCGCAGACTTTCGTACCCAGTATTTTCTATGCCAAGCCGGAAGATTATCAAAAGGCAACGCAACGCGTTTACCACTCCGCCGCAGAGACCTCATATGTCGCCTTGCCCGTCGTCGCCAATTGAGCTAGCCGCTCAACCTGGCTGCAAGCTCGTCGGTGGATCGTACCGCAATATCGACGGTCACCTTCGGTTCAGTCTCGCTGACCCCTGGATGCTCTTCGGGTCGCGCGATAAAAGCTGTTCTGAGACCACTGTCGGCGGCCGCTTTGAGATCGCCGCCGTGGGCCGCGCACATCATGCACTGCCCGGGTTGGAGATTGAAGGCGTCCACCGCCGCGAGGTAGACCGCCGCCTTCGGTTTGTAATCCCGGGCCAAATCGGCACCGAGGATGGCATCCCAATGAATGTCATTGCGCCGCGCCAGATCAGTCATGAGCGCTACGTTGCCATTTGAGACTGGCGCAATGAGAAAACGCTGCCGAAGCTTCGCGAGACCGGTCGGAACGTCTTTCCAGGCGTCAAGGCGGTGCCATGCAAGCGTCAATTGATCGAGCGCGGCGGCATCGAGTTTCTCGAGCCCGAAGCGCGGCAGGATCTTCTGCAGCATTCTTCGATGCAAGACGTCGAGCTTCGTATAGGAAGTGCGGCCCGCGCGAACCTCCTCCATTCCCGGCTGATACTCATCACGCCATGCGTCTGCGAACGCCTGCCAATCGATAGCATATCCGCGGGGTCTCAAGATGGATTTCGCGTCGCGGGATACGCCAGTGCGCCAATCAACGAGAGTACCAAAGACGTCGAAGAACAGCGCCTTGACGAGGCCCGGCGAAAAAGATGCTTGCGTTTTCGCCTGAGACGTCAACATACCCTCGAGGGTCGAACTAATCACAGCAGCCGTTACGGCCACGGTTGAAATGCGCAAACAGGTGCGCAACCGGTAGTCATCATTATGGCGAGCGCGGCCGGATGACGATCGACCATCTCGGTCCATTCTGTCATCAAAGACGACGGCGCGCAAAGCAGCGGCTAGTCAGGCGCGGCGTACAAGACCTGCGGGTGCGGGGGCACTGAGGCGGCCCGCGAGCCCCGCTAATCATTCAGTAAACCCAGTTGAACCCGCGAGCATTGTGGCATGCTTTAGGCGGCTGGCCCTCCGCCGCCATTTACAGTTGGAAACGCGTGACAGAAGAACAATCGCCAAAACAGATCTCGCGGGTTGAACCGATACCGTCCGCAAGCAACCGGCTGCATCGCAAACTCTCATCGCTTGGCGTACTTTTGCTGACTTTATCGTGTCTCTCGCCGGTTTATTCGATCTACGGGATCGGCTCCGACGTATTGTTGCATGCGGGTACCGGTGCTGCAGGCCTGTTCGTTTGTGGCATTGGCGCAGCGGTTGTTTGGGCGGTCGTCTATGCAGAATTGGCTTCGGCTTACCCGTATGCGGGAGGCGACTATGTAGGCGTCGGTGCGATTCTCGGTCCCTGGGCCGGCTTTGCGAGCCTGACGGTGTGGGCGGTCACCGCGGGCCCCGCCAACGCCTTTCTCGCGAAGACGATCGCCATCTATTTCAACGAATTGGTGCCGGCGGCGCCGCCGCTGCTCATCACATTCGGCGCGCTCGGTGCAGCGACCGCCGTTGCCTTGCTCGCTGTACGCACGAGCGCGTTTGTGACCGGTGTTTTTCTCGGCGTCGAGATGCTGGCAGCACTAGCCCTCGTCGTTGCGGGGCTGTGGCATCCAACCCGTAGCATCGTCGACGTTGTCCTTCATCCGGTCACGCTCGGAGCAACGGGAACTTTGGTCCCGGTAGCGATTGGGGCGATGGCGTTGTCGGGCGTCAACGCAGCCTACGCCACCTGTGGCGGCAACCAGGCGATTGCATTCGGGGAAGAATTAGCGGAACCACACGGTCACATGGGCGGAGTGATTCTGGTCGCGGGTCTGATTGGGGCCTTCGCCACCGCTCTGCCGGTCGTTGCCGTCGTACTCGGCGTCCGCGATTTGCCGTCGTTCCTGAAGAGTTCAGCACCCCTCAGTGAGTTTGTTGCGTCGGTCGCCGGCCGTGCGGCCGGACACGCGTTGAGCGTCGCTGTAATCTTGGCGATTTTTAACGCGCTGATCGCTCAGATGATGTTTCTCGCGCGTCTGTTCTTCAGTTTGGGCCGGGACAAGATATTTCGCCCCGCCGTGAATGCGGTATTAGCCAGAGTGCACAGCTCATCGGGTGCACCTCGGACAGCAACCTGGGTGGTTGGCGCGATTTCCGCGGTTTGTTGCCTCCTGCGGACCCACCTGCTCATCGCCTTCATATCGGGCCTCACGGTGTATATCTTGCTGTTGGTGAGCATCGCCGTTTTCGTCGGTCGTTATCGGCGTCTGACGGGGCAACCTGGATATTGGCGATCCGCGCTATTTCCCCTGGCACCAATTCTGGGTCTCACGCTGGCGGTAACATTCGGCGTCGCTGATCTGCTCGACGCGGACGCTGGTCGACCCAGTATCCTGATACTCGGCGCGATGATCGGGGCGGGAGTGCTCTGGTACTACTGCGTATTGCGGCGACGCTCGGGTGGGTGGGCTCCACGGGTCGAATCACAGATAGCGCCGGTCGCGCCCAGTTGACGAAATAACCCAGCATGCCACGGCAGGCAGCGGAAAAAGCATCAATCACACTCAAGGGAAGGAAAGATCATGCAGAAATTAGCAGCCGTAATAGTCCTGGCAGTATTTGCTTGCGGGGCCGCGAACGCCTCCGATAAAACAGACGCGATGGCGGTCGTTCATAAGTGGGTCGATGCTTTCAACAAGGGGGATGGCAAGGCTGGCTCGTCCTACTGCGCCGACGGAGCGATCATCATAGACGACATTGCACCGCATGTATGGCAGGGGTCCGGCGCATGCGCGAGTTGGTATAAAGCCTACGAAGCGTTTGCCGCAAAGGCGCAAATCACAGCTGCGAGCGTTGCGCTCGGAAAAGGCCGCCACCTCGACGTCGACTCCGGTTACGCGTACCTCGTTGCACCTACGACTCTTTCCTACACCAAGGATGGTAACTCGGTTACCGATAAGGCCGTCGTTACGATGACCTTGAAGAAGGGTACTTCCGGGTGGCAAATCACTGGTTGGGCTTGGGCGGACCAATAGCGGACGGCCGTCGCGAAGTGAACGATCTTCCGTCTGGAGTTAGTCAGGCCGGGGGTAACGGATGGTCGAGGTGCGAGGATTGCGCGAGGTCGTCGCTGCGCCAGAGGTAAAGTGCGAGTAGCGGTTCGGAGCCGGTACGCATGGCGTGTGGCACGTGGGGGGCGTGGTGGATTACGGTGCCAGGAGGCTCCTGTTTCCAATCGACATTGCCGTGCTGCCACTGCGCCGTGCCCACGAGCGGTACGTAGATTTCGTCGGCTTCGTGCCGATGGGGCGGGTACGTAACCTCAGGCCCCAGGAGCAACACGCCGCACGCGAGGTGCTGGCTGGGCACCGGTCCGGTAAGCCCGGCGAGTTCGCTCCAGCCGTAGTTCTCGTAGAAGTCGGCGCCGGCCGTGGCGCAAGAGTAGCTGCGTCGCCACGCCAGCGTTGGGGCGGTCTCGATGAGCGCGTCGACCAGGGGTGCCGCAAACGCGGGCGGCGATGGAGCCAGCGTTGCGAGCCAGTGCACGACCGGGACGGACGAGGCGTCAACGTGGCGCCGTTCTGAGGATGACGGCCAGTCTCGTAAGAACGGGGTCAGCGTCGGCGAATGCAAGGAATCAAGCAAGGTGTGCGCACGCGACAGAAGTGGGTCGGGGGTTGCCGGACTCGCCGCGGACCCTGGGCGGTAGGCGATGAGGGCTGCGGTACCGAGGACTTGCTTGAGAAGCCGGCGTCGTGCAGGGTCGGACATGGGTCAGGGGCGGCGTGGCATTGGAGCAACCCGCAGTATACCTAAGGCGGTGCACTGGGATGGGTCGGCGGGGAAAGAATCAGTCATCCTGCAGAGCATTAGCGAGGGGCCGGCGCAGACGATCGAGCTCGATCCGAAGCAGCCGATGTGGATCGAGGTCTCGCGGTAGCAGCGCGAGGAGAAACGCCAAGTAATGGGTTTTTGTTGATCTCTCGTGCATATGGCTCTATCGTCGAAATCAGGTTCGGGGGATTTCCCAGGAGGGTTTCAATGACCACATCCCGTCGCGAATTATTGACTGCCGGCCTGGCGGCGGCGGGCGTCGTCGTCGGGCCGGAACTCGGCCACGCCCAAGAACACGATCATGGCCACGACCATTATCATCAAACCGCCCCTTCTGATCCGGCGCTGCGGGTCAAAGCGCTCGAATCATTGTTGGTCGCCAAAGGGCTGGTCGATCGCGCCGCGCTCGACGCGCTGGTCGACACCTACGAGCATAAAATCGGGCCTCGCAACGGGGCGCGAGTGGTCGCGCATGCGTGGGTGGATCCGGCGTATAAGTCGCGGCTGCTGAAGGACGCCACGGGCGCCATCGCAGAGTTGGGGTTCGGTGGAACCGAGGGTGAGCAAATGGTGGTCATCGAGAACACCGCCCATGTGCACAATCTCGTCGTTTGCACGCTGTGCTCATGCTATCCGTGGCCGGTCCTTGGCTTGCCGCCCGTGTGGTACAAGTCGGACGCCTATCGCTCCCGGTCGGTAATCGATCCTCGCGGCGTCTTACGCGAATTCGGGCTCGAGCTCAAGGACGATGTCGAGTTACGCGTATGGGACAGTACCGCCGAGTTGCGCTACCTCGTGCTTCCCGAACGCCCGGCCGCGACGGAACATTTCAGCGAAGCGGAACTAGCCGCGATCGTGACTCGCGATTCCATGGTCGGGGTCGGCCGGGTGACCGCCGCCCCGGCGGGGTGACGCTTGAACGGTATACACGACCTCGGCGGGATGCAGGACATGGGGCCGATACGGCCGGAGAAGGCCGAACCCGTGTTCCATGCCCCGTGGGAGGGACGAATGTACGCATTGTGGATGGCGGTGCCTGGGGATTGGTCGATCAGTGCGGACCGCTATCAAAAGGAGTTGATCCCGCCGGCCGATTACTTGCAGATGAGCTACTACGAAAAGATCATGAGCGGGTTGGTCGACTTGATGGTGAAGACCAACCTGGTGACGCCGGCCGAGATTCAAAGCGGGAAGCCAGGCGCTCCCGCCGCCTCCGGGGTGCATGTGCTCAAGGCCTCGGAGGTGGCGTCCGTGGTGGCGAAGGGGTCACCGTCGACTCGAAACGTCGCCGCGACACCTCACTTTCATGCGGGCCAGCAAGTGCGCGCGCGAAATATCAATCCGGTGGGCCATACGCGACTGCCGCGCTACGCGAGAGGAAAGGTGGGGACGGTCGCACAGGATCATGGGGTTTTTGTGTTTTCCGATTCGGATGCGCAGGGTCTCGGCGAAAAGCCACAGCATGTGTACTCCGTGCGCTTCGTCGCACGCGACCTCTGGGGTGAGCAGGCGCACGCGAAGGATTCGGTATACGTCGATCTATGGGACGATCATCTTGAACCCGCCTGAAGCAAGCATCGATTCAGAGACGATTCAAGCGCTGCCGCAATTGCCGCGAGATACCGGCGGCCCGGTATTTGCGGAGCCTTGGCAGGCAACCGCGTTCGCCCTCGCCGTCCGACTGTCCGCGGAGGGACATTTTACCTGGACGGAGTGGGCCGCCACGCTGGCCGATGAACTCAAGGTCGCCGCCGCACGGGGTGAAACGGATGATGGATCGTACTATTACCATCATTGGCTGGCCGCGCTTGAGCGCCTTGTGGTAGCCAAGGGACTCTCTGACCCGGCCACGCTGTTGGCTCGGAAGGAAGCTTGGGCGGACGCGTATCGACATACACCGCATGGCAAGCCGGTCGCGTTGGGTATCGAGCCTGGCGTGTAGGAGGTGCTTGCCGGCTCCGCATCAGAAGTCCAAATCTCCAATTTCGAACCCAGCACGGCATATCGCGCACCAGGAAGTGACGATGAACCAACAAACAAAGCGCAATTCCGGGCCCGACGATCTAGGCGCCATGCAGCGGCTTGGCGCTTCGCTCGCCGACTGGAGCGAGAAATGGTTTCCTGATGCGTATGTCTTCGCCGGGATTGCCGTCGCCCTCGTCTGTGCTGCGGCGCTGGCGATCGGCCGTAGCCCGACTGAGATTTCCGTGGACTTTGGCAAGTCCTTCTGGAACCTGATTCCATTCACGATGCAAATGGCGTTTGTGGTCATCGGCGGCTTTATCGTCGCCGTCTCCGCGCCCGTGCGACGCGTCATTGATGTGCTCGCCCGCTTTCCCAAATCGCCCAAGGTGGCGGTTGGGTATGTCGCGGGCATGGCGATCGTGGCTTCCCTGATCAGTTGGGGATTCAGCATGATCTTCGCGGGCATTCTGATGCGCGAAATCAGCAAACGGATCCCGGGTGTCGACTATCGTGCAATGGGTGCCGCAGGTTATCTGGGCTTGGGAAGCGTATGGGCTCTGGGATTGTCATCATCGGCCGCACTATTGATGGCGACCAAAGGGTCGATTCCCCCGGCGTTGCTCAAGGTAAGTGGCGTTATTCCTTTGCAGCAAACGTTGTTTACATGGCAGAACCTGGTGATGATCGTGGTCCTGCTCGTGCTATCGGTCTGGATTTGTTATGTGTCGACACCCACCGCCGAACGTGCCAAGACCGCCGAAATGGCGGGCATCCAGTACCAAGAGCCGGAACAGAATGTCGGCGTAGGCACGCGGCAAACTCCCGGGGAAAAACTCGAATTCAGCCCCGCGCTGACGGTGGTGATCGTCGCTCTTGGCATTGTCTATCTGTGGGACGTTTTCAGCACCAAAGGCGGCTTGGCTGCGCTCGATCTCAATACCTACAACTTCATGTTCATCATCGCCGGGATGCTGCTGCATTGGAGGCCTCGTTCCTTCCTTCGCGCCGCTGCAAAGGCCGTTCCAATGACCGGAGGGGTCTTACTTCGGTTCCCGTTGTATCGTCGAAGCACCCTACCTATTGGAAGCGGCGAACAGCGCGACCTGGCGGGCTATTCGACACTGCAATTGATTTTTCATGCCCCCGTTGTTTTTATCATGCTCTGGCTCCTGGGGAAGACTCTGCCTTATGTACCTCCGATGTAGCGATCGCGCCTGTTCATTTGCGCGGCCGATCAGAAGATGATTCGCACGCCGCCAAAGGCCTCGAACGGCGCAGCCGGGCTCAAGAAGCGATTGTCCACTCCTGGGCCGTTGGTTACGCCGTCGGGCGGAATTCCTGGTGCACCGACCCCTGTCGGGTCGCTCAGGATCCCCCAAGTTCCATACTTGCGATTGAAAAGGTTGCTAACCGAGGCAAAGATTTCGAGGTGCGGAACCGGTTTGTAGGTCGTATGCAAATTGACGGTGGTATAGCCAGGAATTGGGGCAAGTTGATTGGACTCGTCGCCCACGTAGTAGAAGCTGCTGACGAGGTTCAACGTCGCGCCCACCATCCACCCCGGAGCGACTTTATAATCTACGCCCAGCTTGAGGCGATGTTCCGGGATGCCCGGCAAGCGATCGCCCGGCTCGACTTGGATGTCGCCGCGAGCATCCTGGTACGGATTCGATGGCGATGGGACGGTCAGCGGCGATTTAAACGTTGCCTCAACGAAGCTGTAGTTGGCATACGACGACCAGCTCTCCGCCCGGTAGTTGACGCCGGCCTCGACCCCTTGACGCCGGGTGTCCCCGATATTCTGAAAAAAACCCTGACTCACCGAGGTCGCTACGCCGTAAATGTCGTCCTTCAGAAGCGTCCGAAACACGCTGAGGTTCCAGGATATCTCTCCGCGTGGGCCGGCCGCGGTCGGGAGCTTGCCCCGTAACCCGAGTTCCGCGGTATGCGAGATGACCTGGTGCAAATTCGGCGGATCACCCGCGAGATTCGTGGGCAGGAGGCAGGGAGTGAGCGGATTCGAGCATTCGATTTCGCTCGCCGTCGGTGTTCGTGTGTTCTGCGATAGCCCGCCGTACAAGGTCATAGTCGGCAACATCTTATAGGTAGCGCCAAGTGCCGGGTTGAAGTGAACGAAGCGGTTGTTGCCGCTGAGATTGACGCCCGACTGATCGGCAAGGTCGATGTGTGCAATGTTATAGCGCCCGCTTGCCGTCACCGCGACGTCGGACGTCAAGCTGAAGGTATCGGTCAGGTAGGCGCCGAGGTTCTTGTTGACCGAGTCCACGCTCACCGGCACCGGATCGCCATTAGCGATTGCGGCGGGAGAACTTTCGGGCGTGTCGACGTACAGACTGGACGGCAGCACGAGCAGCTGTGAATTGATCACGCCGATCTGCGCGCCGCTATAGAAGCTCGTCGCTGCGTAGTCGACGGCCACCCCGAGAGTGAATTGATTGTCGTGCCCAACAATCGACTGCGTCTCGGCGGCCTGCAGTGCCACACCCCGGCTCCAGGCACGGAGCATTTCGAAGTCGTTCTCGCCGATGACGAGCGCGCCACCGTTGGAGATGTCGGGCAGAGTCTGGCCGGCCGAGTTCATCAGCGGCGTGACCCCGTCGGGCTGGCATAGGATGCCAGGCGTGTCCGCGCAGGCGGCATAATTGGTGGTGTTGCCGTTCGAGACGCTTTGCGCGTATTGACGATAATACAGCACGCTCTGCAGCGACAAGGTCTCAGTGATTTTCAAGGTGCCGTTGAGCGTCACGAAATTCAACGTGTTGACGTTGGTCTGCGGGCCTGTGAATACCAAGGATCGGTTCACCGCCAGCTCCTGCAACGGCGCGGCACTCTGGCCGTTCATAGTGTTGTCCGCCCGGGTGTAGCTCAGATCGAGGGTCGCGGTATCCGTGTGCATGCTGAAGACTGCGTAGATGTCGCGCATCCTGTCATTCGAGAACCGGCGCCAGCCATCCCAGTCCAAGGCACGTCCCGCGACGTAAAATCCCAGCGAACCCGAGTGGATGCCGTACTGCGCGGTCACCGCCCGCTGTCCATAGGATCCCCCCGATAATTCGATGTCGGCGCCTTGATACGTGAACCCGTTTTTCAGGGTGACGGCGATGGCACCGCCCAGCGCATTGAGGCCGTAGACGGGACTGGAGCTCACGAGTTCTACTTGGTCGATGGCGACGTCGGGGAACAGGTCCCAATTGACGGCATCGCCGAACGCCTCGTTGATGCGCACGCCATTCTGATAGACCGCGAGCCCCTGCGGCGTACCGAGCACCGGCGAGGCCTCGAACCCGCGATACAGGATGTCCGGCTGAAAGGGATCGCCGAGGTCATTGTTGACGCTGATGCTCGAGAGACTGGAATTTAGGGCGTTCGTTAGACTTGCCGATCCTTCGCGAGTTAAATCACCCGCCGACAGCACTTGGACGTTTCCGGGAATCTTGTCAATGTCGATGATAGTGCCCGGAATCGCCGTCGCGGTGACGACAATGGCCTGGAGCCTCTCGGAGCCCTCGTCGCTTTGACTCGCCACCTGCGTAGTTGGATCCAGCGCGTCGCGCGCAGCCACGGCACCACCTATCGATAATCCAATGCCGCACGACGCCAGCAACGTGAAGCACAGCTGTCGGTTCACCGTAGCCCGCCTGTTGTTTTATGTTTGATTCAGTATCGTCGAATGCTGGTCGTTGAACCAGGGAGAAATTCCCGAAGTTGCACCGGGAATTATTCCCGATTGCTTTTGCAGCGGCACTGCGGCGGCCATGCGCAAGTCCCGATCGGTTGCCGATCAATGTGCCGACGCGGCCTCTCGCACCCGCCTCGCCCCTTTAGCCTATACTTAGGTCGAATCATCGGTACCCGTCAAAGGAAGAATGCACGAATGGCTGCGCGCGACCGGTTTGCATTGATTGTGGTTGGCTACGGGCTGGTTATTGCGGCCCTCGCCTTGCCGGCGCACACCGTACGTGCGGCCGCGGCCTACCAGATTTACGTGACTAACGAAAAATCCGGCGATCTCACCGTCATCGACGGTGCGACCAACGACGTCATCGGCACCATCCCGGTCGGTAAGCGTCCGCGGGGCATCCATATCAGTCCCGACGCCAAGACCTTGTATGTCGCGGTGAGCGGCACTCCGATCGCCGGGCCGCCGGCATTAGATTCGCACGGCAACCCTATTCTGAAAAAGAACCAGAAGGATGACGACGATGACGACGCGGGCGCCGACAAGGCGGCGGACGGCATTGCCGTGGTCGACGTCGCCGCCAAGGCATTTGCAAGAAAAATTGCCGCCGGGTCGGACCCGGAGGAGTTTGCCCTCAGCCGCGACGGCACCCGGATCTACATTTCGAACGAGGACACCAAGTCGGCCACGGTGATCAACATCGCGGCTCAGAAAATCGAGCACATCATCCCCGTAGGCCAGGAGCCCGAGGGCGTGACGACCACGCCCGATGGACATTTCTTCTATGTGACGTGCGAAGCCGGCGGCGAGGTGTTTGTTGTGGATACCTCGACCTACACCGCCGCCGCTCATTTCAAAGTCGAGGGCCGGCCGCGGAGCGTAGATTTCTTGCCCGACGGCAGCGTTGGATTCGTCCCGTCGGAATCCGTGGGCCAATTGAACGTCATCGATGCGGTCCATCACCAGGTCTTGAAGACGCTGACGTTGCCGGCCGGTTCGCGGCCGATGCGCGTGCGCGTGGCGCCCGACGGCAAAAAGATTTACGTGAGTAACGGACGCGCCGGTACCGTATCGGTGATCGACGCCCACAGCTACGAACTGCTCGACACCATCAACGTGGGACCCCGGCCGTGGGGAATCGTGATATCCCCGGATGGAAAGCGTCTCTACGCAGCGAACGGCCCGTCGAACGACGTATCAGTCGTCGACCTCGCGACGAATAAGGAAGTGACCCGCATCAAGGCCGGGGCGAGTCCCTGGGGACTCGTCATCGTCCCGAAGTAATCGTGATGACCGAGATCACGGCGATTTGCCCACGATGAAGACTTCCTGAGAGATGATGCTGCGGGTGAAGCCCTCCTTGTAAGCGCGGGCGCGCAGCACCGCCGGCCCCGTGAGCGTGATCGACTTATCATAAAGCATGTCCGATTTACCGGGCACGCTGCCGTCGAGGGTGTAGCGAACCTGTGCACCCGGCTCGGGTTCGGCCAGAGTGACTGCGATGGGCGCATCGAAGGTGCCGCCGGCAGGCGAAATAGCGGGCGGGCTTAAGACCGGTGGACCAGGCATGCTCATGATCCATTGATTCAGGAGGTCGATTCCGGACCGGTCGAGCGTGTTGCGCGCCAGGGGCGGCATCTTGATGTCGCCGGTGGTATTGACCCGCATGAACGCGATGGATCGCCAGGGATCGTGTGGAGCGATAATCCTCGGTCTGTCGATTCCCTGGTCGATCAGCACAGATCCGTCGACGATTTCCTGCCGGTCGAGCGGCGTGTCATACCGCGCGTCGAAGTTCGCGACCGTGCCGCCCGGTTGGTGGCAGTGGGAGCAATTCGCATCCAGATACGACCTGGCACGATCCTCCACACTGCGCGTCGAATCGCCGGTCGCCGCAAGTTTCTCGAATGTCGGCAGGTCCGATTCTTTGAGTGTCGGCGCGAACAATCCCAGGCGATTCCAAAGGCGCAGTTCGTTATCCACGGCACCGGGCCCATAGGCAAAATCACGGTTCATCTGCCGGGTCTTGACGCCCAGCACGCCTCCCGCGCGGGCGTTGTGGCATGTGAGACAGTCCTGGCGGCTCGGGTAATACCAGGCTTGGTCATGAGTGTCGCCCGAAGCCGATTCGATCTGGATCTCTTCGGTCAGGTTTGCGCTCAGAAGATCCGCGTCGCTATGGTCCGCCCGCCATTTGTAGACGACGCCGTACACACCACCGTCCTCGTCGGCTACCAGCAACCGCGTCTCCAACCGGCGCTTGGCGAGCGGGTCCTTCGCATTGGTTGGCAAGTCGAAGGTTTTGACGAACACCGTACCCTTGGGGAATTTCCACGGGCCGGTGGGCGAGAACTGTACCTCGCCATCGGGAACGGCCACCCAGCGTGTCTTTACTGCACCATCCGACCAGAATGGCACGATCAGATCGTAGGGAATCAAGCCATCCGCGGGCAGCAGATTCCGTACATCCTTGAATGCGCCGGTTTGAGAGAGCAGCGGGGGAATTTTGCCGCCCGCACGATGCGGCAGCCGTAGGTACGCGGGCGGAACCACCCTCGAGACGATCCCATGCGGACGCGGACCCGGACTCGAGTCACCCCGGGCCGTTTGCATCCGACCGAACGCAATCAGTCCAAGCAGGACACCGAGCAACGCCCAGCGAACCGGGATTTTCCTCTTCTGATTGACCATGACTTTGAGGATTATAGCGCCGTGCCGTCACCGCAGTGACCGTCGGACGGGCGGCCTTCTGATGGCACCCCGACGCAACGGTGCTACAACAACGTAAAGTAATACGCAAACCAAATTCCGCCCAGAAGGATCTCGGATAACTCGTCAAATCGTGGACAATTAGCGGCGGCGAATGCGGTGAAAGTGGAATTGCGTGAGCTGGTAATTTTCAACGGCCCATCCCTGCCGCCGAATTTTTTCGACCGTCAGGTGGATCGGGTTGACGAAAATGTCGCCTTTTACGGCTGATCGCGGTACTCAAGGGCGCACAAGACCAGACACCTGCCCCACTCGTAGCTGAGAAACTACACGACCGTGCGTCTCCGGGGCAAAGACGTCGGTGGAGGGAGTCATCATGCGTTATTGCGCCGCTCTTTTGCGTAGATTGTGCACGGCTACACCCGTCAGTGGTCGGTTTGCCTTTGCGGCAGCTGTGTTGGCTTCAGGCTGGGTATTGGCCGAAGGCACGGATCGTGAGGCATCCGCCCCGTCGAATCTCAACGAAGCCACCGTGGCCGCTCTGCAGGCGAGGATGGCGGCTGGGACACTCACGTCGGAGCAACTCACAAAGTATTACCTCCGCCGCATTTTCGCCTTGGACCAAAATGGTCCCGGAGTGAACGCGGTGATCGAACTCAATCCGGACGCCATCGGCATCGCCGAACAGATGGATGACCTGCGCATGCACGGGAAAGTTCTTGGCCCGCTGCACGGCATCCCCGTACTCATCAAGGACAATATCGATACCGGCGACCGGATGCAGACCACTGCAGGATCGCTGGCGCTCTTCGGCCGCCCTGCCCTCACCGATTCTACCGTAGCCGCGAAATTGCGTGCCGGGGGAGCCGTCATTCTCGGCAAGACCAACCTGTCCGAATGGGCGAACTTCCGCTCGTTCGAATCGATCAGCGGCTGGTCCGGCCGCGGCGGCCAGACGAATAACCCCTATGGGATCAATCGCAACCCCTGCGGCTCCAGTTCTGGTTCAGGTGCGGGCGCATCTGCGAATTTTGCCGTCCTGGCCTTCGGCAGCGAGACCGACGGCAGCATCGTCTGCCCATCCAATGCCAACGGCGTGGTCGGTATCAAACCCACGGTCGGACTGACCAGCCGCGCCGGCGTCGTGCCCATCTCGCATACCCAGGATACGATCGGTCCGCTCGCACGAACCGTGGCCGATGCAGCTGCGGCGCTCGGCGTCATCCAAAGTCAGACGTACGACGGGCGAGATCCGGCAACGGGCAGCGTGCCGCTGGGCTGGAAGGGCCGCCAACGGCCGACAAACATTCCAACCGACTACACACAGTTTTTAAATCCCAAGGGTCTCCAGGGCGCCCGCCTTGGCGTGACGCGGGCCGGTCTTGGCGGATTCGACCCGCTCGTCCCCACTCCGCCGGCGGTGCTCGATGCGTTCGAGGATGCGGTCGACGCGCTGAAGGCGGCGGGCGCAACCGTCATCGATCTGGACGCCGCGGGTTTCACTTTTCCGTCCGGCGGTTCCGCCGGCGGCGAATCGCTGGTGCTGGACTACGACTTCCGCAACGACGTCAAGGCGTACTTCGCCACTCGCGTCGGCGTACCGGTTGCGGGCGGCACATTGCAAACTGCCATCGACTTCAACAATGCGCATGCCGACCTCGAGATGCCGTTCTTCAATCAAGACGTGTTCGAGCAGGCTGAGTCGCTCGCGCCCGGACCCGACGACCCGCAGCCGGTGTTCAGCGGAATGACTTACAACCAGGCACTCGAGACCGATCGACTCTTCGGCGTCAACGGCATCGACGCCGCGCTCAGCCGGTTCAATCTCGATGCAGTGGTCTCGGCGACCGACAATCCGGCGTGGGCTACCGATCTCATCTACGGCGACCATTTCATCTTCGGAACGTCTGGTCTCGCAGCACCTGAGGGGTATCCGATCGTCCAAGTGCCTGCCGGCATGGTGTTCGGGGTACCACTCGGCATCAGCTTCTTTGGGACGGCGTTCAGCGAACCCACTCTGATCAAATTGGCGTCAGGATTCGAAGCGGCGACCATGATCCGGGCGCGGAACCTGCCGACGTTCGCGCCAACGACGCCGTACAACAACATTCAAGGCACGACTTTGCGCAGACCGCATCGCAAGGCTGCACCGATGGCGCCGACGCCCGACGCGGACAAGAAGGTGCCGCACCACTTGTAGCGGAACTCGCGGTCAAACAAGAGCAACTAGCGCGTGCGGCGCCGAAGGCCGCCGCACGGGAGAATGCAAGCATGATTGGCGCCAAGTCATATGGTCCCTGGGCCATCATCGCCGGCGCGCCGGAAGGAATTGGCGTCTCGTACTGCCGCTCGCGCCTCTTGCGGCGACTCGTGGCTTATGTCCCGTCCGGCTCCACCGGAAATTTCATGACAAACACGGCGCCGCCACCCGGCGCGTCTGACACCTGAATCTCTGCTCGATGCGCCTTGACGATTTCCGCGACGATCGCCAGGCCCAGTCCCGCCCCCGGGCGACGCAAGCCGCGGCCGCGCCAGAATCGCTCGAAAATGTGCTGCCGGTCTGCTTCCTCGATACCGGGCCCGTGGTCGGCGACGCTCACTGAGCCTTCGGCGGTCACGCCGATGCTCACTTCGGTTCCCTCTCGAGTGTGGTGCACCGCGTTTTCGACCAGATTTCGGACGGCGTCCGCGATCGCGTGGGAGTTTCCTCGCACCCTCACCGGGGCCGCCGGTGCATCGAAGCCGAGGGACCGGCGCTGCGCAACAGCCCAGGGCGTTAGATACTCGACGACCTCCCGGGTTGCCGTGCGGAGGTCTAATTTCTCGGTGACCTCGCTTGAGACACTGTCGAGACGCGCGACTCGGAGGAGTTGGGCCACCAACCGGTTCATGCGTGCGGCGTCGTCACGCAGCATCTCAATTTCCCGCGAGTCTTTGAGTTCCTCGAGTCCCGCCGTGAGGATCGCTAGGGGTGTTCGCAGCTCATGGGCCGCATTCGCCGTAAATTGGCGCTGGACGGCGAACCCTTGTTCCAACCGATCGAACGCGCCGTTCACGGCAGCGACCAGAGGGACGAGTTCGGTTGGCATCCCATCGGCAGGCAGGCGGACACCCGTCGTGCTGGGCCCGATGGCGGCAGCCTTTTCCGAGACCGCGCGAACAGGCCGCAAGCCGCGGCGTAGGCTCAATACCACAACCACCAGCATTCCAGCCGCAAACAAGGGAATCGCCCATGCAACATCCGCCATGAAAGCTTTCGTCAGTCCTTCCGCCAGCGCTTCCGCATCGGATGCTGCAGCAACCGCTATCAAGAGCGGTCCCGCCGCGCTCTCCTCGCGGACCATCACGCCGTTGTAGTCCTGGCTGGTCGGGCCGAAATCATCGAATCGGAAGGGGTGTCGTTGTGATCTCGTGACCGACCACCCCCCGACCGCCTTCGCAAATTCAGCATCGGATGCCGCAATGGGCGTGCCATCGGCTTTGCGCAGCGCCAGAAGCCGCGTACGTGAGGGCGAGCTGTAGAGCGATTCCAGCCGAGGAGAGAGCTCGAGACGTGCCGTGCCGTCCGGGGCCCTCTTGACGAACCGCGCGATCTGCGCCGCACGGCGTTCCAGCTCATCATCTCCCAGAGTCTTCGCCGCCTGTGTTCCCTCATAGATCACCGCGCCCACGCCAAGCAGCGTGGCCGCGAGGAACACGGCGGCCACGCGCAGCGCAAGCTGTGCCTGCAACGAGCGCAACGTGAACCTCATGACGGTTTCTCGGCCAGGAGATAGCCAATGCCGCGCACGGTGTGAATCACGGGGGTCGCGCCGACTTCGGCAAGTTTTCGTCTCAAGTGATGGACATGTACGGGTATGGCATTCGACTCCAACGGCTCATGCATGCCGTAGAGCTTTTCTTCCAGCACGGTGCGCGGCACCACACGGCCCATGCGACGCATCAGATGTTCGAGGATGGCGAGTTCGTGCCGAGACACGCTGACGGGAGTCGAGCCGACTCGCACATCCCTTCCGATCGTGTCGAACGCCAGATTTCCCGCCTGCAAAGTGATGCCAAGGGCATGTCCGGGCCGGCGAAGTAGGGCTTTGATGCGGGAGATCAGTTCCGCTACAGCAAAGGGCTTGACGAGATAGTCATCGGCACCGGCGTCGAGTCCCGAAACCCGGTCCTCGACCGCGTCTCGTGCGGTCAGGATCAGCACCGGCACTCGATTGCCGCCACTGCGGATCTTGATAAGCAGGCGCAACCCGTCACCGTCCGGCAACCCCAGATCGAGAATCACGGCATCGTAAGCAACTTGGGCCATCGCCTGCTCCCCCTCCGTGATTGCCCCGACCGCATCGACCACAAAACTCGCGCGCTCAAAGGCCGAGCGCAGCAACTCGACTATTCGTGTCTCGTCTTCAACGACCAACAGCCGCATTCTTGTCCTTGCCCCGTCCAGGCTTGCCATGCTGATCTGCTCAGAGAAGCACAGCTCGTTTAGCGCAATATTAAATGGGAGCGCCCCGTCCACGCAGTCCCGTTGTGATTCCCATGATTCTGCCTTAATCCCATAATTCTGCCTTAATGGAACTCTGCGAAGCTTGCGGCTTGAAAGTGAATCGTCAAACCCGCTGCGCCGCCGATGCCCGTTTGCCAGGGAGGGCCCGTTTCAAGATCGCCCTGTTCGGTTTTGCCCTCGCAATCGCCTCGTCAACCGCCGAGGCGACAGACGAGTCGCCGCCGGCGCCCGCCGACGTGCTGGAGACTATTATCGTCAAGTCGGAGAAACTGTCGGTTGAAACTCTGATCGACCGCAAAGTCTATAGCGTGACCTCGGATGCCCAGAGCAGCTTCGGATCCTTGAGCGATATCTTGAGCATCATTCCGTCCGTCGACGTGGATCCTACCGGTATTGTCTCCCTGCGCGGGGATACCAAAGTCCTGATTCTCATTGACGGCAAGCCGTCCAGCCAGTTCGCCGGCGCCTCGGCAGGCGATAACCTGCAATCGATCCCAGCCAAGGATATCGAACGCATCGAAGTCCTCACGACGCCGCCCGCGCAGTTCAAGGCGGACGGAGTCGCCGGTGTGATCAACGTCATTACACGCAAAGGGCGTCAGGCGGGTACGTCCGGATCGTTGCAGGCGAGTGGCGGTAGCGGTGGCCGTTATGTCCTCGGCGCCGACGGTAGCTACAGTTCCGGCCCGCTCGCGGCATCCCTCAGTGCGGGTTATCGACAGGACTACCGACAACGCCGCATCCAATCGAGCGTGATCGCTCCGGACCCGACGTCAGGACTCCTCATCGAACGCAGGAATTCGATCAATGAAAGGGTTCGCCGGGAAGTGCCCACGGTGAAACTGTCCGCCGAGTATGCATTCAACGACCGACAGTCCGTCAGCGGCTCGGCGAGTTGGGCCGATCGCGGTGGATTACGCACCTACACTCAGTTGACCGATAGCAGTACTTCCGGCGGCGCTGTCACGAATTCCGCCCAGCGCTTGAGCCACGGGCACGATCCGGAGACCGACTACGACGAGAGGCTGGCCTTCGCGCAAAAACTCGGCAGGCCTGGAGAGACCCTGGAATTCTCGCTGCATCGATCGACATCGCAACAGTACGAACACTATGACTACACCAATGACTCGTTTATCCCTCCGTCAACCACGTTCTACAACAACTTGAGCTTCCATGAGGATCACGGCACGACCGAGTTCGGAGCCGACTATGCGCTGCCGGTGTCCAAGACGCGTTCCTTGAAGCTGGGCTACGCCTTCGAGCATGACGACTACCGTTTCGGCAATGTCGGCAACAATGTCGATCCGGTGAGCGGAGTCCAGGTAATCGACCCGACTCTCACCAACGAGTTCAAATTCCGTCAAGTGATCCATGCGCTCTATTCGAGCTATCAAGCGAGTATCGGCTCCTGGACCTGGCTGGGCGGTCTGCGGGCAGAGCAAGCGCACACCGACGCGCAGCAGCTCACCAACGGCGTCTCGACAACCAGCAGCTATTTCCAAATCTATCCGACCTTACATGTGGACCACAGCTTGTCGGACCATTCCACGCTGTCATTCGGCGCGAGCCGCCGTGTGAGCCGACCGAATCCTTCCTACCTCAATCCCTATGTCGATTATGAATACACGCCGAACCTGAACGCGGGCAATCCCAATCTTAAACCGCAGTACAGTCAGTCGTACGAAGTGGGTTACGGGTACGAAGGCGGGAAACGCAGTTACGGTTTGACGGGGTACTATCGTCTCAACCGGGATACGGTGACGGATGTGACCGAATACCTCGCCGGCGGTATATCACTCTCGACCAAGTCCAATCTGCCGAGGGACAAGTCGGCCGGAATGGAATTCTCCGCGAACGGCCGGATCTTTCACAACCTCACCTACGGCATTAGCGGCAATTTCTTTTACAGCCAGATCGATGCGACGGCGCTGGGGATACCGGGAGTGCAATCCACGACCGGATTGAATGCGAAGGCCAAACTCGACTATAAGCCCACGGACGCGAATTCCGCGCAAATCACGGTCACCAGGACGGATAAGCGGCTGACGCCGCAGGGTTATGTGAGCGCCATTAATATCGTGAATCTCGGGTACAAATACCAGCTGAAGTCTGACCTGACGGCGGTGGCCACCGTGACAGATCTATGCAATGGTCAGAGACTCCACCGATTCTCCACTTCACCTGCTTTCACGCAAGATTATCAACGTACCGTCCTGGGTCGAATACTCTACGTCGGTGTCGTTTACTCGTTCGGATCCACGGATAAGCAGAAGCAGCCGGCGTTCGAATACGATCCCTAGCAGCGTGAGGGCATGGAGGGGCGGATTCACTCGGCGGCACCGCACACCGTCAGTGCCGCGCGTCACCCGCAACATAAGTCACGCGCCAGATCGAATTCGATCCATCGTCGGTCACCAGCAAGGACCCATCCGGCGCCGTCACCACTCCCACCGGCCGGCCCCAGGCCTGACCATTCGGCAGCACGAATCCCGTCAGAAAATCCTGGTACTCGCCGCTGGCGCGAGGGGTTTGATGGCGGGGCACACGGATGACTTCGTAACCCGCGCGTACCGCCTTGTTCCATGAGCCATGTTCGGCCGCGAAGATATCGCCCTGGTACTCGGCGGGGAATAGCCGACCTTGGTAGAACGTCATTTGCAGCGATGCGTTATGCGGCTGCAGCAGCACGTCGGGCACCAGAGTTTTCTGCTCGAGCTCCGGATGCTTGCCGGCGTGGCGCGGGTCCTGGTGTGCACCGATATACCACCAAGGCCAGCCATAGAATCCTCCCTCGCGGACCGAGGTCAAGTAATCCGGGACTAGATTGTCGCCGAGGCCGTCGCGTTCGTTGACGGTGCACCAGAGCGTACCGCTGCGCGGGTCGATGGCGAGTCCGGATGGATTGCGGATACCGGAGGCATAGACACGCATATTCGAGCCGTCAGGATCGAAGGCGAGAATATTCGCACGATGCAGCTCCGCTGGAGTGGTATCGGGGTCATCGATGTTCGAACCCGATCCGACGGCAACGAACAGAGTTTTACCATCGGGTGAGAACTTGAGGTCGCGAGTCCAATGACCATGGCCGTGGGGTAGATCGACCACGTGGACGGCGGGGCCAGACGCTTCGAGTGCTCCCACTCGGTATGGCAACCGGATGACCGCATCGCCGTCGCCGACATAGATCCAGCTCGGATGCGGTCCGACCGGGTAAAACGCGATCCCATAGGGGCGATTCAAATGGCCTGCAAACACGCTCGAGGTCTTCGGCTTGCCGTCTACCAACCCGCGAAAGACGCGAATCTCGTCCGCACTGGTTTCGGCCACGAACACATCGCCGTTGGGCGCCACCTGAATGACTCGAGGCATTGCCAGGCCCTCCGCATACAGGTTGACCTTGAACCCCGGCGGCGCCTTGGGCCACACGTTCGGCGGGCGCGGCACGAGACTCGGGCCGTTGCTCGCAGAGGCCGTTGCAAAGGGCGGCGGCAGATCGGCCACCGTGATCTTGCGGACGTTACCCGGTTCTTCGTAGCGGAAGTCGGTGAAGGGCGCCGTCGGGGGCGGCGCCGTGGCAGGATCGGGGGCGGTCGACGGTGCGCCGGCCGCAGCGCTCGATGCGGCGGGAGTGTCGTTGAGTGTTTTGAGATAGGTGACGATCTGCCAACGCTGTTGCTCGGGCAATGTCGCCCAGGCCGGCATTCCGTCATTCACGTTGCCGGTGGTGATGAACCAGAAGAGCTCGCCATCCGGTGCTGCCTGAACCGCACTGTGGCCGAGAGCAGGGATGTTGCCGGTGCCCTCGGCATGGGCACCGTGGCAAGCGGCGCAGTGCTCGGCGTACAACGACGCCCCGGCCCCGGCCGCGCTGGCTTGTACGGCGTAGGGATTGACGAGGCGGCTTGCGGAGGGCGGCGCGTCGTGAAACGGGGCATCTGCCTGCGCATGCAGGAGGGGTATGAGCACGATCATCGCCGCGACGGCGGCTCGCCCGTGGGACATAGGGGGACTCCAGCGGTCAGAATCAGGGGCCGCGCACTAGCAGCACTTCGGTCCGGCTCGACAGTATTTGCGCTCGATGGCGCGGGCGGAAAAGTCGCGCCGGCTGAGTGGTACCTCGTCCGGGTGATGAGCCGCTGCATGCGCGAGATAGCGCTCATAATCCGGGATCCCGAAAATCTGCAGATAGGCCCGGCGCACCTGCCGGGCTGTCTCTATCAGACGGCTACGCAGTCGGATCAGCTGGCCCACCGACTGGATCTTCATACCGGCGACTCCTGAACACGCACCAGCGGAGTTTCGATGGCCGTCGGTTTGACCTGGCGCAGTGCGCCGAGGCAGACCTTGATGGCGAATACGCACATGGCGCAGACCAGCACGACGAACACACTGCAGACCGCAGCATCGAGATAGTTGTTGAAGGCGACGCGCCGCATCTCCGCCAGGGACTTGGCGGGTGCCAGGATGGTACCTTGGGCGGCGGCATCGCTGAATTTGTGTGCCAAGGCCAGGAAGCCGATGCGCGGATCGGAAGAGAAAATCTTCTGCAAGCCCGCCGTCATTGTCGTCACCAGGAGCCAGACGGTCGGAACCAGCGTCACCCAGACGTAGCGCTCGCGTTTCATCTTAACCAGCACGCTGGTGCAGAGAATCAGCGCGATCCCCGCCAGCATCTGGTTGCCGACGCCAAACAACTGCCACAGTGTATTGATGCCGCCGAGCGGATCCACCACCCCCTGGTAAAGGAAGTAACCCCAGGCGGCGACGCACAAACCGGTGCCGATCATGTTGGCCGGCAGCCATTGAGTGTTGCCCAGGGGCCGGTATACGTGCCCCAGCATGTCCTGGATCATGAAACGACCGACCCGGGTGCCGGCGTCCACCGCCGTCAGGATGAACAGTGCCTCGAAGAGTATGGCAAAGTGATACCAGAGCGCCTCCATCGACTTGCCCCCGACGGCCTGGCCGAGGATCTGCGCCATTCCAACAGCGAGGGTCGGAGCGCCGCCCGCCCGGGACAGGATGCTGTTCTCGCCGATGTCCTGGGCCGCCTGCGTGATCATCTCCGGAGTGATGGTGAAACCCCAGTTGGAAATGACCTGCGCGGCATTGGCCGCCGTGGTACCGATCACGGCCGCCGGGGCGTTCATCGCGAAATAGATGCCGGGCTTGAGGATGCAGGCGGCCGTGAGAGCCATGATGGCAACGAAGGACTCGGTCAGCATGCCGCCAAAGCCGATCAGGCGCATATGGGATTCCTTTTCGATCATCTTCGGTGTCGTGCCCGAGGAGATCAGCGCATGGAAGCCGGAAACGGCGCCGCAGGCGATGGTGATGAACAGAAACGGGAACAGCTTACCCGAGAACACCGGCCCGCTACCGTCGATGAAGCGCGTCACCGGGGGCATCGCGAGCGGCGGCGCGACGATGTAGATGCCGATGGCCAGCGCGATGATGGTGCCGATCTTCAGGAAGGTACTGAGGTAGTCGCGCGGCGCCAGCATCAACCAGACGGGCAGGCTCGAGGCAACGGCGCCATAGATGATCAGTGCCCACGCCAGTTGCGGTCCGGTCATGGTGAACAGCGGCGCAAGGATGGGGTCGTGCGCCACCGTCTGGCCATAGAATAGCGCGCCGAGCAGCAGCACAACGCCGAACAGCGATGCCTCACCAACGCGGCCGGGGCGGAAGAAACGCATATAGACACCCATCAGAAGCGCGATCGGCATGGTCGCGGCGATGGTGAACACTCCCCAGGGACTTGAGGTCAGAGCCTTGACCACCACCAGGCTGAGCACGGCCAGGATGATGATCATGATGGCCAGCACACCGACTAGCGCCAACGATCCGGGGACCGGCCCGAGTTCCACCTTGATCATTTCGCCCAGCGATTTGCCGTCGCGGCGCACCGACACGAACAGCACAATGAAGTCCTGCACCGCGCCGGCGATGACAACGCCGACAAGGATCCACAGTGTGCCGGGTAAATAGCCCATCTGGGCCGCCAGCACCGGACCGACCAGGGGTCCTGCGCCCGCGATAGCCGCAAAGTGGTGACCGTACAGCACCCATTTATTGGTCGGCACGTAGTCCATGCCGTCGTTGTGCCGCAGCGCCGGCGACTGCCGCGTGTCGTCGAGTTGCAGTACGCGGTCCGCAATAAAGCGGCTGTAGTATCGGTAGGCGATGAAATAAACGGTCAGCGCCGCGGTGACCAACCACACGGCGTTGACGCTCTCGCCGTGATCGAGGGCAACTGCCGCCAGGGCTGAAGCTCCGGTGGCCGCAAACACACCCCAAAGCAGGATCGACAGCATCTTTTTCACTTGTTTCCCCCAAACGCCCGGACGGGTTGACCGGGCGACCCGCCTTTCCGCGCTCCGTGGCGACTATAACGTCAATCGATCAGCGGTGTCGTGTATTCGAAATAAGAGATTCGGTTGAACGAATCGGATGCGCCGGCCTGCGTAGGCTCCATAACCTCCTCCAGAAAACTCTTCTGGATGAGGCGGCGATGCGCCGTGGCCGCCGGGAGCGAGCTGCGGCAGACCCTCGTTCCCCTCGACCCAGCCGCGAGCCAGCGTCAACGCTGCGATGCGCCACGCACTGTTGCGCTTAGCCAGTGTCAGTTCGTAGCAGCCGTGAACGATCCAGACGGCGGCAACGCCAAGCGCCGGATCGTCGATCCAATGCCAGGCGGTGACCGACGCCGCCGCTTGCGCCGTTTCGCCGGTCGCGCCGAGGATCAGGGGTGGGCCGATCAAGTGCGTTGTACGGGTGAAGCCGGGCAGCATTGCACGCCAATTGGTAATGAGCTGCTCGCGCGTCAGCGATTGCGGGTCCCCGCCGAACAACGAAGTGTAATCGAGCTTCACCTCCGCGGTGAACAGCTCCATGACATCGTTCCATGCCCGCGAATCGGTGTGTACGGCCAGAGCACCGATTGCGCTCGTGATCTCACTACAATCAGCCATCGTCGCATTCTCCGAGTAAGTAGAGGAGCCGTCGTGGGTCCTATGTCAACTGATCAATTTTGACGAACTACGAAGATTTCATGAAAGTCTCGTTCGGCGTTGGTACTCGGACATACTTGGGGATAATGCGCTTTCTCTATACTCTAACAAGGCAAGTATTTATCCGGGTATAAAAGGTAACGGGCTGTAGTTATTACAAATGAGCAAACGCCGCGCCGCCACGAACTCGGGGCGCGTCACCTGGTACACGTGGCTGGAACAGGCCCGGCCGATCTCCGCGTCCCGATCGACTTTGGAACGAATCGGGCAGGCGCTGCAGCTCAATGCGACCGATGCTGCCTATTTGTTCTCGCTGGCGGCCGTTACAGCGTCTTCTTATTGTTTTGCGGATGCGCTATTTCGATTTGATGACGACCAAACGCCACTCGGTCGAAACCACGCTAGGCGCCTATTCATGGACCCCAAGCGGAGGAAGCTCTACCTAGATTGGGAGGATATCGCACGCGGTACGGTTGGTGTGCTGCGGTTGCGTCATGGTACGCGTCAGAGCGATCCCTCGCTGGAAGCTCTCTTAACTGCTTTGCGCGGCGCGAGTCGGGACTTTTCGCGCTTGTGGGACGAAAACCGCACGCTGCCGCTCCAGTCAGCAACCGTGCGCATGCGCCACCAGCTTTTCGGGACTATCAAGGTTGCCACCTTGCGATTTTTGCTACCGGCGGATCCTGACTGCTTTCTCGCCACGCTTCCTCCAGCGGATCCGAAGACCCGCTGCCGCGTTTGTGAGCTACGGCAGTGGTCCACGGAGGCGGTGCAACTCAAGACCGTTGGCCCGCGCGGCCGAGAATCGGGCCGCAGTAGGCTTCAACCCGAAATAACGCATCGTGCCGGCGCTCGCTAGCGCGACGTCCGGTGGATACCCTCGCTCACCGGCCGGGGATCAACCAAAGCGCAAGCGCCGATGCGTGCCGCGCATCGTGATACACGGTGTTATCGACCGCCGCTTGGCGCCGATTCGAACCCAGCGGTTCGCCGGTGTTGGGATTGACGTCGAATCGCGGAAAGTTGCTGCTGGAGATATCCAGCCGGATGCGGTGGCCCTTCTTGAAGACGTTTGCCGTATCGAAGGGCCGGATCAGCAATGAATAGACCTGGCCCGGCACGAGCAGACGGCGCGTCGGCGATTGTTCTCGATAGCTGGCTCGCAAGATGCCGTCGGTAAGGTTCATGTCGAAACCCTGTGGAAAAGTCTCGCTCGGCGGATAGACGTCGATGAGCTTCGCGGTGAAATCCGTGTCGACGCCCGTCGAGGCGGCGAACAGGGTGATCTCGACCGGTCCGGCAACCGTCACATCGTCCGGCAATGATGCGGTTTCGAAGACCAACACGTCACGGCGCGCGCGCAGCGGCAGGAACGGCGCGCGCGAGCCCGGCATATCCGGCCGTTCGCGCTGATCGTAGGCGCCGTCCAGCAGGCGCTTGGACACACCGCCGCCGATGCTCGGCACGGGGTGATCGGGATCGAAGCGATAGGTCGTGGAGTCGCGTTCGCCTGCTTGCGGAGTGGTCGCTGACAGCGACCCGTCGGCGTGCAGATAAAACTCGGTGCGCCGCGCTGCCGCGGGCGGCCATTGATTCGCGTCGCGCCAGGCCCCACCGTGGTACATGCGGCCGTGCTCATCTTTGTGGCCGTCGCCGGTACCCATCAAAAAATACTGCACGGGCGCCTGCGTCGCGGCTGTAGTCCGCCGGCCTTTCAAGTAATAGTCGAACCAGCGCAAATGGAACGCCGTGTCGAAGTCGGTGATCGCGGCGGCTGGACCGAAGTCCACGTCGCCGGCGTAGTCGGCCGTGTTTCCATGGTGAGTCCACGGACCGATGAGCAGCCGCATGGGCGACTTTTTAATCGCCGCCAGCGAATGAAAATTGTCGATCGTTCCGCGCAGATAGATGTCGTACCAGCCGCCCACATGCAGCATCGGCACATCGGCGGTTTGGACGTAGTATTTTTGCCACTGCATGCCGAGTGTTTGCCAGTGTGCGTCGTAGTCGGACCGCGTCGCCTCTTCGAGATAATAACCTTCAAAGGTCGGCGCAACGGCGAGGGGGCTTTGACCCTTGCGGAGCGGCAGCGCCGAGTACCAATCGCTGACTTTTTCTTTCGACAGCATGGATTTGGTAATCGGGTCCTTGGCATCTTCCAGCGCCTGCGACCACGCCCAAGTAAGCTGGCGCCCCATTTCGAAGGCTCCGTCGTAGCGCACCGAATGATCCCAGGCGTTGGACATGCCGCCCATATTCAGGATCAAAGTGCTGAGGTGCGGGGGATGCAGCTTCGATGCATCCGCCTGTGTGTGCGCCGCATACGACGTGCCGTACATGCCAACCTTGCCGTTGCCGTAGGGCAGCCGGCCGGCCCATTCGATGGTGTCGTAGCCGTCGTACGCATCGTAGTCGTAATACTTTATGAAAACGCCCTGCGAGCGGTGCCGTCCGCGCGTATCTTGAATGATCACGACGTAGCCGTTTTGCGCCAGCGTCTCAGCGATCGCGACAGCAGCCGATTCGGACTTGTCATACGGCGTGCGGTGCAGCAGCACGGGCAACCGCTCGGACACGGCGACGCCGGCCCGGGCCGGCCGGTAGACATCGGTCGCCAGCAGTACGCCGTCGCGCGCCGGGACCATGACGTCGTTCTGCCGCACAACGCCGGAGTAGTCCGCCGCTGCCGGAGCGTGAGCGGCCGGGGGCTGCGCACCCGCGAGAGCCACGGCCAGCAAGGCCGAAAGGCCCGCCGCCCTTGCGACAGCGGTGTTCATTGATATACACATTGATCGATTATGCATGTTCCGGAACCCTGTCATTTCGCTCTACCGTCCGAGGACATCACCCGCGCGATCTTCGCCGGGCCGAGGTGCCCCTGCTGGGGCCAAGGATCGTGGATGCGGAAGAACTCAACGCGCACCTGTGAATAGTTCATGTGCGGGCCCGCCTCCTTGCGGCGCCGCCGCAGGATGCACGCCTGAATTGCCCCGGGATGCCGAATTGACTTCGAGGTCACGCGTACTGCGCTGCGGGCACCCAAATCCCGTGGAATCCCTCGTGGAGGCGCGCCGGAAAGCGAATCGTTGCCACCGGCCCGGCGCTTAAGCGCTGCGCATCCAGGATGACGAGGTCGGTGCGGTTCTCGGCGCGTCGACCGACGATGGACAAAAGCCACCCCTCCCCTTGAGCAGCCGTTGGACTGCGCGGCACGAACACCGGTTCCTCGGGCGCAGAGTTTGGCCCGGCATAATAGAAATCGAGCTGGCCAGACTGTGCCTGCCAGTGCGCGAGACACGTGAATGGCGGACCCTTCGGGCCCATGTCGAGCATGGGTCCGAGTTCTGCATTGGTCGTTCCAAACCAGAAATGCTCGGTCTTCCGAGTTAAGAACCGCAGATCGATCATCGGCATCTCCCCGATCTGGGGAAAAAGGCGCTCCGACCGATAACTATCGTCCTTAGAGGCCAGATCGAGCGACCAGCGATACGCGAACGGTGGTTGCTCCTGTGCAGCCGAATCGTTGATGTCGGGGAATTGGGACAACCAGCCGGTACTGGTCACGAAGTGCTCGAGATGCAGCATATCGCGCTCCTCCCACGCATTGAAAGTATGGGTCTGCATACACGGTTGGGGGGCTGTGAACCAGCGGATGTGCTGGGCGCCGCCGGGCATTCTTGGGATGACGCCGATCTTGGTCGGCAGCCTTCCATCCCAGTGAAAGAACGGCTTGCCTGCCTTCACGCGATCCCAGTCGCAGATCATCGGACAAATGGTGAAAACGATGTAGTGCTCCGACAACATGAAGTCATGCACCATTGAGGCATAAGGTGCCTCAAAGCTCTCCGTCCGCGTAAGCACACCGTCCCGGTCAATGAAGAAGAGTTCGATCGTCGGACTCGCGACGCCTTGGGTGTTATATCCATAGGCGACAACGTCACCCGTCGTCGGATCGATTTTCGGATGGGCGGTGAAAGTCTTGCTGGTGAGCCGCCCTGCGAAGTCGTGGCTGCCGATCGTGGCCAACGTGTGAGGGTCCAGTTCCATTGGCCGCGAATCCTCCTTGAGCGCAAAGAGTCGGCCCCGATTCCACCACACCGACGTGTTGCCCGTGCCACGATCCAAACCGGCGACCGAGGGATCGTCCGTAAAAGGATTGCGGTACGCGCCGAACAAAGCACGTCGGGCCGCACGTTCGGCGTGCCATTTTTCGGTTCGCACATAACGCGTCTTTAAGTCGGCATGGCCGCACTCGATGCGCACCATGTGAATCATGCCGTCGCCGTTTAAGAAAATATCGGTGCCCAAGCGCGGCGGATACTGCGGATCGGCGCTGTTGCGATAAAAAGTCCCTTCGAGTTCCTGGGGAATCGTGCCGCTGACCTCAAGATCGAAGACGTCCCCCTCGATGCGAACCGGCGCTGCATAGGCTCGGTAAATAAGAAGGTCCGGAAATTTGAGTCCTGCGGCCGGTGCATCGGGCGCGCTCGTCGGAGCGGAGTTGCGTAAATCGGCGGACATAGTTCGGAATACCTCAGAGCAGATGGCGGAGTGAAGGGTGGCGTACCTCAGTTCATTCGATGGTCTGAGCAGAGGCTAGCTAATAGCATTATCAAACCAGACCGTTTAGTTTATTTTTTTGGATACTGCGACCCCCAGAGGAAATTGTCAAGAACTACTTGCTGTACTGCATTACGGTCTTCTCCACGGTAGCAAGTACGGCGCGCGGGGGAGACGCCGTAAAACACGGCTTTTTTATGCATTCAGGCGCGATTGACTCCTCGATCGGCCTATGTCTGAGCGATTCGGGTGTTCCTAACGGGGGCTTTTCTATACATCTGAACTGTGTAGTTCGAATCGCTCTATCTTTTCGCTGCATAGTTTCGTAATATTGGAGCGCAATCATACCGGTCAGTTTGAAAGCCACGAGACCCCACACATGAGCCTGGAACCCGACCCTGTCATCGATGCTCCCGAGACAATCCGGCCCCCATCGAAGCTGAACTTGATTCTCGCCGCGGCCAGCCGCCTCTTTCGCTCGCACGGGTTTGGCGCGACCACCATGGACGCGGTGGCGCGCGAGGCCGATGTCAGCAAGGCAACGCTGTACGTATATTTCTCCGGCAAGCGCGAATTGTTCGCCGCGGTCATCGAAGCGGAAGGCGACCGCAATTCGCGCGCCCTGATCGCCGGCGAGTCCGGTCAGGAAGAGATGCAAGCGCGGTTGCTGCGCTTTGGCCGAACCATTCTCTCGCTGCTACTGGCGCCGGAGACCGTGGGTGCCTACCGCATGGTCACTGCCGAGGCGCACCGCTTCCCGGACATCGGTGCCGCCTTCTACGACAAGGGCCCGGCGCGATTGCTGGCTCGGCTGGAGGAATTCTTCTCATCCGCGATGAAGTCCGGGAAACTGCGTGCGGCGCACCCCCGGCGCGCCGCCGAGCAGTTCATCGGCCTGATCCGCGGCGATCTGCAGCTGCGAGCCTTGCTCGCGCTCGACCCCACTTTGTCGAAACAACACCAAGACGAGGTTATTCGCAGCGGTGTGGATACCTTCTATCGGGCCTATCGGCCGGATCCGCCGTTGACCGGGGGCCTGACGCCATGATGAAAATGATGATCCTGGCGCCGCGTCGCACCGACATGTCGCATGCCGAGTTCCGTCGCTATGTCACGGAGATCCACGGACCCCTCGTCAAGAGTGTCCCCGAAGTGGCACGCGACATCCGCCACTATCACTATAATTTTCCCATCCATGGCGCCGCTGATGCGGCCTTCGGGCATCCGCTCGCTGACCACCTCGATATCGTGACACAAGGCTGGTTCGACAGCCGTGAGGCACAGCTCGCGAACATGGCCGGACCTCGATATCTTGAGATCGTACGCCCGGACGAACAACGCTTTGCCGGCGCGGGCGCCGTCATGCACTACACCGCCGAAGCGGCGGTATCGGACGGCGGCGCATCCGTACCCGCTGAAAAAAATTTTCTACTTTCGCCGGCGGCGGGCCGGGCTCTCCCGGGAGGAATTTCAAGCGCAATGGCGCACGCAATTCTTCGACGCTTTGTCCGCCAACCGAGAATTGTCCGGGATTGCGCATAAGTATGTCCAAAATCATGTGCTACCGGAGGCCGAGCATCCCGATGGTGCGAATACGAAGTTTTTTGATGTCATCGATGAAATTTGGCTGCGCGCACCGCGCGCGCTCGACACGCTGCGGAACGACCTGGACTCGATGACCGCGGTACGGCAATTGGAGGAGGAGCTTCTCGATCCTGCGCGCACCTGCGCGCTTGTGACAGAAACGGTGATTAACATCCCATGAACGAACTTATCTCCGAACCCTGCTCTGGGCCTCTCACCCCGGTCGAGTCGATGCGTTTCGATCACGTTGGCCTCTCGGTTGCCAACCTCGACGCCTCTCGGCGATTTTACGGCGACGTGTTGGGCTTTCGGACCGAGGAGCATTCTTTTGCACTTCCTGACCATGACATCCAAGGATTGATCCTGCTCAATGCGCAAGGAGTGCGAATCGAATTATTCCACCGCAAGGGCTCGCAGCCAGGTCGCGTCGGTCATCCCACCGAGAGCGCCCTGACCCACGGCTATTTCCAATTCGCGCTGGCTGTCGCCGATATCAACGTGACATTCGCCAGGGTGGTGGCCGCCGGAGCTACTTCCGTCCTATCGCCGCGCATCGCACCCGACGGCCGAACCTTGATTGCTTTTATCGCCGATCCCGATGGTAACTTGGTCGAGTTCCTCCAACGCCCCTTGAACGCGCTGGGCGAATCCTCGTGACAGCCCGACACTGACCATGGCCGGACTGTTCGACCCCCTTCAGTTCGCCGCCTCCCCGGAAGAGGCGCGATTCTCGCTGCCGACCGACAGTCGAGAGCCTTATCTTAGCGACCATCAACCGGGCGGCCAGCCGCTGTTCTCGACCGTCATGGGTTTGGAGGCCCTCGTTGCGGCAGCCCGGCAAATGCTCCCGAGCTTAGTTCCTGCCGTGCTCGAAGACGTCCGGGTGCTCAAGCCGTATCTTGCCATGGGCGCTGGCCCTCACATGCTCGAACTGCGGATAAAACGTGCGGCTCGCTCGCCGGACGCCAGCTTCGAATGCTCCATGCTCAGCAGACTTGGCAATGGCACCGAGGCCCATCACCTGCACGCGCGAGTCACCTTCGAGTCGCCCACGCTCCCCATGGGCCCCACGAGCATCTCCCTCCCCACTCGCTCCCACATAGCGACCCAGGCGACCGTTTACGATCTGTTTTTTCACGGCCCTTCGTTTCAGGTTATCGCTGATGTCGAATTTAGGGACGAGCATATGATAGGCCGGCTCCAGCATCGATTGCCGCCGAGTCATCGTCACCGTTCGGCAGGTAGCGAGACGGCGCCCCGCCTGATCGAGTTCGGGTTGCAAACGGCCGGGCTGCTGGAACTCGCGGTCAGCGGGAGAATGATGATTCCTTGTGCGATCGCGCGCATCAAACGATTTTTGCTCTTCGACGTCGATCATTCGGCGGATATTCTGTCGATTGCCCGATTCCGGGACAAAGACCGCTCGTTGATCGACATCGACATTGTCGACGAACGCGAACGGCTGGTGTTGCGCATCGATCGATACCGCACAGAACCTTTGCCTTTCCCGATGAATCACGATGCGGCGGCGCGGTTGAGGGCTGAATTACGGCGGTCGGAGCGGTGCCTTATATCGCTGTAGTCACGCACCCGGAAACAGTCAATTCGGCGAGTTGTTCTTGAGTTCAATTCCTTCACCTTGGGAGATTCATGTGAAATTTATCATTGCGATGCTTGCCTTTGCTGCAACGGCGACAGCCGCCCCAATCACCTACAACGTCGACCCGGACCACACGCATCCAAGCTTCGAAGTGGATCATTTGGGCGGACTGTCGGTCTGGCGCGGCACTTTCAAGAAAACCACGGGCAAGGTGACCTTGGACTCGGCTGCCCAGTCCGGCACGGTCGACATAACGATCGATACGGCATCCATCGATTTAGCCCACGACAAGTTGAACGGCCATGTTTCGAGCCCCGAAATGCTCGACGTCGCCAAGTTCCCCACGGCTATCTATTCAGGAACGTTCGGCAAATTCTCGAACGGCGCGCCCACCGAGATTAGCGGAAACCTAACCTTGCATGGCATCACCAAGCCGGTATCGATCAAGATCAATTCATTCAAGTGCATTCAGCATCCGATGCTCAAGAAGGAAGTGTGTGGAGCAGATGCCAGCGGCACGTTCAACCGTGCCGACTTCGGTGTGAACTACGGCCAGCAATATGGCTTCAAACAGGACGTTTTGCTACGAATTCAGGTGGAAGCCATGAAGGCCGAATAGGCTGCGCCCCAGCCATCCGCCACGGGGGGCCGGTATATTCAAACCGGCCCCTTTGCAAGAGTAGTGTCACGACAAAATCAAGCTCACAAGGATCTTCCCTGTTATTCGAATCCAATGGTAAAAAGCTTGTCGCGAACCTGCGAAATAAACGTTTCTCGGCGACGCGTGCGTAAGAACCACGAGTTTGCTCAATGCGCCAGTCCAACACCCGATGCAAATTGGGCGCAATGCCAGCGATCGTTGACCGCGAAGCCTGCGTGCAGTTGCTGAGGAAAAGGAATGCCGTTGTGTGGATGCATGTCTAGACCGAGACGTTCGCAACGCTTACGGGCGGCCGTCTTGAAGTCAGAATAGCTCCGCTCCGTGCGCAGGCCCTACTGCGAAGGCAAGATTCTCATCAGCTCAAAGAACCCCGGTTCATATTCGATCGACGCCGCCGATGCCTCAAACGGTTCTTGAATGGAATGCAGCAGGATTCTAGAGGCATCCCGCAGGTTGACCGGGCAAAACGGAGTGTCGAATTCCTCGAATAACTCAAAATCACCCTGTTTCATTTCGCAGTGCTCGCAATGGTTCATCCAATAAAACGATTGCGTGGTCTTGCTGAAGTCGTTGCGGTAGTGGACAGTGAGGGACTTCATTTGTGCCTGCACGGTCGAAGGGATGTGAGTGATGTAGTAGACGATGGCTGCAGGTGTCTGGTGTTCCCAGCCGACGGACTCGTCGCCCTCCAGCCAAGCTTCGTGTCCGGGAGGGAGAAGGAAACCAAACACCTTTGTAGTTCGATCGCAGCGCCAGCAAGCGCGCGTCGACTGTGCAATGAAATAGAAAGAGGATCGAATGTTGATGTCCCGGTGCGATGTCAACCATTTCGTAAACGGCTCGGAATTGGCGCCATCCGGCAAGAACCAAGTTTTCCGAGCCGCATCCCATCGAGCGCCGAGTCGTTTCGCATCGTCCTTCTCATGATACGGGACGTTGAGGTCAATGGGTGGCATCGCTGGTTTCTCAGGCAGCTTCGAGTAACGACTATAGTATGCAGCCGACCTTGATGGTTGCAACCCGCAGATCTGTCCGGTTTCGCAGTATTCAATCGGAGACGGTGTCTCGACCACGCAAAGAATGGCTCACGTTGCGTCGGAAGCACCGCCGCGGCGGGGCGGTGAGATCATCGCCAGCATCGAAGCACCGCAGGTCGTCGGCCGCATCTTGAACATCTGGGGGGTAGCGACGCACACAGCCACCCCCCCGGCGCGCGCGCCGCCGCTCGCGTCAATCGGCCTATTCGATTGATCCCGCTATGGTTGTGCTGGTCGCCTCATCAATCGGTTGGAGCGAATCGCCGCGCGCAGTGCGCGACATGCTGCAAGGCGTATCTGTGGAGAGCTTTCAAGCCGAGCGTGTCGTGATGCGTGCAACCGAGCGCTGCATCGAAGTCATCGGCGAGGCGGCGCGGCGCGTGTCGAGCACCACCCGACAATCGCAGAGCGATATTCCCTGGTCCGATCTGATCGGCCAGCGAAATATATTGGCTCATGAGTACGGCCAGATTGATCACGACTTACTCTACAAAACCGCTACCGAAGATGTGCCTGCATTAATTGCGCTGCTTGAGAGGCGTCTGCCGGCCACTTAAATGCCGATGCGTCGCGGGGATCGGGAATTGGGATGGGGGTCACTGCGCAAGCGTCAGCCCTCCTCGCCCGTCACCGGCGAAAAATGCTCGACCACCGGTGCCGAGGCGAAGAACGGTCCCACCTGCGCGCGCCACTGCGTGAAGGCCGGCGAGCCGCGAAATCGCACCGTATGATCTTCGAGAGTCGCCCACTCGATTCGCAGCATGTAACGGCTGGGCGACTCGATCGACCGGCGCAATTCATGCGCGAGATACCCATGGCATCCGGCCGGTGCCGAAATCGCGGTCCGAAATACCGCTTCGAATTCGGCTTCCCGGCCGGCAACGATGGTCAACTGCGCCAGTTCTACGATCATGGCGCCACCGTCCGGCCGGGAATCCACGAGGTCCCGGCGAGCGGCACCCCCGCCATGGCGGCCGACTCGACCGTCAGCGCCACCAAGTCCTCTTTTTCCAAATGGTGCACGTCCTGCTTGCCGCAGGCGCGCGCGATGGTCGTCAGTTCCATATTCAGCGTCTTCAAGTAATTCCTCAGCCGCTTGGCGCCCACGGCCGGATCGAGCCGCAGTTCGAGTTGCGCATCCTGGGTCGTGACCCCGACCGGGCACTTGCCCGTATGGCAATGGTGACAGAAGCCGGGCGCCGTGCCGAGTGCCGCATAATCGTCGCGCGCCGACACGTGCCTGCCGTCCATGATGTAGGTGTCGCTGTTGCAGCCGAGCGCCACCAACACCCCCTGCCCGATCGCCACCGCATCGGCGCCCATGGCCAGCGCCTTCGCGACATCGGCGCCGCTGCGAATTCCCCCGGAGATCACCAACTGCACCGTGCCGCGCATATTGAGGTCCTCCAGTGCATCGACGGCCTGCCGCAACGCGGCCAGCGTCGGAATGCCGACATTCTCGATGAAGACGGTCTGAGTGGCGGCAGTCCCGCCCTGCATTCCGTCGACCACCACGACATCGGCGCCCGCGTGCACCGCCAGCTTCACGTCGTTGAACACGCGCGTCGCACCGACCTTCACGTAGATCGGCTTCTCCCAATCGGTGATCTCCCGCAATTCCTTGATCTTGATGACGAGATCATCCGGACCGGTCCAGTCGGGGTGACGCGAGGCCGATCGCTGGTCCACGCCCTCCGGCAGGGTGCGCATGCGTGCGACGCGCGGATTGACCTTCTGGCCGAGCAGCATGCCGCCGCCGCCCGGCTTCGCACCCTGGCCGATGACGATTTCGATGGCATCGGCGCGCCGCACGTCGTCGGGATTGAAGCCGTAGCGCGACGGCAGGCACTGATACACCAGCATCTTCGACGATGCGCGCTCCTCCGTGGTCATGCCGCCGTCGCCGGTGGTGGTCGAGGTCCCGACCTCGGTCGCTGCGCGCCCGAGCGCGTCCTTGACGCGCGCCGACAGTGCGCCGAAGCTCATGCCGGCTACCGTGATCGGAATCGCGAGCTCGATGGGCTTGGATGCGAACCGGGTTCCGAGCACCGTCTTCGTGGCGCACCGTTCGCGATAACCTTCGAGCGGATAGCGCGACAGCGATGCCGCCAGGAACAACAAGTCGTCGAAGTTCGGCACGCGGCGTTTCGCACCGAGTCCGCGAATTTCATACAGACCGCTCGCGGCCGCACGCTGAATGTAGTCTATGGTGTGGCGGTCGAATCCCGCCGATTCCTCGAGCTGCAGGCCACTCATATCGTCAATACTCCTGATTGGCATCGGCATGCCAGTGATAGAGACTTCTGGCGGAGGCAACACGCTTGAATGTGGCCGGATCCTCGGAGCGGCCGGCGAGGTTCAGCAAGCCTTTCACCGCCGCCCGGTCAGTGTCCGTCATCGGCTCGAAGCGCGCGTCGGCGCCGAGCGAGCGCACCTGACCGCGGACGTAGATCACGGCTTCGTACAGCGAATCGCCCAGCGCATCCTCGGCGTCGCCGCAGATGACGAGGCGTCCCGCCTGCGCCATGAACGCCGAAAAGCTGCCGACGCTGCCGCCCACCACGATATCCGCGCCCTTCAACGAAATGCCGCAACGCAAGGAAGCGTCGCCATCGATGACCAGCAGACCGCCGTGCGCCGAGGCGCCCGCGGCGGTCGATGCGAACCCTTTGACATGCACGCGCCCGGACATCATGTTCTCCGCGGCGCCCGGCCCCGCGTTTCCGTGGACCGTCACCGAGGCAAGCTTGTTCATTCCGGCCACGTAATAGCCCACGTGCCCATGGATCTGCACGTCGAGATCTGCGTCGAGGCCGCAGGCGATGGAATGCGCTCCGTCGGGGTTCTGCACCCGGATCTGCGAAATGCCCTCGCTCCACCGCCTGCTTGTGCAGGTAGAGATTGAGCTGGCGCAACGAGTCCCGCGACAGATCGAACTCCCGCGCCGACGGAACGGGCTTCAAATTCGCCATGAGTAGATCTCCTCCGGCTTGGGCTCGAACAACGAAGCGTGACTGATGTCCGGCAAATGCGCGAGCGAACGGAACTCCGATGCGATGGCGACATAGTCGTCCGTCTCCGCGACCACGGCCGGCTTGCAGGCAAACGCGTCGCGCACGATGAGCAGTTCCCGGTCGGTTCCCATCAAGAAGGTAAAGAACCCGTCCAGCTGACTGAAGCCGCGCTCCACGGCCTGCTCCAGATCATCGCCTTCGCGCAGCCGCCACTCGAAGAAGCGGCAGGCCGCCTCGGTGTCGTTGTCCGTTTCGAATTCGATGCCGAACGGCTCCAGGTGTTTGCGCACCAGGTGTGGATTCGACAACGAGCCGTTGTGCACCAGACAGAAATCCCGTCCCGCGGTGAACGGATGCGCATGCGCCGGAGTCACGGCCGATTCGGTCGCCATGCGGGTGTGGCCGACCAGGTGAGTGCCATGGAGTTCGCCGAACCGGTAGCGCCGCGCGATGTCGGCCGGCGCTCCCACGTCCTTGTAGAGGTCGATGGACTGACCCACCGACAACACCGCCACGCCGGGCGCATGGCGCTTCAGCCAACTCACGACCAGATCGGCGTCGGTCGCCGGTGGTCAGCACCGCATGATTGCCGTGCGCCGCGATCTCATGCGCCTGCGCGAACGCCTGGCGGATCCGTCCCGAGAAGCTCGGACCAATCCACCGCGTGCTCGCCGCTGTACAGGCTGAGCTTGCGCTGGTCCTCGGACACCGGCGTGGTGTAGACCGCGAGCCCAGCCGAATCAGGGCCCCGCTCCGTCATGCCGGTGAGCATGGGCACCATGAGCGCGCCCAGCTGATCGCCGCAGGGCAGGCTTCTTCACCAACAGACCGACGATTCCACACATGCGCCGGCTCCTACGGAAAAATTCGCCTAGAAAAATTCGCCTAGAAAAATTCGAGATAGCGTTTCGATTCCCATTCGGAGACGTGCCGCGAATATTCGGTCCATTCCATGCGCTTCAGACGGATGAATTCGCGCGCCAGATCCGGGCCCAAGCCATTGCAAATCACCGGATCCTCTTCCAGCGCATCGATGGCTTCGTTCAACGACTGCGGCAGCAGCTTGATGCCCTTGGCCGCCGATTCCTCCATCGACAGCTCGTACATGTTGATGTTCTGCGCCGGACCGGGATCGAGCTTGCGGTCGATGCCGTCGAGGCCCGCGGCGATCAACGCCGCGGAGACCAGGTACGGATTGCATCCGGAATCCGGCAGCCGCACCTCGAGGCGCCCATGCGGCACGCGCACGCAGGCGGTTCGATTGTTGTCGCCGTAAGCAATATAGGCAGGCGCCCAGGTCGATCCCGACAGCGATCGCCCGACCACCAGGCGCTTGTACGAATTCACCGTCGGCGCCGCAACCGCGCAGAAAGCACGCGCATGCGCGAGCACGCCCGCGAGGAACTGGTACGCCATGGTCGACAGGCCCATGCCGGACTTGTCGCTGGGATCGTGGAACGCGTTCTTCTGCGCCGCCGAACCCACCGACACGTGGAAGTGGGCGCCGCTGCCGGTGCGGTTCGAAAACGGCTTCGGCATGAACGTCGCGATCATGCCGTGCTTATGCGCGATTTCGCTCGCCGCCATTTTCACGAAAGTGAAATTGTCCGCGGACTTGAGCGCGTCCGCATACGTGAAATTGATCTCGAACTGACCGTTGCCGTCCTCGTGATCGATTTGATACACGTCGATTCCGACGGCGCGCAGGCCGCTCACCATCTCGTCGAGCGCCTCGCGCGTGCGGTACAGCCCCTTGTAGTCGTAGCAGGGTTTGTCGAGATCGTCGGTGGGATCGGCCGGCCCCAAAGTGCCGTCCGCGCGGCGCCCCAGCAACATGAACTCCGGTTCGATCCCGGTGAACATCGTGAGCCCGCGCTCGGTGAGCCGCGCGATCTGCGCCTGCAGCGCCACCCGCGAGCAATAGGGATAGGGCTTTTTGTTCACGACGCCGTTGCAGATGAGCCGGGCGTAGCCGGGCATCCACGGGATGCTGTGCAGCGTCGCAAGGTCGCCGACGGCCATGTAGTCCGGACCTTCGGGACCCATCCCGAAACCCCACAGCGCGAAGCCCGCAAATCCCGCGCCGTCGGTCAGCACCATGTCCAAGTGCTCGACCGGCACGGCCTTCGCCTTGGCGGAGCCGTGAATGTCGACGAACTGCGCCAATACATAGCGGATGTCGTTTTGCTCGAAGAACACTTTCGCCTGTTCCCGATTCATGCCCACTCTCCCCTCGAGGTTACCGTCTGTAGTTGCCGCCGCTCTCTGTGACCACCGTCCCCAGAGACTCTTCGAGGTACGGCCCAAAGGTCGGATCGCACCAGATCCGCAATCGAGGCCCCGCACCCGCCGTCTGCGGCACGATCAGAACCGCGACGCCTATCATCAGCGTCATGATGACGGGCTGCGAAGCTAATTCGAGATCCGCGAAATTCACATTGCATACTTGTGCGAGCACGTCGTACGAAGCCGGGCCCGACAGGGAAAACGCCGCGTCCTCACGCAGCACCGGATACACGCCGGGCCGCCCGGTCTCCAGCGCGACCTCGAGGTCCCGCAACCGGTCTCCTCCGGTGCAATCCTCCAGGAAGAATTCACTGCTACCGAGCCGCGCCACCAGCATCGCATCGCTCGTCCCGGTATCCGCGCCCGCGACCCACTGATTCGGCGCCGCCGGGAGGACGATGCCGCGCGCCTCCAACCATTCTGCCGCCCGCGGCCCCTTGAGTCCGAAGCGTTCGCAGCCATCCCTCTTCTGGAACTCGAGCGCATTGTCGAGGTGGGCGCTCATGCCGCGGCCACCGGCCGCTGCCGGGCGTTCTTCGGATCGTAAAACGGCGTCGCCACGATGCGCGCCTTGAGAATTTCGCCCCCATCGCCCCGGATGTCGATCTCGCCGCCCGATCGTGCCAGCGCCGGCGACAACATCGCGAGGCCGATCGCTTTATTCAAAGCGCGCGAGTGCGTCACGCTCGTGATGCGTCCGGCGATGGCGCCCTGTTCGATCACCAGATGACATTCCTTCGGCAACCGGGCCGGGTCCAGCAATTCGATTCCCACCAACGTCTGGCGGGGACCGCGCGCCTTCAAGATCCTCAAGCTGCGTTGTCCGACGAAGAAGGGCTTCTGCATGTGGACCGCCCACGAAGCACTCGCCTCGAAGGGATCGGTCAGACCGTCTGTATCCTGGCCCACGATGAAATGAGCTTTTTCGAGCCGTAGCACACGCTGCGCCTCGACTCCGAAGGGGCGCGCGCCGCGTGGCAACCCCGCGGCATGCAATGACCGCCACAGCTGCACGGCATCGCTCGCGGCGACATGAATTTCATAGCCGAGCTCGCCGACGAATCCGACGCGCAGCAGCCGCGCGGGCACGCCGGCCACCCGGCCGGTGCGCACGCCCAGGAAAGGCAACGCGGCCTCACTTAAGTCCGCATCGGTCAAGGGCTGCAGCAGTTCGCGGCTCGAAGGGCCGGCGAAATTGAACGCCGCGCGATGGCCGGTCACGTTGACGAGCGCGCAATCCAAACCCCACAACGCGTTCCACCGCTGCAGTTCGCGGAATACCGTGGCCGACCCGCCGGTCGTGGTGGTGAAATAGAATATGTCGGGCGAGAGGCGCGCAATCACGCCGTCGTCGATGATGACGCCGGATTCGTCCAGCATCAGTCCGTAACGGGTCATCCCGACTTTGAGATCCGAAAACCTGCCTGTATACACGCGATCCAGAAACAGGCCGGCTTGCGGCCCATAGATCTCGATCTTTCCCAGGGTTCCTACATCGATGAGGCCGGCACTGCCGCGTACCGCCGCTACTTCCGCCGCGATGCTCTGGCCGCGAGTTTCGCCGGGGACCGCATAGTACTCGGGACGACGCCAATTCCCGGCCGGCATCCAAACCGCGCCCAAGCGTTGGTGCTCGCCGTCCACCGGTGTGCGTCGTTCCGCGTTGAAACTGCGGCCGGCCAGCAGCTTCAGGGGCACCGGGTGATACATGGGGCGTGAGGTAGTCAGTCCCAGCCGCTCGACGCCGACACCGCGGTATCGCGCCAACACGCGCAAGGCATTCATGGTGGAGTGCTTGCCCTGCGACGGTCCCATGCCCACCGTGCTGTAGCGCTTCAGAAGCTCGCTCGAATCGAAGCCCTCCTGAGCGGCATTCTCCAAGTCCTTCACCTGCAGGTCCTCATCGAAATCCACGAAATTCTTGCCCTCTGGGTGATCGATGATGGGAAAGAAATGCGATGGGCATCGGGCAGCGCGGGCGGCACCGGCGTCGGCATCGCTGCCCGTGCCAAATCCGGCATGTGCCGCGGCTGCCGCTCCGGCGCGTGCACCGTCGGCGACCCGCGCATCGAAGTCGTACACGCCGTTCAAACGGCCGGCCGCAAAGATTCCCGCAGGCAGCGAACTCGGAATGAATTGCTGCAAGGCATCCGTGAAGTGTGTGGTTGCGCCGGCCTGCAACAACAGATTCGCGGCCGCAGCCCATCCCACGCTCATCAGGATGCTGTCGCATTCGATGCGCCGGAGCTTGCCCATGTCGATTCGGCCCGCCGATTCGGCACGCATGAGCGGCGCAACATCGAGCGCAACGACCGCGCCATCCACACCGGCGATCGCCTCGTAGGGCGCATGCGACTGATGGACCGCCATTCCCGCGGCCGCGCATTGCGCCGCGGCCGCGGCTTCTTCGGCGGTCAGGTCCGCGCGCAGATCAACGATGGCGGCGACTTGCACGTTCTGCGCATGCAGGCCGAGAGCGGCGCGGTACCCCTCGAGGTTGCCGGCAATCATCACGACCCGCCGTCCCGGCGCGACCCGGTAGCGCAGCAGCAAATTCGCGGCTGCGGAAGCCAGCATGACGCCGGGCAAATCATTGTTGCGGAATACCGCAGGCTGTTCGATCACGCCGGTGGCGAATACCACGGCCTTCGCCCGCATTTTGGTCAGGCGCGCCGCGTCCGCGAGCGCGATCCAGTGATCGGCGTAATAGGCCGCTGCGACGGTGGCAGAACACACGGCGATACCGGGCGAACCATTCACGGCCTCGATGAGCGCATGAGTAGCGCGCCGCTCGCCGTCGTCGAGACCCATGCCGCTGGCCCCCAATCGGAACGATTCGTCGATCAACGCAACGCGTGCGCCTGCCGCCGCGGCTGTGCGGGCCGCCGATAAACCGCTCGGACCGCCGCCGACCACGAGCACGTCGCAGAACCCATAGCGCTTGGGCGTCGTACGTCGCGGCGCATCGAGCGACACGACTCCGAGCCCGGTCAGGGCTCTGAACATGCGTTCCCAGCGCGGGAACAGGCGCTTGGTATGGAACGCCTTGTAATAGAAACCAACCGGCAGGAAGCGGGCCAGACGGTCCAGCCACCGCGCCTTGTCCTCCAGGAGTCCGCCGAAGGTGTTGACCGCCGACGCGCGCATGCCCTCGGTGACGAGCGTGACATCGCCGCGTACATTCGGCACCCCGTCCACTTGGAACAGCGTATTGCAGTCATGATTGGCGAACGACAGAATATGGCGCCGCCGGTGGTATTTGAAACTGCGGGCCAAGTACGGCGCGCCTGACGCCGCGAGCGCGGAGGAGATCGTGTCGCCGCGGTAGCCATGGTATTGCTTCCCCTCGAACACCAACGAGAGCGGCACCGACCGATCGATCCACTCGTCCGGATTGGCCTCGAGCCGATACATCATGGTACCCGCTCCATCGCGCCGGCCGCCGGCGGCAGCCCGCGTCGCGCGGCCTCGGCCGGAAAGGTCTCCACGACGATATCGCGCGCGGTATCGCGCAGGGCGATGAACCAGAAGCCCGAGGCGATGTGGCACCACCATTCGTACTTGACGCCGGGAGATCCGGAGCGGTTGAACACGTAGCCGCTCCACTCGGCATCGGTGCAGGTATCCGGGTCGGGACTCGCGCGGACTTCGCCGCCGTACGCGAATTCCGACACCGGACGCGGCCCGTTGAGGGGACACACGATGATTTTCATCCTTCCGCCACGGTCAGTGCCCCACCGACGCCGCGCCTTTCTCGCCGGTGAGCTGGTAGCGCGCGAACCGATCCATGGTAAACCCTTCGATCAACGGGTGATTCCGTCCGGTCGCGACGGTGCTGCTCATGGTCTTGCCGCACACCGGCGTCGCCTTGAAACCCCACGTCCCCCAACCGGCGTCGAGAAAGAATCCTTCGACGGGCGTCACGCCCATGATGGGCGCAAAATCCGGCGTCATGTCCGAGAGGCCCGCCCATTGACGATTGACCTTCACGTCGGAAAGGAACGGGAACATGTCGAGCATGTGCGAGCTCAGGCCTTCCACGAAGTCGAGAGTGGATCGAGTCTCATGCAATTCGTACGGATCGAGCGAGGCGCCCATGACCAGTTCGCCGCGCGCGGTCTGCGACACGTAGACGTGCAGCGATCCGGACACGATGATGGGATCCAGCCAGGGTTTCACCGGCTCGGAAACCATCGCCTGCAGCGGATGCACGTAGATCGGCGTCTTCAGATCCACCATGTCGAGAATTCGCGGTGTAAATCCGGCCACGGCGCACAGAACTCGAGGGGTCGCGATGGTTCCGCGCGTGGTGTCCACACCCACGACCCGGCCGCCCTGCACCCGGATGCCGGTGACTTCGGTCTGCTGATGGATTTCTACGCCGCGCCGGTCGGCTCCGCGGCCGTATCCCCAGGCCACGGCATCATGCCGGGCGATCGCGCCCGGCGCGTGGAACAAGGCTCCGAGAATGGGCGCATGGCCTCCGCAACTCATGTCGATGCCCGGAATGCCGTGCCTCACGAAAGCGGCATCCACGGCCTCCGAATCGCACGCCGAGATGCTTGTTCACCTCGGCGCGCCAACGCATGGTGCGCATGGCGGAATCGGTGTGGGCCAGAGTGTAATGGCCGCGCGTCGAATAGAAGAGATTCAAATCGAAATCTGCGCCCAGATCCTGCCACAGCCGCACGCTTTCATCGTAGAACTTGACCCCTTCGGGGGTCAGGTAGTTGGAGCGGATGATGGTGGTGTTGCGGCCGGTATTTCCGCCGCCGATGTAGCCTTTCTCGAGCACCGCGACATTGCGGATGCCGTGATCGCGGGCGAGGTAATACGCCGACGCCAGCCCGTGGCCGCCGGCGCCGATGATCACGACGTCATAGGCGGCCTTCAGCGACTCATGGCGCGTGAACATCCGAGGTTCCGGGTGCTTGCGCGACCAGCCGAAACGCAGTAATCGATGGGGCATGCGGATTTTCGTCTAACGGCAGCAATTGGCTTCATGCGAATATAAGCACGATTTTTAACTGTGGAGCAACTTATTTTGCGTATTGTGCAATGACCAAGTTGAAGTTCAAGGCCGATCCCCAGGCGCCGCGGCGCCCGGCACGCGAGAGTCCCGCCATCGACTTGGGCCGCACTGCGCGCCGTCTGCGCGAAAGTCAGAATCTTACACTGGCGGATGTCGCCGGGCGGGCCCACATCAGCAGCGCCATGCTGAGCCGGCTGGAGACGGGCCGCGTATCCCCGAGTTTGGAAACCATCGTCGCTCTATCCCACGCCCTCGGCGTCACGGCGTCGATACTGATGCAACGGGTTGGAGCCGACGATGGCGGCGCCCAGTTAATCCGCGCCGGCGAAGGCCTCGAGACCGTGCGCAGCGGCACGCGGCGCGGCCATACGTATCACCTGTTGGCGGCGCAACGCGGTCCCCGCAAGGTGTTCGAACCGTTCCTGGTGACGCTTAACGATCGCAGCGAAGTGTTTCCGGGGTTCCAACATCCTGGGGTCGAGTTCCTTCACCTGCTGTCTGGAGTGCTGCACTACCGCCATGGGCGGCACACCTACGTTCTCAAGCCGGGGGATACCCTCACCTTCAGAGGCGATGTGGCGCACGGTCCGGAACGTTTGGAAAAGGTTCCCATCCGCATGTTGTCGATCATCATCTACGCGAGCGACGAAGACCTGGGAGCCTGACCGCTCCATGCTCGAGAAACATCTCTGGCGCGACTTCGTGGCCGTCACGTCCAGCGTCGCCGTGCTTGGGTTAGGTGTGGGCAGCACCCTGCCGTTGACCGCGCTGGCACTGACCGCCCGCGGTTGGGGACCGCAGGTGGTGGGGTGGATGGCGGCGGCCGTGGCAGCCGGCGGCATGGCGGGAACCCTCGTGTCGCCTCGGGCAACGATCCGCTTCGGGCGCCGGCGGGTCATGCTGTGGTGCGTGGCGCTCGCCGCCGCCTCGGTGATCGCTCTGCAGTATGTGGATTCTCTGCCGGGTTGGGCCGTATTGCGCGCGGCATTCGGCGTCTCCATGGCGCCGCTGTTCGTCATCGGTGAAGCGTGGATCAACTCACTGCCCGGCGATGCCGTCCGCGGTCGAGTGGTCGCCATTTACACCACGAGCTTCACGCTCTGTCAGGTGTTGGGACCCGCCCTGACCGATGCGGTCGCACGCGCTCCCCACCATGCGTTCTTGATCTGCGGCGCGGTCTTTCTGTTCGGCATCCCGGGGATCGCCATGGCGCGCGACCCACCCGCCGCGCGCGCGGGGGATCGCGCGGCGACCGGTGACAAGAATGCCGTGGCGTCGTGGTTCACCATCGTTCGGATCGCTCCGGCCATCGTGGCCGGAGCGGCGCTGTTCGCCGCGTTCGACAACATCATGCTGAGTTTTCTGCCGCTGCTGGCCCTCGACCATGGCTTCAGCCGGAGCCGCGCGCTGGCCGCTGTCGTCGTCGTGTTCCTGGGCGACGCCACGCTGCAATTCGCCGCCGGTTGGCTGGCCGACCGATTCGGCCACGCTCGCGTGCACCGCACCGCCGGCTTCGGTTTGTGCTTGTTGCTGCCGCTGCTGCCCCTGATGATCGCCGTGCCGGGGTTGTGGGAGTTGTATCTCTTTGTCTTGGGCGGGGTCGCCGGCTCCGTTTATACACTGTCCATGGTCTCGAGCGGAGAGCGCTTCAGCGGTGCGGCGCTGCTGCGCGCGTCCGGTCTCATCGCCTTCACCTGGAGTCTGGCAAGCAGCATCGGCCCCGCCGCCACCGGCATCGTCGTGCAGCACTTCGGCGGCGAGGCCATGACGGCGGTGCTATGGCTCATGGCCCTGGGCTTCGTGCTCGCCGAGCACATGGGCTCGCGCCGCGTCGTCCAGGCATAATCAGACTCGTGATAACTTTGGCGGCCAATGTGTGCCCTCAGCCTTCGAGTCCTTCAGGAGAACCGGTCTTGTCACGAACCTCTTTGCCGAACTGTTTGCGGGCCATCGGCCGCATCGTTTTCATCATGGTTCTTTTGCAGCCCATCGACGAAGCGCTCGGCGCCGCCTCTGCTCCCGGCGCGGCGGCTCACGGCGCGACGACCGCGACCAGCCGGATACCCGGCAGCGTCGACGCCTCGCGATTGGCGGCCGCCGACTCTGAACCGCAGAATTGGTACACGGGGGGACGCGACCAAGCCGGTTCCTATTATTCGCCGTTGACGACCATCAATGCGTCGAACGTCAAGATCCTGGGGTTTGCCTGGCAGTACGACCTGGGTCTCCCGTCCCGCGGGCAGGAAGCTACGCCCGTGATCGTCGACGGTGTCATGTACACCTCCGGCACCTGGGGCTACGTCTATGCGGTCGACGCGGCATCGGGTCGCGAGCTGTGGCGCTACGACCCCAAGAGCGACTATTTCGCGGGACGAAATCCGTGCTGCGACCTCGTCAACCGAGGCGTCGCCGTATGGAAGGGGAAAGTCTATGTCGCGTCGGGAGACGGGCGCCTGCATGCGGTCAATGCGGCCACCGGCCGAAAGATCTGGGAAGCCGACACCATCACTGATCATAAGCTGCCTTACGCCAGCACCGGCGCACCGCAGATCGCCGGCGATGCGGTGGTGATCGGCAATGCCGGCTCCGACATGGGGCACGGCGGCGTACGCGGCTACGTCACGGCATACGACCTGGAGACCGGCTCTTTAAAATGGCGCTTCTACACCGTGCCGCCGGCTGTCGGTCAGCCCCTCGAGAATCCGGAGCTGGCCGCGGCCGCCAAGACGTGGGATGGCGCGCGCGACCCGGCGTTCAAGCTGGGCGGCACGGCCTGGGACGGTTTTGCCTACGATCCTGAACTGAAACTGGTGTATTTCGGAACCGCCAACGCGGCGCCCTACGACCTTCGCCAACTGGGGCCGGCCAGGCTCGATAGCCTCTACACCGCATCGATCATCGCGTTGCACGCCGATACCGGCCGGCTCGCTTGGTACTACCAGACCACCCCGCGCGATAGCTGGGATTTCGACGCCACGCAGAAAATGATTCTCACCAGCCTCGACATCGGAGGCGCCGCGCACCGCGTCCTCATTCAGGCGAACAAGAACGGATTTTTCTACGTTCTCGATCGCGAGAGCGGCAAGCTGCTGTCGGCCAAGAATTTCACCTACGTCAACTGGGCCACCGGCGTCGACATGAAGACCGGCCGGCCGGTGACCACGCCGACCTCCGATTGGTACTCCTCGCCCAAAAACGTCTATCCGTCCTGGGCGGGAGCCCACACCTGGAACCCCATGTCGTTGAGCGCGCAGACGCATCTGGTTTACATACCGGTGCTGGATGTGCCCGCCGTATGGGTGGACATGGTCCACAACGGTGGCGACGTGAAATTTCTCGAGGGATTCTTCACCGCGAACGGCATCTTTCCCGACGACACCTACGATGCCGGCGCCTTGAAGCGGCTCTTCGGACCGCTGCCCGACCTCAAGGAGCTCAACGCCACGAGAAAACCGAAGCTCGTGCGCGAGCTGCTCCGCGCGTGGGACCCGGTGGCTCAAAAAATAGTCTGGGAATACGAAACTTCGTCGGGCATTCGCGGCTACGACGGCGGTGTGACGTCCACGGCCGGCAATCTGGTGTTCCAAGGCCGCGGCAGCGGCGGCCTCTGGGTGTACGCGGCGGACACCGGCAAGGTGCTCAAGGTCGTCCATACCGGCAGCCACATCATGGCGGCACCGGCGACGTATGCGGTGAACGGCGTGCAGTACGTCGCCGTGCAGGTGGGTTATGGCGGCACCGGCATCGCTGAGGGTCCCATGCCCCCGAGCAGCGCGGCCGTGAAGTTTGAAAACACCAACCGGATCATCGCCTTCAAATTGGGCGGCGGCCCGGTTCCACCGCCGGCGGAGCGTGTGCTCCCGCCGTTTACAGAACCGCCCGCGCAAACGGCCCCCAAGGAGTCCATCCTCGCCGGCGAGGTCAAATTCGTCGAGGAATGCTCGCGCTGCCACGCGCTGGGCATCAGCTCCACTCCCGATCTGCGCCGTCTCAATGCCGGGCTGCACGCCCAATTCAAGGACATCGTTCTGCACGGCTTGCTCGCGCCGGCGGGAATGGAACGCTTCGACGACATCCTGAGCGACCAGGACGTCGACAACATTCATGCCTATCTGATCGATCAAAGCTGGGCGGCCTACCGCGCGCAGCAGGCCGGCTCACATCCGTGAGCCGTCCGCATGGCGGTTGAGTACACACTCAATGGGGATGACATCGTCTCCGCTCGCTTGCTAGCCATCGGCATTCGGCCGAAACTGGAGTTCGGATTGTTTGCGGCTTCGGTCGCAGCATTGTTGGCGTGGTCGGTGTCTCCGTGGAGAATAACTATATTGCCGCTGCTCATCGGACTCACCGCAAGCCTCGGCGCTTTTCGACTGATGCAAATCGGCAAGGTCAAGGAAGCTGCGCTGGCCGCGTTCCGTCGCAATCCGACGCTGCGGCAGCCCACCACCGCTGAGTGGGACGAGCGCGGCGTCACGATCCAGCCCGCCGGTTCCTTGACGGAACGCATCCTGTGGACGGAAATGCAGCGGCTGCGAGAAAATGAGCGCGTGATCTTGCTGTGGCAAGGCGCCGGCTTCGGTCACGCTATTCCCAAGCGCGCCTTTGCGAACAAGACGCTGCTCGACGCATTTCGCGTGGCTGCGCGTGGCCTCCGGTAACTCCTCAGCGGTACCCACCCCCGCGATGCAGCCGGCTCTCATGATCCGTTCGTGCCGCCTTGGTGCTGTCGCCTTCTCGGCTCTGCTTCTCGCCGCCGGTTGCGCGACACTGCCCCCGGGAACCGGACAACCCAAACCCCCGTCGAGCGCCTTGCAGCCCTCCAACGAAGACGCCCTGGGCAAGGCTTTTCTGCCGCTCGCGGCATCGCACGGCGGCGATTCCGGCTTTCGCATGTTGTCGGCCGGCATCGACGGATTGACGGCGCGGGTCGAGATGATCGATGCCGCGCAACGTTCGCTCGACCTTCAATATTACATATTTCGTTCCGACAAGTCCGGCAACCTCATCGCCCAGGCGTTGCTGCGCGCGGCCGGTCGCGGGGTCCGCGTCCGCGTCATGACGGACGACGGGGAGAGCATCGCAGGCGACGAAAGAATACTCAGCCTGGCGGCGAAACCCGGCATCGAGATCCGTCTCTTCAATCCGCTGCGCTACCGCGGACACCTCAAGTTGTTGCGCGGCGCCGACTGGTTGTTCGAGGAGCGCCGGCTGGACTACCGTATGCACAACAAGCTCATGGTCGCCGACAATGCGGTGGCGATCATCGGCGGGCGCAATATCGGCGATCAATATTTTCAGATCGATCCCGAGTCCCAGTTCGGCGACGACGACGTCGTGGTGGCCGGCCCGATCGTGCAACGCTTATCGGCCGTGTTCGACCAATTTTGGAATGGCGATCTCGCGATTCCGGCGCCCGCAGTCGACAAGCAGCACACCTCCGACCAGGCGCTGTCGACTTTTCTGGCCATGCTGGCAAAGGACGGCGACCAGATCGGCGTCAAGCACGCAGCCGTCACGCCGGACGCCTCGATCAAGCCGGTCGCGGCAGTCAAGCCGGTCGCGGCAGTCAAGCCCCTCGCCGCAAGCCCGCCAGACACCGCAAGCCCGCCGAACCCCGAAAGGCCGCCCGGCGCGGACCGCCAGCCATTCTTGGACATCGTATCCGGACGTGTCCCGCTCATCTGGTCGCCGATGCAACTCGCCTATGACAGCCCCGACAAAAAAGACGTCGATAAGGGCAACTCGCCCGGACGTTTGATCTACAAGGCGTTCGCCGAACATGCGAGCGAAGTCGGGACCGAACTGCTGATGGTCACTCCTTACTTCATTCCTTCACCCGACGAATTGCGCCTCCTCAAGGAGGAGCGCGGCCGCAACGCCCGCGTGCGCATTTTGACCAACTCGCTGGCCGCCGCTCCCAGTCTCGAGGCGCACTCCGGCTACATGCATTACCGGGTCGGCTTGCTGCAAGAGGGCGTAGAACTCTACGAAGTCCGGGCGCTGTTGGGCAATACGCGGGGAAGCGGACAGTCCGTAGCGATCTCTCGGCATGGAAACTACGGACTGCACGCCAAATTGTTCGTGTTCGACCGTAAGGTTGCGTTCATAGGCTCAATGAACTTCGATCAGCGGTCCAAGCATCTGAACACCGAGATCGGACTGTTGATCTCGAGCCCGGAACTCTCCAATGAAATTGCCGCCCGGTTCGAGTCTCTCACGCAACTCGACAACGCTTACACCGTGACCCTTGAAGAAGGCACGGCGGGCAAGCCGCAATTGGTGTGGAAGACTCGGGAAGACGGTAAGGTGGTCGAGTACCGCAAGGACCCTGCGCGAGATGAGTGGCAACGGGTGAAGGTCAAATTTCTCTCCGTCATGCCGCTGGACAAGGAGCTGTGAGTTTGATGGCAAGTCCCAACATCTTGATTCTGATGGCCGACCAGCTCACCGCGCGGGCCCTTCCGGCGTACGGTAATCGCGTCGCCAAGACCCCTCACATCGATGCTCTGGCGGATCGGGGTGTGGTGTTCGAATCGTTCTACTGCAATAGCCCGCTATGCGCGCCTTCGCGCTTTTCGTTTCTCGCGGGGCGGCAGGTTTCGGCCATCGGAGCCTACGACAACGCGGCGGAACTACCGGCGCAAGTACCCACCTTCGCTCACTATCTGCGGCGCAGCGGCTACCAAACCGTGCTCAGCGGCAAGATGCATTTTTGCGGCGCGGATCAACTGCATGGCTTCGAAGAGCGGTTGACGACGGACATTTATCCGGCCGACTTCGGCTGGACCCCGGACTGGACTCGCTTCGAACACCGGCCGAGCTGGTATCACACCATGGATTCGGTCACCCAGGCGGGACCGTGCACGCGTACCAATCAGATCGATTTCGATGACGAGGTAATTTTCAACGCCCGCCAGAAACTGTTCGATATGGCCCGTGCGAGGGACAAACGCCCGTTCTGCATGGTCGCCTCCATGACTCACCCGCACGACCCGTATGTGATTCCACAGCGGTACTGGGACCGTTATGCCGATGTGGAGATCGATATGCCGCGCGTCACCGTGGCCGTCGAAAACCTGGATCCGCACGCGCGGCGGCTGCGCCATGTGTGTGGACTGGATTTGCAGCCCGTGACGGTGAGTCAAACCCGCGCCGCGCGCCGCGCCTATTACGGCGCCGTCTCCTATGTGGACGACCAAATCGGCTCCATGCTGGCGGCGCTCGCCGAGACCGGTTTTGCCGACGACACCATCGTGCTGTTGTTGGCCGATCACGGCGACATGCTGGGCGAGCGCGGCCTGTGGTACAAGATGAATTTCTTCGAGCCGGCCTGCCGGATTCCGCTCATCGTGCATTCGCCCCGGCGCTTTGCGGCGCGGCGCGTGGCGAGCTCGGCCTCGTTGGTCGACATTCTTCCGACATTGTGCGAGCTGGCCGGCGGAAGTCCGCGCGGCTACGTGACGCAGCTCGATGGCGTCAGTCTCGTTGCGCAACTGAAGGGCGCCGGCGGCGCGGACGGCGGCCGCGATGAAGTCATCGGCGAGTACCTTGCGGAAGGCGCGATCGCGCCGCTGGTGATGATCAAGCGCGGCCGTTACAAATTCGTGCATTCACCGGTCGATCCGGACCAGCTCTACGACCTGGCCGACGATCCCGACGAATTGCGCAATCTGGCCACCACTGCGGGGCATACGGCGCGCGTGCGGGAGTTTCTCGCCGACGTGCAACGGCGCTGGGACCTGCCCGCGCTTGCCGCCGACGTGATTGCGAGCCAGCAGCGCCGCCATCTCGTGAATGAGGCGCTTCGCATGGGACGCTACACTCCATGGGATTTCCAGCCGCTGCGCGATGCGAGCCGGCTGTATGTCCGCAACGATCAAGAACTCGGTGATTTGGAGGCCATCGCGCGGATCGGCTAGGCTTCGTCGTCGTAAATGATGATGGACAGCATGCGGATCGGCACCTTGCCCAAGGTCTCGGGCCCATGCGGCACTTCGCCCCGGAAACTCAAGGAATCGCCGGGCGCCAGCGGATAACTATGGCTGCCGTGGCGGTAGGTGAGCGACCCGCTGAGGAGGTAGATGAACTCCGTTCCGGGGTGCTGGAACCCTGGGAAGACCTCGCTCGCATCGGTCAAGGTCACCAGGAACGGCTCGAACGCCTTGCGGGGGCCGCGCTGCGCCGCGAGCAAGTGATAGGTATGCCCGCGGCGAGTGCCGCGCCGCACCACCTGCAGACCTTGGCCCGCGGGAACCTTCTGCGCCTCCTCCTCGTCGCCGCCGACATCCTGCAGGAGCAGCGCCGGCCGCACACCGAGAGCGGCCGACAGCGCCACCAGAGTGTCCAGACTCGGCGTCACATGACCGGTTTCGAGCCGGCTCAGCATCCCGGCGCTGATGCCGGCAGTGGTCGCGACGTCGGTCAGCGTCAATCCCTGACCCTCTCGCACGCGTCGTGCGACCGCGCCGAGCTGGCGGCCCACATTGGGGGCCGCGCCGGCGATACTGCGCGCGGCGAACGCTTCTGAATGCGCCTTCTTGGAAAATCGCGTCACTAAGCCTCTGTTTCCTTTTAGAGGGTCCGCTTTAGAGGGTCCCTCGAGACCAAGGTCCGTCCCAGCCGGGAGCTTCTTTCGCTCGCGGTTAATTTACACTGCATGCAATTAATTTGCACTACAGTAACTAGCGTGATATTTATTCGCTAAAGGCGTCGCAGCCTTGTGGCGCTCTGCCCGCGCAATAAAACTAGCACACTCACCGCAACAGAGGACTTAAGAGTATGGCGCGCGATCCAAAACACGACATATTGTTTCAGCCGATCAAGATCGGACCGAAGACTTTGCGCAACCGATTCTATCAAGTACCCCATTGCATCGGTGCGGGCTCCGATAAGCCCGGCTTTCAGGCGGCGCACCGCTCCCTGAAGGCCGAGGGCGGCTGGGCCGGGATCAATACCGAGTACTGCTCCATCCACCCGGAGTCCGACGACACGCATCGTCTGTCGGCGAGAATTTGGGACGAAGGCGACGTGCGCAATCTACGGGCCATGACCGATCATATCCACCAGTTCGGCGCCCTGGCCGGCGTCGAACTGTGGTACGGCGCCTCGCATGCGCCCTGCATGGAATCGCGCGCCACGCCCCGCGGCCCAAGCCAGTACGCGTCGGAATTCGAAACCCTTACCTATTGCAAGGAAATGGACTTCGACGATATCGCCATGGTCCAGCAGTACTACGTCGATGCGGCATTACGTTCGCGCGAGGCCGGCTTCGACATCATCTACGTGTACGGCGCGCATTCCTATCTGCCGGTGCAGTTCCTTTCTCCGTACTACAACAAGCGCAAGGACAAGTACGGCGGATCACTCGAGAACCGTGCGCGCTTCTGGCTCGAGACCTTGGAAAAGGTGCGGCGCGCCGTGGGCCATGACTGCGCCATCGCCACCCGGTTCGCCGTGGATACCCTGTACGGCGACACCGGAGTCGAGGTCGAACAGGACGGGATGAAATTCATCGGCATGGCGGATCCGCTGGTCGACCTATGGGACGTCGACGTGGGCGACATCGCGGAATGGGGCGAGGATGCCGGCCCGTCGCGTTTTTACGCCCAGGGCCACCAGGTACCGTGGACCCGTTTCGTGAAGCAGGTGGCCAAGAAGCCGGTGCTCGGAGTCGGGCGCTTTACGGATCCGGAAAAGATGACGGAAATCGTCACCAAGGGAATCGCCGACATCATCGGCGCGGCACGGCCCTCCATTTCCGACCCTTGGCTGCCGAAAAAAATCGAGGAAGGCCGGTACGACGACATCCGTGTCTGCATCGGCTGCAACGTCTGCATCTCTCGCTGGGAAATCGGCGGTCCGCCGATGATTTGCACGCAGAACGCCACGGCCGGCGAGGAATATCGGCGTGGCTGGCATCCCGAGAAATTTCCGAAGCGCGGCTCCGATGATTCGATTTTGGTGATCGGCGCGGGCCCCTCCGGCTCCGAATGCGCGCGCGTGCTCATGGAGCGCGGCTACACCGTGCATTTGTACGACACGGCCGCCAAAATCGGCGGCCACCTGAACGCGGTGGTCACGCTGCCCGGTCTCGGCGAGTGGGGCTATCATCGCGATTACCGCGAGCTGCAGATCAACAAGCTGGTCAAGAAGAACAAGCAGAGCCAGGTCGCGCTCGCCCAGAAGCCGATGACCGCCGAAGCGGCGGTCACGTACGGTGCCGAGAAGATCGTCATTGCCAGCGGCTCTTCGTGGAATACCGACGGCACGAATTGCCTGACGCATGATCCCATTCCGGGCGCGGATGCATCGCAACCCGATCAGTTGACGCCGGAACAGGTGCTCGAGGGCAAGAAACCCATCGGTAAGCGCGTCGTGATCCTGAACGCGGATACTTACTTCATGGCGCCCAGTCTCGCTGAAAAATTGGCGGTCGCCGGCCACGACGTGACCGTGGTCACCGGAGTGCATCTCGCGAACTACATGCACTTCACGCTCGAATATCCGAACATGATGCGCCGCATGCACGAATTGCATATCAAGGAAATGCACAACGCCTTCAGCAACAAGATCGAGAAGGGCCGGCTCGAGGTGTACGACATCTGGGGCGACGGCTCGAAGCGGACCTACCGCGGCGCGGGCCATCTGCCGCGGGAATCCAACAAGAGCCACCGGTGGGTGGAATTCGATTCGCTGGTGCTGGTGACGGGACGCCATTCGAATGACGCTCTATACCGCGGCATCAAGCAACGGCAGAGCGAGTGGGACAAGAACGGCGTCAAGGGTGTGTACCTGATCGGCGACGCGGAAGCGCCGCGCCTGATCGCCGACGCGACGTTCTCCGGGCACCGGTTGGCGCGCGAGATCGAGGAGGCCAACGCACAGCTGCCGCTGGCCTACAAACGCGAAACCGCCGTGTGGGGCGCCTCGCACCTGCCGGGCGGCAACTTCGAGATCGTGTACAAGACCTGATCGTGAGCGGCACCGACGCTGTCACTCGGATTCTGTTCGAGTCGTTTTCAGCAGCCGAAGTGCGGCTCTTCTATGCGTTCGGGTACGCGGCCATCGCCGTGTTCGCCTACGGCGTGTACGTGCAGATTCGCAAGTACCGCCGCGGCGCGCCGCTCAAGCTCGATGGAAGCGTGTGGGAGCGGCTCGGCGACATGGTCGCGTTGGTTCTCAGCCACCGCACGCTCGACCGCCGCGATCCGGCCGCGGGCGGCGCCCATCGCTTGATCTTCTACGGCTTCGTGCTGCTGTTTCTCGGCACGTCGACCATCACGCTGGAATACGACATTCTCGAGCCCTTGTTCGGGATTCGCTTCTGGCACGGGGAGTTCTACCTCATTTTCTCGCTGGTGCTCGACGTGGCCGGCGTCGCTCTGGTCGGCGGCCTCATCTACATGATGATTCGGCGCGGCTGGATGAAATTGCCCAAGCTCGACTACGCGCGGCCCGACCGCGTACCCGGCGATCCCGACTTCGACCGGCCGCAATATCGGCGGGAGGACTGGGCATTTCTGTGGATACTGGTCGTCATCGGCGCCACCGGTTATGTTCTCGAGGCCGCGCGCCTGGTGTGGCTGCAAGCGCGCCCGGAGGTCTGGGAGGTGCGCTGGTGGTCGCCGGTGGGCGCGGTGCTGGCGGAGGCGTTTCGTGCGCTGGGGCTGACGGCGCACGGCGCAGCCGTGTTCCGGCATGCCCTGTGGTGGTTTCACGGCCTGCTGGCGCTCGCCTTCATCGCCCTTATTCCCTTCACCAAGGTGAAGCACATCTTTACGTCGGGGGCCTCTCTCATGGTTCGCGACCCCCTGGCCGCGCAACGGCTGCCGCGCATCCCCGAAACGCAGGAGCAGCCCGGCGCCGCGAAGATCACCGACTTCAACTGGAAGCAACTGCTCAATCTCGACGCCTGCACCAAGTGCGGCCGCTGTCATGAAGCCTGCCCGGCACGCGCCGTCGGCGCGCCCTTGTCGCCCCGCGACGTGATCTTGAGCTTGCGCGAATTCGCGCACGCCACATTGGAATCCGGCACCGTACCCGCCGCCGCCGAACTCGACATCCATGGCAAGTCGCCCGGCCAGGTGGCGCAGGAGACCCTGTGGTCCTGCCGCACCTGCATGGCCTGCGTCGAGATCTGCCCGGTGGCGGTCGAACATGTGCCCATCATCGTGCAGATGCGCCGCAAGCTGGTCGAGGACGGCGCGATGGATCCGCTGCTCACCAAGACGCTGCAGACCATTCATAAGACCGGCAATTCTTTCGGCGAGTCCAAGCGCAAGCGTGCCGCCTGGACCCGTGCGCTGCCGTTCTCCGTCAAGGACGCGCGCAAGGAGCCGGTGGACGTCCTGTGGTTCGTCGGCGATTACGCATCCTTCGATCCGCGCAATCAAAAGGTCACGCAAACCTTTGCCACGCTCTTGCACGAAGCAGGAATCGACTTCGGCATTTTATACGAGGCCGAATCGAACGCCGGGAATGACGTACGGCGGGTCGGAGAAGAGGGCCTGTACGAATTGCTGGCCAACGCCAATGTGGCCGCCATGGCAGGTGCCTCGTTCAAGACCATCGTCACCACCGACCCCCATTCTTACAATACGATCCGCAACGAATATCCGGATTTCGGCGGCAAGTACGAAATTCAGCATTACACGAGTTTCGTTAAACGCCTCTTCGACGAAGGCAAGCTGCGCGTTGCGAAGCCGCTTGGCCTGCGCACGACCTTTCACGACCCGTGCCACCTCGGCCGGTTCAACAAGGGTTACGAAGCACCGCGCGACGTGCTCAAATTGCTGGGCTGCGAACTGGTGGAGATGGGCCGAAGCCGCGCGAATTCCTTTTGCTGCGGCGCCGGCGGCGGCCGGATCTGGATACCCGACCCGGTGGGTTCCGAAAAGCCGGCGCAGAATCGCATCAAGGAGGCGGCCGCGATTTCCGATCTCCAGGTCTATGTGGTGAGCTGTCCGAAGGATTTGACCATGTTCGAAGATGCGCTGAAGACTACCGGTAACGAGGGTAAATTCGTGGTGAAGGAATTGATCGAACTCATTCGCGAAGCCGTCCCCGCCCGGCTTCCCGAGGCAGCGATGCCATGAAGATTCTAGTTGCCGTCAAGCAAGTGGCCGCCCTCGACGAGGATTTCGAGTTCCGCGACGACGGCCGTGACGTCGATCCGGATTTCCTCATCCGCGATCTCAACGAGTGGGACGACTTCTCGCTGGAGGAGGCCGTCAAGATCAAGGAAGCGTCGGCCGAGCCGACGACCGTGGTGGCCGTCTCGGTGGGTCCCGGGGAGGTGGATGAAGTGTTGAGAAAGTGCCTGGCGAAGGGCGCGGACCGCGCGGTTCGCGTCTGGGATGATGCCATCGAGGGTTCGGATCCCATCGCGGTCGCGCGGGTGCTCGCCGCCGCGGCGAAGCGCGAGGCTCCCGACCTCCTGTTCGCCGGCGTGCAGTCCTCCGATCAATCGTTTGCCTCCACCGGCATCGCCACCGCGGCATTCCTCGATTGGCCGCACGCCGCCGTCGTGAGCCAACTGACCGTTGCCCCCGGCGCTACGACCGCGGTGTTTCGCCGGGAGCTCGAGGGCGGTCTGCTGCAAGAGGTGGAAATTCAGCGCCCCGCGGTGCTCACCATCCAATTGGGCATCAACACGCCGCGGTACGCCTCGTTGCGCAGCATCAAGCAGGCGGCAGCGAAGCCCATCGAAGTCGTCTCGCTGGCAGACCTCGGCCTCGACGCCGCGGATGTGGGGGAAAAGGGATCCGCGTCTCGCGTACGGCGCATGTTCGTCCCCGACAAGGAGCGCGCAGAGCTCATCGAAGGCGGGGCGGCGGCGCAGGCGGCGCGTCTAGCGGCCATCATCCGCGAGTTCAAAGGCGGCTCGGTATGAGCATCCTGGTCATTGCGGAGCAGCGGCGTGGTGAACTCAGGGCCCCGTCGCTCGAACTCATCACGGCGGCGCAACTCGTGCGGCGCCCCGGGGAAGAGGTCAGCGTGGTTGTCCTCGGAAATGCTCCGCAGCGGCACGTATCGACCTTGAGTCTCGCGGGCGTCGACGAAATCATCACCGGGCATACGGCCGCCGCGGAATTCGATCCCGATACCTTCGAGGCGACATTGAGCGCGCTGATCGCACAGCGCCGGCCCGATGTGGTGTTGGTTCCGCACAGCGTCGACTCCTTCGGATACGCAGCCGCATTGGCCGCTAAACTGGGGCTGGGGTTCGCCACCGACGTGTACGATATCCGGCGCGTCGACGGTGAATTGGTGGCGACGCGCGGCGGCTATGGTCAAAAGGTGAGCGTCGAAGTCGACTTTCCGGGACGCGGCACGGTGCTGCTGGCGCTGCGCGGCAATTCCTTCAAGGCCCCGGAGCAAAGCGGCGCGCCGCGCGTCACCGTGTTCGAGCCGCCGCCCGTGGCCGGGCGCTCTCGGACCCGCGAATTCATCGAATTGCCGGCGACCGACGATGTCGACATGACCGGCGCGGAATTCATTCTGACCATCGGCCGGGGAATCGGCGAGGAGGCGAACGTGGCGCAGTTCCGCGAGCTGGCGGACGCCATCGGCGCAACGCTCGGTTGCTCCCGTCCCATCGCCGATGCGGGATGGCTGCCTAAGAGCCGGCAAGTCGGCCAGTCGGGGAAAACCGCCAGCGCCTGTAAACTCTACATTGCTATGGGCGTCTCCGGAGCCATACAGCATCTGGCGGGCATGAAACACGTGAGCACGATCGTCGCCGTGAATTCCGACGCGGGTGCATCGATTTTCGGAGTCGCGAAATACGGCATCGTCGGCGACATTTTCGAGGTCGCCGCGGAGCTCCGCCGGCAGTTCGAGGGAGACGCAGCGTGAGTACGGCAGAAGCAGCGGTCGGCGCGGCAACCCCCAAGAGCGGCGGCCTGGAGCGGGGCATCGACTGGACCGGCGCGTTCTGGGTGGCGAGCGGCGTGCCGCCGCTGGTGCTGTTTTCCATCGGCGCGGTCGCCGCGACGGTGGGCAAGCTGTCGTGGGTCATTTGGATGCTGTCCATCGCCATGGGCTTCATTCAATCCTTCACCTATGCGGAGATCGCCGGCCTGTTTCCCGATAAGGCCGGTGGAACCTCGATCTACGGCGCCATCGGTTGGGTCCGCTATGGAAAGTTAATTGCGCCCATCTCCGTGTGGTGCAACTGGTTTGCGTGGTCGCCGGTGCAGGCCACCGGCTCGGCGCTCGCGGCGGGATACATCCTCAACGGCCTGTTCGCGCCCGATGCGATGATCAATACCTGGCAATTGACCTTGCTCGATCTCGGATCGCTCAAGACCGGCTTGAGCCTGCGCATCAATTCCATCTTCGTGCTGGGGGCCGTCATTCTGCTCGCGGTCAAGCTCATCCAGGATGGCGGCATCCTGCGCTCCGCCAACACCACCAAGATCATCGGCATTTCGGCCATGATCCCGCTCATCCTCATCGGCGTGGTACCGCTGCTCACCGGCGACATCGTCAGGGCGAATTTCTTTCCGCTGGCGCCGCTTGCCCACGACGCCCTCGGCCGCGTGGCCGACGGCACGTGGAATATGGCGGGGATCACGGTATTTGCCGCGGGAATGTTTCTGGCCGCCTGGTCGACCTATGGCTTCGAGACCGCGGTTTGCTACACCGGCGAATTCAAAAATCCGAAGACCGATACCTTCAAAGCCATCTTCTACTCCGGCCTGCTGTGCGTCGTGGTGTACACCCTGGTTCCATTTGCTTTCCAGGGGTACCTGGGATTGGGCGCGCTGGTCCAACCCGCCGCGGTGGACGCGGCCGGTGCCGTGACCACGCCGGCCGTGTACGGCGGGATGCTTGCGCCCGAGATCTACAGCGGTATGGGCGTCGCGTCCGTGATGGCTAAGATGGTGCATGCCGGCCAGGTGGGCGGCGTGGTCGTCGTGGTCATGCTGATACTTGCCTTGGTGCTGTCGCTCATGACATCCATGGCCGGCTCCTCGCGCACCCTTTATCAGGCGTCGGTGGACGGCTGGCTGCCAAGGTATCTCAGCAAGGTCAATGCCCACGGTGCACCGACCAATGCCATGCTGACCAATCTGGTGTTCAATCTAGTGCTGCTCCTGCTGTCCGACTCGGTCTTCGTAATCGGCGCCGCCAACATCGGCTATCTCATTTTCAATTTCCTGAACTTGAATGCCGGTTGGATCCACCGCTGCGACCGTCCCCGTCAGGAGCGGCCGTGGCGCGCGCCCACCTGGATACTGGCGGCCGGCGCGGTACTGTCCTTCGTCAATCTCGCGTTCATGGGATTCGGCGCGGACGTCTACGGATCTGGCACCCTGACCACCGGGCTGGTGTTTGCCGCCCTCATCGTGCCGGTATTCATCTATCGGCACTACATCCAGGACAAGGGAAGTTTTCCACCGCAAATGGCGGAGGATCTCGACATGGTTGACGGCGAGAAGATCATGAAGCGCGCAGGCTATTGGCCCTACGTGGTGCTGGCGCTCGGCATCGCCGTGGTGGCCATCACTCACAAGCTCGCGGTGTACTAGGAGTCTGCATGTAATGCTGGTCACCGGAATCAAGAGCAAGCCGATCTACGCGCCGTTGAGCGCGGACTTGGGCGGCCGCTACCATTTGATGTTGGGGAGGGGACCGGGGGCGGCCGCCTTGCTGCGCGTGCTGGCCGAGATTCGAGGCGCGGCGGCGCCCGCGCTCCGACAAACCCGGGTGCTGCTGGTTCCGGATGCCGACGTTGCGCTGACGACGGTGGCCTTCGACCATCTGGGCTTGGGCCTCGTGAGCCTGTTCCCCGACACGGCGTCGCTGCTGGACGCGTTCCGGCTGGTGCTCGGCGAATCGCTGATGGGCACGCGGTTGTATGTCGCGGGTCCCGAGAGCTTCATCGGTCTCGCCATGAAAATCGCGTTGCAGTTCGATCTCAACAAGGACGAGATTCGTGCCGAGGAAGTGGGCACCTTGGCGCGGCGCGTGTACTGCATACACTGCCGCGCGACTACCGAGAACGTGCGCACCAACATCGTCAGTTGCGGCGGCTGCGCGCGCTGGCTGCTGGTGCGGGATCATTACTCGCGTCGACTGGCGGCCTACATGGGCGTGATGGCCGATGCCGAAGCGCCCGGTGAGCTGCCGCAGGTCATGGAGACATACCTGTGAACGACGCGCAAACGCTCGCCGTCGAGGTCGTGGCCATCGACATGGTCACCCCACTCATCAAGCATTTTAAGTTGGCGTCGGCCGACGGCGGCCCGCTGCCCGCGTTCTCCGGCGGCTCGCACATCATCGTGGTGATGCGCGGCGCCTCGCGCATGCACCGCAACCCCTATTCGCTCTTGAGTTCGCCGCGCGAACTCGACCACTATGAAATCGGCGTGCGCCGCATGGAAGAGTCGCGCGGCGGATCGCATTTCATGCACGATGAGGTGCGGGTGGGCAGCCCGTTGGAAATTGCGCATCCGGTCAACCTGTTCGGCCTCGATAAGATCGCGCGCAAGCATGTGCTGATTGCCGGCGGCATCGGCATCACGCCGTTTCTCGCGCAGCTCGAGGATCTGCACGACGGGGGCGTGCCGTATGAACTGCATTATTCGGTACGCTCGCCGGAACACGCCGCCTTCTTGGGCCCCCTGCGGGAGCGCGAAGGCGAGAAAGTGCGCATGTATTACGACAGCGAAAGCCAGGCGGTCGATTTCGACGGGCTGCTGTCGAATCAACCGCTGGGGACCCATATTTACGTGTGCGGACCGGCCGGACTCATCAACAAGGTGATCGCCACGGCCAAATCGTGCGGTTGGCCCGACAGCCACGTTCACTGGGAGCAGTTCAGTGCGCCTCCCGTGGGCGACGCTTTCGACGTGTTTCTGTCTCGCAGCCGCTTGACCGTCCACGTTCCGCACGATCAGAGCCTGATGGAAAGCATCGAGGCCGCGGGGGTCGAAGTACCTTACCTGTGCCGCGGCGGTGTCTGCGGCTACTGCCAGACCCGCGTCCTCGAATTGGACGGCGAACTGGTGCACAACGATCATTTCTTGTCGGATGCCGAGAAGGCAAGAGGCAACAGCATCATGCCCTGCGTGTCGCGGGCGCGTTGCAAGCGCCTGGTGCTCGACCTGTGATGGCATCCCGCATGCGATGTAAGGAGATTTCGCGATGAGCGCCGCATTCAAACCGGACGAAACGTTCCGAAACGATTTCACCTTCCGCAACAGTCCGGAGGCGATCCGACGTTTTCCGCTGCCGTTTCACGAAGACGAATACATGTATTCGGTGAACATCGAGCCGCATCTGCCGGGACCCACGGGTGGCGTGACGGAATTCGCCTTCGATGTGGACGAACACTACGTCGCAGAGTGCCGCGAGCGCGCCATCGTGCTGGCCGCGGAGCCGCTGCGGTTTCAGGCGCTGCCACATATGATGAGCGCGCAGTGGGACTCCCTCGAGCTTCTCATGGACTCCCTGGCACGGGACTATCCGGCGCACTTCGCGCTCACCAAGCAAGGCAATCGCTGGCGTTGGATCAATCGGCCGTTGGGGCTGGACCACTCGTTCATCTTCGGCGACGTGGATACCCTGCCGCACCAACCGCTCGATTACGCCGCGCGCCAGGCGCAAGGCGATTTCGTCGTCATGGACCAGCGCGAGGGCGACTTGTGGACCGAGGCCGGCGTGGTGACCACTCAAGCCGACTGGTCGCTGGATTTCGACATGGGTATGACTTTCAAGGAGTGGCACGGCCCCGTGCCCCTGGCGCACGAGCTGGGCGTATTCGACCGGGCGCTGAAATTTCTGTTGAATCTGCGGCTGGGCCAGCCGGTGCGGCGGCTCAACTGGACCATGACCGTCCATCCTCGCCTCGACACATCGCCCGAGAACTACCCTCACTGGGGCCCGGATCGCGCCACGGTCACCGCACGGAATGCCGGGGAACTGGTGCACCTGCGCGTCGAACTTCAGGGCCTGTGGCGCCTGCCGCGCAGCAACGCCGTCATCTTCGGCATCCGCTGCTATCTCATCAGCGTGCAGGAACTCGCCACCATCCCCAAATGGGCGCGTCGCGTGCACCGCGTGCTCAAGAACCTGCATCCCGCGCTGGTCGACTACAAGGGCCTGACCCGCTACCGGGACGCAGTCGTCGAGTATCTGGCGCCCTTCGACGACGGCGCACCCACCACGCCCGGCAACGCACCGGAATAATTTCGTCAGCATTAAACACTTTGCCGGTTTGGCCGGCGCACGGAGACATCATGGCACTCAGTTGGCGCAACTCGGTATTGGCGGATCGGCACCGGGCACTCGGGTCCAAACTCGAGGATTGGAACGGCATGGGCACTGCCTGGACGTATTCCAAGGACGTGGCGCAGGATCATGTCGCGATCCGCACCAAAGCGGGTTTGATGGACGTTTCGGGACTGAAGAAGCTGCACCTCGTCGGTCCGCACTCGAGCGCCATTCTCAACTACGCCACCACGCGCGACGTCACCAAGATCTATCCCGGAAAGTCCGCCTACGCCTGCATGCTGAACGAGGCCGGGCACTTCATCGAGGATTGCATTCTGTACCGCACCGGGCCGAACGCCTGGATGGTGGTGCACGGCAGCGGCGCCGGGCACGAGACCCTGACCAGCTACGTGGTCGGGCGCAATGCGGCGCTCATCGTCGATGACGACCTGCACGATCTCTCGCTGCAGGGGCCCATCGCGGTGGATTTCCTGGCCAAGCACGTGCCCGGAATTCGCGACCTCAAATATTTTCACCACCTTCCCACCACCCTGTTCGGCCGGCCGGTGTTGATCTCGCGCACCGGTTACACGGGTGAGCGCGGCTACGAGATTTTCTGCAAGGGCGAGGACGCGCCGCTCATCTGGGATACCATTTTGAGCGAGGGGAAATCGATGGGGATCATTCCCGCATGCTTCACCACGCTGGATTATCTGCGGGTCGAAAGCTCGCTGCTGTTCTATCCCTACGACATGTCGCAGATGTATCCGTTCGAGCGCGACCCGCCGGGCGACAGCCTGTGGGAGTTGGGGCTCGACTTCACGGTGAGCCCCGGCAAGAACGATTTCCGCGGTGCCGACGCGCACGCGCGCCTCAAGGGCAAGGAACGATTCAAGATCTTAGGGCTGCTGCTCGACGGCAAGACGCCGGCCGACATGGGCGACCCCGTGTACTCCGGCGACAAGAAGAAGAAGGTGGGTGTCATCACCTGCGCCATGGTCTCGACGCTCACCGGTAAATCCATGGCCATCGCGCGCCTCGATGTCCCGGTCGCCGTGCACGGTACGCGATTGGACGTTCTCGGCAAGAACGTCAGGGGCCCGGCCACCGCCCATACCCTGCCGTTCGACGACGTGGAGAAGAAGAAACGCACGGCTGTGGGGTGAGTGAGGGCAGTTGTAAAATGATAGACTGAACTGCGACCGCGGGCCGGGCCGCAGGAACCCCTGGAATAGCGCGAGGCATTGCCTGCAATTTGGCCGCGCGACAGTTGATGGCCATCGTCAACGGAGCATGGATGCGTGCGCAATATTGCGAAATTAAGTAGACCAAAGCTCCAGGCGATCACTCGGCGACCGCGGCTGTTTGCACGGCTCGACCAACTGTTGAGCTGTGCGTCGGTGTGGATTTGCGGCCCACCGGGGTCCGGCAAGACCACGTTGGCCGCGAGCTACGTCGATGCCCGCGTGCTACCCGCCGTGTGGTACCAGATAGATGGGGGTGACCGCGATCCTGCGAGCTTCTTCTACTACCTGGGCCTGGCGGCGGCACAGTCAGGGCTGTGTGAGCAGCGTCAATTGCCGCTGCTGACCGGGGAGTACAGTCGGGACATCCCCGGCTTTGCGCGGCGCTATTTTCGGCTGTTTTATGAGGCGTTACCGCAGCGGTGCGCGCTGATCTTCGACAATTACCAGGAGGCGTCCGTCGAAGCGGGGCCGCTGCACGGCATTATCGGCGACGCCCTCAATGAAGCGCCTGAAGGCATCACCGCGATCGTTCTGAGCCGCACGCAGCCGCCGCCTCGTTACGCGACGCTTCGCGCTCGGCGGCGTCTGGAAATTCTAGCGTGGGACGAGTTGCGCCTGGACCTTGACGAGGCCACGCAGATCGCGACGGCACTCCGCGGAAGGGAGATGACTGGGGTCGACAGGCTTCTGCAGCGCTGCGACGGCTGGGCGGCAGGTCTTACATTGCTGCTGACGCAGCGTGAATCAGGCAACTTGATCGCCGACCAGCAGCCATCGACGCAGGTGCTCTTCGACTACTTCGCTACGGAATTTTTTGATCGAATGCCCGTAGCGGCGCAAATGCTGTTGATGCAAACATCGGTGATGCCCTGGTTCGATCTCGACATGGCGCACACGGTGAGCGGCCACAAGCGAATATCCGCGGTTCTGGAGGGCTTGCGCCGGCGATACTTATTCGTACAGGTTAACTCCGGTTCCAGGCGGACATACACCTATCATGCTCTGCTGCGCGAATTCCTGATGAATCGACTGCGAGCCCGCAGCGGCAAGCGCGAACTTGCACGTCTGATGCGCAAAAGCGCACTGGCGCTTGCGCGCGCCGGCGCACCCGTCGATGCGGTACCCCTCTACCTGTCCGCCGGCGCTCGGGCGGAGGCGATCAAACTCATCCTGGCCGAGGCGCCGACAATGGCAGCGCACGGACGTTATCGGCAACTACAGGCCTGGATCGAGGCGCTGTCTCCGTCCGTGGTTCGCTCCTATAGCTGGCTCAACTATTGGTTAGGTCTCTGCGAAGCGGCATCCGACGCCACGGCCGCGCGAAGCTCGCTGCAGCGCGCCTTCCGGCGCTTCAAGTCGACCGGTGACGTCGCGGGACAGATCGCCGCGGCAGGCGCAATCGTCGATAGCATCCATTTCGAGTTTCGCGACTGCAAGCCGCTCAATGGTTGGATCAACGTTCTCGACCGCGTGTTGGGCGGGGCCACCCGCGTCCACGATCCTTCGGTCGAGGTCTCCGCATACACCAGTTTGTTGACGGCAGCCCTGAATCTGCCGCCGAAGCCGCGTTCTCTCGACCGTTGGATCACGCGCACCGAAGCGTTGTTGAATCGAGTATCGGATCCGAATGTGCGGGTCCGCGCAGCGACCGCGCTCTTGACCTTGTTTGCCTTTACCGGCAGAGCTCGAGAAGCCATCGATCTCACCGGCCGCATCAGTGCCGACCTCAGCGACACTCGGCTGAGCCCGATGGTCAAGTGCCAATGGCTCATGCCCAGTGCCAACGTCAAACAGGTGTATTACGCCGATGCGCAAGCCTCGCGCGCGGAAACCGATGCCGCCCTGGAGATTGCACGGTGCAACGGCTTCACCGCACTTCTTCCCGTGATCCATTGGGTACACGGCCTCAACTGCCTGGCCGCCGGAGACGCGGACGGCGCAAAACGGCAGCTCGCGCATATCAAGCCGTTCGTAGATCGCTCCGGTCCTTTAAATGGTATATCGGACGCGCTGACGGCAGGCATTGCTCTGATCGAGAACCAACCCGCCAAGGCTCTGCGTCACGCTCAGCTTGCCGACAACGCAGCCGTGAATTGGATGATGCAGATCACCAGTACGGTGTATCTCGCTTACGCCCACTGCGCCAACGGCGATTACGATCAGACTCTTGCCGTTGCACAAAGATCAAGGAAGATTTTCAATCTACTTGGAGGTCGCGGCGGTCAGAACGATCCGGCCCTACCGCAGGCCTACGCGCTCCTCATGCGAAAGGACGATGACGCGGCCGCGCAGCTGCTGCGCGAGCGGCTCGCTGTCCTGGCACGCGAGCGGATCATGACGACGGTGATTTGGCTGCCGAGGATCATGTCGCCCCTGTGCGCCTTTGCGCTGGAACGTGGGATCGAAGTTGGTTTTGTCAAAGAGGTTATTCGGCATCACGGCCTAGCCGCGCCATCGCAACTCAGCGAAGAATGGCCATGGACGGTGGAGGTACGCACGCTGGGACGCTTCGAGGTGGCGGTGCGGGGTCAGCCCCTGCTCAAATCGCGTAAATCGCCGAGGAAAGTGCTTGCGCTGTTCAAAACACTGATTGCGCTGGGAGGCGCCGACATCTCCGAGCAGTCGGTCGCCGACAGCCTGTGGTCGGAAAAGGAAGGTGATGCAGCCCGCAATGCGCTGGCGATCACCTTGCACCGGTTGCGGAAGCTACTGGGCGAACCCTCGGCAATCGAGGTCCGCTCGGGCCGAATCTCAATCGACCCGCAACGAGTCTGGATCGACGCCTGGGCGTTCAAGAAATTGCCCGAGCGAGTGAATCACCCGCCGGTGTCGGGGGTTGCGCAGAACATCTCCGAAGCGGTGCGGCTCTATCACGGCGCCTTTCTGAAGGATGAGGACGATATCCCCGGCGTTTCGCGCCCGCGTGAGGCGCTGCGTCTGAAATTCGTGCGGCTATTGGTGCCCGAGGCCCGGCGCCTGGAGCACGCGGGCGCGTTTGCGCAGGCTGCACTTCTCTACGCCCACGGTATCGGCGCCGAACCGCTGAACGAAACCTTCTACCAGGGACTGATGCGCTGCCACGGCGCCGAGAAGCGCGTAACCGAAGCCGAATCCGTACGCTATCTGTAAGTGGCGCCACCGTAAGCTTTGGATCCTGACTGGGCTTCTGTGCCTACATCGATATGTTCGATGCAAGCGATCGGATTCAGTTCAACGGAGGGAACTACCATGCACACTTCGTCCTTTTTACTCACCATGACATTGACCGGCGCGGCCTTGGGACTGCATGCCGCTACGCCGAGCGCTCGTACGACGGTTATGGTGTCGGTACAAGCGGCTGACGCGTCCGGCGGCGCGCTTCATTATCAATGGCGGTCGACCGACGGCGTCATTGTAGACACAAATTCTCCCTCCGCCACTTGGACCCTACCCAAGGGTCCGGGGCTGCATTTCGCCTACGTCTTGGTTTCGAACGGATTGGGCGGCTATACGGAACGGCGCATTGCCGTCAACACCGACGCGGCCGGCGGCAGTGGTGATGATGACGGCGAATCGGGAGCCGCGCCTTACCTTGCGCCTCCTGCTGCCGCGCCCAGCGGAAACATCTACCGGTCGTCCGTCGCATGGGGCGAGACTCAAGCACGGGGTGCCTTGCATGATGTCCATGTTCCTGATGCGGTTGTCTACATGCAAGACACCGTCACCGGAACAGTTTATCCCAAAACGGGGCCTGTGACCTCGGACTACCGAGGTGAGTTTGTCATTCCCGCTCTGCCGCCGGGAAATGCCTACGCCACGTTCTGCCAGACGGTTGGCGCCACCGTTCCGACCAATTGTTCGGCGGGATTTTATTTCAACGATCTGCCGATGCCCGCCGTGGCAACTACCGACTACCTCAGCAGCTTTCCCGGCGGAGATCCAAATCAGGCATTGATCAGCGGAAACCTCGTTCTCGGCGACGGCAGTACGTGCGGAACTTTCAACGAATTCTTCGGCGTGCACTCGACGGCCACCGCGACATTGCTCGACTCCGGCGGGCACATCATGGGATTACCGGTACGCTTGAATGAGCTTGGGGACTATACGCTGGTTTACCCTGCGTCGACCCCGCCCACGTCGGTTTCTTTGACTTGCGAAGGGTCCGCACCGCTCAACGTGGCGGTCACGGGTGATGTTCTGTATGCCGGTGATGTCGGCACCTCGGTGCTGCCCAACGTCAGTGCGCCACAGGTGCAATCGATGACCGCCATGGCCAATGGATCGATCGTAGCGTCGGTGAATTTTCTCTCACCGGCACCAGCGGCTTTGCCGTCCGACATCGTGTCGCGAGCCGACGCCTTTCTCGCGGAGAAAGGTCTCGATACGCGGCTCGGGGCGTGCCGGTACTACACTGCGATCGGTGCCGTACGAGGCTGCGACGCGGCCGGCAATTTGATCCGCCCAATCATGTTTTCCGACTGGAAGCGCTCAGTGAAGATCGGCGCTTACGCCAAAGGCAACGTACCCACCTTTTCTGCGAGTTACATAAACAAGGTGGATCTCAACTTGGCTAGGGTGCATCAATCGATTACCTATGGTCCGAATCAAACCGCCGCCGTGGTGTGCAATCATCTCGGCCCCCCCGATTTTTTCAATTCGCCGCAGGCGGAAATCGACACCGCAGTCGATAATGCGAACAAGAACAAGAATCTCGTTGCTTGTGTGGCCATGGACTACATGGTCACTCAGGGCGTCAATAACAATCAACCCTTCGTCCGCTTCTTGATCTTCGGCCCGAGCGGCCAGCTGTTGCCATCGATCAATCTCGATGGCCGACGCGAGAAGTTCGTACCCGGAACGTGCGTGGTATGCCATGGCGGAGACCATTATGCGGCCGCCTTCCCGATAGACGGGTCCGGCTCAGCGAATGTGGGAGGCCACTTCCTGCCATACGACACGGGAAACTTCGAGTTCTCCAGTAAGGCCGGGCTGCGGGAGCAAGACCAGGAACAGGCCATTTATCATTTGAATGGCAACCTCCTGAACGCAGGTCCGACGCCGGCCGAACAAACGTTGATCGCCGGTTGGTACGCGAATCAGCCGGGGACCCAAAAGATACTCGACAAAACCTATATCGATCCGAGTTGGCCCGGCACGGGAACCGACGCCTATAATTTTTACCAAAACGTCTATGCGCGAAGTTGCCGGACATGCCATGTCGCCCTGGTAGAGGGATACAATTTCGACCACTATCAAAACATCACGCCCGGTGGAAGTTTCTATCGCGCAGATTCACCCCAAGTCGACATAGGCGTCACCGTGTGCGGAGGCGACTCGCAAATTTTTCGCGATCACTCCATGCCCGGTTCTCTGGTCACGTTCAATCGCTTTTGGTTGAGCGCCGACCCGACGGCCAACACCGCCAACGAACCCAATCAGCCGGATCTTCTGACACGATTCCTGTTGACTCCGACGGGTGGCGGTCCTTGCACTCCCGGACAGATTCCGTAATCCGGTTGGATCGGCGTTGCAGAAGCGCACCGCGGTGTGTGAGTCGCGTCATCCCTCGTCGCGCAGCAATTTGGCGAGATTGCTCGAGGTCTCCGGCCCGAATCGCGCGGCGAGACGCTGCAGTAGATCCAAGTCCAATGCGTCACGATCGATATCCATGACTTGGCGGGCGTCGGCAAGATCCTGAGGTCCGCCGGCAAAGATTTTCATCGCAATAAAGTCCTCGCGACCCACGACGCACAGCGATTCCCCGAAGAACGTGACATTCCGTGCGCGAGAAAAAGCCGCGGGGTCCAATCCGCGCAAACCGATGAGCAGGTCGACGCGATTGCCGAAACCGTCGCTGATCGCCAGCAGCGCCGGGATTGGATCATCGGCATCTCCAATGCGGAGCTCGGTCGTGAGCCCTTCTGTCGAAAACCAACCTTGCAGCGATTTCGCATCCGCGATTGTCACCGAGACGAGCGCGTCGGCGTCCAGGCTCGCTCGAACGGAGCCGTGCACGGCCGCCGCCATTGCGCCGATAACGACATATGGGATCCCCTCGGACCTCAACCGGGCCGCCACATCCATCATCAACAGTGCAGACTGTCCGGGGGCGCTAGCGCGCATCGCGCGATCCCGCAAGCGGCGATCGCGGCGCGATCGTTTGTCCGGCACGATTCAGCGCCGTCACCAATTGGCAATGCGCCAAAAATGCGTGCAATCGCTGTTCCGCGGTCATGCCACGCAATTGCGCGGTTAGATCGTTTCGGGATCGTTCGGCGAGCAGGGACTTCATGATGCAGCCATTATAGACTGCCGCAACCTACCCCGGCCCAGGTCCCCGAGCGAAGTGACCCTCTGGGCGCGTAGTCGCACCTTTTGACCCTTCCTGCGATTTTATGCACACTGCTGCGGTGCGCGACCGAACAAGGACAGTGCTATCGCGATTTCGCCAACAGGGATGGATGGCGTGCATTCTGGCCGCTGCTCTGAGCGCAACCTCGGTCCACGCCGACAGCAAGTGCCACATTGCCAGGGTGGCCGAGCTGCCCATCACCATGAACAGCCTGCGACCTATCGTTCCGGTCAAAATCAACGGCCAGGACGCCAAGTTCCTTTTGGACAGCGGCGCTTTTTACAGCATGATCAGCAGTGCCACGGCCGATCAATACAAGCTCAGGCAAGTACCGGGACCTTGGGGACTGAGGGTCACCGGAGTGGGTGGTACAACCGATGTGACAGTCGCCACCGTGAAGGAATTCTCCATTATCGGCGTGACGGTCAAAAACGTTGAATTCCTGGTGGGCGGCAGCGAGGTGGGGTCCGCGGGAGTGCTCGGCCAGAATCTTTTGGAAAGATTTGACGTCGAATACGACCTGTCGAATGGCGCAATTCGGCTATTTCACACCGAGGACTGCGAGCATTCGCGCCTAGCGTATTGGCTGACGCCCAATCAGGATTTCTCATTCATGCAGATCGATCGCATCGATCCGCTGCATCCGCATACCATCGGTGTCGGGTACGTCAACGGACAGAAGATACGCGTTGAATTCGATAGCGGCGCGTATACCTCGCTGCTGTCGCTTCGAGCCGCCCAACGTGCCGGGATCAAACCGGATTCACCAGGGGTCGTTGAGAATGGATTCACCAGCGGTATCGGCCGAGGCCGAGTGAAAGAATACATCGGCACGTTCTCGAGTTTTCGGATCGGCGATGGTGAAGAAATAAAAAACGCCAGGCTTCGGTTCGCGGATATGGGTCAGTTGGACACGGATATGCTTCTCGGCGCGGACTTCTTCGTCTCTCATCGAATATTTGTAGCCAACAAGGAACACAAGCTGTTTCTATCCTACAACGGCGGTGCCGTCTTCAACCTCTCCAAAGGTGCGACGAGCGCGGGCGCAGCGCCGGAGTCCGGCGGCGTCGATCAACCGGTAACCGCTCAGCAGCCCAGCAGTACGCAGCAGAGCGAGGCCAAAGCCCCGGCAGACGCCGCAGAGATTGCCCGCCATGGCTCGGCCCTGGCGGCGCGGCGCGACTTCGTACCCGCTCTCGCGGAGCTTTCAAAGGCCATCGAACTCAGCCCGAACGAGCCGGAGTATTACTTTCAGCGCGCGAATGCCTATTGGGCCAACAGTCAGCCTGATCTCGCACTGGTCGACCTCGACCACGTCATTTCCTTAAAGCAGGATTTTTTGCCGGCATATTTGCCGCGCGCCGAAATAAAGCTCTGGAAGAAGGATCTGGCAGGAGCCGTCGCGGATCTGGAAGCCGTGGATAAGTTGGCACCCAAGCAAGCCGACTTGCGATTCCGATTGGCACAAACTTATGAACGGATCGACCGGTTGCCGGCCGCCATCGAGCAATTTGGACTGTGGATTCAAAGCCATCCCGACGACTCTCGCATGTGGCAGGCGTTCGCGAGCCGCTGTTATAGCCGTGCTCTGCAAAACCAAGACCTGGGCGGCGCGTTGAGCGACTGCAATTCTTCCCTGCACCGTGTCGACAAGGCAGATAAGAACTATTCGTTTATCTATGTCGATCGCGGCATGGTGCGGTTGCGGCAGGGTGACTTCGTCAAGGCGATTTCCGACTGTGACGATGCCCTAAAAATTATGCCGAAAAACGCGCGCGCCCTGTACGTCCGTGCGGTTGCGGAATCTCATCAGAACAAGAAGGGTGAAAGCGCTGTCGATTTGAAGTCCGCGGAAGAAATAGCGCCCAAGATCGCGGAGCGCTTCGAGCGTTACGGCATCGAGCCTTGAGCTCGGATGGAAACCTAGCCTAACCGCCCATGGTGGCCAGCTTCGCCTCGATCTCCGCGCCGAAATACGCCTGCGGATTCGACGGAGTCTCGTGTTCGCTCTGCTCACGCGCCGCGATGGCCTTCTTCGCCGCCTCGAAGGCCCCGCGCAGCGACTTCGCCTCCGGCAGCGCATCTCGATAGAAAGCCTCGCCGAAATAGGTGAGATCGCTGTCGTTGGAACAGCCGAAGGAGGTTCGATCCTTGGCCGCCGCGGTGATGATGATGGTCTTCGGATCGCGCAAGGCGTCGATGAAACCGCCGGCGTAACATGCGGAAATCAAGATGACGCGCCATTGAATTCCCGACTGGCGCAGCGCCTCCGCGAGATCCTCGGCGGTGAGGCTGGCGAGCGGAAACCCGGAATTGGACACCGCGATGCTGGGTTCTTCCGAGCCATGCGAGGAGATGGAAAGAAAGAGCACATCCTTGCCCGTATCCATGCGTTCGGCAATGCCCTGCAGCGCGTAATTCAGCGCCGTCACGCTCGCCAGCGGCGCGCGCTCGAGATCCCGCTGGTCGTTGATCAGCGAAAGATGCCGGTCCCCGACATTGAACCGCTCCCCCAGCACGCGGGAAGCGAGACCGATTTCCTGCGCGAACACCTTCTGGTCGCCGACGCCGGCGAAGCCCAAGAAAAACGCCTGCGGGGCCGCCGTGTCATCGCGTTGCACGGATTCGAGCGCGGCATCGATCCGATCCGCTTGCTCGAACAGTGCCGCCTCCCGGTCGGCCAGTACATCCTCCGTGGCCACATCCGAGACCGTCCCGTCGCGCGGATTCCACACGTCGGGAATGGCGTCGGCCGCATCGCTGGACCACATGAAGACTGCGATGAACAGGACGGCGACGAGGGCCGTCGGGCGCTGCGGCCGGCCGGTAACCGCGTGCAACCCGCGCATGAAGAAGAAGCACAGGTAAAGGGCGGCGACGCCGGCCCACCAAAGCCACGGCTGTTCCAAACAGAAGGCGACCACGCCGACGAGCAGCAGCGGCACCGGTACGGCACCCAGCGCGAGGATCAGCATCGCTCCGAAGGCAGGTCGCGGCCGCACTCTCCACCGCAGCAGTCCGGCCAAGGCTAATACGGCGAGTACGTACCACGCCAGCAGCGGAATCCCGTCGACGGAGAATGCGGGATCGGGTTGGCGTTGCCACCAGTCGACCGCCACCCATGCGCTCAAGCACGAGAGCGTCAAGACGATGACGGCGGCGGAGGCATTGCCACGCTCTTCCACAGCGGCGGATTTCAGACACCATAACCGCAACAGCGCCCTGAACCAGGAACCCTGCGGACTGTTGCCCGCGGCGGGGGGACCAAACGGCGGTCCACCGGCCGGCGGGCCGGCGTGCGGTCCTACGGCAGGCGGACCAGCCGGCCACTCGTCGTCCGGCGCTCCCTTGGTTGACGCTCCGGGCGTTTCGCCCTCGATCATCGGTTACATGCCCGGAGGTCGGGCCTCCGAGCACGACCCTGATGGTTACTTCGCCTCAACGATCTTCTTGAGATTGTCCAGGCCCGCTTTATACACGCCCTCGATCGTATCGGTGGCGGTCTTGTCGTTCTCATTGTCCGGCGGAGTATCGCTCAAGTTCTTGCGTTTGAACTTGCCGGACCAGGTGACCAACGTCTTGTTGGCTCCCAGCGACGTGACCACGAAAGTGGAGGAATAGTGACTGACGGGAAGCACGCTTTCGATGATGGCGTAGCGATATCGATGACCGCTCTCGTCGAACTGGAGCAGTTTCTCCTTGATCGTTCCGCCGCCCTTCAGCGTCAGCAGACGTACCGCGCCCACCGTGTTGTTCGTGCCGCTCTGCAGCTCGTCGCTCGCGAGGGCCGGATGCCAGGTGTTCAAGCCGTTGAAATCCTTCGAAGCATCCCAGACTTTGTCGGCCGGCGCCGCAATGGTTATGGTTTTCTTGACGTGCAGCTCGGGAGCTGCGGCCGCGCTTAAGCCGGATGCCAGCAGCGACATCGTAAACGCCATCGCCGTCAACATTTTCATGGCCGTCATCTTTTTCATGCTATTCATCCTCATAGTCTCCCTCGCTGGTAGTCAAGCCGTTCGAGGCACGGATTGTAAGCCCTTGCGCGCCCTTGGCAATCCGCTGCCGAAAGTCGCTGAAAGTCAATCCGGTGCCGGCTGCGCGGCTCGCCGCCGCCACGAGCCCCAAGCCAGACCGCCCAGCAAAATGCACGCCGCACCGCTGAGCAAGGACTGCAAACCATGGTCCGGCCACTGGTCCATGGCGAGGCCGCCGACGCTGGGGCCGATGACGCCGCCCAGACAGTAGACCATGACGAATACGGTATTCGCCGTGGGCAGTTCGGCCGCCGCGTATTCCTGTCCCAGGAGCGCTACACCCTGGCTGTAGAAGGCGTACAGCGTGCCGCCCCAGACGAAGATCAGCGGCCATAGAAGCGCAGGTGTTGCCAACCACGGCAGCAACAGCAGCGGGCCGATAGCACTGAGCAGCGCGCAAACCCCGAGCATCAAGCGCCTTCCTAGCCGGTCGGCGAGCATGCCGATCGGCGCCTGCAGGACGACGTTTCCGGCCATGAACACGGTCACGAGGAGCAAGGCACCCCGCTCGGGAAAACCTACGTGCACACCGAACAATGGAAGCAGCGTCAATTCCGCGGACTCGATCAAACCCGCCACCAACGCGGCCAACATGACGACCGGCGCGTTTCGCACCGTCGCTGCAAGGTCGCGCATCGGCGTAAACGCCTGTGGCGAGCCTCTGACCCGCCGCATCACCGCGAGGGGCAACAATGTCAGGAGCAGGCAGACGGAACCCACGGCGAACGGCAGCGAGCCTCTTGTACCGGTCCATTCCAGCAGAGCGGGGCCGATCATGACGCCGGCTGAAAAAACCGTACCGTAAATTCCCATGACGGTGCCGCGGGAGTCGTCGCCGCTGACGCTGTTCAACCAAACTTCGCTGGCGATCCAACTCAATCCCAAGGCACAACCGGTGATGAATCTCAAGACCAGCCAGAAAGCGACGTCCGGCCACGCCGGCATGAGGATGAGGACGAGGGCTGCGCAGCAGACGCCCGCCACGATGCAAGCTTTGAGCCCCAGGCGCGAGATGGCCGTCGGATAGAGCGGCCCCAGCAAGATCACCGCAATCAAGCTGGCCGCGGTGACCGCTCCGACGGCGAAACTCGATGAACCGGCGCGGCTCAACACCAACGCGATCAGCGGCGGCTGAAATCCGAAGATCAAGCCCACCCCCAGGCTGCTCGAGAAAACAGCGGCGAGCGTCGCGCGGCGGGAAGCGTGCACCCGCTCAGTTCCGGAGCATCGAGTCAGGGCGACGCCCCGCAACTGTGCGGTCAGCGGCGTCGGCCGTCGGCTTGTCGATCTCATCCCCTTTGAAGCGGCGCAAATTCTCTCCGCGGATCCAGGCACACGGCATGCATTAGACACCATCGTCCACCGCCGATTGCGGCATTTCGGCAACACGGGAGGCTAGCTTTCCCGTGCCTCATGTGCAATAAACTTGCGTGGCAGTAAACCCTATGTTACGAATTGCGTATCACGATCACCAGGCGATCGCTAATAAGCGTGAAGGGATTGAATTAACACGGCGATAGGCTCGGTCACCATCTGCATTGCGCTGCCGTTTTCGCTCATTTTAGGGAGATTCGGAGATGAAAAGAGTGTTGTTTGCAAGATACGTTCGTGGAGCAATCCAGACGTGGATGGCGTTGGCACTCCCCTGCGCCATGGCCGTCAGTGCGTCGGCACTTGCAGCGCCCCCGGGCTCGGGAGAGAACGCCGGACTGGAAGAGATCGTGGTCACCGCCGAGAAGCGCGAATCCACTGTCCAGGCAACGCCGATCGCGATGACGGCCTTGAGCGCTGGCGATCTCACCGAGGAGAACATCACATCGATCCAGGATCTCGTCGGCGCGATCCCCGGTATCTCGCTGCGCACGGCGGGTCCGGGTCAGACCGAGTACGAGATGCGCGGCTTGGCCTCCTCCGGCGGCTCCGTGGCCACGGTAGGCTTCTATCTCGATGAGACGCCCCTGTCGGCGTCCGCGGTGGCGCTCAACGGCCGCACTGTCATCGATGCCGACCTCTTCGATCTCAATCGCACCGAGGTTCTGCGTGGGCCGCAAGGCACTCTGTACGGCGCCGGATCCATGGGCGGCACCATCAAACTGGTCACCAATCCGCCCAAGCTCCATGAGTTCGAAGGGTCCGCTTACGCCGACGCTTCGCAAACCACCGGCGGCAGCACCAACGGCCGCGGCAGCTTGATGCTCAATATCCCGATCGGCGACATCGCCGCACTGCGCTTCGTCACGACGGATAAGTACATCAGCGGCTTCATTCATCGCTACGTCATCGCGCCCGGGCAGTTTCCGTCTCCCACGAATTACGGAAATTGCGGAGCTTACTACTGTACTCGTGGCGATGTTCAGGACGCACCGGTCGCCGAAGACCACGCGAACTCCAATATCGAGCGGTTCATTTCTTCACGCGCGTCATTGCTGGTGCAGCCGAGCGATGACTCTGTCCATCACCGGTAACGTTCATGTATCAGCGCATCGACGCCGACGGATACAACAATTATCAGGCGCCGCCCAACAACGAAGCGATCTATCAGCCTTACGATATCAAAGAGCCGTACTACGATTCCTTCCATCTGTTCAGCCTGAAGGTCAGCTACGACATGTCGTTCGCGAACTTGACCTCGGCATCGTCCTATTGGAAGCGCGATGTCTATCAATCGACGGATTCGACGGAAGCCCTGCAGAACATCTTCAACTACACGCAATTCGTCCCGAATCTCTACGAGGACAACGATACGACGTGGCAGCTCGCCCAGGAACTGCGCCTCACGTCGCGGGGCGAAGGGGACTTCCAGTGGGTGGGCGGCCTGTATTATTCGAACCTGCACTCAGGCTACATCACGAAGAACCAGACGGTGGGGTTTGTTACGACTCCGGCCTGTCCTTACGGGGACGGTCCCTCGGCCGGTCATTGCCCGGCGGCCGATCAATTCACCTACGGCGCCACGGCGGGCTACAACCCCGAGGGCATCATGTTCAATGACAACAATCCGAATATCCTCAACCAAAAGGCGATCTTCGGCGAGGCGAGCTACAAGCTGGCGCCCACCTTGAAGCTCACGGCGGGCATGCGGTTCTATAAATTCAACATCAGCAACCAGGCCAATCAGCGCGGCCTCGGCACCGCATCGGGAAATGCCACACCCACCATTGACAGCGCATCCGGAAGCAACACCAGTCTGTTGCCGAAGGTCAACTTGTCGTATGAGCCCACCGCCGATCTCACGCTATACAGCACGGTCTCCAAGGGTTCGCGCCCCGGCGGCGTGAATCTGCCGATTCCGCTGAGCCCGAACGCTTTTACTATTGCCAGGGCCCGCCCCCGGCACTATCTGCGGCAGGCGGTAGCGGCCCCAGCTATCTGACCAGTCAGCCGTCCTACTATGCACCGGACGATATCTGGAGCGTCGAAGTGGGCGAAAAAGCCCGCTTCGCCGACCGGCGCTTCACGGTCAATGCGGACGTTTTCTACGTCAAATGGCACAACATCCAGCAGTTGATCGTGCTGTCCTGCGGCTATCCCTACAACACCAATGTGGGCGACGCCAAGACCTACGGGCCGGAACTCGAAATGGCGGCGAAAGTCACCGACGCGATCACGGCCGAGCTGTCCGGTGCGTATACTCAGGCCTACATCAACGCGCCGCAACAGGACACTCCGGGGCTTCCGATCTCCGCCGGAACGCGCGTCACCAGCATTCCGAAGTACACGGGCAACCTGGCCGTGAGCTACGAATCGACGCTGCCCCAGGACTACAAAATCAAGTTCCGGCTTGCAGAATCCTACGTCGGCCCGGTTTATGACACCGCCTACTACGCCGAGACCTTGGGATCGTACGGCTTGATGGACTTCCGGCTGGGTCTGGGCAAGGAGCTCTGGACAGCCTCCGTTGTTCGGCACCAATCTGACCAACAAACACGCCGGCCTCACCATCGACAACACGGTCTTCGCGTGGCAGCAGCCGACGATCACGCGCGTCTCGACCAATCAGCCGCGCACGATTGGCATGGCGTTCGAAACGAAGTTCTGATTCGAGGAGCGCCGGCGGGCCGACGAGTGGAGTTTTCAGGGAGACCATGGTGACCGACAGTTCCGTCAAGGCTGTCGATCAAGACGCCGAGCAACTGAAAGCCTTGGGCTATGTGTCGCATTTCGACCGCACCATGTCGAAGTGGGAAAACTTCTCCCTGGGCTTCACCTACCTGTCGCCGGTGGTCGGCGTGTACACGCTGTTCGCCACCTCCTTCGTCGCCGGCGGCCCGCCGATGTGGTGGACCTATATTTTCGTCGGCCTTGGTCAGCTCATGGTGTGTTTGGTGTTCGGCGAAATCGTCTCGCAATTTCCGATCTCGGGCGGCCTGTATCCCTGGGCACGCCGCCTCGTGGGGAAACGCTGGGCGTGGATGGCGGGATGGGTTTACGCCTGGGCCCTGTGCTGCACGATGGCCGGGCGTTGCGACCGGCGTGGCGCCGTTTCTCGCGCAATTGTTCGGCGTCGACAGCACTCCCATCGCCACCACCATCATTGCGCTGGTGCTCATCGTCATAACCACGTTGCTGAATTTGAGCGGCACGCGCCTGCTCGCGCGGGTCGCGATGTTCGGCTTCGTCTGCGAACTGGTGGGCGCCATCGTGGTCGGCATTTATCTCCTGCTGTTTGCCCGCCATCAGCCGCTCAAAGCGCTGGTCGACACCACCATCGTGCACTCGAACGGCAGTTATTTGCCCGCCTTTCTCGCCTCTTCGCTCGCCGCCATGTTCTGCTACTACGGCTTCGAAGCCTGCGGCGACGTGGCCGAGGAGACGCCGGACGCGAGCCGCATGATCCCGAAGGCCATGCGCATGACCATCTACATCGGCGGCGCCGCCGCCACTTGGGTCTGCCTGGCGTTCATCCTGTCGATCCCGGACATGGATGCGGTGATGTCGGGTGCGGACAAGGATCCCATCGTCACTCTGCTGCGTGCGGCCATGGGCGAAGCCGGCTTTCGCGCCGTCATCGCGGTCGTGCTGGTGTCGTTTGTATCCTGCCTGCTGAGCTTGCAGGCGGCCGCCAGCCGATTGATTTTCGCCTACGCGCGGGATCAGATGATCTTCGGCAGTAAATTCCTGAGCCGCATGTCGCCGGGACGCCACGTCCCCGCCAATGCACTCATCGTCATGGGCGCAATCCCGGCGTTGATCGCGCTCTCGGCGCTGTGGCTGGAAGACGCCATCGCCACCATCATCAGTTTTGCGGCCATCGGGATTTATATCTCGTTTCAGATGATCGTGCTGGGAGCATTGATTGCCCGCGCCAAGGGCTGGCGGCCGGCGGGCCCCTTCACGCTGGGTACTCGGGGCTGGCTGGTGAACGGGTTGGCCCTCGCGTACGGTGTCAGCGCGATCGTCAACATTTTGTGGCCGCGCAGCCCCAATGATCCGTGGTACGTCGACTACGCAATGCTGGTGACGACCATCGGCGTATTGGTACTAGGCGGCTTGTACATGGTGATTGCCACGCCTTATGAGCATGGACACGCGCCGGCCGGCGATGCCCACAATCTTGGTACCGTCAAATCTCAGCCCATCGCGGACATCATCGGTTGAGTGCATGGCTCGAGCCGCATGAGTCTCAAGGGTACGGCCCCGCCGTGGCATCATTGCCGCCGTCGACGCTCATGTTGGTACCCGTCACGTAACTTGCGAGATCGGACGCCAGGAAATGCACGCAACGCGCAACCTCGGCCGGATGTGCCAAACGGCCCATCGGGATGCCGGCCGCCAGTTCCCGAAGGTTCTGGGCGGGGTCGCCGCCGCGTTTGGCGAGAATGTCATCCACCATTCGCGTGTGGATCTCGCCCGGACACACCGAATTGACGCGGATATTGTCGCGTGCATGATCGAGCGCCATGCAGCGGGTGATCTGAATCACCGCGCCTTTGCTGGCGCAGTACGCAACGTGATTGACCTCGCCGTTGAGCCCCCATTCCGAAGCGATGTTCACGATCGCTCCCTTGCCTGCCGCCTTCATATGCTTCACGGCGGCGCGGCTCAAGTAGAACAAGGCGTTGACGTTCACGGCCATGGTGTCGAGCCATTGCTCGTCGGATGTGTCGAGCGCATTCGCGGTATAAAGAATGCCGGCATTGTTCACCAATATGTCCAGGCCGCCGAAGTGCTGGATGGTGTCGCCCACCAAACGCTGGCAGGCATCCGCGGCCCGCAAGTCGGCGGCCGCGAAGGCTGCAGCGCCGCCCGCGGCGCGAATGGCCTGGACCACCGCCCCGCCTCGCTGCTCATGGCGGCCTGACACCATGACCTTGGCCCCCGACTCTGCGAAGGCACGCGCGCACGCCTCACCGATTCCGGTTGAGGAACCGGTGACCAGAACGACTTTTCCCGCAAACAGCATGTTGAGTATCTAGATCATGTCCCGAGACCCGAAGCATGATGTGTTGTTCGAATCGCTGAAGATCGGTCCCCGCAGGACGCGGAATCGATTTTGGCAAACTTCGCACTGCGCGGGACCCGGCTCCGAGAGACCCGGAGCTCAGGCCCATTTGCGGGGGATGAAGGCCGAGGGCGGCTGGGGGGTGGTGTTCACGGAATTCTGCTCCATTCACCCCGAGGCGGACGAGTATCCGTACACCTCCGCGCGCATTTGGGACGAGGGCGACGTGCGCAACCTGGGCTACATGTGCGACGTCGCCCATGGGCATGGGAGCCTCGCCGGCATCCAACTGTGGTACAGCGGCGGCAATGCCCCGTCGCTGGAATCGCGCGAGGTCGGCCGCAGCCCGAGCCAATGGCTGTCGCCGTTGTTCGCCACCCGCTCCGTGTACGGCTATGAGATGGACGAGCTCGACATCCGGTCGGTCATCAATATGTACGTCGAAGCCGGCAAGCGCGCCGCGGCAGGCCGGATTCGACCTGCTCGAGGTTTCCGCGGGTGACGACACGCTGCCCATTCAGTTCCTCGAGCCGCGCTTCAACCGCCGCACCGATGCGCTACGGCGGCAGCTTCGCCAACCGCTCGCGGTTCTTCATCGAACTGCTGCAGGCGTTGAAGCGCGCGCTCGGCTGACCGACTGCGCCATTACCACGCGATTTCGAGATGGACACCCTGCACGGGCCGGAGGGCGTCGAGGCGCACGAGGACGGTGTGCGGCTGCTGGAGTTATTTCGGCGCGAAGGGGTGGTCGACGCCGTGGCGCTCAAGATCGGCGACTATGCGGAATGGGGGGAAGACGCGGGACGTCCCGCTTCCGCAAGTCGGGCTGGATGACGCCGTTCATCAAGCAGGGCAAGTCCATTCTCGGGGAAGGAATCCCCGTGGTCGGCAACGGCCGTCTCACCAGCCCGGACGACATGGTGGCGCTGATGCGCGCGGGAGTGCTCGACATCATCGGCGCGGCGCGGCCGTCCATCGCCGACCCTTTCCTGCCCACGAAGATCTCCGAAGGCCGCCTGAGCGATATCCGCGAGTGCATCGGCTGCAACATCTGCGTGTCGAAATTCCAGCAAGGCGGCCAGATCATGTGCACGCAGAACATCACCATCGGCGAGGAATATCGGCGCGGTTGGCATCCGGAGAAATTCGTCCAAGACCGCGCAAGCCCTGCAGCGTTCTCGTGGTCGGCGGCGGTCCCGCCGGCATGGAATGCGCGCGCGTGCTCGGCGAGCGCGGCTACACCGTGCATTTGCGCGAAGCCGAGAAGCGAGCTCGGCGGACATTGGAAATCGATCGCCACGCTGCCGCGACTGAGCGAATGGGGCCGCGTGATCACGTATCGGCAGGCCAGCTGGAAAAGCTCAAGAAAGAATGTCGATGTGCACGTCGGCGTCGGCAAGATGTCGGCCGCCGACGTCCTGCAGTACGGCGCCGACCGCGTGGTCGTCGCGACGGGTTCGCATTGGTGCGCCGACGGCCGCGGCGCCAATTATGGCCCGATCGCCGGCGCCGACGCATCGCTGCCGCACGTACTGACCCCGGCGCAGGTCATGCAAGGCAAGCCCATCGCGGGCGAGCGGGTACTGGTACTCGACGGCGACGGTCACTTCATGGGCCTGGCGCTGGCTGAATTGATGGCGAATCAGGGCAAGCAGGTGACCTATGTCTGCGATGCCTCCGATGTCTCGGAGTACGGCGTATTCACCATGGAGTCGGGCAACAACAAGCGCATGATGTTCGAAAAGCGCATCAAGAGTTATTGCAATCACTGGGTCGACCGGATCGAACCGGGGTGCGTTCGCCTCAGCTATTTATACAAATTCGGTCCGGATCTCATCGGACCCAGCACCGGATCCGTGCCGCGCAAGGACAACGGCGGGGAGTTCGATTTGGCGGTAGATGCCGTGATTCTCGTGACATCGCGCTATTCGGACACCCGTCTGTGGCAGGAACTGAAGGCCCGCAAGGCTGAATGGGCGGCCAATGACATTCAGGACGTGTTTCGCGCCGGTGACTGCAAAGCGCCGACGCAATTGAACCAGGCGCTCTGGGATGCGCACCGGTTGGCGCGTGAATTCGACAGTCCGCATCCCGCGTATCCGTTGCCGTGGATTCGCGAACGCCAACTGTGGGGCGGACCGACGGTTCCGGCATTGGGCGACCCGCGTGTCAACGTGGAAGCAGGGTAAGATGCCCGCTCCGTCCACCGAGGTGCCGCTGATGACAGTATCGAACTCCGTTGAAGCCACCGGAAAGAACGAACTCTCGCGCTCTTTGAAACCCCGCCATCTGACCATGATCTCGATCGGCGGCATCATCGGCGCGGGCCTGTTCGTCAGCAGCAGCACGTCCATCATCGCGGGGGGCCCGGCCAGCTTCATCAGTTATGCCGTCTGCGGCCTCTTGATCCTCCTGGTCATGCGGATGCTCGCGGAAATGGCGACCGCGCTGCCCCAGGTTCGGTCGTTCACCGAGTTTGCCCGCGCCGGCCTCGGTGAGGGCGCCGGCTTCGTCGTGGGCTGGCTATATTGGTATTTCTGGGTCCTGGTAGTGCCCGTCGAGGCAATCGCGGGAGCCAAGATCCTCGAGCACTGGATACGTCTGCCGCCCCTGTTCATCGGCATGGGACTGATGACCGTGATGACCTGCGTGAATTTGATGTCGGCCCGGTCCTATGCCGAGTTCGAATTCTGGTTCGCCTCCATCAAGGTGACGGCCATCGTGATCTTCATCGCGATTGCGACATCGTATGCGTTCGGCTGGACCGCCCCGCATGGAGCGACGTTCGGCAATCTGGTGGACCATGGGGGATTTACGCCGCATGGCTGGATCGCGGTACTCGCCGCGGTGCCTACCGTTTTCTTCGCGATGACGGGCGCGGAAATCACCACCATTGCCGCTGCCGAATCCGCAGAGCCGGGCCGCGCCGTCGCCAGGATGGGTTCCGCGGTGATCGGACGAATCCTGGTGTTCTACGTGATTTCGGTGTTCCTGATCGTCGCGGTGACTCCCTGGGACACAGTCCGATCGGGCGAGTCGCCGTTCACGCTGGCGCTCAATACCATGCACGTGCCTTGGGCCGGCGAGATCATGACGGTCATCATCCTGACTGCCGTGCTGTCCTGCATGAATTCCGCGTTCTACGTCAGCTCACGGGTGCTGTTCATTCTCGCCGCACACGGCGATGCGCCGAAAGGCTTGGTCAAGTTGAACGCCCGCAAGGTGCCGGTGGGCTCGGTGCTGATGGGTTCGCTGGCGGGCTTCCTCGGCATCCTGGCGGCCACCGAGGCGAAAGGCGTCTTCGACTTTCTGGTGAGCTCCTCCGGCGCACTGGCCGTCTATATCTACATGGCGATTGCCGCGGCGCAAATCACCCTGCGAAAACGCCGCGAGCACAATGGCGAACCTCTGCCGCCGGTGGTGATGTGGCTGTTCCCGTGGCTGAGCTACGCGGCTATCGCCGCCATGGGCGCCGTCTTGATCGCCATGGCATTCACCCCGAGCCTGCAGCAAGATTTCAAGTTCAGCTGCATCACGCTGGTCGTCGCCCTCGCCGCCTATCTGGCGGCCAAACGAATGCGCCGTCCCGCAGCGGTCGCGAGCGTCAGTACTTAGTCAGCTAAGGTTATGACAGCGGTGACTTGAATTCGCTCTAGCTCGCGACTGGCAAATGGGTCCGACTTTTGCACTAATTGGCAATAATTGCACCTAAATATACTTTACGAGTTTGTCAAGTGATAAAAATTACACTGTGGAATATAAAGTGTACGCTGCTAACCACCGTATTTTTGGCAGTATGAGTCATGCCTTGCGGTGGCTCTGCACAGGCAACAGGTTTAGGAAATCTCGCGCCGGCAAGCCAGCCAACTCCCCCGCTGGTGCGACATCCCGGCGGCATCGCCCCTCAAAAGGCGGTGCCGTTTTTTATTGCGCGCTCCCGCCAGCGGGCTTCGGCTCCGAGCCATGATCGCGTCCCAGTCATGATCGCGTCCCAGTCATGATCGCGGTCCTGCAAGCCAAGGCGGCCGGCTTATGGAGCCGCTCGCACATTCGCAACAACGTGATCGCGGGCATCATCGTCGGCGTCGTCGCCCTGCCATTGGCCATGGCCTTCGCAATTGCAAGTGGTGCGCGCCCTGAGCAGGGCTTGTATACCTCGATCGTCGCCGGGGTCCTCACCTCGCTCTTCGGCGGAACGCGGGTGCAGATTTCGGGCCCCACCGGCGCCTTCATCGCAGTACTGTCCATCATCACGGCCCAGCATGGGATTGCCGGCCTGCAGATCGCCACGCTGATGGCGGGCGTGATCCTCATCGCATTCGGTTTCGCCCGATTGGGCGCGGTCATCAAATACATCCCGAACCCGGTCATCTTGGGTTTCACCGCGGGGATCGGCGTCATCATTTTCGTCGGTCAATGGAAGGATTTCTTCGGCCTGGCACCCGGGCCGGCGGGCCTGCACTTCCACGAAAAGCTCTGGTCCCTCATCGAAGCACTGCCCTCGATCAGTTTCGCCACCACCGGTCTCGCGCTGCTCTCGCTCGCGATATTGACCGTCGGTGCCCGATACCTGAAGCGCATCCCCGCGCCGCTCGTGGCGTTGCTGGTAGCCACCGTCCTGCAGACGGTGTTTCAATTCAAAGGCGTGGCCACGATCGGCTCCGCATTCGGCGGCATCCCAAGGACCCTGCCGTCCTTTTCCTTTCCCGTCGTTACGATGGCCCAGGTTTTTTCCCTGGTGGGGCCGGCATTCACCATCGCCCTTCTGGGTGCTATCGAGTCCCTGCTATCCGCGGTGGTCGCCGACGGCATGGCGGGTACCCGGCACGATTCCAATCAGGAGTTGATAGGACAAGGTATTGCGAACATCGCCGCCCCGCTGTTCGGCGGGTTTGCGGCGACCGGCGCGATTGCGCGCACGGCCACCAACATCCGTAGCGGCGCCACCGGGCCGCTCGCCGGCCTCGTCCATTCGGCGGTTCTGGTCTTGGTCATTCTACTGTTTGCCCCGCTCGCATCGACCATCCCGCTATGCTGCCTATCGGCGGTGCTCTTCGTGGTGGCATGGAACATGAGCGAATTGCCGCACGTAGTCAGAATGGTGCGAACCGCGCCGAAACCCGATGTTGCGGTATTGCTGCTGACTTTTCTCTTGACGGTCTTCGTCGATCTCGTGGTGGCGGTCAATGTGGGCGTGATCGTAGCGGCGTTGCTCTTCATGCGGCGCATGGCGGACGCGGTGAACGTCGAACAGCACGTGGACACTACCGCGACCTCCTTCGACATCCTGGGGCCGAAGCCGGACAGCGGGGTGGTCATCTACAGCATCGAAGGTCCGCTGTTCTTCGGAGCGGCCGAGAAACTCGAGCGCACTCTCGCGCATATTCAACGGCCGGCCACGACGCTGATCCTGCGCATGGCCAGCGTGCCGTTCATCGATGCCACCGGCATCAATGCGCTCGAAGAGATGGTGGGAGACTTCAAGCGCCACGGGGCTTCGGTGCTGCTGGTCGAACTCCGGCCCAATGTGCGATATAAATTGGAGCGTGCCGGGGTTATCGCGCAGATTGGTGAAGAACACATCATCGACACGCTGGACAATGCGCTGCGGCTCACCAAACAGTCCAGAAAGGCCGCCGCGGCGAAGCCGCCGGTCGATGTTTGAAGCGCCCACAGGAGGACATATGACCATCGAGCGAATGCACACGGGACCGCGAATGTCGCAGGTCGTAATACACAATTCAACCGTCTATCTGGCTGGGCAGGTTGCCTCCGGTGCGCCGGGAAAGAGCGTGGCGGAACAGACCAAGGACATTCTCTCGACCATCGACAGCCTGCTGGCCGGCGCCAAGACCGATAAGAGCAAGCTGTTGAGCGCCACCATCTGGTTGACCGACATGTCGACGTTCGGGGAAATGAACGGCGTGTGGGACGCCTGGGTGGTGTCCGGTGCAACGCCGGCGCGCGCCACGGTAGTGAGCCCGAAACTGGCGGCGCCGGAATTCTCCATCGAAATCGCCGTGATCGCGGCTCAATCGTGATCGCGGCATTCGTCGCCGAAGTCAATCCTCCGCTCGGTTCTGGCGGCATCGGGGGGCGGGAATGCATTGCGGAAGGTGAACGCGTCAACGGTGGAACCCTTGGCGCGCAGCAACTCGAGTTTGGCAGTGGCTTCCGCAATGGTCGGTCGATGACCGGCAGGTATCCACCACAACGCGAGATAGGCTTCCTGCATTCGTTCGAACCATTCGCGACGGCGACGCATGAGTTCGACATGGGCAGAGCTGTAGACGTATTCGTTCAATGACGCGACATCGCGCCAGACCGACATGTTGATCAGCAGATTCACGTTCTCGAACGGTCGGATCGAGGTCGCGTCGCCCTCCTCCGTCTGCAGGCGCCATACGAATCCGGGGAAGCCATCTGCCAAGGTGTTGATCCGGTCCAGGTTGGCGGCAAATTCGGCCATCACCGGAGAGTCCATGGGACCTCTGATGATCCCGACATTGACTTGAGCGAGCTGATAGCGGGACATACCCCGATCGCCTACCAAACGCCGCCCAGAGCCACGGTGATCGCCTCGCCGTTCACGCCCCCCGCAGCGTCGCTGCATAGGAACGCGATCACTTGCGCGACCTCGCGCGGCTCCAGTACGCGCTTCTGCGGATAGATATCGGCACGCTCACGCCACACCTGCTCGACGCTGATGCCGCGCCGTTCGGCCTCCGCCTTCGCTGAGCGCTCAGCCATCGCCGTTCGCACCCAGCCGGGCAACACGGCGTTGGATGTGACTCCGAACGGCCCGGCATCTTGGGCGACCGCGCGGGCGAGCCCGATCACGCCGTGCTTGGAAGCCGTGTACGCGCTGCCGGAGCGCTCCGCCTTCTCGCCGGCGGTCGAACTGGTAAATACGAGCCGGCCGAAGCCGCGCTTGCACATGGCGCCCACGGTCAGCCGCGCAAGTTCGAACGGACCGTCGAGGTTGATGCGCATCGTCTCGCGCCATACCGCGGGATCCTGCTCCCACACGAGGCGCTCGTGGGCCGAGCCGATGCCGTGGTTCACGACCAGCAAGTCGATCGGCCCCAGTCGCCGCTCCGTCTCGGCCACTGCCAGGCCACAACCCTCGGCGGTCCCGAGGTCGGCCGCCACATATTCGAGGCCGACTCCCGCCAGTTCCGTCTCGCTGCGCGCCACGACCATCACGCGCGCTCCCGCTGCGGAGAGCAGCAGCGCCGCCTCGCGACCGATCCCCCGCCCGCCTCCCGTGACCAACGCTACACGTCCGTTCACGTCAGTCCCAGCGATTGGCATTCTTCGGGAAACCGGGGCGCTGCACCCTGACGACGCAGAAGCGTTGACCCGTCGGCGCCTCCATCACCACCCAGCGTTCGAGACGTTCCACCACCTTGGCCCCCAGCTTCGTCAAGCGCGACACTTCGGCGGCAATATCGTCGGTCTCGATGTCTAGGTGGACGCGGCTCTCGTGGTCGACGCGCTGGATTTCCACGATGGGCTCGTCGGGCGGAGTCTGCAGCATGCGGTAGTTGCCGCGGCTGCTCGGATGGTTGGGATCCATGGGGCGACCCAGCGCCTCGCCCCAGAAGCGGGCGGCGCCGTCGACATCGGAGGTCTTGCAGTCGATCAGTACTGCGCATAAGCGGGAATGGTGCATAGCAGTGCCCTCGGTTAGGAACTATACCCTGATCGCGTGGCGGGAACTCCACGGTGTGGCCTGGCGTCTTGTATGTGGGACCGATAAACATCAATACCCCCTTGGAATTCAGGAGCCCTACCTATTCGCTCGGACCAGGACGCGTTTCGTTTCAATACGAGATTGCGCAATCTCAAGACGCCGGCGAGCTGTGCCGAGCTGTTTCGCGGTGCCATCGCGCCGATTGGCTTCGACACCTTCGCTTGCGGTGTGGTCGATCTTAAGCAGGAAAGTGCCTGTTACGGTGCGTGCTCGTGCTACACGGTCGGCCAGCCGGCCTCAATCCAGTCCGGCTTTTGGGCAAGACGAGTGGTGCGGCTCTCTTGCACGGATGAAGACTGGCCAGGGACGGCTCTTCCGTCCTGCGGAGCCCTACCGCTCGAACTTGGTCGACAAAATGATCGAGGATGTCGTGCGCTCCACACCGTCGAGAGCACCGATTCGATCGATGACCTGATCCATCTCGTCCACCGAAGCGGTCATGGCAACCGCGATCAAATCGACCTCGCCGCTCACGGAGTGCAGCACGCGCACCTGATCGATGCTCCGCAGCGCGGCCGTGACGGCTCGCGCCTCCTTCGGTCCCACTTTAATCATGACATGCGCTCGCACCGCGCCCATTCCGTGTTCCGGCGCAAGCCGCACGCCATAACCCACGATCACGCCCTGCTTCTCGAGGCGCTCGATGCGGCTCTGCACGCTGGTACGCGAGCGGCCGACCAATCTCGCCAGCTGCGCGGTCGACGCCCGGGCGTTCTCCCGCAGTGCAAAAATCAGCTTCTCGTCGATGGCGTCCATGTCGAATCGCCCGTTTAGACCTACATATCGCCTATTATACCCTTAATAACGACGACAATGGCCCTACCATTCGCAGGGCCGTGCTGGGAAAATAGGGTCCCCGTGGGAGGCTTTGAAATGAAACAAATCGTTGTGGTGGGTGCCGGCAAGATCGGTTCGATGATCGCGGAACTGTTGGGCGGCTCCGGCGACTATGCGGTGACCGTGGTGGACCGTTCTCAACAACAACTCGACCGGTTGGAGACCGCGGTGGCGAGCACCAAGGTTGCCGCCGACATCACGCATGGCGACGCCTTACAAAGAATCCTCAAAGGCAAGTTCGCAGTGCTCTCGGCGGCTCCATACCATGCCACCCGGCTGATCGCCGAAGCCGCCAAAGCAGCCGGTGCTCACTACCTGGATCTGACCGAGGACGTCGCCAGCACCCGCGTGGTGAAACAATTGGCGGCCGGATCGCGCACGGCGTTCATTCCCCAGTGCGGCCTCGCCCCGGGCTTCATCACCATCGTCGCCAGCGACCTGGCGTCCCGCTTCGACCAATTGCAGGACGTCCGCATGCGTGTGGGTGCACTGCCGAAGTTTCCCTCGAACGCGCTCAATTACAATTTGACCTGGAGCACCGACGGCGTCATCAACGAGTATTGCGAGCCCTGCGAGGCCATCGTCAACGGACAGTTGCGCGAGACCCAGCCGCTCGAGGAACTGGAGGAATTCTCGCTCGACGGGATTCTTTACGAAGCGTTCAACACCTCCGGCGGCCTCGGCACGCTCTGCGAGACGCTCGCGGGCAAGGTCCGCAATCTCAATTACCGCACCATCCGCTACCCCGGCCACGCCGCCATCATGAAAGCCCTGCTGAATGATCTGCGGTTGCGCGACCGGCGCGATTTGCTGAAAGATATCCTCGAAAACTCCGTACCCATCACGCTGCAGGACGTCGTCATCGTGTTCGTCACCGTCAGCGGCATGCGTGGCGGTCAGCTTGTCCAGGAGACCTACGCGAACAAAATCTACGCGGCGCCATTGGGCGGCCGCGTACGCAGCGCCATCCAGATTACGACGGCCGGCGGCATCTGTGCCGTGCTCGACATGCTCTGCGCCGGCCATCTGCCACAGTCGGGTCTCGTCAAACAGGAAGAGATCCAGCTGCAGGCATTCCTCGCCAACCGTTTCGGTCGCGTCTACGCAATGGATGCACCGGCGGCGGCTCACGCCGCCTGATCGGCAGGCTTGCTATCGCGCAACTCGCCGCCATCTTCCGGGTATGGCGCGAGCAACTTTCGACATATTGCGTGGCAAGGTGTGCACTTTACCCTGGCCCCGCGCGCCCGAACGGGCGACAATCCGTCCCGGATCGCGGTGCAACGTGACCACGTGCTGGAATCGGCCTTCGGTCCGCTTCGGGCCCCGGAACGCGAGGAGAGAGACCTAAATGACTGATACCCATCTGTCGCAACTGATTCGCTTGATCGCAGGCGACAAGGCGGCGGACGAATTGCTGAACACGCTGCAGATCGAGCGCACGTTCATGCTGGAATCCGCCGGGGCGGTGTCGCGCGGCGTATTCGCCATGGCACTGAATGCCGTCCTGTTCCACGACTTGTTGACGCGTGTTCCCATGGCCGCCGCCTACGTCGCCGACCGGCGCCGTCAGGGCGCACGCATCATCTTCGACCATGGCGCACTGCGAACCATCCGGTTCGCCACGAGAGGTACCGGGGCACTCCCGTCCGGCGCGGAGTCCTTCGGGCGCATTTTGCGCCCGCTTGGATATGACGTGGCGGGTACCTATCCGCTCGACCGGTTGCGCATGACCGGATACGGGTTTGCGCATCGCGAATTTCCCGACACCTTGCCGCAGTTCTTCGTGAGCGAGTTGCATGTCGAACAGTTCTCCGCGGAATTCCAGGCCGCAGCCGAGCGTGTGTTCGGCGACACCCGCGATCCTCTCACCACGGCTTCGCAAGCGGCGCTGGCGGACTTCGCCGCGCGGAGTCGTTGCGAAATGAAGCTGGCTGCACCTGCGTTGCGTGAAATTGCCGCGGCTTTCGGCCGCTGGCACGAGATCCCGAGCCTGGCCGACTACCGCACCTTGCTCGCGGAATCGCCCGAGTGCGCGTGGATCGCCACCGAGGGCTCGGCGTTCAATCACGCGACCGACCGGGTCGCCGATGTTGCCATGACGGCGTGCGCGCAACGCTCGCTGGGTCGACCGATGAAGCAGAGCATCGAGACGTCGGCCTCGGGCACCGTGCGCCAATCGGCATTCAAGGCGGACCCCGTGCGCCGGACGTTCCGCGCCGAGGACGGATCGACGGTCGAAATGACCGTACCCGGCTCGTTTTACGAGTTCATCTCGCGAGACGTCGTCACGGGTCCGGACGGCAAGAAGCGCCTCGACCTGCGCTTCGACCACGGCAGCGTGCAAGGGATCTTCAAGATGACGGCCGCCGGCTGAAGTCGGCGGGTCAACGGCATACATAGGTCAGGCGGTTCTCGGCGTCGATGAGGTTATGGTGCATCAACCACCGGCGCGCATCCTCGGCGTCCTCGCGAAACCACGCGGCGGCGCTGCCGAGGCGAAAGGTGTATCCCCACTCATCCATATCACGGCAGATGCGCTCGCTCCCGATGTTCGGCAGCGCGTCCGCCATCAGGATCTGCAAATAGCACACGGCACCCTCTTCCGCGTCATCGCCTCCCGCATCCGTGTTGAGCCCTACGCGCCGCTCGGCCGACATGCAGATGAAATGCGCGCCCTCATGCAGCACCGAGTGCACCGGCGTGTCGAGCCGGACGAAGATCCTGGCGCCGATCAATCCGGCCTCGCGCTCGCCCCAGTACGAACCGGGAATGACCTCCTCCGGCGCCACCAAGACAGTGGCCAAGCCATATCGGTCCAGCATCACTTCCAGTGCGAGCCGGTCGATGGCATTGACCAAGAGCACTAGGAGCCGCGCACTGCTACTTCAGGCTCGTCAGGCGCCGCATGGCGATGGCGACGAGGTCGCGCGCCATCTGGCGGCGTAGAATATCCGCCTCGTGTTCCTTGGCGAGCAGCTCGTTCTCCACGAAACTGTAGTCCTTGGACAAATTGATGGTCTGCGGTTTCAACAGCTCCTTGTCGGGTCCTTGCACGGCAAACGTCACGGTGTACGTCAACTCGTATTCAGTCGGAATGTTGCGTGCCGACACCGACAGAGTTCGCTGTTCAACCACGTCCTTGGTGACTTCGATGGTAGCCGTGGACTTCGCGCGAATGTCCTGAACCAGCGCGCCCGAGCTCTTGAGCTGATGTTCGAATTCGCGCGCAAAGTCGGTGTAGGGATCCTTCACGGATAAATAGGGCCGGGCAAGAATACCGGGCAGCGGATCGCTGCCGGCCAGGCGAAAGCCGCAACCGCTCGAGGCCAAGATCGCCGCGGCCAGAGCGCCGCAGCGTGTCGCGAATCTCATGGCATTTTTGGACGACGACGGCATCTCTAGACGACGACGTTGACCAGCTTGCCGGGCACGACGATCACCTTGCGAACCGCTGCGGCCCCGACGAATTTTCGCACGTTGGGGTCCGCGAGCGCCGCGGCGCGCGCCGCTTCGTCGTCGGCGTCGGCCGCAATGCAGATCCGCGCGCGCAGCTTGCCGTTCACCTGCACCACGAGTTCGATCGTGGAGGTCTCCAATGCCGCCGCGTCGACAGTCATCCAGGGTTCGTCGATCAATGCCGTGGCGTGCCCCAGTTCACGCCACAAGGCGTGAGTGACATGAGGAACGATGGGCGACAACGCCAGGACGGCGATGTCGAGCGCCTCCTGCACGACGCTTCGGTCCAGCGCCGAGCGCTGCGGATGCTTCGCCACGCTGTTCAGAAGCTCCATGACCGCGGCGATCGCCGTGTTGAAAGTCCGACGGCGGCCGATGTCGTCGGTAACCTTGGCCAAGGTCTGATGCGCGTGGCGCCGCAGGGCGCGTTGCACATCGTTCAAGGAGCACTGGTCGAGCGCGCCGGCGGCCCCCCCTGCCACATGCTCATGCACCGCCTTCCAAAGGCGCTTGATGAATCGATAAGCACCCTGCACACCCTCATCGGACCATTCGAGGGTCTGTTCTGGAGGCGCAGCGAACATCGTGAACAGGCGCGCAGTGTCCGCCCCGAACTCGTCGACCAGCGCCTGCGGGTCGACGCCGTTGTTCTTCGACTTCGACATGGTCACCACGCCGCCGGACTCGACCGGAAGTCCGTCGGCGCGCAGAATCGCCCGCGCGGCCACCCTCTCGACATCGGCCGGATTGAAGTACTCGATCCGGCCCGACTCGGGTTTGCGGAAAAAAACTTCGTTGAGCACCATGCCCTGCGTGAAGAGGTTCGCGAAAGGTTCTTTGAATTCGACCGCACCCATCTCGTGGACCACCCGCGTCCAGAAGCGCGCGTACAGCAGGTGAAGAATCGCGTGCTCGATGCCGCCGATGTATTGATCCACGGGCAGCCAATAGCGGACCCGTTTATCGAGCATGGACTGATCGTTGTCGCTGCACGCGAACCGCAGGAAATACCAGGACGAATCCACGAAGGTATCCATGGTGTCGGTTTCGCGCCGCGCCGCGCCGCCGCACCGGGGACAGGGGGCATTCAAGAATTTCTCATTTTTGAGCAGCGGGTTGCCGCTGCCGTCCGGCACCAGATCCGTGGGCAGCAGTACCGGCAGATCGGCATCGGGCACCGGCACCGTGCCGCAGCTTGGGCAGTGAATCACGGGGATGGGACAACCCCAGTAACGCTGCCGCGAAATCCCCCAGTCGCGAAGCCGCCATGTGGTCTGCTTCTCGCCGAGTCCAAGCTTGGCGAGATCGGCCGCGATCGCGGCCGTCGCGGCGGCGAATTCCAATCCGTCGTACTTGCCGGAATTGATGCAGCGTCCCTCCTCGGCGTACCACGGCGCCCAGGCATCGAGAGAATACGGGCGGCCCGGGACTTCGATGACCTGCCTGATCGGCAGTCCGTATTTCTTGGCAAATTCAAAGTCCCGCTCATCGTGCGCCGGTACGCCCATGACTGCGCCCTCGCCGTAGCTCATGAGCACATAGTTGCCCACCCAAACCGGCACCGCCTCCCCGGTCAATGGATGCCGGACCGCGAGCCCCGTCGGCATACCCTTCTTTTCCTGCGTCGCGAGTTCCGCTTCGATGGCGGGACCGCGTTTACATTCCTCGATGAATGCGGCGAGCGCCGGGTTGGCGCGCGCCGCGTGCGCCGCGAGCGCATGCTCCGCCGCCACCGCGCAAAAGGTCACGCCCATGATGGTATCGGCCCGGGTCGTGAAAACCTGCATCACGCCTTTGACACTCCCCAGGTCGTAAGGGAATCCGATCCGGACACCCTGGCTCTTGCCGAGCCAATTGGCCTGCATGGCGCGTACACGCTCGGGCCAGCCTTGCAAGCCATCCAGAGAGCGCAGCAGATCCTCGGCGTAGGCCGTGATCTTCAGGTAGTACATCGGAATTTCGCGCTTTTCGACCAATGCGCCGGTGCGCCAGCCTCGACCATCGATCACCTGCTCGTTGGCGAGCACCGTCTTGTCGACCGGGTCCCAATTCACGACGCCGGTCTTCTGATAGGCGATGCCCTTCTCCAACATGCGCAGGAATAGCCACTGGTTCCAGCGGTAGTACTTGGGGTCGCATGTGGTGAGTTCGCGGCTCCAATCCAGGGCGAAACCCAGTGCTTTGAGCTGCGCCTTCATGTGCGCGATATTGTCGAACGTCCACTTCGCCGGCGGCACGCCGTTCGCCATCGCCGCGTTTTCCGCCGGCAGGCCGAACGCGTCCCACCCCATCGGCTGCAGCACGTTCTTCCCCTTCATGCGCATGAATCGGGCGAGCACGTCGCCGATAGTGTAGTTTCGCACGTGGCCCATGTGCAGCCGGCCGCTCGGATAAGGGAACATCGACAAGCAATAGTACTTGTCGCGGGCCGGGTCCTCCGTGGCCTCGAAGCAGCGTTGCTCATCCCAATAATGCTGTGCGTCCGCCTCGACGGCGGCCGGCTCGTATCGTTCTTGCATAGGTCCGGCCAGAATACCCGAGATGCCGAACGGCCGCGAACCGGTCCGCTTGAGGGTATGCTTGCCGCCCAGCATGAACGCATCGAATCGAACCATCGGCTTTGGGCTGGTCACGGCCAGCGGTTGTCTGTGGTTTCTGGCGTGCACACCCTTTGATTTATCGGCGCTGGCCTGGGTGGCCGCGGTCCCCATGCTGCTCGCGATCGACCGGGCGCCCACCCTCACAAGGGCGCTTTTGTTGGGGTGGTGGGCTGGAATCGTGGAAACGGCGGGCGGGTTTTATTGGCTGATCGACACCACGCAGCGCTTCACCGATCTCCCCTGGATCGCGGCTGCCGGGGTATTTCTGCTGTTTTGCGCCACGCGCGGAATTATATTTCTGCTCTTTACCGGCATGGTGTATTCGATTCGGCGCCGCTTCGCCCGCGACGGCGCCGGCGGCGCGCGGCGCGCGCCAATGGTCTTGCTCGCCCCCCTCGGCATGCCGCTGTGCGAGTTCATCGTGCCGCAGATTTTTCCCTGCGGCCAGTGGATCACACAGGCCTGGCATCCCCTCGTGATTCAAATCGCCGAACTCACGGGTCCCTATGGCGTCACCGCACTGCTCATGATGGTCAACGGCGCACTCTATGACCTGCTGTCCAGGGATCGCGCGGCGCTGCGTTGCGCGATCGGCGCCGCCGTGGTGCTCGCCGCGGCGCTGATCTTCGGTGCCGTTCGCATGCGCCAGGTGGACGATCTCATCGCGCATGCGCCGCGCCTCAACATCGGCTTGGTGCAGCCGAACTTCGCTTACACCGCCGACGCCGAATTTTCGCGCGAGGAAGCTCTGCGCGAATTGTCGGCGCTGCAAGAGCAATCCCGGCGTCTGGTGCGGGCGGGCGCGGAGGTGGTGGTGTGGAGCGAAGGGAGCTATCCGGTGGCTCTACCGCGGGATTTCAGCATCGACTTTCCTGCCGACTCGCCGGCGATGATTCGCCGCGGCTTCGATACGCCGGTCATCATCGGGGCCAACACCGTCGCGCCCGGCGAGGAAAATGCCTTCAATTCGGCCCTGCTCCTCGATCGTTCCGGGCAGGCGGCGGGCCGCTACGATAAAGTCAGGCTGCTGGCGTTCGGCGAATACATTCCGGGGGTCGATCTCTTTCCGTGGCTGCGGAATTTGCTGCCGACGGGTACCGGCAGGTTCAACGCGGGAGCAGGCCCCACGGTGATGTCGCTGAACGCGGGCAAGGGCCGGATCTGGCGTCTCGGACCCTTGATTTGCTACGAAGATCTTCTCCCCGGGTACATCAGCGACGTGGGCAAATTGCATCCCGACATTCTGGTGAACCTGACCAGCGACCAATGGTTTGGCGCGAATACCGAGCCGTGGGAACACTTTGCGCTGTCGGTGTTCTCGACCGTCGAGCTGCGGGTTGCCCTTGCTAGGTCGGTCAATTCCGGGATTTCAGCGCTGATCGATCCGAACGGCCGGGTGCTCGAGAAAACCTATGCCGACGACCCCTATCGCGATCCCCGCGGGTCCGACGGTCTGCTGGTCTCGGCACCTAAAATGCAGGGCGGCCACACCCTGTTCGTGGCGTGGGGCAGCTGGTTTCCGTGCCTGTGCGCCGTGGCACTGCTCGTGCTCGCCGTGGGGGCGTTCCGCAAATCCGCGGGGTAAAATTTGAACTGAAGCGGCGACCGGATTGTCGGCCGCGTGCGATGATTGGGGCATGTTGCATAGCCAGACGCTGCCGGCATGGTGAGAGGGCGCCAGAGCCGGATCAAGAATTACTTCGCCGAGAACCGCTTGTTCGCGGTGCGGAGCGTGATCGCCGGCCTCATCGCGGGCGCCTTACTGGTCGGTGTCGGGAGCCGGCTGTTCTATTTGCAGGTCTTGAGACACGACTACTACTCGAATCTGTCCCAGGGCAATCGGATCCGGACGGAGCCCATTCCCCCCAGCCGCGGACTGATTCTCGACCGCCACGGCGTGGTACTCGCGGACAATCTCCCGGCGTTTCAGATCGAACTCGTTCGGGAACAGGTCGGCGACACCAAATCCCTGGACGCCACGCTGGCCTCGCTGGTCGGCATCGGGCTGCTCCGCCCCGAGGAAGTCGGCAACATCAGGCGCACCGTGCTGCTGCACAAGGTCTACGAGAGCGTGCCTATCAAGCTGCAGCTGACCGAGGAAGAAATGGCGCTGTTCGCCGTGCACCGCTATCAATTCTCGGGCGTGGATATCCGGACGCGGCTGGCCCGGCACTACCCCCTCGGGAAGATGGCGGTTCATGCCATCGGCTACGTGAGCGCCATCAATGAACAGGACCTGAAGCAGATCGACAGCGACGAGTACGCCGGCACCAGCCTCATCGGCAAGCTCGGGGTAGAGGCTGCCTACGAGCAGCAACTACACGGCAAGCGCGGGTCCCGCGAGATCCTGGTCAATGCGGCGGGCCGCCCGGTGGACAAGCAAGGCGACTACACGCCGCATCTGAACGTTCGGCCGCCGGTGGCGGGCGACGATCTGATCCTCGGGTTGGACATCCGGGTGCAAAAAGTCGCGGAAGAAGCGCTGGCGGGCAAACGCGGCTCGGTGGTCGCTCTCGATCCGAAGACCGGCGATGTGATCGCGCTCGCCAGCATGCCTGGATTCGATCCCAACGGCTTCGTCCGCGGACTGTCGGTGGCGGAGTACACCGTTCTGCAAAACGATATCGACATCCCTTTGCTGAATCGTGCCTTACGCGGGGCCTATCCGCCGGGTTCGACGGTCAAACCGCTGTATGCGTTGGCGGCGCACAAGTACAACGTTCTGTCGCCGCTGCAGCCCGAATTCTGCGGCGGCTTCTTCAGCCTGCCCGGCAGCAGCCATCAATATCGAGACGACAAGAAGCACGGCTTCCTGACGATGCGCCAGGCCATCGCGCAATCCTGCGACGTCTACTTCTACCGGGTCGCCGAGCGGCTGGGCATCGACCGCATGGCTGAATTCATGAAGGCGTTCGGCTATGGCTCATTGACCGGCATTGATATTCCGGGCGAGAAGGCGGGGCTCTATGCGTCGCCGGAATGGAAGCGTCGCGCCTTCAAACGTGCCGCGGATCAAGTTTGGTTTGCCGGAGAGACCATCAGCATGGGCATCGGCCAAGGCGCGATCACCGTCACCCCGCTACAGCAGGCGCATTTCGCAGCCGAAATCGGCGAACGGGGACGGATCATCGCGACGCCGCGCCTGGTATCCGCGATACGCGCGGCCGGCTCGAACACCATTGTGCCGCGCAATCCGCGGCTGACGAAGCCGGTCGACATCGCGACGACGGAGCAGTGGGACGTCGTTTACGACGGCATGGTGGGAGTGGTGTCGGGGCCGGGCGGCACCGCCTACGCCTCCGGAGTCAACGCCAAATACAAATTCGCCGGCAAAACCGGCACAGCTCAGGTATTTACCATCAAGCAAAACGAAAATACGCGCGCGAAGATTCTGGAGGAGCGAAAGCGCGATCATGCGTGGTTCATCGCGTACGCGCCGGCCGATGATCCCAAGATAGCGGTTTCAGTATTGGTGGAAAACGGCGGCTTCGGCGCCTCGGCCGCGGCACCTATCGCGCGCAAGGTACTGGATGCCTATCTGCTCGGCATCGAGCCGCCCGCCGACCCGAAAAAACCGGTGGTCATCCCCTCCCATGCGGCGGTCGAAATCCCGGCGGCGGGTGCACCGCTCTGAGGCCCACGCGGCACTTCTCAGCGCCGCAGACGCCGCTTGACCGCACCGAGGAGTTCATGGAGCTCCTCGATCCGCAGCACCGCCCCGGCCCCCAAGAACACCAAACCACCGACGGCCATGGTCGCGAACAAGGCGGCCGCCTTGCGCAGAAACGATTGCGTCGCCCAGTCGGAAAGCAACCAGTGAGAGGAGGCGGCGCAGACGAGCACCAGAGCCGCCCCGGCGATTGCCGCTTTTCCCAGAAGGACGGCCATGCGCCGCGTTTCCAGGCCGCCGAGCTGCCGATGCATCAGCACGTAGAGCACCACAAAATTGGTGGTTGCCACGCATCCGGTGGAGAACGCAAGCCCGAGGTGTCCCCAGTGCAGGCGGAACGTGAAAATCCAATTGAACAACAGATTGAGCCCAACGGCGAGGAAGCTCACGAGCATCGGAGTCTTGCGCCGGTCGAGCGCATAGAAGGCGTTCACGAGGACTTTGAGGGCCGCGTAACCCGCGAGTCCGATGGCATAGAAACGCAGCGCCCCGCCTGCCTGGGCCGCCTCGTTGGCGTCGAAGCGCCCGTGCTGATACAGCACCGAAATAATGGGTTCGGCCAGCATCATGAGACCGATGGTCGAGGGAATCGTCAACAAGAACATCAATCGCATGGCGCGGGCGAGTTCGGCGCGAAACCCGGTCATCTGCCCGGCAACCACCAAACGCGATAACAGCGGCAGAGTCACCGTGCCGAGCGCCACACCGAACAGACCTAGCGGCAATTGCATCAGCCTGAATGCGATCGCCAGCCAGAAAATGGCGCCGTCGCCCAGCGTCGAGGCAAACATCGAATTGACCAAGACGTTGAACTGTGTGGTGCTTGCGGCGATGACGGACGGCCCCATCAGCAGCAAAATCGATTTGACCCCCGGATCGCGCCAGCGGAAATCCGGCGAATATTTGAACCCCAACCCCGCGAGCGGCGGGAGTTGGACGGCGAACTGCAGCGCTCCCCCGATCAGGGTCCCGATCGCGAGACCGATCAACGCCCGGGGCCCGAAATCGGGATCGATCCATGCGCCCAGGGTGACGCCGCCGACGATGGACCCGATGTTGAAGAAACTCGACGCCATGGCCGGGATACCGAAGACGCTTTTCGAATTCAACATCCCCATGACCAAGGCCGCCATGGACACCATGACGATGAACGGGAACATGATCCGGGTGAGCTGTGCGGTGAGGGCCGCCTTCTCCGGGCCGAACCCGGGCGCCAGCAGTCCCACGAGCTGCGATGAAAACACCATGCCCGCGACGCATATCGAACCCAGAACGACCAGGGTCAGCGTAGCCACCTTGTTCGCCAGATGCCATGCGGCAGCATCGCCGTTGCGGGCGATGGTCTTGCTGAACGTCGTCACGAACGCGGTCGACAGTGCTCCTTCGGCAAACAGGTCGCGCAACAGATTCGGAATGCGAAACGCCGCGGTGAATGCGTCCATCGCGCCCCCGCCGCCGAACAAGGCCGCGCACACCTGCTCGCGGACGAGGCCCAGCACGCGGCTGCACATTACGGCAAGACCAATGATTCCCGCGGCTTTGGTGTTCAGCCGTTCGGAGCCGGGAGATTTCGATCCGGTGACGGAGCTCATTAGTGATCGTTGCGTTGAAGAGACAGGAAGCGGGTCGGACAGGTCTCCAGTCTACAGGGTTCTCCACGTGGTCTGGCCCGCGCCGAACCCGCGAGTCGGTCCGGCCACTGGCAAGAATCTCGACGCAATGGTAAAAAAGTCGGATGCAACGACTCGTGCCCACGCAACCCAATCCGGGCGGTCCGCGGCCTCCCGATCCGCGGCGCGCGGCGGCGATCGGCTTGATCGTCATCGTGGTGCTGGTGATCGGGGGATTGTTCCTCATTCACGTGCTGCGCGATATGTCGAAGATTCAGGATTGCGTGATGCAGGGACGCACCAACTGCGCGCCCATCCAATGAAGGCGGACGCTGCGCTAAGGTGCGTGGCTCATACCCGCAGCTGATTTGAACACGACGCCGTCCTTCATGACGAATTGCACGTTCTTGAGCGCGCCCACGTCGGCGAGCGGATCGCCGGCGACGGCGATCACATCGGCATAGGCGCCGGGCGCGATGACGCCTACGAGGCCTACCTGTCCCAGCAGTTCCGCGGCGCGCGATGTGGCCGACTGTATGGCTTGCAGGGGAGTCATACCGAATTGCACTTCGCGCAAGAACTCCTCGGCAATCGGCTCGGACCAGGCAAATCCGCCCACGTCCGTGCCGAACGCGATCTTGACGCCGGCCCGCAGCGCTTTGGTGAACGAAACACCATGGACGGCAACCCGCTTGCGATCCCGCTTTCCCGAATCGGTATCGGCCGGATCCCAGTCCGTATAGTAGACCTGCAAGGTGGGCACATACCAAGTTCCCTGCTTTAGCATCTGAGCGATTTGCGCATCGCTGATCTCGAGACCATGCTCGATCGAATCGCATCCACCATCCAGAGAGCGCTGCAGTCCCGCGCCATTGTAGGCATGGCACGCCACCCTCTTACCCCAGCCATGGGTTTCATCGACGACGGCCTTCAACTCTTCCAGCGTCAGCGTGGGCTGCGAGACGAGGTTGCCGTTTGCGTCGAGCCACGAACGGTGCGTCATGTAGACCTTGATCCAGTCGGCGCCGTGGTCCAACTGTTGACGGGCGGCTTTGCGCGCTTCGACCGGACCATCGATGAGTTGCGATCCCTTGGGCACCGTGATCTCCGGCGCATACCCCTCGAGCGGATAGCCGCCGGTCGATGAGATCGAGATCGTCGACACCCACATCCGGGGGCCCGGCACCAGATGCTCGTCGATGGCCTGTTTGATGCCGACGTCCCCGTAACCCGCGCCTTCAGTCTCCATGTCGCGAATGGTCGTGAATCCCTGCTCGAGCGCGCGCCGCGCAGACAGGATGGCGCGGGCCACCCGGTATGAGGCCGGAAATTTCAGCAACTGGACGTCGTAGCCGCCTGCATTCGGGTCTTCGCCCTGCAGGAAGATATGGGTGTGGGTGTCGATCAGCCCGGGAAGGACGGTGAGCGAACCCAGGTCGATCACATCGGCGCCTTGCGGAAGCGGATGGGAGCCGGCCTCGAAAATTTCCGCGATGCGATTCCCGCGGACGACGATGTCGACGCGGCGGCGCGGCGGCGCACTCGTACCGTCGATGAGGGCTTGCGCCCGCAGTACGATGGTGTGAGGACCGGTATTGGCCACGGACGCTGCCGGCGCGGTCGCTGGTTTCAACGCCGTTTCCTGCGCACCCGCGGCGCAGCTCACGGACGACGCCAGCACCGCCGCGACCCACAACAACACGGTTCGCTTCATCCGAAATTCCTCAACCAAACTGGAAACCGGACAAGGCCTTGCCGGCGATGGACTCGCTGAATGTGCGCACCCCGGGGTCCCCATCCGCCGCGCCGGCCGCGACCATGAGGGGAATCAGGTGCTCCTCCCGCGGATGCGATTCGCGTGCGCCGGGCGCGCTGCGCCAGGCCATGAGTTTCGCATCGCGTGTGCCGGCGTCTTGTACAGCGAGGTGGAGCCAAGAATCGAAGGATGCGGCCGCTTCGGCGCCGCGTCCGGAGAACATCGCGGCGACGTTGTGGTAGCTCATCCCGCTTCCGACGATGAGTATGCCGCGCTCCCGTAATGGCGCCAGTGCTTTACCGATCCGCAGATGCAGACCAGGGTCGAGACCCCGCTGCAACGACAACTGCAGTATGGGAACGTCCGCATGCGGGTAGATCAATAGAAACGGGACGAACACACCATGGTCCAGCCCGCGCTTGCCGTCGAACGCAGACTCGATTCCGGCGTCCGCCAATAGATCGCGCACTCGCTCTGCGAGGTCGGGCGCACCGGACACCGGATATTTCAACCGGTACGTATGTTCCGGGAACCCGTAGTAGTCGAACAGCAGCTGGGGCTTTGGGGCGATGTTGAGAGTCGGTTCGTATGCTTCCCAATGTCCGGAGATGACCACCACGGCCTTGGGCCGCAACCCCAAGCTGCCGTCGATGCCGCGAAGGTATGCGGCAAGGCCGTCCCACATATGCGGATGCGCCGGCGGTGGTTCCATGAAAAAACATGGACCACCGCCATGCGGGATAAACAATGTTGGCAGTCTCTTGGCGGCGTTCACAGTGATTTTCCGGCCACTGCAGACTATCCGGGTGGACCTTCAACGTCAATTGCGCGGCCTGCTGCCGGGCGCGGACCGTTCAGACCTTTGCGTCGACGTTGGCACCCACCCCGCTGAAGGAATGGATCCCGCTGCTTTGCACGTTCTGCAACAGGTTGTTGAGAAAGCTTTGCAATGAAACTTGCGAGGCCGCACCCGCAGCGCCGGCGCCCGCAGCGGCCGCACCGCCGCCTGCTCCCTGAACGAGCGTGTTGAACGACGCGCTGAGATTCGACGTGGCCGCGGTGGCCGGAGCGCTCGAGTTGACTTGCTGAATCAATGTTTGCAGCGACGAGACGAAGCTCCCCTCGTAGCGGCCGGCGCCGGACGCGGTCCCCGCGGCAACGCCGGTGCCCGCACCGACGCCGGCAGTGCCCGCAGGCGTCGCCGCAGCATTCGCCGTCGTGCCGGCGCTCGTGCCCAATCCATCGGCCTTGAGCGCCTGAAACAGCGAATGCAGGAAGCCTTGCACATCCTGCACGGAGCCCGGAGCTGCCGACGCCGCTGCGGTCGCGCCCGGAATCGAGGTGGGACTCGTGGCGGCGGCGGACGCACCGGCGGCCGTAGCCGACGCACCCGCCGCGGCGGTCACCGCTCCGGTGGCGTTCGCCGCTCCGGTGGCGGTCGCCGCACCCGTGGCGGTCGTCGCTGCGGCAGCGGGCGCAGTGGTGGACGCTGTTTGCGGCGCGGTAATCGAAATTCCAAGCATCTGTTCGATCGAATCGAACAGGCTGCTCAACAAGCTCTGCGTCGTGGCGGGAGCTTGCGTGGAACTGCCGGCGGCGCTGTCCTTGTCGGCGTGGCCGCCCTTCTTGTGGCCGTGGGGGATTAAGTTGAGTGTCGGCGAGGCTGCTGTGGCTGCCGCGGTTGAGATCAAAGACATGGTGTTTCCTCATTGAAGAATGGCCGCGGCAGCCGCGGCGGCAAAGAGTGGCCGTCGGCAGCCGCAGTTACGGCAGTACGTTGCCGCTCGATGAAGCGCAGGCCGCTTGAAGTATCGCTGGTGTCATTCAATTGAAGCATTCGTGGCCTCGTGGTGCCAAAATCGGACGGATGGGACGGCCTTTTCACCGCCCCGACTTTGAAGAAAGCAGGTTTCGTGCCAGGATCGCCAATGCACGCCAGAAACGAATCCCCGGCGCATTCGCGGTCGCTGCGCTACCGGCAAGCATTGACCGTCTCCTTGCTGTTCGGAGGCTATGCCGCTCTGTATTTCTGCCGCGCGGATCTGTCGGTCGGCGCGCCGCTCCTCATCGACGAATTGAAACTGCGTGGAATGAGCCACGGCGATGCGGTAATTCGCCTTGGTTCGATCACCTCTCTGGGCGTGCTGGCGTACGCGCTCGGTAAGCTGTTCCTGACCGGGCTGGGCGATTTTTGGGGCGGCCGGGTGAACTTCCTGATCGGTCTTTCCGGAGCCGCGCTGTTTACGCTGATGTTCGCCACAGGCTCCTTCCTGCCCGTCTTCACCATCGCATGGATCGGCAACCGGCTGACCCAATCGCTCGCGTGGGCGGGACTCATCAAGGTTTCATCCAAGTGGTTCGACTTCTCCTCCTACGGCACCATCATCGGCATCCTCAGCATCAGCTATCTCGTCGGCGACGCCGCCGCGCGGCAGTGGATGGGACTATTGATCCACCGCGGCGTCGGTTGGCGCCCGCTGTTCTTCTTGGCGGCGGGCGCCGCCGCCCTCATGTTCGTGGTGAATTTCATTTTACTGCGCGAGACGCGCGTAGATGCCGGTTATGAGCCGGCGAAGACCAATCCTCTCAATCTCTTCGCGGCCTCCGAGGATGCGCCGGGAGGGTTGCGGCAGCTGTTGATGCCGTTGTTGCGCAGTCCGGCTTTCCTGCTCGTCTGCTTCCTGTCCCTTGGCTGCACCATCATCCGTGAGACGTTCAACTCCTGGACACCGGTCTATTTGCACGACTACCTGGGCTACAGCAACAGCAATGCTGCCGGCATGAGCGCGGTCTTCCCGGCGGTCGGCGCGATCTCCGTGCTTACCACGGGGTGGTTGAGCGACCGCATCGGCGCAAGCGGCCGTTCCTTGATCATGTTCCTCGGTCTGTGCGCCACCGCCGGCGCGCTCCTGCTGCTGATGTCCATGCACTCGAGCCGCACCGGTGCATTGTTGCCGCTGCTCGCCATCGGCACCGTCGCGTTTTGCCTGTTGGGACCTTATTCGTACCTGGGCGGCGCCTTCGCTCTCGATTTCGGGGGAAAACAGGCCTCCGCCGCATCCTCGGGAATCATCGACGGTGTCGGCTATCTGGGCGCCGTCGCGGCCGGGGACAGCGTCGCCCGTGTTTCGGTCGCGATTGGTTGGCAAGGCGTGTTCGTCTCACTGTCCGTGGTGAGCGCTTTGGCGGCGCTCGGTGCAGGTTGCCTCTATGTTTTGAGCAAGCGGGCGTTGTCTTCATGAGCACCTCCCTAGTGCACCGCTGATCGGTGATCCAGGACTCGAAATGACAGCCACCGATGAAATTCTCGAGATTTATACCCGGCGCGGGGCCTCGGCCTATTTCGGTGAAGGCGTGTCGACCGCCGAACACTGTCTGCAGGCGGCGTACTTTGCCCGGACCGCCGCGGCGCCGCCGCCGCTGATCGTGGCGGCACTGCTCCACGATGTCGGCCACCTGGTAGTGGATCTGCCCGACGACATAGCGGATTGGATCGAAGACGCTCGGCATGAGGAGGTCGGGTGCGGGTGGCTGGCCGAGAGATTTCCCGCGGAGGTGTATGAACCGGTGCGCCTGCACGTGCCCGCCAAACGCTATCTTTGCGCCACCGACCCGCGCTATTTTTCGAGGTTGAGCGCCGCCTCCGTCGTCACGCTGAAGCTGCAGGGCGGACCGATGTCGACGGCCGAAATCGCGCGCTTCGAGCAGGAGCGTTACTACCGGGAAGCGGTAACGATCAGGCGCTTCGACGACCAGGGCAAGGTGGTGGGGCTCGTCACGCCGGCACTCGAGACCTATAGGCCCCTACTCGAGAGCATCGCCATCGGCGCCCGAAAGAGCGGCAGCCTGGCTGCAACCGACTAGTTTCGACAGCTATTTGTCAATTGACAGAAATCTGTCAGAATCTGTCGGATGAGTGACCTCCCGGATCCCTGGCACTTCGCGCGGCCCGAGCTTGCCCGATCCTACCTGTCCGGCTTCGATCTCGGACTGACGGCGGCACGCGGTCTGTTCGCCCGCCGCCGCATGGGCAAGAGCGAATTCTTGAAACACGACTTGCTGCCGGCCGCGGTGCGCGAGGGATACCTGGCCGCTTACACCAATCTCTGGGACGCCACCGACCACCCCGGCCAAGCGCTGGCAACCGCCATTCTGCTGGCAACCCGGCCGAAGGGGCTCAGAAAGTTCTGGGAGGACTTGAATGCCCCCATAACCAAGCTCACCGGAGGCGGAAAATTGCCTCTCGGCATCGAAGGCACCGTGGAGGTGGAACTCGCCGACAAGGAGAAGATAGCGATCCCGGCGATTCAGGCGGCTCTGCAGTCGGCCGACAAGACCAAAAGGCGCCTGCTGTTGGTGATCGACGAAGCTCAGGTACTCGCCGCACCCGAGCACCTCAAGCTGGCGCACGCGCTGCGCGCGGGATTGGACATCCGCAAACCGGCCATCAAGGTGCTGTTCGCGGGCTCCTCCGAAGCGGCGTTGCGCGAAATGTTCTCGCGCGCATCTGCGCCCTTCTACAATTGGGCTCCGGTCGAGCCCTTTCCCCTCTTGGGCCGTGAGTTCGTCGCCGCGATGGTCAAGCAGCTGGCCAAGGTAGCGAAGCATCCGTTGAAGCTGGAGGATGCATCGAAGGCCTATGCCGCCTTGAAGGAAACGCCCGAATTCTTCCGCTGGTACATTGAACGTTACGTCATGTACCAAACCCAGGGCTCTGATCAGGCTCTGGCGTATACCAAGGCTCGGGTCCACGACGACACGAGCTACGCGAAGAGCTGGAAGGAATTGAGCCGCCCCGACCGCGCAGTGCTGCTGCTGGCCGCGCGCGGCACCCAGGATCTATACGGGGGCGCCGCACTGAGGCAGTTGCAACAAATGCTGGGCTCGGATGAAGTGACGACGAACGTGCCGCGGGCGTCCATTCGGCGCCTCACCGGCCCCAAGCTGCAGCTCATGGCTCGCATCGACCACGGCGCCTACCGCTTCGAAGATCCCGAATTCCAGACCTGGGTGGCGGCGCGGCGCACCGTCGATTGAGCGGGCTCTGTCGAGCGAATTCGCCGCCTAGTCGCCCGCGCGCCGCCGTAACGTCAGCACCAGCAATCCCAGCGCCGCGCCGACCACGGGATAGTTGCCGACTCGTGCGTACGGCGTGAGCCCCGTCAACGGCTGCACAGCGGTGCGCAGCACGGCTTCCTTGAACTGCGGCAGTTTCGCCGCCAATTCGCCGTGCGGACCGATGACGGCCGTGATGCCGTCGTTCGCCGCACGAATCAGGTAACGGCCGGCTTCCAGCGCGCGCATACGTGCGATTTGCAGGTGCTGGTGCGGCGCCGTGGAATCGCCGTACCAGGCATTGTTGGTGACGTTGATGAGCAAGGTGGCATCGCGCAGAATGTCGAGCTGACTGCTGCCGAAGGCATCCTCATAGCAGATCGTCAAGCCGAGGCTCTGCCCCGCGGCGCGAAGCACCGGCTGATGCTCGGAGCCCGCGGAAATATCGTCGTACGGCAGACTCATCAGGCGCATCCACGAGCGCACGAATGCCGGGACCGGGAAGTACTCTCCGAAGGGTACCAGGTGACGCTTGTAGTACCAGCCGTCACCAGCCGCGTTCATGACCAGCAGGCCATTGAAATACCGACTGGTCGCCGGATCATAGTTGACGAGGCCGATCGCGAAGTCGGCGTCATGCGCGCGCGCCGTGGTCCGCAGGTTTTGCAAATAATCCGGAATGTCGTTGGCGAGCACCGGCAGCGCGGATTCCGGCCACACGATCAGACGCGCACCCCAGGCTTGATCGGTAAGCGTAGCGTAGCGTGCCATCGTGGCATCGCGATTATCGATCTGCCATTTCCGGTCCTGCGAGACGGCGCCTTGCACGGCGGCAATGGGGATCATCGCACCGGCCGGACGGGTCCACTGACAGCGCCCCGCGAACCCCGACGCCACGAACACGGCGGCGAGCGCAGCGAGCGCGAGCGCGCGCACCGCAATCGCGCGCATTGCGGCCGGGCGCATTGCGGCCGGCCGGGCCGCGGACGGTGGACGCGCGGCAAGCGCCCCGGGCATCGCGAACGCGCCCAGGCAGCTCGCGGCCAGAACGGCGATCCATGTCACGCCGTAAACGCCGAGCACGGGCGCCCACGCGGCGAGCGGCGAATCAATGAACGCATACCCCAGCGACAGCCACGGAAAACCGGAGAATGCCCAACCGCGCAGCCACTCCAGCAATACCCAGAGCGCCGGCAGAACCAGCCACTCACGCGTGATTCCCGGCCCCTGCCAGAAGCGGTTCGCCACGAAGCAGAGTGCGGCGCTATAGGCCGCCATGATCGCCACCAGTGCCGCCTGCAGCAGCAGCGTGAGCCACACGGGGACCAGGCCGAAGATGTGCAGGCAGGTGTACAGCCAATAGGTACCCACTGCGAAAAGTCCTACCCCGAACGCGGCCCCCGCCCAAGCGGCGCGGCGCGGCGGCAGTCCACGAATGAGCGCGAACAGCGCGGCGGGCGCGATCAGTCCGACCGGCCACCACGACAATGGTGCGAACGCGAGATTCAGGGCCGCCCCGGCCGCAAACGCGGCCACGAGCCGCGAAGCGGCATGCCGCGGCAAGGCGGCATCAAGCTCGCGCAATGCACGGCTCAAAGAGTCGACTCGTCGACGGGCGGCGGCTGGATGGCGGACGGGGTAACGACACGCAGCAGATCGATGCGCCGCCGGTCGGCGCGCAAGACCCGGAACTCCAGTTCACCCACCTGAATGGTCTCGCCGCGGCGCGGCAAACGGCCGAATTCCTGCATGAGCAATCCGCCGATGGTGTCGTAGTCCTCGTCGGAAAATGCGGTGCCGAAGTAGTCGTTGAAATCCGCGATCGGCGTGAGCGCACGGACGGTGAATTCGCGGTCGCTCTCGCGCCGAATCGTCTGGTCATCCTCGACATCGTGCTCATCGTCGATTTCCCCGACGATCTGCTCGATGACATCTTCGATGGTCACGAGACCGCACACGCCGCCGTACTCGTCCACCACCATGGCGATGTGGTTGTGGCTCAACCGAAACTCCTTGAGCAGGACGTTGAGCCGTTTGCTTTCCGGAACGAAGACCACGGGGCGCATGTATTCGCGTATCTCGAACGGCTCGTCGCCGGCGGTCTGCAGCCGCAGCAAATCCTTGGCGAGAAGAATGCCGAGAATTTGATCGCGGTCCTCACCGATGACCGGGAAGCGGGAGTGACCCGACTCGACCACCAGCGCCACCAGTTTGTCCGGCGGCTCATCGCGTTCGACGAACACCATTTGCGAGCGCGGCACCATGATGTCGCGAACCTGCATGTCGGCAACCGCGAGAACGCCCTCCAGCATCACCAAAGCATCGCCGTCGAACAAACCGCGCAGGCTGGCCTCGCGGAGATCCTCGATGAGTTCCGCGAGATCGCGCGGCTCGCCGGACATCGACTGCGTGATGCGCTTGAGCCAGCGGCCCGTGCTTCCTGGAGACTGATCCGACATGGACTGCAAGGATACTCGATCAGGCATACGGGTTCGAAAAACCAAGCTGATCAAGGATTTGAATCTCCCTCGCGGTCATTTTCGCCGCCTCGGCATGGTGTTCATGATCGAAACCGAGCAGATGCAGCACGCCATGCACCGTCATGTGCGCCCAGTGCGATTCACGTGATATCCCCTGCGCGTGCGCTTCACGCGCGACCACCGGCGCGCAAATCACGAGTTCGCCCAGATAGTTGCGGCCGTCGGGACTCGCTCCGGGGCCGCTGAAGGACAACACATTGGTGGACTGGTCCTTGCGCCGGTATCGCGAATTCAGGCTCCGGCTGCGCGCGCTACCGACCACGAGAACCGAAATGACGCTGCGGCACGAAATCCCGGCGAGCGCAGTACGCGCCCAGAGTTCGAATTGCGTCCGGCGCGGGACCCACGGGCACCGGGCCGCGAAGGTCACATCCACTTCGAGTTTTTCCCGCATGGCTAGGAGCCTGTCTCAAGTATCCGCGTGAGCTCACTCGCCGTTGTCGGGAGTATTCGCTTCGTAGGCCTGCACGATTCTTTGCACCAACGGATGGCGCACGACGTCCCGCGAGGTGAACATCGTGAAGGCGATGCCGCGTCACCCCGCGCAGAATACTGATGACGGTGCGCAGTCCGGATTGCTTGGCGCTCGGCAAATCCACCTGAGTGATATCGCCGGTCACCACCGCCTTGGAGCCGAATCCGATTCGCGTGAGGAACATCTTCATCTGCTCGTTGGTGGTGTTCTGCGCTTCATCGAGAATGACGAATGAATCGTTGAGCGAGCGGCCGCGCATGAAGGCGAGCGGCGCCACTTCGATGACGTTGCGCTCGATCAATTTGGCGACGCGCTCGAAGCCCATCATTTCGTATAAGGCGTCGTACATCGGCCGCAGGTAAGGATCCACCTTCTGCGACAGATCCCCAGGAAGGAAACCCAACCGCTCGCCCGCCTCGACGGCCGGACGCACCAGAACGATTCGTCGCACGCTTTCCGATTGCAGCGCTTCCACGGCGCACGCCACCGCGAGGTAGGTCTTCCCCGTCCCCGCGGGACCGATGCCGAAGGTCAAATCATGCGTACGGACGTTGTTCAGATATTCCGTCTGATTGGAGCCGCGTGCACGCACCGCCCCGCGGGCCGTCCGCACCTTGAGTTCGTCCGTGGATTCGACGGTCTGCGCGTCCGCGCGGGTGGCCGCCCCGCCGTCCGCGGCCCGGCGGTTGGCCGCCCCCGGGTCCGCCCGCCGCTCCATTTCCAGTTCCTGCAGCGCGATGTGCACGCGCTCCGAGTCCACCGGCTCACGCTGCGCGCGCGCGTACAAATCCTGGAGTACCGCTTCGGCTCGCTTGATGGCGGCGGGCGTTCCGATGATCTGAAAACGATTGCCGCGCCGTTTCACTTCGACGCCCAGCCGCGTCTCGATCTGATGCAGATGCTGATCGAGGGGTCCGCACAGTTCGACCAATCGGACGTTGTCCAGCGGCGCGAGCACGAGATCGCGCGTCATGGGCACGGAATTCACGAGACGGTTTCTTCCACGAGCCGGCCGCGCAGTGAATTGGGCATCGCTTCGGTGATTACGACGTCGGCGAATTGATTGATGAGCCGCCGCGGATCCTCTGCGGGGCCATCGAAATTGACCCAGCGATTGTTGTCGGTCCGGCCGGCAAGCTGCTCAGGATTTCGTTTGGCAGGCCGCTCGACCAGCACCCGTTGCCGGCTGCCGACCATGCGTTGTGAAATTGCGCGGGCCTGGGCGTTCAGGCGCGCCTGCAGCACTTCGAGCCGGCTCTGCTTGACGTCATGCGGCACCTCATCGGGCAGATTGGCGGCCGGGGTGCCGGGCCGGCGGCTGTAGAGAAAGCTGAACGACTGGTCGAATCCCACATCGGCGATGAGATTCATCGTCGCCATGAAATCGTCATCGGTCTCACCCGGGAATCCGACGATGATGTCGGTCGATATGCAGATGTCGGGCCGGACCGCCCGCAGTCTGCGCAGCTTTTGCTTGTACTCGAGTACGGTATGCCCACGCTTCATGGCGGCGAGGATGCGGTCGGAACCGCTCTGCACCGGCAGATGCAGAAAATCGTTGAGCTTCGGAACGTTGGCATACGCCTCGATCAAACTATCATTGAAGTCGAGCGGATGAGAGGTGGTGAAGCGGATGCGTTCCACTGCCGTCGACGGCGGCGACAAAGTGGATCAATGTCGCAAGGTCGGCAAGCGTCCCGTCTTCCATGGGGCCCGCGTACGCGTTCACGTTCTGCCCGAGGAGGGTCACTTCGCGCACGCCCTGAAGCGCCAATGTGCGAACCTCATGCAGCACCTGTTCGAATGGACGGCTGATTTCTTCGCCGCGCGTGTAGGGCACGACGCAGAATGTGCAGTACTTGCTGCAGCCTTCCATGATGGAGACGAACGCCGTCGCCCGATTGCCGGCGCGCGCTTCCGGCAAGCGGTCGAACTTCTCGATCTCCGGGAAGCTGATGTCGATCTGCGGTCGCCCCGACCGGCGAAGACCATTCAACATGTCCGGAAGACGATGCAGCGTCTGGGGCCCGAATACCAGGTCGACGAACGGCGCCCGCGCGGTGATCCCGTCGCCCTCTTGACTCGCCACGCAGCCGCCCACGCCGATGACTACATGCGGCCGCTCCTGTTTCAACAGCCGCCACTCCCCCAACAGGGAAAACACCTTTTCCTGCGCCTTTTCGCGCACGGAACAGGTATTCACCAAGAGCACGTCGGCTGCGGCAGGATCGTCGGTTCGGGCCATGCCGTGGGTCGCCGCAAGCACGTCCTGCATCTTGCTGGAATCGTACTCGTTCATCTGGCAACCGAACGTTTTGATGTATAGAAGGCCGGGCATAGGCTCACTGGGAAAAGGCCGCTAAGATACTAGCAATCATGGCAATACGCGACGTTTTGAAGATGGGCGATCCGCGGCTCCTGGCGGTGGCCGAACCGGTGCGGGAGCTCGGCACCCCGGCGCTCGCAGACCTGCTCGCCGATATGCGGGACACGATGCAGGATCTCAACGGGGCGGGTCTGGCCGCGCCGCAGATCGGCGTGGGGCTGCGCGTGGTGATTTTCGGCATGGACTATAACCCTCGTTACCCGGAAGCCGACGCCGGTGCCTTATACCGTGCTTATCAACCCCCAATTGACCCCCCTCAGCGACGAGATGGAGGACGGATGGGAAGGATGTCTCTCGGTACCGGGCATGCGAGGGGTGGTCCCCCGGTTCCGCAACCTGCGCTATACCGGCGTGGACGCCCAGGGCGAGCCCATAGACCGAAGCGTGAGCGGCTTTCACGCCCGGGTAGTCCAACATGAGGTGGACCATCTGGATGGCATCCTTTACCCGCGCCGCATACGCGATTTGACCCAGTTCGGCTTCATCGATTCGCTGTTTCCGGGCCAAGACCTGGCCGACGATTGACGCAGACCCGCGGGAGTTGCCGAGGGCTCCGGCGCTTCAATTCCCGGTGTCGGGAACACCTGCCGGCCCGCCCCGCCCGAGGACGTCCGGAAGCGCTTCCCCGGTCGGGGTGAAGCTGAGCGATACCGAATTGAGGCAGTGCCGCTCGCCGGTGGGCCGTGGCCCATCCGGGAAGACGTGACCCAGGTGGCTGCCGCAACGTGCGCAAACCTCCTCGACGCGGACCATTCCATAGCTTGAGTCCCGGATGCGCTTGATGTGCGGCTCAGCGAAGGGCTTGAAGAAGCTGGGCCAGCCGGTGCCGGAATCGAATTTGGCATTGGACCGGAACAGCGGCAGCCCGCAGAACCGGCACGTGTAGATGCCGTCCTTTTTATTGTCGAGAAAGACGCCGCAGAACGCGGCCTCGGTGCCGTGTTCCAGGAGCACGCGGCGCTCGTCGGCGGAAAGGCCGGCGGTGATGGCGCGGCGCTGTGCATCGGTGGGCGGGGACAGGTCGAAGGCGGTCATGGTGGTTCCCGGCGGTGGCCTTGATGATCCTGCTATTTGGGATCGAAGTTGCCGGATTTCAACACGCGTTTGCCCTATTGGTTGGGCACCCAGTTTTCGATCGACGCGGGCGAGGCGGAGACACTCGCCGCTCCGGTCGTGTTCCACCAGGCAACCGACTTAGCCCAGGTGTACCCCGCGCTCCAGGCGTACCCCTTGGCCCACGTGTAACTCTTGGCCCAGGTGTACCCCTTGGACCACGTGTACTGATTGGTCCAGAGGTAGCTCTGGCTCCAATTGTAGCCCGCGTTCCACGGAAAGCCCGCCGACCAGGTCAGGCCGTCGCCGGCCAGCGGCGCGCCCCAGGCTGCTGCTGCGAGATCCATGACGTAATAATTGCCCGACGCGTTCTGGTTGGCCGGTCCGCCGAAGTGACTGGTGCCGGCCAGGTCGGCATTGATGTCGAGACCGACATTGGCGCAGCCCGTGGCGGCGCTGTCGACGGCCGCGATGGCATTGATGAGCCCGGCGCCCTGCTGGAACACACTGTAGGCCAGCGTATTGGCCGCGGTGACCGCCGGCCGAGCGGCCGCCATCAGACGGCATTTGACCGTGTCCGGCGTCAACGTGGGATCGGCCTGCAGCATCAGCGCGACCACGCCGGTGGTCACGGCGGCGGCCTGGGAGGTGCCCGACATCGTGAAGAGAGACTGACCTTTGTCCATGGAGGCCGGATCGATGTTGGCGAGGAAGCTCGTGCTCTGCATCGACCCGACCAGGTGGCCGCCGGGAGCCACGACCTCGGGCTTCACAAAGCCTTCGTAGGTGGGGCCGGTCGATGAAAAGGACGCCAGCCGGTCGTCGCTGAAATTGTAGGGAGTCGCATTGTCGGTGAGGGCACCGGCCGTAATCACGTACGGCACGTTGCCAGGCACATCGATGGTCATCGGGGCGGGGCCTTCGTTGCCGGCGGCGACAACCACCACGATGCCCGCGCGCCAGGTGGCCATGACGGCCTGGTTGACGGGATCGTCCCAATAATCGGACTGGGGCGGCGCGCCGAAGGACAGGTTGAGCACACGGATGTTGTATTTCTTCTGATTGGAGACGATCCAGTTGAGTCCGGCGATCACGTCGGAGTAGCGTCCCGCGCCATTGCCGTCAAAGGCCTGCACGATGACCAGATTGGCGAGCGGCGCAACGCCGAAATAGCCGGCCGCCTGGTTCCGCGAGCCGCCGGCGGCGATGGACGTCACATGCGTGCCGTGGCCGAATGCGTCCCCGGTCACCGGACCCGTCCCGCCGTTTACCACGTTGCGCGTCGCGAGAATGCGCGAACTGAGATTTTGGGTCCCGTCCAGCCAGATTCCGGAGTCCAGCACGGCGATGGTGACACCCTTGCCGGTGATGCCGGCGGCGGCCAGGGTGTCGGCTCCCACCTCCATGGTAAAGTCGGTCTGCAAATCCTTGAGCTTCGTCGAAACGCCGGTCCCGTCGACAAAACTGGTGGCGGCGCTCGCGGAAGTCACCTTGGCAACCTTCGACGTCACGGATTGCGAGGCCAGCGCGCGATCCTCGTAGACATGCACGCCGGGAAGCGCCTGTAGCCGCCTCACGTTCCGCGGATTCATGAGCGCCACCACGCCGTGAACGATATCGATCTCCTGCTCGACCCGGCCGCCCGCCTGAATCACGCTCTCCCGCGCCGCGCCGGTCGTCGACGACTCGACGATGAAGCGCTTGGCCGGGGCCGCTGCGGTGGATGCCGCAGAGACCGCAGTGAGCAGTGTGAGTATCGCAAGGCTAGAAACTTGGGTGGGCGATCGCATAAGTTCGTGATCTTCGCGCGGCTGATTCCGTGCTGTGTATTAGGAGCCCTCGTGAGGATCGCGGCGGCGTCGGGGTCGGCTCGCCACCCGGGCGCAAGGGTGACGACCGTCACATAATCACCGGGTTAAATTGCCCGCTTCGCCGCCGCAGGTCAGCCCGGCGCGGGAAGAGCGCGGGCCGCGCCGGTGCGTTGATGGATTGCTTCCACGGCCGGCTTGAACCGCGCCGTTCCACCAACGGCAGCGTCGCGGCAGCGGCAGCGGCCGCCGGCCTCGTGTTTACGAACTAGAAAAGTGGACGCTAAAAGGGAATATCGTCGTCGAAATCTTCCTTTCCGCCCCCCGCCGGCGCCGCGGCCGGCGACTGGTCATAATCATCCTTGGGAGGGGCAGCGGAGCCGCCGCCCCGCTCGCCGCCCGTTCCAGCCCCGCCGCCGGCTCGCCCACCCAACATCTGCATGTTGTCGGCGATGATTTCGGTGGTGTAACGGTCGTTTCCCTGCTTGTCCTGCCACTTGCGGGTCCGCAGCTTACCCTCGACGAACACCTGCGAGCCCTTGCGCAGGTACTCGGCAGCGATTTCACCCAGCCGGCCAAAGAAGGCGATGCTGTGCCATTCGGTACGCTCCTGTTGCGCACCGGACGCCTTGTCCTTCCAACTCTCGTTGGTGGCGATGCGGATGTTCGTGACCGTCATCCCGCTGGGCATGGATCGAGTCTCCGGATCGGCCCCGAGCGTTCCAATCAGAATCACCTTGTTCACACCGCGCGCCATACGTAACCCCCACTCATTGGATGAGCCATATTGTACACGCGCCCGCCGGCGCCAATATCAGCGTCTCGCGTTGTCCTTGCGGAGAAA
>CAWCYX010000022.1:0-66359 GCA_963799885.1 uncultured Gammaproteobacteria bacterium | reverse complement strand
CTTCCGCGAGAGCGCCGCACGGGATATCTTTCTCGCGTGGGGTCCGATAAAGAACCTCTCGCTCACGGTCGCCTGGGCTGATCTCGGCGGCATCGCGGGGAAATCCGCGCAACGCGGTCTCGATGCGTCGCTCTGGCTGGGATTTTGAGCGTGAGTTAAGGCTCGAGGCCGCATACTATACGCGGCCTTATGCCTACCGCACGCCTCGATAAAGTGTCCCTGAGCTTCGGGCTCAAGCCTCTGTTGGATAGTGTCGCCCTGCAAATCCGCAAGGGTGAGCGCGTTTGCCTGCTCGGCCGCAACGGTGAAGGGAAGTCCTCGCTGCTGCGGCTGATTGCCGGCACCATCGTCCCGGACAGCGGCGAGGTGTGGGTGAGACCTGGCGCCAAGGTCGCCAGCCTGGCGCAGGAAGTCTCTCCGTCCAGCGACGAATCCGTCCTCGACGTGGTCATGGGCGGCACCTCGGGCGGCGGGATCGACGGCGATTGGCAGGCCGCCTTGCAGGTCGATCAGGTGATATCGCGGCTGGAACTCGATCGGGATGCGCCCATGAGCGCCTTATCCGGGGGCTGGCGGCGGCGTGTGATGCTGGGCCGGGCATTGGTCTCGGAGCCCGATCTTCTGCTGCTCGACGAGCCCACCAATCATCTCGACATCGAGGCCATCACCTGGCTCGAGGACATGATGATCGAGTTCACGGGCGCCCTGTTGTTCATCAGCCATGATCGGGCCTTTGTGCGCCGTCTGGCGACGCGGATCGTGGAACTCGACCGGGGGCAACTGCGGGCCTGGCCCGGCGCCTACGATGATTACGTGCTGCAGAAACGCGCCGCGCTGGAAGTCGAGGCGAAGCATGCGGCGCTGTTCGACAAAAAGCTGGCTCAGGAAGAGGTCTGGATCCGCAAGGGCGTTGAGGCGCGCCGCACCCGCAACGAGGGGCGCGTGCGGGCCCTCGAGCAATTGCGAATTCAGCGCAGCGAACGCCGCGAGCGCATCGGGCAAGTCGAAGTGCGGGTCCAGGAAGCGGGGCAGTCCGGTAAACTGGTATTCGAAGCGGTCGATGTGGCGATGGATTTTGGCGCCGCGCCCATCATCCAGGGTTTCTCCGCGCGGATCATGCGCGGCGATCGGATCGGCATCATCGGACCGAACGGATGCGGAAAGTCGACGCTGATCAAGCTGCTGATGGGCGAACTGGAACCGTCGGAGGGAACGATTCGCCGCGGCACGTCGCTGATGCCTGCCTACTTCGACCAGCAGCGCGAGCAGCTCGATCCGTCGAAGTCCATCATGGACAACGTCACCGGCGGCAGCGGCGAGACCATCACGATCGACGGACGGCCGCGGCACGTGTCGAGCTATCTGCGGGACTTTCTGTTTCCGCCTGAGCGGTTGCATGCCCCGGTGAGCATGCTGTCCGGCGGCGAGCGCAACCGCCTGCTGCTGGCACGGCTGTTCGCGAAGCCGAGCAATCTTCTGGTGATGGATGAACCTACCAACGACCTCGATGCCGAAACGCTCGACCTGCTCGAAGAGATGGTTGCCGAGTACGCCGGAACCTTGCTGCTGGTCAGCCACGATCGCGCCTTCCTCGACAATGTCGTCACCAGCACACTGGTGTTCGAGGGCGGCGGCCGCGTGAACGAGTATGTGGGCGGATACAGCGACTGGCTGCGCCAGCGCCGGGCGATCGCCGTCGCCAAAACGCCGCGGTCAGCGCCGCCGTCCCCGCGATCAGCGGCGCCGCCTGCGCGCGGCAGCGCCGCCGCGAAGACCCGCAAACTCTCGTACAAAGATCAGCGTGAACTCGACGCCATGCCGGCGGCGATCCAGCTTCTCGAGGCGGAACTGGCCGAGCTCGCCGCCGCCATCGGTGATCCGGAGCTGTTTCGCCGTGAGCCGGCCGCCGCCAACGCCGCGGTGCAACGACTGCAGTCGGTGCAGCACCAGTTGGAAGCCGCGTTCGCGCGCTGGGAGGCACTCGAGTCGGCAGGAAATCCTTAGGCTGCTAGCGGCGCGGGCGGCGGCCCATCAGATCACCGGGGTTAGGCAAGGATCCACCGGCTGAATCGGGAATGACCAGCGAGGAGGCCTGTTCGCGGCGGATTTCCTGGAGTTCGCGCATCGTCTGCTGCACCGCCTGTTCGGCGGCCTCGCCGAATTTCGCGATCGCGCCGTCCAGCGTCGGAGAATCGAGTTCAAAGCTGATGGGCACGGCGCCCATCGGGGTCATCACCTGCGCCTGGCCGACGAAGATGACGGGGCGTGCCGCGTCGGGCGCCCCATCCAGCGTGACGGGCATCAACCGGCGTATGGTGCCCACCCGTCGATCGGTGAAGGTCTCTTCACGATAAAGTTGCGTCGCGTCCATACTTGCCTGGCGGCCATTACCGGCGGAACTCATTTGGGTCACCTTTGACGATTAGCCGAAACTCAGGAGTTAACCCTAGCAGTTTTTACCAAGAAGTCGACAGGATACCTGGCACTCCTGCACCTGCACCCCTTCGGGGACGCCCTGATACGATAGGCAGCTTGACAATTCCTGACACAATTCGAAAGGTTCCCCCCTGGACCACGCTGCTCGGCATCGCCCTGTTCGGTGTGGCACTATTCTGGCTGCATCACGTGCTGGCGCAGTATCGCTGGCAGGACATCCTGGCCCATGTGCACGCCATCCCCAGGTGGCGTTTTCTGGCAGCCGTGGCGCTGGCCTGCGCGGGCTACGGCTGCTTGACGTTGTACGATGCACTGGGGTTGAGGTTTGCCGGCGCCCGCGTGCCCTATGCGCGCCTCGCGTTGATTTCGTTCATGGGCTACGCCATCGGCCACAACGTCGGACTCAACACGGTCAGCGGCGGCGCCGTTCGCTATCGGGCCTACTCGCCGTTGGGCCTGACGGCGAAACAGATCGCGACCGTCATCGCCTTCGGCACGCTGACCTTCGTGCTGGGCGGAGCGGTGCTGCTGGGGCTGTCGCTGCTCTCCCACGCCGGTTTGTCGGCATCGCTGTTGCACGTCCATTCGGTGGTCGTGATCTTGGCGGGCTGCGTGCTGTTGGGCGGCGTCGGCGCCTACCTGTGGCTGGCGTTTTCCCGGCACGAGTCGCTGCGATACAAAAAACTGGTGATCCCGGTGCCGAGCGGCCGTGTGGCGCTGGCGCAGATCGCCGTTGCGAGTGCGGATCTTTTATGCGCGGCCGGCGTTCTATACGTGCTGCTGCCGCCGCAGGCGGCCATCGGTTTCGTGCAATTCGCAGGCCTGTATCTCATTGCCATCAGCGCCGGCATCATCAGCAACGTTCCAGGCGGCGTCGGCGTATTCGAGACCGTGCTGCTGTTGATATTCCGGTCCGTGCCGCCGGACCACTTGTTGGGCGCGTTGCTCGCCTACCGCATCATCTACTATTTCGGACCTTTCGCCGTGGCGCTGGCGCTGTTGGGAGGACATGAGATCTGGATTCACCGCGGGCCCATGGTGCGCATGGGACGGCTCGGGAGAACCTGGCTCAGCGCAGTCACCCCGCAGGCCATCGGGATTGTCGTGTTTGGTGCAGGGGCGGTACTGCTGTTCTCCGGCGCCACGCCTGCGATCAGCGATCGATTGGAGTGGTTGAGGCATTTTGTGCCGCTGTCCATTCTCGAACTGTCGCACCTGCTCGGCAGCGCCGTGGGCGTCGGCCTCATGGTGCTGGCAAACGGCCTCTATCGCCGCCTGGATGCGGCGTGGTGGCTGACGATTTGGCTGCTGTGCGCCGGCGTTCTATTGTCCCTGCTCAAGGGCTTCGACTACGAAGAGGCGCTCATCCTGGGGCTGGTGATCGTGCTGTTGGTATCCGCACGGACGCGTTTTCAACGCCGCGCCTCGCTCATCGAACAACGTTATTCGGGGCCTTGGATCGCCGCTGTGCTGGTGGTGCTCGGGGCAGCCGTCTGGTTGGTGCTGTTCGCGTACCGTCACGTGCCGTACGAGAAGGATCTGTGGTGGCAGTTCGAGTTCGAGGCGTCGGCACCACGCAGCTTGCGCGCCTTGCTGCTGGCCGCCATGATTGCCGCGGCGTACGGTTTGTGGCGTTTGCTGCGCCCGTCGAAGCCGCCGCCGTCGGCTCCCACCGTCGATGAATTGCGGCAAGCCGAGATCTTGATCGCGAACGCCAACGATACCAACGCCAATCTGGCTCTCCTCGGCGACAAGCACTTGATGTTCAACGACGAGCGAACGGCGTTCATCATGTACCAGGCGTCGGGCGGCAGTTATGTGTGCATGGGCGACCCGGTGGGGCCTGCGGTACTCTGCGAACCGCTGGCCTGGAATTTTCTGGAATACTGCGATCGACTGGCGGTCTCGCCGGTCTTCTACCAGGTCTCCCCCCACAACCTGCCGCTCTACATCGATCTGGGGATGACCCTGACCAAGCTTGGCGAAGAAGCGCGCATTCCCCTGCGCGCCTTCTCGCTGGAAGGAGCCGGCCGCGCCGACTTGCGGCAAATGCACCGCCGGGCCGCCCGCGACGGCGCCGAATTCAGCGTGATCCCGCACAGCGAAGTGCCGGGCATCGTACCCGAACTGCGTGCGGTGTCGGAGTCGTGGCTCGCCGAGAAGCAAGCGGGGGAGAAGCGGTTTTCCCTGGGATATTTCAACGAAAGCTATCTCTCGCACTTCGACTGCGCAGTCGTGCGGCGGGCCGGAGTGATCGTAGCGTTCGCGAATCTGTGGCGCGCCGGCAAGAACACGGAGCTGTCCGTGGATCTGATGCGCTACGGCGAGGGCGCACCCAAGGGAGTCATCGATTTTCTGCTGGTGGAGTGCATGCTGTGGGGAAAGGTGAATCAGTACGAGTGGTTCAGCCTCGGGATGGCGCCGTTGTCCGGGCTGGAAGAACACCCGCTGGCGCCGGCGTGGCACAAGTTGGGGCGCCTCGTGCAGCGCTACGGCGAAACGTTCTACCATTTCGATGGTCTACGAAAGTACAAGGAAAAGTTCCTGCCGGTTTGGCGGCCGCGTTATCTTGCCGCGCCGGGAGGATTCGGTATCGCGGGCGCCCTGCTCGATGTGACATCACTCATTTCCGGCGGCGTCGGCAAAGTGTTGAAGAAGTAGCGAGGAGCCTGGGCCTAAGTGATTACCTATCGCAGCCGGCGTTCCGGACTGACGGCGCTATGTCTGGCCTTGGCGGCCACCGCGACGGTGCCGACGACGATGACGCTCGCGGAGCCGAGGCTCGCGAATACGGGGCTCGCGGAGCCGAGGCTCGCGAATACGGCTCCGCCCGCGACCAGCGTTGCCGAGCCTCGGCCCGCCGATGTATTCAACTACGGCCGCTTCGGAACAGTGAGCCTGTATCGCGGCGCGGGAGAGCCGCGAAATGTCGCGCTGTTCCTGTCAGGGGACGGCGGATGGAATCTGGGCGTGGTGTCCATGGCGCGGCGCCTCGCCGACAAGAACTCGGTGGTCGCGGGCATCGATATTCGCCACTACCTCGCGGAGCTCGAAAAGGCGGGGCAGAACTGCGTGTCGCCCGCGACCGATCTTGAAAATTTGAGTCACTACCTGCAATCGAAATTAGGACTGAAGAAATATATCGAGCCGACGCTCGTCGGCTATTCGTCCGGCGCCACGTTGGTGTATGCGACTCTCGCAGAATCCCCCGAAGGCTTGTTCAAGGGCGCGTTCAGTATCGGCTTTTGCCCCGACCTCGATTTGAAGAAGCCCGTATGCAAAGGCGCAGGTCTGGAAGCGACCCCGCGGCTCGATTCCAAAGGATTGCTGAAGGGCGTCGATTTCCTGCCGGCGCAGAAGCTCTCCGGTAAATGGATTTCGCTGCAGGGCGAGACCGATCAAGTCTGCCCTGCACCGCTGACGCGGAAGTTCATCGAGGCCGTTCCCGGCGGCGAAATCGTGATGCTGCCCAAGGTGGGTCATGGCTACTCGGTCGAGAAGAATTGGGTGCCGCAATTCGAGGCCGCCTATGATCGAGTGACGGCGTCGGCTGTTGCGCCGGGCGCAGCGGCGCTGCCCGCGCCGGTCAAGGACCTGCCGCTGATCGTCGTTCCTGCGGCGGGCGGCGGCCCCCATGAGTGGTTCGCGATCTTTCTCTCGGGCGACGGCGGGTGGGTGGGGCTCGACAAAGGCGTGTCGCGGGAACTGGCGAGACATAATATTCCCATCGTCGGCTGGGATTCATTAAAATATTTTTGGTCGCCTCGCACACCCGAGGGAGCCGCGAAGGATCTTGACCGCGTGCTGCGTCACTATTCCATCGCATGGGGTAGGGCGCATGCACTGTTGATCGGATATTCCCAGGGCGCCGATACCCTGCCCTTCATGGTCAACCGGTTACCGCCGAAGACGCGCCAGATAGTGGGGCTCACGGCCTTGCTCGGCATCAGCGACAATGCAGCGTTCGAGTTTCATGTAGCCAATTGGCTTGGTGAGCCGAGCAAGGGGCTGCCCACGGCGCCGGAGCTGGACCGGTGGAGCGGGTCGCCCTATCTCTGTGTAGACGGTCAGGACGATGCGGATTCCGCCTGCAAAGAGCTGACCGGCCACGATGGAAGCCTGCTCGTAATGCCCGGTGGGCATCATTTCGGCGGGGGTTATGCAGCGATCGCGGATCAAATCCTGAGCCGCTTACCAGCTCCGTCCAGCAGGCCGCCGGGCAGCACCTCGGCCGACTAACGCCGCGCGGCGACCCCCGGACAGCCCGCCGCGCTGGTCAGGCCGAACCGAACTCGCGCTCGATCTTGGCCACGGCATCCCGCATTTTCGGCAGGAACTGATCCACCGCAGTTCGCAGCGGCACTGCAGTCGCGGCATATCTCACCGAGACCGTCGCCAAAACCCTATCCTTGGAGCGTACCGGGATGGCAAGACTGGTTTCTTCCGAGACTCTGCGCGCACGTTGCGCCATGCCGAAGCCCTGCGTCCTGGTTTCGTTGAGGATGCGCTCGACTTCGGCGCGGCTGCGGATCAAACGGTCCTCCGGCAGCGACGAACGTGATAACAATTCAAGCAGCGTTTCGCGTTGCTGCGGCGTGCAGTACGCGAGATACGCGCGTCCGGCCGCCGAGGTCAGCATGGGAACGCGGATGCCCGCACCGTATTGCTCCAACGCCAACGGACTTTGCCGATCGGTGGTCTCGCGAATCACCATCGCGGTGCCCGAGGGCGTCGCGATCGCAATCGGCCACACGATGGCGGCGCAGAGCGCCGCGAGATGCGGCTTGGCAATATGCGCCACCATGGCTTCATCGTCGAAGCCGTCGGCCAGCGCGCGCACCATGATGGTCGGACGATAGCAGTCATCGTAGGAATCGCGTTCGATATAGCCGGCGAGACGCAGCGTCTCCAGAATGCGGTATGTCGTCGTCCGCGGCAGACCGACCGCATTGGCCAGCGTGTTGATCGCCGCCCGCTCCAGACGATTGAGTTCCGTCAGCACCTCAAGGCCGCGATTCAGGGCTCTGATGGGACGAGTGGATTCGCGTCCGCCCTCATCGTTGGCGGCGTCATGGCGCGACTCTACAAGGGGATTTACCTGCGCATGCATAGGGGGACCTGTCCTATCGATAAAGTCTCTACGCCTGGATTGTACAATTTAGGGCCCGCCGAAACAGACACAGCGCGTGTAGGGATTTTCTGACGCGGTTCACAGCGGATACCAATTTCGCAGCGGATACCGATACAGCCTTCGACCCCTCAGATTTCAATCAAGCCTTGACAGCGGAGTGCGCTCGAAGTGCCTCACGGCGCGCAATGTCATGATCGATCACTCTTTCGGGATAATTTGCACCCAACGTCACGCCGGCTGCGGCGAGGACCGCCGACGTAGCCTTCCAGGGTTGGTGGATGAATTCATCCGGAAGTCGCGCCAGTTCCGGAACCCAGCGACGCACGTAGGCGCCCTTCGGGTCAAATTTTGCGCCCTGCGTCACCGGATTGAAGATCCGAAAAAAAGGCGCGGCATCGGCGCCTGTGCCGGCCACCCATTGCCACCCCAGGGTATTGCTCGCGAGGTCGGCATCCACCAGCGTGTCCCAGAACCAGCGCGCGCCCTCGGTCCAATCGATGAGCAGGTCTTTGATCAGGAAGGAACCCGCAATCATGCGCACGCGATTGTGCATCCAACCGGTGTGCCATAACTCGCGCAGTCCGGCATCGACGATGGGGTAGCCGGTCGAGCCGCGGCTCCATACACTCGCGGCGGGGTCGTTGCGGCGCCACGGAAAGCGCTTGTAGTTGGTCCGCAATGGCTGCTCCGGCGTGTGAGGAAAGTGATAGAGCAGATGGTAGGCAAATTCGCGCCAACCGATTTCGGCGAGAAATCGCGAGGCTCGCCAAGTCGAGTGCTGCCCGCGCGCCAGTGCAAAGCGGCGCGTGGCGTGCCAGATCTGGCGCGGCCCGATTTCGCCGAAATGCAGGTGAGGCGACAACCGCGAGGTGCCGTCGATGCTGGGCTGGTCGCGCAGCGTTGGGTATTCGTCGAAGCATTCGGACAGGAATCGCTGGAGCTGAGCATGCGCGGCGATGCTGCCCGGCGTCCAGGCGGCCCGTAGGCCCGCAGTCCAATCGAGTGTCGGCAGCAGTCCCAGGCTGCCGGGGCTCGCGCTCTGCGGCCAAAGTGCGGGTGCTGGAAGCCGCGAGGGGGCGGCCAGTGGATTGCCGGGATCATCCAACCCCAGGCAATGGCGCCAATAGGGCGTGAACACCTGGAACGGTGCGCCCGCCTTGTTTTTCGTGGTCCACGGTTCGTGCAGCAGCGCGCTGTTGTAGCTCATCGTCTCGACTCCTGCGGCGCGGAGCGCGGACTTGATCTTCTGGTCGCGCGCGACGACGGCCGGCTCATAGCGGCGGTTCCACACCACGTGCGTGGCGTTGCATTCGCGCACCAGCGCCGACAAGGCGGCCAACGAGTCGTCGGCCGTCCGGAGGATCAGCCGCGAACCCACCCGGGTCAAATCGTCATCGAGCCGTGCGAGGCTGTGATGCAGCCACCATCGGGAAGCCCCGCCCGGAGCCCAGGCGCCTTCTTCGCCGGGTGCATGGACATAGACCGGAATGATGGGGGCGCCGCGCGTCCGCGCGGCATCGAGCGCCGGATTGTCGGCGATACGCAAGTCCAGGCGAAACCATACCAATGTCGTCATAAGCGAGCAGCGTGACTCGGATTCCCCATCGGCGCAATCTCGGGTCATCGGCTTCTCTGCCGCACACGGCGGCCCATTCAGCTACAATTTGCGGCCCATTTCGTGCTCTGAATCAGGAATCATGTCCACCATGCCGGAAACAGTTGAACCCACTCCCGTGGAAGCGGTCATCATCGGCGCGGGCCCCGTCGGATTGTTTCAGATATTCGAACTCGGGCTTTTGGGCATCAATGCACATATCATCGATTCGCTGGCCCAGCCGGGGGGGCAGTGCACGGAGCTGTATCCCGACAAGCCGATTTACGACATTCCTGCGCTGCCCATCTGCGGTGCGCAGGAACTGATCGACCGGCTGCTCGAGCAGGCGAAGCCGTTCCACGCCACTTTCCACCTTGGGCAGGAGGTGACGGAAGTGCAACCACTGCCGACCGGCAAGATCCTCGTCGCCACCTCCCTGGGGACGCGCCTCAGCGCCGGCGCGGTGGTGATCGCCGCGGGGGTGGGCTCGTTTCAGCCGCGGCGGCTGACCGTGCCCGGCATCGAGGATTTCGAAGGCAAGAGCGTCCATTACCGCGTCAAGACCGCAGCCGATTTCTACGGGCGCGATCTCGTGATTTGCGGGGGCGGCGATTCTGCGCTCGATTGGACGGTTGCCCTGTGCGAGAAGGCCCGCTCGCTGACACTGGTGCATCGTCGCGCCGAATTTCGTGCGGCGCCTGCGACGGTGGCCCGCATGCGGGAGCTGGTTGCCGCCGGCAAAATGCAGTTCCTCGAGGGAAACGTGGCGGCGCTCCACAGCGAGCGGCACGCCGACGGGTCGAAGCTAACCGGGGTCGTCGTGCAGGCCCACCATGGAGAGACGACCTTCCAGGTCGCCGCCGACCAAGTGCTCGCGTTTTTCGGGCTGCATCCGAAGCTGGGCCCGGTCGCGGAATGGGGGCTCGAGCTCGAGAGGAAGGCGCTCAAGGTGGATACCGAGAAATTCCAGACCAGCGTTCCCGGGATTTTCGCGATCGGCGACATCAATCACTACCCCGGCAAGAAGAAGCTTATTTTGAGCGGGTTCCACGAGGCGGCGCTCACGGCTTTCGCCATCCAGCATCATTTGTTTCCCGAGAAACGGCAGTTTCTGCAGTACACGACCACGAGCCCGATCATGCAGAAGCGGCTGGGTGTGGCCGGATCCGAGACGCACTGACCGATGAAGCAGTTGCTCGACGACCTCGTCAAGGTGATGACGCTCGAGCGGCTCGAGTTGGACCTATTCCGCGGCGAGAGCCGGGACATCGGCAGTCCGCAAGTATTCGGCGGGCAGGTGCTGGGTCAGGCACTCATGGCCGCCACCGCGACCGTCGAGAATCGCATGGTGCACTCGCTGCACGCTTACTTCCTGCGGCGCGGCGACTTCAACTCGCCCATCGTCTACGAAGTCGACCGGGCGCGCGACGGCAGCCATTTTTCGACGCGCCGCGTCGTGGCGATCCAGCACGGCGCCCAAATATTCAACATGTCGGCATCGTTCCAGACGGAGGAGCAAGGACCGACTCACCAGTCGGCGATGCCTCAGGTGCCCGCTCCCGAGGGACTTCCGGACCTTGATACCTACTATCGCGCGATCATGCCGCAGCTGCCGCACGGCGTACGCCGCGTGCTGGAACAGAAGCGTCCATTCGAGTTTCGCCCCACGCAGCCGCCGAGCTTCTTGCGGCGCGAGAACGCCAGTCCGCAGCGCAGCGTCTGGTTTCGCGCCGTCGCAGCGCTGCCGGACGAGGAAGCTCTGCACCGCTGTTTGCTCGCGTACGTGTCCGACTTCTATCTACTCGATACCGCCTTGATGCCGCACGGAACGCTGACGCCCCTGGAGAATCTGGTCATGGCGAGCATCGATCATGCCATGTGGTTTCATCGCAGCGTGCGCGTGGACGACTGGCTCCTGTACTGCACCGACAGCCCGAGCGCCGGCGGCGCGCGCGGATTTACGCGAGGCAGCCTGTTCGCGCGCGATGGGCGGCTGGTCGCCAGTACGTCGCAGGAAGGGTTGATCCGCATGCGTGCGCCATGAAAGCCATCCTCATCGTTCTGCTCGTGGTGTGCGTCCTGGTGGGCGGCCTCCTGACATTGCGCAGCACCCGTAACACTGCGATACCGGGTAAGGATGTGCTGGATCGCGCCAAGGAGCGGGCCCGTCAGCAGACGGCGAAGGACGACGCGGAATCTAACGACTAGTCGCCTGGCATGCGATTACTCGTCGCTTCGCGCCTCGCCCTCCGGGTCGCCGCGTGCGCGGCGCTCAATTCGGCGGGACCGCCGAATTAGTCGGTCTGCGTTTGCGGCCCGGCCTGCGATTGAGACAGTTCCCAGACTTCCCGCGGCAGCACGAACAGATGGCAGTCCCACCATCGGTTCTTGGCGCGACGATGCTTGCGGAACACCGCTTCCCAACGCATGCCGATTTTCTCGAGCACGTGTATGGACGCCTTGTTGTTCACATCGACCGTCGAGATGATGCGGTCGGCCCGCAAATCAAAAAATGCGGCATCGATCAGCGCCAAAGCAATTTCGGTCGCATAACCCTTTCCCCAATCGGCGAGCCCCAGCATGTACCCTAAGTCGACCACGTTGCGTTCGATCAGCGATAGATCACAGGCGCCGATCACGCGGTTCGACGACCTTTCCTCGACGGCCAGTTCGAACCGGGTACGCGGTTCTTCCTTCTGCGAAGCGAGCAGGCCTTCCAAGTAGTCCGCCGCGCTGTCCGCATCGCGCGGCCCGAAGAACAGGAATTTGGTCACGCGCGCATCCGCGGAATAGGCGCAGATGGCGCCGAAGTCGGACTTCACGAAATCGCGCAACCTGAGGCGCGCCGTAGCGATGGGTAGCGTGAGTTTGCGGTGACTCCTGGACTTGATCATGCGGCCATCTTGCGTGCGACGACCTCGATTATGCGAGGATCTTGCCGGGATTCAAAATTCCCTTCGGATCGAGCGCGCGCTTCAGGTCCCGCATCACCGCGAGTTCAACCGGGTCCGCACGCCGCGCAAATTCCGCCGCCTTGAGCCTGCCGATTCCATGTTCGGCGCTGATGCTGCCGCCGAGACTGTCCACCAAATCGAAGACGGCATGCTCGAGCGGACCGCCGCGCTGCAGGAATGCCGCCTTGTCGGCGCCCGGGCGCTGGCTCACGTTGAAATGCAGGTTGCCGTCGCCTAAGTGGCCGTAGCCCACGACGTCGCCCTCCGGAACCAGGCGGCGCACCAGCGCCGAGCCTTCCTCGATGAGCTTCGGAACGGACGACACCGGTACTGAAATGTCGTGCTTGAGGCTGGCACCATGGTGCCGCTGCGCCTCGGGGATCGATTCGCGCAGTTTCCACATGGCCAGCGACTGGGCGATCGAGGTCGCAATCAGAGCATCCTTGACGATGCCGTCCGCGGCCGCCTGATGCAATTCATCGGTCAACAACCCGGCGAGATTTTGCCGCGGATTTGGCGAGGTGAGTTCACTCAGCAGGTACCACGCGGTGCCCTGATCCAGCGGATTGGCAACCCCCGCAATATGCTTGACCGTCAGTTCAACGGCCAATTGCGGCATCAGTTCGAAGGTGGTGACTTGATCGCCGGCCGCCGTACGCAGCCTGCCCAGCAGGTCGAGCGCATGCTGCGGGGAATCGACTCCGACGAGCGCCGTGGCCGTATCCGTAGGCAGCGGAAACAATTTCAACGATGCTGCGGTGATCACTCCCAGCGTTCCCTCGGCCCCGATGAACAGCGACTTCACGTCGTAGCCGGTATTGTCTTTGCGCAAGTTCTTCAATCCGGACATGATGCGCCCATCGGCGAGCGCCACCTCCAAGCCGAGTACCAGGTCGCGCATCATTCCGTACCGGAGCACCGCCGTTCCGCCGGCGTTCGTGGATAGATTGCCGCCGATTTGCGCGGTGCCCTCCGACCCCAGGCTCAGGGGAAATAAACGCTCGACGGTGCGCGCCGCCGCTTGAGCCTCCGCCAGCGTGCAACCGGCTTCGACGACCATCGAATAGTCGGCCGCTTCCAGCCGACGAATGCGATTCAATCGGCGCAGGGAAAGCACGATCTGAGTGCCGCTTTCGTCCGGCGTCGCCGCGCCGCAGTAGCTGGTATTGCCGCCATGCGGCACCACGGCCGCGTCGCGGCGGTTGCAAATCTCCAGGATGCGGCAAACGTCGCGGGAATCGCGCGGCAGCAGCACCAACGGGGTCGCGCCGCGATACAGGCCCCTGAAATCAACCAAGTAGGGTGCGAGATCCTGCGGCGAATCGAACCAAGAGCCGCTTCCGACCGCGGCCTTCAGTTCGTCCAGAGTTGCCCGGTCAGGCGGTCGCGGCATGGGCGCGCGAACGCAATGCCGCGATTCGAGCTTCCAGGGGCGGGTGGGTCATGAATAACCGCATAAAACCTCCGGTCTCGCCCATATTGATGCCGAACGCCTGCATCTGCGGCGACACAGCAGGGCGAGCGTCACCATATCACCATTGGCCACGTGGCGCCGCGAGCCCCGCGACGGTGCCGAGCAACCACGGCTCGAAGCCGAAGAGCGCCGCAAAAACCAGCAGACCGCCGGCGTCGCCCCAGCCCAACCGAACGCCGGACACCTGTTCGATGATGAAAATTACCAGGCCGAGCAGTGCCAGCACCGCCAAGTTGATCACGACGAACAGGAAAATGCGCTTCATGGACCTTTTCTTTCGGAAAATTAGCCACAATATGCTGGTGTCGACGGGGCCATAGTCGGGCGTTGCGGACCATTTTCAAGCGCTCTGCCCATTCCCGTGATGCGTGTCGAAGACCCAGATGCGTCCAATGAGCGGACGCTTTAGGCTAACCTCTTTCGATCACGAGCCATTCATCAGGTTGGGGGCATGCAGTTCAAGGATTATTACGAGACTCTCGGTGTTTCTCGCAGCGCCGAGGCGGAGGAGATCAAGCGCGCCTACCGCAAATTGGCCCGCAAGTACCACCCGGACGTCAGTAAGGAAAGGAACGCCGAAGCAAAGTTCAAAGACGTTGCGGAGGCTTACGAAGTACTGAGGGATTCGGACAAGCGGGCTGCCTACGATCAATTGGGCCGGGACTATCGAACGGGCCAGCAGTTTCGGCCGCCGCCTGGTTGGGAACAGCGGTTCGGGCACTCCCAACCGGGTACCCAGCGCTTCTCCGATCTCAACGGCTTCAGCGATTTCTTCGCCAGTCTATTTGGCTCGGGGGCCGGCATGGCCGGCGGCGGTCCCGGCGGCTACACGCAGCCCGAGGCCGACGGCGGCGAGATCGACGTGTCGATCGAGGAGGCGTATGCGGGGACGCGGCGCCGCGTGACGACCCGCGAGAACGGCCGAGCACGCCTCGTCGATGTCCAGATCCCGGCCGGTGTCACGGACGGCCAGGCGCTGCGCGTCGGCGGGTCGGGTGGCCGGGGCGCGTTGCTTTTGCGGGTCAAATTGCGGCCCCATCCAATCTTCGCGCTGCAGGGCAAGGACGTGCAGGTCGAACTGCCGCTGGCGCCTTGGGAGGCGGCCTTGGGAGCCAAGGTCGCGGTGCCCACGCTGGGCGGAACGGTCGAATTGACAATTCCGGCGGGCGCCCAGGCGGGGCAGAAGCTGCGCCTCCGCGGCCGCGGCTTTCCGGGAACTCCGAACGGGGACCAGTTCGTGCTCGTGAAGCTCGTCACTCCCGCCGCCGAGACTCCGCAGGCCAAGGAAGCATACGAACGCATGCGGCGGGAATTTAACTTCAATCCCAGGGCCGCGTGGCCCTAGCCGGGCGCGCTTGAAGTATCGAAGCGTGGCCCCACGAAGGGGGAGTGCCCGTGCCATTGATCCAACCATAACGTATGTAAGGCCATGACGACCGAAACACAGCCGCAGATCAAAGAGTTCCAGGCGGAGACCAAGCAAGTGCTGCGATTGGTCATCCACTCGTTGTACTCGCACAAGGAAATTTTCCTCCGGGAATTGATTTCGAACGCTTCCGACGCATGCGAAAAACTGCGCTTCGAGGCGATTGCGAATCCGGGCTTGATGGGGGCGGATGAGCTGTCCGTGACCTTGATTCCGGACGCAGCAGCGGGCACGTTGACGGTCAAGGACAACGGTATCGGGATGAACCAGGATGAGGTCATCGACAACCTGGGTACGATCGCGCGTTCCGGCACCAAGAAATTCCTCGAGGGACTGAGCGGCGACAGCGCCAAGGACGCGCAACTCATCGGACAATTCGGCGTCGGCTTCTATTCGTCTTTCATCGTCGCCGACCGGGTCACCGTGATCTGCAAGCGAAGCGATTCCCCCGCGGTGCACTGGGAGTCGGATGGCGAGGGCTCGTACGAGATTCAGGCGGCGGACAAGTCCGATCGCGGCACCGAAGTCATCATGCACCTGCGCGAGGAGGACAAGGAGTTCTTGGAACCCGCCCGGCTGCGAACCCTGGTGCGCAAGTATTCTGATCACCTGAGCATTCCCATCGTGCTGAAGACGGGCGATGCGGCAGATACCATCAATCAGGCAAAGGCGTTCTGGACGCGTGCCAAGTCCGAGTTGAAGGACGAGGACTATCAGGCCTTCTACAAACATCTATCGCACGACTCGGAGGACGCGCGCGCGTGGGCCCACAACAAGGTCGAGGGCAATATCGAGTACACGTCGCTGTTGTACCTGCCGAAGCGCGCGCCATTCGATTTGTTCGAGCGCGAGCCGCGCGGCGGGGTACAGCTCTACGTCAAGCGCGTCTTCATCATGGACAGGGCGGCCGAACTGCTTCCGCCCTGGCTGCGCTTCATGCGGGGACTCGTCGACAGCGCCGATCTGCCTCTCAACGTTTCGCGTGAATTGCTGCAGAACAACCGCGTCGTCGAGAAGATCAAGTCGGCATTGGTGAAGCGGTCGCTGGACCTGTTCGAGGAACTCGCTGCGGACAAGCCGGAGGAGTATGCCGAATTCTGGAAAACCTTCGGCGTCGTACTCAAGGAGGGCGTGATCGACGATGCGGGTCAGAAGATTCGGATCGCGAAGCTGCTGCGCTTCCATTCCACGGCGTCGAGCGGCGGGGCGCCGGGCGTCGACGCGCCCGATGTCACCTTGGATGCGTACGTATCGCGGATGAAGTCCGACCAGAAGGCCATCTATTATTTGACGGCCGATTCGCTCGGTGCAGCCCGCAACAGCCCGCATTTGGAGGGCTTTCGGGCGTCCGGTTTCGAGGTGCTGCTGCTCACCGACCGCATCGACGAGTGGGTGGTCAGCCATCTGCACGAGTTCGAGGGGAAAACGCTGACGAACGTGGCCAGCGCCGGCGCCGACGTGGCCTCCGCCATCGAGACGCCCGAGAAAGCGGCCGCCGAGACCAATTACAAGGATACGGTGGAGCGCCTCGGCAAGACCTTGCTCGGCAAAATCGCAAGCGCGCGCGTGACCGGTCGCCTGACGGATTCGCCGGCGGTCTTGGTGGCCGGAGAGTTCGGCGTGAGTTTGCGGATGGGCCGAATCTTAAAGCAGGCGGGCCAGAACAATCCATTCGCCACCCTGCCGATTCTCGAATTGAATCCGAAACATCCCTTGGTGGAACGGCTGAAGGACACCGCGGACGCCGCCGCATTCTCCGAACTGGCGCACGTGCTGTATGACCAGGCGATGCTGGCCGAAGGCGGCGACCTCGACGATCCGGCGATCTTCGTGCGGCGCGTGAACAAGCTCATCGTCGACGGTCTGGCCGCCGCACCTAAAATTATCCTGGGCTGAAGATGCTCGAGCCGCGTTGGGCCTCCGTGGAGAGCGTTCAAGAGGAGTCGCCGCCAGACGACTCCCCGCTGCTCGATGCCTATTCCGGCGCCGTCATCGGCGCGCTGGAGCGCGTGGCGCCGGCCGTGGCTTTCATCGAGGTGCAGGGATCGAAGGGACGGCGATCAGCGCACGGCAGCGGGTCGGGTTTTCTGTTCACTCCCGACGGCTACCTGCTGACCAACAGTCATGTGGTGCACGGTGCCGACCGCATCACGGCGCGTTTGAACGACGACACGCGCTTCAGCGCCGACACCGTGGGCAATGACCCGGATTCCGATCTTGCGGTGCTCCGAATCGGATCGCCGTCCGCGCTGCCCTATGTGGAGTTCGGCGACTCATCGCGCGTTCGGGTGGGCCAGGTTGCGATCGCCATCGGCAACCCGCTAGGATATTCGAAGACGGTCACGACCGGTGTCATCTCCGCGCTCGGCCGCACGTTGCGGGCAACGTCGGGCAGGCTGATGCACGATGTGATTCAAACCGACGCGGCGCTCAATCCGGGAAACTCGGGCGGCCCGCTGGTCGACTCCAAGGGGCGCGTGATCGGCGTCAACACGGCGATGATTCCCCAGGCGCAGGCGATTTGCTTTGCCACCGGGATCAACACCGCGAAGTGGGTCATCGGACAGCTGTTCGCCCACGGCCGGGTGCGGCGCGCATATATCGGCGTATCGGGGGCGACCGTTCCCATCGCGACCCGGGTCGTTCGGCATTTTGGACTGACCAATCGCAGCGCCGTCCACGTTCTGGAGATCGTGCCCACGAGTCCGGCGGCTCGCGCCGGCGTCGAGGTCGGCGACCGCTTGATCGCGATCGACGATGCTGCCATCAACGGAATCGACGATTTGCAGCGTCTGCTCGACTCCACCTGGATCGGCCGCGATTGCGAGCTCGCGGTTTTGCGGCGATCATCGGTGGTGAAATTGAGTCTAAGACCTATCGAAGTGCCCGCAGCGGGCGCATAGAACGAGGAATCGCGCCGATGACCCAAGCAGCCCATCCCGCGACATTGGCCGTGCCGCCCGAGCCCACCGATCACGCATTGGGGGCGGATCACGCCCGAGTCACGGTGCTCGAGTACGGCGACTTCGAGTGCCCGGTCTGCAAGACGGCGATGGCGACACCGAAGCTATTTCTCGAGCGCTATCCCGGCAAGATCCGCTTCGTCTTTCGGCACTTCCCTCTGGAGGAAGCGCATCCCCACGCATTGCTGGCCGCGGAATCCTCGGAGGCGGCCGGGGCGCAGGGGAAATTCTGGCAGATGCATGATCTGCTCTTTCAAAATCAGGCGCACCTCAAGGACAAAGACTTATACCGGTACGCCGGTCAGATCGGACTCGACCTGGTGCGCTATACCGCCGAGATGGACGATCACATCTACCTGCAGAAGGTGCGCGAGCACATCGCCGGCGGACGCCGCAGCCATATTCGCGCCACGCCGGCGTTCTTCGTCAATGGCGTGATGCAGGACGTTTCGTTCGGCATGCAGGCTCTGCACGACGCGGTGGCCACGGCGGTGAATCGCGCGGGGTAGTCCTCCCCGCAAGTTTTGCGTGAAAAAAAAGGGCGCCACATGGGCGCCCTTTGATTGCTAACGGCTTGGCGGTAGTTACGACCTAGCGGAAGTTACAACCTAGCGGAAGTTACGACCAATCGCCGCCACCCCCACCACCGCCGCCAGAGTCGTCCCAGCCGCCGCCATCATTGACGCCAAAATCCGAGCCGCCCATGTCGCTGTTGCTGGGCTGCTCCCAGTCGCTCGCGTCCGCCGGCGGTATCACGCCGCCGCTCGCGCGGTTGCCGCCGTCCAGGAAGTGATGCGCGAGTTCCTCGCCGGCCACCACACCGGCGCCGACCGCGAGGCCGGAAGCCAGTCCGCCCGCGATTCCCGACCCCATACCGCCGCCCACCGGACCGCCGGGGCCGTATCCACCGCCGTAGCCGCCCGGACCGCCGTATCCCGGAGCGCCGGGTCCGGCCGCGGGGTACTGCGAATAGGTATTGCGGCGGCGAAACAGCATCCACAGGACGCCGACCACGATGACGAATATCAACGCGGTTCCCCAGGGAAAGTGCGGGGATGCAGGCGCGGATGACAGTCCGGCGGCGTGCGGGGCTTGCGCCGGCCGCGAACTCACGCCGAGTTGCGATTTCAACGCGAGCACGGAGCGGGGATTCTCGTGCGTCAAGCCGGGATCAATCCCCTCCGCCTCGGCGAGTTCCGCGCGGGCGAGCGCCGTCTTGCCTTCCTTCGCATACAGCTCCGCCTGGACGTAGTGCGCCTTCGCGCTCTGCGGATGATCCTTGAGAACCTGATCCATCATCTGCTGGGCCTGATCGAAATGGCCCGCTTCCGCAGCTTCGTAGATTTGATGAACCGTCGGATCTGCCGCAGCATCAGCCAGCACCGGCGCGCTGAACGAGACAGCCAATGTCAACGCCGTCGCCGCAATAGTTCCAGCCAGCAAATTTCGCATATCAGGCCCCCAAATGGTCGAATTGACCGACAATGCAATTAGATATGGGCAACTCGGCGAAGTTCAACAGGTGCCCGGCACGGTAGCTGTGCGCTGCGGGCTGACCAGGCAGCCGCAGGGCATTTATGCCAGGGCTGCCAGACCCTCCACCAGTCGGCTGATATCGCGCTGCGTGGTATACATGGAAACGCCGGTGCGCAGCAGCCCGCCGCGGTCGGCGAGTCCCAGGACATCGACCGCACGCACTGCGTAGAAGTTTCCGTCCCAAACGCATATGCCGCTCGCGCCGAGCGCGGTCGCCGCTGCGCCCGCCGTGTGCCCCTCCAATGTGATCGAAACAGTGGGCGCGCGCGCCCGGCTCGTGAAGTCGGGTCCCCAGGCTCGAACGCCGGGCAACTGCCGCACCTCATCGTGATACGACCTGGCCAGGCGATGCTCATACGCGGAGATTCCATGCATTGCATCGACGATGCGCTCGCGCAGCGTTCCACCCGTGCCCCAACTCGCCAGGTAGTCCACCGCCGCACGCATTCCATCGATGGCTGCGTGGTTGAGGGTGCCGGTTTCGATGCGATAGGGCGCCGCCGGATCTTGCACGCTCAGGCGGTCCGTCGGCAGACGGTCGAGAGCGCCGGGTTTCGAGTACAAAACGCCGACATGCGGACCGTAGAATTTATACCCCGAGCACAGGAGAAAATCGGCGTCCATGGCGGCCACGTCGATCGGAAAGTGCGGCGCGTAGTGGACCGCGTCGACCACCAGCAGCGCGTCCACCGCGCGGCTCAAGCGCCGCGCGAGCGCCAGGTCGTTCACCGTGCCGAGAGCGTTCGATGAGGCGCCGAGCGCGAAGACCTTGGTGCGGCTGGTGACCTTCGCCGCCATGTCCGCGAGGTCCAATTCACCGGATTCCTTGAGTTTCACTTCTCGGATCACGGCGCCGCGGTCGCGCAGCCGCAGCCACGGACCCCGATTTGCTTCGTGATCGAGCTGCGTTATCACGATCTCGTCGCCTTCGTTCAACGTATGCCCGATGGCCGCGCTCAGCGCGAAGTTGAGCGTAGTCATGTTTTGGCCGAAGGAAATGCACTCCGGGCCGGCTGCGCCCAGGAAGGCGGCCAGCGTCTCGCGCGCGACCTGCATGCGCCGGTCGACTTCGCGGGACGGCGGAAAATTGCCGTGGGTGTTGACGTTGCAGGTCTGGTAGAAATCCGTCATGGCCTGAATCACGGCGGTGGGCACCTGCACACCACCGGGGCCATCCAGGTACACGAGGTCCTTTCCTTCGGCAGTTCCCTGCAGTGCCGGGAAGTCGCGGCGGCAACGTTCGCTGTGATCGGCCGTGAATGCCATTACAGCAGGTCGTACGTGAAGTCGTAGCCGGTGGGCGTCGCGTCGCGCGGATGCAGCTTCATGCTGCCCTTGGCGCCCGCGTATTTTCCAGTGCCCCCCGTAACGGCAAAAATCGAATCGCCCGTGTCGGAAAAAGGTCCTTCGATGGTGATTTGCCCCGCCTTCAAGATCAGCGTCCAGAAGCATTCCCAGCTCTTGCCGACGACGATACGAATGCAAAAGCCCTGATCGCTGCCGACCTGCACCTTGTTCGCGGCGTCGAAGACGTTGTTCGCGAATACCAGCATATCGCCCACCGAATCGCCCTTGGCCGCCAGATCAACGGTGGTTTCACCGACCGGTCGTTCCACGACCTTGATCTGTTCGGCGGCGAAGGCGGCGGGGGCAGTCAGCGCCGTGATCAGTATTGCAACGCGGCCCGCCCTGCGCACAGTTGCGGCGCCCGCCACCCTTCTGGTCAAGAAAATCGTCATTTCGGTCCCCTTTTTAATCTTGGTTGATTTTCGCGGCTCACGGGCGCCCCGTGCACCGGCGCCCGACGCACGGGCGTTCAGTTGCTTTCCTTGCAATAATAGCAAGGTGCGGGAATTTTGCCCTAGCGGGTTGACGGAGAGATTGCTTTGCTGAGCCGCGACGTGTTGCCGCTGATCGACGAGGCCGCAGCGCGCGTGTATTCGGTGGTTGCGGAGACGCCGTTGTTGCTCATGCCGAGAGGAAGCGGTGAATCGGGGGCGGCATTCGCAAAACTCGAGCAGCTGCAGATGACCGGTTCCTTCAAGCTGCGCGGCGCGACCAACAAGCTGATGAGCCTCACCAAGGCACAGGCTGCAGCCGGCGTCATCACCTCGTCCACGGGCAATCATGGGTTGGGCGTGGCGACCGCGGCCAAAAAACTGGGCGTCGATGCGGAAGTTTTTTTGAGTGCTCAGGTCACTTCCGCCAAGCGCGACAAAATCCGCCAATGCGGCGCCCGCGTCCGGACCGTAGGCGCCGATCCGCTCGCCGCGGAAATTGCGGCGCGTGAGGCGGCGGCGGCCTCGGGACGCACGTATGTTTCTCCCTACAATGATCCGTATGTGGTGGCGGGACAGGGCACCATCGCCGTCGAGTTGATGCGCCAGGCGCCGGATCTGGATGCCATCTACATTGCCACCGGGGGCGGGGGCCTCATCAGCGGGATTGGCAGCTATCTGCGGCACGCGGCGCCGCGCGCCGAGATCATTGGCTGCTGGCCCGAGAACTCACCGGTCTTGTACGAGTGCATCAAGGCCGGCCGCATCTTCGACGCGCCGGAGTCCCGGACACTGAGCGAGAGTACCGCCGGCGGCGTCGAGGAGGGGTCCATTACGTTCGATCTGTGCCGCGAGGTGATGCATCGGGGCGTGCTCGTCACCGAACAGGAGATCCTGGACGCGATGCGCTGGGGTCACGGCCAAGGATGGTCGGTCGAGGGGGCGAGCGGCGTGGCGCTGGCGGCGTGCTTCAAGGAGAGCTCACGCTATGCGAACAAGAAGGTGGTCGTATTGATTTGCGGCGGCAATCCGTCGCCCGCCGTCGCCGCGCTGTTGGACCCCGCTTGAGTAAGTGCCATTACCCCTAGGACTGCTTGGCCGGGCTGGGCGAAAACTGCGGCACGACTACTTCGATCAAGGTCGGACCCGACCGAGCGAACGCCGCACGAATGGACTCGGTGAGGGCGTGCGCGTCCGTCACCCGTACCGCGGCCGCGCCGTAAGCCAAACCCAAGGCCACGAAGTCCGGATTGCGCGCGATCACGCCGGTGAGCGGAATGTCCGATGCCTGCATGTCGTCGCGGATCTGGCCGAGCGCTCCGTTGTTCCACACCACGATGGGCAGGCTCAAATTCTCCTCCACCGCGGTCATGAGTTCGTTCAACGTGAATTGCAGCCCGAAATCACCGACGAGCGCCAGAATCGCGCGAGCCGGGACCGCGATCTTGGCGCCCAGCGCCGCCGGCATCGCAAAACCCAGGGTGCCGTAACCGGATGGATGAAACCATTGTCCGGGCCCGTCGGTGACGAATGCGTAGTTGCCGAGGTAGGCGATCTGCGTCATGTCGCTGAAGACCACCCCATCCCGCGGCAATCCGGCGCGAATGGCGCGCAGCCCCTCGAGCTGCGTACGGGCTTGCGCATCGAATCCATTCTCGATCTGCGCGCGGTAACTCGCCGCACCTCCGATCTCGGTTCTCCATCCGCGTCGCGGTGTGAGCCGTTGCTCGATCGAGCGCAACGCGCCGCGTGCTCCGCCCCAAATGGGCACATCGGCGCCGTAGTGATCCGCGAGCTTGGCCGGGTCGACATCGATGCGAATCAACAGCCCGCCGAGGGGCAGTTTCATCAGGTAGAAGAGATCGGTTTCGGCGAGTTCCGTGCCCACCGCCAGCACGACGTCGGCGTCGGCGATGAGCGTCTGAACGGCGCGGTAGGGTAGCGACGTACCAAGATTCGCCGGATGGCTTTCAGCGAGAATTCCCTTGCCCGCCGCGGTGGTGACGCAGGGACAGTCCAACGTGTCGACGAGGCGGTGAAGCTCCGCGCCGGCATGCCGTGCGCCGCCGCCGGCGATGATGATGGGCCGAGCCGCCACGGCGAGCAGCCGAACGGCAGCCTCGATCTGTTCGTCGGCGGCCTGCGGCAGGGGCGCCGCCTCGGTGAAGCGGGCTGCCGGCAAGGTGGTGTGTTGCGCCAGCACGTCCAAGGGAATTTCGAGATAAGCGGGCCGCGGCCGACCTGCGCGCAGCGACGCCAAACACACGCGGAGATGATCGCGTACGTCCTCGGCGCTCGCCGCGGCGCGAGCGACGCCGAATACGCCGGCGGCGAGCGCCCACTGATCGTGCAATTCGTGCAGCACACCCCACTGTTTGCCCAGCGATGCGCGCACCGGCGTACTGGCCACCACCAGCAGCGGCACCGAATCGGTATATGCCTGCGCGACCGCGGTCAGGATGTTCGTGAGACCCGGACCCGAGATAGTGAACGCGGCAGCCGGACGCCCGCTCACGCGCGCATAGCCATCCGCGGCGAAACCAGCGCCCTGTTCGTGCCGCACGAGCACATGGCGGAGCCCGGAAGCCGCCAACCCGCGATACAATTCCAGGTTGTGCACGCCGGGGATGCCGAATACGGTGTCGATATCATTGGCCGCAAGCAACTCGACGAGATAACACCCAGTGGTCCGCGACATGTGCAAAAGTATCGGCGGTCGACGCCGGGGTTGCAAGAAGCAAAGCGCGCCGGTCACTTGAAGCGAAGGTTTTAATCCATGAATTTCTCCACGCCATGAAATTTTCCAAGCTGGTCGACAGGATCTCGGGCGACGGTGCCGACGCGTGGCAGACTCATTATCAGGCGAGCAGGGCGCGGGAGCTGGGCGAGGATGTCATTCTGCTCAGCGTCGGCGATCCGGATTTGGATACGCCGGCGCCCGTCGTGGACCGTGCCATCGAATGTCTGCGGGCGGGCGATACGCACTATACGCCCGCCACCGGGCGCGAACCCCTGCGCGCGGCGATTGCCGAGCAGCATCGGGTCCGCAGTGGTCAAGAGGTCGATGCCCGCAACGTGATTTTTCTCGGCGGCGCGCAAAATGCGCTATTCGCGGCCTCTCTCTGTCTGGCCGGTCCGGGCGATGAGGTGATCGCGTTCGAGCCGCTGTATCCTACGTATCCTGCGGCCATCGAAGTCTCGGGAGCCCGGATGGTGCGGGCACCGGCAGCGCCGGGCGCCGGTTTTCGCGTCGACCCGCGGTCGCTCGAAGCGCTCATCACCCCGAATACGCGTGCGCTGTTCTTTGCCACTCCGAACAATCCCAGCGGCGTCATCTTGAGCGAAGCGGACCTCGCCGTGATCGGCGATTCGGCGCGGCGGCACGGACTTTGGGTGGTTGTCGATGAGGTCTATGCGGGTCTTGCCCCCGGCGGTCGCGTGCCGAGCCTCGGGGCGAGCTTGCCCGACCAGGTTGTGACCATCAGCAGCCTGTCGAAGTCGCATGCCATGCCGGGTTGGCGTGCCGGCTGGATGGTGGGGCCGCAAACGCTGATTACCCATGTGGAATCGTTGGCGATTTGCATGTTGTACGGGCTGCCGGGATTCGTACAGGAAGCCGCCTTGACGGCACTGCGTGTCGCGCCGGAGGCCGAAGCCCGGATCCGCGACTTTTGCGCCCAACGCCGCGACGTGCTGCTGGCGGGCCTCGGCGGGATGCCGGAGTTGCGCTGTTGCGTCCCCGACGCGGGCATGTTCATGTTGATCGACGTGCATCGCAGCGGACTTTCGGGCCACCAATTCATGACGCAACTCTATGAGTCCGAAGGCGTATCGGTGATCGACGGCGGTGCTTTCGGCCAAGGGACGCGAGACTTCGTTCGAGTATTCTTTGCCGCCGACGAGGGCCAATTGCGCAGTGCCTGCGAGCGCATTCGGCGGTTCGTGCGATCCTTAAAAAAAATCGGTTGAGGTGATACATGGTTGACATGGGCGTGGTAGCGCGTGTGCCTGGCGGCCCCGAGGCGATGGAATGGACGGAACTCGACACCGCGCCGCCCAAGGCGGGCGAAGCGCGCATCGTGCAGCATGCCGTCGGCGTCAATTTCATCGACACCTATTTTCGCAGCGGCCTGTATCCCTGGCCTTCGACGCCCTTGATTCCCGGCGCCGAAGCCGCCGGCGTGGTCGAGGATGTAGGTCCGGGAGTGACAGACTTGAAGCCCGGGGACCGGGTCGCGTACACCATGCCGCTCGGCGCGTATCGCACGCGCCGCGTGGTGCCCGCCGACCAGCTCGTGAAATTGCCGGAATCGATCACCTTCGAGACGGCTGCATCCGTGATGCTCAAGGGTTTGACCGCGCAATTTCTGCTGACGTCGTGCTTTGCGGTGAAACAGGGACATGTCGTCCTGGTGCACGCAGCCGCCGGCGGGGTGGGGCTGTTGCTGGGCCAGTGGTTGAAAAGTCTCGGTGCCACGGCCATCGGCACGGTGGGCTCCGCCGACAAAGCGGAAATCGCCAAGGCCAATGGCTATGCGCACGTCATCGACAACAAGTCCGCGGACTTCGCGGCGATGGTGCTCGAGATCACCGGCGGCGGCCGCTGCGACGTGGTGTACGACTCGGTGGGCAACGACACGTGGCGCGGCTCGCTCAAGTGCTTGAAGCTGCGCGGCACGTTCGTGTGCTTCGGCCAGTCCTCCGGTCCGATCGCGGATTTCAAACTGTTGGATCTCGCGTCGGGCGGGTCGCTGTTCGCGACCCGGCCGATGCTGTTCGACTACATCAAAACGCAGGATGAACTCCGGTCGCGTGCGGACGACTTGTTTGCGCGGCTTGCCGCCGGCGACATCAAGGCGCACGTCGGCCAAAAGCTGGCGTTGCGCGACGCCGCGGACGCGCATCGCGCGCTCGCCGGCCGCCGCACCATCGGTGCGACGGTCTTGCTGCCTTGATGGCTTCGGGCGCGCGCACCGTGGGTTGGGCGCAATGCGTCGGCCGGAGCCTCGCGGCGGCGTTGTGCGTCGGCGCGGCAGTGTTGTCGACCGCCGCGACGGCGGCTGCCACAACGGCGGCTGCCGGGCCGGCGCTTCCCGCCGCCGCGTCATCCGCACTCTCGTTAGGTCCGCGCGGCATGCAGACCCTGGTCGTGGAGCAACTGTTCGACCGCAAGGGACGATGGTATTTGAGCGACGATGACGGGATCTGCTACACCTACCTCGAATCTCCGCATGTCCGGCTGACCTCCGACCGGTTGGTGTTGAAGGCGCACATGGTGTCCCGGCTCGGCCAACGCTTGGGGAGCAATTGCGTCGGCGTGGACCTGCAGTCGGACGTCACCGTATCCGGAAAGATCCGCGGCAGCGGCCATCAGTTGATGCTTGACGATATCCGGATCGATCGCGTCGACGATGAGACCGCTCGCGGTGCCCTGAACCTCGCGCTGCAGGTCAACCCGGATGCCATTCCGCGAACGGCGCGTATCGACGTCCTGGAGTCATTGCGCAAGCAGGTCTTCGCTGCCGGCGCCCTTGCGGTGCATGTGGATGAGATTCATATCGCGGGCGTCACCACGCGAAACGACACGCTCATCATTCAATTCGACTTGAGCTTGAGCGCGCCCTGAGCGACCCCGCCCGGGGGGTAGCGCCCTGCGATCACACCCCGAGGGGCAGCGCGGTCGATTCCTTGATGACGGTCACCGCCACCGAGGAGTTGACCGACTGCACGTACGGAATGCGCGACAGATAGTCGAGGTAGAACGCCTCGTAGGCCTTGATGTTGCGCGTGACGATCTTCAGCAGAAAGTCCCATTCGCCGGTGAGCGTGTAGCACTCCAGCACTTCGGCGCGGTCGCGGATCGCCTCTTCGAATTTCGCGATCGCATCGCGGCCCGTGGTTGCCAGTTTGACCTGCGCGAACATGGTGACGTCGAGACCCAACGCATTTCGATCGAGCAATGCTACGCGTGCCTTGATGACCCCGTCCTGCTCGAGCTGCTGGATGCGGCGCCAGCATGTGGTGGTCGACAATTTCAGCTGCGACGCGACCTCCGCCACCGACAGCGCGCCGTTCCTCTGCAGGACATCCAACAACCGCAGGTCGAGTCGATCCAAGACGGGTCGGTGGGAACGTTCCATCAATCGCGGGAAATCGGAATGTACATACCGAATTATTGCGGCTCCTCCTAATGAATGCAACATCGGCGGGCGTACGGACGTAAATTGGCGGCTGGTCGGGCGAATTGGGGGAGTCCATGAAGAGCCGGTCTCGTTTGCATTTACCGCAGGCACCCGCGCGGCCTGGCGAAGCGCCCGACTTCAGCTACGTGCATCTGTCGCCGGCGGGAGCGATCTCGCGGCCGGATATCAACGCGCGCGCCCGCGACATTGCCTTTCTGTCGACGGAACTCGTGCGCGTTCTCGACGATGCGGGCACGGCAGTGGGACCCTGGCATCCGCACTTGGATCCCTCGGACCTGCAAATAGGCTTGCGGCACATGCTGCTGACGCGGATCTTCGATGACCGGATGCAACGGACGCAGCGCGCCGGCAAGATTTCCTTCTACATCCGTTCGCTGGGCGAGGAGGCAGTGTCGGTCGCGCAGTGCATGGCGCTACGCCCGGGCGATATGCTGTTTCCCTCGTACCGCAACCAGGGCTTGCAGATCGCGCGCGGCATCCCACTGGTCGACCTCATGAATCAGACGCTGTCGAACACCCGGGACATGTGCAAGGGACGCCAGCTTCCCGTGATGTACCACTCCAAGGCCGGCAACATTTTTTCGATTTCGGGCAATCTGGCGACGCAGTTTCCGCAGGCCGTGGGCTGGGCGATGGCGGCTGCGATCAAGGGCGAGGACCATCTTGCCGCGAGTTGGATCGGCGAGGGCAGCAGTGCGGAGGCGGATTTTCATCACGCCCTGCTGTTTGCTTCCGTCTACCAGGCGCCGGCCATCCTCAATGTGGTCAATAATCAGTGGGCCATATCGACTTTCCAGGGCTACGCCGGCGGGGAGCAGCGCTCCTTCGCGGCGCGCGGCCCGGGATACGGCATCGCCGGCATCCGCGTCGACGGCAACGATTTTCTCGCCGTCTATGCGGTGACGCAGTGGGCGGCAGAACGAGCGCGCACCGGCGCCGGACCGACGCTGATCGAGCTGGTGACCTATCGCGCCGCGGCGCATTCGACCAGCGATGATCCGGCGCGCTACCGCGCCAAGGACGATCAGGAACACTGGCCGCTTGGCGATCCCATACAGCGCCTGAAGCAACATTTGATCGCTCTCGGCGAATGGTCCGAAGAACGTCATCAGGCGCTCGCTGCCGAGCTCGATGCCTTGGTCGGTGCCAGCTGGAAGGAGGCGGTGACCTACGGCACGATGAGCGAGGGACCGAAGCTCGATGCGGATTTGATGTTCGAGGACGTGTTCAAGGACATGCCGCAGAGTCTCGAGCGCCAGCGCGCATTGATGCGCGCGGAGCGAGGTTGACGATGGCGAACATGAACATGATTCAGGCCTTGAATTCCGCCATGGACATCATGCTGGGCAAGGATCCTTCCGTGGTCCTCATGGGCGAGGACATCGGCTATTTCGGCGGCGTGTTTCGCACCACCGAAGGTCTGCAACGCAAGTACGGCGAGCATCGGGTGCTCGACACGCCCATTGCCGAGGGCGGCATCGTGGCCGCGGCGATCGGCATGAGCATCAACGGCCTGCGGCCCGTGGCGGAAATTCAATTCGCCGATTACATCTATCCCGGCTTCGATCAGATTGTGAGCGAACTGGCGCGGATCCGCTATCGCAGCGCCGGGGAGTTCTTCGCGCCGGTGACCATCCGCACGCCCTGCGGCGGCGGAATCCGCGGGGGGCAGACGCACTCGCAGAGTCCGGAGGGCATTTTCACGCACGTCAGCGGACTCAAGGTCGTCATGCCGTCGAATCCGTACGATGCCAAGGGATTGTTGATTACCTCGATCGAGGACGATGATCCCGTGGTTTTCTTCGAACCCAAACGTCTCTACAACGGGCCCTTCGACGGCGATCCGAACAAGCCGGCGGTGCCGTGGAGTGCCCATCCGAAGGGCCAGGTTCCGGAAGGCCATTACAGCGTGCCGCTCGGCAAGGCGGAAATCGTGCGCAGCGGCGCGGATGTGACCGTGATCACCTACGGAACCATGGTGTTCGTCGCACTCGCCGCTGCCGCCGCGCTGGGGCTGGATGCCGAGATCATCGATCTGCGCTCCTTGGTGCCGCTCGATGTCGATACCATGTGCACGTCGGTCAGAAAGACCGGGCGCTGCGTGGTGGCGCACGAAGCCACGAGGTTCTCCGGTTTTGGGGCCGAGATTCTGTCGGTGGTCCAGGAGGAATGTTTTTGGGATCTGGAGGCGCCGATCCAACGCGTCGCCGGCTGGGACACGCCGTATCCGCACGCCTTCGAATGGGAATATTTTCCCGGCCAGACGCGCGTCGCGACGGCCCTCAAAGCCGTCACGGAGGCGCCATGAGCCAGTTCATCTTCAAGATGCCCGACCTGGGTGAGGGCACGGTCGAGGCAGAGATCGTCGCGTGGCACACCAAGCCGGGCGATATGGTCCAAGAGGACCAAGTCATCGTGGAAGTGATGACCGACAAGGCTGCCGTCGAAGTACCGGCGCCGGTGTCCGGCCGCGTGGTGTCGATATCGGGCGAACCGGGAGACAAGCTCGCGGTGGGATCGCCGTTGATCGTGTTCGAATTGGCGGCGCCTGCGGCCGACTCCGCCCCGCCTCCAAGTTCGGATATGGCGCCCCCGCCGCCGGCGCCGCCGGCGCCGCGTGCGTCACCGATGCGCGCGTCAGCCGCAACGATGTCCGCCCCCGATCCGGGTCGGCCCGATCCAGGCGAGGGCGAGCCCGCGGAGCGGCAGAGCCACGGCCGGGTGAAGGCCTCGCCGGCCAACCGCCGCCGGGCGCGTGAGGCAGGAATCGATTTGTCCACCATTGCAGGTTCGGGACCCGGCGGCCGCATTCTGCGCGGCGATTTGCTGGCGGCCGATAGTCGGGCAGCGAGACAGCCGACGGGTGCCGGTGTTGGGTCCCGGCACGTGTCCGCGGCATGGGCCGCCCCGGAAACGTCGGCGCCAACACCCGGCGCGCTGAGGTCCGGCGCGGTGTCCTCCGGGACACAGTCGGCTCTGCCGGAGACCACGGAAATCAAGGTGATTGGCGTGCGTCGCGTCATCGCCGAGCGCATGAGCGAAGCCAAACGCAACATTCCGCATTTCGCGTATGTGGAAGAGGTCGACGTTACGGAACTGGAATCGCTACGGCTGCATCTCAATGCCAAGCTTTCGAAGGGTGAGCCCAGTCTCACGTATTTGCCCCTGGTGGTTCTGGCGCTCACCCGGACTCTGGAGTCGTTTCCGCAATGCAATGTCTTGTACGACACGGCGCGCGGTGTGCTCGTCCGTCATCGCGCCGTCCATGTGGGCGTCGCCACGCAGACACCGGACGGTCTCAAGGTGCCGGTAGTCCGCAACGCCCAGGCGCTCTCGCTGTGGGATGTCGCGGCCGAAATCCGCCGTGTTTCCGAGCGGGCGAGGTCCAACAAGGCGACGCGCGACGAGCTCATCGGATCGACGATCACGGTGACCAGTCTGGGTAAACTCGGCGGCATCGCCTCGACGCCGGTCATCAACGCGCCGGAGGTCGCCATCGTCGGACTCAACAAGGCGGTCGAGCGGCCGGTGGTGCTCGACGGCGCGGTGATTGTGCGGCGTATCATGAACTTATCGTCGTCATTCGATCATCGGTTCGTCGACGGTTATGATGCAGCGGCAATGATTCAGACACTGAAAGATCTGCTCGAGCACCCGGCGACTATTTTCATACCCAAGGTGAAGTCCTCATGAATGCACAGCCCAAAGCCCCGAAGGCACAGCCTCAGCCCGCGACCGCACAGCCCCAACGACCCGCGTTCGGCTCCGTATTGACGTCCCACATGGCGGTCGCCTCCTACCAGGGCGGCCGGTGGAGTGCTTCCGAGGTCAAACCCGTGGGCCCGATCGAGCTCAGTCCGGCGGCGCATGTGCTGCATTATGCGAGCACTTGTTTCGAGGGATTCAAGGCGTTTCGCCGCGCCGACGGATCGGTTCATATCTTCCGGATGGACCGGCACATCGAGCGCATGCGCCAAAGCGCGCGACTGCTGGTGCTGCCGGAGCCCGATCCGGCGCAACTCGCGGACATGGTGAGGGCGGTCATCGCGCGCTGCCGTTCGGAAGTGCCGGAGGCACCCGGTGCGCTGTATTTGCGGCCGATTCTATTCGGTACGACCGCCAACATCGGGGCGGCCGCGACGCCCTCGACCGACGCGTCGCTGATGGTCCTCGCAAGCCCCGTGTGGGATTATTTTGCCGGCGGCATGAAGCCGCTGCGGATTCTCGTCGACGATGAGCACACACGATCGGCGGCGCAAATGGGCATGGTCAAGACCGGCGGAAACTACGCTGCGGCGATCGGCCCCACTTTGGCGGCGCGAGCGAAATATCAGGTAGATCAGGTGCTGTTCTGCCCGGGCGGGGAAGTGCAGGAGACGGGTGCCGCGAATTTCGTGTTGCTGCGTCAGGGGGAACTGCTGACGCGCAGTCTCGACAGTACGTTCCTGCATGGCGTGACCCGGGATTCGCTGCTCACGCTGGCGCGCGACAATGGGTATGCCGTGTCGGAGCGCGTGTTCGACGTCGCCGAAATGCTGGACTGGGTGAAAACCGGCGAAGCGGCCCTTTCCGGTACGGCGGCGGTGCTCGCGGGTGTCGGCACGCTCATTCATCGCGGCACCGAATACCCCGTCGGCAACGGCGAAGTAGGCCCACTAACGCGCGCCTTGCGAACGCAACTGGTCGCGATTCAGCATGGCGAGACGCCCGATCGCCACGGTTGGCTGGAGCGGGTGTGAACGCGGCCACCTCGCCGGCCGCGGCCTATGCCGGCCGCGTCAGTATTCTTCGTGATCCTCGTCGTCTTCGTCGTCGAGGTCGTCGTCATCATCGTCATCCTCATCCTCGTCCCAATCCTCGTCGTCCTCTTCGTCGTCCTCCGCATCCTTTTCGGCCTTCGACCCCGACCAGCCCTCCGGTTCCTCGGTCAGTTCGAGATCGAGTTCCGCCCAGCCGTCCACGTCCAATTCCTCGACATCGCCGTCGAGATGCTGAATCTCGACGGTTTCCTTGTCCTCATCCACCTTGAGCACTTGGAAGGTTTCTTCGTTTTCCAAGTCCTCGTACCACTGCCCGACGGTCGGTTCGTACTCTCTGCCCACGTTGAGGTCGCCTCTGTTGAACGGTTGCATCTGTCGATGCAGGCGGATATTAGGGGAGGCCGCTTGCCCAAGTAAATGGCAATATTGCTCTCCTATGACCTTAGCCGACCGCAAGACCGCAGCCCGCCGGTTGACCGACGCCAAACGCGTGGTCGTCAAAGTCGGGTCAGCACTGCTGGTCGATGCCGAGAAAGGGCGCCTGAATCGGAGTTGGCTCGAGGCTTTTGCGGCCGACGTGGCGTCGCATCCGAAAGCGGGGTCAGGAGATCATCCTGGTATCCTCGGGCGCCATTGCCTTGGGCCGTAGGCACCTTGCCTTGAGTCCGGGAAAGCTCCGCCTGGAGGAAAGCCAGGCGGCCGCCGCGGTGGGTCAAATTCGTCTCGCGCATGCCTACAAGGAGCTTTTGGACGCGCACGAAATTACGGTCGCGCAAATTCTCCTGACTCTGGGCGATACCGAGCAGCGCCGCCGATATCTCAATGCACGCGGTACGTTGAACATGCTGCTGTCCCTCGGTGCGATACCGGTCATCAACGAGAACGACACCGTGGCGACCGCCGAAATTCGCTATGGCGACAATGACCGGCTCGCGGCACGGGTGGCGCAAATGGTGGGCGCAGATTGCCTGGTGCTGCTGTCGGACATCGACGGATTGTACACGGCGGACCCGCAACTCGACCCGGATGCGCAGTTCATCTCCCGCGTACTCGAAATCTCCCCGGAAATCGAGGCGATGGCGGGCGGCGCCAGCAGCGATGTGGGCTCGGGCGGTATGCAGACCAAGATCGCCGCGGCCAAAATCGCGATGGGGGCGGGGTGTCATTTGTGCATCGCGAAGGGGGCTTTCCAGCACCCGCTGCAACGCATCGAGGACGGGGCGCGTTGCACGTGGTTCGTTCCGTCCTCGACGCCGGTTGCCACCCGCAAGCAATGGATTGCGGGAACGCTGCGGCCGGCGGGTGCGATCACGGTCGATGAGGGCGCGGTGCGCGCGCTGATGGGGGGCAAAAGTCTGCTCCCCGCCGGCGTGACCCGGGCGGTGGGGCGCTTCGAGCGCGGCGATACTGTGAGTATCATCGGCCCTGACGGCGCCGAGGTGGCGCGGGGAATATGCGCCTATTCGGACGGCGATGCGGCCCGGATCATCGGCCGCAAATCCGCCGACATCGAAAAGGTGCTAGGGTTCCGAGGTCGCGATGAGATCGTGCATCGCGACGATCTGGTTCTGTTGAGAGTGTCGTAGGCATCCGGATTGAACAAAGAGACGACTGCTGAAAGCTCGGTTCGAACACCGCAAGCGGTGCCGGACGTCATGCGCGCCATCGGACGTGGTGCGCGGGCGGCTGCGATGGCATTGAGCATGGCGACGACCGACCAGAAGAACCGTGCGCTGCGGGCTGCCGCCGCGAGCCTGCGCGCGCGCCGCCACAAGATCATCGCGGCCAACGACCGCGATATGCGGGAGGCGGCGGCGAAGAACCCGTCGCCGGCGTTGCTCGACCGGCTGAAGCTGGATGAAAAGCGCGTCGAGGCGATGGCTCGCGGGATCGACGACGTCGCGGACCTCGCCGACCCGATCGGAACCGTGCTCGCCGAGTGGACGCGGCCGAACGGCATGAACATCGAGCGCGTGCGAGTCCCATTGGGCGTCATCGGCATCATTTATGAGAGCCGTCCGAACGTCACCGCCGATGCCGGAGCGTTGTGTTTGAAGTCGAGCAATGCCGTCATATTGCGGGGTGGCACGGAGAGCGTGCATTCGAGCGCCGCCATCCATTCGTGCCTGGATGAGGGGTTGACGGTCGCGGGCCTGCCGGGCAGCTGCATTCAACTCGTTCCCACGACCGACCGGGCCGCGGTCGGTTACATGCTGGCGGACATGGTGGACGACATCGACGTGATCGTGCCGCGCGGCGGCAAGAGCTTGATCGCGCGCGTCCAACAGGAAGCTCGCGTGCCCGTGATCGGTCATCTCGAGGGCGTGTGCCATGTCTACGTCGGTCGGGCCGCCGATCTGACAATGGCCAAGAACATCGTGCTCAATGCAAAGCTGCGGCGCACCGGGGTATGCGGTTCGGCCGAGACCCTCTTGGTCGACCGCGCCTGCGCCAGCACGCACCTACCGGCACTCGTGCGCGCGCTGCTCGACGCGGGCTGCGCAGTGCGCGGCGACGAGCCGAGTGTGAGCGTCGACGGACGGGTGTCGCCTGCCACCGAGCAGGATTGGTACACGGAGTATCTCGACGCCATCATCGCGGTGCGGGTAGTCGACGGAGTGGATGCGGCCATCGCGCACATTCACAAGTATGGCTCGCAACACACCGACTGCATCGTGACCGGCGATACGCAGACCGCCGAGCGCTTTCTAGCGCGCGTCGATAGCGCCATCGTGCTGCACAACGCGTCCACGCAGTTCGCCGACGGCGGCGAATTCGGCATGGGCGCGGAAATCGGCATCAGTACCGACAAATTCCACGCGCGTGGACCGGTCGGCGTGGAGCAGTTGACCAGCTACAAGTATCTCGTGCGGGGCAGCGGGCAAATTCGGCCCGGCTAGGCTGCGCGATCCGGTCATTCGTGGTGTGAGTCGATCAGCCCGGCTATGCCCTTGAGCCATTCGCGAACGGCCGCCGGATCATCCAGATGATATTGCCCTTGAACGCGATCGCCGACGGCAATCGAGACGCCGCCGAGGGAATCGACCACGCGAAAGCCGTCGAGGTCGGTGAGATCATCCCCGACGTAGACCGGCCGACGTCCCGAAAAGGGGGGTTCCTTCATGAACGCTTGGACGGCGCTGCCTTTGTTGAAACCGCGCGGTTTGATTTCCAGCATCATGCTGCCCGCCTGCACCTGGTAGTTCGTGCCGAGCTCGGCCGCAATGGCCGTTACCATCTCCCGTACTTGCGGTTCGAATTGCGGCGCCATGCGGAAGTGAACCGCGACCGTCCTTCCCTTGTCCTCGAGCAGCGTGAGGGGATGGTCGCGCACGAAGTCCTTGAGCGCGGTTCGCGCGCGATCCAGTTGCGTATCGGTGAAGCTCGCGCCGTGCATGACGCCCGTCGCCTTGCGGCGTTCGACACCGTGAAGCCCGGCGGACGGCAGTCGCAGGGGGGCGAACAACGCATCCAGATATTCGATGCTGCGGCCGCTCACCAGCGCGAGGGCGCCGCCGAGCCTCTCCGCAACCTCTTTCAATACGGCTTTCAGTTCATCGCTCGCCTGCGTCTCGAAGGGAGTTTCGGTGAGTTCGATCAGTGTTCCGTCGACATCCAGAAATAGGCACCAGTCGAGCGATGGCGGAGGCGAATGGGGTTGCTTCATGGCAAAACGACCATAGCTCACCGTGGCGCCGCTGCCTAGCTTTATCCTTTTGATATTCTGATGTAATTCTTACATCGGACGCAGATGTGGAAATTCAAGACTGTGCCGCGGATTTTCGGTATTTTGACGGACCTAAGCGCGAATGGCGTTCCCTATTTTTCTACACGGAGGCACGATGTTTCGCTCGGTGATGTTGCGCTTCGTGCTGCCTGTTGCGTTCGCATCCTGCGTCGTCGCGTACTTCGGACTGCCTTATATCGAGCGTTTGCTGGCGGAGTGGTTTCGCTCCGACGTGGAGCTGCGCTCGCAGCTCGTCATGCATTCCATGGAGGAGCCGCTCTCGGAACTCCTGGGCAAAGGCAACGAGGCGCGCCTGCGCGCTTATCTGACGAAGGTCACCGCCGACGAGCGGTTGCTCGCCATTCTGGTGTGCCGTCCCGATGGTACGATGTTATTCAAGACGGAACGTGTTCCCTCGGCGATCACCTGCGGCGAGAATGCGGCACAGAAATCCGCGGAGGCACGCGTCGTGCAGCTGCCGTCCGGCTCGGTGCAGGTGTCGCGCTTCGATTTCGACGCCGCGCCGACGCCGTTCCGCGTGCTGATGCTGCACGACTTGAGCTTCGTCGACCGCCGGCAGCGGACGGCGCGCGATTTCGTGCTGGTATTCATCGGCATTTCGATGCTGTTGCTGGCGCTGCTGGTGGTGCTGCTCGCCTGGCTGCAGCTGCGTCGCTGGGCTAACGTGCTGATCGGCGATATTCGCGGCAAGCGATTTCTGGACAATGCCCAATCGCCGCGATCGTCGCTGCCCATTCTTTCCCAGGTACGGCAGGTGCTCGCGGAAGCGGAACAGAAGCAGCGCTTGGAAATCGATTTTCGCGAGAATTGGACGCCGCAGGCGCTCAGGCAGGTGGTTCACGACCACCTGCATTCAGCGCAGGTTCTCATCGTGTCGAATCGCGAGCCCTACATCCACAATTACGATGCCGACCAACGGCCGGTGATGCAGGTTCCCGCGAGCGGCATGGTCACCGCCCTCGAACCCATCATGCGGGCGTGCGCGGGCACCTGGATCGCCCACGGTGCCGGTCCGGCCGACCGCCAAACCGTGGACCGGTTCGATCACATCCGCGTGCCGCCCGATGATCCGTCGTACACGCTGCGCCGCGTCTGGCTGACTCCTGAGCAGGAACAGGGCTACTACTATGGATTCTCCAACGAGGGACTGTGGCCGCTGTGCCACCTTGCGTACATACGTCCCGCGTTCCGGCCCACCGACTGGCACACGTACGAAGAGGTGAATGCCAAATTCGCGGACGTGGTGGCCGCGGAGGCGAATACCGACAGTCCGGTGGTGATGATTCAGGACTTCCACTTTGCGCTGCTGCCGCAGCTCATCCGGGCCAAGATACCGAAGGCAACGGTCTGTCTGTTCTGGCACATTCCATGGCCCAATGCGGAAACATTCGGCGTCTGCCCCTGGAAGCGGGAGATATTGCTGCACATGCTTTCGGCCGACATCCTGGGATTCCACACCCGCTACCACTGCCAGAATTTTCTCGAAACGGTCGATCGATTCGTGGAATGCCAGATCGATCACGAGCAGATGACCGTGACGCTCCAGGGCCGGGTGTGCCGGGTTGCGGCCTATCCGATCTCGATCGAATGGCCGCCGCGCTGGTTGAAGGTGTTGCCGGACGTCGCCACTTGCCGTGCGAACGTTCGCGAGCGCCATCAGATCGGACTCGATGTGGTCATCGGTCTGGGAGTCGAGCGTTGGGACTTCACCAAGGGAATCATCGAACGCTTCCACGCGTTGGAGGCCTTGCTCGACAAGAATCCGCGGCATCGCGGCCGACTCTGCCTCTTGCAGATCGCCGCCCCTTCGCGCAGCACATTGCCGGCGTACCACAATCTGCAGCAGCAAACCTACAGCGAAGTGGAACGCATCAACGCGAAGTTCCGCGAGAACGGCTGGCGGCCCATCATCTTGATCGACGAGCATCAGGAGCCGGCCCGCGTCTTCGAGTTGTACCGGGCGGCGGACTTCTGCCTGGTGAACAGCTTGCACGATGGCATGAATCTGGTCGCCAAGGAGTTCGTGGCATCGCGCGACGATGAGGATGGTGTGTTGATCTTGAGCACGTTTGCGGGCGCGTCGCGCGAGCTCGCAGAGGCGGTGCTCATCAATCCCTTTGATGTCAATGAAACCGCCGACGCCATGGAGATCGCGATGCGCATGGGGCGCGACGAGCGGCGCGATCGCATGTCGCTCATGCGCCGCACCGTGAAGGAGAATAACGTCTACCGGTGGGCCGGCCGCATGCTGATGGACGCGGCCAGAATCCGCCAGCGCCAAAGTCTGCCCTCGGTCAAAAAGCGCTACGGAACCTAGAAGCCAGACTGCTCCCCGGCTCCCGCGAAACATTCGGACGGACTCTTAAATCCCGGCCGCGAAACTGCGCAGGCGTTCGGCTGCCGCCTGGAGTGTTGCATCGTGCTTGGCGATGCACAACCGGAGCAAGGTCATCGGCGGCGCAGCCGCATAAAAGGGCGACAACGGAATGGTGGCGACCTTGGCCTCGCGAATCAGCCGGTCGGCGAAATCCGCGTCCCCGGACGCGCTCAAGGCGCCGTAGTCGACCAATTGAAAATAGGTTCCGGCCGCGGGCAGCGGCTCGAATCCCGTGCCGCGCAGCAGCCTCGCCAACAGATCGCGCTTGGCCTGAAAAAAATCCGACAGGCCCATCCACGCATCGGGATACCGCGAAAGATAGCCCGCAATCGCATATTGCAACGGCGATGCGATGCTGAAGGTGTTGAATTGATGGACCTTGCGAAGTTCCCGCGTCATCGCCGGCGGGGCGACGCAGTAGCCCACCCGCCAGCCGGTTGCATGCAGCGTCTTGCCGAAGGAAAAAACAGCGAAACTGCGCGCCCGCAATTCAGGGTGGGCAAGGACGGAGGCGTGACGCCGGCCGTCGTAGAGCACGTGCTCGTACACTTCGTCGGCGAGAATGCTGATGGGGCGGTCGCGTACCAAGGCGGCGAGAGCGTCGAGGTCCTCGGCGCCGGCCACCGTGCAGCTCGGGTTCTGCGGGCTGTTGATGATGATGAGGCGTGTCCGATCGCTCAGAGCGCTGCGCACGATGTCCCAGTCGAAGCGGAAGGTGGGCGGGGCCAAGGGCACTCGCAAGCAGCGTCCCCCCGCCAATCTCACGGCCGGTTCGTAGGCATCATACGAGGGATCGAAAATGATGACTTCATCGCCGGCGCCGACCACCGCTTGGATCGAGTCGTACAGGGCTTCGGTACCGCCGCACGTCACCGTGATCTCGGATTCCGGATCGAATTGGCGGGCGTAGCTGACGTGCAACTTGGCGGCGATCGCGGCCCGCAGATCGACCACGCCTTCCATGGGCGCGTACTGATTGCGCCCATCGGCGATCGTCTCGATGAGCGCCTGCGACAAGCGTGGATCGACCGGGTAGTCGGGGAAGCCCTGGCCCAGGTTGACGGCGCGCTCCTCGAGGGCGCGGCGCGACATCACGGTGAAGATCGTGGTACCGACATCGGGCAATTTGCTGTCGAACAACACCGCTCAGCCCTCGAGTCCTTGAAGCCCGCCGGCGAGCGAGCGCACGTGAAGACCGCGTTTGCGCAATTCGCGGGCCGTCGCGAGGCTGCGCCGGCCGGATGCGCAGACGAGCACGTACCGGCCGTCACGCGACAATTGCTGTGGATCGGCGAGCAGGGCCGGCATTGCGATGTGCCGCGCCGGCACCGCCTGCGCGGCCACTTCGGCGGCGGTGCGGATATCGATGACCTCGAGGTGCTGTGCCGCTGCCGCTGCCAGCGAGGGCAGGGTGATCTCGAGGTCGGGTTCCTCGGGCGCGATTTCCCGAATCAGCGTGCAGTTGGGCGCGATGCAGGAGCCGCGACGCGGCGCCTTGAGTTTGAGATTCGTGAAGTTCATGAAGTCGAGCAGCAGAATCTCACCGGCGAGCTGGCCCTCGAGTCCCAGCAGAATTTTCAGCGTCAGCAGCGCCTGCAGGCTGCCGAATACGCCCGGTACCGGACCGAGTACGCCGGCTTGCGCACAATTGCCGACCACGCCGTCGGCCGTTGCGTCCGGCCACACACAACGCAGGCAGGCATGCCCGGGTTCTGGTCTGTAGACCTGCAGTTGCCCTTCGTACTGATACACGCTCGCGAACACGGCCGGCCGCCGGGCCAGAACCGCGGCGTCGTTGATGAGAAATTTCGCCCGGAAATTGTCGCTGCAGTCGACCACGACGTCGTGGTCCTGGACCCACGCGAGCGCGTTATCCGCGGTGAATCGCGCCTCATGGGTCCGGACGACCACGCTGGGATTGATCGCAGCCACCGCGGCACGAGCCAGTTCCACTTTGGATTTGCCCACGTCGGCCAAGGCGTAAATCGGCTGACGGTGCAGGTTGCTGGCGGCGAGAGTGTCCGCGTCCACCACCCCAAGATAGCCGACACCTGCGCCGGCCAGATATTGCAACACCGGGCTGCCCAAGCCGCCGGCGCCGACCACCAATACTCGGCTGTTTGCGAGCTTGGCTTGCCCCTCCGGGCCGATTTCCTTCAACAGGAGCTGGCGCGAGTAATCGGGCGCGGCGGCCATGCTACTCCGAACCCGGCAACACCAAGGATTCCAGCGGCTCGTGATGGTGCCCAAGCCCGTGGGTGTGGCGCGGCTCCGCTGCGCAGCGTTCGCAGTTGACCCAGCCGGAGTCCCCGCTTCGATAATGTTCCTTCTTCCAGATCGGGACGCGGTGCTTCACTTCATCGATGATGAACCGGCAGGCGTCGAAAGCTTCGCCGCGGTGAGCAGAGCTGACGCCCACCCACACCGCCATGTCGGTGAGGTCGAGAGACCCGACCCGATGGATACACGCGGCATGCTTGACGGGAAAGCGCTGCACCGCCTCCGTCAGGATCCGATTGCCCTCCTTGACGGCCAGCGCCTGAAAGGCTTCGTACTCGAGGCGCGTGACTTCCTGACCTTCGTTGTGATCCCGGACCCAGCCCTCGAAGCTGACGTAGCCTCCGGCACCACGGTCGAGCAATTCGCGGCGGGCGGCTGCAGTGTCGATCGCCGCTTCGGTAAAGCGAAAACGCATCATCCGCCTGCCACCGGCGGGATGAACACCACGGCATCCCCGGGGATCAGCCTGCGCGACCAGTCGGAGAACTCGGTGTTCACGGCCACCTTCAATTGCTCGCGCGATAGTGTGAAGCCATAACGCGCGGTCAATTCCTCGAACAGATCGGCGGGCGTTGCTGCTGAGGTTTCCAATGTTTCAGCGGAACGGCCGGCCTGTTCCCGCATCAACGCGAAGTACTGGATCTGTAGTTGCATGGGTTTGGCACCGACGTGGGATTCGATCTCGGCCTGCGCAGCAGTATATTCCTCCGGCGTATTGACGTTGTCGAGCGCCCGGTGGTCGTGCGGCTCGATCAGGGACGCGGGGTAACGGCGCAGGAATTTGCGCGGACAATGAGCGCCCCCACTTTGATACGCCGCCAAGGCCGCCGCCGCCGCCGGTTCCCAGATCGCGCACAGCGGTTCGGGCAATCCATCGTGCGCACTCCGAAATGCGGTGGCCAGGACGCTGGGATCGCGTTCCTGCAAGAGCTGCTCGAGAGCGGCATCCGACAGGAAGGGCAAATCGCACGCGACCACCAGCCACGCAACGTGGGGGTAGGCGGCCATGGCTGAGCGGATGCCCACGACGGGCCCCGGGGTCTCGCTCAAGCCCGCCAAGTCCACGATCAGGGGTTTCTCGGAGCGGGTCGGTTCGTCGGCCTGGCTCGCGCGCACGGACACGAACACCCGATCGACGTGGCGGCTCGCGAGGTCGAAGGCGCGGTCGAGTTGAGTCTTGCCCTGGTAGAGCAGCGCGGCCTTGTCGCGATGCATGCGCGAGCTGGCGCCTCCCGCCAATACCAACCCATAGACCGGAGCGCCGACGGAACTCACGATGCCTCCTGCACCACGTGCGAGCTCTTCCCGCCATCCTTCGAGAGCAGGCGGGTGTCGCCGATCACGATGTCGTGCGACAGCGCTTTGCACATATCGTAAATGGTCAGGGCCGCGATGCTGGCGCCGGTGAGGGCTTCCATTTCCACGCCCGTCTTGTGATGCACGCTGACCGTGCACTGGATCACGGCCGTATCCCCTTCCAAGTCGATGTTGATGCGGCAGCTTTCCAGGCCCAGCGGGTGGCAAAACGGGATGAGTTCATGGGTCCGTTTGGCACCCATGACGCCGGCCACGATGGCCGTGTCGAACACCGGCCCCTTCGGCGAACGCAGACCGCTGGCGCGCAACGCCGCGCTCACGGCCGGCGGAAAGCGCACACGCGCCTCGGCCATCGCGGTCCGCTTAGTCGGCGATTTCTCGCTGACATCGACCATGGTCGGCCGTTGTTCGCTGTCCAGATGTGAGAATGGCATGAGTCAACCGCCGATGTAGTACATCTCGATCTTCTTGGCCGAGGGCTCGGTACGGCGCAACTCTTCGCGCAGTTCGCTGTAGCGGTCGCTACGTCCCAGCCATCTGCCGCGAATCAGATTTTCGAGCTCCGGGTCCTGCGCGCCGGCACGCATCGCGGCGCGCAGGTCCAGGCCCTGGGTCGCGAACAGGCAGGTGTAGAACTTGCCCTCCGACGATAACCGCGCGCGGCTGCAGGCTCCGCAGAAGGGCTGCGACACCGACGAAATGAAACCCACTTCGCCCGCGCCATCGTCGAACCGCCAGCGTTGCGCCACTTCGCCGCGGTAATTCTCCGCAACCGGATGCATGGGCCAACGGGCCTGGATGCGGGCGGCGAGTTCGCGCGACGGTACCACCATCTCAGGCCGCCAGGCATTGCGGTTCCCGACATCCATGAACTCGATGAATCGCACGATCACCGGCTTGCCGCGGAATCGTTCGACGAGGTCGAGCGCCGTATGATCGTTCACGCCCCGCTCGACGACGGCGTTGATCTTCACCGGGCTGAGGCCTGCGGCAATGGCGGCATCGATTCCTTGCAGGACTTGATCGAGGGCTGCGAAACCGCCGCTCATGCGCGCGAAGACGTCAGGATCCAGCGTATCCAAGCTCACGGTGACGCGGCGCAGACCGTTGGCGTGCAGGTCGACGGCGTGCTGGCCCAGCAGTACCCCGTTGGTGGTCAGGGCAATGTCCTCGATGCCGGGAATCATCGTCAAATCGCCGACCAGATCTGCCAGATTCGCGCGCAACAGCGGCTCGCCACCGGTGAGCCGCAATTTGCGCACCCCGAGCGCCGCGAACAGGCGCGACAGCCGAATGATCTCGTCGAACGACAGCCGGTCCTGGGATTTCAGGAAACGGTAGTTTTCGTGAAATTTTTCCTTCGGCATGCAATAGGGGCAGCGAAAATTGCACCGGTCCATGACCGAAATGCGCAGGTCGTGCAGAGGACGCCCCAGTTTGTCGAGGGGATTGGCGGCGCCGCGGATGTCGTGAATGGTATGTTCCATGGTCTCTCGAGGATCACCAGCGGTAGACGTTGCTGACGAAACCCTTGGGGTAGGTGTTGGGTCCCGGCGGCAACTCCACGAATCCGTCCGAACCCGCGAGGCTCAGAAAGTCGCCCGATCCATTGGGCGGCCGCGGGTTTACCCACGGGCGCCCCCATTCATCCTGTTGGATGGCAACCGGAAGAAAATACGCCAGCGCAGGCTGAAACGTGACCGGAGAAGCGAGGGCCAGTCGCTCCGGCGATAGACGGCTCGTCCCCATGGCTTCCGCGATGGCCGGAATGACGTAGCGGATCAGACATATAAGTGTGGAGACGGGATTCCCGGGCAACCCGAAGACGGATTGCCCCTGCGGTCCGATGCCGAACCACATGGGTCTGCCGGGGCGCTGCGCCACGTTGTGAAACACTTCCTGTACGCCCAGTTGCACCAGCACCTTGGGAACGAGATCGAACTTACCCATGGAGACGCCGCCGCTCAGGATCAGCACCTCATGGGTGGTCAGATGCATCGCAAGACGCTCGCGCAGAATGTCCTCGTCGTCCAATAGATGGTCGTCGCCGACCCGTGCAAAACCGCGCTTTCGCAGAGTGGCGGCGCAGGCGTAGGCATTCGAGCGGCGTACCTGAAAGTCGGCGATAGGATCGCCCGGTTCGACGAGTTCGTCGCCGGTGGAAACGATCATGACGGCCGGTTGGCTGCTGACCCGCACGCGGGCCATCCCGGCCGATGCGGCCACCGCAATCTCCGGAGCGCGCAAGAGAGTTCCGGACTTCAGAAGCAGCGCTCCCTGGCGGCTGTCGCTGCCGCGCCGATGGACGTTGTGGTACGGCGTCGATGCAACGGCCGACTTCAACGACACGACGCCATCCACGACGTCGTACTGCTCGACCGGAATCACGCAGTCGGCCGCGACCGGAAGCACGGATCCCGTCATCACTTCAATGGCGTTTTCCCCGGAAGCCAGCTTCAGGGCCGGCGCACCTGCCGCTTGGGTGGCTTGGATACGAAAGCGCCGTAGCCCGCGGCGCAGCTGTTCGCTGTCCACCGCGATGCCATCCATAAAGACGCGGTCGTAGGGCGGGGCATCCCGCTCGGCATAGATGTTCTCGCGCAGCGTTCCACCGACGCACTGCGTCAAGGGCAGTGATTCGATGGGTAAGCACGTCAGCCGAGAGTTGATCGCCTCTTCGGCCAGACGCGGAGTAATGAGCGTACTAGCCTGCATAATTTTCTAAAGGGCGCGGCGAATCGAATTCGCCGCGCTCTGAGTTACTTGGATTCTTGGCTCTTCGCCTTGAACGCCTTCAATTGGTCGTTGAATCGCCCGACGTTGGCTTGCAGTTCGTCAACGGCGGCGTTGTTTTTCTGCACCAACATTTTCTGCTGTTCGTCGGCCTTCTTCTTCTCATCCGGCGACAGTTTCTTCGGATCCTTCGGCGTGGCCGCGTCCATTTCGAGCTTGATGCATTCCAGATACGCATTCATCTCGGAGTTGTAACGGGTGAAGTCCTGTTTCGCGGCGATCATTTGATCCTTCGTCGCCGTCGCGCCATCAGGGGGCGCAGCGGGTGCGCGCGGATAGGTGCAGTCAGCCTGCGAGTGAGCGGCGAAGCCGAGGGAAAAAACGAGCGTAAGCGGTATCCAAGCCTTCATCGGAAGTCCTCTATTTTATCGGTGCAAATGTTTATGGGGGCCTCTGCGATCTTACGGCCAAGGCCCACGGCCCGCCAGCGTTCCGGGAAGCGCGCGTAAGTGGATGATTTTGTGCCTCAATTTGGACCATAACTCAAGGCGATTGGTTCCCTGGGCGGCCATTCGCCGGCCGCCACCAGCATATTCCTGCCGGGTTTTCAGTCTCCAGTAGAATTCCGCGGCATGAATCCGCTCGAGTCCTTTGAACTGATCCTTGGGCTGCTGGCAATTGCGCTAGTACTGCCGATTATTGGCCGGCGTCTACAGCTTCCGCCGGCGGCCACCCTGGTGGTCGGCGGCATGCTGCTCGCGGCGGTGCCCGGTACGCCGTCGGTGGAACTCGATCCCGATCTCATCATGGTGCTGTTCCTGCCGCCTCTTCTGCTGGCCAGCGCCTATTTCACCGTGTGGCGGGACTTTCGCGCCGAGTTGCGTCCCATCGTCCTGCTCGCCATCGGGGCCGTGACGTTCACCACGCTGCTGGTGGGTTGGGTGACCAAGCAATGGGTACCGGAGTTGCCGTGGGGCGCCTGTTTCGCGCTGGGCGCCATCGTGTCGCCGCCGGATGCCGTTGCGGCAAAGGCGATCTTGCACGGATTGCCGCTTCCCCGCCGCATCGTCACCATACTCGAGGGCGAGAGTCTGGTGAACGACGCGTCCGGACTGCTGCTCTACCGGCTGGCAGTGGCGGCTGTGCTCACCGGTTCCTTCCATTGGGGCGCAGCCGCCGCCTCATTCGTATGGCTGGGCTGCGGCGGCATCGCTTTCGGGCTCGTCGTCGGACGACTTATCTCCTGGGTTTTCGAGCACCGCAAGACGCCCCATGAGGTGGTGCTCATCAGCTTTCTGGCGGCCTGGTTCACCTACATCGCAGCTGACCGGGCCGGCATATCCGGGGTGCTCGCGGTGGTGACCTCCGGTCTCGTGACGGGATGGCATCAGCACACCACGGTCACGGCGCGGGGCCGTACCGAAGCGCGGGCGGTCTGGCGCTTCGTCGTTGCCGTATTCGAATCGTTGGTATTCGTGCTGATCGGATTGTCGCTACGCGGTGTTTTGGACCACTTCGGCGGGTTGCTGCCCGGACTCGAAGCCGCGGGCCCGGTGACGCTGGCGGTGATCGCCACCGTGGTGATTTCGCGATTGCTGTGGGTGTTTCCCGGCGTTTACATACCGCGATGGCTGTCGCCGGCGCTGCGCCGGCGCGATCCGGCGCCGCCGGCATCGAGCATCCTCATCATTGGATGGGCCGGCATGCGCGGCGTGGTGAGCATGGCCGCAGCGCTGTCGTTGCCGCATGATTTTCCCGGCCGCGACGTGGTGCTATTCGCGACGTTCGGCGTGATTGCCGCCACTGTCTTAGTTCAGGGATCGACCCTCGGCCTGTTGATCCGATGGTTCGTCAAGCCCGCCGTTAGCGAGCAAACATCACTACTGAGCGAAAGCGCCACCCGCGCGCATGTGGCTTCCGCTGCCCTCAGTGCCCTGGAGGCTATTACCGGCGACGGCGGCGCACCTCGGCATCCGCAACTCATCGAGGAATACCGCAACCGCGTTCGCATCACGAGCCGGGTTCGAGACCACGGACACGAGTTCGTGGAGCGACGACAGGAACACTTCGTGGCAGCGCTTGCGGCCGTTGCTGCGGGGCGGACCGCCTTGGTGAATCTGCACCGGACGGGCGAGATCCACGACTCGATTCTCCACGCCATCGAAACGGAACTCGACCTCGAGGAACTTCGGCTGCGTCAACTGGCCGGGGAGGGTGACGTCGCCTAAATTGCCGACAAACGCTACACTGCCGCCCGGCGCGCCCGTAGCTCAGCTGGATAGAGCACCTGGCTTCGAACCAGGTGGTCGGCGGTTCGAATCCGTCCGGGCGCACCATGAATACTTCGAAAAATTAAGCACTTAGTGCCTCCGTCACTAGCCAATTTTGCGCCGAAGCCAGGTGCTTGCGGGAGAATTGCGGGAGTCGGTCTCGCACACTTTGTCCGCTGCGTCGATCAAGCTTGTCAGTTCCGCTTGGGAGTAGTGCGTCGTGATGCGACCACTGCGGTGCCCGAGCAAGTCCTGCCGGTCTTCGAACGACACGCCCGCCGCCCGGAGGCGGCGACCGAAGGTGTGTTTGAGGTCATGAACGCGAATCCTTCGAAATCCCCCCGGCGCAGGTTCCGTCATGCAGTTTGGCCCACGCGTCGGCCGCACGCTCTCGTGCGGCTTTCCAGGCCGTGTTATTAATCCTGGCCACCGGCATTGGTTCCGCGCCTTTCTTGTGCGTACGAACAAAGACATAGGCGGGATGCATCCCCCGCACGCTGTCGACAACCGACTTAGCTACCCGATTGAGCACAACGAGTCGTTCCTCGCCATTCTTGACGTGCTCACCCGGTATCACAAAGACAGATGTGTCGAGTTCCGGCACTTTCACCTCGTACTCCCACTTCAATCCGCAAACTTCCTGTTCCCTCAGTCCGGTATTCACCTTGAAGAGCGCCATGCGTGCGAGGTGGTCGGGTAGCTCTTGAAACAAGAGTGCCTGTTCCTCGCGGGTCAGCGGGTAGGGCGACCTGGCGTCCAGGATTGGAAACAGCTTGATCTTGGGCGCCGTTTCCAGCCAAGTATGCCCGTGCCGATCTACCCACTCGGATGAGGCGACATTCAAGACCCTCCGGACGACCGCGAGGGCCAAATTGATTGTCTTGGTCTTCACCCCATCCTCTCGCCGCTTCGCAATGAACTCCTGCAGACTTCCCATATGCACGTGCTTTAGCTCCAGTCCACCGATGAAGGTGTCCAGAAGCTTCAGATGCAACGCATCGTCCGCGATGCGTCTCTTATGGTCGTATGCCTCCAGATATTTCGTCGCGGCGGCCCGGAACGAACGCGACTCGCGCACTCCGAAGAGTCGAGTTTCGCGAAGTTCGTTTATGCGCTTCGCGAGATACTCTTGGGCTTGCCGGACGTCGCCTGTTCCAGTGCTCTCGCAAATGCGTGCTCCTCGGAACTGCTTATCGATGTGCCAGATCCCACCACGTTTGATGAGACCCGACATTTTTTGGTTTCCCATGGCTTCTTCCTTTCTGGTTGAGCCGCGGGATGCCCGTTGCGGCTCTTATAGTCATCCGCCCAGGCGTCAAGGTCAAGGCGGTCAAAGGCGACGCCTTGAGATCCGATCGGAACCGCGGGGAGCAAGGGGCGAACGTCGCGATTAAAGCGGTTTTTGTCCATACCAAGGTATGAGGGTGCGTCGCGCAGACGAATAAAGCGCGGCAAAAAAGCGATGATCTTGCCCGGCTGCGCTTCCGGCGAAGAAGCACTTAGTGCGGAGTCTTGCATTCGACGACCTTTTTGAACCCTGTGGTTCCGGTCGTTCAGGGACGAGTTGTCACTCGATACTAATTATCGCTTAGCGCGCGCAAGAAGTGTAGCCAGTGTTTTTGCTCATTTTTGAACAAAACAGGCTTCACGCGACCGTGCGCGCCAATTTCCGTAAGCATCGCTAATGAGGAGGCGCGGGTCCCAATATGTTTGGTGATGGGCGTAGTTACGGAAGTTTTTGCGTCGGAGTTTGTGATTGCTTGCATCAGAAATGCGTAGAGGGAAATGTTGGTCGCCACGATATTCTGACTTTGAATCAAACGCGGAATAATCCCATGCGCATATCCGATCACCGTTACCACCGAGATGTAAGGAAGTACAATCTCGCTATGCGCCTAATTCATCATGAGGCGCGTACTGGGACAATTCGTCATTGGACCGGATTGTCGGGACGTTGCATCCGTAACCTATTCCGATCCTATGTGCATGACCAAGTCGAAGGCCGCACGGCACGACACCGAGGTCCCTCGCCGCATATGGTGGAACTCCTTCTGCAGTCGTCGCAAATGCGAGCCGACGTTGCGCTACTGACTTCCGTATTCTGCCTACTGGACCTAATTCCTTTGCGTCCACTTCCGAGCGTGCGTCGCGAGCCGCCAAACATTTCACGCGGGGAGCAAATGTGTACGGCTTTCGAGACGTTTCGGGCGCTTGTACCGGACTCCAACGTCACACTGGAACATGCATTTCTCTTGGTTGCGACCTTGATTCAGGGGAAAGCATTGGGGCTAGGCAAGTGCGAAGGTTGCGGCGCCGTAATTGTCATCGATTTTCGTGGTGAAGTCGGACAAGCATGCGGACTCTGTTCCGACGCCTGTGACCCAGAGGAAGCGAGGAGTGCAGCGCGGACAATTGTCTGTTGGGAGTGAAATTTGCTCCTTCCAAACGGCCCCTAGAGTCTAACGATTGGAAAGAACGCGAATGATTCCGTAATACGCCATCAGAATGGTCGCGCAGCCGGCAGAAATCCCCAACATCGTCCAGAACGGAAAGTGCGGTAGGTGAAGCAGAAAGCGATTAAAGAGGGCAGAGAAGATCCCGAGCACTGTCAGTGCCGCGAGAATAATGCTTACAAACGGCTCGAGAATCACAAGCACCGCTAGGACGGGTATTCGCACTGAGTGCCAGGCGAAGCGCAGCGCGACGAGCGCGGAAGTGGCCACCGGGCCGGTTTCTCGCACCGGCGATGAAGATGAATCAACTGCCGCCATTGCGAACTCCTCACAGATCCGCTTCAACCGATAGAGTACCGCGATCCCCGTAAATGTGCACTCGGTCCGAGCTGGTGTCGAAGTGCCGTCGACCCCAGTTTGGAGGCGTCCGTTGGTCCGCCACGCCTCCTGCGCCAGCAGTTTTTCCCCATATCGCTATCAAACTGGGGGTCGATCATCTGTTCCACCTGTGTTTGCATAGCAATCGAAGGGACCTCGCCGTCGTTGAGCAAGTGGCTCGCACAACGGCGTCGAAGTTTGGGTGCACTGCATCTAGGAAAGAGGACGGTGGAGCGAGGCCAATGAACGAAATCAAACTGATCACTCGCAAGATTGAAGAAATGGGCACCATGTTGATCATTGGGGTGCTGTGCGCGCCGGATCTTGCCCTCGCTCAAGCATCGCCCTTTCTTACGGGTGCTAATTCTCTTCAAACCAACATTCTCGCCTGGGCGACCCCGATTGCCATCATTCTGGTTATGGCGCTTGGCGTCATGGCGATGGCCAATCGCATTTCCTGGGGCTGGCCAATTGCAGCGATTGTCGGAATTGCGGTCGTGTTCGGAGCGCCGCAGATGGTCACCTGGATTCGCGGGATGTTCGGGGTGTAGGAGGGCGACATGGCCGACCGCAACGCCGGGCTGACTGCGGATCTCTTGTTTGTGGCTGTGACCCGGCCGCCAATGCGCTGGGGGGTGACGTTTTCGGCACTCCTCTTGAATCTGGTCTTCACGATGGAAGTGTTCCTATTGACCAAGAATCTCTTGACGCTCCTCCTGGCGATCCCGATTCACGGCGTCTGTGCGCTCCTCTGCGCACGAGATGCTCGGTTTTTCGATCTTATTCTGTTGTGGGGACGTACACGGCTGCCGGCCTATGTGGGGACCTTCCGTTATTGGACCGCGAGCAGCTGTACGCCACTGGTGCTGGATTTGCCGGATGGTCGGGGGCGCCGAGGGGTCCCTCCTGTGGTTCGTGTTTCCCATCTCTCTAAGGTGACGCGTCCATGTCCGGCTTGAGACGCGAGAATGCGATTCGCCGCGAGCGGCCTGTGGCGTGCCACATTCCCTATAAAGCACAGGTGGCGGCCAACCTGGTGAGGACCGCCGACGGTGACTACGTCCAGGTCTTTCGCCTAAATGGCGCCAGCTTCGAGAGCGCAGATGATGCAGACCTGAATAACTGGCACGAACGACTCAATGTGACTTGGCGGAACATGGCGAGCCCTAATGTGGCGATTTGGACGCACATCGTCCGTCGTCGCGAGCGCGCAGCGGCAGTCCCCATTCCGATCGGTAACTTCGCCGCACAACTGGCGTCGAAATATCAACAGCGACTCGCCGGCGAGACGCTCATGGTCAACGAGATCTACCTGTCGCTCGTGTATCGACCGATTACCGGCGCGGCCTCGGGTTTGTTGGCCAAGGCGCTGACGAGGAGATCAGCAAACAACGAGACTCTTTCTCGATGCACTCGAAGCCTGCGAGAAGCTTGGAGGAACCCTACTCGCGTCATTCGCCCGCTATGAACCTGAGCCTCTAAGTGCTTATTCCCGTGGCGATCGCCAATATTCGAGGTCCTTAGAGTTCTTCGCGCTGCTGGTCAACGGTGAATATCAGCCCGTGCCGTTGCCGCGCGCGTCAATCGATGAGGTGCTGGCCACGACCCGCCCCCTGTTCGGCGCCGAGGTGATCGAGTACCGCCTGCCGACGGAGACGCGGCTCGGCGCGATGTTGGGTATTAAAGAGTATCCCACGCCTACGACGGTCGGCATGTACGACGCCCTGTTGTCCGCGCCGTTTCCGTTCGTGTTAACCCAGTCGTTTGCGTTTCTCGGCAAGGCCACCGGTCAGGGATTGCTGCAGCGTCAGCATGCACGTATGTCGAACGCGGGCGATTTTGCCGTTTCGCAGGCGCAGGAACTCATCGATGCGCTGGACGCCCTGACGAGCAACGAATTCGTGATGGGCGACCATCATATGACCCTTCAGGTCCTCGCTGATGCCGTTCCCAAGCGCCCCGGTGATCTCGATGCGCAGCGCTTGGATCGCTTAAACGACCACGTCGCCCAAGCCCGAACGCTCTTGGCCGATGTAGGTATGACGGTGGCCAGGGAGGACCTGGCGCTGGAGGCCGCCTTTTGGGCCCAACTCCCCGGCAATTTCCGGGACCGGCCGCGCAAAGCGCCGATTACTTCGCGCAACTTCGCGGCGATGGCGGGATTTCACAACTATCCGGCTGGACGGGCAACGGGCAATCACTGGGGCGCCGCGCTCGCGATGCTCATTACGAGTGCGCGCTCGCCGTACTATTTCTCGCTGCACGCGAGCGATCCGAAAGATCCGGACGGGGGTAGCCGCAAAGATACTGGGCATACCTTCATCTGCGGGCCCACGGGATCGGGCAAGACGGTGTTCATCGGGTTTATGGTGAGCATGCTCGCCCGCCAGGGCGCCACTCAAGTGCTGTTCGACAAGGACAAGGGATTGGAAATCCTGGCACGGGCCTTGGGTGGCGTGTACGTACCGCTACGCAACGGCCATCCGACAGGCTTCAATCCCCTGCAGTTGCCGGAATCACCGGGGACCCTCGAGTTTCAGAAGGTGTGGCTCCGAAGTCTCGTGCGCGGATCCGCTCCGCTGACCACGCGGGAGGAGGTCGATCTCGACCATGCCCTGCGCGGGACGCTCGCGCTGGAAAGCGAACGGCGCCGACTATCAAGGCTCATCGAATTTACCGACGCCACTCGATCCGAGGGAATCCACGCTCGCTTGGCGAGTTGGTGCGAAAACACCGGCGGCGACTATGCGTGGGTGTTCGACAACCCGCAGGATTCCATCGTCGCAAGGCTCACCGGGCAATCGCTGATGGGCTTTGATGTCACCGAGTTCTTAGAACACGACATCATCCGCTCCCCAGTGACGCTCTATCTCTTTCACTGTGTTCGGAAGCTCATCGACGGTCGTCCATTCGTGTGCTGGGCCGATGAATTCTCTCGGTTACTCGCGGATCAAACATTCGAAGCATTTGCTAAGGATGGTTTAAAGGTCTGGCGCAAGCTCAATGGGGTGTTCTGCGCAGCCACCCAGAGCCCGAGCGATGCGCTGCAAAGCTCCATCAGCCGCACGATTATCGAGCAGACGGCCACCAAGGTGTTCTTTCCCAATTCAGATGCGAACGCCGAGGACTATATCGAAGGATTTGGCCTGACAGAGCGGGAATTTAAGCTCATCAAGGAACAACTCGATCCGGGCTCACGCAGTTTCCTCGTCAAGCAGGGCCACTGCAGCGTCGTGTGCGAACTGGACTTGAAGGGCTTCGATGCGGAACTGGCGGTGATTTCGGGGCGGGCGTCCGAAGTCGAGCGCCTGCATCGAATTATGGCCGAGGCGGGCGAGGACCCAGACCTATGGTTGCCTATCTTTCAATCCGGAGTTCAAGAGGGAGGCCGGTCAATTCGGAGTTCCCAATAATTGCAAGATGTAGGAGTAATCGCATGTTTCGGCAAAAAATGATTCTGTGGGTGTGCTGTTCACTGGTCTTTTTGGGGATCGCGCCCGAAGCCCGCGCTCAGTGGGCGGTGGTGGATGTCGGAGCAATCGCGCAGCTCGCGCGTGAAGTCTCGACGATGGAGCAGGAGCTCTCGACCGCACAGCTGCATTTGCGACAAGCCCAGCAAGAATTTCAGTCCATCACGGGTACTCGGGGGATGCAGCTGCTGCTCTCCGGAACCAACCGCAACTACTTGCCGACCAGTTGGGCCCAGCTTCAGTCGGCCGCTACCCAAACGGGCGGCGCCTTTCCGATGCTATCTGGGAACATCCGAGCCGCCGTCACCGCCAACGCCGTGTTGACGCCGCAGCAAATGGCGGCGCTGTCCCCCGCTGAACGCAATCAGGTTCAGGTCGCCCGCGCCACTATTGCGATGCAACAGGCGACGGCAAGCCAGTCGCTTGAAATGACAAGCAATCGGTTTGCCTCCCTTCAGCAACTAATCAACGCGATTCCGGCCGCGTCCGATCAGAAGGGCATTCTCGAGCTCAATGCCCGTATTGCCGCCGAGCAAAGCATGCTCGCGAACGAGCAGACCAAAATGCAGGTCCTGTATCAAGCGGAACAGGCGCAGGAACGATCTCTGCGGCAGCAGGCCCGAGAGCGAGCGATATCAGACATCGGCTCGTTACGTCGACTGCCGGCGATGGGCCTTTAACGAGGTGGTGTTCGAAAATCGCTACGTGTGATTTCGGGGACGGTGCGCAGTGTGTACGGGAATGTTTAGGGATCGTTGTCACGATGAGTTCCGTTGCCTGCGTGCCGTCGCCGGATCGAGTGCTTATCCAAATGGAGTCAAGCCGTGGGATTTTTTGCCGAGTTCAATACCTGGCTCAACGGACTTCTGAGCAACTACATCAGCGCCAACACCGCGGTCGTAGCCGCGACGCTGGAACCCGCGATCGTCACGCTGGCGACGGTGTACGTCATGATCTGGGGCTATTTGCACCTGATCGGCAAGATTGAGGAACCGATGATGGTCGGCGTCAAGCGGATTGTCATGCTGACCATTATTCTAGGCGCCGCCTTGCACCTATGGCTCTACAATGAGCTTATTGTAGACACTTTCTTTAATGCCCCTGGACAGCTCGCCGCGAAAGTCATCGGAGCCTACGACTCGGTCACCGTCATCGATCAGATCATTTTTTCGGGTGACGACGCGGCGACTTTGTTGCTTCAAAAGGGCGGTTTTCTCAACGGGGATTTCTCGTATTACATAGCTGGTTTTGCGGTGTATATCCTCGTTGATCTCACCGCGATCTACACGATGTTTCTGCTCGCTCTCTCTCGCATTGCGCTGTCGATTCTACTGGCGCTCGGCCCTCTTTTCATCACGTTCCTCTTTTTTGAGAGCACGAAGCGCTTTTTTGAATCGTGGATCGCACAGCTGGCGAATTACGCGTTCATCACCATCCTGACCGTGTTGGTCGCGGCATTGATGATGAAACTCGTGTCGACTGCCGCCCAGCAAGCGGCCGCTGCCGGCGGCGGCATTCAAATCGCGCAGGCCGTGCGGGTATGCATGGCCGCGGGCCTCACCTTTCTGGTGATGCGGCAGGTGATGCCGATGGCAGCAGGCCTTGCGAGCGGGCTTGCATTGGGCACTTTTGGTGCAGTCAGCGCAGCTCTCCCCTGGGGGTTCGGGCGGGCGAGCCGCAGCGGTGGTCAATTCATGCGCGGACTGGTGATGGATCGCGAAACGACCCGTTGGGACAGCCTTAGCCGCAAAGCGGGCTACAGCCTGCGCCACGGAGCGGTGACTGGAGTGCAGCGACTTGCAGGGGGCCGGCGTGAGAACGCTATTCGAGCGCGCTAAGGGACCGGCCAGGGTGACCAATTCCATGAAAAGCCTCTGGACTCTTGATCGCGCTGGCTCTTCTTTGCGCCTGTGTCTCCCATAATAAGCGCGTTTCTTGTGATGGGCACCTGGAGCCTATCAATGCGCCGGCGCCCGTCGTGGGTTCGATCCCCAAGTCTGCGACCACTACGCCGGCAAAAGCACTTGAATCCTCGGAAAGAGCGCGGTGACCATGAAGGAAGAAGCGCTCGAGGCGTATTTCGCTGAAGCCGCCTCCTGGGATGCAGACCGGGCTGCGCAGAGCCGCCGGATCATCCGCATCGCGTGGGTTGTAGCCAGCGGCGGCTGGACGGCCGCGCTCGCAATGGCGGCGGCGCTAGTGCTACTCATGCCGCTGAAACGCGTCGAGCCGTTTGTGTTGCGCGTCGACAATAGCACAGGGCTCGTGGATGTCGTTCCGGTATATGCCGGGAATTCGAATATGCCGGAATCCGTCACGCGATACTTCCTCGATCACTATGTCACGGTGTGCGAGCGCTTCAATTTCGCGACCGCCGAGAGCGACTACGAGGAATGCGGTGCCTATCACACCGCCTCCCGCAATCAAGCGTGGTACACACTGTGGACCAAGACTAATCCTGCCTCGCCACTCAATGTTTACAAGGACGGCTCAACATTGCGAGCGCAGGTTAGTTCCATCAGCTTCTTTGAGCGGGGCAATGGCGTATCGGATCTCGCTCAAGTTCGTTATACAAAGGCGAGGCGACCTGCCGGTGGCACCGATGAGCAGGTGACGCACTGGATCGCGACCCTCCAGTACACCTACGGGGAGCCCTCCAAAGACCCCAAGGTAAGACGTTGGAATCCGCTTGGCTTCAAGGTTGTTGAGTTCAAAAGCGAGCCCGAAGTGTTGGCCGAGCCGGCGGGTGTCGTTGCGGCGGATCCAACACGAGGGGGATCACCGTGAGAAAGAGACGTTCGGTCAACGCGGGATCGAGTGTTGTGCGCGGGGTGGTGTACGGCCTCATCTTCTTGACATCAGGGTTCGTGGCGGCCGAGACGCTGCCGGCGAAGGGAACTGTCGACAATCGGATTCGTACGGCGCCGTATCAGCCGGACGAGGTTTATCGGCTGTATGGATTCGTGGGTTACGCCATCGAACTCGTCTTCGAGGAGGGTGAAACCTTTGCGGGCGACGGTGGCGGGGATCTTGAAGCGGTCACCGTCGGTTGGCACGACAATCATTTGATCTTGAAGCCCAAGGCGGCGAGCGTCGGGACCAATCTCGTCATCTACACGAATCGTCGGGCCTATCGCTTCGAGTATTCGGTCTCCCCGCGTCGACCCAATCTGGAGACCGATGATGTGATGTATGCGGTGCGCTTTGTGTACCCGCCGCCGCCCCAAAGTTCACAGGGTCCGACACCCGAGCAACAGGCGGACACCGATCTCGCCCGCGCCAGTGCGAATCGGCGCCGAAACTATGATTTCTGGTTCTGTGGAGCACAGGCAATCAAACCGATTGGCGGCCTCTGATGACGGCGTCCATACGCGTCTCACGTTTGGGGCCAAGGCGGAACTCCCGGCAATTTTTGTGCGCAATGACGATGACTCTGAATCCCTGCTTAATTTCAGCATGGCCGAGGGCGATGTGGTCATTCACCGCGTCGCGCCTCGGTTCATTCTGCGGCGCGGTGCGCTGACCGGCTGCATCGTCAACAAGGGTTTTGTGGGCGGCGGTGAGCGACTGAAGTCCGGAACCGTAGCGCCCGATGTTGAGCGCTTGCGCAAAGGGAGTCGGCAATGAGTTCGTTTTGGCGGGCGCGCAGGCGTTCTACGCCCGGCGGGCCGGCAGGCCCGGAGGAAGCCGACGGTCCGGTGAAGGAGACGCCGCCTTCATCGGGCGAGTCCACGGTCCTCGGCGAGCGCGGCATTGCCTCAATCAACCGTGCGCGATCGATCCAATCGCGCGTCAGTAACCTGCTGGCCATGGGGCTCATGTCGACCTTAGGTCTCGGGCTCCTCACCTGGTACTACGCTCGAGTGATCTCGAAACACGCGCAAGTGCGCCAGGAGGCCCAATCCTCCTCTAAGGCCAAGGCGCAAGGCGAGATGACGCTTCCGAGCTTGGGACGCATCGATCCGCCGGCCCCAGCGACCATGAAACCGGCCGAGGCAGCCCCCGTCATGGAAAGGATTCTCGGATCGCCCCCGGATCCACCGAACCCGGACACCCGCCTTCTTGCAACCCCTCCCGCGACGGCTAATTACGCGACGCACGCGACCAAGACGCCCTATCAACTTTCGGTGGAGCGACAACTATCGGGGCCCGCGTTTTCCGACGCAACGGGTTCGTCCACAGGCAACGGCACGCCCGCCGCCGCCGCACTCCCTGAGGGTATCGGGAGGGCAAGTGCGTCAACGATGGGTTCTACTGACCCAGCGACGCGCGGGGTACCAGGTGACGGGAGCATGGCGTCGCTCCTAAAGCCCAGCATCACTCCGGCAGTTGCGGCGAGCGTGCTGCCGACCCAACGGCTGCTCTTGCCAAAGGGCGCCTTTATCGATTGCACATTAGAGACGGCGATTGACAGCTCTCTGCCGGGACTCACGACGTGCATCACGGCGACCGATACGTTTAGCGCCGATGGAAAAGTGGTACTGCTCGAACGGGGCACCAAGCTCGTCGGTGAAACCCGCGGCGACGTCCGGCAGGGGTCTGCGAGAGTCTTTGTGTTATGGACCGAGGCCCGAACACCCACGGGCGTGGTCATTCCATTGGCGTCACCCGGTACCGATGAGCTCGGCCGATCGGGCTTGCCGGGTACCGTCGACAACCACTTCCTGGCTCGATTTGGGGCGGCGATCCTGATTTCGATGATCGATGGCGCCATTCAGGCGGGAGTCGCGTCCCGAAGCAGCGAGGGCACGGTGATTTACAACCCCTCGGGCTCTCAGGACATCGTCACCGAGGTCTTAAAGGGTACGGTCAACATTCCGCCGACGGTGACCAAGCAAAATGGCGACCGCATCCAGGTGTTGGTGGCGCGCGATCTAGATTTTCGGACCGTGTATGAACTCCGTTCTGTCGCAGCCGACCGCTGAGGTCGCCATGGCGAGTATTGGGGCCTCTTCGACCCGGTCCCTCGCGCTTGTTACGCCCCTGCTGTCGAGGCGTCGGCGCTTGATCTCACGTTGCGGGCGCTCCGGCCGTTGCTCGCCGACCCGGAAGTCACCGAACTTTGCATTAATCATCCGGGTGAGGCCTTTGTCGAGACACCCGAGGGCTGGCGACGCGAGTCTTTGCCGTTTGCCTACTTATGATTGGTGCCGGCGGCTTGCGAAATTCGTCGCCAATTCCACGCGCCAGCGGATTGATGAAGAGTCGCCGCTCCTCTCGGCCGCCCTACCGAGCGGCGAGCGGATTCAGATCGCGTTGCCGCCGGCGACGACGCAGGGCTGCATTGCGCTCACCATCCGCCGGCCGTCAAACGAAGTATGGTCTCTCCAAGAGCTCACGCAGCGGGGCCTATTTCGCGCGACACGCCGCGCCACAGAGGCGCTCGATGCGACGGAAATCGAGTTGCTCGACTGCTTCAGGCGCAAGACTACGAATCTTTCATGCGCCTCGCGGTTCGCGGCCGAAAGAATATCTTGGTCTCAGGACCCACGGGGTCCGGTAAGACCACCTACACCAAGGCGCTCATTCAGGAGATCCCGAGTGAGGAGCGCCTCATCACGATTGAGGACGCCAAGGAGTTAGTCCTCGACCACCACCCTAATCATGTGCGGCTCTTTTATAGCAAGGATGACCAGGGCCTCGCCCGCGTCACGCCCAAGCAATTGCTGGAATCGTGTCTGCGCATGAAGCCCGATCGCATTCTGCTCGCGGAGCTGCGGTCCGAGGAGGCATTTGACTATCTTGCGCAATGTCAACTCAGGGCATCCGGGATCGATCACCAGTGTGCATGCGGCGAGCGCGGAACTCGCCTTCGAGCAGCTGGTACTGCTGGTCAAGCAGAGCCGCGGCAGGGCAGGAACTTGCGCGCGAGGACATCAAGAGTCTGCTGTATCTCTGGTCGACATCGTGATTCAGTTCGGCGTTGAGAACCATCAGCGCTTCGTGAAAGAGATCTGGTATGAGCCCGAGCGCAAGCGCCGCGGCCTGGCAGCCTGCCGCTAAGCCCAGGTGGACCCGAGGGGCGCTCAAGGCGTCCGCGGGCGTTGTTGGTGCACTGGTCATTGCGCAGTATCTGGCGGGCTATGCCTTCTTGTGGTCAATGAAAGGCGATCCCCGTCGTGCCACGCCGCTCACGGTTCTCCGATATGGCTATTACTACGGAGATCGCGCCGATATTCGTCGGCGGCTCCTCGTTACCTCCGCGCTCGGCGTTGCCGTAGTCCTTGCGAGTACGACTTTGATCTTCCTCCCGCGCCGGCGCTCGCTCCATGGCGATGCGAGCTTTGCGACACGCCGGGAGATCAAAGCAGCTGGCCTCTTGGGCGACTACGGCATCATTTTAGGGAGGGTCGGCCGCCGCTGCCTCATGCTGCGCGGCCAGCAGGGGGTCGCCCTTGCCGCGCCGCCGAGGGCCGGCAAGGGCACCGGCATTGTCGTGCCGAACCTGCTCAATTGGCCGGGATCCCTGATCTGCGTCGACATCAAGCGCGAGAACTGGACGCTCACGGCGGGCTTTCGGCAGCGTTCGGGACAGACCTGCTATCTCTTTGATCCCTTTGCCGAGGATGGCAAGACGGCGCGCTGGAATCCCTTCTTCTATGTCTCCAAGGATCCGTTAAAGCGCGTGAATGACCTGCAGCGGATTGCCGAGATGCTCTATCCCGATCCGCCGAATGTCGATCCGTTTTGGACGGCGAGCGCCCGGTCCTTATTTTTAGGTATCGCGCTCTACCTGTTTGAAACGCCTTCGAGCCCCAAGACAATCGGAGAGGTTCTGCGCCAGGGAATGGCATCCGACGATGAGGGCTTTGGCCAGCACTGGAAACGTGTCATCGAGGGTCGAAATAAGGGAAAGTACCCCCTCTCTTCTCAATGCGTCCGTGCACTTTATGATGTGATCGATCTCGCACCGGTGACTGCTTCCAGCATTCGTAAGACCTTCACCTCCAGACTGGACTTGTGGTTGAACCCCATTCTCGATGCGGCGACCTCTGCGAATGACTTTGATCTGCGTGAGCTGCGCCGCAGGCCGTTATCGATCTATGTAGGCGTCAACCCGGATGACTTGCATCGGCTCCGGCCAGTGCTCGCGCTCTTCTTCCAGCAAGCGATCGGGCTTCAAACAAGGACGCTGCCGGAGCACGATCCGACGCTCATATACCAGGTGATGATGCTGCTGGATGAATGCACGGCCTTAGGTCGTATTCCAATCATTGCCGAATCCATCAGCTACTTACCTGGTTACAACGTTCGGGTGGTGTTAGTCATTCAAACCCCCGCGCAACTGCGCGATGTTTACGGCGCCAATGGGGCAGAGACCATGCTCAAGAGCCTCGCGGCAAGGATCGTCTTTGAGCCCAAGGACTTCGCCGATGCTCGCGAGATCTCCGACGAGCTGGGCTTTACCACCGTGAAGTCCACCACACTCTCGAAGCCACTTATGGACTTCTCCGACCCTCGCGGACGTCGCCAACGCAGCGTCAGCGTCAGTGAACAGCGTCGTGCGTTGTTGTTACCGCAGGAAGTCAAAGCACTCGGCCCCGAGCAAGCGATCATCTTCTACGAGGGCCTAAAACCGATTCGATGCCGCAAGATCCGCTATTTCACGGACTCACGCTTTAAGACGAGGCTCTTCCCTCCACCCGTGAATTCTGCGCCGCGGGCCGCCAATGCGGTTGATGTCACGCCCGCTGCTCAAGAAATCCCTGCGGAGCCAAACAACATCACGGCTTCCGCGGGCGAGGTTGCAGAACACCGTGTTCTGCTCGACAGCGGTGTAGCGGGCGAAACGGTGCGGGAGGCCACCGTAGAGGACATTGACCGGCTGGAATCGCTGACGCTTGAGGATTTTGCCGTCGACTTCGACAACGTGACGCTGCCAAGCGGCGAAAAACTGACTGAACAGGAGCTCAACATCGCGGTCGAGAGCTTTCTCGCCACCTTGCACGAGCGGTAGGAGATTCAAATGCCGGACGAGAGAGATCGAAGTGACGGGTCCGATGACGCTTCTCCGGAGTCCAGTGAGGCCATTGGTGGACGCAGAAGTCGAAAGACTGCGCGAGCCGGACGGGCTGGAAAGCAGCAACGGCGGACAAGCGACTCAGAATCCGTACCAGACACGGGAGCGCAACGGCGTGGTGAGAGTGAAAACTCCATTCGGGGGTCGAGGCCGAAGGCCGCTCGTGGAAATACTAGGAAGAGTGTAACTGCGCAATCTGCGCCGGCAGCCGGAACGCAGGATCGTGCCAAAGTCGCCTGGAATCCAGAGCCCACGGCGCAGAGTGATCCATCGGCGCCTTCATCGCATCAGTCCACGGCCGGAGACACCGATGAAGTACCGGAGCACATCCGTCGTCAGTTTATCCAGGTCGGACGTAAGTATTACTTTGCCGACGGCGCGCGAGCATTCACTGACCGAGGACGCAGCCTCACGACGCCGAGCGAGAACACCGAGGTGATCAGGAGCCTCGTGACGATTGCTCAGGCCCGCGGCTGGAGTCAGATATCAGTCCAGGGCACCGAGCGATTCCGCAAGGAAGCCTGGTTTGCTGCCCGCTTGATGGGGCTCGAGGTGAGAGGGTACCGGCCGAACGAATTCGAGCAAGGCCGCCTCATTCGAACATTTGCGCGGCAGGTCGGGGAGCCTGCCGGAGATTACGGGTCGACTGACGCGGCATCGACCCCACATGCACCGGATTTGAGGCGCGTTGCTTCTCCCACACCTGGCGAGAAGGTTGCCGCGGGACGTCGAGATATGCGAGGTGCTCTGCTTACGGGCAAACTTATTGAATACGGTCGTGCGCCCTATCATCACGATCCGCACGAACCCATGTCCTATTTCGTCAAGATCGAGACGCCGCGCGGTGATCGGGTGATTTGGGGTATCGATTTGGAGCGTGCATTCAAAGAGTCCCTCACTCGGCCGCAAGTGGGCGATACGATCGGGCTGCGGGCCGTGCGTCAGGATGCGGTGAAGGTGAAAACCGCCGAGCGCAATCCCGAGGGTCAAGTCACTCGCGTGCGGGACCTCGAGACGCATCGGAACCGCTGGATTGTGGAGAAGCACGCTTTCTTCGAGGCCCGGGCTGCAGCTGCGCAAACGCTGCGCGATTCGACAATAGACCCGAAACGAGCGGTGAGACAGCATCCGGAGCTCGTCGGCACGTACCTGCAAGTCCATGCGGCCGAGATCGCCGCCCGCCAATTTCGCGATCCCGAGGATCGAGAAAAGTTCGTCGCCCGCGTGCGCTCCTCGCTCGCCGCATCCGTCGCACGCGGTGAGCCGCTGCCACCGGTGCGTTTACGCGAGCGATCCGCCGACCGCGCCGAGCGCCGCTCCCGCAACCCGCGGGATCGTGAATCCGAAAGGGTGCGCGGATGAGGCACCCGAGAATCCACAGTGGGTGAGGCCGGCAACAACTCGGGACGCCCTCCGACGCCCACTGCCGCCGATCAGCGGCGGCAAACCGGCACAAACGATGATCGCCCTCGAGCCGTACCACGCGCATCCGGCTCCATGCGTCGCCGCGATCACCAGTTGCTCGTCGGCCGATTGACGGAACATGGACGGGCCAATTACCAATTTCGCCCCGATCAAGACGCCTCTTACTACCTGAGGCTTCTGACCAGTCGCGGTACCAAGACGCTCTGGGGTAAGGATCTCGAGCGTGCCCTACGCGAGGCGGATACCCAACCGAAAACGGGGGACCTGGTAGGAGCCCGTCGTGCGAGCCGAGAGGCCGTAACTGTCACGGTGCGCAGTCGCGATGCCGAGGGGAGAATCGTACGACAGGACGAGCGGCACGCGCACCGCGCTCACTGGGTGGTCGAGAAGGTCAAGTTCTTCGCTGATCGCGCCCGCCTTGCGCGTCAATTACGAGATGAGCAAGTTGATGTGCGCGCCTCTGTGCGTGCGCATCCCGAGCTCAAGTCGGCATTCTTGAGCGTTCGAGCGGCCGAGGAATTTGCCGCTCAGCGGATTGTGGATCCGGCTGATCGCGAGCGATTCCTCGATCTTGTGCGCGGTGCGATGGCAGGTTCCATCCAGAAAGGTGAGCCGCTACCGTCCGTCCGCCTTCGGGACTCGGCGAGGCGTACCGAGCCGACGGGACGCAAACCACCCGATCCAAAACGAGACGAGCCGACGCGGTAACTGGAATGAATGCCCACACGCTCACCGTCGAGGAGGTGCTCAACGATTGCGCTACGTCTTATTGGCTCAAGTCGGCCTTGCAGACCTCGCTAGAGCGAGATCCCGTGGATGCGCTCAATGACACGCTCATTCTCGCAGCCATTCTGGACCTTCATCTACGCGTCGCACTGGGCTTGCCCGAGGCCGAATAGCTGGAGTCCGAGACGATTGAACAGCGTACTTCGGATCTCCAAATCCTCGCCGGCAGGTCAGCCAGCTAACGCTAACGTGCCGGATCAGGCAGCGCGGCGGTGCCCTCCGTGCCGCCGCTCTCGGTGGCGCCCGCAAGTGGTTAACCGCCGGGCTTGCGCGTAAACAACTCCACAAGGTTCCCGGTTCGTTGGTTTGGAGTCAGGAACGTGATGACGACGGCGTGAGACCGGCATCTCTCGCAGCGCAGCCGCGCGCGCACTCTAGCGAGCGGATAGTCATCCCCTAAGCGGGCGCGTAGCTTCGCCACGCTTAATCGCGCACCGTGACCGCATTGGCGACACTGCGCACCGTAATAGTAAGTCTCGTCGATATCCCGGAGTTTGGCAGTTTCGAGACGAGAGTATTCCATGGCCGAACGGTAGCGCCAGAGACCTGTGGACTGCTCCTGTATAAGTCGTACAGTAGTGACCGCCGCAGAATACTGGATAAGCATGACCCATTCCGCACAATCGCGAGGCGGAGCGCCCTCGGTCACTCCTGTCAGTGCGTCAACGGTCACGTCGAGCCCCGACACTCTGCCCACTGGCGCTTCCCCCCGATGCTGATCGATGAATGGCGGCAGGTAAGCGCCTTTTCTTATCCCTATGCTTGGCAAGTTGCGTTAATCTGTGCCGCCGATGGAGCTGCTTATTCTTCTGCCTGACCGCATGACTGCGGCATTCCGCCATCACTAGTTCAACCCAACGAATCTTTCTAAAACGTCCAGGTCCAAGTTTTTCGATTACCTGGGGCACCGTTGACTTTGGACATTGACGCAATATTTCGCTGATGCGAATGCGTGTATAGGTACGGCAGTCGATCGGCCAGTTTCTTTTTTTGTGCATGGAGCTGCGCTTCGCAGCCCCTGAGCGGCATTCCTTTAAGAATCGATATGCGAGATCGACTCCAAGTGGGTGGGCAAACTGTGCGCTCGCTCTGACTTGTTTTGAAGTGATCTCTGGGTTTTCCCGCCAAAGCTCACGCACCCTGTCCCGCACTGCCGCGGTTGGAACCATTCCGGCCGGGTGGTCAAGTCCCAAAAGGCCCCCCATCCTTTTCAACGTAGGGGCCGCCCAACGGCCACCCATCGGTGACTCGATATTCCGATCGTTAAGCTTGGCAGCTGCGGCACTGAAGGAGATTGGCCTCTCGCCGCCGTATACGCTTGGCTGGCGGAATGCCCACTCAATGTGAAGGCGATAGGCTTCAGCGCGCTCCATCTCCGCTTTCCTCAGCGCCACGTGACCCATTGCGATAACGGTCGCCGTCGCCGTGCCTTCGAGACATTTCGCCAAACCAAACTTCATCCCTTTGGCTTTCGCGACCGCAAATCGCAGCTTTAAGTCGCTCCGAAATCATTTTGCGTTCTTGCTCTGCGAGCGAGGCGTAGATGTGCAGCGTGAAGTCGTCACAGTCTCTGCCGAGCGCCGCGACGATAAAATGGACCTTGTGCTCCATGAGCCCGGTGATGAAGTGCACGTTTCGTGACAAGCGGTCGAGCCTTGAGACCATTAGTGGGCATCGCGTCGGAGCTGAGCCTCCTTCAAGGCTGCCGCAAGCCCACGACGCAGCAGCAACGCATCCTTTCCGGCGCCGGTCTGTACATCCTGATGCCAGGATTTGATGACGAACCCTTCGCGCGCCCCGAAGGTTTCGATGTCATTACGTTGTGCGGCAAGACCTAAGCCGCTACGACCCTGTTCCTGGTGCTTACTCTCAGATATCCGATCGCTGCTTGCATTGTTCTGTCCTCCTGTATGGAGGAATCAACATATGCCTTTTTTGGCTGCCTGCTAGCGCTAAAATCTGCGTGACAAACTGATCGCAGCCCGCATTTCTGGCTACGCGCCGCCAGATATTCTAATATTGTCCAGCCACCCGGCTCTGGCACTATCGGCCGATAGCGCGCGGGGAACCGGTAGCGGGAAGTCCATCAAATAGCCTGCTCATGCTTACGATGCCGGAAGACTATGTCGTATATCTCCCGAGGAGTTCACACTGTGCAAAGCCAAATTCCCGAAGGAATTCTTCGGATTCAATTCGCTACTCGACGTGGTCAGCCCCACGACATAGTAAGTCGTACAGTTCTGGGCATAACGCACTACTGTATAAGCGCGCGAGATGCGCCGTGACGCCATGTCTGCTACCCTTTCGAAATGTGTGGACGCTATGTCTCACCGGATGAGAGCGCGATCGAACGCGAATTCAACCTTGTCCATGCTGAATGGCAGTTCCCGCAGAGCTTCAATGTGGCGCCGACCCAGTCGGTCCCGATAGTGCGTACCATTGAAAGCACGCGACGCGGCGCATTGATGCGATGGGGACTCATTCCGTACTTCGCCCGAGGCGTACCACCGAAATACAGCACGATCAATGCACGGGTGGAAACGGTCCGGACGGCCGCAAGCTACCGCGGACCTTGGACGCGGGCACAGCGATGTTTGGTCGTTGCCAAGGCGTTCTATGAGTGGCAAGTCCAGGCCGATGGGAAGACCAAGGTGCCGTTCTACATCCACGTCAACGATCAGGAGGTGTTGGCCTTCGCGGGCCTGTGGGATTCCTCCAGAACGGATGCGGGCGACTACATTGAATCCTGCACCCATATCACGGTGCCCGCCAACCGTGTGGTTGGCGAGATTCACAATACGAAGCATCGCATGCCCGCAATCCTTGCCAAGGCTGACCGCGAGGCGT
>CAWCYX010000021.1:0-461768 GCA_963799885.1 uncultured Gammaproteobacteria bacterium | reverse complement strand
AGCGAACGCCCTTGGGCAGGCCGGTCGTCCCGGTCGTGTAGAGCATCGTCGCCGGCGTGCTCTCGTCGAATATTGGAAAATCGAAAGCAGAACTCGCCGCGCTCAACAATGCTTCGTATTCCCCCAGAGTCTCGATGCTGCGGTCCGCCTCAGGCTTTATGTCCCCGATGACCACCAGCTTCTTGGCCGGGCGTAGGCGGTCCCCGATCTGCTCCAGAATCGGCAGGAACTCGCCATTGACGATCAGGATGTCGTCTTCGGCATGGTTGATGGTATACAAGATTTGCTCGGGCGAGAGGCGTACGTTGATGGTATGCAAGACCGCACCCATCATGGGTATGGCGAAAAAGCATTCGAGATACCGATGCGAGTCCCAATCCATCACACCGACCGTGTCGCCGCGCTCGACCCCCAGCGCGGTGAGCGCCGCAGCCAGCCGGCTCACCCGTTCTCGTAATTCCCGATAGGTAAACCGGCGCTGGTCAGAATAGACGATCTGCTGATCCGGCGCGCGTCTCACCCCATGGTCGAGTATTTTCCCGATGGTCAACGAAGGCTCGTTCCCGACGGGAAGAGCATCGGTCCTCTCCAGCCCTGTGTTCATACTCACCTGCCATCGAGTGGGCTCAAAAATTGAGTGGGCTTAAAACTTCACCCGCACTTCGCCGCCGATCACCCGACCCTTGTTGAGGGGCGAGAAGGTCGGCAGCGGGTGTCCGGGTCCACCGAAGCCGAACAGGCCGATCGGCGGCAGAATCGTGTCGCCGCCATAGGTCACCGCGTTCAACAGATTCTTGCCGTACAGCGAAAACGTCATGGGGCCGCTAGGCGGCACCCAGGTCAAGCCCGCGTCAAGCATCTCGACCGGATTGAAGAAGCCGGCATTGTTATCGGTAAAATATTCCTTGTCGCGGTGATTGAAGTTCGCGCGCGCGGTCAGCATGCCGGCGGGCCCGAGATGCACATCGTAGGCCGCACCCACGCCGTACGACCAGGGCGCGAGGCGCGGCAATTGTAAATGATAGCTGGCGGAGTCGACCGCGCCGGTCGGATTGACACCGACGTAGGGATCGCTGTCGATGCCGAACAAGAGCTTGGTGTAGTGGCCGTTCGTGTAGCCGGCCTGTGCCGAGAGAGTCAGGTCGGTGGTGGCACGGAATATTCCTTCGAACTCAGCGCCCCAGATCCTGGCGTTGCCGGCATTGATGATCTCCTGCGTGACGCCTGCGGTCGCGCTGGGAAGGTTGATTTCGCGCTGAATATTGTCGATGTATTGATCGAATGCGGCGAGATTGACGCGCGCGCGGCCATCGAGAAAGTCTTGCTTCAGGCCTGCCTCGAAGTTGTTGACGGTCTCGGGATTGGTGGGCCCGGGCGACACGGTTGGATCGGTGCTGCGGAAATTGTAGCCGCCGCTGCGAAAGCCCTTGTCCCAGAGCGTATAGAGATGAGTCCCGCGGCCCGGCTGCCACTGGGCGCCGATGCGCGGCGAAACATCGCTCCAGCTGTGCGAGCCCCGAAAGTTCGGCACGATGGAATCGGTGACCACGCTGCCGCCGCCCGGCCCTTCGCTGGCGATGGCAGCTTTCGTCCATTCGTGCGTGAATCGCAACCCCAGATTCAGCTTCCAAGACTCGGACAGCGCCCAATCGGTATTGGCGAACAGCCCGGTGGTCGAACTGTCGCCAATGCCGCCGCCCGCGATGGTGAACGGGAAGGGCGGCGGCGCCACGCCCAGCAGCAGGCTATCCAAGGTGCGCTGCTCGACATAATCCAGGTGCTGCTCGAAGTAATAGAGGCCGGTGGTCAACTCGGCCGGTCCGAACGTACCCGCGTAACGCAGTTCTTCGCTGCGCTGGCTTTGACGGGTCAAGAACGCCGCATCGAAGGTCGGCACCGGTTGGCCGTTGGCTCCGATCAGCCAAATCCCGGTCGCATCAATGTCCCCATGCTGCCGCGACTGAAATTGCCGCCAGCCGGCGATGTTCGTGATCCGGCCATCGCCGAAATTCACCTTCCAGTCAGCCTGAACGAAGACTTGGTCCCAGCTGCTGCTCTTGTGTCCCGTATCCTCGTTCGAAAAATCGAAGGAATCGCGCGAGTATAGGCCGTGATTCTGCGCGGCGGAGCCATCGCCGGTGTCCTGGCCGTGCTCGTAGCGCAGGGTGACGCTCAGCGAATCGGTCGGAGTCCAGCGCAACGAGGGCCGCGTGATCGTCTCGTAGTTCGCCCCGGTCCGCTCGCCGTTGAACAGATTGCGGAACCAGCCCTTGTCATCGTCCCGATAGACGGCGAGCTTCGCATCCAAGACGCCGGCGATCAAGGGGCCGGTGATGGAACCGTCGACCACGGTGTTGGGGTCCTGCTCGACCGCCACATGTCCCGTCGCGCTGAACGTGTCGGCGGGTGCCTTGGTATTGATGACCACCGCACCGGCGGTGACATTGCGCCCGAACAGCACACCTTGCGGTCCCCGCAACACCTCGACGCTATCGAGATCGAAATTGTCGAACAGGACGCCGCCGGTAATACCCATGTAGACCCCATCCACGAATACCCCGACCGACGGCTCGACCGAAGGAATGGAGCTGTTGATGGCGAGGCCGCGGATCGAGAAGTTGGCCGTGGCGCTGGTGGTGCCGTTGGCGTCCAGCTGCACGTTCGGCATGGCATAGGCCAAGGAGGTCAGATTTTGGTACGACTGCGCCTCTAGTTGCTTGGATTCGAAGGCGGTCATGGCGATCGGTACGTTCTGAAGGTTCTCCGCCCGCCCCTTTTTCGTCGCAGTCACCACGATTTCCGTAAGGCCCGGGCTCTGTTCCGCGCTTGACTCGTCGGAATCGCTTCCCGCTTGCGCGGGCGCCATCGCCAGCAATTCCAACGCGAGCACGATCGCGACCCGCCGCCACGGCTCTCTCGAGCTCATTGAACGTTGTTGCGCGCTTCTCACTGCCATGTTGTCCACTCCCGCCCAGCTTGCCTGATGCAATTCGTTGTTCGACGCCGATTCGCAACCGATGCGCGCTTGAATACGCTATTCTCTTGTGTGGAGCGCACGCCGAGGATCATGTCAATGGTTCGCAGTTCCGCCGGCAAAATCAGTATGCCTAGCGTCGAGCGCCGGCTCATTGGGAACATTCACGAGACGCCTTGTGCTGATCCACTGCCGGCCCCCGACCCTTTTTGCGCCAACCGTGCCGACCAAAGCTCGTGAAAAGGGAGCAGCGATGGACGAACTGCCAACCCCCGCTGCCGGCGACCCGGATGTCGGCGTACCGCAACTTTCGGAGCGCCTGGCCGAGGTAGTGCGCGGATTGCGGGATGACCTCGATTCACTGGTCCGGCGTGTGATGACGGCGATCCGGACGGCGATCGGCGACTATGCCAGCCTTCAGAACGAATCGACCGGCCAGGACGTCAGCCAATCCGTGCGATATCACTTGCAGGTGTGGTTCGACACGCTGCTGACGGGGATGCCGATGTCGCCGGCGACGCTCGACCAGCTCGCCGTCATGGGCCGCCGGCGCGTGCATCAGGAGATTTCCCTCGCCGGCTTGCTGCGCGCGTTCCGTATCGGCTCGCGCGAGGCCTGGTGGACGATGCTGGATGCCGTACGCCGCGACAGCGAGTTGTGGGAGGAGCTGTTGTTCAAGGTGTCTCCGTACTTCCTGTACCACTTCGACGTCGTGGCGCAGACCATCGGCGAGGCCTACCAAACCGAGTTGCACCTGCGCAGGCGCTGGCGGGACCGCCTGCGCCACGAGCTGTGCACGATCATCTTCAGTCAGCCGGAGAACCTGCGAGGGTTCAACGAGCATGCGCAAGCACTCGGAATCGACCTGTCCGCCGAACATGCGGCGATGGTATTGCGATTGACGGAACCGGTGAACCAGTCGGCCGAGTTCGACGAGAAACTCGATCCTTTCTTTACAGTTGTCGCGCGCCTGCTGGGAACCAGCCGCGACAGCCTGCTCTACATGACACGTCATGGCGACGTGCTGGTCTGGAGCGCGCTACCGCGCGGCGAGGCGTTTCTTGCCAACGAGCTGAAATTGGTGGCGCGCGCTCAAGCGCTCGGCAATGCGGAGTCGAAAATTGCTGCGATCGGTATCGGCCTGCCTGCGCGTGCGCGCCAGGACTGGAGGCACTCCGCGGAACAAGCTCTCAAGGCCTTGGACGTCGGGCTGCGCTTGAATCCCAAGAGCTCCATACACCGCTATTCGGATGTCGTACTGGATAGTGCGGTGCTGGCCTCGGAAGATGTCGTATGGTTTTTCGATGCAATCATCCGCGAACTATCATCGGAAGCCGACTTGCTCGACACGCTGACCGTCTATCTCGACCTCGAGATGCATCGCAAGGCGACTGCCGGCAGACTCGACATTCATGCAAATACGCTGGACCATCGGCTCAATCGCATCGAAGCCATCGTGGGAGCGCCGCTCACGAATGTCAGCGTCCTCGCCAAACTGAACGCGGCGCTTCGCCTGCGCCGAATCGGTATACCGTCCGCCTAGTTCTGGCCCCTGCCCATCGAGGCGAGGAATTTGCTGAATGAGTGCAGCACACCGACTGCGAGTACCCGCCGCACTCAAGACTTCCAAAGCGTGGCGGTCTCCCGGGCAAAGTCCTCGTAGCGACGGGGCGCATGTCCCAGCAGTGCCGTCAGCGTCTGCACGTCCCGGGGTTCCGCGGCGAATCCCCGTTCGAGATATCCTTGAAACATCATGCGGATGTCGAATGCCGACCACGACGGAGCAAATGCCCTCATCTGCCGCTCATAGGCGTCCATGTCATGCCCGGCATAGCGAATCTCCCTGCCCAGGAGCCCGCCCCAGATTGATGCAATCTTTGGACCGCTCAGCACGTCAGGACCGTTCAGATTGTAGGTTTTACCGGCATGGCCGTCGGCGGTGAGCGCAATCGCCGTCGCCTCGGCAATATCCCGCACGTCGACCACGGAGACCCCCACCGGGCCGAGCGGTGCACCATACACCCCTGCCTTCAACAGGCTGTCTTTCTGCATCACATCGTTTTGACTGAAATAGTTGGGTCGAATAATGGTGAACGGCACATCGAACTCGCGCAAAGCACTTTCGATGGCGAACTTTGAGGCGAAGTGTGGGACGTCCTTGAAGCTCTCCACGCGAAACACCGAGTGATAGACGATGTGTTTCAGTTTCAGCCGCTTTGCCAGATCGTAGGCGATCAGGGCCTGCGTAAGCTCATCGGGCACGACGGCGTTGAGCAGGTAGAGCTTGTCCACTCCATCCAATGCCTTCTGGACCGAGGGGGGATCGAGCAGATCGCCGACCGCCGCCTCAACCCCCTCGGGCGTGGGCGTACCGGCCTTGCGGACGAACAGCCGGATGTCGGCTTTGCGCCGTTGCAATTCTTTGACGACCTCCGCGCCGACCGTGCCGGTCCCGCCGATTACCAAAATCTTCATTGCCGTGCTCCTCGCTTGCATGTCGGCGTGCATCGTACGATTGCCGATGAGTAGAGGTCGATGCTGATCGGTGAGACTCGAGCCCGACGAGCAATACTGTAGCTCATCGCGGGGCGGGGTGGACGAGCGTCGCCATGCCGTATCGCTAGGTGGATTCAGCCGGCCCCGATCCGGAGAGTTGAAATATCACCATTGCGTGAACATGTCTTAAGCATTATCGTTAGAGGGTAGCGGCTGTAGTCGCTGCAATCCGGGGCGAGCTCACGACTAACGGCGCAAAGGATAGGGAACAGCTGAAGGACGTTCGCCGCAGCGCATGACATCAATTCTCTTTCTTCCCGGAGACGGCATCGGCCCAGAAGTGAGCGCCGAGACGCAGCGTGTCGTCGGCTGGTTCGCCCGGAAGCGCAATTTCCAGTGCACGATCACGGAAGATCTCGTGGGCGGCGTTGCTTACGAGAGACATGGCGTTCCTGCGACCGATGAGATGATCGGGAAGGCGAAGGTGGCCGACGCGGTGCTGTTCGGTGCAGTGGGCGGACCGCGCTGGGACGGCTTACCGTTCGAGAGCAAGCCCGAACGTGGCATCCTGCGGCTGCGCAAGGACATGGCGCTGTTCGCCAACCTGCGACCAGCCCGGTGCTTCGACGCCCTGAAGGATGCCTCCAGCCTCAAGCCTCAGATTGTCGCGGGACTCGACATCATGATCGTGAGGGAGCTGACCGGCGGGGTCTATTTCGGCGAGCCCAAGGAAACGACGATGCTGCCGGATGGCGGGAAGCGCGCCGTCGACACACAGGTCTACACGACTGGCGAGATCGAGCGCATCGCGCGCGTGGCATTCGCGCTGGCGCGGTCGAGGAGCAGGCGGGTCGCGTCCGTAGAAAAGTCAAACGTCATGATGACCGGAGTGTTGTGGCGCGAAGTTGTCACTCGGGTGCACAAGACCGAATTTCCCGATGTGGCGCTCAGCCATGTGCTGGCGGACAATTGCGCAATGCAGCTCGTGCGCAATCCCAACCAATTCGACGTCATCGTGACGGACAATTTGTTCGGCGATGTGCTGTCGGACGAGGCCGCCCAGCTCGCAGGTTCCATCGGCATGCTGCCCTCGGCGTCGCTAGGCGCCAAAGACGTACAAACGGGGCGTCAACCCGCGCTTTACGAGCCGATCCACGGTTCGGCACCCGACATTGCGGGGCAAGGGATCGCCAATCCCATCGCGTGCATTCTCTCGTTCGCCATGTGTCTGCATCATTCATTCGACCGGGCGGAAGACGCGAAGCTTCTGGATGAGGCAGTCGAGCACGTCCTGTCAGAGGGTTTGAGGACGGCCGACATCATGCAGAACGGCATGACCAAAGTCAGCACCACCGCCATGGCGAGTGCGATTATCGAGGCGCTGGATCGACTAGCGAAGTAAGATTGGCGATCTCGACGCCGGCCTCGTTGCCATCGCCTGGGCATCGTATGGCGCCGGTGCCGCAATACCCTTACCTACTGCAATCTTTGAAGCATGAAACGCATTCCACTCGTGTCGGGCGCGACGCGATCGGATAGATTGCGTCTTCGACGGATGTGCATCTTGATATATAGCCAGAAATATCACATGATATGCCATACTGCGAGTGGCGGTCTGAGGCCCTAAAAATGAACGTTCGGAAGATCTAAGGAGATGGTTATGAAATTGTTGCTCGTGCCGCTCTTCCTCTTTGCGGCAATTTTTGCCGTGCCGGCTGCGGCGGCCGATTCGGAGACCTACGGCAACGGCGCCGTATGGCTGGTCACCATGATCAAGACCAAGCCCGGTCATTTCGACGATTACATGCGCTTTCTTGCGACGCAGTGGAAGGCAGCGCAGGAAGTCTCCAAGAAACGGGGATTGGTGATCGACTATAAGGTTCTGACCGCAATCGATCCGCGGGATATCGAGCCCGATCTGTACGTAATGGTCGAATACAAAAATATGGCTGTTCTGGACGCATCGCGCGAGGAGGAGGATTCCCAAATCAAAGCGGTTTTCGGATCGAAGACGGCTTCTTTGCAAGCGGATGTCGACCGGGACAACATTCGTACCCTGCGCGGCATGATGCTTACACGCGAACTCATTCTGAAGTGACGTTGCGCGACCACGCCATGATCGTGCGCGACTTCCACGACCGTGTCCTGGCCGTGAGCGGCGGTGCACAGGGCTTTGGCCGCGCCATCTCCGAGATGTTCGCGAACCACGGTGCGCGCGTCTTCGCCTGCGATATCGTCGACTCATCCTCCAGCGACACGCGCATTGTCACGGATCGCGTCGATCTGCGCGACCGCGCGCAGGGCGCCGAGTGGATTCGCTCCATCGAAGCGCGCGTCGGGGCGCCCGTCGACATCCTCGTCTGCAATGCCGGCGGTGTCGCCGGAAAGTCGCATCAGCACCCTTTGGAGGCCGTCAACGATGCGGATTGGGACGAGGTAATGGCCCTCAATCTGGGGTCGACGCTTGCCCTCTGCCGTGCGGCCGTTCCCGCAATGAAGCGCGCCGGTCGCGGCGTCATCGTGACGATCTCGTCGCGTGCGGCGCTTCAGGCGTCCTGGACCGGCGTACAGGCCTACTGCGCCGCCAAGCATGCGGTGCTGGGCCTCACGCGGCAGCTTGCGCATGAACTCGGTCCGTTCGGTATCCGTGTCAATAGCGTGGCACCGGGCTTCTTCCGCACGAGCGTGGCCACGGAGCGGCAGTGGCAGGCATACGGGCCTGAGCGCCAGGCACAAATCATCGACAGCATTGCGATGAAGCGATTGGGGACCACGGAAGAGATTGCCAAAGCGGTTCTCTTTTTTGCCTCGGACCTCGCGAGCTTCGTCACTGGACAGGTGCTTCAGGTCGACGGCGGCCTACGTTAGGCAACAGGAGGGCATCACATGAGGGAAGACAGCGAACCCTGGGAATGGCCGGAAAGCCATTGGCGCAAGCTCGTCGATCAGGTGCGTGCGGGGCGGTCGTTGCGGCCGCGCCAGTGGCCGGGCGGCAAGCGCTGCGCCTTTGCGTTGTCCTTCGACAGCGATCACGAGACCAACGAATTGCGCGACGGGGGCAAGTCGATTGGACGGATGTCCTGGGGCGAATATGGTGCGCGTGTCGGCGTGCCGCGGCTCCTGACGCTGCTGGCACGCTACGATGTGAAAGTGAGCTTCTTCGTTCCCGCCGTCTCCGCGCTCCTGCATCCCGACGAGCAGCGCCGTGTCGTCGCCGAGGGCCACGAGATCGGCATCCACGGCTGGATTCACGAGATGCATTCGGCACTACCCTATGAGATAGAGCGCGACCTCATGCACCGCTCGGCCGATGCGCTCGAACGCATTGCCGGTGTGAGGCCCGTCGGTTTGCGCACTCCATCGTGGGAATTCAGTCCGAATACCCTCAAGATCGGGAAGGAGATGGGGCTCATCTACGATTCTTCCCTGATGGCGGACGAAGATTGCTACGAGCTGCTGCTGGAGGGCCAGCCTACCGGCATCGTGGAACTTCCGGTGGAGTGGATTCGCGATGATGCGGTCTATTTCTTGATGCTTCGCTTCCAGTCCTTGAGACCTTATACGGCGCCAAAGGACGTGTTCGAAATATTTCTCAAGGAATTCGAGGCTGCGTATGACGATGGCGGACTGTTCCAGCTGTCGATGCACCCGCATGTCATCACACCGCGCTCGCGCATCTGGATAGTCGAGGAGCTGATCCGCCACGCAAAAGCCAAAGGCGATGTGTGGTTCGCCACCCATGCGGAGGTGGTGTCTTATGTGAAGGGCGCAGCGGACGGCGGAGGAATGCATTCGGCGCCGCAGGCGTCAGGGACCCCGGATCCTTCATCGCAACGGGTGAGAAAACTATGATCACGATGAGTGCCTGCCTAAGCTCTGCGTTGTTGAGTCTGATCGGCGGCATGGTCGCCGCGTCTCCCGCGCGTGCTCAGACCGATCAATACGCCGAGACAGCTCATTACGCGTCGGCCGGTTTCAAACCCTGGATATGCACTCCAGAGGGCATATGCCGGGAGCCTCTGGCCGGCGGTCTCTCCACCACCGATCTGACGACCTTCAGGATGCGCTACCCGGCGACGTTCAAGGGTGATCCGGTGCCCCACTACCATCTTGGTACCGAGCAATTTACCGTGCTGAAGGGCACGGTGCATCTCGGTTTTGGACCCTGCTTCAAGTCTGAGAAAGCCGTCGCCTATGGACCAGGTAGCTTTGTCGAGATTCCTGCTGGCACCCCCGTTTTCGAATGGTTTGAGGGCGAGGTTGAAATACAGGCAACGTTTGTTGGTCCTAGCAGCTCCGTCAAGATTTTGGACGGCTGCAAGCCTGGCGAGCATCCCGAGCTGCCCAGCCATTTCTTCAACCTCGGAAATCAACGTTAATCAAGCCGATGGCACAAATCCTGTTCGAGAACGGCAATCTCTTCGACGGCGTCAGCCCGGACATCGGGGGTGGTATGTCCGTGCTGGTCGAAGGCAATGAGATCAAGGAAGTCTCCGCCCGGCCGATCCGGGCCGATGAGGCCGACCGGATCGACTGTCGGGGCAAAACCATCATGCCGGGGCTCATCGACAATCACGTGCATATTTACATCGACTCGCTGAACTTTACCCGCACCGACCCGCCGATTACCTACCGCGCGCAACACGCCCACAGATTCCTGCTTCACATCCTGTCCTGCGGCTTCACCTCGGTTCGGGATGTGGGCGGCGGCGACCATGGCATGGCGATGGCGCTGCGTGACCGCTATCTCGAAGGCCCGCGCTTCTTCTATGGCGGCCTCTACCTGACGCAAACGGGCGGCCACGGTGACAAACGACCGATGAGTCAGCCGACCGACTTCTGCAGTTGCGGCGCGGAGCACACCGTCTTCGCCATTCGCGCGGACGGGGTCGATGCCTGCATCCGTGCGACGCGCGAGGAGCTGCGCAAGGGCGCCAGTCACATCAAAATCATGGCATCCGGCGGCGTATTGTCGCCGAACGATCCACTCGACAGGTGTCAGTATTCCGACGCGGAGATCCGCGCGATCGTCGAAGAGTGCACGCGACATGGCGCGTATGCGTGCGCCCATTGTCATCCGACGGAGGCAATCCGACGCTGCGTCGAACACGGCGTCCGCTCGATCGAGCATGGGACGCTGATCGACGAGGATACTGCGGCCTTCGTGGTCAAGAAGGGCGCCTATGTCGTGCCGACCATGGCTGTGATCTTCGCCCTCCTCAAGGACGCGCCGCAAATGGGCATACCCGAGGTCTATTGGCGCAAGCTCCTCACGGTGCAGGAGCAGGCGATCAAGGGGCTCGAGATCATGAAGAAGGCAGGCGTCAAGATGGGCTTTGGCACCGATCTCCTCGGCGACCAATATCCCCGGCAGGGCACGGAGTTCACGATCCGCGCCGAAGTGCTCGAGCCGTTCGATATCCTGCATTCGGCAACGGCAGTAAACGCGGAGATCTTGCAGATGAAGGACAGGCTCGGCGTCGTAAAGCCTGGAGCACTGGCGGATTTGCTCGTGGTCGACGGCGATCCGCTCGCCGATATCGGTCTTCTTGCCGCAGAACACGGCCGCAATCTCACGCACATCATGGCCGACGGCCGTTTCGTCAAGAGGGCCCGATGAACCAGGCCGTGAGTGTTGCCGTCCCTGCAAGGGTCACCGATCCATAGGAGGTTAGAGTGGCTGTTGAAAACGGAAGGCTGAGTGGCAAGGTCGCCCTCATCACTGGTGCAGGCGCCGGGCTGGGGCACGCGATGACGAAGCTATTTGCCCGCGAGGGCGCACAGGTCGCCGCTATCGCCCGAAGTCCTGGCAGCTTGGAAAAACTGGCCAATCTCGAAAATGTCTTTCCCATACGGGCCGATATCACGTTGCTTGGTGACGTCGATCGAATGATTGGCCAGATAGAAAACCAGTTCGGAAAGCTCGATATTGTCTGCAATGTTGCGGGCATCAATGATCTTGCCTATCCGCTCACCGAAACGAGCGACGAGCGTTGGGCCTCTGTCATCGATCTGGATTTGAAAGCGCCATTTCAGATATGCCGCAGAGCCGTTATGGGCATGGTCGACAGGGGCGCCGGCACGATTCTAAACGTAGGGTCTTACGCTGCCGTGCGCGGAAACCATGGTCCCAGCTACACGGCCGCGAAATTTGGTTTGATCGGGCTGACGCTGAGCATCGCCGTCGGTTATGCGAGCAAGGGCATCCGTTGTAATGCAATCAATCCAGGCGCCATGAAAACTCAAATCGGTATTCATTCCGGCGGCGAATATCACCCAGAAGGGGTCCGCATAGTACGGGCCATCGTGGGCAACATGCCGATAAAATGGGCTTGTGAGCCGGAGGAGATCGCGCCAACCGCGCTGTTTCTGTGCAGCGATGAAGCACGACATATCAATGGCGCCGTCGTCGCCGTCGATGGTGGAATGAGCGCCTGTTAGTCCTAGGTGACCAATGACCAGAACCGCACCTCTGCTGGATCCATACACCCGCGTCATGAGACGCTTTTCCCTTGCCGCCAAGTTGCAATCCGCCAAGGCGGTGTTGAATTGGGACGGCCAGGTCAACCTGCCCAAAGGCGGCGTATGGGCCCGCAGCGAACAGATGGCCGCTCTCACCGAGGTGATGATCGATCTGATCGGATCCCAATCTTCGAACGACGAGCTATGCGAAGCCGAGGCCAAGGCCGCGACGCTGGAGCCGGACGAACAGGCTGACCTTCGCGAAATGCGTAACAAGTGGGCGCATGTTTCTGCTGTCCCGCGGGAGCTGCAGATAGAGAAGGCGCGTTTGACCCAGTCGCTGCAGTCGCTGTGGGTGCAGGCCAAAGCAGACAACGACTTCGAAAGCTTCGCCGCACCTTTCACCGAACTTCTCGGCGTCATCCAAGAGATCGCCACGAGCAAGGCTGATGTGTTTCAAATGACGCCTTATGATGCGCTGGCCGATGAATTCGACCCCGGCGTGGGGCAGGCCATGATCGACCCCATATTTGACGATCTGGCCAATTTCCTTCCGTCGGTCATTGCCGAAGTCAGGGAGCGTCAGGCATTCTGGCCGACGCCGATCATAATCGGCCCAGTTCCTGTCGAACGACAGGTCTTACTGACTCATCGGCTCTCGAAGGCGATGGGGCTCGGCGCGGAGCACGTTCGCATCGATCAGGCGGCGCATCCTACCTCGATGCTACACAGCCCCGGCGACGTGCGTTTCACCACGCGATATGATCTGGCCAATGTCCAGCGTGGTGTCATGGCGACACTGCACGAAGCGGGACATTCGATGTATGAGCTCAATTTGCCGCGAAAATGGGCTTTCCGTTCGGTGGGCTTGGCGCGCGGCATAGGAGTCCACGAGAGCCAATCCTTGGCGCTGGAGAAGATCGTCGGCTGCAGTCGTGAATTTCTGACCTTTCTCTCGCCTCTTATGACCGAGACACTCGGTACTGATCCTGGCACGACCGGCTTCACCAATGTTTTAAGAAATTGGCGCCGGCTGGAGAATGGCTTTATACGGGTTGAAGCTGATGATTTATCCTACCCGCTACATGTCATCCTCCGATATCGTCTCGAGCGTGCGCTCTTAAATGGGGACCTGTCGGTGCGCGATCTTCCGGACGCCTGGAACGGGTTGTTCCATCAGATGTTTGGCCACACGCCCCCCAGCGTTGCGATGGGCTGTCTGCAGGACATCCATTGGGCGCTTGGATTAATCGGTTACTTTCCCAGCTATGCGATCGGGTCGGTGTTGGCCGCGCAGTTGTTTGAGCGCGCAGTGGCGGACGATCACGACATTCTACCCAAGCTCGGAATCGGAGACTTCAAGCCCTATTTCGAGTGGATGAAATCGCGCGTTCACAGCCGCGCCAGTGTGGTTGACTTCGCTGCCTTGGTCACCGATGCCACGGGGAACCAGTTAGGCACAATGGCCTTTAAGCGTCATGTTAAGCGCTACTTTTTGGAGGAAGCCGACTGAACCAAACTCAAGGGATCGCGGTTGCGTCCCGGGCGCCGATCGGCCCCTGATCAGTGGACGAGGGGAGGCCGGGCCTTTGCCGGTGCGCTCTCGGGTATCAGCAGCTTCGCGCCCAAGCCGACGGCCGACGCCACTAGCAAGTACCATACCGGCGCCATCGGGCTTCCGGTCACATGGATCAGCCAAGTGATCAGCAGCTGTGTCGTGCCGCCGAAAATCGCGACCGCCAAAGCGTAGACGGTCGAGATCGTCCCGCCGCGCATGCGCATCGGCAGACTTTCGCTTACCGCCGCAAAGAAAGCGCCCTGGCCGCTCAAACCGACGACTGCCAGCGTCGTCAGCCCGAGGATCAGGGCCAGTGAACTGCGGCTCGTGATGATCCAAAGGAACACGGGCAGCACCATCAGCAGGTAGATCAGATTTGGCCAGATCATCGCCGGCCGCCGCCCGATCCGGTCTGATAGCGAGCCGCAATAGAGCATGCCAATCACGCTCGCTGCATTGCCCAGCATCGGAGCCAGAAATGCGACTCGCGGCGTGAGGTGCAATGTGGCCTCGGCGAAGGTGGTCATATAGTTGAACGCATAAGAGGCGATGGTGCTCGAACCGATCGCCAGAAGAGTCAGCACGATGATCCGAGCATTCTCGCGAACTAGGCCTGGTACATCTCCGGGGCCGGAAACCCTGGTCGTCGGCTCCCCGGTGTTCAGCGTCTCCGGCAAGCTGCGGCGGATCCACAGACCGAATGGTAGTGTGATGGCGCCGATCAGGAAGGCAACACGCCAGCCGTAGCTGTCCAGTGCCGCCGGCTCCATCAGGTTGGAGAGACCGACGCCCACCAGTCCAGCAACGGTCGCTGCAATTTGTTGACTGGCGACCTGCCAGGAGACGGCCAAGCCCCTGCCATTGAGCGGCGCGGCCTCCATCAGATAGGCGGTGGTCGGTCCTACTTCGCCGCCCAGCGAGAAACCCTGAACCATGCGCGCGAGGACGGCCAAAATCGGCGCGGCGATGCCGATCTTGGCGTAGGAGGGGATCAGCGCCAGGGCGATGATCGCCGCACCCATCAACATGAAGCTCAACATCATTGCGGGCCGACGCCCCACCAGGTCGGAATAGGCACCGATGATCACACCGCCGATCGGCCGGGTGACGAACCCCGCGCCGAAGGTCGCCAGCGACAGCATCAGGCTGGCATAGGCGTTGTGCGAAGGGAAAAAGGCGTGTCCGATCTGGATCGAGAAGAAGGAGTAGGTGATGAAATCGTAGAATTCCAAAGCGTTGCCGATGGTGGCCGCAGCCACCATACGTCGCGTCAGGGCAGGCTCCTCAGCTCGCATCGCCGGTCTCTCCTAATGCTTTGACGATGCAATCGTTGAGGAAGCCGCTGAATGCGATCCTTCACGGGTTTCTATGACCCCGGCACTTCCTCTGGGCATCCACATCTTGATTGTCAATGAAAGATATCACATCATATGCATCCCGCATCTTTCAATCTCCCCATGCACCCATCATGAGTCGACGACTCCAAAAAAGCGGTGTCAGCAAAAAACGAATCGACAACGCAGAGCCGCGTCCGCGGCGCAGGCTCGCCTCGCCGGTCTCCGCACGTAGTTCGACCAAGACAGCTAAAAAGAAAATGCCCGCAAAGCAGCCGCAATCCCTCGTTGAGCAAGCCTATGCGCAGATAAAAGATCTCATAATAAGGTGTGTGCTTCGACCCGGCGAATACATCAACGAGGGCCAACTCAGCGAACGTCTGAACATTGGCAGGACGCCTGTACACCAGGCGATCGGCCAGCTTCAGCAGGAACGCTTCGTCGATGTCATGCCACGCAAGGGAATCATCATCAGGCCGATAAGCATGGATGAGTACTTTGCCCTCGACGAGACGCGTCTCATTCTGGAGTGTGGGGCGGTACGCCTTGCGGCGAAACGGATCACGTCGGGCCAACTACAGGAGTTGGACGCACTGGTAGAACGCACCAACGAAGCGCGCCGCAATCGAGACATCCAAATGGTGTTGCTGGCCGATCGGGATTTTCACTGCTTCCTGGGCAAAGCGACGCACAATGCTGTTTTGGCCGGGATGCTCAAGGCGGCATACGAAAGATCAATGCGCGTTTGGTTTCTGTCCTCGTCGGTCATGACAATCGACGAGGGACAGGGCGACCATGAACGGATCGCGCGCATGCTCCGGGAGCGTGACGCGGATAAGGCAAGCGACCTCATGCGGGAACACATTCTCGCGTCTCGGCCCTATGTTGATTAGTAATTGGCGGTACATCGTCACGTGATCCACGAACCGATTGAAGGGTCGAAAGCCGCTGAGCTCGCAATTCGCAAGCAACCGTCCGAAGATTATCCGCATCAGGAATAGCGGAACCCCGACCGCAAAATAGCGCCTGTCCCGGTTCCTGAATGATCCGGCCATTGCCTCTGGCCGTTTCGTCCAGTCGATGAGACCGTCGCGGCCGCCTTCTTGGACCCCTGCCGCTACGTCGTCAAGACCGTAACGTCGAAAGGAACGGGCAACTGTTCTTCATCGGTTCTCCGACCGACCGGCGAGAACGCTTACGGCGCTCCGTGAAGTGCAAACCTTTCCCAATCACGAGCATGCTCCGAGCGCTCCAAGCTTTGAATTGACATTTGAAATTTCATCAGATATTTTACAGCAGCGATAAAAATATCTATGTTTGGATGAGGCGTACGGGTCGCTCCGGCCGGGAAATCCGTTTGGCGCAGTCGCCGCCGATGTGCTCGACGGGTAGTCGGGCTTCAACGCTTCGGCGGCGGCACCCTTCGCAGATAATTAAATTAGGGAGCAGGGCGATGCAAACGATGTTCCGAGGCTTCTCGAGATTGGGGCAGACGCTGTTGAGCTGCGGGGGCTTGGCGGTCGCGGCCGCTGCGATGGCTGCTGACGAGCCGGCCTTGTCACCGAGAGAGCAAGCGTCCTTCCTCCAAGAGGTTGTCGTCACGGCGCAGAAGCGCAGCGAGAATCTCCAGGATGTTCCCCTCTCCGTCAGCGCTATCAATGCCGACGCGTTGTTGCAGCAGAATAACCTCGATGCGGCGGCCTTCCTGCCGCAAGTTCCCGGAGTCGCACTCGATCAAGTTTCCAACGGTCAAGACTCGATCACCATTCGCGGTATTTCGACCGGATACGGCACCAACCCTACGGTCGGCATCACCATTGACCAGGTTCCGTTTGGTACCAGTCTCTATGCTACAGACGGCTGCTGCATTTTCCCCGAACTCGATCCGCTGATGCTGGATCGCGTCGAGGTCTTGCGCGGTCCGCAGGGCACCTTATACGGGGCGAACGCGATGGGCGGTCTGCTCAACTTCGTCACCGCCACCCCCAGCACCACCGCGAGCGCAGGCAGCGCCGAGGTGGATGCGTCCACAGTGGCGCATGGGAACCAGGGCTACGGTGTGCGAGCCGCATACAGCACGCCACTCGTTACCAACCAACTCGCTCTGCAGATGAGCGCCTTCGACCGCCAGGATCCGGGCTACATCAGCGATCCCCTCCAGGGCCGTTCGCACATCAACGAAGCGCATGTGAGCGGCGGCCGCATTGCCCTCGATGACAATCTGACCGATTTGCTCAACATGAAGCTCTCCGCGTTGTACCAGAAAACGACCAGCGGCGGCTCCAACATGGTAGACATCGGGTTGTCAGGTACGCCTGTCTATGGGCCCTATGAACACGAGCGGATGCCCGGGATGGACGGTCTCGATCAACATCTGCAGTTCTACACGCTGAATCTGACGGCCAGTCTGGGCTCCGTGTCGTTGACTTCGCTCACCGGATTCCAACGACTGTTCTTCTCCGATCCGATCGACGAGACTCCTGGTTTTGGCCCGCTGCTGCCCGACTTTTATCCTGGCGTGTCCAACTTGGGGCTGGCTTTTTTCAACGTCATTGACACGAAGCGATGGACCCAGGAATTCAGGGTGGCCTCATCGGGCCAGACGCGCTTGCAGTATGTTGCGGGTCTTTTCTATTCGGATGAAAACAACAATCTCTACCAGCAGATCGCCCCGGCAACCTATACGACAGGGGCGCTGCTCAGTTCGTTGACACAGACGCTGGTCAATTACTCTCAGCAAAATTACAGACAATACGCCGCCTTCGCCAACGTGACGTTCAATGTGACCGATCGCTTCGATATCGGCGCCGGCGGTCGCTATAGCCACAACCGTCAAAATCTCGCCCAGAACCAATCGGGCGAACTGATCGGGCCGACTGCGGTGATCTCCTCTACGTCCGAAACCGAGCGTCCGACCACCTATTCGTTCACCGGGCGATATCACTTCGATCCCGACCAGATGCTGTACGGACGGATCGCGAGCGGTTACCGGGCCGGTGGTGCCAATTTCACCTATCCGCCGGGCCATGCGAGTTTTGATCCGGATACCACGGTCAACTACGAGCTCGGCTTCAAGAGCGAGTGGTGGGACCACCGGTTGGTGGTCAATCCCGCCGTGTACTACATCGATTGGAGCAAGATCCAAGTCTTCCAGACGACCTCGACCGGCCTCGCGTACTACACCAACGGCGGTAGGGCATCGAGCCAGGGGCTGGAATTGTCGCTCGACGCGCAGCCGGCGGACGGACTGCACGTCAGCGGCAACGTGGCTTATGACGATGCCAAGCTCACCGAGAATGCCCCGCCGAATACTTTCTATGGTATCTCGGGCGACCGGTTGCCGTTCTCGGCCAAGTGGACCGCGAATATCGCCAGCGATTATGTGCGGCCGATCACCGGCTCGGTGAGAGCCTTCGCGGGATTTACCGTGACCTACACGGGTGCCCGTGTGATCGACTTCTCCCCTGTAGCGACCCTGCCTCGGTTGCCGTTGCCCGCGTTCACTAGGGTCGACCTGCGCTGTGGGGCCAAGATCGAGCGCTTTCGCGCCGCCTTGACCATCCGTAATGTGGGTGACACGCGAGGCTATCTGGGAGGCTTCGATTGGACATCGGGCATCACCAATAGTCCCACGGGGCCGTTTGACGCAGCATTGATCGTGCCGCGGACGTTCGGCCTATCGCTGTCTTCGGACTTTTGATGTTGGGATCGAGCGTTCTGCGAGCGATTGGTGGCCGAGGCAGTGCTCGGCGGCGTTCTCGAGAGCCCAGGCAAAAAATGTGAGCACCGCCTTACTGCGTGCCGCGTCCTTGGGTTGCTTGTACATGAGCACAAAGGTGGTCGCTGTCACGGGATAGGCATCCTCCCCAGGCGCATCCGTCATCACGAGAAAGAAGTCCTTGGCGTTAGCCCAATCCGCCGTCGCCGCAGCTGCCTGGAAACTTTTGGCGTCAGGCGCGATGAATTTTCCGGCTCGATTCTGCAAGAGACCGTAGGTCATTTTGTTTTGCAGGACGTAGGCGTATTCGACGTAGCCGATTGAGTTTTGAATGCGATTGACGTACGCGGCAACCCCCTCGTTGCCTTTGCCGCCAACTCCGGCCGGCCAGGAGACCGACGTGCCTTCGCCGACCTGACTTTTCCACGCGGGACTCACCGTGGAGAGGTAGTTGACAACGGCCAGCACTGAACCTGAGAATTTGAGCTGTCCCGGCTTGATACCGGCAATACTGACGACTGGAATCACACCGCCGATGACCACGTCTTTACGCTGTAATCGGCGGACCATTTCGACAGAATCGGATAGACAAAAGTCGATCCGGCCCCCGTCAAGTCAGTCGCAAGCGCCACGCCGGCAGCCATCACGGCCAAGCCGCCCACCATTTTAGGCCATCGCAGCGAAAATCGGCGCATAGCAATCAGTCGCCATTTGATGATTCTAGGATTGTAGAATCATGGAACGGTACAAGGCAATTGTTTCAATTGTCTTACAGTTGTTTGCCTTGACGGGCTCCCAATATTTCGATAACAATAGAACTATGAAAACTATAGATGTTGTCAAGGCGCTAAGCGCTCTTGCCCAAGAGTCGCGCTTGGCAGTGTTCCGCTTGTTGGTCAAGCGCGGCCCGGAAGGCTTCACTCCGACTGTGCTCGCGGACAAGCTCGGTATTGCCGCCCCGACTTTATCGTTCCATCTCAAGGAGCTCGAGCGCGCTGGCCTTGTTGCGGTGCGCCGCGAAGGCCGGTTTTTGTTCTATAGCACGCGTTTTGACCGCATGAAGGGCTTGGTTAGCTTTTTGACCGACGAATGCTGCAGTCAGGCGGATGAGGTCTGCGATGCCGATTGCAAACCCGTGGTCGCTCAGGCTCGACGCCGCAGTGCATGAAAGCCGTGGCGAGGGGATGGTCGGCAGGCGCTGTGGAAAGGGCGCGCCGCTCTGATCTCGTCGGTATTCATTGGTTGCTCAACCTGCATTCACTGCCGAGCGCTGACATCACGGAAGACTCACTCGACCATTTCCTCGTGTATCGAGATGAGATTGGTGTCGCTGGGCTCGTCGGACTCGAACGCTACGAAGACGTCGCGCTGCTGCGCTCTTTGGTCGTTGCCGACGGCTACGCCGGGCGCGGACTGGGGCGGCGCTTGGTGGCGGCCGCTGAGGAGTTGGCTCGAGAGAGCCACATTCGCCGTATTTATCTGCTGACAATGACTGCAGAATTCTATTTTGAATACCTGGGGTATCGCACGACTAGCCGAGAAGATGCGCCGGCCCGGCTGAAGCAGTGCTCTCAGTTTAAGGCTCTTTGCCCCTCCACGGCCGTACTGATGGTAAAACCATGAACTCGCGTACCTACAATATTTTGTTTCTGTGCACCGGCAACTCTGCGCGCAGCATTCTCGCAGAATCCATCGTCAACAAAACAGGCAAGGGCAAGTTCCGCGGCTTCAGTGCCGGGAGTCACCCGAAAGGGCAGGTGCATCCGATCGCACTCGAGCTATTGCGGCATTTGGATTTCCCGACAGAGGACCTGCGTAGTAAGAGTTGGGAGGAGTTCGCAGCGCCCGATGGTCCGCCCCTCGACTTCGTATTCACGGTCTGTGACAACGCTGCCGGCGAGGTGTGCCCGTACTGGCCGGGCCAGCCGATGACAGCCCACTGGGGAATCCCAGATCCCGCGGCGGTCGAAGGAACGGATATGGAGAAAAGTTGGGCGTTTCGCGAAGCGTTCAGAGCGTTAGAGACTCGGATCAAATTGTTCCTAAGTCTTCCCCTGGGCTCGATTGATCGGATGCGCCTCAAAGAGCGCTTGGACGCGATTGGCCGGACACCGACCAAAGCAGACGATGCACGCTGAATCGCTTTCCCGCCGACTGCTCGCCGAGGGCTTGGGATCGGCGTTGCTGGCGGCGACCGTGGTGGGGTCCGGGATCATGGCGCAACGCCTGGCCGGCGGTAATGTCGCAGTCGCGCTGCTCGCGAATACGGGCGCCACTGTGGCGGTGCTCTATGCGTTGATTACCCTCTTGGGTCCCATCAGTGGTGCCCACTTCAATCCCGCGGTCTCCGGCATCGAGGCGCTTCGCGGTCGGTTATCGTGGCGCGACGCTGGCGCCTACGCGGCGATCCAGATTCTCGGATGCTGCGCCGGAGCACTCCTGGCCCATCTCATGTTTGAGCTGCCCGTATGGCAATTATCCACGCACGTGCGCAGCGGTCCGGCTCAATGGCTCGCCGAGGCGATCGCCACCTTTGGGCTTTTGTTGGTTGTGATCGGTCACCGGCGGGCGGAGGAGGCGCCGTGGATGGTGGCGTGTTGGATCGGCGCGGCCTACTGGTTCACGGCGTCGACCTCTTTCGCGAACCCCGCGATCACCATCGCGCGCTCGCTGACCGATACATTCGCTGGCATCCGGCCGATCGATGCACCGGCCTTTATCGCCGCCCAACTCATCGGCGCCATCGCCGCCTTAGGGGTAGGCCGTCTGCTATTTCCGGCAGTGAAGCCAGCTTCCGTATCGGCAGCAATCGAAACCACCACTGAATCCACTGAGAATAAGCGGCCCGAGGCTCTCAATGTCTGATCCCACCATCGCAGTAACGATTTATCACAATCCCGCTTGCGGTACGTCCCGCAACACGCTGGCGCTGATCCGCAACGCAGGCGTCGAGCCTACACTGATCGAATATCTCAAGACTCCGCCGGGCCGCGCGACACTCGAATCGCTGATTCAGCGCATGGGCGTTCGTCCACGGGACTTACTGCGCCAAAAGGGCACGCCCTATGATGAGCTGGGACTTGGCGCCGATGACTGGACTGATGGCGAGCTCATCGACCAAATGCTGAATCACCCCATTCTGATCAATCGACCGATCGTCGTAACACCCTGGGGCGCGAAGCTGTGTAGGCCGTCCGACACGGTTTTGGAGATTCTACCGCTGCCCCAAAAAGGTCCCTTTGCCAAAGAAGACGGGCAACCGCTGATCGACGCGGAAGGTCGCCGCGTCGGCTGATTCAATGATGAGTAACCTGTCGGTTCGAGAATCAGGCAATTGAATGCGTCCATGAGCCAAGCCGCAGACCGATACCGGTCGGAGACGCGAGCGTTGCTGCAACGGGCGTTACAGCACCAACGAGAGGGGCGGCTGGCAGACGCCAAGACTGTCTACGAACTGGTGTTGCAGCGACAGCCGCGACACTCTGACGCGCTGCATATGCTGGGTGCCCTGGCTATGCAGTCGCAGCGACCAGAACGTGCCGTGACGCTGATCACCGAGGCGTTGTCGCAAACTCCGAGCAGCGCGGCCGCGCACGGCAATTTAGCCGAGGCGTTCATGGCGCTGCGCCGCTTCGAGGAGGCGGTCAGCTCCTACGGAATGGCCATTGCGTTGCGACCAGGGCATGCGAATGCGTACCTCGGTCGCGCCACCGCCCTACGGGAACTCGGCCGACTCGACCAGGCGCTGGGGAGCTGCGATCAGGCAGTCACACTCCGTCCCGACCTCGCCCGCGCCTATATCTGCCGGGCGCTCATCCTGCGTTCCATGCAACGTTACGAAGAGACGCTGGCGTGTTGCGATCGGGCTCTACTGACGCAGCCAGACCTGCCTGATGCTTGGGACAAACTCGGCGCCGCGCTGCGCGAGGTGAACCACTTCGAAGAAGCACTGGGCGTGTTCGAAATCGCCGGCAACGCATGGCCCGACCTTCCCTCACCGCGCATGAATGCCGGTACTGTGCATCTGCAGCTCGGCCAGACCGAGCCAGGATGGCAGCTGTACGACTGGCGTAACAAGCCGGGAGGGCCGGTTCTGAGTCGCGTATGGTCGAAACCTCGCTGGTACGGTGAAGAATCATTGACCGGCAAGACCATACTGCTATGCTCGGAGCAGGGATTAGGCGACACGATCCAGTTCTGCCGGTATGTGACTCTGCTCGAAGCGCGTGGCGCCCACGTGATCCTGTCCGTTCAGGACCGACTCTGTGCACTGCTGAAGACCCTGAGTCTCACTGCCCGCGTCATCGCCGAATCCGAAGAGCCACCGGCTTTTGAGGTGCACTGTCCGTTGCTCAGTCTGCCACTAGCCTTCGGCACCACCACCGCGACCATCCCGGCCACGACACCTTATCTCACCGCAGATCCGGACCGTGTGCAGCGGTGGCGTCAGAGAGTGGGCGACGTGGGCTTCCGAATTGGTATCTGCTGGCAGGGCAGCACGCTACCGATCGACATTGGGCGCTCGTTCCCCCTCAAGCTGTTTGATCCCATATCGCGACTCACCGGCGTTCGTCTCATCAGCCTGCAGATGGGACCTGGCTCGGAGCAATTACGCAGCGCTCCGGCGGGGATGACCATCGAAACGCTGGGAGACGACTTTGATGCGGGACCCGACGGATTTCTCGACAGCGCGGCGGTCATGGGCACCTTAGACCTCGTCATCACCTCCGACACGTCGATCGCCCACTTAGCGGGTGCTCTTGGCTGCCCCACCTGGCTCGTGTTGAGGCATGTCCCGGAGTGGCGATGGCTCCTCGATCGCGAGGACAGCCCGTGGTATCCCCATCACCGATTATTCCGGCAACAATCCCGCGGCGATTGGCAAAGTGTCTTCGATCGGATGTACAGCGAGCTTCGCAACAGGCGTGATCTCGAGCGCGGCCCCGAGCGACGTCAATGACAACGACCCCGCGGCCGCCGTTAATTTCACCGACCTGTACAGCGAAGGCCACCACCGTGTCACAGCCCATTTCTGATCTCCCCAACGTCACCCCCAACCTCCTTGAACGGCCCGATAGAACACGCTTTGCGAGTGTTGGAACATCCTCGCATGCGCCCCGCATCTTGCTGCTGTATGGCTCGTTGCGACCCCGCTCCTTTAGCCGCTTGCTAACCCTAGAAGCGCAGCGGCTACTCCACGCTTTGGGTGCGGAGACGCGGATTTTCAACCCAGAGGGCCTGCCGCTACCCGACGGACACCCGGAGAGTCACCCCAAGGTTCAGGAGTTGCGAAATCTTGCCGCCTGGTCCGAAGGGATGGTGTGGACCTCCCCAGAGCGCCACGGTGCGATGACCGGCATCATGAAGATGCAAATCGATTGGATTCCCTTGAGTATCGGCTCGGTTCGGCCAACCCAAGGAAAGACGCTCGCGGTCATGGAGGTCTCTGGAGGTTCGCAGTCTTTTAATGCTGTGAATCAACTGCGGATCCTGGGTCGCTGGATGCGCATGATCACGATCCCGAATCAATCCTCGGTCGCCAAGGCCTTCTTGGAGTTCGACGACGCCGGGCGCATGAAGCCCTCGGCATATTACGAGCGAGTGGTCGATGTCATGGAGGAGCTGGTGAAGTTCACTCTATTGACCCGCGACGTCGCGCCGTATTTGGTCGATCGATATAGCGAACGTCGCGAAAGCGCAGAAGAGTTGTCGAAACGCGTCAACCAGCGATCGATCTGAATATCGTCAAACGTTAGTCGAGTCGTCAACGCCTTCAAAATCAAACCGACAAATGAGGGTATTCCGATGAACACTCCCCCCAGCAAACCGTCCGACGCACCACCGCCCCGTCCAAATATCGATTTCTCAATGAATCCCCGCGCCCTTTGGCTGCCGCTGGCCTGATGATCATCGGCTGTTGGCTGGCCTGGTACTTTGTATGGCGCTCGTTCCCGGTCGATTCCGCCATCCCGCATTACACCAAGGCAGAGAACCTGAGCGGCCACTTGCTGTCCGTGGGCTCAGACACGTTAGCGGACGTCATGGTGCTGTCCTCGAAAGGATTTATGACCATTTATCCCGACGTTACCATTGAACTCGAACACAAGGGTTCTGCGACGGCACCTCCCGCGTTGATCGAGGGTAGGTCTCAACTCGCCCCCATGAGTCGACCCATGACGGACGATGAGGTGACCGCATTTTCGAGCAAATATGGTTACAAGCCCACCTTCTATCGGATCGCCCTCGACGCCCTCGCCATCTATGTGAGCAAGGGCAACCCCATTCGGGGACTGACCTTGCAGCAAGTTGACGGCATATTCTCCAGCAGCCTGAAAAGAGGCGGGCCATCGCTTGACACGTGGGGTTCCCTCGGCCTCTCGGGGGCGTGGGCCAACAAAGCAATCATTCTCTACGGGCGCGATAACGTCTCTGGAACCCATGAGTATTTCCGGGAGCATGCTCTTCAGAGCGGTGATATGCGTTATCCCACGAGGGCCAGGAAGCGGTCGTCGAAGCCAAATTTTTCCCCCTTCCCGCAAAAGTGGTTACTGAGACTGTGAGTGGTAAGAATTGAATCAGTGTATCTTCCCACTTTGAGCGGCGGCTCAATCTGATGTTCCGAGCGCTACGCGCCATCTCCCGGCGTCTGCGCATCCATCGGGTCTGGCATGATCGTAGACCCTGTAGCAGCTACGGACTGAAGAGATATCTGATCACTCCGTCTCATGCAGCGCGCTGAACGTACGTCAATTGGGCACCGACTTCGGCAACTCCTCGATAGACACAAGGCTCCGAGTTCGCTGGCTAAGCGGCGTGCGAATGGCGGCCACTCCCCGGGTAGAATACCTGTCTCAAAGCCGTTGCTTGACACGGCCAAAGTAGGATAGAAATGACCGGCACCGCGACTATCGTGGCGGGATTCGAGATACCGACCAGCGATCCGGTCTTCCTAGCGGTCGTGGGGGTGCATGTTCTATTGGGGCTCGCTTGTACGATCACGGGCGCCATTGCGATGCTGAGCACGAAGCGGATCGGGCGTCATCCGCTGTTCGGTTCGATTTATTACTGGTGCATAAGCGGTGTATTTGTGACCGCAAGCGCTCTAGCGACGGTCCGTTGGGCCGAAGACTACCATCGGAACGCTCGCCTTTGTGGCCGCATACCTGGGGCGCATGGCGCGTCGCAAGCGCTGGAACAACTAGGTGAAGCTGCACATCACCGGGATGGGGTCGTCATACGTGCTGCTGTTGACCGCCTTCTATGTAGACAACGGGAGGAGCTTGCCCCTTTGGAGAGAACTTCCTCCGATCGCCTTGTGGCTGATCCCGGCTGCTGTTGGGTTACCACTGATTGCTCGTGCGCTGTTGCGGCATCCCTTGGCCAGGACGCCGCCCCCGCCTCGTCCGCTCTAGGCTGCTGCCCTTCGATTCCCTAGCGCTGATTGTCCGCCGAACTGATGCCCGGCTAGAGCAGTTCGCAGTGCGTTTGACGATCTCGCCGGCTCGAACGAAGCGGCGCCAAAGGATATCAAGCCGATGCTGATGCCGGCGCCCTCGACACAATCCCAGGACGAGGTGCACTGACATGCTGGCTTCCCTCATCCGTTGGTCGATCCAGAACCGCTTCCTCGTCCTGATGGCCATTAGCCTGCTGGCCGCCTGGGGGATTCGTGCGACGCTCGCGACGCCGCTCGACGCACTGCCGGACCTCTCGGATACGCAGGTCATCATTCGCACCGAATTTCCCGGGCAGGCGCCGCAAGTGGTTGAGGATCAGGTGACCTATCCGCTCACCACTACGATGCTGTCGGTTCCGGGTGCGCGCACCGTGCGCGGGTATTCCTTCTTCGGTGATTCCTACGTCTACATTATCTTCGACGACAAGACGGACCTTTACTGGGCAAGGTCGCGGGTGCTCGAATACTTAAACCAGATCACTGGAAGGCTGCCTCCGTCCGCAAAGCCGACTTTGGGTCCCGATGGCACCGGAGTCGGTTGGATTTACGAGTACGCCCTGGTTGACCATAGCGGAAAATACGACATCTCGCAGCTGCGGGCACTGCAAGACTGGTTCTTGAAGTATGAGCTTAAAGCCGTGCCAAATGTTGCGGAAGTTGCGAGCGTCGGTGGTCTCGTCAAACAGTACCAGGTGGTGTTAGACCCCGATCGCCTGCGTGCGCTCGGTGTTACGTTGGCTCGTGTGAAGGAGGCCCTGCGCAACTCCAACAACGAGACGGGCGGGTCGGTGTTGGAGCTCGGCGAGGCCGAGTATGCAGTCCGCGCGACCGGCTATCTTAAGAGCCTTGAGGACTTCCGCAATGTACCGGTGGGCTTGGGGGCCGGCGGCACACCGATCCTGCTCGGCGATGTTGCACGCATCCAGATCGGCCCCGAACTTCGTCGTGGAATTTCGGAACTCGATGGTAAGGGCGAGGCGGTTGGCGGCGTCATCGTCATGCGTGCCAGCAAGAATGCACTTGAAACGATCGACGCCGTCAAGGCGAAGATCGCGACCCTCATGGCAAGTCTGCCGGCCGGGGTGGAAATCGTCCCGGCCTATGACCGATCGGAGCTGATTCGCCACTCGGTCGCGACGCTGCGAGATCGGCTGATCGAGGAATTCATCGTTGTCACGCTGGTCTGTGCGCTGTTCCTGTTCCACTTGCGATCTTCGTTTGTGGCCATCGTCAGTCTGCCGCTCGGCATCCTCGCCGCGTTCACCGTCATGAACTGGCAGGGCGTCAACGCCAATATCATGTCCTTGGGAGGAATCGCCATCGCGATCGGCGCGATGGTTGACGCCGCAGTGGTCATGATTGAGAACGCTCACAAGCACCTTGAAGCCTGGAATCTCGAGAATCCCGAGCGGCGGCCGACCGCCGCCGAGCAAGCGCGCTTGATTGCCGAGGCCGCTGCCGAAGTCGGGCCGGCCTTGTTCTTCAGCTTGCTAATCATCACGTTGAGTTTCGTACCGGTCTTCACGCTCGAAGCCCAAGAAGGCAAGTTGTTCGGCCCGCTGGCGTTCACCAAAACCTACTCGATGGCCGCCGCGGCGGGGCTCTCTGTGACGCTCATTCCCGTGTTGATGTTCTACTTCGTCCGCGGACGGATACCAGATGAGCGCAGCAACCCGATCAACCGATTCCTCATCTTCTTGTACCGGCCGGTGCTTGATTTCGTGCTCCGGCATCCAAAGACGATACTGACCGTATCCGCGCTGTTGGTGGTTGCTGCCATTGTGCCGCTGACCAAGCTGGGGCGCGAATTCATGCCGCCCCTGGTCGAGGGGGATCTGTTGTACATGCCGTCGGCGCTGCCAGGGCTGTCCGCCGACAAGGCCTCCCAGCTACTCCAGCAAACCGACAAGGTGCTGATGCAATTTCCGGAAGTTGAGCGCGTGTTCGGCAAGGTAGGCCGCGCCGAAACAGCGACCGATCCCGCAGGGCTCGAGATGTTCGAAACCACGATTCAGTTCAAACCGCAGTCGCAGTGGCCGAGTGGCATGACTCAGGATGAGTTGATCGACAAAATGAACAGCGCCTTGCAATTGCCGGGATTGTCGAATCTCTGGGTACAACCGATCCGCAACCGCATCGACATGCTCTCGACCGGCATCAAGAGCCCAGTCGGCATCAAGATTGCCGGACCCGACTTGAAAATCATCGAGAAGATTGGGAGTCAAATCGAAGCAACCGTCCGGGAAGTCCCTGGCACGCGGTCGGCGTATGCCGAGCGTGTCCAGGGTGGACGCTACATTGAGGTGCGGATCGATCGAGTCCGCGCCGCCCGCGTTGGCCTCACGCTCGCGGACGTTCAGCAGGTCGTCGCGCTCGCCATCGGCGGCGAGAATGTAGGCGAGACGGTCGAGGGCTTGCAGCGCTTCCCGATCAATATCCGCTATCCACGGGAACTGCGCGACTCGGTTGAAAAGCTCAGCGTGCTGCCTATCGTGACCGAGGCAGGGGCCACCACCACGCTCGGCGCCGTCGCCGATCTCGTCGTCACCGACGGGCCGCCCCAGATCCGAAGCGAGAATGCGCGCCTAAACGGCTGGGTCTATGTGGACATCAGCGGGCGTGATCTTGGGCGGTATGTCCGGCAGGCTCAGCAACTCGTCGCTGAGCGCGTTGCGTTGCCGCCCGGATACTCGATCACTTGGTCGGGTCAGTTCGAGTACCTGGAGCGCGCGACAAAGAAACTGACGCTGGTGGTGCCGATGACGCTCGCAATCATCTTCGTTCTGCTGTACCTCACTTTCCGAAGCGTCACCGAGGCGGCGCTTATCATGGTTACTCTACCGTTCGCGCTGATCGGTGGCTTGTGGCTGCTGCTTTTACTCGGCTACAACTTGTCGATCGCCTCCGCGATCGGCTTCATCGCCCTCGCTGGGGTGTCCGCGGAATTTGGCGTCGTGATGCTGATCTATCTCGATCACGCCATCGCGAAGCGTCAGACCGCGAATAATTTCAACACCGAAACCGATCTGATCGAAGCGATTGAAGAAGGCGCGGTGCTGCGCGTGAGGCCAAAGGCCATGACGGTCACCGTAATCATTGCCGGCCTCCTGCCGATTATGTTCGGTGGCGGCACGGGCTCCGAGGTCATGCGCAGAATCGCAGCGCCCATGGTCGGCGGTATGATCACCGCGCCAATGCTATCGATGCTGGTGCTGCCGGCGGCCTATCTGCTGCTGCATCGCCGCGACATGCGGAGGAGATCGGGAGTGCCTGAAACTTAGGGAACGGCAAAGAAGACACCACCCGTCAGGCCCACTGATTTTTCGTTGCCATTGCCCAGCGCGACGCCGTAGCTTGGCTCCAAGAACCAGCCGAGACGCTTGGTACGCCAGACGTATAGGTCGATCACCGCCACAGCACCCCACGTGCTCGACCGCGCGCCGGGCTGTGTCGAATGGGTCCAGGTTGGACCCGGGCCGGGCATCACCTCGATCGTGCTCGAGAGGCGAAAGGGCTTTTTGAATGGCAGCTCGATTTCCCAGTCCGTAGCACCCTGGCTGTATGTCGATGCGCCCAGTTCGATCTCCAGCCAATTCTCGATCGGCTCGATTTCGAGCCCGACGGCCGGTCCGATGTGCGAGGTGTCCTCGGATATTTCTCGTTCGCCGGAAGCCCCGAGTTCGAGAATGACGAGGTGGTCTTGTTCGGCGCTCTCGTCCGTCGCCGCAATTGCTGGGGCGAATTCCAGCACTGGGCAGGGCGCGAGCCCACCTACGGCTGTTGCGAACTTCACCCTACAAGTCATCGTTCGTCCCTTGCGCATGCGGCTAACGTCCGCGCACGATGAAATTTACCTGCCCTTGCGACGCGTCTTGGACACAGGCACTTTGCTAGTACAAAAGGAGACCCCCCGGCTCTGCCGGGGAGGCAGTAGAAGTTTGACGAATCCGGCGGTCCATCCGTGAAACTTCTCAACGTGAGCCGCCAAGCACACGGAGAGGAGTTTCACGATGGACGAAGCTGGGAACCTAAATCACACGAAGTGGGAGTGCAACTACCACGTGGTTTTCATACCGAAATGGCGCAGAAAGGTGCTATACCGGGTATTGAGACGATGCCTGGGCGAAGTATTCCGCGCCCTGGCCGTGCAAAAGGAGAGTCGGATCGAAGAGGGGCACCTGATGCCGGATCATGTGCACGTGATGATTGCGATACCGCCGAAGTATGCGGTGACCTATAGGTGGCCCGACAGGTTCGGGGCCGCGTTAGCGACCTCGCTTAGCCGCTTTGAGCGGCTCACATTTTTGAAAGCCCCCGGCTCTGCCGGGGGATGGTTACTTGCAGTACCAAAACGCGAGGATCGGCTTGGTCGCCATTGTCATCGGTGAGCAGCCCGAAGTTTCAGCTCTGCGACCTACGCGATTGACATAGCTGAGCCTGGTGGGATAATCCCACCCATGATACTAACTCTCGATGCCAAGCGCCGGCTGACGCTCCCGGCGAGTCTCCTACCGGCTGAACCGGGCGATCATTTCCGAGCGGAATTCGACCCCGAGGAAGATGCCGTGGTTTTCCGCCGCATCGCCAAGAATACGGATTGGTTAGGCGTGCTCAAGGCCTGCCCGGTGAAAATGGACGATCTTCCACCGCGGCGCAGCGAGTTTCCCAAACGCCTCAAGCTATGAGCTGGCTGCTCGATTCGGACGTGCTAAGTCAACCCGCGAAAAAGGCCGGCGATGTGCGGGTTATCACCTGGATCGAAAAGCATCAACAACAGTGCTACACCAGTTCAATCGTCATCGCGCAATTGGCCTTTTGGGTGCGGACCAAGCGCGGCAAGCAGCGTGCCGCACTGCAAATGTGGTTGACGCAGTTGGTCGAAGCCATGCACGGCCGGATTCTTGGATTCAACGTTTCGGTCGCTCACGTCTGGGCGGATCAGCAATACCAACTGCAGAATGCTGGCAAGCCTATGCCGGTTGAAGACAGCTACATCGCTGCAATCGCGCGCCATCACAACTTGACGGTCGCTACTGGAAAGGTGAAGGATTTTCAGAGGCCGGGCGTCAAGGTTTTCAACCCGTTTGCTGAAAGCGAGAGTTAGTAGGGGCTTTTCTGGCCAAACCTTGTCGGCCTGCCCAAGCATGCAACGGGGGCTGCGGGAATTGCGCGGGAGTCCGACGCTCCGGTCTCTCTGGCGCCGAATAATGCTGGGTGAGGTGATCGGAGGTAGATTTGTATAAATCGTACATTTCGTGTATATTGAACATTAGATACCATTGGGGGCGCCATGCGTTACATCTCTGCCACCGAGGCCAAACAGAACTTCGCCGCTGCCCTGGACGCGGCTCAACGCGGTCCGGTCGTCATTCGTCGGCAGGCCCGTGACCAGGCCGTGTTGATTTCACCGCAGGAATATGATCGTCTGCGCGGCCTGGCGGTCGCCGATTTCGAGGCGTATTGCGATCGTGTGGGCGCAAAAGCGGTGGCCCAGGGGCTGACGGAACGCAAGCTCGCCGCACTATTGAAAAAGGATGCCTAGTGCTCGCGTCATTGTCGATACCAATGTCCTGATCAGCCGCCTGCTGATTCCGCATTCGGTGGCAGGCCGTGCGGTCAGTCGCCTGATTAAGATCACTCGTCTGCTGGTGTCCGAGGATACGTTGGCGGAACTCGCACAAACGATCGCGCGCGACAAGTTCAACCCGTACGTCAGCCTCGAAGACCGCCAAGAATTCTTTCGCCTCTATGCTCGGCTTGCCGAATGGGTACCGATCAGCAGTACGCTGCGTGTGTGTCGCGATCCAAATGATGACAAGTTTTTGGAGCTGGCCGTGGATGGTCAGGCTCAAATGGTGGTCACCGGCGACAAGGATCTCCTGGGTTTGTCGCCGTATAGAGGCATCGAGATCCTCACGCCGGCTGCAGTGCTGGCCGTGCCCGAGGGCGTGTTGTTGACAGGATCCACCAGGGGCCCGTGAATTTCGGACCTTCGTCTCCCGCCTCTGCCGCGATCCCAGAGTGCCACGGCGCACGCTTTCATCGTCGCCTGGATATTCTCTCTGGCATTCTACTTTCTCGAATATGCCGTGCGTTCCTCCCCGGCGGTGATGATTCCGCAATTGGCCAAGACCTTCGATGTCTCGACGCTCGGTGTCAGCGACATCCTCGGGACGTACTACTACACCTACTCGACCGCGAGTCTCGTCGCGGGTGTCTTACTCGACCGGTTGGGGGCTAAGTACGTGGTCTCCATAGGGATGGCAATCCTGGGAGTTGGGTGCCTCTTATTTATGGTCCCACAAGAGGGAGCTGGATACCTCGGACGGTTGTTGCAAGGAGGGGGCTCGGCTTTTGCGTTCACGGGGGCGGTGTATCTGGCCTCACACGGTCTGCCGGCGCGGCGTCTGGCAACCGCCATCGGCGTCACACAGTGCGTGGGCATGCTCGGCGGCACGGCCGGTCAGCTTGTCGTAGGCCGCTGGATCGCCGACGGACTGTCGATCCCACAATACTGGGGTCGCGCCGGGGTCGTCGTCCTCTTGGTCGCGGTAGGTTTGTGGTGGATTACGCCGAGGGAAACAGCCCGCATACCGCAAGGAAAGGCGAGTGGTGGAATCCTGGCCACGTACAAAGTTGTCTTCTCGAATCCGCAGTCCTACCTGTGTGGCCTTGCAGCCGGGTTGCTGTTTGTCCCGACCACGGTAGGGGACATGGTCCGGGGCGTTCGCTTTTTCGAGACCGATAAATCGTTCTCCTTTTCTGATGCCGTCTTCGCCATTTCGATGGTGCCGCTCGGATGGGTGTTCGGCTGCCCGCTTCTCGGCTGGCTTGCGGACCGCCTTGGTCGCCGTGGCTTCCGGTGCCGCCATGATCCCGTACACCATCATCAAAGAGGTGAATCCCGACGAGGTCAAAGGGAGTGCAACCGGCGCGATCAATTTCTTGACGTTCGGCGTCACCGCGGCGATCGGGCCAATTTTTTCCGGGCGCTTCGGCAAAACACTGGGTGCGCAAACCGTCGACGCCGCCTCGCATTTCAGGCACGCCGGTCTTTTCTGGATCGGTGTTTTGATTGCGGCACTCGTGGTGGGGGCGTTGCTCCGGGAGACGGGCCAAGTTCGCCCGAAGCAAGCGACTTAGTTGCGAGCGATTTGTTCGCTCCCCCAACTGAGGGATAAGGATCTCTGCACGGGAGCTCACCTTCGTCCTATACTGAAGCGCACGTCGTTCTCGGTCGGAGGAACGCTCAAGGTACCGTTGATAGAGGGCTCACTCGCGGAAATTGACTGTCTCACGTCGCAAGTATTCGTGAGCGGCGATCACGCGATCATCGTCGGCCTCGTCGAGGCTGCGCGCACACGCTCGGGGGAGCCGCTTCTGTATTTCGGCGGCAAGTTCGGGCGTTTCGCGCCTCTGGCTACGGTCGCCTCCTAGATCCCCTCGGCTGGAGGATCAGTTGACATAACCGGTCATCCCCAGCAGCGCCGCGTGATGGCAATCCTTTTCCGACCGTGGCGCAGACGCGGGCGCGCTTCCTCCCAAGGGCTGTGACCCATGCACGGCATGCGCTGCACAATCCTTGACCCTTGTCTGCCACGCCTCCAACGCGTTGCGCGCAAGCTGAGGCAGTTCCAGAGGATGCGCAAAAATGACGGCTTTACGACAAGGCTGGAGACGCTTGCACGAGGCTTGGGAGCTGGCGCGGAGGCACCACGCACGGCTTGGCGAGCGTCTGAGCCTCGGAATTGTACCCCGACTGGTAATCATTTTTCTCGGGGTGGGCGGACTCGTGCTGACGACCGACTTCGTCGTCGAACACGAAGTATTGATCGAAAGGACAACCCAAATAACGCGTACGGTCCCGCGCCTATCATCACCGGCCGAACACCCGCCGGACTCATCAAATGTCAAGCTCGGGACGACGATCGCTGCGCCCCCGCCGGAGAAGCGGAGCGTCACCTCTGAAGCACTGTCGCTCGCAATAAACCGTTTCGAAAACGCCGCCCATGAACGCATCGCCGCGAGGACGGAGCAGACCGAACGCGCATTTCAGCGAAGCATTGCGGACCTGGACCGGACAGCCGCAGCGTTTTTTACGACAGCCGCCGCGCTCTCCGGCAAAACGCTGGGCAAGAGCTCGGTCGCTCTGAAAGTTCACCGGCAGCTCGCCGAAACCCTGGTGCTGGCGGCCGACAGTCGCCGCGAGATGCTGTTGAAATATGCGACGCTACTGGACGGACTGAAGTCCCGGGACAAGTCGTCTCTCGACAAAGCGTGGAAGATTTTTGGACGGGTCGTCACTCGACAATCGTTGCTTCAGGTGAGTGCCGATCTAGATGGACTACTCCACGAGTCCGTTGCCTTGGATCCGGTGGATGTCCTGGAGGGGACAAAAATGGCCGCGCTGTTGAGGGCGGAGGCAGCCCTCCGAAAAGATCTCGATGACAATCAACATGCCTTGGAGCGGTCCGAAGGCACCTCCTGGTACACGGCCATGCATGCAGATTTAGCCTCACTGGTGGCACTGCGCGAATCGGTCGTGCAAGCGAACGAACAAGTCAGCGGCGGCATGCGGGAGTTATCTCGCCAAGCAGCCGATTTGGCCAAGCTCTTGCCGGGCAGAATCGAAAGTGCGGTCGATCCGACTGCGCGGACCGCCGGTCCGGCAGCGACTGTCAATGCTGCCGGACCGTTGCAGGGCACTCCGGTAATAGTCTCCAGTACCGACAGTGCGCCGCCATCACCCATCGTTGAAACCCAGTCGGTCACGAGCGACCTTCAGCACGACAACCCGAAGCGCGCTTATATTGCATGGTTCAGCGCAGCGATATGGACTCTACTTGCTTATATCGCGGTCGGAACGGCGATCAGTATCATACGCCCGGTTCGCCGCTTGGTGCGTGCAACCGTGCAGCTGGCCCAAGGTGATACCGCCGTACGCATGCGCCGCGGCGGTCTAAAGGAACTCGACACGGTCGCTGTGGCATTCAATCGGATGGCAGAGGAGATCAGCGCTGCCAGACAGACCGCTCGCGACTATCAAGAGAGCCTTGAAGTGAAGGTGTTTGAGCGAACACATCAATTGGAAGACCTCGCCAAACATGATCCCCTGACAGGTCTGCCAAATCGTCGGGAATTATTCGTTCTTCTGAATGCGGCGATCAGCAGCGCACATGCCGGGAGTGAACGAGTCGCGGTGTTCTTTCTCGACGTCGATAATTTCAAGTATATCAACGATAGCATGGGGCATGCGTTCGGCGATCGTGTTCTGATAAGTCTCGCGCGGCGCCTCGAGGATACGACCCAGGGCTATGGTTTCTCTGCCAGGCTGGGGGGCGACGAATTTACCGTGGTGTTCGAGCACGCGCGCAATAGTGAAGCGATCCGAGAGGCGGGCACGAGCATCGTTCAAGCGTTTCAGAAGCCGCTGACGGTCGACGGTCGGGATCTTGTCGTCAGCGTGAGCGTCGGGGCAAGCATCTATCCGGAACATGAATTGCACGCGGAAGGATTGCTGAAAGCCGCCGACGCGGCGCTGTTTCGTGCCAAGGAAATGGGACGGAGCCAGTTATCCGTATTTACGCCAGAATTGCTGAAGGCGGCCGCTGCCAAATTCACGGTGGAACAGGGTCTGCGCCGCGCCATTGAACGAGGAGAATTCGAACTCGTATTCCAGCCTGAAATAAGTGTCGCGACCCTCGAGACGGTGCTGGTGGAGGCATTGATTCGTTGGCGCACACCCGAGGGCGTTCTCCTGCCGCCGGCAGAGTTTTTGGCGATTGCCGAAGAGTCCGGTTTGATCATGGAAATCAGCGATTGGGTACTAAAATCGGCGATCGACGCGGCGGCGCATTGGCATCACGGCGCGTGGCCCGACGTTTGCGTTGCCATCAACGTCTCATCGCGGCAACTCATCGACGCCGGTTTTGTCGATCGGCTACGCGACTTGCTGCGGTCGCATCGACTACCTACGCGCTGTATCGAGATTGAGTTGACCGAGTCGGTATTGCAAACCGGCCCGGCGACCATCGAGGCGTTAAGGCGCCTACGTGCCCATGGTGTCGCGATTGCGTTGGATGATTTTGGAACGGGATATTCGTCCCTGGCATCCCTGGAACAGCTGCCGTTGACGCGCATCAAACTGGACCGCAGTCTGATCGCAGGGATTGATAACAGCCCGCGCGCGGCTGCCATCGCCAACGCCATCATTGTCATGTGCCAGGCCTTGGGGCTCGACATCACCGCCGAGGGCGTCGAGCGCCGCGAGCAATTCGCGATGTTGGTGGGGCACCGGGGAATGCATATGCAAGGCTATTTGCTGAGTCACCCTGTCTCCCGCGAGGAGCTGGTCCCTCTTCTGAAAATAGTGGCGCAGCAGTCTCAAAATCTCTTGCTCGAATCGTCTCCGCCAAACGAGATCGATCCATCCAGGCATCGATTGCACATCGTCTCCGATACCGGCTAATTTCGCGGCCGCACGCCCTAAACGTCGCGGTCGGGTCGCCAGATCCGAGGGCGGCGGTTGCATCGTGGATTTTATGTCTGTACCGACTCCGACGGTACTATAAAGCACTACAATCTCACGGTGGACAGACTGCGACTCCCCATATTGAGCGTGGCCGCCATAATCGTCGCAGTGGTGGTGGCGCTGCCGGCGCACGCGCGTTGTCACGTAGGAAACGTCGCCGCAATACCCGTTGCGATCGATCACAATCAACTTCTCGCGCGCGGTGCGATCAACGGGCACCCGGTGCGGGTGCTCATCGATACCGGTTCGACCATGAGTCTGATCTGGAGGTCGGCGGCCGAACGGCTTGGGCTGCGTCTGATCGGTGCGCCCCGAATGCGCCTGTTTGGATTGGGTGGAGAGTCGCGTGTCGATGCGACGTTGGTCGAGGAGTTGCGGGTGGATACCTTGACGGTCAAGGGCTGGCAATTTCCGGTGGCAGGGGATCTGCCGAGCAGCGTTGATTTCATTCTCGGCGAGGATTTTCTAGCGCGCGACTCCGTGGAGTTCGACGTGGGGCATGGCCTCGTCAGGACGATGGAGACCACCGGATGTACCCCAGCGGAGCTCCCGTATTGGAGCAAGACTTACTCGATGGCCGACCTCATTGCCTCACCGCGGGACGCGCAGGCGATTCGGGTCAATGTCGTGTTGAACGGACACGCCGTACGCGCCCAGATCGATTCGGGTTCATCGGTTTCACTCGTCAGCAAATCGGTGGCCGATTCGATAGGCGTTCACTACGTCAATACCAGTGCCGAGCTCGTGGGCATTGGAAACCGTTCGCTTCAGACCTGGATTGCTGACGTGCAGAGCTTCAGACTGGGCGATGAGAGTATCAACAATACCCAGCTGCGCATCGCCCAGCTGGGTAAGTATCAAACGATGGAGCGGATCGGATCGCGAATCCCCGTTGCCGCCGTGCCTCAGCCCGACATGCTCCTGGGAATGGATTTTCTGCGGTCGCATCGCATCTTGGTCGACAACGCGACCCGCAAGATGGTCTTCACCTACGAGGGTGGACCCGTGTTCCAGATCAGCGATTAGTTACCTTTCGATGACCGCAGGCTCGATTGCAACGGCGGCCCACCACCAATCATGGGCACGTTCGGCTTCCAGTTATTCTGGAAGAGCCACTGCGCTGTAGCTGGATCCCCGCACATGAACGTCACGTCCATGACGTGCGAGCCGGTTCGGGGACCGTTGTCGATCAGGCAGTAGTAGTTCTTGGAGTCGTGCGTGAATGGCACGTATCCCCACTTGACGAGCCGTTCGTTTACCCACGGCGCATTACGCTTGACTTCGGACCATGGAGAACTATCGCTGTCCTGCCAGGTAGGGCGTTGATTGTCGAGTTTGTAATAGCCGCGCAGGTAATAGGTGGGTGTCGACCCTTCTTTAGTCCCGGCAAATGCCGGAGAGGCCATCGCGGTGAAGCACGCGACACATGCTACGGCAGTCCGCATCACTGCTCCTTTACCCGAGAAGGGTTTCATGCACCGACCTCAGTGTACTCCTCAAGCAACTGTGCGGGTAGTGGACGCGGTGCGGGTAGTGGACGTGGTGCGGGTAGTGGACGTGGTGCGGGTAGTGGACGTGCCTGGCATTGTAAGTGGCTGATTTGGAAGGAGCGACGCGGCGACTACACCGTTTGCTAGACTGCTGCCATGAAATCCATGGGTACACGCGCCGCTGGTGCGCGCCTTGAACGCATGAAAGCATCGCCTTTGTGGGCGGGCGATCGCTTTCAGAACGTGCATCCGGTGCTGCCGAATCTGCGCGATCCGACCGTGCCCATGCCGTCGCTTAAGGATTTTATGTGCGGCGGTGAACGGCGCGTGCCGCGGGGGCCGTTGCCATCGCTGAGTCCGCTCAGCGCGTGGACCCAGAAACCGCAAAGCGGTTTGCGAGTCACGTGGCTCGGACACTCCACGATGTTGATCGAGATCGACGGCGTGCGCGTTCTGACCGATCCGGTGTGGGGACCGCGCGCATCTCCCTCGGCGCTCATCGGACCGAAGCGTTTTCAACCGGTGCCCGTATCGCTTCGCGATATGCCGCCCGTCGATGTTGTGGTGGTCTCGCACGACCACTACGATCATCTTGACTACCCGACCATTCGTGCCCTTGCCAAGACCAGCGTGCCGTTCGTCACGTCCCTCGGCGTCGGCGCACACCTGGAATATTGGGGCGTACAGGCTGAACGTATCACTGAACTCGATTGGTGGGACTCCTATACGTTGCCGAATACCGGTGTTGAGTTGACGGCCGCGCCGTCGCAACATTTTTCCGGACGCGGGTTGAAGGGCCGCAATTCAACGCTGTGGTCATCGCTGGCGATTCGCTCGCCAAAACACTCGGTGTTCTTCAGTGGAGACACGGGCTTGACCACGGAGTATCGAGCAATTCGCGAACGACTGGGACCCTTCGATGTCGTGATGCTGGAAGTCGGCGCCTTCTATCCCGCTTGGGGCGACATTCACTTGGGACCCGACAATGCCCTTGAAGCGCATGCCATGCTCGGCGGCGTGTTCATGCCCGTGCACTGGGGTACGTTTGCACTGGCCATGCATGCCTGGGATCAACCGGCGGAGAGATTGCTGGAACTCGCGCCCCACAGCGGGGCACAGTTGCTGATGCCCTTACTTGGTCAACCTGTGGAGCCCGCGCATGCCGAAATCGTCACACCCTGGTGGCGTGAAGTCGAAGACACCACAGTCAAGCCCGCGCCGGAAACACAGGGTGAAGTCACATTGCCCACGTCCGTCCCTTGGCCGTTGGATTAGCACGATATGCGCCACCACGGTCAGGGGCAGCTGGCCGTTGTGGTCGCTCGGCAAATGAGATGTTGCTTGAAATACGTGCCGAAGCCGATCGTCGGCGTACCGCTCGAGTCCAGAATGAGATCGTTGGATGATTGACCCCAATCGTTCCATGTCCATCCGAAATACGAATAGCCGGTGCTGTCCGCAAAGGTCAGGATCTTCTTGACGAAACTGCCGGTCGCACCGGCGCCATCCGTGTCCCCGACCTCGCTGATGGTCAACGGCACGTTCGCCGAAACGGCGGCGAGCATGTTGGTGGTCGACGTTCCCGGGCTGGGATCGACGTAGATGTTAAAACTGTAGACATGCCACGCGGCGCCTAGCTGGCTGATCGGGTCGACGGGGATGTGCGCGGGAAAGCTGGTCAGGACGTTGCTGTAGCTAACGCCGCCGCACAGCACGACATTCGTCGCGCCGGTGGCCCGGACCGCGTCCAGCAATTGTTGCATGCCCGCCGAAGTCCAGGCGTAGGTCTTTCCGCCGCCAGGGCGTACGGTGTTCTGGGCGCCGCCGTTCAACCAGGTGTTCCAACCGGCGGTGGAGTCGGTCAACACCGGCTCGTTGTAAAGCTCGAAGATCACCGCCGGGTTGGCTTTGAATGCGTCGGCGATGGATGTCCAAAATGCGATGGAGTGATCGGTGTCGGCCATCCAATTCTGGTCCGTGGGGCAGATGGTTCCGGGCGCGCTCCAATGCAAATCAAGAATCACGTAAAGGCCGGCCGCGTTCGCCTCAGTGACCGTTTGCGCGACGGTGGCCCGATAATTCTTGCCCGGGTCCGGATCGAGGGTGGTACCGTTGCCATCGACGCAGGTATAACCGAGCCACGACGCTTGATTCAGCGGCAATCGCACCGAGTTGACCTTCCAGGCCTGCAGTGCCGACCAGTTCGGCTTCATGCCGCCCCATGGATCGGACACGCTCCAGCCTTGTATGGCCACCGATTCCAGTCCGCTGACGTTCACCCCGCGCATCTGGAACGTCTTGCCGTTCTGGTCAACGAATGTATTGCCCTTGACCTTGATGCCCAGTGGCGTCGGCGAAGTCGATTTGGCGGCAAGAGATACCGTCGCCACGACCGGTGATCCCAAGGCGGCGCCCGCGGCACCGGACAACGCGACCGTAAAATTCTTGCCGCCGCTGCCCGCGGTGATGATCGGAATCGAAAAGGTCTTTGCTGCAACGTCCGCGGCGCTCCAAGTGAGTGTGCCGGTCGTCGCGGTGTAGTCTGCTCCGGAACTGGCGGTTCCGTTCGAGGTGGCATATCTCACCGTGGCGGCACCGGCACTGCCGCGGGTGCGATTGACTGTCACGCTCAGCGACGCGGTGCCGCGCGGTACGCTGTAACTCGACGCAGAGAGTGCCAGGGACCCCGTGGATGCCGCCGCTGCAGCGATGGTGACGGTCGCGCTTGACGGCGAGCCGACAGCGGCATGGCCCGTGACGCTTGTCAGCGCGATCTTGAACGACTTGGGCGTGCTCGATGTCGTGCCATTGACTCTGACGGTGATGGTTTTGGCGGCACTGTCACCATCACTCCAGGTGACCATGCCGCTCGCGGCCGTGTAGTCGGTGCCCGCTGACGCCGTGCCGTTGCTGGTCGCGTAGTTGACACTGGCCGCGCCCGCACTGCTCGTGGTGCGCTTCAGGGAAATTTGCACTGAGGGCGAGGTGGCCATGTACGACATGGCTGAAAGGCTCAGGCTCGCCATGGCCGGGACCACAGGAGGCGTCGTCACCGGAGGTGTAGTCACAGGAGGCGGGGTCACAGGCGGAGACTTCACAGGAGGTGTCGTGACGGGCGGCGTCGCGACCGGAGGCTGAGTCGTGCTGAGCGGCTCGTTCGAAGCGGCAGTCGGCGTGGAGCCGGAGCTCGACGAATCGCCGTTACACGCGGACAACATGGCGAGGAGAATCCATGCGGCATGCTGTCGATAAAAACGTGTATTCATTGAAACGACCAAACGACCTCACGTGTCCCTGCGTGCGGGTCACATCTGAACGCACGAGATCTAATCGCGTGAGAACAGACGGCGCAATCTGTCTCCGCGGCGCGACCGATAGTCGGGAAAATAGTGTGACGCGCCTCTAGGAAAGGCCCCGTTTGCCACAAGCTTTTACATAAGCGAGTGCCTTGCGCGTTGCAGGTTCGATACTGTGGTTCGACATGCTGGCCATACCGAAGGACGCGCCGAATCCCGACGCTTACGCGTTCATCAACTACGTCCTTACCCCGCGGGTCATCGCCGACATTTCGAACTTCAAGCGCTATGCCAACGCCGATGCCCAGGCGCAGTCGCTGCTCGATCCTTCGGTCAGGGATGATGTCGGAATCTATCCACCGCCCGAACAGCGGCAAAAGCTGGCGGTGCAGTTGGCGGATTCGACCGATCAGACTCGCGCCATCACCCGCGTCTGGCAAAAATTCAAGACGGGCCAATGAGCGGTAGAGACACCTGCGGATCTACTTCTCGTTCAAGCACCGGCGGATCCGCTCTGCGTTCGCGCTCAGGTGCGCCGGATCGGCTTTGACCGTAGCATGTAGGCGCAGCAGCTCCCCGGGGCGCCGGGGAATGACATGAAAATGCACGTGCGGCACAGTCTGGCCCGCAGCGGCACCGTCTGGCGACAAGTCAAACAGAGTCTCGGCCGGTTCACGAGTGATCACCAAAGTGTGACCGTCGGATTGCGGCATCAGATCCATGAAGGCAAGCGTGTATGCGTCCTCAAAGACCTGCTCGCACGGTAACTCTTGACGCAGAATGCGAGCAAACACGTTTTGTGGGTCGTAAGTCATCCCGGGCGCGACACTCAAGAGCGCGGCGCCATCAGTTCGAGCAGTCGCTCGTCGGGTAACGCAGTTTGGCCGATCGCCTGCACACAGACATGATCGGCTCCCGCCTGCCAATGCGCATCGATGCGCGTCCGAATCGCCTTTTCGTCGCCCCAGACGACGACGCTATCGATCAGGCGGTCGGATCCACCTCCCGCAACATCGGCATCGGTAAACCCTAGACGCTTCCAGTTCTCGACATAGTTGGGCAGGCCCAGATAGACCGAAAGAAAGCGGCGGGCCGCTGTGCGCGCCGTGGCTGGATCCGTCTCGAGAACCGCCCCCTGTTCGACGCACAGGTGTTTGCCGGGCCCCAGTATCTGACGCGCCTGTTGGGTATGTTCTGGAGGGACATTGTAGGGATGAGCGCCATCGGCCAAGTCGCGCGAGAGCTCCAGCATCTTCGGTCCCAGGGCAGCGAGGATGGTTTTCGGCGTCGCTGCGGGTGGAACCGAACCATACTGGGAGCCAGCCATGGCTTGCAGATAGGCGCGCATTGTGGCAACGGGTTTGCCATATTTGAGATTCCGTAGTCCTTCCACCAACGGAATGTGCGAGACGCCCAGACCAAGCAGAAATCTTCCACCCGATTGTTCGTTGAGACCTTTCTGAGCCGCCGCCGCCGCGAACGGATCGCGAGCGTAGATGTTGGCGATCCCGGTGGCAACGACCAGTGTGGTCGTATTGGCCAGCAGCCATGCTGAGGCGGAAAACGCTTCACGGCCCGTGGCTTCCGGAATCCAGAATGCCCCATAGCCCCAGGCTTCGGCGCGCTTCGCCAGCGCTGCGGTTTCAGTCGCCGAGAGGCGATCGGTCGCAGCCCAGACTCCCAGCTTCTCGAGTGTCATCGCGTACTCCCGTTGCTGCTAATCGAGAACATTATCGCACTAAACCACAGGTGCGCCCATGCTCCGCGAGTACCACGGCTACGCTCGCCGTGAGTTTCTTCGTGTACTCGACGTCCAGGAATTCATTCGGTCCATGGGCATTGGAATGCGGCCCAAGTACGCCCGTGATGAAGAACTGCGTGCGGGGAAATTGCCGGCCCAAAATGCCCATGAACGGAATCGTGCCGCCGCAACCCGCGTGCATGGCTTCGGATCCGTATACGGCGCGCGAGGCCAGGTCGATCGCGTCCGACAGCCACGGCGCGAATGGCGGTGCGTTCCAGCCGCCGGCGGCCGGGTCCGCTTCGAACGTCACCGCCGCCCCATAGGGCGGATCGCGCTCGAGGAGCGCACGCACCGCCCGTGCGGCCGCCTCGGCATCGCAAGTCGGCGGCAGCCGCAGCGATAGTTTCAAACAGACTTCCGGCAGCAGCACATTCCCCGCCGCCGCCGTCGGCGGGAGACCGTCCGCTCCCGTGACGGCGAGCGTCGCGCGCCAGGTGTTATTGGTGATCAGCTCCGCCGCATCCGCGGAAATGGCGTGCGCGCCGAGTGCCCACGGCAGCTTGCCGGCGACGTCCTTGCCGAGGACACCCGCGGTGGCCGCGATCTGTGCCCGGCGATCCGGTGGGACTTCCACGTTCAATTCCTTCAGGAGCACCTCGCCCGTTGCGGGATCCTCCAGGCGTGCAAGCAGCTGCTGCGCGACGCGAACGGGTGTCGCCGCGATGCCCGTCCCCATGCCGGAGTGCACACCTTCGGTGAGCACGCGCACTCGCAACCGCCCGGTCAAATTGCCGCGCAGCGAAGTGGTGCACCACACCCGCCGGTAATCGCTGCACTCCGCATCCAAACAGACCACCAGCGACGGATCCCCGATCCGCTCGCCGAGTGCCGCAAGGTGTGCCGGAAGATCGACGCTGCCGCTTTCCTCGCATGCTTCGATGAGCAGTACGCAGCGCGCCAGCGGCACCTTCTGTGCCTTCAGCGCCAAGATGGCCGCCAGCGAGCTGAATACCGCATAACCGTCGTCCGCACCGCCGCGACCATATAAACGCCCATTGCGCAACACCGGGGTCCACGGCGCGAGCCCTTCCGCCCAACCGGTAGATTCCGGCTGCTTATCCATATGTCCGTAGAGCAGCACACTGCCCGGCAATTCGCCCGGCATGTCCACCAGCAGCAACGGTGTACGCCCCGCGATTCGCCGAACTTCCACCTGCATGCCCGGCACCGAGTGCGCACGGCACCACTCCGCCATCAACTGCACCGCCGCTTCCATGTGGCCATGCGCCTCCCACTCCGGGTCGAAATCCGGCGACTTATTCGGAATCCGAATGTAGGCCTCGAGCCGCTCGAGAATCGAGTCGTTCCATAGCCGGTCGATCGATGCGCGCAGCTCATTGACAGGTAAATTCATGGTCGGTTCTCGCTTGAGTCAAGGCAGGCGGCACCGGCGCCGACGAGGAGGGAAACTATAGCTTGCATTCCTCCAAGAGGCGAGATCTGTACCCCTATTTTCTCTCCTGATTTGTATCTGTTATGGGGGCGCAGAATGCGGCAGAATCTCAACCTGCTCAATCAATGAGGTGCGGAGCTTCCGAGGACACGTAGGATGAGAATCGCCAAACCAATGCTGCTGGTCACTACGCCGATTGGCCTCATCGACGGCTTTTACGAATGCTACAAACTAGCGGGTGGGCTCGTGTTCCTCATGGCGGCATTGGTCGGTGGTCTCGGAGTAGCGATGGCGACAGTCATCGCTACCATTCGCCGCGAGGGATCGGCCGGAGCAAAGGAGGACCGATGGCCATCGTAGTCATGGTGCTGTTATTCGCGATCGTCGGGAGCTTGGGACATGCATTGTCGTCGATGTCGTCGACATCGTCGGGTACCGAACGGTCGCTGCGTATGGCGCAAGCGTTGACGGTACGCATCGCGCTCTCTGTGGCATTATTTGCGCTGTTGCTGGTCGGCTATCATTTTGGCTGGATTCAACCGCACGGCGCACACTAGATGGTCGGGTGACACTGGCCGCAAAGGTCGGACTGCCGTAGTGTTCGGCGGATGAAGCGCTGGGAAACGGTGGTACAAGAACTCGAGCGGATGATTCGAAGTGGTTCCCTGCGGGTCGGCGATAGACTGCCGTCCGTGCGAATGCTGTGTCGCACCCGTAGCGTGAGCCCCTCAACCATCTTGCGAGCCTACTCTTCACTGGAGCTGGCAGGTGTGATTGAATCCAAGCCCCGCTCCGGTTATTACGTCTCTCCAAGACCGAAGCCTCCGGTACCGCTGCTGTCGATCCCCAAGCCTGGTTCCACTCGGGTGGCTGTCAGCGACCTGGTGTTCGACACCCTGGAGGCATCGCGCAATCGCGAGGTGGTTCCCTTGGGCTCGGCGTTTCCCAGTCCCACTGCCTTCCCGTGGAAGAGCCTGGCCCGGTATCTGGGCAGTAGCGCGCGTCGCATGGACCCGTGGGCCACCGTGGGGAGCTTACCGCCCGGCAGTCTCGAGTTGCGCCGGCAAATCTCGCGGCGTTACCTGCGGATGGGAATGACGATTGGCGTCGAGGAGATCATCATCACGGCCGGAGCGCTCGAAGCACTCAATCTAGCGCTCCTGACGGTCACTCGTTCCGGCGACACCATCGCAATCGAATCACCGACTTTTTACGGGTGCCTACAGGCCGCAGAACGGCTGGGGCTGCATGTCGTCGAGATTCCTACGCACCCGGAGGAGGGGCTCGATCTTGGCGCATTGTCGAAGGCGATCTCGAAGTATTCCATTCGCGCCTGCTGGTGCATGACGACATTGCAGCATCCAACCGGAGCGACGATGTCCGAAGGCAAAAAGCGGGAACTGGTGCGTATCCTGTCGAGCCGCGAGATCCCGCTCCTCGAGGATGATGTTTACGCGGAACTCCAGTTTGCTTCGACGCCCGCGCTGCCGTCCAAGGCATTCGACAAAAGAGGACTGGTGGTGCACTGCGGATCGTTCAGTAAATGCCTCGCCCCGGGATATCGTCTCGGATGGGTTGCCGCCGGGCGGTTTGCCAAAGATCTGGCGCGGCGGAAAATCGAATCCTCGCTGGCGACCAGTCTGCCCATTCAACTAGGTATCGCGCAAATGCTCAGGTTTGGCGGCTACGAATCCCACCTGGCGCGGTTTCGTCGCATCTTGGCGAATCAACAGGCGGTTGTATTGGAATCCGTACACCGGCACTTTCCGCCGGGTTACCGCGTCGCAGTACCTACGGGCGGATACTTCCTCTGGATCGAGTGCGCACCTTCGGTCAACTCTCTCGAAGTTCATCGCTTAGCTCTCCAATCGGGTATTACCATCGGCCCGGGGCCGATGTTCTCCGCGCGTCGGCAATACCGAAATTTCATCCGCCTCAACTATGGTCATCCATGGAGTCCGGAGATGGACCGCGCGATCAAACGTCTTGGACAACTCCTACGGCGATAGATGCAACGCTGGTGGCGCGTACCCCGGGAAGGTGATTCCGCTGCGTCGCCCGCGGCCGGCGCCGCCATCGAATGTATTTTACCGCCGGCTCAGCGCCTTCACGCGGCGGCGAGCGAATTGCTTCAGGACCCGGTAGAGGGTCGACAGATGTTCGCTTCGCTCGTTTTCACGCCGTGCCAAGTGCAGAGTGGTATACGCCCCGGAATCGGCGATGCGTCGGTAGACGACGCCGGAAAATTGAATGCAGTTCATGTCCGCCGGCACGATGGCGATGCCTACGCCCGCCGCCACCAGTCCGATGATCGTCGAGGATTCGATGACCTCCCGCACCACACGAGGACGAAATCCGGCAGCTGTGCACAAGTCCAGCACCTGCCAGTAGATTCCCGTGCCGGCCTGCCGGGGGTACATGATGAAGGGCTCATTCTTCAGATCGCTCAATGACAGCGATATGGACGCCTCCAGAGGATGATCCTTCGGAATCGCCGCCACCAGGGGCGTACGGTACCACTCTACGATGGAAATACCTTTCGGTGCGTTCATATCCATTCTGCGCAGCACCCCCACATCGAGCGTGCGCTCGCCGAGTTCATGGAGTTGTTCGAGGGAGGGCAGTTCGCGCAGGGTCATGAGGACGTTGGGCTCTTGCAGTCGATATTGCCGGATTGCGTGCGGAAGCGCGGTCGAGAACATCGATAACGCGGTGTAACCGAGATTTATCGTGCCGAGCCGCCCGAGCCCGGTAAAGCGGGCCTCTGTTTTGGCGGACTCCGCCAGCGACAGGATTGTGTCGATGCGGGTTTGAAATCGTCTGCCGGCCGGCGTCAGCGAGACATGGCGCTTATCACGTTCGAACAGTTGCGCGCCCACTTCCTCCTCGAGCGCCTTCACCTGCGTGCTCAGCGAGGGCTGAGCCACGTGAAGCCTAACGGCCGCACGGCTGAAGCTCAGTTCCTCGGCGATTGCGATAAAGAACTGAAGTTGGCGAAGCTTCATAATAGGAAATAACTATAACAAGGGGAAACTAATATGTATTGGCTAATATTACAGCGAATTCGTACTGTTCGCTCATCGCAGCGATCGAGCGGCGGCCTGACTCGCAGGGACGGGGGCCCTTTCGACGAGAACAATTACGCGTTATGGCGGGGGACGGATCATGCCTACAACACACCGGTGGAAGAACCCAAAACGGACGGAAGCCGCCCCGAGGCTTTCGCTCGTGATGTTGATGCTCGGCGTCGGAACCGTCCTGGGCGCGGCCACGGCCGTCCGCGCCCAGACGGCGGCGACGCCCGCCGGCGAGCCCGTTTCGGCGAAGGAGGACACGGGAATCGCAGAAATCGTCGTCACCGCGCGCAAACGCGCAGAGACGATGCAGTCGATTCCAGAATCGATCGAGGCGTTCGGGGCTGCCGAGATCAGCGACGCCCATATCGCGAGAATCGATGACCTCGGAAACCTGGTGTCCAATCTCAACATAACCACTCGCGCCGATAATACCCCGGACGTGGTGCTGCGCGGCGTAGGGTCTTTCGGTGTCGTGAGCGGGGTGGGCTTTTATGCCAACGACGTGCAGCTATTCGACGGCCAGAGCGTTCGAACCGAAGACATCGAACGCATCGAAGTTCTCAAGGGCCCGCAAGGCACGCTGTACGGCGGCAGCAACGTGGGCGGGGCGATCAAGTATGTCACCAAGCTGCCGACAAACGATTTCCATGCCGGAGCGGGCGTGGAGTTCGGCAACTACAGCACACAAACCTATTCCGGCTTCGTTTCCGGTCCGCTGGTCCCCGGACTCCTGGACGCGCGCGCGAGCTTCTTCGACACCCATACCGATGGCTATATTTATGACACGACTCTGAACAAGAGAGTCGATGGGGGCAGTGAGCGAGGCGGGCGAGTCACCTTCCTGTACAACACCGACGCCACCACCGCCACACTGTACCTCAATTACAATTGGGATCGCGCTGGAAGCGGCGCCAATCTCTACTATCGGCCCGCTTCGCCGACTGACTACTCGCTGAACATTGCGGACGGAACGCAACCGCAGTACTTGCGGGGCCTCTATTCGGCGACGCTGAAAGTCGATCAGCGGATTGGCGAGCATCTGGACCTTACCTCGATTTCGTCGTACTTTCATTCCTATCAAGACGTAACCGTCGACATCGACAAGGGACCCTTGCCGTTCCTGACCGGCTACCAGGCATTCAAGACCGACGTGGGAAGCCAAGAAGTGCGGCTGGCAAATTCGGGCGACGGCGCCTTGAAATGGCTGGTCGGGGTGTTTGCGCAGGCCTATGAGCCGAGCGTCTTCACCAACACTGTTGCGTTTACCGGCGACCCGTCGAATCCGGCGAACTTCGCCGATCCGACTCAATTCAGCGCCCAAGATACCGATGTGATTCAGCGTCACAGGGAGTACGCGCTTTTTGGCAATGTCGCGTACACGTGGGCGAAGTGGACGTTCGAAACGGGGTTGCGCGCGGACTACAACAACAGCTTCCTCACGGATCCCATCTACAGTATTGCCAATGAGCAGCACGGCACCGAAATTTTGCCGAAGGTCTCGGCTTCGTATCATTTCGACAAGGACGTCATGGGTTACGGGTCTATTTCACGTGGCTTCCAACCTGGTGATCTGGTCGAGGAGTTCGACGCCAGCGGCACTCCGTTCGCCGGCAAGTACCGGCCCGAAACTACGTGGAATTACGAATTGGGTTTGAAATCGACTTTCTTTGACCGCCTTCGTTTCAACGCTGCCGTGTTCTACATCGACTACCGGGATCGGCTATTCCAGACGGTGGCCCTGGAAGCGAACCAATTCGTTCAAATCACCAGCAACATCGGCGCTTCGCGAAATTATGGCGGCGAATTCGACGTCTCCGCACGACTCACGCAGGAGCTGTATTTCACGACCAGCTTCGGCGTGACCAAGGCGATCTGGGGCAATGTCCCTTATTTCGACCTTGACCTCAATCAGCCCACCAATCTGAGCGGTCGTACGGCCCCCTACGCTCCTGACTATCAAAGCTCGGTATCGCTCGACTGGTCGCACCACCTGACCAACTATCTGACCGTTGGTGCCCGAGCCGATGCGACCCTTGTCGGACATCAGTATTGGGACCCCACGGATCACTTTCAGCAACCGGCCCATCAGCTCGTCAATCTTGGCGTCCGGTTGGAGGGCGACCACTGGTCGATCGGCGGTCATGTCTCGAATGTCTTCAACAAGCTGTACAACACGGAATATGTCAGCGCAGCGGAGGTCCAAGCGCCCTTTAATGTGGCCGGAATCGGCCGGCCGCGCCTGTGGACCATCGCATTGAACTACCGCTGGTGAGCATCCTCGAATCCGAATAGCCTCGCCGGGTTCCTCACCAGTATCCGCTCGCGCGCACCGGCGTCCGGCGCCCAGTCGGACAATAGATTCAACAGAGTACCGGTATCCTTGCCGCCATCGGGAATATGTGGCCAATCGCTGCCCCAAATGACACGATCTGGGGCGGATTCGATGATGGCCCGGGCCATTGGCTTCAAGCGCTCGAAATTTCCGTCCTTGGCCAGGCGGTAGGGAGCCGACAACTTGATCCAGCCACGTCCGGCGCGCAGTACCGATAGAAGGCGCTCGAAGTCGGCGTCGGTCAGACCGTCGCTTTCAAGCATGTACCCCATGTGATCAATGACGAAATCAGCGTCCAATGTCGCGAGGAACGGCAGCAAATCGCGCACGACCCACCCAGGGGTGTAGAACTGCACGTGCCAGCCGAGGGCTCGAGTGCGCCGCACGCTGTGCTCGATGTAAGTGATGATGTCGGCAGTTTGCCAATGCGAGCGCAGGAACAGATCCAAACGCTGGGCTCGGACACCGCGCAAGTGCATCGCATGCAACTCCTCGTCCGTGCAACTCTCTCCCACCATGGCGACCCCGCGGGCGCGCGTGCCCGCTGCATTCAACGCATCGACCATGCAGCTGTTGTCGGTGCCGTAGTAGCTCGGCTGCACGATGACGAAGCGCTGCAGCGCCAATACTTCCGTCATGTGCTGCAGCCGGCTCAAGGAGCCCTCAGGCAAGGTGTAGTGGGGCGTCGCTACGCTCGGATACCTCGCTGCCGACTCGAAGACGTGAACATGCGAGTCGCAAGCGCCCGACGGCATCGTAAATGCGGGGCGTGTCAGCGTGTCGGCACCGCGCATCGGCTGCGACTTGAGTATCGTTGAAGACATGGAGAAGAGCGCTCCTTTCAGGTACTAGGCTTCGAGCACCGCGAGCGCATGGCTGACGCGATCGCGCGCCGCGCCGACAAGCAGATCTGCGTCGATGCCGGTGAATATGAACGGGGCTGCACCGAGCCTGATCAGTTCAGCCACATACGCAAAGTCGCCGATTCCGCCGATCGCCAGGGGTTTTTGCGCCGCCCGACACGCGAGGATCGCGGTCTCGTGGGCTTTGCGGACTTCCGGATGGCGGAACTGACCTGCCAGGCCCATTTCGGCCGTCAAATCGTTGGTGCCGATTCCCACCATATCCACGCCCTCGAGCGCGGCTATCGCCGCCGCGTTGTCTATTCCTCGGGGACTTTCCAGCAATATTTTGACGACGGTCGCGTGGTTCAACGAGCGATGGAATTCCTCGGCCCGCATTTTCCTGAAATCGAGATGAGGTAGCGCGGCAACTGACGATCGATGGCCCAAGGGCGGGAAACGGCAGGCCGTGACGATTTCCTGCGCCTGCTCCACCGTTTCAACCCGCGGCGCGATGATTCCCAACACCCCGCCGTCCAAGAGCCGGCCGACGAGGCCGTACTCCCGTTCCGGAATGCGCGCAAAGGGTGCTAAACCCACGTCCAAGGCGGCGGAGCAAATGAGTGCGGCAGTATCAATCGGCATGGTACTGTGCTCGAGATCCACCCAGATGGCGTGGTGTCCGGAGCTTCGAGCCATGCGCGCGATGTCCGCAGTCCGCGAACTACGAACACCCAGGGCAAACACCGGAATTGCCTGCTTGAGGCGCTCCACCGCGGCTCTCGCAACGAGCCAAGGGGTATTGTCATCCCGCATACTGTCTCCGACGATTGCGGTTCCGCGGTTGTGTTGGTGCAGTTATGGCGGAAGCCTCATCGTTCCAGCGTAGGCGGACGCCGTTATATTCGCCAATACAAAATAGCGATCACTTTCGATACGATATAGATATCATGGAACTCCGCCGCCTCCGTTATTTCGTCGCAGTCGCGGAAGAGTTGAGCTTCACGCGCGCCGCCGAACGTCTGCATATTGCGCAGCCGCCCCTCAGCATCCAGATCCGGGCGTTGGAGCAGGAGATCGGTGCGAGATTGTTCGATCGAGATCAACGGCACGTGTATCTGACCCAAGCCGGGAAACATTTGCTCGAACGCGCTCGCCGGATTCTTGAATCGGTGGAGGCCACGAAAGCGGAAGTAAGGTGCGCGGCGCTCGGGGAAGTGGGCACGCTGCACGTAGGCTACACGGCGTCGGCCATGTTTACCTCGTCGCTGACTTCGGCAATCAAAGCGTTTCAGGGCGGATTTCCCCATGTGCTGCTGACGCTGCACGAAATGACCTCGCTCGACCAACTGAACGGATTGCTCGATCAAACGCTGGACGGAGGCATTTTGCGTAAGGCGGGCGTGCCCGTCCCGGCGGGGATCGTGGTCGAAGAATGGTATCGGGCACCTTTGGTGGCGGCGATGGCCAGCGATCATCCGCTCGCAGAGAAGCGCCCAATCCGGATCAGCGACCTCAAGGACCAACCGCTCATCATGTACCCGCGGGAGTCGGGCATCGGCCTTTATTGGCAGGTTCTTCGGCTCTGCGCGAGCGCCGGCTTCAGACCGCGCATCGCGCGCGAGGTCTTGGAACTCACAACCATCGTCGGTCTGGTCGATGCCGGCGAGGGGATCGCCGTTGTGCCGGCGGATACACGGTTCATTCATCTGGACGGGGTCGTGTACGTCCCGATCCGGGACAAGGATGCATTTTCCACCCTCTATCTGGGCTACCGTGAGCGGGACCGCAACGCCCATCTGCGTGGTTTATTGTCAAAGTTGCGCGAGCGTGGCGCGACTTGCAAGCGACCTTCGGCTACCTAAGTGCCGCCGGCTCTGGTCGGTGGGCCGCCACACAGTCGATTGATGAATTTCACCGTGGCATTGATGACAGCGTCCGGCTGATCGCGGTGCGGTGAATGACGACAATCTGCAAGCTTGCAAAGCTCGACGTCGTCGGCATGGGCCGCGATACGGTCGAGTTGGCCGAAGGTTCCGTATTCGTCGTCGGCGCCCTGGATGGCCAAAACCGGGCATCCGATGTCGGACAGGCAGGCTTCGATATTCCAGGAGCGGAAATCATCGCTCAACCATATATCGTTCCAGCCGCGAAACGTTCGGTCCACATCGGCGTGATAGCGCGCCAGGCGCGTGCGAAGATCCGTGGATTCATACGCAATCTTGGCGGCTTCGATATTGCGGATGGTGATGTCTTCGACGATGACATGCGGCGCGCACAGAATCATTCCAGCCGCGGTTCGCGGGCCCACGCCCTGGTGCAGGATTGCGATCGAGGCACCATCGCTGTGTCCAAAAAAGATGGGATTGCGAATCGACAATCGCTGCAGCAATTCCGGGAGCGCATCCAGGGCCTCGCGATGCATGTAGTCGGTGCCCCGCGGCTGAGTGAGGACCTCGGAAAATCCATTCCCGTAGCGAGAATAGATCAAGGCATTGCATCCGCATGCCGCCGCGAGACGTGTGGGGAAGTCCTTCCAGAGCGAGATGGAGCCTAGACCTTCGTGCAGGAACACGAGCGTTGGCGCTTCGAGCGGCGCTCTTGAGATCAATCGATATTCGAGCACGTGTCCTGCCACCGTCACCCGTTGCGGCGTGGCATCATCGGGCTCGAGCGATGGCGGGAATGCCGCACCCGCTCGCGAGCGCAGCTTGAAGCGTTGAATCTTACCGGTGGCGGTTTTCGGCAGCTCGTCGAGAAACTCGATCCACCGCGGGTATTTGTACGGCGCGAGCCGAGATTTGACGTGCTGCTTCAGTCGGCTCGACAACTCATCGGTGGTGGTAACACCCTGCTTGAGGACCACGTAACCCATGGGCTTGACCAGGCCGTCCGCATCTTCGCGGCCAACCACCGCCGCCTCGAGCACCGACTCGTGAGAAATCAACGCGGCTTCGACTTCGGATGGTGAGACGTAGATGCCGCTCACCTTCAACATGTCATCGCTGCGGCCGGCATAGACGAACAAGCCATCAGGGCGTTCGACATATTTATCGCCGGTCCGGGTCCACGGACCCAGGAAGGTGCTGCGGCTGCGTTCCCGGTTGTTCCAGTAAAACGCGGCGCTGCTCGGCCCCGCCACCTGCAATTCTCCTTGTGTGCCCGCCGGAACGGGTATGCCCTGGTCATCGACGAGGCGTATGGAATAGCCGGGGACGGGCCGGCCGGTCGTGCCGTATTGCACATCACCCGGTCGATTGGAGAGAAAGATGTGCAGCATTTCGGTGGAACCAATGCCGTCGAGAATGTCCACCCCGAAGTGCCGCTGCCAGCGACGTCCGATGTCCTCGGGCAGCGGTTCGCCGGCCGACGTGCAGCGCCGCAGTCGCGCGGCTTTGACGGAGGACAGCTCGGGACTGGCGAGCATGCTGGCATACAGCGTGGGTACGCCGCTGAAAATCGTAGGCTGGTGCGTCACGATCCGCGCGAATACGGCGGCGGGGGTGGGGCGCTCCGCCATGAGTAGAGTCGTCGCGCCCACGGTCAGAGGAAAGGTCAACGAATTTCCGAGACCATAGGCGAAAAAGAGCTTCGCGGCGGACAGGCAAACGTCGTTTTCGTCGATCCCGAGGATGGGCCGGGCGTACAACTCCGCGGTCTGGATGAGGCTCGAGTGGACGTGCACTGTTCCCTTAGGCGCGCCGGTTGACCCCGAGGAGTACAACCAGAAGCAATGATCGTCGCTCAACGTCTCCGCGGTGCGGTAGCTGGAACTCGCGGCGTCGAGTCGGCGGCCCAGGGAGTTCTCATTTGCCGTATCGCCCCCCGCGATCAATAGATGTCTGAGGGCGGGCAGCTGCGGCAGCAAGGGCTCGATGATCGGCAGCAGCGCAGCGGAGACCACGGCGATGCGCGCACGACAGTCATGCAGCATGTAAGCATAGTCGGCCTGCGTGAGCAGCGTATTCACCGGGATCGGCACCACTCCGGCCTTGATGCTGCCGAGAAAGACGACCGGGAAGTCGACGGTGTCCTGCATGCACATGAAGACGCGTTGTTCCATCTCGACGCCGAGCGCGCCTAAGGTATTGGCGAACGCCGAGGAAAGCCGGTCCAGTTGACGGTAGGTGATGGTTCGTCGGTCGTCGATGAAAGCCGGCTTATCCGCAATACCGGGCCTCAGATTGCGCTCAACTAAATCGTGAGCCGCATTGTAGTGGCGGGGAATATGAAGCTGCGGCGGACTCCGCGACTGATCTGCCTCGCTGAGCTCGAGCATGAATTCTCACGGAATGGTGAAAGTAAGGAGCATTATATTGCCGAATATTGGGGTAGTCAACTCCGAATATGAATAATAATGCTTGTATCCTACCATGAGAAGAGAAATACTGCGCCCATGGTGTCACCAACCCGCTTGAAATCCGTCAGTACCGTGCAGCTCCCGGCCGACGATGCCGACTTTCTGCAGAAGCTTGGCCGTCGGGTACGCGAATTGCGTGAGCGGCGCGATGTCACCCGGCGTGTGCTTGCGGCCCAGGCCGACGTGTCGGAGCGCTACCTCGGCCAGCTGGAAACCGGCGAGGGCAACATCTCCATCATGTTGCTGCGTCGAGTCGCCGTCGCACTGAAGGTCCCCGTCGGCGAACTGCTGGACACCGAGCCGGATCAATCCCAGAAGCGGCTGATTCGCCAATTCTTGGAGGAGATACCGCGGCATCGCATCGAGGATCTGCTGGTGCGTTTGTCCCGCGAGGCAGGGTCGCAGCGCGAGGTGCGCCGCAACCGAATCGCGCTCATTGGACTACGCGGCGCCGGGAAATCGACGCTGGGTGAACGGCTGGCGAGCGATCTCGGCGTTTCATTCATCGAAATGGATCGTGAAATCGAAGCCGAGTCCGGCTTGCCGCTGGCGGAACTGTTTTCGCTCTACGGCCAAGCCGGCTACCGGCGTTTCGAAGGACGTTGCCTCGAGCGCGTGGTCAAAGAGCATCCGCGTGCCGTGCTCTCCGTAGGCGGGGGCGTCGTGTCGGAGGGCGGCACCTACGATTTCTTGCTGGCCAACTGTTTTACCGTCTGGCTCAAGGCGCGGCCCGAGGAGCACATGCAGCGGGTGATCGCCCAAGGCGACATGCGGCCGATGGCCGAGAGCCGCGAGGCGATGGAGGACCTCAAACGGATTCTGGCCGGCCGCGAACCGCAGTACCGCAAAGCCGATGAAATTGTCGATACGTCGGGCCTCACCGTCGAAGCGGCTTTTGCGCGCCTGCTCGATCTCGTGGCGCGGTCCCAACCGGAGTGAACCATGGCAACACCTCTGCAACCCGTCACGTCGCACCCTGCTCTGGACGAGACTCCTGATCGGGTCAGTTTTCAAACCGAGCCTGCGGCGTATCGGCACTGGCACCTGACCTTTGACGGTCCGGTGGCCACCCTGCTCATGGATACCCAAGAAGAGGGGGGTATTCGACCGGGCTATAAGCTCAAATTGAACTCATACGATTTGGGGGTGGATATCGAGCTGTACGATGCGCTACAGCGCATCCGCTTCGAACATCCCGATGTGCGCACGGTGATTCTCACGAGCGCCAAGGAACGTATCTTTTGTTCCGGTGCCAACATCTTCATGCTGGGACTGTCGAGCCACGCCTGGAAGGTGAATTTCTGCAAATTCACCAACGAAACGCGCAATGGTATCGAGGATTCGAGCCGGCATTCCGGTTTGAAGTTCATCGCGGCGTGCAACGGCACGACGGCCGGCGGCGGCTACGAGCTGGCTCTGGCCTGCGATGAGATCGTTCTCGTCGACGATCGTTCCTCGGCCGTGAGTCTCCCGGAAGTGCCATTGCTCGGCGTGTTGCCGGGCACCGGCGGTCTCACCCGGCTCACGGATAAACGTAAGGTACGGCGCGACTTGGCGGACATCTTCTGTACGACGACCGAAGGGGTGCGCGGCAGCCGCGCCAAAGAATGGCGTCTCGTGGACGATGTGGTGAAGCCGCAGCAATTCAACGCCCACGTGCAATCGCGCGCCAGGCAACTGGCCGCGGCTAGCGACCGTCCGAGCGATGCGCCGGGCATTTCACTGCAGCGGCTGTCCTGTCGGACCGACGCCTCGAGCTACCACTACGAATTCGTCGATGTGGTGCTGGAACCCGAGCAGCGGCGGGCAACCGTGACGGTACGCGCCCCGGACGTGGAACAACCGAACGACCTCGCGGGCATCCTGGCGGCGGGTGATCGGTGGTGGCCGTTGCAAATGGCGCGCGAATTGGACGATGCCATTCTGATGCTGCGGACCAATCATCTGAATCTCGGCACCTGGGTGTTGAAGACACGGGGAAATCCGCGGCGCGTGATGGCGGCGGATGCCGCTTTGGCGGAACACGGCGCGCATTGGTTCGTGCGTGAGACCATCGGCATGCTGCGTCGGACGTTGGCGCGCCTGGATGTGAGTTCGCGCACTCTGATGGCTTTGATCGATCCGGGCTCTTGCTTTGCGGGTCCATTGCTCGAATTGGCCTTGGCGGCCGATCGGACCTACATGGCGGATTTTTCGGTGGATGCCCCGGCGGTTGAAGTGTCCTCCTTGAACCTGGGCGCCTTCCCGCGCATCGACGGGCAATCGCGACTATCAAGCCGCTTCTACGGAGAGGCATCCGCGATCGAACAGATCGGTCGAACGCTGGGTCAACCGCTCGCTCCACGGCAGGCGCTCGGTCTCGGCCTGGTGACGGCCGCATTGGATGATATCGATTGGAGCGACGAAATTCGGATCGTACTCGAAGAGCGGGCCAGCCTGTCGCCCGATGCGCTCACGGGCATGGAAGCGAATCTGCGCTTCGGCGGGGCCGAGACCACGGAGACCCGGGTTTTCGGCCGTCTGTCCGCGTGGCAGAACTGGATTTTCATACGACCGAACGCGATTGGTCCCGAGGGCGCATTGAAGACCTTCGGCATCGGCACCAAGGCGAAATTCGACTGGGACCGGATTTGAATCCACTGCAGGCAGGCATATCCATCAGGAGCCGACATGAGCATCAGCTACAGCGACAAGATTCCCAACAACGTCAACTTGTCGGAAGACAGGACGCTGCAGCGTGCACTGGAGCACTGGCAACCGGAGTTTCTTCACTGGTGGGCGGACATGGGTCCGGACGGGTCGCAGGCGTTCGATGTGTACCTGCGCACGGCGGTGAGTGTGCACCCGAGCGGTTGGGCGCATTTCGACTATGTGAAAATGCCCGACTATCGCTGGGGAATTTTCCTCTCACCCGCGACGGCCGATCGCCTAATCCATTTCGGAGACCATAAAGGCGAACCCGTGTGGCAGGATGTTCCGGGCGAGCACCGTGCCAATTTGCGCCGGATCATCGTCACACAAGGGGATACCGAACCCGCGTCGGTGGAGCAGCAACGGCATCTCGGACTGACCTGTCCGTCGCTCTACGACTTACGCAATCTGTTCCAGGTGAACGTCGAGGAAGGGCGCCACCTCTGGGCCATGGTCTACCTGCTGCACCGGTATTTCGGACGCGATGGTCGCGAAGAGGCGGAGGCCCTGCTGCAACGCCGCTCCGGAGATCGCGACAATCCCCGGATATTGGGTGCCTTCAATGAACGGACGCCGGATTGGCTGGCCTTTTTCATGTTCACCTACTTCACGGATCGGGATGGAAAATTCCAATTGCTGGCGCTCGCCGAGTCCGGCTTCGACCCTTTGGCCCGGACCACGCGCTTCATGTTGATGGAGGAGGCGCATCACATGTATGTCGGTGAGTCGGGAGTCGCCCGCGTCATTCAGCGTACCTGCGACGTCATGGCGGAACACAAGACGGATGCCCCAGAGCGGCTGCGTGCGCTGGGCGTCATCGACCTGCCGACCATCCAGCGCTACCTCAATTTCCATTTTAGCGTGACCATCGACCTATTCGGCGCTGACGTCTCCTCAAATGCCGCCACCTTTTATTCGAGCGGCCTCAAAGGGCGCTACGAGGAAACGAAATACGACGACGATCACCTGTTGCGGGATGCGAAGTACCCGGTGCTGCAGATCGGCGACGGACGCCTGGCCGAGGGCGAGGCGCCCTCGCTCAACGCTCTCAATGAAAGGCTGCGCGACGACTATATTGCAGATTCGGTGGCCGGCGTCGGACGTTGGAACCGGATCATTGACAAAGCGGGGATCCCGTTCCAATTGATCGTGCCGCACAAGGCGTTCAATCGGCGGATCGGACCCCTCGCGGGGCTCCGGGTTGCACCCGATGGCCGCGTCCTGAGTGAGACGGAATGGAAAGCGAGAGAGCGTGAATGGCTTGCCACCGATGAGGATCGCGCCTTCGTCGCCTCGTTGATGGGACGCGTGGCCACCCCCGGCGCCTACGCGAATTGGATCGCGCCGCCGACGCGCCCCATCAACAAGCAACCCGATAACTTCGAGTTCGTGCGATTCAATTGATGCGTGAAAGCTGCGCGTAGGTCTCCGGAGTCATTGCCGGCATTTTCTGCACGAACGCGACGAGCTCCCAGATCGCCGCGTCGTCCAGAGTCTTCCCCCAGGCGGGCATGGCGCTCATCTTGATGCCATGTTTGACGATCCAGAAGGCTCGTGTCGCCGACTGTAAGTCCTCCTGCGCGAGGTTGGGTGGGTGAGGATAGAGACCCGGTCGAATGTCCGACTTCGTTACCCCGGGTGCCAGATGACAGCCGGCGCAGAGGGCGGCGTAGTGTTGCGCCCCTGCGGCGAGCCGCGCCGGGTCAGAGACAGCATGAACCTCGAGACTGCGCGTGCGAGCCTCGATTGAGTGTTCGCGCAATTGCTCGATCACTGCCAACACGATCTTGGTGTGATGGTCATCGGCGCCGATGTCGTAGACTCCGGAACCGATGAAGACCGCTGCCCCGCCAACCGCCAGCGCTGCGAGGCTGACGGCAACGACCAAGGCCGTTGTGGTCGCGTTCCTCATGAGGCTACTGAACGACGATCGTTCCGACCATGCGCGGATGGATGGAACAGGTAAAGTGATAGGTGCCGGGCTTGTCGAACTTGTGGGAAAAGCTCTCGTTGGTATCCATGCCGCCCGACTTGAACTCCCCCGTGTCGCTCACCACGGTGTGCGGTTCGTCGTCCATGTTGGTCCACGTCACGGTCGATCCGGTTTTGACCGTCAAGGGCGTGGGATTGAACATGAAATCCTTGACGACGATCTTTGCCGGGTCTGAAGTCTCGGCCATCGATGGGAGATACACTTCCATCGCCCCCAAAACCAAAATACCGAGGGCGCTCAGCAACAATTGGGTTCGTCGAACATTCACGTTAATTCTCCTTGAGTCCTGGATCCGCAGCTAGGCAAGCGCGGTGTCATTGAGCGCCAATGCGCTCGGGTGTTTCACCACCGAGACGCTGGTTATCCCGAGCATCGCCGCCAATTGATCGGCGGGCACCTTGAGCGGCCCGGGTCCCGATCCCACTCCCGCGACGGGCTGCGGATAGGAGGTCGAGCGCGCCGTGTGGAAGGTCATGTTGCCTTCGACCTTCTGCACGATCTGATGGATGTGCCCATTGAGCACGGTGACCGAGCCGAAGCGGCGCAATTGGCTCATGAGCTGATCCGCATCGCCTGTCCCCCAGCCCCAGGGCTCATAGATCGTCCACAGCGGCATATGGGCAAAGACCACGATCGGCGTGCTCGCCGAGCGCCCCTTCAAGTCGGCCGCAACCCACGCGAGCTGCTCTGCACCCAAGGTGCCAAGACCGCCCGGCTTGAACTGCAACACATTGATGAGCCCGATGAAGTGCACGCCCGCGTGATCGAAGCTGTAATAGCCCTTGTTATCGGAAGCCTTGCCGAATCGGTTGAAGTATTCCGTGACCGTGGCATCGGTGGTGTCGTGCTCGCCCGGAACGGTGTGCATCTCGGTGGCGCGCAGGCGGGTGAACAACTGCTGCGCCAGGTCGAATTCGGCGGGCTTCGACAGGTGCGTGATATCGCCCGGTGTGGATGATGAGCGCCGGCTGCATCGGACATACCGTTCACCAGGTCGATGGTCTCGGTCAGCGTGCCGTTGACGTCCGGATTTGCCTCTTTGTTGAAACCGATGTGGGTGTCGCTGATCTGTACGAACAGCGGCTTGCCGAGTTTTGCGGCGCCCTGCTTGTCGCCGGCCGCCATGGCCAGATCGATGGGCGCGAACACCCCGCCCGAGAGCGCAAACAGGGTTCCGGCGCCCGCCGTAGGCCATGCATTTGAGTGCGTTGCGACGCGATAGCAATGATTGTTCGTCCGACATGTCCATTTCTCCTAAGTTGCCCTTCATGGGACAAGACTTCGGCGCAGGACTATTTATTCCAAAGGGATTTGCAATTGTGATGAGTACCGGGTTTCTGCAAACGGCGGCTCTGCCGCGAAGCACCTGACATTGCACAAAAAAATGCGGCTATGCCCCGCACGTGGGCGGGGCATAGCCGTGGTCTTAAGTGAAGGCGTCGTTGCCGATGGGTCAGTAGCCGCCCGGCGGCGGAGCACTGGTGCTGGCACTGGAACTGGTGATGACGATGCTGCCGAAGACACCGTCCGTCTGATCTGCGAATCCGGCAGTGTAGAACAGCGTCGTGAGCGGCTTATCCGAGTCGCCGTCCCCAAATACCAGAGCCCATAGGCCTGGGACAGTGAATACCGCGCCACCGCTGACCGTCAACGGACCCATATCGGTTGCCAATGAGGTCCCGTTGGGAGCGAAGATATTGATCGTGCCATCGCCAAAATTGCCTATCAGCAGATCCCCTTGGAACGAGCCGAAGCCGGCCGGTGCCAGCGCGATCCCCCAAGGAGCATTGAGCGGACCCGCCGATGCGAAGCGGCTGATGAAGTTACCGCTGAAGTCGAATACGTCAACGTAACCCAACCCGGCGCCCGCGGTTTCGTCATGCATTGCTGCATCCTGCATGGCGTAGGTGACGTACAACTGATTGTTCAGGGCGGCGATGCCGAACGGCACAAAGCCGGCGGGCATGGTCGGGTCAATGAATTTTCCCTGCATGGCCGCCGGCTTGGCGAAGTTGGTATCGAAGACGTCGACCTTGTTGTTGTGCAGGTCGGTCGCGTAGAGAAAACTTGCGCCGTTGACGCTCCCCAGCGCGAGGCCTTTGTAGACCGCGTGCGCGGCACCGTTGGTCACCCCGTCGTCGTACGCCGTCGCTGCCGTCGCGCCGCTGTCCTTCGCCCACGCCGCAATGGTTCCGCCTTCTCCGCCGAAAATGAACAACGATGTCTCTTGACCGTTACTCGTTGGAATGAGGAATCCGCCATTGCCATTGTAGACTTGGCCCGTGGGGTTGGCCGCGACGCCTGTTGCGGACGCGGGGATGGCAATGGCAGTCGTGGTCGAACCGGTGACTGCATTGGTTTGAATCTGGCCCGTGCCGCTGTACAGCGAAGCGACATTGCTGTTGTTGTCGGCGATCCAGAATGGCAAGCCCTTCGCAGTGACCAAGCCCCAGGGATTCGACAAGTTGGCGTCAATTGTCGTGGTGGTGGCAACGACTCCGGTTTTGTTCGACACCAGGGCGGTATCGACGAATCCGCTCGTCGGCTGTTGCGTCATCTGACTGCCGCTGATGCCTCCGCTACTGCCGCCGCCGCCGCACCCGGCGAGGGAGAGCGCACAAGCGGCGCCGACTGCAAGTGAGGAAGATACTTTACGTGGGATAATACGATGCAATTTCATGGGTACTCTCTGTGACGTCGAAATGACGTTGAAGTACCGTATGAGTGATCCACCACGCTCAAATGGTTGCGTGACTCGAAAACTAATTCAGATCTTGCAACAGCCGAGCGAGCCCCAACAACTCATCCCAAGCGGTATCCGAAACGGCGCAATACACGAGATTCCCCGTCTTCCAGAACGCCAGGTGATAACCGTTGCGAGTGGTATTGTTCGGCAAGCCGCGCTGGTCCGCGGCCCAACTGAAGACATTGATTACGTGCGAGCCATGTTGGTACACGATCACTGCGACGCGTTGACGATCAAAATAATCCGCACGTCCACCGATGAGCCGATAGCCTTTGCCGTCGAAGTCGGCGACCACCGGCGATACATCGGCATGACCGGCAAACCACGGCTTCACCGTGTGCCTGTCGGTGGATACCACATCGATCAGATGGTCCGGCATCAGCGACCGCACATGAGCGCTCACGAGATCGTCAGGAATTGGACTGGTGAGCGAGGGCGCCAGGAAAAAAAACACGATACCGGCGGCGAGCGCGGTCAGGTGGCAATTCTTTACGATCGTCAGTAGCCACGGCTTTACATCGGAGCCGCGCAGGGCGTCGAATCCACGAAACGCGCGCAAGATCGCATCCTGTGCCACGTCATCCGCGTCGCCGGGCGAGCGGGACAGCCACCGTGCAAATCGGTATGCGGCGTCCAGATGCGGCAGGACCAGCGCCTCGAAGCGCTGGCGCCTGTCATCCATGGGGCTGACTGGAAATTGTATTCACGGCGTCTCATTGGCACTGACTCGTGTGATCAGACCCGCGGCGCGGCCGGTTTATTCCCAGCCGTTTTCCATGGACGTGAAGCTGGTGCCCGTGTCGCCCCGGGTCATTTGCGGGCGAACCTGCTTGACGTCAAACAAACGAGTGAGTTCATAGGTAAGCACGGTGTCGATCGGCCCGAAGTCTTGCGCCGGCGGCGCGTCCATCGCCGGCCCGGCGACCGCGAATGCACAGTGGCCCGTATCCGAGATCAGGCCCGGCAATGTCAGCCCCGGTGCCGTGATGAGCTTGGGATTTCTCGCTCTCGGCATACCCGACACCGCGTATTCTGCCGGGAGATGCGTCGGCGGAACCACGACAGCGTCGGAAGGGTCGGCATGGGCGGCTCCCACCGCCACGGCCCCAATTGCAAGAACCGCCGCGGCTGCTCGGCGAAGATGGCTTTGTAGCTGGTCCCTCACATTCTCTTTCATCACACCTCTCCTTTGAAATGTCGTGATTAGTGCTGTCGAAGGGAGAGACTGCTGTATCGCCCCATTTATTCCGGGGATGCGTGATGCCAGCCCTGCAGCCACGCCTGGGCGGGGATCAGAAATTTGAGGGATTGAATCGCACGTGGGCGGAGGCGTAAAAAAGTCCGTTGGGGGCCGTCTCCCCGTGGTCAGGCCTCGGCGACGGGGGCGCCTCGATGCATCAGCCCTGCCAGGTGCAGACTATTGTCCTGCGCCCGGCGATGTTGCTGACGCTGTCCGAACTTCCGCCTGAGAGCACGACCCGGGCGCGAATCGCCTCCAAAAGATTGAGCGCAGTCGCGGAAGGAATCGGCTCTTGTGGGGACAGGCGGGCGTCGCTCGTCATATCGATCGACAGCCGCAGCGTCTGACCGCCGCGCTCGAGTACCCAAGCAAGGCGGCACCCCGAGAGGTTCTGCTCGGCGAAGTCCAACGTCATCTGGGCAATGCGCAGGATGACGGGCTTTAAGCCTTCCGGGATGTCGCTCTCTTCGAGCAGGGCGCGCGGTTTGACAACCAAAGTAGGGTTAAGCGCTCGGGAATCGACCCACAACGAGTGCAGCGAGGCGAGCAGCCCGGCCTCGTGCATCCGCGGCGGCCGCAACTGCAGCGCAACCGCGCGAGCATCTTGGATCACCGCCTGCAGCGAGGGGATGATCGGTTCGGGAATGGTCTCAGACAGATAGTGACCGCCTGCTGCGACCTGCTGCGTGCTTTTCAAGAAATACATGATGGCGGCGAGCGACTGGCAAACGCCATCGTGCAGGCGTACAAATGCCTTCGTCTTGTTGTCCTCGTCCCACTCGATCATTCGATTGGACAGTTGCCGCAAAGACTGCGCGGTTTCGTGCGAACGTCTGCCCAGATTTATAGCCGGCTGAAAGGTCAGATACAGCGACAACGCACTTAGGATCGTGTACACCATCAGGCAGAAAGCCTGACGATCGGAACACGCCATCGGAGTGTCTGCTCGACGAGAGGGTCTGCAAGCTCGCTGAGTCCCGCTGCAACCGGACGGTCTTCGCCTTTGACGGCGCTGTCGATCTCCTGAATGGTGGCGTGTCTGCTCTGCATGTTGCGCACCTCGTAGAGGGCTGATCGGTAGCAGACAGCGCTTGCCGGAGCGCTTCCAGCACTGTGCCTTCATGCGGCTGCTGGTCGCCCTGTGCGCCATACAGAGTCACGGTACGGTCGGCGGACCGGATATGTCGATCGAAGTCTTCGCATAAGAGGTGTCGCCACGCAGCAGGCAATCCTTGAAATCCTGGACTGCGTGCCCCAGTTCGAGTTCTGCCGAGCAGCGCGAGCTGTCGCTTTCTGCGATTCGCCTGCCGTACGTCGCTTTGGCGATGGAAGTCGCGCGCCACATCGATGGCGGTGCCGATCGGCGAGTGCCAGCAACAGCGCGGCAATGCCGGCGGTCAACTCCCCGAGGCAGCGGCAAATGGGTCTTAACCGATTGTCATCTCCCGTCGGGTGCTCGCAGCACATGACACGAGGTTGGTCATGAGAAGGTGATCTGATGCTCGATCGCATAGCGCACCAGCTCAGCCAACCGTGCGCATATTCAGCTTGCGCAAAACGTTGAGCTTGTGAGCGCTGACCGTTTTGGCGCTGAGCGTCAAGCCCCGCGCAATATCATTAATCGTCTTACCATCGGCGAGCATGCCGAAAACCGCCTGCTCGCGTCTTGATAGCCGCTGGTGAAGGGGCGCGATGTCTTCCTGAAGCGCCACGCGCAGCGCGAGGCTCTGTGCAATATTCGGGCTAAGAAACAGCTCGGCGCCGGCGACTCGTCGGATGGCGTCGACCAGGAGTTCGGGAGTCACGTCCTTGGTCACGTAGCCGTGCGCCCCGGCCTTGAGAGCTCGCACCGCGTATTCATTCTCCGTGTGCATGGTCAACACCATCATGCGTGCGTGCGGCTGCGCCGTTCGCACATGCGCGATCAAGTCGAGGCTGTCGCGTCCCGGCGCGGGCACCGGCATCGCGATATCGAAAATCACCACATCCACGCGATGCAGCTCCAGCTGCTCGAGCGCTTCGGCGTAAGTTCCCGCTTCTGCAACCACGTTCAGGTCCTGCTGGCTGACAAGCAGCGCCCGAATGCCCTTGCGGACCAGGATGTGGCTATCAACGATGATGATATTGATCAATTTCGCGCTCCAGGGTGTCCGCGGCCGATTCCAAGCCCGACCCAGATAAGCTCCCGTACGCGTGGGTTCAATCTCCCGTACGCAGGGTCAATTATAGAGAAGAAGGCCCACATGTAGATGGGTGAAACACTGAAGGCCAACCGTGGTTCGTGTCGGTGACAGGGTTTTGCGACCGGCCATTACGACATTATGTTATAGAACTCCAACCAATCTCGCAGCATAAAGCTAGCCGAATCCTCAATAATAGCGGGTGTTAAGCTCAGTTAATAGTGGTTGTTACCCCTATTTATACAGAGAGGATTGCCTAATATAGTCAAGCACAGGATTGATTAATACGAGCAATTGGCTTGGCTGGACAAGAAGTACGCCATGCCTCAACGCCGGTCCGGGGGCAACGTCATGAGCGACTACGCAATATCGATCAAGGTCCGCAATGGACGCATCAGGCGCAAGATGGCCGAGTGCGGGTTCAGCAGCGTCAATGAACTGTGCCGGAATTCTGACTTATCTCCGACCCAAATCGGTGCGCTGCTCAACTTGAAGCTCCCTCCGCTCACGGAGACCGGAAGCTGGCGCCGCTCAGCCGCGGACCTCGCGGACGCGCTTGGGTGTACTTGCGAGGAACTGTTCAGCGAGGCCCAACGCACGCTAACGCTGCGCGAGAACCGCGGCGAGTGCTTTGTCACCGAAGCCGAGTTGCTGAAGCTATCCAGCAGAGCTGAACAGCCGCTGCTGGAGAACCCGGGGGAGCAACTGCTGGAGGATCTCGACGCGCAGACGAAGATCGAAGTGGTTCGTCGAGCGCTGGACGCGTTGAAACTCGCGGCGCGCGATCGCCACATCCTCAACAGCTATTTCGGCATCGACTGTGAAGAGATGACACAGACCGAACTCGCCTCGCAGCTCAATACTTCGCAGCAGTTCGTCCAGTACCGTTTGAACCGGACGTTGTCGCGCTTGCGCGAGCACAAACCAGCAGCGCGTCGATCGCTCCTCCAAGCGTACCAACCGGTCAACGCGATGAGCACGGCGGACGAAGCGCGCATCCGGATCACGCAAAAGCGCGCCGCCGCGCGTCCCACAGAGAAGAAAGGCGTGGTTCACGCCAGCGAACAGCGCCTGTCTCCGTCGGATTGGGTGATGGGGTAACTCCAGAACCGTAAGGCGTCGAGGCCTGCGCCGATGTCCCCCAGCGCCCGCCGGATCATCCGCCTGGCATGAAATGCCGGCGGGCACCAGTGACAGCCCGCTTCCGGTATACGTGAAATGCCCTGGATCCCGCTCGGCGTGAAAACCGCATGCCCGAGCTGATTTCTAACAATAATCGAAGAACTTTATAAGTATATGGTAGGTGTTCTACTTATATTAATCGGGCATTAAGCTGGATTATAACAAGAATAAGGCTCGAGTCTCTCAAGACAACAGCGTGAGATCGGGTGGCAGCACAGTGAGGGTGCCGTCGGTCCCGGTGTCCATCGAGGCTCGCGGCGGGAGTTCTAGACAGGGTGTCGAACGATGAACAGCGGGATGCGCAGCGGGATGAACCGCGGAAGAAATCGACCGATAAGCGGCCAGCTTGGCATCCCCGTACGGGTGCCGGGAATCTACAAATTTCGCTTGCTGCCCAGGTTCGCGCGCTCTCTGGCGCGCCGCCTAGGTAGCGCCGAGGCGCCGCGGAACGCGTCGTTAGTGGTTTTCGAAAATGCACGTTGGCAGGCATGTCGCACGCCTGCGGGTTCGGAAGGAGGTTGTGCTGTCATGAGAAAGTCTCTTCAGATTTGGTTGCTCTTCGTTGGAGTGTTGCTGATTCCAGCGCTTGCGAGCGCTCAAGTGTTCCAGGGCGGCGGCTCGTTTAGGGTTCAATGCCCAACCGCCACCATCCGGCATCCGGGCGCCACATCCACCGGCGTCACGCCGAGCCTTGTCGTAAACCCCACTCCTGATACTGCCGAGGTGCCGTATACCGGCCCGGTGGTCAGGACGGTGAAGCAAAGTCCGCCACAGTCAAAAACGGTGTATGGAACCTCGTCGACCGGCGTCACGAGCGACCAGAACTACACCACGATGCCGCAGAGCACGACGTTCAACCCCGCATTGACCATCACCGACAGCGGCGGCGCGATCAAGTGCCAGCAGATCTCGGGCGGCGACGGCATGATGACGGAAGCGGACGGCAATCAGACCTTCATGTATTCCTTCGGTCCGCTGTCGGGTCTGGGATAGATCCGCAACGGCCAGCCGGGCACCGACTTCGCCGCGGTTTTCAACAGCCCCTACACGGCCGGGTCCGAATTATCGGAATGGCCAACCGAATCCGCTTTACGACAACGTGACCAATCCGGGTGACCCGCTCGCCATCGGCGCGAACGCAGCGATTACCGACCCTGCCGGAATCATGAATACCGGCGTGATCGACGGCAACATTCCCGCCCCGCTGATGGCCTTCGATGAGGACGACGAGTATTTCCTGACCCTCACGAATGTCGGCATGATCATGCGGCCGGACTTGTTCGAGCAGCACACCGTGCACTTCCATGGCTACCCCAACGCCTCGTCCTTCTATGACGGCGTGCCGGATGCCTCGATCGCAATCAACATCGGCGGCAGCTTCACCTATTACTACTTGGCTCCGGACGCCGGAACGTATTTTTTTCACTGCCACATCACGCCCCCCGAACACTTGCAGATGGGCATGACTGGGCAGCTCTTCGTACGTCCGCGGCAGAATCGAACGCCAGTGGGTAACGATGTTTACAACACGTCCCTGCTTCAGCAGAAGGACCTGCGCACAGCCTGCAATCCTGCACTCCCCGCAAATCCGGCCACGCAGCCAGGCGGCGATATTCTCTGTTCAGCGCCGCTGCCGACTAGGGATGTCGGCTTCAAGCAAGGGACGGATGCGAGCGGCAACACTTACAAGTACGTCTACAACGACGGCGACGGCAGCACGCGCTACGACATCGACGTGCCGCTTCAGATCCATGGTTTCGACCCGAATTTCCACTTTGTCGGCATGACCTTCAATCCGGAAGGGTTTGCGGACATGAAGGATAAATACTTCCTGCTGAATGGCCGCAGCTATCCAGACACGGTAGGCATCCCGCCGGGCGCGACCGTGGATGGGAACATCCTGCCTGCGGCCTGGACCGGCGGTGTCTCGGGTGCCACAAATCCGGACCCAGCGACGCATGCCATCTCGACGACGGACACGGATACCTTGAGCCGTCCTTCCCAGCCTCTGCCCAGCTTGATCACGCTCAACAGCAAGGGTGGGCCCAGCGGCGTCTGCGGTCAGCCGGTATGCGGACAAAGGGCGGCGCTGCGCATTTCGGACCTCGACGTTCAGGAATACCAGACTCTCTCGTCCGTCGGTATCCCGATGCTGCTGATTGGATTCAACGCAAAGATCCTGCGCGACCAGGCGGGCAATAACCTCTACATCACGACAAACTCGATCACTCTCGGCGGCGGCGAGTCGCTGGACGTGATTATCGACAGCACCGGCGTTGCCCCCGGTACCTACTTCCTCTACACGCCGCAACTCGATCATCTGTCGAACGACGCCGAGAATTTCGGCGGCCTGATGACCGAAGTGGTAGTCCTTTAGGAGACTGCAGTAATGAGCTACGCGACTTCAAATAACGTGTGTGCAGTTTCCCGACTCATCGCGGCCGGTGTCGCGGCGGGGGTCTGCCTGCTCGCGGCTTCGGCGAATGCCGCCGCGCCCGGCATCACCGCCACCCCCGTCAGTATCACTCCGGGAGTGTTCAACCTGAATGCCGGCCCGGGCACCAGTAGCCAGCCGGACGGGGAATTGATTTATTCCTGGGGCTACGGCTGCAGCACGAACTCCGCCACGTATTCCCCGGCGGCATTCGCCTCGATCGGATTTTGTCCGTCGATGCAGCTGCCAGGTCCCACGCTGATCGTCAAGGAAGGAACGACCTTCACCGTCACCCTGACGAACAGTTTGCCCAAACCTGCAGGCAACACGTCAATTTTGTTTCCAGGGCTGGCGGTGACCACGAGTTGTAGTGCGGCCACGCCCGTCGGCGCTGCCGGGCTGTTGACGTGTGAGGCAGTTCCCGGCGGTACCGTGGCGTATACGGTGACGGCCGCCATGGGCACCGCAGGGACTCACGCCTATTACAGCGGTACCCAACCGGACCTGCAGATCGAGATGGGTTTGTTCGGCGCGGTGATCGTTACGCCCGCGACCACGCCCGGCAACTGCACGGCGACGGAACCAGGCCGGGTTGATTACCGGCAAGCGGCGTCCGCCTACGACCACGCTTCGACGTGCTACGACCGCGAGTACTTGGTTCAGTGGTCCGAGATGGATCCCAAGATTCACCAGCAAGTATCGGATCAGCTGAAGCAGATAGCAGCGTGCGCCATGGGCGGCCAGTTCACCTGCGCGAGCGCGCTCGACGTGGTCACCGAGCCTTACCATCCGAATTATTTCATGATCAACGGGCGCTCCATGCCGGACGACATGGATACCAACTATGCGCCGAATTACCCGAACCAGCCGTACAACGCCAATCCTCACATGCATCCGGGCGAGCAAGTGCTGGTGCGTTATATCGGACAAGGACATTGGCAACATCCCTTCCACGAGCACGGCAACCACGTGCGCATCCTGGCACGCGACGGGCACTTGATGGTCACCCAGACGGACCCGACACTGTTGGCCGGACGCATGGAATTCGACACCGATACGACCCCCGGCCAGGCCGCTGACGGCATCTTCTACTGGTCTGGCAAGGGCCTCGGCTGGGATATCTTCGGCCACACTGCCACGAACGCGCCTAATCCTCCGTGCTATCCGGACGTGAACGGCTACTACACGACTGTGAGCACCCCTCCCGCAGTGATCCCCACCTACACGGCTGGAGTCATGACAAGCGGAACCCCGAACTACTACGAATGGTGCGCCGACCATAACATGCCCCTCGAGGTGAATCCTGTCGGCCTGGTCGGAAGCGGCGGCCCCATGACGCTGCCCGACCCACTCATCGTCACCAACGGCCTTTGGTACAACGGCACGCCTTACTTGGGTCCAGACGCGGTCCTAAGGTCCCGCGGCGCGACGCCATTGCCGCCGGGCAGTGCCCTGCAGAACGCCGTTCCGGAATCGGGCATCGCGTTCATGTGGCATTCCCACAACGAGCGGGAGATCACCACCAACGATGTTTTCCCGGGCGGCATGCTGATGATCATGCTGGTGGACCCCTATGTTTGGAACATTGACGAATCGCTGTGAGCCAGGAGTAGAAATCATGCGCATAACCAAGAAAGCTCTGAGCACCGCGATCCTCGCCGGAACGGCTCTCCTCCTGACCGCAGGGATCGCTTCCGCCCAGGCCGTGGTGAATTTGACCGCTTCGCGGCAGAGCACCATTCTCCCGGACGGCAACAGCGTTCCGATGTGGGGATGGACCTGTGGCACGGCGACGGCGGCAGCACTCGGTGCGACTTGCACGTCGCTCAACTACACGAACGGTGTCCTCGCTCCGCAAATTGGCGGCACGACCTGGCAACCGCCGCTGATCGTGGTTCCATATGTGGCCGGTAAGACCAGCTTGACCATCAATTTGACGAACAATCTGCCCGTCGAGACCTCGCTGGTGATTCTCGGTCAGGCGGGCGGCGGCCTGGGAGCTCCGGTCCGAGAAGCGGGGCCTCGCACGGATGGAGCCCATGGTGGCCAGACTGCAACGACCTGGACCACGGTCAACCCCGGCGCGTTCACGCCACCTACGCAAGGCAACCGCGTGCGCTCCTTTACTTCGGTCGAAGTTCCTGGAGTTGCGACGGTCGGCGCGACGCCCATCACGACCGGAGCGGCCGGCGCACCGCCGTCTTACTTTTGGAGCAATCTGAGCCCAGGAACGTATCTCATCCGCTCAGGGACGTACCCTTCAATCCAAGGTCCGATGGGCCTTTACGGCGTCCTTGTGGTGACGCAGGCCCCGGTTGCAGCCTCATCGACGACGGCGGCTGTACCGGGACTCGCGTATCCGGTCGCGAATGCCACCGCCGGTGGCGTCACCTACGATGCGGATGTCGTGGCGCTCGAAAGCGAACTCGACCCCCGGCAGAACAACATGGTCGCGGCCCTTTTTCCGGTCGGCGGCGCTGCGGGCAGTTCAACCGCCAACGCGGGGTTCAGCGAGACCATGAAGTGGACGCCGCAGTGCGGCGCAGCCACGAACAGTCTCCTGACGAGCACCGGCGCAGCGCCCACCTGCTATCCGCCGGCTGTCGACTACACGCCGCTGTACTTCTTCATCAACGGCTTGTCATTCAGCAAGGATGCACGCCAAGCGTCGGCTCTGCCGGTTCCCGCGGCGGGCACAACGGGCAATGTCCTGATTCGTTATGTGAACGCCGGCTCGCACATGCACGTACCGACCGTGACCGGGCTCAACATGCTGCTGGTCGCCGAAGACGGCCATGTGCTCCCCGACGTCGCATTGGCGCTGGCACCTCCCGCGCCCACCGCGGCCAAAACGCTGACCGCAAAGACGCTGGCCACGCCACTCGGTTTGCAACTTCGCAACGAAGTCTTCCAAGCCGCCGGCAAGGTGTTCGACGTTCTCGTGAGCCCCCCGCAGACGGTCGCGGGAACCTACGACACCAACACCTTTGGAGTTTTTGACCGGTCGTTGGCGCTGTCGACCAACAGCCAGCGTGACGGCGGCATGCAAGCCATCCTGGATGTGAATGACGCCGGGGCTGCTGCGCTGACCGCGACGAATTCCGTGGCCAGCGTCAACAGTGTCGCGTACAGCTATGCGCCGAACGTGACCTTGGCCGTCACCGACCCGGGCAAGGGCGTGCTCGGGAACGCCATCAACGCCTACGGCGTTCAATTGGTGGCAGGGGGCACGCATTCCGGCACTCTGACCCTGTACCCGAACGGAACGTTCACGTACTTGAACCCCACGGCCAATGCGACGGACGTCTATACGTTCAATGTGAACGGCTCGCCCACCGTGACCGGCACGATCACCTTTACCCAATCCAGTACGGTTGGGACCGGGCCCTGTTGCCAACAACGATAGCTTACTCGAGCACGGTGCAAACGATCATCAGATCCGCTGCGCCCGGCGTGTTGCTCAACGACGTTGATCCGAACGCCTTCCAGATGACGGCCAGATATCTCACCAAGGGGCAGAACTTTCTGACGGTGCGCCTGAATGCCGACGGGTCCTTCACCGCCACCAAGCCGGCAACTTCGGCCTGCCCAGTCGCGGGTTGTACCTTCACCTATCAGGCGGTGAACGCACAAAATTCAGTCAGTAACACGGCGACGGTGACGTTGAACTTCCTGCCTGCCAGCAACTTGCAGGTCACGGTACAGGACGCGCCGTGCGTGGCGGCCGGCGGAGGCGCGAACTGCGCCATCACCGATTATAAGTGGATCATCGAGCAGGACCTCACCATCCAAGTCAATCCCGCGTGCCAACAGAACGGGCCTGGCGGCACCAAGCCGGCGAGCTGCCCCGCGGGAATTCCCCTGACCCTCGCGACCAACTTTCACACCAGCTACATGCCGGTCGTGGCGGAAGGCTGCACGGGTCCGCAGAGCTGCGAGAAGGGACAGACGGTGTACGACAACAATCCGAGTTCACCGACCTATCAACAACACGTCCTGGCGGCGTGCGATGGTTATGGGATATGTGTCCCCGGACTCTCGCAGCTACCGGTGGCGCTGCCGAGCCAGGCCAATCTGTCGGCTCTGAATCCCGACGGAAGTCCGGCTTCGTACTACATCTCGATCCTGCCGGGCGACTCCTCGAACGCTTTCGGTTATGCGAACACTAAGGACCCCACTGTCGCGGGAAACTGCACTCCCGGCGCGAACGGCAATCCGTCGAGCCAGCCCAGCGGAATTACAGAGCCGTCCGCGTGCGGACACCAAATGGGCGGATCTCCGATCCCTGCGCCGACGGTGGCGGGCGGGGTGGCGACGTTTGCTCCTGTGGTCGTGAATGTGCAACCGGAGCCGCTCAAGACGGCGACGGTCACTGCCTGGGTATTCGAGGATGACTATCCGCTCAACGGTGAACCGGACGGCGGCGGCGGAGTCGACGTGTTGGCGAACCAGGAACCGGGTCTGGGTGATTTCCAGATCATCATTTGGGACTCGGCGGGCGGGATCGGCGACGACACCGGGCAGATGACCTACGACATGTTCAACGTGCCGCTGACCAACGCGTTGAACGGCACGCCGGATCCGAATACCGGGCTGAACGCCTGCCCGCTTTCCAACACTCAACCGGGCGTGGGTATGGGCGTGATCATCGTGTGCCCGCTCTACGAGTCGGATGGCAAAACGCTGTCACCGCTCGCGGGCCAGGTGGTCGTCAGGAACCTGATGCAGGGCAAATTCGCTCTGATCGCCCACCCGGGAGCCACCCGCGAGGCGAATGGCGAGGAATGGCTGCAGACCAACTCGTTGGATGGCGGTCCCTACCTGGATTCCTTCATCAAGTCCGGGGAACCGGCCTACTTCCAGGAATACGGGCCGGGCGGCTATCACGTGTTCTTTGCCATGGCCAACCCCAAGATCATCAACGATCGCTTGACGGCGCTTTGCAACGGAACGAGCCAAGATACCAACATCACCTCGGTCTATGGTCCGCCATGCCGCAACACGATCAACGGCCAGGTCACGAACCTGCATTCGCCGCGCTCGCCGAGCGAGACTCTTTACGGCAGTGGAGTCTTTGCGCAGGGCGATGCGCGCAATTACGCGCCCCTGGCATATACCAATTGTTTCGCCGCCATCGGCGATACCGACGGCGCCACGATTGCCTTCGCCAAGTGCGACGCGAACGGCAACTTCTCGGTGAGCGGACTTCCCGACGGTAATTATGGAGTCGTGATCTTCGACCAGTGGGACGACTTCATCTTGGACGGATCCAGCAGACCCGCGAACGTACATGGGGCACCGCTGGTCGCGGGGCAGAAGCCAGGCCCGGGCCAGGTTCTCAATTTGGAATTTCCGACATTCACTTGGCAGACGCACCTGTGGACCAATACCTACATGGACTTGAACGGGAACGGCATCCAGGATGAAGGGGAGCCGGGACTGATTCAGTCTCCAGTGCGGGTGCGCCAGGTCAACGGCAAACCTCTCAACATCGAGTTTTCCGAACTCGACGGCGAGGCGGCCTTCGATGAAACCTTCCCCGCATTTGCCTGGTACACCGTGGAATCGGATACGACCCGCTTCCGCAGTACCGGCGTGCACGTCGTCAATGACGCCGGCGGACAGCTCGACGGACCCACGACGTTTGGCGGCAACGGCAGCACCGGCTCCGCCTATCAAGCAATTTTGAATTCGAACGAGACTTTCTCGCTGCCTCCGTCATTGTGGTATCCCGGCACGGTGTACTGTGCCGTGGGCGACCCGCAGTGCGCGAATAACAATTTCGTGACCAATGGCGGCAAGAGCGCGGCTGAGACCTGCGTCACCAACGCCGACGGCGTGACGTCAACCTGCACCGGCCTGTCCAGCGGCCGCATCGATCCGAGCAGCGTGGAAGTGGAAGGCTGGCAGGGCGGTGTCAGCGAGTTCAACATGCTCGACTGGGGCAAGACACCCTACATTCCCGGCGAGACCGGCGGCATTCGCGGACATGTGGTGAACGCTACTACCCGCCCGTTCAACGACCCACAAGAGCTTTTCCAGAATCTCTGGGAGCCGTTGGTGCCCAATGTCACCATCAACCTCTATGTGGAGGGCACCGCACCGGACGGTACCCCCAGTCTTACGCTGGTGGACTCCACCACGACCTCGAGTTTCGATTCGTGGGCTCAGGGCTTCCGAGCGGACGGCGTCACCCCCAACATGAGCTGCCCCGGCCAGGATCCCATCCAAGATCCTTTCTACGGCTACACCTTGGCGGGCACACGCAACTACCTGACCCCCAATACGCCGCTGCCGTACAATTCTCAGTACAAGTGCTTTGAGGGCTATCACAACCTCAATCAGATGCAGCCGGCGCCGTACGATGGCCTGTACGAGTTCCCGAGCGCGACCTGCCAGACGCCGGGCGCGAGCTTCACGGTCCCTGGAAGCACCAAGGTTTACAAGTGCGCCACGGTCGCCAATCCCGCGTATGGCCAACCCGGCGTGACGGGGGCCGGCGCCAAGCGGGCAGTCTTGCCGGCCGGCAAGTACGTGACCGAAGTCGTTACGCCGCAAGGCTGGGAGTTGGTCAAGGAGGAAGATCTCAATCTCCTGATCGGTGACCAATACATCGCTCCGGCAGTCACTCAGTTCGGTGGCGCCGGGCTCGGCAACATTTTTATCACGCCCGACCAGGCGAGCATCGATGCTGCCAACCCCTCGTATACCGGTGCCTATACGCCCTCGAATCCTTACAACCAGCCGTTCACGGGCGGCTCGCTCACCGCGCCGAGCACGACCAATAACGGCGCACCGAGCAACAACTTGGGGCGCACCACCTACGGCAATTTCGGGCCGTTCGGACTCATTCAGCAGAGTGCTCCGTGCGTCGGTCTCCTGCGCGTCGTTCCGGACTACCTGAGCATCGCGCCGGAATCGGGCGAAGTGGCGCCGTTCGCGGGGACCACGCGCGCTCTGTGCGACCGCAAAGAGGTGACTCTCAACGATGCGATGCAGGCCAATGCGGATTTCTTCATCTATACGATGACGCCGAAAGCGGCCACCTATACCGGGTTCATCTCAGACGACTTCTCTTCCGAATTCGATCCCGCCTCGCCCGCGTACGGCGAGAAGTTTGCGATCCCCAACGTGCCGATCTCCAACAAGGACTTCAACGGCGTGGAGATTTCCCGGGTGTATTCGGACCAGTGGGGCAACTTCAACGGACTGGTGTATTCGACCTGGGAAGTCGATCCGCCAAACATCACCGGCTATTCACCCAACATGCTGGTCAACTGCATGAACGATCCCGGTCCGATCCTCGATACCCGCGCCGGTTCGCCGACGCTCGGTAAGATGATCACGGATCCCTATTTCAATCCGGCTTATAGCATCTTCTGCTATGAGGACCCGTTCATGCCGGGCGACACCATGTACATGGACGTGCCCGTGGTTCCGGTCTCGGCGTTCGCCGACGGCTACAACCCGCCGGATTGCGCCTACCCGGACGCCACTCCGTCGATCGCGAGCGTGGTGAGCCAGGACATCGCGGGACCGTGGGTGAGCGCAGCGGGCCACACGTTGACCGTTACCGCGCTGGGGTTGACCACCGTGCCCAACAATGCCTACTCGGGACCGGCGGCGAGTAAGCCCCCGTACAACTTGAAAACCATTACCCGGAACTACCACTTCGGAACCGCACCGGGTACGGTGACCATCGGCGGCGTGCCGGCGACGACAAGCTGGGGTGACACCGTACTTACGGTCGCGGTGCCTTCGGGTATCCCAGCCTGCGCCGTCCAGCAGCAGGGCTATATGGGGACCAAGTGCGGTGAACTCGTTATCACCACCGCGCCCACGGTGAGCTACCCCAACGGCCAGCAGTCGATCGACACGGTCACCGTAACCGTTGGCGGCAAGACGCCGACAGTGCTGAACACGACTACCACGCCGGCGCAGACCATCCAATCTGCGATCGACGCGGCTACGCCCGGTGACATGATCATCGTTCCGCCCGGCACCTATAGTGAAATGCTGTTGATGTGGAAACCGGTGCGCCTGCAGGGTGTCGGCGCCGCTTCCTCGGTCGTCAACGCCAATATCAGTCCGGCCGGCAAGCTGCTCGATCCGTGGCGCAGGAAGGTGAATTGCCTGTTTGGCCTGTCGTTGAACGGCGCTTCCCTAACCACCACGCAAACCACGAATGACAATGGTACGGTGACCACGGTACCGGGCGCGCCCTATGATCCCACCGGTCAGTACAGCTGTCCCGCGTCAATGCAGGGAATGGTGCAGCCAATCCCGCTCGAGGGCATCATCGGCTGGGACGCGAGCCTCAACGGGAATCTGGCGGAACTTTTGCAAGAGCCCTCGCTCATGGGAGCATATGAAGGCGCGGCCATCACCGTCCTTGGGCAGGGAGTAAGCATTCCTGCCGGAGTTCTACCCGGTGAAGGCGCATTCCCGGCAGGTACCCGGTTGCTTACGTCCAGCGCCCCGGATTGCGCCGCCTATCAGGGCAACTTCCTCTGCAACCCGTCGAGCCTCGATGGCCTGACATTTACCAACAGTTCTCAAGGCGGCGGCGGTATCTGGCTGCATGCCTGGAACCATTACATGCAAATCGCGAACGACCGGGTGTACAACAACGGCGGAACGCTCTCGGGCGGCATCACCATTGGGCAGCCGGAGAATCCGGACGCGACCGATGGAGCTGTGGACGGAAGTTCGCTCATCGATGCAAACGGCAATGAGCAACCGTACCTATATAACCAGCATGTGTCCGTGCACAATAACGCGGTCACATTCAATGCGTCCTACGGTGACGAACTCGGCTCGAACACTCCCGCGTCCGCCGGAGGCATCACCTTCTGCACCGGTGCCGACTACTACAAGTTCAACTACAACTGGGTGTGCGGCAATCTGAGCAGCGGAAACGGCGGCGGCTTCGCTCAGTTCGGGTTCGACTGGAACGGGGACATCGAGCACAACACGATCATCTTCAACCAGAGCGTCAATCCGACGCTGACCACCTATGGCGGCGGGATGATCATCGAAGGTCAGGGCCCGGACGGCACCTTCAATGTCAACGGCGTCGCGACCGAATGCGGCTCCACGAACGACGCCGACTGCCCGCCGGGCTTGAGCGATGGCACGGGTCCGGGCCTCGTGATCAACGCCAACTTGTTCCAAGGCAACACGGCCGAGGAAGGCAGCGGCGGCGGTCTCGAGCTGCAGCATGTCAACGGCAGCGACGTGGCGCGCAACCCCAGCACGCCGTCGAAATGGTACGGCATCGAGATCACCAACAACATTTTCGCGAATAACGTCGCGGGTTGGGATGGCGGCGGAGTCTCGCTGCACGATGCGGTGAAGGTCGACTTCATCAACAACACCGTGGTGTCGAACGACAGTACCGCCACCGCGGGAGTACTGTTCGACACCACCGTTGCGCCGGGCGCCAATCAGCCCCCCAACGGCTGCGACCCGGTCCTCAATCCAAACTGCGTCGGTTTCCAAGTGACGACGTCGAATTTCCTGCCGGCCGGGTTGTCGACCGAGTCGCACACCGCCAACTTCCTGGCGGCGTTCACCGGCCCCGTGGTGTGCCCCGCAGGTCATTCGCAGTGCGCGCAGTTCTCGAACCCGGTGCTGTCCAACAACCTGTTCTTCCAGAACCGTTCGTTCCGCATCACTGCGCCGACGCCGCCGGCCGTAGGCCCGGTCCAATTGGTTCCGAATTTGAGTCAAAACACCACGGGCTTCTGCCCCGCCGGCACTGGATCCCCGGGCACGACCGCGCCTTTCTACTGGGACATCGGCGTCTATAACGACACGTCACCGACCAACCATGCCTCGGGATTGACGCTGAATCCGACCTACTCGATGTTGACCAGCACCACCGGGACGGGGTACGCGAGCACCAATATCGCGCCGGCCTCCGCGGGGGTCGTCGGCCAGTACTGCAACGGTTCGCGTGTGCCTCCGGAGATTGCTTCGCAACTGTGCGCGGGGCCCAATGGCCAAGCGAATGCTCAGGGCTGCATACAGCCGGGCACGGTTGGGCTCGGAATCACGGTGCCCTCCGGCGTTCCGGATTCCACGCCCCCGCCACTCGCGCAGTTCTCTTTAACCCCGGCGGCGACCGTGGATGAAGGCAGCAACTGGATCAACATGTTCTATGGCCCGCTGTCGCTCGTGAATCCGACGATTCTGTCGGGCGCTGCCGGATATGGTGCACCGATCGGTAACTACGCGCTGGCGGCGGGATCAGCGGCCATCGATCATATCCCGACCTCCGTCAGTCACCCGTCGACGGACTTCTTCGGTAACCCGAGGCCGGACACGGGCAACTCAAGCCACTTCGACATCGGCGCGGTTGAATATGTCGCACCCGCCGCGCCTGCGGTCGCCAGCGTCACGGGTGGACCTCTGGCGTTCGGCAATGCCGCGGTCGGCTTTGCCAGCCCGGCGCAAACGCTCACCCTGCACAATACCGGCGGCTCAACCCTGACTGGTATTACGGTGGCTGTGACAGCTCCGTTCTCGCGGGCGGCCGCCGGCGGGACTTGCGGAGCAACGCTGGCTGCAGCTGCGACCTGCACCATCAATGTGGTGTTTACGCCCACGGCGGTCAGTGCAGTGGCGGTGACCGGCACGGCTACCATAACGGCCAGCGTTCCTGTCGCGGGTTCGCCGGTCGCGCTGAGTGGCACCGGTGTTGCCGCTGTGCGGACCGCAAGTCTCACGCCGGCGGCGTGGACTCTCTCTCACGGACGCTTCTGCCCAGGCACGACGTTGATCCAGATGATCGAGTGCTTGATGGATCCAATCCAGAGCTTCACGCTGACCAACACGGGGAACGTCCCGCTGACCGGCGTTGGAGCCGGAGTACTGGGAGGCACCGCCGCGAATGTTGCCAACTATGCGATTGTGGGATTGATATCAACCTGCGGCAACGCGACTCGCACGACTTTGGCTCCGGGAGCCACTTGCGCTGTGGCGGTACAGTTCAAACCGCTGACAGCTCAGGCGGCCGGGGTCAAGGCAGCCACAATATCTGTCACCGACTCGGTCGGTACGCAGACGTCAGCCCTGAATGGTACGGCACAGTAAGGTACGGGATCTTTATGAAAATCAATCGCATCTTGTTAGTGTGCGCGGCGACCACGCTTCCACAGATCACAATGGCGAAACTCCCCTTCGCGATCGATGAATTCGCGAAGGTGGAGCGCACGCTCAGTTTCTGTTCCGAGCTCAACCCGACATCGGCCGCCAAATACCAGGAAATAGGAGAACGCTATGTCGGAAACGCTCCTGCGAAGGAATTGACGGAAGCCCGTGAGACTCCTGAATACAAAGAGGCCTATGAATCGAATGGCGCTTTGCTCGCCGAGATGCCGAAAGAACACGTCATCGAGGCTTGCAACGCATTTCTGAAAGCTAAGGATTTACGATGATGCCAAATGCCGAGCGGATGGTGCTCACGTGTGCGCTTGCCGGCGTGCTCGCCAGCCCCGGTCTTAGTGCTACGGGCGCGCCGTCCGCTGCGGTTACGGCAGCCTCTTCGGTAGTAGCGCCGGCTGCCACTGTGCGGATGAGGCCCAACTCCGTGAGTAATGATCGTCAGGCGACACTGTTGCGGCGGCTCTGGGGCATCGACGACGTTCACGTTCGCTCAACCGCTTCGGGCGCCCTGGTCCGATTCAGTTATCGCGTGGTCAGCGCCGACAAGGCCAAAATACTGAATTCCAAGGACGCTACGCCGTATCTCGTCGACGAGCAGCATGGCCTCGCGCTCCAAGTCCCGGTGATGGAGCAGGTCGGGCAGTTGCGTCAAGTGGCGGCGCCGCAAGACGGCCGCGATTACTGGATGGCCTTCTCGAACAAAGGCCGATACCTGAAGCCGGGCAATCACGTCACGCTGATCGTCGGCAATTTGCGGATTAACGGCTTGGTGGTGGAGTAGCTTGATGTCAGTCCCAAAGATTCAGTCAGGAGTGTCTCGTCCATGCTAAGAAGTAAGCTCTTGTTGCGCATTGTGCTGCCGGTTTGCATATCCTCGGCGATGCTCGGGGTCGCGAGTACCCAGGCGCTGGGCAGTCTCACGGTTTCGCAGATCATCGACCGGAATGTGACGGCCAAAGGCGGCCTGCAGGCCTGGCGGGCGGTCCAAACGATGACCTTCTCGGGGAAGATGGAGGCGGGAGGAAAGACCAAGGCCCAACTGCCGTTCTTGCTCGAGAAGAAGCGGCCACGCAAGACGCGGGTGGAATTGGTATTCAAGAATGACACGGCGGTGCAAGTCTACGACGGCACCAACGGTTGGAAGCTGCGCCCTTACCTTGGGCGCAAAACCGTGGAGCCCTACTCGCCGGAGGAACTCAAAGCGACGGGGTTCGAGTCGGAGCTCGACGGTCCGCTGGTGGATTACGCCGCCAAAGGCAACAAGGTTGAGTTCGAGGGCGTCGAAAAGGTCGAGAACCACGATGCCTACAAGCTCAAAGTCACCATGAAGGGCGGTCAGATGCAGCACATCTGGCTCGACGGCGAGACGTTCCTCGAGGTCAAGGTCGAGGGCACGCCACGGCGCATGGACAAAAAGATGCGGCCGGTGTCGATTTACCTGCGCGATTACAAGTTGGTGAGCGGTCTGAAGGTTCCCTACGTCATTGAAACCGCCGTGGAGGGCAACAAGGACACGCATAAAATGTTCATCGACAGCGTCGCGGTGAACGCGAAGTTGGACGATGCTCTGTTCGCGAAGCCGAACGTCAAGTAAGCATTGCCGCAGAAACCAAGATGCTGCGCTCAAGAGAGAGATACCCATGAAGATGAACCGATTGGCGGGACGCATGACGGCGGTAGCCGGGTCGTTGATTCTGTTGGCGGCACAGGGGTTGACGCGCGCGCAGGAGGCACAACCCGCAGCGGTGCAGCCTCCCCGCATCGGCTCCGCCGCAACTGGACCGATGCGCGACCCGCGCGGACTGGACGATTTCGCCGGATTGAAGTTCACCGATGAGCAAAAAGCAAAAATTGACGAGATTCATCGGCGTATGGCGACGCGCAAGGACGTCGTGATCAAGAGTGAAAAGCTACAAGCGGATCAGAAGGACGCGATGATTGCGGGGCTCGGGCGCATGGAGCGCGGCGAAATCGTCAAGCTGCTGACGCCGGAGCAGCAAAAGGAAGTTCTCAAGAAGGTGCACGCGGGGCAAGGGGCGGCGCAGGACGAGAAGAAGCAGTCACCGCCGCGGTGAAATACATGGTCTCATGGCTGCGCGCCGCCGTGTACTTGGCCCTGCTGATGGCGGGGACGAGCAGCGCGGCGCCGCGACTGTCGACCGCAGCCGCCGAGCAGCTTCAAGCAGCAGAACGGCTCTATCGGCACGGAGTGCTGCCGTCGGGCAAACTGCTGATTGCGAAACGGGATGGCGCCGAGCCGATGCAGGGCCAAGCGGCCGCGTGTGTGAACTGCCACCTGCGCAGCGGCCTGGGCACCGTCGAGGGACGGACCTTGATTCCGCCGATTACCGCCAAGTATTTGTTCCGGCCGGCGAGCACTTCCTCTCCGGCAATGGCGCGGCCGCCGACCAATGCGCGCGGCCCGATGCGCAGCCGCTATAGCGCGATCACGTTGGCGCGCGCCATTCGCGAGGGGATCGATCCGGACGGTCGCAGGTTCGACTATCTGATGCCGCGCTATGAGCTGGATGAAGCTTCCATGAGCGCGACGATCGACTATCTGCGTCAGCTGGGGCGCGGTCCGATGCCCGGCGTCGGCAGTGAAACCCTCGACTTTGCCACGATCATCGCCCCCGACGCGGATGCAACCGAGCGCCAAGGGATGCTCGACGTGCTCGACCATTGTTTTGGCGCGATCGATGGGGCCCGCCCCGACCAGACCTCGCTGCAGCGTGCACCCGGGATGCGGATCCCATCGGGGCATCGCTGGCGCTTGCATGTCTGGCAATTGACCGGGGCGCCGGAGGGCTGGGAGCAGCAATTGCGCCGGCACTTCGCGGCGGAGCCCGTGTTCGCGGTAATTTCCGGATTGGGGCGGGAAACCTGGGCTCCGGTACATCATTTTTGTCAGGAACACTCCGTTCCCTGCCTGCTGCCCAACGTAAATCTTCCGGTGGTCGCGGAGGACGATTTCTACCCCCTGTATTTCTCCAAGGGGGTGTTGCTGGAAGCACAAATTTTCGCAAGCCGTCTGCAGCCGCAACCGGGAGCGCAGGCGCACCATGTCATGCAAGTGTTCCGAGCCGATGACATTGGCAGCGCAGGCGCCGCAACTTTGCAGCAGGCGAGCGTCACGAGCGGCCTGCAGTGGCGGGAGCATCCCCTCAAGTCCGATGCGCCGGCGAATGAGCTCGCCCAAGTGCTGAACGAGGCGGAGCCCGGGGACGCCATCGTGCTTTGGCTCCGTCCCCAGGATCTCGAGGCGCTGCCTGAAACCCCGCCACAGAACACGACGGTGTTCATCTCCGGACTCATGGCCGATCTGGAGCAGGCTCCGCTGCCCCCTGGTTGGCGGAGTGTTGCCCGCATGAGCTATCCACTCGAGTTGCCCGCCCTGCGCGCACTCGGCATGGGCTTCGCGCAGGGCTGGTTCGGCTACTACCGCATTCCGGTGGTCGCCGGACGTGTGCAGACCGATACCTATCTCGCTTGCGAGATTCTGGCCGAAGCCGCGGGCCATATGGTGAACAACTGGGTGCCCGACCGGCTGGTAGAACTCGTCGAGATCGAGCTCGGTCATCGTTTGGTCAATGGTTACTATCCGCGACTTGGATTGGCACCGGGCCAACGCTTTGCGTCCAAGGGCGGGTACTTGGCTCGCTTCGAGAGCGCGAGCGGTGCGCGCCTGGTGGCGGACAGCGATTGGATCGTGCCGTGAGGGAAAGGAAATGAAAACCATGTTACGGAATCAGACTCGGTCACGCGGGTGCTTGCCCAGGCGCAGCGTGCGGTTGCCGGTGGTGTTGGGCGCGATCGGCGTCCTTTGCTCACTGCCCGTCGCGGATGCGCACAGTGCTGCGGCGGATCATGCGCCGCTGCCCGCAACCAGCAGCGCCACGCCGGGCAGGCATATTGCGCACAACCAGAAAGAGGATCTGTACTTCGAACGGCGCTACGGTATCGGCCAGCTCAGCGTGCACTCGATCTCCACGGGCTCCAATCTGGAGTTCCGTTGTCTGGTGATGGATGCCGGGAAGGCAAATGCGCTCAAGGATAATCGCGCCGCCCCCGTAATGACCGATCGGAAGACGGGCAAGAAATTGTCCGTGTCGGCTGCCGACGGCAAACCGAATCGGACCGCGGCCCCAGAGGCAGGACAGGAGTATCGGGTGGAATTTGGCAATCGCGACAAGACCGTCAAGCACGGCAATCTGGTTGACGTCGTGGTCGGCACGGTGCACATGTCGGGCCTGATCGTCGAATGACCGGCACCGCCATGCGCTACATACCCATCAAAAATGCAACCATGTCCCAGCGCGCCCTGGCGGCCTGTCTGATTCTCGGTATCGCCCTGTCATTTCCCGCGGCGACCGCGCCTGCCGCTGCTACCCCTCATTTGACGGCCGAACAGATCGTCGCGAAAAACGTCAAGGCGCGCGGGGGACTCGACGCGTGGCGCAAGATCGAAACCATGGTCTCGATCGGACAACTCCAAACCGGCAACCCGTCGATGCCAAGCGTGCCATTCGTTCTGCAACAAGCGCGCCCCAACAAAACCCACTTCGAGGTTCACGTGCGCGAGAAGACGTCGGTACGCGTTTTCAACGGCGTCGAAGGCTGGAAGCTCCATCAATCGCACAGCGGGAACCCCGAAGTGCTCGCGTACACGGCGGGCGAAATTGCGGCGGCGCGCGATGGGCCGGGGATTGATGGACCGCTGATCGACTATCGGTCCAAGGGCGTTGGCGTCGATTTTGACGGCATCGATGAGGTCGCCGGCAAGAAGACCTACCGGCTGAAGGTCAAGCTGCCGTCGGGAGCCACCCGGCTATGGTGGATCGACGCCGCGACCTTCCTCGACGTGAAGTACGAGCGCGAGTCGCGCACGTCGACGGCTCAATCGGCCACCGTGACCGTGAGCTTTGCCAACTACAGGAGCGTCGACGGCCTGCTGATTCCGCACTCGATCATCACCGGCCAGGAGAGCGGCAAGGGACAGGAAGCGATGTTGGTTGAACAGGTGTTTTTGAACCGGCCGATGGGCGACAAGGTTTTTTCACAGCCTCACGCGCCAATGCACATGCAATCTGCAAATCCTCACGCGGGTTAAGGGAAATCTTATGAGGCTGTTTCGCACGGTCGGAGCCGGTATCTTGGTGTCGTCGGTCACCACCTTCGCGGCGATGGCGGATACCCCGGCGCCCACGAGTGCGCATGCCTCGCACGATCCGCAGACGCACCACCTCGCAACCACGGGCAGTGATTTGCAGCGTTTGGAAGCTACCTACGTCATTCCAGCGGTCGATCTGGTGCGTGAAGATGGCAAAATCGTGGCGCTTCCGGCTGAAATGGATGACGGCCGCCCGGTCGTGCTGAATTTCATTTACACAAGCTGTTCCACCATCTGCCCGCTGAGCAGTCAGGTCTTCGCGCAATTTCAGCGCGCCTTGGGGGCCAAACACGACTCGGTTCACCTGATGTCCATTTCCACCGACCCCGAGCAGGATTCGCCCGCGCGTCTGCGCGCCTATGCGCAGCAGTTCCACGCGCAGCGAGGCTGGGACCATTACACCGGCACGGTGGCCGCCAGTATTGCGGTCCAGCGAGCCTTCGGGGCCTACTATGGCGATAAGATGAGCCACGCTCCGGTCACCTTGATGCGGGCCGCTCCTGGGAAGCCGTGGGTGCGATTCGACGGGTTCGCGACAGGTCGGGATCTATTGACCGAACGCAAGCTGTGGCCGAAAGCACCCGGACTCGCACGCGCCGTTCAATAAACGGGTACCGCGTCGGCGCCTCGGAGCGCTCATCGGTTCAAGGAACGATCCACTCACCGTCCTTGACGACCGTCGTGCCGGCGGCGTCTGCGAAATGCACGATGTAGCCGCCCTTCGAGGCAAGGCGCTGTCCGGGGCCCAGACTCAAATGCGGGTAGTACGCATTGAGGGTCCGGAAACTCACCATGTTCTCGTACGTTTCCAACAGATAATCGCGCACAAAATTACCCCACAGGGCGCCCACCGATTCAGCGAGAATCACGCAGGAAAGATAGGTGTCGACCTGAGTGCGCTCGTCGGTTACTTGAATGCCCTGGGTTTTGAACCAAGTCAGGGGCCACGTCATGCGCAGCTTTCTCTGCTCGGGCGGGTCGAACGGATAGCTCAAGTGGGCCGCGGCAAGCCAGGCAGCGGATAGCGGTGCATGCTCCAATCCGCCCATGAGCCCCGAGATCCAAATGCTTGCCGGCGATGCGGCGGCTGGCAACTGCCGCAGGTCTTCGGGACGCAGCCACAGTATCAGCGCTTCTCCCCCAGCGGCGTGCGCCACCGCAGCGGCGAGTTGGGCCGCGTCCGAACCAGGTTTAAGCGGATAATTGTCGACCCGTATCCCGGCAGCGGCAGGGTACGACTGTGCTGCTGCGGCGCCGATATCATCTTCGCGGTAGACCTGCACCACATGCTGCGTGCCGACCGGCAATCGCGCGGCCAGCAGCTCGGCTTCCAACAATACACCGGCGGAGAAATACACCGTGTAAAAATCACCGTCGTGGACGACCGGTAAATCAACGTTGGGCAGCAGGCAGGGGAGTTGTTCCTGTTCGCAGAAGCGATGCACCGGCGCCCAAGTTCGCCCGGATATTCCCGACACCACCGCCATAACGGGCTCTGCAAGCAGCTTGGCGTGTAGCTGAGCTACCCATGTGTCGGAAGGGCCCGTCAAGGTCCATACATGCAGCTGCCAACGACGCAAGACGCGGTAATGAATGCGCCGCGATGCCTTGAGGGGCGGAGCCTTACCGCGATAGTAGGCGTCCTTGTTGTCGAAGAAATGGTTCAACACTTCGAGCATGGCGCGAGCGCGTTCCGGGTCGGCGTCGGGGGTGACGATCGTGGCGAAGTGCAGCGTGTCGGTTTCGACCCCCGGAGCCGCGGTCGAAGACAGCGTGCGCAGGTAATCGATGAGCAACGACATCGTGGCGTCGTCCAACGCGAAACGCGGCATCAGCGGACTCAGTGGCTTACCGGTGGGACCCAATCCACTGCGGATCGCGCGCGCAAGCGTGGCATCGGTGTAGCGTATGCGGCTGTATGCGGCCGCTGCGAGCGGACTGTTTTCCCCCTCCGGCACGGGACGTTCACCGGGATTGAACAAGTAGTGACCCGTGATCGGAGGTGTCACGATACGGCCCTCCGACATGCCGAGGCCGCTGCGCCGGTGACAGCTCGCGCAGGCTGCGTTTTTCCCCGTAACGTCCGCGCCGCCCTCGCGCGCGCCCTTCAGGGGCGTTCCCGACGGCAAGATGCCGTTTCGATACATCACCTGAGCGGCGGCGCGATCTCCCGAGGCCGCCGCCGGGCATAATGAGCCGCTACTCAGGCCGAGCGCGAGCATGAGCCCGTAAGCGAGATGCATGGGTACCAGGGAAGTCGACATGTGCGGAGCCCTGAAAGCGGATGGCATGCACGCAGTGTAGTCGAACTGCAGAGGGACCGCCCGGCGAGCACATCCTCGAGAATCGCCCTGACTTAGCCTGCCAGTGCGCCTAAAATGCCGCCTTCCTGCCGGGGAAGCCAATTCGTGAAAAGTAATCCGCTGGTAAGAGCGCCGCTCATGGCGTTCATGTTGTCGGTCCTCCTGTCCAACGTGGGAGCTGTCGCCACGGCCGGCGTTCTCCTGCCGTCGCTCGCGCCGGTCATCAAGGCAACTTCACCCGCGGTGGTCAATATCGCGACCCGCGGTACCTTGACCGAGCGGGTGGCGGGCAATCCGCTGCGCGATGATCCTTACTTTGGTCGATTCTTTAATTCTCCCGAGGGTGGAGCCGTTCGGCGCCGCCAGTTCCAGAGCGCAGGCTCGGGCGTGATCGTGGACGCCAAGCACGGCTACATCGTTACCAACCGCCACGTCATCGAAAATGCCGACGAGATTACCGTGACGCTGCTCGACAAGCGGCATTTTCAAGCACAAGTGGTCGGTAGCGATGAGGGCACCGATATCGCGGTGCTCAGGGCCGCTGAACCGCATTTGACCGAGATGCCGCTCGGCGACTCGTCGCACTTGGAGGTCGGCGACTGGGTCGTGGCGATCGGCAATCCCTTCGGTCTAAATCATACCGTGACGGCGGGAATCGTCAGCGCGCTGGGCCGCACCGGACTTCATCCGCATGGCTATGAGGACTTCATCCAAACAGATGCCTCGATCAACCCAGGGAATTCCGGCGGAGCGCTGGTGAACTTGAGTGGCGAGCTGATCGGGATCAACTCCGCGATATTGTCCAAGGACGGGGGGAATATCGGCATCGGCTTCGCCATCCCGGTCAATATGGTCAAGGCCGTCATGGACCAGCTCATCACTTACGGCGAAGTCAAACGCGGAATCGTCGGCATCAAGCTGCGCGACTTGACGCCGGAGGCGGCCGAGTCATTGCAACTCCTGAATGCGCGCGGCGCCGAGATCTCCGAGATCGCCGCGGATTCGGCCGCGGATCACGCCGGCATCAAAGTCGGCGACGTGGTGGTCTCCATGAACGGCGTGCCGGTCGAGAGCGCCGCGCAACTGCGCAATGCGCTCGGGCTGCTGCGAGTGGGTCAAAGCGTCGAGTTGCGTCTATTGCGCAATGGCGCGGAGCGCGGCGTGACCCTCACGCTCAACTCACCCGGTTCTCTCAACCGGCGCTGATGTGGTGCGCGGGTTGACGAGACGCGGAAAGTCGATATTAGAGCACCAGCCAAACGTCGATTCCACCATGCTTCCGACACGCGTGACCGCGGTCCTTCGTGGTCGTAAAAAATCCGTCATGGCACCGAGCGGATGCGTTCGGGTGGTCATGCCGATATCGATCGGCGTCTCCGCCGGGGTGGTCTCGATCTTCGCCTCGGTGCTCGTCTCGCACGGGTGCCCGATTTTGGTCCGGGCGTTCATCCGGGCGCTGCTCGTCTCGATGTTCATCCGGGCGCTGCTGGCGCTGCTCGTCTCGATGTTCATCCTGGCGGTCCTGGGCCTGCAGGCTAAGTGGGGCCAGGCCGGTCATCGTAAATGCGTAGAAGGCAAGTAACACGGGCCGCATTGAATGCTGCATGACGCCGAACCTCTTCTTTATGTACGAATGAAGTGTCCGATCGTGCGCCATTGAGCCCTCGGTTGCGTCGGCGGCATCCGTGTCGACGACGCAGGAAAATTGGCGCGCGCGGCCTTTTTGTCGACCCGACCGACGGAATCTGGACGAGTGACGATCGTCCACTTTGGCATGCCGCAGTGTGTCAACATTCCTATTTGCTCGAGATATTATTACGATAACAATATATTGATATTATTACGATGACAATATAACATTGCCATCACACATAAATATGATCTGGACTGCTCGGCCAGCAAGGGGATCGCAATGGCTCAACAGGGAATTTTGTCCGGCGCCACCGAAAGTCGCCCGCCACTCGCCGCGGGCTCCCTTGGCGGGCCGGCAACATCAGCGTTGGTACTTGCGGCCTTGCGCATTGCGGCCTTGGGCATTGCGCTGCACGCGGGCAGCGCGCGCGCGCAGAGCGCCCCCGCGGCGGCGGCGGCCGATGCCGAAATGCTGGAAACCATCACGGTCAGCGCGCGAAAGCGCGACGAGTCGCTGGCCACCGTGCCGGTGAGCATCACTGTCTTCACGGGCGAGGCCCTGGAGAGCTACAACATCCAGTCCTTCAACGACTATGCGACGAAAACGCCCAACGTGTCCTTCAGCTATGGCGGCGGTCCGACCGGCATCGCGGACGCCCGGACGGTTGCGATCCGCGGCATCACCGGCCAGAACCTGTTCGGCACGGCCGGTGCCACGGGCTTCTATATCGACGATACACCGGTGCCGGGCTCGGTTGATCCGCGGGTGCTGGATATCGATAATATCGAAGTGCTGAAGGGTCCCCAGGGGACGCTGTTCGGGGAAAGTTCTCTCGGCGGCAATGTCCGACTCATCACGAAGAAACCCAATCTTGCGAAGGACGAGTTCAGCTTCATGACACAGGCCGGTTGGACATCCGGCGGCGGCAGCGCCGACGGCGGTGCCAACATCATCGGCAATCTCGTCGTCGCGCCCGAGAAGCTGGCCCTCCGCATGGTGCTGTTTTTCAATCATGACGCGGGGTATCTCACACGCACATTCCCCGACCCCGCGAGCCCCGCCGTCGCCGATCCCTCGCTCGTGGTCCCGCGCACCAGCGTCGGAAACCAGGGGGCCGTCGGCACGTTTGGCGGATCCTTGGCGGCTCTTTTGAAGGTGACGGACAATTTCGACGCCACGCTGCGCGTGATGTTCCAAAATACGGCCGACCATGGGTTCCCGGCGACTTTCGCACCGTTGCCGGCGTTTACCCCGGTGTACACCATCAATCGAGCCTTTGACGTTCAGCCGCGCGCTGCCGACGTCTGGGCATTGCCCTCACTCGACCTCAAATATACCGGACAGGGTTGGTCGTTCGTCTCCTCCAGCAGCTTTTTCTATCGACACACTCGGGACCTCGAGGATTCCACCTACGGCACCCAGCAAGTCTTGACGAACTACTACCAGGTGAGCGGTCTGCCCAATCAACCCTATCTCTGGGACGGCGAGCACTTCCACGACCAGTTCACCGAGGAGATGCGTTTCGCGTTCGATCCGGTGCACAACCTCAGCGGCACGGTGGGTGCGTTCTACTCTCAGACGCACACCAAGTTCAACATTCCGCCGACCTATGCCCAAGGCTTGGTGGCGGCCACGGTCGACAATACCGTGGTGGGTCCCTGGCCGAACGATGAGATTTGGACGCAGACGAATCCGGCCACCCAGAAGGACAAATCGCTCTTCGGCGAGCTTTACTATAAATTCCTGGATCAGTTCACATTGACCGCCGGCGCCCGGCGGTACTGGCTCTCGCAGGAGACTGACTTCACCGCCGACGGCTTCATGAATTTTGGGGCGACACCGAGCGATCCGCAGCACAACAGCCAGCAGGGCACCGACCCGAAAGTCGGAATCTCCTACCAGGCCACTCCGGATACCATGGTGTATGCGTCCGCCTCCAAGGGATTCCGTGCGGGCGGCGCCCAAGCATATGCGCCTTTCTGCTCCCTCACGGGACTGCCGGTGACGGACATCACGCAGTTGAAGTCCGATACGCTGTGGAGCTACGAGCTAGGCACCAAGGTCCAATTACCCCAGCCTGGGCTCCTGGTATCAGCCGCGGCGTTCCATATCGATTGGAAGAACCTCCAGCAGCAGGTCGCATTGCCTTGCGGGTACTACTTCGACATCAACGGCGGCGAGGCGACCATCAACGGTGCCGAGATCGAGATCAACGGCCGCCTCTCGAAGGCGTTTCAGATACGGTTCGGCGCGGGTTATGAGAAGACCAAGATCACCGATCCGGGTGCCCTCGGCCTTCATGGCATCGGCATCGAAGCGGGTTCGCGCATTCTAGGAACTCCGGCCTGGAACGTCTCGCTCGGCGGCGTGTACACGCAAGCGCTCACGAACACCATCGACGGCTTCGTGTCGGCCGACTACAGCTACACCGGCGACAGCGTCGCGCTGCTCAACGGCGGCTACGGTTCCGAGGCCACGCGGCCGGCTTATTCACTCGCCAATCTGCGGTTCGGCATCAATCGCCAGCAACAGGAGTTCTCGCTCAACGTGCACAACCTCACCAACGCCAAACCCAATCTCGGCGATATCGGCTACGTGGGCTACGCGCAATACCAAAACTACGCGGCGGGCACCATCATTCCGCAGGTTGCGACTCTCCCCCCACTCACGGTGGTATTGCAATACAAACAGGGCTTCTGATCCGCGCGGCCGGCATGCAGCACCCACTCGCGACCAAGCACTGCAAGCCGGTCACCGTTAGATAGACTTAGAGAGACCGAAGAATAGTCCGCGCCGCGGGCCGAATTGCGGCGCGCCGACCCCGACGCCGGTGCCGTTGCGGATTTGGTAGACCTTGTCGAAAGCGTTGATGACATCGAAGCGCGCGGTCAGCGTGCTCGACTCGGTGAAGTGGAAAATGTGGTTCACGCCCAGATTCACCTGCGTGTAGTAGGGCAGGTGATCGCCGTTCGGAATCACTGAGCCGTCCGGCAATGCCAAGCTGGCACGCAGCCCCGAGCCCTCCAGGAAATCCGCGCTGAAGGTCGTGTGGTTCCACAGATACGCCACGCCGCCCGAGGCGGTGAATTGCTGCTCGTGGTCCAAGTGAATGTAGTGCGAGGCAATGTAGGTGAGATCGTCCGCCGAGAAGTTGAACTGGGCCGAATCGATATTCTTGCCCTTGGCGCTTTGGTAGGCGAGATTCAAATAGGCGTTGAAGGCGTCCTGTGTGTAATTGGCGGTGATCTCGGCGCCGTACTGCTTGCCGTAGGTGTAATTGAAGGGCGTCAAGATGATCGGGCGCTCCGAACTGGCCCTCGTCGATCAGGTTGTGCGATTGCTTGTAGTAGGTGTCGAGGCCCACCGTGAACTGCCTGCGTGATCTTCTGCTGCACGCCGATGTCGTAATAATTGGCCTGTTCCGCCAGCGGCGCGTCGGCCGTGCTGACGCCCGGCGCGGCGGTGGTGTTCGCGAACTTCGACACGGTCTCGTTGCCCACCAGTTCGAAGGGCGGCGGCGACAGATAGCGCGAGTAGCCGATGTGCACCGTGGTGTCGTCCAGCGCCTGCCACACGGCGTTGAACGCGCGGGCTGACCTGATGGGCCGCCGTATAGGCGGTGAATTTGTCGAAGCGCAGGCCGTAGTTGAAGGTCAGCGAGGGAATCACCTTCCATTCATCCTGCAGGTACAGGCTCTCGATCCATTCGGTCTTGGCGCCGTCGTCGATGATGGTGATCGGCACGTCGCTGGTCTGATTGCCGGTGCTGGCGTCCAGGGCGATCACCTGCGAGCTGGTGAGACTCTTGGACCGGTCGCTCTGCACGAAAACGCCGCCGCGCAGCGTATGCATGTCGTCGAGCTTGTAGGCCGCATCGGATTGCAGCGCATAGGCCACGTTCTGCTTGTAGGCATCCTGCGCGATGCCCGTGAACAAAATATCGCCGAGCGGATCGGGGGTGAAGGTCAGGCTCGAGTAGCGGGCGGTCGCCGAAGTCTGCACGTCGAAGGCGCCCTGTGAGTGCTGCCAGCTCAACACCGCGAAGTGATTGAGCTCGCGCTGGTTCTCGTTGAGCGCAGCGCTCGGATAGGTGGTCTGACCGTCAACAGTGAGCGGTGTGCCGTCGGCGTTGGTCAGGCCGGGCGTCAGTCCGGCGCGATTCGGGATTTGAAAGTCGCCGGAGGAAGTGCTCAACACCGCGCTCAGCCGATTGGCCTCGTCGAGGATGTACTCGAAGTAGCCAAAGCCATGAGCTTGCTTGGTATGGTCGTGGATCGGATCGGAGCTGCCGTCCGGCGATTCGATGCCCAAGTCGTTGCGCAAAAAGTAGCCCGAGACGAAGTAATTTAAGCGCCCGGCGCTGCCGCCGTAGTTGAAGCTCGGTTCCACCGTGCCGTGGCTGCCGCCGTAAATCGAGATGGCCCCGCCCGGATCGATCACGCCGCTCTTGGTCTTGAGATCGATGATGCCCGCGGTGCGCAGGCCGTACTCGGCCGGCAGCGCGCCGGTGACCAGAGTGAGGGAGGAAATCAGGCGCGGATCCAGCGATTGCCCGAAAACGCTGATGCCCTCCGGCAGGATGATGCCGTTCAAGCGGTATTGCAGGCCGTTGTGCTCGCCGCGGACGTGGAATTGCCCAAACGAGTCCTGCGCGACATCCGGCGCCTGCATGATGACCTGATTGAGCAATTGGTTGTCGCCGCCCGGCTCGGAGGCGATCGCCGCTTCGTTGATTGTATAGGTCGAAGCGCCGGTCTGCGTTTGGATGCCGTTGCGTGCCTCGTTCAGGCGCTGCGAGATGACAACAACCTCGTCGAGCGCGGCCGGGGACCCAGAGCTACCCGCGGTGGCAGCGGCGTCGGTAGCAGCGTCGGCCGCAGCGTCGACCGAGTCAGCGGCCGATGCCGCATGGGCCGGCGAGAAAGGGCCAAACAAACATAGAAAGGACATCGTCGCGAGCGCGTGGCGCACCGCCGACGGAACGGAATAGGACATGGATCAAGCACTCCTGGTCAAAGACGCCGAGGCCGCAGCAACGTGCGGCTCCATCAAGTCTCAGCGGGTGACGGGCGGTGCTCGGGACCGAAAGGCGAGGTAGGTTCGATGATCAAGAAACGAGGCCGGTGGGGCCGGCGGCGGTGCGCTCTGAATGAACTGCAGAGAAAGCGGCAACACCGCAGATGTTCCCGCGGCCGCCAGCAATGGGGCGAAGTTTAAGCACTCACCGCAATACTCTTGACTGCTCGAAGTCTGCTGAGAAGTTGATACCTTGGCGGTCGCAGGCTGGTGAGTATAGGCATGCGCTATTGCGCCGAGTTGGGCAATGAAAAAAGCCAGCACAGCCAGGGCTGTGATGCGCAATTCGGCGCGATGGGACCGTCTGGACAAGGTCAGCCCTTAATGTAGGAACCGCAGGATGCTAGCACCGACCAGGTCAACAGGGAAAGCGTCTTGCAACTCTCGGTGAACCTACCGGTTGCGGCCCGACGCATCGGTATAGACCCAGCGGTGCTTTGGTTCGAAGCCGGGCTTGCTCTCGACGATCTGGATGTCGAACCAGATGGGCAGCAAGTAGCGGAAATAAAAGGCGTGGGTGACCGTCTGCGGCAGATCCAGATCGTCGAGTTCCTTGATCTGCATTCGCGGATCGCGCTGCTTCACAGCCCGGCAGGCCGCGAGCACCTCATCGACCAACTCGCGGCTGTCCATGTGAAAGCCCAGATGATCTTCGCCGCCGACCTTCATCGGCTCGGTATGCTCGGCGATGTAAATGAAATTCCCGCCGTAGGCAGCGGTGGTGAGGAACACGTGGGGTTTGGGGAACGCGTCGATCTCGACCTGGCCGAAGCCCAGCGCGTCTCCGTAGAATGCCGCTAGGTCCGGCATCAAGGCAGTCAGCGTGCCGGCGGCCACCGTGACCTCCAGATGATTGATGCGGGCGCGCCGAATGGGTGCGGTCATTGATCCAAGCTAGTTGAACGCCGATTGGCAGTCAATCCGTTCACTGACATATTATCGATAGGATACCGATCTGCAGTATCCGTGAAACCTCCAAGGAGAGATTCGGGAAAATGGCCGATAACGACCCGGAGGCTCACGCCAACGACGGAATCCCTGACGTCCGTGATGGGTTGACTCGCGAAGAGCGCGTGGTGTTGTACGTTTTACACGAGACGCAGAAAGAACGCGGCGGCCGGAACGTACCGACAGCCATGTTGTGGGGGCGAGTGTGCGAACATTTCTACATCACTCCCGAGGAACTTTCGTTGATGCTGGCGCGCCTCGGTGCGCTAAAATGATGGGCAAATACATCGCTTTTTGGGTGAAAACGGCGGCGGGCCCGCCCTGATTTATCCCAAGTCAGGCGATCATCGAGCCGTCCGCAGCCCATCCATCAGAATGTCGACGAGCCGCCGCGCGCTCGCTTCCCAGTCCGCATCGGGATTTCCATAACTCACTCCGACCAGCGCACGCAGCAGGTCGGACGGGTTGATGTCTTTGCGCACCTCGCCGCTTGCGACGGCGCGCTTTACGAGAGTGGAGATCGCACTTGTGATGAGTTCCGACGAGGTCGCGTGAAGCGTGGAAGTGCGGCCTGCCGCTGCTCCGAGTGATGGTGCGATCAAGCGCTTGGTGGCGATGTAGTCGATGAACAGGTGCATCCACTGATGCAATGCCTCGCCGGCCGGCAAGGTCTCGATGAGCAACGGCACGGCCTCGGCCAGCTGCTCGACTTCGCGTCTGTAGACCGCTTCCACGACCGCCTCTCTGCTGGGGAAATGGCGATACAGGGTGCCGATGCCGACGCCGGCACGTCGCGCAACTTCTTCCAGGCTCACATTCAGCCCAACTTCCGCAAACCCCGCCTTGGCGGCGTCGATCAGTGATTGTCGATTTCGGGCACTGTCGGCGCGGGGTTTGCGCGTCGGGGCCGCTGAGTTGCGTTTCACGTCTGTCGAACTGCTCCCGATATAGTGCTTGCAAAACGGAGGAAGCCTCCGTATATTAAGCGGAGGTTCCCTCCACTTCCAATTAGACCACTTTTAGTGGTGCAGCGGTAGGGCGGACAGAAATCAGTGAGGCTTTGACCATGAGCAGTTCTTTTGGAGCCACGTCGACGACTGACGAGGTGCTGCGAGGCATCGATTTGAGCGGAAAGCGGGTGCTGGTCACGGGGGTATCCGCCGGTATCGGTGTCGAGAGCGCGCGCGCATTGGCGGCGCACGGGGCGGAAGTGATCGGTGCTGCGCGCAATCTGTCAAAAGCGCAGGGCGCTACGGAGCAGGTGCGCGCCCAAGCCGCTAGGGGAGGTTCTCTTCAACTGGTCCAACTCGACCTGGCCTCGCTCGACAGCGTGCGCCGCTGCGCCGACGGTTTGTTGGCCGGAGACAAGTCCTTCGACGTGATCATTGCCAACGCAGGCGTCATGGCGTGCCCCAAGGGCACCACGGTCGATGGCTTCGAGACTCAATTCGGCACCAACCACCTCGGACACTTTGTCCTGGTGAACCGCATCGCTTCGCTGCTGCGGCCCGGTTCGCGGTTGGTGAACCTGTCTTCAGCGGGGCACCGATACGCGGACGTCGATCTGGAAGATCCGAACTTCGAGCACTCGCCCTACGCCGAGTTCACCGCCTATGGCCGATCCAAAACCGCCAATGTGCTGTTTGCAGTCGAGTTCGATCGCCGTCACAGGGCGCGTGGGGTGCGAGCGACGGCGATACACCCCGGGGCCATCCGAACCGAGCTCAGTCGGCACTTGACGCCCGAGGCGATGGAGAAGTTGATCGCGCAGATCAATGCCGGTCAGCCCAAAGGTGCCGCGCCCTTTAGCTATAAGAGTATTCCCCAAGGCGCCGCCACTTCCCTATGGGCCGCTTGCGTCGCGGATGCTGAGGCGATTGGCGCTCGCTATTGCGAGGATTGCCACGTCGCCGAGTTCGCCTCCGCCCCTGGCGTGCGTGAGGGTGTGCAGCCTTATGCCCTCGATCCGCAGCGCGCCCAGGCGCTTTGGCGGAAGAGCGAGGAGATGGTCGGCGAGCGCTTTGAATTGAATTGAACGTGGGCAACGACCGCAAGATGCGGAGTGTTTTCTTGAGAGCACGTTGCTAACTTCGCTAGATCTACTGACCCGAGGAGAACTCAATGTTTACATCGACATCAAACACAAATCATGCAGAGGCCAAAACGGCCGACGTGCTCATCCCGCTCATCCGAACTGCGGCCACCATCAGCTTTGCCATTGCCCCGTGTTCACTCGGGTTCGTCATCGTCGCCCTGTCCGAGCAATTGATTCGCTCGATCATGGTGGGGGATGACCCGGAGATGCTTGTGAGCGAATTGCAGAATCAGTTTCCGCACGATGCAATCGAGGTCATCGAGGACGACCATGCCGGACTGGTAGCTAAAGTCGTGGAGATGATTGAGAGTCCCGGCCTGGCGTTGGACCTGCCTGTCGATATTCGCCATGCCCCAGGCCGAGAATCTCAGATTGAGTTAGGATGACCCATGGGTTCGACCGCCTACCGGGAAGGAATATTGGCAGCCTACCAAGGCGAGTTGATCGGCGAGACACTGTATCGTGAGCTGGCGAATCGTTCCAAAATTGGCGATCAAAAAGCCAAGCTTTATGCGATCGCTGACGTGGAGCGACAGACCTCTCGCAGATTGAAATCGATTGCTGAGCGGTTGGGTATTGATGCAGGCGAGGCGCAGTGGATGCGCATCGTTGAGCGACGCCTCAGTGAATTGGAATCGCTGACATGGCCGGCCTTCATCGAAAGGGCATTGCGGGACTGGCCGCCCTATATCGCGCGCTTCGAAGCGTTGAGGCAGTTGGCACCGGCGGGCGATGCGGACTCGGTTCAGTGGCTGGTGCACCATGAGGCGGCCCTGGTGGCGTTTGCCCGCACCGAGCGTGACGCCATGGGGTCGACCGCTTCTTTCCGGCATTTGCAGACATTCTTGGAAGAAATAAACGCCTCGATTGCCGGCGACTCAAGTGGTTGTTGATTGGTCGCCGGCCAACCGTTGCCGCAGTTCCGTCTTCAGTATCTTGCCGTAATTATTTTTGGGCAGTGCGTCCAGGAACAGATAGTCCTTTGGCCTCTTGAACCGTGCGATCTGCTCCAGGCAGTGACGGTCGAGCACTGCCGTATCGAGTTTGCAGCCGCTGCGTGCTACAACGAAGGCGATTACTTCTTCACCCCAGTCCGAATGCGGACGGCCGACTACGCAGGCCTCGGCCACGTCCGGATGCGTGAGCAGCGCCTCCTCGACTTCTCGCGGATAGATGTTGGAACCGCCGGAGATGATGACGTCCTTGGAACGGTCCTTGAGGGTCAGGAACCCATCTTCGTCGAGACTGCCGAGATCGCCCGTCCAGAGCCAGCCGTCTCGTAGCGTGAGGGCATTGGCCTCCGGTCTGTTCCAATAGCCGAGCATCACCGGTGCGCCGCGGACGAGCACCTCGCCGGTGTCGCCTGTCGGAAGCGGTTCGCCGTGCTCCCCGGCTATGCGAACCTCGACGCAGCTGTGGGGAGTGCCTACCGAGGCCAGACGTTCCCGCCAACGGGGATGGCTCCGATCGGCAACCAGCTCCCGCCGGAGCGCGGTGATCGTCATCGGGCTTTCGCCCTGACCGTAGATTTGGATGAATCTGGCCCCCAGCGTCTCTACCGCATTTTCAATATCCGCGAGATACATGGGGCCCCCGCCGTAGACGATGGTCCGCAGGCCCGCGCCGTCAGCGCCCACGTCGCGCGCGTGATTCACCAGCCGCTTGACCATCGTCGGGGCGGCGAACAGCGCGACGTCGCCAAAGTGTCTACCGAGTGCCAGCAACTCAGCAGGTTCGAAGCCTCCGGAAGTGGGCACGACATGGGCGCTGCCCTGTAACACGTGGACGAGGCTGTAGAGGCCGGCGCCATGCGACATGGGCGCGGCATAGACGGTGGCACCGCCGGGGGTCGGATAATCGACGTCGGCGAGGTAGGCATATGTCATCGCATGGAGATTGCCGTTCGAAAGCATAGCTCCTTTGGGCCGGCCGGTAGTGCCCGAGGTATAGAAGAGCCACGCGATGTCGTCGCTTCGACGTTCGACGGGCCAGGGCAGAGCGGAGTGCGCACAGAACTCGCGGAAACTCTGGTTTGTTACGCCGACGAAGCGGGCGAGGAGCCGCTCCTCTGCAGATACGCCGCCGAGAGCTGCTTCAGCGTCAGCATCGATGAAGCAAAGCTTCGCGCCGGCGTCGGAGATGATCCAAGCCGCTTCCCTCGCGTGCAGCTTGGCATTGATCGGAACCGCGATGGCGCCGACCGCCCATATCCCGAACAGCAGGGGTAGATAATCCACGTCGTTGGGTAGGAAGACCGCGACCCGGTCTCCCGGCTCGACCTGATACCCATCGCGCAGGTGCGCCGCTATGGCTGCGGATCGGCCGGCGAACTCGGAGTAGGAACCCACGCATTCGGTACCCCTGAACAGGGCCGGCGTATCGCCCAAGCGCCGCGCGGTGCGCCAGAGCCACCACGCCAGGTTCACAGCTGCTCAACAGTCGCCAGTTCCAGATGCTCCATCACCTCGCGCGTGTGGGCGCCGAGTTGCGGAGCAGGGCCGGCGACACGGCCTGGTGTGCGCGAAAACCAAGTCGGCACGCCCGGAAAGCGTACCGGGCCATGAGGCGTGTCGACGGTCTCGAATAAGCCGACTGCGTTCAGATGAGGATTGTCGAACAGCTCATCGGGAGTGCGAACCGGCGCCGCGGGTATGTCGAGCTTGCGGAACAGCGCCAGCCACTCCTGAGTCGTTCGCTCCTTCAGGGTTTCTGCCACCAGAGCGTACACGGTGTCGATGCGACGCGCCCGCCGCTCGAGCGTGGCGTATTGATCGCCGGCCCACGCCGGCCGCACGGCTTCGATAAACGCAGACCATTGCTTGTCGTTGTAGATGAGTGCGGAAATTTGGCCGTCCTTCGTGCGGTAGGGCCGACGGTTGGGCGCTACCGCGCGAGGATAAACAGCAGGGCCGAGGGGAGGGGTGAACATGGCCCCATTGGCATGTTCGACCAGCATGAACGAAGCCATGGTTTCGAACATGCTGACCTCGACCTCCTGGCCCTCGCCAGTCCTCTCACGATGGAATAGGGCCATCATCGTCGCGTACACCGCCGTCAGGCCGGCAACCTTGTCGGCGATGATCGTGCCGACGTAGTTCGCTTCGCCGGTCAGCATCTCCTGGACCGCCGGTAATCCGCATTCCGCTTGGATGGTGTCATCGTAGGCGGTCAAATCTCTATCCGGGCCACGTCGGCCGTATCCATAACAATTGGTGTAAATGATAGCCGGATTGATGGCGGCAACATCCTGATAACTGAAACCCAGCTTGACGATCGCCTTGGACCGCATCGAGTGGATGAAGACGTCCGCTTTCTTGATGAGTTCCCGCAATGCGATCTTGTCCTGATCGGACCGCAGGTCGAGGACGACGCTGCGCTTGCCGCGGTTCACATTGACGAAGACGCCGCTCATCCCCGGCGCCGGCCCGACCGAGATATACCGGGTATTGTCGCCGCCGGGAGGTTCGATTTTGATCACGTCCGCGCCCATGTCAGCCATGATCTGGGTGCAATACGGTCCCATGACCATCGCGGTAAGATCGACCACGCGCAATCCGGCCAGCGGGCCGGTACCCTTCGGGGCGCTCCCCTTCATGCGAACGCTTCCTCGCCCTCGAGCTTGGTTCGGTGCAGCATACGGCCGCAGTTCGGATCATAGGGCGTTGCACGGTGCATCGTGCCGGTGTTGTCCCAGATCACGAGGTCGCCAACCGACCATTTGTGCCGGTAGACGAACTGCGGCTGTGTTGCCCAATCGCGAAGCTGCACCAGCAACTCGGCGCTCTTCTTGAAGTCCATATCCACAATATGACGGGCGGTGCAGCCGATCACGAGGGACTTGCGCCCCGAGCGGTGAGTCCACACCAGCGGCAATTCCCGGTCGCCGATCGCCATCATGCCGCGCAGGGTTTCGATGCCCGGCTCGGGATCGTAATAAAAGAGCGTATTCCATGCCGAATGCATGGCACGCAGCTGCGCGAACTGCTGCTTTTCCGCCGCTGGCAGGTCGTCGTAGGCGGCATACGTGTTGCAGAATTCGGTATCGCCTCCGCTCGGAGCCAGCACCTTGCTCGAGAGCAGGGAGGCGAGGATGGGCACTTCGTTCATCGTTCCGTCCAGATGCCAATACAGAGAGCCCTTGAGATAGTCGGCCTGCGCGTTGAGCTTCGTGTCCAGAGTTATCTTGTAGACCTGCTCGCCGCGCAATTCAGGTGCGAACGTGCCCAACGTCTGGGTGAAACTGATCTGCTCCTCATCCGTAAAATGGATCTGCGGAAAAACCAGTACACCCCTTTGCTCGAGCAGTTCGCGGATTTCGGCGGCATGCGCGCCGCTCACCAGGGTTTCCTTGTCCGCCCGGATTTCGGTTGCGATACGAGGCGTGAGGTTCTTGGTAATCAACGACATTGGAAATCTCCGATCAACAGTGCGTAGGGCTGAAGCGCAGCGACCTGGCGTTACTTGAGCGGACGTGGCGCGCCTGTGCCCATGTACTTTGCCAAGTTGCGGTGCAGATTGGCGACGCTGCGCTCCCGATACGGATTGGGCAAAGTGCCGCGGAACCCACCGCACTTCAGGCCCTGCTGCAATGCCGCCATGTTCGAGAAGTCTTGCGGTAGGACGCTGCCCCATCTGGGATCGTCCGCCGCTGTATATTCCCACTCGGTCTTCGGTTCCTCCGCCGTCGGGAACAGCTGATATACCGATACTTCGAAAATGCACCGATTGGGATCGTAGCCGTGCGGCCGGGCGCTGTAGCACAGGGCGTTGTTCACGGCGTGCCCGATTTGGAAATTGGGGAAGAATTGCCAGGCCGTGCCGCTATTGCCGACGTGCTCGGGATTGACGGTCGGCCAGAGCACGCCGCGCGCGGCATCGTCACGGCGCGCGGACTCGAGCCAATGCTGCAACACCTGATTCGCAGGAGTTCCCTCCGGCAACTCGTCGACCAGCCGTACCGCCGCATCGACCAGCGTCTTCGTGGTGTTAGTGTTGACGTGCTCCCAGGTATAGACCTGCATTTCCGCAGTCGAGAGGCGGGGATCAGCGCCCGCGCCGAGCCGTAGCTTGGCTTGATTCTCCCCTAAGTCCTTGGGCGCGTCATAGCCGATATTGCTGTGCTTTCCCTGGACCCTCGCCCAGCCGCGGAAGTCGCCGAATTTCATGAACTCCGGATGAGTCCCCGGGACATGGTAGGTTTCGCTGAACGCCTCCATGGCGACCTTCCAGTTGCAATCAAACACGATCCATCGGCGCCACCGGCAACGCATGTTTTGCAGCTCAAATGGATCCAGCATGGTGGCGGCGGGCTCGAGATAGTCGCGCAAGGGTTCGCAGTTGGGATCAAGATTGATCCAGATCCAGCCGCCCCAGGTGTCCACTTTGACCTCGCCCAGCCGCGTGCGCTCGTTGCTGAGAGCGCCCCTCCAGTCATCCTTGTTTAGCACATGCGTACATTGGCCCTCGAGGCTGTACGTCCAGGCGTGGAATCCGCAGACAAACTGATTCTTTTTACCGCAAGCTCTCTTCGCGCCCTGAGGAGTGTCCACTAGCCGGCGGCCGCGATGCGAGCACACATTGTAGTACGCGCGGATCTTATCGGGTGCGGTCCGGACGATCAGGATCGAGTCGTCGAGGATGTCGTAGGTAAGATAACTACCGGCGTCGGGGATCTCCTCGACGCGGCCCACTTGTTGCCACACTTTGCGCCATAACCTGTCGCGCTCCGCTCGCGCATACTCCTCGGAAAGATAGGCGTCCACTCCGATGGTGACCGGCTCGGACAGGTCGTCTTTGATTTCGCCTTTGCTTCTGTCGTTGATTACGTCGGCAGATACGCTCATGAAATCCTCCTATCCGGTAAATCGCAGCTTGCCGGTGTCATCGAGGGGTCCGGCGACCCTCAAGCCTACGTGTGCTGATCGCGACTTGCTTGAGTGCGGTCTTACGTGATCGCTGTCGTTGCGGTGCGAGTAACTCCGCAAGTGGTAATTGTCCAGACAATTAATCGATGACTTCTGACACTCTTTCATTATAATAATGGATCAACGGAAGTAAAGGCGATATTTGTCTGGACTTAATGCGGGCACCTTGGGGCACCCGCTCGTGTCTGCTCGGCGGATGAGTAGGACGCTAGCAGGCCTATCGCCCAGGAGAGACATGCGGTCGATAAATGCAGCAAAGGCACATGGGTCAAAGCCGCTGACAGTCGGGCGGCGCCCGCGGGCGCCGGTCCATGGCAAATCCGACGGCCATCTCTATCTTCAGATCGCACGCGCGCTGAAGGAAGAGATCGTGGGCGGGGTCTATCCGGTGGGATCCCATCTACCCACCGAAGATGACCTATGCAGGCGTTTTTCTGTCAGCCGCTATACCGTGCGGGAAGCGCTGCGGCGACTGCGCGAGGATGACCTCATATCGTCGCGACCGAGAGCAGGCACTACCGTCGTTCCTCGACGTTCCTCGGACTCGTACGTCCAGGACGTCATGTCGATCAACGACCTCATGGCCTTCGCAACCGGCGCGCGCTTCGCAATTGAGTCCATCAAGATGGTAGCGATTGATGAAAAACTCGCATCTCGGACCGGGCTTGCGAGCGGTGACGAGTGGCTGGCAGTCATCGGTTTCAGGCAAATGGAAGGCGCTGAATTTCCGATTTGCTGGACCGAGTACTACATCAACCGGGAATTTGCGGCTGTAGGCAGACTCCTGCAACGCCACACCGGCCCAATCTTTCCTTTGATCGAAGACCTGTTTGGCCAGAGCATTGTGGAGGTTCGTCAGGAAATCGCCGCCGTGCTGATCTCGCCGGCCCTGGCGGACAGCCTCAAAGTCGAGGCAGGAACGGCAGCGCTCGAGATGCGGCGCGCGTACACGATGTCTGATGGAGAAGTCGCGCAGGTCACCATCAACACCCATCCGGCATCCCGCTTTCGTCACTCGATGACGATGCGACGCGTAAAGGGTTAGGTTCGGCTCGTCATGTTGCCGCCGTAGCTCCACCGTCGAGCTGCGCGGCTGCCGCTTCTCGCTCGCGGGCGGAAGTGAATGTCTCATTCCGCTCTCTTGTCCCGTTTCAATGAATAGCAGACTGAAGCGTCGGGATATCCCACGGTTCGGTTCTGAGGACGTATTGGCGGGGAAAGCCCCGACAAAGGGACATTCATTGGAGGACATATGAGCAACGTTACTTCGATCGGCGACGCCATCGGCAGATTGACTACGCAAGCGGACTCGGCGGGCCGCCTCGCGCAAGACGCCGGCGGATTCGCCGCGGTCGTCGCTGCGTTCCAGTCCAGGGACGCGGACGCGTTCCGCTGGGTGCTGAATCGTCTCGGGTTTCTGCCGGACTGCGAATTGCTCTGCGAATGGGTGCGAATCAAGATGGGTGTCCTGCGCTGCATCGAGATTTGCGGCGACGTTCCGGTAACCGTGCAAACTCCGGATCTGAAGCAATTCGCCGTCGCCGTCGTCAAACTCGCCGCTAACGAAGCGCTGTTGCGCCGCATAGTCGGCGCTGTGTCTTGCGGCGACGCCGACGACTACCGGATCGCCCTGGCAGAACTCAAACTCGAACCGTTCTGTTATCTGCTGTGTCACTGGGTGTGGTCGATCATCTATCGCCGAGTCTGTGAAGTCATCTGTTTGCCGGGACGCCAGCCCGTGTCGGATGCTGTGACCGACATACGCGTCGCCGGAGAAGTGATGGCCGGTGTCGTTGCCGATGAACGGGTCCTTGGCGCAGTAGCCAACGCTGCGGTGACCTTCGACTGCGAGACGTTGAGGGCCGCCATCAACGAGACCGGTTTTGCGTCTCAATGCGAGATTTTTTGCGGATTGATCTGCAGCTGGCGATGTGCCTGGGTATGCCGGCAACTGTGCGAATTGCCCGCACCGGTTCTCAGCGGCGCACTCGGCATTGAAGAGGCCCGGAATTTCGCGTTGGCGGCGCGCCAGTTGGCGACTCAACCCCGCGCGCTGGCCGCGTTGCTGAGCGCCGTGCAAAATCGCGACGCCAAAGCGTTCGGCCAGATCATTGCTCGCTTCGGCCTTGAACCCTACTGCCGCCAAGTGTGCGCCTGGGTGTGCTCGGTCACGTGCTACGAATTTTGCCGGTGCGTGTGTCTGCCCTCCGGGCAGATCATTCCGCTGTTCACGAAGGTGGGTTGCTATAACGTCGGACCGACCCCCAGCAATGACTTCAACCCGGACGGTACGACGAAGAGCGGCTCTCTGGCGTTTACCGGTACGATTCCCCTCATTGGTCTCATCCCGGACGGCACGGCGCCGGATGCGCTCAAATACCGCTTCACCTATCAGGACTATAGCAGCGCAAGTCCGAACCCGAATCCGGTGGTGCCCGTCACGGGTGCGATGGTACCGGCGACCGTCATTGGAACACTGGAATATACCTATTGGAATGGTACCGCGTGGGTGCCCGGGTCGGCCGACTACTACGTGAATAATCCCGGCGCCACGGTGAATATCCCGCAAGAATTTGGGCCGCCGCTGTCCGTCGCGGTGAGCTCCGACACCGATCCTCTCGGTTGGATCCAAGTGCCGCGTCTTGCCAGCAATTCTCCGGGGAGCACGGGTCTATTCACCGCTGCCGCGGCCCAGGCATTGATTCTGCTCGACACGACACAACTCACCCATGAAGTATTCGATCTCACAGGGCCTGCGCCCCTGCTGACTCAAATCCACGCGGGCGATGCCATGCCGGCGGCCGCCTTGTCGGCGAAACCCGTATTCCAAATCAATTTTGAGGCGCAAACCGTCAGCACGAGCACTCCGGTGAGCGCCAATTCATTACGCGCGATAGCGCTGTGCAATACGACGTATACGTACATCCGCCATCCGGAGTGGCCGGGTCCGCTGCCTCCGCCGCCTTCGCCGGTTACAACCGCGCCGTTGGTGCTGTCCGTCGATATCCTCGAGTTGGATACCGCCGGAGGGTGCACCCGACTCGATGACATCATCCATGTCTTGTATACCGCGTACCATCCTTACCTCGGGACCTGCGAGGTATTTCTCCAGGGGCCAAGCGTGGCTACGATGACGACTCCGCCGGGTGGGACCATCAGCCTGCCGGTGCCAAACATCACTTCGGGTTCGGCGGGCGCGCCCTTCGACATGACCAATCTCCCGCAGTGCGGGTATATCGTATGGCTGCAGGCGACCTTGAACCTCACGAGCGGCCTGGCATGCTGCGGCCCGGTTTACGGCACGTTTTCAGACTACATTCCGTTCTGCACCACCACACCAAGCGGGACTTGAAGTCGTCGAATGAGTGCATCGGATGAATTGTTGGTACGGTTCGTTCCGGCCGTCCTCGCAACGTGGCGGGTTACCCATCTGCTCGCGAACGAGGACGGTCCGGCCGATAGCATCGTCCGTCTGCGCAGTCGGTTGGGGGACGGATTGATAGGAAGCCTGATGGATTGTTTCAATTGCCTGAGCCTCTGGGTTGCCGCCCCCACTGCGTTCATCTTGTCGCGGGATGCTGGTGTGTGGGTAATTGGCTGGCTGGCGCTGTCCGGCGGAGCGTGTCTGCTTGAACGGTTGGGCGAAAAGCCGATCGTCATCGAGCATGGTTTGCAACAAACACAAGGAGACGACGATGTGCTGCGGTAGTAAACGGTCGGCATTGCGCAATCACAGCGCGCCTCCGAAGAGTCGTGCTCAATCTCCTCCTGGAGAGAAGCCGGCAGCGCCGGCGGCCGCTGCGGCACCGAGAAGTTTCACCTACGTGATCCTTCAATACACTGAATCCTCGGCGATCAGAGTGAAGGGTCCCGTGACGGGACAAGAGTATGGTTTCTCGGAAGCAGAACGCGATTGTGCCGTGGACCCCCGGGATGCCGCCGCCTTGATGCGCAGCGGGTTATTTCGGCGACTCGTGGGGGTTGGCTAGAAGCTGCCGGCGACCCGGAGTTCGGGGTGGCTAGGATTCCAGGACGCACTGAGCTTACCAGCGGCGAACGTAGCGCTCCGCTTGGTGCGCGCGGTTGCTCTCGCCCGCATCGCTCAATGTAAGCTCGCAGCACCGGACTTCTCCAGATTGAGCGCGACATCCTCCTGCACCAACGTGTAGGCGATCGGCAGCGCGACGTTGCCGAACAAAGTGCCGACCCGATGCGTTCCAGATCGCCGGTCCAGAGGTTGTTGTGCAGATCGATGGCCAGCGGCTCGGGCGCGGCGGCCGGCACGCGCTCTGCGGCCGCCAAGTTTCGTTGATCGATGCGCCCTGATCGATGCGCCCTACGAAGTGCCAGTTGCACTTGACGTATAATTGATCGGGCTAATCACCGGAGGGACTGATGCGATCGACAAAGGAGCCGAAACTATGAACGACGAAACCGCCTACACCCCGCCCAAGGTCTGGACCTGGACCAAGGAGAGCGGGGGCCAGTTCGCCAATATCAACCGCCCGGTGGCCGGGCCGACACACGCAAAGGAACTACCGGTGGGCCGCCACCCGCTGCAGCTCTATTCCTTGGCCACGCCCAATGGCGTAAAGGTAACGGTGATGCTGGAGGAGTTGCTCGCGCAGGGTCACGCGGGGGCGGAGTATGACGCCTGGCTCATCAATATCCGCGAGGGCGATCAGTTCGGTTCGGGCTTCGTTGGCGTTAACCCGAACTCCAAGATTCCAGCCCTGGTGGACCGTAGCGGGCCGACCCCCATTCGTGTCTTCGAGTCCGGCGCGATATTGATTCACTTGGCCGAGAAGTTCGGTGCCTTCCTGCCTACCGAACCTGCGGCGCGTGCGCAGTGCCTGTCATGGCTGATGTGGCAAATGGGCTCGGCGCCTTACCTCGGCGGCGGCTTCGGCCATTTCTATGCCTACGCGCCGACCAAGATCGAATACGCCATCGACCGCTTCGCCATGGAGGTGAAGCGGCAGATGGACGTGCTCGACCGGCGTCTGGCCGAGAGCGAGTATCTGGGCGGGACGCAGTACACCATCGCCGACATTGCAGTCTGGCCCTGGTACGGCGCGCTCGCCAAGGGATTGATCTACGAAGCCGGTGAGTTCCTCCAGGTGGCCGAGTACAAGAACGTCCAGCGCTGGACCGATGCAATCGCCGGGCGACCGGCAGTGAAGCGCGGGCGGATGGTGAACCGTATCGTTGGCGACCCGGCGAGTCAGCTGCGCGAGCGACACGAGGCGAGCGACTTCGACACCAACACGCAGGACAAACTCGCCGCGGCGGGATGACGGCGGCGGGCACGCAATGAATAAGGTCACGCCTAGAGACTTCCGAAATGCCTTCGTTGCGGTCATGCAATCGGAGCGCGACAGCTTTCGCACCGCGGTTGGATTCGAGACCAAATCGTATAATTTCTTCATGCGCACCACCATTTATCCGAGAGTTGCCCGGCAATTAGGCTTGCTGTCATGGAACAAGGAGTACTACACGCTTGACGGAATGCTGTACGAGAAGCGCGGCATGGACGACACCGGGAAGTACGCGACCTATGCGAATTGGATTTCCGTGGCAATAGAACACGAAAACGACAGTTCTCGTGCCCACGAAAAGATGAACAAGCTCCAGTCATTCAACGCGCCGCTGAAGGTATTGATCACCTACGCTGCCGATGGCCCCGCCACCGAAACCCTGCTGCGAAAGTACGAGGACCTTATCAAGACTTCGGACGTGTTCAATGACGTCGCCACTCTGCGCCAGCAACTCGTCATCTTGGGAACACCAAAAACTGTTCGTGAATGGCGATTCTACTGCTACGAAAACGACGGATTTGTTCTGATGCTACCCAATTAGCGGCGCCACGGTGCCGCTGCTCCCCGTGAGCTCTCTCCATTGTTCGCCATAGCGAACAGCCTGTACGGATTATAGCTAATTGTCGAACGGAACAACGGTGACTATGATCATGTAAATTACATCCAAGAGGAGCTTTACCATGTCGAGCATCGATAAATCCGGTACCTTCAGGCTTGGCGAGCGCATCGTGAAGCGTCTTGGCTACGGTGCCATGCAGCTCGCAGGACCTGGCGTCTTCGGCCCGCCCAAGGACCAGGAAGCGGCGGTCGCGGTATTGCGCGAGTCCGTCGCGGGCGGGGTGAACCATATCGACACCAGCGATTTCTACGGCCCGCATGTCACCAATCAGCTGATCCGCGAGGCGCTGGCGCCCTATCCCGATGATCTCTTGATCGTCACCAAAGTCGGTGCTCGTCGCGGCGAAAATGGTTCGTGGATTCCGGCTTTCTCGCCCGAGGAACTGACGCGTGCGGTGCACGATAATCTTCGTAACTTGCGTCTCGACGTCCTGGACGTGGTCAACCTCCGGGCCATGTTCGATGTCCATGGCCCTGCCGAAGGATCGATTGAGGTGCCGCTCACGGCTGTCGCCGAACTGCAGCGAAAGGGCTTGGTCCGTCACATCGGCCTGAGCAACGTCACGGCCGCGCAGATCGAGGAAGGACGCCGGATCGCACCAATCGTTTGCGTGCAGAACCACTACAATCTCGCGCACCGATCCGACGATGCCCTGATTGACGATCTCGCCCGCCACGGCATCGCCTATGTACCGTTCTTTCCGCTTGGCGGGTTCCATCCGCTGCAATCCGCCACCCTGGCCGAGGTCGCTGCACGTCTTGGTGCTACGCCGATGCAGGTCGCCCTCGCGTGGCTGCTCCGGCGTGCCCCCAACATCCTTCCGATCCCCGGAACTTCATCCGTCGCACACCTGCGGGAGAACCTCCGCGCAGCCCAGCTTGGCCTGCCGAAGAATGAGCTCGCCGTGCTCGACGCCATTGCAGCAGGCGCCGAGACCGCGTAGTGCGTCACCGACGCGACCGGCCCGGCGAGCACGCCGACTCATCCAATGACTCGCTGACCCGGCGTGATTTTTTTCGGGGGGCCGGCCTGACGGGCCTGACGGCGGCGGCATGTCCTTTGAGTCTATTCGCCGAGGACGCCAATGCGGCCGCGGCGGACGGCACCCCGGAGCAGATTCACCTCACCTGGGGCGATGATCCTTCGAGCAGCGTCTTCGTCTCGTGGTGCTCGCCCGCGCAAGCGGTCAATCCGCGAGTACTTGTGGGAGGCGAATCCACCGAGAAGCACACCATCCACGCCATTCAGCGAACCTACACCGACGGACTCAACGGGCAGACGGTGTTCACGTATCACGCGAAGCTTGATGGACTGCATCCCGGCTCAACGTTTCACTATGCGGTAACGGCGGATAATGACCGTAATCGGGCGCGGCCATTCACGGCAACATTTAAGACGCCCCCGCGGGGTCGGGTCGCATTCCGCTGGACCAGCTACGGTGACCTGGCAACACCGCTGACTTCGTGGGTGCTTTCATCGCCCCAAAGCCGATTTGCGGTGGAGGCGGTGGAACGATTCGAGCCGCTGTTTCACTTACTCAACGGGGATCTCTGCTACGCCAACCTGAATCCCTTGACGCAGCCTGCGGTATGGGCCGATTTTGGCAACAACGTCCAAGTTTCCGCTGCGAATCGTCCGTGGATGCCGTGTCCGGGCAATCATGAGATTGAGTTTGCCAACGGCCTTCAAGGATTTAATTCCTATCTTACGCGCTACTCATTGCCGCACAACGGCACCGCTTTTCAGGGGTTGTGGTACCGCTTTCGTGTGGGCTCGGCGCTATTCATTTCGCTCTCCGCCGATGATGTGATCTATCAGGACAGCGGGGCGTTCTGCGCGGGGCCCGAACCGCTGCGACCGGCGCCGAGCACCGGCAATGCGCCGATCGAGCCGGGAACGTCCCTCTATATTCGCGGCTACAGCAATGGCGCACAGACGCGTTGGCTCGAGGAAACTTTGGCGGCGGCATCGAAGGACGACGGTATCGATTGGATCATCGTGCAGATGCATCAGGATGCCATGAGTTCGTCGAAGAACGGCAATGGCTCCGATAGGGGAATTCGCGAGGCTTGGCTGCCGCTTTTCGATCGTTACGGCGTTGATCTGGTGCTTTGCGGTCATGACCATGACTACGAGCGAACCTGGCCGGTCCGCGGGTGCAATCGCCGCGTTGGCCGCGACGCGCTCACGGGCGCCCCTGTAGATACCTGTCAGCCGAACCCGACCATGACAGCTGAGCCGGAGGACGGCAAATTCGACACGAGCAGCGGCACGATTCATCTCATCTTGGGCGGCGGCGGCACCAGCGCGCCCCTGGATGCCTATGGGGAAAATCCCGCGACCGGAATGCCGCAGGCCAAAGTCATCACCAGGGCAAATCGTCCGATACCCGGCGAGACGCCCGGCACCTTCAAAAAGACCGGCGCCGATGCGCTGGAAGACGCCGTCTGGTCGGCGCGTCGCGACACGGACACCGGTTACGGTATTGCCGTGTTTGATTTAGCGCCGGGAACCCCGCGGACTAAGACATCGATCACCGTGCGCTACTACCATGCCCTGGGAGCGGACCGGGTCCCAACCTCCGACTACGAATTGTTTGAAACCCTGGTGCTGGCGAAAGACCGGCGCCCAGTATCGCGCTGATTCGCGGATGTCATGTTCTCGCGTTATGATGCGTTCTTTTTTTGGAGAGCGTTAACATGGCGAAGGCGAAGCGGAAACTAGTGGCGTGGTCGAAGGACGATGTGAAGAATCTACGGGCATTTGCAAAGAATCGGTTGTCTGGGACTCAGACTGCGAAGAAGTTGCGTCGATCGGCGGGCGCGGTCGCGCAGAAGGCGATGAAATTGGGAATTCGGTTTCGTTCCATAAGAAAGAAGTCGGGTTAGGCAAGTTGCCCAGTGCGAGTTTGATCTGATAGCGCGGCAGACCTCGCCCTTGCCCTTTGCGCTTGAAGCGCGGGAAAGCAGCCCGTTTGGCACCGTCCAAGCAATCATTCCCTATTTCTTGGTGTGAGAGGGTTCGGGATCGACGATGTCGCCTTTGCGCGGAAATTCCTCGCGAGGAATGCGTTGCGCTGTTCCCGGCAAAGGCGGTTCCCGAACCTCATCGCCTGAGGGTCCGCTGGGGTCATCCGGATCGATCGGCGGGTTTGTATGCATGGTGACGCTCCTCAGTGGGGTGGCCGATGGTAAAACTCCCCGGGTACAAAACCAAGGTGCAACGCCCAGAGCTCTTCGTGGGAATCGGCTGACGCTCGTTGTATCCATCGTGAAAGGTAGGGTCGCGCGTGGGCCATGGTCTGGGGCTATCCGATTATTTGGACTTGCGCCATACACTTGCCAACCAGGCTTGCTGTTCGCGCGGCAATCCCGCCGGCCGATAGTAGTGCTCGATCTCTGTGAAACCCGCATCTGATAAGTAGCGACGCCAGCCGTCGAGGTCATGGTAGACGCCATAGCGCTCCCCGTTCCAGCCTTCGTCATTCTGGCCACGCGGATTTGAGCTGAATAGCACGCTCTCCGGCTTCAGCGCGACGTGCAGCTGTCGCAGCACGCGCGGCAGTTCTTGCGACGGCACATGAAACAGCGACGCATTGGCGAAGATGCCGTCAAAACGATTACTGGGGAGTTCGAGAGCCAGGAAATCCTGCTGCCATACCTCGCAGCCGGTGGCGGCGCGCGCCATGGCGACGAAGGCGGCGGAACCGTCGAGTCCGATGACTGAGTGTCCGAGCGCAGCCAACGTTCTTACATCGCGGCCGGGGCCGCAGCCAAAATCCAGAATCGTGAAGGGCGGTGGGCCCACGATATGCCTCAACAGCGCCGCGATGTTTTGGCTGACGTCGTGGTCCCGCGTACCGGCACGAAATTCCACGGCACGACTCTCGTAGTAGGCGAGCGTCCGCGTGGCAGTAGCCCCTGCGAGGTGCAGATCAGGGTCTTTGGCGTGCATGCGGTGAGCTTACCAATCTTTTGCCTCGGGGTGCCCCATTAGATCTGCGCGGTACGGTACCAGTTGGTACACTCATGCGAGGGGCTCGGCAGTTTCGCCGTGTCATTTGAGAACCCGTCATGCCAGATTTCTGGAATTCGTTCCCCGCCGTCCGGATTGCTGCGGTCTTGGTCGGATTATTCATTACCGGCGGTGGTGCCCCATTGCGGGCTGCTGACAATGCCAATCGCGCCTACGACCTCATCATCGAGCACGGCCGAGTTGTCGACGGTACAGGCGCACCTTGGTTCGCCGCTGACGTCGGTATCCGCGCGGGACACGTCGCCGCGATCGGGCGGCTCGACAAAGCCACGGCCACGCAACGCATCGATGCCGCGGGCAGGGTCGTTGCGCCGGGGTTCATCGACATGCTCGGTCAGTCCGAACTCACGCTGCTCGTGAATCCGCACGTGCCTTCAAAGATCTTCCAAGGAATCACGACGGAGATCACCGGGGAAGGTCAATCCGTCGCGCCAGTCTCTGCTGCGATCGCCAAGGAAGCTGCGCCCCGTTTCCGCCATTACGGGATTACGCAGCTTTCTATTCCACAGATCTTTTGACGAACGGCATGCATTACCATGACGGAAGACGCCAAGACTAATCTATTCGCCGCAGAGTTGCCGCTGGAAGTCGCGCACGAGCGGATAGATCCAGATGCTTTTGATTGGTTGAGCGTTGCGATGCAGAGTATCGAGCTTGCCGCGGCCCTGCGTGTCGCCCAGATGTCGCCAGTTGGCGGCCTTGTAACAGGTGCCGGTAAAGCGCGGCTTCTCGACGAAGGTTTCGAGCAAGACCGGGCGGTACGCGTAGCGGTCCTGCCAATCGATGGGCAGTCGGCGGCTGATCAAGGCGAGGATGCGCGAGGCGAGGTTTTTGCAGCGGATCCATGGCAGGATGAGGAAGCGGGCATTGTTGACGATGAGGTGCAGGTTGCGTTGTCGTTGATCGGTGTTCCAACCGATGAGCTGATCCCGGGGCTTTACTTTCCAGGCGCTCGCGCCGAAGCCCAGGGCGGCCACGATGTGGCCTGCGGCGCGCACGAAGTAGCGCAGCTGCGCCCCCGGCATGAGTTGATGTCCCAGATAGTGATGGCGCTCGATATACGCGTTCCACAGCAACGAGTCGGCTTTGGTACCAACCAGATCAACTCTCAGCGTGGCCAGTTCGATGGTCGGTATGATTGCGGGCTCGAGAACCGCCTGCTCAAGGTGCGGATAGGATCGATAAGCGACGGGCTTTGGATTGCGCGGCGGCGGCAAGGTGAACAGGCCATCGGTCTGCATCCGCAACATGGCCACGCGACAACTCATGTCCTTGAGCCTGCCATCGGGTCGTCGCCAGTTCAGCCGCTCGCACACTTCGCGCGAGAGCCGGGCGCGATGCAGGCGCGGCAGCTGGTCGAGCAAGGCGCGAATGAGCTCGATATCCGCAGCAGAAAAAGCACGTCCGCAGTACTTCATCGGTCAACTGGAATCGATCAGGCCTGCCTCTCGGGCGGCACGCAAGGCGATAACCGTTTCGTACAAGCTGATCCAGCCGCGCCAAATGACTGTCATGCCGGGCTCGCCATCACACTTGCGCCCGAGGTGACCGCCGAGGCTGCCGAGCATGCGTACCGCTTCGCGCAAGCTCGGGGATTTTGCGGGCGGCAAGGCGTGATGTACGCGAACGTGCAGCGCTTCGATCTCTTCTCGGGAGAACACTTCGATGGCCGGCAGGTCCGGCTGCACTCGCGCGAGGTAAGCGACGTGCATCAGGCGCACCCCGATGATGCTGAAGAGCGTCAGGTAGCGCGTGAGACGCTCGGCGGTCTCGAGCAAGCAGTCCTCGACCTTGCAGCCGGACTTCAAGACCTTGTGCCAAGTCTCAATGCCCCAGCGTCTGCCATACCACTGAACCTTCTCGGCCGCGCTCGCAAAGTCGGGCACGGGCAGATTGGTCAGCAACACCCAGCTGATGGCCTCCTGCCCCTCGGGCGCGGCGCTCTCCGTGGCCGCAATCACGTTCACACGGATCGGCTCCGTCGATCCCGATGCCTTGGCCGCCCTGCGCCGTTGCGGCGCTTTGATGGTGACCTGAGCCATCCGCAGTTGAACCTGCGCCGTACGGGCCTTGCGCTTGCCGTTGCCGGGAATCTGCACCGTGAGGCTCCCGAGCACTGCGGCGCTGGCGTAGGCGTCCAAAATGCTCTCGAAGCCCTCACTCTCTTCGGGCACGAGCATCCGATCGGTGCGCGCACGGATGAGAAAACGTGCGCGCTGCTCGCTCGCTTGCGTGAGAAACTCGAAGAAATCCGATTCCCGATCAGCTACCGTGATCACCTGCACGCCGCGCGGCGCGCGCGCCATCGTCTCACGCAGCGCTTGCAGCCACTTGCTGCTCTCCTTCTCCTCGATCGGCGTGCACTGCAGGCGCTCGATCGTCTCCTGATAGCTTTCCTCGGGTACCTCCCGGCGCGCCCAGATGTTCTGACTCAACAGGCCCAGCGGCACCCCCGCGGCCGTAAAGGCCAGCGCGTTATGCATGACCAGCCCGCGCTCGTACTCGCTATTGCTGTTGCCGATCGGCCCAATCCCTTTCGTCTTCGGATGCCGGCCGTAGGAGAAGAACACCGTGTCCTGGATGACCAATACCGGTCCGCCCACCTCCATCATGCGCTTGACCGTGGCTTGAATGTGCGGCGCGAGAATGGCCTGCGGGCTCGCCTTGCCGTTGTCAAACAGACGATACGCCGCTTGCGTGCTCGCCCAATCCCCACAGGCTTCATTAATCGGCGAGGCCGGCGAGTTCGCCAGATGTTCGGCGGTCTTGATCAAGCGACGATCCAGGCGTTTGTCCGACAAGTCGGCACCGGCGAACTCGGCGCACACCCACTGCACCGACGCCGTACCGGCCTCGATGATAGCCTGAACCTCGGGATCCACGCATCGCGTCGTCGCCAAGCAGTCTGGTACCTTCGTCGCACGTCGCGACGAACAGCAAGCTACCAAATGTACGCCGCTGTGTCCAGCCCAGCTCTACGTGGCACTCACGCTGGCCGCGCAGCGCTCAAGACTTGTGTGGAATAGAAAGGATTACGCAGGACTGGACGGACTTCACGGGATATTTCGCACGGGTCGAGAAGCAGGGAGCCGGCATCAACATCGGAACATATGTCGGCGCGACAACGGTACGGGAGATGGTGATCGGATTCGCAGACCGCGCGGCAACTCCGGACGAGTTGTCGCGCATGCAGGCATTGGTGGCCGCGGCGATGCGTCAGGGCGCTCTCGGACTGTCGAGTGCCCTGGAATACGCTCCTGCACCCTACGCCAGCACCGAGGAGTTGATCGCGCTCGCAAGCACTGCGGCGCAGTTCGGCGGGATCTACGCGACCCATATGCGGTCCGAACAGGAATCCATCATGGCTGCGATCGACGAGACCATCCGCATCGGTCGCGAGGCGCGTATTCCGGTCGAGATCTGGCATCTCAAGGCCGGCGGCGTTGCCAACTTCGGCCTCATGCCGGAGATCGTCGCGCACATCGAACGCGCGCGGACCGCGGGCGTGGACATTGCGGCCGATACCTATGCTTATCCGGCTTGGTACAACGAGTTCTCGGCATTCATTCCTCCTTGGGCGCACGACGGCGGCAACGCGAAGCTCATTGAACGGCTCCAAGACCCCGCGACGCGTGCACGCCTCAAGACGGAACTCGCTGCCCCGGCGCATGACTGGGACAATGAATGGCAGTCGGTTCCGGGGCCGGAAGCGATTCTCATCACGACCGTACTCAATCCGAAACTGGCGGGTCTCCAAGGCCGCAGCCTCGCCGATATCGCGAAGGAGCGGGGCACGGGCCCCGAGGACACGCTTTTCGACATCCTCGTCGAGGACGGCGCACAAACGTACGTGGCTGTGTTCGGCATGAGCGAGCCTGACGTTGCGCTCGCCGCGGTTCAGCCCTGGGTTTCATTCTGCAACGATAGCGAGGGCACTTCGCCGGACGGTCTGCTTGGCACTGAGTTTCCCCATCCGCGCGCCTATGGAACCTTTCCTCGAGTGCTGCGGAAATACGTGCGCGAGGAACGCCGGATGTCCCTCGAAGAGGCCATCCGTAAATTCACGAGCCTGCCCGCTTCCCGAGTGCGTCTGAACGATCGGGGAGTCCTCAAGGTTGGGCTTTGGGCCGACATCGTCGTGTTTGATCCGGAACAGATCACGGACAAGGCGACCTTCACGGCGCCGAAACAACTCTCGGTCGGCATGCAGTGGGTGCTCGTCAATGGGGTACCGGTTATCGCGGACGGGATTGCGACCAATGCGCTGCCGGGCCGGGTTCTGCGCGGGCAAGGCTACCAACCGACGCGGCAAAGATGAGGTCATCAACGTCGCCCAACGGGCGAGTCTCTACCAGACAATTGCGCGTCTGGAACGCGAGGGGCTGATCGCAGGGAAAGTGACCCGTGATGAGAACCGTCCTGAGCGCACGGCGCGGAGCAATTAGGGGACGCCTCATGCGCGTTCTCTCTCGATGAGGGTGGCAATGGCCTGGTCGATGTTGATGGAACCCTTGCGGGCGTGTGCGCCGCGATCTGGAAAGTCGATCCAGCCGGAGTTGAATCCGTCGATCATTTGCATGCGCGGCGTAGGGTTCTTCATGCCCTGGGCACGAAACGCCGGGGCGAGGTCCCAAGCGGCGTTTTCCATGAACCAGGCCGCGCGCAGGAATGTCAGCGGCATGGGCAGGCTGTCGAGAGCTTCCTCCATCCGGCCAAGCACATTCAGCAGGTTCGGGTGTGGCGCATCCGCACCGACGGTCGACAACGCCACGACCCTTGCCGGTTTGGCGCGCCCGAGGGCCGCGCGCAGAGAGTTGATAAAACCGATTGCCTCGGGAAAACCGGGAGCAGGGTCGAACACCGGAGGCACCACCGCGAAGACGCCGTTCGCGCCCTCGAATGCCGCCGACAGTGCCTCCGTGTCCGATAGGTCGGCGACGACGACGTCGCAGCCCAGCCGCGCCCAGGGGGCACCCTTGCTGCGATCCCTGATCACCGCCCGGACGGGCTGATCGGCGGAAAGTAGGCTGCGGGCCACCGCTGCCCCGACTTTTCCGGTGATGCCGGTAACTGCAAACATATGCGCTCCTTTTTCAGTGAATTGCCGCTGGCGACGTGGGCAGCACTATCCCATCGGTGCAGTCATGCTTAAATAGCGTTTATGTGAATTCAGTCATGAGAAAAAGGCAGGAATGGATATGGCTTTCGACGGCAGGCTGCTCTCGGGGGTGACGGTGCTTATCGCGGTGGTGCAGGCAGGGACCATCGCCCGGGCAGCCGAAGCCCTCGGGCTATCACCCTCCGGAGTCAGCCGTGCGCTTTCGCGCCTCGAGCAGCGAGTGGGCGCCAGGCTGCTGGCGCGAACCACCCGATCGCTCTCGTTGACCGATGAAGGGCGGCGCTTCTATGAGCAGGTGGGGCCGCACTTGGCCGGCATCGAGGAAGCAGCCATCGAGGCCGCGGGTTCCGCCGGCAAAGTGCGGGGACGTTTGCGCGTCAATATCGATCCGTTCTTCTCGAGGATCGTCTTGTCGCGGCATCTCGCCGCGTTCCTGGCGCGCTACCCCGACCTTTCCGTCGAACTGATCATGCGCGATTCCGTCGGCGATCTGGTCGCGGATGGGTTCGACTTGGCCTTGCGCTTCGGCGAGCCGCCGCATGGATCGTTCGTGGCCCGAAAGCTGATCGAGACGCGGGTGCTGACCGTGGCCTCGCCTTCCTACATCAAAGCGAAGGGTAAGCCGCGGCACCCCAAAGAGATCGAGGATCGGGACTGCATCGACTTCTACGACGCGGCCAACGCGCGGCCTTACGACTGGGAGATGAGGCGCAAGAAAGAAGTGCTGCCGCTACGCGTCAAGGCGCGTCTCCTGGTGTCGGACTCGGGAACGCTGATCGGCGCGTGCGAGGCCGGTGCCGGCATCGGCCAGATCCTGGAAATCGGCTGCGAACAGCTTCTGCACAGTGGCCGGTTGGTCGAGCTGTTTCCGGACTGGTCTGAGGAACGCTTTCCCCTGTACGCGATCTATCCCTCGCGGCTGCACCGCGCGGCGAAGGTGCGGGCGTTCATTGAGTTCTGCCTGGAACTCGTGGGCGGAAATCAGAAGAACCCTGGCAAGGCCGTTTCAGTTCGATGACGGTCGACGGCCGAAAAAACCTAGTCGGAGATTGAAGTGACAAAGACTTACACCGGAAGTTGCCATTGCGGCGCCGTTCGCTTCGAGGCGGACATTGATTTGGGCGCCGGGACGAACAAGTGCAATTGTTCTATTTGCATAAAGACCAGAAACTGGAATGCGATCATCAAACCGGGCGCGTTTCGATTGCTGGCGGGTGAAAACGAGTTGAGCGAGTACCAGTTCGGGCGGAAGAGCATGCACCACCTGTTCTGTCGACATTGCGGTGTGCGGTCGTTCGGACGGGGATACGTCAAGGAGATCGGGGGGGACTACGTCGCCGTTCAACTGGCTTCATTGGACAACGTCGATCCACAGGAACTCGTCGCGGCCCCGATTCGATTCGCGGATGGGCGCAACAATCACTGGGGCGTCGCACCGCAGGAAATCCGCCACCTGTAACGCAGTTCCGAACCAGCATCCCAGCGTCGGCGTTCTGGACAGCGAATGCGGTCCGATCGCCAGTTCATCAAAGATGTGCAAGAATCGGCCGCAGACTTGTGAAAACGGCAACTGGGTAATATCCGCGTAAGGAAGCGTACCTCAATCAACTACGGGAGCACCGCCATGGCCAAGAAAGCTTCATCCGAACGCAATGATGCGAAGAATCGTCGAAGCGCAGCGTTGATAACGCCCTCGGATCTGGGGACGAAGGCATCGAAAGACATCGCCGGCGGAATGAATGCCATCTTGGCCGATGTGTTTTCGCTTTACCTGAAAACCAAGAATTTCCATTGGCACATGAGCGGACCGCACTTCCGCGACTACCATTTGCTGCTTGACGATCAGGCCGATCAACTTTATGCAATGACCGATCCGATCGCCGAGCGCATTCGAAAGACCGGCGGTTCGACCTTGCGATCGATCGGGCATATATCCCGACTGCAACGCATCAAAGACAACGATGCGGATTACGTCGAGCCGCTCGATATGCTGGCGGAGTTGCGCGAGGACAATCAGACGTTGGCGGCGAGATTGCGAGAGGTGCACGACATGGTCGACGAGCACCGCGATATCGCCACCGCCAGTCTGATCGAGAACTGGATCGATGAGACGGAACGCCGCACGTGGTTCCTATTCGAATCCAGCCGTCGCGGTGACGCGACGGGTCACTGAGACTCCACGCGGCACAATTGCTGCATGTCCTCCATCGTCATGCAAACGGCCGTGCTGACTGCCCACCCTTCGACACCCAGCGACGCCGTGCGCCGGCTCGGCGTGCAACTGCGAGCGGAAGAACCCGGCGTTCTCGTGTTCCAGTATTCGCTGGACGCGGACATGTCCGCGTATCCGCGTTCCCCTGTCAGCCGCGGGTGGACGGGCGGACGCCCTGTGGAAGCACACGTGCTGCGAGGCGTTTGTCGCGCCTGTGGATGCGCCCGGCTACAATGAATTCAATTTCTCGCCGTCGCTCGACTGGGCGATCTACCGGTTCAGTTCCTACCGGGAAGGTAGGTCGCCCGCCGAGATCGGCCGGGCTCCGGAAATCTCCGTGCGCCGGGGCGGCGATGGGCTCGAGCTCCAGTCGGCGGTGCGATTGGGGGATCTGGCTGATTTGCGCGACGCTCGTCATCTGCGCATCGCTCTGGCCGCGGTCATTGAAGACGATAATGGTAGGCTTTCGTACTGGGGGCTGCGGCACCCGCCCGGCAAACCCGATTTCCACCACCCGGACGGATTCTCACTGGAAGTTGTCCGCTCATGAAGTTTGGAATCGACCGACTGCTCGATGAGCCCGACCTGCGCAAGCCGCTGGCGGGACGGCGCGTGGCGCTATTGGCGCACCCCGCTTCGGTAACCCGCAACCTAGTCCATTCCCTCGATGCGCTGGCGACGCTCGGCGACGTACGCCTGAGCGCGGCGTTCGGCCCGCAGCACGGGCTGCGCGGGGACAAGCAGGACAACATGGTCGAATCGCGGGACTACACCGACCCCGTGCACGGCATTCCCGTCTTCAGCCTGTACGGTGAAGTACGCCGGCCGACGGCCGAAATGATGGATACCTTTGACGTTCTGCTCGTTGATTTGCAGGACCTTGGGTGCCGGATCTACACCTTCGTCACCACGCTGCGCTACGTGCTGGAGGCGGCTGCGAAGGAAGCACAAGTCCGTGTGGGTTCTGGATCGCCCGAACCCTGTGGGCCGGCCCGTGGAAGGGCTGACGCTGAAGGCGGGCTGCGAAAGTTTTGTCGGCGCCGGTGCGATGCCGATGCGTCACGGCCTGACGCTCGGAGAGCTTGCACGGTGGTTCGTGGCGACGCTGCATCTCGACGTCGACTGCCGCGTCGTGCCGATGGAGGGTTGGGAGCCGAACGCTGCCCCGGGATATGGGTGGCCGCTCGGCGGGCGGACTTGGGTCAACCCGAGCCCCAACGCGCCCAATCTCTGGATGGCGCGCTGCTATCCGGGCTCGGTGATGCTCGAAGCCACGACGTTGTCGGAAGGTCGCGGGACCACGAGGCCGCTGGAACTGCTCGGTGCACCGGATCTGGACGTGCGGGCATTGTTGGCAGAAATGCATTCGCTTGCAGCGCCTTGGATGAGTGGCTGTCGGCTGCGGCCCTGCTGGTTCGAGCCCACGTTTCATAAACACGCCGGCAAGCTCTGCGCGGGAGTCCAGGTGCATGTGGAAGACGCCGCGTACTATGACCACGAGGGATTCAAGCCTTGGCGATTGTTCGCGCTCGCATTCAAAGCGCTGCGGCGGCTACGGCCGGATTACGAGATCTGGCGCGACTTTGCCTACGAGTACGAGAAGGACCGGCCCGCGATCGACGTTATCAACGGGAGCGATCTGCTGCGCCGTTGGGTCGACGATCCGGCGGCGACGCCGGCGGATCTGGAAGCGCTGACGGCTCACGATGAGGTCCGCTGGCGCAGCGAGTGCGAGGCGGTGCGCCTCTACTGAAGACTACGGGAGTCGACCACCCGTTCGCGCCGCCGGACCGGGCCTGGTGGTATCATCTTCTCCCAAGGCAGTTTCAACGAATCAGTCTCGGAAACAGGAGATTCCTGATGGATGCTCATGTCTATAAAACGATTCAGATTACGGGCGGTTCAACCGTGAGCTCGGACGACGCCGTCAAGATCGCCGTCGAGCGTGCGAGCAAGACCGTGCACAATTTGAAATGGTTCAAAGTGACTGAAACCCGGGGCTATATAAAGGACGGAAAGATTGCAAACTGGCAGGTCTCGGTCGACCTCGGGTTTGCATTGGAGTGAGGACGGGCACTCGCTGACGTAGCGGGGGGCGTTGGGCGCTTGCGATGTGGTGTTCGGATGTCGGCGCCGGGCGTCAGCCCGCTGAGCTTCTCTCCAAATTCAACGTGGATTCGAGCCAGGAGCGGGCAAAATCATCCTGAGAGTCGCCCGTGCGGGTTCGCACCCGGATGGTATTTCCCAGCGAGTCCTCTTTGATTCGACCGCCGAGATCCTCCTGACGGCGGCAGCACATGGGGCGTTTGATCTTCACCGTGTCGTTCATGGCATGAAACCCTTCAATCAGGCGGCGACTTACCTCCCCGCAATCATATGACGTCGGCGCGGTGTGCGGGATGACATAAGTCACTGCGAATTGTTATCGAGTCCGCAGTCCCGCGAAAAAGCTCGCGTACGCGCGGCCACACGCGCGGCCACGCGCGAGTGCACACGCGCGACCACACGCGCCATCGCCTGCCATTTGAGCGATCACCCAGTAGTTCCTGGCGTTTGACCGAGCGCCTAGCCTTCCGTACAGTGCTTTAGAGGCGATTGTGATGGATCGATAATCGATTTTGAAGATGAATTCGGATCGGTCGCCATGCCGCCGTGCCGCCAGGGAGTAAACCATGAGTTTGGCCATGCGCCCGGAGGCAGCGGCGACCCGGCTCGAACACGATGAGCCGCACTGCTTGTATGTGACGACGGCGCGGGCCGCCGTGTCGGCGCCGCCGTTGCAGACGGATGCGCGGACCGAAGTCGCGGTCGTCGGGGCCGGCTACACGGGTCTTTCAACGGCATTGCACCTCGCCGAGCGTGGCGTCGCAGTGACGCTGCTCGAGGCTCACGAACCCGGATGGGGCGCAGCCGGTCGTAACGGCGGACAGGTCAATCCCGGACTCAAGCACGAACCGGACGAGGTCGAGCGCGATCTCGGCGACGTGTATGGACCGCGGCTCGTGCGGCTCGCCGGAGAGGCGCCCGGCTATCTTTTCTCGCTGATCGCCCGGCTCGGGATCGACTGCGAGGCGCGCCAAGCGGGTACGCTGCGCGTGGCGCACCACCCGCGCCACGCGGCGACGGTGCGCGATTCCGTTGAGCAGTGGCGGCGTCGTGGAGTCGCCCTCGAATCATGGGACGCCGCCGCGACGAAGGCTTCGACCGGTACCGGACACTACCTCGCGGCGGCCTTCGATCCGCGCGGCGGCGCTGTCAATCCGCTTGGGCTGGCGCGTGGCCTGGCCGCCGCCGCGATTGCCGCCGGCACCGTGCTCTGCGGCGAAAGCCGCGCTCTTCAGTTGGATCGCGAAGGCCGCGGCTGGCGTATCGTCACGCCGCGGGCAACCCTGAGGGCCGATCGGGTCGTGCTCGCGACCGATGGCTACACCGACGATCTCTGGGGTGGACTTCGGACCAGCATCGTCCCCATCTACAGCTCGATCATCGCTACTGGACCGTTGCCGCCGGAGCTAGCCGCATCGATCCTGCCCGGCGGCGAGGTCGTCTATGAGAGCGGCGAGGTGACCACTTACTACCGCCTCGACCGCGACGGCCGGCTGCTCATGGGCGGACGCGGGGTGCAGCGCCAGGCGCCGCAGCGCCGGGACTACACCCATTTGTCGCACCACGCGTTGCGGCTCTGGCCGGCGCTCGCCGGCGTCGAGTGGACGCATTGGTGGAACGGTCAGTTCGCGCTCACGCCGGAATTCTATCCGCGCTTGCATTCGCCCGCGCCGAACCTGCTGATCGGTCTCGGCTACAGCGGTCGCGGCATTGCGCTCGGCACCGCGCTCGGCGCGCAGCTGGCGGCGGCCGCAACCGGCACGGCTCTCGAGTCGCTCGCCCTGCCCGTGACCAACGTGCCGCAGGTACCGTTCCACGGCTGGTGGCGCGTCGGGGTGAACGCGCGCATTGCCTACGGTCGGGTGCGCGACTGGGTGGGGTCCTGAGCGCTGATCGGGCAGCGCTTAGTCCGACCGCCCCCGCCGAGGCGGTTGAGATTTAGCTCGCAATCTGTCTCAATGATACCGGGCAGCTCAAGTAGCGGAGGGAGCCATGAGCGATGAGATCGTCCTTTATTACAATCCGATGTCACGAGCCCGGATCGTGCACTTCATGCTCGAGGAAGTGGGCCAGCCGTATCGGATGGAACTGGTGCGCTTCGACAAGGGGGAGCACAAGGCACCCGCATTCCTCGCTGTGAATCCCATGGGCAAGCTTCCGGCACTGATGCACCGCGGAACGGCGGTCACGGAGGCTGCGGCCATCTGCGCCTACCTGGCCGACGCGTTCCCGGCCGCGGGGCTCGCCCCGGCCCTCGATTCGCCGGGGCGCGGAACCTATTACCGGTGGATGTTCTTCGGTGCGGGTTGCGTGGAGCCCGCGCTCATGGATCGAATGCTGGCGCGTCCCGCAGCCGACAAACCCACGGCGCTTGGATACGGGTGTTACGAGGATACGGTGAATGCGCTTGAAAAGGCGGTAACGCCCGGGCCGTTCATACTCGGCGATCGCTTCAGCGCCGCCGATGTCTACATTGGGTCGCAGATCGGCTTCGGGATGATGACGAAGAGTCTCGAACCTCGACCGTCATTTCAGACCTACATGGCGCGCATCACGGAGCGGCCGGCGCACAAGCGGGCGCAAGAGCAGGGCGACAAATACATGGCGCAGCTGAAGGCGACGGGGTGAGTGCGTTTGACCGCTACCGCGCAGTCCCGGACAAGACGGTGACTACGCGGCGTTCGCCCGAGCCCACATACGTCTCCTCCCGATAAACGATCTTGTCCCCCAAGTGTATTTCCACTTTGTGGGCGCCCGCTGCAACGTTGAGAACCTGTGGATGATCGCTGATCGCCGTTTCTTGTCCGGCTTGCACTCCATCGACGAAAATGAGCGAACTCTCGGGGGCGCCGGTCACGATGATCTCGGTCGGGTCCGGCAACTCCGGTTTCCTCGAACCGAACCAACTGCAGGCGGAGAGGCAGACCAACGTCATCAATACGAAGATTTTCAAGCGTTGTGCCCTCGTCTCGCCACGAAGAAATCGTTTCCCCACGAAGAAACGAGCGTATCACGCAGCACCGATATCAACTACTCATAGGGTGTCGTGCGGGCGCTCGCGGAGGCGACCGTTCCGCTGTCGACCTCCGGTTCGCCGGACATACCGTTAATTCCCCGAGTTTTATGGGGCATCCTACCGTGAACACCGTACAAATCTTCTTCAATCAGTGAGCTACGCTCGCAGCACGATTCGCCGCGAACTCTTTATGCGGAGCGGTAGCATGTCCTCATCCGGAACTCGTGGCCATCAACGCGAACTCCTCGAACAGGAGTTGAGCGGCCAGCTGCGTGGTGTTCGTCGTGGGGTCATATTGCGGAGCGACTTCGACGACATCCGCGCCGATGACATTCAGGCCGCGCAATGCGCGCAATAGAGCGATCCCCTCGCGAGCCTCCAGGCCGCCCGCCTCCGGAGTGCCCGTGCCCGGTGCGTACACGGGATCAAATCCATCGACGTCGACCGAGATGTAGAAGGGGCCATCACCGACCACGGCTCTCGCCTTTTCGGCCACGGCGTCGAGTCCCATCCGCATGAAGTCCTCCATATAGATGACCGTCATGCCGCTGGCGTGAGAGAACTCCCAAAACATGTTGGATGATCCTCGAATGCCTATTTGGATGGTGCGTTCCGGATCCAGCACGCCGTCGAGGACGGCAAGCCGGAAGGGTCCGCCATGGTGAAACTTGGACCCGTCGAATGTACCCATGGTGTCGCAATGGGCATCGATATGAACCAACCCGACTGGAGATTTCTTGCCCAGGGCCTTGAGAATGGGGTACGTGATGGAGTGGTCGCCGCCCACCGACAGAGGCCGCACGCCGCGGGCGGCCAATTCCGAATAGTAAATCTCAATGTCCTCGATGGACTGCTCCAGACTATAGCGGCTGCGAAACGGAACGTCGCCGACGTCCGCCGCACGCAGGGTGGCCTTCGGCACCATGCGAAAAGTGGGGTGATAGGGGCCGATCCGTTCGATGGTTCGAATGGCACGCGGCCCGAATCGCGCTCCTGGTCGATTGGTCACGCCGAGGTCCATCGGCACCCCAATGACCGCCACGTCCAGGTCAGTCGAATCCGGTGCCGACGGCAGTCCCAGGAAAGTCGGTATGCCCGAGTAGGGTTTCGTTCGCTTGCCGTCCGGCGACTGCACCTGCCGTCCGGCTTCGATCAGTACCGGATCGTCACCGTCCTTGAATACCTCGCGGTCCGAAAAGCGGGCCCGCAGATCCTCGAGCTTCGTTGGTTCCATCTGCGACGTTCCTTTGACTCGGATTGGCAATCGCTCACGATACGCTGCGTCGCCGTGCGTATCCAGGCGCTCCGTTCACCAGGTAAGGGGCAGAGTCTTCGGGCCGACAACGCCGCCGGGCCAATATTCAATCTTGGTGCCTTCCTTGACCCGGAAATCCGGAATGCGCCGCAGGAACTCGGTGATGGAGATTTTCAACTCCAAACGAGCGAGATGGGCACCCATGCAGCTGTGCGCACCCCCGGCAAATGCCAGGATGGGTTTACGCGGGCGCTGGAAGTTCACCTCTCTGGGCCTTTCAAAGACTGCCGGGTCGTAGTTGGCGGCCGGCAGGATACTCGTCACCTTGTCGCCTTTCTGCATCTTGACCCCCTGCATCTCATAGTCCTGGGTGAGGGTGCGGCCCGAAAAGGTCACCGAAAAAACACGCAGTAATTCTTCGACCGCTGCATTGATCTGGTCCGGTTTTTCGATGATCTCCCGGCGACGCTCGGGATTGTCTGCCAGCCAAAGGAAGACGTTGTTGAGGGTCGCAAATACGGTGTCCAGACCGGCAATAAAGAGGAAGAACACAAAGCCAAAAATCTCCTGGCCGGTAAGCGGTACGCCGCCCGGCTTTCCATGCACGATTGTGCTGATGGCGCCCTTATCGGGATTTTGCGCTTTTGCCTTGATCACCGTCTGTAGATAGGCGGTAGTTTCTCGCATGACGTTCTCCGCTACCTTGCGATCCTGCGCGTGCAACAAGCCGATCGCCCAGCGAACAAAGGTGTCGAGCATTTCCTGAGGTAGCCCCATCAAGTCCAGGAATACAAAAACCGGCAGCGGTCTGCCGAAGTCTTTCGTGAACTCGCATCCGCCCTTTTCGACGAATTGGTCAATCAGCTTGTTGGCTTGTCGGCGGATATTGTCTTCCAGCTTGGCTATGGCGCCGGGAGAGAACATCGGATCGAGCAGACTCCGGTACTTGCGGTGGTGCGGTGGATCGATCTCCAGCGGGATGAAGTAGAAGTGATTGTCCGGGTCGCGGGGGAAAGGGGTGGCACCGTGCGTGGTAAAAATTTCGGGATGTCTCAACACGAAGTAAGCGTCATCATAGTGGGTCAGCATCCAGGCCCCCGCGATGTGTCGGCTGGGGCTGTAAAATATCCGGGGTTGAGTTTCGTGGAGAGCGGCCATGAAGGCATGGGGTGCCGCGAGAAACTCGGCACCCTCGGTGAGGCCGATCGGGCGCACCAGTTCCGGGGGGACATGGGCCGGTATGTCAAACCTGGCCGACGATTCGATGGTGCCCATTTTTACTCTCCTTGCCCCGTTTAGATCTGTGATTCCGGTAGGTGAACAACCAAACCGTCCAATGCATCACTGACGGCAATTTGACAGCTGAGCCGACTGCCAGGCTTTGTCTCGCTGGCCGTGGATTCGAGCATCTGCCTCTCCGTCTCCGAAGGAGGGCCAACCCGATCGATCCATGCATCGTCGACGTAGCAATGGCAGGTGGCGCAGGCGAGACCGCCGCCACATTCGGCGACGATCCCGTCGATCAGGTTACTGAGCGCCCCCTGCATGACGGAGTCGCCGTTTCGGATTTCCGCCCTTTGTCGTGTGCCGTCGTGCGCGACGTAGGTCACTAGCGCCATGATGATTTCCCCGGGAGAGCGGCAAAGAGACGGTGAGAACACTGTTCTCAATTGTCTAATCTAATGCGCACATGGTATATAGTCAACGAAACTGTGGAAAACTGCGCGTTGAAGGCCACCGCGTAGCTTGATATCCAGCGCACGGCAGCGCGGTAGGGCGGTTGATGGCAAGCACTGGGTTGATGACAAGAACTGTGTTCTCAATGGCTGACAATCATACCCTGGTTTCCGACTCCGACCGATCCGCGGGCGCAGCCCAGTTGGCTGCGCCCGCCCGCTGGGAAGAGCGCTCGACGAACCGAGTGCTGGAGTCCCGTCGTGACCAGATCCTTGGTCGCAGCCGCCAGATCGTCGAGGCGGGTTACGAGCTGTTGGATTCCGAAGGATTGGAGGGGCTGACCATCCGGGCGGTGCTCAAAAAGACCGGACTGTCCCGGCGTGCCTTTTATGAGCGGTTTGCCGACAAGGACGAGCTGGTATTGGCGGTGTTCGAGCACACCATTCGGCTGGCTGCCGGCCATTACGGCGAGCTATTCAGAGCAGTGTCCGGTCCCATGGAGCGGCTGGAACTCATCGTTACCTCCATAGTCCTCGGTAGGAGCACGTTGCAAGCAGCGGACGGCGAGCAAAACAATCGCCGTGGGGCGGCGATGAGCCGGGAACACTTGCGGCTGGCCGAAGCCCGCCCGGATGACTTGCAGGCGGCGTTGAGCCCGCTGATTACCTTGATTGCCCAGCAGCTGTCCGACGGCATGAAGGTCGGAGTGGTGAGACATGACGACCCACAGCGTCTGGCAGCTCTGGTTTACAACTTGGTCTCCACCACGGTGCATTCGGAGCTGTTGGCCGAAAGCGCCGCGCATCGTGACCGGGCGCGCCGGGTTCAGTTGGCCACCGATATTTGGGAATTTTGCCGCCGGGCGATTGCGGCATAGACCGAGGTCGCAGAGGAGGCTCCCGGCATGCTGACTAGATACTGCGTCTTTCCCTCATCGCGGAGATTTCCATGAGTGTGATACCTCACAAAGCAAGTGCATTGCGATCCGCCGGTGGCGGAACGGAGTGGCCGCCGAGCTGGAACACCATGCCGCACGGCATCAGCGTCGGCCGCTATATTGACCCCGCGTTCCAGCAGCTTGAATACGAGCGGCTGTGGAGTCGGGTGTGGCAAGTCGCGGCGCGCGTCGACGAGATTGCGGAAGTAGGCGACTACACCACCTATGAGATCGGCGATCAGTCGGTCTTGGTCGTCAGAGTCAATCGGTCGACCATCAAGGCCTACTACAACGTCTGCCCGCATCGGGGTACTGCGCTCGCTGTCGGGGCCGGCTGTTTCACAGATGAACGGATCATTTGCCCGTTCCATGGTTGGCGATGGGATATCACCGGCAAGAATCAGTTTGTCCTCGAGCGTCAGGAATTTCGCGGTGGCCAGCTGCGCGATAGCGACGTCGCTTTGAAGGAACTCAAGTCCGTTGTGTTTGCCGGTTTCATCTTCATCAACTTCGATCGCAATCCAGAGCCGTTCGACGAGTTCATCGCACCGGTGCGCGAGCTGATCGAAGGCCTCGCAATCGGCGACATGCATCATTATTGGTGGAAATCAATCCCCATTCCGTCGAACTGGAAGGTGGCGCAGGAAGCGTTCTTCGAGGCCTATCACGTGCCTGCCACGCATCCGCAGCTGGAAAAGGCCGCCGCCGAATTCATCTACGGCGATCAATCGGCGGGGGACATTCAGTTCTTTCATCGCAACGTTGCGTATGAAACGTTTCCGCACGGGCATGGGCGTTTCTACGGCGGCAAGAAGACGCCGATGGCGGGAGACGTCAAGGTGCAGAACGGCGATCCGGTGGAGACGATGGCGGCCCGGTTGAAGCTGCTCGTCGACGGCATGGATGCGCAGGTGCTGCAGGGCGACGTCGATATTCTTCTGACGCTGCGCGGGAAATCGATTCAGGCCGGTTCGAACCTCGGCGCGGAATACGTCAAGGCGCTGTACGGGAAGGCGGCCGCTGAGCAGCGGCCGATGCCCAAAGCGACGCCGGAGATACTCGGCATGTGGGGCGGTGAGATTTTCATCTTTCCGAACTTCATGATCCTGCCACAAGCCGGCAATGCGATGATGTACCGCGCCCGGCCGGTGGCGGGCGATCCTGATCGCTGCACATTCGAGATCTACTCGACGACGACCTATCCCGCCGCCGTCAAGCCGCCGCGCGCGACGGTCCAGCATGTGACCGATCTCCAGGACCCGGAGCAAGTGCTGCAGATTCCGCGTCAGGATCTCGGCAACATTCCGCGCATGCAAAAAGGGCTGCACTCGCGGAGCATGCGCCAAACGTGGCTTGCCAGCACCCACGAGAAGATCATCCTGAATATGCACCAGGAAATGGATCGATATCTGCAACATGATGGGATCGCGTGACATGGTAGAGGACACCCGGCGTGTGGTGGTGGTGACGGGCGCCAGTTCCGGAATCGGCAAGGAGACGGCGAAGGTGCTGGCGGCCCAAGGCTGGCGAGTGATCGCCGTCGGCCGTGATCCGGCGCGAAGCGCTGCGGCCGAGGGGGAAATCCGCGCGGCCTCGAGCGGTGGAAAGGTGGACATGATCCAGGCCGACCTCGCACTCATGGGCGATGCCGCGCGTGCGGCGGGCGATATCGCCGCGCGTACCGACCGCATCGACGTGCTGGTCAACAATGCCGGCGGCATGGCGAAGGGCAAGGTCATGACCTCGGAGGGATTGGAAGAGAATTTCGCGGGGAATCATCTCGGCCCCTTTCTGTTGACCACTCGACTGCTGCCGCTGCTGCGCAGCGCCGCCACCAGCGCTCCGAAGGGGAGCGTGCGCATCATCAACACTTCGTCCGATGCCAGCGAGATGATCCCCGGGCTACCTTGGGACGATCTCCAAATACTGGACAATTACAGTCCCGGGGCTGCTTATTGCAATGGCAAGCTCGCGAATGTCCTCTTTGCCCGCGGACTGGCGAAGCGTCTGGCCGACGACGGCATCGTTGCCCACGCGATGCATCCCGGCACGGTCGACTCCAACTTCATCACTCATGCCGAAGAGCGCACGCAGGCCTATATCCGCACGCTGGAGGCGGTGACGCCGGCGCAGGGCGCCGACACCCTCGTCTGGCTCGCGACGGACGAGGAGCCGGGGAGGAGCAGCGGGGGCTATTTCTTCCGACGCCAGCGACGGGCGGCGAATCCGGTGGTTGACGATGATGCTTACGTCGACCGTCTGTGGGCTGAGAGCGAGAAGCTCATCGCGCAAGCCGGACTCCGACGCTGAAAATTGACGTCACCAATGCCGCGATCACATTGGATGATGTCGGCGAAGGCACTCCGGTGAGCGCGACGAGTTTCTGTCGATTGATGCGGTGGGACGGCCGCTGGCGGAGCTGCTGGGCGCACGGTTGGTCAAACTGCCGGGGGCTCACTTCACTCCGCTAGATTGCCCGGCGGAGGTCGCCATGGAGCTGCGCGAGTTCCTGGGGCGCTGGCGGTGATACCCAAGCCGACACGGCTAGCGGTTTTACCTACCTCACCCTTCGTGGCTCCAAGCGCCTGAGGTATTCGGGTTGCCAGAGGGTTTACCGGCGTGATACCGGAAATGTGCAATGCCGATAGCGCAACGATGAACAAAATCATGCGAATAGAGAGGCGATTCATGGTCTGAGGCTCCGAATCCAACCCAGGGGCTTGCAGCCCATACCAATAGAAACGCCGAATCCTCGATAGGGACGACATGCGTTACGCCGAATTCATAGTCGATGAGGATCGTGTTCTAATGTGATATTTACCTGACCGACGATTTCCAGAACGGCTTCCGCGCAATTTGCTTCTCATGCGCCGCAACCGAAAGAGGCCGCCGACATGAACTTACGAAGAACGCGCAATGCCAAAATAGTGGCAACGGTAGGGCCCGCGTGCGCGGATCGGGAATCGCTGCGCCGGCTGTTTCTGGCGGGGGTCGATGTGTTTCGACTGAATTTCAGCCACGGCAAGGCCGAGGATCACCGCGCGCGCTTTGCCATTTTGCGGGAATTGGAGCGCGAGACCGGTCGGCCGATCGGCATTATGGCTGATTTACAGGGACCTAAGCTGCGAATCGGCGGATTCACGGACGGTCCGGTCAATCTTGCCGAAGGGCAGTCATTCCGCCTCGATCTGGACCCCGCACCGGGAAACGAACAGCGTGTGGGTATGCCGCATCCTGAAATCTTCGCGGTGCTGAAGTCGGGCGCCGAATTGCTGCTGGACGACGGTCGACTTCGCCTGGTGGTCGAGGAGTGCGGGTCCACGTTTGCGGACACCCGTGTGGCCGTGGGCGGCAAACTCTCCGCTAATAAGGGGATCAACGTGCCGGATGTGGTTTTGCCGCTGACCGCACTTACGAATAAAGACCGGCGCGACCTTGATGTTGCACTGGAACTCGGCGCCGACTGGATTGCCTTGTCTTTCGTGCAGCGCCCGGAGGACGTTTCGGAGGCGCGCGCGATCATCGGCGATCGGGCCGCCATCATGTCGAAGCTCGAGAAACCGGCCGCGGTGGCCCGGCTGGAGGACATCGTGGCGGCGTCCGATGCCGTCATGGTGGCGCGCGGGGACTTGGGCGTGGAAATGCCGGCCGAGCGCGTACCGGCCATCCAGAAGCGCATCATTCGTGTGTCCCGCCAGCAAGGCAAACCCGTGGTGGTCGCCACGCAAATGCTCGAGTCGATGGTCGAAAGTCCCGTGCCGACTCGCGCCGAAGCCTCCGATGTGGCCACGGCCATTTACGACGGGGCCGACGCGGTCATGCTGTCGGCCGAATCGGCATCGGGTAAGTACCCTCTCCAAGCGGTAAGCATGATGAGCCGCATCATCGAGCAGGTCGAGGCGGATCCGGCCTACCGCCAGGTCATCAATGCTTCCTACACGCCCCCGTCCCCCGGACAAGCGGGAATTGCCGACGCGGTATGCGGTGCCGTGCGCTGTGCGGTTTCGATGTTGCACGCCGCCGCCCTTGTCTGCTACACGCGTTCCGGACAGACCAGTCTCCACGCCGCGCGCGAACGGCCGGAATGTCCCGTCCTGAGTTTGACGCCGATCGAGTCGATTGCCCGTCGCCTTGCCGTCGTTTGGGGCATCCATTCGGTGCGAATCGACGGCGTTTCCAACGTGAACGAAATGATCGATGTCGCCTGCGAGGCCGCACGGCGCGAGGGCTTCGCACAAAGCGGCCAGATCATCGTCGCCATCGCCGGTGTACCGTTCGGCAGCGCCCCCACGACCAACCTGATGCGTATCGCCACCGCCTGATCTCGAACGCAGGGACGTGAGACCATTACCCGACCCATGAGCGATCATGCTGCTGTCGACGCAAGGGCCGTCAACGCGCTGCGCGCGGCGCGGCGGGTCGTCATTCTCACCGGTGCGGGCGTGTCTGCCGAAAGCGGCGTCGCAACTTTTCGTGATAAGCAGACCGGCCTGTGGGAGACTTTCGACGCGGCGGAACTCGCGACGCCGCACGCATTTCGACGAGATCCCTCCTTGGTGTGGGGTTGGTACGAGTGGCGCCGCGCGACCGTGCTTAGCGCCAAGCCCAACGCGGCGCATCGGGCCATTGCCGCCATGGAGAAACTCGTTCCGCAATTCACGCTCATCACCCAGAATGTCGATGATCTTCACGAGCGAGCCGGAAGTACAGGTGTGTTGCATTTGCACGGAGAGCTATCTCGCCCCTATTGCGAAGCGTGCCGCCGCTCTTACGTCCATTCTGAGGGCATCCCCGATTTACCAATGGGCGGTGCCCGAATCGAGCCGCCGCAATGCGACGCTTGCGGCGCCATGATTCGGCCCGGGGTCGTATGGTTTGGCGAGAGCCTGCCGCACCTCCGTGGCGCTCTGCCTGCGGGGCGGCGGCAGGCGTCGTCCTGCCGCGTCTTGTTGCGGAAACGTGGGAATCCGCCTAGGAGCGTGGCGGCCGACGACCCGGGCTATGCTTCGATGCGCATCTAGGGTTGGCCCGCTCCGCCGGACGACCCATAGATCTGCCCCGTCGCGAAGCTGCTTTGATTATCCGCGAGCTGCACGTAAATACCGCCCAGCTCCGCCGGCATACCAGCACGGCCGAACGGCGTTTGAGAACCAAATTGCTTCTGTTTCTCCGCTGATGCGCCGCCACTGATCTGGAGCGGTGTCCAGATCGGTCCCGGCGCCACGCCGTTGACGCGGATTCCCTTTGGCGCCAGCTGCTTCGCCAGGGATTTGACGAAGTTCATGGTCGCCGCCTTCGTTTGGGCGTAGTCGTAGAGATCCGGCGTGGGGTCATAGGCTTGCTCGGACGCCGTGGCGATGATGCATGATCCCGGGGGTAAGGACGGCAGCGCCGCTTTGATGATCCAGAAGGGTGCGTAGATGTTGGTCTTCATGGTCCAATCGAATTGCTCGGTCGTAATTTCCAAGATGGACTTGTGGGACTGCTGTCGACCGGCATTGCTGACCAAGATATCCAACCCTCCGAGTGCCTTGACGGCGCGAGCCACGAGTTCTTCGCAGAAAGATTCGTGGCGGATGTCGCCGGGGATGGCCACGCCTTTGCGGTCGGCTGCGCCAATGAGTGCGATCACTTCGTCGGCATCGGGCTGTTCGTCCGGAAGGTAGTTGATTGCGACGTCAGCGCCCTCCCGCGCGAAGGCAATGGCGGCTGCACGGCCCATGCCCGAGTCGCCACCCGTGATCAGCGCTTTGCGACCCCTCAGACGGCCGCTGCCTCGATAACTCGTTTCACCATGGTCGGGCCGCGGCTGCATCTTGGACGCCAGGCCCGGCCAGGGCTGATGCTGTTCGGGAAAGGGGGGCTTCGGATATTTGGAGGTAGGATCTTCCAGTGAAGCTGTCATGGGCTTCGGCTCCTTCGTTGAATTGGCACTGTGAGCGAGCTTGAACGGCGCGGCAGCGAGGCCGAGGCCGAGCGCTCCAACCAACCCGCGGCGTTGACCGTCCAATTGATCTGCATCTGCAGACATGGTGAACTCCAAAAAACAGAGCGATCACTTTAGGCGAGCCGCGCGGATTTACCGGCCGGAAACTTGCGGTCACTTGGAGTCAGTCTTTACTGACGAGCCTCCAGCGTGAGGACGTGCGGGGACAAAGCGGATAGAATTCGTCCATGTGTTATTCCGCGCAGGTAGTGCAAGTCGTCCGCAAGTTGCATCGCGAACTGGGCATTCGGCTGGACTATGAGGAAGCCTTTCGGCTCTTCATGGGTCGCCTCGACGATCCGAGCATCGTCATATCCCGCGGGTTCGAGGCGAACTTCGACAATCCGGCTACGGATCCGGAGCGCCGAATCAAGGCGGCGATCGACGAGTATCGCTCGCGGATGGCGACGAAGGTCGAGAAGGACATATTCTCGCAAAAGACGCGGTTGGTGAACGCAGAGCGATCGCTGAGAGAGAAGGAGACCAAGAAGGCTCGCGAGGATGTGCGAATAGCGACCAGCAAGATTGAGACCCTGACGACGAAGTTGAGTGATCTGCGGCGCAGCGAAACGACGGCCAGCGACAACCGTATTTTTCCCATGGTCTATGCCGGCGTCATCATCAAGCAGGGCGGGCAGAACGTCCTCACGCCGATGCGGTATTTCTGTCGCCCCGCCGGTAAGCCGGCGTTCTACGATAAGAAATTTCCGGGGCTCTATAACGCGCGGCGCGACAACTTGGAAAAGTTCTGGGGAGAGCAGTTCGGCCATCATCATGCTCTCATGGTGGTCGAGACCTTCTTCGAGAACGTGCAGCTGCACGCGATGGAGCATCGAGAACTCAGGGCCGGGGAAGAGGCGCAAAACGTGGTTCTGCAGTTCACACCGCAGCCGGCGGAGCCGTTATTGATCGCCTGTTTGTGGTCGCATTGGACGGACCCGAACGAACCGGATGTGCGGGGCTTTGCGGCTATTACCGATGAACCGCCGGTGGACGTGGCGGCGGCGGGGCATGACCGGTGCATCGTCAACCTGAAACCCGAGCATGTGGAGGCGTGGTTGGCGCCGGAGGGTCGCCGTACGGAAGAGCTGCAAGCCATTCTGTCGGATCGAGCTTTTCCGGTAATTCAACACGCGAAGGCGGCGTAGGTGGCGGCCGAAGTAAAGAATTTGTGCAAGTTGGCGGGTTCACTTGCAATCAGGGCGGGTAAGAGCTGCTCCTGGGCCTTGCGCGACAACTCCAACGTATGATGATCCGTGGCACTGCGGAACCCGATGCTCAATGAGCCCTCAGCATCGATTGCGGCACTGCTGATTTCCGAGGCGCGCATCTTCATGTTGTTTCTCCCGTAGCTAAAGTATTCAGGGTATCGTCTCGTGACGCACGCAGTCCAGCGGGCGGCAGTTTGCGACCGGGGCGCCGGAGCAGTACCATCGATCTTAATTCCATTCATTCGAATGACAAACCCATGGAGTCAACTATGAAGTGTTTCGTCAGTTTCACGTGCATCCGCGGGCTGGTGGCATCTGCCGCATTCGTCATCGGCAGCGGATCTGCCTTGGCCGCCGATCTGCAGGTCAATTTAACCGGAGCGCAAGAGACCCCTCCGGTGACGACATCGGCCTCCGGCACAGGGACCATTACGGTCGCGGCGGACAAGTCGATCAGCGGCACGATCAAAACGAAGTCGATCGATGGAACGATGGCGCACATTCACGTCGGCGCGCCGGGCAAAAGCGGTCCGCCCATCATCACACTCACCAAGGATGCGGACGGCGTGTGGAAGGTTCCCGCCGGATCGAAGCTCACCGATGAGCAATATGCGAGTTTCAAGGCGGGCGATCTCTATGTGAACGTGCACAGCGCGATGCATCAACCGGGCGAGATTCGCGGCCAGATCAAGCCCTGAGCTAACGCAAACCTGGACCTTCCGAGGGCCTCGCGCGGCAATTTGCCGCGAAGTCCCCTAGTCGTATTCCTGGCCACCTCCCGAGAGGTGCGACGCGCCGTATATGTGCGCTTCATAGGGATCCGCTGGATCGATGCTGACCATGCGTCGCTCCAGGTCGCGGGTACAGAAGAATGTTGCGGAGGTGGATGAGAACTCGCTGATGCTCCAACCGCCCTCCATCCATGCAAGCATGGCGGTGATGAAGACGTGAGTGAGATTCGCTCCGGCAACTACCGGCCGCGATTCGATGACGGCTCCGTGCATGCTGCGAACGACATACCAGCGCGGTGCAGGCGAGGGTTCAAGCGGGTTGAAGACAGCACGGCGGCGGACCATGCACTGAAAATACAGCGCGCGTCGATCGCGTGTCCATCCAGTGTTCGGCGAGCGTCAATACTGTATGCCGCTTCACTTGGGGTGATGTCTCTGATACGCGGGGAATTGGTCGAACAGGTCGCCCCGCGGAGTGCTGGAATCATCGAGGCAGAAAGTCGATTGTCCCATGCCGTTGTCGAGAGCATTGGGCTGTGTTGGGATCGCACTTGAAACCTGATAGCAATTGTCACTCACAAACACAATCCATTCACCGGTATCCAGCCTGTGTTGCTCGCCTGCATGGTGTGCTGGTCGGTTGGGGAAGATGGATTTTTGCGGCGTAGTCAAGTCCGGCGCCGCAGCGCTCTCACCGGCATCGGTGTTTGCAACAAGGGAGGACGCCACCGTATGCGCCTGGTCAGCCCAATCGATCGGTACGCCGAAGGTACCTGCGGCGGGAACGAGTTCCGGGCTCAGGGATAAGATGGCGTCGACAGATGGGGTTACTCGCGTCCTGTCCAAAGGAGGACTAGGCAATGTGTCTGTCCGCACTCTCTGCGCAGTAGCCTGGGGAAGGAATGCCACTTCGATTAGGGTCATTGCCGGTACCGAGAGGCGGACGGTCTTCGACGTTGCGATGAGAGCTGCGATCACGGCGACATGAAGCGTCAACACAACCAGGAGCGTCCGATATTGCGATGGTCGCCAGGCTTTGCGGTCAATCATGTTTGAGCGCTTCTCCCGATTTTCCTACGGGTGGACCAGGGCGACGAGCATGATGGTTCGGCGCGCGACTGTTGAGCTAAAGCCACCACGTAGTGCCGGCGCGGATTCAGGCCGGTTACGGCCGCCTCGGCGAGCTCCGACCGAATGACGCCATGCTCCCGAACACGCCGTCGCGGCGCACGAGGCCATGCAATAGTGCGGCGCCGAAATGGGCGAGGAAGGTGAGAAAGAACAGATAAGCCAGAACGGTATGCAGCTGTCTCAGCCATGCATACAGCGTTGCGTTCTGCGGCAGGATCGGCGGCAAACGCAGCGCGCCGACAAGCACGATCGGATAGGGTTCCGCCGAAAGCATACCCCAACCGATCAGGGGCATGCTGAGCATCAGCGCATACAACAGGTAGTGGGAGCCTTCGGCGGCCATGCGCTGCCAGCGCGGAAGACTTGCCGGCAGCGGCGGAGGGGGATTCAACAGCCGATTGACAAAGCGGATGATCACCAGAACGAGGATCGCGATGCCCAGCGGCTTGTGGATCGAGACCAGCACATGGTAGCGGTTGGATTCGGTCGCCACCATACCGACGCCGATGAGCAACATCGACAGGACCATTATGGCCATCAGCCAATGCAAAAACCGGGAGATCGGCGGGAAGCGTGGCTGCCTCTCGATGAGGCGCACCTGCTGCTCGATCATGACTTGCCTCCGGCGCGCACTTCCTGCGCCGTGACCGCACTCGGCGCCTTCCTGGCTTTCTCTTCAGCGCGCAAGGTGAACGAGCGTGAGTAGGCCGCCGAGCGGGCGCTCAGGAGCGGATCCTCGGAAGCTTCGATACCCGAGGGTAACACCAGCGGATCGTAGTTGATGTCGGTGCAGGCTCCTCGATCATCCTCGCTGGACACCGTATTGAGCGTCAGTGTGCCCGCATCAACACGTTTCCGCTCCGTAGGCCACGGTCGTGTTGCATCGCTCGTCGAATCACCCGGCTGCCCTATGGTGACCAGCAGACGCCATTGCAGCGGGTGTTGTCGGAGTTGCGCGATCAGATCATCGAACAAATAGTTCTTGTCGGCGCGCGCTGCCTGTGCCGGCGCTTCCGCCGCGACCGGCTGCAACGGCTCCATTGCCCACCGTACTGGGGTCGACACCCCCGCGGCGTTCACGACACGGAACGCATTGAGACTATTGAACGCGCTGTCCGCAAAGCCGGAGGAAATGGTGCGCGCCTTGATGAGCGCAGTGGCGCGTGCTGTTTCCGGGTGATGTGCCAGAAAAGCCTGCATCGCGGCCGGATCAGGCTTGCCCGTCGCCGGGTCGGGTCTAGCGGCAAGAAGTTGGTCGTAGAACCCCTGAGCCGAATTCACAGGAAACACCGGAATATTGTTCATGCCCGTGCGCCACTCGCTGCCGCCGGGTGATAGAAGGCGCAATGCCATGCTACGAACTTGCGCGTCCGTATCCGCCTGCGTGGCCATCCCGCCGGCTAGAGCGAAACGGCCGATGACTTGAGCGCGTCCACCGGTTTGAAAGACCTCGGCCTTCGACAGCGAAGCCGCCGCGCCGCTGCTATCAAACCATCCAAAGACACACAGCCCTTTGGCATGGTTGCGGCGGAAGCCCGGATGCGCGCCGTTGAGTTCCTGGAAAGCCTCCATCATTCGGTCTTGCGTCAGACGATGCGGCGAGAGCCATCCGCCCACGGCTGCGAATGCGACGGCCACGATCAAAATCACGACACCGATCACCGCCAGGCGTGCGGCAGTAGCTGCAGGCGTTAGGGCACGCGACTTGGCATCGATTGATTCCCTCGAGTCAGTCGCCACTTCGAGCTCCTCGGGTTCAGGTGCGACGCGGAGCACCGGCTCTAAGTATTCGGTCCATCGACGGTACCGATTGGTGAAGCGATTACCCCGTGACCCGCGGCGATTCTAGCTCGCTCGGAGGCCGAAGATCAGCGATATTGTTACGAATGGATAAATGCGCTGTCAGATCAGCCGCATGTTAAGCGTGGGAAAGCTCCTACTCGGCCGCCTGGCGCTTTTGGAAACAACTTTGAAGCCTCCCATTGAGGCGCAACGACGTTTGATCGCTCGGTAATCCTGCTCAGTTGTGTGATGGTGGCCAGGGAGGGAATTGAACCCCCGACACGCGGATTTTCAGTCCGCTGCTCTACCAACTGAGCTACCTGGCCATCTGGGGAGGTGCGTATTAGACAGGGGCGGGCGTTGGCAGTCAACGAACAAGTGAAGAATCAAGACGTTACGCGGAAATTTCCCTCCTCTCCAGACTCATTTTGCGCGAAATTTGACAGCGACGCTCATGCCTGTTGGATTGTATGGATCGACTCGTGTTGCACCAACTCCACAAAAAAGGAGTCAGCCCTGGCGAGCTGACTCCTGATTCATCTGCACGGGCTCCTTCTAATGTACCGCTTGCGTGAGCGTGGCAGACGTGCTCGCGTTGCTATTGGCGCTGCCTTCGTAGGCGGCGGATATACTGTGGCTGCCCTTGCTCAACGATGAGGTGGAGAAGCTGGCCTTGCCGGTCGCACTATTCAAAACTGCCGAGCCGAGTGTGGTGGTTCCGCTCTTGAACGCCACGGTGCCACCGATCGATCCGCCATGCGCTCCAACGACGTCCGCGGTGAAAGTCACCGTCTTGCCCGCGGTGGACGGATTGAGCGACGACACCAGAGTGGTCGTGGTGGCTGCCTTGTTCACCGTTTGAGTTATCGTCCCGGAACTGGCCGAGTCGCTGGCACTGCCGCTGTAGGAGGCTGTAATCGTGTGGCTACCCACACTGAGCGCCGAGGTGCTGAAGGTCGCTTTGTTGCTGCTGACCGTAGGAGTGCCGAGCGTCGTCGCTCCGTTTTTGAAGGTCACGGTGCCGCTCACCGAACCACCGTGAGAGGACACGATGGTTGCAGTAAAGACCACCGCTTGACCATAGCTGGAAGGATTGAGCGAGTGACTCACGGTGGTTGTGGAGGTCGCTTTGGTCACCGTATGCGTCACGGATGGTGAGGTGCTGGTCAAGTCAAAGCCGGCGGCGCCGTACGTCGCGGTGATCGTGTGCGTGCCCCCACTCAGCGCGCTCGTTGAGAACGTGGCTTTTCCTGCGCTCAAGGCGGCGGTTCCCAATGGCGTCGCGCCGTCCTTGAACGTCACGGTTCCCACCGGTGTGCTGCCGAGGGTGGCCGAGACGGTGGCCGTCAATGTCACGCTGACGCCATAAGCCGACGTGCTCGACGATGCGGCCAAGGTGGTTTTCGTCGGGGACTTGATCGTGAAACCCGTCGAGTGCGCCGCTTCGGTGTTGCCGGCGACGTCGTAGGCATCATACGTCACTGAATGCACGCCCAATGTCGACACGATGAACGGCGACGCGTAGGCGGCGTAAGCACCTCCATCCACCTTGTAGCGTATCCCTTTTACGCCGCTGCCGGCATCCGTGGCCGAGAGCTTCACGGTCACGGCCGATTCGTAGGTGCCCGACACGTCGATGCCGGACAGCGTGGCGGTCGATTTCGGCGCGATGGTGTCGAAGCACACCGGTCCATAGGTCTGGTAGCCGCTGAAACCACTGTTGTCCCAAGAGCGCACATTGGCGGTGTGACAGCCTTGGCCTGCCCAAGAAACCATCAGATACCCCGAAGTCGCATTGGGAAACTGCGGGCCGCTATAGAAGCTGTCGCCGCTGCCCGGCGTGGCTTCCGATGTGCTGTCGGAGATGTAGGCGTCCCAGCTCTGAGTGAAACCACCGACACCGGTTGCCGGCAGGCCGGTGCTTCCGTGGTCGGCCACGGTCCAGGACATGGTTTGATCGGTGTTGTACCAATGGTTGACGAGCGGACCGGCAAAGGTCGCCGTTGGCGCGACGAAATCTCCGGCGCGATACGTGGTGATACCTCGAGCGAGTTGCAGGGCGTTGAACGAGCCGATGCCGGTCACTCCGTCGTAACCCGAAACCGCACAGTAATAGCCCAGGCCATAGAGCGCCGTGACGTCGTTATTGTTGCAGCCCGCTACGATGTCGTAGAACGGATAGTGAGGCGCGTATCCGGGGTTGCCGTAGAGATAATACAGATACCAGTTGCCGTTGCCGATCGGCGCGCACGTCGAAGTGCCGTAACATCCGCCATTTTTGGTGGCCACAAAATCCAAGTAGGCATTGGTATTGGCAAAGAATCCCGCGATCGACGGCGCGACGATGCTGGTTCCGCCGTTGCCGGAAAGCACACCACCGAAGTACATATTTTGCGGGGTGTTGTACCAGTCCGCATTGAGCGCCAGATCCGGCACGGCGCGGTTACCGACGATGCCGACGGCAGTTTGATAACTGGGAGCCCCGTAGTAAGAACTGTATCCGCCCGTACTTCCGCCATCGTTGCTGCCGCAGCCGTCCGGACCCCCGCTCCAGCCGGTCTCGCTGATGAAACTGCTGGACGAGTTCAGCGTCAACGTAGTGCCGCCCGCCCCGACGATGTCGGGATCGGACGCGGGGTATTGCACGGCGACCGCATTGCCGCACCCGGCGGTCGCGCCCTGGTCGCCCGAGGCGGCCACCAGCGTCCAGCCCTGGCCAACCATTGCGTTGAAAATGCCGTGATCGGTGTCCATCACGGAGTTCGGCGTGCAAGCGGTCTCTTCGCACCCCCAACTCGTGCTGAAGACCCGTGCATGCCCGTCCGACAAGATTTGGTTGTAGACGTCGGTAAACGTGGAGAAATTCGCATTGACGCCGTCGTACAAATAGATCATCGCAGTATCGACGTAGCTGCCGAAGCTGTTTGCCCAGGCCGTTGCCCAGTCGAAGTCCAACGTGCCCTCGCCGTCGCAGCACGGCGGCGTGCCATCGATGTAATACTCCTGGTAGTGATAGGCAAGATAGGGATACGACGTGTGGAATCCGGCCAGATCGCTGCCGCTCTGCGAGCCCGCCGTCGCAATCGCGATTGAGGATTCCGGTGGCGTGACCCCGGGATTCGCGAGCGGATTGCAGCAATGACCCTGGTTGTAAAGGGCTTGCACGTCGTAGGCTTGCGAACTGTAGATATCCGTGGGGTCGTAAGCGCCGCCCGAGATGTTGGGTTTCGGCCCTGAGGCTGGGGTCTTGAACGGAGGCTTCGCCTTCGCGTCGCCTGCCCCGGTGCTGGCGAGCGCTTTGACGGGACCGGCGTTGTAGTCCGAGAACTGGGGCTCCGGCAAAGACTTCGACGATGGGCGGAGCACCTGGATGCTATTGAGGCCGCCGATCGAATGAATGATGCTCTTCAGCGTCTCTGGAACCACTGGGTCCTGCACGTTCGAAAATGCCGTGCGGTTGCCGACCTGGTATGCATTCAGAGTGACGCCGAATGCCGCTTCGACTTTTTGGACCGGTGCTTCGATATCCACCAGCAACCGGTTCGTATACCGTTGCGAGACGGTAAATCCCTGCGACTGCGCCCAATTGACCACGGCCTGCTCGTCCGCCGCCGAAGGCGAAAAACGCCGATTCCATTCGTCGGCGGTCAAGAACTTCTGAAAGTTCAGCGATCCTTTGGTTGACAGTTCCTTCAGGAAAGCCTCTTCCTCGGCAAGACGCGGGTGCTTCAAACCTACGACGAGCCGCACGGTCTGCGCCGGATCCGCATGACCGACGAGTTTGGCGGTGCCGTCCTGCAGCTGCTTGGGAGTCAAACCGCCAATCGCCACGGTGGCTTGTTGAGCGAAAGCCACCGAAGCGAATAACACCGCAACGGTGATTGCCGATGACCAGTACCTGAACCAATGGTGGATGACAGTTCCCATTTCTACCGCTCCTTGAGTGTTGATAATTCGTTGCGCCCAGGCGGCGGTTTGCCGTCGCCGAGTGCATCGTCTGGCCGTCGCCTACTCTGTGAACCGGATTTGGCGCGCGAGAACAGACATCCGCGATGAATTGAGTGCCGGGCCGGCGAGGGCTGCGAAGCCGGCGAGGGCTGCGAGCACGGGATGGGGCAGAATGATGAGCGCGCTGGGGCGCGATGCCACGGTCGGTTGGCGTTGGGAGCGGAGGGTTGTCAATCGGCGGCGATTGCCGCTACGGCAAAACTGTGCGCGTGGGTTGCACGATCTCTACGGGCGGGGCCGATCGCAGCCTCGAAGTCGCGGCAGGGCGATCGGCCCGGATTCAATAATCACTCGCCTTGAATGATCACTCGCCGCCGCGGCCGAGCAGGACTTTTTGGGCCATTTCCTGACTGCTGGTCAACTGCCAACGGTACGCGGACTGCGATGCTCTGGGCGTGCGGAGCGCCACTCGCGTGGACGGTGGTTTGCCGATCTCCCGCGATGCACCGAGGAGGATACCCGCAGCCTGCTGCTGGGCATCAGCCCGCGCTCGCATCGTCGAACCGCTAGTGACCGCAGTCGCCTCGGAGACTGCGACGTGGGTTGGCTGCCCGATCAAGACTTCTTGTGCCTGGCTTTGAACGTCGGCGGCCGACACCGTCCCTGTGATAACCAACGCTCCGAGTGCCAGTGTCAGCCGTGAGGCTCGTGTAGTTCTAGTCAACATATCAATTGCTCCTATGTGCATCCAATGAATTTGGCCAAGTGGCCGGACTATCGACCCTGAGCCGCACTGCGGTCGGCGGCTATGGCGCGAGACTCTGTTGTCCCGGCGAGTTCAATGAATTCCGCCGCCGGCGCGACGAGATCGCGGGCTCGAGCGACTCGATCACCGCGGAGTTCGAGCAGGGCGATTCGCTCGCTGCCGCCGTTTCCCGGACTACGGTACGTCACGAACACGACGTGCGCGTCGGCAGTCGGGAAGATCGCAATCGCGGAGTGTTCGTCGCGTGCTGACGAATTCACTCCCGCACCCCGCCAGGAGGCAACCAGCGCATCCTCGTCGACAGCCATATAGGTTCCGGTCTGGTTGAGTCCGTACTGAACCTCGAAGTCGCCGGTGGTGGTATTTGCAAGACCCGCCGCGTCGCGGTTCGCATAAGCGTCGACAAACTCATTGACCGCCCGCCGAGTGGAACTGCCGATGGATGCTGCCGGCTTCAAGGCCGCCGCAATGGACGAAGCCTCGTGATCTGCCGCGACCGCCGGGGCCGCCAGAATCGCGGCCGCTAGTGTGAATCCCAAACCCGATATTCCAGTCCTCATGACCCTGCTCCTTTGTCATCAATGTCTGTGCATATGCACTAAGATGGACGTAGTGTGCATATACACTTAAATGAAGTCAAGTTGAATCCTGGTGATTTTCCAATCCCGCTAATCACATTTGAGCATATGGAGATATCGCCCGGACCTGTCGGCAGGGCTGCCGCGTACGGGCTCCTGACCGATGTTAGGCAGGCAGCTCGAGGGCCAGCAGATCGCTGCGCAGGCGGGCGGCGCGGGCCGGGCCTACCTGCGCCTCGAATGCTTGCTGCGCCGACATCCAGCGTGCCATCGCAGCCTTGAGTTTATTGCGGCCGGCGGAGGTGAGCGAGAAGCTCACTTGCCGTGGATCCCCGTCACCTTCGCCGCGTTTGGCGGCGACCAAGCCGTCGCGTTGCAGAGGTTTGACGGCCCGCAACAGCGTCGTACGATCCATGACGAGTGCGTCCGCCAATTCACTCATCGAGGCGCGCCGCTTCTCATCGAGGATCACCAATATGGAAAACTGGGCGCTGGTTACCTCCGCATCCGCAAAATGCTTCTCGTATAGCCGAGTGACGTGACGGGCGGCCTGACGCACCGCAAAACAATTACATAGGTCAAGTCGAGATCTTTCGCGCATGCGGTGATTTTATCTATGCATATGCACTAAGTCAACGCCGGCCGGGCAACACGCGAGCGTACGGGCGCCTGTAGTAGAATCTCCCAATGGTCAAATTCCTATCGCGCCTGCCCATGCGGGCGCTATACGCGTTTTCCGCCTTTCTCTATTTCCTGGCGTACTACATCGTTCGGCATCGGCACCGGGTCATCAGCGAGCAAATCGCGAAGGTCTTTCCGGCCGCGAGCGAGGCTGAGAGAGTCGCCATCCACAAGCGTTTCCTTCACAACTTCTGCGACGTACTGGTGGAGGTGCTGAAATCGGCATCCATGAGCGCCGTCGACATGACGGAGCATGTGCGCATTCTCAACCTGGCAGCGGCACGTAAATACTTGGATGCGGGCCAATCGGTGATGTTCGTGACCTCGCATTTGTGCAATTGGGAGTGGCTTCTGCAGGGGATGTCGGTGCAATTGGGGTATCCCCTGGACGCGGCCTACAAGCCGCTGCACGACGCCTGGGCCGAGCGCCTGATGTTGGCCATTCGCTCGCGTTTCGGCGCCCGGTTGGTCCCCGCCAAGGATCTGCTGGCCGATTATCTCAAGCGCCGCGCCGTGGTCAAAGTGTTGGCCATGAATGCCGATCAGGCGCCGGTGTCCACCGACAAGCGCTACTGGACCACGTTTCTCGGTCAGGACACGGCTTTCTACGTGGGCCTCGAGCAGATCGCACGAGCCACGCGACTGCCCGTCATGTACGTCGTGATGCGGCGCTCGCGGCGGGGTTACTACGAGGCCGAACTGCATCCGTTGTGGGACGGCCGCGAAAAGCTCGAGCCGAACGCGATCACCGAGCGCTACGCGCGTGTTTGCGAAATCGACGTGCTCAAGAGTCCCGCCGACTGGCTGTGGTCCTATCGCCGCTGGCGCCTGCAGAAGCCCTTGTATGGCAGCGACTGAAAGCGGAGTATTCGCCTTGTCGATGCCAGCGCGACGCCCACAGGAGTTTCCCGATGAAGCTTGATGACAGCCGCCGCAGCGATAATGTCGAGGACGACCGCGGTTCGGGAGGCGGTTTCCGCGGCGTGCACCTCGGGATCGTCGGCACGCTGGTGGTCGTCGGCATCGGCTATTTCATGGGGATCAGCCCCTCGACCATGCTCAGCCTGTTGAACGGCGGCGGCGACCAGGCCGTCACTTCTCAGGCGCCGGGGACACCGGTCACGGGCGAGTCGAAAGACCCCCAGGTGGACTTCGTGCGCGCGGTGCTGGGCGAAACCGAGGATGTCTGGGGGGCGTATTTCAAGGACCATGGCAAGGTCTACACGCCGCCACATTTGGTCCTGTTCAGCAATTCGGTAAGTTCGGCCTGCGGTCTGGCCAGCTCCGCGTCGGGGCCCTTCTATTGTCCCGGCGATCAACGCGTGTACATCGACCTGGGGTTTTTCCGGCAGCTGGCGACCCAATTCGGAGCTCCCGGCGACTTCGCGCGCGCCTATGTCATTGCCCACGAAGTGGGGCACCACGTCCAGAATCTCATGGGCATCACCGACAAGGCTTCGCAGGCGGAAGAGGCGGACGGGCAAGGTGGGCGCGAACAAGGTGTCGGTGATGGTGGAGCTGCAGGCGGATTGCTTTGCCGGCGTGTGGGCCGCGCAGGCCAATCGAGCCCGGCACATCCTGGAGCCGGGCGATTTGGAGTCGGGGCTGCAGGCCGCCTCATCGGTGGGCGACGATACCTTGCAGAAACGCGAACAAGGCACGGTGGTACCGGATAGCTTCACGCACGGCACCTCGGCGCAGCGCGTCAAGTGGTTTCGCCGCGGCTTCGACGCCGGAACCATCAACAACTGCGATACCTTCGGCGCGGGGCCCGCACTGTAGTTAGCGCTGACGCGCAGATTGACGGCGTCGAAGCGCATTGCGCGACGCATGCGTCGCACCCGTCCGATAGCGGCGCGGACGCGCCGGGGAGAAAGGGCTGGCCCGCCGGGTTTAGCCGCTTCCGCGGGCGATCTTCTGTTCCAGGTGTTTCGCCAGCTCGGCGATGGTCGGGTGGTCGAACAACTCGGTGAGGTCGATGAGTCCGGGAAACTCGCGATCGATGTTTTCGTGGATCTCGATGAGCTTGAGCGAACTCGCGCCGATCTCGAACAGATTGTCGTTCACGTCGATGCGCTTGCCCGGAAGCGCGCTTTCGCAGATGGACTGCAGCTTGTTTTCCAGTTCCGTTCCGCTGACCTGCGCCGTGCCGCCGTGGGCGTCGCGCAGCGCCTCGAGTTCGGCGAGCTCCGCGTCGAATTCGCCGTCGATGTGGGCTTGTTCGAGCAAGTGCCGCTGCACCTTGCCGCTGGTCGTCTTCGGGATGCGCTTCACGGGAATGACCTGCGCCACTTCCAGCCCGGTGTGCTCGTTGATGAGACGGCCGACCGCCGCAGCCGTCGGCAGAAACTCCGCAATGGCGCCCCGGTGCAGCACGAACACGACCAACTCTTCGCCCTGCGCGCCGGGTTTGGACACGCCGGCCGCGACCACCTTATTGAGATCCAGATCCGGGTGCGCGTATGGCAATGTTCTCCAGATCGTAGGGATAGTAATTCATGGCCGTTGATGAAGATGATTTCCTTGGCTCTGCCCGGTAATGTAGAGGGCGCCTTCGTGAACGAAGCCCAAATCGCCGGTATCCACCCAGCCGTCGGCATCGATGACGCGCGCGGTTTCCTCGGGGTCGCCGAAGTAGCCGCGGGTGACGCTCGGACCGCCGATGAGAATGTGCCCCACCCGTCCGTCCGGCAGCTCGGCGTGCGCGTCGTCGACAAGGCGCAACGTGGTATTCGGCACCGCTTTGCCCACGCACATCAGTTCGAGTACGTCCTCGATTATCGACCGGATTCAACTCGACACTCGCGCCCACGCCCAAGTTTGTGGCGGTTGACCCGGATCCAACGATAGTCCCGGCCCGGTTCGGGAAACGTCACCGCGAGCGATGCCTCCGCCATCCGTATACCGGGAACATGGCATTGTGCTTGAGGCCGGTATAGGCGAGCGCGCTTCATGAATTCGTTGCAGAAGTCGACGGAGATGGGCTCGGCGCCGTTGTAGATGGAGCGGATGCTCGATAGGTCGACATTCTCCAGTCGCCGCTCGCCCAACACTTTCAACAAATGCCGGTAGCCGAAATTCGGCGAACAGGTGATGGTGGCGCGCTTTTTCGACGCCACTTGCAGCCACAGCACCGGCCGCCGCACGAACAAGTCCGTCGGCATGAGATTGATGTGCACCTGGTTCGTGAACTGCATCAGATAGAAGCCGATCAATCCCATGTCGTGGGTCAGCGGCATCCAGCTCAAACTGACACATCTTGGGGGTGTAGTTGCCCACGGCGGTGGCGCCGGCGATGTTCGCGATGAGATTGCCATGGGTCAGCATCACGCCCTTGGGCTCACTGGTCGACCCCGACGAGAATTGGATGAACGCCAAATCGTCCGGGGCGCGGCCGGATGAATCTTGCCCGGCTCGCGATATGTCGGTGATGGATTCGACCAGAAAGCAGCGCGACTTGAGATCCTCGAAGAGCTCCGTTTCGCCGACTTCCGGCGCCAGTGCGGCCAGGCGCTCCAGATTCTTGGCATCGGTGTATAGCAGCGGTTTGCCGATCTTGCGCGCCACGCGCAGCAGCTTGTGGCGATGCTCGTCGCTGATGCCGACGGCAAGCGGCACCGGAACGATTCCGCCGCATAGCGCCGGCCCAGAATCCGTCGAGAAACTGCTCGTTGTTGTTCAGGAAAATGATCATCTTGTCGCCGCGCTGCGCGCCCATGCGCCTGCAGGTGGTGCAGGATCCCCAGTGCGCGCGCGTGGATGTCGCCGTAGCTCACGCGGCGCTCCGAGTTCTCGCCGTCGATATAGCGTCGACCGCACGATCGACGGTGCTGTTGTTTTCCAGGATGCTCGACCAAAGTCGTATGCGTCATCGTGTCTTCTACCGTCATCATTAGGTTGGAGCGCGGGCGCAGATTGATCTGCGCCTCGAGTTCGATGGGATCGTTGCCGAGGCGGGTCATCCGAAAGCGCCGCGACATCATGCTTACGTGGCCCAGCATCTCGAATAAAGCGAGATTTTCTCCGATGCAGTGCCGCGGCCCGACGGAGAAGGGGATGTAGGCGAATTTATGCCGTTCCTCGGCATCGGCGCCGGCAAACCGCTCGGGACGGAATTCCTCCGGTTCGCTCCAGAACTCCGGATGCCGATGCAGCAGGTAGGGGCTGATGAACACGTCGGTGCGCGGCCCGATCGCGAAGCCGCCCAGTTCATCGGCCTCGAGGGTGCGCCGCGTGAAGAGCCAGCCCGGCGGATAGAGACGCAGCGCTTCCTGAATCACTTGATGCGTGAACTGCGAGCGACTCGGCCGCGTCGAGGCCAAGCGGCGTCCCGATCGTGACGGCGTCCGCCTCCGCTTCGAGCTGCGCCGCGGTGTCGCGGTGCCGGCTGATGAGGTACCAGGTCCAGGTCAGGGCGGCGGCCGTGGTTTCATGCCCGGCAACGATCAGCGTCATAACCTCGTCGATCATCTCCTTGTTGCTCATGGGGGCGTCGTTCTCGCGATCGCGCGTGGCCATCAGCATTTCGAGGAAGTCGAAGCGTTCCTCGGGCTCGCGGCGCCGGCGCTCGATCAGATCGTCGACCAACTTGGCGAGCGACCGGAAGCGGAACGCGAATTTCAGATCCCGGTTCTGTTCCTTGGCAACCACTGCGAAGGGATTGGCTCCCATTTGGCGCTCGAGCCGCTCAAGATCCGTGCCGAAGATCGAATGCAGCACGATCTCCAGGGTCAGCTCGCTGAGATCCTCGGTCAGATTGATGGGTTCGCCCGGCCGCGGCCCTGGCTGCCCAACGCGCGGCGAAGTTCTCGTTGACGTCATGGATCAGTTCACCGAACCGGTCGAGCACCCGCCGGTGAAAAGAAGGCTGCATCATGCGCCGCTGCCGGCGCCAAAAATCGCCTTCGCTGGTCATGATCCCGTTGCCGAGCAGGATCTTGACCCGGTCCATACCCTCGCCCTTGGTGTAGTTGCGGTGGTTCGACAGCAGCACCCGTTTGATGTCGCGGGGGTGGTTGATGACGTAGTTGTAGACGCCGCGGCTCGGCGCGAAGATCCGGTAGACATCGCCGTATTGGGCGAAACACCGCCGCATCAGAGCCAATGATTCTTCGCTCCCGCCGAGATCGAAGCCTTCGGCAGGGCCTGGGGGAATGGCCGTGGTTTGCATGCGTTATTGTAGCCTAGGAGCCTGCCTGCGTATTTCAGGTGTGCCGCGTCGGCTCACGAGGGCTTCCCGCGCAGCTTGCGCAGCGCGTCGCTCTTCTCGACAATGCCCGGCGTGGAAAAAAAACCTGTGGGCGGCGATAAGGCGGGTGGCGGGCTCCACAACACCATTTACGAACAGCAAACGCGCTCGGGGCGGCGGCTGACCATCGGCCGAAGGCTCTTCTACCAATCGATCGTGCCGGTCGGACTGTCGCTGGTTCACCTGGTGTGGCGCTGGTCGCGGGTGGTGAGCATGGTCGGCGCACGAGCACATCCAGCAGGCGCTGGAGCAGGCCCCGTCCTTCATTCCGGTGTACTGGCACCAGCATCAATTGTTCTGTGTCAAACACCTGCTGGCGCAACGCCGCGCCGGCGTGAAGCTCGGATTCCTCATCAGTCCGTCGGTCGACGGCGAACTCGGCGCGATGTTGGTGCGCAAGCTGGGGGGCGTCGTGATTCGCGGCTCCTCGTCGCACACCGGTGCGCGGGCGCTGCGAGATTACTATCAAGCCCTATCGAGGACGACGTGTCTCCCGCCATCACGCCGGATGGACCGCGCGGGCCGCCTTGGAAGTTCAAACCCGGGGCGGTGCTGCTCGCGCAACTGTCCCAGCGGCCCATCATTCCCATGGCCTACGCGGCTTCGCGCGCCTGGAAAATTCAAATGGGACAGGTTCGTGATCCCCAAACCGTTCGCCCGCATCTCCATCGCCGTGGGTGAGCCTGTCTATGTCCCGAAGGGCCTGGACGCTGCCGGACTCGAGCGTCATCAGGCTGATATGGAGCTGCGGCTACATGCCCTGGGCATCGTAGCAAAAAGGGCGCTGGAATGACCCGTCAGGTTTATGCTTAGTAATACAATCGGTTAGCTTGTAATCCTTACGACGTTGTGCGAGAATCCGGACGATATGTGCCAGTTGCCGAATCCCCGGAAGTGTGTGCCACATTCTGTTTTTGCACGTAATGGATGGCAAACTGTTGATCCGCAACCGCTAATCTATTAATCCCGGGACCCTTGAAGGCGCATGGCGATAGCACCCAACGATCCCCGACACGCTGATCTGACGGCCTCGGATATCCTGTCGCCGCAAACTTGGCCGCGCCGCGGCATCCGCCCGGCCGTCGGAGTCGGACTCGATGTCATCTGCACCAAGATCGCAGTGGACTTCCAGGGCATGACGGCGGCGACCGCCGCCGACTGCATCATCGCCAACCTCGAACTTCTGCGCGAGGCCACGCGCACCGACACCGCATTCCACATCGTTTGGACGCGGAGGGCGAGACACTTCGCCGAAGTGCAGGTGGCGCGCGGCATGTTGACCACCGGCAATCCTGAACAACTGCGCGGCCAGAGCATGGCCTCGCTGCCCTGGCTGCGGGCGCGGCTCGCGCCGCTGCGTGTATCGGAGATCCGCGATACCGCGCAAGCCGCGTCCGGACCAGATCGAGGACGCGGCGCGTATGGTGCGACCTCGGCATCGGTTCGGTGCTGATCATCGGTTATGCATCGAGGGGCGTCCGGCGGGCCTGCTGGGGATCGCCGGGCACGTTGCCGCGCGAGAACTGGGAAGTGCAGCTGCACCTGCTCATGAAGCTCGTGGGCAGCAGCCTCTCGACCGGACTGGAACGCATCGAGATTCAACGCACGTTGCGCGACCTGGAAGAGCGCAACGAGCTCGCCCTGTACAGCGCCAACGATGGACTCTGGGATTTCGATACCTTCAATAATCGCGTGTATCTCTCGCCGCGCTGGAAGGCCATGCTGGGCTACGATGAAGTCGATGTGGCGCAGACCCCCGATTGGCGAACGCTGGTCCACTCGGACGACATGTCGCGCGTCCAGGCGGCGATTCGCGATCATGTGGCGGGCAAGACGCCGATATTCGAAAGCCTGCATCGCATGCGTCACGCCAGCGGCGAATGGCGATGGGTCATCAGCCGCGCCAAGGCTCGTGTCGATGACAAGGGGCGCCTGTTGCGCCTCGTCGGCGTCGAACTCGATATCACCGAGCGCAAGCTCTACGAAGAAGCGCTGTTCCGCGAAAAGGAGAGCGCGCAGATCACGCTGCAGAGCATCGGCGACGGCGTCATTACCACCGATGCCAAGGGCGTCATCGATTATTTGAATCCGGTGGCCGAGGCGCTCACCGGATGGCGGCTCGAGGACAGTCAGGGGCGGGCGATCGAGGAGATCTTCCGCGCTTTCCACGAGGAGACCTGCGAACCATTGGAAAATCCGCTGGCCGTGGCGATCCGCCGCACGCGCTCCATCAAGTCCGTGCGGCCCATGCTGCTCATCCGCCGCGACGGCAACGAAATCTACGTCGAGAGCACGGCCTCCCCGATCAGAGACGGCAGCGGCGCGGTATCGGGCGGCGTGCTGGTGTTCCACGACGTGAGCGAAGCGCGCGAGCTCAATCGCCGGCTTGCGCTACCACGCGAGTCACGACGTGCTCACGGGGCTCGTGAATCGCCGCGAGTTCGAGAACCGCATGGAGCGCGCGCTGAAGAGCGCCAAAGCCCACGAGACCTCCTACGCGCTGTGCTGCCTGGATCTCGACCAGTTCAAGATCGTCAACGACACCTGCGGCCACAGCGCCGGCGACGCCTTGCTCGGACAGGTCGGCGCGCTGCTCAAGTCCAAGGTCCGGTGGCGCGATACGCTGGCGCGCCTGGGCGGCGACGAGTTCGGCATATTGCTCGAGAGCTGCTACCCTGGACGAAGCCATGCGCACGGCCGAGTCGCTGCGCGAGGCGGTGCGGAACTTCAAGTTCACCTGGGAGGAGCGCACGTTCCGCCTCGGTGCGAGCATCGGCGTCGTGCCGATCTCCGCCCGAGAATGCCGACGTGGCCTCGATTCTCTCGCGCCGCCGACAGCGCCTGCCAGGCGGCCAAGGAAGCGGGCCGCAACCGCGTGCATAGCTTCGAGGAAAACGACATTGATTTGATGCGCCGCCGCCGCGAGATGCAGTGGGCCGCACGCATCAACAATGCGCTCGAGGAGGGCCGCTTCGAGATCTTCCGCCAGACCATTTTGCCGCTGCAGGTTCCGGAAACGGGCGCACATTACGAACTGCTGCTGCGCATGCGCGACGAGCAGGGCAAGATCGTTGCGCCCTACGATTTCATCACCGCGGCCGAGCGCTATGGAATCACCCCGCAGATCGATCGGTGGGTCATCGAGAATGCCTTCCGGTGGCTGGTGTCCGAGGCCGATGAGCGCGAGAAACTCGCCATGTGCTCGATCAATCTGTCGGGCCAAAGCCTGGGCGACGACAAGTTTCTGCCGTACGTCATCGATCAATTTCATCGCAGCGGGTTGGATGCCACCAAGATCTGTTTCGAAATCACGGAGACCGCGGCGATTGCGAGCTTCTCCCAAGCCAACCGCTTCATCCAGGCACTGAAGGAATTGGGCTGCAAGTTTGCGCTCGACGACTTCGGTACCGGCTTGTCGTCCTTCGGTTACTTAAAGCACTTCCCGGTGGATTTCCTGAAGATCGACGGCAGTTTCGTCAAGGAGATCCTGCACGATCCCATCGACCGCGAAATGGTCCGGTCGATCAACGAAATCGGTCATTTGACCGGCAAGCAGACCATTGCGGAATTTGCAGAAAATCTTGAAATAATCAACATGTTGCGCACTCTCGGAGTGGACTACGCCCAAGGCTACGGGGTGTCGCAGCCGCAGCGGGTCCTGAAGGCGTTGAACATCGCCTGAGATGCGGGGGCTTAGTTTGAGCCTTCCGAGCCGCCCCACTCGAAACGCATCGACAAATCCACCGCGCGCACGTGCTTGGTGATGCTTCCCACGGAAACGAAGTCGACGCCCGTCAAGGCGATCGTGCGAATGGTCTCCTTCGTGACGCTGCCTGAGGCTTCCAGTTTCAAGGGATGAGGAGAGCCGCGGTTGATGGCCACCGCCTCGCGCATGTCCTCGAGCGGAAACTCGTCGAGCATGGCGATGTCCGCGCCGGCGGCAATGGCCTGGCGCAACTCGTCTAGATTTTCCACCTCCACCTCGACCGGTACGCCGGCCGCCGAAACGCCGGCCGCCGACGCCCGGGCGCCGGCCACCGCCAAGGCGATCGAGCCGGCCGCCATGATGTGGTTTTCCTTGATGAGGATGGCGTCGAACAAGCCCAACCGATGATTCTGGCCGCCGCCCACCCGGACGGCATACTTCTGCGCCGATCGCAGTCCCGGTATGGTTTTGCGGGTGTCGAGCACGCGGCACGGCGTGTCCTCGATGAGCGCGGCGTAGCCATGCGCTGCCGTCGCGGTGGCCGACAGCAGCTGCAGGAAATTGAGTGCCGTCCGTTCGCCGGTGAGGAGCGCGCGAGCCGGCCCTGCAACCCGGAAGAGGAGCTGGTTGGCGACCACCGGATCGCCCTCGGCGGCCTGCCAGTCGACCCGCACGGCGGCGTCCAGCTGGGCGAAGACGGCGTTGACATAGGGCGTGCCGCATAGGATGGCGGCCTCACGGGTGATGACCGAGGCACGGCCGATCCGCGCCGCCGGAATGAGTGCCGCCGTGAGGTCGCCGCTGCCGATGTCCTCCTGCAGCGCCCCCGCGACCTGAACAGCCAGATCCTCAGGGCAGGGAACGGGTGAATTCATTGCAAGCGGGGGATCTGGGGTGGAGAAACTTGGAGCACATGGGGGCTTGGAGAATAGGGGGGAAGACCCAATAATTCAACGATGTCAGCCTTAGAGCCCGAATCCCCCTGCGTCAATTTGTGCTCGCTGGACGATGCGTACGGGTACTGTGCGGGCTGTTATCGTACAATGGATGAAATAGCCGGTTGGGGCTCCATGAGCCCTGCCGAGCGGTGGGCGGTGCTGCGTCGGACGGCCGAACGCGCCGGCCAACGCACGCTTGAGCTTAAGTGACTTTTTGGAGAATCGATCAATGAATGCGATTGAAAGAATCAAGAGCCAGCTGTCGGCAGCGCCCGTGGTGCTCTACATGAAAGGGACGCCCGACTTTCCCCAATGCGGCTTCTCGGCGCAGGCCGTGGGCGCGTTGCGCGCAAGCAAGGCCAAATTCGACCATGTGAACATATTCGAAGACCCGGAAGTGCGCGAAGCGCTCAAAACCTATTCGAATTGGCCGACGTTTCCGCAGTTGTACATCAACGGCGAACTCGTCGGCGGCTGCGACATCGTCATCGAGATGTACAAGAGCGGCGAGTTGAAACAGCTCCTGTCCGAGGCCGGAGTAGTCGCGGCGTAGCGGCCCGCGGGCCGGCCAGGGACGGACCGGCACACAAACGCGCAGGAGCGCGTTTTCGCCGTAGGCGACTTTTTCCAATGAATCAAGGGTCGGCGGGCGTCTCCGGTTCCATCTCCAGCGGTCCCATGGATGCGAGCCGCCTGCGGCTGGCATCGAATACGTTTTGAAACTGATTGCATACGATGCAGAAGAGGTCTGCGGTGCGCTCGGCGTCGTAGGCGGCCGAATGGGCGGAAGAGGTGTCCCACTCCAATCCCGCCGCCAGAGTAGCGCGCATCAGCACGGTCTGACCAAACGCAACGCCGCCCAGTGTGGCCGTGTCGAAGCTGGTGAAGGGGTGAAAAGGATTGCGCTTGATCTGCGTCCGCAGGACGGCGGCATTCAAGAAATTCAGATCGAAAAACGCATTGTGGCCGACCAGAACGGCGCGGGTGCAATCAGCCGCGCGGACCGCATTGCGCACCTCTTTGAAGATACGCTGCAGCGCGTCTTCCTCGGAGATCGCGGGGCGCAGCGGATGATGGGGGTCGATCCCGTTCACGGCCATGGACGCGGGTTCCATATTGGAGCCGGGAAACGGGGTGACGTGGTAGCGAAACGTCTCACCGCGCGCCAGCGTGCCGTCGCTGCGCAACTCGAGGAATACCGCGGCGATCTCCAACAGCGCATCCGTCTGTGAATTGAAGCCGCCGGTTTCGACGTCGACGACCACCGGAAGGAAGCCGCGAAAGCGCGTGGCGAAGGTGATGGGCGCGATTTGCGTCATGATCGGACCCTCGTCTCGAGGCGCCATGCGACGGTCTCCCCGCCGCGATACGGCACCAGGGTGCCGTCGCCGAATTCATAAGATACTGGTGGCACCCAAGGCTCCTTGATTAGCGTGATGACCTCGTCGTGGCGCGGCAGCCCGTAGAAATCCGCCCCGAAATGGCTGGCGAAACCTTGGAGCAAATCGAGGCGCCCTCCTTGTTCGAAGGCCTCGGCATACAATTCGAGCGCCGCGTGCGCCGTGAACATGCCGGCGCAGCCGCAGGCGGTTTCCTTGGCGGCGCGTTCGTGGGGGGCGCTGTCGGTACCGAGGAAGAATCGCGGATCTCCGCTCACGGCCGCGTGCAGCAGAGCCTCTCGATCCCGTTCGCGCTTCAGTATCGGCAGGCAATAATTGTGTGGTTTGATGCCACCTGAAAAAATCGCGTTGCGATTGAGGAGCAGGTGTTGCGGCGTAATGGTCGCCGCCACGCCATTGCGCGCCGCCCTCACGAATTCGGCTGCCCGGGCCGTCGTGATGTGCTCGAACACCACCGGCAGCTTGGGGTAGCGTTCGAGCAACGGGATCAGAACCGCGTCGATGAAATGCGCTTCCCGATCGAATACGTCGACGTCGGCGCCGGGCGTCTCGCCGTGTACCAGCAGCGGCATTCCGACTTCCTCCATGCGCGCCAACGTGGCGCGGACTTTACGGACGTCGGTGACGCCCGCATCCGAGTGCGTCGTGGCGCCGGCCGGATAGAGCTTGACGCCGTGCACGAAGCCCGCGGCCTTGGCCCTGTCGATTTCCTGCGGCGCTGTGTCATCGGTCAAATAGAGCGTCATGAGCGGCTCGAATCGAGCGCCGGCCGGCAGCGCCGCTATGATTCGCGCACGATAGGCCGACGCCTCGGCCGTAGTGGTGACGGGGGGGCTGAGATTGGGCATCACGATGGCGCGGCCGAAGCGTTCCGCGGTAAATCCGACCACTGATTTGAGCGCTGCTCCGTCGCGCAGATGCACGTGCCAGTCGTCGGGCCTCTGAATGGTCAGCCGGTTCATGGGGCGCGGGCGAGACGACGTTTGGCCGGCCCCCCGGCCGCCGGGCGCCGCAGTGCCGGCGGCCAGCCTCGCTGCAGCAGGTCGAGGGTGTAGCGCACTCCGAATCCGGTGATCTCGGTGGCGATATGCGCAAGTCCACCGGCCCGGGCCCCGGCGGCGAGGTCCAGGTGCAGCCACGCGATGTTCTTGGGCACGAAACGATTCAAGAACCGCGCGGCCAGAATGTGGTCGCCCTTGCCTTCGGTGGTGCACTGCAGAACGTCGGCCACCGTGCTTTCCAGGTCGGTATCGAAGTCGACATCCATGGGGAAGCACCAGACGCGTTCGCCGCTGCTGGATCCGGCGGCTTCAATGAGTTCGCGCGCTTCCGGCCGATTGGTGAATGCACCGCTGTAGCGCTCGGTCAGCGCGTACACGCAGGCGCCGGTCAAGGTGGCGTAGTCGATGATGGCGCGCGGCTTGGTACTCGCGGCGAGCGACAACGTATCCGCCAACACCATGCGACCCTCGGCATCGGTGTGAATCACCTGAACCGTGGTGCCATTGTGCGCCCGCACCACGTCCTGAGGTTTATAGGCCGTCGGTCCCGTTCGGTTCTCGGTGATCGCCAACCAGCAGTCTACCGCCAGAGACGATCGCAGCGAATGCAGCGCGTACAAGCTGCCGACCGCCACCGCGCTGCCTTCCATATCCATGTGCATGTCGAGCATGCCTTTATGGGTCTTGAGGTTGGTGCCGCCGGTGTCGAAGCAGATTCCCTTGCCGACGAGGCTCACGGCGGGGGGCGATCCGCGGGGCGGTGATCCACGAGGCGGCGCAGCGACGCCCGGCGTAGCGACGCGCGGCCGATACGCGAGATGCACGATTCCCGCATCGCGGGTGGCGTTGCCCTGAGAGACGGCGAGAAAGGCGCCGGCGCCGAGCCGCTTCAATTGCGGTTCACCGTAGAACTTGAACGCCAACCCCAGGCGGTGCGCCGAACTCCTGCAGCAAGCGCCGGTAGCCGGCCGCATCCAATGTGTTCGGCGGCAGCGCGGTCAGCCAGCGAGCGAGGTTGTTGCCGGCAGATGTCGCCAGAGTTAAATCGAGAGCGGGCAGCTTGCCGGCCGCCGAAATGTCGATCCGGGTGAGAGGGCGGTGCGGCTTGGTCTCGGATTTGAATGTGGCGAAACGAAATGCCGCCGCCTGCAGCGCCGCGACGGTTGCATTGAGCGCGGCTTGCATGACGCTGCCGTCGCCGCCATGGGCGTAGAGGACCAGCGACTGCGGTTCGCTCTCGAGCGCGAGTCGCGCGAGTTTACCCGCGGCATTGAGCCTCTCGAAGGTACTCGCGCTGCCGGCCACGCAAACCGCGAGAACCAGGGTCTCCGCGCGCTCACCCACTCGAAGCTGCACCGTGTCGCCGGGTTTGCGCTCCCTGCGCCGGTAGAGCGCGCGCAGCACGCTGCCGTGCGGCACCGCCGCCCAATCCGCCGGACTCGGCTCCATGGGCATAAAGACGATGGCGCACTCATATCGGGCAAGCGTTGCCGAGACCGGTCGTGCGCCGGTTTGGCGGACTGGTACCAGCAGCGAACTGAAAGGCAAGCGAATCGGCATACCAGTTAAACCGCGAGCGTCGCCAGCATATCGCAGGCCGATCCTTGCTTGACCGTGAAAAACCAAACCCCGAAGATAGCGCTGCTAATATCCCCTGGTAAAATTCTCCGGGGCAGTTCGCGCAACGGCGCTGTAACGTGCCCGCCATCTTAACAGGACACGTGGGCATGTGCATGGGCGCATGCCACTCCAGAAGGCTTACCTATGACACCTAAATCGCCGTTCGAAGACATCGATCCCACCGAAACACAGGAATGGCTGGAGTCAATCGACTCGGTGCTGCGCGCGCAGGGACCCGAGCGTGCTCATTTTCTCCTCGAAAAGCTGGTGGACTTTACGCGCCGCTCCGGCACATATCTGCCGTTCAAGCCGAATACGGCGTACCTCAACACGATTTCCAAGGCGCAGGAGCCCGAGTACCCCGGCGACCGCTCGTTGGAGCGGCGCAACGAAGCCTACCTGCGCTGGAACGCCCTCGCGATGGTGGTGCAGGCCAACCGCGTGAGCTCCGAGTACGGCGGTCATATCGCGAGCTATGCATCGGCGGCAACGTTGTACGAAGTGGGGTTCAACCACTTCTGGCGGGCGAAGAGCGACAGTCATCCCGGCGACATGATTTTCATGCAAGGTCATTCGTGCTCCGGGCATCTACGCGCGAGCGTATCTCGAGGGGCGTCTCGATGAAGCCCAGCTGCTGCGCTTTCGGCAAGAGGTGCGCGGCGGCGGGTTGTCGTCGTATCCCCATCCCTGGTTGATGCCGGACTTCTGGCAATTTCCCACGGTGTCAATGGGTTTGGGTCCCATGACGGCCATATTCCAGGCCAGATTCGTGCGCTACCTGGAACATCGCGGCATCGTCCCGCCGTCCGATCGAAAGGTGTGGGCATTCTTGGGCGACGGGGAGATGGACGAGCCCGAATCCATGGGCGCGCTCACCATGCCGGTGCGCGAGAAACTCGATAACCTGATCTTCGTCATCAATTGCAATCTGCAGCGTCTCGACGGCCCGGTGCGCGGCAACGGCAAGATCATTCAGGAGCTCGAGGCCGCCTTTCTCGGTGCCGGCTGGAATGTCATCAAGGTTCTTTGGGGCTCGCGGTGGGATCCGCTGCTCGAGCGCGACCAGAAAGGATTATTGAAGCGATTGATGGAGGAATGCGTCGACGGCGAGTATCAGAATTTCAAATCCAAAGGCGGCGCCTATACGCGCGAACATTTCTTCGGCAAGTATCCCGAACTGAAGGAGATGGTCGCCAACATGTCCGACGAGGAAATCTGGCGCCTGAACCGCGGCGGACACGATCCGCAGAAGGTGTACGCGGCCTATGCATCCGCAACGGCGCACAAGGGCGCGCCCACGGTGATTCTGGCCAAGACCGTGAAGGGTTTCGGGCTCGGCAAGGCGGCGGAAGGTCTGAATTCGGCGCATCAACAGAAAAAGCTGGGCGATGAAGCGTTGAAGGAAGTGCGCGACCGGTTCAACATCCAGATCTCGGATGAGGAGATCACGGGCTTGACGTTTCGCAAGCCCGGCCCGGACAGCGAGGAAATGAAGTATCTCCAGGAGCGCCGCGCTGCGCTCGGCGGCTATGTTCCGGTGCGTAGTTCGTCGGCGCCCGCTTTGGCGGTACCGCCGCTCGAAGCCTTCAGCGGTTTGCTTGACGGGAGCGGCGACCGCGAAATCTCCACCACCATGGCGCTGGTGCGAATTCTGACCACCTTGATCAAGGACAAGAACGTGGGCGCGCACATCGTGCCCATCATCCCGGACGAGGCACGCACCTTCGGCATGGAGGGGATGTTTCGGCAGGTCGGCATTTACTCCTCGGTGGGGCAGCTCTACACGCCGCAGGACGCCGACCAGCTGATGTTCTATCGCGAGGACAAGAAGGGCCAGATTCTGGAGGAGGGCATCAATGAAGCGGGGAGCCTGTGTTCCTGGCTGGCCGCGGCGACGGCGTATTCGAACCACGGCGTCAGCATGATTCCCTTTTACATCTACTATTCGATGTTCGGCTTTCAGCGGGTCGGTGATTTCGTCTGGGCGGCGGCCGACAGCCAGGCGCGCGGATTCTTGGTGGGCGGCACGGCCGGCCGCACGACGCTGGCCGGCGAGGGCCTGCAGCACCAGGATGGGCACAGTCACCTGCTGTTCAGCACGGTCCCCAATTGCGTGGCTTACGATCCCACGTACTCGTACGAGCTTGCGGTCATCGTGCAGGACGGATTGCGCAGGATGTATCAAGAGCAGGAAAACGTCTTCTACTACATCACATGCATGAATGAGAATTACGCGCACCCCGCAATGCCCGCGGGCGCCGCCGCAGGCATCTTGAAGGGCATGTACCTGCTGCGTAGCGGGGCTCCGGGCAAGATTCGCGCAACGCTGTTCGGGTCGGGCACGATACTGCGCGAGGTGCTGGCTGCGGCGGATCTGCTCGAGAAGGACTATGGGGTTGCGGCCGATGTATTTTCAGCCACGAGCTTCAACGAGCTGCGCAGGAATGCGCTCGAGACGGAACGTTGGAACCTACTGCACCCCGGCGAAAATCCGCGTCGGACTTACGTGCGGGAAGTGCTTGGCGACCGCACCGGGCCGTTCATTGCGGCGACGGATTATATGAAGACCGTGGCGGACCAGATCCGGCAATGGGTACCGGGCCGTTACGCGGTGCTTGGCACGGATGGCTTCGGCCGCAGCGACTCACGTGCCGAGTTACGGCGCTTCTTCGAGGTGGATAGAAACTACGTCGCGCTCGCAACCCTCAAGGCGTTGGCCGACGATGGCAAGGTGGATGCGAAAGTCGTGACGCAAGCCATGAAGAGCTTCGGCATCGATCCCGAAAAACCCAACCCTTTGACGGTCTAGGCGCACACGTGGCAACACCAATCGAAGTCTTGGTTCCCGACATCGGCGGCTTCAAGGATGTCAGCGTTATCGAAGTCTTTGTGAAGGACGGTCAGCAAATCGAGAAAGAGGCCCCGCTGATCACCCTCGAGACCGAAAAAGCCGCCATGGACGTTCCGGCGCCCGCAGCGGGTCGGATCACTCAGGTCAAGATCAAGCAGGGCGACAAAGTCTCCGAAGGCTCGTTGATCCTGATGCTCGAGCCGGCCGGCGCCGAAACCGCCACCCCCGCGCCGGCCGCCGACGGCGGCAAGCCCGCCGCAGCACCTGCGGCCGATAAGGGCGCGGCGCCTGCCAAAGTTCCGGCAGCTGCTGCGCCTGCGGCAGCGGAGCCGGCGCCCGCTCCCCCACCCGGCAACGAGCCGGCCACGGGCACGGCGGCGACGGGCACGGCGGCCACGGGCACGGCGTCCACGGGCACGGCGTCCACGGCTGCACGAGCCGCTCCCGTCGCGGCTCCCGCGGCACGCTCGATGCCTCCGATCGAAGAAGCCGGCTTTTCAAAAGCGTATGCCAGTCCGTCGGTGCGCAAGTTTGCGCGTGAGGTGGGCGCGGATCTCAGCCGCATCACCGGCACGGGACCCAAGGGGCGCATCACGCACGAGGACGTGAAAGCGCATGTGAAGCGAATCTTGACGGCGCCTCCGCCGGCGGCGCCGGCTGCAGCGGGTGCCGGACTGCCCAAGGTGGCGCAAGTGGACTTCTCGCTGTTTGGCGCGGTCGACGTCAAGCCGTTGTCGCGAATCCAAAAGATTTCCGGCGCGCGGCTGCAGGCGAGTTGGATCAACCTGCCGCATGTGACGCAGTACGACGACGCCGACATCACGGACCTCGAGGCCGTTCGCGGCGCGCTCAAGGACAGAGCGGCACAGGAGGGGGTGAAGCTCACGCCGCTGGTGTTCATCATCAAGGCCTGCATCGCGGCGTTGCAGAAGTTTCCGCGGTTCAATGCATCGCTCGATCCGACCGGAGAGAATCTGGTATTCAAGAAATACTTCCACATCGGCTTTGCGGCCGACACGCCCAACGGTTTGGTCGTGCCGGTGATTCGCGATGCCGACAAGAGCGACATTTTTCAGCTCGCGCGCACGCTGGGCGAACTGTCGGCAAAGGCACGGGTCGGAAAGTTGAAGGCCGTCGAGATGCAGGGCGGTTCGTTCACCATCTCGAGCCTCGGCGGCATCGGCGGCACGGCGTTCACCCCCATCATCAATGCGCCCGAGGTCGCTATTTTGGGCGTCGCCAAGTCCAGTCTGAAGCCGGTCTACGACCGTGGCGGCTTCATACCGCGCCTCATGCTGCCGCTATGCCTCTCCTACGATCATCGCGTAATAGACGGTGCCGAAGCCGCACGGTTCATCGTGTTCTTGAGCAAGGCATTGAGTGACCTGAAGGCCTTGCTATGAGCGTCGTCGAAGTACGGGTTCCCGACATGGGCGAGTCCAAGGGCGTCAGCGTCGTCGAGGTGCTGATCACGAAGGGCGCCTCGATCAAGGTGGATGATCCGCTCATCACGCTGGAGTCGGACAAGGCATCGATGGACGTGCCTTCGCCGGTGGCAGGCGTCGTCGAATCGATCGTCATCAAGAAGGGCGATGAGGCGTCCGCCGGAACGCTGATCGCCACCGTTACCGTGACTGGCGAGGCGGCGCAGGCACCGGCCCCGGGCGCGCAGGCGTCGTCAGCCGCACCCGAGACCGCCCCGAAGGTCAAGGCACCCGCTGCAACACCGGCACCCGCTACAGCACCGGCACCCGCTACAGCACCGGCACCTGCCGCAGCAACCGCACCCGCGGCAGCAACCGCACCCGCGGCAGCCACCGCGCCCGCGGCAGCACCAGCCTCCCCGGCAACACAGGCTCCGGCGGGCGCGCTCGATCTGGTCGTGCTCGGTTCCGGGCCGGGCGGCTACACCGCCGCGTTCCGCGCGGCGGATCTCGGGCTCAAGGTCACGCTGATCGAACGCTGGCCCGTATTGGGCGGCGTGTGCTTGAACGTCGGTTGCATCCCGTCGAAGGCGTTGCTGCACGCCGCCAAGGTGATCGAAGACGCGCACGACATGGGGGCCAACGGAATCTCGTTCGGCCATCCGACCATCGACTGGGACAAATTGCGCGGGTGGAAGAACAAGGTGGTCGGCAGGCTGACCAATGGCATCACGACTCTCGCCAAGCAGCGCAAGGTGGAAGTAATCCGCGGCGAAGCCAAATTCGTCGGGGCCCATACGTTGGAGTTACAGACGGCCGACGGCCCGCGGCGGCTGGATTTCAAACAATGCGTCATCGCCGCCGGTTCCGAGTCGGTCCGGCTGCCGGGGTTTCCGGATGATCCGCGGATCATCGATTCGACCGGCGCGCTCGACCTCCCGCCGGACTGCAAACGGCTTCTGGTCATCGGTGGCGGCATCATCGGTCTGGAGATGGCCTGTGTATACGATGCCCTGGGTGCGAAAGTGACCGTGGTCGAGTTGAGCGACGGTTTGATGCCGGGCACCGATCGCGATTTGGTCCGGCCGCTGCAGAAGCGCATCGAAAAGCGCTACGAGCGGATTTTACTCAAGACCAAGGTGGCGAAACTCGAGCCGACCGACGCCGGATTGCGCGCGACCTTCGACGGGCCCGATGCGCCGGATCCGCAGGAGTTCGACCGGGTGCTCGTGGCCGTGGGGCGAAGCGCCAACGGCAATGCCATCAATGCCGCCGCGGCCGGCGTGGCCGTGGACAAGCGCGGCATCATCGCCGTCGACAAGCAGATGCGCACGAACGTTGCGCATATTTTCGCCATCGGCGACATCGTCGGAGCACCCATGCTGGCGCACAAGGCCACTCATGAGGCGAAGGTCGCGGCGGAAGTCGCTGCCGGGCACAAGGCGGCGTTCGACGCGCGATGCATTCCCTCCGTGGCCTACACCGACCCCGAAGTCGCATGGGTGGGGGTCAATGAAACCGAGGCCAAGGAGCGCGGAATAGAATACGGCAAGGCTACGTTTCCATGGGCCGCCAGCGGCCGCTCTCTCGCCATCAATCGCGACGAAGGGTTCACCAAGCTGCTGTTCGACAAGCAGACGCGTCGCGTCATCGGCGGCGGGATCGTCGGGACCAACGCCGGCGAATTGATGGCCGAAATCGGCCTCGCGATCGAGATGGGGGCGGACGCTGCGGACATTGGACTCACCATTCATGCGCATCCGACCCTCACGGAGACGGTGGCGTTCTCGGCGGAAGCATTCGAGGGCACGTTGACGGATTTGTACATTCCCAAACGCAAGTAGCCTGTCCGAGGATTGTGACGCAGGCCGCACTCCGTGCGATTTGTCAAATCCAACTTCTCGCGCTTGAGAACGAAGTCGCAGTACCCGAGGCGGCATCAGCCGTCAACTATCGCGTACTACATAAGGAGTTTGCGTGCTCGAGTTCCTCGTTCTTTTCTCGCTTGCGGCCGTGGGCTCGTTGGTGTGCGTGTGGGCGGATCTCGTGCTCAAGTACTTCGCCCGCAAATCCAGCAGCGAAACCGTCACCACGGGCCCGGGACGCGGCGCGTCCGCCGCGTCGGCGCCGGACGGCGATCCGGTGCTCGCTTTCGGCTTTACCCTCGCCTGCTACGGGGCCATATCGCTGGTGCTCGTGTCCGCGCTTCCGGGAGTGCTCGCGCTTGAAAGAACTTGCTTGGCGTTCGCGGTCCTGTGCGTGGGCGGCCTTCTCAGTGAAATCTCCAACACGACCAGCACCAAAACGACTCTCGATGCGGACGAGGACACGCCGCCTGAGCGCGCGCCGCTGTCGCCGCGGCTTTCGCTGACGTTGGCCTTGATGCTCAACTTGGCCTTTGCCGTCGTCAGTTCCGGCCAGGGGCTCATCCAGATCGTGCCTCCGCCGAAGGACGTGGCCGTGAATCGCGCCCAGGAAATGGAGCCCATCATCGTGGTGGCGCGGCGCACCGACAACTCCGCGGATCATCCGCAGGAAGCACTTTAGCCGGGGGCGCCTAGCCCAAGGCTGATCGGCGGCCTACTTCGAGTGCTCGGTGAAGAATGCCCACGTATCCTCGGCCCAGTGCGGCGGCAGGGCATGCCCGATCTTGCGGTCGAACGAACATTCGATGTATGCGCTCGAACAACCATTGTACGAAACGCAGGAATCGGCTCGCGCTCCGGACCCACCGGGCGTCGACCGGGCGGGCGCCGCAGCGCCGGTGCACGAGTTGAGATTCTGAAAGAGGTTCGAGGTGGTCGCAAAATCCGGCGGCGGATAGGCGGAATCGCCCACCTCCGCGTGTTGAAAGCGTACCGGCGGGTGCTTCTGGGCGGGGCACGGGAGGTTCTCATACGTCAGGTAATTCGACGTGTCCTTGAACTCGTCGGTGGCCGAATTGGCCGCCACCGCCCGGATCTCAGCGCCGCGACTACAGGCGAGGGTGATCGCAAAATCGCCGCCCCATGAGAAACCGGCGACGAAAATCCTCGATGAATCGACGCAGTAATCGGTTTCGAGGTCCTTGAGCATATTGTCGAAGAATGGCAGATCGTACCCCGTCTTGGCGTCGTCCCATCCGATGCCATACTGCTTGAAGGCGATTCCGTCGGGAAATACGAAGAGTGCGCTCGATGAGGCGCCCGCGGCACGCTGCAGTCCCCAGGAATAACTGACGGAAGAACTGCCCCCGGCGCCGTGAAACACAAATGTCAACGCGTAGGGCCGCGATGGGTCGTAATCGGCCGGTACCTCGAGCAGGTAGGTTCGGGTGCTCTTGTGCCCATCCAGCGTCGATAGCTTGAGTTTTCCAGTGCCGGCGTGCTTTCCGCAGCCTGCCGATCGCGATGAATGGTCGGTGTCCGAGGCCGCGCCCGCGCCGGTCGAGCAAAAGAGGGCGGCTACCGCGCAGACCCCCAACGCGACCGATCGAATCCGCCGGCAATTCCCACTGGGCAGGGAAAAAATACTCACCGGTAGATGATGCCATGACCGCCGCGTTTGCGCGAGCGGCGCATGATTTCAGGGCGGTTTCGCGCGGAATTTGCGCGAACGCTATTTGCAAGATCGCATCCCCGCCGCACAATAGGCACCACACAATAATAATGCGGTGTCATTCATGTTCACGGTGTATTCGGAAAAGCACTTCCTGCGCAACGCACGTACGGAGTTGTACTGCGGCGAACTCGTACGGCCGCACGAGTGTGCGGAGCGTGCCGAGTTCGTGCTCGATCGCATCAAGGTCACCGGACTCGGAGACATCGTCTCTCCCGAGCAATTCGGCGCCGAACCGGTGTTGCGCGTCCATGATGCGCAATTCGTGGATTTCCTCGGTTCGGCCTGGAAGGAGTGGGTGGCCGCGGGCAACAAGGGTGAAGCCATTCCGGACTGCTGGCCGGCGCGGCGCATGGTGCAGCGAATTCCGGATTCGATCTCGGGAAAGCTGGGCTACTACGCGATGGCGGCGGAGACCTCCATCAGTGCCGGCTCGTGGGAGGCGGCATGCGCAAGCGCCGATGTGGCGCTCACCGCGGCGGCGCGCATCAGGGCGGGCGAGCGGGGCGTCTTTGCGCTTTGCCGGCCGCCGGGACATCACGCGGCACGCGATCTGTATGGCGGCTATTGCTTTCTCAATAACGCTGCCATTGCCGCCCAGTATCTGCGCGACCATGGCAGCAGCCGGGTCGCGATTCTCGACGTCGACTTTCATCACGGCAACGGTACGCAGGACATCTTCTACGAACGCTCGGACGTGCTCTACAGCTCCATTCACGGCGATCCACTCGAGGCATTTCCGTACTTCAGCGGTTATGCCGATGAGATCGGCGCCGGGGAGGGCGTCGGCTACAATCAGAACCTGCCGTTGCCGCGGGGCAGTGATTTTGGCGCATGGCGAACGGCCCTCGACGCGGCGTTGGCGCGGATCGATCGGTTCGCGCCGAGCGCGCTCGTGGTATCGCTCGGCGTCGATACTTTCGAACACGACCCGATCAGCTTCTTCAAACTGCGAAGCGAGGACTTCACCCACTATGGCAGGCTCATCGGCGCGTTGCGAATTCCGACGCTGTTCGTACTCGAGGGCGGGTATGCGGTGGCCGAGATCGGCGTCAACGCGGTGAACGTACTGCAGGGATTCGAGGCATCATGAAAACGACACTGGTTATCTTGGCGGCCGCGGCCTTCATCGCCGCCGTGCCGAGTGCGCGCGCCGACACCGGCGCCGGCGAGCAGCGCTTCCGCGACTTGTACAAGGAACTCATCGAGACCAACACGACGTTGTCTGCGGGAAGCTGCACGCTGGCCGCCGAGCGCATGGCGGCGCATCTGAAGGCGGCGGGTTTCGCCGACGCCGATCTGCACCCGTTCGCCGTGCCCGATCACCCGCAGGAAGGCGGCCTGGTGGCGATCTACCCGGGTCGCGACAACAAGAGCAAGGCTATCCTTCTGTTGGCGCACATCGATACCGTCGAGGCCAAGCGCGAGGATTGGACGCGTGATCCGTTCAAGCTCATCGAGGAAAACGGCAATTTCTACGCGCGCGGGGCCATCGACGACAAGGCCGAGGCCGCGATGTGGGTCGATACCTTGGTCCGCTTCCGCGAAGAAAAATTCAAGCCGCGCCACACTCTCAAGCTTGCGCTCACTTGCGGCGAAGAAACCAGCGGCGCCTTCAACGGCGCGCAATGGCTTGCGAACAACGAGCGGGAACTGATCGACGCGGGGTTCGCCATCAATGAGGGCGCTTGGGGGGAACTCGACGCCCAGGGCCACCGGGTCTTGATGCAGATTCAGGCCGGCGAGAAAACTTCGCAGAATTACCGCCTCGAAGTGACGAATCGCGGCGGACACAGCTCCCGGCCGGTCAAGGACAATGCGATCTATCATCTCGCGGCCGCGCTGACGCGGATTTCCAACTATGAGTTTCCGGCGCAATTCACCGACGGCAACCGGGCCTACTTCACCGGCATGGCTAAAATCCAGGCGGCCAAGGGCGAAACCGAGGTCGCCAATGCAATGAACGCCCTGGTCCACGATCCGGGCGACGCGCAGGCCGTAGCCCTGGTCGCATCGAAGGATCCCAGCTGGAACGGCATGCTGCGCACGACTTGCGTGGCAACCATGCTCGAGGCGGGTCACGCCACGAATGCGCTGCCGCAGCGCGCCCGCGCGAACATCAACTGCCGCATCTTTCCGGGCGTCGAGCCGGAGGCGGTGCAGCGCCAACTGGAACAGATCGTCGCCGACGATGCCGTCAAGGTGAGCACGCTCGAACGGCGGGGACCGAGTTCCCCGCCGCCGCCCTTGATGCCCGCCGTGTTGGGTCCGTTCGAGAAATTGACCGCGCAGGTCTTTCCGGGGGTTCCCGTGGTGCCGATGCTGCAGCCCGGCGGGACCGACGGCCAGTTCCTGAACGCCGCCGGTATTCCGACCTACGGGATCGAGGCGTTATTCATCGGCCCCGATCTCGGCGGCATTCATGGCTTGAACGAGTACGTCTCCGTCAAGTCGCTGCTCGAGGGGCGCGACTTTATGTACCGCCTGGTTAAAATCTACGCGGAGCAGCCGTAAGCGTCACGTGCTGGTTAGGACGTCCTGAAGGATTTGAACATGGCAATCGAAGTTACCCGACTGAACCGCGTGATCGGCGCCATCGTGAATGGGGTCGATCTGTCGCGGGAGCTGCCGCGCTCCGTCATCGATCATCTCGGCGAACTCATGGTCGAACACCAAGTGCTGTTTTTCCGCAACCAGCCCATCACACCGCAAGCGCAGCGCGATTTCGCGGCGAACTTCGGAACCCTGCACATTCATCCCATCTATCCGGTTCTGCCGGAACTGCCGGAAATCATGCTGCTCGATACGCATGCGGCCTTCCTGCCGGATAACGACAACTGGCATACCGATGTGACGTTCAGCACGACGCCGCCCCTGGCCGGGATTCTGTCCGCGAAGCGTATTCCCCCGGTGGGCGGCGATACCCTGTGGTCCAGCTGCTCCGCGGCCTACGAAGCGCTGTCGGAGCCGCTGCGCCGTCTCCTCGAGGGCCTCACCGCGCAACATTCGGTGGCGAAATCCTTCCCGCCCGAACGCTGGCAAAACGACGCCGCCTTCAAGGAGCGCTACGATCGTGCCGTGGCCAAGCATCCGCCGGTCAACCATCCGGTGGTGCGCACGCACCCGGTCAGCGGCCGCAAGGGATTATTCGTCAATGAAGGATTTACGACGCATATCAACGAACTGAAGCCGCGGGAGAGCCAAATGCTGCTCGCCTTTCTGTTTGCGCACGCCGGGCAACCGGAGTTCACGGTCCGGTGGCGCTGGAGCGTCGATGACATCGCCTTCTGGGACAACCGCAACACCCAGCACTATGCGGTCGCGGATTACCTGCCCGAACGCCGCACCATGCATCGAGCGACGGTGAACGGGGACAAACCCTTCTAGGCGGCGCGCAGCGCCTCCGCCACGGACAATCGTGCCGCGCGCAGCGCCGGGAATAGACCGCCGAGGACACCGATGATGCATGCCCAGAGGATGCCGATCACGACCAGCGCGGGCGTTACGGTCAGCTTGAACACTACTTGGGCGAACGCTCCGCCCAAGGTACTGACGCTGTGCCCATTGAACAGCACCCAGGCAACGGCCGCGCCGATGACACCGCCCAGGAAGGACAACAGCAGTGCTTCGGCGATGACCGACAGCAGCACCGGGAATGCGCCGAAGCCGATGGCTCGCAAAGTCGCAATCTCCATGCCGCGGGCGGATACCGCCGAGTACATGCTGTTGAGCGCCCCGAACATCGCCCCGATGGCCATGATGACGGCCACCGTGTTGCCGACCACGTTGATGGCTTTGGTCAGAGGCTTGGACTGCGCTGCGTAGTAGTCCGGTTCGCGCTGCACGTCGACCTTGAGCTGCGGATCGGTGGTGAGCGCATCCTTGAACTCCGTGAATGCCCCGGCACTCGTGAGCAGGGCAATTGCGGAGCTGTAACCGGTGCGTTGAGTCGCCGATCCGACCGTATCGACGTCCGCCAACAGCTCCGACTCGTGAATGTCGCCATGGCTGGTGAACAGTCCCGTGACGGTCCAGTCGGCATTACGAAAATGCAGCACGCTGCCCGGGGTGAGGCCTCGAAACTGCTTGGCCGCTCCGACACCGGCAATCAACTCGCGCACCGCCGGCTGGTACATGCGGCCCGCGGTGATGGTGAGTTCAGGTCGCACCTCGACGAGCCTCAGGCCAACGCCGCGCAGGGTGATGTTGGAATCGAAGCCGGTGTCGATCTTCGGCACATTCACCACGGTTACGAGCTCGTTCGACAAGATGGCCTTGCCGTCGGCATCCTTCGCGATACCGGGGGCATTGCCGATGGTGTCGACGTCGCTGCGGGTCAGATTGCTGTTGAGTTCGGCATCCGAGCCGCCACGCAGGATGATGGCCCGGTCGTCGCGGCCGCTGTCGGCGAGCGTATGCCGGAAGCCCACGCCCATGGCCAGAACGGAGATCAGCACCGCGACTACGCCCGCGATTCCGACGACGATGACGCTCGAGGCGCCGATGCGCTGCGGCAGGGTTTGCAGGCTCATCAGGCTCACGGCCCAGAGTTGCTTCAGCATGGTGCTCCCCTAGTGCCTGTCGGCCAGCGCATCGACGATGGTGAGGCGCATGGCCCGCAAACCCGGCGGCAGGCCGACGATGATGGCCAGCAGCACGGCCAGGCCGATGCCGGGCAGGAGCGCTTTGGGGGAGAGATCCACGCCTTGCAGGCCCAATTTGACGACGGGCAATGCCGCGAAGCTCAACGCAAGGCCGAGCAACGCCGCCGTGACGCAGAGCAACAGCGATTCGGCAATCACCAAGCCCAGCACGGCGGCATCGCCGAATCCCAGGGTCTTGAGCACTGCCAACTCCGGTACGCGCTCGCGCACCGATTGCATCATCGTGTTGCCGGTAAGGAATAGGAGAGTAAAGAAGACCGCTCCCAGGATGGCTCGCAGCACGAATCCGATATCGCCGAGCTGCTTGATGAAGGCCAGGGCGAAATCCTTCGCGGGTTGCGTCTTGGTCTCGTCCGACGAATTGGTGAACAAGGCATCGATGCGGTTGGCAACGACCGCGGCCTGCGAGGGATCGGCGATGCGCTCCTCGTACCAGCCGACATTGCCTTTGCCGAAACTGCGGCCCTCGTCGAACAGCTCGTAGTGGAACAGGAAGCTCGACGCCATTTGCGAGGCCTGCGTCGGGTCCTTGGCGTCGAACGTACCGACGATGTCGAAGGTCCAGTCGAGAGAGCCGTCCTTTTGAGTCCATATGGTGGAATGCAGAGGCACTTTATCGCCCACCTTCCATCCGAATTTCTTCATGAGTGCGACGTTCATCAGACCGCCGGTTCGGGTGTTGCTGAAAGCCTGCATCTCGAAATCGTTCACGATGAACTCATCCTTGTGCAGGTTGAAATAGGTGTCGGTATCGATGGGCAGGGCGAAGACGAAGTTCTTCGATTCCTGATAGTAACCGCCGAACCATGTGAGCCAGGTTACTTCCTCGACGCCCGGCACCGAGCGGATCTGCTGCCGGTCGGCGAACGGCAGCGGCAACGTGATGGAATACTTGTTGGTGGTGACGAGTTTGTCGGCGCCGGAGGCGCCCGCGCTCGGATGGGAAAAGGCGTAATCCACCGTTTCCAACACGCCGAACAGCAGGAAAGCCACCACGACGGACAGCAAGGTGAATATGGTGCGTGTCTTCTTGCGCCACAGTGTGGCCCAGACCAGCGGAAAGTATTTCATGATGGATGCTTCAGGCGGCGGGATTTGCTTCAGGCGGCCAGGCTGCCGGCAGCCAACAAGGACCCCTTGTCCATGTGCAGTTGATGGCTGGCGAATTCGGCGGCCTTCGGATCGTGGGTGACCATCACGATGCTCTTGCCGTGTTCGCGGTTGAGCACTTGCAGGAGATGCAGCACGTCGTCGGCCGACTTGCGGTCGAGGTCGCCCGTGGGCTCGTCGCAGACCAACAAGGTGGGATCGGCCACCAGCGCCCGCGCAATCGCGACGCGTTGCGCTTGACCACCGGATAGTTCACTGGGCTTGTGCTTGGCGCGGTCCGCCACGCCGACCAGGGTGAGCGCTGCCAGGGCGTGGGCCTTGCGCTGGGCCGCCGACAAATGCGTAAGAAGCAGGGGTAATTCCACATTGCGCTGTGCGGTGAGCATGGGCATCAAGTTATAGAATTGGAAGACGAATCCCACGTGGGTGGACCGCCAGCGTGCCAGAGCCCCGCTACCGAGTTGGTCGAGACGCTGACCACCCACCGTGATTTCCCCCGACGTCGGGGTGTCGAGGCCGCCGATCAGATTGAGCAGGGTGGTTTTGCCCGAACCGCTCGGTCCCATCAAGGCGACGAAGTCGCCTCTGGCGATCTCGAGATCCAAGTCCTGCAACACGTCGATGCTCTGCTTGCCGCGCCGGTAGCTTTTTGCGACGTGTCTCAACGATACGATGCTGTCGGTCATGTCATTGGTTCCCGAATCGCCGCGGGTCGCGGCCTTTCATGGTTCTATGCGAATCTTAGCGCCGTCCCTCATCTCTTTGAAATCGCCCACCGCCACCCGCTCGCCGGCGGCGAGGCCGGATGTTACCGTAACGTGATCGGAGTCGCTCTGGCCCAAGCGCACGGCGCGCCGCTCGAGCGTGGAATCGCGCACGACGAACACTACGCCGGTGTTGCCCGAACCCTGCACCGCCGTGACGGGCACGCTGACGCCGGTCGCCGGCTGACCGCCATCGTCCTTCGAATCGGCGAGAAACGACACACGTACTCCCATTTCCGGCAGAATGCGCGCGTCTTTCTGGTCGAGCCCGATCCGTACCAACACCGTGCCCTTACTGCGATCGGCAGTCGGAATCACGGCGATGACGTGCGCCGGAATCTGCCAATCCGGATAGGCGTTGAGCTTGGCCGTGACTGCTTGGTGAGGTTGTACGCGGTTGATGAAGTTTTCGTTGACGTCGACCTGCACCTCGAGCGAATCCATGTCGACGATGGTGCCGATGCCGGTGCGCGTGAAACCGCCGCCCGCCGAGATGGGCGAGACCATTTCGCCGGGCTGGGCTGCCTTGACCGTGACGACACCGGAGAAGGGCGAGCGTATGACGGTGTCGTCGAGATTGCGGTCGGCCACGTTGACGCCGCGCTCCGCCACCTCCACATTGCGCCGCTGGGTGGCAAGCTGCGCCCGCAGCGCATCGAGAGTCGTCTGTGCGTTGTCGACGGCCGACTGACTGACGAAATGGTCCGCCAAGAGGCTCTTTTGCCGATCATAGTCGCGTTGCGCGTTCGCGAGGTTGACCTGCGTTTCCTCGAGGCCCGCCTTGGCAAAGGTCAGTTGCGCTGCCGCCTGGGCATGGGCGGCACGAATGTTGGTGTCATCGAGCCGGGCAATGACCTGATTTGCCTTGACGTGGTCGCCTTCCTCGATGTCGAGTTCCACCATTCTGGCGGTGATCTTCGACGCGACGGTGGCCTGGCGCCGCGCCACCACGTATCCCGACGCATCCAAGATCGATGCCCCCGCGGCGCTCGCCTGTGTTACCGCCTGCGCCACCGCAATGCGGATCGGTATACCCGTAGGCCGCAGCCAGAACCACAGCGCCGCGCCGACGATGAGTGCCGCTGCGATGCCGGCGAACCAGAGGCGGCCGTATCCGCTGCGGGAGGGTTGGGCATTGCGGTCGATACGCAATTGGCCGAGGAGCGCGGATTTATCGTCCATGACTTAAGGCGCGCAGCCCCGAATGGTGGTGGTGACGGTGGTGGCGGCGGTCGGCCGTAACAAGCGAGGTTGATCCGCCGCTTAACACGGCGATTCCCGGCGGGCAGCATAAGCCGGAGCGACCGGGTGTGTCCAGGCAGGGCAGGCAGCGGCGGTTCAGTGAGCCGCGACGCAATCCTTGATGAAGGAGTTTTTGTCGGCACCGACGAGCTTCTTGACCTTGGCCTGTTTGAGGCAAGCGGTGCGTTTGGCGTGGCGAGCCGCAGCGTCGGAAGCGGGGGCATCGGGCGGTGACGCCGACGGCGGCGCCACCGTGGCGGGAACGGCCTTGGGTGGAACGGTTTTCGCAACGTCGTCCGACGATCCGGCGGCCGCCAGTCCGAGAGGACTGATGCAGACGCTGAGGGCGATCGCCGGCAGGGAAAGACGCATTTGGAACTCCACGAAAGGTCGCTCGCATCGATGGCCCAGAATATCCGGCATCGCCGCCCCGTCCCATGAAGCCAGGATGAAGGTTCGTTAATTTTGCCGTGTTGGACGGCAACTAGGTCCCGCGGCCCCGAACTACGTCCCGCGGGCCGCCGCCAGGCGTCTGCGCGCCAACGACAGGTATTGACCCTCATCCGCCGGCCGCCCGGCCGATTGCGATTCCCACAGCGTCTCGGCCAGCGCCTCCATCAGCATATGTTCAGCGCCGTGCAGGTCGCCGCACTGTGCCTGCAGGCGTCGGTGCAGATCTCGGACACCTGGCGGGCGGTCGATGGCGACCTGCTCGCGCACCGCCATATGTAAACCCATGTGCAGGAACGGGTTCTCTACCGCCGCCGCAGCGCCGGCTTCGAAGGCAAGCGCGGCGTCGCCATCCTGCACCAGGGCTTGATATTCCGGATGCAATCCGATGACGTCGGCCAGCATGGCCTCGAGCGATGTAAGCGGCGAACCTGCGACATGTTTGCGCCAGGCATCGGAGTAGGCGCGGCGCAACTGATCGCGCGTCGTGGAAGCGGACATCAAGGCCGGCCGTAACGATAAGGGCTCATCCGCCGCTACCTGGAGTGTCGCGAGCACTCGCTTTCTGCAGCAAATGCACCAGCGCACCGAGTTCATCCCAGCCGGTATCCGAGACGGCGCAGTAATTCAAGTCCCCGACTTGCCATAACATCATTCGATAGCCGTTGCGCGTCGTTTCGGCCGGCACGTGGCGCTGATTTCCGGCCCAACTGAAGACGTTGATGATGTGCGCACCATGCTGGTAGACCACCACAGCGGAGCGTTGATGAGCGAAATAATCCGCCCGCCCGCCAACCAGGGTGTAGCCCTGCGGCGCGAAGTCGGCGACCACCGGGGAGACATCGGCGTGGCCGGAAAACCATGGCTTCACGGTATGCTGGTCCGTGGACGCCACATCGATGAGATGCGACGGCATCAACGACCGGATGTGGGCCGCCAGCAGATCGTCGAGCAAGGGATTGCCGACCGCCGGGGTGAGGGTGAACCACGCGAGCATCGCGGCCATCGCGGCACCGGCCGCTCCGCCGCAGGCACCCAACCAAAATGTCCGCGTTCGCCAGGGTATCGGGCTGGAAAGCGACGCCTCGGCGGCAGCCTCTTCGTCGATGCCGCGCAAAATCCGGGCCCGCAGCGCAGGCGGCGCACCCGGCTGCGGCATTTTCCGCACGGCGGTGCGCGTTTGCTCCAAATCCTTGAGGAGGGCGCGGCAGGTTGCACATTGCGCCACATGCCGTTCGATCCCGGCGGCTGCGGCGGCGTCGACCTCGCCGTCGAAATAAGCCTGTGTGGTCAGGCCCTCAGCGCACGCCACGCAGTTCTCCCTCGACGTGTTTCAGCCATTGCGATTTCAATCCCGCGCGGGCGCGCGCCAGGCGCGACATCACCGTTCCGATGGGTACGTTCGTGATGTTCGCGATTTGGCGATAGTCCATGTCCTCGATCTCTCTCAGGACCAGGACCTCACGATGATCCTGCGGCAACGCGGCCATCAATCGGGTCAGCGTGCGTTCCTGTTCGGCGCCCATCGAGGCGATTTCGGGGTCCGGGGTGCTTGCGATCATCGCGTGGCCATCCTCGGCGTCATTTTCCTCGGGCAGCGGTACCCAGGCGCGCCGTTGCTGCCGGCGATGCGCCGTCGCATGGCAGTTTCTCACGATGGTCAGCAGCCAGGACTTCGCATCCGAGCCGCGCAAGGAGTCGAAACTGCGAAACGCGCGCAGCACCGCTTCCTGCACGACATCGTCCGCATCGGCGGACGAATGCGACAGCCATCGCGCAAACCGGTAGGCCGCATCCAGATGGGGCAGCACCTGCGCTTCGAATCGACCGCGTTTATCGTCCATGGCTGCGACCGATCGCCACCTTCGGGGTGCGGAAACCGCACGTCATTGGAGGGTAAGACTCAGCGAACATGGATTTTATTCCATACCGCGTGAAAGTTCTCTGCGAGAATACGCCGCAGAACGGCGGGGGGAATGTAACCGAATTTCGCGACGACACCGTTCGCAATTTTGAGGCTGGTACCGGGTCTTCGAGGTTAAATTCGAGCAACGCTCGTATCTCGCCCCTTACCAACGTGTGACCAATTAATGACACGGATTACGTTTCCGTTAGACGCTGGCGGGGCAGTATGCCCGAACTACTATGAGCCGTTGGTGAGGGGGTGGATGTTTCACTTTGACTCAATCGTCACATGGAGATGAACAATGAACTTCGGTAGCAAGATTCTTTCGGCCGGTGCGGTTTCTGCGGTGGTGGCGTTCGGGATGGCGGGACATTCGAGCGTTGCGCTCGCCGATCCGCAGCTCACCATGCGCTCCGAGGAAATGGCACACCCACGGCTGGTGAAAGCGATTCATGAGATGCGCGATGCTCTCGAGGAACTGCGCGCGGCTCCGGACGATTTCGGCGGCAACAAGGCGGCGGCGATTCACGATACGGAGAAAGCCATTCATTCGTTGAAGAAGGCGCTTTATTTCCGTTTGAAGATGGACGATGCGGCGATCGACCGCGCTCAATAATTGACCGGTGTGCGGCCCCGGGGTTTCAACCCCCCGAGGCCGGCTTGGTCTTGCGGCGATACTCACACAGGTCCGAAATCGCGCACGTGGGACACGCGGGAACTCGCGCCTTGCACACGTAGCGGCCGTGCAGAATCAGCCAATGATGCGCGTCCTGCCTGAATTCCGGCGCGACAAATTTCAGAAGTTTGTCCTCCACGGCTCGCTCCGTCTTGCCGCGGGCGAGGCCCGTACGATTGGCGACGCGAAAGATATGCGTGTCGACGGCGATGGTAGCCTCGCCGAATGCGGTGTTGAGCACGACGTTGGCTGTTTTGCGTCCCACCCCCGGCAGCGCCTCGAGTGCCTCGCGGGTCTTCGGCACCTTTCCACCGTGGTGCGCGACCAATGCGGCGCAGGTGGCGATGATGTTCTTCGCCTTGCTGTTGAAGAGCCCGATGGTCTTGATATAGGGAATGAGGCCATCGACTCCCAGCGCGAGCATGGCGGCCGGAGTATCGGCCGTTCGGAACAGCGCGGGCGTCGCCTTGTTGACACCCTGGTCGGTGGCTTGCGCCGATAGGATCACCGCGATCAACAACTCGAATGGGGAGCTGTACTGCAGTTCGGTGCGCGGCGCGGGATTGGCTTCCTTCAGCCGGGAAAATATTTCACGCCGCTTCGTGCCGTTCACTTGCGGCCCGCGAGCGAGGCCTTCTTCGCATCCAGTTCACGCATTCGATCGGCCGCGCGCCGGAGCAAGCGCTCCGCGTGCGCCTCGTAGCGGGCACGGTTGATGGACGCCTGGTTTGGCCGTCCCGCCGGTTCGGGCACGGGACGCATTTCGATGCAATCCACGGGGCATGGAGCGATGCAGAGTTCACACCCCGTGCAGTGCTCCGCCAGGACGGTGTGCATGTATTTCGACGCGCCGACGATGGCGTCCACGGGGCATGGCGGCAGGCATCGCGCGCAACCGATGCAGCGCGCCTCGTCGATCCAGGCCACCCGCGGCGGCGACTCCACGCCGTTCACGGGATTCAACGGCAATACGTCGCGACGTAATAATTCGGCTAGTACCTGAATGGTGGCGGCACCGCCCGGCGGGCATTGGTTGATCTCCGCAGCGCCTCCGGCAATCGCGGCGGCGTACGGCCGGCATGCCGGGTAGCCGCAGCGGGTGCACTGGGTCTGCGGCAACAAGGCGTCGATTCGCGCCACGATGTCGGGCGCGGTTTCGGTGTTCATATCACTTGATGCGCATCGCCGGGCGCGGCCCCGGTATCGGGCGACAGCACGAAAATTTCCTTGCCGCCGGGACCGGCCGCCAACATCATGCCCTCGGAAACGCCGAACCGCATCTTGCGGGGCTCCAAGTTGGCGACTACCACGATCAGGCGGCCCACCAGCGACGCCGGTTCGTACGCCGCACGGATGCCGGCGAAAATGCTGCGCGTTCGCCGAGTTCGCCCACATCGAGTGCGAGCTTCAGGAGCTTGTCCGCGCCGGCGACGAGTTCGGCGTTCAGGACTTTGGCGACGCGCAGGTCGACCCGCAGGAAATCGTCGATGGAAATCAAGTTGCCCTCCACGGCCGTCGCGTTCGCGAGCATCGCGGCATCGGACGCTGCGGCAGGCGAACCTGCGGCAGGCGAACCTGCGGCAGGCGAACCTGCGGCAGGCGCGGGCGCCTTGTCCGTCTCGAACAGCGTATCGAGCTGTCTCGGATCGACGCGCGTCATTAGGTGTTGGTAGGGGTTGATTCGCGCCGGCAGTAGGTCGGCGTCGCTCCATTGCGAAAGGGCGATCCAGCCCGAACAGCTCGCGCGCGACGCGCGCCGCGACCTGCGGCAGCACGGGCGCGATGAGCACGCTCAGCAGCTTGAACCCGTGCAGTGCCCGGGAGCAGACGTCCTGAAGCTCCGCGCGCTTCGCCGGATCCTTGGCGAGAACCCACGGCTGCTGCGCATCGAAATCGTGGTTGATGCGATCCGCGAGGGTCATGATCTCGCGCATCGCCTTGCCGAGTATCGCGTGTTTCGTAGTGTTCCGCCACGCGCAGCGCGATGTCGCGCGCTTCGCGCGCGATCGGGGCCGTATCGCCGCCGTACTCGAGTTCGCCGTCAAAATGCTTGGTGATGAAGTTCGCGGCGCGGCTGGCGATGTTGACGTACTTGCCGATCAGATCGCTGTTCACCCGCGCGACGAAGTCGTCGGGATTGAAGTCGAGATCCTCGACGTTCGAATTCAGCTTGGCGCCGATGTAGTAGCGCAGCCACTCCGGATTCATTCCGATCTCGAGATAGCGCAGCGGGCTGATGCCGGTGCCGCGCGACTTGGACATTTTCTCGCCGGATACCGTGATGAAGCCATGGGCGTAGACGTGATCGGGCACTTTGTAGGGAGGCCCGCGAACTTCAGCATCGCCGGCCAGAACAGCGTGTGAAAGTAGATGATGTCCTTGCCGATGAAATGCACCTGCTCGGTGTCGGGGGCGGCGAGAAATTGCGCGAAGGTGCGCGGTTCGCCGCGCTCGCGCGCCTTGCCGGTGTTGAAGTAGTTCTGCAGCGACGCGAGATAGCCGATCGGAGCGTCCAGCCACACGTAGAAATATTTGCCGGGCGCGTCGGGGATCGGAATGCCGAAGTAGGGAGCGTCGCGGGAAATGTCCCAGTCGCCGAGCGCCTCGTCGCCTTTGCCCGAGAGCCACTCGCGCGCCTTGTTGACCACCTGCGGCTGCAGCCGCTCCGGGTGTTCGAGCCATCCGCCCAGGAATTCGACGCACTTGGGGTCCGACAGCCTGAAGAAGTAATGGTCGGAGGTCTTCATCAGCGGTTTCGCGCCCGACAGGGTCGAGTAGGGCTCGATCAGGTCGGCGGGCGAATTGACGATGCTGCAGGACTTCGCAGGCATCGGCGTACTGGTCCTTCGTGTGGCAGTTGGGGCATTCGCCCTTGATGTAGCGATCCGCCAGGAACATGGCCTTGACGGGATCGTAGAACTGCTCGACCGGCTTGACGTAGATGAGCCCCGCCGTTTTCAGCCGGCGGTAGATGTCCTGCGACAGCGCCACGTTCTCCGGCGAGTCCGTCGAATACCAATGATCGAAGCCGATGTGAAAGCCTTGCAGGTATCGGGGCGGTCTGCGGTGATGCGCGCAACCAGTTCCTGGGGAGAGATGCCCTCGGCCTCGGCCTTGAGCATGATCGGCGCGCCGTGCGCGTCGTCCGCGCAGACGAAATGCACGACATTCCCGAGCATCCGCTGGAAGCGGACCCAGATGTCGGCCTGGATGTATTCCATGATATGCCCGATGTGGAACGGGCCATTGGCGTAGGGCAGGGCGGTGGTGACGAAAAGTTTGCGGATCATCCCGCCAGTTTACAGCGCGCGGCGGCTTTTGGCAGGCGCGATCAGCACCGCTGCGCGTTACGGTGCGTCGCGAAACTGCTCGAATCGGTACTTGTTGATGGCCTTTTTGAACGCTTCTTTGCCGGAGATCTGCCGCTGGTCGAGCAGGGCCTGAATCGCCGTGTCCATCAGGCGCATGCCCGTGGCGCCGCCGCTTTGCATGGCATTTTCCAATTGATCCATCTTTCCCTGGCGGATGAGATTGGCCACCGCCGGCGTATTGATGAGGATCTCCAGGGCGGCGACGCGGCCCTGGCCGTTCGGGGTCGGAATGAGTTGCTGGGAAACCACCCCGCGCAGACTGGTGGAGAGCATGGTGCGGACATGGGGCTGCTTGTCCGCCGGGAACGCGTTGACCAACCGGTCGACGGTGGCCGCCGCGCCGTTCGTGTGCAGCGTCCCCATCACGAGAATGCCCATTTCCGCCGCGGTCACCGCGATACTCATGGTCTCCAGATCGCGCAACTCGCCGACCAGGATCACGTCGGGATCCTCGCGCAGGGCCGACATCAGGGCCGAGGAAAACGATGCGGCGTGCACGCCGATTTCGCGCTGGCTGATCAGGCATTGCTTGCGGGTGTGGACGAACTCGATGGGGTCTTCGATGGTGAGGATGTGCCCCTTCTCGCGCGTGTTGATGTCGTCGATCATGGCGGCCAGGGTGGTGGATTTACCGGAGCCGGTCTTGCCGGTGACCAGGATCAAGCCGTTGTTGATCTTGCAGAGATTCATCACCGCGTCGGGCAGCTTCAATTCCTGGGCCGTGCGCGCCTTGCTGGGAATGGCGCGGAATACCGCGCCCATGCCGTTCAACTGACGCATGACGTTGACGCGGAACCGCGCGACGCCCGGAATGCTGTAGGCGAAGTCGGTGCCGTCCTTGGATTCGAAACGCTCTACCGACAGTTTCGGCATGATTTCATACAAGGTGGCCTTGACCATCTCCGCGTTGAGCGGCTCGGGGCTCAGGGTCTTGAGCTCGCCGTATTGGCGGACGCGCGCCGGATCGCCGGCGAGGAAATGCAGGTCCGAACCGTTCTTTGACAGGACTTCAGTCAGATAGCTGTCGATGGCGGCCACGGTGCTCCGGACTCCCTAGGGCGTTGCCGGTTCGATGGTCGGGAGCGGAACGTCGCTCACGAAGCGCTGGAACTGGCGCTTGTCCGAGGCGTACATGTAGGCCTGCTCCGGATCGATTTCCTTGGCGTTGATGGCCGCGAGCAATGCTTGATCCAGGAGCTGCATCCCGTATTCCTTTCCCATCTGCAGCTGGCTCGGGATCTGGTGCGTCTGGTCGGTCATGATGAGCTTGCCGATGGCCTTGGTCATCACCATCACTTCGCAGACCGCGCGGCGCGCGCGCTGATCGGGACTCTTCACCAGAATTTGCGTGATGACTGCGATCAAACTCGCGGAGAGAAAGCTCTTGGTCTGCTCGCGCTCCTCGGTGGGCAGGGCATCGATGATCCGGTCTAGCGTCTTGGTGGCGCTGGTGGTGTGCAGCGTGCCCAGCACCAGATGACCGGTCTCGGCGGCCGTCATGGCCATGGAAATGGTCTCGGCGTCGCGCATTTCGCCCACCAGGATCACGTCGGGATCCTCGCGCATGGCCGCGCGCACGCCTTCGGCGAACGAGGGGAGATGGGTGCCGAGTTCCCGCTGGATGACCTGGCTCGACTTGCTGCGGTGAACGAATTCGATAGGGTCTTCGAGGCTGATGATGTTGAGCGAACGTGTGGCATTCAGATAGTCGATCATCGACGCCAGCGTGGTCGATTTACCGGTACCGGTCGCACCGGTGACCAAGATCATTCCCTGGTGGTAGTCGCACAATTTGCGCACCACCGGCGGCAAACCCAGTTGATCCATCGTGGGCATGGTCGTGGGAATGGCGCGAAAGGCCGCGCCGATGCCGGTTTCCTTGCGGTAGACATTCACCCGAAACCGGCCGCCTTCCGCGGTCACGTAAGAGAAATCGAGGTCATGACCCTCACGCAGCACTTTCTGCTGCGATTGAGTAAGCACTTCGGTCACATACGCCTCGAGTTCGGTCTCTCCCAGATCGCGGAATTTAATGGCGACCAGGTCGCCGTGCATGCGCATCATCGGCGGCACGCCCACCGCCAGGTGCAGGTCGGAGCAGCCCTGTGCGACGGCGAGCTTGAGAAAGGCGTCGATTCTTGCCATAAGTCAAAGCCTACGCGCAAGCGATTGGTTTTTCGAGTATTCCGGCCGGGGAAGAGCCATAAACGTGAGGTCCGTCAACCTGTCGGGGATGAAACCACCGACGGGGTCCCGCTAGAGAAACTTCTCTATACCTCAATAGAACCGCTCCAGCCGGCGGCCTTACAGAAACGTCTCTAGAGAGGCGCGCAGCTCATCCATGGTCTGCGCGCGCTTGGCCTTGTCCAGCGACATGCATTTCACCACCAGGTTGTTCAATTCCTGCGGCAGATCCTTGTTGATTTCGATGGGCTGCCGCGCCTTGCCTTGTACGTGCTGATACATGACCGACATATGATCGCCGCGCGAGTAGGGCGGCACGCCCGTGAACAACTCGTACAGAATGACGCCCAAGCTGTAGATGTCCGCGCGTTCGTCGACTTTCTTTCCTAGGATCTGCTCGGGTGCCATGTACTTCGGGGAACCGATGACATAGCCGGTTTTGGTCAGCTGAGTGTCGCCCTGGCTCTGCGCGGCGGCCACGCCGAAATCCACGATCTTCAGAAGACTGTCGTTGTCGATGAGCACGTTTGCCGGCTTCAGATCCCGATGCACGATTCCCGCCTGGTGGGCTACCGCCATGCCGGTCGCAATGTCGATGCCGAACTTCACCGCACGCTTGAGCTCAACCGGCTTCTCGTTGATGATCTCGCCGCCCAACGTATGGGAGGGAAAGTATTCCATCGAGATGGCGTAATTGCCCTGGATATACAGGAAGTCGTAGATGCGGATGACGTTCTTATGGGTGATTTTGCGGCTGTAGCGCAATTCGTGCACGAAGCGCTTCATCATCTCTTCGTCCGAAGCCACGTTCGGATTCAAGAACTTCAGGATCAGCCGCTCTTCGACCACGGTGTCTTCCATGAGCAGCACCGTACCGAACGCTCCCTTGCCGATCTTTTCGATGAACTTGTAGCGCCCTTCGATCACATCGCCCGGCTTCAGGGTCGCGATGTCGAGCCGTTCCAGCTTCGACTCGTTTTCCTTGACGACCTTGGCCAAGTCCTGATTGTCGATGAGCAGCGTCTTGGCCGGTTCCTGCAGGGCGACGGCTCGTTGATTGGCGGCGAGCTGGGTACTGGAGAAGCGGTTGTCGAGCTCCTGCATGGCGCGCGCCACGGCCTGGCTGATGGTGGCGTCCTCCGTCGCCGCGGCTTGCAAGCGGACACGCACCGTTTCGGCCCTGCGCTCGTCCGCCAGTTTCGCCAGCGCCGCGATGGCCTCCACCTTGACCTCGTTTTCCGGCCTCTGCAGCAGCGGCAGGAGGTGCTCGATGCTTTTTTGGTCGCCTAATTTGCCCACGGCGCGTATCACGGTGGGCAGCGACTTGGCTTCGCAATTGCCCAGCATTTCAATGAAGCGCGGCAAGGCCTTGGTGCTGCCGATCTCCGCCAGGGCGTCCACGGCGCGCTCGCTTACCCACCAGTCCTTGTCCTTGGTGGCTTCGATCAGCTGCGCGACCGCGCGTTCATCCTTGGTTTGGTTCAGGATCTCGATGGCGGCACGGCGGATGTCCTGATTCTCATCCTTGATGAGGGTGAGCACGGCGTCCACCACGCGCGGGCCGCCGATCTTGCCCAGGGCATCGGCAGCCCGGGTGCGCACCCACCAGTCGCTGTCGGCAATCACCTCCAACAGGTATTTGACGGACTTGGAGGTGCCGACGACGTTGAGGACCTCGACCGCCGCGCGGCGCGCGTACTCGTTCTCGTCCTTGAGCACCTCGACCAGAAACTTCACCGTTTCCGGATGGTTGGCCTTGACGACCACATCGACCGCTTTGTTCTGCACCTCGATTTCGGGGTCTTTCAGCATCCCGCATATCAGCGGCATGTCGAAGGGTCCGTCCATGCGGGCCAGCGCCGACAGGGCGGCGGCACGAATGAACTTGCTGTTGTCCTTGAGCTGCCGCTGGATGGCCTGTTGCACTTGCGGAAGATTGAAACGGGCCAGAACGTTGATGATGTGCAGCCGGGCGACCGGATCCTTGCCCTCGATTCGGGCGATCAGGTCGTCGAGCGACGATTCGTCGGCAATTTCGGCGATGATCTTGAAGATCGCGGCACGTTCGCTGGCTTCCTGGGCTGTAGGCGGCATTCAGCAGTTCCCGTACCGTGAAGCGCGTCTTCTGCGCCGCGATGACGTCGATGATGACCTGTTTCGGCATGTCGGGCTTCGCCAAGGCGTCCAACAGCGCGGTGGCCGGGTAATTGCGGCTGGAGGACAGGGCCCAGGCAATGCCCGACGTGGCGCGGCTGTTGGCATCGGCCATGGTCCGCAGCAGATGAGGCAGCGTTTTGGCGTCGATGAGCTTGGACAGTGCGTCGACGTAGGCGACGGTTTCCTTCTTTTCCGCGGTCGTGAGCGCGGCGACGATGGGGTCGATGGCGTTCGGCCCCAATCCCACCAGCTTTTCCAGTGCTTTTTGCGCCAGCGGGCTGCCTGGATTGCCGCTTGATTTAACTTCGGCGATGAGCCGGTCGGCACGGTAATTGGCAAATAAACTCATTCGGTGCCTTGATGTTGCACATTCCTCGGGAGCGTCCATTCTCACGTTACGTGGCGGCGCCACCGGCGGTAACGATGTCGAGACCGTGAATTATGCCACACCGCACGCGCTCGTCCCGCGTGCGCTAGACTATGGAGCATACATGACACCATTCTGCCGTGACGGCCAGCGCAATCCGCGCAAAATTAGATGATTATACCGATCCCTACCTGGACCAAACCTGGTCCCGGGCGAAGGCGATCGTCGATGTTTCCGCAGATGCGAAACAAGTCACCGTCGAACTAAAATTCGGCTTTCCCGTGGCCGATTATGCCGACGAACTGCTGCCGGTACTGCAAAGTTATCTTAAGCCCGAACTCGGGGCCGCCCGGCTCAACCTGATCTTGAGAGCGGAAATCACGGCGCACGCGGTTCAGAAGACGTTGAAACCTCTCGGCAACGTGAAGAATGTGATTGCCGTCGCATCCGGCAAGGGTGGGGTCGGCAAATCCACCACCGCCGCCAATCTGGCGCTGGCCTGGGCCGCCCAGGGCGCCCGGGTCGGTTTGCTGGACGCGGACATTTACGGACCGAGTCAACCGCTCATGATGGGACTCGCGGGCCGCAAGCCGGAGATCGACGCCGACGGCAAGCACATGATTCCGTTGCGGGCCCATGGCGTCGAGGTCATGTCCATCGGCTTCATGATCGACGCCGAGCAGCCCATGATATGGCGAGGGCCAATGGTCACGCAGGCGCTCACTCAGCTGCTGGGCGACACCAATTGGGGCGAGCTGGACTATCTGGTGGTCGATATGCCGCCGGGGACCGGCGACATCCAGCTCACCCTCGCGCAGCGGGTGCCGGTGAGCGGCGCCGTCATTGTCACGACGCCCCAGGATATTGCCCTCCTGGATGCGCGCAAGGGCCTCAAGATGTTCGAGAAGGTGGAAGTGCGCGTTCTGGGCATCGTCGAGAATATGAGCGTTCACGTTTGCAGCCAGTGCGGCCACGTCGAGCATGTGTTCGGCAGCGGCGGCGGGGCCCGAATGGCGGCTCAGTACGGCGTGCAACTCCTGGGTGAATTGCCGTTGGACATCCGCATCCGCGAGGACGCCGATGGTGGAGCTCCGACGGTGGTGACCGAGCCCGGCAGTGCGCGGGCATTGGCCTACTTTCGCATGGCGCGCCGCACGGCCGCCCGTCTCTCAACGCTCAATAAGGATTACAGCAGGATGTTCCCCAAGATCACGGTCGAATCTACGTAATGAGCATCAAAAGCGACCGCTGGATCAGGCGCATGGCCGCCGCGCACGGCATGATCGAACCGTTCTCGCCCGAACAGGTCCGGGTGGCCAACGGCCACAAGATCGTCTCCTACGGCACGTCGAGCTATGGATACGACGTACGCTGCGCGGACGAGTTCAAGATCTTCACCAACATCAATTCCACCATCGTCGATCCGAAGAGTTTCGACGAAAAATCGTTCGTCGATTTCAAAGGTGAGGTGTGCATCATTCCGCCGAACTCGTTCGCGTTGGCGAGGACCGTGGAATTTTTCCGGGTGCCGCGCAGCGTTTTGATCGTAACTCTCGGAAAATCGACGTACGCACGCTGCGGTGTGATAGTCAATGTAACGCCTTTGGAACCCGAGTGGGAAGGGCATGTGACCCTGGAGTTCTCGAACACCACGCCGTTGCCGGCGAAGATCTACGCCAACGAGGGCGTCGCGCAGATGCTGTTCTTCGAATCCGACGAGGTGTGCGAGACATCCTATCGGGACCGCGGCGGGAAGTATCAGGGCCAGCGCGGCGTGACGCTGCCGAAGACGTAGGAGCCTGTTTGTCAGCGCTTCAATGTCTTGATCCGCATCGCGAACTCGAGCTTGCCGTCCCGCGACCGTTCGGCCTGAACGGGTAGGTAGCCCAGCGACGGCGCGAACCACATCTTGAGCACGCGATTGTTGCCGGCGCGCTGGCTGGCGACGACCACGGTGTCGAGTTCGCCCAGCGCCGTACGCAGCCGCGCCGGACCCTCCAGGGTATAGAGGAAGTCCTTGATCTCGTCCTTGTCGACGATTTTGAACTCCTTGGGCAGGTTCCCGTTCTTGAGGTCCAGCATCACTTCGATTTGAATGGACATCACGTCTTGGACGCCCTCCGTCAGCTTCAGGTCGACGGGTTTTTTCTCCGATTCGCCGCGCGCCCGCCCGTCGCTCCAATCGAAGTCGATGCTCACTGTGGAATTGCCCTGTTCTGCGCGGTACTTTTCCGGCCGAACGTGATCGGCATTCACGCTGAACCAGCTCTTCTGGATGACGTCGTCGCTGTAGACGATGCGAAAGACACCGCGCGCCGTGATCCGCCAGGTGTATTCGTAGGTCCCGTCCGCCGCATTGAGTTTCAAGTCGAGGTCGCTGGTGCCGACGTTGATCGACTTCCAATCCGCCGAGTAATGCGCGGAAAAAGGCCTGATGGTGGGCGGTTCGTCCGCCGGCGTATCGGCGGGCCGTGCCACGGCTGCGAGCGGTCCGGCGACCGTCAGCGGTCCTAAGAGTGCGAGCAGTCCCGCGGTCAAACTTGGTGCAGACATCAGCGGTTCCGTGCCCGAGCGCCGCCCGGCGAAGCGCGGCTCGGCTGATCCGTGCCCCGCGGAGCGCCGCCGTCATACTGAACGGGCACACCTAAGGGTGCCCCGTCTAGCCATGCGTGGCCTTCGCGGCAGCGCAGACGCCCCGCGCAATACCAGTCGACCGCCAGTGGATAGATGTGATGTTCCTCGGCCTGAACCCGCGCCGCGAGCGTGGCCTCATCGTCGCCGGGACGCACCGGCACCACCGCCTGGATGATGGACGGGCCGCCGTCGAGTTTCGCGGTGACGAAATGCACCGTGGCGCCGTGCACGGTATCGCCGGCCGCCAGCACCGCACGATGGGTGTGCAGGCCCGGATATTTCGGCAGCAAGGAAGGATGAATGTTCACGATCCGGCCGGCGTAGCGGTTCACGAATTCGGGCGAGAGAATGCGCATGAAGCCTGCGAGCACGATCAGCGCCGGGGCGCACTCGTCGATCGCCGCCGCGAGTCTGCGGTCGTACTCGGCGCGGTCTGACGGATTACCGGCCGTGCCGCCGGATGACGGTACGGCGGCTGCCGGCACGCCAAGATCGCGGGCCAGGGCGAGCCCCGCGGCTGCGGGCTTGTCGGAAAGGACGCGGACCACCTCGTACGCAGGGGCGTCGTCTCGGCTGTGCTCGACGAGCGCCCGCATGTTGCTGCCGCGCCCCGAAATCAGGACCACGATGGGCTGCGGAGTGCGCTCGTTGCTCAAGCGATGACGACACCGCGGGTGCCGCTTTTCACCTCGCCGATCATCAGCGCTTCTTGACCCGCCTCACGCAGGATCGAGACGGCCCGGTCCGCATCTTGCGCCGCAACCTGAATCGTCATACCGATGCCGCAGTTGAACACCCGGTACATTTCCTCATCCGTCACCCGGCCGGCGTTCTGCAGCCATTCGAATACCGGGTCGCGGCGCCACGCTTTGCGCTCGAGTATCACTTCCAGGCCGTCGGGAACGACTCGCGGGATGTTATCGACCAAGCCGCCGCCCGTGATGTGGGACAGACCGTGGACCGGCAGCGCGCCGACCAATTTCAACAGCGCCTTCACGTAAATGCGCGTCGGCGACATGAGCCGGTCCCCGAGGGAGATGCCGTCGAGATCGGTTTGCAGGTCGGCGCCGGAGACCTGAAGTATCCTGCGGATCATCGAGAAACCGTTCGAGTGCGGACCGGAGGAGGGCAGTCCCAGCACAATGTCGCCGGCCGCCGTGCGGCTGCCGTCTATGATGGCGTCCTTTTCCACGATACCCACGCAGAACCCCGCGAGATCGTAGTCGTCGCCGTGATACATGCCGGGCATCTCGGCGGTCTCGCCGCCCACCAGGGCGCAGCCCGCCTGCACGCACCCGTCGACGATCCCGGCAATGACCCGCGCGCCGATGTCGACTACGAGCTTGCCGGTGGCGAAATAGTCCAGGAAGAACAGCGGCTCCGCGCCTTGCACCACAACGTCGTTGACGCACATTGCGACCAGGTCGATGCCCACCGTGTCGTGGCGACCGGTATCGATGGCGAGACGGAGTTTGGTGCCTACCCCGTCGGTGCCCGAGACCAGGACCGGCTTGCGAAAGCGGTCCAAAGGTACCTCGACCAGCGCTCCGAAGCCGCCGATACCGCCCAGCACCTCGCGGCGCATGGAGCGGCGCACGCCGGGCTTGATCCGCTCGACCAACTCCTCTCCAGCGTCGATGTCGACGCCGGCGTCGCGGTAGGTTACGGGCGCACGCTGAGTCATCTGGTTCCTCGAGCAATTGGTGGGCCGACGCGGCAGGTCGGCAAGCTGTGGTATTTTACATGAGGGGACAACCGGCTTTCGTGATTACTCCATGGCACAGTTTTTCGGCAATAAATACCGGCGATATTTGCGCCTCGCGGTGATTCTGTGCTTCAGCGCCGGTGCGAGCCTGCCGGGTACGGTGTTCGGCTGGTCGCGGATCGATCTCTTCCAGGCGCAGGCGCCGGTCGACGGCCGCTCAGAGGCGGCACAGACGGCCGCTTTCCAGGCGGCGCTGCGAATCGTCCTGGTGCGGGTGACGGGCCGCCGCACGGCGGATGAAGACGCGGTTTTTGCGCCTCTGGTCAACAATGCCCGCCGCTACGTGCAGCAATTTCGAACGGCGCCGGACAATCAACTGTGGGTGGCGTTCGATGGTGCCGCCATCGAACGCTGGTTGACCCAGAACGGCCAACCCTTGTGGGGCCAGGAACGGCCAACCACCTTGGTCTGGTTGTCGGTGGCTACCGGCTCCCAGTCGGCCGCCGTCGTCTCGGCCGAGGATACTTCCGAGCTCAAGGATGCCCTGGATGCTGCCGCAGTGCTGCGCGGTATTCCCCTGATCTGGCCGCCCGCCGCATCCGCGAATGCCTCCGCCAGTGCGCCGGCGGATGTCGCTCATCGCCTGGGCGCCGAGGGCGTGCTCATCGGCCGGGCCAACAGCGCCGCCGCGACCGCCACGGTGCGCTGGACGTTGCAGTTTCAAGATCGGAGCAGCGATTTCTCGGGCGCCTTGGACGGCGTGAATCGCGCTGCCGATCTGTATGCGGGACTGTTCGCCGCCAGCGGCACCCTGGCGCCTGTCGACATCGAGGTCAGCGGCGTCGGCGACCTGCGAGAGTACGCCAACGTTCAGACCTATTTGGAGTCGTTGACCTTCATCACCCACGTCGGCGTGCTGGCCTTGACCGCGGACACCGTGAAGTTCCGCTTGACCTCGCGCGGCGGCATCGAAACTCTCGCACATGCGCTTTCCCTGAACGGCAAATTACAGCCGCTGCCCGCGGGCGACAACGGACTCCATCGCTTCCAGCTGCGCCGGTAGGAGCCATGGCCATGCATCGCTGGCTGCGCCACCTGCCGAACGTCGTCACGTCAATCAGGATCCTGCTGGTCGTGCCCATTGCGCTGGCGCTCGCTCACCGCCGGCCCGTCGAGACGTTGTGGTTGCTCGGCATCGCCGCCGCGTCGGACGGCATCGACGGCTTGCTGGCCAGACGTTTCGGCTGGCAGACCGATCTTGGCGGCCTGTTGGACCCGATCGCGGACAAGTTGCTGCTGGCCACCGTCTTCGTCATGCTGGCTTTGCTCGGTAGTCTGCCGGTTTGGCTGACGGCGACCGTCATTGCGCGCGATTGCATCATCGTGCTCGGGGCGGTGGCCTACCGGATCGCGGTGGGGCCGGTCGTGTCCCGCCCGTCCCGGGTGAGCAAGCTCAATACCCTATGCCAGGTGATTTTCATTCTGGTGGTCATCGGCACGCCGCAGTTCTCCTGGCCGCTTGCGTGGCAGACGTTCCTCGGCGCGCTGGTGTTCGTGACGGTGGCAGTGAGCGGCCTCGATTACGTGCTGGTGTACAGCCGCCTGGCCGCCGCGCATGCCGGATCTCAGCGCCGGGCCGTGAGCGGCGGCGGCTCGAGGCCCGCATGAAACAGCTGCCGCTCGGGGTGCGCTTGCGCGCGGATGCGATCTTCGGGAGTTTTGTGCCCGGGTTGAATGGCGAGCTGATCGCGGCGCTGCGGGGGGGAGACCCGTCGCCTCTGTGGCTGTGGGGCAGCGAGGGTTCCGGCAAGACGCACCTTCTGCAGGCCGTGTGCGCTTCCAGCGACGCGGCGGCAGCCTACCCGGCGCCGGCCTACTTCCCGCTCGAGCGGTCCCCGGCATTACCGCCCGCAGCCCTGGCCGGATTCGAGAATTGCGGTGCGCTATGCCTCGATGACGTGGATGCCATAGCCGGCGACCTAGCGTGGGAGCAAGCGCTATTCAGGCTCTTCAACGAAGCGGCGGAGCTCGGTACTCGACTGATCTTCGCCGCCAGGGCCGCGCCGCGCGCGATCGATTGGCGTTTGGACGACTGGCGATCGCGGGCGGCGGCATGCGTGGTTTATCAGCTGCGTGAATTGGATGACGCCGGCCGGCTCGAGGCCTTGAGGCTACGCGCGGCGCAGCGGGGATTGCAGCTGCCTACGGAGACCGCGGACTATCTGTTGCGGCGAATCCCGCGGGATCTGCCCTCGCTCTTCGAGATCCTGGATCACCTCGACGAGGCTTCGCTGGTCGCGCAGCGCCGGTTGACGGTACCTTTCATTCGCGATGCCCTGGAGAGGCTCGCAAGAACAAAACCATGGAACAGAACCATCCGAACACCAGGAAAAGACTGATCGAGGCCACCCAACGCGCCGACGGGTTCACCAACAACTCGGTCAACGCAAAGGCAAGGTAGGGGACGGCGAATAACGTGGCCCAGGCATACGTGTAGCGGCGCCCCTTGACCAATCCGTTGAGAGGCGCGAGCAGCGGCAGGACGGCGAGAACGCAGACCGGCCATGGATAGCCGACGCCGATCCACGCCAGCAAGCTCAAGGTTAGGGCGGTCCAGAGCCAGATGGACAGCAGTTGCGTATTGCGCGCCGCGCTCATGAACTCAGCGCAGCCGGCTCGCCAAGGCCGCGACACGCGCGCCCAAGGCACGCGCAAGTTCGCATTCGGTGTCCGAGAGTTCCCTCGGACCGCTCGCCCCGGCGGTGTGGCTGGCGCCATACGGCGTGCCGCCGCCCTGCGTCGCGGTCAATCCCTGTTCGGTGTAGGGCAGCCCGACCAGGTACATCCCGTGATGCAGCAACGGCAGCATCATGGAAAGGAGCGTCGACTCCTGTCCGCCGTGCATCGTCGCCGTTGAAGTGAACACGGCGGCCGGCTTGTCGACCAGGGCACCGGAGAGCCACAGCGCACCGGTCCCGTCCAAAAAGAACTTGAGGGGCGCCGCCATGTTGCCGAAGCGGGTGGGACTGCCGAGGATCAGTCCTCGGCATTCAACCAGATCGTCGTGGGTGGCGTACGGAGGACCTTCGTCGGGCACCGCGGAGTCGGGGCGGTCGATGGTGGCCGCGACCGGCGGAACCGTACGCAGGCGAGCGCGCATGCCGGCGACTCCCTCCACGCCGCGACATATTTGTCGCGCCAGCGCGGCGGTGCTGCCTTGGCGAGAATAATACAGAATCAATATCTCATTCATCGGCATGCCTCAAGGGGAAATCACGGTATTTGCACGGAATGCAGCGCCGGCGCAACGCTTGCGGCACGGCGCATCGCGCATTCTAGCGCGGCGCGTGGTTTGACGGCCCTGAGCGCTGTTGTTAGTGTCCGTTACCCTTATGTTGCGCTTCATTGCGGTGTTTGTCGGGATCCTCGGCTTGGCGGGCTGCACCAGCGCCCCCGTGCAAGAAATGAGCGATGCGCGACAGGCGATCGCGGCTGCGCGGGGGGCCGGTGCGACGGAAAGCACGTCCCCGGACTTCTATGCAGCGCAAGCCGCCATCACCCGCGCCGAGAAGCATCTCGAGGCACAAGAGTACACGCGCGCACGCTATGCGGCACTGGAAGCCAAACGTCATGCCGGTGCGGCCCTCGCCGGCGTGCAGCAGGCCGACGGCACGGGCGCACTGGCTCCCGCGGGCGCCAGTGCTGCGGGAACGCCGCCGCACTAACTCGGCAGGAGGCCGGGTTGAACGCCGCGCACGCGGCGGCCCGGAGGGCGAGGCGCAGGAGCGACGAGTATTAGCGGCCCGATAACACGGCGGTTTCTCATCACCGGGAAAGTGCAAGGCGTGTATTTCCGCCATAGCACTCGGCTCCACGCGGAGCGTCTGGCCATTGGTGGCGTCGCGCGAAATCTACCTGACGGGTCCGTCGAAGTGATTGCACACGGAACTCCGGAGGCGGTGGAAAACCTGCGCCAATGGCTCCGCCACGGCCCGTCGGGCGCGCGCGTCGCGGCGGTTCAAGAGTTCGAACTCCCCCCGGAACACTCGACGCAACCGTTCAGGGTGGAGTAGCCGGCGGCGGCCGGCGACCGCCGCTTTATCGAGCCGGCGGTCGGGTGGTTCTCTTAAAAGCGGGACGTTCTGACGTTGTAAATCGTGACGTCAGAACGTCATGCTTTTATGAAATACCAGGGTCCGGTCACCAGAAATATCGCGGTCTTCACGGGTATTTGTCTTCCACGACGTCGCGGACCGGATCTGTGTCGTACACGAGAACGATCGATTCGATCCGGCCTGTGTCGGCATCGAAATTGAAGACATCGGCACAGTCGAACGCCACGTTCGAACCGTCCTTCAGCGACCAATCATACTGGTAATAGGCGACCGCCCGAAGGTGCCCTTCTGCGCTCACCAGGACATCGTAAACCTTGAGCTTCGTTCCGCTCGACGCGCGCGCCACCTTGTTGACGTAGTCGCGTACCGGCAGCCGACCTAAAAAAGGTGACTGGACCCAGCCATTGGGGACGAACAAGGACGCCGCCTTCTCGGCGTCGCCTGCCTCCAGGGCCTTCAGATACTTGTGTACGGCTTGCTGCATGGCATCCTCCAAACCGAGGGCATCGCTTACCAACTATACGGGAGCATCATAGTTTAAAACCGCCATCCGTGCTGCCAGCGCTGCATCACCAGCGCGGGATAGGTGTTGCGGCCGACGCTGCCGTTGTAGCGGGCGAGCGCGCGCGTCCAGTCATGGTGTTCGACGCGCAGGTAGTAGCGCAGGATCTCGCAACCCATGCGGATGTTGGGGGCCACGCGGACCAGCTGGTTCTGCACGCCGAGTTGGCGCGGCCAGAAGGGCATAACCTGCATCAGGCCGACGGCGCCCGCCGGGGAAACCGCCCAGGAATCGAAGCGGCTCTCGACCTCGATCAGCGCCAGTACCAGGTCCGGAGGCAGTTGCAGGGAGGGATCGCGCTTCGCCTCGCAGTACACGTGATCGAGGATCTCCATGCGCGCCTCATGGGTCGGCACGAAGCGGGTGAGCCGCGGTTCCATCGCCTTGTACCAGACCACGGATTCGTACTTGTCGGCGAAGCAATCGGTTTTGGCGATGATACCTTGCAACAGCGACTTGAGTTCCGGGTCGCGCTGCTGATCCGCCGGAGGAGGGCCGGCCACCGCGACCCACGCGACCGCGGTGCCCGGCTGCGCGGCGGCAAGCGCCAAGGCGAGGACAAGGGCATTGGCACAGGCGCGGAAACACCACGGCACGGAGCACCTCAGTCGGTCAGTTTTTGACTGATGTAGCCTACGGGATCCGTCGCGGATATTTCCACCGATTCGGTCTCGCGGCGGTGTCGATACTCGAGATTTCCGGCATTGAGCCCGCGCTCGCCGATGACGAGCCGGTGCGGGATTCCCATGAGCTCCGAATCGGCGAATTTCACTCCCGGCCGCGCGTCCCGGTCATCGAGCAGCACATCGATGCCGGCAGCATTGAACTGCTGGTAGAGCTTGTCGGCAACGTCCATTACGCGCGCGGATTTTTGGTAGTTGATGGGCACCAGCACGACCTGGAACGGTGCCAGCGCGTCCGGCCAGATGATGCCGTTGGCATCGTGATTCTGCTCGATTGCCGCCGCCACCACGCGCGTCACGCCGATGCCGTAACAGCCCATGAACATGGTCAAGGCCTTGCCTTGCTCGTCGAGCACGGTCGCCTTCATCCTTTCGCTGTACAACTGACCGAGTTGGAAGATGTGCCCCACCTCGATGCCGCGGGCGATTTCGAGCGTGCCGCGGCCGTTCGGAGAGGGATCGCCTTTTTGCACATTGCGGATGTCCTGCGAGGACGGGTCGGGGAGGTCGCGTCCCCAGTTCACACCCGTGAAGTGCACATCCCATTCGTTGGCGCCGCACACGAAATCGCGCAGCTGCGCCGCCGCGTGATCCACGTACAAGGTGCCGGCGAAACCCACCGGACCCAGGGAACCCAGGTCGCAGCCGGTAGCCTCCCGCACGCGTTCCGCGCTCGCCATCCGGAGCGGATTGGCGACGCCCGGCAGTTTCTGCGCTTTGACGGCATTCAATTCGTGATCGCCGCGAAGCACGAACGCGACGAGGTCGCCGGCACTGCCGTCGACCAGCAGGGTCTTTACGCATTGGGTTGCGCTGACTTTGAGGAACTCGCTCAATTGGGCGATCGTGCGGACCTGCGGCGTCGCAATTCTGGCGAGCGTCTGGGTGGCCGCGCCGCGTGGTGCGCCCGGCGGCAATGTCACCGCCGTCTCCACGTTCGCCGCATAGTCGTCGCCGTCCGAAAAAGCGATCGCATCCTCGCCCGAGTCGGCGAGCACGTGGAACTCCTGGGTCGAATTGCCGCCGATGGCGCCGCCGTCAGCCTGCACCGCCCGGAACTTGAGCCCCAAGCGCGTGAAAATGCGCGAGTACGCGTCGTACATGGCGCGGTAGGTTTGGGCCAGGCTGGCTTCGTCCACATGGAACGAATAGGCGTCCTTCATCAGAAATTCGCGCGCCCGCATCACGCCGAAGCGGGGCCGAATCTCATCGCGGAACTTGCTCTGGATTTGGTAGAAATTGACCGGCAACTGCTTGTAGCTGCGCAATTCCCGCCGCGCAATATCGGTAATCACTTCCTCGTGCGTCGGTCCATAGCAGAACTCGCGGTCATGCCGATCCTTGAAGCGCAGCAATTCCGGCCCGTACTTGGCCCACCGGCCCGATTCCTGCCACAGTTCGGCCGGCTGCACCGTCGGCATGCACAGTTCCAGGGCGCCCGCCCGGTTCATTTCCTCCCGGACGATACGCTCGACTTTTCGCAGCGTCCGCAACCCCAGGGGCAGCCAGGTGTACAATCCGGCCGCCAAACGGCGGATCATGCCGGAACGGAGCATCAGTTGATGGCTGACCACCTCCGCGTCGGCCGGGACTTCTTTGAGCGTCGAGATGGGGTATTGGGATAAGCGCATAACCGCACATCTTACATGAGGGCCCGCAGGCGGCTCACGGGGAATACTTGGACAGGCTCCGGTATTATGGGCCGGCATGAACGCTGAAGAAGATCATCACACGCGACCCCGGGGCGTGTACTGGCTGCCGAACCTGCTGACCACCGCGGCGCTGTTCGCCGGGTTCTACGCCATCGTGGCGGCCATCGACCTGAAATTCGAAAATGCCGGTATCGCCGTATTCGTGGCCATGTTGTTCGACGGTCTCGACGGCCGAGTCGCCCGGTGGACCCATACGGAAAGCGCCTTCGGCAAGGAGTACGATAGCCTGTCGGACATGGTGTCCTTCGGATTGGCGCCGGCCATCGTCACGTATCAATGGGGCGTGGCGCGGATTGCGGAATACGGGCCCTTGTGGCGAAGGTTGGGATGGCTGGTGTGTTTTTTTTATGCAGCGGCGGCCGCGCTTCGACTGGCCCGGTTCAACGCGCGCGCCGCCACTCAGGACAAGCAGTACTTCGAAGGCCTGCCCAGCCCGTCGGCGGCCGCCATCGTCGCCGCCCTCGTGTGGCTCGCGAGCGACCAGACCAATGTCGGTTTGCCCGGATTGATCCTCGCATTCCTGGTCACCGCGTTTGCCGGGGCGCTCATGATCAGCCGCTTCGCCTTCAACAGCTTCAAAGGCGTGACCCCCGGCGCGCGCGTGCGCTTTCCGTACATCATTCTGGTGCCGCTGGCGTTCGTGCTCATCGCCTTGCACCCTTCCATCACGCTGCTCGCTCTGTTCGGCGGCTATGCCCTGTCGGCGCCCGTCGTCTGGGTTTACCGCAAGCTGCGCCGGCGGTCGCGTGGGACACCCACGCATGTTGAGTCGCCCCCATGACTAGCGCGCTGCGCAAGGAATATCTGGCGGCGCTGGGCTTGGAAACATGGACCTTGCGGGGCCCCGCCACGGCGGCTTTGGAACCTGTTGCGGCAGCGGTCGCCGAATCGTCACCGCTCGCGGCGGCCGTGCCGCACGCTGCGGCAACGCACTCCCCGCTACCGCGGGAGGCCGCACATGATTGGCCGCAACTTCGGGAACGGGTGGCCGCGTGTACGCGGTGTGGGCTCAGCGCCACCCGCACTCAGACGGTGTTCGGGGTGGGAAATCTCCAAGCTGAATGGGTGGTGGTGGGGGAAGCGCCCGGCGCTGAGGAGGACCGCCAGGGCGAGCCCTTCGTCGGCCGCGCCGGTCAGCTCTTGAACGCCATGCTGCGGGCCATCGGCCTCAAGCGCGAACAGGTTTACATCGCAAACGTATTGAAGTGCCGTCCGCCGCAGAACCGCGACCCGGTGGCCGCAGAGACCCTGGAATGCCTGCCGTATCTCGACCGGCAGATCGCTCTGCTCCGGCCCAAGATCATGCTGGTGGTCGGGCGCATAGCCGCGCAGAATCTGTTGCGGACCGATGCGAAGCTCGGGACTCTGCGCCAACAAGTCCACAGTTTCGGCGCGTCCGGCGTTCCGCTGGTCGTGACTTATCACCCGGCCTACCTGCTGCGCTCGCCGGCGGAGAAGCGCAAGGCGTGGGAAGATTTGAAATTTGCGCGAGAGGTATTTGCCCGTGGCTAGCGTCACGCGAGAGGACGAATTTCCCGAACCGGAACTGCGGCCCATGCACGAATTGGACGTGCCCGTGGTGGTCGTCATCGAGCGCTCCTCGTACCAGTTTCCCTGGAGCGAGGGAATCTTCCGGGACTGCCTGCGGGTCGGCTACGTCTGCCGCGTCGTGGAGGTGGGCGGGGACATTGCGGGCTACGGCATCATGTCCATGGGTGCCGGCGAGGCGCACGTCCTCAACGTATGCGTGCGCGAGGAATATCGATGCCGCGGCCTGGCGCGCAAAGTGCTCCTGTATTTGATCGACCGGGCGCGCAACGCCGGCATGTATGAGGCATACCTGGAGGTCAGGCCGTCGAACATCGTCGCGGCGCGTTTGTATCATTCGTTGGGATTCGATCAGGTCGGCGTCCGGCGCGGCTACTATCAATCCGCCACCGGGCGCGAAGATGCGGCTGTGCTGCGCCGGACATTGTTCCCGGAACACAAATGAGCAACGCCTCCTCGTAGCATCAAGAGGCGAAGCCGACCCGAGGAGACGCGGGATCGAGGCAATTTGGGCTCAGCTGCCCCCTTTGGCTCCTCACGCTCTATAATGTGCGGCTGGCCCACTGGCGGCCGATTCACCTTCGCGACCTATGACCAACGATTTAGCCGAGAACATAGCCAAAAGGCGCACCTTCGCCATCATATCCCACCCGGATGCGGGCAAGACCACTCTCACGGAGAAGCTGTTGCTGTTCGGCGGCGCGATCCAGATGGCGGGAACGGTGAAGGGACGCAAGGCCACGCGCCATGCCACGTCCGATTGGATGGCGCTCGAGCAGCAGCGCGGCATCTCCGTGACTTCATCGGTGATGCAGTTCCCCTTCGACAACTGCGTGGTCAATCTCCTCGACACACCGGGCCACGAGGATTTTTCCGAGGACACGTATCGCACGCTGACGGCCGTCGATTCTGCGTTGATGGTCATCGACTGCGCCAAGGGCGTGGAGGAGCGCACCATCAAGCTCATGGAAGTGTGCCGGCTGCGCGACACCCCCATCATGACCTTCGTCAACAAACTGGACCGCGACGGCCGCCCCTCGATCGAGCTTCTCGATGAAATCGAGAGTGTCCTCAAAATTCAGTGCTCGCCGGTCACCTGGCCGATCGGCATGGGCCGAGACCTCCTCGGGGTCTACCATTTGCTCGAGGACAAGATTTACGTCTACGTTCCCGTGGAGAAGGGCCGGGTGGGCAGCCACGAGACCATCGATGGGCTCGCGAGCGGCGAGGCCCAGGAGTTTCTGGGACCGCGCTACGCTGAGTTTCTGGCGGAAGTCGATCTGGTGCGCGGTGCCAGCCCTGAATTCGATTTGGCCCGCTATCGTTCGGGTAAACAGACGCCCGTGTTCTTCGGCTCGGCGGTCAACAACTTCGGTGTCCGGGAATTGCTGAGCGCCTTCGTGAAGCACTCGCCGGGTCCCCTCCCGCGTCCGACGCTGCAGCGAACGGTGCAAGCGGACGAAGCCAAACTCACCGGCTTCGTATTCAAGATCCAGGCCAATATGGATCCCGGGCATCGCGACCGGATTGCGTTCATGAGGCTGTGTTCCGGCCGCTACGCGCGCGGCATGCGCATGCGTCATGTGCGGCTCGACAAGGAAATCCGCGTCGCCGATGCGCTGACCTTCCTCGCCGCCGACCGCAGCCAGGCGGAAGAGGCCTATGCGGGCGACATCATCGGACTGCACAACCACGGGACCATCAACATCGGCGATACCTTCAGCGAGGGCGAGAACCTGACCTTCACCGGCGTGCCGAATTTCGCGCCCGAGTTGTTCCGGCGTGCGGTCCTCAAGGACCCACTGCGCATGAAGGCACTGCAGAAGGGCCTCTCGCAGCTGTGCGAGGAAGGTGCCACGCAGCTCTTCAAGCCGTTGCGCAACAACGATTTGATCCTGGGCGCCATCGGGCAGTTGCAGTTCGAGGTGGTAGCCTTTCGGCTGCAGGACGAATACGGCGTGCAATGCGTGTTCGAGGCCATCAACGTTGCCGTGGCGCGCTGGGTGCGCCTCGCCGATGAGAAGCGGCTGGGCGAATTCCGGCAGAAAGCCTACGACAATCTAGCGGTCGATCATGCCGGCGAACTCGTGTACCTGGCGCCGACGCGCGTCAACCTCGGCTTGATCGAGGAGCGTTGGCCGGAAATCGAATTCATGAAGACCCGCGAGAACCTCGCGGCCTGAACCTGCGAACAGCCGCCGAAAATCGTTTCGCAGCCGCAGCCGCAGCCGCAGCCGCAGCCGCAGCCGCAGCGTCGACCGTAGCGCCAGCCGCCGCAGCCCCACCGTCGACCGTAGCGCCGACCCCGTAGCGCAGCGTCGAATACTCCCCGCAGAGTGCCGTGACGGGCGCCGCCAAGTCGGGGCGGAGGTGCGACACCCGGGCGGCATAGGCTTCCGGTCCCTCCGAGGGCATCCGTTGGCAACCCGCCCGGCTCAAGCGCCGGCACAGCCGTTCATAGGCGCGCTGCAGCGGATCGCGGGGGCTGATTTGCAGTTCTCGCCGCACCTGCCAGGTGAGCCACGTCATCCCTAAGATGAGGCCTGCTGCGAGTACCAGCGCGACCTTCTGGCCATCGGGCTCCGGAATGTGCAGCAGTTCCAAGAGCCGCTCCTGGGAGCTTTGATCGAAGCGCAGTATCCGTTCGCGCCACAACAGGCGCAATGCATCCAGGCGCAGCCGGAGATCGCCGAGCCACGGCGTGCGCTGCTGCCAGCGGCTGAACTGCGGTGCATCCGCCGCGACGATGTCGGTCAGCCCGTGCTCGACTCGTTCCGGCGCAATGGCGGCCGTGGGATCGATGCGCACCCAGCCGCGCCCCTCCATCCACACCTCGTCCCAGGCATGCGCATCGCTCTGGCGTAAAATCCAGTAATCGGCAAAGCGGTTGTAGGTGCCTCCTTGGTAACCCGTGACCACACGGGCCGGGATGCCGGCTGCGCGCATCAGCGTGGCAAACGCCGACGCATAATGGCCGCAGAAGCCGCGCTTGGTGTCGAATAGAAACCCGTCCACCGGGTCCGCGGCGAGGCGCGGCGGCGTCAACGTGTAGAAGAACGGCTCTGAATGGAACATCGCGAGGACCGCATCGATGTAGCCCGGATCGTCGGGGTGCGCGCTGCGCAACTCGTGCGCAAGCCGCAGCGAACGCGGATTGCGGCCGGACGGCAGATGGGTGTCGCGGGCGCGCATCCCCAGCTCCAGCGGCTGCGCCGCTTGCACGTGGCTGAAGGAAGTCGCGTCCACGTCGATGGGTTGCGACAGAGGATTTGGCTCCATGAGCATGTAATCGCTGGTGAGGTAGGCGCGCTCCGCATCCCAGCGCGAGGGCCAGTCGAGCACGAAAATCCAGTGGTGCTGGCTCGGCTCGAGGCTCACGGTGTAGCGATAGGCGGGACCCTGGAACCGCAGTCCCGGGGCCGGGGCGGGGCCCGATTCCGTGCGCCGCCACGCGTGTCCGTCGAAATCATGCAGTACCGGCCCGCGCCAGTAGCGTTCCTGCGGCGGCGGTGTGCCCGATCCCGGCTTGAAACGCACCCGAAAGGCAACATCGTCCGACATCGCCAGATCGGTGATGTCGCCCGGACTCATGGTGTCGCTCAATCCCGAGGTGGCGCTGCTGCCGCTGTCGGGCATCTGCCACAGCGGTCCGCCGAAGCGCGGAAAGAACAGCCAGAAGACCACCGCCAGCGGCAACGCCTGGGCGAGGATTCGCCCGGCATAGCGCACGCTGCCGCGCCAGTCGCCGTTGCGGGCGGAACTCGGTCAAGCGCAGCAGGGTCGAGGTCGTGAGCCAGCACACCGCGATGAAATAAGTGAGCAGCCAGAAGGACTCGCTCTCCAACAGCGCCGCGAGGCTCAGAAAGTAGATGATCATGGTGATGACGTAGATATCGCGCCGCGTCCGCGTCTCCAGCAGCTTCAATCCCGCGATCAAGCAAAGCAGCGCGGTGCCCGCCGATAGTCCGTTGAAGGTGCGGAACTGCAGGAACAACAGACCAATGGCGAGTGCGGCGAGACGATGAAGCGGATGCTGCGCGGCGGCGCATCGCTGCCGCGCGCGGCCAGGACCAGACGGATGCCGGCGAACGCGCGACCGACGAGCATCACCCAGATGGGAAGCGCCGCGATGCCGACGAGCAGCGTGAGCGCGAGACAGGCGCGTGATCCATATCAGGCTGCTCGAACGTGACCCGTTCGGCAGCGCCGCAGCGTCCCAGGGCGGTCTGCGCTCATGCGGCAGGCTGCACGCTCACGCGGCAGACTCCGACGGATACGCGCCAGCGCGCGCAAGCAAGCGATGCGGTGCCGCGCGCCGCGCGACGGCGCGATCTCGGCTCCGGGAATTCGCAGGCCATACGTGACGCTGCGCGGCCTCGCTGTCGAGCACCCAGCGGCACAGTTGCGACAGACGGGCTTCGTCCTTGAGCGGGTCGCAGCGTCGTCCAGTCCAGCCATTCGGGCTGCGCAGCGAGGCCCGTATAGCTGCGCACCGCCGGCTCGCCGCCGCGCGCCAGGACCTTCCACGCCATGTGCTTCAGAGGCACCCCGGCCTCATAAGCGCGCAGGCCCGCAAAGTCCTCATCGCCGCGAGCTTCCGACTGCGCCGTGGTCCCCGCCGCCGCCGCTGCCGACGGCAGCGCGCGCTCGCCGCCGGGGCGCGGCGCGACGAAGGCCGTGAGCGGGGTGTGTACGTAAGTCCACGCCCGGAACCAACCGAAGGGATAGCGCGTGCGCAGTTCGAAGCGCTCCAACGCGAGTCACTCCGCGCCGCGTCACCGGCACGCTGACGGTTCCATGCTGATAGCCGCGGGCCGCCACGCTCGACGAGCGCGGCGGCCGCGTCGCATGCGAATCTCGATGTCGCAGCGCTCGATGCCGGCCGCGTTGCGCAGCAGAATCTCGAAGCTCGCGTACTCGCCGGCGAAGGCGTCGACCTCGACGATCGCATCCACGCTCAGACCGAGAAGATTGCGATGACAGTGATGCATAGCGACGAGCGCGAGGCTCGCCATCAGGAATCCGAAGGCCAGGCCCAAATTACTGTTGTAGTTGAGACCTGCGATCAGCATGGCCACCAGCAGCAGTGCCAAGGCAATCCCGAAGCGCGTGGGAATGATGTAGATGCGGCGGCGATTGACGATCATCGGCAACGCGTCCTGCCGTGCCGGCGCGCCGACCATTTGGTCAGGCGCGTGACCGCTGCTTGCCGCGACACGATTCACCTGAGGCTTAGCTCCGGTCGCGTTCAAGGGATGGGCACGGCCTCGAGGATGCGGTCAACCGCCGTGGGGCCGTTGTCGCGCTGCCTAAGGCGATGTTCGACTACGGATGCGAACACGGCTTGCACGTGCTCGGGAATCGACGGCATCGCGGCCCGCGATCAAAGCCCAGGCGCGAGCCGCCCGCAACAGTCCGATGGCCGCGCGCGGCGACAAACCGATGCTGATGGCCGACGCATTGCGGGTGTGTGCCACGAGCGCCTGCACGTAATCCAATAGCGCCGGGGCAACGTGCATGCCTTGCACGGCGTGCTGCAGCATCGTCAGCGTGTCGAGGCTCGACCACGGGCTGCAAGCAGCTCACGAGCTCGCGGCGATCGATGCCGCTCAGCAGTTCGCGCTCGGCGGCCGCGGCCGGATAGCCCAGATGCACGCGCATCAGGAAGCGGTCCAGCTGCGATTCGGGCAGCGGGAAAGTGCCGACCTGGTCCTGGGGATTTTGCGTCGCGATGACGAAGAAGGGCTCCGGCAATGCCATCGATTGGCCGTCGAGGGTCACCTGATGCTCTTCCATGGCTTCGAGCAGCGCGCTCTGGGCCTTGGGCGAAGCGCGGTTGATTTCATCGGCCAGCACCAGCTGCGCGAAGATCGGACCGTGCTGGAAGCGGAACGAGCCCGTTTCGCGATCGTAAATCGATACGCCCAGCACGTCGGCCGGCAGCAGATCGCTGGTGAATTGCACCCGTTGGAAAGACAATCCCAGCGTCTTCGCCAGCGCATGCGCGAGGGTGGTTTTGCCGACGCCCGGGATGTCCTCGATCAGCAGGTGCCCGCTGGCCAGCAGACAGGCCAGGCAGAGGCGAATCTGACCCTCCTTGCCCAGGATAACCCGGTTGAGTTGCGCAAGGATGGCCGCGATTTCGCGCTTGCGCGCGGTGGGCGTCATGGTCAGGCGGTCTGCGCAAGGCGCTCGACGCGCGCGATCTGCGCGCCTCAATTGAGCCGATCTCGGTGCGCAATTCGGCCAGGCGCACGCGGTCCTTCGCCACCACCTCGGGCGGGCGCATTGCGGGCGAATTCGCGCATTGGCGAGCTTGCTCTCGAGCTTGTTCAAATCGATCTCGACTTTGCGCTGCCGCTTGGCCAGCCGCTCCAGTTCCGCCGTAGGATCGATCAGTCCCGCCATCGGCACCAAGATCTCGAGGGTCCCGAGCAGCGCCACGGCGGAGATAGGCGCGGCCTCGCTCGAGCGGCCAGCGGCCGCGGCGGCACGATGCCCGCGAGGCGGGTGAGATAGGGCAGCGTTGCGGTTCGGCATATTCGCATGTCGACGGGCGCGGCGTTTTGCAGCAGCACGTCGAGTTTGCGGCTGGGCGCAATGTCCATTTCACCGCGGATTTGCCGCACGCCCTCGATGAAGGCCATGACCCAGCGCATTTCCGGCTCGGCGCGCCGATCCGTCTCGATGCGCTCGGGTGTCGGGTACTCGCTGCGCATGATGGTCTCGCCCGGGACGCCCGCGGCAGTCTTCACGCGCTGCCAGATTTCCTCGGTGATGAACGGGCGCAAGCGGATGCAGCGCGCGGAGCAGCGCCTCGAGCGTATGGAGCAGGGTGTGGCGGGTGCCGCGCTTCTCGCGCCTCGGTGGCGTCCTCCGAGAACAGCACGGCTTTCGACAGCTCGAGGTACCAGTCGCAGTATTCGTGCCAGGTGAATTCGTACAGCGCGTTGGCGACGACGTCGAGGCGGTATTCGGCGAAGCCGGTCTCGACGCGTGCGAGCGCCGCCGACAGGCGTGAACGTATCCAGCGGTCGGCCAGGCTGAACTCGGCGCCTGCGGGGCGCAGGCGCTCCGCGGTCGCGGCGGCATTTTCGCCTTCGACGTTCATCAGCACGTAGCGGGCGGCGTTCCACAGCTTGTTGCAGAAGTTGCGGTAGCCTTCGACGCGGGCCATGTCGAAGCGCAGATCGCGGCTCTGCGTCGCCAGCGACGCGAAGCTCAAGCGCAGGGCATCCGTGCCGAAGGCGGGAATGCCTTGCGGAAATTGCTTGCGCGTCGCCTTCTCGATGGCGGGTTTCATTTGCGGCTGCATCAGGCCGGTGGTGCGCTTCGCGAGCAGCGCGTCGAGCGAGATGCCGTCGACGATGTCCAGGGGGTCGATCACATTGCCTTTGGACTTGGACATTTTCTGGCCATCGTGGTCGCGGATCAGGCCGTGCACGTACACCTCGCGAAACGGCACCTCGCCGGTGAACTTGAGGCCCATCATGATCATCCGGGCGACCCAGAAGAAGATGATGTCGAAGCCGGTGACCAGAACCGACGTCGGGTAGTAGGTGCGCAGGGCTGGCGTGTCGTCGCGGCCAGCCCTGGGTGGAGAAAGGCCACAAGCGCGGAAGAGAACCAGGTGTCGAGCACGTCTTCGTCCTGACGCAAGGCCACCGAGGCGTCGAGACCGTGAGCTGCGCGCGCTTCGGCCTCGTCGCGCGCCACATACCATCGTGCCTTCGGCGTCGTACCAGGCAGGAATGCGGTGGCCCCACCACAGCTGCCGGCTGATGCACCAATCCTTGATGTTGCGCATCCATTCGAAATAAACGCCGGACCAATTCTCGGGAACGAAGCGGATGTGTCCTGCTTCGACGGCGCGAATGGCGGGCGCCGCCAGCGGCTTGATGTCGACGAACCATTGATCGGTGAGCAGCGGCTCGAGGATGGCGTTGGTGCGGTCGCCGCGCGGCACGGTGAGCTTGTGGGGTTCGATGCGCTCGACCAGTCCCAGCGCCTCCAGATCGGCGACCACCCGCGTGCGCGCGACGAAGCGATCGAGCCCGCGATAGGCCGGCGGCACGTTGTCGTTGAGCGCGGCCTCCGGCGTCATGATGTTGATGATGGGGCAGGTTATGGCGCTGACCCACTTCGTAGTCGTTGAAGTCGTGCGCCGGGGTGATCTTGACGCAGCCGCTGCCGAAGGTGGGGTCGACGTAGGCATCGGCGATGATGGGGATTTCGCGCGACGGTGAGGGGCAGGCGCAGTCGACGTCCGACCAGGTGCCGGTAGCGCTCATCGTCGGGATGCACGGCCACCGCGGAATCGCCCAGCATGGTTTCGGGCCGCGTGGTCGCAACGACCAAGTGGCCGTTGCCCAGGGCCATCGGGTAGCGCAAGTGCCAAAGGCTGCCCATCTCGTCGTCGGCGACCACTTCCAAATCCGACAAGGCCGTCTTCAATACCGGGTCCCAGTTCACCAGGCGTTTGCCGCGGTAGATCAGTCCCTCCTGATATAGGCGCACGAACACTTCCGTGACCGCCCGCGACAACTCGGGGTCCATGGTGAATTTGTCGCGCTGCCAGTCCACCGAGGCGCCGAGTCGGCGCAGTTGATTCGCGATCAAACCGCCGGATTTGTTCTTCCATTCCCAGATTCGTGCGACGAACGCCTCGCGCCCGAGGTCGATGCGGCTCTCTCCCAGCGCATTCAGCTGGCGTTCCACCACCATTTGCGTGGCGATACCGGCGTGGTCCATGCCCGGCTGCCAGAGTGTGTCGAAGCCGAGCATCCGCCGATAGCGGATGAGCGCATCCATGATGGTGTCTTGAAACGCATGACCCATGTGCAGCGTGCCGGTGACATTGGGCGGCGGGATGACGATGGAATAGGGGGGGCCGTGGCCGCTGGGGCTGAAAAAGCCGCCGGCTTCCCACCACGCGTAGGTCCGCGATTCGATGTCGCCCGGTGAATACGCTTTATCCATGACTCGCTCTGCTCAATCGTCGGTCTTCGGGGCGGCCGCGTGCTCCGCATGCACCGCTCGCTCGCGCAGGACGCGATCCACGAGTTCCGGAAGTTGAGCGCGGAGCTGGTCGAAGACGCGCTCGAACAAGGCGGCTTCGATGTCCTTGGCGGCCTGATGCAATAAGGAATCCGCGAGGTTCAGCGTCTCCGTCACCAGCGCCGCGTGCACGGCCTTGACATCGAGCGATGCAAGATTCGCATCGGCCACTTCGGCCTCTTCGGTGAGAATGGGGATGTCGCGCGGATCATGCGAGTCATGGTTCATGGGATCATGCACCGGCGGCATCATCCAATTGATGCGTCTCTACCGGCAGCTTGAGCTCGCGATAGACCTTGAAACGTTCGCGGCCCAGGCGGCGCCGTTCGTCGTCGGCGTCGATGATTTCGGCTACGCGCGCAAACTTGTCCAACCGGGCGGGCAGGCGCGTGCTCACGTTGACCAGCAGATCGGCGGATCCCACGGAGTCGAGGTCCTGCGTAAGCTGGACGGCGGCCCCCGAGCCCGCATCTGCCGCAGCCCCCGGCCGGCCGCGATGAATGTCGTGCGGCACGAAGGAGCGTTCGGAGAAGGTCCATAGCAAGGCGTCGATCGCCTCGACTTCGGCAGGCGTGTCGCCGAGCAGCACGACCTTGAGGTCGCGCAGATAAGCCTTCTCGGTCAGCCGGCAGGCGAACGTCCACCGCTGTTTCGGCGTCGAGCTTTTCAAGATATAAAAATCGACTCGTTCGGTCATTTCGCAGCGGCGCGATGGACCAAGAAATCGACCAGCAGCGGCACCGGGCGGCCGGTACTGCCCTTCTGCGAACCGCCGAGCCACGCTGTGCCCGCCACGTCCAAATGCGCCCAATGCAGGTCCTTGGCGAATTTCCAAAGGAACGAAGCGGCGGTGCAGGCGCCGCCCTCGCGGCCGCCGACGTTCGCGATATCGGCGAAGTTGCTCTTCAATTGTTCGACGTATTCCTCGCCGATGGGCATCGGCCAGGCCCGATCGTCGGCACGGTTGCCGGCCGCCGCGAGTTCATCCGACAGTGCGTGCATCGTTGCTCATCAGACCGCTGAAGTGATTGCCGAGGGCGACGATGCAGGCGCCCGTCAAGGTCGCGACATCGATGACCGCCGCCGGCTTGAAGCGGCGGCTGTAGGTGAGCGCATCGCACAATACCAGGCGCCCTTCAGCGTCCGTATTGAGAACTTCCACGGTCTGACCCGACATGGTGGTCACGATGTCGGCTGGTTTGACGGCGCCGCCGCTCGGCATGTTCTCGGCCGCCGCGACGATTACCACGAGGTTGATGGGCAATCGTAGTTCGGCAACGGCGCGCATCGCGCCCAAGACCGTGGCCGCGCCGCTCATGTCGAACTTCATTTCATCCATGGCCGGCGGATCCTTGAGGGAGATCCCGCCGGAGTCGAAGGTGATGCCCTTGCCGACCAGGCAGATGGGCGCGACGCTCTGCTTCGTGCCCCGGTATTCGCACACGATCAGACGCGGCGGCTGGTCGGAGCCCTGGGCCACCGCGAGCAACGCGCCCATTTTGAGGCGCCTTGATCGCTGCTTCGTCGATGAACTTTGGTCTTTATGCTGGGCCATTGCTTCGCGAGTTGCAGAGCCCGCTTGCCGAGATAGGTAGGCGTGCACACATTGGGCGGCAGATTCGCAAGATCGCGCGCCAGCGTGATGCCGCTGGCGACACGCCACGCCGATTCGCAGGCCATCCTCGGCCGCTTTCGCTGCGCGTGCGTTCTCCGCGGCAACGCTGATCGTTGCCAGCTTCGGCGGCTTCGGCTTGGGAGCGGTCTTCAGATCCGGAATCTTGTAGGCGTGAACGCAGAATACTTCCGCCACCATGCGGGCGCGATACGGCACGTCGAGATCGGTAACGTCTTCGAGCGTCAGATACACGACGGCGTGAACGGCACCGGTTTTGCTCAAGGACTTGCGCCGCGGCCTGCAGCGCTTTGCGATACTGCTTGCGGGCGAAGTTGGCTTCGCGCCGAGTCCGATCAGCAGCACGCGGGCGGCCGCCGCCCCGGCCGGCAGGGGCAGCAGCAGGGCGTCCCCCAGCTTGCCGGCAAAATCGCCGCTGTCGTGCAGATTGCCGATCATTCCGCCGGTCTGCGCGTCGATGTGACGCGCGCCGGCACCCAGATCGCCTTGCTCATAAACGCCGACGACGGCGCAATCCGCGGCCTCGCGCGCCTTGACATCGACAATTGCCTTGAATTCCATATCAACAACTCCCTATCTGCCACTGCAACGAATGTTCATACTAGGCAAATAGTTTACTAGATTATTGCGAAGGCTCTAAGCTCGACGCCCATGAAATGGACCGTTCAACGATATGTGCTGCGCGAAGTCGTGCAAACCTGGCTTGCAGTGACCGGCGTTTTAGTGGCCATTCTGGTGTCGAACCAATTGTCCAGGGTCCTGGGCCAGGCCGCCGACAATCAATATGGCCGGCACGTGGTGTTCGACTTGATCGCCTTGGGCGCCGTCATGAATCTGTCCGTGATCGTTCCGGTGGGGCTGTTGCTCGCCGTGGTGCTCACGCTCGGCCGCCTGTACCACGACAGCGAGATGGCGGCGCTGCAGGCCTGCGGCTTCGCCCCGGCGCGGCTGATCGCGCCCTTATTCGCGTTCGCGGCAGTGATCGCCGTGGGGCTGGCATGGCTGTCTTTCGTCCAGGTTCCGCGCGCCGACAGCGAGGTGCAATCGTTGCGGCAGTCGGCGATCAAAGAAGCGCAGTTCGGACAGCTCGACGCCGGCCGTTTTCGCTCGTTCAGCGGCGGCGACGCCGTTTTCTACGCCGAGCGCGTCGATGCCGACGGGGTGCTGCACAATGTCTTCGTGCGGCGCGAGTCGGGCGCACGCATCGAAGTGGCGCTGGCCGACACGGCCACCTATTCCAAGGCCGCTCCAAACGGCATGCACTTCGTGACGCTGTTCAACGGCCGCCGCTATGAGGGAACGCCGGGGAGCAGCGAATTTCGGGTCATCGAGTTCCGTGAGCACGGGATTCCGATTGCGACGCCCGCCGACGTGATCGGACCGGAGGATCCGGATACCAAGCCGACGCGCGAATTGTGGGGCACGGGCGAGGCGTCGGACATTGCGCAACTGCAATCGCGCGCGTCGAGCCCGTTGATGGCGTTGGTGCTGACGCTGGTCGCCGTGCCGCTGAGCCGTCTCCGGCCACGGCAGGGCCGGTACGCGCGCGTGGGATTCGCCATCGTGGTGTATTTCGTGTACTCGAACCTGCTCTCGGCGGCCAAGGTCTGGGTGGAACGGGGCGAGCTGCCGCCGGCAATCGGCGTGTGGTGGGTGCACCTGGCGGTGCTTGGTCTGGGCCTCTATCTGGTCTTTCGCGAGTCGAATAGGGCATGAATACTCTCGACCGCTATTTGTATCGCACCGTGCTGGTTTACGCGGCCATGGCGCTCGCCGTCCTCATCACCTTGGGCGCGCTCTTTGTGTTCATCAGTCAGCAAGGCGACATCGGAGTCGGCGACTATAGTGCCGGCGACGCCTTTCTGTTCACGTTTCTCAATCTGCCGGAACAGGCTTTCGAGTTGCTGCCGATCGGTGCGTTGATCGGCGCGTTGATGGGATTGGGAAATCTTGCCGCCGGAAGCGAACTGGTCGTGACGCGGGCCTCGGGAGTTTCGGTGTGGCGCATCGCGTGGCCGGTCGGCCTCGCCGGTCTCACGATGGCGATCGTCATGTATGGGATCGGCGAATACGTGGCCCCGCCCATGGCCCAATTGGCGAAGCGCGAGAAGACCACGAGCAAGCTTGCCGACATCAGCTTCGCCGGCTCGAGCAGCGCGTGGGTCAAGGACGGCAACCTCATCCTGCGCGTGCAGACCGGGGAGGTCGAGCAAAAGTTCGGGGGTGTGTCACTGTTCGAACTCGATGGCGTCCAACCGCTTGCTTTCCCTGAAACGCGCCGAGAGCATCTCGGTAGCGGAACCGGGCCGCTGGCGCCTGCACAATGTGGCGACCACGCGCTTCAAGGACGATCACATCGAGAGCGAAGTGGTTCCGGAAGTCATCATGACGTCGTCCGTCAACCCGGATTTTCTCGGCCTTGCGGCGACCGATCCGGACCTCCTGACGCTGCGCGGACTGGCGTCATACATCGATCATCTCCGCCGCAACAACCTGGAGACGGTCTCCTACGAGATCGGCTTCTGGTCGCGCATCGCCCGTCTATTCGCCGTCATCGTGGTCACGCTGCTCGCGCTGCCCTTCGTGTTCGGACCATTGCGCACGACCGGCGCGGGCGCCCGGACCGTCATCGGGGTGCTGCTCGGCGTCGTTTTCTTTTTGATCACCGGCATGGTGGAGAAGGGCGGCCAGCTGTTCGGAATCAATCCGGTAATCGTCGGCTGGCTGCCGACCGCCGTCATCGGCTGCTGCACCCTGGTAGCCATCGCGAGAACCCGGTAGCGCCCGCCCGGTAGCGCCCGGGGACGCTCTGCCACGTGGGCCTATGAGCGCTCCAGCCGGACGACGCGCGTTCGGGACAATCGATCATGGATGGCCAAGTGATCGGGATCGAAGTACAGCCACAGTACGCCGAGAGCGGCGGGCGGCCATGCGAGGAATCCACACAGGAACCGCAGCAGCGCCGAGGTGGTGTTCAGCGGCGAGCCGGCGGCGCTCACCGCCCGCAGGCGCCACGCGCGCATTCCCAAGGTCTGGCCGCTGCGGATCCAGTTGAGCACGTAGTAGGCGGCGATCACGGCCAGCAATCCGGCGCGATACAGATAGACCCGCGCACCGTAGGTCTCCGGCAGAACGGCCCGGCGAGTGAAAATTAGCAGCACGCCGGTGAAGGTCATCAACAGTGCCGCCAGCAGGAACCCGTCGTAAATCAGCGCCGCGAATCTGCGGCCGAAGCCCGCGCTGACGCCCCCGATGCCGCTGCTAACGCCCTGAATTTCCGCGCTGGCGCCGCTCGTCACGGCGGCGCGACGGCGGCAGGCTGGTGCCCGGCAGGCGGCGGTGCGGCGACTCCGGAGGGCTTGGATTTCGATGGCGGCGCACCGGGTGCAGCCTTGGATGCACCATTGGGCGCGGTCTTTGGCGGCAGCGCCTCGAGGAATTGCTCCAACGGCTTGAAGATCTCGTCGTACCGGTAACTCGCGATTTCGAAGGCACGGCCTTGGGTCTTTGCAGTCAACTCGGCGTCTTTGTTCGAGGTGATCTGAATCCAGTGCTTGTCGGCGAGGGCGGTGCCGAGGAGCGTGAGGATTTTTCCGTCCGTGAGCGTTACGGTCACCTGGAATGGCGATGTGAAGTCGATGGTGCTCGATGCTGCGACATCCTCGGCGTTGAGGCCCGTGAGCATCGACGGCGAGGGCGCCAGGGCGTGTCCATCTTTGGCCCTGCGCCCCGCCGGAACGCCGTCGAGGCTGAAGGTGTTATCCGCCGGATTGAGCCGATGCAGTGCGAACACCGCGCCCGCGGCCGGTTTGAATTCGATGCTTTGAACGATCGCAACCGGCACATCGATCAAGCGTGCATCGATCCAGAACCTGGGCTCGGTTTCCACGGTGATCGACGGCTCGACGCTGTAGGCGCGATTCTCGCCCTGGCGCCGCACGAAGTTCCCGTTGCCCGTGGCCTTGCCCACGATCACCGCACTCTTGCCGCCGGCCGTCAGCACCGCAACCTCGGTGCCGGCTGCTCCCGCATCGACCGGGTCCTCGACGCCGATGGCGGAGAACCGCGCCGGATCGGCGGTCTTAGCCTCGACGATCCGGGCATCGCGCAGCGACACGAGCAGCTGGCGCAGCTTCGACACATCCGCGGGGTAGTCGGCACGTTCCGCCACCGACCATTGCTGACCGGCCTTATGCAGCGTCAGGGTGGGTGTCGCGCTGCCCTTGCGCACCGTCACGCCCGTGACCGAGTTCAGGTCGTCGGGCAGGGCAGGCAGCAACGCGAGGCCCGGAGTCTCGCGCGGCGCATTGCGCTGCGTACTCACGAAGAACGCAGCCGCGATGGCCACGAGCGCCACCACCACCAGGATCGAGAAGCGCCGTCGGTTCATCGGGAACTCGATTCGGCCGGGGACAGCCGCGTCTGCGAAGAGCCGCGCGATCTGCGGCGGCGGCGCGCCGCCAGCACGAAGCCTCCGACCACAGCGACGACGAGGGGTGCGGCCGCGATGTTGATCGCCTTCAGACGCGAATCGAGGCGTTCGATGTCGACATTCAGGCCGTGCTGGGTGTCGCGCAATTCCTTACGGACCCGCGCTTTCTCGGCGGTGAAGCGCTTCAATTCTTGTTCCTGTTCGGGTGAGAGCATGAGCGATGTTTGGTCGTTGCGCTTGGTCTGCAGTTCGGTCAGCTTGGTTTCGGTTTGTTGCAGCTCGGCCTGCAGTTCCAATGCCTTTGCGCGCAGCCTGTCGTCGGCAGTGCGCCGCAACGCCTCCACCCGCTCGAAAGGCCGCGAAAAACTAGCCCGCCCGCGAATGCTGATGAGCGCGCTGCTGCCGCCCAGGTTGTCGAGGATGTTGGACACGAAGTCGCCGTTGTTCGCAAACGGTTGCGCAATCCTCTGCCCGAACACTTCGCGGGTCTGCACCCACATGTAATCCATCAACAAATCGGTATCCGCGACGATCACGATGTTCGCCGGCGCGACCGACTTCGCGAGGTGCGCGATCGGCGGTCCGGCCGCCGGCTTCAGTTCCGGCGGCGCGCCCTGTGGGAACGCCGATTCCACGGGCCCGGTCAGGCGCGCGGCTAGGGCGTAGCGTGTGCCGGTGGGTTTGAATCCGTCGCGCAGCGCCGCAGGGTCGGACAACGCATTGAAGCGTTCGGCCGGCAACGGCTCGGCGCTCGCGGAACTCAGCAGCAAGGGCTCGAACGTGGTCTTGGCTCCAGGCCGCGCCGCGAGGGAGCCGGCTGTGGCCACGTTGATCACATCCAGCGATGAGGTGAGCACGTCCTTCGGATCCATATTGGCATGATGCAGCCCGAGAATGCCGATATGGCGCATGGGCGGCGCCTGCATGCTGGACCTCACCTCGAGCCCGAGTTCCAAATCACCGATCACCTTGCCGGCGTCGTAGTTCACACCCCAGGCCGAGAGCAGCGGTTCCAGATTGGACGAATGATTGGCCATCGCCCCGGCGAGGGGATTCGAAGGATCCTGCCCGCTGGTATCCGCGCCGGCATTCGGATCGACGAACAGCAGCACTTTCCCGCCGTGCATGACGAACTGGTCTATGGCGTACAGTGTCTTCGTCGGCAGCTGCTTGGGATGGACCAGCATCAGCACGTCGATGTCCTTGTCGATGTGATCGACATCGGAGGTCACCGGCCGCACCGTAAAGAGCTGCTGGATTTGGGCCAGGATGGGCCAGGGATCGCTCATCCGGCCGCTCATCGGATCGAACTGACCCTGCATGCTCAAGGAACTCATGAGGCCGATCACGGGCTTCTTCGGTGTGCCCAATTCATGGATGAGTTTCGCCACGTCGTATTCGAGGAATTCCTCGCGTTCGGCCTGAAAACTCGGGATGGCCGAGCGGCCGTCCGTGGAATTGGTCCCGGCCAGGCCGAAGTACAGGGCATCGCCGCCGCCCGCTTGCAATGACTGCAGGCCGAATTCTCCTGCGCGATCTTCATCTTCCGAAAACGGTTGCGGATCGACGACACGTAGGTGAACCTTGCCGCCGGAGCGGGCCGCGACTTCCTCCAGGAATTCGCGCACCCGCGTCGCATAGGGCATGATCAGCGGGGATTGCTTGGCGGCGGCGTCACGCGAAAAATAGTAATACAGGTTGACCGGCTCCTTGAGTTCGGCGAGCACTTGCTGAGTGCCGGGCGTCAGGGTGTACAGCCGGTTCTGCGTGAGATCCAGGCGTACGCCGCGCAGCAGCCCATTCGACAGCATGACGACGCCCAAGAAGAGCACCGCCAGGGCTGCTAAGCCGCCCACTCCATAACCAGTTCTTTGCCAACGGTTCGTGTTCACCTATTCCGCCTTCTTCATATCGAGCACCAACGCTGTGGCCGTCAGCCAGAAGGCGATGAGCGCTGCAAAATACACGAGATCCCTTAGATCGATGACACCCTTGGAGATGGCCTCGAAGTGCGTGAAAAAGCTCAACGAGGCGATGGCATCGACCACGGCTTGCGGCATCACCGCCCGCACGAAGTCGAGCACCAGAGGAAAGCCCGCGAGCAGGAAGACGAAACCCACCGATGCCGCGGTGATGAAGGCGATCACCTGGTTGCGCGTCGCCGCCGACATGCACATCCCGATGGACAGAAAGCCGCCCGACATGAGCAAGCTGCCCACGTAGGCGGCAACGATGGCGCCATTGTCGGGCCGCCCCAGATAATTGATGGTTATCCAGACCGGAAAAGTCAGCAACAGCGCAATACCCGCGAAGCACCACGCCGCCAAAAATTTTCCGGCGACGGCCTGCCAGAGGGTGACCGGCAGGGTCATCAGGAGTTCGATGCTGCCGCTGTTGCGCTCCTCGGCCCAGAGGCGCATCGAAATCGCCGGTATGAGAATGAGATACAACCAGGGATGCCAGCGGAAGAACGGCTGCAGATCCGCTTGCCCGCGCTCGAACAGTCCGCCGACCTGGAAGGTGAATACCGCGGCCAGCACCAGAAATATTACGATGAAAACGTAGGCCAACGGAGTTGCGAAATAGCTGCGCAATTCACGACGGAATATCACCATGACCTTGTTCAAGCCGACGCTCCTTCGGTGCCGATGGCGGACGCACCGGCACGGGCCCCGGCGCCCGGCTGGGTCAACGCGCGGAACACTTCGTCGAGCCGTCCCGATTCGAGGTGCAGCTCGGGCACCTCCCAGTCGTATTTGGCAATGAGAGCGCTCACCGCAGGCAGGGCGTTGCCGCCCGGACGAGGAACTGCCGTGAGCCGCAGATCGCGCTCGTTGGTCTCCACGGTCGTGACTTCCGCGAGGGTCGCGATCTCGCGGGCAGCGGCGACAAGATCTGCGGCCTTCTCGAACCGCAGGCTGACGGCATGATGGTATCGCGAGCGCGCTTCGAGGGCGCTCGGGGTTTCATCCGCAACGATGCGGCCGTTGGCAATGATGATGGCGCGGGTGCACACTTCGTGCACCTCTTCCAGGATGTGGGTGGAGACGATGACCAGCTTGTCCTTGCTGAGTTCGTTGATGAGGCGCCGGACTTCGTGCTTCTGGTTCGGATCGAGGCCGTCGGTGGGTTCGTCCAGGATCAGTACCTTCGGATCGTGGATGATGGCTTGGGCCAGTCCCACGCGCCGCCGGAAGCCCTTCGACAGCGTCTCGATGACTTGGTCGATGACCGGCGCCAGTCCCAAGCGTTCGATCACCACGTCGCGCCGCTCGCGCCGCTGTGCGCCGGAGAGGCCGCGGATGTCCGCCACGAAATCCAAAAATTCAGCGACCGTCATTTCACCGTAGCTGGGCGCGCCCTCGGGGAGATAGCCCATGCAGGATTTGGCGGCCACGGGCGCGCTCTCGATGTCGTAACCGCATACCGAGACTTCGCCGGCGGAGGGCGCGATGAAACCGGCGATCATGCGCATGGTGGTCGACTTTCCGGCGCCGTTGGCGCCCAGGAATCCCAGCACCTCGCCCGGCGCCACGGAGAACGTCAGGTCGTCCACGGCAAGCTTGTCGCCGTATCGTTTGGATAGGTTTTTCGTCGTAATCATGGCCGCCTTTGAGCGAAGATCAACACGGGAGGTTCCCTAAAATTCGGGGTTTCTCAATTATTTTTTGCCGACGGGTCCCCCATCCTCGATCAGCCGCGTCCGGCCCTTTTATCGATGACCGCCTTGTTGTCCTTCAGTATACGTCGCACGTCGGTCACGTGCGGGCGGTCCGCCATTTTGGCGATGACCTCCGCCAATTCGTACCATTTTCGGCCCCATTGCACCAAGCGGACCGCATCGGCGATCACCTGCTCGCGCACGTCCGGCGAGGGTCCCTGCCGGTCGTCGGACGCCGGTTCGGACGAAGACTTCAGTTCGGGAGGCTCCGGCGCCGGCTTCGCCGGCGGCGCCGATTTTACCGGGGTCGCCTTTGTTTTTCGCTCCGTTCGCGCGACCTGCGCAGTCCCGGACGGCGGCGGCTCACGCGGCGTGCCCGCAATGAATTTCGGCATCTCCCGGGTGCCCGTGATGGCGGGTCCCGGGGCCTCGACCGTCGGTGCATTCTGGGTATTGTGTCCCATCGCGCGCTCGGTCGTGGGGTCGGCCAAGGGAATGAAGCGCTCGATGTGCTCCGAACCGACGAGATTCGCGAGAAAAATCATCAATTCCAGCGAATCGGAGAACTTCGCATCGCCCATCTTGATGCGTTCCTCGAGGGAATTCCGCAAGGCTATCGCTTTTTGCTTGGCAAGATCGACGATCCATCGGCTTGGGCGCTGATGTTCCGGCCAGGGTTGGATTTGAGAATAGCTGTCATCGTCCAGTGAAGCATACTTGGTGTGCAGCTCAAGACTCGTGAGCCATTTTTCAAGTAGTTCCAGCAGGCGTTGATCGGCGGGTGTTGCCATGTGTACTGCTCCAGGCAGCACCCTAAACGAAGCGCCGCCCGATGGCTAGCGGTACCTGAGGTCCGGTGTCGCGCTAAACTGCCGCCCATGTGCGGCATAGTCGGCATCGTCGGATCGCGTGCAAGCGTCGAAACAGTCAAGCTCATGGCGCAGCGGCTGCACCATCGGGGGCCCGACGGCGACGGGATCTGGAGCGCGCCGGGCACTGTCCTGGGTCACCGCAGGCTCGCCATACAGGATTTGACCGAGGGCGGCCGCCAACCCATGGTGCGGGGGTCCCTGGTGCTCACCTACAACGGCGAGATCTATAATCACGAGCAACTGCGCCGGCCGCTGCACGGACCCTGGCACTCCACCGGCGACACCGAAACGTTGCTGCGGCTCCTGGCCGACCATGGCAGCGGGGCGCTCGAGGATCTCGCGGGGATGTTCGCCTTTGCGCTGTGGGACGCGGCGTCGCGGCGACTGCTGCTGGTGCGCGACCGGCTCGGCATCAAACCCCTGTACTACCAGATCCTGCCCGACGGCATCGCGTTCGCATCGGAACTCAAGGCGCTGCTCGTGCTCGGCAAGCCCGATATCGAGCGCGGCGCGGTACGCGATTTCCTGTTCCACGGCTACATACCTGCGCCCAAGACCATCTATCAGGGAATTGCAAAATTGCCGGCCGGGCACACCCTCACCTGGGAAGACGGCCGCATTGCCATTGAACGGTATTGGCGGCCGTCGGCGGCCATCGTCTCCAGAAGCAAAGACGATACGTTGCAGCGGCTGGACGAAGTACTGCGGGTGGTCGTGCCGGCGCACACCTTGTCGGATGTGCCGGTGGGCGTGTTTCTGAGCGGGGGTATGGACTCGGCCCTGACCGCCTACTACCTCGATGCTCCCCGGACGTTCAGTTTGGGGTTCGAGGCGCGCGACCGTTCCGAACTCGACGCCGCGCGCGTCGCGGCTGCGCATCTGCATACCGTGCACACCGAAATGATGGCGCCCTCGGCCAATTTCGAGGCCGCTCTCGATGCCATGCCGCAGTTGTTCGACGAGCCTTTCGGCGACAGCGCGGCCTGGTCCAATTATTTGATCGCCGAGTTCGCGCGCCGCGAGGTCACCGTTGCGCTGAGCGGCGAGGGCGGCGACGAAATCTTTTGCGGATATCCGCGCTACTGGTCGAACGTCGGAGCGCGCTCGAATCTCTTGAATCGCACTCTCGCCGATGCGCTGCCTCCGCTGTCGCGCTTCGCCTCGTCCATGCAGCGCCATTCCGCGGTGGGTCTGCCCGCATTCGCGCTTGCGTTGGGCGGTCTCGCCCCGGTTCAGATCGACGCATTGCTGGCCGACGACTGGCAGGAGCGCGGCTACGACTATCTGTGGTTCTACCGGCAATTCTGGAGTCGGGAGTTGCATCCGTTGGCGCAATTGCGCTGGCTCGATTTGAACACCGACCTGGCCGAAGGTCTGTTGACCAAGGTGGACCGTACCAGCATGGCGCATTCGCTCGAGGTCAGACCGCCGTTGCTGGATCATCGCTTGGTCGAGTTCATGCTGAGCGTGCATCCGGCAATGCTCGTCGACCGGCGCAGGCGCCGCGGCAAGTTGCTGGTGCGGCGGCTCATGGAGCCGCGGTTGCCGCTTGGACACTTGCAGCGCCCGAAGTCGGGCTTTGGCTTGCCCGTGCATCGTTGGCTGAGGCACCACCCTCAGGTGCTGCATGATGCCGTCGCGCGCCTCATGGCACGGGGCGTGTTGCGGCGTCCGGTCGGAACGGAGTTTCGCCGCGCTTGGTACCTCCTGGTGCTCGATCGTTGGTTCACCGCCTTTGGATGAACCGGCACCGCGGCTGCTATTCGTGCCGGTCTCCGGCGCATTCGGCATGGGCGAGTACGCCCGCTCGCTGGCCATCGCCCAAGGCGCGGCGCAGCGGTGGCCGCGCGCATCCATCCAGTTCATCTTGAGCCGCGCGGCCCCCTATGCGGCGCAATCGCCGTTCCCCGCTGCACTGCTGGCATCGTCGCCCACCTTCAATTCCGCAGCCGTCATCGAGATCATCAATGACTGGCGCCCCGACATCGTGATCTTCGACAATGCGGGGCGCACCGCGCAGCTGCGCGCGGCGCTGAGGATCGGCGCCCGCGTGATATACATCAGCGCCCGCCGCCGGCAGAGAAACAAGGCGTTCCGTGTGAGCTGGATGCGCCTCATCGACGAACACTGGATTGCATACCCGGAGTTCATCGCGGGCGAGCTGCGGCTCATGGAGCGGCTCAAGCGATACCTGTTGGGCCGTCCCGCCGTTCGGTACTTGGATGTCATTCTCACGCGGACGCGCGAGTCGCCGGCCTTCCGACCCGGCATCGCGGCGGACTATGTTTTGATGGTGCCCGGCGGGGGCACCGGCCACCCTGGGGCAGGCGATGCGGTCGAAGTATTTCTGCAGGCGGCGCGCGGGCTCGCGGCGCTCGGCGTCGATACGGTGTTGGTGGGCCGGGTCGGTACGCCGTCGGCTGTTACGGAAGCGGCGCCCGGCGGCTCTGGCGGCATTGGCGCCGGATCGAGGGCACAGTTGCTGGGTTCGCTGCCGCAGGCGGAACTGGGGGAGCTGATGCGCGGTGCGCGGCTCGTCATCGCGAACGGTGGGTCCACGCTGCTGCAGTCCATCGCGTGCGGCAGGGCCTGCGTGGGGGTTCCCATCGCAGGCGATCAGACCGAGCGCATCCGCCGCTGCGTCGATGCCGGCGTCGCCGTCGCCGCGCCGCTCGCTGCGGATGCCATGGTGAAGATCGCGGCGGATCTGTGGCGCGACGGCAGCCGCATCGAGGCGCTCGCCGGGCGTGCCGTGGCGCTTGGACTTGCCGACGGCATCGATGTGGCGCTGCGTGCGATGAGCGCGTTGCTGGCAAAGCAGGACTGATGCCGTGCCGAAGGTTCTCTTGTTGGGTTACGGGCTCGATCAGCCCTCGTTTCGCCACCGGATGGCCAGCATCGTCGCGCCCTTGGAGAGCGCCGGCTTTCAAGTGCGTCCCGAGCGCTTCCCCGGCCGGCGCTATGGCCTGCGCACCTGGGAGCGGCGCGGCCTCTTGCGGTGGGCCGACGTAGTGGTCCTGCATCAGATCAAATTGAGCGCCATCGAAGCGCGCTTGGTCGCGGCCTTGAGCCGGCGCCGGGTGTTCGACGTCGACGACGCGATCTATGTGCGCAAGCCGCGGCGACTGGGCGATCCCGTCGACGAGTCGATCTGGCGCCGCCGAAAATTCGCTGCCACCTGCCGGTGGGTCGACGTGGTCGCCGCGGGCAACGACGTGCTGGCGGCCGTGGCGCAGCCCGCTGCTCGCGACATCGTCATTCTGCCCACCTCCATCGATACGGCGGTGTATCGCGCGACTACGGCCTCGGCCGCGGATCCGCCCACCATCGCCTGGATCGGCAGCCCGGAGAACCTCATCTATTTGGAGATGATCCGCCCTGCGTTGGCGCGGCTGGCGGCGCGCCATCGCGCGCTCAAACTGCGCGTCATCTGTTCGCAGTTCCCGGATTGGCCGGAGATTTCCGTGGAGCGCATCCTCTGGAGTTCGCAAACCGAAGCGGAGTCGCTCGCCGGCGCGCACATCGGAGTGATGCCGCTGACCGACGACGCCTGGTCCCGCGGCAAATGCGCATTCAAGCTCCTGCAATATATGGCCGCTTCGCTGCCGTGCGTAGCATCGCCGGTGGGGGCCAACACCGAAGCGGTACTCGACGGAGTCACCGGGTTTCATGCCCGGAGCATCGACGAATGGGAGCAGGCACTGGAGCGATTGGTCACCTCGGCGGACTTGCGGGCCCGATGCGGTGCCAACGGACATGCGCACGTCGAGCAACGCTACGCGCTTCACGCCTACCAGGCCAACTATGTGGCGCTGCTCACGCGCCTGGCCGAACCGGAAAGCCGCGCCGAGCCGGCAAGCCCGCGGTGAGCCGGGAAGCCCGCGGTGAGCCGTCCGGGATACAATACGGCATGCATCCGCTGCATATTTTCCAAATTCTGAATCACTATACGGCGCCGCAGGACCTGGATCCCGGTTTTCGCGTACTGGACAATTCGGCCAACGAGCGGCCGGATTGGTACGAATACTGGCCGATGAGAAGGTTCTTATTGAATGAGAAGCTCGACCAGGACGCGTTCTACGGATTTCTATCGCCGAAATTCAAGCACAAGACCAATTTGAGCGCGGGCGCGGTCCGCGATTTCATCCTTGCCGCGGAGCCCAATACCGACGTGGTCCTGTTCAGCCCCAGCATTCACAACAGCGCCTATTATCTGAGCGTGTTCGAGCACGGTGAGACCGAGCATCCGGGCCTCGCCGCGGTTGCGGCGCGCTTGTTCGCACGCTTGGGCCATCACCTGGATCTCGAGCGCTTCATCTCCGACTCCCGCAACACGGTTCACTCGAATTATTTCATCGCGAGGCCGCGATTCTGGCGGGCATGGCTGGCGATTACCGAGAAAATGTTCGCGCTGGCCGAGTCCTCCGACGATCCGCTGGGCGAGGCATTGCGCACACCGACCGCGTACCGCGGCAGCCGCGAGGTGCAGATGAAGATCTTCGTCATGGAACGCATCGCGACCTGGATCCTAGTCACGGATCCGAGCTTCCGGTCGAGCGTTCGCGACCCGTTTGCCGCGCGCGCCCGCTTCTATAAGCTGCCGCTTGCCATTGTGTGCGATGCACTCAAAATCGCCTACGTCACGCAGGGGCGCGGCCAATACAAAGATGTGTTCTTGCTGGTGCGAAATCTGCGAAAATTCCTGAATATGCAGATTCGAATCGGCGAGCAAATCGGGTTGCCTCGGGTGCGCCCCACGCTCCGCGCGCTGCGGTCGTATTGGCACGCATGAGCGAGACTCGAGGACCGGTGCCGCAAGGCGACGCGGGCTTTTGGCGCGGTCGGAAGGTCCTGCTCACCGGCCATACCGGGTTCAAGGGAGCGTGGCTGTACCTGTGGCTGCGAAGCCTCGGAGCCGAGGTCACGGGTTATGCCCTGGAACCGGCATTCGAACCCAGCCTGTGGTCGATCGTTGGGAACGCCGGCGTGCGGAACGCGCTCGCCGGTGATACCGGGATCGCCGCGGGCGGCCGCTCCATCATCGGCGACATTCGTGACGCCGCCAGGGTGCGTGAGCTGGTCGCCGACGCACGTCCGCAGATCGTCATCCACATGGCTGCGCAGGCATTGGTGCGCGAGTCTTACCGCGATCCGTTGGCCACGTACGCGACGAACGTGATGGGCACCGCCAACTTGCTCGAGGCTTGCCGTGGAGCACGTGATCTTGCGTGCGTGGTGATCGTGACCAGCGATAAGGTGTATGAGAATCGCGGGGCGGGCCGCCCCTTCGTCGAGGAGGACCGGCTTGGCGGACACGATCCCTACAGCAACAGCAAGGCCTGCGCGGAACTGGTCACGGGCAGCTTTCGCGACAGTTTCTTCATCGACGGGCCGCCGATCGCCTCGGTCCGGGCCGGCAACGTCATCGGCGGCGGAGATTGGTCGCCCGATAGACTCATTCCCGATTGCGTGCGAGCGCTGCAGACGGGCAGGCCGGTGATGCTTCGCTATCCCCACGCCATCAGACCCTGGCAGCACGTGCTCGAGCCCTTGTCCGGCTACCTGGCAATGGCCAGGGCGCTCGTGGAAACGCCCAAAACGGCGCCTCGAGCCGTGAATTTCGGCCCAGATCCGGCTTCCTTCTGCACGGTACGTCAAGTGGTCGATGCCTTCAGCGCCCGATTCGACGGCAAGCCGGGTTGGGAGCGCGATCGGGCGGTACATCCCGCCGAAGCTTGCGCATTGACCCTCTCGTCGCAGTTGGCCGAGCGCTCGCTCGAGTGGCGGCCTATGCTGTCCATCGAGGAATCGCTGTCTTGGACCGCGGATTGGTACCGCGCCCACACCATGGGTGACAACATGTTGACCGTAAGCCAGGCGCAGATCGCGCACTATCAAGAATTCCACCGGAGCCGCGCCCGATGAAGTGCGTCATCCTCGCCGGCGGCAAGGGCACGCGCATCGCGGAGGAATCGAGCACCAGGCCCAAGCCCATGGTCGAAATCGGTTCGAAGCCCATCTTGTGGCACATCATGAAATTGTATGCATCGTTCGGCGTGCAAGAGTTCGTGGTATGTCTGGGCTACAAGGGCTACATGGTGAAGGAATATTTCGCAAACTATTTTCTGCACGAGGCCGACGTTACATTCGACATGGCGGGCAATCGCGTCGAGTACCACGACTGCCGCAGCGAACCATGGAAGGTCACCTTGGTGGACACCGGCGAGGAATCAATGACCGGCGGCCGTCTGCTGCAGGTGGGCAAGTACTTGAATGCCGGCGAAACCTTTTGCATGACCTACGGCGACGGGCTGGCGAATATCGATATCGGCGAGGAAATCGCTTTTCATAAGGCCAAGGGTTGCAAAGCCACCGTAGCCTGTGTGCGCCCGCCGGCGCGTTTCGGCAGGATCGTGCTCGAGGGTACCCAGGCGAAGTCGTTCGAAGAGAAGCCGCAGACCGAGGGCGGTCTCATCAACGGCGGCTTTTTCGTCTTGGAGCCGAGCGTGCTCGAATTGATCGACGGACACAACACGGTATGGGAAAACGAGCCCATGGAAACTCTTGCCGCCAGCGGCCAGCTCGCAGCCTGGATTCACCGCGGATTCTGGCAGCCGATGGACACCCTGCGCGACAAACAGCACCTGAACACGTTGTGGGAAAGCGGCGCGGCGCCCTGGAAATTATGGGAAGGTTGACCCGCCGATGGTAGGCCCGGTCACAGGATGCCGTGCGTGCGGCGGCCGGCTGGCAGTCACCATGGCCGACCTCGGGCTGCAGCCGCCGTCGAACGCGTTTCTTGCCTCGTTGAACGATGCCGCGCACGAGAAGCGCTATCCGCTGCGCGCCAAAGTCTGCGAGTCCTGCAAATTGGCGCAGGTGGACTATGACGTCGCGCCGGAGGAACTGTTCGGTAACTACGTGTACTTCTCGTCGTATTCGGACGAGTGGCTGGCGCATGCCCGGGCGTATTGCGACATGGCGCGGCGGCGCTTCTCGCTGAATGAGACCAGTTTGGTGGTCGAGTTGGCGAGCAACGATGGCTACCTGCTCAAGAATTTCTTGCAAATGGGCATTCCGGTGCTCGGCATCGATCCGTCGGATACCGTCGTGGCCGCCGCAACCAAGATCGGAGTCCCCAGCCTCGTCGAATTCTTCGGTGAGGCGCTCGCGGTCCGGCTGGCCGCGGAAGGGCGGCTGGCCGATCTCATCATCGGCAACAACGTCATCGCCCACGTTCCCTTGCTTAACGACTTCGTTGCCGGCATTGCCGTACTGTTGAAGCCGCAAGGTACGGTCACCATCGAGTTTCCGCATTTGCTCACTCTGATCGAACACGTCGAATTCGACACCATCTACCACGAACATTATTCCTACATCTCGCTGTTCGCTCTGGAACAGGTGTTCGGGCGGCATGGTTTGCGAATCTACGACGTCGAGAAGCTGCCGACGCACGGCGGATCGCTGCGCATCTTCGCGTCGCACGCAGGTCGGGCGGGCATCCCGGATGGCGACGTTTTGCGGACGGTGCGGGGCGAGGAGACCGCGGCCGGATTGCCGGAGCTGGACACCTACCTGCGATTCTCCGAACGCGTCGAGGCGTGCCGTCGCGCGCTGTTGGACTTTTTGGCCACCGCCAAACGGGACGGTAAGACCGTCGCGGCGTATGGGGCCGCGGCGAAGGGGAACACCCTGCTGAACTTCTGCGGGCTCACCCAAGAGGACATCGCGATGGTCGGCGACAGGAATCCGCACAAACAGGCCAAGTTCTTGCCGGGCTCCCACATACCGGTGGTTTCGCCGGAGGAATTGCTGCGGGGGCGGCCGGACTACGTGCTCATCCTGCCGTGGAATCTGCAGGATGAGATTCGCCGCCAGCTGCAGGGCATCGCGGCCTGGGGCGGCAAATTCGTCACACCGGTGCCCTTGGTGCGTGTCGATTCATGATTTTCGCCGAGGCTCCGCTCCGCGGTGCGTACACCATCGACATGACTTGCGTGCGGGATGAACGCGGTTTCTTCGCACGCTCGTTCTGCGACGAGGAATTCGCGAAGCGCGGATTAGCGACGCATATGAGTCAGTGCAGCGTCTCTTTCAACGCCAGGAAAGGCACACTGCGGGGCCTGCACTTCCAGGCAGCGCCGCACGATGAAGAAAAGGTGGTGCGATGCACTGCCGGCGCAATTTTCGACGTCATCGCGGATCTGCGGCCGGAGTCACCCACCCTTCTGCAATGGTTCGGGACCGAATTGACGGCGGCCAATCACCGGTCGCTGTACATTCCGAAGGGATTCGCGCATGGCTTCATCAGCCTCGTCGACGACTCCGAGGTTCTCTACATGATGTCCGTGGCATACGCGCCCGGATACGCTGCGGGGTTGCGGTGGAACGATCCCGCGCTGGGCGTCCGGTGGCCGCTCATACCGACGGTCATTTCCACGCGCGACGCGCAGTATCCATTGCTCGATTCACCGTCCGGGCGCAGTCCGCCGCCCGCGCTCTGATGGAGCGCAGAGTCGTGATGGTGAGCGGGGCGGGTGGCTTCATCGGCCGTTGGAGCGTCCCGCGCCTCATCGCCGGCGGCTACGAAGTGCACGCGGTCGCCGGGCGCGCGCCCGGGCGTGAACTTCCCGCTCAATTGTCCGGCGCCGAGATTCACTATGCCGATCTCCTGCGTGAGGACTCGGTCGATGCCCTGCTGCATGCGGTGCGCCCCAGTCACCTGCTGCACTTCGCATGGATCGCCACCCCCGGCATGTACTGGACCAGTCCTGAAAACCGCCGTTGGCTCGCCGCAAGCAAGCACCTGCTGCAGTCGTTTCATGAGAACGGCGGCATGCGGGCGGTCATGGCGGGGAGTTGCGCCGAATACGACTGGTCGCGCGTGGGCGTCTGCAACGAACGCCGCAGTCCTCTCGCTGATGACGGCGGCGCGGCAATTACGCCGTACGCAGAATGCAAGATTGCCATGCAGAGAGCGCTGGCGATTTACGGCAGCGCCCGGCACGTATCGACCGCATGGGGACGAATCTTTTTTCAATTCGGGCCCGACGAGCATCCTGGCCGACTGGTCGCCTCTGTGATCAGGGAGCTCCTGTCGGGACGCGAAGCGCTGTGCACCCACGGGCGGCAGATCCGCAGTTTTCTGCATGTCGCGGACGTGGGGTCCGCGTTCGCCGCGCTGCTCGATAGCGTGACTGAGGGTTCTGTGAACGTGGGTTCGCCCGACAGGATTTCCGTTGCCGCACTGCTCGAGCAGATTGCGCTGCAGATCGGTCGCCCCGAACTCGTGCGATTGGGCGTTCGCAGTGCGCCGCCCACTGAACCGCCCTTGTTGGTGCCCGACGTCGAGCGGCTGTACAACGAGGTCGGCTGGCGGCCCCGGTTCGCGATGCCCGATGCCATCGCCGATACCATTGCCTGGTGGCGGCGACGAGCCGCCAGGGGCGGCCCCTCGGTGACGGCTTGATGCGACTCATGCCCGGCTGGCATCCCGTCATCGTGCACTTTCCGTTAGCCTTGATCGTGACGGCTGCATGCTGCTTCAGCGCCGCCCGGATGCTGCGCGCAGTGCGAACAGCCGGGACCTTGGCCGTCGTCGGCACGTGGACTCTCGGCATCGGAGCGCTCGGCCTGCTGTTCGCTTTGGGAACGGGCCTTGCCGCCGTCATCGATCTGCAAGTCGGCCCTGCGGCGCATCAGGCGATTTCATCGCACGTGAAGTCGGCGATTCTGACCGCCGTTCTGGCCGTGTCGGCAGCGGTGTGGCGCGCTGCGGGCGTCTCTCAGGAGACGCGGCCTACATGGGGATTCATGCTCCTGCTGTGGGTGGCGACGACGTCATTGATCGTTACCGGCTACCGCGGCGGACAAAACGTATATCGATATGGCGTCGGGGTGAGCGTGGAGGCCCTTGCGGAACGAGCTTCGGACAAGCGAGCGCCGTGACATCCCGGGCGGGGTGCCGGCAGGGAGAGAATGCGATGCGCAACTCCGTCTTCATCGGCCGCCAAGCATTCGTCCGAGTGCAATGAGCGCCGGCATGGTGATCGGATCGTTGGCCGCACTGGCCGCGATCGGATGCGACGCGAAGCGCGCGACGACCATCTCCGCAACGGGAGCGATGTACAGGCGCTGACCGTGGATGCCGCGTGCCTCGAATGCAGCGTGCTCGTTGTGAGTGACCCACCACATGTCGCGGTACGAATAGCCGCCGAGGAGCGTGTAACCGGCCTTTGCAAATTTGCCGCGGTCGCTGCCGCGCCGAATGCTCTCGACGACGGGCGCCGGTACGATCTGCTTACCCTGCAGCGCGCCCTCGCATCGCAGCACTTCGCCGAAGCGCGCCATGTCGCGCAACGTAGCCGCGAGGCCGCCGCCACCCATGGCGGTGCCGGTCGAATCGACGCTCAAATAGCCGTCCTCCTCGCAGCCCGAGCTGCGACCAAATGATGGCGCGACAAGCAGCTCGGCGAGCGGCCAGCCGCCGACACGCTGCATCACCCAGCAGAGCACTTCGGTGTTGACGGTCTTGTACGCAAATGCCAGACCGTGCTCGCCTTCTTTGCGAAGCGTGACCAAAAACTCGTGAAAGCTTGCGGGCCCTTGATGGCCCTGCGGCCAGGGTGCGCAGACCGCCCGCGCGCGCATAGTCCCAGATATCGCGCGGCCGGATCCGAATAAAGTTCCGAATAGGCGACGCCGACCTGCATGTCCAGCACGTCGGCGCAATGTGGCGTCCGCATAGGCGGTGCCGGCCATTTCCGGGAGATAGTGCGGTACCGTGCGCGCCCGGTCTAGGACGCCCTCGTGGACTAAATGGCGGCGATCGTCGCGGCGTAGGATTTCGTGATGGAAAAGCACGCGTGGGGTAATTCAGGGCGCAGCGCACCGTAATAGCGCTCGTAGACCAGGCGTCCACGATGCAGTATCGCGATCCCGTCGGTATATGTGTCGGAAAGGGAATCACCCCATCGCCTCTGCCGGCCCGTGGAGTCTTCGAAGATCAGATCATCGATCGTCGCTTCGTCCGCGGCTGCGGGCGCACCCAGCTCCCTGCGGGGACCGGCGCCACGCCATACGTTGGCCGTCGGCACCAGCTCCCTCATGTGCGACAGCGCCCAGCGGTTGCGGGGGAACTGGAGAAACTGATCGTCTCTGAAGCGAACGATCTTGTCGCTGGGCGCCGGACTGCCCTGCATCCAACCCAACAAATTCGGATCGGAGGCGGTGCCGTCGAGATAGTCGACACCGTCGAATTGCAATGTGCTCATGGACTGAACCCCAGGGTTGCTGCGGGAAAGGCGATCAGACCACAAATCTGCCGCCCATGGCAGGGTCCGCCGTGCGCTTTTCGCGCTTGGTCGGCATCGGCGCGGGCACTGGCGGCTGATCCTTGCAACTAATCCTTGCAACTGTTTCCTTTTGCCGACACGCCGATCTCGACAAAAGGACCTCTATCACGAGTTCGATAATTCCAGGGTAAGGCTGCTATCCGGCGGTGTGCTGCGCGGGCAAAGCTTGCCTCCCTTTCCACCCGAGTACAACACCTTGAATCACCATATCTACAAATTCCGCAAAAAATTTCTGCCGGTATTTCCAGCGCTATTCCACAAGCGTTTTACGGCGATGGTTTCCGGGATTTCGCTCGCGGCAGCCCTGACCGCTCTGAGTTATCCTGCCGCCGCTTACCAGTTCGTGTCCGGGAACACGGCCGCCGCAACGCCGGCAGTCGCCACGACGACGGCGGGTTGCGGAACGAAGCATCAAACCGGCGAATTCTTTCTATCGACCACCGATGGGCTCGGGAAGACGCGTAGCTACTTGGTGGAGGTGGCCGCCGACTACAACCCGAGCAAGGCTTATTCACTGACCTTCGTGTTCCACGGCGGTGGGCAGGGCGCATGGCAGGCCAATTCGTGGGGCCTGCAAAACACTGCGGGAGCCCTCGAAAGCGGGATTTTTGTTTTTCCCAACGGCATTCCATATCAGAACTACGGAATCGGTTGGGACGATACGAGTAAAGGCTACGACATACCTTTCTTTGACAACATGGTCAAGTACATGGAATCGGCCTACTGCATCGACAGTGCGCGGGTTTTTGCGGCCGGTTTTTCATGGGGCGGAGATTTCGTGACTTCGCTCGCGTGCAATCGAGGCAACGTCTTGCGAGCCGCCGCCATCAATTCGGCATCGGATGAATTCAACGACCGCACGAATTACCTTACCTATCAGAATCTCCCGTGCGCGTCCGCCAGCCATCCGCCGATTCGCTTCGAGCACGCCGTCGGGGGAGACGGTGAGTATCCGGCTCCCGATTTCGCGACCACATCGAAACTGCTGCAGAGCTTCGGCGCATGTAGCGCCACATGCAGCACTTCGACGACAAACGTGCCCTCGAGCACCAGTGTGATGGCATGCGTGACATACAATGGTTGCAGGACGAAATTGGTCGAGTGTTCGTTCGACGCCAGCATCGGGCACGCGCTTCCGCCGAATTGGGCGGCGGATACATGGGCGTTTTTCCAGAGCTTCCCGTAGCCCCACCTTTCCTTGGTACCGAATGCGGCGGTGCCCATCGCTTATTGGCGCGGGCACGCGCCGCTTTCCACGCGCCGGTTTTCAAGTAGGCGCTTGCAGGGGTCCATCATCCAGCCGGAAAACATTTGCTATGGAAATCGAGCTGCCTGCCGATAACCATCATAAGCCGCAGTCCCCAGAGCCGATCTGAGGCACTGGAAGCGGCGACGTCGGGTAATTTCACGCAGGAATATCGCTGTCTGCGCCATGGCCGTGAACTCAGTAGATGCTTCTCGCACCGTTCCCGGCCGCAGCGCGCTGAATTTGCTGCTGGGCGCAGGTATTGCCGTGCTCGGCGCCTTTGTGGCCGCTCGCCTCAGCAGTGATCCGCTGACCGTCCATCTGTTGGACTACCTGCACTGGACCATAGCCGCCGCTGCATCGGCCGCTTTGGGATGGCTCGGAGTGTATTCCGCCGGCCACCGTGACCGCGCAACGCGACGCTGGTTTGCCTACGGCCTGACTTTCACACTGCTGGCTCAGTTGCTGTTTGACGTGCAGGAAATCTCTCACTGGATCCCGATTCCCAATCTCTCCGATGCATTGTTTCTGAGCCTCGGTCCCTGTTGTGTTCTGGGTCTGGTATCCGCTCTTCGGGCACATGCGCCCTTCCCCAGTCGGCCCTTTGTACTGGATGTCACCGCGTTGGCGCTGGTGATTCTCACCCTCACGTTGGACGTCTACTTGCCGCGACGGGGAGCGATGGGCCTGTTGGCGTTGATCATTTTGATCATCTATCCCATATGCCTGCTGACGCCCGGCTGTGTGGGCGTCGTCATGTTTCCTACGTTGCGATTGCGCATGGACCACCGTTGGGCGCTCTTTTTGTTCGCTTTGGTGCTGAACGCCGCCCTGTGGATGGTGTGGAACTCGGAGTATCTGAGCAACTCCTTGCTGGGCGGCTCATGGCTCAATCTAGCGTTTTCCTGCAGCGGGATGACAATGGGATACGGGGCCTTTCTCTGGCATACAGAGGTCCGCAAGGACGTGCTGTGGCAGCGCCGCTGCGAGGCGGCGCTGCGATTGATCCCGTTGTTCGTCGTCGGTGCCGCCGTCATCAGCGTTGCGCTGGTGTGGATTTTGCCTGACGTCTTGTCGTCGGTGAAAATCGCAACGGTCGGCGGCGCGACGTTGGTCACCGTGCTGGCGGTCGCACGGCAAAACCTGTCATTGCAGGAACTGGATCGGCTCGTGGCTGCCGAACAGCATTTGAGCGAACGCACACGAGAATTGCAGGCCAGCAATTGCCGCTTGGCGACGATCAACGAAGATCTGGTCGCGGCCACGGAACGCGCGACTGAAATGGCGAAGATCGCGCAAGTCGCGAATCAGGCGAAGAGCGAATTTCTCGCCAACATGAGTCACGAGATCCGCACCCCCATGAATGGCGTGATCGGCATGACCGAATTATTGCTCGATGCGCCCCTGGACGCCCGGCAGCGCGATTATGCGGAAACGATTCGCGACAGTGCGCGCGCACTGTTGACCGTGATCAACGATATCCTCGACTTTTCCAAGATCGAGGCCGGCCGGCTCGATCTGGAGATGGCGCGCGTCGAGGTGCGCGGACTGCTCGAGGATGTGGCGCGTCTAGTGGCCATTCAGGCGCACGCCAAGAATCTCGAAATCACCGCCTATGTCGATCCCGCAGTCCCGGAGTTCGTGCAGGGCGATGCCGGACGCTTGCGCCAAGTGCTCGTCAACCTGTGCGGCAACGCGGTCAAATTTACGGAGCAGGGCGAAGTGGCTCTGAACGTCGCGGCCGTTGCACAAAATGACGAGTGCACGACTTTGCGATTTGACGTTCGCGACACCGGCATCGGCATTTCCCCGGACCGGCTGCACACATTATTCAAGCCGTTCTCGCAGGTCGACGCATCGACCACTCGCCGATTCGGCGGCACCGGTCTCGGACTGTCGATAGTCAAGCGCTTGGCGGAGATGATGGGCGGCGAAGTCGGCGTCGAGAGCCTCGAAGGTGGCGGCTCCACGTTCTGGTTTACGGCCCGTTTTGCGATGTCGGACCCCGAGCCCGCCATACCGCAACTGCGCACCCCTGAAGTACTGCATGGGCAGCGGGTGCTTGTGGTCGATGACAATGCCACGACCCGCAAGGTTCTCGAGGGCCAACTGCAGCGTTGCGCATTGCAATCGGTGTGCGCCAGCTCCGCGGCCGATGCCTTGTCCGTGTTGACCGACGCGCAGCGTGCCGGTCGACCCTTCGAAGTTGCTCTGATCGATCAACAGATGCCGGACGGTGGTGGGATTGAACTCGGCCGCCGTATCAATTCCGATCCTCTATTGAAATCGACGCGCCTGGTGCTGCTGACTTCCACCGGTCATCATGGCGAAGGGCGGCGATTTGCCGAGCTTGGATTCGCGGGCTATCTATTGAAGCCCATTGCACAACGTGACCTCGCCGGCTGCCTGACGGTGGCTCTGTCGGCGAGCGCAACGGAATGGCGCACCCGAACCCAGCCCATCGTGACGAAAGACTATCGAGGGGCACAGTTCGGCCGGGAAGGAGAGCGCCGCATCCTGCTGGCCGAGGACAATGTCGTCAACGAAAAAGTAGCGTCCCGGACATTGCAGAAACTTGGGTACCAGGTCGACGCGGTAGGCAACGGCCGCGAGGCCGTGACTGCTTGGGAGAGCGGCCGCTACGATCTCATCCTAATGGATTGCCAAATGCCGGAACTCGACGGCTACCAAGCCACCCGCGAGATCCGCAGTCGTGAACAGGGTCTGCAGCACATCCCCATCGTTGCGCTCACGGCACATGCCATGAAAGACGATGATCTGAAATGCAAGGCCGCGGGCATGGACGATCACCTCACCAAACCGCTCGACCGCCGGCGCCTGGAGATTTGTCTCGAGCACTTCTTGGGAAACGCGCAGCTTGCGCGCCCCCTGGCGACCAATTAAGCCATTGATTGTATGTGATTTCTAGGCGCTACGCGCCTCGCCCCTTACATGGACGCCGTCGGCAAGGCCGCCGGCGTTCAACTCGCCCAGCCGGGCGAGTTGTCGAACCGTGCGCTGCGAAAATGGCGCTCCCTACCGGATTCGAACCGGTGTACTAGCCTTGAGAGGGCTATGTCCTGGGCCTCTAGACGAAGGGAGCGGTGACTTGAGATCTTGGGCCGCCTGAACTGGAGGCGGGCTGGTAGTATACGGGCCAATTTTTTGGACTCAAGCGGAACCCCTTTTTTTGAATCAACCTTCGACTCAATTCCCGCATGTGGTAATCCCTCGCTCCGAGCACTCGATCTCGCGGGCGGCCATCTCCCCGAACGCCTTGAAAGTGCTGTACCGGCTGAAAGAGGCTGGTTATCAGGGATTTTTGGTCGGCGGCGCGGTGCGTGATCTTCTGCTCGGCATCACACCCAAAGACTTCGACGTGGCCACCAATGCCTTGCCGGAGGAGGTGCGCCGCCTGTTCCGCAACAGCCGCCTCATCGGCCGCCGCTTTCGCTTGGCGCACGTGCATTTCGGCCAGGAAATCATTGAAGTCGCGACTTTTCGCGCCGCCGCCTCGCCGGAGCGAGAGGACGATGAGGATGAGGATGCGGAATTGGACGTTGAGGAGGCGAATACCGACTCCGATTCCGACACCGACGCTGCAGCGCCCGCGACCGTGCCGGATGACCCCGCGCACCGGGCGTTCGATACTTCCGGACGCATTCTGCGCGACAACATCTACGGAACCATCGAGGAGGATGTGTGGCGGCGCGACTTCGCGGCCAATGGCCTCTACTACAACATCGACGATTTTTCCATCTGGGACTTCGTCGATGGCGTCGGCGATGTGCGCGCGCGCCGCCTGAAGCTGATCGGCGATCCGGAGACCCGGTATCGCGAGGATCCGGTGCGCATGCTGCGTGCGGTGCGCTTCGCGGCGAAGCTCGATTTCTCCATCGAAGCCGGCACCGAGGAGCCGATACGGAAACTCGCGTATCTGTTGGATGGTGTGCCGCCCGCACGCTTGTTCGACGAGTGCCTGAAACTCTTCCTCTCTGGATTCGGCGCCAAATCGTTTCGCCTGCTGCAGAAATACCATCTCTTCGAGCATTTGTTCCCCATGTCGGCGGTCGCGATGAAACTGCCGCCCTATGCCTACGCGCAGGAGATGCTCGAGTTGGGGCTGGCGAACACGGATGCGCGCATCGCGGCGGACAAGCCCGTGACCCCCACATTCCTGTTCGCCATCTTATTGTGGGGTGCGGTGCTGCGCGAACTCAACGAGCAATCGGCCGGCCCGGCACCTGACCTGGCTCAGCTCATGCAGGCTTGCGACACGGTTTTGAGGGCTCAGCAATCGCGGGTATCGATTCCGCGGCGCTTTGCGGTTCCCATGCGCGAACTGTTGATGTTGCAACCGCGGTTCAGCCGCCGCAGCGGCGTCAAATCATTGAGCATACTGCAGCACCCGCGCTTCCGCGCCGCCTACGATTTCCTGCTGCTGCGCGCGCAGGCGGGCGTCGCCGATCCGGAACTCGCGCAGTGGTGGACTGACGTGCAGCTGTTGCCGCACGATGAGCGCGTAGCGCTGGTTCAAGCACGCCCCGCCGACGCTGCGGGCGCCGCGACGTCGGCGCAAGAGGGTGGAGCGGCTCCCGGCCGCCGCCGCCGCCGCCGCCGCCGCGGCGGAGCGGCACGCAGTTAAGCGAGCGGCCTTCATGTCGCAGCATCCAGGCTCTTCGTGGCGCCCCGCGTACGTGGCGGTGGGCAGCAATCTGAACCAGCCTCTACGCCAGGTCGGCGCCGCATTCGAGCGGCTCGCCGCGTTGCCGGACACGCATCTCGAGGTGCGTTCCCGAATCTACCTCACCAGGCCCATGGGCCCTCAGGATCAACCGGATTTCGTCAACGCAGCCGCCGGCTTGTTGACGCGGCTCGGGGCGCGCCAGTTGCTCGACGCCATGCTTGCGATCGAGCGGGCCATGGGACGACGCCGGCAGGAGCGTTGGGGTCCACGCATCATCGACCTCGATCTGGTGTGGTTGCACGGGGAGGTCATCGACGAGCCGGGCTTGATGCTGCCCCATCCCGGAGTGTCTGAGCGCAACTTCGTCCTGTATCCTCTCGCGGATATCGCCCCCACGTTGATGATTCCGGGACACGGCCGTGTCGTGGACCTCAAGTCGCGCGTGGGCGGCAGCGGCCTATCCGTCCTGGCGCGAGAGAGTTCTGCTTGAAGTGAGCGAAATACCGCAGAAATTCATCGTGGTGGAAGGCCCGATCGGAGTGGGTAAGACCAGCCTGGCGCGCCGGTTGGCGCAATCCCTGAGCGGGCAATTGATTCTGGAACAGGCGGATCAGAACCCGTTTCTGGAGCGCTTCTACAAGAACCCGCGGGCGGCGGCGTTCCAGACGCAACTATTTTTCCTATTCCAGCGTGCGCGGCAGCTGGAAGAGGTACGCCAGGAAGACTTGTTCGGGGCGGTGCGCATCGCCGACTATTTGCTCGACAAGGATCGCTTGTTCGCCCGCGTCACGCTCGACGATGCGGAGTACTCCCTGTACGAACGCGTCTACGAACGGGTGGTGGTGGACGCTCCGAAGCCGGACCTGGTGGTCTATCTGCAAGCGCCGGTGGATGTCCTGGTCGATCGCATCGGGAAGCGCGGCATTCGCTACGAGCAACACATCGAACGCAGCTATCTCGAGAAGCTCACGCAGGCCTACGCCAGGTTTTTCCACAGCTACGATGCGTCTCCCCTGCTCATCGTCAACTCGGCGGCCATCGACCCTGTGAATAACGACGTCGATTACCAACTATTGTTCTCCCAAATCACCAAGACGCGACGTGGACGGCATTTCTTCAATCCCACCGGCAGTAGCCTGCTGCAGGCCAACTAAAACGAAGTGATACCAATGATTGCCCCGGCCAGTTAACGGAGTGACAGTATGGACACGCTGACTCGGAGCGCCTCCCTACGCGAACGCGCGGCCGCGTGGCGCCCGACGGCGTTGCGTTCGCCACCGTCAATCGCAGCCTGAGCCCCGAGGAGCGGTCGCGCGCGCAGAGCTTGTCGGCGGCGCTCGAGACGTTGGCGAAACAGATTGAAGCTGGCGGGACGCGCGATCTGGTCGCGGCTGCTCGCGGCTGCTCGCGGCTGCTCGCTTGGGCGACAAGCGCCTGAACGACAGCCGGCGGATCAGGCTGGTCGACCGCTACTGACGGGCGCATGCGCGCCGCCGGCATCTGGTTCGCGCAGGCGGCGGTCTTGTTGGGCGAGCGCCCACTGCACATGCTCCCTCACCAGCGCGGACCGCTCGTCTGCCCGCGACTCGAGCGCGGCCATGACCTCGAGCGAGGGGGGCGCATTGCCTAGCGCCACTGCCACGTTCCGCAGCCAACGCTCGTAGCCGATCCGGCGGATGGCGCTGCCGCGGGTGTTTGCCGTGAATTCCGCCTCACTCCACGCAAACACCGTGGTGAGTCCGATGCGATCGAGGCCGTGCCTTACGGCAAAGTCGGGTAGCGGGCTCGGGCGCGCAAATTTGTTCCACGGACACACCAATTGACAGTCGTCGCAGCCATAGATCCGGTTGCCGATCGCGGCCCGGAATTCGAGGGGGATGGAGCCTTTGAGTTCGATGGTGAGATAAGAAATGCAGCGGCGCGCGTCCAGTCGGTACGGTGCCACGATGGCGCCCGTGGGGCAGGCTGGAATACAGGCCATGCAGCTGCCGCAATGTGCCGTGGCCGGCTCTTCGGTGGGCAATTCGCAGTCGAGATAGATCTCGCCCAGAAAGAAATATGATCCCGCCTGGCTGTCGATGAGATTGGTGTGCTTGCCGATCCAACCCAAACCGGCATTGCGGGCCAGCGCCTTTTCCAAGACGGGTGCGCTGTCCGCAAACGCGCGGTGGCCGAATGGCCCGATGGCTGCGGCTATTCGATCACAGAGCTTCTGCAGCCGCGTGCGCACCAGTTTGTGGTAGTCGCGCCCGAGGGCATAGCGGGACACGTACGCCAGACTCCCGGCGGCAAGTATTTCGGCGGGGTCGGCGGCGTCCGCCGGCCAGTAATCCATGCGCGCGCTGATGCAGCTGACGGTGCCCGGCACGAGTTCGGTCGGCCGCGTCCGTTTGGCGCCGTGGCGCGACATGTACTCCATCTCGCCGTTGAAGCCGGCGAGCAGCCAGTCGCGAAAATGCGCCTCGTCGCCGGCCAGATCGATCGTGGCGACGCCGAGCCGCGCAAAGCCCAACTCAGTGCCCCAGCGCTTGATGTCCGCCACCAGACTGGTGGCGGCTGGGATCGATTCGACGGGAACGAGGTCGGGCATACCGCTTATAGTACGATCACGCCGCAAATCGGTGCTGCGAATACGGCTGGTTGCAGTAATTCGACTGGTTGCAGGAATACGGCGTGTCCCACTCATGTTTAGATTTCGTGTTACCGGATGCGCTCGCGACGGAGGCGCTGGGCGCGGCGCTGGCGCGCGCCTACGCGAGGGGCGGGGGTGCCGACGGCGGCGGCGCGCACGCCGCTCTCGGGAGCGCGGTGATTTACCTGCACGGCGAGTTGGGTGCCGGCAAGACCACGTGCGTGCGCAGCCTGCTGCGTACGCTGGGCGTCGTCGGGCTGATCCGGAGCCCGACCTACACCCTCGTCGAGACCTACCGACCTCAGGGCAGCACCTTGATCCACGTCGACCTATATCGGCTCGGGGGCCCGGATGCGGTGGAGGAACTCGGCTTGCGGGACTACCTCGGCACCGATTGCCTGTTGCTGGTGGAGTGGGCGGCGAAAGGCGGATGTGCGCTTCCACCCCCGGATCTCGAAGTGACGCTCACCTATCAGGATGATTTCCGGCGTGCTTTGCTCAGCGCCCGGACGGCACGCGGACAGGAGTGCACCGCCAAGCTAGTGCATGACACTAGCTTAACGCCCTATGTATCTAATTCAGCTTGAAAAATGTCTCGGTTAAGCGTTAACTTATTGCGCCATGTCAATCCGCCTCCGCTTTGCCGGCGCGTTGGTACTCTGCGTCAGCGTACTCGCCGCGCCCGTTCTGACCGCGACCGCTTCCGGTCATGCGCCCTCGCGGCAAGCCTCCCGGCATGGCGTGGACGTGCAGGCCATTCGGTTGTGGGCCGGCCCGGACAACACGCGGATCGTCCTCGACCTTTCGGGCAGCGCACAGCATAGTTTGGTTGTTCTCGGAAACCCCGAACGCGTTGTGCTCGATGTCCCCGGCGCACGCATCGGGTCCGGCGCGCGAGCACCTGCTGCCATAGGGGCAATCAAGCAGGTGCGCATGGCGCAGCGGCCGTCCGGCGAATTACGTATTGTGTTCGATCTCTCGCACGCCGTTCGCGCAAAGAGCTTTCTCGCGGAGCCCAATCGTCAGTACGGTTATCGACTGGTGATCGACCTGGGGGGAGCCTCCGCGCCGGATACTCCGGTCAAAGTGGAACACGCGCGGCCCGATGCTCGCGACCTCATCATTGCCATCGATGCGGGCCACGGCGGCGAAGATCCCGGTGCCATTGGCAAGAACGGCACGCGAGAAAAAGATGTTGTGCTGGCGATCGCGCGGGCGCTGGCGCAGCGCGTCAACAGCGAACCGGGTATGCGCGCAACGCTGACCCGGGACGGCGATTATTTCGTGCCATTGCGTGACCGGATGCGTCGTGCGCGTGCGCACCAGGCCGATCTTTTCGTGTCGATACATGCGGATGCGATCCGCGACCGCAGCGTCGACGGCTCCTCGGTATATATCCTCTCGCAGCGAGGCGCCACGGACGAGGCGTCGCGCTGGCTGGCCGAGCGCGAAAATGCGTCGGACTTGATCGGTGGCGTCTCCCTCGATGACAAGGGCGATGTGCTCGCCTCGGTGTTGCTGGATCTTTCGCAGTCCGCATCGCTCAGCGCCAGCCAGGTCGCGGCGGCGCAGGTGCTGCACCAACTGAACCTGGTCGGCGAAGTGCGCAAGCCGCAAGTCCAGCAAGCGCGTTTCATGGTGCTGAAATCGCCGGACATTCCGTCGATGCTGGTGGAGACCGCTTATATCTCCAATCCGCAGGAGGAGCGGCGGCTGCGAGGGGCCGCGCAACAAGCCAAGCTCGCCGACGCCATTCATCAGGGTTTGCGCGCCTATTTCTACGCGGACCCGCCCTCGGGTACGCGCATCGCGGAACTTGCCGCGGCCGGGACGCCGCGCCAGGTCTTGGCCACCACTGCCCCGGGCGCCGGCGGCTAGGGGCCTGTCTGCGTTCTTCGTGAGCCGCGGCCGCCGCGGCCGCTTCCTCACCGCCCAACTGTTCTTCGCTCCTGCCGGGCGCGCCGTGCGAAAATGAAAAATTGCGCGCGGCCGGTTAGGCACGAGGTGGCCCGGTGTCGATTCAAGTCTTACCCGAGGAACTCATTAATCAGATCGCTGCCGGCGAGGTCATCGAGCGGCCGGCTTCCGTGGTCAAGGAGCTGGTCGAGAATTCCCTGGACGCGGCCGCAAGGCGCATCGACGTCGAACTGGAGCGCGGCGGCTCGGGTTTGATACGCGTGCGCGACGACGGCATCGGCATTCGCACGCAGGAGATCGGAATCGCACTGGCGCGACATGCGACCAGCAAAATCACCTCGCTCCTCGATCTGGAAACTATCGCGACCCTGGGTTTTCGCGGCGAGGCGTTGCCGAGCATCGCCTCGGTGTCGCGCTTATCGCTGGTGTCCAGATCCGCAGAGGCTGAGCATGCCTGGGCCGTGGAGGCACGCGATGGCGTAGTCACTGTCCCGACCCCGGCGTCGCACCCGCGGGGCACCAGCGTGGAGGTGCGGGACCTCTTCTTCAACGTGCCCGCGCGGCGCAAGTTCCTGCGCAGCGAAGCCACCGAATATCAGCACGTGGTGCGAATGTTGGAGCGTCTGGCGTTGTCACGCTTCGAGGTGGGGTTCACGCTGTCGCACAACGGCAAGGCGGTGTGGACATTGCCGCCGGCGCGGACCCAACCGGAGCGGCTGGCGCGTGTGGCGAAGGTATGCGGCGAGGAATTTGCCGCTCATGTCATCGAACTGCAATACGCCGCGGAGACCTTCTCCCTGAGCGGATGGCTGGCCTCGCCGACATTTTCGCGCAGCCAGTCCGATCTGCAATTCGCCTTCCTGAATGGCCGTTTCGTGCGCGATAAGCTAGTGGCCGGTGCCGCGCGGCTTGCGTACCGGGACGTGCTGTTCAACGGGCGCTTCCCGGCGTACTTGCTGTACTTGGATCTCGATCCGACTCTGGTCGACGTCAACGCGCATCCGCAAAAATTAGAGGTGCGCTTTCGTGATGCCCGCCGCATCCATGATTTTCTGTTCCGGACCTTGGAGCGGGCGCTCGCAGCCACGCGCCCAACCGCCCTGTCGGCGGGCAGTGCACCGGCCGATTGGTTGACCGGTAGCGCCGCCTACACGGCGAGTGCCCGCCCGACGCAGGGCCGCTTCGTGTTGCCGGAGTCCCGGCCGCGGCCGGGCGCCGACCTGTATCGCAGTTTCCTGGAGACCGCCGCGGCGGGAGCCTCTCCGGGCGAATCCGCAGTCGCGGAAGCCGCCGCAAGTGCGGCAGCAGTTGCAGAACAGGACGGCGTCGGCGTCCCAGCGCTCGGATACGCGATCGCGCAACTCCACGGCATATACATCCTCGCGCAGACCACCGAAGGCATGGTGTTGGTGGACATGCACGCGGCGCACGAGCGCGTGATGTACGAAGGCATGAAAAAATTGCTGCAAGGTCAAACGGCTTCGCAACCACTGCTGGTTCCTGACATCTTGTCCGTCTCCGAGGTGGAGGCCGACGCGGCGGAGGCGCACGCCGCGGAATTCGCGGCGCTGGGTTTCGCGGTGACGCGACTGTCGCCCGATGAACTCGCATTGCGCGCCGTTCCCTGCCTGCTCGCGGCCCGCGACCCGGCCAGCGTAGTGCGCGACGTGCTGTCGGATCTCGTGGAAACCGGCCAGTCGCGGCACGTCGAAGAGTCGATCAACCACTTGTTGGGTACGATGGCATGCCACGCGGCCGTGCGCGCGCAGCGCAACTTGTCGGTGCCCGAAATGAACTCGCTGCTGCGGGAAATGGAGCGCACCGACCGCGCCGACCAATGCAATCATGGTCGCCCGACCTGGGTGCGTCTGTCGCTCCACGATCTCGATAGGCTCTTCATGCGGGGCCGGTGATGGACCGTGTGCCCTTGCGCCGGGCGGCCAACCGCGGGGCGGCCAACCGCGCGGCGCCGATCCGGCGCGCCGTCTTATTGATGGGCCCGACGGGCGCGGGCAAATCGGATCTTGCCGTGCGCTTGGCGCAAGCGTTTTCGCTCGAGATCGTAAGCACCGATTCGGCGCTGGTGTATCGCGGGATGGATATCGGGACGGCGAAGCCGGACCTCGAGACCCGGCGGTCCGTGCCGCATCATTTGATCGATATCCGCGATCCGGCCATGACGTATTCTGCCGGCGAGTTCGTGGTCGACGCAGCGGCCGCCATGGAGGACATCTGGCGTCGCGGCCGCCAACCGTTGTTCGTGGGCGGCACGATGCTCTATTTTCATACGCTCTCATCGGGAATCGCGGCATTGCCGGACCGAAACCTGGAGGTGCGCGCGGCGATCGACGCGCGTGCCGCTGAGATCGGCTGGGCAGGCGTGCATCGGGAGTTGGCCGGCGTGGACCCGGACGCCGCGGCGCGCATTCATGTAAACGATCCGCAGCGCATTCAACGGGCGATGGAGGTGTACAAACTCACCGGGCAACCGATTTCGCGTCTGCAGCAGTTCCGAGTGTCGGCGTTGGCGGGCGTCGACGTCTTGGAGTTCGTCCTCGCACCCTCTGACAGAAATATCCTACACGAGCGCATTCAAGCGCGGTTCGACGCGATGCTCGCAGCCGGATTCGTGGACGAAGTTCGACGATTACGAGAAAGAAGCGATCTCGGTGTGGAACATCCGTCGATGCGCGCGGTCGGATATCGTCAGGTATGGCGATATCTAGATGGATACTGCGCCTTGGATGAAGCCGGTGAACGAGCGATTGCGGCGACGCGTCAGTTGGCCAAACGGCAGCTGACGTGGCTCCGTGCGCGCCGATCGGCCACGTGGTTTGATTCGGCGCATCCTGATGTCGCATTGCGAATTGCGCGCGCACTAACTGAGGGCGGCGTTTAACAGTGGAATCACTCACACCGCTTTTAGTGTTACGCGGCTCGAGGTGGCTGTGCTAGCATGTAAGCAGTATGTGCGTTGTGCCACATGGACAGTGAAGCGGCAATGCAAATCACACTAAAAACAAGGAGCTCCCCCATGGCCCGTGGCCAGTCACTGCAGGATCCATTTCTCAACGCCCTGCGCAAAGAGCGCGTGCCGGTGTCAATTTATCTCGTGAACGGCATCAAACTTCAAGGTCAGATCGATTCCTTTGACCAATTCGTGGTGTTGCTGCGAAACAGCGTCAGTCAAATGGTCTACAAGCACGCCATTTCCACCGTGGTGCCGGCGCGCAATGTACGTTTGCCCACCGGTGAAGACGGCGAAGTAACGGAACCGGCAATCGTCGAATGACGAGGCGGCACCCTGCAGTTGTTTGAACGCCCCCGGGGTGGTGAACGTGCCATTTTGGTGGGCGTCGGAATCGGACATCCGGTAGATCCTCACGACACGGCTGAGTTCAAGGCGCTCGCGGCCTCCGCGGGTACCTTGGGCGTGGGTCTCATACTCGCGTCTCGACCGCGGCCGGATCCGAAGTACTTCGTCGGCTCCGGCAAGGCGGAGGAAATCAAAGCCTGCGCTGATGCCAATGATGCCGACGTCGTGCTGGTCGATCAGACGTTGACTCCCAGCCAGGAGCGCAATCTCGAGAAATTGACCAACCGTCGAGTTTTGGATCGTAACGGCCTGATTCTCGACATCTTTGCCCAGCGGGCGCGAAGTTTTGAGGGAAAGCTTCAGGTCGAATTGGCGCAGCTCTCGCATTTGGCCAGCCGCTTGGTCCGGGGCTGGACTCACCTCGAGCGGCAGAAGGGCGGCATCGGCTTGCGCGGCCCGGGCGAGACGCAGCTCGAAACCGATCGACGCCTCATCGGCAAGCGCATCCGCACGTTGAAAAGCCGCCTCGACAAGTTGGCGCGGCAACGGGACACCAGCCGCCACGTGCGGCGCGAGGTTCCGGTGCCGACCGTGGCTTTGGTGGGCTATACGAACGCCGGCAAGTCGACTCTGTTCAATGCGTTGACCGGCTCGGCGGCCTATGTAGCGGACCAATTGTTTGCGACGTTGGATCCGACGGTTCGGCAAGTGAAGCTCACCGGAGTGGGCGAAGTGGTTCTGGCCGATACCGTGGGATTCGTCAGAGCGCTGCCCCATGAACTGGTGGCGGCGTTTCGATCGACCCTCCAAGAGGCGCGGGAAGCGGATCTTTTGCTGCATGTCGTGGACGCCAGCGATCCGTTGCGCGATGAGCGCATCGGCCAAGTTCGAGAGGTGTTGAAGAGCATCGGCGCCGGGGATATCCGCGAGCTGCTGGTATTCAATAAGGTGGATTTGATGGAAGAGGAGGCGGGATCCGCTGCGCCGCGGGTTGTCATGGGCGCTGACGGGATCGCTTCACAGGCCTGGGTTTCCGCAGCCACGGGGGCCGGGCTCGATATCCTGCGCGACGCCCTGACGCGTGCCGTCCGACCGAATCAGGTGCGCCGCACGGTCCACCTCGACCTGCCGGCGGCTGCCATACGGTCGGATCTATACCGCCGCAACGCGGTTCGCGCGGAGCGGCAATGCGACGATGGCAGTTGGGAACTCATCGTTGAGCTGGATTTGACCGAAGTAGCGAAACTGCTGGGCAGTCGGGGAGTCAACTTGGTGGATAATAGCAATACAAGCCGCGAACAACGCGTGGCATAAAACGCCGGGTCGGCTGTTAGAATACCCGGCTGCTTGCAAACGAAGAACCTGACTGCAACCCAAAATTAGGCATTACGCATGGCTTGGAACGAACCCGGCGGCGAGAAACGCAACCCGTGGAATCGCCCTCAACAGGCGCAGAACGACTTGGACGACGTGTTGCGCAACCTGCAGCGCCGTCTGTCGGCGCTGTTCGGACGCGGCGGCGGCGGAGTCGGTGGCGGCCCGAGTTCGGCGAACTTCAACCGGGGACTTGGCAGCGCGCTGGTTCTGATCGGGGCCGTCTGGATCGGCAGCGGCATTTATCGCGTCGACGCACAGGAGCGGGCCATCATCCTGCGTTTCGGGAAGTACGAGCAGACGACCGGACCTGGCTACAACTGGCATCTTCCGTGGCCGATCGAGCGCAAGATCATCGTCAATGTGTCGCGCCAGTACAGCGTCACCGATGACGCGAGCATGCTGACGGCCGACACCAACCTGGTCGAAGTGAAGTCGGCCGTGCAATACATACAGCCCGATCCGCTCAAGCTGTTGTTCAAGGTCCGCGATGTCGAGGAAACCCTGAGCCAAGTCAGCGAGAGCGCCATGCGCGAGGCCGTGGGCCGGGCATCGCTCGACAAGGCGCTGGCCTTCGATCCGTCCATCACGGATCGTGCGCGCGTGTTGCTACAGCGCACACTGGATGCGTACGACATGGGCATTCACATCCTTTCCGTCAACCTCACCGACGTGAATGTTCCTGAGGCGGTTCAGGACGCGCAACGCGATGCGATCAAAGCGGACAAGGACCGGCAGCGCTATCAGCAGGAAGCGGAACTGTACCGCAACGACGTGTTGCCGCGGGCGCGGGGCGAAGCCGCCAAGCAACTTCAGGATGCCCAGGCGTATCAGCTGCAGGTGCTCGCGGTGGCGAAGGGCGAGACTTCCCGGTTCGACCAGGTGCTGGAACAATACGAGCATTCGCCGGCCGTGACGCGCGAGCGCATGTACCTCGACACCATGGGCAACGTGTACAAGAACTCGCGCAAGGTCATCGTCGATACCAAGAACAACAACAGCATGATGTACCTGCCGCTCGATAAATTGATCGCGCCGGCACCGCAGTCCATCAGCATGCCTAACGACACCATGACGGTGGCGCCGGCGCGGGCGCCGGAAGTGCAGGTGACTCCCATCGAGGATCCGGCACGCGCGCGCGGAGTGCGATGATGCAGAATCGCGCGTTGTATATTCTGCTGGGGCTGGTCGTGGCGATCCTCTTGATCCGCGCCAGCGTGTTCACGGTGACCGAAGGCCGGCTAGCCATCAAGTCGATCGGCGGCGAGATCGTCGACTCGAATCTCCAGCCGGGGCTGCACTTCCGGATCCCGCTGGTCCACGAAGTGAGGCTGTTCGACAAACGAATCATCACCCAGCTGTATCCGGCGGAGCGTTTCCTGACGCGGGAACAGGAACAGCTCAACGTCGACTTCTACGTCAAGTGGCGAATCAGCAACTTGCGCCGCTTCTACGAATCCACCGGGGGCACGGAGGAGGTGGCCAACGCCAGGTTGGGTGAAACCATCAAGGACAGTATCAAGAGCGTAGTGACGCAGCGTTCGTTGCAACAGGTGATCACCGCCGAACGGGCGGAATTCACCGATGCCATGATGAAGAACGCGCGGCCCGCGGCCGAGCAGCTGGGCGTGCAACTGGTCGATGTGCGAATCACCAAGATCGATCTGCCGCAACAGGTGCGCGATTCAGTGTTCGACCGCATGCGCGCCACTTTCAAGGCGCAGGCCGCAAAGTTGCGCGCCGAAGGCATCGAGACCTCGGAACGCACCCGCGCCGAAGCGAACAAACAGCAGACCGAGATCCTGGCCGATGCGGCGCGCCAGGCGGCGCAGACCCGCGGCCAGGGAGATGCTTCGGCGAGCGAGGTGTATGCCAAGTCGTACTCCAAGAATGCGGAGTTCTACAGCTTCTACCGCAGCATGCAGTCCTATCGCGAATCCATCGGTACCCAGGGCGATGTGCTCGTCATCGCTCCGGACAGCGCGTACTTCAAGTATTTCAAGCAACCCCAGCCGCAGCGCTAACGGGCAGGCCGACCATGGACATAGGATGGAGTGAGTTGGCGCGGTATTTGGGAGGCGCCTTTGCGCTGTACTTGGTGCTGGAAGGCGTTCTGCCGTTCCTGAACCCGGTCGCAGCGCAGCGCTTGATGGCCAAATTGGCGCAGACCGAGACCAAACAGCTGCGCTGGGGCGGATTGATCAGCATGGTGGCCGGCCTTGCGCTGCTGTGGATGGCGCGCAATGGGTAAGAACCTGGTCGTGATCGGACTGCAGTGGGGCGACGAAGGCAAGGGCAAGATCGTCGACCTGCTGACGGATCAGGTACAGGCCGTGGCGCGCTTCCAGGGCGGACACAACGCCGGTCATACGCTGGTGATCGGTGGCAAGAAGACCATTCTCTCGCTCATCCCCTCCGGAATCCTGCACCCCAGCGTCCAATGCCTGATCGGCAATGGCGTAGTGCTGTCGCTGGAAGCGTTGTTCAAGGAGGCAGAGACCCTGATCGGCCAGGGCATAGCGGTATTCGAGCGCCTGAAGGTAAGCCCGGCCTGCCCGTTGATCCTCGCGTCCCATGTCGCGCTCGACCTCGCCCGTGAAAAGGCCCAGGGCGCGAACGCCATCGGTACCACCGGCCGGGGCATCGGCCCCGCCTACGAAGATAAGGTCGCGCGTCGCGCGCTGCGCGTCGCGGATTTGTTCCACCGCGAACGCTTCGCCGCCAAACTGGGCGAGATCCTCGATTACCATAATTTCATCCTGCAGCGTTATTACCAGGCCACGGCAATCGATTTTCAATCGGTGCTCGAGTCGAATCTCGAACTGGGCGAGCGCTTGAAACCGCTGGTGGCGGACGTGACCGGAATTCTCGAGCAGCTCTCCATCGACGGCCACAACGTCCTGTTCGAGGGTGCGCAGGGCGCCATGCTGGATGTGGATCTGGGGACGTATCCCTTCGTCACGTCATCGACCACCACCGCCGGCGGCGCGGCTGCCGGCACCGGCATCGGCCCGCGGCGATTGCACGAGGTTTTGGGCATCGTCAAGGCCTATGCCACCCGCGTCGGCGCGGGGCCGTTCCCGACGGAACTGTTCGATGAGTTCGGCGAACATCTGTCCCGGGTCGGCCACGAATTCGGCTCGGTCACGGGCCGCCGGCGGCGCTGCGGCTGGTTCGATGCCGTTGCTCTGCGGCGCTCGATCGTGCACAGCAGCTGTTCCTCGTTGTGCGTCACGAAGCTCGACGTGCTGGACGGGTTGGACACGATCCAGGTCTGTGTGGGTTATAAGATCGATGGCCAGACCGTACTCACTCCGCCGCTGCTGTCCGAACATTTCGGGTCTGCCCAGGCGGTGTACGAAGAGCATCCGGGATGGAAGGACAGCACCGTTGGCGTTACGCGATACGAGGAACTGCCCGCCAATGCCCGCACCTATCTCGAGCGCCTTCAGGCGCTGGTGGGCATACCGATCACCATCATCTCTACCGGCCCCGATCGGGACCAGACCATCGTGCGGCAGAATCCTTTTGCCTAGGCGGCCGGGGGAGCGCAACCGGGATAACGCTGGTACGCTGCGAAGGGTCGATCTGCTTAAACGGGGAGCGAGATAAAAACATGGCATTCGATACGGGCACATTGACGAGATCTACGGATGACAGCGCTGACTCGACGGCGCGCTATACGGGCCATCTTCAGGCTTTCGTGTTCGCGCTGTTCTTCGCGTTCGGCGGCATCACCAGCTTGAATGATGTACTGATTCCCAAGCTCAAGGCCCTGTTCACGCTCTCGTACGCCGAAGTGATGCTGGTGCAGTCGGCATTTTTTGCCGCTTACTTCATCGTTTCCATACCGGCGGCCGCACTGGTCCGCCGTATCGGGTACATGCGGTCGGCATCGGTCGGGCTGTTGACGATGACCGCGGGTTGCCTGCTGTTCGTGCCGGCATCGGCGAAGGGAATTTTCGCACTATTCCTCTTCGCCTTGTTCGTGCTGGCAGTCGGCATCACCACCGTGCAGGTGGTGGCCAATCCGCTCATTTCGATGCTGGGGCGAGCGGCGACGGCGAGCAGCCGCCTGACGTTCGCGCAGGCATTCAACTCCCTGGGGACGACCATCTTTCCGTACGTCGGATCGATGCTGATTCTCGGCTCGCTGGCAACGGTGGATCCGGCGAAGCTTTCCGGTGAGGCGCTCGATGCGTTTCGCGGCGTGGAGACGCAGGTGATCGTTCACACCTATCTCGGCCTGGCGATCGCTCTGCTGGTGCTCGCGGCGGTCGTCTGGTTGCGCAGGAAGGCCTTGGTCGAGACGCCTGCGCCCGCAACGCCTATCCTTCGGGCATTCAACTTATTGACCCGGCCGCGCTTCGCCTTCGGCACGCTGTGCATTTTTCTCTACGTCGGCGGCGAAGTCGCCATCGGGTCGCTGATCGTGAGCTACCTGATGCAGAGTTCCGTGCTTGGCGTCGCGGCCGAGGAGGCCGGGAAGCACGTGCCGTTCTACTGGGGCGGTGCCATGGTGGGCCGCTTCATCGGCGCCTATGTGCTGCGCCTGTTCGCCCCGGGCAAGGTGCTTGCCTGTGTGGCGGCGGCCGTCATCGCATTGCTGACCTTTTCAGCGCTCTCCAGCGGGCCAGCTTCAGGGTGGGCCCTATTGTCGATCGGGCTCTTCAATTCCATCATGTTCCCGACTATTTTTACGTTGGCAAGCGAGGGCCTGGGAACTCGCGCGGCCGAAGGTTCCGGCGTCATTTGCATGGCCATCGTGGGCGGTGCCATCGTACCCCTGGTGACCGGTACTGCCGCGGATCTGTGGGGCCTGAAACTGTCGCTCTGCGTGCCCGCCGTCTGTTATTTCGGCATTCTCGCCTTTGGTCTATTCGCGCGCCGGCCGCTCATGACGAGGCGCGACGGCTAGCCGCAGGCATAGGGACCTATGTCACCCGAGTTCATCCAGGGCGGCGGAGAAATGGGCGCCCTCATGCGCGCGCACGATTGGGCGACGACGAGTCTCGGTGCGCCTGAGAGCTGGCCGCACCCACTGCGTACCACGATGCGCCTTCTCCTCAATACGGTTCATCCCATGTACATCTGGTGGGGACCGGAACTGCTCTGCTTCTACAACGATTCATATCGCCGGTTGATCGGCTCGGAGCGCCACCCGGCATCGCTCGGCCGTCCGGCGCGTGAGGTGTGGGTGGAGATCTGGGACATCATCGGGCCGCAGATTGCCACCGTCATGGCCGGCGACGGAGCGACCTGGCAAAAAAATGCGCTGATTCCCATCACGCGCGACGGCCGACTCGAGAATGTCTATTGGACCTACAGCTACAGTCCCATCAACGACGAAAGCGCCGCCGCCGGCGTCGGCGGCGTCCTGGTGATCTGCAGCGAGACCACGGAACAGGTGGAGGGGGCTCGACGCATCGCCGAAGAGCGCGAACGGCTGACGGAGCTTTTCGAACAGACGCCGAGCTTCACGGCCTTGCTGCGCGGAGCCGCACATCGAATCGAACTGGCAAACCCCGGCTTCGTTCGGCTGCTGGGGCAGCGGGACGTGGTGGGGCGCACGGTCGTCGAAGCTCTGCCTTTTGCGGCCGCGGGGGCCCAGATCGAGCTGTTGAACCAGGTTCATCGCAGCGGCGAGACGCGCACCGCCAACGGCGTCAAATTCTCCGGGCAGAATGGCGCCGGCGGCACGACCAAGGATCGATATATCGACTTCGTCTATCAGCCCATCAAGGACGGCGGGGGTGCAGTGACCGGCATCCTGGTGCAGGGAACCGACGTCACCAGCCGCGTGTTGACGGAAGCGGCGCTGCGCGAAAGCGAGGCGCGCTTTTTGGAGGTTGCCGACGCCGCCCCCGTGCTCATCTGGATTTCCGACATCACCAAGAAATGCATCTGGTTCAACAAGCCGTGGCTTGAGTTCACCGGACGTTCCATGGAGCAGGACGTGGGCGTCGGGTGGGTGGAAGGCGTTCATGCCGAGGACATCGATGACTGCGTTGCGGTATATAACGACGCATTCGACCGTCATCAGCGGTACCGCACGGAATATCGCCGCCGGCGCCACGACGGTCAGTGGCGCGTGCTGGACGCCACGGGGGTCCCGCGCTTCGCCGGCGGGGTATTCGTGGGCTTCATCGGTTCGTGCATCGATGTGACGGATCAGAGAGCAGCCACTCGGGCCCTCAGTGAAAGCGAGGAGCAGTTGCGGCTGGCGACCGAAGCCGCCGAGGTGGGCTTGTGGGATCTCGATGTGGCCAGCGGTGCTCTGTACTGGCCGGCACGGGTCAAGGCCATGTTCGGCATATCCGCGCATGTTGCCGTTTCCATGGCCGACTACTACAACGGGCTTCATCCCGATGATCGGGAAGCCACGGTTGCAGCTTTCGCCGCGGCTCTCGACCCAGCTCGGCGTGCGCTCTACGACGTCGAATATCGCACCGTCGGAAAGGAGGACGGCGTCGTCCGCTGGGTAGCAGCCAAGGGACGGGCACTTTTCAAAGGTGACCGCTGTGTGCGCGTCATCGGCACTGTCATCGACATCACGGCTCGCAAAGCAGCGGAGGAGAAGCTTCGCGAACTCAACGAGAGCCTGGAACGGCGCGTGGCTGAAGCCCTGGCCGAGCGCAAGGTGTTGGTGGATATCGTCGAATCGACGGACGCGCTCATCCAAGTCATCGACCTCGACTTCTGCATCATGGCCATCAACCGGGCGACCGCCGATACGTTCCAGCGGATTTTTGGGACTCGGCCCAAGGTGGGCGACAACCTGATGAGCCTGCTCGACAACTGGCCGGAACATCGGGAAAAGGTGAAAGAGGTCTGGAGCCGCGCCTTCGCCGGCGAGGAATTCACGGTGGTCGATGAGTTCAGCGACGCGGCTCGCGACCACCATTTCTACGAAAGGAAATTCAATGCGTTGCGCGACCGCAATGGCGAACTCGTCGGCGCATTCCAGTTCGTCTACGACGTCACCGACCGGATTCGCGATCAGGCGCGCCTGGCGGAGGCGGAGGCACATCTGCGGCAGGTGCAAAAAATCGATGCGCTCGGTCAATTGACGGGGGGCGTCGCGCACGACTTCAACAATCTGCTGATGGTCATCTCCGGAGGCTTGAGCCTGATCGAGCGATGCACCGATGAGCACCGCCGCGAGCGCATCATCGCCGGAATGCGCCAGGCGGCCGAAAGGGGTGCCTCGTTGAGCCGCCAGCTGCTGGCTTTTGCACGGCGCCAGCCGCTGAAGCCCGAGCCTCTCGACCTGCGCCGGCAGATCGACGGCATGCGCGATCTGCTCGATCGCACGCTTCGCGGCGACGTGCAGGTAAAAACGGAACTCACCGATGCACCGGGCGCCCCCGCACTGTGGCCGATCAAAGTGGATCGCGCCGAATTGGAACTCGTCCTGTTGAATTTGTGCGTCAATGCCCGGGACGCCATGCCGAACGGCGGCACCATCACCATACGCGCGAAAAATGCTCCCGCGGTTCGCGACGGGGAGCTTTCGGGCGATTTCGTGGTCGTCACCGTCGAGGATAGCGGTACGGGAATGTCGGCAGACGTGCTCACGCGCATCTTCGAACCCTTCTTCACCACGAAGAAGATCGGCGAGGGATCCGGCTTGGGACTACCGCAGGTCTATGGATTTGCGCAGCAGTCGGGCGGCGCCGTCCGGGTGGCCAGCACGGTTGGGCGCGGCACCACGGTGACCCTATTTCTACCGCGTACGGATGAGTTGCCGATGCATTTAAAATCCGGTGCAGCGGGTAATACCGGCGATCCAAGGCGCCCCGCTCTCGTAGGATCGGTTCTGCTGGTCGAGGACGACGACGAGGTGGCCACCCTGGTCACCGAGATGCTGCAGGAATTGGGCTATCGCGTGACCCGGACCGCGAGCGCCGAGAGTGCGCTCGGCGCGCTGGCGAACGAACGTCAGGTCGACCTCGTTCTCTCGGACATCATGATGCCGGGCGCCATGAATGGGCTGGGCCTGGTCAAGGAACTCAAGCTGCGCCGGCCGGGCCTGCCGGTGTTGTTGACGTCGGGCTATGCCGGGGCCGTCATCGACAGCGCGCTGGACGAGAATATCGGCGTGCTTCGCAAACCGTACGACATCAACGAATTGGAGCGGGCCCTGCGCGAGGCCGTGGAGCGCTAGTATTACTCGGCGCTTGCGCGACTCGCCCTGCGGGTCCTGCCGAGTTAGTGAAGATGCATCGAGCCCGTGCCGCCGAACAGACCCAGTAGCCCGGTAATGATCAAGTAGAGCGCCACGATGTAGTTCAACAGGCGCGGCATGACCAGGATGAGAATGCCGGCGAGCAGGGCGACGAGCGGGGCGATGCTGAGATTCATATGCATGTTCATAGCCGCGGGTACTCCATGGTCAGTTGAATAATTTGAGGGCGTTTTGCAGCGTCTTCATGACGCCCCACGCGAGCGGGATGAGAACGGCGGCCCACAGCACGATGAAGCGGACTTTCATTGAATCTTCCTCACTTGGCCGGCGTCGAAGCCGGCCGCGGGGCCCGGAAATGGTACTTCTCGTTCACGGGACGCATGGCGAAATTGCATAGAAATCCCACCAGCAGGAGCGCGCACATGATGTACATGGTGATCGAGTAGGCCTGTGCCTTCGGCACGCCGTGCTCGATTTGGAACTGCCGGATGTAGTTCACCAGGACCGGGCCCAGTACGCCCGCCACCGCCCATGCCGTCAACAGGCGCCCGTGAATGGCGCCGACGTTCATCGTGCCAAACATGTCGCGCAAATAAGCCGGAATGGTCGCGAAGCCGCCGCCGTACATCGAAAGGATGACGGCGAAGGCGCCGACGAACAGGGGGACTGAACCCAAGTGGCCGAACCATGGCACCAGCGAATACAGCGCGATGCCGAGCAGGAAGAACACCATGTACGTATAGCGTCTGCCCAGGTAGTCGGATGCGCTCGCCCAGATGAACCGCCCGCCCATGTTGAACAGGCTCAAAAGGCCGACGAACCCGGCGGCGGCGGACGGCGTGACTTTTCCGGAAAAGATTTCCTGGATCATCGGTGAGGCTTGACCCAGTACCCCGATTCCCGCCGTGACGTTCATGCACAAGACGCCCCACAGCAGCCAGAACTGCGGCGTCCGCCAGGCCATATCCACGGCCACGTTGGCGTTTGTCACCAGCGATTTCCGCTGCGCGGATTCGATCCATCCGGCCGGGCTCCAGTCCACCGCCGGCACGCGCGCGGCGAGCACGCCGATCATCATGAACATGAAATAGATCACGCCCATGGTGACAAAGGTTTCCAGGACTCCCGTCGACGTGGGCGACTTGAAGTGCTCCATCAGCAGGATCGACAACGGCGCCGCGATCAACGCGCCGCCGCCGAAGCCCATGATGGCCATTCCTGTTGCCATGCCGGGGCGGTCGGGAAACCACTTGATGAGCGTCGAGACCGGTGAGATATACCCGATGCCCAATCCACACCCTCCCAGGACGCCGTAGCCCAGATAGAGCAGCCAAATCGCATGAAAATGGATACCGATCGCCGAGACGATGAAGCCGCCGCCGAAGCACAGGGCGGAGGTGAACATGGACTTGCGCGGACCGACCCGCTCGACCCAGCTTCCGAAGACGGCCGCCGACAAGCCGAGGAAGACGATGGCGATGGAAAACGTCCAACCAATGTCCGTCAATTTCCAGTCGGAAGGCGCGGAGTGGGTGACGCCCACCAGCTTGGTCAAGGGTAGATTGAAGGTGGAAATGGCATAGACCTGGCCGATGGACAGGTGCACCGCCAGGGCGGCGGGGGGAAACAGGAACCGGTTGTATCCGGGAGGCGCAATCGTGCTTTCCCGGTCGAGGAAACCTGACGACATAAGATATTTACCCCTGCGTCATAGGAATCTTGCTGTTCTTAGGCAGCCACTATGCCTCGGACGGCGGAAAGTTGCTACAGCGATCAAGGCCCGAGACCGTCCGGCCAACGGAATTCGAAAACCGTGACCGCGTGGGGGGACGTGCCCCGGGAAAGTAAGTAGCGTGGCGTCATCATGCACAGACTATGGGATCGTTGCCGACGCTCAGGGCAAACGGCATGGCTCCTCATCTGGCCGGCAGCCGTGCTGCTTGGGGCGTGGTCGTCCGCGGTACATGCCGGATGCATTGTCGATCCCGATCCCGAAATACGGCACATTCAACGCTTGATCGCCAAGGATGCGACGCAGGCGCTCGGGCAGATTGAAGAGCGAATGGACGCGATGCGCCGGGAAGCCGTCTCGACGCCGGGCAGCGACGCCGTGCGTCAGGAGCAGCTCGCGTCGCTCTATGCCGTGCAGGCGGAAGCCTACGGGATACTGGAGCGTTCGGCTGAGGCGCGCAATTCCGCCGCGGAGGGGCGCAAGCTCGCGATGCTCCCGAATGATACTGTCCGTCTCCAGCTCTTGTCGGCCTACGCCGAGAATGTATACGACGAGGCGGGCATCGCGGCCTCGTCGGCTGAAATAGAAACCGCGAGAGCCGCGCAGACGAGCGGCACGCAGGCCGCAATCTGCCTGCTGATTACCCGCGGGTTGCTCGAGCACCGGCAGAATCGAGCCGACCTGGCAATCGTCACGTTGACCCAGGCCTATCACGCGAGCGCCGTGCCCTCGATGATGGAGCCGCACATTCTGTCCGCGGAGGTGCTGTCAGCTGTCATGCGCGTCATGGGTGATTACGAGCAGGCCCTGGCGTTGAATCAAGAGGCCATCGACTGGCATGCGTCCCGGAGCGAGACGTTGAGCCTGTCCGTCGCGAGATTCATGCGCGGACAGATCCTCAAGCTGATGCAAAGCTACCCCGCGGCCATCGTCGAGTTTGCGCAGGCTCGCAAGCTCAGCGTCATCCTCGACGATTCGCAGGGCGTCGCCTTTGCCGACCTCAGAATATGCGAGGCGCATATCGAGCTGGGCGAACTCACAGAGGCGCAAGGCGAGTGTGCCGGCGCAGCCCGGCTGTTCGCCGGCGCGCAGTCCGCGGACTCCGTGAAGGCGGCGCAAGCTCTGCAGGCCCGCATCGATCTCAAGTTGGGACACGCGCAGCGCGCGCTCGAGGCCTTGAACACGGTGCTGGATCATGATGGCACCGACTTGCTGCCCATCGATGTGGCGGCGCTGTACGAGTCTCGTGCACGGGCGAACGCAGCGCTCCACAACTATCGCAACGCCTACTACGATCTTCGCGAGTATGCGCTGCGATACGCGACAACGAATGATGCCGAGCGCCGCCGCCAGGCCGGCGCGCTGCGCGCTCGGTTCGAAACGGATCGGGAAATCGAACGAAATGCGTCCCTGCAGCGGGAACTCGCCGTTTCGCAGGAACTGTCGAGACGCCAGACGCGACAATTGCGCTGGAACGCGGTCGTCGCGGCGACGGGCGTAGCCATCATCGCTCTGCTGATGTATTTTCTGATCGCCAATGTTCGCTACCGGCAACGCCTCGTCACGCTGGCCAGCCAGGATGGTCTGACCGGATTGCCCAATCGGCGCCGGATCGCGGAATTCGCGACCAAGGCCCTCGAGACGGCGAGAGCGACCGGACAGCCCTTGACCATCGCGCTAATCGACATGGATCATTTCAAGGTCATCAATGACTGCTGCGGCCATGCGACGGGCGACTATGTCCTGAAGGAATTCGCCAGAGCCGGCGCCGAAGCGTTGCGCGCGGGCGACTTGCTGGGGCGGTGGGGTGGAGAGGAATTCCTGCTGGTGAGTCCGGGGTCGACGTTGTCGGTGGGCATGGCAAATATCGAGCGGCTGCGCACCCTCATGTACCGAATTCACCTGCCGGCGTCGGGCGTCGGCCTGCGCGTGTCCTTGAGCGCCGGAATCGCCGCGTTCGACGCCGACGTCAAGTCCCTCGATGAACTGATCGCCCGGGCCGACAAGGCGCTCTATGCGGCGAAAAGCGCCGGACGGGACCGTGTTTCGATCGCCGACCGCACTCAGATTACCGGCGCGCACGGGGCTCGCCGGGCACAGCGTATTTGAGCAAGCAGCGCGTCGGCTGGGCAAGGCCTATCATCCGTTTGCATACCTACGACGCTCGTCGTAGGATTCGCTCATGGCAACGCCATGAGCGGCGGGAACTTACCGTGATGTTTCGGGAGACACAGCTGTGCCAAGGCCCGTGATTCGATTCCGCATCGATTTCTCCGCCACTTGCGCGGTAGCGCCGCCCAAGATTGATCTGCTCGAGGCTATTCGGCAGTCCGGTTCATTATCCCGGGGGGCCCGCCGCATCGGCATGAGCTATCGGCGGGCGCGCCTGCTGATCGACAGCTTCAAGGGCGCCTTCCGCGAGCCCGTGACGCGCGCGGTCCGGGGTGGTCCGGGCGGCGGCGGCGTTGTGCTGACGCAATTTGGCGAAGAATTGGTCGATTGCTACCGCGATCTCGAGCAAGAGTTCGGCACTATCGCGACACGACGCCTACAAATGATCAGCGCTTCCGTCGCTCCGCGGACGAGTGCGAAGCACCCTGAGACCGGCCGAGTGTCGATCCGCAGGATCTAACGGATCTACGCAGGTCACCGAGAGCGGTGGCCTCGCTGGCCTCTAACTCGCTGGCCTCTAAAAGGACAGGCGTACCCCGCCATACGCGACAACCGGCGTTCCGGGACTCGCCGTGCGCGGGTCCGTGACGCCGCCGGGGATGTTCGGCCACGGCACATCGCCGATGGGACCAAAGCCGCCGTAGGTGTCGTAGCGCTTATTGAGCACGTTGTTGACCACCACGAAGAGAGTGAGGTGATCGATCGGATGGTAGGCTGCGTTCAGATCGAGGATGCCATATCCGCCGACGGGCGCCGTCAAATTCGATTCATCGCCAAAGCGATACGCACTGCTTTGCGCGATAGCCTCGCCCCCGACACTCAATTGAGACGTGACCGAATAATCCACGACGAGGTTCGCGCGATGCCGCGGGATTCCGGGAATTCGATCGCCGGGATTCACGTGGATCTGTCCGTTGTCGTCGGCCGCTGGATTACTGCCGCTGTTCAGATCGAGCGGCGTGCGGAAAGTGGCGTCCGTATAGGTGTAGCCGAGTTTCACATGCAATTGCGAAAGATCGTAGCGCAGATCGGCTTCGACTCCCTGCCGTCGGGTCTTGCCCGCATTGGTATAAAACGCCAGATTCGGATTGTAAATCGTCGATTCGTAGATGATGTCATCTGAATTTTGGGTGTGGTAGAGGTCCACATTCCAGTTCATGTTTCCTGAGGTGTTATCCAGGGTGCCCCGAATGCCCACCTCGACAGTGCGTGCCACGACCTGATGCAAATCCGGATCCCCGACGAAGAAACTCAGCAGCGTGCACGGCGCGGCCGCGCTCGCGCAGGACAACTCCTGCGGCGTCGGTGCTCGATTGGTTTCCGAATAGCTGCCATACACCTGCAATCGCGGCGCGAGACGATATGTAAGACCCGCGCTGGGATTAAAACGGTCATAGGTGTGCCGTCCGTTCACCGGACCGCCGAGCTCGTCGGTCAGATCAATTTGCGCGTCATTGAAGCGTCCGCTCAGGGTCGCATCAAGATTGGGGGTCAGTGTGAGTACGTCCGAGGCAAAAGCGCCGTAGAAACGAGTCATGCTTCGCACGCGCACCGGGTTGACACCCTCGTCGGGTTGATCTTGAACGACGCCCGGACCGATAAATGCACGCGAGTACGGATCGAAACCGCCAAGTTCCTGGACGCCTGAGAAAATTGTCTCGGACCCATCGAAACTTATCCCAGCGACGAGACGGTTCATCAGACTTGCGAGCGTTCGTCGGTCCGTGGCCTGCACCGCCGCTCCGTAAGCATGGCTTTGCATTTGCTGCACGCTCAAACCCGAGTACACCCCTCCGTTCTCGAAATCCGAGACCGGCTGATTGTTGTAGGTGGTGACCACCGTCCCATCATCATTGCAGAGCAATCCGCTGCCGTCGCCGCACCCGGCTACCTGGGCGGTGACTCCATTCGGGACATATTGACGCAGGTTCTGGAAATACCCGACGCTTTGCAGCGACGTTGCGTCGCTGAGCTTGTAGGTGGCATTCAGGTTCACCGCCACGTACTTGTTATCGACGGTATTCGGGGCGGTAAAGATGTTCGCGATATCGGCGGCGAGCGCCTGGACCGGCGTCGCGCCGGGATTGCCCAGTCGATCATGCGCAGCCGTGACGCCGAGATGTACCTCGGCCGGCCCGCTGCGCCAACCGAGGTCCATGTAGAGGCGGTATAGATCGGAGGCGCTGGTCTGACGGAAACCGCCGTCATGGGTCGCGTCCGCGGTGACATAGATCGCAAAGTCTCCAAGCTGTTGACTCAGTTCGAGAATGCCGGCACGGCGACCGTACGAGCCGCCGTACCCCGCGATGCTGAGCGAATCGTCGGTAAACCCATTCTTCAGCTGGACGCTCACCGCGCCCCCGAGCGCATTCAGCCCGAACACCGGGTTGGCGGCCTCGATGTTCACCGATTTGATGGCCGATGGCGGGATTAAATCCCAATTCACGGTGTCACCGAACGCATCATTGAACCGCGCGCCGTTCACATACACTGCGAGGCCCTGCGGAGTACCGGCGACGGGCGACGCGGTGAAGCCGCGAAACAGAATATCCGGTTGGAAGACATTGCCTTCGACATCGTTGACCGAGGCGGAGGACACGTCCGCCAAAATGGCGCCCGTCAGGCTGGGGATACCGGTGCGATTGATGTCCTGGGCGCTCAGCACGTGGGTAGCGGTTGGTACGCGATCGCGCTCGACATCGGACCCCTGGAGCGGCGTGATTCCAACAACCACGATCTGCTCCAACGCAGCCTGGTCGAAGGCAGTGGGGACTTCGTCGGTCGCGTGCACACAGGGTGCGCGAACCGAGGCCAAGATCAAAAGAAAGACCGTGCATCTCGCGGAGTGCATCCCTGGTTGGCTCCAAATGTATACAACGGGGAGACTACCGTGGGCTCATGACAGATTTATGGAACCGTGGCTTGCGTTGGCCAAGTGACTTTTCGGGGAGCATGAGTGCTCGGGAAGGCAATCATCAGTGCGCGATCGCGCCGAGCGATGAGCCTTCGACGCGGGCAGCGCGGCGGCGATCCGAATATGGATGGATATACAGCTTGAGACTGAAATTTTCTGATGAGTACTCCCTCGGCTGATTCCCAGCTGATCGAGAACGAACGCATACTCACGCGCGGTATCGTAATAGCGCTGGAATCGACCCGACTTGCCGCCATGCCCCCCCGCCATGTTCACGCTGAACACGAGCGGATGCTGATCGGTCTTGGTCGCCCGTAGTTTGGCCACCCACTTGGCGGGTTCGTAGTACTGCACTTGGGAATCCCACAGACCGGTGAAGACCAGCATCGCCGGATAGGGCTGCGCCTTGACGTTGTCGTAGGGCGAGTAGGACAACATGTAGTCGTAGTACGCCTTTTGGTTCGGGTTGCCCCATTCTTCGAATTCGTTGGTCGTCAGTGGAATGCTTTCATCCAACATCGTCGTCACCACATCGACGAAAGGCACATAGGCGATAACGGCTCGATAAGCTTGCGGCGCCATGTTGGCCACCGCGCCCATCAGTAGGCCGCCCGCGCTGCCGCCCTGTGCGATGACCTTGTCCCTGGCGCCGTAACCGTGCTGCGTCAGGTACTCGGTGACGTCGATGAAGTCCGTGTATGTGTTTTTCTTGTTGAGCAGCCGGCCATCTTCGTACCACTGCCGACCCAACTCCTGGCCGCCGCGGACGTGGGCGATCGCGATCACGAAGCCGCGGTCGAGCAGGCTCACCCAGTTCGAGCGAAAGGTCGGGTCCGTCGAGTATCCATAGGAGCCGTAAGCGTATTGATACAGGGGCGCAGTGCCGTCCAGCCGGGTACCTTTGCGATAGACCACGGATACGGGGATTAGCCGGCCGTCACGGGCTGGGACGCGCAGAAATTCGGTGGTGTAATTGGTCGCCTCGAAGCCGCCGAGCACCGCATCATTCTTCTTCAGCTCCTTCCGGCCGGTGCGCATGTCATAGTCGTAGGTGGTTCGCGGTGTGGCGAGGGAACTGTAGACGTACCGCAGTTCGCTGCTCCCGATATCCGGCGTTTCCACCAGAGTCATCGAATACGCAGGCTCGCTCGCCTCGATCAGATTGTCGTCGGCCCCGCCCCAGGCCACGACCCGCATCTTGAGCAGTCCCCCGGAACGCTCATTCACGGCCAGGTGCCGCGTCGAAACCTGAAAACTCTGCACGAACGCATCCGTGCGGTGGGGAATCACGTCCCGCCAGGTGCGCTTGTCCATGCTGGTGGCGATCGGGGCCCGGACGATGCGGAAGTTCGGCGCCTCCCAGTTGGTGCGGATGATGAAATCCGTGGCCAGGTGATCGACTTGATATTCGAGGTTGGCCTCGCGGGGTAGGACGGTCTTGAAGCGCAACGCTCGATCGGCGGCGTCGGCGTACCGCCACTCGCTTTGCTGCGTGCTTCGAGGTCCGATGAACAAGAATTTCTCAGACCGGCTCTTACCCACGCGCATGTAATAACTATGGTCTTTCTCCTCGTAGACCAGCGGGTCTTTCGCGGAGTCGGCGCCAAGCGTGTGCGTGTGCACCCTCACGGACAGCAGGGTCACCGGATCCGCGCGCACCGTAGGGCGACGGCACCAGATGAAGCTTCCTCGCCGCCACGGGCGCATCCGGCAGCGCGTGATGGGGCGGATCAATCTGGCATCTATTGATATCTATTGCCATGAAAGCTATTATGCCTTCAGCCAAATTCCGCCCGCCGCCCGGTGTGCCCGATGAGCAGCAGCCTCAATGTTCAACTAACCGATGAGCTTCGACGCTACGTCGACGAGCGCGCAAGTGATAAGGACGTCTACGCGACGCCGAGCGAATACATACGCGACCTCATCCGCCGGGACATGCAAGATCGAGCGGTCGCCCTCAATGTTCTTGAGGGCCTGGATGATCTGAAGCACGGAAGGTTTTCTGACAAGTCAATCCTCGACTTTCGGGACGAGGATTGAGGCGGAGTGCGTCGGAGATCCTACGTCTTAACTGTCCGTGCTGAGGTCGACCTACGCGAGGCCCGCGCTTGGTCGCGTTCCCGATGGGGCAAGGAGCTAACGAGCCGCTATTTCGAAGATCTCCACGAAGGCGCGCAATACATAGCGGATAACCACAGCTCCTTCGGATCCCGCCACAAACTCGCCGGCGGAACCTCGCTGTTTCTGTATCCTGTTCGCGAGCACTACATCGTGTACGAGCCACTCACCGAAAAATCCATTGCCATCGTGGCCGTAATTCGGCAGGGACGTGACATTCCGACAATCCTGCAGAAGTGGGCAGCACCGATTCGGAGGGAACTGGTCGAGATCCGCGGCAAGATCGAGCGCGGCGAGATCCGAATTCCCCGACAAAGTGCATCCGGCGCGAGACGCAAGAGGTAACTCCACTAGGTTCCCACCGCGATTGTGAGGCTTAAATCTTCAGTCTCGGCTTGCGCCAGCGGGCGACGGCGCCGCCATCGGAAAGGCGGCGTGGACCACCAGCGTGGTCCACGGAGAGTTTCTCAAGTGCCTGAAAAACAAGGGGAAGTGGTGCCCAGGAGAATCTCCCAGTCGGACAAGCAATCAACGACTTAGGCGAGTTTTTGCTAGTACGGCAGAGGCACATTACTCCAGGGGATCTGGCGGAACTACGGCGGTGCGGGCGAGGTCTCAATTCCACCCACTCGTACCGCCGTTTTGACGCAAGCCCCTTGCATAACGATACCGCCGCCCATATAGTCCTCTCCGCGGCTCGTTCGCCTATCTATTTGAACGAGTTGCACCCTGCCCCCACTTGTTGGGGGCTTATCATTTCTGGGGTACGGGTACGCGCATGGACCGCTATGTGATCATGGTCGATGCCGGCTATCTGCTGGCAAAGAGCGTACAGCTCATGAGCAATAAAGTCAGTGTGCAGCGCCGCGAACTCGATATCACGGATCCCGCCGCATTGATATCGCTACTCGACCAACAAACAAGATCCGCGCTCAGCTTGCCGGGAAAAGAGTTGTTGCGCGTGTATTGGTATGACGGCGTAATGGCTGGAGGCCTCACGCCTCAGCAGCGAGCCATTTCAGAGTTGCCGGACGTAAATTTTCGCTCGGGACTCGTCAATTCCAAAGGGCAGCAAAAAGGTGTTGATTCGTTGATCGTCATGGATTTGTTTGAACTAGCGTCAAATCGAGCGGTGACAGACGCAGCACTTGTTACCGGCGATAGCGATTTGGCCATCGGTATCGATCTTGCTCAGAAGAAGGGTGTTCGCGTGGCGGTGCTCGGTATCGAAGACCTCACGGTAGGGGTGTTACACGGTCAGAGCCGCGAAATAACAGATCGGGCGGACAGGGTGCACCGTTTCGGTAGCGCGAAGCTTGCGTCGGTTATGAAATACACACCGACCGTTGCGCTGACCATGAGCACGCCGACGACTACTGTCCGCACTACCATATCAGCCGCGGCGGCGACTGGACCGGTGCCATCTTTGGCCCCGCGGGCGTTTGTTCCCACTGCGCTCTCGGTCGCGCAAAAATCCTCCATCGACGCCGCGGTGGCCTCGTTCGTTACTGCAAGTAAACCATCAGTCAGTTCTATCGACCCAAGTACAAAGCGAATCGAGGTGGCTGTCGATCGCGCTCTTCTCCATCATGTATATACGGTGCTCGCGCACGGCGCCTTAACCAATCCGGAAAAGAACCACTCCAGAGAGTGCTTACGTAAACAGCTCGGCTTCTAAACCCTGGCGGGCCTTGACTGATTTGGCCGCGAGCTTCCGGTAATACATCTTTGTCACGGCACGGTTGCGCGGATTGGGCCCCCGACGCTTTGCCGCGCCGGAAGCTGCTTCCCCGCCGCGTCGGCCTAACTCCGCTGCAGCACTCCTCAAAACTGAATTTCTCAACACTGCTCTCCGGGTAGTTGGGTGATTTAACAGCTTGATCGTTGAGCGTAGCAGCGCAAGCGCTTGCGCTTCCACCGCGATGCGATGTTACTGAGACGCCGACCCCACTTCTGCTGCTCGCCGGTTGAGAATCCGGGTCACTTGGAGGACAGTTAATAACGCAGCTGCTCATCGTCCCGATGGCATGTCCGGCCGCTTATCCATCAATCCCGTGGAGGGCTCCGATAAGTGGCTAATCCGTTCTATTCGTATTCCAACAACTTCCTGCCAGGCACACCGGCTCGAGCGGAAGCTATTGCTGCCGAGTACACCAGAGTCCAGACCGGGTTTTCCCTTCTTGTGACGCAGGGCGTCGATTCGGGTGCAGCCAACGCATACGTCGTCACCACGCAAGGTCAACCCGCCGGGGCGTACCAGGATGGCAACACAGTCAGCTTCAAACCGCTGGCCGCGAATACAGGTGCCTCCACGATCAATGTAAACAGCATCGGCGCAGTGCAGCTGGTGCGCTTCAACGGCGCAGCCCTTATCGCTGGCGACGTGTCAGCGAATGTATGGGTCACGGTCGTCTACAACACAGCGTTTAGCGCTTTCACCCTGATCGGCACGAACCAGACGGCCTTGATTCCGGGCACGATATCCTCAGCCGCGCCGTCCCACAAAGTCGGGCTGACAGCGGCAGGCGGTGCTTCAACTGCGGCTGCGCCTATCGACGCGACGTTCGCTATCGATCAATCAATCGCGCCAACTTGGACCAGTATTCACACATTCAGTCCACCTGGAGGCGGCGATGCCGTGGTGGCTAACGGGAACTCAACCGCATACGAGTTCAAGGCAGGCGGCCAAACCGGGGGATACACCCTTTGGGCACCGCAATTCCACGCCAACTGGAATGTGGTGCAAACATCGATACCGTACAACCCGACCGAGTGGCAGGTTTACTCAAACGCCGCCATGGGTATCGCGCAAACTCAAATAGGCACGAACCAAGTAGTGCTTATCAGCGGCACAGCGTTCGACCCCGCTTGGATTGGGTTCCCATACCTTTTTATAAACGGTGTCGGATATAAAGTAGCGAGCGTCACAGACGGCTCACACTTGACTGTGCAGACCACTAGTGGCGGCGCGGTATCATGGGGGTCAACGACCAACTACACTTACTATTTCGTGGCAACCACTGTCACTGCTGTCTGCAATACGAACGGCACGGCGGTGTCATGGGTGTCGGGTCAGTTGTTCATTGGAGAAGGTGCTACTTGCATCATCAATGGCGTCACGTACTCGATAGCCAGTTTCAACAGCCCGACGAGCATCACGCTTACGACTTCTGCCGGAACGCAAACGGGCGTTTCGTACCGCCAGGACGATAACATCGGCCCGCGCGCTGCTGGCGCCGAATTATCGACTATGCGGTTGCAGGGGCTTGCAGGAGCCAACGAGGAAGGCTTTGTAATAACCTTCAACCCCGTCGGCACATACCTGCAATCCTTTCAAGCCGGCGCGGGTCAATATAGGCCCATCTTTTTAGAGACCGGCGAGGCTCCAGCGGGGACCGCGCAATGCTTCATATCGATGAGGCCGAACGCGACCTTGGGGCTCAACGGTGTGATGGGCTTAGGCGGAGACACCGCCGCAGGCAACCAGGCAATCACGGTGAACATGCTGGCGACGGCAGTGAACCAGTTGTCTGTCGGAGGCGTGGTTAGTGGGAGCGCGCCGTTCATCTCAGGTCGTGGCACCGACACCAATGTTGGCCTCGGCTTTGACTGCCAAGGCACAGGGGCCGTCACATTCACGAGTCACGCCTTCACCAACACGGAGTTCCAAGTACTGGCGGGAGGAGGCTCTTCCTGGCTCGCAGTAACTTCGAGCTCTTCCGCCTTCCCGGCGATACAAGCGGCTGGCGCGGCTTCGAATGTAAACATATCCCTTATCCCCAAGGGCAGCGGAGTGGTCGCCTGTTCGAACAACGTATCGCTCACTCCCGCGGCAGGTGTCGTTGGACTGAGCATAACCACAGCGAGCGGCACCAACGGCATAAGCATTACAGGAGTCGGCGCCACTACCGGTATTGCTGTCACGGGCGCGGCAGCCACGCAGACAGCCGTGCTCTCCATGCAGCAGTCAGGACAAAGCCAATGGTTCCTGATAAGTCCTGCGAGCAGCAACAATCTTGGATTCTATACAGCAGGTGCCGCCGTCCTCACACTTGGGGGCGCCGGAAACGTCACGATAGCTGCACCAACCAGCAGCGCAACTGCACTCACAGTGGCAGGAATCGCATCCAACCCAGCAGGAGTATTCTCAGGTGCCGCCGGCACGGGAGTGTCGCAAGGCGTATTCATCAATGCGGGCACGAACTCAAGCGACTTTGGCCTTGCGATATCGAACGCCGCGAATACAGTGCAGCTCGCCAAGTTCTTCGGGGACGCATCATTTCAGATTGGCAAATCGAACGCGCTGTCCGGGTCCGCAGCAGGCAACATAACGATAGCCGCACCGACCAGCGGTGTCGGCCTTACAGTCAGCGGCTTCGCTGGCTCTTCGGCTCTGCAAATAAACACCGCAGGCGTCCAGGTCGGTTCCCCCACGGGCGGAGACCAAGGCTCGGGCACGATCAATGTCGCGACCGGCCTCTACATCAATGGCAATCCTGTGTATGCCGGTATACCGCAGAACAGCCAAGCGGCCAGCTACACAACTGTGCTGGCGGACGCCAACAAGCACATAAGGACTACAGGCACCACCGCAGCGCAGACTCTCACAATCGCCGCAAATGCCAGCGTTGCGTACCCGGCAGGCACGTTAATAACTTTCTGCAATCGCTCAACGCAATCGTGGAGCATCGCCATCAATTCGGACACGCTGACATGGGCCGTGAATAATACCTCGGGGACGCGGACGTTGGCGGCCGGCGGAATGGCGAGCGCACTCAAGACCGATTCGACAGTGTGGCTCATCAGCGGCGCGGGGCTCTCGTAATGGGTGTTGGGCAAGCCCTTCTTTCTGACTCGCAGATCGCTCCATTGACAAACACTTACGCCTTCGGCATCGGCGCGACGGAGACTGTGCCCACCGGGGCCGTCTTTTGCACGATCGCGGTCAAAGGCGGCGGCGGATCTGGCGGAAGTCCCAATACCGATGGCGGCGGCGGAGGCGGCGGCTACTGCGTGACGGCTGGCCTCGCCGTTACCGGCGGCAAGACGTTCACCTACACAGTAGGTACCGGCGGAGCGGGGCAGGGCGGCACAGGTAATGGAAACCCAGGCACCGCAAGCTCAGTCTCCGCAGGAACGCAGGCTTTGACTACGATGACCGCAAACGGCGGCGGAGCGGGCACCACGGCGATCGGAGGCGCGGGCGGGACCGCATCAGGGGGCACCACCACGAACGCAACCGGAGGCGCGGGAGCCTTCGGAGGCCCCCCAAACGCGGGCGGCAACAATGGCGATGGCGCAGGCAGTGGCGGCAAACCGGGCAGCCCAAATGGCGGCGGCGGAAGCAACTCCTCAAACGGCGCGACAACTGGCGGCGGTGACGGCCAAGTAAGCTTCAGCTATACCTAATGGCAGTCCCGGTTCCCGTCACACTCGACCCCGCGTCCAAGAGCTTCAGAAATGCCGATGCGGCGGCCGATGCCGTCTCGAAGGATTTCGCCAAGCAGAAAGATGACGAGCAGGCCGCGGTGATCTTCCAGGGACCGGATGGCCTTTACCGGCACTCGACGGTAGCTCCTCAGCATGACCACGATAATTTTTCGCTCGTCACCCGAGTGCCTCAAGGTCACAAGCTGGCGGGCCTAGTCCACTCGCACCCTGGAACTGACGCATACGGACTTGTGTTCTCGCCGAAGGATTTGGACGTGGCCGACCGACTGAAGGTGCCATCGTTCATTCGGTTCAACGACGATAACGCCATCCGGAAGTACACACCCGGCAAGACGGCCACGCAGAAGACCACGTTCAGTGGAGACCGCTTCGGAGTAAAGACAGCTCGAGGCGATGCGCTCGATCCGGAGCCAACACCAGAAGCGCCGAGCGACGCGGAAACGCCTTCCGTGGCCGCCGACGGCACGACAGCGCCGGCACCAATGAACGGCGGCCTTTTGAGTCAGGCGGCCGTTGCGCAACCCTCGAGCGTGTCAGCGTCGCCCTGACATTTTCTTGATCGCATGGGCACTCAGCACATCTTTTTCCCAGATAGGGGCATCTCGGAATCCCTGATACCTTGTCCTATCTTTCGGCGGCGCGGCGGCCGGGTGCATCTCGCGATCTTCACTCTTCGCCTCCCGGCGCTCTCTGGCGAGAGATTCAAGATACTGTTCCAAATTAGGATACTGCTGGGCCAGTCCACAATCGCGCCATTCAATCTCGCGCTGCTGAACGCCGGCGCGACGCGCCCCGCAGACCGCGTCTACTAACCTCGGATCGCGATCACGAAGTTTCAAAAAGAACGCCGGCCTGTCTGGTCGGCGTCGAGGCTCGTCGGTCGGCAGCATTAGGCACCAGCCTCTGACGGCAAGGGAGGCTTGTACGTGCCGTCGAGCATCTCGATGAGGCTGCCATAGAAGAGCGGCGTGTAGGCGGCGCCCGCGGCTCGCTTAAGGAGCGCGACGTCTTCCGGGGTAAGCGTAATCTCGGACTCCGCTGCCTTTAGTCTCTTCCACATATAGTATCGCGCCAGCTTAACCTCGGCCGTCGGAAAATCGCCGGGATTCATCGGCGGTGTTTCGATCATGGCGGCCTCGAGCGCATGTTTTATCGTGTAAGGTACCTTCTCCGGATATTTGATAACGGGTTGGTCCTTTTCGTCGTAGAACTGCTGGGTCAGATTGATCGTCGTTGTCATGTTGGTCCCTCTAAGGTTGATGTGAAATCCATTTCAATCTTCATCGATCCGCCACCAGTTGCGCGCCCGCCGCGGAGCGCGAGTTCGCGCGGCGTCAATCGCGCTACGATCAACGCTGGGTCCTTCCGCAGCCGCTTCTTGGTTCTCAGCCCGTAGTCATGGCGCGGTCCGGAGCGCTCTATTTGCCTCATGGCCTGTCCTCGACAAGGGAGTAGTGCCCTTTGGGCACTAGAACTTGAGCGGGCGCCGTGAGCCTGCCGAGTAGTGCACCGGCCGTTGCCCCCGCAAGGAGGGAGCTGAAGAGAATGGCCAGAATCGATTTTTTGAATTGGGGCATGTCACACCGCCTGTTCGACAGTGCGGCGGCGTAGATCGCGGCGCTTCTTGCAGCGCAAGCATTCGGCGTAGTGCGGATTGTCAATCGGTTCTCGGCAACCTATGCATGGCTTGCCTTCCATGGTCCTCGGCTCGTTTCGCGTAAACAGCACAGGGAGCGTGCCGCCCGGGTAATACCAGCTGAACTCAAGCCGCTCGACCTGCAGACCGTTCGCTTGCGAGAACTCGACGCACTTCTCCCACGTCGAGTAGGTGTGGGAGACCATCGCCACCGGTTTGCGGCCTATGACGAAGCAATCTGGGTGATCGATGACTGGGCCCGCCGTCTCGCCGCTCGGAGTGCGGGTCAAGATTCGTCCGTCTATCAGATCCCGCGCGGTGAAGACCCTGCGCGATACGGTCCATTCGCGCTCTTGTGCCAGGCGTGCACGCTCGGCTGCCCGCATCTGTCCGAGCGCCTCGAGGTCCTGACGATATCGTCGGTGAATCGCGTAGCGGGTGTGTGGGTCATTCTCGTCGCGCGAACGAAAGTATTCGCGGCTCGAGGTCGCATAGGTCCTGTAGATGCGAATTTGGTCAGCGTAATCCCTGCTGATGTCATGCATTTGCATGGTTGACTACCTCCTGTGCTTTGGCCCTGAGGGTTTCGACGAATGCATCGTTGAACTCCAGGACTCCGTGCAATTTGTCAAACGGCGCGGCTACGATTGCCTCGGCGGTGAGCAACCCTTCGCGCTCGAGAATGAGCGCCACTTCCTTGTCGGCATCGAGCTGCTTCATCAACCGCCCGATGGGCGAGGATGGTTCCACGTCTTCTAACCGCAATCCGGTAATACAGAGCGTGGACTTGCGGTTGCCCGCGGCGTCCTTAATTTTTGGCTCTGACTTCTTGAAGCCGGGCACCGACTGTTCCAACTCTTGTAGGAAGCGAATCCTGGCCAGATGGTTGTACCCATTGTCCCGGCACCATTGCTGGTAGGTGCTATAAAGGCCGAAGTCGCCGCCAAACACGGCTCTTTCCTCTGGATCCAGTACGCACATTTCTTTGAGGAAGGTGCCCACGCGGTCCTGCTCCTCCCGGTAGTCTTTGCCCGCGGCGCGCACCGTATCCGGTGGGCGTAGTCCATCGCGATGCCACTCGACGGCGCCGCGAACGATCCACGCAAAAATCCCTTCGCGCTCTTGCTCCAGCTTCAAAGCCAAGCCGTCATCTCGAAGACGCATACCGTTCCGGGCGCTTTCCTCCGCCGCGTCGATGTCCTCTTGCGGTGCGAACTTTATCGGGTACATCACGAGGAGGATGCGGCGCCAAATACCGTAGTCCTGGCCCTTGATGATCGGCTTGTGGTTGGTGAGTAGTTGCAGCTTGTGCGTTGGCTTGAATTTAAAGAACTCGCCATACATTCGCCGCGCTTTCAGTTCATCATTGCCGGTGGCGTGCTTGACGAAGTCCTCACGCAGCACCGTGGATTCGCCAGTCTCTTGGGCGGTCACCAGGCGCAGGCCATGCAAGTCAGCGATCTCCGCCGGATGGCGCTCCCCTGAACGACCCGAGTCGGCCATGAGTCCCGGCGCTGCGGGTGCGGCGTACGGGCCAAGGATGTCGGTGATCGTCGAAAGCAGCGTTCCCTTGCCGTTGCCACCCGGGCCGACATGAATGACAAGCCGTTGCTCGCGGCAGTCTCCCGTAGCTGCATAGCCAAACCATCGGCGGAGGAAGCCCGCGACAGTTTCATCGTCCTTGACGATCTCGCGAACGAACCGCTCGAAATGCGGTGCGGTGGCGCTCGGATCGTACTTGATCGGGCAACATCGGGTGATGTAGTCCTTGGCGTCGTGCGCTTTCAGTAGGCCGGTTCGAAGGTCAACGGTACCGGACTCGCAATTGAGCAGCCACGGATTGCTGTCGAGCTTCACGGCGTCGAGGGTCAAGAGATTTCGCAGGAGACCTACCGCGGCGTCCTGGCGAGATTTCATCTCACACTGATTAGACCAAGCTCGAAGCGATTCCACCTTTTCCTTCGCAGCGAGAACGCGTGCACCCTCTTCGGTCGATCCGAGAGCGCTCTTGCGAGGATTCTTAAGTGCCGCCAGCGCGGCGCCGACGTTATCCTTGGCCAACTTGTTGTACTCGGCCGCCGCTCGCTTTGCTTCCTTGGCGACAATGCTGGAAAGCTGCGCGGCATGCCGATGTGCTTCCCCTTCGTCGTGTGCCCAGTGCGTGCCGGTCCAAGCGTAGAAATCGCCGGCTACCACCATCAGCTGCTTGCCAAATGCAGCCTGCAGGCGCCGCGCGTTCGCTTGGTCGCTGCAGAGATGCAGTGCCTCAGGGACGGTTCCGGCGCCTGCGGCCGCAGCTTCTTTACCGCGGGCTTCCGCGCGGACGTATCCCAGTAGCAATGCGCTCTGGTCAGCAGTGAGCGTGCCGATGGTACCGCCGGGTCCGCCGAAACGTTCCAGAAGTGATTTCGCATAGACTGGATTGCCACACTCGGTCTGAACGGCTGCCAGTGCTTCGCTCACTTCCCGGCGCGCCGTGGTGAGCTCGTCCGGAGCGGCTTCTATTTTCTGCGCACTCATGAACGCACCGCCTGACGAGCAAACGCGAGAAGATCCGCGCGCATTTCGAAGAATCTATCCGTGCCGGAGGCGCCTCGGATTTCCCGCTGGATCTGCCAGGCGGCTTTCTGGTCCCACGGCACATCCTCCCAAGCCGGCAGACTTGCCTCCTCCACGGCCAACAGGGCGAACGCGATCGCCGACAACAGTGACGACACAAGCACGCCGCCTTCGCACAAGACCTTGCCGCTGATCGTTACCCAACGTCTAAATATGCACACGCAACTGTAGTTTTCGTATTGGTCGACCGGCACCGGATCACCGGGGCGCGGCATTGGCGCGTCTTTGTCCGCGTCAGGAAACGCCTCGAGCGGGCGCTCGCGCATCAGCCAGGCTTCATCTAATACCAGCCACGCCCAAGGGTTGTCGAACCGTCGAGCGATGGCGCGGATTATTCGGCGCGCCTGGCTCTCGGTGACCAAGCTCGATTCGACGATAAATGGCTTGCCGCGGAAGGTTGCTCGCACTTGGCGAGACGGGGGCTTTACAATCTCGCGGCCCGCAACGACTATTCTTTTGGACGAGGTTTCACTGTTTTGGCGATTTGGAAGGGCTTCTCTTGGTCGGGCGGCCCTTTCTTCGTTTTGGACGCCGTTCATTGGGGGCCCTCCTCGATCTTGTTCAGATCGCGCGCTGCGGCAGCCGCCTTGGCAGCAAAGGCCTTCGCCTCTTCAGCACGCGATTCCAACCATGCCAGCGCTTCGGCGCGAGGAACCCCTTTGCGAGGGCGCGGCGCTCTTCCCTTGAGCACGTGGTCGTAGTAAGTGACAGGGTGAATGTCGGCTCTTTCGCAGAGCCATTTGACGGGAACGAATTCCCCGTCTTCAGTAGGAACGGCAGAATCAGCCATGTGGGTTCCTCCTCCATAGATCTCAACTCTTGCTCGGGCGCGGATACCATCCCGCGCGCCAAGCAAAAGTCGCGGAACTACTTCAGGTCGTCATGGCTACTGCTTCACTCCTGGTTGGGCATTGGCCTTGAATTGCATTGCCAGGATTAACGCAACAAGGCGCTCTTATAAAGCTTGGCGATCCAAATTCGGGCAACTGATCACAGAATCTTAACTTCCTTCAAACTTCCGAAGTCGCGTGTTGAGCGCTCTTCTGCTGCATCGTTTGCGTCGCGCAATAGGAAGCCCGTGGTGCCGCGCTGCCGCGACCCAGCTACTCGGTGATCTCCCAGGCGCCGTTCGTCGATGCAGGGCCGCTGGCGTGATCAGGATGCCGCGCGGCGCCGCTGAACTCGCAATGCGTCTGCGACAATCAGTTTCCGGGAGGCCGCGATATCTTTAGGTCGCCCAGGGTTCGCGGCGGCCGCGCGGTCTCGGCATCCGGTAATGCACGATCACGCAGACACCTATCAATGTCGTCGAACGCGACCCGGCGCGCCCGGAGGAGGATCGTGATGGTGGATCAAGCTGGGCCCCCGCGTGATCCGAAAGACCTGTGTCGTCTCTCTTACCGGGTGCGATTGGCGCGATTTCGTGACTCCGACGCCTCAAACAGGCCCCTGTTTCGCGAGTTTGGATTCGAGATGACTCGTGCCGGGGGGTGCGCGATGCACGCGCGCCGGGAGCACCAAAAATTAAATTCGCTATTCAGGCCCCTGAACGCTCGGTTTGGTTGAGCGGTTGTCTGGTGTCTGGTCTGGAAATGCCTTTTTAGGAAATCGCCCTATAGAGGTAGAGTTACTGTTTCCTAGGGAGAGTTTTCGGAAATGCCGTTTCCAGACCAGACACCAGACACGACTTGTGCCACACGCCCCCGGTGAGGTGTTGTCAAACTATTACTTTGATATTCACTGCGAGCCCGGTGAGGTGTTGTCAAACTAATAATTGATATTCATGCGACCCATCTTCGGCAAGGAGGTTGTCAACGCACGGCGTGTTGCAGGCGTCGCAGAATGCTCGAAATGCAACCAAATGGTTGCGTAATTCAGGTGGGCAAAATCGACGATCAAGCACTCCATCCGCGCGCGCAGCGCGCATACAAACGGCACGAGCACCCGCACACCGCGACTGCAAAAAAAAGTCGACAAAGTCTCAACCTCAAGTGCTGCTGATAGCCTTTCTGACTCGGCCGTCATACAACATTCTCATCCGGACAGAGAGGTCCGTTTTGACGAGACGCCTATGAATTGAAAATCGAGGTACCACATGACCGCTGCACCAGCTCCGGTTTCGAAGACATCGCCGTCCACGGCACGCTCGAAACTCTCCCCTGCGACCAAACGATGGCTCACCAGCATAGCCAATTTGTCTTCGCGCTATCCGACGATCAAAGTCAGAATCAAACTCCACCGCGGAGCCCGCCTTCGTCTTCATGGTCCCAAGCGACCCGAGTCCGTGACGTGGCCCGCCAGTGCAAACAAGATGTTCACCTTATTGACCGAGGCGGGGCGCTAAATGGCCACCGTAATTCAACCCGCTGACCCGCATGCCGATGCACCTGAAGTCGAAGTAATATCGCCCAACGAAGCCCTGCAGCGACAGCGCTCTGGCGGCTTCCTTGCCAACGGCCAGCGCGCTCCTGCAGCTGCAGTGGTGGATACTCAAGCGGGTCCCGCCGGAGGTGGCGTTGCTCCAGCACCCAAACAGCCGGCAGCACAATCCAAACCAGTCGATCCGAATGCAGACCCGGATGATGCGTACTGGGGCGGCCCGCCGGAACCGAGAGAAGTAACACCGGCCAAAGGGAAGAAGCCAAAGGCGAAAGAAGTCGATCCGGATGATGCGTACTGGGGCGGACCGGTAGAGCCGCCGCCCCCGCCCCCGGCGAAACCCGCTCCCAGGCCATCGCTCTGGCGGCAAGCGGTCGACAAGATCGGCAGCGCAGGGTACTCGGCTGCACAAGGACTAGGGGGTTCAACGGCGTCCTCCTCCGGTGCGCTCAACACTGTCGCTGCGCCACTAATCCAGTCGGCGAACACTTGGTACAACCTCATCACCGGTAAGATCAAGTCTCTCGGTCAGGATGCGCCAACAGACTGGCAAGACACCTGGTTCAGGCACACCGTGGATCCGACAGTGGAACACGCCCAAGATTTCGCCACCGATCAAAGCGCGTCCTTTGCGGACAAGGCATCGCACGCCGTCGGCGCGGTCCTCGGCTACCTATCGCAGGCAATCCTCACTGGTGGTGCCGGCGAGGAACTGACATCGGCCGAGATTGCCGGCGGGAACCTCACGCACTTGACGCCCGCGGCGGAACAAACAGGGCTTCAGGCGGCGGGCGAGGTGGCGGCGCACGGCATCAAGGCGGCTCAAGCCCCTGCTGTGGCGCAAGCGGTCAACGTCGGTCGCGAGGCGTATCAATCTACCAACGACCCACAACTGGCGTTCAAGCTGGCTGCGATCACGTATTCGTCAAGCGTCGAACAGAACATGATGCCGCTCGCGATGCCCGGGAAGCTCGCAACCCGCATGGCCACGGGCGGCGGCATGCAGTTGGCCGGCGGCGAAGCATCTCGCGAAGCCAGCAACGCGGCAATACCGGAAGACATGACGGACCAGCAGAAGCGTGGATTGTCCGATGATGCGCTGGCTGAGCAGAACGCGAAAGAGCAGGCATACGACACGCTCCGACAACCCTTCAGTGCCGAGGATGCGGTTCTCAACCTAGTACAGGGCGCAGCGATGGGCGGTATAGCGGGCCCCCGCGCGCAGATGCCGCATCAGGCCGTCGAGGTCCCTCAAAACATCATGGAACGCGCGCAGATCGCTGTGGCGCAGGACGTGAAAGCCAACGGTGGGGACATGCTGGACCAGACCGTCGCGGCAAGTCACGTCAACGCCGTGTTATCGGCCCATCATGACGCGGCTGCATTTGAGGCACATCACGAGACCCGGCTTGCGCAGGCTGCTGAAGAGGCGGCCGTTCAGCAACAGCACGAGGAACAGAATGCCCGGGAAATGGGGCTCAACGATGCTCAAGAGGCCGCTGCGCCTCAAGGTCCGCCGATCGATACTCTGTTTGCCCGGCGCGAGCAGGCAGCGCAAGCCCAGCGGGATCAGGACTATAAAGCCGCGCTCAATCAGCGCGGAGATGAGGAAATCGCCCGGGGCGAGACGCTGGCGGCCGGCGCCGAGAAGGGCGGCGAGGTGGAACCGAAACCGACGATCGCTGACAGCCTATCCCCCGAGCAGCGCCAAGCATTTGAGAACCTGAAGGCGCGCCGTGCCGCGGAAGCGCCACCAGAACAGACCGTTGCGGAGCGCTTGAAAGCGCAAGAACCCGATGACAACTTCACCCCTTTTACAGAATCACCCAAGAAAGCCGCAGTACCCGAGCCTGCCGAGCCTCCAAAGACCTCGTCGGCACGTCGCCAGGCCGCCGTAAAACCGCCGGAGACGCTCCAGGCGCGGCGCGAGGCTTCGGCCATAGAAAGCCCTACCGAGAAATCGGCCGCAGAACCTGAGCCGCCGGTTGAAGGCGATGAGTGGCATACGAAGGAAGGCGCCAGCTACGAGGTCCTGAAGGACAATTTGGATGGCACTTTCATGGTCCGAAGTACCCCGGCTGACTCAAGCCAGGCCCCGATGCGCCGGAAAATGTCCGGTACAGCCCTGGCAATTCTTCGTGCACGCACGGAAGCGACCCCCGAGGCGGAATCGGAAGCCGAAGCTGCACCCACCACTCTCGCCGAACGGCGCGCAGCTGCGGCGGAGCTCAGCCCCGATTCTCAGCGCATCGCCAAACGGTTCGCGGCGGAGAAGGCGTTCAACGCCGACGCCAATTACCAGCGCTTGATGAACGCAAAGCCCGGTGAGCATGAAGCACTCACGGCAGATATGCCCCTCGAGGAAGCCCGACAGCATCTCGACCGTCTGGATGCGGCTCCCGGTCAGAACGCTGCGGCCGAGTCCGCGCTCAAAGCCCGGATTGAAGCAGGGCGTGCCGACGTCGAGGCCGGTGCACATGAAGCGGCCACGTCGCCTAAGAGCGATGAACCGATGCCCACGGAAGCTCAGCAGAATGCTGGCAATTTCAAAATGGGAAAAATAGAGGTGGCCGGCCTCCCGATCTCTATCGAGCACCCAGAGGGATCGACACGTCCGAGCGGCGCGACCATTCGTGATGGACACTATGGTTACGTACGCGGCACTGTGGACGCCGACGGCATGCACACCGATGTTTTTGTCGGCAAGCACCCGGAATCCGACACCGCCTTCGTCGTGGATCATCTCGACCGGTCTGGAGAATACGAGCAGCACAAATTACTGATGGGTTTTCCGTCGAAACTCGCTGCGCTTCGGGCATACCGATCCGCCTACCCTGAGAACAAATTGGGCCCGGTGAGCGAGGTGAAGACCTCAGAGCTCAAGGACTGGCTCAAAAACGGCGACACGACGAAGCCGTACGACCTGAAAGGCGTCAACCGACTTGGTGACAGCCGTCGATTCTCCTCGAGTCCGCCGGCCGAAGTGCGCCCCGAAGACGTGCGATACGCCAAGAATCCAAACGGCACGCACACTGCCGAGACAGCTCACGGCAAGACGACACTCCTCGAGAAGCCAAACGGCAACCTGCAAGTGCGAGGCACCGAAACATCCGCGGGAATGCGCGGCGCCGGAGAAGGAACGGCCCGCCTCGAGCGCGCGGCGCGGGAAGCGCACACGAATGGCGGCAAGCTGGAGAGTGACAATCGCGTATCGGCGCCGGCGCAAGCCATCTATCAGCGGTTGAAAGACCGCGGATACGACATCAAAGAGAACCCGAGTCGCATTGACCCCGGCACGGGTGAGAAGATTAGCGCGTCGGAATTGCGCCCCGTGTATGAAGTAGGACCGAAGACGACTCAAGCGCGAGACACCGCACCTGGAGAACGCCGCGGTCCGGCAATTTCCAAGGAAGAAGCCACGCAACGATTGCAGCCGCTCATCGACAAGGTCGGCGCGGATCGCCTGCAAGTCCACGATTCGCCGAGCGACCCGGCCGTCCCGCAATCAATCCGCGACGACATGGCTGCGTTCAATCACCCCGATCCCCGCGGCGTGTACGACCCAAACTCGGGCGTCATTCACGTATTTGCCGGCGCCAACGGGCACGCGAGTCTCGAGGATATCCACGATACCGCGGTTCATGAACTCGCTCACCACGGCGTGCGCGGTTTCTTGGGCGATGACTACGCGAAGGCAATGAGCGATATCTACGCTAACCTCCATGACCATGTCTCCGCGCTGTCCTCGCCGATCGACGGAGTCAACAAGGCATCCGGTAAGAGCTGGATTCGAGATTATGCCGACGTTCACGACCTGGATTTGCGCAACGCCAGGCACCAGCAGATGGCGGCCGATGAGTACATCGCGCACTTGGCAGGCCACGACATCGGCGATCCTGCTCAAGAGAACCCCTCTGTTCTGCGGCGCGCGATCGACGCGGTTCGCGCAGGATTACGAAAGCTTGGCGTAGTGCATGAATGGACCGACAACGACGTGCGGCGGTTGCTGCGCGAATCGGCCAACAACATGGAGTCGGAGCACGCCCGTGCGGCGCTGGAGTACAAAGGCAACGGTCTGAGATTCGCCGATAGCGAGGACCGTGGTACGGAACGCTTCGCGCCGGATCACCCGTTGTCTGTTGCCCATAAATTCGGACGCACGATGGAAGATCAGGCGAACTATAACCCGGGCTTTATCCGGTCTCGCTTGGATTGGTTCAAGGATAAGGCCGCAAACACGACGGACTCGCGCCTCGCCTTCATCGGATTGCGGAACCTTCCGGACTTCATGAACCCCAAGCTGATGCCCTCGCTTCGGCAATTCGTTCGCATTCACGATCAGATGAGCGGCCGAAGCGGTGAGCTGTCGAACAAATCGGCAGACCTCGCCAAAGACTGGAGTCGGTACGTCTCAAAGGATAAAGTCCGCGGCGGCGCCCTCGGCGAGTTGATGCATTCGAGTACGCTAGTCGGCGTCGACCCTTCGAAACCATTCGAGAATCGATACACCGATGAGCAGAAGAAAGCCAACCCCGAGAAGCAGACCCATGAAGAGATGCGCCGCGATTACCATAGAATTGCGCGCGATGTGTTCAACCGGCAGCTGGACGACAAGGGCCGCGAAGTCTTTAACCGGGTTCGCGATCACTACGCGCAGCAGCGGCTTGACACGCAGAAGGCCCTCGAGCAGCGAATCAACGAGTCGAGTGCGTCAGAATCGAGCAAGAGAGCGCTTGTCGACACGCTGCGACAGAAATTCGAGTCGGGCCGTGTGCAAGGGCCGTACTTTCCGCTGACTCGCTTCGGCAACCATTGGGCGAGTGCCAAAGACGAACAGGGCAACACCGTGTCGTTCAGCCGCTTCGAATCGCGGTCTCAGCAGCAAGCGTGGCTCAAGGAGATGAGCGATAAGGGATTGAAAGTTGACGGCGGACAGAAGCTGGACGACAAAGCAACCGCAGCCCATATCGATCCTGCCTTCGTCGCTAAAATCTCCTCCATGGCGAATGACGTGAGCCCCGCGCTTGCCGATGAGATTTGGCAGACGTACCTGAAGGCGATCCCCGACGTCTCGCTGCGAAAACAATTCATGCATCGGCAAGGGCGTTTAGGGTATTCCATGGATGCGCTTCGAGCGTTCGCATCGAACAGCTTCCACGGTGCCAAGCAAATCGCACGGCTTGAGTACGGTCACCGGTTAGACTCGACGCTGGACGACATCAAAGGCGAGGCACGGGCCGTTGAGGCGGCCGATCCTGGATCGAAGAACTCGCAATGGGCGCCTGCCTTGGCGCGCGAGATGTCTCGCCGCAACGAGTGGATCAAGAATCCGCATTCGTCGGCTTGGGCGAACGCGCTCACAAAATTTGGCTATTGTTGGTACTTGGGCGCCGCTCCGGCGACAGCGTTCCGGATCTTCAGTCAGAATCCGATGCTTGCGCAGCCTGTGCTTGCCGGGTATCACGGCCAGATTGGCGCCACACGCGAATTACTGCGTGCCTCTGCCCAATGGGCAACGGCGAAGGGCAGTCTCGGAGATAGGCTCCGCGGCGATGAGCGGCTTGCGTTCGACACCGCGAAGAACACCGGCGTGTTCTCTAATAACAACACACATATTCTGGCATCCGGAGGCGGCGAGGGCGCCCCGATGTTCACCGGCTGGCAGCACCAGGTGCAGAAGGTGGCCACGTTTCTATTTCAGGGAATGGAGAACCACAATCGCCAGACCACCTTCCTTGCCGCGTACCGGTTGGGGCGCACGCAGGGGATGACCCACGGCGAGGCCGTAGAGCATGCGGCCGATCGGAGCTGGGATGCTCACTTCGATTATTCGTCGGCGAATCGACCTCGAGTGATGCAGAACGACGTAACCAAGGTACTTGGCCTCTTCAAATCCTACAGTTGGGGAGTCACTTACCGCCTGGCACGCGAGGCGCGCGACATGTTCGACAGTGAACTCGCGCCGGCGGATCGGACGATCGCGAAGAAGACTTTCGCGGGACTGCTTGCGCGTCAGATGATGTTCAGCGGCGTCACCGGGCTACCTCTCTATTGGGTCGCGGAAGCAGCGATCAACTCAGTCATGGGGGATAAGGATCGACCGTTCGACGTGACAGCGGCTCTCCATAAACAGCTCAACGACCAGTACGGAGACACCGTCGGCGATGCGGTCATGACCGGCCCGGTTGGCGCGATCTCCGGCGCTTCGCTATCGGGCGGCGCGAGTTACAACGACCTGTGGTATCGACCTCCGTCCCGCGATGAGAACGCGCACGACAGCGCGCTTGATGTGCTGGCGCAAGTTGCCGGCGCCGTCCCTGCGATACCGCTAAACATGGCAACCGGCGCCGGCATGATGAAAGACGGCCACATAGAGCGCGGTCTCGAGCACTTCGTACCCCCGGAAGCTGCCGCGCTCATGAAGGCGCATCGCTACTCGCAAGAGGGCGCGAAAACGTTGTCCGGCGAGGATGTTGTGAAGCGGGACGATATCAGCGACAAAGACCTCTTCCTGCAGTCTGCCGGATTCACTCCGCAACGGCTCGCAGATCAATTCGCGGAAAATTCGGCCCTTGAGAACGTATCGAAAGCGATCACGGACCGGCGATCACGCTTGGTCGATCAATACGCAAATTCGATCAAAATGAACGACGAGTCCGGCGCTGCCGATGCCTTCAAGGGAATTGAGGCTTTCAACGCGACCAACCCGACCTATTCCATTCCCGCCGGCGCCATTGCCCGGTCGGTGCGCGACCTCTACATGCATCAAGCCGAAGCCGTGAACGGCGTGCGGCTCCCGAAGGGTCTCCAGGATTTGCACAACACGTACTAGGCGGGAATCCGGCCGACACCGACGCCCAAGTAGAAAGCCCATGCGCTGAAGATGATGAGATCGCGCGTCTCATTGCTGAAGAGCACCGCGACCACGTGCGCAGCCACGACTAAACAGATCAGAAGCCGTCCGGATAGGAATTCGGCACCTTGAGTCTTCATCGCTTAAGCGTCCTTCTGTAGTTTCTCATGCCGTTTTCTGAGGCGGTCGACGTACTTGGTAGCCACCGGTAGGTCATTCTCGGGAATCCAAGCCTGCAAGAGAACAAAGCCCTTGCCTCTCATACGTTTCCGCTCCGCGCGCTTTCGCTCAGCGGCACGTTCCCGAACTTCATCGCTCTTCATAGGTAAACCCCTCCGGGATCTCGTTGGTGACTGTCACAGTGTGGGCAGGGCGGCAGGGATTCGCAAGGCATAGCACCGCAGAGCTATCGCCGAGTTTGACCCAATAGCCGCGATACAGCGGCAGGCGTCCATGCGCAGCCCCGGCGCGTCCCTACGCCCGCATCATTGAGGAATCCAGCCACCGCGCGCAGCGTTGTATGCCCAGCGGCGTGCGCGTCTGCGAGAACGTGACGCAGTGAGGAGGCATGGGCCGCAGCTGCTTCAACGTTCCCTCGGGTGGCTACGGCCGCCGCCTGACGGTTTCCGAAGTCCGGAGAGGGATTGCCCAGCCGTACGCCGCGCGCCGCTGCCGCGGCTAGAGCGGCCTTTGTGCGCGTCGATATCTGCTCACGTTCGTACTGAGCCATAGAAGCGAAAATACCAAGGGTCAGCGTATTCAAATCCGGTAAATCGGCAGCGACGAACTTGACTCCAGCATCGCGTAGGTTCATCAGAAACGCGGCATTGCGGGACAATCGATCGATCTTCGCCACTAGCAGCGTTGCGCGATGCCGGCGGCAGTGAAGCAGTGCCTTCGCCAGTTGCGGCCTGTCATTGTGCTTGCCGCTCTCAATCTCAGTGTACGAAACCAACTCGACGCGCGGCCCGTTGGCACTCATGAACGCTTCGACAGCTGCGCGCTGGGCTTCCAAGCCCAGTCCGGAACGGCCCTGCCGTGCGGTACTGACACGCAGGTAGACGACGTATTTGGTAGCCATGTTTCATCTCTCAATCGAACGTTAGTGGAATGATACGAACACGCTAGGGCCCCGAAAGCGCGATTTGCCGCAGCGATGCATCTATCGGCCGTGGCTCTCGACGACGTCACCCGCTAGCAGCCACAGAATCCGCTGCAAGTTCTCAGAGTGATCGGCCAGCTGTTCGTCTTCCCATGCGCCGTGTTCGCGCAACTCATCGCGGAGCACTTCCGGATCGAGGGCCGCGAGCTGTTCGGCGATGCCAAGCGCCCCGGATAGCGCACGGACGTCGTCATCGCATTGACCTTGATGGCTGGCGCTTTGCGCCTGCTCTAGCGTCATTTGGATTTCTATGCGACCACTAGACGTGCTTGCCCACAGCTGCTCCGCCGGAGGCGCTTCGTCTGGCTCAGCGCTGCAGCACGCGTCCTCCGCGTCGACAGTGCAACCGCATTCAAAGCACTCACGCTGCTTGATCCAGTCAGCACCATCCCAGCGTCCACCTACGTTCGGACATCCGCGCTCATGACACGGCACGCCGTTTATGGACAGCAATTCGCATCGATCGCAACGCATGGTGTTGGCGTCCGGATGCTCCCAGATAGCCTCATCGCAATGCGCGCAGTGTTCGGTTTGCTCGGATTCGCCCGAATTGGTATAGCCACGCAGTGCAAAGCCGCTGCGGTCCCTCGGATCACTTGTTGCGCGGAACACTTGCCGGTAGTTCGCCCGCAGACACGGCACGCACATAAGCTCGCCGTCGTCCATGACTCCGGCCCAGACGTAGCCTCCATGCGTCTCATAGCGGCACAGAGCGCGCAATGCGTCCACGTTCTCAGGGTCCGGTAAGTACAGTTTGCCGCCGCTCATGGCGTCACCGCCTTGATGCGCGGCCCGACGGCTACTTCTGCAATCCGGACGCCTGCCGCGTTCCAAGATCGCGCTAGCGGGTCATCGCCATATGACGCGCGAATGTGATCTGCCTTCTCGGCGCACGTGCCAGCGATTGAGCTGAGCACGTTTCCGAGACCGTAGGCGTCAATCAGTATCTCAAGCTTTGTGTCCAAGTCGTTCATAAACGAGCCCCTATAAATCCCAGTAAGCCAACAGATCGCGCCCCGCGTTCAGGTCCGCGAGTTCGCGCGCCTCTCTGTCCGTCAACCCGTAGGCCGACGGTGCGGCATGGAATCGGCCGCAGCTGCTGGCATAGGGATTGACGATAAACAGGTCGCCGAGCATGAAGCCCCATGCAAGGACCATCGCGCCATTGACGTCTAGCGCTTCGCCTTGGATGAAGGTCATTGGCGCGCTTCAGATTCGGAAAACTCCAGGCCACGGATAAACGCGTACAGAGCGCTGTAGAGCTCCCGCTTCGGCACGTGACCGATGGATAGCGCGTCCGACACTCCGCCTCCGTCGTTGCTCATACGGTGCAGGCATACGCCGCCGTAGGCGTGAGATAGATGGAAGTTGCCGATCTGAGCAACCGTGTGGCCGTCGACGCGCACGTACGGCGCGCTGGGGCTGTTGGTGATTCGGTTGAGCCTATTTACCATGCCGAGTAGATCCCGGTCCGTTATTCGCTGAGCCATTTAATTCTCTCTGTGACTGTCACAATGTGACGGTAATGATCTGATCAGACGTGATCAGACGTGTCAATAGATGTGACAGTCACAGAGAAGAAATAATTCAATTAAGTAAACCCGCTTGCGCTAAGAGATGCCGCAAGTGCCTTAAAAACAGCCACCGCACGGCATTAGTAGATGCACGCGTCTCGCGTCGTCATCGGCACGGCGCGGCGCGGACACTTGCGTGTAGATACGGAGAATGCTTTGGGAAAATTTGGGTCCCATAAGCCGGGGAGCCTGGTGCCTCGCTCAAGGGGGTTTAGGCGCGATTCGGGCGCCTCAGGCCTCTCGAAGACGGACGCAATTTCTCCGCGGATTACGAGAACCCCGCAAGCTCTGCCGCACGGAAGAGGGGGTGGAGTCTTTTATGGGCGTTTCGAATTTTATAAATTCGGCTCGCGCGCATGCGTAAAGCCCACCCGGCCCGCTATCATCGGAAAAAATATTGCCTACGCGCGCGGGCGCTAGGAGACGCGGGCGCACCCGGATAGCCGTAATCCGGGCTCTCACCCGGCGCGGTGATACACTAACCGCGTATGCCACGCCGCATGACAATTCACATGCTGCCACCGGGAGAGACCTGGCGGCCTCTAGGAAATTTCAGCGCTGATTCAGATGCTCAGATGGCGGAGCTCAAGGCGCTGCTCGAGGGTCGCGATCCGTTCGAAGTGATGGACCGAGTTCCCAACCAGATGGTATGGGACGTGCTAGATATCTTGCGCAAGGATGGATGCGAAGCGCGCGTCGAGTTCCACGACGATCACTGATGGCGCCACCGCGACGAAGCGACTACGACCAAGCGGCGCGGTACCTGCGGTACGCGTGCGAGCTGCTGGATCGCGATGCCCCCGGCAAGGGACGTGCGGTCCGGGAGGTTCTTGAATTGGCGGCTCGCCGACTCTCGCCGGGAGACCACTTCGTCGGGAATGCGGCCGCTGAGATTACCGTATTGCGCCAAGCGGCCAAGACGGTGACTTGTCCGGATGCACGGGTTGAGATTCTGAAGGCTGTTGCAGTTCTTCACGACCGGAGCGGGCCTTAAACAGCCGGGAGGCGGGGCGCCCCACGCGCGCGCTTACGGCACGCGGAGAAAATAGGACAACTAGTTTCCTTCGTGCTTGCGGCCCACCCTGAACAGAATCTTACCGACAGGCGAGTGCGGGCTGACGTGTAGAGTTTTACCCGCGGTAAGGCCAACATCCGCGAGAGTCTCTACCAGACTCTTCACTGCTTGTGGGATTCTGCCCGCATTGGCTTCCGCTTGATTTACGGCCACTTGCAGTCCCACAGGATTGACGTCATAACTGTTCTCGCTGACAGTATCGACGACCCAGCCCGCCGTGTGAAAGACTGAAACGAATTCGGCGGCAAAGGCTTTGCCCTCTTGATCCCCGAGAATGCTCTCTATCGAGACACTCTGTCCAGTGAATGGAGCAAGGGCTTTAATGAGCGCGGCGCGCTGTGTGCTCGATATCGATCTCGGAGCGGCGCGCTTATCCAACTGATCGGATTTTATACGGGCTTGCCCCGCCTCGGTCTGCGCAGCCGCCAGCTCACGCCGAATCGATTCTTCTGCGGCATTGCGCTCTGATTGGGCAGTCTTCTCGGCATTCTGGCGTTCAGCTAGTGCGGCGCTGGCGTCAGCGGCTATCAGTTCGTCTCTACGATGGCCGTATGCGTAGGCAGCGATTTCTGCGAACACGAGCAACGCCAAAATAATGATGCCGGCAATTTCGAAAACATCGTGCAAATCGGACGTAGCTTCTATCGAGTTCCATCCCGGCAACATGGCCATGCCCCCTCTCTCCTGGTCTGATTGGAGAGGCATTATGACGGCCTTGCCGCGGTTAGGTAAGTGGCGAGGTGTTTCGCGGCTGCGTGGAATCAAACAGAGTCGTCAGCCCGCTTACCGCGACTTGAGTTCCTCAATCATATCCGACCACTCTTGCACCATGGCGCGGCGCTCCGGGACGCGCTGCGACCGGTCGTAAATGCCAGCGACTTTGTCGCGCTTGGCGTGCGAGAGTTGCAGCTCAACTAGCGCGGAGTCGTAGCCTCGCTCATTCAAGATCGTCGAAAACGATACGCGGAACCCGTGCGGCACATGGGCTTCGGCCGGTATGAACATGTTCTTCAAGCTCACTCCCATGCCGGCATCGGACATCGGGCGACCCGTGCGTACACCCGGAAACACGTACACGCCGTCGCCGCTGACCTTGTGTTGATCTTTCAGGATGGCGATAGCCTGAGTCGACAGCGGCACGAGGTGCGGCCTGCGCATCTTCATGCGGTGCGCAGGTATCACCCATTCTGCTTTATCGAAATTAACCTCGGCCCACAAACCCTGTCTAAGTTCACCGGGGCGCAGTGCCGTGCGCGCCAGCAACCGCAAGCCGTTGTAGACGGTGGCGTGACTGTAGCCTGGCATGTCGACCAGCTGCATCAGACGGCCGAACTGCACCGGATCGGTAATGCCGGCGTGAGACTCCGTCTTGACCGGTGGCAGCTCGCCTCGCAGATTCGCCGCGGGATTGATTTGGCAGTATCCCCGGTTGATGGCGTGCCGGAACACGCGCCCAATGAACTGGCCGCAACGGCGGGCAGCCTCACGCTTACCGCTGGCCGCGATCCCTTCCAGCACCCTCAGCACTAACGGCGCGTCGATAGCCGTCAGGGGGCGACGGTGCAGCGATGTGAGCAGGCCGAACAACCACTCATGCTTATCGCTGGTGCGCTTCGCCTTGGTGTCGTCCTTCGCCAGGAATTCGCGCGCTGCCTTTTCGAACGTGTTGGCGGCAGCGACGTACACCGCGTCTTTCGCCGACTGCCGCACGCGGGCCGGGTTGATACCGGCTCTGATCTGCTTGCGAGCTACGGCCGCTGCCGCACGCGCCGCCTCGAGCGTGACATCGGGATACCGGCCGACGCTGAACGTCTTCGGCTCGCCTGCGAGTCTGTACTTGAGGAGCCACCCCGGCCGGCCGCGCTTCTCGAAGATCAGATAGAGGTTATCACCGTCGCTCAAAGCAACACGGTGTAGAGGCGTGCTCGGTGTGCCGTTCGGCGAGTGGATTGCATCAATCGCGGCTTGGGTTAATTTCATGCTTGCTAGTACGGCGGCCGGGGTAGGAACCCGTGTTACTAGCAATCGTACTACCAAATAAAGCAGTGTCGAGTGACGCAGGTCGCCAAGAAGTCGCCTGTTTGGACGATTTCGTCACATTTTGCTAGTATGTGGTGCCCAGGAGAGGACTCGAACCTCCACGAATTGCTCCACTGGTACCTGAAACCAGCGCGTCTACCAGTTCCGCCACCTGGGCAGGGGGGGTCACCTAGCGAGGCGCAGGAATCTACGCACCCATTCGGTGCTTGTCAATCAATTCGATGGCCGGCGTCCGCGGCTACCCCGACAAGCTGCCCCAGGGACATATGCGCCCGACGCGAGAGATTCAATGACGCCGTCCAGAAGGAAACGCGGCGCAGGCGTCTCCCGGGGGAGCGCCGCGATTAGCAGCTGTGTCGCGGATTGCGTCAGCGGCATGGCGCACCAAATGCGAGCGCGGGAAATCCGATAGTCGGTAGTCAACGCGGCAGTGCGCGGCACGATCGCCGCTTGCGCGGCGCGACGTCGGCCGCAAGTCCTGCAACAAATGCCGTTGGCGCGCACATGCGCCGATCGTCCACGGCGCAATGCCGCCGCATTTTTAGCGGTGCAAGAAAGTGCATGTTTTCCAGGCAAATGCACCACCACCGTGCAATTCACCACGGCATCAATCACTTCTGTTTTTCAAAAGCAAAGTGTCGTAAAAGATCACTTTAGCAGCGCAGTTAAGCCTGTTAACCAGATGTACAACGAGAGGTGGTAATGAAGACGAGCAGTCACGCGAGACAACGGGGCGGTCATCCGCCGGCGCGGGTGAACCCGCGTCATCGCCGCAATCAAATGGGAACGATCACGACCCTGACTGCGGCGGTGCTGTCCGCCCTGTACGGCGAAGCCGCGACGGCAGTTCCGGCCGCCTCCTCCGATGAGAATGCGCTGCAGGAGGTGGTTGTCACGGCGACGCGGCGCGAGGTATCCGCTCAAGATCTTCCGATCAGCATTACCGCAGTCACGGGCGCCAGCCTGGAACAGGCCGGAATCACCGACATCAGCGGGCTCGCTCACTCGATGGCGGGCGTGAACGTCACCGACAAGGGACCGTTCGGCGGCGTGAACGGCGCCACGTTGATCATTCGCGGATTGAACAGCGAGGCGACGGGCGGCCAGGTGGCGCTCGCCACGCCCATCGTCCCGCCGGTCGCGACCTACGTCGACGACACCGCATTGTTCGTCAATCTGCGCCTGGGGGATCTCGATCACGTGGAAATTCTGCGCGGTCCTCAAGGCACTTTGTACGGCTCGGGCTCGCTCGGCGGCACGATCCGCTTCGTGCAGAATGCGCCGGACCCCAAGGACTTCGATGCGAAGATCGAAGCGGGAGCAAGCAAGACGCAACATACCCATGCGCTCAACGAGGACGTGAGCGGCATGCTCAATCTGCCGATTTCCGAGACGCTGGCCGTGCGCTTGAACGCAAGCTGGACGGACGACGCCGGATTCATCAACCAACCGCATCTGTATGCGCTGGACTCGGCCGGCGCTCCGATCGCGCAACAGCCGGGTGTGCTGCTCAGCAACCCGGTGGAATATTCGAAGGACGGAACCAATTCCTACGAGTACCGGACCGCCCGAATCGCAACTCTGTGGAAGCCCAGCGATGAGTTCAAAGCGCAGCTCTCGTACTACTATCAGATTTCGAGGGCGAACGGGTTCCCGCAGATCGCGCCAATGTACGGCGTGGATGCCCTGTCCTCGGCGGATCACAGTCAGGCGACGACCCACGACAAGGTGGATCTGTTCGCACTGACGCTGGAGGGCGATCTGGGGTTTGCCACCCTGACCTCGAATACTTCGTACGGCCACCACGTCAATCAGTCGAGCACCGATCTGACCAATCTGTATTCGAACTTTTCATTCTATACGGCGTACTACGGCGGCAATCCGCGCGTGCTCGTCACGGGGCATGACCTGCTCGACGACAAGCCATGGGCTCAGGAACTGCGCCTGGCGTCGAAGACCGGCGGATTCTTCGACTGGGTCGGCGGCCTGTTCTTCAAGAACGAGACCACGGTCATCAACGAACACGAGTTCTACCCGGGATATCACGACTACTTCAACGCCTGCGTCCCGGTTTACGGTGTGGGCAGTCCCCAATGCGGCTTGGGCGATTCCTATACCCCGGGGCCGACCCAGTATGTGTACGGAATTCCGATCATCAAGGACCAAGCGTACATCGGCGATTTTGAAACTCACTTCAAGGATATGGCGGCGTTCGGTGAGGTCACCGCCCACATCACCTCGGATTGGAGCGTGACCGGCGGCACTCGGGTCTTCAAGCAGACCTTAACGCAGTCGCAACAGACGGGGCTGCTTTTCGGCGCGGCGATTCCACCTCCCGACACACCGGTTGCCAATCGATCGCTGAGCGATTCCTGGCGCAAGGCGCTGTGGAAAATCAATACCTCTTATAGGCTCGACAAGGACAACCTGGTCTATGCGACATGGTCGCAAGGGTTCCGCCGCGGCAGCGTCAACGCTTTGCCGGTTTGCGAACTGAATTGTTCTTATGTAACGGATCCCAGGCTGTTCCGGGTGGAGCCGGACAAGGCCGACAACTACGAGATCGGCGCCAAGGGCACCCTCGCCAACCGCTTCCGGTATTCCGCCGCGATCTACGACATCCAGTGGCACAACGTGCAGGAGGGTGCCCAGCTGACGCCGCTGGTGCTCCCCGCCGGCATCAACGTAGGCAACGCCTACAGCCGGGGCTTCGAGACCGAGCTTTACTACAAGATCACCGATCATTTCTCGGCGCAGGCGGAATACACGTACGACCAGACCAAGCTGACGTCATACTCGGCTGTAGCCATCGCCGGGCTGTCCGTGTTCCCGCCGCCGGCGGGCGGACCGCTGCCGGGAACGCCGAAGAACAGCGCCGCCATCGGCTTGGAATACGGCCATATCGAATTGGCGGGAGGCGAGATGCGCTATGCCGTCAATGCGCACTATCAGAGCGTGGTCATTCCGGCGTTGTCGGCTACGATTCCGAAAGTGGCCGGCTACACCATGGTCGATGCGCGCGCCAGCTATGCGTTGTCGCATTGGATGGGTACGGTGTACGTGGACAACCTCACCAACACCCTCGGCATCAACTCATATTCCGATCCGGCGAACTACTCGAAGGACTACCAGGCGATCATTTCCCGGCCGCGCACCTACGGCTTCACCGTGGGCTATTCGTTCAAGGGATGGTGACCGTCCGGGGGATCCCTCCTTGCTTCCGTTATTCGAAAGCAGGGACGAGTTTTTCGTTAGTTTATATTAAGCCTGCGATGAGCCATCATGGCTGCTCCCACGGCTGCCGGGCGGCAGCCGCGGTCCCAGGAGATCCGTGGAGTACGTCATGATCCGAACCGGCACGCAATACCTGGATTCCATCCGCGATGGCCGCGAGGTGTACATCAACGGCGAGCGGGTCAAGGACGTCACCCGCCATCCGATGTTGAAGCCGTTGATCGACATCCGGGCCCGCATCTACGACATGCAGCACGAGGCGGCGACGCGCGAGGTGCTCTGCCTATCAAGAGGCGGGCGAGTGGAACGCGATCGCGAACAAGCTGCCGCGCACCCAGCAGGACTGGTGGGACAAGCGCCGCGCAACCGACACCGTGCTGGACGACATCGGCGGGGTCGTCACCCGGGTGGGCGATGAAACGGTGGGCGAGATGTGGTCGCTGTTCGACGGTCAGGACGTTCTCAACGAGGTCGATCCGCAGTTCTCCGCCAACATCCGCCGCCACATCGACAAGGTGCTGAAGGACGATCCGTTCCACGTCTCCGCCAACACCGATCCGAAGGGCGATCGCTCGAAGCCGCCGCAGGAGCAGGACCCGGACATGCTGCTGCACGTGGTCAAGGAGACCGACGCCGGCATCGTCGTGCGCGGCGCCAAGTACGAGACCGCCGCGCCGTACGCCAACCAGGCCTTCACCAAACCGACCATCGCCAATTGGGGCAACTCGGCGCATGTCGGACTATGCGGTGGGCTTCGTCTGCGACCTGGGCTCGCCCAATCTCAAGTTCATCTGCCGCACCGGTTTCGCCGGCCGCGCCCCGGCGGCGGACTACCCGCTGTCGAACAAATTCGACGAAGTCGACGCGCTGGTCATCTTCGATGACGTGCTGATCCCCTGGGAGAACGTGCTCTTCTATCGGCACACCAAGGCCGCGACGTTCATCCGCGCGACGCTGCACCGCTATTCCGCATTCGCCTTCGTGCAGCGGAATTTGAAGCTGGCGGACATGATGATCGGTGCCGCGCTCTTCAACGCGCGGCAGACGGGCTTGGACAAGCAGCAAGCGGTGCAGGAGAAGCTCTCCCAGCTCGCCGTATATCGCGAGGGAATCAACGCGCATTTGACCGCCTCGATCGCGATGGCCGAAAGGAGCCCGGCCGGACTGCTCATGCCCAATCAATCGCTGCTGTATACCGGCCGGGTGCTGGCATGCTCGCAACTGCACGAGATGATGCACATCGCGCGCGAGCTGTGCGGCGGCCAGATCTGCGTTACGCCCGACAAGTGCCGCGTTCGAGTCGCCGCAGACCAAGCCGTGGCTCGACAAGTTCTACAGCGTCAACGACCATTGGGTCGCCGACGACCGGCGTAAGTTGCTGGCGTTCGCCCGCGACCTGCTCAATTCGGACTACGCCGGCCACCGCCTGACGTTCCAGTTGTTCGCCCAGGCGCCGCCATATGCCCATCTCGCAGCCGTCTACCGCAATTTCGACTGGGACGGCCCGCTCGATTTCGTGCGAAAGGCGGCCGGTCTTTCCGAACGGGTCATGGGTGTCAAGCGGAAACCCGCGGCCGGCGCCGCCGAAGCGGCTGCGTAGACCGGCCATGGCGGCTGCGACAACGGCGGCGGAGTCCGTGTCCGGCATGGGTGCGCTCAGGCAGCAGTTTCTGCTGGGCATGAGCCACGCGGCATGCACGGTCAACGTAGTCACGACCGATGGTGTCGCGGGGCGGCATGGGGTCACCGTGTCCGCGATGGTCTCCGTCTCCGCGGATACTCCGCGCCCGACGCTGTTGGTCTGCATTCATCATTTGAGCCCGGTGGCGGACGCCCTGCTGCAGAACGGCGTGTTCTGCGTCAACGTACTGCGCGAGGATCAGGCGCACATCTCCGATACCTTCGCCGGGCGCAGCGGCGCGCACGGTCTCGAGAAGTTCGATTGCGCCGAGTGGACCACGCAACTCACCGGGGCGCCGCGCGTACAGGACGCGCTGGTCGCCTTCGATTGCCGGGTGACGGGCAGCGATCGAATCGGCTCGCATTTCGTCGTCTTGGGGTCGGTCGAAGACATCTTCGTGGCGGGAGCGGGGGCACCGCTGATCTACGCCAACCGGGCGTACGGTGTGCCGCAACGATTCCACCAGCGGCCGGTTCCCGAGCCGGGGGTGTCGGCCCCCACGGAATCGCTGGCGCTCGGCTGCTTTCAGACCTTTGCGCCGTACATCGTGCCGGCGCTGATCGCGCGCCTGACGAAGCTGCATCCGAAAATCGCCTTGAGCTTGATCGAGGCGGATCAGGCGCATCTCATCGCGGGCCTCCGGCGCAATGAGATCGAACTCGCGCTGCTCTACCACTTCGATCTGGGTGACGACATCCGCGCGGAACACCTCGCGGATCTCATCCCTTATGTGCTGCTGCCCGAAGGGCACCCCTTGGCGGACTCCGCGTCCCTGGCGTTGGAGAGCCTGGCGTCGGAGCCGTTGGTACTCCTCGACCTCGATCCTAGCCGCGGTTACTTCCTGTCGCTCTTCCGGGACCGCGGCCTGGAACCGCGCGTGGCCTACCGTACGGGATCCCTTGAAATGGTGCGCGGCCTCGTGGGTCACGGTTTGGGCTACAGTCTGCTCGCCACCAAACCCGCCAATAACATGTCCTATGATGGCCGCGCACTCGTGGCGCGGCCCTTGTCCAATCCGGTGAAGAACAGCCGCCTGGTCATCGCCACTCTGCGTGGACGCCCCTTGAGCGCGATGGCGCAGGAATTCATCGCCCATTGCCGCGCGCTTTTATATGGAGTCGTCCATGCACACGCGAATCCGTAAATTCAACACCCGCGATACTTATCCGGAGCAGAAGCTCGACAACGATCTGTGCCAGACGGTGGTCGCCCGGGGTACGACGGTCTTCGTCCGTGGTCAGGTGGGCCAGGATCTCGACACGGCGGTCAATGTCGGAGTGGGCGACGCCGCGGCGCAAGCGGAGCAGGCCATGGCCAACATCGAGCGGCTGCTGTGCGAGGCCGGGGCCCGCCTGGAACATATCTGCAAGGTGACGATTTATCTCACCGACCCGAGATTCCGCGAGCCGGTGTACCGCACCATCGGACGCTGGCTGAAAGGCGTCTACCCGGTCTCCACGGGCATCGTGGTCGCGGGATTGGCGCGCCCGGAATGGTTGGTCGAGGTGGACGTGATCGCCGTGATACCCGACCCGGCCGTCAACACCTGAGGCGAACCGAACCGTGACATTTTCCCTGGTAGCGCGCTCGCCGGATGCGCAGTTGTTCGGGATGGCCATCGCGTCGTCGTCGCCGGCCGTGGCGGCGCGCTGCGCGCACGCGCAAGCCGGTGCGGGTGTGGTGGCGACGCAGAACATCACCGATCCCGCTTTGGGTCCGCAGATACTCCGGGCGCTGGCGGCCGGGGCAACGGCCGGAGCGGCTCTTGCCCGGGCGCTCGAGTCCACGCCGCACGCCGCGTATCGGCAACTCCTGGTGCTGGGACGGACCGGACCGCCGGCAACGCATACCGGATTGCAGGCCCTGGGGACGGCGGGCGTCGCAGTGGGTACCGACTGCGCCGCGGCCGGCAACCTGCTTGCTCGCATCGATGTTCCGCTCGCGATGGTGGCGGCATTCGAAGCCGCGTCGGGACATTTCGCAGCGCGGCTGCTCGCGGCGCTGCGCGCGGGCGCGGAGCGCGGAGGCGAAGCCGGTCCGGTTCGCTCGGCGGGACTTCTGGTGGTGCGCGAAGTGTCGTGGCCCATCGTCGACCTGCGTGTCGATTGGAGCGAAGCGGATCCGATCGCCGGCTTGACGGCGTTGTGGGGCGTTTACGCTCCGCAGATCGACGATTATGTGCGCCGCGCCTTGAACCCCGGCGAGGCACCCACGTTCGGCGTGCCCGGCAATCCATGACGGCACCCCCGGGAGCCTGTCTGAGTAATCTGCATGAGCCGCGTTGGCCGCTCCTAGGATGAAGTTCACCCTCCGGCAGTTGGCCTATTTCATCGCCGCCGCTGAAACCGGCAGTATCACCTTGGCGTCGAAGCGCGCGAGCATTTCGCAACCCGCCATCTCGACCGCGATATCGCACATCGAGCGCGAACTGGATGTGCAGTTGTTCCTGCGCCACCACGCGCAGGGACTGTCGCTGACCCCCGCGGGGCGAACCCTGCTGCGCGAGGCCAAGCAGTTGTTGAAGCAGGCGGAAGGCCTGTATTCGGCGGCGGCCGACATCAGCCATCAGATGCGCGGCGAACTGTCGGTGGGCTGGTTCTCCACCCTGGCGCCCATCGTGATGCCCGAACTGGTGCAATCCTTTCTCAGGGCGTTTCCGGATACGAAGGTTCGTACGCAAGAAAGCCACCAGGAGGGGCTGCTCGCCAGTCTTCGTGAAGCGCAGATCGAATTGGCCATCACGTATGACCTGCAGATCACCGACGACGTAGATTTCTTGCCGCTCGCCACGCTGCCGCCTTATGCTCTGTTCGGAGCCTCGCATCCGCTTGCTCGCGAGCGCACAATCAAACTCAGTCAACTGGCGGCGCTGCCCATGGTGTTGCTTGATCTGCCCATGAGTCGAGAGTATTTCCTCGCACTGTTCATACGCGAGCGCCTGAAGCCGAATATCGCCTGGTACTCGGCCAAGTTCGAGGTGGTGCGCAGCATGGTCGCGAACGGCCTCGGCTACACCCTGGCCAACGTCCGGCCGCGGGCCGATGTCGCGCTCGACGGGCGGCGGCTGCATCGAGTGGCTCTGGCGGGGGACCCGCCGCCGTTGCGGATGGGCATCGCCACCTCGAAGCAGCTGAGAAAGACCCGTCTGGCCGAAGTGTTCGAACGGCATTGCCGTGAGCTCATCTCGGAGAATTATATTCCGGGGATGGCGCCGCCCGCCGCGGCACCGCGCCGCGCACGCATGCCGCGGACGCAGCGACGGTGAACGCCATGGCCATCGACCCATATCGCGAAGCGGTCCGATTGATGCGGGCGCGAGACTGGCCGAACGCCCTCGCGCAAATCGATCGGCTGCTGGTCGCGAGCCCCGGCATACCGCAGGCCTTGCTCACCAGGGCACAATGCCTGCTGGCGCTCGGCCGCCGGGGCGATGCCTACGCGGCGGCGAAGGCGGCATTGGCAGTGGCGACGGCCGATCCGCTGTTGTTCGACGCGCTCGGCAGCTTCTTCAGTTTCGTGGGCGATCAGCACACCGCACTGGCGGCCTTCGAACAAGCCGTCGCCCGCGCACCCGACAACGCACATTTCATTTTCAACCGGGCGACCGTGCGCCGCTTTCTCGGCCAGCTGGCAGCCGCAGAAGCGGACTATGACCGCGTCATCGCATTGCGGCCGGCGGATTTCGAGGCTTACAAGAACCGCTCCGACCTGCGCACGCAGACCACCGACGGCAATCACATTGCCGAACTCGAGGCGTTGGCGGCGCGCGGTTTTGCCGACTGGCGTAGCGAAGTGCAAATCCGCTATACGCTCGCCAAGGAGTACGAGGATCTGGGCGATCACGGGAAATCGTTCGACGAGCTGCGGCGGGGTGCGGCGAAGCGCCGCGAGAATTTGCGCTACGACGTCGCCAACGACGTGTCGACCGTGGATTGGATCATCGAGGCGTTTCCGAAGGGCGTCCATACGGACGCCGTGTATACGGGGAGCGTCGATACGCGCACCGTACCTACGGGCGGCGGCGCAGCTCAGCCGACCGCACCTCAGCCGACCGCACCTCAGCCGGCCGCACCAATTTTCATCGTGGGGTTGCCGCGCAGTGGAACTACCCTGGTGGATCGGATCCTGAGCAGCCATTCGCAGGTCCGCTCGGCGGGCGAGCTGAATGACTTCGCGCTCGCTCTGGTCGCGCGGGTGCGCAGCGAGAACGGCATGGAGCAGCTCCCGCGCCGCGAATTGGTGGCTCGGTCCGCGCACGTGGATTTCGCCGCACTGGGGCGGGATTATCTCGCGCGCGCGCGCGCAGTGGTCCCCGACGGCCGCTTTACCGACAAGATGCCCCTCAATTATCTGTATTGCGGACTGATCCGGCGTGCGCTGCCGGACGCCAAGATCGTTCATCTGACGCGCAATCCGATGGCCGCGGGTTACGCCATGTACAAGACGCTGTTCAAGGATGGTTATCCGTTTTCCTACGATCTCGACGAGATCGCGCAGTACTACGTCGCCTACCGCAAGCTCATGGACCACTGGAGTGCCGTCCTGCCGGGTGCCGTCTATTCGCTCAGCTATGAAAATCTGGTCGCCGATCAGATCGACGAGACGCGCAAGCTGCTCGAGTTCTGCGGCCTCGATTGGGAGGATGGCTGCACCGAATTTCATCGCAATCCGTCCGCCACCACCACCGCCAGCGCATCGCAGGTGCGGCGCCCGATCTATGACTCCTCGGTGTCGCAGTGGCGGCATTACACGGCGCAACTGTCGTCCTTGAGCCGTGCGCTCGAGTCCGCCGGCATCGAACTGTAGGCACCCATAGCGTCACACGCGGCGCCAATACCATCAAACGCGGGAAAACAACATGACGCAGACCGAACAGCCGGCCCGGCTTGAGATCAGCACGATCCAGCCCATTCCGCACGAGGAGCGGCATGGGACCGCGCGCGACCTGTTCACCGTGTGGTTCGGTTCGAACCTCATGCTGCTCACCATCGTAACCGGAGGGCTCGCGGTAACCGTGTTCGGGCTGCCCTTCGGTTGGGCGGTGACCGCGCTTGCCGTGGGCAATCTGGTCGGCGCGGTGTTCATGGCGCTGCATGCCGCACAGGGGCCCACCTTGGGCGTGCCGCAAATGATTCAGACCCGCGGACAGTTCGGTTCGTTGGGCTCGCTGCTGGTCGTGGGCATCGTGATCGTGATGTACGTGGGTTTTCTCGCGTCGAACCTGGTGCTCTCCGGCCAGGCACTGGCGAGCCTGGTGAAGGGTGCATCGGATATCCCGGGCATCGTGTTGGTCGGGGTACTGAGCGTCATCGCCACCATCTACGGCTACGACCTCATTCACGCCTATACCCGCTGGATGACCTATATCTCGGGCGCGGTTCTCGTGCTCACCGTGTATTGGATCGTCCGGGTTCACGGCCTGCCCGCGGACTTCCTGCAACGCAATGCCTTCAACTGGGTCGGGTTCTTGGGAACGGTGTCGGCGGCGGCGCTGTGGCAGATTGCCTATGCCCCGTATGTGTCCGACTATTCGCGCTACATGCCGGAGTAGACGGGTGCGCGGCCGGCATTTTGGGCGAGCTACTGGGGATGTACCCTGGGATCGTTCCTCCCGATGGTGTTGGGCGCGATGGTCGGTCTCGCGACACCGCGGGGCAATTTGATCGCCGGGCTGGCGCAGCTCACTCAGGGCATTGCGCCGTTGGTATTGATCGTGTTTTCAGTGGGGATTGCAGCCGCCAACGCCATCAACCTCTATTGCGGTGCATTGTCCGCGATGACCTTCGGGCAGACGCTGTTGCCTCGCTGGTCGCCCGGTCCGCAATCGCGCACCATCATGGCCTTGGCACTGTTTGGATTGTCGTTGGCGGGTGCGGTGCTCGGCAAGGCGGAGTTCCTGGTCAATTACGAGCATTTCATCTTGCTGTTGCTGTATGTCCTCGTGCCCTGGACTGCGATCAATCTCGTGGACTACTACCTGTTGCGGCACGGGGTCTACGACGTCGCCTCGTTCTTCCGCCAGGATGGCGGTATCTACGGTCGCGTCAACGTCGCCGCGGTGACTTGCTACGGCGTGGGCATCCTGGTGCAAATTCCGTTCATCGCCTCGGCGCTGTACACCGGTCCGATCGCGCGCGCCCTGGGTGGCATCGATCTATCCTGGATCGTCGGCCTGCTCGTGACCTCGCCGGCCTACTACTGGCTGGCCCGGCGCTCCCAAACTCCGGCCGGGGCGGCGTTGGCCCGCGGTGCCGGGTAAAGCGCCCGGCCGGGCACAAAGCTGCTACCCTCATGCCCCCCATAAATCAGCTGAAGGCTTCGATACCCTATGACACGACGTGGTCCCCGAGGCTCGCGCCGCCCGAAATCGACGGACGCCGCGCCGGCCCAGCCCGCTGATTGGCGCGGTGAGGACCCGAACCTGGAATTCGAGAAGCCGCGCTACGCGGACCCCATCGCGAGCCGCGAATTATTGCTCAAGCATTTGTCGGAAGCTCCCGAACCGCTGACCGCGGCGCGGCTTGCGAAGCGTCTCGGCCTCGATACCGATCGGCAGCGCGATGCATTGGCGAAGCGCCTGGCGGCCATGGTGCGCGATGGCCAGGCCATCGAGGGGCCCAACGGATTCGCCGCGGCCGGTGAAGGTGAGCGGGTTGCCGGGCGCGTCCGCGGGCGCGCCAACGGCGATGTGCTCGTGCTGCCGGACGACGGCTCCGCACCGCTGGCGTTGGCGAGCGCCGATACTGCGACCTTGATGCACAACGACCGGGTCGAAGTGCTGGCCGTCGGCATGAACGACCGCGGGCGCCGCATCGCGCGCCTGATTCGCCGCACGGGCGATGGACCGAAGCAGATCGGCGGTATTTGGCATGCAGCGCAAGGCATGGGACGCGTCGAGCCGGAGGACCCCGGTCATTGGTACTCCGTCGACGTGACGGCCCGCTTATCCCATGGCGCACGCGAGGGCGACAACGTCATCGTCGAGATCACCCGGCGTCCGCAGGGCGACGTTGCCGGCGCATGGCCGTGTGGTCGAGGTGCTTCACGACTTGCGGCCGTCGGATTTGGCGGCCCGCTTTGCGATCCTGCGTCATGACCTGCCCGAAGAGTTTCCGCCCGACGTGCTGCACGAGGCGAACCTGTTCCCGCCCGAGGTGAGGGCGGAGGACCGCGCCGGCCGCGAGGATCTGCGTGAGCTGCCGCTGGTCACTATCGACGGCGCGGATGCCAAGGATTTCGACGACGCGGTGTTCGCGGAGCCGGTGCGCGGCGGCGGCTGGCGGCTGGTGGTCGCCATCGCCGACGTGAGCCACTACGTCCGCGTGTGGCAGCCAGTTGGATGCCGAGGCGCGCGCACGCGCGACCTCGGTGTATTTCCCGGATCGCGTTCTTGCGATGTTGCCCGAGCATCTGTCCAATCATCTGTGCTCGCTCATGCCGCGCGTCGAGCGGCTGGCGTTCGTATGCGACATGCGCGTCAGCAAGACGGGCAAGACTATCGCGCGGCAGATTCTACGAGGCGGTGATCCGCTCGCATGCGCGTCTGACCTACGATCAAGCCTGGAGCTATCTCGAGAAGTCTGCACGGCGCGATGGATCGCGAGTTGACACCCATGGATCGCCGTCGCGCGCGACACGCTCGACGCCGGAGGTATGCGCCTCGCTGCAGAAGTCTGTACGCGGTCTACGGCGCGCTGAAGAACGCGCGCGATGCGCGCGGTGCGCTGGATTTTCGCGGCGGCGAAGTCAAGGCGCGCATCGGCGACAACGGCACGATCGAAGGTTTCTACGCCGTCACGCGCAACGATGCGCATCGCTTGATCGAAGAATGCATGATCGCCGCCAATGTCGAGGCGGCGGTGGCGCTTGCGCACGGCCAAGGCCGGCAGCCTGTTCCGAGTTCACGGCCAGCCCGAGGACAAGCGCGTCACCGAGCTGCAGAAAGTGCTGCACGCGCCTTGCAGGTCGGCGCGACATTTTCCGAGAAGCCGACGCCGCGCGAGTTCCGCCAACTGGTGGAGCGCCTGGCCGCGAGACCCGACGGCCTGATGCTCGAGGGACTGGTGATCCGCTCGCTGGCTCAGGCCGTTTATCAGCAAACCAATATCGGCCACTTCGGTCTTGGCGCTGGAGGAGTACGCACACTTCACCTCGCCGATACGCCGCTATCCCGGACCTGCTGGTGCATCGCGCACTGAAGGCGGCGGTGCTGCAGAACACCGACCTCGGGGCACAAGTACAGCATCGGCCGAATTGCAGACGCTCGGCGCCGAAAGTTCGCAGCGCGAGCGTCGCGCGGACGAAGCGTCGCGCGATGTCATGGGTTATCTCAAGTGTCTGTATCTGCAACCGCGAGTGGGCGAGACCTTCGATGCCACCATCTCCAGCGCCCTCGAGTTCGGCCTGTTCGTGCAGCTGAAAGAAGTGCCCATCGACGGCCTGGTGCACATCTCGGCCATTCCGGGTGATTACTGGGAACTCGAGAGCGGCGGCATGGGCCTGGTCGGTCAAAGGACGGGACGGCGCTGGCAGATGGGCGACGAAGTGCGCGTGCGCCTGAGCCGCGTCGATTTGACGCAGCGCCAGATCGATTTCGAGTTGCTCGACCCGGATGCGGCGGCCTCGCGCGGGACGGTGCGCGCCCCGCGACTGGGCGGCGCACAGAGCCGCTCGCGTCGTGGCGGCGGTGCCGGGAGCGGTTCGCGGCGTGCAGGCACCGGCGGCAGCGGTGGTGGTGGCAATGGTGCGGCCGGCGGGAGCGCTCGTAGCGGCAGCAGCGGGGGTGGCCACGGTGGTGGTGGCGGCTCGAGCCGCGGCGGTCGCGGCAATCGCGGCGGTGGGCGTGGCGGGCGCGGCTGACCACCCCCCTTAGGCTCACCGCCGGTGGCTGATTCGAAGCGCAATTTCGTGTATGGCCTGCACGCCATCGGCGCCGTCATCGACAAGGCGCCCGAGCGGCTGCTGGAATTGTGGATGGCGGAGCCCCGCGACGATGCACGGGCGCGGGCTCTGAAGGAGCGAGCCCTTGCGGTGGGCCTCCGGATTCAAGCCGTCAGCACGGAGTCGCTGGGAAAACTCGTGGGCGACGTTGCGCACCAGGGCGCGGTGGCGGCGGTGCGGCCGCTCAGGCCCTGGGACGAGCACGACCTGATAGCGGAATTAAGTCAAATTCGGGGGGACCCTTTGCTGCTGGTGCTCGACGGGGTCACCGATCCGCACAATCTGGGGGCCTGTCTGCGCACGGCCGACGCGGCCGGGGTGCACGCCGTGGTCATCCCGAGAGACCGTTCGGCCGCGGTGGATGGCGTGGTGCGCAAAGTGGCCGCCGGTGCCGCCGAATTCGTGCCCGTGGCGAGCGTGACCAACCTGGCGCGCACCTTGGATCTGCTCAAGGAACAGGCAATCTGGGTGGTCGGGACCGAGGGGGAGGCTTCTCAGACCCTCTATCGAGGCCGATCTGAATCGCCGTCTGGCCCTGGTCCTGGGCGCGGAGGGCGGCGGGATGCGGCGCCTGACCCGGGAGCGCTGCGACTTCGTGGTGCGTATCCCCATGGCCGGACAGGTCGAGTCCCTCAATGTCTCGGTGGCGGCGGGAGTGGCGCTGTTCGAGGCGCGGCGGCAACGGGGCGGTTGACCGGACCCGACCCTGAGCGCGTATCCTTCGCGCTCTTTTTCGCCGGCCGGCCGGCATCACTCCTTGCCTCACCGCTCGCAACGGGAGGCTTAAACCGTAGGGAGCCTACAATGCGGCATTATGAAATCGTGCTCCTGGTCCATCCGGACCAGAGCGAGCAAGTTCCTGCGATGGTCGATCGCTACAAAGGCATGATCAGCTGCCGGCGGCGGTCAGGTCCATCGTTTCGAGGATTGGGGCCGGCGCCAGCTGACGTTCCCGATCTCCAAAGTGCACAAAGCGCACTACATCCTGCTCAACATCGAGTGCGATCAGAAGACGCTCGACCGAGCTCACCGGCTCGTTCCGCTTCAGCGACGCGGTGCTGCGCAACCTGGTCGTCAAGATGGACGAAGCGGTCACCGAGGCCTCGCCGATGGCGCGCGCGCCGGATGAGAATGCCCGCCGCCACGATGATTTCGGCGACGATGGCGATGACGACGACATGCCCATGGGCGCGCGGTAAGGAGGAGCATCAACATGGCACGTTTTTTCCGTCGCAAGAAGTTTTGCCGATTCACCGCCGATGACGTCAAGCAGATCGACTACAAGGATCTGACGACGCTCAAGAGCTACATCACCGAAACCGGCAAGATCGTTCCGAGCCGCATCACCGGCACGCGCGCGCACTACCAGCGTCAGCTGCAGCTCGCCATTCGCCGGGCGCGCTTTCTGGCGCTGTTGCCGTACACCGATCAGCACTAAAGCTGCGAAGCAGCACATGGATATCATTTTATTGCAGAAGGTCGCGAACCTCGGCCAGATCGGCGATCGCGTCAAGGTAAAGTCGGGCTACGCCCGTAACTTCCTGGTGCCCACGGGCCGCGCGACCATGGCGACCGCCGCCAACATCGCCAAGTTCGAGGCGCAGCGCCACGAGCTGGAAGCGAAGGCGAGGCGAACTCTGGCCGCCGCCCAGGCCCGCGCCGCCAATTTCGAGAACTTCAAGCTCGAGCTCAAGGCCAAGGCGGGTTCGGAAGGCAAGCTGTTCGGTTCGATCGGCACGGCGGACATCGCCGAGGCCGCGGTCAAGGCGGGCCAGCACGTCCGCGCAGCGAAGTGCGCATGCCGAACGGGCCGATTCGCTCCACCGGCGAACACCAGGTGCAGCTGCATCTGCACACTGACGTCAATGTGACCTTGACGGTCACGATCGTCGCCGAAGAGTAGCGGCCGGCAAAGCCGCGTCGCGCAGGCTTTGCATGGCCGACTCGCGTCGGTAGATCGATCCTTGGGTGCGAGCGGAAGCGGCGACGGGCTGCGCCTGCCGCCGCATTCGGTCGAGGCCGAGCAATCGGTGCTCGGCGGCCTGATGCTCGATTCGGCCGCCTGGGATCAGGTCGCGGATCGCGTCATCGCCGAGGACTTCTACCGCAACGACCACCGGCTCATCTTCGAGGCCGTTGCCGGCCTGATCGAGCGCAGTCAACCCTGCGATGCAGTCACTCTCTCCGGTCACCTCGAAAGCCAGGGCGTGCTGGATCAGGTGGGGGGCCTCGCGTACCTGGGCTCCTTGGCCCGCGATACGCCCACCGCCGCCAACATTCGCGCCTATGCGGACATCGTGCGCGAGCGCTCGGTGCTGCGGCAGCTCATCACGGCCGGCAACGAGATCGTCACCAGCGCCCTCGAACCCGAAGGCCGCGAAGCGCGGGAAATCGTCGACGACGCCGAGCGGGCGGTGTTCGAAATCGCCGAGCGCGGTTCGCGCGGCAAGGTGGGCTTCCGCTCGGTCAAGAGCATCCTGCCCGATGTCGTCAACCGGATCGACGAGATGTATCACTCCGACGGCAAGATGACGGGCATCTCCACCGGCTTCAACAAGCTCGACGAGATGACCTCGGGCCTGCAACGCCGGCGATTTGATCATCATCGCCGGCCGTCCATCCATGGGAAAGACCACGCTCGCGGTGAATATCGCGGAGAATGCCGCGCTGGGATCGGGTAAGTCGGCGGCCATCTTCAGCATGGAAATGTCGGCCGAGTCGCTGACCCTGCGCATGATCTCCTCGCTGGGCCGGATCAATCAAAGCCACTTGCGCTCCGGCCGCCTGAGCGAGGACGATTGGCCGCGCATCGATTCGGCCATGACGCAGCTGGGCGCGGCGAAGATCTTACGTCGATGAGACGCCGGCGTTGACGCCCACGGAAGTGCGCGCGCGGGCGCGCCGGCTTGAAGCGCGAGCGCGGCCTCGATCTGATCGTGGTCGACTACCTGCAGCTCATGCAGGTGGCCGGCACCAAGGAAAATCGCGCCACGGAGATCTCGGAGATTTCGCGGTCGCTGAAGGCGCTGGCCAAGGAATTGAAGGTGCCGGTGATCGCGCTGTCGCAGTTGAACCGCGGCGTCGAACAGCGGGTCGAGAAGAAGCCGGTGATGTCGGATCTGCGGGAATGCGTCACCGGCGAGACGCTCGTTTGGCTTGCGGACGGACGGCGCGTGCCGATCCGCGATCTGGTCGGTCAGACGCCCGAAGTCTGGGCGATGAGCGCGGATCAGAAAATCATCAAGGCGCAGAGCGATCTGGTGTGGTCGAAGGGCGTGCGGCAAGTATTCCGCATGGCGCTGGCCAGCGGCCGTACGCTGCGAGCGACTTCGAACCATCGCGTTTTTACGGGCGACGGGTGGAAGTGCGTTGGAGAGATTGGTCCGGGTTCTCGAGTCGCCGTGGCGCGGACAATTCCCTTCGGTCTACTAACCCGGTGGTGTGGTCGGACGCGGAGATTTCGCTGCTGGGGCACTTGGTGGGCGATGGGAGCTACCTCACGCAACAGGCCGCTGCGCTACACCACGCGCTCTGAAGCAAATAGCCAGTTGGTCACTGAATGCGCGATCGCGCTCGGCAGCACCGTGACGCAGCACGCGGGCCGCGGCAACTGGCACCAGCTGGTCATTGCGAACAACGGCAACCGCTGGCACGCGGCCGGCGTCGGCGCATGGCTGAAAGGCCTGGGCATTTGCAATCAGCGTTCGCATCAAAAGCATTTGCCAAGCGCTGTGTTTCAACTGAGCGATGCGCAGATAGGACTGTTGCTCAAGCATTTGTGGGCCACGGATGGTTGTATTCACGTTCGCGCCGCGCGGGTCAACGCGGCAGTGCCGAGTGTCTATTTCTGCAGTTGCAGCGAACGGCTCGTTCGAGATGTCGCCGGCGCTGTCTGCTGCGTTTGGGGATCGTCGGACGCATTCATCAAGTTCGGCAAGAGAGCGGCAGACCTCTGTGGTCGGTGTACGTCAGCGGCTCTGAGCAGCAGGCCTTGTTTCTCGCGAGAGTCGGAGCGTTCGGGCCTCGCGAAGCCCCCGCGAAGGCTTTGGCCGCGAAACTTGCGGTGACGCGCGCGAATCCGAATGTGGATACTTTGCCTCAGGAATTGTATGCGCAACTGCGAATCATCGATGAGCGCGCAGGGATTGACTTGGCGCGAAATTGGCTCGATGCGCGGCACCATTTATTCGAGCGATAAATTTCAGCATGTCACCGTCGCGCGCGACTTTTAATTCGTATGTCGATCTGCTCGATAGCGATGCGCTGAAGGTCTGGTCAAACTCCGATCTCTTCTGGGATCGCGTCGTCGCCGTCGGTCTCGAAGGTGAGGAAGAAGTTTTCGACATGACGGTTCCGGGGCCTGCGAGTTGGCTGGCTGATGGCATTGTCAGCCATAATTCGGGAGCGATCGAACAAGATAGCGACCTCATTCTCTTGATCTACCGCGAAGAAGTGTACGACAAGAACACCACGCGCAAAGGCATCGCGGACATCATCATCGCGAAGCAACGCAACGGCCCGACCGGCGACATTCAGCTCACCTTCCTGGGCGAGTACACCAAGTTCGAGAACTATGCGCCAGAGTCCTACGGCGAAGGCGTCTTTCGCCCGTGACCCTCGGGAGCTTGTCTGAGTATTCCGTGTGGCCGCGACCGCGGCGGATGACCGCGCGATGACGCATGGCGCGATGACTCCGATGGTCAGCGCGACGATCGACACTTCGGCGCTCCGTCACAACTTGCAAGTACTGCGGCAATGGGCGCCGCGCTCGCGCGTCATGGCCGTCATCAAGGCCAACGCCTACGGCCATGGGCTTGGTGGCGGTGGCGCGCGCCCTGGAGTCGGCAGATGCGTTCGCGGTGGCGCGAGTCGACGAAGGAATGACGCTGCGGCGCGCCGGCATCGACAATCCCACGGTGCTGCTCGAGGGTGTCTTCGATGCCGGTCAACTCGAGGCCGCCGCTGCGGCAGGCTTCGAACTCGTGGTGCACACGGCCCGAGCAAATCGAGCTTCTCCGTGCGGCGCCTTCGGGTGCGACATTCAAAGTCTGGCTCAAACTCGATAGCGGCATGAATCGTCTGGGTTTCAAAGGGCCGGAGTTCGATGCCGCACATGCAGCCCTGAGCGCCTTGCCCGCGGTGCAATCTCCCGTGAATCTGTTCACGCACCTGTCCTCGGCGGACGACCCCGAACTCTCCACCACGGCGGAGCAGCTGGCGCGCTTTCGCGCGGCGACCGGCACGCTTCCGGGCGAGCGCAGCATTGCAAACTCCGCCGGTATGCTGAGCTATGCGGACGCTCAAGCCGACTGGGTCCGGCCGGGTTTGCTGCTCTATGGCGCGTCTCCGTTCGCCGGTTCGATCGGTGCCGACTACGGCCTGAAGCCTGCGATGACGCTGCACTCCCATGTGATCGCCGTGAAGGATCTGGCGATCGGCGAGCGGGTGGGATACGGCGGCGATTGGACTGCGCTCAAGCCCACACGATTGGCCGTGGCCGCGGTGGGGTATGGCGACGGCTATCCGCGCAGTCTGGGATCGGGCTCGCCGGTGCTGGTGAACGATGAACGGGTTCCCTTGGCCGGGCGCGTGTCCATGGACATGATCGGCATCGATGTGAGCGGCATGAAGCACCCGCCGGCATTGGGCGATTCCGTCACATTGTGGGGCGATGGGTTGCCGGTCGAGGAGATCGCCGTATGGGCCGACACCATCCCCTATGAATTGCTGTGCGGAATCAGCCAACGCGTGGCAGTAGACCTGCGGTAGTACTCGGCCCCCCCTGCGCCTCGCACCCGGTTCGTCGCAAAACTGAGACATGCCTACGCTGCCGAGCCGTTCTCGTGTGATCGAAGCCATGGCACGGAAGAAATCACTGAGAGATTATGTCCCTCATCAGGATTTACCTTAACTCACCGTGAGCGTTTACCTTTGGAGTCGGGCAATGAAGATCGTAATATGTAGCATCCGGCATACCCTGCTGTTCGGGGTTTTAAGTGTGTTGATGCTGGCGGATGGACCGGCGCAATCGACCTTCGTGGTCACGCTCTTCGCGATCGGCGAGCTCGGCGCCACGGGATTCCTGTGTTCCCGCATCGTGCGTCAATATCGGCGCAGATCGATGGCCGACCCGGTCATGGCGGCGGTCGCGGGCTATGCCATCAGTCATATCGGCATTCTCACGGCCATGTACTTGGGTCTCGTCGGGAGTCCCGCATCCAGGGCTCCTGCGCAGAGCACGCTCCTGTGGATGGAACTCACGTTGCGCGTCGGCCTGGTCGTCGTGCTCACCTCGGCCGGATTCGTGCTGTTGAAACCCGTCATCCGTAAGATCAGCCTGCCGCGGTTACGAAAATTCACGGCGACCGCCGGAGATTACGTCATCTAAGGGGGGCGATCACGGGGCAGAGGCTGCTAGCTCCCCGTCGACTTCACCGAGCAGTAGTCGAAGCGGGCCTCGCGGCCATACCTCAGCTCTCGAAGAACCCCATCTTCACGCCCGCCAACTGAACCACATCGTTGTCGTTCAACCGTCGCGCCTGCGGACCGATGGGCACGCCGTTGACCTGCGGGTAGTCGTTTTCCTTGCCGCTGTCCACATGCACGATGAAGTAGCCCTCGGCCCGACGGGTGATGGCAGCCACCTGGACGCCCGGGCGGCCGAGGGTGGTGAGCGCCTTGGTCAATTCGAGCTCACGTCCGGCGAACGCGCCGCTGAGCACTTGCAGTTTCGCCTTCGGCAATGCCGTGGCGTTCTCCGGGATTCCACTCGGCGTCGCAGGCCGTTTGGCCGCAACTGCCTTGGCAGCCTGGTCGACCGCTACGCCGACCCGGCGTATGCGTTCCTCACCCTGGGTGCTCGGGGTGATGACCATGGTTTTCTCGAATTCGTCCTGTTCCGCCTCGCCGTCCTGGCTGTCGACGAAGCGCAATTGATGGTGGCCGACGGTGATGACATCGCCGTGCTGCATCGCATGCTTCTTGATCAGCTTACCGTTGACATAAGTGCCATTGGTGCTGTTCAAGTCCTCTAAGAACGAGTCATTGAGAATGTTGATGATGAGCGAGTGATGACCGCTCACCGCCGGATTGTCGATCCGAATATCGTTGTCCGGAAGGCGCCCAATGGTGTAGCGCTCTTTATTCATGTTGTATTCCGCGAGGACTTGTCCGTCCAAGCTGAGCATCAAACGTGCCATGCAGACTCCATTTCTCTAGCCGAACCATCCCAATATTTTGTCAAATATACGCCGGTGGGCCGGAAACGGCTCCGCAACGTGCGCCATGATGACAGACACGTTGTCCCGCCCACCATTGTCGTTCGACAGCTGAATCAATTGCTTAGCAACTGTATCAAGATTAGCACTAAAGGTACTGATTGTTAAATGAATATCCTCATCTTCGATCATGTCGGATAGGCCGTCGGAGCAAAGCACGTAATAGTCGCTCTTTTGTACCGGCTCCTCGTGTATCTCCACCTCGACATTCTGTTCCACACCCAGGGCCCGTGTAACATAATTCTTATTGGTCGCCCGCTGCGCCTCCTGCTGCGAGTAGAACCCGCGATCGACCAACTCCTGCAGCAGCGAGTGATCCGCCGTCATCTGCTCGAAGCGGTTGTCCCGCAGCCGGTACAAACGAGAGTCGCCCACGTGCGCGATCGACATCTTATTGTCGTGGAATAAGCAGGCCACCACCGTCGTTCCCATCCCCTCACATTGAGGCTGAGTCTTGGACGTGTGGTAGATGATTTTGTTGGCCCTGTGAATGGCGTCACGCAAGATGATGCTCGGCCGAGTCAGGCCGGACTCCGCATCGGGCACGGAGAGATCTTCGCGCAGCACCGCGTCGCGGACCAGGTTGATGATGGTCTTCACGGCGATCCCGCTGGCCACTTCCCCGGCGTTGTAGCCGCCCATCCCATCGGCGAGCACGAACAGGCCGATGTCGGCCTCGGTGCCGATCATGTCCTCATTGTGCTCGCGCACCTTGCCCGTATCGGTCATGGCGACGCTGGCGATTTTTCCCCGAAGACTCATGGCGCCGTTATCATTGTTACGTAGTTATAGCTCGTGGCCATTATGGCAGCCCGCTCGGAATGCGCGACCGGCAATCATCCAGGGCTGCCGCCATTTGGGCTCCCGTGTCGAATCGCTCATCCGGATTCTTGGCCAGCGCCCGATCGATGAGAACTTCGACGCATTCCGGAAGATCCGGCCGAAACGCCCGCAAAGGCGGATGCGGTACTTCCGCAATCTGCTGCATCAGGCCGGTCATCGAATCGGCAGTGAAAGGGAGTTGGCCGGTCAACAATTGAAACAGGCTAACACCCAGGGAAAACAAGTCCGAGTGTCCGGTCACATTTCGCCCCTCGAGTTGCTCGGGGGACATGAAGGACGGAGTGCCGAGAACGATGCCGGTTCGCGTGCTGCCGGCGCCCGTCAATCGGGCGATACCGAAGTCGGTGATCTTCAATATATCCGTGCTTGCGTCGTACATGAGATTCGCAGGCTTGATGTCTCGATGCACGACCTGCTGCTTGTGTGCGAAGCCCAGGGCCTCCGCCGTGCGGCCGATCACTTCCAGCACTTTGCGCGGTTCCAGGAGGTTATTGGACGTCGCATGATCGCTCAAATGACGCCCCTTCAAGTATTCCATGGCTATATATGCCAGGCCACGTTCCTCGCCGACATCATATATCGTCACGATGTTCGGATGATTGAGCCGACCGGCGGTTTCCGCTTCGCGAAAAAAACGCGACCTGGCCTCGACCAATTCTGCGTCGCTGAATTCGCTCGCCAACGGGATCGCCTTGATGGCCACCGAACGGTTGATGGCGGTATCGCGCCCCAGGTAGACGATGCCCATGGCGCCGCGACCGATTTCGCGTTCCAATTTGTAGCGGCCGAGACGCTGCAGCTCCTCTCCCTCCGGCGCCGCCACGGCAACCGGTGACGCGGCCTCGTGCCCGGCGGCCCGGGTCGCCGCACTAGCCGCAGCTACCGGAGCACGCGACGGAGCAGCGGCGGGAGCGGAGGAAGCACCGGCCTTGGACTTGGCCCGGTCGGTATCCATCAGACGCTTGAGACGGTTACTGACGTCCTTGTAGGTGTTGTCGATGCGTGCCAGATGTCGAAACACGGCGGTGGCCTGGACCGCGCGTCCGCGCGATTCCAGTTGGGTGCCCAGCGTGTACAGATCGCCTAAGACCGTGCTGCTCGGCTTACGGCGCTTGAGCTCTGCGAACCGCTGCTCGAAATTATCCAACAGCCTCGCCGTATCGGTTCCGACCACCTGCGATGCCTTCGGGGCGGGGACCACGGCGGACTCGGACGACCATCGGGACCAGAGCAGGGCGGCGGCGCCCCCGGCAAAGGCGATGGATCCCGGAAGCCACAGCCAGGAGCTGGAATTGGTGAGCAATCTGAGCAATAGGTCTGCTCCCAAGATGCCAAAGCCCACAATTGCCGCGATCAGCCCGAATTTGCGCATGCAATAGACATAATCCACATGAGAAGGGCGGCAGTATAGGTGATCGGGCTCCCTGAACAGCAATGCTAAGCTCACAAATCCCAATTGAGGACCGGCATTTGAAGCGAACAACATCAATTCCTGTGACACCTACGACCAATGCCGCGTGATGGCTAAGCTGAAAGAGGTCTTTGTTTGCCAGAACTGTGGAGCGGCTTCGCCTAAGTGGCAGGGGCAGTGTGCGGTATGCGGTGAGTGGAATACTCTGGTGGGCGAGGCGTCGCCCTCCGGTGTGCGCCGCCCGAAGCCCGGTGCGCCGCGCGCCGGCCGCGCGGATTCATCGACATCCCTGGCGGCGGAGGCCGTCGCCGAACAACCCCGGATGGCGACCGGCTCCGCGGAACTCGACCGGGTGTTGGGTGGGGGCCTCGTAGTGGGTTCCGTCACGTTGATCGGCGGTGATCCCGGCATCGGCAAATCCACGCTCATGCTCCAGGCTGCGGCCGCACTCAATACCATCGGGCCGGTTCTCTACGCGACCGGCGAGGAGTCCCTCCAACAGGTGGCACTGCGCGGGCGCCGTCTCGGACTGCAGGATGCGGCCGCCCGACTCATCGCCGAGACCGGCGTGGAAGAAATCGTGGGTGTGGCGACGAGTCTGGGAGCCCGGGCGCTCATCGTCGATTCGATTCAAACCATGCATTCCGACCGAATCGACGCGGCGCCCGGCGCGGTCTCGCAACTGCGCGAATGCACCGCCGAACTGGTCCGCTTCGCCAAGGCCACCGGCACGGCGGTATTGCTGGTCGGCCATGTCACGAAGGAAGGGCAAATCGCAGGACCCCGCGTACTCGAACACATGGTCGACACGGTGCTGTATTTCGAAAGCGATACCGGCAGTCGCTACCGCGTGTTGCGCTCGGTCAAGAATCGCTTCGGGGCGGCCAACGAAATCGGCGTATTCGCCATGGTGGAACAAGGGTTGCGCGAGGTCATCAACCCGTCGGCGATATTTCTGTCGCGCCACGCCGAGCCGGTGTCCGGCAGTCTCATCACGGTGATGCGCGAGGGAACCCGTTCGTTGCTGATCGAGGTGCAGGTGCTCGCCGATGCGAGTCTCGGCAGCAACCCGCGCCGGGTTGCCGTCGGCATCGACGGCAACCGCCTGACCATGCTGCTGGCGGTCGCGCATCGCCACGCCGGCCTCAATCTCGGGGGACAGGACGTGTTCGCCAACGTCGTGGGCGGAGTACGCATGGCCGAGACCGCAGGCGATCTGGCGATCGTACTCGCCGCCCGGTCGAGTTTGCAGGACGTACCGCTTTCCAATTCGCTGATCGCCTTTGGCGAGTTGGGGCTGGCCGGCGAAATCCGCCCCGTGCCGTTCGGCGAGGAGCGGCTTCGCGAGGCCGCGAAGCATGGCTTCAAGCTGGCGCTGGTGCCCGAGGCCAACGTCCCGAAGCGGCCGCCCGAAGGCATGACGGTCCGTGGCGTCACGCGTCTCGCGCAAGCGCTCGACGCGTTTTAGAAAGAGCGTCGGCCGCAGCCAGCCGGCCACAAGATTCCTGTCATGGCGGCGCTTGGACCGGCGCCACTGCACGATTCGCCCTTCAGCGCGGCGAAGGCGGACGTATCCGCACCGTCTTGATGGCGTTCTCGCCGGTTTGCAAAACCTCGAGCATGTAGTCGGCCAATTTCAGCGTCGTTCCCGGTTCGGGTATGGTTTCCAGGAATTCGACGATCAGTCCGTTCAGGGTTTTGGGTCCGTCGGTGGGCAGGTTCCAGCGCATCGAGCGGTTCAACGCACGAACGGTGGTCGAGGCGTTGGCGACGAAGCTGCCGTCGGCTTCGCGATGGACGTCCTTGTGCATCATGGTCGCCGGATCGGTGGTGAATTCGCCCACGATCTCTTCGAGGATATCTTCCAGCGTGACGAGACCCTGAATGTCGCCATATTCATCGACGACGAAGGCGATGCGGCGCTTGTCGCGTTGAAAATTGAGGAGCTGAGTATTCAAGGTCGTGCCGGAGGGAACGAAATACGCATCGCGCGTATTGGCCGCATCGATCAGCGCGGTGCGGTCCAGCCTGCCGCGTGCGAGCTCGTGCACGACTCGCTTCATGTGCAGTACGCCGATGATGCGGTCGATCTCCCCCTCGTACACCGGTAGACGGGTGTGCTGGCTCTGGCGCAGCTGTTCCAGCACCCGATCCCAATCGTCGTCCACGTCGATGCCGACGATTTCGGTGCGCGGGACCATGATGTCCTCCACGGTGGCGTTCTCGAGATCCAATATGCTCACCAGCATCTGTTGATGCCGATGCGGGATCAGGGCTCCGGCCTCGGCGACCACCGTGCGCAACTCCTCGCTGCTCAGGGAATTGGAGGCTTGTAACGGCGAGGCCCCGAGCACGCGCAGTACGCCGTTGGCCAACAGATTGGTCGCCCAAACGAATGGATAGAGCAATAGCAGGAGAGGTGTGTACACATATGCCGCCGGAATCGCGAGCCGCTCAGGATGCAAGGCGCCGAAAGTCTTGGGTGCAACTTCGCAAAAGATCAGCATGACGAAGGTCAACGCGATGACGCCGATGGCAACCAGGTAATCGCCGCCGAGGCGGAATGCGATCAGGCCGACCATCGTGGGCGTCACGACGTTGACGATGGTGGAGAGCAATAAGATGACCCCGATCAGCCGGTCGGGATGCGCCAGTAGGGCCTCCGCCAAGCGCGCGCCGCGCTGTCCCGCCTTGGCGCGGTGTCGCAAACGATAACGGTTCAAGCTCATGAGCGCCGTTTCGCTGCCGGCGAAGAATGCTGCGAGCAGCAGCATCAGTCCCAGGCCCGCGAACAAAATACCTGTTGACGGATGCAGCATCTAGTCCAGAGAGTCAGCCCCAATGCCGGCCGAGTACGGTTTCAAGGACGAATTTCGATCCGAAATATGCCAAGGTCAGCACGCAGAATCCGCTCAAGGTCCAGCGCACCGCGCCCCGGCCGCGCCATCCGTAGCGGGTGCGGCCGATCAGCAATATCCCGAAGAGCACCCACGCGATCAGCGAGAGGACGGTTTTGTGAATCAGATGCTGCTCGAATAAATTGGTGACGAAGACGAATCCGGTCAGCAGAGCGAGCGTGAGGAGCACGAAGCCGGCGCCGATCAGGCGGAACATCACCCGCTCCAGGGCATCGAGAGGCGGCAATACCCTCGGAAGGTCGGCCAGACGGCGCGAACGCAGCCGCCGGTCGAGGAATACCAGCAACAGGGCCGTAACAGCCGCCGCGAATAGCAGAGCCGCCGCTGCCATGGAAAGCAGGATGTGCGCGGTCAATTCCCATCCCGGGACGTTTTCCTCCGCGTAGGTTCGACCCGACCCGGTGGCGGCCGCGCCGACCGCGGCGCTGGCGAGCAGAATTGCGCCCAAGACCCGGTTCTGCCGTTCGATGCAGATGAAGCAGGCAAGCACGGCCAGGGTCCAGGCCAGCATCGACAACGCCTCGAGCAACCCGATCGACACCGGTCCGTCGATACGCATCATCCGCACGATGGCGTCGGTGTGGGCGACGATCGCAGCCAGCACGAGAGCCCACGCGACGGGACTCAAGCGCGCATTGCTTGCGCTTCTGAGCATCACCCACGCACTGGCGGTGTAGAGGAAAAGGAGGGTAATGGCAAGGATCACGGCAGCGGAAATAATGACACAAGCGGGGAGCCCCGGGGAATACTCAGACAGGCTCCTGGCGGGGCCGCGCTTCGAACGATAGAATCCGCGCCATGTTCGACCGACTGACATCCAGTTTCTCGACGGCCTTGAACGCCCTCACCGGGCGCGGTCATTTGACCGACGAGAACATCGCCGACGCCGTGCGGCAGGTGCGGCTCGCACTGCTTGACGCGGACGTCGCGCTGCCGGTGGTCAAGAGTTTCACCGAAGCCATCAAGACGCGGGCGGTCGGCGTCGAGATCGCGAAGAGCCTGACACCGGGCCAGGCGTTCATCAAGGTGGTGCACGAGGAACTCGTCCGCCTCATGGGCGAAGCCAGCAGCGGACTCAATCTGCGTGCGCAGCGCCCGGTGGTCGTGATGCTGGCCGGACTGCAAGGCGCCGGCAAAACGACCACGGCGGGCAAACTGGCGCGCTGGCTGATCGAGAAACAGCGGAAAAAGGTCTTGATGGTCAGTACCGACGTGTATCGTCCGGCGGCCATTTTGCAGTTGCAGACCCTGGCGGCGCAGGTGGGTGCCGGGTTCGCGCCGGGCGATGCCAGCGAGGCTCCGGTGGCGATTGCGCGGCGGGCCCTCACCGAGGCGAGCCTGCAGGCCTACGACGTGCTGTTGCTCGATACGGCGGGCCGCCTGCATGTTGACGCCGAAATGATGGCCGAAGTCAAAGAATTGGAAACCGCCATCAATCCCCACGAGCGGCTGTTCGTCGTCGACAGCATGGCCGGCCAGGATGCCGTGAACGCCGCGAAGGCGTTCAACGACGTGCTGAGCCTGACCGGCGTGATTCTCACCAAGGCCGACGGCGATGCCCGCGGCGGTGCCGCGCTTGTCGGTGCGGCAGGTGACGGGCAAACCCATTCTGTTCGTCGGTACGGGCGAGAAGACGGAGGCGCTCGAACTGTTCCATCCGGAGCGCATCGCCTCGCGCATCTTGGGCATGGGCGACGTATTGTCGCTGGTCGAGCAAGTCCAGGGCCAGGTCGACCAGGAAAAGGCGGAAAAGCTCGCCAAGAAGATCAGTAAGGGCAAGAACCTTCGATCTGTCCGATTTGCGCGACCAGTTGAGCCAATTGCAGAAAATGGGCGGTATGTCGGCTTTATTGGACAAGTTGCCGGCGCAGATGCAGGCGAACGCGGCCGCGGCGGCGGGCGCGGTCGATGCCAAAACGCTGAAGCGGCAAATGGGGATCATCGACTCGATGACACCGCGCGAGCGCCGGCGCCCGGACATGATCGATGGGTCCCGCAAACGCCGCATTGCAGCAGGCTCCGGCGTGCCGTTACCGGAGGTCAACCGCCTGCTGAAACAGTTCGATCACATGCAGAAAACCATGAAAAAAATGATGAAGGGCGGCATGTTGAAGAACATGATGCGCGGCATGGGCGGCCGCTTGCCGCCGGGATTCGGGGGCCCGCAGGGACGCCCGTCAAGGCCGATATTGTTGCTCTAAGGCCCAGAAATTCATTACAATTAGCGGCTAGGCATTGCAAGGTGAATTAACGATGGTGACGATCCGATTGACTCGACGCGGCGGCAAGAAGACCCCGTTCTATCACGTTGTGGTGACCGATAGCCGCAAGCGCCAGGGCGGCACCAGCCTCGAGAGCGTGGGGCTTGTTCAACCCCGTTGCGCGCGGCGCCGAGGTCAAATTGCGCTTGAATGTCGCGCGGATTGAACATTGGGTGAGCAAGGGCGCGCACATGTCGGATCGCGTGAAGTTTCTGCTGACCTCGTTCCGTAAACAGGCGCAGGCAGCCTAAGAGCTTCCCGACAGAAGGCTATTAAGATGGCGATGAGCGGCGAATCGTCTTCGCTCATCGAACTTGGAGTCGTGGGCGCGCCGTTCGGCGTCCGTGGTTGGGTCAAGCTGCGTTCGTTCACGGATCCGCCGGATCGTCTGTTGCAGCATCGCAATCTGCAACTGCATGTCGGGCGGCTCGTGGGTGGCCTACAGGATCGAGGCCAGCGGGCGCAGCGGCGGGCAGCTCACGGCGAAGCTGTCGGGCGTCAACGATCGCGATCAGGCGGGAGTCTTGCGGGGCGCGCAGATTGGCGTGCCGCGCAGCGAATTGCCGCAGCGCGACGATAAGGATTTTTATCGGGCCGACCTCATCGGCTGCGAGGTGGTGAATCTCGCGGGCCGGTACTTGGGCAAGGTGCAGCACTTTGTCGAAACGCCGGCGCAGGTGCTGATGGTGGTGCGCGGCGGCGACGCCGCGGCCGGCGTAGCGACGCCCGGCGAGAAGGAATATTGGGTGCCGGCCGTTCCGCAGCACCTGCGGCGTGTCGATCTGCAGGCGCGGCGAGTGGTTGTGGATTGGGACGATGCGGCCGGGTAGGTGTGATGCGTATCGCGGTGGTGTCGTTGTTTCCGGTCCATGCTCCGCGACGCGCTTGGCTGCATGGCGTGCTGGGTCGTGCCATCGAGCGAGGTGTTGCTCGAGGTGGAATGCATCGATCCTCGCGACTACGCGACGGATGTGCATCGGACGGTGGATGACCGGCCGTATGGCGGCGGTCCCGGCATGGTGCTCAAGGTGGAGCCGTTGCGCAGCGCGATGCGGCCGCCGTGGCGTGTATGCCTGCCGGCAGTCGGCGCGTGTACTTGGGTGCGGACGGCCGGCGCTTCGAGCAGGGCATGGCGCGCGAAGCTGCGAGCTGGCCGGGACTGATTTTGGTGGCAGGGCGCTACGAAGGCGTCGATGAGCGGTTCATCGAGGCTGAGATCGACGAGGAGTGGTCGATCGGGGATTACGTGCTGACCGGCGGGGAACTGCCCGCATTGGTGGTGATTGATGCGATTGGGCGGCTGTTGCCCGGTGTGTTGGGAAGTGCGGAGTCGGCGGTCGCAAGAGTCGTTCACCGGCGATTTGGTGGATTGGCCGCATTACACGCGGCCGCCGACGCTCGACGGTCGCGCGGTTCCGGCGGTGTTGGCATCGGGCGACCATGCGGCCATCGAGCGCTGGCGTTTGCAGCAGGCGCTCGGGCGCACGTGGTTGCGGCGGCCGGAGTTGCTGGAGCGGCGCGGAATGAATGACGGAAGAGCGGGCGCTTTTGGAAGAATTCAAGATCGAACGTGCGAGAACGCGCGAGTCGAATCGGCCATAGTTCTTTTGGAAGACAGTCACAGACTGAGGGCAATACAATGAACAAGATCATCCAAGAATTGAACGGCGAGCGCGCTACAGCGCAAATTCCCGGATTTCAATCCCGGCGACACCGTGGTCGTGCAGGTCAAGGTCGTGGAGGGTGATCGCGAACGCGTTCAGGCCTACGAAGGCGTGGTGATCGCGAAGAAGAATCGCGGTTTGAATTCCTCGTTCACGGTGCGCAAGATTTCGCACGGCGAGGGAGTGGAGCGCGTGTTCCAAACCCACAGCCCCTCCATCAGTGAAGTCAGCGTGAAGCGGCGCGGTGCAGTACGTCGCGCCAAGCTCTACTACCTGCGTGATCTGTCGGGCAAGGCCGCGCGCATCGACGAGAAGATCTGAGCGTCGAGCTGCGTAGCTTGAGCCGACCGGGAGACATCGAATGAGTGTCGGGTCGGCTCTAGCGGGGTTTTTTGGTCTCGTGTGGCGAATCCTGGAGGGCGTCCGCCAGGTCCTCCATCTGATTCTGCTGCTGGTGATCTTCGGATTCATCCTCGCGGCGCTGCATACGTCGATTCCTTCCGTGCCGCGGTCGGCGGCACTGGTTCTCGCGCCCGAGGGAGAGTTGGTGGAACAATTGTCCACGGACCCGGTGCGCCGTGCATTCGGCCAGGCCTCCGGGGGCCCGCGCCCGAAACGCTGCTGAAGGACGTGACCGATGCCATCCAAATGGCCAAGGGCGATTCGCGCATCAAGTTGATCGTCCTGCAACTGGGCAATCTCTCCCCATCGGGACTGTCGAAACTCCAGGAGATCGGCGCCGCCCTGCGCGAGTTTCGCGCAGCCGGCAAGCGGGTGGTTGCGGCGGCCGATTCGATGGATCAGACGCAATACTACCTCGCCGCGCAGGCCGGCGAGGTCTACCTCGATCCGCTCGGGTTGGTCTATGTCGACGGCTTCAGCTACTACCGCATGTACTTGAAGGAGGCCATCGACAAGCTCGGTGTCGACGTGAATGTGTTCAAGGCGGGCACCTTCAAAAGCTATACGGACCAGTTCTCGCGCAGCGATATGGCGCCCAGCGAGCGCGAAGAGAGCTCGGTGTGGTTGGAAGCGCTCTGGAACGCCTACAGCCAGGACGTGACCCGAGCCCGCTCGCATGCCCGCCAATGCGCTCAACGAGTACATCGCGGAAGAGCCCGCGGCGCTGGCCGCGGTCAACGGCGACGCCGCGAAGTTGGCGTTGCAGCGCGGTCTGGTGACGGCGCTCAAGAGCCGCCGGCAAGTGGCCGACGACTTGAAGGGCTTGGTCGGCGAGGACCAGGACAATCATTCGTTCAATGCGATCGGAATGAGTCAATACCTCGCCGCGGCGCGCTCGAAGCGCGTGCTCAAGTCCAAATCCGACGCGAGGGTGGGCATCGTCGTGGCCTCCGGGGAAATCCTCGACGGTCATCAGCCGCCGGGCACCATCGGCGGCGAGAGCACTGCCGATCTGCTGCGGCAGGCGCGCTACGACACCACGGTCAAGGCGGTGGTGCTCCGCGTCGACAGTCCGGGCGGCAGCATGTTCGCGTCGGAGCAAATCTTGCGCGAAGTCCAGGCGTTGCGCAAAGCCGGCAAACCGGTGGTGGTCTCCATGAGTACCTACGCTGCATCCGGCGGCTACTACATTTCCGCCGCCGCCAATCAGATTTTCGCGAGTCCGACGACGCTCACCGGTTCGATCGGCGTGTTCTCGGTGGTGCCTACGTTCCAACGCACGCTCGAAAAGCTCGGCGTCAAGGTCGACGGGATCGGCACGACGCCGCTGGCGGGCGACATGAGGATGGAGCGTACGCTGGGTCCTGCTGCGCGGCAGATCCTGCAAACCTCCGTGGAACACGCGTACGCGGAATTCCTGATGCGGGTGGGCGAGGGACGAAAGAAGAGCGTGACCGAGGTGGACAAGATCGCGCAGGGGCGCGTGTGGGCGGGCGTGGATGCGCAGCGCATCGGTTTGGTGGATCACCTCGGCGGCCTGAAGGACGCCAGCGACGCGGCCGCTAAGCTCGCGGAAATGGGCAGCGAGTATGATGCGGAATACATCGAGTCCGAAATGACGCTACGTGAAGAGCTGCTGATGCAACTGCGCTCGGAGTCGCTGCAAATGGCCGGGATCATAGGATTCACCGCGCCACCCAGCGAACTCGACCGCGCGTTGGATCCCATCTTGGAACAAGCCCGCTCCATCGCGAAATTGAACGATCCGCGAGGCCTCTATGCCTATTGCTGGTGCCGGGAACCCCGCGGTTCGGTGAAAGGGCTGGTCTTCCGGTGATTCCGCCATTGAGGCGCGAGGGAACTCCTCGCAGGGCCGGCCGCACGGCCCCAATTGGCCGTGGGGCGAGGTTCGGCATTTGACAGAATCTGGCGAAAGTGTGACTCCTTTCACAATCTTAACCAAATGTTGTCGGAATTCGACTACAGGGGGAGGTTTTCCCCTATTGACGTCTTGCATGAGGCGTGAACCCCCCTTTACACTCCTTCGCACTTGACGAAAGTACAACCGCTCCGCTGTTGTAAGGCATTGATTGGAATGGCGATATCAGGTGTCGCTGTCAGGGAGACTTTGATGCGAGTGGGATTTGATGAGCGATCTTCGACTTCCCCGGTGAACACTCAGAAACCCAAAATACGTATTGTTTTGGTCGAGGACCATGCCATCCTGCGGGAGGGTCTCAAGGCCCTCCTAGAGATGGAATCCGATTTCGACATCGTCGGCGAATTCGGCAGCGTTGAAGAGTGCCTCGCGGACGTCCGCCTGCAACCCGACTTGCTGCTGACCGACCTCGCTCTGCCCGGCCGCTCCGGCATCGAATTGCTCGCTGAGATGCAACGTGTGTCTCCACAGACGCGAAAATTGGTCCTCACCGCCCACGAGAATGAAGAGCACATTCGCGCGGCCCTCAATGCGGGTGCGAATGGATACGTTCTCAAGAATGCGAACAGCGCTGAACTCATGATGGCAATCAGGACCGTGTCTCAGGGCCAACAGTTCCTCTGCAAGGCCATTGCCAGTAAAATTCTTTCCGGCTACCTATCGGGGTACGTGCCCGGAGGTCAGCGGCCCGCTGTTCCGGCGGTTACTCAGACCATCACCGAAAGAGAACGCGAAGTTCTCACACGCATTGCTCTCGGCAATTCCAACAAGGTGATCGCGCGGGAGCTAGGTGTAAGTCCCAAGACCGTCGAGAAGCATCGCTCCAATCTGATGCGTAAATTACAGCTTCACAACGCTGCGGCCATCACGATGTTCGCGATCCGCAATGGCATGACCGGCAGCGCCCCTTTGAGCGCCCCTTTGAGCGGCCGTTCTGGATCGCGCATCGAGTCGCTAAGCTCGTTGCATTCCCTGGCTTCGGTGGGCTGAACCCCCGAAAATTCCGCCGGTCCTGGTGCTTGACGCGAGGTTCCGTGGATGCGGGCGCCGGCCCGATGGCTCCACTATACTCGGCGGCGGCGTATGCAAAGCACCGTCCCACCACGCGAACTGTCCTGGCTCAAGACGATACTGCTGTCGGTTGTCTACGTATTCCTCTACGTATTTCTAGATCGCGTGAGTTTTATCCACGATCTGCAACATACCGAGATTTCCCCGTGGGGCCCTCAAATCGCGCTGTTATGCGCGATGATCATGTATTTCGGTCCACGCTATGCTCCATTGACCATCCTGGCGCCGGGGATTTCGGAAGTCGTCCTGCGCGGTGCAGCCCCGATGGGACTACAAGTGATCGGATCCATGGCGTGCATCGGCTGCACCTACACCGGCGCCGGTTTGCTGTTGCGCCGGCTGCAGCGGGATTTCTCGCAGCCAACGGTCGGCTGGTTCGCAATCCTCTCCATCGTCATCGCCAGCAGCGCTCTCTTGGATGCGTTGCTGTATTCCGCCGTCCTGATCGGAAGCGGCAATCTGAGCGAGGGTACCTATCTCGAGGCGGTACGCATCGAATGGGTGGGCGACATGAGCGGGATCATCATCTTGCTGCCCTTGTTGTTGTTGCTGCGAACCGGCGACAGGGGAAAACTGAATGAAATGCGCGCCCACATCGGATTGCTCTTGATTCAAGCGGTTGCATTGGCGTGCGCGTTCTGGATTTCCTTTCACGATACATGGGAGGGCGCCGATGGCGTGAATCAAACGCCCTTTTATCTGCTGTTTCTGCCTATTATTTGGGTCGCACTCAGGTGGGGCCCCGGTTTGACGGCAATTGCGCTTGCGATCCTCCAAGTGGGTATCGTCGTGTTCGTTGCGAAGCACAGCACGGCCGAGTCCTTCCGAGCGATTCAATTGCTCATGGTCCTACTCGCAGGCACCGGGCTTTTCATGGGTATTTCTGTCTCGGAGAATGCTCGTTTCAGTCTCCTCATGCGCTCCAAGGACGACGAACTATCCAGCCTCAAGTCGCGAATGGCGGTATCCGAGATGAACTCCGCAATCGGGCATGAGCTGAATAATCCGCTGGCTGCGCTGGTGAATTATCTGCGGTCCGCAAGCTTGATTCTGGAGTCGCCCAATTTCGATCGTGCCTCTCTGCAAAGCGCGCTTGACAAAGCGCACGGCGAAGCCGCCCGATCTGTGAATGTCGTAAGGAAATTGCGGGAGTTCTTTCGCTCAGGAGTCGTCCGACGTGAGCCCGTGAATCCCAAAAAACTCGCCGCCGAGGCGCTGGCCGCCGCGCAATCCAAGTTTCGTAGGGCGGGCATCACTGCCGTCTTGGATGTGCAAGGCGACCTTCCGATCGTCAATGCCGATCCCCTCCAGTTATCCATGGTGTTACAAAATCTCTTGGCGAATGCTTATGATGCCGTACATGAATTGGATCGACGCGGCGCCGGCGTGAAGCTGTCCGTGACCCATCGCGCAACCGCTGTCGTGTTCAGCGTCGAGGATTGCGGAAGGGGGATTCCAGAGGCATTGCGCGACCAGATTTTTCGCCCCTTCAGTTCCGCAAAGTCAGGGGGCATGGGGTTGGGATTGGCGATCTGCCGGTCGCTGGTCGAGGCAAACGACGGGCGTATCTGGTTGGTGCATTCCGGGCCTGACGGGACTTGCCTTGCGTTTTCGATTCCGCACGATGTACAAGTTGTCGAGGAGGTGCGTGCATGAAGTCTGATGCGACGGTTTTCATCGTGGATGATGACATTGCCATGCGCGATTCACTGGCGCTATTGCTTGGGCTCAAGGGCTTCAGGACACAGATTTTTGCCAATGCCGAGCATCTGCTGAACGCCCACGATGCGACGTGGTTCGGCTGCATCCTCGCTGACGTTCGTATGCCTGGTATGAGCGGTCTCGAACTACAGGCGGAGCTGAGCAAGCGCGGGGGCGATGTGCCCGTGATCATTATGACCGCCTACGGCGACGTGGCGACGGCGCGCGCCGCGCTCAAGGGCGGTGCGGTGGACTTTCTGGAGAAGCCCATCGACGATGCGGTTTTGATCGATGTGCTGCACTCAGCGATCGACGCTCATGGGTTGCATAAACAAAAGGCTGCGCCGGCCAAGGGTACGGCTCAGCTGACCATTCGTGAGCAGGAAGTTTTGGACCGGGTTGGCGCAGGGCTGAATGTCCGGCAGATTGCCAAAGAACTGGGCATCAGCCCGCGAACGGTGGAGGTCTACAAGTCGCGTATGACCCAGAAATTGCGCATTCGTGAGGGCGAAGCCGGTTACGCATCGATCTCGCCTGGAGACGGCGACGAGCCGGCGTGATGATCGCGTGTCGTAACCTCCTCTGACCCGAGCTGCTTTCCCTTTGATTCTCGATCGCTCGACGCTCCCGCAAGCCGCGATCAGATGAGGCTCCGGCGCCGCTACAGTTAAACCCTTCCCGTACGTTTCTGTTTGACCCTTCCCGTACGTAGGAGGTATCCGCCTGATTGTTAGGCCGGTCCCTCAGGCCCCAATCTCCCTGCACGAAGAAACGCTGTGCCGGGAGACGCCATGTTCAAAGCAAGTCATGTGTTTAGCGGAGTGCCCGCGATTGTCGCTTTATTGCCCGTGATCGGGCTGCTGTTCGGGGCATTGGACGCAGACGCGCAAAGCTTCCGCGTGCAGTGCCCGGCGAGTACGCCCTTTCATCCGTTGAACGCCGACGGCACGCCAAACGTCAACATCAAGTGCCAGCAGATCGCGGGCGGCGACGGCTACGCCACCATGGGAGACGGCTCGACCACCTACCTGTTCGGGTTCGGGCCGCTGTCGGGCCTTCCTGATATCTACAACGGATTGCCGGGAACGCAGGTGAACAGCGTGTTCAACACGACGTTCGGTCCGGACACCGGCACGCCGAGCAGCCTGGTCGGGATGCCGGACGGTAATTTCAGTTTCAAGGGCGCCATCGGCCTCACCGAAGACTACAACCTCGACCCCTGGGCGGCGCGCAGCGTGTACCTCCACGGCGCGACCGTCCGCACCGCGACGGGAATCTATAGCGCGACCAGCGCCGGCACTTCGGGCGCCGACTCTCCGACCGGCACCGGCACGTTCTTTGACGGCGGCGTCAATTGGGCCTACCAAGGGACGCTGCTCGACGGCCACGTCGATGCGCGGCCCATCATGGACGTCGGTGTCATGAACGCCAACCAGCCGGCGCCTTTGATCGCGATCGACGAGGACGACGAGTTGTTCCTGACGCTCTCCAACGTCGGCATGATCATGCGTCCCGACCTGTTCGAGCAGCACACGGTCCACTTCCACGGCTACCCGAACGCGTCCGCCTTCTACGACGGCGTACCGGACGCGTCGATTGCCATCAACGTCGGCGGCAGCTTCACCTACTACTACCTCGCACCCGATGCGGGCACCTATTTCTGGCATTGCCATATCGCGCCGCCCGAGCATCTGCAAATGGGCATGGTGGGTCAGCTTTACGTCCGGCCGCGACAGAACAAGGTTCCGGCGGGCCAGTCGTTGTACACGGCGCTCGATCAGTGGGAAACGGCCCCTTCTCCGGTCAGCAATCCCGCCAAGCCCAGCGATTGGGCCACTTATGAGCCGATACGCAAGCGTTGCGGCGGTACCAATGGAGCCGCGAACATTCCGACGGACCTTCTTTGCTCGACGCCGCTGCCGACGAACACGGCTGCGACCCGTGCGCCCAAAGGCAACTATGCCTACAACGACGGGGACGGTACGACCTACTACGACGTCGAATACCCGATTCAGATCCACGGCTTCGACCCGAACTTCCACTTCGTCGGCATGACCTTCAACCCGGAGTCGTTCAACGACATGAAGGACAAGTACTTCATGCTGAACGGCCGCAGCTATCCCGACACCGTGGGCGGCCATATCTGCACGGCCGGAGATACGCTGCCGGCATGCTCGGGTTCGCAGGCCGTTACGGTGGGCAGCGTCAAAGTGGCGCCCGGCCCGATGGAAACGCAGTCGACGGACGGCACCAACCATGCCTCGCAGCCTCTCCCGACGGTCATCAATATTCCAGCCAACGGCCACGCGCTGCTGCGCATCTCGGACCTCGACGTCAGCGAGTATCAGACCCTCGCGTCGCTCGGCATCCCCATGCGAGTCGTCGGCCTCAATGCGCGCCTGCTGCGCGACATGGCCGGCAACAACATGGCGTACAACACGAACTCGATCACGCTCGCGGGCGGTGAATCGATCGACGTCATCTTGGATGCGACCGGCCTTCAGCCGCGTCAGAAATTCTATCTGTACACACCCAACCTCGATCACCTGTCGAACGACGCTGAGAACTTCGGCGGACTGATGACCGAGGTCAACATCTGCAGCTCGGTCGACCCCCAGACCAAAGCCTGCACGAACATCTAGGAGAGCGGCGATGCGCGCTATGAACACAAAGTCACTGCTCGGGCTGGTCCTGCACGGCGCAACTTTTGCGCTCGGGTCGATGCTCGCACTCTCCGCGCACGCGGCGGCACCCGGCATCACAGGCACTGCCGGTGCGCCGGTCTTCAACTTGAACGCTGCTGCCATGCGCATTACACAGCCGAACGGCAAGAGCTTGTACTCTTGGGGCTACGGTTGCACCTCGACGACAGGAAATAGTTTCGCGCCGTCAATGAAGCGCGCCAACTGTCCCTCGGCACAACTCCCCGGTCCCACCCTCATCGTCACCGAAGGCGACACGGTGACCGTGAATCTCACCAACGGCCTGCCCGCCGCCGCGGGAAGCACGTCGATCCTCTTCCCCGGTTTTCAAGTGGCGACGCAAGGCGGAACGACGGGACTGCTGACGCAGGAGGCACCAAGTCTGGCTTCGTGCGTCGCCGCGGGTTGCAATTCTGTGACCTACAAATTCAAAGCCTCGACCCCGGGCACACACTCCTACTACAGCGGAACGCAGAGTGACCTGCAGGTCGAGATGGGGATGTACGGCGCGCTCATCGTGCTGCCGAAGACCGTACCCGCCAATTGCAACTCCGGGCTCGCCGCGGCGAACTTGATTGCCGAAGCAACCTCGGGGGAAACCGACTTCCGTTTGGCGCACGCAGCCTACGATCACCCATCCACCTGCTACGACCGGGAATACCTGTTCCAGTTCTCCGAGATGGACGACAACATCCATACTCAAGCCGAGGCGCAAGTGCTGGCCGATCAGGAGAAGGCCGTCGGTTCGCAATGCACGAACCCCACCGGTTGTCTGGTGATTGCGACTGAGCCTTATGCACCGGATTACTATCTGGTCAACGGCCGTTCGATGCCGGATGACATGGATCCGAACTACGTGGCCATGTATCCCAACCAGCCGTACAACGGCAATCCACACATGCACCCGGGCGAGCTGACGCTGGTGCGCATCATCGGCCAGGGCCGGTGGCAGCATCCCTTCCACGAGCATGCCAATCACGTGCGAGTGCTGGCCCGCGACGGCAATCTCTTGCTGAGTGCGCCGACGGTTGCCGGCGATCCGACCAGCACCTTGCCCGCGGGTCCGCTCATGTTCACCACCACCACCACGCCGGGCATGACCATGGACGGCATCTTCTATTGGACGGGCAGGGGCCTCAATTGGGACGCGTTCGGACATGATCCGTCGCTGGTCGACTCGAATACGAAGAAGCCCTTCGTTTGCGTCCCGGATAGCAACGGCTATTTCACGAGCGACCCGGTCGCGCCCAACTATTACGAGTGGTGCGGCGATCACAACAAGGCACTCGAGAAGCACCCCTTCGGCCAGGTGGCCGCCGGCGGACCGGTGACATTGCCGGATCCGAACATCGTCACGAACGGCAACTGGTACGCCGGCAGTCCTTACCTCGGAGGCGAAGCAACTGTTCGCGCGGTAGGTGGTACGCCGATTCCACCCGCCGGGACCGTGGCCAACTCGCCCTCCGGCGAGGCGGGCTACGCCTACATGTGGCACTCGCATAACGAGCGCGAGATCACGACGGCCAACGTATTTCCGGGCGGCATGATGATGATGATGCTCGTCGATCCACGTAGTTTCGCGATCGACGAAACGAATTGATATTCAGGAGAATCGAGATGCACCTCTTTACATCCAAAACGAGTCGGCTGATCCCGGGATTGGCGGCTTTCGCTCTCCTGCTGACGAGCCATGCGTCGGAGGCGCAGACGGTCAACCTGACCGCCGCGCCCACCGGCACTACCTTGCCCGACGGGCAGAATGTGCCCATGTGGGGCTATCACTGTAGCGATGCGGGCAGCAGCGGTGCGACCTGCGCAGCCGCCAATCCAGCCGTGCAAACGGCAGGAACGGGCTGGTCGCCGCTCGTGATCACGGTGCCCTATGTGGGCACCGCCACGGCCTCGAGCACCAACCTCACGATCAATTTGACCAACCACCTGACGTTCGGCGCGAGCACGATTCCCACGTCGCTGGTGATCGTCGGTCAGCTGGGCGGCGGGCTTGAACAGACCATCGGGTCGGCCGGCACCCATCACACGACCACGCCGAGTCCGGTGCACAGCGGTCAGGGAGTCACCTGGCCCACCGCGGATCCGACCACGATGTCCACGCCGCCGGCGCAGGCGCCGCGCGTGCAGTCCTTCGGCACCGAAGTGGCGGCCGGCGCGACGACTGCGCTCACCTGGACCCACCTGCGCCCCGGCACGTATTTGATCGAGTCGGGAACCCATCCTTCCATTCAAGCCCCCATGGGCCTCTACGGCATCCTGGTCGTCACCACGCCGGTTAACGGAGCGACGCCGGGCCTGGCTTATGCGGCGGTGGCGGGCCTACCCGTGACCAGCCTCGCCGTTTCTCAATACGATGCGGACCTGCCGCTGGTATTGAGCGAAATCGATCCGGTGCAGAATGCATCGGTCGCCACCGCGGTCGCCACGACCGGGTTCGCCGAGACGACGGTGTGGAGCGGTCTGCCCGGAAAATGCGGCAATCCGCTGAACGCGGATGGGACTGCCAATGCGGGCTTCAACACCTGCTATCCGCCGGCCGTGAATTACAGCCCGCGCTATTATCTGGTCAACGGCGTGTCCTTCGACCGGACCAAAATTGCGTCCTCCACGGCGCAAATCCTGGCGGTACCCGCGACCGAGACCACTGGCAACGTCATTCTGCGCCTCGCCAACGCTGGCTTGCGCATGCACATTCCCGCGATCGTCAACCAGGCGATGACATTGATCGCCGAAGACGGCAACCCGCTGCCGGGCCAGCCGCGTATACAGAACGAAGTTTTCATGGCCGCCGGAAAGACTTACGACGTCGAAGTCAAACCTGCTCAAACCGCGGGCGCATACAGTGCGGCGACGCTCGCGTTCTTCGACCGGCAGTTGAGTCTCTCCACCAACAATCAGCGCGACGGCGGCATGCAGGCGTACATCGGCGTGGCCGGCGGCGCGACAACGGGTGCCGGCTCTGCCGCCGGGTCCGGGGTGACGCTTGCCGGCGTTACCTCCAAGAAGTTCTATTGCGTTTCCGGCACGGCGCTGTCGGTGACCGACACTGCAAGCGGTCTGCTCGGCGGCAGCACCGGCGCGAACGGCGTCGCGCCGACGCCGCCCCTATTGGCCGGCTTGACCATTCAGTCGAATGGTACATTTAGCTATGTTCCGCCGGCCACCGGCACCTGCGGCGGAACCTTCACCTACCTGGTCAACAACACGCAGTCGGTGACGTCGACCATCGCCGAGTGCGATGCCACCAGCAGTGCGGCTGCCGGCTGCCAGGTCAGCGGCGCGCCGAAACTCGTGAATGACAGCTTCACCGGGTCCAATGCCAAGCTTTTGACCATCAATCCGCCCGGCGTACTGCTCAACGACACCGATCCCAGCGGCCGGCCACTGACCGTGGATCCTGCCACGGTCCAGACTAGCGGATTGACCAGTCTCACCGTCAATGCCGACGGCTCGTTCAGCGCCGTGGCGCCCGCGGCAGGCACATATACCTTCACCTATAACGTCAAGAATTCACAGCAGACGCCGGCCGCTGCGCCCGCGACGGTTACACTCGAGTTCCCCGCGGGTTCTGGCCTGCAGGTCAAGCTCCTCGATCAACTGCATCAGACCGACACGGCCTGGGATATTGCCGACGCCACCAAGAAGGGCGACTACCGGTGGATCATCGAAGAGGATCGCACCTTCTGGATCGACCCCAAGTGCCAGGTCAACAGCGCGACACGGCCCAAGGATTCCTACGGACGTACCTGTCCGCCGACACCGGTTGAGGCGTTCGGCTACAACTTCCATTCGTCCGCCATGCCGGTCGTGGCCACCGGCTGCGTCGGCTCCATGTCGTGCGAACAGGGCCAGACGGTTCTGGGTGCGCCCGCAGTCTGCGATGCGGGCGATGGTACCTGCCGCACCACCGATGCCGCCGGCAACCCGCTGCCGAACACCGCGTCGCGCACGGAGCTGACGCCGGACCAGGTTTACCTCGATCCCAACAAGCATTACTACATCTCAATCATGCCGGGTGACGGCATCAATCCGACGCTGCAGGGCGCGGGCGGCCCGGTGGCGTACACCGACAAGAATGGCAAGCCGGGTACGCGGCAGTTCGATTCCGGACTCGACTGTCCGAATGTCACCGACTTTGCGCCTGGCACTGGAATGTGCGGCCACAACATGGGCGGCGCGCAGATCGGGCCGCAATTCACGCAAGCCGGCACGCCGGTAACACCGTCGGTCACCATTTCGTTGGCACAGACGCCGCTGCCAACCGCGAGGATTGCGGTGTTCGTGTACGAGGACGACTATCCCCTCAATGGCGAGAACGATGCCGGCGGCGGCGTCGACATCCTCGCGCCGAACGAAGCGGGTCTCGGCAGTTTCCAGATCGAACTGCTGGATTTGGCGGGCGCCCTCGGGGACGCCACCGGCCAGATCACCTACGACATGTTCAATATGCCGGTGAGCAACTCGCTGGCCGGCACGCCCGATCCGATGAATCACGGCCAAGACGCCTGTCCGCTGACCTCGAATCCCGACAATCTCGTGGGCAGGATCGTCACCTGCCCGACCTACGAAGCCGACGGCAAGACCCTGTCGCCGCTCGCCGGTCAGGCGGTCATCTCAAACCTGTATCCCGGCTTATATGAGGTGCAGGCATTCCCGGCGGCCGATCGCATCGCACGCGGCGAAGAGTGGCTGCAGACGAATACGCTGGACGGCGGCAAACCGCACGAGTCGTTTGTCCGGCCGGGCGAGCCCGCCTACTTCCAGGAATTCGGCCCCGGCGGTTTCCATGTGATGATCGGCTTCGCCAACCCCAAGATCATCAACGATCGGCGCGCCAATGCCGCAGGGACGGGCCTGTGCGATCCGGTGTCGAGTGGCGGCGGTGGCCTCGTCTGCCATTCCAGCGTCAGCGGTCAGGTGCACGGCAACCACTTGAGCCGAACGCCCGATGAGCGCACTTATGACAGCGGCAGCTACGACCAATTTGGGTTCACGCAGTGCTACGTGTCCCTCGGAATCCCGGACCAGCAGGATTTCGCCTTCACGAAGTGCGATGCGGACGGCAGCTACTCGTTGACGGGCCTGCCCGATGGCACCTACAAGGTCGCCGTGTTCGATCAGTGGAACGACATCATGCTCGACGGCCTGGTCACGAACGTGACCATCAACGGCGACACGAAGATCAATCCCACCTCGACCCAGTGGCGCACGAATCTTTACACCCGTACTTACCTCGATCTGAATGGCAACGGTGTTCCCGATCGCGATGCCGCCGGCAACGACGTCGAGCCCGGCGCACCGCTCCTGCCGATCCTGATCCGCTATCGCGACGGCAGCATCGGCTTCCACAACGGCACTGACCTGAACGGCTACGCCACCTACAACGAGGTATTCCCATTCATGAACTGGTTGGTCGTCGAACCCGACCAGACGCGCTACAAACCGACGGGCGAACATGTCGTTTACGACTTTGGCGGTCCGGTTGACTGTTCGCCGGACGCGGTCAAGGCTTACGGCGGCGACGGGCATTGTTCGAAGTCTGCGGCGTTTCTTGCGAGCACCACGGAGACGAATTCGCTGCCATTGGCGCTGCGAGTGCCTGGCGCCGTGTACTGCACGGATGCCGACTGCACCGATCCGGCCGAGTCGATTCTGAACGGTGCTTACTACACCAAGACGACCGACCAAAGCAAGAATAAAGCCACCATTACCGGCCTCTCCAGCGGCCGCATCGACCCGCCGTGGCATTCCGAGGCGTGGCAGGGCCTGCTCGGCCAGCACAGCTTCATCGACTTCGGCATGAAGCCGTTTGCTGCCCACGAAAATGGCGGCATCCAAGGTCTGGTGATCTACGCATCGACGCGGCCGTTCGACGACCCGTCGCTGGATGTGCAGCTGCAATGGGAACCAGCCGTCCCCAATGTGCAGGTCAATCTGTACAAGGAAGGCACCGCGCCTGACGGCACGACCACACTGACGTTGGTGGATACCACGCTTACGTCGAGTTGGGACAAGTGGGCCCAGGGGTTCCAGACCGACGGTCACGGCAACCTTCGCACCATCAACGACGGCAAAATCAGCAACGCTTATGTGCCGAACATGAACTGCCCTGGCCAGGACCCGACCAGCGGCTTCTTCGCGACCCTGCAGGGCAGCAAGATGTGGCTCGATACCGCGGACTCCACCGGCAATAAGAAGTCGCTGGCCTATAGCTCGCAATTCAAGTGTTTTGACGGTTGGTCGATGCAGAACCAGATCGTGCCGGCGCCCTATGACGGCAAGTACGTCTTTCCGAGCACCGTCGAACTCGATCCGGTCACCGGCCGCCCCGCGGGCGCCGGTTCGCTCAACGGCGTCGCAACACCCGTGGTGGGCACCAACTGCTCGATCTGCGTGGCCAACCCGGACGACGGCACTCCGATGCTGCCTGCCGGCAAGTACGTGGTCGAGGCGGTGATGCCGCCCGGCTTCGAAATCGTCAAGGAAGAGGACAAGAACATTCTGATGGGCGACATCTACGTCGCTCCCATCACGCAGCAGTTCGCGGGGCTGGGCAACGTCTTCATCCTGCCCGACCAGGCGGCGATCAACGCGTACTACAATGCGAACAATCCGCTCAATTCGACCACCAGCCTCGGCGTGCTGAACCCGCGTGAGGATTTCGCGAGCACGGACCAGATGTGGCCCTGCGTCGGCAAGACGCGCATCGTGCCGGATACCATGAGCCTGTTCCCTCTGGTGGGACAGACGGCTCCCTTCGCCGGCGCGTCGCGGCCCCTGTGCGACCGCAAGGAAATTACGCTGACCGATCAAATGGGCGTGAGTGCACGCTTCTATGCGTTCACCAAGAACCATGTTGCCGGGCACTTCGTCGGCCTCATGACCAACGACATGGCTTCGGAGTTCGATCCCTTCTCGCCGCAATTCGGCGAGAAATTCGGCGTCCCGAACCTCCCGGTGCAGATGCGCGACTTCGTCGGCAATCAAGTGACCCGGGTGGTTGGCGATCAGTGGGGCGCCTACAACGGTCTGTACTTCTCGAGCTGGGAAGTCAACCCGCCGAACCCGACGGGCTACGCTCCGCAGATGTCGATCGCGTGCATGAACGATCCGGGCCCGATTCTGGATACGGATCCGACCTCGCCGACCTACAATCAGATGATTACTGACCCGGCGTACAACCCGGCGTACAGCGACTTCTGCTACGAGACGCCGTTCATGCCGGGCTTCACGTCCTACATGGATACGCCGGTTACCCCGGTGATGGCATTCGCCGACCACTACAACCTGCCGGACGCGGAGTATCCCGACGGCACGCCCGTCATCAGACGCGCGGATTTCGAGGGCAACGGCTTGGGCACGGGTTCAGTAGGACCCTGGGCGCCGGGCACCGGCGGTATCGGCAGTGTGACCGTCACCACCAAGGGCAACTACGCCACAGTTCCCCTCGTCGGGTTCGCCGGCGGCGGCGGCAGCGGCGCCGCGGCGACCGCATTCGCGGGCGTGGCCAGTGTGACCGTGGCGAGCGCCGGCGGTTCGTATCGCAACATTGCGACGCCGGTGGTCACCTTCTCCGCGCCGCCGTGCACGATCAACGGCACGACCTGCGTGCAGGCCAAGGGCACCGCACAGATGTCCACCAACACGCTGACCAGCACCACGCGTCGCGTCACGGGCGTCAATCTGAACGGCGGGACCAACACCGCGGGTAATGGCTACATCACGCCGCCTACGGTGAGCTTCAGCACCGGGCCGGCGACCGCCACCGCCAGGCTCGGCGTCATGAGCGTGACCGTCACCGCCCCGGGTACCGGATACACGAGCATTCCGACGGTGACCTTCACCGCGGGCATCAACACGGCGGCGGCGACCGCCGCACTGGGCCCACCGACCACGTCCTTGCCGCTGGTGCTCACCGCGCTTGGCGATCGGCTGATAGAGAATCCGCAATTCTCGGGACCGTCCGCGACCACGTTCCCCTACAACACGCGGAAAATCACGCGTCACTATGGTTTCGGCGCGCAGTGCACTGCGATCGGCCCGGGATGTTCGGCAGTATCGAGCGTGACCATCGGCGGCACGCCGGCCAACATTACGAGTTGGAGCGATACGTCGATCACGGTCACGGTTCCGACCATGACGATTTGCTCCGTGCAGCAGCGCAGTCTTGTGTCGAGTGTGGCGAACCCGCCACCGGCGGCCTGCGGCCAGCTCGCGATCACCGCCGGCAACGGCAAGCAATCGATCGACGGCATCACGGTCACGGTGGGCGGCAAGACTCCGACGTACGTGAGCACGTCGAGTCCGAGCACCAAATTCTGGCAAGAGTTCTATACAAATCCGCTGCAGACCGCGGTCGACAACGCGACGCCCGGCGATCTCATCATCGTCGACGCGGGCAGCTACCGCGAGAACCTGATCATGTGGAAGCCGGTGCGCCTGCAGGGCGTGGGTGCCGGTGCCGCCACCATCAACGGGGACGCGCAGCCCGCCGGCAAGATGGACGCCTGGCGCTACCGCGTGAGCTGTCTGTTCGGTCTGACGGCCCAGGGTGCCCCGAATGTGAACAACTCGAATTACGACCCCACGGGCGTGTACAGCTGCCCCGCGACCATGTACTTCCGCTCCGATCGAATCCCGTTCGAGGGCTTCGTCGGCTGGGATGCAGGGAGCAACGGCAATCTGGCGCAGGTGCTGCAGGAGCCCTCGCTGATGGGCGCCTATGAAGGCGCCGCCATTACGGTACTCGGCCGCGGCGTCAACCAGAACGGTGTGCCGGGCTCGGCCACCGACCTGTGGGGTGTGGCCATTGGCGGCGGCACGTTCGCCGATGGCAGCCGCTACGTGAATGGTACGACCGACTGTCGCTCGGCAACGACCTCTGCCGTCGTCACCGATTATGGCTCGACGAACTTCTTGTGCAACCCGTCGAGCATCGACGGCTTCAGCATCATCAACAGCTCGCAAGGCGGCGGCGGCATCTTCATGCATGGTTGGAACCACAACCTGCAGATTGCCAACAATCGCATTTCCGCGAACGCCGGAACGTTATCGGGAGGCATCAATCTCGGCAACGGTGAGGTACCGCCGTCGTACTTGGTGGACAACACCATTTGCGGCAACACCGGCGCCAATCCGGCACCGCTGTGCCCGCCGAGCACGCCCAACGCCATGTTGCCGAACGTACCGGCGACGCTGCTGAACGGACAGATTCCGTTCCAGTTCAATACCAACGTGCACATTCACCACAACCAGATCATTGATAACGCGTCCATCGGTGACGCGCTGTTCTCGGGTTCGCCGGCCGGTGCGGGCGGTGTGTCGATCAGCGCGGGTGCCGACAACTACGAGCTGGATCACAATTGGATCGCGGCCAATCTGACCTCGAGCGACGGCGGCGGCATCGCCCACATGGGCGTGAGCTTCAACGGCAGGATCCACAACAACTTCGTGTTGTTCAATCAGGCCAACAATCCGACCCTGCCGGTCGATGGCGGCGGCATCATCATCATGGGCGCGCAGCAGGATCGCACGTTGGCCAACGGACAGGAGTGCGGCAGCCTCACCGACCTCGACTGCCCGCCGGGCATCGGCGACGGCACGGGCCCCGGCCTCGTGATCGATTCGAACCTGATACTCGGCAACAGTGCCGAGGATGGCAGCGGCGGTGGTCTCAGCATGCGGCAAACGAATGGCGCCGAGGTTGCGCAATTCGTGAGGAGCCCGCAGAACTGGTATGGCATCACCGTGACCAACAACATCATCGCGAACAACGTTGCGGGATGGGATGGCGGCGGCGTGTCAATGCAGGACGCATTCAAGATTGTGTTCGCCAACAACACCGTGGCGTCGAATGACACCACCGCGTCCGCGGGTGTGCTGTTCAAAACGCTGGGCGCGATCGATGCGTCCTCTCCGCCTCCCGGCTGTCTACCGACCCCGGATCCGGCGCAGCCGCAGAACCCGAACTGCATGCAGACGAATGCGCCGCACATTCCCCAACCGGCCGGTTTGGTGACGCAGCAGAACACCCCCAACATGATGTCGCAGATGCCGAGCGGCGTCGTCTGCCCGGCGGGATTCGGCTATGGCACCATCGGCGCGGGAGGCCAGGAGACCAATCTGACCAATGGCAGATGCGTCCTCGTGAGTCTGCCGAAGATCTCGAATGATCTGTTCTGGCAGAACCGGGCGTTCCACGTCGAAATCGTCGACCAGAACGGCAATCCAATCAGCGGAACCTCGACCCCGAACGGCCACGGGAACCAGTCGCATCAAAACATCGTGGCGCTGCTGCCGATGTTCACGCAGAACTATACGGGTCAGTGCGTCGCACCACCGACGGGGCAGGAACTTTACTGGGATCTGGGCGTGCGGATGGACTTGCTGCCCAATCAGAACGGTCATGCTCTGAATTTCAACGCAGCGACCGTGGGTGCCGGCTCCTATGACCAGAGCAACGGCGGCAGCGGAGTGACCGCTAACCTCAATGATGCGGGTCCGATCGGACTCCCGGCCTCGTATTCCATCTTCAGCGATTCGCTGAATGCGGCGAACGTGAACCCGGTAGGTTCGGTCGGCAACGTCGCGCCCAGCAGCACGCCGGTCATCGGCCAGTATTGCAACGGCGCGCGCATTCCGCCCGAGCAGTGCAACAGCAATCAAGGCGCCAACGATCCGGGCATGTGCAAGGGCTACTTCACGCCGGCCGGCCAGTCGGAGACCGTCGGTGTCGCACCGGTATTCGTCTTCAACGGCATTCAGGCCAGTGCGACGGTGGATGAGGGCAACAACTGGATCAACATGACCTACGGTCCGTTGAGCCTGGGCCGTCCGCCGGTCTCTGCGGCGGGTTCGACGGTGTCTGCGGAGTCTACTGTGGCCGGTGCCGCTGTGGGTATCGCGCAGGGCGCGTATTCGATCAACGCCTCTTCGGCTGCGGTCGGTGCGGGCAACGCGGCGGCTCCGGGCACACCGAACCACGACTTCTACGGCCAGACTCGGCCGACGTCGGGGGTGTCCATCGGTGCTGTGGAATTCATACCGCCGGCGCCGGCGCTGACGGCCATCACTCCGAATTCCGGAGTGCAGGGAACGACCGTGGCGGTGACGCTCACCGGAACCAATTTCACGGCGGGCAGCAACATCGTGATCTCCGGCACCGGCATTACGCAATTCGGTGCCACGTTCAGCGCGACCTCGATCACGACCAGCTTCGTGATCGCGGGTAACGCAACCTTGGGTGCGCGAACCGTGACCGTGGGGACTTCGGGCGGGACAACCGCGGCGGTGACTTTCACTGTCATAGCCAAGCCGCCGACCCCGACGCTGACGTCGATCTCTCCGGTCACCGGAACGCGCGGCTCGACCGTCGCGGTGACTTTGACCGGTACGAACTTCACGGCAGCCGGATTGGCCATCAACGTGAGCCGAGCAGTGGGTAACGGCGCTACGGGTGTCACGGTGACCAGCGTCGCATTCGTGAGTCCCACGCAGGTGACGGCGAACTTCGTGATCGATCCCAACGCCTCTCTCGATGCTTTGGGTCTCCGTGTCCTCAATGTCTCAATCGCCACGGCTGGTGGTACCACCGGCCCACGGATTTTCACGCTGACCAACCCTGCGCCGGCGACACTGACCAGCATCGCTCCCACTTCGGGAACGCATGGAACCACCGTGGCAGTAACCTTGACGGGCTCCAACTTTACGACGGCCGGGACGTCGATCAACATCAGCGGCACCGGAGTGGCGCCGACCATCACATCAGCCACTCCCACGCAGCTGATAGCGAGCTTCGTGATCACGAACGGCGCAGCGACAGGGTCGCGTTTCGTCAGCGTGACGACTCCGGGAAGTACCACTGCCACCCGCACGTTCACCGTGAACTGAACGGGATGGTCTGCCGGGGCCGGGCATTCAAGCATGAGTGTCCCGCCCCATTGTCCTGCCACGATCCGATGGAGGTACGAAATGAGTTGGTGCCCGATGATCACCATGACGGCGATCGGTGCGATCGTGATCCCGACGATCGGCTCGGTAAGCGTGGCCGATACCGGGGCACCGCCGGCACCACGTACACCGGCACACGCCCGAGTCGGAGGGTCGCTCGAGCACCGGGTCGACGTCCTTTCGAAGGCATTGCAACTCGATGCGCGGCAGCGGATCGAGTTGCTGACGATTCTCGACGACCAGAGGGAGGCGGTCGCGAAAGTCTGGCACAACCCTGCGTTGCTACCCGCCGAGCGTACGCCGGCGACCCTCGCCGTGGAGGAGCGAACGGCGGACCAGATCCGCGCCATCCTGTCCGACGAACAGCAAAAGCGCTACAACCCGCCCAAGCCGCCGAAGGCGGAGTCCCCTGCGCCCGACGTCGCCGACTGGATGCAACAGCAAGCCCGGCAGCACCCCTAGTTGGATTTCAGGAGCCCATCACATGTCACAAGCGATCAAGATTCTCCACGAACATGGCATCGCCGCGATGCTGATCGTAGCGAGTATCGCAACACTGCCGGCTTCGGCCCAGGCGCCCACGCCCGTGACCCCGGCTGCGCCGCCGGCGAACCACTCCGGCAGGACTTCGCCCTATCACGGCATGAAGTTGAGCGAAAGGGGGCGCGAGTTTTATCCCGCGGTATGGGGAATCGATCGCCTGCGGGTGAGCTCCACCTCGTCCGGCAATTTGATTCGCTTCAGCTACCGGGTGCTGGAGCCCAAACTTGCGAAGGTGCTCGGCGACCACGATTCGACACCATACCTGTATGCGCCGCGATCGCACGCCATGCTGCAAATCCCGACAATGGAGAAGATCGGCCAACTCCGGCAGCTCAATGCCGCCGAGGCCGACAAGGAATACTGGATGGCGTTCTCCAACAAAGGCAATCTCGTGCGGCCCGGTGAGCGGGTCAACGTCATCATCGGAATGTTTCATGCCGACGGCTTGCTCGTCGAGTAACGCATGTGCAATAGAGGAAGATCAACCATGAACCGTGTTTCCTTTTTGGTGGGGTGTTTTCTGTCGTCGGCCGCGGTGACCATTTCCGTTTCAGCGCCCACCGCTTCGGGCGTCACCCCGGTGGGGAGTGCTGCTCATGCTCCCGCGCCGCTCAGCGTCGATCAGATCGTCGAGCGTAATGTCGCAGCGCGCGGCGGACTTGCCGCCTGGCGGGCCGCCAAGACACTGACCATCGCAGGTGAAATGGACGCCGGCGGCAAGCCGAATCATGTTTTGCCGTTCGTGCTCAAGGAGAAGCGCCCCCGTAAGAGCCGTCTGGAAATCGTCTTCAAGGATCAGACGTCGGTGCAGGTGTATGACGGCACGCAGGGATGGAAGGTGCGACCGTTCCTCAACCGCAACGAGGTCGAAGCCTACACGCCGGCCGAAATGAAGTCCGCCGCCGCGGAACAGGATCTCGACGGTCCGCTCGTCGACTATGCCGCAAAGGACATGCAGATCGCGGTCGCAGGCGCTGAGCCGGTGGAAGGTCATGCCGCCTACAAGCTGAAACTCACGCTGCGCAATGGCGACAAGCGCAACCTGTGGATCGACGCCGGCACCTTCCTCGAACTCAAGATCGAAGGCGAGCCGCGCAAGCTCGATGGTCGGCTGCGCAACGTTGTCGTTTATTTCCGCAACTACAAGACCGAGCACGGTCTTACCATCCCGCGAGTGCAGGAGACCGCGGTCGAAGGGGTGAAGCAAACCTACAAAATGACGATTTCGCGCGTGGCGATGAACGAGCCGTTGGACGATTCCCTGTTCCAGAAGCCACAGCTCGCGGCGCTCGCAGCGTCAGTTCCCAAGCAGCCGTAGCATGCTGCGATTTGCACCGAGTCTGATTTTTGGCGCCTGGATCGCCGCCGCGGTTGCGAACGCTGCACCGGCGGCACTCGCCGATCGACAGGCTCTTGCCAGAACCGCCGCCGAGGTCATCGACCGCAATGTCGCCGCACGCGGCGGGCTCGACGCGTGGCGCAAGGTGGAGACCATGGTATGGCTGGGTCACCTCGAACATTGCGGGCGAGAGACTCAGCGAATTCCGTTCGTCATGACCCTCAAGCGCCCGAATCTCACGCGTTTCGAGCTCAAGGAGCAATTCGACCAGTTCACCCGCATCTTCGACGGCGCGCACGGCTGGAAAGTGCGGCCGGGCTCCGACGGCCGCCCGGAGACCAAGGCGTTTTCGGCTGAGGAGGCGAACTTCTCGCGCACCGAATTCGCGATCGAGGGCCCGCTCATCGACTACCGGACCAAGGGCGTAACGGTCGATCTCGACGGTATCGACACCGTCGAAGGGCGCAAAGCCTATCGACTTTCCCTGAAGCTGCCCTCCGGCGGCGAGCGCAAGGTGTGGATCGATACCAAGACGAATCTCGATATCCGCTACGATCGGCCGGCGACCAATCCGCTCAAACCGGGCGCGCCCGTGTCGGTCTACTACCGCAGCTACGCTGCCGCGGACGGTGTGCAAGTAGCGCGCAGTATCGAGACCGGCGTCGATGCCGGCGCGGCGGTAGCGGGCGAGAAACTGGTGATCGATCGGGTGCTGGTCAATCCCAAGCTCGACGACGGTACCTTTGCCCCGCCCGCCACGCCGCTGCATCGCGGCGGCCGCGTTCGCATTCCTGCGTCCTGATGCCGACCGCCGCCCGGCTCCTTGCCCTGTGCGTGCTGATGACCGGGCTCGTCGCCCCGAGCGCGCGCTTGAATGCCAAGCGCGCCCCGGAAGGTAACCCGCCGGCATCGCCGGCGGGGGAGGCGATCTATCTCAGGGGGGTGTTGGGTTCGGGCGCGCCGCTCATCGCCACTCGCGCGGATGCCGAGCCGCTGACCGGCGAGGCGGCGGCGTGCGTCAACTGTCACCGGCGCAGCGGACTCGGCACCAACGAATCGCGCAACATCATTCCGCCGATCACCGCCCAGTTTCTATTTCATCCGCGCGGCGCTAACGGCGAAGACTCGCAGCTGCCGTACATGCCGGGCGCGTGGCTGGAGCGGGAACCGTACACCGACACGACTCTGGCACGCGCGCTGCGCGAGGGCCTGAATTCAGAGGGACGGCCGCTAAACTATCTGATGCCGCGGTTCGCGCTCGAAGATGCCGACATGGCGGCGCTGATCGCGCACCTTCGGGCGCTCGAGCGTCGCAAAGTGCCTGGTGTGTCCAGCACTGAGCTGCATTTCGCGACCATCATCACGCCCGATGCCGATCCGGTGAAGCGGCGCGGCATGCTGGACGTGCTGCAGCAATTTTTCGTGGACCGCAATTCCGCGCCGCGCGGTGCTTCCGCGCAGACCATGATCACGTCCGGCCGCACCGCGCATGTGCGATCGATGTTCAAGGTGAACCGGCGCTGGGTGCTGCACGTTTGGGAGCCGTCAGGACCCGCGGCCAACTGGGGGGAACAGCTCGACAAAAAGTTCGCGGATCAGCCGGTGTTCGCGGTGCTGTCGGGATTGTCGGGTACGAACTGGGCGCCGGTCGCCGAATTCTGCGAGCGACGCGCGGTGCCGTGCGTATTCCCGAATGTCGAAAACCCGCCTGCCGATGCCGACCGCAATTTTCACACCCTGTATTTCTCGCGCGGTGTTCGGCTCGAAGCGGACCTGATTGCGCACGGTCTCAACGACGGGACGGCGGGCGTCAGACTCACCCGGGTGCGTTTGGTCTATCGCGCCGGCGACATCGGTGAGGCGGGTGCGCAGTCGCTCGCGACGCAACTGCAGGCACGCGGCGTCGGCATCGTGAGGCGCGCAATCCCGCGTGCAGCGCCACAATCAGCGGTCGCCGCCGCGGTGCGTGATGCCGCCGCCTCGGATGCGCTTGTATTGTGGCTGCGACCGCATGATCTCGCTGCCCTCGAAGGTGCCGCTCCGCCGCCCAATCCGCTGTATCTGTCAGGCCTCATGGGCGGCCTCGACGCGGCGTCGCTGCCGACAGGTTGGCGCCAACACGCTCACTGGGCCTATCCGGTCGACTTGCCGGATCGCCGCCGGGTCCGCCTTGACTATGCGCTCGGCTGGTTCCGGATCCGCAACATTCCCGTGGTCGCCGGGCAGGTCCAGGTGGATACCTATCTTGCTTGTGGCCTGCTGACGGAGACCGTGAAGCACATGGTCGATACGTTTATTCCGGACTATCTCATCGAGCGCATGGAGGACACGATCGAGCATCGCATCATCACCGGATACTATCCGCGGCTGGCGCTCGGGCCGCATCAGCGGTTCGCGTCCAAGGGAGGCTTTCTCGTCCACTACGCGTCGACGGGTACAGAACGCCTGGTCCCCGACGGCGATTGGATGACGCCCTAGGGTGACCCGCTACCGTTGAAGGTCAGGCGCCGCCGGTGTCCATGACCTGCTCCACTGCTTCAATCAATTCGCGGGATTCGAACGGCTTGGTCAGTATGAAATGCGCGCCGGCTTTCTTGGCCGCCGCCAGGTAGGCGGTCGTCGTGATCGACGAGGGCTGATAGCCGGTGACGTCGAAGTTGCCCCCGCCCGAGATGGCGATGATCCGCACTGCCGGAAATGCTCTCAAGATCGCATCGATGGCATCCACGCCGTTCAGCTTGGGCATGATGATGTCGGTGATGACCACTTCCGCCGGTGCCCGTTCGAGCTCGAGCATCGCGTCGATCGCGTTGTCGACCGCGCGTACCGAAAAGCCCGCGCGGTCGAGTACGCGCTTGATGCCGTCGCGCACGTCGACCTCGTCATCGATTACTAAGATGGCATGCATGGTCTACCTTGCGGCAGGTCCGCTTGATCGTGAGTCATCCTCAATCGCGGGAAAGAAGATCCTGAAGGTCGTTCCCGCCCCGATCGCGGTTTCGACGGTAATGCTAGCACCAAAAATCTCTACGATTCCGTGAACCACGGAAAGACCGAGGCCCGTGCCCTGACCGACGGCTCTCGTAGTGAAAAATGGCTCGAATATGCGCTCGACCGTGCCTTGATCCATCCCCTGCCCCGTATCGGAAACCCAGAGTTCCACGCTCGCTACCGAGGTCGTGGGGCCGCCGGGCTTCGACAAGCGCAAGCCCACTGTGAGTATACCCTTTGCGTTTTGCATGGCCTGAAAGGCATTGGTGCACAGATTCATCACGACATCCCCCGCGAGGGTTGCGTCGGCGCGCACCAAGGGGAGGTCCTCGGCAATGTCGCTGCGTATCTCGATGCTGGATGGGGCAAGCGCCGAAAATAGCACGATGCTCTCGGACACCACGCTGCGCAGGTCCGTGGGAGCCAGTGCGGCGTCACCCAGCACATGGCTGAAAGTGAGAATTTTCTGCACTACGTTTTTGGCGCGGCGGGCAGACGCCATCACGCGCTCCAGATCTTTGCGCGAAGTGCTGTCTCGCGGCAAATCCTCCATCGCCGTTTCGGTGAACAGGATGATGGGCACCAGCACGTTGTTGAATTCGTGTGCAATTCCACCGGCGAGCGTGCCGACGGTTTCCAGGCGCTGGCGATGGCGGAGTTGTTTCTGCAGTTCCTCGCGGCCGGCTTCGGAAATCTCCTTTTCCTTGATCTTCTGCTGGAGGCGATCGTTCACACCGACCAGTTCGCGGCGCATCGCCTCCAGGTCCACGGCGAGCTCATGCAGCTCTCGAATGCCCGTGTTGACATTCAGCACGCGTGCATAGTCGCCGGAGGCGATCGACCGGGACAGAGCCTGCAGCCGACGGATGGGACGGGATAGGCGGCCGCTCAAATAGAAGGAGAGGGCGATCGCGACGCTCAAATATGCAGTGAGCATCAGAAGCATGCGGTTGAGTGCCAGTTGAATCCGCTCCCTGAGTAGGAGCTTCGTCGAACCCCAAACGCAACTCGGCACTGTGGCCGGCATGCTCGATGGGCAGGACGACGAAGTACACATCGTCGCCGCCATGTGCGAAACTCAAATCAGTGCGGCGCGCGGCCTTAATGGCGGACGATCCCAGGGCGCTTCGTATGCTGCGAGCGCCCTCGTTCAGCTCCGCGAAGCGGCTTTCGCCGTGAATGATCGCCAGATCGAGGAGGTCGGAGGTCTGGGCTTCGGAGTCGAGTGCCGCTCCCACCTCGAATTCGTCGGCGAGGACGCGCGCAAAGGTTCGGGCATGCTGAACGAAGAGATCTTCGTGGCTCTTGCGAATGACGTAGCCCAAGCCGAAATACAATGCCGGCAGGAGAACGAGATGCACCGCCACCACCCAAAGGGTGACGAATCTTGCGAAGCTCGCTCTCAGTCGTGCCATACGACCCTCAGTATCCTGACGCGCGGGTCGTGCGCCACATCCTTGGCCCACGCGTAACCGACGACCGTCGGGTCGGACGCGACGGCGTCGATCAACTCGGAAGTGGTCTTGCACACCATGGGTTGAGTTCGACCCTGAAGCAGCGCCAAGCGCAGAACGTACCGATCATAGGTGCTGTCCGACATGGAGACGATATTTTGCAAGAATAATTCCTTGATCTGCGGGTCGGCTTCGTTCAGCGCCGGGCGCAGGCGGGTGCCGTGCTGCGTGACGGTCAGGCCAAGGAACAACCGCCGCACCAACGGAGAATCGAGCTGATCGATGTCGCCGCGGCTGCTGACGATGAGCACCAGTTCCGTCCTGGCAAAAGCCGGTATTGCCGCGCCGAGCAGCAGGGCGAGAAGAGCCGTCGCCGCGATGCATTTCACGGGATCGCTGCGGACCACTGCAGACGCACTTCATAGCCACCGTGGGACAGGGAAATCTCATGGTCGACTTCACCGGTCAGCGCCTGACGCCGGGCGTAATCCCACCGCAGTCCGGCGGCCTCCCGCCGAATCGTGATGTCGATGTCCGAGGAATGACCATCGATCAGCGCGACGTAGGGGGATTCCCGCATACGCGAGGAGTTCTCGACCCGGCCGAAGGCGGTCAACTGATGCGGCAACTGCCGTTCGCCCTGGAGGTATCCCGATATGAAGCTTCTGTCCGGATTCGGTCGATCGAGCGCCACGTCGACGTAGTAGCCGGCGCCGATGAATCGCCACGCATCTACGTTCCAATCGGCGTAGGCCCCGTAGATGCTGAGGACGGCGTGATTCGACCGCAAGGTCGCGAGCGCAACCGGACTCGTGGCGAATAGCTGGTCGTGGCCCAAGAGGAGGCCGGCGCTGCTCGTGCCGACGTAATCGGGTAGAAAGGCGAGCCGGCCCATGTACGATAGGCCATGCTTTCCCGGGTTGTTGCCGACGAGATTGATCGGCTCATTCTCGTCACTTGTCACGGCCGGACCGGCGCCAATACCCCCGGATAACTGCACGCTGGCCTCTGCGCCCAATTGACGGCGCGATTCCACCAGGGCGCCTGTAATGTGCTGCGGAATCAAGCCATCTTCGTCTTCCCAGTTCTCAATGGATGGGCGGGTGATGGCCGTTTGCAGGTAGCGGCCGTGATGGTGTTCGGTATCCCAGGCGCTGGCCGGCTGATGAAAGCGGCCCAACCAGATCACGGTATCGGGGACCACCTCGTAACCGATTTGAAAGCGCTCGAGATCGTGTTCCTCGGTGGTGATGAAGTATTCGCCAAAGACGCGAAATTGCTCGTGATTCAGCCCGAAAATCACGTCGGCGTCGACCCACGGATCGTCCTCGCGAGGATGCGGTTGCCCGTGCCCCGCGAGCCCCTCGGCCGCCACGAAAACCTCGAATTCGCTGGACGAATGGTCGTGTTGAGCGAGCGCCGGCCGGCAGAAGAAAGGACTCGCCAGGGCGACAATGACGAGGGTTCGCCACCAATTTGGCGTTAGGCGGAGATCAGTGTAGCGCATGCATCCCAAAGCTTTCATTTGTGTACATTTGGACGATAGCGAGGTTGCTGGAAAAGTGCGAATCTATCGCGTCGCTGACTATCGTGCTGTGTGCTTGCGCACGACATCAACGAAAGACCCAGCGTCGCGGAACCAACAAATGGGTGTGAAATGACACGTAAACGAGCTTGGCTGGTCCTGACGGTCGCCCTGACCTCGACGCTGTCGGCGCTGGGAGCTACGCCCGCGCTCTCGGGGCTGATCGAGGCGGTGGTCCGTCACGGTCCCGACGGGCAGCTGCCGGCCCATCTTTCGGGGGTGCTGGGTGTTGGTAAGCTCAATCAACCCACCCCCGTCAAGCAAGCCGTGATGCGGGACGGCGAAACGGTGCGAACGTTCAACGTTTGCACGGTCAATCACGAAGACGTCGTGCTTTTCAACACCAACGAACGCAGTCATGAGTCGAAGGCCTATTTGGTAACGCCCGCGGGGGTGTTACGGAAGGCGGTTTATTATCAGGCGGGAGGAGCCCCCAGCGAGCGCTCGTTGGCGAGTGCGCGGAAGGATTTCGAGACGGAAATCAAGTTCTGGACGGATTTCACGCAGCATTCGAAGCCGTTAGGCGCGAAATGAGACGCAGGGGTACCGCTCTACAGCATTTTCCTACCTACACGGGGGAGCCACAGCGCGTACATTCAGCGGTATGGCAGTCCGGCTCAGCTACCTGTTCGTTCTAGCTGCATTGGCCTTGGCCAGCTTGGCGCATGCTGACATTTATGAGTTCACGGACTCCAACGGCGTTACGCACTTCAGCAATGTCCCGTCCGACTCGCGCTTCAAATTGTTGCTCGCGGCCGAGCCGGAAGCCGGCGCCCGCGCCGCCGCAGGACCCGCTGTCAATTGGCTGGCTCAGTCGGCGAAATATGACCAAGCCATCACTGGGGCGGCCAAAGCCAATACCATCCAAGCGGCGCTGGTGCGCGCCGTCATCGTCGTTGAGTCGGGTTTCAATCCGCATGCCGTATCCAAAAAAGGCGCCGTCGGTCTGATGCAATTGCTGCCATCCACGGCACGCCGTTATGGCGTGCAAAACATGAACGACCCTGAACAAAACATTCGCGCGGGCGCACATTATTTGAGCGATTTGCTGGCCCGCTTCGACAGCAACTTGGAACTGGCACTGGCGGCATACAACGCCGGCGAGGAGGCGGTCGAACGCTATGGCCGGCATGTTCCTCCGTTCCGGGAAACGATGAGCTATGTGCCGAGCGTCATGAAAGTGTATCAGCGTCTGTTGGATCAAGCCCACGCGAGTTAAGGGAAATCTCTATGAGACTGTATAGCACGATTAAAACCGGTATCTGTGTGTCACTGGCTATCGCGTCCGCGGCGATGGCGGACGCCCCGGGGTCCATGAATACGCATGCTGCGGGCGATCCGCAGGCGAACCACGCCGCTCCCACCAGCCGGGACGTGCAGCGCTTGGAAGCGGCATACGTCATCCCAGCAGTTGAGTTGGTGCGTGATGACGGCAAAACCGTGTCGCTTCCGGCCGAATTGGATGACGGCCGGCCGGTCGTCCTTAATTTCATTTACACGAGCTGCTCTACGATCTGTCCGCTGAGTAGCCAAGTGTTCGCGCAATTTCAGCACGCTTTGGGAGCGAAACACGAGTCGGTACACCTGGTGTCGATTTCCACCGACCCCGAGCAGGATTCGCCCGCGCGTCTGCACGCCTATGCACAGCAATTTCACGCGGAGCCAGGCTGGGACCATTACACCGGCACAATGGCCGCCAGTATTGCGGTCCAACGAGCTTTTCGCGCCTACTTCGGCGATAAGATGAGCCATGCTCCGGTCACATTGATGCGAGCGGCTCCTGGAAAGCCGTGGGTGCGGTTGGACGGCTTCGCAACAGGCCGCGATCTCTTGGCCGAACGCAAGCTGTGGCCGGATTCGCTCGGACTCGCACGCGCCGTTCAATAAGTAGCTGCCGCCTCGGCGCGCGCGGGGACCGTCGTCTATGGAACGATCCACTCGCCATCCGTGACGACCGCCGTGCCGGCGGCATCCGCGAAGTGCACGATGTAGCCGCCTTTCGAGGCGATGCGCTGCCCCGGGCCCAAACTCAAGTGCGGATAGTAAGCATTGAGGAGCCTGAAGCTGACCATGTTCTCATACGTTTCCAACAGATAATCGCGTACGAAATTACCCCACAGGGCACCCACTGATTCAGCGAGTATCACGCACGAAAGATAGGTGTCGACCTGAGTGCGTTCGTCGGTCACTCGAATGCCCTGAGTCTTGAACCAGGTCAGGGGCCACGTCATGCGAAGTTTTCTCAGCTCTGGCGGATCGAACGGATAGCTCAGATGGGCCGTGGCTAGCCAGGCGGCCGACAGCGGCGCATGCTCCAATCCGCCCATGAGTCCGGAGATCCAAACGCTGGCCGGCGATCCCGTGACGGGCAATTGGCGCAGATCGTCGGGTCGCAACCACAGTATCAGCGAATCCCCCGCAGCGGCGTGAGCCACCGCAGCGGCGAGCTGTGTCGCGTCCGCACCGGGCTTAAGCGGGTAATTGTCGACCCGTATCCCGCCGGCGGCGGAGAACGACTGTGCGGCGGCGGCGCCGATGTCATCTTCGCGGTAGACCTGCACCACATGCTGCGTGCCGGCCGGCAATCGCGCCGCAATCAGCTCGGCTTCCAGCAATACGCCGGCCGAGAAGTACACTGAGTAAAAATCACCCTCGTGGATGATAGGCAAATCCACGTTGGGCAGTAGGCAGGGGAGTTGCTCTTGTTCGCAAAAGCGATGCACCGGCGCCCAGGTGCGCCCGGAAATTCCCGACACCACCGCCATCACGGGCTCCGCGAGCAGTTTCGCGTGCAGCTGACCTATCCACGTGTCGGGCGCACCGGTCAAGTTCCATACGTGCAGCTGCCAACGGCGCAAGACCCGGTAATGAATGCGCCGCGCGGCGTGCAGCGGCGGTGCTTTGCCGCGATAGTACGCGTCCTTGTTGTCGAAGAAATGATTCAACACTTCGAGCATGGCGCGAGCGCGTTCCGGGTCGGCGTCGGGCGTGACGATCGTGGCGAAGTGCAGCGTATCGGTTTCGACTCCCGGAGCCGCAGTTGCCGACAACGTGCGCAAGTAATCGATGAGCAACGACATGGTGGCGTCGTCCAACGCGAAACGAGGCATCAGTGGACTCAACGGCTTACCGTTGGGATCCAAACCGCTACGGATCGCGCGTGCCAGCGTAGCGTCCGTGTAGCGTGTGCGGCTGTACGCAGCCGCTGCGAGCGGACTGGATTCCCCCTCAGGCACCGGACGTTCACCCGGATCGAACAAGTAGTGACCCGTGATCGAAGGGGTCACGATGCGGCCCTCCGACATGCCGAGACCACTGCGCCGATGACAGCTTGCGCAGGCGGCGTTTTTTCCCGTAACCCCCGCTCCACCTTCGCGTGTGCCGTTAAGCGGTGTTCCCGACGGCAAGATGCCGTTTCGAAACAATGCTTGCGCGGCGGCGGTGCGATCTCCCGAGGCGGCCGCTGCGCCCCACGAGCCGCCGCTCAGCCCGAGCGCGAGCATCAGCGCGCAAACGAAATGCAGGGGTTTCGGGGAAGTCGCCATGTGCGGAGTCCTGAGTCGGATGTGATGCGAGCAGTGTAGACGAACTGCCGCGTGATCCCCAATCGGCGAGTCATTCGAGCGCACCGGCTGCGATCGAGTGACGGCGCCCCGCTTGGCACACCGCGCCTGGTCAAAGGGAACGTGGACGTCGGCGCTACGCAACATCAAACCGACGAAGCGTGCAGCGTAAAGCACCGGGTTTGACATAAAAAAATATCCACTCGAGGTTGTTTGCTGGTTTATGTCGCAACCGGTGCGACGCCCTCATCAACCAATACCACGAACCACGGCGCCTCACGCGCGCGGACATCCGCGACTCATCGAGATCATTGGGCCTATATTTCCAGGCATTTATGCGCAGTCGGTAAAGTCGCGCAGCGGTGTAAAGACTGCGCCATCCACGCACCGACTTCGGCGCTGGCGATAAGTCAACCCTTTCGCCGGCCCCGGCTGCCGGCGCACGCGCGCCGGTGCGTATGGGGTGATTCATACCCGAATCTACGGGGTTGCCACATTTGTAAGTGGGCAACTAATTTTGCATTGTGTCCCCACGCGGAATGAGCGGGGATTTTGCAGCGATGCTTGGATGGGTTCGCTGGGATCTCACAAGGAAGATTATTGAGTGTTTCAGGGACAACGAAAATGAATAACAGACTTGGCTTCGCAGCGCGACCAAAACATGGGCGGGCGCTTCGTGGTTTCCACTGCACTCTATTTCAGGCCTCAGTGTCGAGCGCACGAGGGGCTACGAATTTGAACACTGAGCATGTTCTGCCCACACGCAAGTCTGAGTTGGTGAAAAAGCACTTTGGCAGGCGCGTCGCGCGCTTGCAGGTTCGGAAGGAGGTTGTACTGCCATGAGAATGTCGCTGCAGGTTTGGTTGCCCACCATGCTGATGGGTCTCATTCCAGCGCTCGCGAGCGCTCAAACGCCGCCCGTGTACCAGGGTGGTGGTTCGTTTCGGGTGCAATGCCCGACCGCCACCATCCGGCATCCGGGCACTACGTCCACCGGCGTCACGCCGAGCGGTGTGGTAAACACCACTTCTGATACCGCCGAGGTCGATTATACCGGCCCGGTGAAGAGGACGGTGACGCAAAGTCCGCCACAGCTAAAAACGGTGTACGGATCAACCTCGTCGACCGGCGTCACGAGCGATCAGAACTACACCACGGTGCCCACGAGCACCACGTTCAGCCCAGCATTGACCATCACGGACAGCGGCGGCGCGATCAAGTGCCAGCAGATCTCGGGTGGCGACGGCATGATGACCGAGGCGGACGGTAATCAGACCTTCATGTACTCCTTCGGTCCGCTCTCCGGTCTGGGATTGATCAGCAACGGCCAGCCGGGTACCGACTTCGCGGCGACTTTCAACAGTCCCTACACGGCCGGCCCGGTGTATCGCAATAACCAACCGAATCCGCTGTACGACAACGTTACGAGTCCGTCTGATCCGATCGCGGTGGGCGCCAACGCGGCGATCACCGACCCCGCCGGGATCATGAATACCGGCGTGATCGATGGCAACATTCCGGGCCCGCTGTTGGCCTTCGATGAGGACGATGAGATGTTCCTCACCCTCACGAATGTCGGCATGATCATGCGGCCGGACCTGTTCGAGCAGCACACCGTGCATTTTCATGGCTACCCCAACGCCTCGTCCTTCTACGACGGCGTGCCGGATGCCTCGATCGCGATCAACATCGGCGGCAGCTTCACCTATTACTACCTAGCTCCGGACGCTGGAACGTATTTTTGGCACTGCCACATTACGCCTCCCGAGCACTTGCAGATGGGCATGGTCGGGCAACTTTTCGTGCGTCCGCGGCAGAACCGCACTCCCGTGAATACCGATGTATACGCGACAGCTACGCGCATGCAGGCCGACCTGCGCACCGCGTGTTATCCAGGGATACCGGCCAGTACGACGACGCCAGGCCCGGATATCCTTTGCTCCGCACCGCTGCCGGCGACTGATGTCGGCTTCAAACAGGGGACGGACGCGAGCGGCAATCGCTTCAAATATGTCTACAACGACGGTGACGGCAGCACGCGCTACGACATCGACGTGCCGCTCCAGATCCATGGTTTCGACCCCAATTTCCACTTTGTCGGCATGACCTTCAACCCAGAAGGCTTCGCGGACATGAAGAACAAGTACTTCCTGCTGGATGGCCGCAGCTACCCGGACACGGTCGGCGTCCCGGCCAACGCGACCGTAGATGGAAATCTCCTGCCGGCGACGTGGACTGGCGCCGTCGCCGCCGGCGCCACGAACCCCGATCCGATCACGCATGCCATCTCGACCACCGACACCGATTCGATCAGCCGTCCTTCGCAGCCGCTCCCCGCCTTGATCGTGCTCAATCACACCGGCGGTCCGCCGAATGTCTGCGGCCAGCCGGTTTGCGGGCAGCGTGCCGCGCTGCGCATCGCCGACCTCGACGTGCAGGAATACCAGACACTGTCGTCCGTCGGCATCCCGATGCTGCTGGTCGGGTTCAACGCCAAGATCCTGCGTGACCAGGCGGGCAATAACCTCTACATCACGACGAACTCGATCACGCTAGGTGGTGGCGAGTCGCTGGATGTGATTCTCGACAGCACCGGCATCACCCCCGGTACCTACTTCCTCTACACGCCGCAACTCGATCATCTATCTAACGACGCCGAGAATTTCGGCGGCTTGATGACCGAAGTCGTTGTTCTTTAGGAGACTGCAGCAATGAGCTACGCGAATTCAAATAACATGCGTGCAGTCTCGCGACTTCTCGCGGCCGCTGTGGCGGGGGTCTGCCTGCTCGCGGCTGCGGCGCACGCCGCCGCCCCTGGCATCACAGCCACCCCCGCGAGTACGACTCCGGGAGTGTTTAAGTTGACTGCCGGCCCGGCCACCAGCAGCCAGCCGGACGGGGAGTTGGTTTATTCCTGGGGCTATGGTTGTACCACCGTCAACTCCGCCACATATTCCCCGACGGCATTCCAGTCGATCGGGTTTTGTCCCACGGTGCAGCTGCCGGGTCCGACGCTGATCGTCAAGGAAGGAACCAGCTTCACGGTGACGCTGACGAACGGTTTGCCGACGCCCGCGGGCAATACGTCGATTTTGTTCCCGGGCCTCGCGGTGGCCACTAGTTGCACCGGAACAACGAGCCCGACCACCGGCGCTGCCGGCCTGCTGACCTGTGAGGCGGTTCCCGGCGGGAGCGTGACATACACGGTGACGGCCGCTGTGGGCACCGCCGGCACGCACGCCTATTACAGCGGTAGCCAACCGGACTTGCAGATCGAGATGGGCATGTTCGGCGCGGTGATCGTGACGCCTGCGCAGACTTACACTAACTGTACCGCGACATATCCCAGCGGTCGGGTTGACTATCGGCAAGCACAGAACGCATACGACCACGCTTCGACCTGCTACGACCGCGAGTACCTGGTGCAGTGGTCGGAGATGGATCCGAAGATTCATCAGCAAGTCTCGGATCAAGTGAAGCAGATTGCGGCCTGCGCCACCGGCGGCCAGTTTACCTGCCCGACCGTGCTCGATGTGGTGACCGAGCCTTACCATCCGAATTATTTCATGATCAACGGTCGCTCCATGCCCGACAACATGGATACCGACTATGCGCCGAATTATCCGAATCAGCCGTACAACGCCAATCCCCACATGCATCCGGGCGAACAGGTGCTGATCCGGTATATCGGGCAGGGACATTGGCAACATCCCTTCCATGAACACGGCAACCATGTGCGTGTTCTTGCGCGCGATGCGCATCTGATGGTCAGCCAGACGAATCCGCTGCTGTTGGCGGGACGCATGGAATTCGACACGGACACGACCCCCGGCCAGGCCGCAGACGGCATCTTTTACTGGTCGGGCAAGGGCCTCGGCTGGGATATCTTCGGCCATACGCCGACGAACGCAGGTAATCCACCATGCTATCCGGACGTGAACGGCTACTACACGACGGCGAGCACCCCTGCCGCGGTGATCCCCGGATATGCGGCTGGCGTCATGACCGGTACCCCGAACTACTATGAGTGGTGCGCTGATCATAACCTGCCCCTCGAGGTAAATCCCATCGGCCAGGTCGGCAGCGGCGGCCCCATGACGCTGCCCGACCCACTCATCGTTACCAACGGTCTTTGGTACAACGGCACGCCGTACTTGGGCCCAGATGCGGTCTTAAGATCCCGCGGGGCAACGCCATTGCCGCCGGGCAGTGCTCTGCAGAACGCCGTTCAGGAATCCGGCATCGCGTTCATGTGGCATTCCCACAATGAGCGCGAGATCACCACCAACGACGTATTCCCGGGCGGCATGCTGATGATGATGCTCGTGGACCCCTATGTTTGGAACATCGATGAAACGCTGTGAGTCAGGAGTAAAAACCATGCGCATCACTAAAAAAGCTCTGAGCACCGCGATCCTTGCAGGAACGGCGCTCCTTCTGACCGCAGGGATCGCTGCCGCCCAGGGCGTGGTGAACTTAACCGCGTCCCGGCAGAGCACCACTCTGCCGGACGGCAACAGCATTCCGATGTGGGGATGGACCTGCGGCACGGGTGCGGCGGCGGCAACCGCCAACGTCACGTGCACCACGCTCAACTATGCGAGCGGTGCTCTCGCTCCGCAGATTGGCGGCACGACCTGGCAACCGCCGCTGATCGTGGTTCCCTACGTGGCCGGCAGCACCAGCCTGACGATCAATTTGACCAACACTCTGCCGGTCGAGACTTCGCTGGTGATTCTCGGTCAGTCGGGCGGCGGTCTGGGAGCCCCGACCCGGGAAGCGGGGCCCCGCACTGACGGAGCCCATGGCGGTCAGACTTCGACGACCTGGACCACAGTTGTCCCCGGCTCGTTCACACCGCCCACGCAAGGCAATCGCGTGCGCTCCTTTACTTCGGTTGAAGTTCCTGGAGTTGCGACGGTCAATGCGACGCCGTCCGACGACGCGAGCAACGCCGTCTTACACCTGGAGCAATTGAGTCCAGGAACGTATCTGATCCGGTCAGGGACTTATCCCGTCGATCCAAGGTCCCATGGGCCTTTACGGCGTGCTGGTCGTGACCGAGGCGCCGTTGCAGGGACCGGCGGCGGCAGTTACCCCGGGGATCGGCGTATCCGGTGGCGGGTTCTGCGACCGGGGCTGGGCGGCGTCACTTATGATGCGGATGTCGTGGCGCTCGAGAGCGAACTCGATCCGCGGCAGAACAATATGGTCGCGGCCTTGTTTCCGGCCGGCGGCGCGGCGGGCACCGCAACCGCCAATGCGGGATTCAGCGAGACCATGAAGTGGACGCCGCAGTGCGGCGCCGCTGTGAATAGCCTCCTGACGAGCACCGGAGTCGCCCCGACCTGCTATCCGCCGGCCGTGGATTACACGCCGATGTACTTCTTCATCAACGGTCTTTCATTCAGCAAGGATGCGCGGCAAGCGTCGGCTCTGTCGGTTCCCGCGACGGCCACCACGGGGAATGTGCTGATTCGCTATGTGAACGCGGGTTCGCACATGCACGTGCCGACGGTGACCGGGCTCAACATGCTGCTGGTCGCCGAAGACGGCCATGTGCTCCCCGACGTCGCACTGGCGCTGGCACCCCCTGCACCCGCCGTGGCCAAAACGCTGACCGCAAACACACTGGCCACGCCACTGGGCTTGCAGCTGCGCAACGAAGTGTTCCAGGCGGCCGGCAAGGTGATGGACGTCCTCGTCAGTCCGCCGTCCGCTGCCGGAGCCTACGCGACGAACACTTTCGGAATTTTCGATCGGTCGCTGGCATTGTCCACCAACAGTCAGCGCGACGGCGGCATGCAAGCCATCCTGGACGTGAATGACACCGGGGCCGCCGCGGTGTTGGCCACGAACTCCACGGCCAGCGTCAACAATGTTGCCTATAGCTACGCTCCGAACGTGGCCTTGAGCATCACTGACCCTAGCAACGGCGTGCTCGGGAACGCCACCAACGCCTATGGCGCTCAATTGGTGGCCGGGAGCACGCATACTGGCACTGGCGCGTTGACTCTATACCCGAACGGTACCTTCACCTATCTCAACGCTACGGCAAACCAGACAGACACTTTTACGTTCAGTGTGAACGGCTCCTCCGTGCAAGGCACGATCACCTTTACCCAATCTAAAACGGTTGGGACGGGGCCGGTGGCCAATAACGATGCCTTCGCCAGTACGAACGCTGCGCTGATGCGCATCGCCGCGCCGGGCGTCCTCGGCAACGACGTGGATCCGAACAAGTTTCCGATGAGCGCCGTCATTGTCGGTGCGCCAAGCGGCGGCACGGTGCACTTGAATGCGGATGGCTCTTTCACGGCCGTTCCGACGACGCCGCCGACCGCCGGCACGTCGACGATCACCTTTACCTACCAGGCGAAGAATTCGCAGGGCTCACTCAGCAATACCGCGACCGCGACCTTGACCTTCCAGGGCGGCAGCGGCCTCGTCGTGGCGGTGCAGGATCCGGTGTGCGTGGCGAACGGCGGCACCCCCGCGAGCTGCGCCATTACCGATTACAAATGGATCATCGAGCAGGATCTGACGATGCAGGTCGATCCTGCCTGTCAGCAGAACGGCCCCGGTGGGACCAAGCCTTCGACCTGTCCCGCAGGAACTCCGCTGACCCTCGCCACCACTTTCCACACCAGTTACATGCCGGTCGTGGCGGAAGGCTGCACCGGCCCGCAGAGCTGCGAGAAGGGACAGACCGTGTATGACGCGGGCACGCCCTGCACTGCGCCCGGCGTACCCGCCGGATGTAGTGCCACCGCCGGACAGCACGTCCTGGCGGCTTGCGACGGCTATGGCATTTGTACCGTGGGCGCGGCGCAACTGCCGGCCTCACTGCCGAGCCAGGCCAGTCTGTCTGCCCTCAATCCCAACGGGACCGCGGCTGCTTACTACATCTCGGTCCTGCCGGGCGACTCCACGAATGCATTCGGTTATGCGAATACCAAGGACCCGAGCGTTGCCGGGAACTGTACTCCCGGTGCCAACGGCAATCCAACGACACAACCCACGGGCATCGCAGAGCCTTCGGCTTGCGGCCACCAAATGGGAGGAGCCCCGATTCCCGCGCCGGTGGCTGGGGTGTTCAGCCCTGGAACAACGGCAAATCCTGTCGTCGTGAATGTGGAACCGGAGCCGCTGAAGACGGCGACGGTCACGGCATGGGTTTTCGAGGATGACTACCCGCTCAACGGTGAACCGGACGGTGGCGGCGGCGTCGACGTTCTGGCGAACCAGGAACCGGGTCTAGGTGATTTCCAGATCGTCATCTGGGACTCCGCGGGCGGGATCGGCGACGACACCGGCCAAATGACCTATGACATGTTCAACGTGCCGTTGACTAATGCGTTGAACGGCACCATGGACCCGCAAACCGGGTTGAATGCCTGCCCGCTTTCCAACACCGCGGGAGTGGGAATCGGCGTCATCATTGTATGCCCGCTCTTTGAGTCGGATGGCGTAACGCTGTCACCGCTCGCGGGCCAGGTGGTCGTCCGGAACCTGATGCAGGGTAAATTCGCCCTGATCGCCCACCCGGGAGCCACCCGCGAGGCGAATGGCGAGGAATGGCTGCAGACCAACTCGCTGGACGGCGGTCCTTTCCTGGATTCCTTCATCAAATCCGGCGAACCCGCCTACTTCCAGGAATACGGGCCGGGCGGCTACCATGTGTTCTTTGCAATGGCCAACCCCAAGATCATCAACGATCGCTTGACGGCGCTTTGCAACGGATCGAGCCAAGATACCAATATCACCTCGGTTTATGCTCCGCCTTGTCGCAACACGATCAACGGCCAGGTCACGAACCTGCATTCGCCGCGCTCGCCGAGCGAGAACCTGTACGGAAGCGGCGTCTTCGCGCAAGGCAATCCGCAGAATTACGCGCCGCTGGCGTATACCAACTGTTTCGCCGCCATCGGCGATACCGACGGCGCCACGATTGCTTTCGCCAAGTGCGACACGAACGGCAACTTCTCGGTGAGCGGACTTCCCGACGGTAATTACGGCGTGGTGATCTTCGACCAGTGGGACGACTTCATCCTGGACGGATCGAGCCGGCCGGCGAACGTCCATGGCGCGCCGCTCGTCGTTGGGCAGCCGGCCGGGCCGGGCCAGGTGCTCAATATGGAATTTCCGACGTTCACCTGGCAGACCCACCTGTGGACCAACACCTATATAGATCAGGACGGGGACGGAATTCAGGATCACGGTGATCCGGGACTCATTCAGGTTCCGGTCAGGATCCGGCAAGTCAACGGCAAACCGCTCAACTTAGAGTTCTCCGAGCTCGACGGTTCGGCCAACTTCGATGAAACCTTCCCGGCCTTTGCCTGGTACTCCGTGGAATCGGATACGACCCGCTACCGCAGCACCGGTGTGCACGCCGTCAATGACGCAGGTGGTCAGCTCGACGGGCCCACGACCTATGGCGGCAACGGCGCCACCGCCTCGACCTATCAGGCCATCCTGAACTCGAACGAGACGTTCTCTCTGCCGAAGAACTTGTGGTACCCCGGCACCATCTACTGCAAGCAGGGCGACCCGCAGTGCTCCTTGAACAACCGCGTGGCCGGCGGCGGCGCGAGCGCAGCGGAGACCTGTACCGCCAGCACAGCCACCGTCGGCTCCGCCGTAGGCACAACAACCTGCACCGGCCTGTCGACCGGACGCATCGACCCGAGCAGCGTGGAAGTGGAAGGCTGGCAGGGCGGCGTCAGCGAATTCGACATGCTCGACTGGGGCAAGCAACCCTACGTTGCCGGTGAAACCGGCGGCATCCGCGGCCATGTGGTCAACGCCACCACCCGGCCGTTCAACGACCCGCAGGAGCTGTTCCAGAATCTCTGGGAGCCGCTGGTGCCCAATGTCGTCATCAACCTGTATGTTGAAGGCACGGCGCCGGATGGCACGACGAGCCTTACCCTGGTGGACTCGACCACGACTTCCAGCTTCGATGCGTGGGCGCAGGGTTTCCACGCGGGGGTTGATGCCAACGGAATTGCCGCGCAGATCCCCAACATGAACTGCCCGGGCCAGGATCCCGTCACGGACCCTTTCTTCGGCTATACGCTGGCGGGCACCACGAACTACCTGACCCCCAATACGCCCGTACCGTACAACTCGCAGTTCAAGTGCTTTGAGGGCTATCACAATCTCAACCAGTTGCAGCCGGCGCCGTACGACGGCCTTTTCGAATTCCCCAGCGCGGCTTGCCTGGTAACACCTGTAGCTGGAGGAGCGCCAACGTTCACGCCTCCGGGAAGCTCGACCGCTTACGCCTGCGCCACGGTCCCGAACCCTGCTTCTACTCTGCCGCTCAATTTGGGCGCGGGCGCGAAACCGAGAGTGCTGCCGGCCGGCAAGTACGTGACCGAAGTCGTCACGCCTCAAGGCTGGGAATTGGTCAAGGAAGAGGATTTGAACCTGCTCATCGGTGACCAATACATCGCTCCGGCGGTCACCCAGTTCGGCGGCGCCGGACTCGGTAACATTTTCATCACGCCCGACCAGGCGAGCATCGATGCCGCCAATCCTTCGTACACTGGCCCCTATACGCCGACGAATCCCTACACCCAGCCGTTCGCGAGCAACGGCACGCTCACGCCGAATACGACAAATAACGGAGCGCCGAGCAACAATTTAGGCCGCACCACCTACGGGAACTTTGGGCCCGGGGCACTCATCATGCAGAGTGCTCCGTGCGTCGGTCTCATGCGCGTTGTTCCGGACTACTTGAGCATCGCGCCGGAATCGGGCGAAGTAGCGCCGTTTGCAGGGACGACGCGCGCCCTGTGCGATCGCAAGCTGGTCACCCTCAACGATGCGATGCAGGCGGACGTGGATTTCTACATATATACGGACACGCCGAAGTCGGCCACGTATACCGGGTTCATTTCGGATGACTTCTCGTCCGAATTCGATCCTGCCTCGCCCGCATACGGCGAGAAATTTGCTATCCCCAACGTACCGATCTCCAACAAGGACTTCAACGGCGTCGAGATCTCCCGCGTGTATTCGGACCAGTGGGGTAATTTCAACGGACTGGTGTATTCGACCTGGGAGGTCGATCCGCCGAATATCACCGGTTACTCGCCCAACATCCTGGTCAACTGCATGAACGATCCGGGTCCGATCCTCGATACCCGAGTTGGTTCCCCGACGTTGGGTAAGATGATCACGGATCCGTATTTCAACCCGGCGTATAGCATCTTCTGCTATGAGGACCCGTTCATGCCGGGCGACACCATGTACATGGACGTCCCGGTGGTTCCGGTGTCGGCCTTCGCCGACGGCTACAACCCGCCGGATTGCGCCTACCCGGATGCGACACCGGCCATCGCGAGTGCGGTGAACACCGCTGCGGAAACGAATACCACCGGTACCCTGGCCGCGGGTTCGGGACCCTGGGTGAGCGCAACGGGCCACACGTTGACCGTCACGGCGCTGGGGACCGTCCCTGTCCCCAATAATGCCTACTCAGGGCCGGCGGCGAGCACGCCTCCATACAACCTGAAGACCGTCAACCGCAACTACCACTTCGGTACCGCCCCGGGTACGGTCACCATCGGCGGCATCTCTGCCGCTACGGTGTGGGGTGATACGACCCTCACCGTCACGGTGCCTGCGGGTATCCCGAACTGCGCCGTCAAGCAACAGAAGCAAGCGCAGGCCCAGTGCGGTGAACTCGTCATCACCTCTGCGCCCTCGGCGAGCTACCCGAATGGCCAGCAGTCGATTGACACGGTCACGGTTACCGTCGGCGGCAAGGCCCCGACGGTGCTGGTCACGTCGACGACTCCTGCACAGACCATCCAGTCGGCCATCGATGCGGCGACCCCCGGCGACATGATTATCGTTCCGCCGGGCGTTCATAACGAAATGCTGTTGATGTGGAAGCCGGTGCGCCTGCAGGGCGTCGGCGCGGCCTCCTCGGTGGTCAATGCCAACATCGCCCCGGGCGGCAAGCTGCTCGATCCGTGGCGCCGGAAAGTGGACTGCCTGTTTGGCCTCGCGATTAATGGCGCGTCGCTGACCACCACTCAAACCACTAATGACAATGGCACGGTGACCACGGTGCCGGGCGTGCCGTATGATCCCACCGGTCAGTACACCTGTCCCGCGTCCCAGCAGGGTATGGTGCAGCCAATCCCGCTCGAGGGCATCGTCGGCTGGGATGCGAGCCTCAACGGTAATTTGGCGGAACTCCTGCAGGAGCCGAGCCTGATGGGAGCGTATGAAGGCGCGGCCATCACCGTCCTCGGGCAGGGTGTCTACATTCCTCCCGGGGTGCAACCCGGTGAAGGCTCGTTCCCGACGGGTGCCCGACTGCTCACGAATAGCAGCGCGGATTGCAACGCCTACCATGGCAATTTCCTGTGCAACCCGTCGAGCCTCGATGGCCTGACCTTTACCAACAGCTCGCAAGGCGGCGGCGGTATCTGGCTGCACGCCTGGAACCACTACATGCAGATCGCGAACAATCGCGTGTACAACAATGGCGGCACGCTCTCGGGCGGCCTCACCATTGGCCAGCCGGAGAATCCGGACGCGGCCGATGGCGGGGTCGACGGCAGTTCGCTCATAGATGCGAACGGCAACGAGCAGCCGTACCTGTATAACCAGCATGTCAGCGTGCATAACAACTACGTCGCATTGAACGCCTCCTACGGCGACGAGCTGGGCTCGAACACTCCCGCGTCCGCTGGCGGCATCACCTTCTGCACCGGTGCCGACTACTACAAGTTCAACTACAACTGGGTGTGCGGCAACCTGAGCAGCGGCAACGGCGCCGGCTTCGCGCAGTTCGGATTCGACTGGGACGGCGACATCGAGCACAACACGATCATCTTCAACCAGAGCGTCAATCCGACGCTGACCACCTATGGCGGCGGGATGATCATCGAAGGTCAGGGCCCGGATGGCACCTTCAATGTCAGCGGCGTCGCGACTGAATGCGGCTCCACCAACGACGCCGATTGCCCGCCGGGCTTAAGCGACGGCACGGGCCCCGGTCTCGTCATCAACGCCAACCTGTTCCAAGGCAACACTGCCGAAGAAGGCAGCGGCGGCGGTCTCGAGCTGCAGCATGTCAACGGCAGCGACGTGGCGCGCAACCCCAGCACGCCGTCGAAATGGTATGCCGTCGAGATTACCAACAACATTTTCGCGAATAACGTTGCTGGTTGGGACGGAGGCGGAGTCTCGCTGCACGATGCGGTGAAGGTCGACTTCATCAACAACACCGTGGTGTCGAACGACAGTACCGCCACCGCGGGAGTACTGTTCGATACCATCGAGGCCCCGGGCGCCAATCAGCCGCCGCCTGGCTGCGACCCGTCCCTGAATCCGAACTGCATCGGCTTCCAGGTCACGCAGTCGAACTTCCTGCCGGCCGGTTTGTCGACCGAGGCGCATACGGCGAACTTCCTGGCGGCGTTCACCGGCCCCGTGGTCTGCCCCGCCGGCCATCCGCAGTGCAACTTGTTCTCGAACCCGGTGCTGTCCAACAATCTGTTCTTCCAGAACCGGTCGTTCCATATCACGGCGCCAACCCCGCCGGCCATGGGCCCGGTCCAGCTGGTTCCGGCGCTGACGCAGAGCGCGACGGGTGCATGCCCCGCCGCGAATGCAACGGCGAGTGCTTACTACTGGGATATCGGTGTGTATAACGATACATCGCCGACCAACCATACCGGATCGGGATTTACGCTCAATCCGCAGTACTCGATGTTGACCAGCACCACCGGGACGGGTTACTCGAGCACCAATATCGCGCCGGCCAGCGCAGGCGTCGTCACGCAGTTCTGCAATGGCTCGCGTGTGCCTCCGGAAATTGCTACGCAGCTGTGCGCCGGACCCAATGGCCAGGCGAATGCTCAGGGCTGCATACAGCCCGGCACGGTTGGAATCGGCTATACGGTGCCGTCGGGCGTTCCGGATTCCACGCCGCCGCCGCTCGCGCAGTTCTCGCTGACCCCGGCGGCCACGGTGGATGAGGGCAGCAACTGGATCAACATGTTCTACGGTCCGCTGTCGCTGACGAATCCGACCACCTTGTCGGCCGTTGGAACTCCGGTGGCGCCGATCGGTAACTACGCGCTCGCGGCGGGTTCGGCGGCGATCGATCACATCCCGACTAGCGTCGCGCACCCGGCGACGGACTTCTTTGGCAACGCGAGGCCGGATCACAACAGCGACGGGCATTTCGACATCGGCGCGGTCGAATATGTGGCACCCGCCACGCCGGCGGCCGCGAGCGTCACGGGCGGACCCCTGACGTTCAGTGCGGCGGTCGGTACGACCAGTGCCGCGCAAGCGCTCACCCTGCACAATACCGGCGGCTCGGCGCTGACGGGTATTACGGTCACGGTCACGGCGCCGTTCGCGGCGGCCGCGGGCGGCACCTGCGGCGCGACCTTGGCGGCAGCGAGTACCTGCACCATCAACGTGGTGTTCTCGCCGACGGCGCTGGGAGCCGCGACTGGATCGGCGACCATCACGGCCAGCGTTGCGGTCACCGGTTCGCCGGTGGCGCTCACGGGTACCGGTGTGGCCGACGTGCGAAGTGCAAGTCTGACTCCGGCGACGTGGACTCTCTCCCATGGACGATTCTGCCCAGGCACGAGTCTGCTGCAGATGCTCGAGTGCTTGCTGGATCCGGTCCAAGCCTTCACGCTGACCAACACGGGGAACGTCCCGCTGACCGGCATTGGGGCCGGAGTGCTCGGAGGGACCGCCGCCAATGTTGCCAACTATGCGGTCGTAGCGTTCATGTCGACTTGCGGTAACGCGACTCACACGACCTTGGCTGCGGGGGCCACTTGCGTTGTCACGGTGCAGTTCAAACCACTGACAGCTCAGGCAGCGGGGCTCAAGGCCGCAACGATATCGGTCACCGACTCGGTCGGTACGCAGACGTCGGCCCTGGATGGTACGGCGCAGTAAGGCGATGCGGGTCAACTGAAACCTAGAGTCAATGCTGCTCGCGAGTCTCTTGCGAGCAGCATTTTTTTGTAGCAACATTGCTCCCTAGGTGAATGAAAACATGGACATGCGGGCTCGGGCGTTGGCACGAAATGAGCCCTGGTTCGCAACCGGAGCGAGCGAGAAATGGGGGCTTTATGAAAATCAAATGCATCCTGTCGGTGTGTGTGACGATCGCGATTCCACAGCTTGCAATGGCGAACCTGCCATTCGCGAATGACGAATTCGGCAAGGTAGAAACCACGCTCAGTTTCTGCGCCAAGCTCAAACCGGAGTCGGCCGACAAGTATCAAGAGATCGGTAAACGATATGTAGGAGCCGCGCCTGAGAAGGAATTGGCGGAAGCCCGCAAGACGCCTGAATACAAAGAGGCATTTGAATCGAACGGAGCTCTGCTCGCTGACATGCCGAAAGAGCGCGTCATCGAAGCTTGCAACGCATTTCTGAAAGCGAAGGAAATACGCTGACCGATCGAAATTTGGAAACAGTTGATGCAGTTCCCCGCAATGCTGATGAATTCCGTAACACGCCGAAACATCGGGCCGTGAAGAATTAGCTGACAAACCAGAATCGAATTCTGTGACGACCGTCGAAGTATGTGCAGCCGCGGCAGGGCATACTGCGAGAGAGTTGGTTTGTAGCCCGGTCAATATAGAGGCGGCCCCATGAAAGTTAATCCCGCAACATCATTTTGCGCATGCGCGCCGGTTCCCTTAGAGGTGGGATCCGGAGGGAGCAATGATGGTGGCGCTCCGTTGATTGCGCCCTGTAAATTGAACGAAAGCGAGGGGTAATGTCCAACCAACTAATGCCAAAAATTAAACAGATGCTGTTCGCGTGCGCGCTCGTCGGCATGCTCGTCGGCGCGTCCACGATGATCGCCGCCTCGGCTGCCGCCGGCGCCCCGGTGGCTGCCGAGGCAGTTGCGCCTGCCGCGCCTCCGTCGAGACATAGCTCGGTGAGCAACGAGCGTCAGACGACGCTGTTGAAGCGGCTGTGGGGCATCGACGACGTTCACGTCCGCTCAACCGCCTCCGGCTCCCTAGTCCGATTCAGTTATAGGGTGCTCAATGCCGACAAGGCCAAAATACTGAACTCCAAGGAAGCCACTCCGTATCTCGTCGACGAGCAGCATGGCCTTGCGCTCCAAGTCCCCGTGATGGAGCAGGTCGGCCAGCTACGTCAAGTCGCCGCCCCGGAAAATGGCCGCGAGTACTGGATGGCGTTCTCGAACAAAGGCAAATACCTGAAGCCGGGCAACCACGTGACGCTGATGGTGGGCAATTTGCGGATTAGCGGCCTCGTGGTGGAATAGCCTCGATGTTAGCCTCAATGGGTCCGTCAGGAGTGTTTCGACCATGCTAAGAAGAACGTTTTTATTGCGCCTCGTACTGCCGGTTTGCATCTCCTCGACGCTGCTCGGGTCTGCAAGTACGTGGGCGCTGAGTAGTCTAACCGCCTCGCAGCTCGTCGATAAGAATGTTGCCGCGAAAGGCGGCCTGCAAGCGTGGCGGTCGATTCAAACCATCACCTTCTCGGGCAAGATGGACGCGGGAGGAAAGAGCAAGTCCCAACTGCCGTTCGTGCTCGAGAAGAAGCGGCCGCGGAAATCCCGGGTGGAATTGGTATTCAAGAATGACACTGCCGTGCAGGTCTACGACGGTGTCAACGGCTGGAAGCTGCGCCCTTACCTTGGTCGCAAGACAGTGGAGCCCTACTCGGCAGATGAACTCAAGGCGGCCGGATTCGAATCAGAACTTGACGGGCCGCTGGTGGATTACGCCGTCAAAGGCAACAAGGTTGAACTCGAGGGCGTCGAAAAAGTCGAAAACCAGGACGCGTACAAGCTCAAGGTTACGATGAAGGGCGGTCAGGTTCAGCACATGTGGCTCGATGCCGGGACATTCCTGGAAGCCAAGATCGAGGGCACACCACGGCGCATGGACAAGAAGATGCGGCCGGTGTCGATATACCTGCGCGATTACCGGTCCGTGAATGGTGTGAAGGTTCCCTACGTTATCGAGACCGCCGTGGAGGGCAACAAGGACACGCATAAGATGTTGATCGACAGCGTCGTGGTGAATCCCAAGTTGGACGATGCGCTGTTTGCGAAGCCGAGCGGCAAGTAAGCATGGGCGCAGAAACAGGACGCTTCGTGGAAGGAAGGGTGCTCATGAACATGAATCGATCGGCAGGACGGGTGACGGTTTTAGCCGGGTTCTTTTTCCTGTCCGCGGCAGCGGGATTCGCGTCCGCGCAGCTCCCTCCACCCGCGGCGGCGCAGCCTGCGCACATGGCCGCCCCCGCTGTTCGGCCCGTGCGCGATGCGCGCTCGACGGACTATTTTGCCGGATTGAAGTACACCGATGAGCAGAAGGCAAAAATCGACGAGATTCACCGGCGCATGGCGCTGCGCAAGGACGTCGTCGTCAAGAGTGAAAAGTTAGATGCGGAGCAGAAAGCGGCGATGATCGCTGGGCTCGGGCGCATGGAGCGAGGGGAAATCGCCAGGCTGCTGACGCCGGAACAGAAGAAGGAAGTTCTCAAGAATGCGCACGCCGCGCAGGCGGCGGCGGGGAAGGAGAAGCAGCAGTCCTCGCAGTGAGATGCAAGGTCTCGCGGGTGCGCGCGGTCGTGGGCCTGGCCGTGCTGATGGCGGCGGGGGCTGGCGGCGCGGCGCCGCGATTGTCGCCGGCCGACATCGGACAGCTTCAGGCCGGACTGCGGCTCTATCGGCAGGGACTATTGCCGTCGGGCAATCCGTTGGTTGCCGAACGAAAGGACGCGGAACCTATGCTGGGTCAAGCTGCTGCGTGTATGAACTGCCACCTGCGTAGCGGTCTTGGCATCGTCGAGGGGCGGAAATTGATTCCGCCGATTACCGCCAGGTATTTGTTCCGGCCGTTGAACACTTCTGCGGCGACAATGGCGCAACCACCGACCAACGCACGCGGCCAGATGCGCAGCCGCTATACCGCAACCACGTTGGCCCGCGCCATTCGCGAGGGAATCGATCCGGACGGGCGCAGCTTCGACTATCTGATGCCGCGATACGCGCTCGATGAGCCGTCAATGAGCGCGACGATCGATTATCTGCGGCAGCTTGGGCGCGGTCCGGTACCCGGCGTCAACGGTGAAGTCATCGACTTCGCTACGATCATTACCCCGGACGCGGATCCGAACGAGCGCCAAGGCATGCTCGACGTGCTCGGGCATTGCTTTGGTGCAAGCGATGCGTCCCGCCCCGACCGGACTGCGCTGCAACGAGCGCCCGGGGTGCGGTTCCCTGCGGGCCATGACTGGCGACTGCACGTCTGGCAACTGAGCGGGCCCGCCGACGGATGGGAAGAGCAATTGCGCCAGCATTTCGCAGCGGAGCCGGTCTTGGCGGTAATCTCCGGACTGGGGAGAAAAAACTGGGCTCCCGTGCATCGCTATTGCCAGGAACACTCTGTTCCCTGCCTGCTGCCGAATCTCGATCTGCCGGTGGTCGCGGAGGACGATTTCTACCCCATGTACTTCTCCAAGGGGGTGTTGTTGGAGGCGCAATTATTCGCCAGCCGTCTGCAGCCGCAGCCGGCTTCGGCAGCGCGCCGTGTAATCCAGGTGTTCCAAGCCGATGACATCGGCAGGGCGGGCGCCACGGCTTTGCAGCAGGCGAGCGCCGGCAGCGGACTGCAGTGGCGGGAGCATCCACTCAAACCCGATGCACCGTCGAGTGCGCTTGGTCAGGTGTTGGACGAGGCACAGCCCAAGGATACGGTCGTGCTCTGGCTCCGTCCTCAAGATCTGAAGAAGCTGCCCGAGACTCCGCCGCCCGACGTGGCGGTATTCGTCTCCGGACTCATGGCGGACCTGGAGCACGCTCCGCTGCCGCCCGCTTGGCGAAGTGTTGCCCGAATGAGTTATCCCCTCGAATTGCCCGCCCTGCGCGCGCTGGGCACGGGATTCGCGCAAGGCTGGTTCGGCTATTTCAATATTCCGGTGGTCGCCGAACGCGTGCAGACCGATACCTATCTCGCGTGCGAGATTCTGGCCGAAGCCGCGGGTCACATGGGGAATAACTGGGTGCCCGACCGGCTGGTAGAACTCATTGAAATTGAACTGGGTCATCGTTTGGTCAATGGTAACTATCCGCGTCTCGGGCTCGCGCCGGGCCAACGTTTTGCCTCCAAAGGCGGGTACCTCACCCGCTTTGAAGGCGCAAGCGGTAAGAGCCTGGTCGCCGACAGCGATTGGATCGTGCCGTGAGGGAAATGCCTGGGCGGGCCAGTCGTGGCGGCCGCAACTGATAATTTAGGAGCAAAACCATGAAACGGAATCAGACTCGGTCGCGCGGGCGCTGGCCAAGCTGCAATGTGCTGTTGCCGGCGGTGTTATGCATAATCAGCGTGCTCGGCACACTGTCTGCTGCGGACGTGCACAGCGCAGGGGCAGATCAAACGCCGCCGGCAACCAGTACCGTCGCGCCGACCAGGAAACATGTCGCACGCAACCAAAAAGAGGAACTGTATTTCGAGCGCCGCTACGGTATTGGCCAACTGAGCGTGCACTCAGTCTCTGCGGGTGCTTCGCTGGAGTTCCGTTGCCGAGTGCTGGATGTCCAGAAGGCAAACGCACTGAAGGATAGGCGTGTAGCCCCCGTAATGATCGATCGCAAGACGGGCAAGAAATTATCCGTGCCGGCCGCCGACGGCAAATCCCACCAGGCCGCGGCCCCGGAGGCAGGGCAGGAGTATTCGGTGGTATTTGGCAATCGCGATAAGATCGTCAAGCCCGGCAATATGGTTGACCTCGTGGTCGGCACCGTTCACATGTCCGGCCTGATCGTCGAATGAACGGCACCGCATGCTTCCCGGATACAGGATGATGCCAATGTCCCCACTCGCTCGTACAGCCTGTCTGATTGTCGGCCTCGCCGCCTCATTTCTAGCGGCGGCCACGCCTGCACCCATGGTCCCTCACTTGACGGCCAAGCAGATAGTCGCGCAGAACGTCAAGGCGCGCGGGGGGCTCGGTGCCTGGCGCAAGATCGACACCATGGTGTCGATCGGTCAGCTCGAAACCGGCAACCCGTCGATGCCCCGCGTGCCGTTCGTTCTGCAGCAAGCGCGCCCCAACAAATCTCGCTTTGAAATCCATGTGCGCGATAAGACGTCGGTGCGCGTTTTCAACGGCGTCGAGGGCTGGAAGCTGCACCAAACGCACAATGGGAAACCGGAGGTGGCCGCGTATACGGCGGAGGAAGTTGCGTCGGCGCGTGATGGGCTGGGGGTTGATGGTCCGCTGATTGACTATCAGGCCAAGGGCATTGGCGTAGATTTCGACGGCATCGATGAGGTCGCGGGCAAAAAGGCCTACCGCCTCCGCGTCAAGCTGCCGTCGGGAGCCACCCGGCGATGGTGGATCGACGCTGCCACCTTCCTCGACTTGAAGTACGAGCGCGAGTCCCGTACGTCGACCGGTGAACCGGGTAGAGTTACCGTGAGCTTCGCCGACTACAAGAGCGTCGACGGGGTGCTGATCCCGCACTCGATCGTCACCGGACAGGAGAGCGGGAAGACAACGGAAGCGATGATGGTTGAACGGGTGTTTCTCAACCGACCGCTGGAGGATACTGTGTTTTCGCAGCCGCGCTCGTCTGCACACCCAAAACCTGTGAATTCTCAGCCGGGGGTTCGTTAAGGCGGACGAAAGCGTGACGCAAGTCCGCTTTTGTATGGCGCAGCGGGACTTGCGGCGGCGAAGACGATGTAGCTATCGTAGGAAACTCTGTAGCGGCTCCAAAATTCTTGTTGAAGCTGCCAGCGTGAAGTAGGCTCCGATGTGTTTAGTTGGGAGTCGGAATACCGAGGGAGGAGCATGGAGCAATCCAATTCGGCGGCAGTATTCGATGCCATATGGCCAGGCTTCGTCAGGGGGGAACCCAAGACGATCCGGCTGGTTCTCATCGATGACCATCAGATCGTACGAGTAGGCGTTTGCGCGCTGCTTTCCCTCGAATGCGACATGAGCATCGTCGGTGATGCCGGCGATATCGACGACGGCATTGATCTCGTACGGCGCCACCAACCCGATCTGGTGCTTTGCGACCTGACCATGCCCGGTTGCACTGGCGGCCTCGCGGTAAAAAAATTGTGCGAGGAGTGCCCGACGACACGGGTGCTGGTCTTGACCGCGCACGATTCTTTGGAGTACATGCGCGAGTCGTTCATGGCCGGTGCTATTGGTTATGTGCGCAAGGATGCCTTGCGGGTGGATCTGCTTGCTGCGGTGCGGCACGCTGCACGTGGCCACCAAGCGATCTGCCACGGAGTCAGCGACATGGTCCTACGGAGTTGGCTGCTCGATGCCGCGCCCCCGACTCCCGTCGAGCCCCTCGGACCAGAGGACCGTCAAATAATCCGCTTCATTGCGCTGGGCGTGCCCACTTGGCGCATCGCGGCCGACTTGCGCCGTGGGGTCAAAGTGGTCGAGAAGTACCGCGCAAACCTCATGCGTCGGCTCAATTTGAGCAATACCGCGGCCGTAGCGCGGTTCGCCGTGCGCAGCAATCTCCTGTCGCGCGAGGAAGTCGACCAGGTCGTCTCGGCCGAGTAGCGTTGCTGAATATTCTCGTCATCGACGATGAGCCGTTCGTGCGCGAAGCGGTCGAACGTGTGCTCAAATCCTCGGTGGTCCGCGTGCTGGGGGCGGCTGACGCGGCGGTTGGTCTTAAGTTGCTGGATGAATCGGCGATGGATCTGGTCATCATCGACGTGGTGCTGCCGGGCATGGACGGCGTGGCAGCCATCAAACAGATTCGCCGCGACCACCCGAACATCCGCATCATCGCCATTTCAGGCGGCGGAAATTTCGGCTTGAATGCCTATCAGCCCGAGGCGATTTCGACGACCGCGTACCTCGCCGCCTGCAAGGCGGCCGGCGCCGACGGCACGCTGGCGAAGCCCTTCGAAACCGCCGAGTTGCGGTCCCTCATCGATCAATTGCTGGTCGCCTGACGTCCCGGTTTACGGTTGGGGGTTCGCGACGTATGTGAGAATGTGCTGGCCCAATGCAATCTGATCGGCGTGTTGCAACACATGCCGCTTGGCCACCTTGCCGTTGACCGAAATGCCGTTCACGCTGCCCAAATCCTCGATGGTCGAGACATTCCCCACCGTGACCACCTGACAGTGGTGGCGGCTGATGTAGGGGGCATCGAGACGCAATTCGTTGTCGCTTGCCCGCCCGATCGATATCCGGCCGGCGGCGAGCGGCCAGGTGGCGATGTGCTCCTTGTGGTGGGTCACCACCAACGCCGCGGCAGGCACTGGCGGCATCGGATCTTCGGCCGGCGCCGCATCATTCGCAGCCGACTGCGCCTCGGCCGCCGGCTCGGGCGAGTGGGCCTGTGGTGGGCTTGAACCGGCCTTGTCCCGCGCCAAGGCCTCCGGCCAGCGAGAGTCTTGCGTGGCCAGCAGGATCTCGGCCGCGCTGACGTGTCCCGATGCCCGCAAGCAGGCGGCATGCAGGGCCGCGTCGCAAAGCACGTTGATGAGCCGGGCGGAACCCCCGCTGTGCTGGAATATCATGCCGTAGGCTTCCGCTGCAAAAACCTCCTTACCGCCTCCGCCTACGATCTCAAGTCGATGATCTATATAAGATTTTGTCCCCTCGGCGGACAACGGAAGCAAGTTTACTTGGCGCAGCTTGCCGACCGCGGCGAGCCGGCTGGTCAGGGTCTCGCCGCGGGCCTGCGCCTCATCGCGCCCGACCAGCACCATCTTCAACCGGTGCACGCGCGCCAAGATATCCTTCACCGCCTGCAGCGTCGCCGCGCCCAGTAGTTGTGCATCGTCGATGACCAGGAGCGGTACGGCCTGGCGAGCCTCCGGGGACTCGAGTGCTGCCGCCAGCTCCTTGAACAGCCGGGGCCGGCCCGCGTCCGCGTCCGCGGATGGCGCGCCGAGCTGCAAGAGCACGGCATGGATCAGCTCGGTGGCCGAAATATGCGGTTGATTGATCCGACAGGTGGCGAACTGGCCCGCCACTTCGCCCATGACGTCTTCAAGCAACAGCGTCTTGCCGACGCCGGGCGCACCTAAGAGCAAAACCAGGCGCGAGCCGCCGCGCAGGCCGGACAGCACGCTGGCGCGCGTTTGCACATAGGACTGACCTGAAAAGAGGAATTCAGGGTCAGGGCGCAGCCGGAAGGGCAGTTTGGTGAAGCCGAAGAATTGCGGGTACATATCGATTGTGCCGGTTCGTCCTACCCGTTTGTTTGGAGACAATATACCGTGTCAGTTCGCTTTCGCCAGGCCGTGGCTTGGACATAATTGACTTCAATGGGAGGAACCGCTCGCAGGCTTGAAGGAATCCCCTGTTTAATCCCGACGACCGTTGCAAAATCGCATCGTTGCAAGGGAATTTGGCAGAGAAATCATACGGTGTTCTACTACCTTCGCCGACCCGGGTGACTGCGTAGAGTACAAGTGCAGATTGGAGCGGCGTTGAACAACATGCCAGTACTACAGGGTCCGGAAAGCGCCAACGCCAGAGGGCTGTGGTTAGGGAAATCTGCACGCGCCGGGAGCCCGCGCGCCGCCGGATTCACGCTCCTCGAATTGCTGGTGGTGATGGTCATCATCGGCCTGCTGGCCGGATTCGTCGCTCCCCGATATTTCTCGCAGGTCGGAAAGTCCCAAGTCAAGGCTGCCAAGGCGCAAGTCGATGCGCTCGACAAGGCAGTCGAACAATTCAGGCTCGACATGAACCGACTGCCCACCACCGAGGAAGGCTTGGCGGCGCTGAAGGTGGCGCCACCCAACGAACCGAACTGGGCCGGCCCGTACCTGAAGAAGGACGTGCCGAACGATCCCTGGGGTCATCCGTACGTATATTTGGCCCCTGGGCACGCATAACAACGATTTCGACCTGATGTCGTACGGCAAGGACGGCCAGCCCGGCGGTACCGGCGAAAACGCCGACATCGGGAACTGGTAGGGTTATCGCCGTGGAATTTCGTGTTAAGGCCCTCGATCGCGAACAGGCCGTGCTCGCGCAACAGGTCGACGCCATCGACGAGACCGATGCCCGGCGTCAGCTTGGGTTGCTGGGCTTGCGCGTCATCTCGCTCACGCCGGTGCGCCAGGGCACGCTCTTCAAGCGTGAGGCCAAGATTCCGCTGGTGATCTTCAGCCAGGAACTGGTGTCGCTTGCTGGACGCGGGCTTGTCGCTGGTGGAATCGATCGAGGCGCTGACCGAGAAAGAGATCAGTCCCGCGGTGCGCCGGCCGCTCGAGCAAATCCTCGGCCGCCTCTACGAAGGTCAGACCCTGGGTGCCGCGCTGGCTGAACATCCGACCGACCTTCCCCTACCTGTATGTGGCGACGGTGCGCGCCAGCGAGCGCACCGGATCGCTGCGCGAAGCGCTGACGCGGTTCATCACCTATCAGCAGCAGATCGACTCGCTGCGCAAGACGCTCATCAATGCGTCGATCTATCCTGCCGTGCTGCTCGGCGCGGGCATGCTGGTCACCCTGTTCCTGATGGGCTACGTGGTGCCGCGCTTCAGCTCCATTTACGAAGAACTGGGATCCGATCTGCCGTTCGCCTCGCGCCTGCTGCTGCAGTGGGGTCAGATGCTCGAAGCGCACACCGCTGGCGGTGCTCACGGTGGGCGGCACGGCGGCCGCCGCCGCTCTGGGTTATGGTCTGTCGCGGCGCTCGACCCGAGCGATGTTCGGCGCCTGGTTCGCGAAAGTGCCGGCCATCGGCCGCCAGTTGCGCCTGTACCAGCTCGCGCGCCTGTATCGCACGGTGGGCATGCTGCTGCGCAGCGGCATGCCGGCGGTGACAGCCATGACCATGTCGTCGGGCTTGCTGGGCGAGACACTGCGCCCGGCGTTCGCCAAGGCCACGCAGTCGGTGCGCGAAGGTCAGTCGATCGCCAACGCGATGGAACTGCAGGAACTGACCACACCGGTCGCGGCGCGCATGCTGCGCGTCGGCGAGCGCAGCGGCAACATGGGCGAAATGACCGAGCGCATCGCGGCGTTCTACGATGAGGAGATTGCGCGCTGGGTGGCCATCGTTACGCGCTTGATCGAGCCGTTGTTCATGACCATCATCGGACTGCTGATCGGTGTCATCGTGGTCCTCATGTATTTCCCGATCTTCCAGCTGGCGGGGAGCGTCCAATGAATGCCGTCGTTCCTTTGGCCGATGACGAGCCGCTGCCGCAGGATAAGCCGTCGCAGACTGCGGTGCCGGCGGTCGCGGTACCGGCGGCTGCTGTTGCGTCATCGGTTCCGTTGGATGAAGCCGTGATCGCGCGCGCCATCGCGGAGGCCGCGCGCACCGGCAAGTCGGCGGTCAATATACTCACGGAGAGCGCCGGACGTGCGCCGGCCGATCTGGCACGCGCGCTGGCGCGCGCGCTCGATTATCGCTTCGTGGGCGGCGACGAGCTGGCCATGCTCGAGCCGGCGTTCGACGTGCTGCCGCCGTCCGAGGCGACGCGGCGCTGCTGCGCCGTCGTGCGTACGCCCAGGCGGCCTGCTGGCCATGGTCGCCGATCCCTTCGATTCGGCGCTGCGAAGTTGGCTCGAGACGCGCACCACCGAAGTGCTCGATTGGGCGCGTCGCCGTCCAGCATGAGCTGGCGAGCTTCATCGCGCGGCGCGCCGAGGCGCTGCGCGCCATCGACTCCGTGCTGTCGCAGGCCGAAGCTCAGGGCAGCGCGAGCACCGGGCCCGACAATCTCTCTTACGTCTCGATCAGCGAAGATGCCAGCCCCATCGTGCGGTTGGTGCATTCGACCGTCTACGACGCGCTGCGCGCCGGCGCCAGCGACATCCATCTGGAGTCGACCGCCAACGGGCTCAACGTGCGCTATCGCATCGACGGCGTGTTGGTGAACATCGCGTCGGTCGAGCGGCATGGCGGTGGCTGAGCAGGTGATCTCGCGCATCAAGGTGATGTCGGAACTCGACATCGCCGAGCGCCGCGTGCCGCAGGACGGCCGTTTCAGCATCGCGCTCGACCGCCGGCCGATCGATTTTCGCGTCTCCGATCATTCCCAGCATCTTCGGCGAAGACGCGGTGCTGCGCGCGCTCGACAAGCAGGCGCTCACCGAGCGGCTGCACGGCCTGCGGCTCGATGTCTTGGGCTTCGACATGCGGGTCGTCACTCAGTTGCGGCGCTTGAGTTCGCTACCCTACGGCATGCTGCTGGTCACCGGGCCCACCGGCAGCGGCAAGACCACCACCCTGTATGCCGCGATTTCCGAGACCCAGACCGGGTCCGACAAGATCGTCACCATCGAGGATCCGGTCGAATACCAGCTGCAGGGCGTGCTGCAGATTCCGGTCAACGAGAAGAAGGGTTTGACCTTCGCCCGCGGACTGCGGTCCATTCTGCGCCACGACCCCGACAAGATCATGGTGGGCGAAATCCGCGATTCCGAGACCGCGCAAATCGCCATCCAATCGGCGCTGACCGGTCACCTGGTATTCACCACGGTGCACGCCAACAATGTGTTCGACGTGGTGAGCCGCTTCACGCACATGGGCGTCGATACCTACAGTTTCGTGTCCGCGCTTGTCGGGCGTGTTGGCGCAGCGCCTGATCCGCGTGGTGTGCGAGCAATGCGCCGAGCCGCTACGTCCCGTCGCGGCAGCTGCTCGAGGAGTCGCAGCTGTCGGTGGCCGCGAGCGCCGCGTACAACTTCACCATCGGGCGCGGCTGCCAGCATTGCCGCGGCAGCGGCTACCGCGGCCGCAAGGCCATCGGCGAACTGCTGGTGCTGAACGATGAATTGCGCGAGGCCATCATCAATCGCGCGCCGGTGCGCCAGCTGAAGGAGCTGTCGCAGAAGGGCGGGGTGCGCCTGATCCGCAGCGTCGCGCTGGACCTGGTGCGGCGCGGCGAGACCACGCTCGAGGAGGTCAACCGTGTCACCGTTATGGCGTGATGAAGTGGGGATGTATCTCGCGCAGCGGCGCGTCTGCCTGGTGCGCATCAAACGCGGCATCCGGCCGACGCTGGCGGCGCGAAGCGGATCATGGCGATCCGCAAGCGGCGCCCGGTTGGGAGGGCGCGCTGGCGTTGCTCGAGCGGCAACTGAGCGGCGGCGGCTGGTCCGATGCGCGGGCGCGCATCGTGCTGGCGGATCAATGGGTGCGATACGCCGTCGTGCCCTGGTCCGATGCCTTGAGTTCGAACGCGGAGCGATTGGCGCATGCACGCGAGATCATGTCCGGCATTTTTGGCGCCGAGATGAACGAGTGGACGGTATCGCTGTCCGAGGCGCCGCCAGGCTCATCGCGCCTCGCCAGCGCCATGCCCACCGCGCTGCTGCAGGCGCTGCGTGAATCGGCGCTACGCCATGGCCAAAAGCTCGCCTCGGTGCAGCCGCAGCTGATTGCGGCCTACAACACCTGGCGCCACCAGCTGCCGGCCGACACGGCCGCCTGGTTCGTGACCGTCGAGGAGGGATCGCTCGCGGCGCTTGCGCATGTGCGGCGACGGCATCGACCGGGTGCATGCGGTACGCATCGGCCTCGACTGGGCGCGTGAACTGAAGCGCTTGCAGACCTTCGGCCGGCTGGCGAGCGCGAGTCCCGCCGATGGCCGAGTCTATGTCGATTTACCGGCGGCCTTGCGCGCCTTGCGCCCCGAAACCTCGGCCGATTTGGAGTGGCTCGACGATGAGAATCCGCCATTGACCACGCTGCATCAGCTCGAACACATTCGCAGAAGGGCGGCATGAGACCCGCCATTCAACTCGATTTTGCCGGCGGCCGCCGCGCCATCTCGCTGGTCGGCGGGTTGCTGCTGGCGGCGGGCGTGCTGGCGGCCGGGAGCGTGCTGTACGAGTACCGCGTCATGGGCGAGCACCGCGCCGGTCTCGAGACGCGCCTCGCGGCCTTGGCGCGCGTCGAGGCGCGGGCTGCGCCCGTGGTGTCGACCGGCGATGCGCGCGTCGCGGTGAGTGCGGAACAAGCGGCGCTCGATCTGGCAACGCCATGGACCCTGCTGCTGGCGGAACTCGAACAGGCGAGCAAGGAGGCCCAAGGGCAGGTGGCCGTGCTCGGCGTCGAGCCGGACCATGCCAAGCACAATGTGCGGGTCACCGCCGAATCGCGCACACTGGCCCTGGCGTTGTCCTACGTCGAGCGGTTGCAAGCCAGCCGTTCTCTGCAATACCCCATGCTCGATCGACATGAGATTCGCGCCGACGACCCGCAGCACCCGGTGCGCTTCGAACTGACCGGGGCATGGAAAGACACGCCATGATCCTGCCCGAAGACAATCGCAACGTCGTCCAGCAAGCGCTGCCGCCGCCGGCGTCGCGGCCGGCCCACGCCTTGCAGCTGCGTGCGGAACGTATGTTGGTGCGGGCCGTGCCCCAATTGAAATACCAACTCATGCGCGTGGGTTCGGCAGGCCTCACGGGGACGGGGGTTCTGCTGGCGGCGGGGGTTGCGGCGCTGGCGTTGCTGCTGCCGGCGCATCAATCCGTCGTGGCGCTCAAGGACGAATTGACCAAAGCCGGTCACGCCACGCCGGCCGCGAAACCGGAACAGAGTCCGCAACAATTCGCAGCCTCGTTGCCGAGCCGCGAACAGGTGCCGGCGCTGCTCGGGGCAGTGCTGGTGCAGGCCGAGGCGGCGGGCGTGGTCCTGGAACAGGGCCGATACACCTACAGCCCGCCGACGGCCAACCGTCTCGCCCGCTACACCTTCGAATTTCCGGTCAAGGCGGACTACGGCAACATCCGCAGCTTCATCAATAAATCGTTGGCCGCGATTCCGGCGTTGGGGTTGGACAAGCTGCATGTCGAGCGCAAGAACGTCGGCGACACCTTGGTGAGTGCCGATGTCGGATTCATCATCTATCTGCGAGGTGCCTAGTGTTCAGCAAACTCACCTTGCGCGCCAAGGCGCTCATCGGCATCGCACTGGCGTGCGCAGGCTACATCGTGCTGATGCCCGACAATTCACAGACCATCGAACCCACGCACAACGCGACCGGGGCGCCCGCGCCGCATGTGATCCATCCCGCGGCCGGCGCGCCCGGCGCCCACAAGTCGCCCGTCATGAATGCGTCGTTCCGCATGTCCGATCGCATCGTGGGGGATACCGCCGCGGCATCGCTGTTCTCCCCGCATTCCTGGTTCGTCGCGCCGCCGCCCCCGCCGCCGGCTCCGCCGGCGCCTTACCAACCGCCGCCGCCGCCCACGGCGCCGCCGCTGCCCTTCGCCTTCATGGGCAGCTACAAGTCCGAGGGTGGCGGGTCGACTTACTTTCTGACCGCGGGTGATCGTGTCTACGACGTCAAGGTCGGCGACACCTTGGATAACACTTACAGCGTGGACGGGGTGAAATCCGGCCAACTGCTGCTTACCTACATGCCACTCAAAATTCAGCAGTCGATTGCTGTGGGCGATGAATGATGAAAGTATCCGTGCGAACCATCGTTGGAACCGTGTTGGGCGCGACGCTGCTCTTCGGGTGCGCCGCGTCCCAATTGCACCGCAAGGGCGTGGCGGACATCGACCGCGGCAACTACGAGGACGGCGTGGCGGAACTGTCCGCGGCCGTGCAAAGCAGCCCGGACAATTTGAGTTATAAATTGGATCTCGCGGCGCGGCGTGAATCGTCGATTCAGAAACTCGTCGCCACCGCCGATGGCCTGCGCGCCGCCGGGCAGTGGGACCAAGCGGTGACGACCTACCGCCGCGTGCTCGTCATCAACCCCACCGATCAACGTGCCAAGCGCGGGATCGACGGCGTCGAAGCCGACCGGCGGCATGCGTCGATGGTGGCCGAGGCCTACCAAGGATTTCGAGCGCAAGGACTACGATGCGGCGGACGCGATTCTGCGTGCCGTGCTCGATGAGGATTCGGGCTTTGGACCCGCGACCGCCTTGGCCGGCAAGATCAACATCGCGCGCGGGACCGACCACCGTGGCGCCGCGCCTGAAGTCGCGCAACAACGCCAAGGTGACCCTGCAGTTTCGCGACGCGCCGACCAAGATGGTGTTCGAAGTGCTGGCGCGCCAGACCGGAATCAACTTCGTTCTCGACAAGGACGTCAAGAGCGACAGCAAGACCACTATCTTCGTCCAGGACGTGCCGATCGAGGACGCGATCGACCTGGTGCTAGATCAGAACACGCTGGCCCGCCAGATCCTATCCTCGAACATGGTGCTCATTTATCCGAACACCCCGGCCAAACAAAAGGATTACGAGGAACAGATCGTCCACACGTTCTATCTTACGAATGCCGTTCCCAAGGACGTGGAGGGCATGCTGAAGTCGATGCTCGGCGCCAAGACCCTGTTCGTGGACGAGCGCACCAACGTCGTCGTGATGCGCGATACGCCGGACGCGGTGCGTATGGCGGAGAAACTGGTGGCGTCGATCGATGTGCCGGAACCGGAAGTCCTGATCTACGTGGAGGTGCTGGAGATCGCGCGCAGCAAGCTCCTCAATCTCGGAATCACCCCCCCCAGCTCGGCCACCGTCACGCCGACCTCGGTGGCGGGCGCGGCCACCGGCGGTGGTTCTTCTCTGGTCGCTAGGCGGATCTCCTGCGCCAGAATACGAATACCCTCGCCATCACACCGCTCAGCATCTCCGCGAACGCGTTGCAGACGGTGGGCAATACCAACACGCTGGCGAGTCCGCGCATCCGCGCCCGCAACAAGGAAAAGGCCAAGATCCTGATCGGCAGCCGCGTGCCCGTAATCACCAGCAGCACGGCGCTCTTGACCAGCGGCACCGCGAGCAGCAGCAGCGTGCAGTATCTCGATGTCGGCTTGACCTTGGAGGTTCAACCGATCGTGTACCAGGACGGCGATGTCTCCATCAAGATCGGGCTCGAGGTCAGTTCCATCACCAACACCGTGGTTGTGGGCGGGACGCAGGCCTATACTATCGGTACCCGCAACGCCAACACCTTGCTGCGGTTGAAGGATGGCGAGACACAGATATTGGCGGGCCTCATCCAGGATTCCGACACGCGCAATTCCGCAGGCATCCCGGGCCTGAGCCAAATTCCGATCGTGGGCCGGTTGTTCGGGTCCAACAACACAGACAAGGAGAAGAGCGAGATCGTGTTGTCGATCACCCCGCACATCATCCGCACCCAGGCGCGGCCTGATAGCGACAATACGGAGTTCTGGTACGGTACCGAGACGCGCTCGCGCAGTTCGCCTTTTGGATCAGCGAGTTTCGACAGCAGCCCGGCGGGTGCTTCTCTGGGCGCTGGAGGGGCTTCAGGCGGCACTTTGAGTGCCGCGGCTGCCGCGGGCCCGGGAATCCCGACGGTGGGACCGCGTCCCTCGGTGTCGCAACCTGTGGTGGTTGCACCACCGACTGCCGCGCCGCCGCCGGCGCCGGCCGGACCGCCTCCGCATCCCACGGTGACCGTCGATGGCCCGGGTGAAGCCACTGTCGGCCAGGAATTCGATGTCACGGTACACATGGCGACGGATATCGGGATCAGCAAATTGCGAGGGCAGGTGCGATTCGACGCGGCTGCGTTGCAACTCCTCAGCGGCGAGCCGGGCGATCTCGTTCCCGCCAGTGCCGGCAGTCCCACGGTGGAGACAAAGAGCGGCGGCGCGCAGATCGAGGTCGTCGCCACCGACGATCCCATCCAGGGCGAGGGCAACCTGATGCAGCTGCATTTCAAGGCGCTGACCGCGCATGCGGCCAGCTCGATTATCGCTCAAGTTTCCGCCCTGGGACCGTCCGGAGGCGCGATGGCGAACGCGGCATCGCAGCCGCTGAGCGTCGCCATCAAGCCGTGAACGGCCGCATGCGCGCGCGGGGTTTCACGCTCATTGAGCTGGTGGTGACGGTCGCCATCATCGGCATCCTCACGGGCGCCGCGTTGCCCTTGGTGCGGCTCGTAACGCAACGTGAACGCGAAAGCGAGCTGCATCAGTCGCTGCGGGTATTGCGTGGCGCCATCGACGCCTACAAGCGGGCGGCCGACGCCGGCCACATCAAAATGGAATTGGGCGACTCGGGCTATCCGCCCAATTTGCAGGTGCTGGTCGACGGAGTGGAAGACTTCCAAAGCGAAAAGAAAACGATGATGTATTTTTTGCGGCACGTACCGCGCGATCCGCTGTTTCCCGACTCCACGGTGGCGGCCGCGGACACGTGGGGTTTGCGCAGCTACAAAAGTCCACCCGATGCCCCGCAAGCGGGCGACGATGTATTCGACGTGTATACAATGGCACAAGGCAAGGGTCTCAATGGCATCGCTTACCGCGACTGGTGAACGGCGCAGCGCCGGATTCACCCTGATCGAATTGCTGGTGGTCATGACCATCATCGGCGTTCTCTTGACGCTCGCGGTGCCGCGCTATTTTCGTACCGTTCAGCGTTCCAAGGAGACGGTGCTGCGCAAGGACCTGTCGGTGGTGCGAGAATCCATCGACAGGTACTACGGCGATCTCGGCCAGTATCCCGAAGAATTGGGTTCCCTGGTCGAGAAGCATTACATCCGCAACATACCGGTCGATCCCTTCACCAAGTCGGCGCAAAGCTGGCTGCTGGTCGCTTCCGAGGATCCCGATCATCCCGGACTGCGGGATATCCACAGCGGTTCGCCGGACATGGCCTCCGACGGCTCGCCCTTCGTGAGCTGGTAAGAGAATGCCGCGCCGCACGCGAGATCCGCGCTGCATGGCGGGCTTCACCTACATCGGCCTGCTGATTGCGGTAGCAATCCTCGGCTTGAGCCTGTCCGAGGTGGGAGTAATCTGGCGCACCCAGGCGCAGCGCGAGCGGGAACAGGAACTCTTGTTCATCGGACATGAATTCGAAAGAGCTATCGCCTCCTATTACGCCGCCGGCGGACACCAATATCCGGCGGAAATCGCCGATCTGCTCGTGGACAAGCGCTTCACGGAACCCAAGCATCACTTGCGCAGGCTCTACGCCGACCCCATGACAGGTGCGCCGGACTGGACCCTCATCAGCAGCCCAATGCAGGGAATCAGCGGTATCGCCAGCAGTTCAAAGGTGGAGCCGATCAAGAAGATGGGTTTCGACGAAGACGAAGAGAAATTTAAAGACGCCGCCGGTTATTGCGATTGGCAATTCGTTTATGTGCCGCGATTCAGGCTGCGGCATCCGGCTGCCGTGCAGCCCCCATCGGATTGATCGCGCCATTGAAATTGCTGCCCGATACCGCCGCCGCAATTAACGATCGCCACGCGGCTATCGAGAAGGCGAAGCACGAGTGGGAATTCACTGTCGATGCGCTCACCGCGATGGTATGCCTGCTTGACGCCGACGGTGCGGTCCTGCGGACAAACCGCGTCGTGGAGCGTTGGGGGCTGGGTTCGGTCGGCGGCGTCATCGGCAAGCACGCGCATACCGTCCTGCATCCCGGCTGCACCGACGCTGCCTGCGAGGTGGCGCGCGGACTGCAAACGGCCGCACCGAAGCTGCGCGAAGGCCATGCGCAGGAATTCGAAGTCTATTCGCCCGATGCCGATCGGACGCTGCAGTTCACGCTGCGTCCGATGCTCGCCGAGGATGACGTGGTTGCCGCGCTTCAGGAGTCGCGGACCGTGCTCGTGGTCACCGACGTGTCCGCATTGCGCCGTGCGCAACGCGCGCTCGAACACGCCAATCTCGATTTGGAGTCACGCGTGCAGCTGCGCACCCGCGAGCTGCACGAGTCCAACCGGGACCTGCGCAGCGAGGTCGCGCAACGCGAGCATGCGGAGCTGGAGTTGCGCGCGTCGCGCAACAATCTCGCGCTGCTATCCGAGCAACTGATCCAGGCACAGGAAGGGGAGCGCCGCCGCATCGCCCTCGAACTTCACGACTCCGTCGGCCAATCGTTGAGCGCCATAAAATACACCCTGGAGCGCGCCATCATCATGGTTCAGCGGGGCAATTTGGGGAGTCCGGAGGAAGTGCTGAAGCTCGCCGTGCAGCGCATCCATGAGACGGCGGATGGGATACGTGCCATCTCGATGAATCTGCGGCCACAGATTCTCGATAATTTGGGGGCCGCATCGGCCACCAGCTGGTTCTGCCGCGGCTTCGCTGAGATCTATCCCACGCTCGCCCTTCGCACCCAGATCACCGCCGAAAACAGCGACATACCCAAGCGAATCTCGACGCATTTGTACCGTTGCGTGCAGGAGCTGCTCAATAATGTTGCCAAGCACGCGGACGCTAGCACCGTCTGGATTACCCTCGCGCGTGAGGGTCCGAGATTGAGCCTTGAAGTACGCGATGACGGCAGCGGCATGCAGGCTCTGGCGGACGACCCGTCGCGGTCGAACGGATCCGGCATCCGCAACGTGCGGGAACGCGCTGAAATGACCGGGGGCAGATTTACCCTCGCATCCTTGCCGAGCGGCGGCACCTCGGCAAGGATCATTTGGCTCCTCGACGAAGCAGCTTCGGACGAGGCAGCCGCGGCGGACGACGAGTAGATACGCGCGTCCGCGCCAACCAGGCAGAACAAATCAAGACATGAGCAAGGCCGCGCCCGCGCGCGGCCTTGCTTAGGATCGAAGACCGCGCTTAGTTTAGTTAGGCCGCGGGCGCTTTCGCGTACTTCTTTGTGCGTATCACCGCGAGCCCGCCCATGAGCAAGGTCAGCGCACTGAGACCCGATGCAGGATCGATCTCGGGCGCTTGGTTGCCGGCTGCGACACTGACATTAGAGAGGAAGGCCTGCCCCGAATCCCGAAGATCAAGGCGTCCATTTTCAAATGCATTGCGCACCACCTCCAAGGTGGTATTGACTCCATCGGTAAAGAAGGACAGTCCGAACACGTCGCCCGTGAATCCGTGGCTGGGTGCATTGGCGCTGGTAACGACGGATGCGGTGACTGCACCAGTATTGGTGTCGACAGTGTCGGCGATGGTTCCGGCGCCAGGCCCGTTCGGCTCCAGGTTGATTCCCGAGCCCCAGCCGCCCACGATGCTGGCGGAGGTGACCGGTGCGGATAGGGTGTAAATTCCATTATTCAATGAGCTGGATTGCTGGCTGGCATCGTACGCGAAATCCAATGTCACAGACTGGCCGATGGGGTTGCCCCATCCCGTGCCCTGCAGCGATGAGACGGTCCCGGTGAATTCTCCGTCGACGGTTTGTGCATCCGCAGATGCGATGCAGCACGATGCCACCGACGCTGCCAAAAGAAGTTTCAAAGCAATCTGCAAGTTCATGGTCGCTCCCTGTTCCTTGAATCGAAATTGACGATCAGGGACGTACGTTGCCATTTTCCCGAGGGGTTGTCCTGCAGGCATCGAGGAACACCGCGCTTCATCACAGGTGCAAATGCATTATGTCAAATGACTCCTATCGCCGCGGCAGGGACGAGGCCTGCCGCTGTCGCAAGATCTGCCACGGTTACCAGAGCTGCCACTGATCGAACAGCAGCACCGCGGCGGCAAGCAGGGCATTTGTCGTGGCATGCGCGATAACCGCATCCGCGATTCTGCCGGTCTTGATGGTCAATGCGCCGTATGCCAATCCGGCGAGCATCGCCGCGAACCACATCGTACCGTGCATGATGCCGAAGGCGGCGGCGCAAACGGCGAGCGCGGGCCATCGAACCTCTGCAAATCTCACGGATTGAAAATCGGCACCGACCAGGCGGCGCATGACGTATCCGCGGTACGCGAGTTCCTCCGCGATCGGCACCGTGACCGTCGCCGCAAGGACGCGCGCTGTGATCCAGGTAGCACGCAAAGGCCCTGGCAACGCCCACAAGCTTTGAGGTCGCGGCGACGGTGGAATGAGGAAATGCGCGAACAGAAACCAAACGCACGCGATCAGCACGCCCGTGGCTGGTGCACGCCAGCTGATGCTCCAATCCAACGTCGCAAAGCTTTTGCGGTACACCCATAGAACGGCAACGGCCGCGGCCAGGCGCAGTGGATACAACAGCTCGAAACCGGCCGACAGTGCATGGGCAATCATGCCGGCGCCGAGGATGGCGAGCAGCGGCATCAGGTAGGCGGCGGTCGCGTTATCGGCAGCCTCAGCCCCAGGCCCGGCCGTGGCGGCAGCTGCGGCGGGCGCGCTTGCTTCACGCCGCATCCAGGAACTGCGTTTCGCAAGCACCGCCACTCCGAGGGCGATGGAGTTGAAAGCAATCCAACCGGCCTGGGAATGAAAACCCACCATGGCGACGTTTGGGTAACCGGCATCGCCGATGGCTACCAATGCGGCGATCCGCAGCACGTTGAGAATGAACGCCAGCACCAGCGCCACGGGCACGATGCTGAGCGCCCGCGGAAAGCGGTACTCGTGACGAAAATACCAGAGCCAGGTCGCGCAGAACGCCAGCATCAGGCCCACGCCTTCGAGACCCGAGCACTGTTCCGATATCGTGACCGCAAACCGGTCGGTGGCTAGAGTCAGCGTGCTGAAGTTGCCCTCGAGGCCGGGCAGCAGCGGGTTCAACGCGAGAAGAACGAGCCGGAACGTGAGGGCCGCGGTCGGCTCCCAGAGGCGCTGGCTGAGCTGAATCGCGACCACCGCCGCCAAGGCGGCGATGAGCGCGTAGAGCGGTATCCAGCCGGTCCGCCGCACGGCGCTCATCCAGAGGTCCAGCGGCCCTGCGGCGGCGATCAGCGCGAGGGCGGCAGCCAGCGCACAGACGTGCCAGGCCACGGCAACCAGCGCGAACGGCACGGGCAGTGCGCCGCTGTACAGGCCGGCCGATAGCACCGCGAACGGCAGCAGCAGGCAGACGTGGACGGCCAGCCGGCCGCTGCGCCATGGGACGTCGGCCCAGGGCATGGATGGGGCAGGGCGGTTCGCGGCGCCTCGCAGATACGCCAGCATCGTCAATGACACGGCGTAGACGATGAGGAAGCGGAAGAACCAATGCTGAACGTCGCGCACCACCCGGGCGGGTCCGAATACCGAATCGACCGGTGTTTTTTGAATCAGGTACGACATGAGCAGTGTTTCCGCCGCCAGGACGGCGGCAACTACCCCTACGCGCCACGCCATTCCGAGGCGCGGCAGGTACCAGCGGGCGGCATTCGGCAGCGGGGTGCTCACGCCGTGAGCTTAGCCCGGCGCCATCAATGGGGTGTACGAGTTTGCGGCGGAAGGTGACGTAAGTCTCAGCCGGCGGGTCAAAGGGTGCGATTTTGCCGTTTTGTAATCGATGGTCCATTTCGCCCCACGTCGCCGCCGGCGTGCTCCGATGCGGGTTGCGAGACTCCCGAGTTGCGGAAGGCATGATCTAAGGTCCGCGCGCAGCGAACTCTCAAGAACATCAATTTTTACCTGGAGCCACGCATGCAGCTTCGCACCACCGAGCTTTGCGATTCCAACCGCGAATTGCGCAAAGTCGCCCCGCGAACATGCGGAAGAACTCCAGCTGTTCCAGCGATCGATCCCCGAGAGCCCCGCCGGAGGTGCTGCTGGCGGCCACGGTCCCTTGATGGTGTAGCTGTCGTGGTGCAGCGCATCTTTGGGCACATAGGCGTCGGTGCTAGTAGACTGATCCAGTGGTCCCGGGTCGGCGAAGTTGAAAATCGACGTGAGGTCGTGGGCCGACCCGGGCTCCGAGACTGGCCGCCAGTGGCGACGCGCTGTGTGCTGCTGAAAATATACATGATCGAGCGATGACAAACGCCATCGTGCAGGCGTGCAAACGCTTTCGCCTTCTTGTCCTCTTCCCACTTCATCATTCGGTTGGATAGCTCCCGTACCGATTGCGCGGCCTCGTGCGAACGACGTCTTGAAGGCGGGAAGGTCAGGTATAGCGATAACGCTGCGTGTAAACCATCAGCCAGAAGGCTCGCTCAGTCCCGCCGCCGCCGGAAGAGCGACGCGATGCCGGTGGTCACTCCGGCAAACGGGGCTTAGGCATTGTCTGTTCTTTTCACAAGGCGGCTGATCGCCGATCATGAGAAGGTGATCTGATGCTCGATCGCATAGCGCACCAGCTCAACCACAGTGCGCATATTGAGCTTACGAAGCAAGCTGAGCTTGTGAGCACTAACTGTCTTCGAACTGAGGGTCAAGTGCCGTGCAATATCGTTAATGGTCTTACCGTCTGTGATCAGACTGAACACCGCCAGTTCGCGCCGTGATAGTCGTTTGTACAGAGGCGTGACATCGTCCTGAAGCGCCACGCGCAGCGCGAGGCTCTCCGCAATATTAGGGCTGAGAACGAGCGCGCCGGTGACGACTCGTCTGATGGCGCTGAACAGGAGTTCCGGGGTGACGTCCTTGGTGAGGTAGCCATGCGCACCGGCTTTGAGAGCTCGCGCCGCATATTCATTCCCCGTATGTATGGTCAATACGACCGCGTGGGCGTGCGGTTGGGTCGTGCGCACGTGCGCAATCAGGTCAAAGCTATCGCGTGCCGGGGCTGAGGCCGGGATCGCGATATCGAAAATCACCACGTCCGCGCGATGCATCTGCAGCTGCTCGTGCGCTTCCTCATAAGTTCCGGCTTCGGCCACCACATTGAGATCCGGCTGGCTGCCAAGCAGCGCGCGAATGCCTTTGCGAACCAGGATGTGGCTATCAACGATGATAATGTTGATCAAACTGGCGCTCCTAGAATACCTTCAGCGGAATTCTAGGCGTTCCGGCCGATAGATATCGAGACATACGCTCGGATTTGTGGGTGAAACACAGGAGGCCCGCTAGCTGCGGGTCCGCTCGCTGCCAAAACCGGCGGCCGCAATGGTGCATAGCAGCATTCCTCGCCTTCGAAAGATCATGACGCGCACGGCGCTCATCCAGAGGTCCAGCGGCCCTGCGGCGGCGATCAGCGCGAGGGCGGCAGCCAGCGCGCAGACGTGCCAGGCCACGGCAACCAGCGCGAACGGCACGGGCAGCGCGCCGCTGTACAGGCCGGCCGATAGCACGGCGAACGGCAGCAGCAGACAGAAATGGACGGCCAGCCGGCCGCTGCGCCATGGGACTGCGCGTTCCGGGCCATGACGGACAGGATTCCGGACTGATGGCGGACAGCAGTCCGGAGTGATGCCGGACAGCGTTCCGATGGGATGGCGGACGATTTCGCTGCCGCAGCGGAATGCTGTCCGGCATGCCGGATTGGTGTCCGGCATGGCGTTGCCCGGAATAGAGCTTCCGGCTCCGGTCGAATCGACGTAAGCCTTTGTAAACGCCATCCTTCGCCTTTTTTTGACGAAAAGGAGCGATGGGGTGGCGCAACCGAGGCTTGCAATGCAAAAGATCAAAGATGTGCTGAGAATGCACCTGCTGGGCGGCGTGGGCAGCTGCCGGCAGTTGGCGCGCGCGGTGGGATGCGGAAAGTCGGCGGTCGCGGACTGCTTACGCCGCGCCAGGGTGGCAAACCTCAATGACTGGACGAGCGTCGCCGAACTCGATGAAGTCGAGTTGTCGCGGCGCCTGTATCCGGCTGCGGCCGGCGCCACGGTGGCGCGCCCGTCAGCCCGGCCGTTACCAGACTGGACCAAGGTGCGCGAGGAACTCGCGCGCGCTGACCATCAAATGACGCTGGCCTTGTTGTGGGAGGAGTACAAAGGTCAGCACCCGGACGGGTACCAATACTCGCAGTTCGCCGATTTGTATCGACGTTTTGAGAAGCGGCTGTCGGTGGTGCTGCGTCAGCCGCATCGCGCCGGCGAGAAATGCTTCGTGGACTTCTGCGACGGATTGCCGCTCTATGACGAACACACCGGCGCGCGGATCGCCACGGAGTTGTTCGTCGGCGCGCTCGGCGCAAGCTCCTATACCTTCGCTTGGGCAACGTTCTCGCAGGATCTGCCGACCTGGCTCGACTGCCACGTACGTATGTACGAATTTTTCTCGGGCGTCAGCGCGATCACCGTGCCAGACAACCTCAAGTCGGCGATCAAGTCCCCGGACCGATACGAGGCCGAGATCAACCCCGCATACCGCGAACTCGCCGAGCATTACGGGACTTGCATCATCGCTGCGCGGGTCAGAAAACCGCGGGATAAGGGAAAAGTTGAGGCCGCGGCGCTCGTCGCACAACGCTGGATTTTAGCGGTGTTGCGACACCAGAGATTTTATCATATCGAAGATTTGAACCGCGCGATCGGCGAGCTGCTCACCAAGCTCAATAACCGGGTGATGCGGCATGTGAAGCAATCACGCCGCCAACTCTACGAGCGCCTCGACCGTCCGGCACTCAAAGCGCTTCCGGTCCAAGCGTACGAGTACGCCGAATGGAAGAAGGTCGGCGTCAACATCGACTATCACGTTAGCTTCGACGATCACTTCTACAGCGCGCCGTACACCCTGGTGGGCGAGACACTCTGGTGCCGGGCGACCGGGCGCACGGTCGAGCTGCTCCACCACGGAAAACGCATTACGTCGCACGTGCGTAGCCACGTCAAGTACGACTACAGCACGCATCCAGAGCATCGTCCCGCCTCACACCGGGCGCACCTCGAGTGGACGCCCTCGCGGCTCATCGAGTGGGGCCGCAGCGTCGGCGTACACACCGCGGCCGTGATCGACCACGTGATCCGCAGCAAGCCGCATCCCGAGCAAGGGTATCGATCGGCGCTCGGAATCCTGCGCCTGTCGCGCTCCTGCGGTGCCGAGCGCCTCGAGCTCGCCTGCGCCCGGGCGCTCGATATCCACTCCCCGCACTACCGCACGATCAAAACCATGCTGAAGCAGCGCATGGAGGGCGTGAAGTCCGGTGAGCCGGCCGCCGCGGAATCGAGCGCAACCCTCGGCGCCGCGAACGTGCGCGGGCCGCGTTATTACCACTGAGCGCCACCGATCATGAACACCGGCACAGCCCCAAGGAGTCAACCCACCCACGAAATCATCAGTCCGATCTCGATCATCCAACTACACAGAAAATCAGGAGAAGTCTCGATATGTTGCACGAACAAACCCACGAAAAGCTCATCGCCATGAAACTCTTCGGCATGGCCAACGCGCTCAAGGATCGCCTTGAGCGCCGGGACCACCAGGACCTCAGCAAGACGGAGTTCCTCGGCCTGCTCGTCGATGATGAATGGTTGTACCGCGAAAACCGCAAACTCACGGCGCGCATGCGGGTCGCGAAGTTCAAACAGCGCTCCGCCACCGTCGAGGCCATCAACTACGCCACTCCCCGGGGACTACGCAAGGACCAGGTCCTCGAGCTGACGCAGAATCGATGGCTGCGGGCCCACGAGTCGCTGCTCATCACCGGGCCGTCAGGTTCGGGAAAGAGCTTCATCGCCCAGGCACTCGGCCAGCACGCATGCCGCAGCGGCTTCACCGTGCAGTACCTGCGTATGCCCGCGTTGTTCGCCCTCTTCGTCGAGGCACGCGCGCAGGGCACCTACGATCGGCTGCTCAAGCGCTTCGCCAAAATCGCCCTGCTGATCCTTGACGACCTCGGCCTTGGCAGCCTGACTGAGCAACAGAAGCAAGATCTACTCGAAGCCATCGAAGAACGGTACGGCGTCGGCGCCACGATCGTGACTTCGCAGCTATGCGTGGCCGAATGGCACGAATACCTCGGCGGCGGGCGTATCGCAGACGCAATTTTGGACAGGATCATTCATAAGGCGCATCGCATCGAGGTGGCTTCCAAGGACTCGATGCGAAAAGACGAGCCGAACTTGCCCCATGCCGGACAGTCTGATATCTAACCACTCAGCTTACGTCGCTTCGCTCCCGAGGCTGTCCGTCATGCCCGGATCGACTGTCCGCCATGGCCGGAATGCGCAATGGGACCTCGGCCCACGGCCTGGATGGGGCGGGGCGGTTCGCGGCGCCTCGCAGATACGCCAGCATCGTCAATGACACGGCGTAGACGATGAGGAAGCGGAAGAACCAATGCTGAACGTCGCGCACCACCCGGGCGGGTCCGAATACCGAATCGACCGGTGTTTTTTGAATCAGGTACGACATGAGCAGTGTTTCCGCCGCCAGGACGGCGGCAACTACCCCTACGCGCCACGCCATTCCGAGGCGCGGCAGGAACCAGCGGGCGGCATTCGGCAGCGGGGTGCTCACGCCGTGAGCTTAGCCCGGCGCCATCAATGAGGGTACCGGTCTGCCGTGGACGGTGACGTGAGTCTCGGAAAAGATTACGCCCACACCGCAACTCCACTCGCTGTGAGTATGCCGCACGCCTAGCCTAGGTAACCCCTCCGTACAAAATGGATGGTCTTGCCGATTCGATTCTACGTCCGGCGCGGCATGATTCCCCCTGACGAATTTCTCCAGCTTGAACTTTCAATCCAACTTGACAGGAGACTCTCATGAACGCGCAAAGAGCTTACGGATGGATGCCGGTGCTAGTGGCAACGATGGTTGCGATCGGATGGACCACGGCAGCCCGCGCGGGCGCCGCCGAGTACAACGTGCCCCAACAGGTGGTGAATTTTGCCGACCTCAACTTGAACTCGCCGACAGGGGCCTCGACGCTGTATCGCCGAATTGAAGCGGCCGCAGAACGGGTCTGCGGCGGTCCGCCCAATGGGCGGGAACTGTCAATTGCAGCCCGCTTCAGTTCCTGCAGGGACCAAGCTATCGCGCGAGCCGTCAATGTCGTCAATTCCAGCGTCCTGACGAGCCTTTACTTGGCAAAGACCGGTCGGGCGGACAAGCCGATCACGATAGCCAAGGTACCGTCATAGTGGTTCCGAATCGGTGCGCCGCGCTGGCTTGGTCAACGCGGCGCATCGAAGCGCCCGAGGGCGCTAGTTGAGATACCGTCGCCCGGCATACAAATTGGCCCGGGAAAGTTTGCGAAATGACGGATAATCGTCCCGCTATGCACCTCCTGGAGCGCCAAGAGCAGCTCGAAATACTTGACCGGGGCCTCCGGGAAGCGCGTGCGGGCGCCGGCAAGCTCGTGCTCATGGCCGGCGAGGCAGGGCTCGGCAAGAGTTCTCTGGTCGAGCGGTTTGCGTCAGACCACCGACCCGATGCGCAAACGTTTTGGGGTGCATGCGACGGGCTCGCGACGCCGCGTGCGCTCGCACCCGTGCACGAGATTGCCGTGCAAACCTCGGTGCTCGACGGTCGCGCCACCCCAGGTGACGAATCGCGGGATTGGCTCTTCCGGGCTCTATTTGAGAACTTCGCCCGCCCGCAATGCAACTGTGTCGTCGTACTGGAGGATTTGCATTGGGCCGATGAGGCGACCCTCGATTTTCTGCGATTCATTGGCCGTCGGATTCAGCGCACCGCCACACTGTTCATCGCGACGTATCGCGACGACGAGTTCTACCCCAATCATCCGGTCCGACTGGCGCTCGGTGAACTCACGGGCCATCACGTGATTCGCATGCGCCTGGCGCCGCTGTCTGCGAGAGCAGTCGAAGTACTCGCAAAGGACAGCGGTCGGGATCCGGCACTTTTGCATCAGATCACGGGCGGCAACCCATTCTTCGTGCGCGAAGCGCTGGCCGACCCGGGCGAGCGCGTTCCGCAGACCGTGCGGGACGCCGTACTTGCACGATTAGCACGCTGCTCGGCTGCTACTCGCGAACTAGCGGAACTCGTATCGATGTCACCATCGAAAACCGAATTGTGGCTCATCGAATCCGTTCTTGGCCCGGATCAAGCGGCAATCGACGAGGCTGGTGGGCGCGGCTTGCTCGTGGCGCAAATTGAATCGATCGGCTTTCGCCATGAGCTGGCGCGTCTCGCCGTGCATAGCACCATCCCGCCGGAGCGTGCCCGCACGATGCACGATCGCGTGCTGCAAGCGCTCGTGGACCACGGTGCGGATCTGCCCCGCCTCGTGCATCACGCCTCGCTTGCACATAACGCCGCCGCCGTTCTCAAGTATGCGCCGCTCGCGGCAAAACAGGCTATGCGGCTCGGCGCTCATCGGGAAGCCGCCGCGCATTTGACCGCGGCCTTACGCTTCCGTGCGTCGCTGCCGATGGATGTACAGGCCGAGTTGCTCGAGAACCATGCTCGCGAATCCGGTCTCGCAAATCAGACGCGCGAAGCGATCAACTCCGCAACCGCCGCAATCCTATGCTTTCGTCAAGTGGGGAATGTCGAGGCGCAGTCCCGCGTCTTGAGCTTCTTATCGCAAGAATATCGGACGGTAGGCGACAAGGCGCGCGCCGACGAATGTGTGCACGGTGCGGTGGCCGTCCTCGAGGCGCTTCCACCGAGCGCTAATTTGGCGATGGCCTACAGTACACGATCGCTGCTGGCGGCGAATCGAGGCTGGGACCAGGAGACCCTCGAATTCGGACACCGCGCGCTCGCACTCGCACGCCAGTTTGGCGACCATGCAACCGAATCGCATGCGTTGTGCAATATTGGTTCGGCACTGCTTGGTATCGGCGACAGCGCGGGATACGCGCCTCTTGAGCAGAGTCTTGCCCTGGCGCTCGAGCACAAATTGGAAGACTATGCCGCCCGCGCGTACCGCAGCCTGCTCTTCTACTCGGTTCTCATACACGACTTCGCACGAGCCGACCTCTTGTTTCGCGAAGGCGTTGCCTACTGCGAGGAACGCGGTATTTATTCGCACAGTGCCTACATGCGCGCTTATTACATCCCTTGTGAGCTCGAGCGGGGAAATTGGACGGAAGCGGCCCGCATGGCTGCCGAGCTCCTGCAAAGTTCAGAGTTCAGCGGCGTGCAGCAACGCATCACGATTCTGGTCACCCTGGCGATCGTGCGCTTGCGTCGCGGCGATCCTGGTGCGGACGCACCGTTGGAGGAAGCGCTCGAGCTCGCACTGCCCACGAGTGAACTCAATCGTATCGGACGGGTTACGGCTGCGCGCGCTGAACGGGCTTGGCTGTGCGGCGACATTGATGGGGTCGCTCGCGAAGCATTGCTTGGTTTGGACTACGTGCGCGGACACAACGCTCCGTGGATCAAGGGCGAACTGATGTTTTGGCTATCACGCGCGCAAGCCATCGGCTCGATAGCGTTTGATGTTGCAGAGCCGTACCGACTCATGCTCACGGCGAAATGGCGGGAGGCCGCCGCCATTTGGGAGGTTATCGGGATGCCGTACGAACAGGCACTCGCACTGGCGGAAGGACCCGAGGAAGCGCTGCGCGAGGCATTGGCCATTCTCGACAGATTGGGTGCAAGCCCGCTCGCCGCCGTCGTCCGACGACGCCTGCGCGATCTGGGGGCGCGGGGCATCCCCCGCGGCCCTAGCGAGACCACTCGCGCGAACCCGGCGGGTCTGACCGCCAAGGAAATTGAAGTTCTCGCTCTATTGGCAGAGGGCAGCAGCAATGCGCAGCTTGCCCGACGATTGCATCGCTCGACAAAAACCGTGGACCACCACGTTTCGGCGATTCTGGGGAAACTGGGCGTTCGCTCGCGCACCGAGGCGGTCGCGGCTGCATTGGCGCTGGGTGTCATCCCTGTGCGAAACCACGCCGCGGCCTCTCCCGGTTCGTGAACTGCTCACCACCAGGTTGTACGCACGACTCGAGCTACTTGGGCAACAGCGTCACCGGCATTTCGGTGACGCTGTCGACTGGTCGCGGACGTCCGCTCAATTGAGCGGCTGTCTCTCGCAGGACACGTGAGTGTTCCAATCGGCGAAGCTGCCCTTCGGATTGTTTTCCCACGCCCATACGTGCAGTTCGTAAAACGCCGGTAAGCCGTAGCGGTTCGGCGCGTCGACAAAGTTCAGCAGATCCCCCTCCAGCGCAGGCGTACTCCCGGCCGGGTGCTGGCTTTGCCATACGCTGGCCAGGACGATGAACTCGACGCCGACGAGGCGCAGTGCCCCACCCGGCAGCGGCTCGTAAATCAAGGCCTCCGGCTGGTCTGCGTTCAGTACACCGCCGGCGATGCGGGCCGGTAGAACGAAATGGACGCCCATGGCACCGGTATCGGGACCGCTGACGCATGGGGTGCCCTGCACAAAGCCCTCGGCGATCGCGACGTTGATGTCTTTGAATCGCGCGGTCGCGATGCGCACTTTTTCGACCAGTGGAGGAGCGTCCGTCGTCGACTGCGAGACCATCTGCGGACTCGGACCTGCATGGGAAGGCTGCACTGCGGCTAGCAGGAATATTGCCGGCGGCAGAAGGGCAATCGTCAGGGGGCGCAAGATATTCATCGGTATTCTCCTTCGACTTGGTTTGGGTCGTGTGTAACGCGCAGCGGATCGGCTATTTATAGAAGTACGGATCGAGGACGCGTACTTCGGTGATCTGCGAGATCGGCAGCTTGTTGCGGGCCGCCGCGCGGCGGACGGCCTCAGGCGTAGGCCCATCGTAAATGCAGAAGCTATGCTTGCGATCGGGCGTGACGTAGGAATGAACCCAGGTGACACCGTCCTCGGCGTTGTTTTCGATGACCTTGCGGCAAAGAATTGCGCCGCCCTCGTCCGGCGGGATGCTGAGGCCGTCAGGAAAGTCTCGTTCGATCAGGTAGCGGGACATAACGAGATCTCCAAATGATGCCCGGGAATTCAGGCACTGGAAATGATGCCGCGCGGGCGACCGAATCGAATCGGCAGCGCTACCCAAATTGATGGCGAGCCTTACCCATATTGGAAGGAAGGCCTACCCAGACGAGATGAGATTGCTCGAGCGGCCGAAAAGTCTGTAAATCTCGATCTTTGCACGTCCACCTCGGATCGGTTACAACTGACGCTACCAACCGCCCCTGGGTGCAGGTTTGATGGAATTACTCGAACGCGAACGACTTCTTTTGGATCTGCACGAATGGCTCCGCGGGGCCGCCGAGCGACCGTGCTTCTACAGGAATTTGTGCATCAGCAGCGAGATGCACGGGTACTCTGGGGAGCCTGTGATGCGCTATTCACGCCCCGGCCGCTCGCCCCGCTGACGGCAACCGATTCTCTCTTGAAACATCACCTGTGATATGATATTGCTGGTGATGTGAGATTAGTTCTCGACACCAACGTCATAGTGACCGCCATGCGCAGCCCCAAGGGCGCATCGGCGGCGCTGATAATGGCAGCGCGTCGCGAAAAGGTTACGATTTTGGCCAACGTCGCATTGGCGCTAGAGTATGAGGCAACTTGCCACCGCGCCGAACATGGAGTTGCCGCCGGGCTCCGCCCCTCGCAGGTGAGTATTTTCGTGAATGCTGTAATCGCGATGGTTGAGCCGGTAGAGACGCATTTCCTGTGGCGCCCCCAGCTACGCGATCCTGCCGATGAAATGGTGCTCGAGGCGGCCGTAAACGGCCGAGCGTCGGCCATCGTCACATTTAACAGCGGAGATTTTGGCGGAATTCCGCTCCAATTTGGTGTTGAAGTCTTAAGTCCGGTTGAGGTCTTACGGAGAATCGAACCATGAGCAAATCACAAAGCACCTATCCGCTGCGTCTGCCGACCTCGGTGAAAGCGGAAGTCGTTCGGCGAGCGAAGGCCGAAGGCACGAGCTTTAACCAGTTTGTCGCAACCGCGGTCTCCGAGAAACTGGCAGCCATGAATACCGCAGCCTTTTTTGCGGAGCGGCGTGAGCGCGCGGATTTTTCTACCTTCGATAAGATCATGAAGCGTAAGGGCGGCGCGCCGCCCACACCCGAGGATCAGATTCCCTGACAAGCGCGGGCGAGAAATTCAGCGCGCGTCAGTGATCCGAGGGTTTGCGCAGCCGATCGTCCATCTCGCCGAGGGTGGCGGCGATCGAATGCTCGGTGTCCTGAAGTTCGGTGCGCAGTTTCGCGATCTCTTCACGGATCAATTCTCCCAGCTCAGTGAAGCGCGACGCCTCGGCGCTCTCCGCCAGAAGCCGCTGCGCCTGCAGCTCCTTCGTTTGCCGCCGGAACTCCGCGAGCATGGTTCCCTGCCAACCACTCACCAGGATCCACAGCACCGCGAGGGCAAGGACGAAGAGCATCAGCATCATGATGCCGACGGGGACTTCCGCTTGGGTCACAACCAGGTTCAGTTTTGCCGGTCCGGCTAATACCCGCCAGTTGAGCACGACGAACAGGACCGCCAACCCGGAAGCGACCAAGATCAGCAATGTCTTGAAGCGCACAGTGAAGCTCCCGTGGCGTGGCCACCTAGAATACTCAGACGGGCTCCTTGCGGCGCTACAGGGCCGCCCAATCCAGGATGACCTTGCCCGATTTTCCGGATTTCATGATCTCGAACCCTTCGAGGTAGTCGTGCACACCGAGGCGATGTGTGATGACGGGGCGCACGTTCAAGCCGCTCTGCAGCATGCTCGACATCTTGTACCAGGTTTCGAACATTTCGCGGCCGTAGATGCCCTTGATGACCAGTCCCTTGAAGATGACGTCATTCCAATCGATGGCCGTCTCGCCGGGCGGGATGCCGAGCATGGAGATGCTGCCGCCATGATTCATGGTGCGCAGCATTTCGCGGAAGGCCGTGGCGTTGCCGGACATTTCGAAGCCGACGTCGAAGCCTTCTTCCATGCCGAGCTCGCGCATGGCGCCGTCCAACGATTCGCGCGCTACGTTGAGCGCCTTCGAAGCTCCCATGGCGGCCGCCAATCGCAGCCGGTAGTCGTTCACATCGGTGATGACGACGTGCCGGGCCCCGCAATGGCGCGCGATCGCCACCGCCATGATGCCGATCGGGCCGGCGCCGGTGATGAGCACGTCCTCGCCGACCACGTTGAAGGCGAGGGCGGTGTGCGTGGCGTTGCCGAACGGATCGAGTATCGAGGCGATCTCATCGTCGATGGCCGCCGGCAGCTTGAACACGTTGGCCGCCGGGATGGTCAAATATTCGGCGAAGGCGCCGGGGCGATTGACGCCCACGCCCGAGGTGTTGCGGCACAAATGGCGCCGCCCCGCGCGGCAATTGCGGCAATGGCCGCAGGTGATATGGCCCTCGCCAGACACCCGGTCGCCGGTCTGGAAGCCGCGCACTTCACTGCCCATCTCGACGATCTCACCCGAATATTCGTGGCCCACCGCCATGGGCACCGGCACGGTCTTCTGCGCCCAGGCATCCCAGTTGTAGATGTGCATATCGGTGCCGCAGATGGCGGAGCGGTGCACCTTGATGAGCACGTCGTTGTGACCCACGGCGGGTTCCGGAACGTCCTGCATCCAGATACCGGGTTCGGCCCTTGCCTTGACGAGCGCTTTCATTTATTCGGTCCTTGGTAGTCGAGCGGTGCCGGGGTCGATCATGAAATGATCCCGAGATCGCGGCCGGCGCGGCCGAAGATCTGGATGACGCGATCCAACTGCGCCGTGGTGTGCGCTGCGTTCATCTGGGTGCGAATCCGCGCCTTGCCGTGCGGCACGACCGGGAATGCGAAGGCGACGACATAGACGCCGTTCTCCTGGCATTGCTCGGCCAGACGCACCGCGAGCGGGGCTTCGCCCAGCATGACGGGGATGATGGGATGTTCGCCCGGCAGCAGATCGAACCCCAGGGCCTGCATCTGTGAACGGAAGTACTGCGCATTGCCGTGTACCCGCTCGCGCAGTTCGGGAGAGCGTTCGAGGATATCGAGAACTGTCAGGGTGGCGGCCGCGACCGGCGGGGCGATGCTGTTCGAGAACAGATACGGGCGGGAACGCTGCCGCAGCCAAGCGACGATCTCCTTGCGTGCCGCGACGTAGCCGCCGCTGGCGCCGCCCAAGGCCTTGCCGAGCGTACCCGTCATGATGTCGATTCTGTCGGTGACGCCGCGCAGCTCATGCGAGCCGCGGCCGCGCGCGCCGATGAACCCCGTGGCATGCGAATCGTCCACCATGACCAGCGCTCCGTAGCGATCCGCCAGGCTGCAAATGGCGTCGAGTTTGGCGATCGAACCATCCATCGAGAACACCCCGTCGGTCGCGATCAGGCGAACCCGGGCATCCTGCGAGTCCTTCAAGGCCTGCTCGAGCTCATTCATGTCGTTGTTGGCGTAGCGCAGCCGGCGAGCCTTGCAGAGGCGAATCCCATCGATGATGCTGGCGTGGTTCAGGGCGTCGCTGATGACCGCATCCTGATCGTCCAGCAGCGTTTCGAACAAGCCGCCGTTCGCGTCGAAACAGGACGAATACAGAATGGCGTCCTCCATGGACAGATAGGCGCTCAGGCGCTCCTCGAGTTCCCGGTGCACGCGTTGCGTGCCGCAGATGAAGCGCACCGAGGCCACGCCGTAGCCGTAGCGATCGAGCGCATCGTGCGCGGCCGCGACCACCGCCGGATGGTTGGCGAGCCCCAGGTAATTGTTGGCGCAGAGATTCACCATCTCGCGGCCGTCGGCGAGCGTGACCACGGGCCCCTGGGCCGAACCGATGACGCGCTCGCGCTTGAGCAACCCGGCCGCGTCGAGCGCCTGGGTATCTTGGTCGAGCCTGGCCCGGAATTCTTGGATGGCGCGCATGCGGCTATTATAGCGGCCATGGACGAATCCGATGTTCACCGATTGGACAAGTGGCTGTGGCACTGCCGGTTTTATAAGACCCGAAGCCTGGCCACCGCGGCCATCGCCGGCGGCAAGGTTCACCTGAACGCCGAGCGGATAAAGCCCGCCCATCGGGTGCGGATCGGCGACCGCTTGAGCGTATCGCTGCAGGGCATCGTGGCGGAGTTCGAGGTGTTGGGCCTTCCCCAGCGGCGCGGTCCCGCCGCGGAAGCGCAGGCGCACTACCTCGAGACCGCCGAGAGCGCGGAGCGGCGCGGACGGTGGCGGGAGCAGCAGCGCCTGGCGCAGGTATCGAGGCCTCGGCCCGACGTCAGGCCGGACAAACGCGACCGACGCCGCTTGATGCGGCTGCAGCGCGATCAGACCTAACTGGTTTGAGGCTCGCTTGATGCCAGGTTTAACATTTGTTAAACTAACGGCCAGTCAGGAGCCGTATCATGTCGATCACCGTGAAACTCCGCAAGATCGGCAATTCCCTGGGGGTCATATTGCCCAAAGAAGTCGCCGATCAGATGCGAGTGGCGGAGGGCGATACGCTGCACATAATTCCCGACGCCGACGGTGCACGACTGACTCCTTTTGACCCGGATTTCGAGTCAGCCATGAAGGCGTTCGGCCGAACATGCAAAAAGTATCGCAACGCGCTCCGGGCGCTGGCGAAATAGTCTTCAGCATCCCACGTCGATGAAAGCGCCGATTTGGGTACCGTTGCGTGCCGTGGCAGCGATGCACGCTGAGTTGATCGCAGAACACGGCGGCCTTGCCGGGCCAGTGCGGGTTGCCGAGCTCGAAGCGGCTCTCGGCCGATCTCGACACCAATGCAGCTATTCCGATCCTTCCCCGTTGCTTCCACGCCTCGCGGCGGCCTACGGGTATTCGCTTGCGCGTAACCATTGTTTTACCGACGGCAACAAGCGCATTGCACTTGCCGTCATTGATGTGTTCCTGCAAATGAATGGGCGAGAGTTGACGGCAGAGGAGGTCGATGCTGCCGAAATCATCCAGTCCGTCGCCGCCGGAAAACTGACCGAAGAAGAACTGGCCGCGTGGATCAGCGAACACACGCGTGGCGCCTGATCAGCCCGCGTGGCGCCTCATCGGCACGATTGTGACTGATCCAAATAAACGAAGGTTCAAGTCCAAAGATCCGCCATGCTTTCCGGATCGTCCAGCACGCACAGGCTCGCCGTCTCGGGATGCAGCTGGGTCCAGTCGGCAGCACGGTTCCAGATCGCGGTCGCGATGCCGGCGGTCGGCAGGTCGCGCGGCTGCGGCTTGGGACCCAAGCGGCTGGCGAGCAGGCTCAGGCCGGGATTGTGGCCGCAGACCAGAAGATGTTTTACTCCGAGATCACGCCGCGTGAGGACCCGCCAGGTGGTCTCAGGGGTCGCGAGGTAAAGCTCGCGCGCACACCGAACCTGCTTGCCCTCGAGTTCCCAAATGCCGGCCACGATCGATGCCGTCGCCCAGGCCCGCTCGGCGGGACTCGTGAGGATGAGGTCCGGAATCAGATCCCGGTGAACGATGCGCGCTGCCATCTCCTTCGCCTGGATGGCGCCGCGATGCGTGAGCACGCGTTCGAAGTCGTCGGGACAACTATCCACCGCCTGCGCCTGGCCATGTCGCAGCAGAGTCAGCCTGAGCGTACCCACAATCGACCGTCCGAGATTTTGGTTTCGAATACCCGTACCGGCTCGTAGGCCGGCGGCGACAGTGCTTGTCCCGTGCGCAGGCAGAAGCGCGCCCCATGCCGTGGACAGATGATCTCAGCGCCCTCCACGGAACCCCCGGTCAGTTCGGCACCGTCATGGGTGCAGACGTCCTCGATGGCGAAGTATTCCTCGCCGCTGCGCACCACGGCTATCATGCGTCGGCCCACCGGAAGGGAAATCGCCTGGCCGTCGTGCAACTCGGCGGTGGCCCCCGCGTCGATCCATTTCACGAATGATGTACTCGTTCGTCACTCAGAATCACTTCGTCGCCCTCACATCATGCCGGTTTGCAACCGTGCCTCGTCCGACATCATGGTCTGGTTCCACGGCGGGTCGAACACCAGTTCCACGTTGGCGCGCGCCACGGTCGGAACGATTTCGACCTTGCCGCGCACGTCCTGCACCAGGATCTCGCCCATGCCGCAGCCGGGCGCGGTCAACGTCATCTTGATGTCGACCGTCCGGGTGGCATCGTCGTTCTTGGTGACTTCGCACTCGTACACCAGTCCCAGGTCGACAATATTTACCGGGATCTCGGGGTCGTAGCAAGTCTTGAGCTGTTGCCAGATGATGCCCTTGACATCCTCCTCGGAGGCGCCCGGCGGTAGCTCGGGTGCCGAGCTGGCGGTCTTGCCGATCGCGTCCGCATCCTGCCCGGCAATGCGAAACAGGTTGCCGTCGATGTACACGGTGAAGCTGCCGCCCAGCGCCTGGGTGATGTAGCCCACCGAACCCAGCTTCAGGTTGACTTCGACGCCGGCGGGTATGGCGACGGCCTTGACGTCGCGCTGCACGACGATGGGTTCATTTTCGTAAGAATGCATTGTTCCCTGGACTCATTCCGTCGATACGGCGTTCAAGTGCTTTGGATCGGGCGCCTTCAGGGCGGCGGCCAGCGTGTGCCAGCAGAGGCTTGCGCATTTGACGCGCGCCGGGAATTCGCGAACGCCGGAGAGGGCGGCCAGCTTGCCGAGTTCGTCGCTGGGGGCGGCATCGTCGGTCAACAGACTGTGGACCCGCTCGAATAGCGCCAGCGCATCGGTGCGGCTCTTGCCCTTGACGGCTTCGGTCATCAGCGAGGCCGAGGCGGTCGATATCGCGCAGCCCTGACCTTCGAAACGGATGTCCGCGATGGCATCGCCCGCCATCTTGAGCTGCACCGTCAACCGGTCGCCGCAGAGGGGATTGAAGCCTTCGACGCGCGCATCGGCGGGCTCGAGTACGCCGAAGTTTCGCGGCCGACGGTTGTGATCGAGAATCACGTCTCGATACAGATCATTCAACTCCATCATGTCCTCGCGTTCGTGGTGCTCATGCGAATATCGAGCGGGCGCGCCGTATGGCTGCGTTCAACCGGTCGATCTCCTCGATCGTGTTGTAGAACGCGAACGAGGCGCGCGCCGTGGCCGGCAGCTTGAAATGCTCCATCACCGGCATGGCGCAGTGATGTCCCGTGCGGACGGCGATGCCGTCCTCATCGAGAATGGTGCCAAGGTCGTGCGGATGCACGCCCGCGACCACGAAGGAGACGAGGCTGGCCTTAGCGCGCGCGGTGCCGACGATGCGCAGGCCCTCGATCTTGCGGAGCGTCTCGGAAGCGTGGGCCAGCAAAGCATGTTCATGGGCGTGCGCGCCCTCCCGGTCCATCGCACTCACGTAGTCGATCGCCGCCCCCAACCCGATAGCACCGGAAATATTGGGCGTGCCGGCCTCGAACTTGTAAGGCAGGGCGTTGTAGGTGGTCTTCTCAAAGGTCACCGTCAGGATCATGTCGCCGCCGCCCTGCCAGGGAGGCATGCGCTCCAGCAGCGATTCACGGCCGTAAAGGATCCCGATACCGGTGGGGCCAAAGAGCTTGTGCCCGGAAAAAGCATAGAAGTCGCAGCCGATCTCCTGGACGTCGACGCTCATGTGGGGGACCGCCTGCGCGCCGTCGATGAGCGTGGTGATCCCACGTGCCTTGGCGGCCGCCACCAATGCGCGCACCGGCAGCACCGTTCCCAAGGCATTCGAGACGTGAGCGCAGGCGAACAGTCGCGTTCGCTCGCTCATCAGCGCTTCCACGGCCTCCACATGAACTTCTCCGTGCTCATCCATCGGTGCCACCACCAATGTGGCGCCGGTCTGTTCGCAGACCAGTTGCCAGGGGACGATGTTCGCGTGATGTTCCAAATGGGTAATGAGGATTTCGTCACCGGGTTTGAGTATCGGCCGCAGGTAGCTCTGCGCCACCAGGTTGATGGCCTCCGTGGTTCCACGTACGAAGATGACCTCATGCCGCGAGGCGGCATGCAGAAACGCGAGCACCTTGTCGCGCGCCGCCTCGTACAGACCGGTCGCTTCCTGGCTGAGCGTATGTACGCCGCGGTGAATGTTCGCGTGGTGACGCCGCTCGTACTCGTCGACTGCGCCGATGACGGCCAAGGGCCGCTGCGCCGATGCGCCATTGTCCAGATACGCCAGCGGCTTGCAGCGAATCATGCGCGCGAGCACCGGAAAGTCCTTGCGAACAGACATAACATCAAATCGAGTATCATTAACTAACGCTATGTTTTTCATCTAAATTTATTCACTACCTGAGAATCCGGCAACTGGGCAATCAACGCATCCTCGATCGCCGACCGGGCCGATGGAACCGACATGCCGGTCAATACATCCGCGAGGAAGGCATAGACCAACAGGCTCTGTGCCGTCTCGCGGTCCAGTCCGCGGGACAGCATGTAGAACAGCATGTCCGGGTCGAGGCGGCCGGTGGTCGCGCCATGGGAGCATTTCACCTCATCCGCATGAATCTCGAGCTGCGGCCGTGTGTCGATCTCCGCGGTCGTCGAGAGGAGCAGGCCGCGGCAGGACTGCCGCGAGTCGGTCTGAGCCGCGCCGGCGTCGACCACCACCTTGCTGTTGAACACCACCCGGCTGGTGCCGCTGGCGATAGCCCGGGCCGTCTGCCGGCTGCGGGTCTCGCGGGCACTGTGGGTCACGATATTCACGCAGTCCACGTGGCGCGCTTCATGCCCGACCAACAGCGAATAGGCCTCCAGGGAGGCTCCCGGCTGGCACAGATCGGCTTCCAGCGCGGTGCGCACCAAGCCTCCGCCGAGTGCGATGGTGAACTGTTTGCACAGGCTGTTGCCGCCCAGCCGCAGGGTCAGCGAATCGATGTGCTCGGCGCCAGCGCTGGTCGCGAACACACGGTAGTGCTCGAGTTTCGAGTCCCGGCCTGCGGCCACGTGCGTGGCCGAGTTACACAGCGGTCTGTGCGTCCCTTGCTCCACATGGTGCTCGATGATGGTGGCGCTCGAACCGGGTGCGGCCTCGATGATGACCCGCGGATGCGCGATCTGATTCGCGGCTTCGGCGGTCGATACGTGCAAGATCACCAAGGGGGTCTTCACCGTGCCCGTCACCTTGAGATACAGGCCGTCTTGAAAGAGCGCCGTGTTGACCAGAGCCCAGCGCGCTTGATCGGCATCCGACAGCGGTTCGAGGTGCGCCGCCACCAATGCGGGATCCGTCCGAGAAAGATCTCGTAAGCTGGTGATTTCGATGCCATTAAAGAATGCATCTATGTCGTCCGGCAGCACCGGATGACCGTTGATCATGAGCACCGTCGCGGCCAACTCATCGACCCCGACCAAGGACAGGGAGGCGCTGGGTTGCAGCACTCCCGCTGCGTTCGGCGGTGCTTCGACGAAGCCATGCGACGTCAGGTGGCGCAGATTCGTGTAGCGCCAGGTTTCGTCGCGGGTGGTGGGCAGGCCCAGCCGCAGGACGCGCTGCATGGCATTCTGGCGCAGGGCCGTGAGCGGGTCCGCCCGCTCCGACTGCGTCGAGTCGCGCGCCAGCCATTGCGCCTCGAAGGCGCGCAGCGCGGGGGACAGCGGCGGAGCCGCCGCGGCGCGCAGCGCGGGGGACAGCTGCGAAGCCGCCGCGGTGTGCGGTGCGGGCGTTGTCATGCGACCTTGGACTCCTGCTGCACCCAATCGTAGCCGCGTCGTTCGAGTTCCAATGCCAGCGAGCGGTCGCCCGATTTCAGGATGCGTCCGCCCGACAGCACGTGGACATGGTCCGGCACGATGTAACCGAGCAGCCGTTGGTAATGGGTGACCAGCACCACGGCGCGGTTCGGATCTCGCAAGCTGTTGACGCCCATCGAGACGACCTTGAGCGCGTCGATATCGAGGCCCGAGTCGGTCTCGTCGAGGATGGCGAGCGTGGGCTCCAGGACGAGCATCTGCAGGACTTCATTGCGCTTCTTCTCGCCGCCGGAAAAGCCCTCGTTCACGCCGCGCGACAGGAAGGACTCGCTCATCTGCATGAGCCTCATTTTCTGCTTGATGAGCGCCAGGAAATCGTAGGCATCCACCTCGGGCTGACCGGCCGCCTTGCGCTTGGCATTGAGCGCCGCTTTCAGCAAATACACGTTGTTAACGCCCGGAATTTCCACGGGATATTGGAATCCTAGAAAAAGACCGGCGCGTGCGCGTTCCTCGGCGGGCAGTGCGAGCAGGTCCTGGCCCTCGAAGGTGACGGACCCGCCGGTCACTTCGTAGTCGGCGCGGCCCGCGAGCACCTGGGCGAGGGTGCTCTTCCCCGAGCCGTTGGGTCCCATGATGGCGTGGATCTCGCCGCGTCTCACCTCGAGATTGACGCCCTTGAGGATATCCTTGCCCGCGACACGAACGTTCAAATCGGTAATTTTCAGCAACATCGTTCCTTTATCCATGGGGTCAACCAACCGCCCCTTCCAGGCTTACGCTCAATAAATTTTGCGCTTCCACCGCGAATTCCATCGGCAGTTCCTTGAACACTACCTTGCAGAAGCCGCTGACGATCATGTTGACCGCGTCCTCGGTGGAGATGCCGCGCTGCAGGCAGTAGAAGAGCTGGTCCTCGCCGATCTTCGACGTGCTGGCCTCGTGCTCGACCGTGGCGCTCGGATTCTTGACCTCCATATAGGGGAAGGTGTGCGCGGCGCATTTCGGACCCATCAGCAGGGAGTCGCATTGCGTGAAATTGCGCGCGCCGTCGGCGCTCGGCAGGATCTTCACGAGCCCGCGGTAGGTGTTCTCGGCATGACCGGCCGAGATTCCTTTCGAGACAATCGTGCTCTTGGTGTTGCGGCCGATGTGAATCATCTTGGTGCCGGTGTCGGCCTGCTGATAGTTGTTCGCGACCGCAACCGAATAGAATTCGCCGACGGAGTTGTCGCCCTTGAGGACGCAGCTCGGGTATTTCCAGGTGATGGCGGAGCCGGTTTCCACCTGCGTCCAGGAAATCTTCGAATTGCGGCCGCGGCACTCGCCGCGCTTGGTGACGAAATTGTAGATTCCGCCAAGGCCGTTCTCGTCGCCCGGATACCAGTTCTGTACGGTGGAATATTTGATCCGCGCATCGTCCAGGGCGACCAATTCGACCACCGCGGCATGCAATTGATTTTCGTCGCGCATGGGTGCCGTGCAGCCCTCGAGATAGCTCACGGAAGCCCCTTCGGCGGCGACGATCAAGGTCCGCTCGAACTGCCCCGTCTTGGCGGCATTGATGCGGAAGTACGTCGATAGTTCCATCGGGCAACGCACGCCGGCCGGGACGTACACGAAGGAGCCGTCCGAGAATACGGCGGAGTTGAGCGCGGCAAAAAAATTGTCGCCTGCCGGCACCACGGTGCCGAGATAGCGCTCGATGAGCTGCGGATGATCGCGCACCGCGTCGGAGAACGAGCAGAAGATGACGCCGGCCTTGCCGAGCTTGTCCTTGAATGTGGTTGCCACCGACACGCTGTCGAAGACCGCATCGACTGCGACGCCCGCCAATTTGGCACGTTCATGCAGCGGAATGCCGAGCTTGGCGTAGGTGGCGAGCAGCTTCGGGTCGACCTCGTCGAGGCTCTTCGGCGCGTTCAACGGTGCGCGCGGCGCCGAGTAATAGGAAATGTCCTGATAGTCGATGGGTTTGTAGTGCACGTGCGCCCAGACCGGCTCGCGCATGGTTTTCCAGTGGCGGAATGCCTTCAGGCGCCAATCGAGCAGGAATTGCGGTTCGTTCTTCTTGCGCGATATTGCCGTGACGACGTCCTCGTCGAGTCCCGGCGGCAGGCTGTCGGATTCGATGTCGGTGACGAATCCATGCCGGTACTTCTGATTGATCAGGGCTTCTACATCTTGAGTTTTGGTGGACACGTTAACTTCCAATGAGCGAAATGTTTACGATTGACCGGCGCCCAAGCGGGCGGGCGGGCGGGCCGACGGGGCCGTGAGCGGCGCGAGGCGCACCTCGGCCGAATCCAAGCCGGCGAGCTGATGCAGCGTCACATCATCCAGCGCCCGGCGGATGGCCGCATTCACTCTCTGCCAGCCGGCGCCGACACGGCACTGACGCTCGATGCCGCAGCGGCTCGCTGCGCCGCTGCACTCGGTGATGGCGATGGGCCCCTCGAATACATCCAGGATCTGGGTCGCCGTGATACTCTCCGGCCGCCGAGCGAGCTTGTAGCCGCCGTGAGCGCCGCGCGAAGAGATCACCATCCCGGCGCGTTGCAGACCTTTCAGCACCTTGCTTACTGTCGGACGGTTGAGCCGCGTGCTCTCGGCAAGCTCTGCGGCGGCGCGGTGACGCGAGGGATCTTGCGCTAAACTGGCGAGGACCACCGTGGCGTAGTCCGTCAACTTGCCCATTCGCAACATAGGAATGTTTCCCAGAGGAAAGATGAGGACTATTTTAGTCCTATTTACCGCCGAGGTCCACCCGCAGGGCGGAACAGAGCCGATTTTGTTATTCTTGGTGGGTTATTTCCCGTACTTTGTATCACCGTCGACAGAAGCGAGAGACTTCCGCATGAACACCACAGAGTTAGCCGCGACCGCCCACGCGATGGTCGCGAACCGGCGAGGAATTTTGGCCGCGGACGAAAGCACCAGCACCATCGGCAAACGTTTCAACACCATCCACCTCGAGTCGACCGAGGAAAATCGGCGCGCCTACCGCGAAATGCTGTTCACGGCGCCGGATGCGAGCCGATACATCAGCGGCGTCATTTTGTATGATGAAACGATTCGGCAGAAGACGAAAGACGGCACGCCGTTCCCGAAGTATCTTTCCGAACACGGGATGATTCCCGGCATCAAGGTGGATACGGGCGCCAAGCCGCTCGCCGGATTTGCGGGAGAGACCATCACCGAAGGACTCGATGGCCTGCGCGAGCGCTTCGCCGAGTACTACAAATTGGGCGCCCGGTTCGCAAAGTGGCGCGCGGTGATCGACATCGGCTCCGGCATTCCCTCCGCGTACGCAATCGACGCTAACGCCGAGGCGCTCGCGCGCTACGCCGCCCTGTGCCAGGAAGCGAGCATCGTGCCCATCGTGGAGCCCGAGGTATTGATGGACGGCGGTCATACGCTGGAGCGCTGCGAGGAGGTCACGAACGTGGTTCTCGACCGGGTTTTCTCGCATTTGTTTGCGGCGCGCGTCTATCTCGAAGGCATGATCTTGAAGCCGAACATGGTCATTGCGGGCAAGAAGTGCCTGCAGCAGGCCTCCCCGGAACAGGTGGCAGAGGCCACCCTGCGGACTTTGAAGCATCAAGTGCCGGCCGCGGTGCCCGGTATCGCCTTTCTGTCGGGAGGGCAGAGTCCCACCGAGGCGACCCTCCACTTGAGCCTCATGAACGCGAAGGGTGCGCTGCCATGGGCGCTGACCTTCAGCTATGGACGCGCTCTGCAGGAATACGCCTTGAGCGCCTGGGGCGGGAAGTCGGCGGCCTTTGCGGCCGGTCAGCAGGCGCTCGCGGTGCGTGCGAAGATGAACAGCCTCGCCGCCGCCGGGACATACCAGCCTTCGATGGAAAAGTCCGCGGCGTAGATTAAAAAAGTCCCGACGCGGCTCCGCACCCTTAGGGTGCGGAGCCTCCGGCATACCATTGAACCCAGATTCCCCCATCGTTGAGATTCGAAACTTGAGGTATGCCGTCAGCGGCCGCCCGATCTTCGACGGCCTTGACGTGGACATCCCGCGCGGCAAGGTCACGGCGGTCATGGGGCCGAGCGGCACCGGCAAGACCACCTTGCTGCGGCTCATCACCGGCCAGGTTCGCGCCGATGGCGGCTCGATCGTGGTGGCCGGCGAGGATATGCGCACCTTGAAGCGCGCGGAATTGTATGTGCTGCGCCGGCGCATGGGCATGCTGTTTCAAAACGGCGCCTTGCTCACTGATTTCAGCGTGTTCGAGAATGTTGCGTTTCCGATCCGCGAGCACACGGACCTGCCCGAACGCCTCATCCGGCAGCTGGTGCTGACAAAATTGGAGGCCGTCGGCTTACGGGGCGCTGCCGAACTGATGCCGTCGGAGCTCTCGGGAGGAATGAGCCGCCGGGTGGCCCTGGCGCGGGCCATCGTGATGGACCCGGAAATCCTCATCTACGATGAGCCCTTCGTGGGTCTCGATCCGATTTCCTTGGGCGTGATACTGCGGCTCATTCGCCGCTTGAACGACACCCTCGGATTGACCAGCATCGTGGTCTCGCACGACGTGCAGGAAATCTCCACCGTTTCCGACAATGTGTTCTTGTTGTCCGGAGGCAAGGTGGTGGCGCGCGGCTCGCCGCAGGAACTCAGAGCCAATCCGTCGGAAATCGTGCGGCAATTCGTCGGCGGTCTGCCGGATGGGCCGGTGGCATTTCACTACCCGGCTCCCGATTATTTCAGCCAGCTGCTGGCGCGCGGCGAGGATCTTTGAACGTCATCAAAGAGCTATGGGAAAGTCTGATCGACTCGTTGGTCGGATTGGGTGCGGTGGTCCGCTTTCTGCTGCGGATGATCGTCGTCACGCCGAGCGCGCTGCTGCGGTTCGATTTGATTGTGGCGCAGATTTACAATTCCGGCGCGCTGTCGTTGGTCATCATCATGCTGTCCGGTCTGTTCGTCGGCATGGTTCTTGGACTTCAAGGGTTCCAACTGCTGCAGCGATTCGGCTCCGAAGACTCGTTGGGGATTGCCGCAGCCATCGGGCTGGTCAAGGAATTGGGACCCGTGGTCACCGCATTACTGTTCGCCGGACGTGCGGGAACCGCTCTGGCGTCCGAACTGGGGCTGATGCGCGCCACCGATCAATTGTCGGCCATGGAGATGATGGCGGTGGATCCGATCACCCGCGTCGTGGTACCGCGCTTCCTGGGCGGCGTCATCGCGATGCCCTTGCTCGCGGCCATCTTCAGCCTCATTGGTATTTACGGGGCGCAGCTCATCGGGGTTCAGATCATGGGCGTCGATTCCGGCAGCTTCTGGTCGCAGATGCGCGGCGGCGTGGGTCTTGCCGATATCAATGAAGGCATCGTCAAAAGCTTGATTTTTGGGGTCGCCTGCAGCCTGATTGCGGTATACGAGGGCTACTATGCGGTGCCGACGGCGGCAGGAGTCGGAGCCGCCACCACGCGCACGGTGGTCACGTCGGCCGTGGTGGTCCTGTTCCTGGATTATTTGCTGACGGCAGCATTTCTGTAAGAGGCATCGTTCATGCGCAAGTCCAATACACTGAATCTCGGAACCGGAGCCTTCGTGGTCCTCGGCTTCGCGGCGTTGTTCTTCCTGACGACTCAAACCACCACCCGCGGCATCTCGTTGGGCAGCCCCCCGCACTACGACGTCATCGCAAAATTCGACAATATCGGGGATCTTCGGGTGGGCGCTCCAGTCTCGATGTCGGGTGTGGAAATAGGACGCGTCGTGAAGATTGATTTCGACACCAAGGAGTACAAGGCGGTGGTGCAGATGCGGCTGAACGCAAAATTCAACCAGATTCCGACAGACAGCGACGCGGCCATCTACACGCAGGGTCTGCTCGGCGGCAAGTTCGTCGGCCTGACCGCCGGCGGTGCTGAAACCTATTTGAAGGACGGGGATCAAATAGATTTCACGCAGTCGGCGTTCGTGCTCGAGAATTTGATCGGCCAGTTCCTGGCGAATTTCGCAAAGAGCTCGGGGCAATCGAATCCCGCGTCCTCCAAACCCGACTCGCAGTCCGCACCGGAGAAAACCAAATGAGAACCATCCCAGCGAATCGATTGACCGCCGTCCGCACTGCAATCGCCTGTGGCCTGTCGTTCATGGCGCTCGCCCTGGCCGCGTCGGCGGAGGCCCAGGCTCCTGCCGCGCCGGCGGCTGCGGCGCCCCCGGCTACGGCGCCCCCGGCCAACAGTATGAACCCGCAGGAACTGGTCGAGAACTCGGCGAAACGCATGTTGGCGGAACTGGACAAGAATCGGCCGATGTATGCGAAAGACCCGGTCAAGCTCGATGACTTGGTGGCGAACGTACTGCTGCCGAACTTCGACACCGAATATTCCGCGCGGCTTGTGCTGGGACAAACCTGGCGCACCGCGACCCCCGAGCAGAGAAAACGTTTCGTCGATGCGTTCTACCATTCGCTGCTGCGGAATTACGGCAACGCGCTGCTCAACTTCACGGCCGACCGATTCGTGGTCCTGCCCTACAAGGGCGACCCGTCCGATACCACCGCGACCGTGCGCACGGAGGTGAAGAAGTCCTCCGGCGAGTCTGTGCCGGTCAATTTCAGTCTGCGCAAAACCGAGGCGGGCTGGAAGGCGTGGGACGTCGTCATCGAGGGCATTTCCTACGTCAAGAGCTTCCGCACGGATTTCGCCGCGGAGATTCAGCAGAAGGGCCTTGATGAGGTCATCAATCGCCTCGAGACCGACGGCAAGGTTCGCTCCGCAGCGCCGGGAACGGGCAATTGAAAAAGACCTGCGACGGCAATGCGACCTTCGAATCGCTGGACGGCGAGCGGTCGCGGGTCCTCGGATCGCTTGAATTCGCGACGGTCGCGAGATTGTTGCCTTTGGGCACGGCCGCCATCGAGGGCGGTCACGCTGCGGTCATCGATCTGGCTGGCGTGACCGACAGCGACAGTTCAGGCCTCGCCTTGCTCATCGAATGGCTGAGCGTCGCGAAGGAAGCGCGGCGTTCGCTGCACTACGAAAATATGCCCGCGCAATTGCATCAGCTCGCGGACCTGAGCGAGGTCGAGGGGTTGTTTACTGCGGTTTCGGCGTGACCGTTTTGTCATCGCTGGGGGCCGTGCCCACCGGCAGGTCGGCACCCGGGTCGACCAGATCGTCGTTGCTCACCTTGCCGTCGGATACCAGGTAGGCACGCCGCTGCAGATAGGCATCACGGACGAACGCATAGGGGTCGTAGGCGTGCGATAGGGTCTCATCCAGCGGCAGCAGCGCGGCGCGCCGGTCGATGAAGTCGGGGAGGTACAAACCGTACTTGATCCAGTTGTTCTTGATGTACTGCCGCGGATTCGTATACGAATCCACCACCCGCGCAGGGGCATCCCGCAGGTCCGACGGACCCAGAATCGGCAATTCGACGAATGGTCCCGGGTGCACGCCCCATTTTCCCAGCGTTTGACCGAAATCCTCGTTGTTGCGCGCGAGTCCGGCGGAGGAGGCGGGATCGAGGATGCCCCCGATGCCCACGGTGGTATTGAGAGCGAAGCGTCCCAAGTCGTTCGCCGCGGCGAGGAACTTTCCTTGCAGCGCGTCATTGATCATGACGGTGGGTGTATCGAGGTTGGCGAAGAAATTGGTGACGCCGGTGCGGATCGGCTGGGGAACGAACCTGACGTACGTGCGCGCCACCGGTTTGGCCACCGCCCGATCGAGGGCGTCATTGAATTTGTAGACCCCGCGGTTCCACGATTCCCAGGGGTCCTGCGGCGAGCGCGGACTGTTGGGCGGTAACGTGACGCAGGCACTCATGCCCATGGCAATACTGGCGACAAAAGCAACGCGCGCGAAGCCTTCCTTCCCCATGGTGAAACTCTCCCTAACCGTCTGTGGATGCTGAAATGAAGTCCCTACGATAGCGCGACGTCGTCGACACCTTCCGGTGTTTCGTCAATGACGACCATTGCCGTTGTCGTCCGCCACGGTGTTCTTGCGGTCTTTCGGCATGGCGGCCTTGATCTCGTCGAGCCGGGCGCTGAACCGAGCGCGTTGCACGGGGTCCAATCCCGGCAGTGCCAACGCCATTTGCAGTTGTGCGGCCGACATTCGCAGGTCGCCGCTCATGACGTAGTAGAAGGACATATAGTAATAGGAGTCGGCAAGATCACCGGCGTTATTCGCTGCCTTGGCGATCATCTTGGTTTGGTCAGGCGTCGGCTCGACCACATTGAACAAATCGTCCAGCAATAGCTGAGCGCGCTTGTTCTCGCCGCTGCGCATCAGGGTCTCGGACAAGCGGATGGTGACCGGCACGTTGCGGGGAAACAAACTGAGCGCCTTGTCCAACACTTCCTTGGACTCCTTCATCTGGCCGTTCAGCATGTAGGCCTGACCCAGTGCGCCATAGAACTGGGTCACTTTGGGATACTCGTGGACCAATGCCTGCAGATCGGGGATCGCCGCCGTGGGATTGCGCATGGCGATGTCGGCGACATCCTTGCCGTAGCGCTCCTCCATCGACAGGCCCGCGCCATTCTTGATGAGGCTCACGTAGTAATCGCGAACGACCCGGGGGTCACTGACCAGCGAGCGCAGCCGCTCCCGGGTCAGCTGATAACCCAGCGAATCCTCATGATGAATGCGCCCGATCTGTTCCGCACGGTTGCGCGCCTCCGCGACGCGATCGGAAGAAATCGGGTGGTCGATCAAGAACTGGACGGCATTGACGCGCTCGGGCGAGGGCATGCCGCGCTCGAGTTGCTCGAAGAAGCTGGCCATGCCCAAGGGATCGTAGCCGGCGGCGGCCATGGTACCGATGCCGATCCGGTCGGCCTCGAACTCATTGGCGCGCGTATAGTTGATCTGGTGCTGGATGGCGGCGCCCTGAGTGGCCAGGATCGCCCCTTCCATCCCGCTGGGCGATCCGTGTCCGGCCGTCGCGCCCAAGAGGATCGCCGCCAGCATGGCCGCCGTCGACATCAATCCCGCATGGCTTTGGTCGATGAGACCGCGCACCAGATGGCGCTGGGTGACGTGCGCGGTTTCGTGGGCCATGACCCCGGCCAATTCGTTCTCGTTGCGCGTGGCCAGGATCAGGCCGCTGTTGATGGCGACGAATCCACCCGGCATCGCAGATGCGTTGATGACCGGCTCGCGGAGGACGAAGTAATAGAATTGGTGCTGACCCTCTTCGGCGCGGCTCGAGAGCGTATGGCCGATCTGCTGAATGTAGGAGCTGACCTCCGGGTCCTCCAGCACTGAGCCGCTCTGGCCCATTTGCCGGAACCAGCCGAGGCCCGCCTGATACTCATCTTCGATGGATACCGCCGCATTCGCCGGGCTGCCGAGCTCCGGCAGGTCCTGATCGGTCGCGCTCACACCCGCAGCCCAGCCCAAGCTCATGCTCGAACCCAGCGCAACGGCGGTCGTGAAGGCCGTCAGAGATGTCCCCAGCTTCATCGAATGTTCACCATCGAACTTTTGAGTGTCCTTCGTGCCGCAAAGTTCTATTCTGCATCCAGAACGCCGCCCGGTCGATCTTGATACTCACACAGGCTCCTAGAGCGCTTCGGACGCATAATCGGCCAAACGCGAGCGTTCGCCGCGTTTCAGCGTGATATGACCCGAATAGGCCCAGCCGTGAAAGCGGTTGACGACATAGGTCAGCCCGGTCGTGGTCTCGGTCAGATAGGGGGTATCGATCTGGGCGATGTTGCCCAGGCAAACCATCTTGGTCCCCGGGCCGGCGCGGGTCACGAGCGCCTTCATCTGCTTGGGGTCAGGTTCTGCGCTTCGTCGATGATGATGAAGCGGTTCAAGAACGTGCGGCCGCGCATGAAATTCAGCGACCTTATCTTGATTCGATGGCGCAGCAAGTCGTTCGTCGCGCCGCGCCCCCAGGTGCCGCCGGGTTGGCTTTGGGTCAATACCTCCAGGTTGTCCATCAGAGCGCCCATCCAGGGCTCCATTTTTTCCTCTTCGGTTCCCGGAAGGAACCCGATGTCCTCTCCCAGAGGAATCGTCACGCGCGTCATGATGATCTCGCTGAACCGATTGTGGTCCAGCGTTTGCGCGAGGCCGGCCGCCAGCGTCAACAGGGTCTTGCCCGTGCCGGCGGGGCCGAGGACGGTGACGAAATCGATCTCGGGGTCCATGAGAAGGTTCAAGGCAAGGTTCTGCTCGCGATTGCGCGCGTTGACTCCCCAGACATTGTTGCGCTCCGTGCGGTAGTCGAGCGTCAGTTCGAGAACGGCCGAATCCCCTTCGATCTTGCGCACGATGGCCTCCACACCGTTCTCGCCGGGATCGTAGACGAACTGATTTGCACGCCATTCGCGCACCAACGGCCCGCGGACGCGATAGTAGGTGCGGCTCTGTTGCTGCCAGGACTCCATGCCCTTGCCGTGCTTCTCCCAGAAATTTGCCGGCAGTTGCTGGACGCCGCTGACCAGGAGGTCCGCGTCTTCGATGGTCTTGTCGCTGGCGTAGTCCTCGGCGTGTACGCCGACGATGGCGGCTTTGATCCGCAGGTTGATGTCCTTGGACACCAACGTAACCCGGGCAGCGGGGAAGCTCTGCTGCAGTGCCAGGGTATTGGCGAGAATGGCGTTATCCGCGCCCTGGCCCGGGAGGCTATCCGGGAGCACGGACTCGAGCAGCTGAGTTTGAAAATACAGACGGCCCCCCGGTGGGCGCTTGCCGTGGTTGATCGGTACCGCGGTCGGCAGCGCGAGTCCGCGATCGATGTCCTTCTTGGTGGCATCGCGCATCAATTCATCGAGAAAGCGGCTCACTTGGCGGACATTGCGGGCCGATTCGGACAGGCCCTTCTTGCCGGCGTCCAGCTCCTCGAGGACCGTCATCGGAATGTACACGTCGTGCTCTTCGAAGCGGAAAATTGCCGTCGGGTCGTGCATGAGCACGTTGGTATCGAGCACGAAAATGCGGCGTTCCTGCTTCCCCTGACGCCCCCGGACGATGACGGCTGTCTGCGGCCGCACCGAGTCGGTCACAGTGCCTTCACCGCAGCCAGAACCTCATCGGCGTGCCCGCGGACCTTGACCTTGCGCCACTCGTGGCGCAGCACGCCCGTCGCGTCGATCAGAAAGGTGCTGCGTTCGATTCCTATGTACTTCTTGCCGTACATGCTCTTCTCCCGGATGACGTCATACAGTTTGCAGACGGTGCTGTCGGGATCACTCAGGAGGTCGAAGGGAAACCCCATCTTCTTCTTGAATTTCTCGTGCGACTCGACGGAATCCGCGGAGATTCCGCAGATCAGCGTCTTGGCCTTTTTGAAGCCGGCGAAGTTGCCGGCAAAACTAGCGCCCTCCTCGGTGCATCCCGGCGTGTTGTCGCGGGGGTAGAAGTACATCACGACGGGTTGCCCCAGGGCGTCCTTGAGAGACCACTCGCCGCCGGTACCCTGCAGCCTGAACGGCGGGGCCTTCTTGCCTGTTTCAATCTTGCTCATTGGCTCATTCAACTCTTTACCGGTTCGAAAATGGCGTCGAGATTCAAGTGGTCGCAAAAGTCCATGAATTCCTCGCGCAGCACGCCGATGTGCAGCCGGCTGGGGACGTTCACGATCATTTGCACCGAAAACATCGGTGCGCCCGTGTGCGCGGCGGCGTAGGCGCGGGTCGAGATCTCGGCGATGTCGACTCCGCGCTGCGCGAAAAAGCCCGACAGGCCGGAGACGATGCCGGTCTGATCGAGGCACACGACGTCGATGGAGTACGGCAGCATGTCATTGCGCGCCGCACGCTCTTCGGTGCGCCGCAGCTGGATGTTCATGCCGGTCGCATCGGCCAGCTTCTTGAATTCGCCTTCGAGCTTCGCGAGGGTGTGCCAGTTGCCGTTCACCAGCAGCAGCATCGCAAACTCGCTGCCCAAGGCCGTCATGCGGCTGTCGCTGATGCTCCCCCCGCAATCGGCCACCGCCTTCGATAGTTCATGGACCAACCCGACGCGGTCGCCCCCGACCGCGGAAATCACGATATGCTGTTTCATTGGATTGAATTCTACCGGATGGGCGCTTGCCAGGGTGCATGTCCGGCACTTAAGGTAGCGGTATTTCCTGTGGAGCCCGTCCCAATGTTTTCCGGAAGCCTGGTTGCGATTGTCACACCCATGAGCGAGGGCGGTGCGTTGGATTGGGCAGCGTGGGACCGCTTGCTGGATTTTCACGTCGGCGAGGGCACCGACGGCATCGTGATCGCGGGCACCACGGGAGAATCTCCGGTGCTGTCCCTCGAGGAAATCGAGGAGCTGACGCGCCGGGCGCTGGCGCGCTGCGGGGGCAAGCTGAAAGTGATCGTGGGGGCGGGGACGCATTCGACTGCGACGACGGTTGCGCGCGCGCGGACATTGTCCCGGCTTGGGCCCGATGCGGTGATGTTCGTCACGCCGTATTACAATAAGCCGCCTCAGGAGGGGCTTTACCGACATTTCATGGCGGCCGCCGATGCCTCGGCCGTTCCGGTAGTTCTGTATAATGTTCCCACCCGCACGGGGGTGGATCTGTTGCCCGGGACGGTTGCCCGCCTCGCAAAACATCCCCGGATCGTTGCGCTCAAGGAAGCGACTCCCCAATTGAGCCGGGCGCGGGAGTTGCGCGCGCAGGTGCCCGCGGGGTTTACGCTGCTATCCGGCGACGATGCGACCGCGGTGGACTTCATGAGCGAAGGGGCCGGCGGCGTCATTTCCGTGACGGGGAACGTGGCGCCGCGTCGGGTGAGTGAGGTGTGCGCGGCTGCGCTTGCCGGCGATTTCGCGAAGGCGCGGAGCATCGATGCCGATTTGCAGCCGCTGCACAAGGATTTGTTCGTTGAAGCCAACCCCATTCCGGTGAAATGGGCGGTCGCGCGGATGGGCCTCATCGGGAGCGCCATTCGTCTGCCGTTGGTCGAACTGGCGCCGATGCATCAGGAAGCGGTTTTGCGCGCCATGCGCGCGGCCGGTGTCACACTTGAGGAGCGAGCAGCTTGAGTTTTGAGCGAATGATCGTATTTATTGGGGCGGCGGCGCTGTTGTCCGGCTGTCACCACATCATGAGCCGGCTCAACCCGGATTGTCATGTCAGGCAGGAGTATCAGCAGGCCGCGCAGGTAGCGCCGCTCAAAGTCCCGGAAGGCTTGGATTCGCCGAACACCAAGGACGCTCTGGTGATCCCCACCGTGGAATTGTCGCCGCCGCCGCCGGGACCCAAGGACGCTTGCCTGGACGTGCCGCCCCGTTACAAGCCGGCACCGCCGAACAAGGCGGCCACTCCGGGGTAGTTGGGCACCCCCCGACCGATTTGATAGCTGGGGCGGCCTCCGGTACCCTTGCGGCCCGAGTGGAGAGGTGGCCGAGCGGTCGAAGGCGCACGCCTGGAAAGTGTGTAACACCTAACCGTGTTCGTGGGTTCGAATCCCACCCTCTCCGCCATATCCACTGGTGAAGCTGAAGGATTTTGGAAGTATTTCGGCGGGGAACGAAGCGGGGGTTCGAACCCGAAGGGTTCGACGAGCCGCTGCGAAGCAGTGGCGAAGGACGCCGGAGCGCAGCGACGGCGGTCCCGCGTCGGCGAGGGGCGAGCAGGCGAAGGCTGCGAGCAATCCCACCCTCTCCGCCACTCGCTCCATAAATTCTCGTAGTCTTGGATCAGTCGGCGGTGACAGTCACGAAGCGGGGATAACGCCCGCAGGGCTGCCCCAAAGGGGTGGGCGCGCAAGCGCGAAATAATCCCGCCCGTCCCGCTATTTCTCGAAAGTATCCGCGAACTGCGATTCATCATGGTAAGCGATATTCCTTCGAGGCTTGATTTGGAATACACTTCATCGTAATGTGGAATCATGAAGACCACCGTTGATATTCCAGACGACGACCTGGCGGACGCCATGCGGTTCACCCGCGCGAAAACAAAACGTCAGGCAATCGTAACCGCAATCCAGGAATTCAACCGCCGCAAGCGGATGGCCGAGCTCATCAAGCATGCGGGGACGTGCAAGGATCTCATCAGCGTCGAGGAATTGTCGCAGCAGCGCCGCAAAGGCTGAACAATTTGATCTTGGTCGATTCGTCATCCTGGATCCACCTGCTCCGCCCCAAGGGCGATGCCGTCGTTCGCAGTCGGGTAGAGCGCGCACTCGAGGCTGGGGAAGCTTGTTGGTGTCCTATCGTGCGCCTCGAGTTGTGGAATGGAGCGGGAGGCGATCGCGAAAAAAAGGTGTTGAAGGATTTCGAGCGGCTGCTGCCGGAACTCGCGATCGGTGAGCCCGTTTGGAATGCGGCGTTTGATATGGCGAGGCGAGCACGCGCGGCCGGCGTTTCGGTTCCCGCAACCGACATCCTGATCGCCGCGTGCGCTCGCCATTACGACGTCGAATTGGAGCACGCTGACACAGATTTTTCGCATTTGGAAAGGATCTGATCTAGCAGAGCGTGACCCGGTCGGGCTTGGTATCATGTGGGGCACGGCGGCGCGCGTGCCCGGCGCGACGCGAAGCAGTGCTTCGACTCACGCAGGGCCGGGTCTGGTTTTCCAGCCCGACTTCGGGGTACACTTTCAACGTTCACCCTCTCCGCCGCCAACCGACGAGTCTATGGTGGCTCGCGTTTGCATCTTCGCGACGACTGGCCACGAACCCCGTCAGGCCCGGAAGGGAGCAGCGGTAGCGGCTTTAAGTCGGGCGCCGAAGTCCTGCTGGCGCGGGCCGCCTCCTAATTGACCCCGGCCCCTTGACGCACAGGCTAAACTTGAGCGTATGAGCTACATCGTCCTTGCGCGCAAATGGCGCCCTAAGCGATTCACCGAAATGGTGGGTCAGGAACACGTGCTGCGCGCCCTCGGGAACGCGCTCGACACGGGCAAAGTGCATCACGCGTTTTTGTTCACCGGTACCCGTGGTGTGGGCAAGACGACGGTGGCACGCATCCTTGCCAAGTCGTTGAATTGCGAAACGGGCGTGAGTTCGAATCCCTGCGGCGTGTGCGCCGCGTGCCGGGAAATCGACGAGGGCCGGTTCATCGATCTCATCGAGGTGGACGCGGCGTCGCGCACCAAAGTCGAAGATACTCGCGACCTATTGGAGAATGTGCAGTACTCACCCACTCGCGGCCGCTACAAGGTGTACCTCATCGATGAAGTGCACATGCTGTCGAACAACTCGTTCAACGCACTGCTCAAGACTCTTGAAGAACCGCCACCCCATGTGAAGTTCCTGTTGGCGACCACCGATCCGCAGAAGCTGCCGGTCACCGTGCTGTCGCGGTGTCTGCAATTCAGCCTCAAGCGGTTGTCGGCGCAACTCATCGCCGAGCGCTTGAAATTCATTGCCACGGCCGAGAAGCTCGAGTTCGATCCGGCCGCGATGGCGCTGCTGGCGCGCGCGGCAGAAGGCAGCATGCGCGATGGGTTGAGCTTGATGGATCAGCTGATCGCCTTCGCCGGCGGCTCCTTGAACGAAGCCGACACGCGCACGATGCTGGGCACCATCGACCGTGGGCACGTGACCCGAATTCTCGATGCGCTTGCGAGTCAGGATGGGCTGGGTCTGTTGGCTCAGGTCCGGGAACTGGACCGCGACGCACCCGACTATGATCGTGCGCTGACGGAATTGGCGGCATTTCTGCAGAGGATCGCCATCGTGCAGATCGTGCCCGATGCGGCGGCACAGGATGAGGAATTCGATGGGGAGGCCTTGACGCGGTTGGCTCGGAGCCTCTCGCCCGAGGACGTGCAGTTGTATTATCAAATCGCCTTGGGTGGCCGGCGCGACATGGCCATGGCCCCTGAACCACGGATCGGATTCGAGATGACCCTGCTGCGAATGCTGGCATTTCGACCTGAGACCGCACACGCGAGCGCCGCGCCGTCGACGCCCGGTGGCGGTCGTCTATCCGTTCCACCGCCTGCGGCACCCCCGGCGGCCCCAACCGCCCCTGTGCGTGCGGTGCACATCCCGGCGACGATAGATGCCGGCAACTGGTCGGCTGTGGTGGAAGCGGCGAACTTGAGCGGCATGGTGCGGCAGATCGCGCTCAACTGCGTGCCGGCCTCCTTCGACGGCAACCTGCTGCGGTTGTCCTTCGATGAGGCGGCGGCGCATCAGCGTTCGCGGCAAATGGATGACAAGCTTGCGCAGTCCTTGTCGGCCTACCTGGGCCGGGATATTCGCATCGCTTTCGAGTCCGCGGACACCGCGCTGGTCACTCCGGCCCGCCAACGCGCGGTGGCCGAACAGGACAGGACCTCGCGTGCTGCGGCCGCGTTCGAGGAAGATTCCGCCGTGAAGAATCTGCGTCAACGGTTCGGCGCGGAAATCGATCCTGCGTCGGTGAAACCGGCGAACTAGGGTGAAACCGGCGAACTAGCAAGAGGAGGCATCGCGTATGTTGAAGGGTGGATTGGGAAACTTGATGCGCCAAGCGCAGCAGATGCAGGAAACCATGCAGAAAGCGCAGGCCGAACTCGCCGACCTCGAGGTCACGGGCGAGTCCGGTGCCGGCATGGTCAAGATAGTGCTCAACGGGCGCCATGAGGCCAAGAGCATCACCATAACCCCTAAGCTCCTCGGCGAAGACAAGGACATGCTGGAGGACCTGATCGCGGCGGCCATCAACGACGCCGTACACAAGTTGGCGGCGCGCAGCCAGGAAAAGTATGCGGGTCTCATGTCGGGCCTCAATCTTCCGCCGGGCATGAAACTGCCGTTCTGAATCGGTCCGGGTCTTCGATGAAATACACGCCGACATTGGCTCGCTTGATCGATTCCCTGCGATGTCTGCCGGGCGTCGGTCCGAAGTCGGCGCAGCGCATGGCCTTTTATTTGTTGGAGCGCGATCGCGACGGCGGCCGGATTCTCGCCCAAGCTTTGGCGGAGGCCCTCAGCACCGTCGGACACTGCAAGCGCTGCCGCATGCTGACCGAAAGCGAATTGTGCGTCACTTGCGCGTCGAATCAACGCGACGTCGCGCAGCTCTGCGTCGTCGAATCGCCCGCCGACGTCGTCGCCATCGAACAATCGGGAGGGTTTCGCGGCCGCTATTTCGTTCTCATGGGACATCTGTCGCCGCTCGACGGAATCGGACCCGCAGAATTGGGGCTCGAAGAATTCGAGCAGCTACTGGAACTCGGCGAAGTTCGCGAAGTGATTCTTGCCACCAATCCCACGGTCGAGGGCGAGGCTACGGCGCACTACCTCGGCGAGCTTGCGCTGCGGCGCGGCCTCAAGGTGTCCCGCATTGCGCACGGAGTACCCGTCGGCGGCGAACTCGAATACGTCGATGGCGGCACATTGGCGCACGCCTTGGCGGGCCGCACCGCGGTTTCGTAGCGCACTTCACTGCGGTCTGAGCCAAGCCTACGGGTTCAGCTTTTCGTACAGCCGGAACAGCCGACGGTAGCTCTCATAGCGGCGCGCCGCAATGTGTCCGCCGGCCACTGCCGCACGCACCGCGCATCCTGGTTCTTCCAGGTGGCGGCAATCGTTGAAGCGGCATCGGGCGCTCTGCGCGTGGACTTCGACGAAACCGCGCTCCGCCGCGCGGACGATGCTGGCCGGCGGCGCAAAGTCGCGGACCCCGGGCGCATCGACGATGGCGGTTTCCGGTCCCAGGCGGTAGCGGCGTGCGGTGGTGGTGGTGTGGCGGCCTTCGGCGTCTCGCGTCAGTTCGGATGTTTGCGCGGCCGCTTCGGGAGCAAGCGCATTCACGATGGACGACTTGCCGACCCCGGACTGACCTACCAACAGGGTTACCTTGCCCGTTAAGGCCTCTTGCAGTCCACCGATTCCCGTGCCCGACAGGGAGGCCACTTCCCTGCAGGGCAGTCCCAGCCCACGGTAAACCTCGAGTTCTGCCGCGACGGCCGTCAGCCCTAAATCGACCTTGTTCACGATCAAGAGCGATGCAATATCTTTCAACCGAGCGCCTGCCCAGTAGCGGTCGACGAGGAACCAATCCGGGGCGGGCTCGGGAGCCACGACGATGGCCAACCGATCGATGTTCGCCGCGACCGGCTCGGCGCGGCCGCGCAAATCGATTCGTTCAATGAGATTCCGGCGCGGTTCGATCGATTGCACCGACGCACCGTCGTTTGCGGGTTCGTATACCCATGTGATGCGGTCGCCGCAGACGATGCGTTGATTGCGCCCCTTGAGCGAGCAGCGCAATGGCGGTACGCCGCCCGGTGGTGCGGCGCAGGGCGCTGTCCAGTCGGGCTGAACCAGCACTCCACGACCGTAGCTCGCAAGCACGACGCCTTTGCCGGTCGTGTCTATCAATGGGTTGGCTCTGCTACCATGCCGCTCTCAGCCCCCGTAGGCTCGCTGCTCGCTCGTAGGAACGCCCCTCGTAAGAACCCTGAAACAATGAAATCTCCAGAAAATCTCATTTGGATCGACCTCGAAATGACCGGCCTGAAGCCGGATTCCGATCTCATCATCGAGATCGCCACGATCGTAACCGACAAACACCTCAACGTGCTCGCGGAAGGGCCGGTATTGGCCATTCGTCAAAGCGAGGCGACGCTCAACGCGATGGATGATTGGAACCGGAGGCAGCACGGCAATTCGGGTCTGGCCGCCCGGGTCCTCGCGAGCGATGTCGATGCCGCCGCGGCGGAGAGCGCGACGTTGAAATTTCTCGAAGCGTGGACCGAGCCCGGACGATCGCCCATGTGCGGCAACAGCATCTGTCAGGATCGACGCTTCATGGCGCGCCTCATGCCGCGGCTCGAGGGCTTTTTCCATTACCGGAATCTCGACGTGAGCACGCTCAAGGAGCTGGCGCAGCGCTGGGCGCCGCAAGTCGCACAGTCTTTCCAGAAATCGTCCACTCACCTCGCGTTGGACGACGTGCGCGAGTCGATCCGCGAGCTTCAGTTCTATCGGGAACGCCTGCTGCGCATTTAACGCAATGTCATGCCGGCGTATCGCCGGCAAGGAACATCCAGGTCTCGACCACGGTGTCGGGGTTCAGCGAAAGACTGTCGATACCTTGTTCCACCAGCCACAGTGCCAGTTCCGGATGGTCGGAAGGTCCTTGGCCGCAGATTCCGACATATTTGCCTTGGCGCTTGCAGGCCGCAATGGCGAGCGACATCAAGGCTTTGACCGCATCGTCGCGTTCGTCGAAGAGTTTCGCGATCACGGCCGAATCACGATCGAGTCCCAGCGCCAATTGGGTCATGTCGTTCGAACCGATGGAAAAGCCGTCGAAGTATTCGAGGTAGCGGTCGGCGAGCAGGGCGTTCGTCGGCAATTCGCACATCATGATGTGCTTCAAGCCGTTGTCGCCGCGCTTGAGGCCATTTTCGGCCAGCAGGTCGGTGACGGTCTTCGCTTCGAGCAGCGTGCGGACGAATGGCACCATGATCTGAACGTTCGTCAAGCCCATCTCATCGCGCACCCGCTTCAACGCCCGGCATTCGAGTTCGAAGCAAGGCCTGAAGACCTTGTCGATGTAGCGCGAAGCACCGCGAAATCCGAGCATCGGATTTTCCTCGTGGGGTTCGTAGTTCTTGCCGCCGATCAGGTTGGCATACTCGTTCGACTTGAAGTCGGAGAGGCGCACGATGACGGGCTCGGGCGCGAATGCCGCCGCGATCTGGGCGATACCCTCCGACAGTTTGTCGACATAGAAGGTGACCGGATCCGCATAGCCCGCGATCTGCTTGGTAATGGTGTCCTTGAGCTCCGCGCTCTGCTTGTCGAATTCGAGGAGCGCGCGCGGGTGCACGCCGATCATTCGATTGATGATGAACTCGAGACGGGCGAGTCCGACACCCCGGTGGGGAAGCCCGGCGAAGTCGAACGCCCTGTCGGGGTTGCCGACGTTCATGGTGATCTTGACCGGAATCGGCGGCAGGGAGTCCAGCTCGATGTTGCGTTCGTCGAACTCGAGCATGCCCTCGTAGACGTGACCCGTATCGCCCTCGGCGCAGGAGACGGTGACGGCTTGATTTTCCTTGATGGCAGTAGTGGCGGTCCCGCATCCGACCACCGCCGGTATGCCGAGCTCGCGCGCGATGATGGCGGCATGGCATGTTCGACCGCCGCGGTTGGTGACGATGGCGGAGGCGCGCTTCATCACGGGCTCCCAGTCGGGATCGGTCATATCCGCGACCAACACGTCGCCGGCGCGGACGCGGGACATCTCCTTGGCGTCCTTGATGATGCGCGCGGCGCCTGCGCCGATGCGCTGCCCGATGCTGCGGCCGCTGACGAGCAGCTTCGACCGGCCCTTGAGCGTGAAGCGTTGGATGGTGCGGCCGGCGCGGCTCTGAACGGTTTCCGGTCGGGCCTGTAGAATGTAGATTTTACCGGTATCGCCATCCTTGCCCCACTCGATGTCCATCGGCGTGCCGTAGTGCTGCTCGATGATCAAAGCCTGCTTCGCCAAACTGATGATGTCGGTCTCGTCGAGGCAAAAACGGTTGCGATCTTCGGGCGCGACTTCGACCGTGCGCACGCGCTCGGACGCCCCCTTCTCGGCGTAAATCATCTTGATCGCCTTGCCGCCCAGATTCTTGCGCAACACGGCGCGCTTGCCGGCGCGCAATGCCGGCTTGTAGACGTAGAACTCATCGGGGTTGACGGCTCCCTGAACCACGGTCTCCCCGAGACCGTAGGCCGCCGTGATGAAGACGACATCGCGAAATCCGGAGTCTGTGTCGAGCGTGAACATCACGCCCGCCGCACCCAGATCGCTGCGCACCATGTGCTGGACGCCGACCGACAGCGCCACCGCGTTGTGATCGAAGTTGCTGTGCACGCGGTAGGAGATGGCCCGGTCGTTGAACAGCGATGCGTACACTTCATGCATGCTGGACAAGAGATGATCCGCACCGCGCACATTGAGAAACGTTTCCTGCTGGCCGGCGAAGGATGCCTCGGGAAGATCTTCGGCGGTGGCCGACGAGCGCACCGCCACCGCGAACTCGCTGCCTTGGCCCATCTTGCGCCACGCAGCAAGCACCTCGTCGTTGAGGCGCGCGGGAAAGGGAGTGGCCAGCATCCAGCCGCGGATCTCCTTGCCTACGACCGCAAGCCTTTCGACGTCGTCGACGTCGAGCGACGCCAGCGCCGCCCGAATGCGCTCGTCGAGCCCGTCTTGCGCCAGGAAATCTCGATAGGCATGCGCGGTGGTGGCGAAACCGCCGGGAACCGAGACGCCGAGACTCGCAAGACCCGATATCATCTCGCCGAGCGACGCGTTCTTGCCGCCGACGAGGTCGACGTCTTTGTTCTTCAGTTCTTCAAACGGAATGATGTAGGGTTTCATGACTGATGGCTTGTCCGACGATGGGTTAAGTGAAACACTTCGGGCGAGAGGCGACGGCAAATGGGGCTACCCTTGATAAAACGAACCGTATTTTTTGTGTCGGACCAAACCGGCATCACGGCCGAGACGATGGGCCATAGCCTCATGACGCAGTTTGACGGCTTCGAGTTTCGGCAGGTGACTGTGCCATTTATCTCAACTGTTGACAAGGCGATCGAGGCCGTTCGCAAGATCGATCTGGTGGCGAAGCAGGAGGGCGTTCGACCGATCGTCTTCAGCACCTTGGTGCAGGAAGACGTGCGCAATGTAGTACGTGGCAGCACCGGCTTTTTCCTGGACTTTTTCGACCCATTCCTAGCACCGCTTGAAAACGAACTCAAGACGCAATCCCACCATTTAACGAGTAGGACACATCGCATGGCGGACACGCACGCCTACGCGATGCGCATCGACGCCACGAACTTCGCGTTGGCGAATGACGATGGATCGGTGGTGCGCGACTACGAACGCGCCGATGTCATACTGATCGGCGTGTCGAGATCGGGAAAGACGCCGACCTGCCTGTACCTCGCGATGCAATACGGCATATTCGCGGCGAATTATCCTTTGACGGAGGATGATCTCGAGTCGAGGAAATTGCCCTCTGCGCTCGAAATGTATGCGCGAAAGCTGTTCGGCCTGACCATCAAGCCCGATCGCCTGCAGCAGATCCGCAACGAGCGGCGGCCCGACAGCCGCTACTCATCCTCGCGTCAGGTCGCTTTCGAGGTCCGGGCCGCGGAGTCGCTGTTCGAGAGAAACGGCATTCCGGTCATCGATGCGACGGAGTGCTCAATCGAAGAAATTTCCAGCCGAATTCTCGACCGAACCGGCATCGAGCGCCGGCTTAGACCCTGACAAGTTGCGCGTGCATGGTATAGTCGAATCATGATCGCGGACCAATGGTGCGAAACATCCTGGCGGGCTCAGCCCGGCAGCTTCGTGAGTCTGATGACGTTGTACGAAAGCAATTTCGTGCGCTTGCGCTGGCTCGTGCGAGATCTGCGGGCGATTACCGATCGGGTGGTGTCGAAAACGGCCTCGGACTGTGATCTGTATCTCACACCGATGGAATTATCCCGCTATACCAGCGTATTCCGCCTCACCTATGAATTCGGCGATCAGACGGCCGGCGATGGCGCCCCCGGCGATGGGGCGGCCTATATCCGGGATCCCGATTTGGAGGTGTGCGTATACCATGATGCGCGGCTCGCCGAGGTTCGCAGCTTTCGCGGATTTCAGCGTCATCCGCAGCTCTCGCGGCTGCAGTCCGGGCTCAAGCGTGAACTGGATCAGCGCTGGAGCCGCAACATGATGTTAAATAAATGGCTGGAATATTGTGCCGAGCAGGGACATCACTTCTAGCGGACGGGTCGCCGTGTGATCTCCCGCGTTTACGAGGCTGAGGCGGGAATTTTGATCGATCGCTTAAGTTTTCTCAAAGGAGGTCTGGACGGGAGCAGTGTGAGCGCCGACGAAGAGCGGCTCATGCAGCTGTTCCAAAACCGCGCCGGCCTGAAGAAGGCATACGCGGATCTCAAAGATGAGTTTCACTTGTTGCGCGACCGGCTGAAACAGCAGGAAGGCGCAACTATCCGCGTTCAGGAACAACTGGACGCGCTCGGCGATCTGCTCGCCGATCCGAACACCGGTTTCAGTGCCCTGGTATTCTACCAATTGCGCGGCCTTTGGAAGCTATGCCATCAACAGCTCTCCGCGTTCGCCACGGAGTTGACGCGCACACAGGAGGCGCGAGAAACCGCGCGGCACAAAGCCGATTGCGACGCGGCACGAGGCTCTCGCCTCGCCGACGTCGACCGCAGGTTGGAGATCGCGATGGGCAAGGCGGATCTGCAGCGGCAGCATCTGGCCGCCGCGCAAAGCGAATTGAACCGCCTCACCGCGATCTGGCACTATTTCGAGCGCCGCCGCCGCAACAAATCGCTCGAGGGCATGCGGCAAGCCGTGGTACTCGCGGATGCCGAGGTGGGAGATCTGCATGCCGAGCGCAGCACGATCGGCGGCGAAGCCATGGATGATTTTCCCGGCATCTCGCTCACTGCGCGCCGCAACATCAACCTCGCCATCATCGGCTATGCAGAACTCTTGTGCGAAAGCGTCGACGCCTTCGGTCTCGCGGCGCGCGCCAAGGAAGCCGTCGCGCGCCGCGTGCACGAGATGAGCTTCGGCGGCCGTCCGGAGTGCGAGGACTACATGCAGCGCGTGCAGAAAGCTCAGTCCGCCGTCGCAAATCAGAAGCAGATCACCGTCACCGTGAAGGCGAAAATGGAGCGCCTGCGCGCCACCTGTGAGTATCGTAACGCCGCCGACACCGTGCCGACGGCGGATTCGCTCGCGGCAGGATCCGCACCCCCGGACGGCGAGGCCGGAAGAGGGGCGCGCGCGCAGCCCTCCGCCGGTTGGAACGTCCTCGCGGAGGACTACTGGGACCTGTACACCCTGCTCATGCGGTAGCGGCGCCCTGCCGATGCCGGCTCGATACTAGTGATTGTCCGTGCGGCGGGCCTGCACCGGCTTGGGCGCACGCCCGGGCAGGGTGGCGAGGTCGGCGGCGATCTGCGAGGCCTCGTCGAGAAGTATCCCGGCCGCGGCGTCGTCCTTGATTTCGTCCAGCGCTTTGACGGGTTTCATGTCGTGCGCAGTCCGCCACGCGTTTTCACGCTCCAGCCGCTCGGTCTCCTGCCGCTTGCGGTCGGCCTCGCGGGTCTTCAGGTTCAAGGACAAGGTCTTTTGGCTGCGCATCGTCTCCAGCGCGGCGATGTCGGCCTGCAGGTAGCGGAAATCGGCACTGTTCGCGGTGCGTTCATCGTGCAGCTTCTGCAGCGTTGCCGCGACCGGCTTCAAGTCGCCTTCGGTCTTGAACGAAGCGGGTTCGATGTGGTCCCACGGCAGGGCGCGATCGCGCGTGCTCTCGCCGACTTCATTGGCGTCGATGAGCGAGGGCAACGCGATGTCCGGCGTCACGCCGCGGTCCTGCGTGCTTTCGCCGGTGATCCGATAGTATTTCCCGATGGTCACGTTGAGCTGGCCCAGTTCGGGCTTGCGCCCGAAGATCGTGTAGTTGAGCGGGTGCGCATTCTGCACTGTGCCTTTGCCGTAGGTCTGCTGACCGACGATGAGCGCGCGGCCGTAGTCCTGGATCGCACCGGCAAAAATTTCCGACGCCGACGCGCTGAATCGATCCACCAAAACGATCATCGGACCGCTGTAGAAGACCGCAGGATCCGGATCGTCGTCCACTTCGATTCGGCCGGTGGTGTCGCGCAATTGAACCACCGGGCCGCGATCGATGAACAGGCCCGTCAACGACTCGGCCTCGGGAAGATACCCGCCGCCGTTGGCGCGCAGATCCATGATGAGCACTTCGGCGCCGTCCTTGCGCAGCTCGCCGATCAGCCGCTGCACGTCGCGCGTGGTGCTGCGGTAGTCCTTCGCACCGGCCCTGCTGGCGTCGTAATCCTGATAGAAACTCGGCACCGTGATGATGCCGACCTTGACTTCGCGGCCGTTGCGCACGACGGTGCGCATGGCTTTATGCGCGGCCTGCGCCTCGAGCGATACCCGATTGCGGGTGAATTCGATGATCTTTTGCGCGGAGCCCGGCGCCGCGCCGGCCGGCAGCAGCTGCAGGCGCACGAGCGTGCCGCCCGGCCCGCGTATCTTCTGCACGACGTCGTCGAGACGCCAGCCGATCACGTCCACGAGCTCGCCCGTCTTGCCTTCGCCGACCGCCGTGATGCGATCGTTGGCGGCTAGCTTTCCGCTCACCGCAGCCGGACCGCCGGCAATGACGTCGATGACGGTGACGTAGTCGTCGGTCAATTGCAGCGAGGCGCCGATGCCCTCGTAGGAGAGGCTCATCTGAATGTTGTATTCCTCGGAATTGCGCGCCGAGAAATAGTTCGAGTGCGGATCCAGCGACAGGACGAACGCGTTCATGAATGCTTCGAACACATCGTCCGGCTTGCTCTGATCCATGCGTTTCGCGACGTGCTCGTAGCGTTTGCGAAGGACGTCCACCACCTCCGGCCATTGCTTGCCGGCGGTCACCAAGGACAATGCGTCGTTCTTCACGCGCTTGCGCCACAGCTCATTCATCTCGGCGGCATTCGCCGGCCACGGCTCCTTCTCCCGGTCGAAGTTGAAGGTCTCGTCGATGTCGAAATCAGGCTTCTTGGATAACAGCTCGATTGCGTAGTTCATCCGCTCGCGGCTGCGCTGCTGGTAGCGGCGGAAAATGACGAACGCCGGTTCGACGTCCCCCGCCTTGATGGCGTCGTCGAGTTCGTACCGGTACTTCTCGAATTCGGCGATATCGCTCGCGTAGAAATAACTGCGCCCGCCGTCGATCGCATCCAGATAGCGGTCCAGGATCAGGCTCGACAACCGGTCATCCAGCGGCATGCGGCGATAGTGTTCGCGCGCGATGATGTCGCTCACCCGCCGGGCGACATAGTTCTCTTGTTCCGTGGGAGCGAGCGCCGCCGCGGCCGGCACCGCGGCAGGGGGAGTCATTGCTGCACCCAACAATGCCGCTAGCCCGACGGCGCCCAAACAGACAGCGAGGCCGGTTACCCAGCGTTTGGCCCATGGCCTATTAGTCATCACCGTACCAATTCTCCTGTAAACTTCCCACCGATGCCGTTCGTCCAAGTGTATACGAGCTTCCGATGCGTCCGTTCACCGTTTTGATCGGTATTGTGATGGGGTCGGCTGCGTCGATCACGTTCGGGCTGTTTGCCGTGCTGGTGGTCTTCGCGCTGCTGGCCGGACGGCACCCGGACCTGTCCCACGAATTTCCGCAGCTCCTCCTGAGCTTGAGCGCATTTGGAGTATTGACCGCCGCCAGCGCCGGTAGTTTCCTGGGGCAAGCCAAAGGGCGGTCGTGGCGCGGCTGGGCCCATGCCGCCACCGTGATTTGCCTGGCCGCCGTGGTGTTGCTGTTCTGGCCGCGTCGAGGCTGAAAAGGGCTATAAGTGGCTAACGGCAAACGAGCAGGGCAGGTCCGGGCGGCCTGGTTAGGGGGCGCCCTGATGTTGCTTGAGGCCTGCGCCGGCGGTCCGAGAACGCCGCCCCCTTCGGCCGATATCGACGAAACCGGGTACCGCGACGCCGTTCGGGTATTGGCATCGGATGACTTCGAGGGCCGTGCGCCGGGCACCCCGGGTGAAGACAAAACGGTCACCTACCTGGTGGGTGAGTTTCGCAAACTCGGTTTGAAGCCCGGCAACGCCGACAGTTACCTGCAATCGGTGCCGCTCGTCGAAATCCGTGGCGGCCGGGACACCGCCTTGGTGGTATCGGGCCACGGGACCACGAAATCCCTGGAATTTGCCCGGGACATGGTGATCTGGACCCGGCGGGAAGCGCCCGAGGCTGTGCTGCAACGGAGCGGACTGGTGTTCATCGGCTACGGCATCGTCGCCCCGGAATACCAGTGGAACGACTATGCGGGCCTGGACGTTCACGGCAGGACGGTGGTCGTGATGGTGGGCGATCCGGGTTATGGCAGCCGCGATCCCAAGGTGTTCAGGGGCAACGCCGAGACCTACTACGGCCGCTGGACCTATAAGGTGGAGGAGGCCGCCCGGCAGGGCGCCGCGGGCGTGTTGTTGGTCCACGACCCCGGTGCTGCGGGATGCACCTGGAGCGCCGTGGTGAACGGCCTCACCGGCCTCAACCTCGCGACGGGTGCCGCCGCCGACAGCCCCGGGCGCCCCGCCATCGAGGGCTGGCTATCCGGTGCGGCTGCCCGCGCGCTGTTCGCTCAGGCCGGAGTCGATTACGAGGCCTCGACCGCGGCAGCCGCCCGCCCGGGCTTCGCAGCCATCGACTTGGGGCTTGCGGCGGACGCTTCGGTTCACACCACGCTGCGGCAGTTCGCCTCGTCCAACGTGATCGCCGTACTACCGGGCGCCAGACGCAAGCATGAATATGTCATCTACACCGCGCACTGGGATCATCTGGGGCGGCAACCCGCGGAGGCGGGGGGCGCGATTTTCAATGGGGCCGTCGATAACGCCTCCGGGGTCGCAGGACTCCTGATGTTGGCGCAATCTTTCCACCGCACGCAACCGCCGCCGGACCGGTCCGTGGTGTTCATCGCATTCACCGGGGGGGAGGCCGGATTGCTGGGGTCGAGTTATTACGTCGATCATCCGGTGTACCCGATGCGCCAAACCGTGGCTGCGCTGAATCTCGACGAGATGCACATCGGTGGCCCGACTCGCGACGTGATGATCGTCGGGTATGGGAATTCCGAGTTGGAAGAGAACCTGCGCGATGCCGCGCTGCTGCAAGGCCGTGAGGTGCATCCGGATCCCACGCCGGAACTCGGACTGTACTACCGGTCGGACCAGCTCAGTTTTGCCCGCGCCGGAGTGCCGGCGCTGTACGCAAAAGCGGGCCTCGACGACTCGGCGCGCGGTCCGGCATGGGGACGGGCGCAGCTCGAGGACTACTTCGCGCATCGCTATCGTCAGCCCACCGACAAGTATTCGGCCGATTGGGACGTGCGCGGTGCGCTCGAAGAGCTGCAGCTGTACTACGAGGTCGGCAATCGCCTCGCGCGCAGCCGACGGTTTCCCCGCTGGTATCCGAACAGCGAATTTCGCATGAGCCGCCACCAAGGGACCGGGACCGACGCGCCGGGCCAGTGAGGCCCGCGCGCAGGCGTCAGCGTGGCGGAAGGCCGCGCTATTTCAGCGTTTGCCGACTCGAGCCCAATTCTTCGTGCGGTCGAAACTGCCGGAAGTATTGTAAGGGTCGGAGCCGGGCAACTCGGTCTCGATCCTGCGCGGTTGCAAATCCAAGGACAACGCACGCTCGCGCTTGATCCGGGCCTGTTCACGGGTCTCGAGGACGGGCGGCGGCCGCCGATCGTTCGAAGTCTTCATGTCGCTGCTCATCGGCTTCCCTCTTCGTTTGCAAGTTACCTGCGGCGGTGATTTCGGTATGAATTGCCGCTGCGCTAATGTTCCCAAATCGCGACAGCCGGCGACCGACGCGGTGTCGGATTTGTGATGCCAATCAAGTCGTATGTGACTTAACCCGCAGCGCATGCGACTTAACCGACAGCGCGTGCGACTTATTGCGCGTACCGCGCCCGCGGCTCACGCGAAATACTCAATGACTCGAATGTCGGACTCCCCGCAATCACCGCTGCCGGGCCGCCAGCGCGCCGGGAATTTGCCGATCGTAGGGAACGGTGCGATTGCGCCCGCGCAATTTCGCTGTGTACAGCGCCTGGTCGGCCGCGTTGATGAAATCGGCGATGTTGGCGAACGATGTGTGTTCGCCGTGGGTTGCACACCCGATCGAGATGGTCACGGTTGCATGGTCGGCGCCGATCATATGTTCCGTGTTGCGAAATGCGGCCACGATCCGCTCGCAGACGACCTGCGCGGTGGCGGCGTCGGTGGCGGGCAACACCACGACGAATTCCTCGCCGCCGTAGCGTGCCAGCAAATCCGATTCGCGGGTGTTGGCGCGCAATATACGCGCCGTCGCCTGCAGGATGCGGTCGCCTGCCTGATGGCCGAATCGATCATTGATGCTCTTGAAGCTGTCGAGGTCCGCAAACGCAATGCTCAGGGGCCACTTGTGCCGCGACGCATTCTCGAATTCGCGCGCCAGTACATGATCGAGATGGGCACGATTGTAGACTCCGGTCAAGGCGTCGCGGCGCGTTTCCTCTTCCAGTTCGAGCGCGCGCGAGTTCGAGGTCTCCGCGACGGCGCGCAGCGTGTTGATTTCGCGCAATGCGTGCAGGCTGCGCAGCATGAGGACCTCGCGCGCCTGCTCGAGGATCAACTCGGGGTGCTGCTTGGCGAGCGGCTCACAGTCGAATATGGCTTCGGTCTCCGGAATCATGGCGCCGATGGTGCCCAGCACTTGACCGAATGCCATCTTGTCGAGGCCGAGACTGCGCTCGCCGCTCTGCGCCGTTTCGGCGAAACGCCGCTGCTGCGGATCGAGAAGGAACAGATCCGCCACCGGACCCGAGAGGGCGACGCAGCGTTCGAAAATTTGGTTGGGCTCGGCCGTGAACGCCAGCTCCACGCGGTGGCTATGGCTGATCGCGAGATACAGCCGTTCCGGAAGGCTCCAGGTCCGCATGAGCCAGCCGCCGATTTCCGCGTGATCCGTCTGCAGGCGCTTTCTTTCGAGTTCGGCGAGCGCCGCATGATCGCGTTGCGAGGTCGCGCCGCGGTAGAGGTCGGGCATGACCTGGTCCAAGGCCAGCATTCCCACATCCTGGAGGAGTGCCGCGAGAAAGATTTCTTCGGCCATGGGATGATGCATCGCGTCGGCGAGCGCGCGGGCGGAGGTTGCGGCAAGCAGTGCGCGGCGCCAGTAGAGCGGATGGTCGAGCCCATTCGCTTTCCCGGAGCGCAGCGACTTCACCAGTGAGAAGGAGAGCGCCAACGTCAGCGTGGCGTTCAGCCCCAGCACCACCAACGCCTGGCGTAGATTTTCGCTCTTGCGGCGCTGGGCGTAGAGCGGCGAGTTGGCGATGCGTAGAATCTTCGTCGACAAGGCCGAATCCATGCTCAAGGCTTTGGCGACCTTGCTCATCTCGATGTCCGGATCGCGCGCAAGCTCGATGATGTGCGTCGCGACCCCGGGGGGCGATGGGAAATTAACGAGCGAGCGAAGGTGTGCTTCGACGTCAGGATTCACGCGTCATGCTCCAATCAACCAACTGGATCCAGTCCTCTCTATACGGAGGTTAGCGTCCGCAGCGGTCGGAACTTGAGGGTTGGTTTCAGGCCAGGCGCGCGCTCGCCCGCCACCATTGCCGCAGGCCCTTGAAGATCAGGTAGAAGCCGAACGGGCCGAGTACCACGACCCAGGAGGCCAGCGAGCCGGCCTGAAGACCCTGGTAGATCCCCTGATAGAGGCGGCCGGCGCCGGCGCCCTCGTACCGCCCCAAGGCCTGTGACCCGGCATAGAAAATAGCCAAGGGCATGAGTCCGAAGCCGGCCGCCAGCGCGAGTCCGGCGTGAACCAGTTCTCGTGTCCATCGGCTGCCCGAATTCAGCCTTTTGAATATCGTGTCGAGGCGCATGGGCAGCAAGTGTAAACGATATGTCGCGCCTCACGCCTTAGGAGCCCTCTTAGCTGTAGAATCGGCACAATGCGAACCTGGACTCCTCAAACCGTGTACGACGCGAAGCCCTGGGTCTTCGTCTCGGTGGGCGTGGTGCTGGCCATCGGCATGGTGGTGTGGTCGCTATCGGCCGGTTTGTGGACCGTCTGGCGCAGCCTATCGTGCTTTGCGGGCGCGGCGCTCGCCATCGTCGGCGGCGCCACTCTGCAGTTGCGGCAGGACTACCGGGCCCGCAGCAAGTGGCGGCGCGAGTCGCGCGACTGATGCGCACCGCCGTCGTCGGCGTCGGGTATCTGGGCCGCTTTCACGCTCAAAAGTACGCCGTCCTGGCGAATTCCGAATTGGTGGGCATTGCCGATCCGTCTTCCCCGGTCCGGGAAGCAGTCGCCAAGGAGTTAGGCGTGGCGGCTTACGCCGACCACCGGGAACTGCTGGGTCGCGTCGACGCGGTCAGCATCGTCACGCCGACGCCGCAGCACTTCGCCGTGGCCAAGGAGTTTCTCGAGGCGGGGGCGCATGTGCTGGTCGAGAAGCCCATGACCACGACCGTGGAGGAGGGCGAGGCTCTCATCGAAGCCGCACGGCGCGCCAATAGAATTTTGCAGGTGGGCCATTTGGAGCGGTTCAACGCGGCCGTTCAGGCGGTGCAGCCCATCCTCACCACGCCCCGTTTCATCGAGTCGGCCCGGCTCGCGCCGTTCAAACATCGCGGGACGGATGTCGACGTCGTGCTCGATTTGATGATTCACGACATCGACCTGATCCTCTCCATCGTGCGCTCCCCGGTGGTCTCGGTCGATGCGATCGGCAGCCACGTGTTTTCCAAGGAGATCGACCATGCGAATGCCCGCCTGCGCTTCGCGAACGGCTGCGTGGCCAATGCCACCGCGAGCCGCGTCAGCCGCAAGACCGAGCGGCGGCTGCGGCTCTTTCAGGACGACGCCTATGTCTCGATGGATCTACAACAAAAGGTGCTGACCGTAATTCGCAAGGGCGCGGGGATGGGCGCGGACGGGATGCCGCAAGTGGTCATCGAAGAAACCAACTACGAACAGGGCGACGCCTTGAAGGCGGAGATCGAAGCGTTTCTTGAGGCCGCCGCGACGGGACAAACGCCCGCCGTGACGGGCGAGGATGGGCTGCTTGCGCTGCGTACCGCGGTGAGCATCACCCAACAGGTAGCAAGCTCGATGGAAAAATTCGCCTAGGGCGCAGACCGCTGCGGTGCGGATGCCAGCGCTGCGGATGCCAGCGCTGCTCCTACGGCGCAGAGGCCGGGGGCGGGGGCTGGGGGAGGGTCGTTCCGGGGCGGACGTCCGGGAGCGACTGCGGACCGCTAGGGGGCTGCGGAACCTGACTTGCCGAGTCCGTATCGGTCACGATCACACGATCGACGAAATAACGCGTATCCGCAAAGCAGGAGGAGAGCATGCCGGGGTGTTCGGTGTAGTGCAACTGCACCCGATGACCGACGGCTTTATCGAGTTCCGCGGCGACCGTCTTGTCGCGCACGCTGAACAGCCACATCTGCGGTGAGATTCCGGCGACCAGGTATTGAGCGATTTCACCTTCTTGGGTCTTGCATACCCACCCCTTGCGCGAGAATTTCTGCAGTACTCCGGCCCGTTCGCCGTCGGAATACGCCCACCACAACGTGAGCCAGGTCCACAGGCTGATTCCGGCGACCGCGGCCACGATGAGTATCAAAAGGACTCGGGCCCCGCGGCGCGAAGAACTGCGCCGGGACGAAGGGTTGGGAACTTCGATGCGCGTCATGCGGGTAACCCTTTCCGTGTCACGTCTGTTGCCTGGAGAATAGACGTGGAGATTAGAGCTAATCCGCCGCTGCATCAAATACGCGTGCGCACCCGGCGAATCAAATACGTGCTCCGCGGAACGCCAAGTTATTGTACGATCGTCGGCGAATTGCATAAATAATGTACGGAAGGGATATGGGCACCCAGAGAAAGCCGAACCCGTTGTGCTTGGCAGCCGCTCTTTGCACGTGGTGCTGCGCGGCCGGCGCACTGCACGCGGCGCAGCCGCCGGTGTTGCAGGCGGAAACCAGCGACGTCGCGACCTTGTCGATCGGGGTGCCGCACCGCTTCTTTACCATGGGTTACCGGGGCAGTGCGGTGATCTTCGACGGCGACAGCGGGAAATTGGAGGGCCAGGTTCCGCTCGGCCAGGAGAGCACCTTGGCGTTGTCCGCCGATAACAGCCGGATCTACGTCGGGGAGACGATGTGGGCGCACGGCAACCGCGGCGTCCGCAGCGATCTGTTGTCGATCTATGACACCAAGACCTTAAATCTCCTCAAGGAAATCGAATTGCCGGGGCGGGCCCTGGTCAATATGAAGTTCAATGATTTCAGTCTCAGTGCCTCCGGCAAGCGCGCCTACATCTACAACATGCACCCCGCCTCATCCATCGTGTGGGTGGATCTCGCCAAAGAGGCCGTAGGCGGCTCCGTCGAAGTGCCGGGGTGCGCCTTGGTGTTCGCGTGGGGTGAGGACGGCGTCTCCTCCCTCTGCGGCGACGGGTCATTGGCCACCGTCTCGTTACCCGTCGGGGGCCTGCCCAAGGTGACTCACACCAAGCCGTTCTTCGATGCCGTCAACGATCCGATTTTCGACAACAGCGTGTTCGACAACGCCACCGGGCGGGCCGTCTTCCTCTCTTATACCGGGCTTATTTATTCTGCAAAACTCGGCGCCGACCCCGTCATCGAGCAGCCGTGGTCGATCACGGAAGCCGCGGGGCAAAAAACTGCCGGCACCGGCGTGGACGAATTGGCATGGCGTCCGGGCGGCAGGCAGCCCATTGCCTGGCACAAGCAGAGCGACCGGATCTTCGTGCTCATGCACCCGGGAAGTTATTGGTCGCACAACGATGCGGCGACGGAAATTTGGGTGCTGAATCTCAAGACGCATGCGTTGCTCGCACGGTATGCCGTGCAGGCAAAGCCTGCGGGAGTGGTCAGGAGCTTCGCCGTCAGCCAGAAAGCCAAGCCGCAGCTTTACCTGCTCAATCCCGACGCAGGCGCCACCGTGCTCGACGCCGATACCGGCGAGGTGCTGCGCAAAATCGACTTCGAGGGCGGCGAAGCCGCCGTGGTGTCGAACTTCTGACCCGGCGGAATACCCTATGCCCGCCCTTGCCCATCCCGACGCCGTCATTGCGATCCGAACCCTGATCGCACTGGTATTCGTGAGTGCGGCCATCGGCAAAATGCGAAACTGGCCGATATTTCAGGGCGTCGTTGCCAACTATCGATTGCTGCCGCAGGTTCTGGTGGTACCCGTAACCTATGTCCTGCCGCCGGCCGAAGCAGCGATCGGTGCAACTTTGCCGACGGGCCTGTTTACGCCGTGGGCCGAGGCGGCCGCCGCCCTGCTGCTGGGTGTATTCGCTGTTGCGATGGGCATCAATTTATTGCGCGGCCGCCGGCATATCGATTGCGGCTGCTTTCAGGGCACGCTGAAGCAGCCGTTGAGTTGGATCCTGGTGAGCCGCAACGCGCTGCTGGCGTTGCTGCTCGTCGCCGCCGGTGCCGCACCGTCCGGCCGAGCAGAGGCGTGGGCGGTGGTCAATGGACTTTTGGCCGGCGGCGCCCTGTTCGTGGTTGTGCAATCGCTCAACGCATTGTGGGCCATCACCGCTGCGGTGCGCCCCGGGGTTCAGATGGGAGGTACCTCATGACAAGTGCAATGGTGTCGCAGATGCTCTTGTGGATCGTCGTGATCTTGCAAGGTGTGACCATTCTGGCGTTGGCGCGGCAGATCGGCGTGCTCCATGATCGGGTGGCGCCGGCGGGAGCCCTGATCCACGGGGCGGGCCCTGGGGTCGGTGAACAGTCGCCGCGCCTGGAGGTGCACGCCCTCGCCGGCAACGCCATCACCGTGGGCGGGAAGCTCCCCGCAGGCAAGGCGCTGCTGATGCTGTTCGTGTCGTCGACCTGTCCCATCTGCAAAAAACTGATCCCGATCGCCAAAAACTTCGCGCGCAGCGAGCGACTCGACGTCCTGTTCGTCGGCGATGCCGATCCTGCCGAGCAGCGAACGCTGATCCGTCAGTTCGAACTGGACGAGCACTGCTTCGTCAACGGCCCCGAGGTGGGCATGACTTACCGCATCGACAAGTTGCCCTACGCGGTCTTGCTCGACGATGCGGGAATGATCGCGGCCAAGGGTTTGGTCAATAGCCGGGAACATTTTGAAAGTCTGATCGTGGCCAAGGAAACGGGCTACGCCACCATCCAGTCTTATCTTAAATCGCAATCGGAAGCGGCTTAAGGCCGGAGGGGCTCGTGTCGAAATTTACATTTGATCAACTGGGTGAACGCGTCACTCGCAGACTCGCCGGCTTTTCGTCGCGGCGCGGTTTCCTCTCCAAGCTCGGCATGGCTCTGGTCGCAGCGCCCGTGATTCCTTTGCTGCCCGTGGCGCGCGCCACGCCGGCGCAACCGTCCACCAAGACCGATTTCGAGCGCCATGCGCAAGCCAAGGATCCGAACAAGTGCGATTACTGGCGCTATTGTGCAATCGACGGCGTGCTCTGCGGTTGTTGCGGCGGCGGTGTGCACACCTGTCCCCCGGGAGCCGAGCCCTCGCCGATCTCCTGGATTGGGACTTGCGTGAACCCGGACGATGGCCGCTCTTACGTGATCGCCTACCGCGATTGCTGCGGCAAGCCGGTTTGCCAGGCCGGGAAGGACTGCGACTGCCAGAGCGTCGATCGCGAACTGCCGACTTATCGTCAGCAACTCAACAACGACATCATTTGGTGCTTCGGGAACGCGACGGCGACCTACCATTGTTCGACCGCCGCACTGGTGGGTTTGGCGAGTTAGCCCGTGCCGCGAGTGCTTGTGTTCCTGGTCTGCCTCGCCGCCGCTGCTGCGGGTACCCTGCCGGCGCGGGCCGCCGATGGTAGCGGACTGTTCATCCAGAATTGCCTGATGTGTCACCAGTCGGGCGCCGCCGGATTGCCGGGACAATTCCCGCGGCTGGCCGGCCGCATCGCCGCCATCAGCAGCCGGCCCAAGGGCCGTGCCTATCTGATCGACGTGCTCACCTACGGGATGGTGGGGAAGATTACCGTCGATGACCAACCGATCGTGGGACTCATGCCGCCGTTTGCGCAACTGTCGAATGACGATGTCGCCGCCGTGCTGAGTTACGTGCAATCTCTGGACATCTCGCCGGGCGGCGCCCCGCTGGGCGGCACCCCGCCGGTGTTCACGGCGGAGGAGGTGCGAGCGGGCAGGAGCGCCTCCACCGTCAAGAGCGCGACCGACGTGCGCGCCGAGCGGCAGTCCCTGGAAGACGCGAAGATCATCCAGTGAGGGCGCTGCTGGTTGCCGTGGGCTTGGTGTCGTCCTTGGTGCAAATGCAGGGTTCGATGGCGGAAATTCGACCGCCCGCGGTCCCCACGTTCACCAAGCCCCAGAGCAATTACCTCCTGGGCTGCGGCGGTTGCCACGGCGAGAACGGAATATCCAATTCCAAATTGGTTCCGGACCTGCATGGTCAGGTTGGTTTCTACCTCAACATTCCGGAAGGGCGCGAATATCTGGTGCGGCTGCCGAATGTGGCCTTTTCAATCATGTCGGATCAGGAGCTGACCGACGTGCTCAATTTCATGGTGTTCCAGATTGGCGGCGCCAGCGTTCCGGCGCATACGGCCCCGTACACCATTGCCGAAGTGGCCCGGTTGCGCAAGCTGCCGCTCAACGAGGTCAGCCTGGTCGACTACCGTAAACGCCTGGTGGACCTGCTGATTGGCCAGCACGGGGCCTCTCAGAAGCTGCGCGTCTATGACGGTGACCGGTATTAGGGGGACCTATCGGCTTTCCTAGCCGGCGCTGCGTGTCCCAGGGACGGGATTTGGACGCGCCTGAGTAAAGGCGTACACTGGCGCTTCATTGGGGCCGACCGGTTTCGACATGGGTTGCGAAACTGCAGGGGCGTACCGAGGTGCAGGTTCCTCGTAAAACTATTTGCAAACTTATAGTTGCCAATCAAGACAACTACGCTCTAGCCGCCTAATCGCGGTTGAAACCCAAGCGGCTCGTGCTGATGCGAACGTTTGGGTGTAGCGCTCATCAGATAGTGGGGCACACGTGTCTGGGGTGTGTTCAACGAAAAATTACCGGGCTGGCTGCGCGCTTTCCCTGCCCGTTGGGTAGTGCGCGGTGAGAACAATAGACTGGGCTACGTACGTAGATCTTGTAGCGTAGGACTTATGGACGGGGGTTCGATTCCCCCCGGCTCCACCAACACGAGCAAACAAACCCGCCGACAGAGCGGGTTTTTTTTGTCCAACGGGCGGATGAGCGCCGTCGAAACTGAACAAATTTAAAAGTTCTGCGGTAATTGCTAAACAGGCGGCGGTTCGGTGCGCACGCGCAGATGTCATCGGCGTAAGGCCTCACCGGAATGTTCGCTTGCCGTGACATAACCTCCCGTCAAACGAGCGCCAAGTTCGCCCGCGTACGTGAACGTACGTAGTTTCCCTACCACGTGAGGGGAGTATCCACCGGATCGTAACGGCCCGGGTTTCCCGCGACTATGGCCGCCCAAGAGAGATGGGGGGACCACCGGGTACCTCCAATCGCCACCCCGGGATGGATCGGTACAACGGATGCGGCTTCGCGGACACTTAATCGGCGCAATGGGTTTGGCGATCGTCATCGTCGGCGCCTCGACCAGCGCGCGCTCTGCCGACGCACCGGCGGGTGGTCACGAGCAGCGTCATGAGGCCGCGCCCGCGGCGGCTCCAGCCGCGAGCCGTACCACCGCCAACTATGCGATTCCGGACATCCGACTCGTCCGCCAAGATGGCGCGGTCGTGAATCTTCGTTCGGAACTCGCCGACGATCGCCCCGTCGTCTTGGCGTTTATCTACACCAGCTGCACGACCGTTTGTCCGTTGACCAGCCACACCCTGTCGGAACTGCAGTCGAAGCTCGGCTCCGATCGCGATCGGGTGCACCTAGTGTCGATCTCCATCGACCCGGAGCAGGACACGCCGGCGCGGTTGCGGGACTACGCGAAGACATTCGGCGCCGGTCCCGAGTGGCAACACTACACCGGGACGCGGGAGGCCAGCGAGGCGGTGCAGCGGGCATTCGACGTCTATCGCGGCGCCAAGATGGACCATTCACCCGCGACGCTGGTTCGTCCGGTTCCGGCCGCTCCCTGGGTGCGCATCGGTGGTTTCGCGACGGCGGCTCAGCTGTACGCGGAACTCCCCAACCTAGCTACCTTGCATGCGGCGCGGTGAGCGTCAGGAGCCGAAACCATGCCTGCTTTCCATTTCAACCCGATCAAGCGCTCCGACAAGAATTTTACGGGGGGAGCGATGACTGCCAACGCGATGACGGAGGATTCGACATGAAGAACGCTCGACACTTGGTCCGCTTATTCTCGCTCTTCGGACTGACGCTGATCGCGTTCGGCGCCGGAGCGCAGAGCTTCCGGGTTCAATGCCCGGCCAGCACCTCGCAGCATCCAGGCGGCCTCAACGGCGACGGCAGCAAGATCAAATGCCAGCAAATCGCCGGCGGCGACGGCTACGCCACCATGGGCGATGGCCAGCCCATCTACCTGTTCGGCTTTGGACCGTTGTCCGGTCTGCACGACATGTACCACGGCATGCCGGGCACGCAGGTCAACACTGTGTTCAACACGACGTATGGCGACACGCTCGGCATCGCGGCGCTTGCCGGCACGTCCGGCGATATCGGGAGCACCCCGAGCAATCTGGTGGGTATGCCGGACAACACGTTCTCCTTCAACGGTGCGATCGGCCTGACCAACGATATCAATGTCGATCCGTGGACGCCGGGGTCCACCTATCTCAGCGGCGCCATCGTCCGAACGGCCACCGGGCTCTACACGGCGATGACCGGCGGCGTCGCCGGATCGACCGCGCCCAGCTGTTCGGGAGCATCGTGTGCCGACGGCGTTACGACGAGCGACGGCAAATTGACATGGGCTTACACCAGCTCTCTGCTCGACGGCCACGTCGACCCGCGCGCCATCATGGACGTCGGCGTCATGAACGCCAACGCGCCGGCACCGCTGATCGCGATCGACGAGGATGACGAGCTGTTCCTCACGCTCACCAACACCGGCATGATCATGCGCCCCGATCTGTTCGAGCAGCACACGGTCCACTTCCACGGCTACCCCAATGCTGCATCCTTCTACGACGGCGTCCCGGATGCCTCAATCGCCATCAATATCGGCGGCAGCTTCACTTACTATTATCTCGCACCGGATGCCGGAACCTACTTCTGGCACTGCCACATCGCGCCGCCGGAGCACCTGCAGATGGGTATGGTCGGCCAACTGTACGTGCGGCCGCGGCAAAATCGCGTCCCGGTAGGCGGCTCGCTGTGGACCGCACTCGACCAGTGGGAAACATCGGTAGCGCTCAGCGACCCGAGTGCGGCGACGACGCCTGCCGCGCGCGCCGCCGCGTTCGCGGCCTACGAACCGGTGCGCAAGCGCTGCGGCTCGGACATTATGTGTACCTCTCCGATTCCGGGGACCAATTCCGTTGTGCAAATAACGCATACGTACACCGATTCATCGAACCAAAAGACGGTGACCGAGCCCGTGAAGTACGCCTACAACGACGGCGACGGCTCGACCTACTACGACGTCGAGTATCCACTGCAGATCCACGGCTTCGATCCGGACTTTCACTTCGTCGGCATGACCTTCAATCCGGAGTCTTTCTCAGACATGAAGGACAAGTACTTCACGTTGAACGGCCGCAGCTATCCCGACACCGTGGGCGGCCATGTCTGCGGCGACGCTACCGATACGGTGGACGCGTGCAAGACTGCGACCAGCTACAACACCGTCAATGGGCAGACGGTGGTACCAGGCCCGATGCAGACGCAGTCCTCGGACGGCACGTTTCACTCCTCGCAGCCGCTGCCGAGCGTGATCAACATTCCGGCGAACGGCCGGGCGCTGCTGCGCATTTCCGACCTCGACGTCACCGAGTATCAGACGCTGGCGTCGCTCGGCATCCCGATGAAGGTCATCGGCCTCAACGCACGGCTGCTGCGCGACATGGCGGGCAACAACCTCGCGTACAACACGAACTCCATCACGCTCGCGGGCGGTGAATCGATCGATGTGATTCTCGACGCCACCGGTCTGACCAAGGGCCAAAAGTTTTACCTGTATACCCCCCAACTCGATCATCTATCGAACGACGCCGAGAACTTCGGCGGCCTGATGACCGAGGTCAACATCTGCGGTTCGGTCGATCCGACCACCAAAGTCTGCGGAACCTAGGAGAGCAGCGATGCGAGCCATGAACACCAATAATCTGCTCGAGCAGATCCTGTGCGGCGCGACGATTGCGCTGGGGTCTTTGATCGCCGCGACCGTGCAAGCGGCCGCTCCGGGCATAGTCGGTTCGACGGGGGCGGGCGCGTCGTCATTCAGCCTGAGCGCGGCGCCGACCTCCATCACTCAGCCCGACGGCACCGTGGTCTATGCGTGGGGATATGGGTGCGCTGCGCAGCCGGTCGGCTTCAAGCCGACCATGGCCGGACAGAATTGTCCGACGGCACAGCTACCCGGTCCGACGTTGATCGTCACCGAAGGCGACACCGTCACGGTCACGCTCACCAACACTCTACCGGCCGCTGCCGGCAACACCTCGATCCTGTTCCCCGGTTTTCAAGTGACCAGCAACGGCGGCACACCCGGTGTCCTGGCCCAAGAAGCGCCTAACGCAACTTGCGGCGCCGCTCCTTGCAATACGGTGACCTATACGTTCACCGCCTCCACACCCGGCACGCATGCCTACTACAGCGGCACGCAGGGTGATCTGCAGATCGAGATGGGTCTTTCGGGTGCGCTGATCGTGCTGCCGCTTCATCCGGTTACGTCGGGCGGCTCCGCAGGTTCGCACTGCACGCAGCTCAATCAGGACGCCGCCAAGAATTTCCATGCAGAAGGCGACTTCCGACTGTCGACGTCTGCCTACGATCATCCCGCGAGCTGCTACGACCGCGAATATTTATTCCAGTTCACCGAGATGGACGGGAAGATCCACTCAAAGGCCCTGGCGCAGGTGCTCGCCGATCAGGCGAAGGCGGCGGGCACCGGGTGCACGAGCCCGACTGGGTGCCTCGTGGTACCCGTTGAGCCCTACACGGCCAACTATTTCATGATCAACGGCCGCTCCATGCCGGACGACATGGATCCCAACTACGCAGTGCAGTACCCGAGCCAGCCTTACAACGGCAATCCTCACATGCATCCGGGTGAGCTGACGCTGCTGCGAATCATCGGGCAGGGCCGCTTCCAGCATCCCTTCCACGAACATGCGAACCATGTGCGCATCCTGGCACGCGACGGCAATCTGTTGGTCGCACAGAGCGATGCGAAGTGCAACTCGATCACCGACCCCGTGCTTTATATGAACTGCGCGGCGCCCGCCGGGCCGCTGATGTTCACGACCACCACGACGCCGGGCCTCGCGATGGACGGCATTTTCTATTGGACCGGCCGCGGTTTGAACTGGGACGTGTTTGGACACGGATATGCGGGCGACAAGACCCGCTGCGTACCCGATGCGAACGGCTATTACACGGCAGATCCCACCGCTCCCAACTATTACGAGTGGTGCGGCGATCACACCAAGGCTCTCGAGAAGCACCCCTTCGGACAGGTGGCGAGCGGGGGTCCCGCGACTCTGCCGGATCCGACCATTGTGGCGAACGGCCTTTGGTATTCCGGCAGCCCGTACTTGGGCAGCGAAGCGAACATCCGAGCGGTCGGCGCCACGCCGCTGCCGGTGGTGGGCACGTCGGCGAACTCGCCGACCACCGAGGCGGGATATGCCTACATGTGGCACTCGCACAACGAGCGCGAGATTACGACCAACAACATCTTCCCGGGCGGAATGATGATGATGATGTTGATCGATGCACGTAGCTTCGTAATCGACGAAACGAATTGATCTTCAGGAGAATTGCGATGCGAACCATTACAACCAAAGCTAGCCGGCTCTACTCGAGCCTGGCTGCTTCCATTCTCCTGCTGGCGTGCGGCGCGTCCGTCGCGCAGTCGGTGGTCGGCCTCACGGCGGCACCCACCAGCACGACGCTGCCCGATGGACAGGCGGTGCCGATGTGGGGCTACACCTGCAGCACCACCGTCACGCTGGCAACCTGCGCCGCGGCGAATCCGAAGGCGGGCGCAAACTGGTCGCCCGTGGTCATCACGGTGCCCTATGCCGGGGCGAACACCAGCCTGACCATCAACTTGACCAACAACTTGTTGTTCCCAACGAGCAGCATCCCGACCTCACTGATGATCGTGGGTCAGGTGGGCGGCGGTCTCGGCTCCGGTGGCACCAGCACCGCAAGCCCGGCGCACGCCGTGCAACAGACCACCTGGCCTGTCGCCGCCGCGGGTCCGACGAACACACCGGTGGCTCAGCTGCCGCGAGTGCAGTCATTCGGCACGGAAGTCGCCGCCGTCGCTGCGGGGGCGAACGCAGCCTCGACAGCCCTCACGTGGAGCAATTTGCGCCCGGGCACCTACTTGATCGAGTCGGGTACGCATCCGTCGATTCAGGCGACGATGGGCCTATACGGCATTCTGGTGGTGACGACTCCTGCCAACGCCAAAGGCGGCACAGCGCCGGCGTACACGTATAACGCTTGCACGGCCACGTCGCAGCCCGGCTGCGACAGCTACGATGCCAACGTGCCGGTGCTGTTGGGCGAAATCGACCCTGCGCAAAATGTGTCCGTCGACGCTGCCGTGCGTACCACCAGTTTCTCCGAGACGCAGGTCTGGAGCGGCCAGCCCGGCATGTGCGGAAACGCGCTGAACGCCGATGGCAGTGCCAACGCAACTTTCAATACCTGCTATCCGCCGACCGTCAACTACAGCCCGCGCTACTATCTCGTCAACGGCGTGTCCTTCGACCGCACCAACTTGGGCGCCGCGACGACCTCCATTCTGGCGCCGGCCACCGCCGGCGGCACGGTGACGGCGGGCACCGGCAATGTGCTCATCAATTTCGTCAACGCCGGCTCGCGTATGCACGTCCCGTCGGTGGTGGGTCTGCCACTGACCCTCGTAGCCGAAGACGGCAATCCGCTTCCCGGCCGCGCGCGCATACAGAACGAAGTGTTCCTGTCCGCGGGCAAGACTTATGACGTGCTGGTCAAACCCACCCAGAGCAATGGTGCCTACACTCCGGCCACTTACCCGATCTTCGACCGCGCGCTGGGCCTGTCGACCAACAACCAGCGCGACGGCGGCATGCAGGCATACGTCGCCGTCGCAGGCGGCGCGGCCTTGGGTTCGGTCGGTTCAGCCTCAAACCCATTAGCGACGGTGAGCGGCGTCAGCGACAAGACGTACTATTGCGTGGCCGGCACGACGCTGGCAGTCACGGATGCGTCCAAGGGAGTCCTTGGGGGAACGATCGGCGCCAACGGCGCTGCGCTCGTGGGCACGCCTGCTCTCCCGGGCACGCTCGCCTTCCAGTCGAATGGCACCTTCACGTACACGCCGCCGGCGAACGGTGCGTGCGGCGGAACATTTGCATTCAACGTGAACAGCGGCGCGTCTCACACTGCGACCATCGCGGAGTGCGACCAGACCACGCAAGGCGTAACGACCTGCGTGCTGGGCAAGAACCCAGTCGTGAACAATGACAGCTTCACGGCCACCAACGCACAGTATCTTTCGATCAACTCGCCGGGCGTCTTGCTGAACGATGTCGATCCGAGCGGCTTACCGCTCAAGGTCGATTTGACCACGTTGCAGAACGTGACGGCCGGCTTGACGCTGAAGCTCAACCCGGACGGCTCGTTCCAAGCCACGGTGAGCGGACCTGGCACCTATACATTCCAGTACAACGTCAAGAACGAGCAGCAGACCGCGGGATCTCTGAGCGGCACAACCAACGGAACGCCCGCCACGGTCACACTGAACTTCCCGAAGGGTTCCGGGCTGAAGCTCACCCTCGTCGACGACAAACATCCCACGAATGCGAGTTTCAACATTACCGATTACCGCTGGGTCATCGAGGAAGACAAGACCTTCTGGACGGATCCGAAGTGTCAGATCAATGAAAGTCCGCGTCCGAACGATTCCTACGGGCGGCCGTGCCCGTCGCTGCCGGTCGAGTCGGTCGGCTACAATTTCCACACCTCGAACATGACAGTCGTCGCCCAAGGATGCGTCGGCAACTTGTCGTGCGAGGCTGGCCAGACGATTCAAGGCGTACCGACCGTGTGCGATATCGGCAACGGTGTGTGCCGCGATCCGAGCATGCCCGGCTACGCGACGCAGCGGATACCGTTGACGCCGGATCAAGTCCAGCTCGATCCGAACAAACACTATTATGTTTCCGTGTTGCCCGGCGACGCCATCAATCCGACCAAGGCAGCCGCCGGCGGCCCGGTGACGGGAGCCAACGGTTTGAAGCGACAATTTGACCCGGCGCTAGACTGCCCGACGGCAGCCTTCTATGCGACGGACGGAACCGGCACCTGCGGCCACAACATGGGCGGCCATCAGATTCCGCCGCAATTCGACGGCAATCACAATTCGGTCGCTCCGGCGGTCACCATCGCGCTCGCCGAGACGCCGCTGCCCCCGGCGCAAATCTCCGTCTTTGTGTATGAGGACGACTACCCGCTCAATGGCGAGAACGATGCCGGCGGCGGCGTCGACATCCTGGCGCCGAACGAGGCCGGCCTCGGCAGCTTCAACATCGTGTTGCTCGACCAGGGCGGCCAGTTCGGCGACGCCAACGGCCAGGCGACCTACGACATGTTCAATATGCCGCTCAGCAATTCGCTGGCCGGAACGCTGGATCCGAGCACCAAGCTGAACGCGTGTCCGATAACCTCCAATCCGGATGGCATCGTGGGCATGATCACGACCTGCCCGGAATACGAGTCCGACGGCAAGACGAAGTCGCCGCTCGCCGGCCAGGCGGTTGTCAGAAATCTCTATCCGGGTCTCTATGAACCGTACGCCGCGCCCGCGGCCGATCGAATTGCGCGCGGCGAAGAGTGGCTGCAAACCAATACCTTGGACGGCGGCAAGCCGCACGAGGCATTCGTGCGCCCGGGTGAACCCTCCTTCTTCCAGGAGTTCGGTCCCGGCGGTTTCCATGTGCAGATCGGTTTCGCCAACCCGAAGATCATCAATGATCGTCGCAGCAACAGCGCGGGGACGGGTTTGTGCGATGCCGTCCCGGCGGGTGGCGGCTTAGCGTGTAACTCCAGCCTCTCGGGCCAAGTCCACGGCGACCATATGTCGCGCACACCCGACGAGCGCACCTATGACTCCGGCAGCTACGACGCCTTCGCGTTCTCGCACTGCTACGTGTCAATCGGCATTCCCGATCAGCAAGACTTCGCCTTCACGAAGTGCGATGCGCACGGCAACTTCTCGTTCACCGGTCTGCCGGATGGCGTGTACAAGATGGCCGTATTCGATCAATGGAACGACATCATGCTGGACGGCCTGATCGCTGCGGTCACGGTCAGCGGCAACACGGTGGTGAACCCGACGGTAATCCAGTGGCGTACCAACATCTATACGCGCACTTACCTCGATCTGAATGGCAACGGCATTCCGGATCGCGATCCGGCCACGGGGGCCGATCTCGAACCCGGGCTGGGTCTCCTCGCCATGGACGTTCGCTACCGCGACGGCAGCATGGGCTTCAAGGCTTCGACTGACTTGAACGGCTACGCCTCGAACAACGAAGTATTCCCGTACATGAACTGGCTCGTGGTCCAACCCGACACCACGCGCTTCAAGATGACGGGCATTCACGTCATCTATGACGGCGGTGGCCCGGACGATTGTTCCGACGCCGCAGTCGCGGCCGCCAATGGCGCATATACGCCGAAGTGTTCGCGCTCGGCCAGCCACCTCGCCGGCACGCTCGAACGGAATTCCTTGCCGGCAGCTCTGCGCATTCCGGGAGCCGTGTATTGCACGGACGCGGATTGCAGCCAGCCGAGCGAAACGATCCAGACCGGTACGTATTACTCGGGCAAAACCGGCAGCTCCGGCCCCATCCCGGCGGGCAACAATTTCCTCTCGACCGGCCGCATCGACCCGCCCTGGATGACCACCGAAGGCTGGCAGGGCTTGTTGGGACAACATAATTTCATCGACTTCGGCATGAAGCCCTTCAAGGCGGCGGCCACGACGACTGTGAACGGCGTGACGACGACCACCCCAGCCGAGAACGGCGGAGTGAGCGGCATTGTGGTGTACGCCTCGACGCGCCCGTTCGACGACCCGCAGTTGCTGGTTCAGAACGCGTGGGAACCCCTGGTCCCCAACGTACAGGTCAATCTGTATCAGGAGAGCACCAACGCCGACGGATTCACCTCGCTGACGCTGGTTGACTCGACCCTCACCTCGAGCTGGGACAAGTGGGCGCAGGGCTTCCGTACGGACGGTACCGGAACCGGCACCTTGTTGCAGAACACGGACGGCACCGTCAACCCGGTGACCAAAGCCTCCAACAATGGCTACATCACCAACATGAATTGCCCTGGACAGGACCCGACCAGCCCCTTCTTCCAGACACTACAGGGCAGCAAGATGTGGTTGGACACCGCGGACGTCAATGGCGTCAAGAAGACGCTGGCGTACGACTCGCAGTTCAAGTGCTTCGACGGCTGGTCCGTGATGAACCAGATTCAGCCCGCGCCCTATGACGGCAAGTATCAGTTCCCCAGCGTAACGGACCGCGATCCGGTGACCGGCCACCCCTCGGGCACCGGCTACTTGAACGGTGCGGTGACTCCGCTTGCGGGTACCAATTGCACCATCTGTATCGCGAATCCGGATGACGGCAATCCCATGCTGCCTGCCGGCAAGTACGTGGTCGAGGTGGTGGTTCCGGCGGGCTGGGAGCTCGTCAAGGAAGAGGACAAGAACATTTTGATGGGCGACATCTTCATCGCCCCGGTCACTCAGCAGTTCGCCGGCCTCGGCAACATATTCATCCTGCCGGACCAGGCAGCGGTGAATGCGTACTACAACGCGAACAATGCGCAGAATCCCACCACGAATTTGGGCTCGGTCAATACGCCGCTGTCGGATTTCGCGATGAATGTCGACCAAGTCTGGCCCTGCGTCGGCCAGGCTCGAGTCGTCCCGGACTACATGAGCCTGTTCCCCGGTATTCAGCAGGTCGCGCCGTTCGCGGGCGCAAAGCGTCCCCTGTGCGACCGTAAGGAAGTGGTGCTGGCCGATCAGATGTCGGCGGCTACCAAGTTCTTCATCTACACCAAGAACCCGGTTGCCGGTAAGTTCACCGGCATGATGACCAACGACATGGCGTCGGAGTTCGATCCGTTCTCGCCGCAGTTCGGCGAGAAGTTCGGCGCCGCCAACCTGCCGGTCAACATGCGCGACTTCATGGGCACGGAAATGAGCCGCGTGTACGGCGACCAATGGGGCGTCTACAACGGCATGTACTTCTCCACCTGGGAAGTCAACCCGCCGAATCCGACGGGCTATGCGCCGCAGATGTCGATCGCCTGCATGAACGATCCAGGCCCGATCCTCGACACCAACCAGTTCCTGCCGGGCACGACCACCGTGAATCCGACTTATGGTCAGATGATTGTCGATCCGGCCTACAACCCGGCCTACAGCAACTTCTGCTACGAACAGATGTTCATGCCGGGCATGACGAACTACATGGACACGCCCGTGACCCCGGTCATGGCGTTCGCGGATCACTACAATTTGCCGGATGCGGAATTCCCCAACGGTACACCGATGGTAAAACGTGCCGACTACTTGACCAATGGCGTCAGCGCCACGGGAAGCACCAACAGCACGGGCAACGGTCCGTGGTCGCCAAGCTTGACTGCGACGCTGACCCTCACGGCAGTCGGCGACCTGGCCGTCCAGAATCCGCAGTACACCGGTCCTTCGGGTGCGGTCGCCCCGTACAACTCGAAGACCATCATTCGCCACTACGGTTTCGGCTCGCAATGCGCGGCGCTCTCGAGCACCTGTGCCGCGGTGTCGGGCGTCACCATCGGTGGCGTGCCGGCAACGGTGCAGAGCTGGAACGATTCGACCATCACCGTCGCTCTGCCAAACGGGGCGAAAGTTCCTACGTGCATGGCTCAGCAGCATCAGACCGCGTCGCAGTGCGGTGAAGTAGTCGTTACCACCGGCAACGGCAAAACTTCGATCAGCGGGATCACGGTCACCATCGGCGGCAAGAAGCCGACGCTGGTGACCAAGTCCAGCCCGGTCACCACCACGTTCGGCGAGTTCTTTCCGAATCCGTTGCAGACGGCCATCGACAACGCCACCCCCGGCGATTTGTTGATCGTGGATGCGGGTTCCTACAGCGAGAACCTGATCATGTGGAAGCCGGTGCGCCTGCAGGGCGTCGGCGCAGGGTCGGTCATCATCAACGGCGATGCACAACCGGCCGGCAAGATGGACCCGTGGCGTCGACGCGTCGACTGTATCTTCGGTCTGACCATCCAGGGCTGGACGAACAGCGGCAATAGCGCCTTCGATGCGCCTGGCGGTTTCACATGCCCGTCCAGCATGTTCTTCCGGGCCGACCGGCTGCCCTTCGAGGGATTCGTGGGTTGGGACGCCTCGAGCAATGGCAACCTGGCGCAAGTGCTTCAGGAGCCGTCGCTGATGGGTGCCTACGAGGGCGCGGGCGTGACTGTCGTCGGCCGCGGCATTCGCCAGCCGAATGCCTCGGACCTCTGGGGTCAAGGCGGCGGCGCAGGTACCTACGTGGACGGCAGCGTGTATCTCACCGCCACCGGCAGGGACTGCAACACTGCGACCACCGGTGCGACACCGAACGCGACCGACTACGGCACGGGCAACTTCAATTGCAACCCGTCGGGGGTCGATGGGGTCACCGTGACCAATAGTTCGCAGGGCGGAGGCGGCATTTATCTGCACGGCTGGAACAACAATTTCCAGATCGCCAACGATCGCATCCTGGCGAACGCGGGCACGCTGTCGGGCGGTATCAACATCGGCAACGGCGAATCACCGCCGGTTGCAACCCTAGACAACACGATTTGCGGCAATACGGGCGTCACTCCGACGCCGCTCTGTCCGCCGATTCCGCGGGGTACGCCGGTCGGCGGCGCCATTCCGTCGGCGCTGCAGACCAATGTGCACGTCCATCACAATCAGGTGATCGACAATGCGTCCATCGGCGACTCGCTGTTCTCAGGTTCACCGGCAGGCGCCGGTGGTATCACCATCAGCGCTGGATCGGATGAATACGAGATCGATCATAACTGGGTGGCGGCGAACCTGACGTCGAGCGACGGCGGCGGCATTGCGCACATGGGCCTGAGCTTCAACGGCAGCATCCACAACAACGTGGTGCTGTTCAACGAAGCCAACAACCCGACGCTGGCGGTCGATGGCGGCGGCATCATCGTCATGGGCGCGCAGCAGGATCGCACACTGGTCACTTCCGGCGTCGAGTGCGGGGGTACGCAGGACCTCGATTGCCCGCCGGGCATCGGCGACGGCACGGGCCCTGGTTTGGTGATCGATTCGAACCTGATTCTCGGCAACAGCGCGGGATACGGCAGCGGCGGCGGCTTGCGCCTGCGTCAAGTCAACGGTACGGAAGTCGAAGCGTTCCCGACCCAGCCGAACCTGTGGTACGGCATCACGGTGACGAACAACATCATCGCGAACAATGTCGCCGGCTGGGACGGCGGCGGCGTGTCCATTCAGGACTCGTTCAAAACGACGGTGGTGAACAACACCATCGTGGCCAACGACACGACCGCCTCGGCCGGGGTGCTGTTCAAGACCTTGGGCGCGATCGATCAGGCATCGCCGCCTCCGGGCTGCCTGCCCACGCCAGATCCGTCGCAGCCGCAGAGCCCGGGTTGCCTCGATCCGAACGCGCCGCATATTCCCCAGCCTGCCGGGTTGGTGACCATGCAGAACACGCCGAACATGACCGCCGGCCTGACGGGCTACTTCTCCGATGAAGTTGGGGCGGTGGTTCAGACGGGTGCAGTGGTGTGCCCAGCGGGCTTCGGTTACGGTGATGCCAATGACACGCTGAAGTCCCGGACCAACGGTCGTTGCATCCTCGTCAGCCTGCCGAAACTCGCCAACGACATGTTCTGGGAGAACCGCGCGTTCCACGTCGAAATGGTGGATCAGAACGGTGTGCCGCTCGCCAATCAGGGCAGCAGCACGCCTAACGGCACGGGTCTGCAGTCTCAGCAGAACATCATTGCGCTGCTGCCGGAATTCTCGCAGACGGCAACCGGACAGTGCGTCGATCCGAGCGGCATGAAGAATTCGGACGGCAGCCCGCTGCAGCTCTACTGGGACGTCGGTGTCCGTATGGACACGCTGCCCAACGTCAACGGCCATGCGCTAATGTTCAACGCGGCCACGGTGTCGACCAGCTACAATCTGGAAGCCGCGGCCTCCGTGACCGCCGTGTTCCAGGTGGCCGGAGTCTCGGTGGTTTCGGGCGGCGCCGGCTACGTCGTGGGAGACGTGGTCAACTTCGCCGCGGCGCCGAATGCGACCGGCTCGGGCGCTATTGGAGCCGTAAGCGCAGTGGATGCCAACGGTGCCATTACAACCATCAATGTGACCGCCGCAGGCAGTCAGTACAGCCTGCCGCCGATCGTCGGCGTCACCAGTGCGAACGGCACGGGTGCTTTGCTGAATGCGAGCCTGAATGCAGGGACGCTGACCGGCGTGACCATCACGGCGGTTGGCGGCACCTACACGAGCGTTCCCACGGTGACGATCGATCCGCCGCCGGCGGGTGGCATTCAGGCCACCGCGACGGCCACCGAAACCAATGGCCGCCTCACCTCGATCACGCTCACCAACAAGGGCAGCGGCTACACCACCGTACCCAACCTCGTATTGTCGGGCGGCGGCATGCAACCGAATCCCACGGACAATGGCGCGGTGGGCCTCACGGCGACCAACTCGATCTTCAGCGATGCACTGAACTCGGCAAACGTGTTCGGCAGCAACAATGTCGTGCCGACGGCTCCTGCCGGCGGCGCGGGTTTGTTGGTCGGTCAGTACTGCAACGGCGCGCGCGTGCCGCCGGAACAGTGCGGCTCGCAACAGGGTGCGAACAACCAGGGTATGTGTCTGGGTTACTTCACACCGGCCGGCATTTCGGAGAACGTGGGTGTTCCGCAGGTATTCCGCTTCCAGGGCATCGCGGCCACCGCCACGGTCGACGAAGGCAACAACTGGATCAACATGACCTACGGTCCGTTGACGCTGAGCCGGCCGACGGCGACGGTCACGACTGCCCCGACCGCGCCGGAGCAGATGCTCACCGTCGCGGCGGTGGGTACGGCGCAGGGCGCCTACTCGATCGCGCCGACGTCGGTTGCGGTGAATAAAGGCAGCAACTCGGTCGCGCCGACCCACGACTTCTTCGGCAACACCCGGCCATTGACCAACGCCAACCCGGCGGATATCGGCGCGGTCGAAGTGGCCGTGCCCAACGTGCCGCTGCCGAGCGTATCGCCGGCGTCGTTGGCCTTCGGGAACGTGGTGCAGGGTGTCCCCAGTGCGTCGCAAGACCTGACGGTGTCCAACAATGGCGCTGCCGCGTTTACCGCCATCACCATCACGGTGACGAGTCCGTTCTCGCGTATCAACACCGGGGGTTTCCCGGGTGGCGCGCCGAACTGCGCTGCGACTTTGGCGGCCGGTGCAAGCTGCACCATCCGAGTGGTCTACACCGCGCCTGCGCCTGGCGCGTCGACCGGGACGGTCACGATCACTGGCAATGCGACAGTCACCAATTCGCCGGTGCAATTGGCGGGAACGTCGATTGCGGCCACCCACACTGCAAGCGTCAGCCCGAACTCTCTCGCGTTCGGGACGTGGGCAACCGGTACCACCAGCGCGGCGCAGAGCCTTACGGTGACCAATACCGGCAACGCTGCGCTGGCCACTCTGACGTACACCTTCGGTGGCGGCACTCCGCAACCGTTCTCACGAGCGGGCGGCACTTGCGGCCCGACGCTGGCGGTTGGCGCCTCGTGCACGGTGAATGTGACGTTTGCGCCTGGCGCAGCAACGGCCTTCTCCAGGACTTTGACGGTGGCGGGCACCGGTGTGACGGTCATGCCGGCGTCGGCGACACTGACCGGTACCGGAGTCGCCACGCGGGCGACGGCATCGATCACGCCGAATCCGTTGACCATCACGTTGCCCACCGGGGCAACGAACATGACCGGCACGGGGGTCGTGACCTTCAAGAACACGGCGCCGGTCGGCGGAGCGCAGTTAGCGGTCAGCGATATCGCGGTGTCGGGTGGATCGCTGTTCACCTATATCTTCACCGAAGTGGCCGGCGCGAACACTTGTACGGCGGCTCTGGCACCCCAGGCCACGTGCACGGTCACGGTGAGGTTCATCAACGTGACGTCCGCGCGCGGAACGAATCGCACGGGAACGATCACGTTCACCGACAGTGCCGCGGGTTCGCCACAAAGCAGTTCGTTGATCGGATTTGCGACGCCTTAGTCGTTAGAGTAGCCGGGTACCGGAAGCCGCTCGCGGGTGCAACTCGCGAGTGGCTTTCGGTCGAAAGCGCTCCAACATACATGGGCCCTGGGACACATGAGCAAGCTACAACAGGTGAGATGGGTTGATTCGAGGAGAGGACTGGCGCTTTGTGCCGGTCTGGTATTGTCAGTCGGTTACCTCGGAGCCGTAGATGCCGCGGTCACTGCACAAGCCGTAGGAAAGCAAGATCCCGGCCCCGCGGCGCCTGCGCGCCCAGCGACGAACCGCGCTCCCGGCGCCAGATTGGAGGAGCGCGTCAAAGTCTTCGCAAAGGCGCTCGACTTGGACCCTTGGCAACAGTCTCAGCTCAGAAAAATTCTCCTCGCGCAACGCGACGCAGTGCGGAAGATTTGGAGCGATGGAGCCTTGTCACCGGCTGAGCGCGTTCCCGCCACGCAAGCCGCGAACAGGCAGACTGGGGACGAGATCCGCGCGATCTTAAACGACGAGCAGAAGAAAAAATATAACTTGGCAGCGTCGGCCAATGCATCCGATAAAGGGGATAAACGCAGCGTCGAGCAATGGCTCGATGCCACACGGCAGCGATAACCCGCGGCCGCGCAATTACACACCTCACAGGAGTAGCTGTATGTCTCGAGTCCACCCGCAACACCGACCGATCGGCCTATCGCGCGCGCCCGCGGCCCTTGCCGTGGCCCTGATGGGTATGATTGCCGGTGGTCTGCCCACGCGGCCGGCCGTGGCGGGGGCGCTCCCCACGACAGCGGCCGCATCGCTGCACCGGGCAAAGCCGCTCAAGGCCTTGTCCGCGCTCAAAGCTGGCGTGAAGCCGGCCCCGGCGTTGGGCATGGTCTCGCCCTACGCCAAGGCGGCGGCGCAGCGCAACGAATCCGGCCGGCTCCCGCCGGGCCACGCTTACGCCCCGCGGCCCACGGCCATGCTGAGCGGTCAACCCGCCCTATGAGCCCGGAAGTTGTTGTGGACGCTTGCGAGCCAGTCCACGGTTTGAAAGGACGCAGAAGGGTACCGTTACCGATTATGATTAAACAAAGACCATTGCTGTCTGCCCCGCGGGCGACGCTTGTAAGCTGCCTTCTGGGAATGCTGGTGACTTCCGCTGCGAGCGCCCAGTCGGCGACGGGCGACTCCTCGGCGCCGGCATCGGCAGCGGTACCCACCGAGGCAGCGCCGGCGGTCCCGCCGCGGCCGCGGATGGGGCTGGTCGTGCCGTTGACCCCGCCCCACCAACCGGCCGCCAAGACCGGTGCCAAATCCGCAACCAAGGCCGGCGTCAAACCCGGGCCCAAACCACCGGCCGTCCCGGCCTCGCCTTACCAGAACACGAGAGGTACCGCGAAGGCGAAGCACTATTACACGGAAGTGTGGGGTGTGGACAAGCTCCGAGCCAACTACACGAACTCCGGCAATCTCATCAAATTCAGCTACCGGGTGATCGAGCCGAAACTCGCGAAGACTTTGGGAGACCACGAAAACGCCCCAGAACTCATCGGGATTCGCAGCAATGCGGTGCTGCATATTCCGACTATGGAAAAGATCGGTCAACTCCGTCAGATGAGCGCCGCTGAGGCCAACAAGGATTATTGGATGGTCTTCTCCAACAAAGGCAATTTGGTCAAGCCCGGCGATGAGGTGAGTGTCATCATCGGAAGATTTCGCGCGGACGGGCTGATCGTCGAATGAACCCAGCAAAAATCCAAGGAACACAATTATGAACCGCTTTCCCCTGCTCGCCTACTCTCTGGTGTCATTTGCCGCTTTCACGGCAGCCGCGACGAGCCACGCGCAGGCTACATTGAGTGCCGCGCAGATCGTCGACAAGAATATCGCCGCGCGCGGTGGACTTACCGCCTGGCACTCGGTACAGACGATGACGATGGAAGGTACTCTCGACGCCGGCGGTAAAGTCAATCACGCGCTGCCGTTCGTGATGAAGATGAAGCGCTCGCACAAGAGCCGCCTTGAGGTCACCTTCAACGACCAGACTTCCGTGCAGGTATACGACGGTGCACAGGGCTGGAAGGTGCGGCCGTTTCTGAATCGCAACGAGGTGGAGCCGTTTACCAAGGCCGAGGCGAATTCCGCCGAGGCGACCGATGATCTCGACGGGCCCCTGGTCGATTATGCCGCGAAGGGCACCAAGATTACGCTGGTCGGCAATGAGCAGGTCGAGGGACACCCCGCCTACAAGCTCAAGCTGACGCTGCGCAGCGGCGAGCAACGCAACCTGTGGATCGATGCCGGCAGTTTTCTCGAGTTGAAGGTCGACGGCTCGCCGCGGGTGCTCGACGGCAGAAAACACGACGTCGCAATCTATTACCGCGACTACAAGTCCGAGCATGGGCTGGTCGTGCCGCACGTGTTGGAGACCGCCGTTCAGGGCGTGAAGGCAACCTACAAGATTCAGATTTCGCGGGTTGCGGTCAACGAAGTCTTCGGCGACTCTTTGTTTCAGAAGCCGCAGCTCGCCGCAGCTGTCATGCCGGGTTCGAAGCAGCCATAGCATGCGTCGAAACGTCTTCTCTGCCCTCGCCATTGCTCTGATAGGAGCCTCGACCGGGGTTGCATACGCCGCCGCGCACCCGAGCAAGCCGCTCGCAGCCACGGCCGCCGAGGTCATCGACCGCAACGTCGCGGCACGCGGCGGATTGGAGGCGTGGCGCAAGGTCAATTCCATGGTGTGGCTCGGGCATCTTGAACGCGGCGGTCGGGCGGACGGGCCGCACATTCCTTTCGTAATGCAGCTCGAGCGCCCCAACCGCACCCGCTTTGAAATCAAGGAGCAGTACAACCAGTTCACCCGCATCTTCGACGGCTCCCGTGGCTGGAAGGTGCGGCCCGGCAACAATGGTCTACCAGATACCAAGGCATTTTCGAAAGAGGAAGTGAGTTACGCGCACGATGAGTTTGCGGTCGACGGTCCGCTCCTCGACTATAAGGCCAAGGGCGTGACGGCGGATCTCGACGGCATCGACATGCTGGACGGCCACAAGGCCTACCGCCTGTCCCTGAAGCTGGCCTCGGGAGCTGCGCGCAAGGTCTGGGTGGACGTGGATACGAATCTCGAGGTTCGCTATGACCGTCCCGCGACCAATCCGTTAGCGCCCGGCGCACCGGTCTCGGTATATTACGGCGACTACAAGACGATTGACGGGTTGAAGATCCCCGCCAGTCTTCAGACTAGCTCGGCTCCGAATAGCTCGGTGCGCGAGACCGGCGACAAGCTGGTGATCGACCGGATGATGGTGAATGCCAAACTCGACGATCAGGCATTCCTTCCGCCACCCACACCGATGCGGCGCGGCGGAAAGGTGCTCGTCCCGGGGGGCGGGGGACCGGCCGGGGCACCCCCGGGAGAGCTCGGCCGGCCGAGCCCATGAGCGATTCTCGGCTGGCGCTTCGCGCCGCCCTGTCACTGCTCTTGCTGCTGTTCCTGCCGGGACCCGGATCGAGCCCCCATGCGTCGGGTTCCTTGCGCGGACGGCTGCATGGCGCAGCAGCGCAGCTACCGGACTCCGCGGTCGGCGCCGACATCTACCTGAAGGGCGTGCTGGGCTCCGGTCAGCCGCTCATCGGCGTACGGAATGAGGTCGAGACGCTGAGCGGTGTGCAGGCCGCCTGCATTAACTGTCATCGACATAGTGGCCTCGGAAGTCAGGAGGGGCGCAGCGTCATCCCGCCCATCACCGGCCAGTTTCTTTTTCATCCGAAGCCGGGAAGCCTCGAAGAAGTCGAGCTGCCCTATGTGCCGGGCGCACGCTCCGACCGGGACCCCTATACGGACGCCACGCTGGCCCGCGCCATTCGCGAGGGCGTGGACTCCGAGGGCCGCACCATGAACTACTTGATGCCGCGCTACGCGCTCGGCGACGCGGATCTCTCGGCCCTGATTGCCCACCTACGCTCGCTGGACCGTCGGCGAGTGCCGGGAGTCTCCGACACGGAGCTGCACTTCGCGACCATCATCGCGCCGGATGCGGATCCGGTAAAACGCCGCGGGATGCTCGACGTGCTCGATCATTTTTTCCAGGACCGCAATAACACCCAGCGCCTGCCGTCCGCACAGAACATGATCACGTCTGGAAACGCGTTCAGGGCCAAAGGAATGTTCAAGGTGACGCGACGCTGGGTGTTGCACGTGTGGGAACTCACCGGACCTTCGTCCACCTGGACTGCGCAGCTGGAACAGAAATTCGCTGCGCAACCGGTATTCGCGGTGCTCTCCGGTCTGGGCGGCGGCGATTGGAATCCGGTGCAGGAGTTCTGCGAGCACGCCGCCGTACCATGCCTCTTTCCGAACGTCGAACTGCCCCCGGCCGACGCCGAGCGGAACTTCTACTCGCTGTATTTCTCGCGCGGTGTGCGGCTCGAGGCCGATCTCATCGCTCAGCAACTCGCGCAGACCGGGGCGGAACCTGCGGTCACGCAGGTACGTCAAGTATATCGAAAGGGCGATGTCGGCGAAGCCGCGGCCGCCACGCTCGCTGAGACGTACCGGAACCAGGTGACCACAT
>CAWCYX010000020.1:0-35137 GCA_963799885.1 uncultured Gammaproteobacteria bacterium | reverse complement strand
CAACGCTATGAGGCACTGGAGGCGGAAAGCCAGCGGCTTCGCGCATTGCGCGAGAATACGGCCGGCATCGCCAATCGCTTCATCATCGGCAACATCATGGACCTCGACATAGATGCCTTTCGCGAACGGGTTCTCGTCGACAAGGGTGCACGCGACGGCGTGTTCGTGGGACAGGCCGTGCTCGACGCCGGCGGCGTTTTCGGCCAGGTCGCCCGCGTGGGGGAATTGACCAGTGAAGTCATTCTCGTCAGCGACGGAGCCCATGCCATCCCGGTGCAGATCAACCGCAACGGCTTGCGCACCATCGCCATGGGCACCGGCGACATGACCAGACTGAAGCTGCCGTATCTATCGACCAGCGCCGATGTGATCACCGGCGATCTGTTGGTCACCTCGGGATTAGGAGGCGGGTTTCCCCCAGGTTATCCGGTCGGTACCATCACCGAGGTCAAGCGCGATCCGTCCCAATCCCTTGCCGAGGTCGATGTACGGCCCGCGGCGGCCCTGGACCGGTCGCGCGAAGTGATGTTCGTGTGGTTGGCCACGGAGGCTTCCGCCGCTTCGTCAGTGCCGCCGGCGGCATCGGCGCCCCCGCCGGCGTCAGTTCCTCAGCCGGCGTCAGCGACCCTGCCGGGGCGCAAGGCCGCGCCCGCGCCTGGGCAACCGAATGGAGCGCCCAAGAAATGATGCGCGACGACCCTGTCAGGCGGCTGTCCATGGCGCTCTCGGCGCTGGTCGCGTTGGCGCTCGCGGTCATGCCCTTGCCCGCGCCCGTCGATGCGTTTCGTCCTGATTTTCTGGTTCTCGTGGTGTTCTACTGGTCGATCGAATCCCCGCGCGCCGGGGGTTTGGCGTTGGCTTTCGTGTCTGGGCTCGCCCTCGACGTGATCCGGGGCGTCGTGCTCGGACAGCATGCCTTGGCGCTGACACTGATGGCGGCTTGGGCGACGCATTTGCGGCTCCGCCTCCGGGTATTTTCGGTTCTGTCCCAATCGCTGACCATATTTGCGCTGCTGACGGGTTATCAATTCATTTTGTTCTGGATCGACGGCGCGACGGGCAATCCGGTGACCACGTTCAGCCGTTGGCTCGCCCCGGTGATCGGCGCTTTGATCTGGCCGTTGTTGGCCGGCGTCATGAGCCGCGTGGATGACCGGTGAAACCCAGGGTGGCACAATGATATTCGACGAATTCTCCCCATCCCGTACCCGGCGCACCCTGACAGCCGGCGGGCGCACGCTGCGCGCGTTGGGGTTGGACGGTCCGCTGACCGGCGTATTGGCGATCATCCTGTGCATCGGCGTTCTGGTCGTGTACAGCGCCTCCGGCCAGAACATCAAAATGGTCGAGCATCATTTGGCGAACATTGCCATCGCCGTGGCTGCGTTGGTGGCGCTCGCCCGGCTGGCCACCCCGCAGTATCTGCGCCTGTTCGCGCCGATCGCGTACGTTATCGGGGTGCTGTTGCTGGTTGTGGTGGCGGTCACCGGACATGTCGGCAAAGGCGCGCAGCGCTGGCTCGATGTGGGATTCATGCGCTTTCAACCGTCCGAGATCATGAAACTTGCGGTCCCGATGATGTGCGCGTGGTACATGCACGAGCGGCCGCTGCCGCCGACCTTCAAGGATCTGTTGGTAATGGCCATCATGATCGGGATTCCCACGGCGATGATCGTGGTTCAGCCCGATCTCGGCACCGCCCTGCTGATCGCCGCCTCCGGCCTGATCGTGATGCTGCTCGCCGGACTGCAGGTGCAGATCGTTCTCATATCCATACCTCTCATCGGCGGCGCGGCGTGGACCGGTTGGCATTTCATTCACGAGTACCAGCGCCAGCGCATACTCACGTTCCTGAATCCCGAAAACGATCCACTGGGTGCCGGCTACCACATCATTCAGTCCCAGATCGCCATCGGCTCGGGCGGCGTGTTCGGCAAGGGGTACATGAACGGCAGCCAGGCGCAGTTGGAATTCCTGCCGGAGCGCTCGACGGACTTCATCTTCGCGGTGATCGGCGAGGAATTCGGCTTGCTGGGCCAGTTGCTGATTCTCACGCTGTACGGCGTCGTAATCGGCCGCGCGCTGTACCTCGCCAACCAGGGCCAGGACACCTTCTCTCGGCTCACGGGTGGAGCGATCGCGCTGAGCTTCTTCGTTTACGTATTCGTCAATTCGGGAATGGTGAGCGGCATCTTACCGGTGGTCGGCGTGCCGCTGCCGATGATCAGTTACGGAGGCACTTCCATGGTCACCTTGCTGGCCGGTTTCGGAATATTGATGTCCCTGCATTCACATCGCAAACTGATCGGATCGTGATGCGCGGTTCGTATCTCCGTCCGATCCTCTGCGCTGCTCTCGTCATCCTCGGCGCGGGAGTGCACCCCGCTGCCGCCATCGATACGCGTCGCGCCGACGTCAAGAGCTTCATCAACGAGGTTTCGAGCCGGGATTCGATCAGCAAGCGGCAATTGCGCAAGCTGCTGAACGGCGCGAAAAGCCAACCCGCCATCATCGACGCCATGAATCGGCCGGCGGAGAAGGCCAAGCCGTGGTACGAATACCGCCCGATCTTCCTGACCGAAAAACGCGTGCAGGAAGGCGCGGACTTCTGGATAGCCCACCGGCAGGAACTCGACCGCGCCAGCGTCAAATCCGGTGTGGCCCCTGAGTACCTCGCGGCCATCGTCGGCGTCGAAACATTCTACGGTCGCCTCACGGGGTCCTATCGAGTGCTGGATGCGCTGGCGACGCTGGCCTTCGACTACCCGGCGCGCGCAAAATTTTTCCGTGACGAGTTGGAGCAATTCATCTTGCTCTCCCGCGATTTGGCTCTCGATCCAAAGGTGCTGAAGGGATCGTACGCCGGGGCCATGGGGGCACCGCAGTTCATGCCGTCGAACTACCGCCGATATGCGGTCGACGCAAACGCGGACGGTCACATCGACCTCTGGAATAATTGGGCGGACGTTTGCGCGAGCGTGGGCAATTACCTCAAGGAACACGGCTGGAACGCCGGCGAACCGGTACTGAGCGATGCGGCGGTGGACGAGGACAAGACCGCGGACCTGGACGGGCGCAAGCTGGCCCTGTCGGACACGGTGGAATCCTTGAAGGCGAAGGGAGTGAACTTCGACAGCTTATTGCCGCCGGAGGCGCCCGCCCTGCTTATCGCCGCCGACGAGTCCGACGGGGTCCACTGGCGCGTGGGCTACAATAATTTCTACGTGATCACCCGTTATAACCACAGTGCGTTGTACGCGATGGCCGTCTATGAGCTCGCCTCCGCCATGAAGCAACGGATACTCCTGCTCGATGCGGCTGCCCTCCGGGAAGCGTCTGCCGGCTTGACCCCGCCGCCGGCTGTCGCGCCCGCTCTGACCGCCGCCCCGGCCCAGGCGCCACCCATCAGCGCGAGACCGTGACAGTCGCACGCGCACCAGGAGCCTGTCTGGGTATTTCCAGGCTCCTCGCCTGTCTGAGTATTTCCAGGCGCCTCGCCCCGGTCGGGCTGGCCGCCTTCGGCCTTGCCGGCTGCCTCACGACGCCGGCTCCACCGGTATCGAACAACGAGACTCCGCCCCCTCCGCCGCCGGCCGCGGCCCCGCCCGCCGCAGCAGATACAGCCCCGCGCGCCGAGCCGCGCTCGCGCCACGGCAACCCGCCGTTCTATGACGTGTTCGGCAAGCGCTACTACGTGCTGTCCTCCAGTGCTTCGTACCTCGAACGCGGGGTCGCCTCCTGGTACGGTCCGGGCTTTCATAAGGAGCGGACCTCGACCGGCGAGCCATACGACATGTACGGCATGACAGCAGCGCATAAAACGCTGCCGTTGCCCGCTTACGTACGCGTCACAAATCTACAGAACGGCCGCAGCGTCGTCGTGCGCGTCAACGACCGCGGACCGTTCGTGAACAATCGCATCATCGATCTGTCCTACACGGCCGCTTCCCGGCTCGACATGCTTCGCAACGGCACCGCCATGGTGGAAGTGCGCGCGCTTGGATATCCGGCGGCCACGCCCGATGCGGCAGCAACGCTGTTGGCCGCGGTCCCGGCGACCCCTGCGAGCGGTCAGGCGGGCGCAGCAGCCTCGCCCGGCGCGGGATCGCCCGCCGCATCGAGCGGTGCAGCGGCGTCCGGCGCGGCTTCCGGTGCCGTGACCGCGGAACCGGCGTCCGCCCCGATCCCCGCGGTCCGGACCGTGCTGTTCGTGCAGGCGGGCGCGTTCGCCGACCCTGCCAACGCCGAGCGCTTGGCGGCTAAATTGCGCGGCGGCGGGTACGGCAAGATTTTCATCCGCGACGACCTCATCGCGGGCCGCACGATGTACCGAGTGCGCATCGGTCCCGTTGCCGACGTCCCGGAATTCGATCGCATCGTGGCGGCGCTGCAGCGCGCCGGCGTACACGATGCACATCTCGCGCTGGATTAGCGACCGGCTCCTCACTTACGCAACTACTGTCGTGCATCGATCGCCGGTAGACTAAGGCACTTTTTACCAAGGTATTCCCATTCATGTTCCGCCCCCTGCCGAGTTTGATTCTCCTCGCCGTGTTCGCAGCCGCTCTCGGCCAGGGGCAATCCCACGCCGCCACTCCGATTCCGACGGCGCCGGCCGTCGATGCGAAGGCCTTCATCGTCGTCGACTACCACACGGGCAAAGTGCTCGCGTCGCAGGAGGCCGTCGCGCGCATGGAGCCGGCCAGCCTCACCAAGCTGATGACGGCATATCTGGTCTTTCAAGAACTGGCCGCGGGCAAGCTCAAGCTCGATGAGCCGGTGGTGGTCAGCGAACACGCCTGGCGATCCGAAGGTTCTCGCACCTTCATCGAACTCGGCAAGCCGGTATCGGTGGAATTGCTGATATTGGGAATGATCGTGCAATCCGGCAACGACGCGACGATCGCCTTGGCGGAACGGATCGCGGGAACAGAGGAGACGTTTGCGCAACTCATGAACGCCACGGCAACGCGCCTCGGCATGGTGGGCACGCATTTCGAGAACAGCTCCGGACTGCCGTCTCCGCAGCACTACACCACGGCGCGCGACATGTCCTTGCTCGCCGTCGCCATGATTCGCGACTTTCCTCAGTACTATAAGTACTACTCGGTGCGCGAGTTCGAACACAACGGCATCAAGCAGCAAAACCGCAACGGCTTGCTGGAACGCGATCCCAGCGTCGACGGCCTGAAAACCGGCCACACCGATTCCGCAGGTTACTGTCTGGTCACCTCGGCGCTCCGCGAGGGGATGCGCCTCGTGTCCGTCGTGCTCGGCTCGACCAGCATGAAGGCGCGTGAAAATGCCAGCGCCTCCTTGCTCAACTACGGCTTCGCCTTTTACGACACCAAGCTGGTGGTCAAGGGAGGCACCGCGCTGGCCTCGACCAAGGTATGGAAAGCAGCTGCAACGCCGGTCGATGTCGGCATCAAGGACGACCTGTACATCACGTTGCCGCGCGGCCAGGCGGGCGACGTCAAGACCGCCGTGGATGTTCAGCCGCGGTTGATCGCACCGCTTTCTCTCGATGCGAACGTCGGTCAACTACGCGTGTTCGCGGGCGATCAGACGCTCGCGACCCTGCCGGTGCATCCGCTCAAGAGCGTCGCGGCCGGCGGGTGGTGGCGGCGCCTCATCGACACCATCCGATTGTGGTTCGCGTGAGCAAAGCGCTGCCAATTTGCTATTTGAACGGCGCCTACCTGCAGCTGTCCGAGGCGCGAGTGTCGCCGTTGGATCGCGCCTTCCTGTTCGGCGATGCGGTTTACGAGGTGATTCCGGTCTACGGCCGCCGCCCGTTCAGACTGCGCGAACATCTGGATCGATTGAACCGCAGCCTCGCGGCCATTCGCATGCCCGCGCCTCGGTCGCACCCGGAATGGGCCGCCATCTGCGCGCAACTCGTGGCGCCCTGCGGCGAAGCCGACTGCCATATTTATATTCAGGTCAGTCGGGGCGCCGAGCACGGGCGCAACCACGCCTGGCCTGAGGGGCTCACGCCGACTCTTTTTGCCTACGTGACGGAGCTCGATCCACTGCCCGCCGCAATGCTGGAGCACGGTGTGCCGGCGGTGACCGCCCCGGATATCCGCTGGGCACGGCGGGACATCAAGTCCACTGCGCTGCTGGCGAATATCTTGCTCAAGAAAATGGCCGCCGATGCCGGCGCTTTCGAGACCGTCATGCTCGAGAACGGCGAGCTGACCGAAGGATCCTCGACCGCAGTTCACGTGATTTGGGACGGGGTCGTGCATGCGCCTCCCAATGGCCACCACATCTTGCCGGGCACCACCCGCGATGTGGTGACCGAACTCGCAGCGCGGCTCGACATCGATTGCATCACGAGCCCCGTGCCGGAGGCCATGCTGCGCTCGGCCGGCGAAATCTGGCTGAGTTTTGCGACGCGCGGTGTGCTGCCGGTGACCGTCCTCGACGGCAAGGCCGTCGGCAACGGCAAGCCAGGACCGCTGTTCAAGCGCATGCATGCGGCCTTCGTCGACTTCAGGCGTGAATTGGCCGGGACGCCGGCGCTGTGAGCGGCGAGATTCTTCAGGTATTCCCCAGCGACTTTCCCATCAAGGTGATGGGTCGGCACGACAGCAACTTGCGCGCGCTCACTCAGGCCATCATCGAACGCCACGCAGGCCCGCTCGCCGAGGCGGGCGTGCGAACACGCACCAGTAGCGACGGCAACTTCCTGGCGTTGACCTACGTGGTTCGAGCAACGAGCCGCAAACAGCTCGACGATATCTACAGGGAACTGACGGCCTGCAAGTCCGTGTTGATGGCGCTGTGAGCCGCGTCCTCGCGCGGCACGAACTGAAGCTCGCGCAAAAGGTGCGGCGTGAGCCCGAGCGCCGCCGCGCGCACCTCCGCAACGCCGCTTAGATCGGCGAGTTGCGTGACCGCAAGCCCGCGATAACCGCAGACGTTGATGCGCTCAAAGGGCTGCAAATCGAGCGCCACGTTGAGCGCGAGACCGTGATAACTGGCGCCGCGCCGAATGCGCAAGCCGACGCTGGCGAGCTTGGCGCCGCCGACATAGACGCCGGGCGCCGCCCGCGAGCCGCTCGCGGTGATCCCCAGTTCGCGCGCGTATGCGATGACCGCGTTTTCGAGCGCCATCACCAATTGCCGCACACCCATCGTGTGGCGCCGTAGATCGATCAGCGGATAGACCACGAGTTGGCCGGGACCATGATAGGTAACCTGGCCCCCGCGGTCGACCTGAACCACCGGTATGCCGCCGGGCGACAGGACGTGCTCGCGGCTCGCGTTCAAGCCGAGTGTGAACACCGGGGGATGTTCGACCAGCCAAATCTCATCGGGCGTCGACGGGTCGCGGTCGTCGGTGAACTTCTGCATCGCCCGCCAGGTGGGTTCATACTCCACCAGTCCCAAGTGCTTCACCAACGGGGCGGCATCCACGTCGTCAGCTCGCATCGGCCGCCCGCGCATCGGCCGCCCGCGCATCCGCCGGTGCGGCCGGGAGCTTGCTGTTGTCGAGGCCGGCATTGTTGCGGGCGAGCGCCTGTTCCGCGCGATAGCTCGAGCGGACCAGTGGGCCCGAGACGCACTCGAGAAACCCCAAGGACAGCGCCCACTCGCGATAGCGGTCGAATTCATCCGGCGTCACGAAGCGCTCGATGTTCAAATGATTGGGCGTCGGCCGCAGATATTGACCCAGCGTGAGAATGTCGACCGAGGCGGCGCGCAAGTCGACCATGGTCTCGCGGATTTCCTGGTCGGTTTCGCCGAGGCCAAGCATCAGACTGGTCTTCGTCAGCACCGGTGGCCGATGCCGCTTGGCATAGCCGAGCACTTCGATGGTCTGCCCATAGCCCGCGCGTGGATCGCGCACGGGATGGGTGAGACGGCGTACCGTTTCGACATTCTGCGCGAATACATCGAGTCCGGAGTCCACGACGGTACGAACGTCCTCGAGCACCCCCTCGAAATCGGGTGTCAACGCCTCGACCGCGGTTCCGGGATTGCGCCGTTTGATCGCGCGAATGGCGGCGGCGTAATGCCCCGCGCCGCCGTCCGGCAAGTCGTCTCGATCGACGGATGTGAGTACGACATATTTCAGACCCATCAATTCGACTGAACGGGCCACGTTTTCCGGCTCCTCCGGATCCAGCCAGCCGTGCGGATTGCCGGTATCCACGGCGCAGAACCGGCAGGCGCGGGTACACACCGCCCCCATCAACATGATGGTGGCAGTTCCCGCGTTCCAGCACTCGCCGATATTCGGACATTTCGCCTCTTCGCACACGGTGCTCAGGCGGTGTTCGCGAACGATGCCCTTGACGGCGGAGAAGGCGGCGCCGCTCGCCATGGGCGCCCGCAACCACGGTGGTTTTCGCAGCGTGGAGGCTCCCGACGCCGCGGTCTTGATCCCGTCCTTGATGGCGGTGTGGCCCTGCGGAGTGGTGTATTTTTCGCCGCTTCGCGCGGTGCGGGGCTCGCCGCCGGCGGGGCGAGACTCTTGCGCGATGGGTATACCCTTGAATTGCGACATGGGCGAATTGTACTCCAAGCTACCGGCCACACGAACAGGCGGCCAAGCGCCCGGCTACGCGCCTGTTTGAGGCTCCTGGCCGTTCAACGCCTCGAGGCGCTGCGGCGTACCCACGTCCTCCCACAAGCCGGTGTACATCTCGGCGCCGCAACGCTTCGCGGCCATGGAGCGCACCAGCAGCGGTTTCAGCGGAAACACGCCGTCCGCGCAGCCCGCAAAGAATTCAGTTACGGTACGCGGCGATGCCGGCGAATGTGTATTGCTGCTCGGCGGCCGGCACTGCAACGTCCACGTGCAGGCCGAAATCGCCCTGCGGATGCTGCGGCGGATTCGGGACCAGCACTAGATGCGCGTCACGCTCATCGTCCAGCGACAGGCGCTCAAAATCATAGTTGGTGAAGATATCGCCGTTCACCACCAAGAACGGATCCGGACCGAGCAGTGGCAGAGCACGAAAGATGCCGCCGGCCGTTTCGAGTGCATGCGGAGACTCCTCGCTGTAGCGAATCGAGACGCCGTGTTGGGAACCGTCGCCCAAATAGTCGCGGATCATCCCGCCCAGCCACGCGAGGTTGATGACGATCCGCTCGATCCCGGCCTGCGCCAAATGTTCGACGTGGCGCTCGATCAACGGTTTGCCGCGAATACGCAGCAAGGGCTTGGGCACCGTATCGGTCAATGGGCGCATGCGCTCGCCGCGTCCGGCCGCCAATATCATCGCCGCGCGCGGCCGCCGTGCCGTCATGGAACCGCGGCGCTCTCGCCCACCCGCGCTTGCGCGGCCGCGAATGCCGCATCGACATGGGTGGTCAGAAAATCCGCGAATTCCGCGGTCTCGGGATAGGCCGCTGCGGCGGTGCGTGTGTAGTCGAGTACCCGGGGCAGATCCTTGAGATAACCGCGCTTGCCGTCGCGATAGTACAGCCGGGCGAAAATGCCGAGCACCTTGATGTGGCGCTGCAGCCCCATCAGATCGAACCAACGCAGGAATTGCGCCGCATCGGCTCCCACGCCCATGCCGGCACGCTGCAACCTTTCGCGGTACCCGAGCACCCATCCCCGCACTCGCTCCGGCGGCCAGGCGATGTAGCAGTCCTTGAGGAGAGAGACCGCATCGTAGGTAATGGGCCCCCGCACTGCATCCTGAAAATCCAGGATGCCGGGATTGCGCTCGGCAGTGAGCAGCAGATTTCGCGAGTGATAGTCTCGATGCACGAACGACGCCGGCTGCGACAGGGCGGCTTGCACCAATGCATCGAACAATCGATCCAGCATTCGCGCGCTCGGACGCCCCTCGCGGCGACCCCGAGATGCCGGCCCAAGAACCACTCGGGAAACAGTTCCATTTCGCGCAGCAGCAGTGCCCGATCGTAGGGCGGCAGGCTGCGTGCCGCCGCGCTTCGCCGCAGTCTGCATGGTCACCAATGCCTCGAGCGCATCGGCATACAGCCGATCGACCTCCCGCCCCGCCGCCGAGTTCGTCGAGATATTGGCGCGACCCCAAGATCCGACAGCAACAGCAATCCCCGGGGCACGTCGCGCGCCAGCACCAGGGGCACGTTCAAGTTCATGGCGGCCAGCGCCTGCGCCACGCTCACGAACGGCGCGACATTCTCCTTGTCGGGCGGAGCATCCATGACGATGTAGGTGTCCGCACCGCGGGTGACGCGAAAATAGCGGCGAAAACTCGCATCGGCGGATGCCGGCTCGATTCGGCTGTCCGCTGAATCCTAGATCCTCGACGACCCATCGCGTGAGCGCCGCCAGGCGGGAATCGCTTGCATCCGGTAGACCCATGCTTGACCATTCACACACCGCAAATGCGGCGACTCAAGTATACCGATTAAGGCGATTCACTTTGCCCATGGCTTCTCACGTTCGAGCCGCATTGGCTGTTTTGTCATGCCTTGCGGCAGCCGCGATGGTTCATGCAGGCGATATGTGCCCCGCCCCCCCGAAGCACACGCAAGGCGCCGGCGGTGCCGCACTCGCCGCGGACGATCATCTCATCCACATCGACAGCGACGACGCCATGGTCGATGCCGAGGGCCATGCGCGTGGTGAACGGCCGGGTCAAGGTCCGGCAGGACGCGCGCACCGTCGCCGCCGACTCGATGACCTACGACTACAAGACCGGCAAGATGGCGGTCAAGGGCGCGAGTCGATTTCGAAGATCCGAAACTGCGCATCAAGAGCGATACGGGCAATTACGACTCGCTCGGCGGCGCCGACTTCGATAAGGCCAATTTCCAGATCCTCGATCGGAACGGGCGCGGTTTCGCCCGCGAGATTGGCGGTGCATCCCGATGGCAAGGTCGCGCTGGAGCAAGTTCGCTACACCACCTGTCCCGGTCGGCAACGAAGACTGGATGCTGCAAGCGTCCTCGCTCGACCTGGACACCACCAAGGTCAGGATGGCGTAGCGCGCGGCGTGGTCATGCGTTTCAAGGACGTACCGATCTTCTATACGCCCTACATCTCGTTTCCGCTGGGCGACGAGCGCAAGAGCGGCGTGCTTGTTTCCGAACTTCGGACATTCCGGCACCAACGGCTACCAAATCGAGGTGCCCTACTATTTCAATCTCGCTCCGAACTACGACCTCACGCTGACGCCCGGCATCCTCTCCGCGCGTGGGATACAACTCGGTGCGGAGTTCCGCTATCTCACGGCGGGTTCACACGGGCAAGTCGAAGCGAGCCTCCTGCCGGACGACAAGCAGAGGCACTTTGACCGCAGTTATTTTCATGTCACGGACGTCACGGATTTCGAGCACGGACTGCGCTTCGAAACGGACATCGCGGCCGTCAGCGACAGCAACTATTTCTCGGATTTTGCGGTTGGCTCCGAACAAACCAGCGTGACGTTCCTGGAACGCCGCGCGGATGTTCTCTACTACGACGATGTGTGGCGCATCCGCGGCGAGCTGCAGAACTTTCAGACCATCGACATCTTGCTGTACGACTTCGAGCGGCCCTATTCGCGGGTGCCCCGGGTCGAGGCAGAAGGACTTTGGCCGGTGCCGAATAGCCACCTCGAACTCGCGCTGAACGCCGAGGCCACCAATTTCGTCCATGAGAATCCCGCCGATGCACCCGCCATCGTTTCGACTCCGACCGGCGTGCGGCTCGACGTGTCTCCCGAATTGCGCTGGTCCAACCGCGGGGCCGGCTACTTCTTCGAGCCTGCGATCGGCTATCACTTCACGCAATACGATTTGGAGAATGCGGGTATGGGCGTCCCGAGCACGCCGACCCGCACGCTGCCCTACGGGCGGGTCGACGCCGGCTTGGTGTTCGAACGCGACGCCGGCTCGATCGGACAACGCACCCAAACACTCGAGCCGCGAATGGTTTACAGCTACGTTCCCTACCGCAATCAGAACGAATTGCCGATATTCGACACCGCGCTGCCGGACTTGAATCTCACCGAACTTTTCCGCACCAATCGGTATGTAGGCGACGACCGCATCGGCGATGCCAATCAATTAGCCGTCGGCTTGACGACGCGCTTGTTCGATCATGTCTCGGGCGCTCAGTATTTGTCCGCGACCGTCGGGCAGATCCGTTATTTCACGATTCCGCGGGTAACCATTCCGGAGGACATTCTGCTATTGGAAACCGGCTTGCCCGTCGCGGGATTGCCGCTGGTCAATCCGCTGGCCTGGCCTGGCCTGTTCGTGACCAACGCATCGGCCCCGGGGCTCCCTTTACCCGGACAGGGATACCTCACGGCCAGTTGCCGCCAGGGATTGACCGCCCCGGGCTGCCAACTCGGTGCGCTCGTTCCCGGTCAGATCGGCGTGCAATATCCGGCATCCGACATCGTCAGCGAGGTCTCCCTGACCGGCTACAAACACCTGAGCGTCGACCTCGATTATCAATGGAACCCCTACACCAGGCACACGGATAAGGAGGAAATCGGAGTCCAGTACCGCCCCGACTCCGAGCGGGTGGTGAACCTCGGTTATCGCTTCCAAGAGGGTATTCTGAAGCAATACGACGGCTCCTTCGCCTGGCCGATCGGCGGCCATTGGAACGCGGTGGGGCGTTGGGTCTATTCCCTGGCCGATAAGACCACCATCGAGCAAATTGCCGGCGTGGAGTACAAAAGCTGCTGTTACCGCGTACAGTTGGTGCAGCGCCGCTACCTCCGGCGCCTCACCGACGGCACCGCGGGACTGGACACCTCGATTGCATTACAATTGGAACTGACGGGCTTGAGTTCGGTCGGAAAGCCTGCGGATGCGTTCTTGCAGAAGGAGATTCGCGGCTACACGGCTCGCGACCGGAGCGGTCAAGAGATCCCCGGCCAAGAGATCCCCTAAAACCCCGACATCCCGGATTCAGCCCATGATCCAAATTTTTCGCAAAGACAGCCGATTTTTACGCATTTCGGCCGCCGTTTTGACGTTTTTCGCCCTATTTTCCCTCTGCGGGCCGGCAGCTCGAGCGCAAACCCGCGACATCGGGGTCCACGGCGAGATGCTCGATCGCATCGCGGCCATCGTCAATGAGGGGCTGGTGCTGAAAAGCGAACTGGACGCGCAGATGGATTCCGTGACCAAGCGGCTCCAGGAACAGAAGGTCGAATTGCCGTCGCAGAGCGTGCTCAAGCAACAGGTGCTGGACCGGTTGATTTTGCAGGAGATCCAGGCGCAGCGAGCCAAGCGGGTGGGCCTCACGGTTTCCGACGAGCAGCTGAACGGCGCGCTTGCAGGAAATAGCCCAGCGCAACAAGATCCCATTCGATCAACTACCGACCGCATTGGAAGCCCAGGGCGTGGACTACAAGCAATACCGCGAATCCATGCGCAAGGAATTGACCCTGAGCACGCTGCGGCAGCGCGACGTCATCGCCCACATCAACGTCACCCCGCACGAACTGGAGCAATACTTGGCGCGGCAGCAAAGTTCGGCGGCGAACGATGAATTCAATGTATCGCATATTCTCTTATCATTGCCGGAGGCGGCCACACCGCAACAGCTCGACGAGATCACGAAGAAGGCCCGGGATCTTTCGTCGCGGGCCAGCCAAGGGCGAGGACTTCGGCCAGCTCGCCATCGCGAATTCGAACAGCCAAACTGCGCTGGATGGCGGCCAGTTGGGATGGCGCAAGGGAACGCAGCTGCCCCAGTTCATTTTGGAACTGGTCACCAAGATGAAGCCCGGCGACGTCAGCGAACCGGTGCGGACCCCCAGCGGCTTTCACATCGTCAAGCTCAACGAGCGCCGCAGCGGCGAGGCCCAGGTCATCGTCAATCAGATTCACGTGCGCCACATCCTGTTGAAGCCGAACGAACTGGATGACGACGAAACAGTCCGGCAAAAGCTCGGCAAGCTGCGCGATCGCATCTTGAAGGGCGAGGATTTTGCCGGCATTGCCTCGGCGACGTCCGAAGATCCGGGATCGGCGCCCGACGGAGGCGATTTGGGTTGGAGCGGGCCGGGCACCTTCGTGCCCGAATTCGACAAGGCGATCGCCGACCTCAAAGATAACGAAATCAGCGAACCGTTCAAAACCCGCTACGGCTGGCACATCGTGCAGATGCTGGGCACCCGCACTTACGACAGCACCGACGATATGCGCCGGCAGCGCGCCTTCGCCGCCATCCGAGAAAGCAAGGCGGACGAAGAGACCGAGCTTTGGCTGCGCCGTCTACGCGACGAGGCCTTCGTTGAGGTCAAAATGTAATCATGCCGCAGATGTAGTGTACGTACCGCGGATCATCGTCACGTCGGGGGAGCCAGCGGGGATAGGTCCCGACATCTGCGTCTTGCTGGCGCACATGGATTGGCCGGCGGCCATGGTGGTGGCGGGCGACGCCTCGCTGCTGGCGCAGACCGCGGCCGCCCTGGGACAGCCGCTGCGCATTCTCGACTACGAGCCATCTCAACCCGCCGTGGCGCATCGCGGCGGAACCATGACTGTTCTGCATGTACCGACCGCGCATCCTGTGAGCGCCGGCGCTTTGGACGTGCGCAATGCGGCCTATGTCGTCGAACTGCTGGACCGCGCCTGCGACGGCTGCATGAATGGCGAATTCGCCGCCATGGTGACGGCACCCGTCCAGAAGAGCGTCATCATGGACGCGGGCTTCGAGTTCACCGGGCACACGGAATATCTGGCGGCGAGAACCCGTGCCGCTCTGCCGGTGATGCTGCTGCTGGCCGGTGAGCTGCGGGTCGCCCTCGTGACCACGCACCTCGCGCTTGCGGAGGTTGCGCGCGCGGTCACCCGCGAGCGGCTGCTCGCGACGCTGCGCATCGTGCACTCCGACTTGGAGCGGCATTTTGGGCTCGTTGCGCCGCGCATCGCGGTTCTCGGGCTGAATCCGCATGCCGGCGAATCGGGTCACCTGGGCCGTGAGGAAATCGACGTGATCGAACCGGTACTGACGCAGCTGCGCGCCGAGGGTCTGGACGTGCGCGGCCCTGTTCCGGCGGACACGGCATTCGCGCCCCAATTTCTAGCGAACACTGACGTCGTGGTCGCGATGTATCACGATCAGGGACTTCCCGTGCTCAAGCATGTGGGATTCGGCAATGCAGTGAACATGACGTTGGGGCTCCCGATCCTGCGAACCAGCGTCGATCACGGCACCGCGCTCCCGCTGGCGCGCACCGGCGGCGCCGATGTGGGAAGCCTGCGTGCGGCCTTCTCGCTGGCGGCCACCCTGACCGGGAGCCTGTCTGAGTATTCCGAGTGATGCATGTTCGCAAGCGTTTCGGGCAGCATTTTCTGCATGACCCCGCCATCATCCGCCGCATCGTCGATGCGGTGGCTCCGGTGGTCGGCGAGCGCCTCGTCGAAGTCGGTCCGGGCCGAGGCGCGCTGACCTGGGGACTGTTGGCGCGTGCCAAGAACATGGACGTCATCGAGATCGACCGCGATCTCGCGCGAAAGCGCTCACGGCCGATTCCCGCGAGCGAAGCGCACCTGCGCGTGCACGTCGAAAATGTCCTCGATACGGACTTCGTGGCGCTGCGCGGCGCGGGAGCACCGCTGCGCATCGTCGGCAACCTGCCCTACAACATCTCCACGCCGTTGCTGTTCCGGCTGCTGCAGCCAGCGCGCCGCGATCGGCGACATGCATTTCATGCTGCAAAAGGAGGTGGTCGACCGCATGGCCGCACAACCCGGCGGCAAGGAGTACGGGAGACTGACCGTGATGCTGGCCGCATACGCGGAAGTCGAGGCCTTGTTCGACGTCGGGCCCGGTGCCTTCACGCCGCGACCCAAAGTGTGGTCCGCCATCGTCCGGCTGCGGCCCGCGATCGCACCGCGATTCGACATCGGCGACGACGGCGTGCTCCGGACCCTGGTGACGGCTGCCTTCTCTCACCGCCGCAAGACCTTGCGCAACGGCCTGAAGACTCTCCTGACGGGAGCGGAGATCGAGGCCTGCGGCATCGATCCCAATTTACGGCCGGAGACGCTGGCGCCGGCGCAATTTGGGTTGCTGGCGGCGCAGTACTGCCGCTTGCGCGGCGACTCCCTGCGACAAGGCGCCGAGGAGCCTGCCTGATCAGGCCGGCTCCTAGGGGCCGCGTTCCGTTATACTCGGGGCTGAATGCCCGGATATCAAAAATTATTGGTGGTGCTGGATCTATCCGACGACAGCGAACAGGTTGCCGTCGCCGCCCGGGATCTCGCCGCCTATTCGAAGGCAGCGATCGTCGCACTGCATGTGGTTGAGTTCGTACCCGTCGAGCCCATGGGCGAATCCCTCATGCCCAGCGTTCAGATCGAAGAAGAACTCGTGCGGCGCGCGCGCACGAGGTTGAGCGGGCTGGCGGCCCGGCTCGGCGTCGAGAGAGCCGTGTTGCGCGTGGAGGTCGGCAACATCAAGGCGGAGATTCTGCGGGTGGCCAACGAGGAAGCCGCGGATTTGATCGTCGTGGGCAGCCGCGAACGCCATGGTCTCGCCATCTTGGTCAATTTTACCGAGGACGCGGTCCTGCACGCCGCCCGTTGCGACGTGCTTGCGGTCCGCCTAAAGTAGCCACATGGAGCTGACCGAGCCTCCCGCCCTGAAAATCCGTGTCGAGGTCGAAACGTCGTATATCGAGGAACAATCCGATCCGCGCGACAAGCGGTTCGTCTTTTCCTACACCATCACGATCCGCAACGAAGGCCAGGTCCCGGCCCGCCTGCTGACCCGCCACTGGATCATCACCGACGCCAACGGCAACGTGAAGGAAACGCGCGGCGACGGCGTGGTCGGCGAACAACCGTACCTCAAGCCGGGCCAGGGATTTCGCTACTCGAGCGGCGCCGTCATCGAGACGCCGGTCGGCACGATGCAGGGCAGCTATCAGATGATCGCCGACGACGGCCAGCACTTCGATGCCCCAATCGCACCTTTCCGCTTGGCGATGCCCGGAGTTTTGCACTGACGCTGTACGCCATCGGCGATATTCAAGGCTGCGACACCGAGCTCGGTGCGTTGCTCGAAGCGATCGGATTCTCCGTGGATCGCGACCGCCTTTGGTTCGTCGGCGACATCGTCAACCGGGGGCCCGAATCGCTGCAGGCGCTGCGGCGGATCCGGGCAATGGGCGATGCCGCCACCGTCGTCCTCGGAAATCATGACCTGCATCTGTTGGCGGTCGCCTGCGGGGCTGCACAGGTTCGAAGCGGCGATACGCTCGATGAAATCCTGGCGGCGCCCGACCGCAAAGCCCTGCTGGACTGGCTTCTGCACAGACCGCTGCTGCACGAAGACCGGGCCCTCAACCTGTCGCTGGTGCATGCCGGTTTGCCGCCGCAGTGGGACATGTCCACGGCACGATCCTGTGCCCGCGAAGTCGAGCGTGCGCTCAAGGAAGATCCCGCACGGCTGTTTCAAATGATGTATGGCGATGAACCGTCGCGCTGGAATGACGCTCTTGCCGGGGCGGAACGCCTGCGTTTCATCGTCAACTGCTTCACCCGGCTGCGCTACGTCGACGCCGATGGCCGGCTGGCGTTGCGCGCCAAGGGGTCGCCGAACAAGCGGCAAACGAAGCAGTTGATTCCCTGGTTCGAGGCTCCCGGCGCTCGCTGGCGCGGACCGCGCGTGGTTTTCGGTCATTGGTCCACCCTGGGATTCCTCAACACGTCGACGGTGGTGAACCTCGACACGGGATGCGTCTGGGGAGGCAGCCTGACGGCCCTTCGGCTCGATGACGCCCACGCCGTGCCCGTACAGGTGACATGCCCCGGATTCAGGGTACCTTGACACCCCCGGCCGCCTGTTCCGCGCGCGGCAACGCCCTCAGAATCTCGCCTCGCACCAGGAATCGGCTGCCGCTCGCCTGATAGGGCACGCAGGCTATGTCGCGCTTCAACGCGCGCGTCACCAACTTCGGTAAGATCTGGTGCGAAAATTCCTGCACCAATTCGCAGTCCCCGAACCCCAAGTTGCGGAAGGCGTCGCTCGCGATGGTGAACGATTCGAAGCGCGCGTCGGTGGCCGACAGATCGCCATCGTGCAACGGTTTCGCCGACGAATCCGGCAACGCCGGCGCGGAGAAGGTGATGTTGAGACTGGGCGCCGGCGAATTGACGCGCGTCGGTCCGGAACCCTCACAGCCAATCGCCGCGATTTTCAGATCGCGCCGCGCGCCAAGATCGAGGAGCATGGCCCGGACCTTGTCGCGCAGGCCGTCGCAGGAATAGCGCGACGTTCGTCCCATGTAATAAAAGTCGAGATGCTGCTCGCGCCAGACGGCTGCCAATGGCTCGCCCGTCACGGGGATGGGGGCGGCCGGCTGAGGCGCGGCCGGCTGAGGCGTCGCCGCCGTACAGGCCTGCGCGGCCATGACGGCCAGACCCAGGCACATGCCGTGCCGCACCGCGCCCTTGTGCGTTAGGACCATCATGCGGGTTACGACCTGCGAATGGCATCGAAGTTTCACGCTGCCGGTATAATGAGACGATGCAGTTCGCCGCTCCCTTCAATCTCAAGTTGTGGGTCGACCAAAATCGCCACCTGCTGAAACCGCCCGTGGGCAACAAGTTGCTGTTTCAAGACAGCGGTCTGATTGTCATGGCCGTGGGCGGCCCGAATTCCCGCAAGGATTTTCATCACGATCCCGGGGAAGAATTATTCTTCCAGCTCGAGGGCGACATCGTGCTGCGCGTCGTCCAGAACGGCCGGGTGACCGATATGCCGATTCGCGCGGGCGACGTATTCTTGCTACCGCCGGAAATACCGCATTCGCCGCAGCGCCCCGCCGGCACGGTAGGAATCGTGGTCGAGCGCCGCCGCGGACCGGATGAACTCGACGGCTTTTCCTGGTACTGCGAAAACTGCGGGAACCGGTTGTATCTGGAGCGCATTGCCGTGCGCAATATCGAGACCGAACTTCCGGCCGTGTTCGCGCGCTTCTTCTCGAACGTCCGCCACCGCACCTGCGGCGCCTGCGGCACGGTCATGGCAGCGCCCACCTGAGACATCCCGAACTCAACGCGGGCACCGCCGCGAGCCTTGACGGACGCGACGCACTAGCGCCGTTCGCGGCCGAATATCATCATCCATTCGATTCCGACGGCCGCAAAATGGTGTACCTCGCCGGCCATTCCTTGGGACTGCAGGCGAAGTCGACTGCGCGTTATGTCGAGGAGGAATTGGCCGATTGGCGCCGCCTCGGCGTCCTCGGTCACCATGAGGCGAAGCGCCCGTGGATCGGCTACCACGAAGCGATCGCCGCGCCGCTCGCGGAACTGGTGGGTGCGGGCGAAACCGAGGTGGTCGCCATGAATTCGCTGACGGTGAACCTCCATTTGATGATGGCCACTTTCTTCAGGCCCGATGGAGCACGCAACCGGATCCTGATTGAAAGGGACGCATTTCCTTCGGACCGTTACGCTGTCGTTTCGCAGCTGGAATTGCATGGGCTGCGCGCCGAGGAGCATCTGATCGAAGCCGAGCCGCGTCCGGGCGAGCGCCATTTGCGAACCGAAGATCTCATCTCGCTCATCGAAGGCGAGGGGCCGCGCCTCGCCTTGGTCGTACTGCCGGGAGTTCAATATTTGACCGGCCAGTGCTTGGACATGGAACCGCTGATCGCCGCCGCGCGCCGCAGCGGCGCCGCCGTGGGGCTGGATCTGGCGCATGCGGTGGGCAATACGCTGCTGTCGCTGCACGATTGGAACGCCGACTTCGCGGTATGGTGCAGCTACAAGTATCTGAACGCCGGACCGGGCGCGGTCGGTGGCTGCTTCGTACACGCACGGCACGCGCGTCGCGCCGATTTGCCGCGGCTGGCCGGGTGGTGGGGACAGGCCAAGGCCACCCGGTTCGAGATGGCGCCTGAATTCACGCCGGTCGCCGGCGCCGAAGGCTGGCAGATCAGCAATCCTCCGATCTTGTCCGCCGCCCCGCTGGTGGCGTCGCTCGAAATCTTCAAACGTGCCGACATACGGCGGCTGCGAGAAAAATCGATCCAGTTGACGGGCTTCCTGCAGAGGCTGGTCGAGGGCCTGCTGCCGGGACTGGTCGAGATCATCACTCCCGGCACCGCCCGCGATCGGGGGTGCCAATTGAGCCTCCGCATCGCGAAGCCGGCGCGCGAAGCCAAACGCTGCCATGAACGGATGACGGCGGCGGGCGTGATCGGCGACTGGCGCGAGCCGGATATCATACGATTGGCCCCGGCGCCGCTGTACAACTCATTCAGCGATGTATTCAACGCGGTCGATATGCTGACGCGCACGCTGCGCCCGTGACCGTGCATGACGACGCGTGAGTTCGCTTCCGTGGACATCGTCGGCGCCGGGCCCACCGGTGCGTTGCTGGCGATTTTATTGCAGCGGGCGCGGCCTCAAAGTCACCCTCTACGAGACCCGCAAGGATCCACGCGGCAATTCCGGCGAATCGGGGCGGTCCATCAACCTCGCCTTGGCCGATCGCGGCATGCATGCTCTCAAGACGGCGGGGTCTGGCGGACGATCTTGCCGGAGCGCTGGTGAGGATGCGCGGGCGGCTGGTCCATGAGAAGAACGGCAGCCAATCCTTGCAACTCTACGGCCGGCGTCCGGACGAGGTCATCTATTCGATTTCCCGCCACCGGCTCAACCAGGCCCTGCTGGAGGCGGCGGCGCGCTTACCCGGCGTCGAGACTCGCTTCGAACATCGGCTCGAGGATGCCGATTTCGAGAGCGCCACCGCGCAGATACGCGACCTCCGGCAGGACCGCCTTTTGAGCGTACCCATGCAACCCCTGCTTGCGGCCGATGGCGCAGGTTCCGTGATGCGCCGTCGCATGATGGCTCGCGGGCTCATCGAAACCCAAGAGCCGGATCTCGACCACGGCTACAAGGAATTGTCGATTCCCTCCGGTCCGAACGGCGCCTACCGAATGGCGTCGGACGCGCTCCACATCTGGCCGCGGGGAGACTTCATGCTGATCGCGCTGCCCAACGCGGACGGCAGCTTCACTGCGACGTTGTTCCTGCCGAAGCGCGGTGTGGTGAGTTTCGAAGCACTCACGTCGCCGCCGGTAATCGAGCGGTTTCTTCGGACGGAGTTTGCCGACGTTTTCGGCTTGATGCCGAATTGCGTCGCCGAATTCCAAGAGCATACGACCGGATTCTTGGGAACGGTCTACGCGAGCCGGTGGAGCGCAGGGGGAATGACCGCCCTCATCGGCGACGCCGCCCACGCCATCGTCCCGTTTCACGGTCAGGGCATGAATTGCTGCTTCGAGGACTGCCTCGAATTCGCCGCCGCCGTGGCGCGCAATGCGGGCGAGTCGGCTTCCGCACCGGCACTTTCGAGGTCTGCGCGATGTTCACCGTGGCAGGAGGTATTTGCCGAGTTTTTCGCGTTGCGCAAGCCGAATACCGATGCAATCGCCGCCATGGCGCTGGAGAATTATCTAGAGATGCGCGAACGAGTCGTCGATCCGCGATTCCGCCTCCAGCAGACACTGGCGTTGGAACTCGAACGCCGCCATCCGCGACGCTTCATCCCGCGTTACTCCATGGTGATGTTTCACCACGAGATTTCATATCAGACCGCGCAACTGCGCGGCGCCATTCAGACGCGGCTCCTTGGGGAACTCACCGCGAATGCCGCGACCCTTCAGGACATCGACTACGAGCGGGCATCCCGCGAAATCAACCGTGAGCTATCGCCGATTGGGACCGTTCCAGAGTGACGAAGGAGTAGTCAAAGTCGTTCTTGTCGCCGGCCGCGTGCCGTTCCCTGAACGTCTCCCGCCACTCCGCTCCGCGCCATCCCGCAAAGAAGGTGTCGCCTTGCTCGACGCGGGTGTGCACCAACGTGAGATGGATTCGGGCGGCAGCGGGAAGGCATTGCCGGTAAACCTCCGCCCCACCGATCACCATGAGCGCGGAATCGGCGCCCGCGGCCAGTAGCGCCTGCTCGAGGGACCCTACCACGGTGCAATCGGCGGCTTGGAATCCCGCTGACCGAGTCAACACGAGATTGGTCCGCCCAGGCAGCGCCTTGCCGATCGACTCGTAGGTCCTGCGGCCCATGAGGATGGGTTTGCCCAGCGTCAGTGCCTTGAAGCGCCGCAAGTCCTCCCGCAGATGCCACGGCAACGTGCCCCCGCGGCCGATGACGTCGTTTTCCGCCACCGCAACGACCAACTCAACGGCGGCGGCTCCTGAAGCCGCCGCGCCCCGCGGATCCCCGGACGTGTTTGGTTGCGCCATCGGCGACTTATACGCGCGCCGTGCAAACCTCGCCAGCCGCTTCGGGTCGCCCGCTTCCAACCATTCTGGTGGTTATCAGTTCTGCGACGCCAGCTTGCCCGCGGCGGCATTCAGCGGCACTGCGGAGATCGCCGTGACGGTGCCCCGATAATCGGTGGAGCAAAGGGCGCGCGCAATGGCGAGACCGGTTTTCGGGTCTCGCGCCTCGAGCGTGAATGTGAAGTCCGAGGGATAGAAGTCGGTCAAGGCGCTACCGGTCGTACCTCGAAAGGCAACTTTGTATGCCGGGACGGCGGCGCCCGGCGCTGCAATGCTCGACGCGAATGCGCTGGCGCAGGCCTTTGCCGAAACCCTCTCAGGCGACGCGTTGGAGATGGTGGGGGACAAGGCGGCGACGGAGACGGCCGCGAGTGCAACTTTTCGTAGGATCATGGTGGTATTCCCTGAAGATCAAAAATACCAACGCCCCGCAGCCACCATACGGAGCGGTGCCTACCCCAGCAAACGAGAAATTTTTGTGCTTCGCGGAAATTTCCTCATGCGTGAGACGGCCGTCACACTTTCGCGCCCGGAAGCGCACGAGGGCGGCGGTCAAGCCACGCGGCAACTGCTCAATATCCACTGCGTCAATTCCTGCAGGTCCTCGCGTGCCCTATCTTCGGGTCGGTGCAGCAAGACGTAGCTCTCGTTGGTCTTCAATTCCGCGTCGAATAGCTTCATGAGGCCTCCGGCCAGGAAGCGATCGGCGCTGAGACGAGACGGCACGAGTGCCACGCCGACACCTTGCTCGGCAGCGAGAACGACGGCGGACATGGTGTCGAGTCGCACCAGGCGATTGGGTTTGATCGGCGCGATTCCGACTCCCAGCGCCCACCGCTCCCACGCGTCGCGCCGCTCCTCATGCAGCAGCAAAGTCTTGCCGTTCAAATCCGCATAGGTATCGATGGGATTTTCGAGCAGGAATTCAGGAGAGCAGGCCGCGATGAAGGTCTGCGCGAACAACTCATGCACGGTGAGCCCTTCCCAGGGGCCGGTTCCGACGACGATGGACAGATCGGCTTCGGGCGGATGAGTTTTGGGGGCGGCGAACGTGGTCTCGATCCGGATATCGGTCTCCTCCCGCGCCTGAGAAAAGGACGACAGGCGCGGCAGCAGCAGTTCATTGGCGAAAAACGGCGGCACGTTCAGGCGGATGATGGTGCGCCCATAGCGGACTTGGAGCTGTTCCGTAACTTTCTCGAGCTTCGCGAAAATGTCATTGATGTGCTCGAGGTAGTGAGATCCCGCATCGGTTAGCGTCAGCGTGCGGATGCCGCGCTCGAATAACGCAACGCCCAATTGTTCTTCCAACGCTTTGATCTGATGGCTGACGGCGGAAGGGGTGACGAACAATTCCTCGGCGGCAGCCTTGAAGCTCTGAAGCTTGGCCGCGACCTGGAAGGTCTTGAGAAATTTGAGCGACGGCAAGCGCATATATTCAACCAACACTTAAATTGACTGGGGCACGATTACCGTTTGGGCCCCGCACGGTGCACTCCGGCTATAATACACAATATAGTACAGCAACTTTCGTGCCAGGCACGGACAGACCTCAAAATGACGAGGCCGACCGTCACGTTGCCGTTTTCGGCCGCGCGCTGCCATGTTCGTGGGCGCGCACGAGTCGGCGCGCACGCATCTAGCGCAGGAATTGCGGGCTGCCCCGGGAACTCAGGTTCTCGCGCGTCGTCGTCGAGCCTCGGCTCGATTGTTTGATGGAAGCCTATGAGACGTGCCTACGGCGCTTCAAGGCCGTATTGCGAACCGGGCCCGGCCCATCGTGGCTGATCCAAAGCCGCGCGCGACGCGGCGTTGGCGCCGCGCAAGTGACGGCCGATCATCGGACGGCAGCGTCCTCCGGACCGCGGGGCGCGGCAAGTTCCGTCAGATACCAGTCGACGAATCTCCGTGCGTAGGATTCCTGAAGCGAATAAGGGCCCGGTTTGAAATAGCGTGAGTTCACGCCGGCCTGATTCAACTCGACGATCTTCTTATCTTCCACGCTCGTCGTCTTCCACAGCCAGGTCAAACGCTCGACGTCGTAGTCCCTGCCCTCGACGGCGTCCTCGCGCACGAGCCACACCACCTCCATTTCAGTGTGCTGTACCGCGCGCGGTACGAATCGGTAGATGATGCCGTGGTCCGCATAGGCGAGAAAGTCGCTCAGCGGCCCGATGTCGAAATATGTCGAATTTCCATCGTGGTCCGAGAAGTCCCCCATCAGGCGGGCGATGGCCCGATCATCCGGAGTGGCGCTGGCGACGCCGTCGGCGAGCACGCTGCGAAAGACCGATACCGACTCGCAGCCGGGGCCGGCGGCGCACCCATACTGATCGACGTCCGCGATGAATATGCCCAATGACTCCGCGCGCAGACGTCCGGCCCGCTCGAGGGGTTCGGCTTGTTTCGCGGGGCGCGCGTAGACGTGTCGCTTGGAGAACTCGGGATGGGCCGGCTGGCAGTGATAGCACTCCATGTAGTTTTCGACGGCAAGCTTCCAGTTGGCGTTGATCGTGTAGGTCTCGCGGTGCGCCACTTTGGCGCGGGCCCAGCCGTGTACGCGGGCCGACTGCGCCAACGCTTGGACTGCCGGCTCGAAGTCGAGCGGTTGGTCGGCGAAAGTCACGAAGATCAGCCCCTCGACAACCCGAACCGCAAGCAACTTGAGCCCGAAGCGGCCGGCATCGAACGATGAGGGCATCTCGCGGGCCACCACCAAGGCGCCGTTCAAGTCATACGTCCATGCATGGTAGGGACACGTGAATCGGCCCGCGGGGGCGCGGCCGGAACGCGCAGTGCAGACTCGCGATCCGCGATGGCGGCACACGTTGACGAGCGCCCGGATCTCGCCGCCGGCGGCGCGCACGATGATCACCGATTCGGCACCCAGATCGACGAGCACGTAGTCTCCCGGGCGCGGCACGCTGGCGACATGCGCCGCACAGAACCAGTGACGGAGCAGCATGCGATCCATGTCCTGGTCGAAAATGCGCGGGTCCGTATAGAACTCGCGTTCGAGCGCGCATCCGGGCGGATGGCGACGAATCAGGTCTTGGAGGTCGGGCGAGTCCACCGCGTTCACGGTAGGTGTGGTTTGTGCGGTATTCATGGTTTCAACTCGAGCTTCTTTGCCGGAACCAGCCGGTAATGCTCAGCCGGTCGCGGCGAGTAGGCAACACCGCGTGTTCGCGTCCCTCGGTGAGAAAGCAGACCAGCCTCCCCGCGATGGGCTCGATATCGCGCGCCTCATTGCCGTCGAAGATCCGCAGTTCGCCGCCCGCATCCGCTGTCCATGCGTCATTGAGATACAGCACGAGAGAGACCTTTCGTTGATTGCGCCCCTGCGGCTGGTCGACGTGACGCGCGTAACCGGTGCCGGGTCCATACCAGGCATAGTGCAGTTCGAGGTCGAACAAGCCCAAATATGCGCCGCCGTTCAGATCGAGCCGCAGATGTTCGAGATCATCCAACAGAGTCTGCTCGGTTTCGAATAACGGTGCGGCGAACCAACAGATGCTGTCGCCGCGAATGTCATTGCGCAACTGCAATCGATGGCCGGCGCCGACGCGAGCGGCAGCGAAGTCACCCCGGCCGCGGCGGCGTTCGGCGCATCGGATGAGTTCGCCGACACGCTCCGCGGAAATGAAATGATCGTGGACGGCAATACCGCATCTGAGGAGGTCTGCGCAAAGGTCAACGACCACGGCGTCCCGGCGCGGCACGTCGCGTGGCCCGTCCCGCTTGCCGCACCGCCTTACCGGCCGCCTTACCGGCCGCCTTACGAACCGCTTTCGCCGTTGTTTTGCGAACAGGCCTTTTCGCCGCTGCTTTCGCAGCCCGCCGCTTGCGCGGCTTCTTGCGCGCGACCAGCATGCTGCCTCGGCACTTCGCGGCCCCGCAGCGGCAGGCGAATATTTCGTCGACGTTGGGCGGATCGTCCGCGTCGCGCTCAATCTGATAGTCGTATGCCAGTTCTTCACCGGGCTGAATGGTCCGGATGGCCTCGACATAAATCCGCTTGTTCTGCGTCGTGCTTGTGCAGTTCGGATCGCAGCCATGGTTGATGTAGCGCGCCTCGTTTCCGCCGACGCCGCCGTCGATCACGGTCTTGGAGTCGACCGTGAACAGAAACGTGTGATTGTCGTTCGCATCCTTGTCTTCGTAGCGGGCATCCGCCTCATCATGGCTGACGCGGTCGCCGAGGTACTCGATGACGGTCGTTCCCTTGCGGATCCGGCGGGCCGCGAACACCCCGTAGCCGTGGATGCGAGAGTGGCGAACTTCGAACAGGGGCGGACGGCTTGTGCGCTTTTTCATGCGGTTATCGGCTTCATTCGGTTATGCCTTCAAACGGCGATGGGCGCTTTGATCGCCGCGTGACTTTGATAATTCCGGATCTCGAAATCGTCGTACACGTAGTCGAACAAGCTGGGCGGCTTGCGCCGGATGGTCAACGAAGGCAGCGGATAGGGAGTACGCGAGAGCTGCAGGTCCGCTTGCTCGAGGTGGTTCAGATACAGGTGGCAGTCGCCCCCCGTCCAGATGAGATCCCCGGCCTCGAGGCCGCATTGCTGCGCGACCATGTGAGTGAGCAACGCATAGGATGCAATGTTGAACGGCACACCCAACAGTGCGTCGGCGCTGCGCTGATAGAGTTGGCACGACAAGCGCCCATCGGCGACGTAGAACTGAAACAGGGCGTGACAGGGAAGCAGCGCCATCTTGTCCAGCTCGCCCACGTTCCATGCACTCACCACCAGGCGCCGCGAATTGGGATTGACCTTCAATTCATCGATGACACGCGTAAGCTGATCGATCTCGCGGCCGTCGGCGGCGGCCCAACTGCGCCACTGTTTGCCGTAGACCGGACCCAGGTCGCCGCGCTCATCGGCCCATTCGTCCCAGATGGTCACTGCATTGTCGCGCAGATACTTGATGTTCGTTTCGCCTTTCAGGAACCACAGCAGCTCGTGGATGATCGAGCGCAGGTGGAGTTTCTTGGTGGTGACCAGCGGGAACCCCGCCGCCAGATCGAAGCGCATTTGATAGCCGAAGACGCTCAGAGTGCCCGTGCCCGTGCGATCTTCTTTGGCTGCGCCCGAATCGCGGATGTGGCGCAGAAACTCGAGATACTGCCGCATGGTCAGGCCTCGACGACGCGGAGATTGCCGCTGGTTTGATCGCGGCGGTATGCGTAGATCATCACCGCGGCGCCGATGAAGATCATGGGAGTGGTCAGCAGCATCCCCATCGTCAGCCAATCTCCGGCGAGGTACCCGATGTTGGCATCGGGAAGACGAACCCATTCCACCGCGAAGCGTCCGCATCCATACAAAATGAAAAACAAGCCGATCGGCGCCAATCGCGGCCGCGGTTTGCTCGTGTACCACCAAAGAATCGCGAACAGCAGCAAGCCCTCGAGGCTTGCCTCATAGAGCTGGGAGGGGTGCCGCGCCACCAATACTCCCTGGGCATCGGGCACGCCGAACGCCCAGGGCAGGTCGGTCGGCCTGCCCCAGAGTTCACCGTTGATGAAGTTGCCGATACGCCCCGCCATCAGGCCGATGCCCGGCAAAGGTGCCAGAAAATCGAACACGTCGGCGATTACCTTGCGCTTGACGCGGGCAAACACGATTGCCGCCACCCCGACCCCGGCCAGGCCGCCGTGAAACGACATCCCACCGTCCCAGATGTGAAAGACGTTCAGCCAGTTCTCTGCAATCACGTCGTGCCCGTAGAAAAGGCACCACCCGACCCGGCCGCCGACGATCACGCCGACGGAGCAGTAGAAGATGAGGTCGTCGATGTCGAGGGCGGTCCAAGTCGATCCCGGCTGCCGCGCCCGATAACGCGCCAGCCACCACGCGGCGACGAAGCCGATGAGATACATGATGCCGTACCAATGTACGCGCAGCGGTCCGATGCCGAAAAAAGGTCCGATGGACACTGCAATGGGATCGATGTTGGGGTACGTCAGCATGCGCTCTACTTTAAACTGTCGGTCGCGCGACAGAAATAGGCTTTCAAATACCGCGTTTCCGGGATCGCGGGGTGCACCGGGTGGTCGGGCGCCTGCCCGCCGAATTCGAGGATCTGTAGGTGTTTGTCGGCTGCACGTGCCGCCTTGGCAATCGCGTCCTGCAGATCCTCGGCGCTCACATGATACGAACATGTACAGGAAGCGAGGATGCCGTCGCTCGAGAGCAGCGTCATGGCGAGCTGGTTCAGGCGTTTGTAGGCGGCCAGTGCCTTGGGTAGATCCTTGCGCCGCTTGGCGAAGGCCGGAGGATCCACGATCACCACATCGAAACGGGCGCCCTCCTTGGTCAGCGCCTCGAGCACGTCGAAGGCGTCGCCCTTGCGCGTCGACACGCTAAAACCATTGCGCTCGCCGTTGCGAGCCGCCAATTCCAATGCCGACTGGGAGCTGTCCACGCAGACGACCTCGGACGCTCCGGACCTTGCAGCGCGCACGGCCCACGCGCCCGCGTAGCTGAACACGTCCAGAACGCGGCCGCCCTTCCGCACATACTTCGATAGCGCGCGCCGATTCGCAGCCTGATCGAAAAACCAGCCCGTCTTCTGCCCCTCCGCCAACGGTACGCTGAACTTCAAGCCATCCTCGACCACGAGTCCCGGTTCCTGGAACGCACCCTTCGCTACCTCGACATAGCTCGGTAGTCCTTCCATCTCGCGTGCCCCGCTATCGTTCTTGAACAGCAGCCCATCGCACTCGACAACCTCGAGAATGGCATCTTGAATGGCGGATTTGAGCAGCTCCATGCCGGCGGTACCGATCTGCACCACGCACTGCTTGCCGAAGCGGTCCACGACCAGGCCCGGCAATCCGTCCGACTCGCCGTAGACCAGCCGATAGTATGGCTCAGGGTAGAGCCGCTCCCGCAGCGCAAGCGCCACGCGAATGCGGGCGGCAAACCACGCTGCGTCAGGCAGCTTCCACGTACCGAGCAGGCGTGCGCTGATCAGCGAATTCGGATTGACGTACGCAAGGCCCAAAGCGCGGTCATTGTGGGCCAGCACCCGCACCAATTCGCCAGCCTTGAATTTCGGCAGGGGTGTCTGCTGCGTGTCGACCTCGTTGCTGAAGACCCAAAGGTGGCCGGCGTGCAGACGACGATCTTCATTGCGTTTCAAGCGCAGGACGGGCAGCTGCGCCGCAATACCGGATTCAGACATGGGAGGCACTTCAGTTATATTGGGGCGCATTCTAACCGACTTGGGACCCGCAAGATGCAGCGCAATCGCCTAAGGTTCGAAACGAGCCCGTATTTGCTGCAGCACTCGGACAACCCCGTCGACTGGTACCCATGGGGTGAAGAGGCGCTTGGACTGGCGCAGCACGAGCATAAGCCGATCTTGCTGTCGGTGGGTTATTCGGCTTGTCACTGGTGCCATGTCATGGCGCACGAGTCCTTTGAGGATGCCGAAATCGCCGCGCTGATGAATCGATGGTTCGTCAACATCAAGGTCGACCGGGAGGAGCGCCCGGATCTGGATAAGATCTACCAAGTGGCTCAGCAGCTCATCACGCGGCGGAGCGGCGGATGGCCTTTGACCATGTTCCTCACGCCCGACGATCAGCAGCCCTTTTTCGGCGGAACCTATTTTCCCAAGGAGCGCAGTCACGGGCTGCCGGGCTTTGGCGAAATCCTGGCGCGCGTCGCCGAATACTTCAAAGACCATGAAGACGATATTCGGCGGCAAAGCGCGCAGCTTGCGCTGGCATTCGAGCGGCTCGTGCCGGACCCGCCGCGCGGAGATTTGGTGCTCGGCGCCGCGCCCCTCGACGCAGCGCGGCGCACCCTGGAGGAAGCCTTCGATTCACGATCGGGCGGATTCGGCCGGGCACCGAAATTCCCGCAGCCGGCCGGCATCGAACGCTGCCTGCGGCAGTGGCACGCGACAGCGAGCGCGACCGATCCCGATCTAAAGGCGCTGTACATGGCGACACTCACGCTGACCCGGATGGCGGAGGGCGGCCTGTACGACCAATTAGGCGGCGGATTCTCGCGTTATTCGGTCGACGATCACTGGATGATCCCTCACTTCGAGAAGATGCTGTACGACAATGCGCAGCTGCTGCATACCTATGCGTGCGCCGCAGCGGCGACCGGAGAGACCCTGTTCGCGCGCATCGGGGCGGAAACCGCAGAGTGGCTGATGCGAGACATGCGCTCACCGCAGGGTGGGTTCTACTCGAGCTTGGACGCGGACTCGGAGGGTCACGAAGGGAAATTCTATGTGTGGACGCGCACCGAGGTACAGGGCTTGTTGACGGCCGCCGAATATGCCGTCTTCGCGCCGCGATTCGGCCTCGACCAGGATGCGAATTTCGAAGGCCGATGGCACCTGCATGCGCGTGAATCCTTGGAGCATGGCGACGCTTCCAGTAAATTCGCGGCGTCCAGCGAAGCCGCGTCCGGCGAATCGACGCCCGGCGAATCGACGCCCGGCGAATCGACGTCCGCCATGGTCAGTGCGGCGCGCGCGAAATTGCTCGAGGCCCGCAATCACCGCGTCTGGCCCGCCCGCGATGAAAAGGTCCTCACATCCTGGAACGCATTGACGGTCAAGGGCCTCGCCGTGGCCGGCCGCGTGTTGCAGAGACCTGATTTCATCGATGCCGCCTCGGCGGCCGTCGAATTCATCCGTCATACGCTGTGGCGGGACGGTCGATTGCTCGCGACCTATAAGGACGGCCGCGCGCATCTGCCTGCCTATCTCGATGACTATGCCTTCCTCGCCGATGCGCTGCTGGAATTGTTGCAAAGCCGCTGGCGCACCAGTGACCTCGATTTCGCATTGGAGCTCGTCGAGGTGTTGCTGGCGAAGTTCGAGGATGCGGAAAATGGCGGGTTTTATTTCACCGCCTCGGATCACGATCGGCTCATCCATCGCAGCAAGACCTTCGGCGACGACTCAGTTCCTTCCGGCAACGGCGTGGCGGCTTCGGTGCTCTGCAAACTGGGGTACCTGTTGGCCGAAACGCGTTATTTGGGTGCGGCGGAGCGGACTCTCAAAGGCGCCGCGGCACTGATGCTCGAGTACCCACAAGCGCACATGAGCGTGTTGAACGCGTTGGAGGATTTCTTGACATCGATGCAAATCGTCATCATCCGCGGTCCTGCGGCGGACGCCGAGCCGTGGGCGCGGGAACTCTCGGCCGTGTATGCGCCGACGCGCATGATATTCGCGATACCCGGCGACGCGCCGGGTCTCCCCGCGGCGCTCGCCGCCAAACCCCCCGCCGCCGCCGTCACGGCCTATGTGTGCACGGGAATGACCTGTTCAGCCCCGCGCACGGATCTCGGCGAACTGGTCCGCGAACTCACGTCGAGTTAACGTTTCGGTACCGCTGAGTGAGGTACTCCGCGATGCGCCGCTTCAGCTCACCATACGAGGCATCCGAGTATTCCGGCGCCAAACTCCAATCGAGCGCCCACGGTTGGGCCGTTCGCGTCGCCGGCGGCTCTTCCGCGCGGCGAGGGAAAATATGGGCATGCAGTGCCGGATCGAGATTTCCGTATATCGCATAGTTGATGCGCAATGCCGCAGTTGCCGCCATGAGTGCATCGCCCACCAAGGCCATATCCGAAAGGAATTGCTGCCGGGCGGCGACCTCCAAGGCGTTGAGGTGGGGAACCACCGGATCGGGTATCAGCAGGCAGTATCCCGCAAAAACCTGCCGCTCACCCATGACCACCCAACCCGAAGGCATTTTCGCGACCATCGCGGGGTATTGAGCCGTGCGGCAAAGATCGACCAAACGGTGGATGGCCGTCGCTGGCGCGGGAGCGCTCACGGCGCGGCGTCCAGCGCACGAGCAACCACGGAGGCATCGACCGGCGGCGCGTCATTGCCATGGCTCGAGCGCAGATACGTGAGCAGCGCTGCCGCGTCCTGTGCCTTCATCCATCCGAATTGCATCATCGCCGTCGGGTAGCGACCGGCGGGCATCGACGATGGACGGCGGCCCTTGACCACCCACAGCGCCAGCTCGCCCGGATCTCCCAGCACCACTGGCGATCCGACCAGGCTCGGATACACTCCCGGAATGCCGCGTGCGTCCTGTTGGTGGCACGCAATGCAGTTTCCGTTGTAAATCCGTGCGCCCGGGTCGGCCGCGGCAAGCCCTCGAGAGGCCGGTCGGGCTTCGGTCGGCGCTTGGGAGGGCGTGGATGTGCCGGCTGAACACGCGGCCAATGCGCCGCAGGTCACGATCGAGAGCTTGAGAACATGGCCATACATCGGGGAAATCGTAGCAAATGCTGATTCGAAGTATCTTGCTCTCGCGGGTCGCGGTGCTATTCATCATTCTCGCAGCCCTGCACACGACGGCGGCATCGGCGCAGGAACCGGCCGAAGACACGCTCAAACGGATCATCGAGGAAGGTAACCCCGCCTATCTCGACTGGTCGACCGCCTTGAAGGACCGCGAACTCATCGGCGGGCTGTATGCGGCCGACGGCTACCGCCTGTTGTGGAGCGACGGCGAAAAACCCTCCCCCGAAGCGCTCGTTCTTCTTCAAGAGCTGCGCCACGCTTCCGACCGCGGACTGGATCCCGAGGATTATCCCGGCAACCGTCTGGCGTATCTCCTGGTCGACTTGATCGATTCGGTGCATCCGGGCGTGGAACAATGGGCCCTCTTCGATGCGAGTTTGTCGTTGGCGGCCTTGAGATTCCTGTCGGACCTGCACTACGGGCGTATCGACCCTGCGTCGGTGGGGCACAATCTGACGGTCGATCGAATCAGACTCGATCTACCGACCACGCTCGCGCACCTCGCCGCCGCAGTGAATGTGAGCGTCGCCCTCGATTCGCTCGAACCGCAATTCAGTCACTACGGGCTCTTGAAACGCGAGCTGGCGCGCTATCGCGAGCTGGCGGCTCAGGAAGGCCTCAATGATCTTCCGCCTTTGCCCGCCAAATCGTTGAGGACCGGCGACACCTACGCAGGCACGCCCCAGCTCGAGCGCTTGTTGACCGTCCTCGGCGACTTGCGGGGCGGCCAACCGTCGGGCGGCGAACCGCGGGGCGGCCAACCGCCGGGCGAGCCCTCCGCTGCAGCGCAAACTCTGACGCCGCCGCTGGTCGAGGCGATCAAGCATTTCCAGTACCGCCATGGCGAGAAGCCCGACGGCATCCTCGGCGGGGCGACCTTCGCCGAACTCACCAGGCCGCTGTCCTTGCGGGCGCGGCAAATCGAATTGACCATGGAGCGCTGGCGCTGGCTCCCCTCGGAACTCGTCAGCGCGCCCATCATCGTCAACATTCCGCAATTCCGCCTCTTCGCCTTCGAATCCACCGCCGACTCGGAAGCGCACATACGTCAAATGGATGTGATCGTCGGAAAGGCGTTCGAGGCGACGCAAACGCCGGTTTTCACCGCCGACATGGCTTACCTGATCTTTCGTCCGTACTGGGAAGTGCCGTACAGCATCGCACTGAAGGAAATAGTGCCGGCGGCGCGGCACGACCCGTCGTACATCGACAAACATCAAATGGAGATCGTGCGCGGCGCCGGCGATTCGGCCTCGATTCTGCCCAATACCGCCGAGAACGTGGAACTTGTCGCAAAGGGCGCATTGCGGGTGCGGCAGAAGCCCGGTCCGAACAACTCCCTGGGGCTGGTCAAGTTCATGTTTCCGAACCCCTATAACGTCTACCTTCATTCCACGCCGGCACAGGCGTTGTTCGCCGAATCGCGCCGGGATTTCAGCCATGGCTGCGTGCGCGTCAGCGATCCCGTGGGTCTTGCGCAGTACGTATTGCGTGACTCCCCCGAATGGACGCGCGAGAAGATTCAAGCCGCGATGAACGGCACCAGCACCCTGACCGTCACGCTGAAGAATCGCATTCGCATTTTCATCGTCTATGGAAGCGCCCTGGTGACGGAAAACGGCGACGCCCTGTTTTTTGACGATATCTACGGTCATGATCAGCGCCTGGAAGCCGCGTTGAACTCACGCCGGCCGAGGACCGTCTCTGCGAAGGCGGCCGCAGAGCCATAGGTACTCACACAGGCTCATTGGAAATGCGGTCAGGTTCATCGGAAATGCGGTTCACGCTCGATCATTTACGCCGTTACGCCATCGCACGCTCGCTGTTCAAACCGACGACGTTGGGCCGCGCCATCAGTAAATTGGGCTTTGTCCAGGCCGACCCGATCCGGGCGCCTGCCCGGGCGCAGGATCTGACGTTGCGCCACCGGGTGCTCGACTATGCCGCCGGAGATCTCGAGCGGCGGTACCCGAAGCTGCCCATCGAAGAGGATTTCTTCGTCAACTACGGGTTTCTGCCGCGCGCCCATCATCACTTGATGCATCCACGCGTGCCGCGAGCGGCCTGGTCGGCGGCGCGTAGACGAAAAGCGCAGGCGGTACTCGAATTCATCCGCGAACAGGGTCCGGTGCACCCGCGCGTGGTCGATGCACATTTTGCCCACGGCAAGATCACCAATTGGTTCGGCGGATCGACCAATGCCACCACCCACTTGCTCGATGACATGCACTACAGGGGAATGCTCCGGATCGCGCGCCGGGAGAGCGGCACGCGCATCTATGCGGTCCGCGAGCCCGTTGCGGTGCAATCCGATGCGGCGACGGCCAGCACGCGCTTCGACTCGCTGGTGGACGTCGTGATTCACAAGTACGCGCCGCTGCCGGCGGCCAGCCTGGGTCAACTCCTGAGCCTACTGTGCGTTGGCGCGCCGCAGTGGCGCACGCAACGCGCCGCGGCGCTCACCCGGGCCAAACAGCGCTTCGCGCATACCCGAATCGACGGCATCGATTGGTACTGGCCGTGCGAGGAATCGCCGCGGTCATCGCGCTGGCGCCTCGATGACGAAGTGCGCCTGATGACGCCCTTCGATCCAATCGTGTGG
>CAWCYX010000019.1:0-325865 GCA_963799885.1 uncultured Gammaproteobacteria bacterium | reverse complement strand
GCTGGTGATGACCGCGCCGGTGGATTTGCCCATCGTCGGCAAGGTCCAATTTCGCAATACCTCCAAGGAGGAGCTGCTGAAGTTCTGGAACCAGGCATGCCAGGGGAACGGACTGAAGATCGGTTACCAGGAGCGGGTCGAAAGCATCGAAAACAAGGATGGTGCGTTTCATGTGCGCACCAACAAGAAGCAATACGTTGCGTGCACCGTCTTGCTGGGAATCGGGCGGCGCGGCACGCCGCGCAAACTAGGCGTTCCAGGCGAAGAGCTGTCGAAAGTCGTCTATTGCCTGATCGATCCCGAACAATATCGAGGTAAGCACGTCGTCGTCGTCGGCGGAGGCGACAGCGCGCTCGAGGCGGCGGCCAGCATCGCCGAGTTGGGCGACGCCACGGTCGCGCTATCGTACCGCGGTGAAGCGTTCCAGCGCGCCAAGCAGCGCAACCGTCAGCGTGTCGAGCAAGCGACTGCGAAAGGCCAGCTGAAAGTGCTTCTGAATTCTCAGGTCCGCGAAATACATGCCGACGAAGTGGTGTTGAAGCAAGCGGACAAGGAACTCAGGCTGCGTAATGACGCGGTGATCGTCAGTGCCGGCGGCATTCTGCCGAATGACTTCCTGAAATCGATCGGCATCCAGGTCGAGACGAAATGGGGTACTGAATGACGGCTGATGACGGCGCGAGGATACGATTTGCGGCGCTGTGCTGCGCCATCGGCCTGTCGGCCATCAGCATGTCCGCCGGCGGCGCGCCCGCCAAACGAGCCAAACCGCAGGATCCGGTGGAGCCGGCCCGAGCGGCTCTGCGGACATTGCAATACGATAAGGCGATCGCTCTGCTCAATGGCGCCGGCAATGCAGGAAACACCGACGCGCAGTATTTGCTCGCGCTGATTTACGTGAATGGCGTCGGTGTCCCGGCCGATCCGGCGCGCGGCCGCGCGCTGCTGCAGACGGCTGCTGAACATGGGCACAGCGAAGCCGCCTATGTGCTGGCCGGCGAACTCGCGCGCGAGCCGGGTGCTGCACCGGACGCGTGGCGCCACTGGCTGGACGCCTCTGCGAAACTAGGTTACTACCGCGCCGTTGATGCGCTGCGATCGGGCCGGCCTTTGCTCGATCGTGAATCGGTGGGCGCCTCCGATCCGAACCTGCTGACGCCGTGGGTCATGGATTGCGTGCGCAAAAATGATGCCGTCGAGTTGCGCCGGCTGGGGCCGGTCAGTGCGTCGGTTCGTGATGAGTTCGGGCGCGGCTCACTGGCCCATGCCGCGGAAGACGGTGCAACCGCCGCGGCCACCGTCCTCTTGGAAATGGGCGCCGATGCGCGCGCGGTCGACAAGGCCGGCACCACCGCGCTGATGATCGCAGCCGAGCGGCCCGATGCGGCGATGATCGATCTGCTCTTGAAGCATGGAGCCGACCTGCAAGCCTTGGACGCCGAGCATCGCAGCGCTCTTTTCTACGCGGCACGGGCCGATCGCGCGGACAACATCGTTGCGCTGCAGCGCGCCGGTGCGGCGCTCGATGTACGGGACACCCGGGGGTACAACGCGTACGACGCCGCGATGGTGGTGGGCGCCGAAGCGTCGGTCACCGAACTCGGAACCTTGGGGTTGCACGCCAATCGAGTCACCGTCGATCCGGCGCGGCAAGGCGGCAAGTTCGATCCAGGGCACCCGGGTGAAATCTATCGCGGCTGGCCCGCGCTCGCGCTTGCGGTGGCCCGCAACGACACCGCGAATGTGCAGCAGCTGTTGGCAGCCGGCGGCGATGCGAACCTGCGGCTGCCGCAGGGTGATCCTTTATTGCAGGTGGCGATCGACGCCCACGCGCTGCCGAGTTTGCAGGCGCTCTTGGCGCACGGTGCCGATGCGAGCGCGACCGATCATTCCGGCCACAGCGCTCTGTGGCTTGCGGCGACGCGCAACGATCGAGATGTCGTCAGGGTACTGCTGGAGGCGGGCGTGCTGCCGGACGCACACGCTCCGAGCGAGCAGACTCCGTTCCTCGAAGCACTGCGAGGGAAACACCCGGAGGTGGCGGAGGCCTTGCTTGCTGCGGGCGCCAGTATCGAGGCCACTGACGCCGAAGGCCACACGCCGCTGATGCTGGCCTGCGCCGCCGGCGAAGCTGCGCTGGCGAAGGCACTCGTCGAGCACCATGCGCGAGTCGACGCCGACGATAAGGATCACCGCACGGCGTTGTGGTACGCGGCCGCGTTCGGCTCCACTGATGAGGTGCGCTTGCTATTGTCGGCCGGCGCAAGCGCCAAGGTGGTGGATTCCGACGGTATGACGTTGCTGCATGCTGCCGCGGCTCAGCCGGGCGCGGCCGTTCTCGAGCCCCTGCTGTCGACCGCCGCCCGTCTGAATGGACGCGATTCGGCCGGCAACACACCGCTGTTGATCGCCGCCGCCCGAGGCCATGCCGAGGTGGTCAAGGCGCTCCTCGTCCGTTCTCCGGATTTGGACATTCAAAACACTGCCGGCGACACGGCGTTGATTTCCGCGAGCCGTGGCGGATACGCCGACGTCTGTCGCATGCTGCTGGCGGCGGGCGCCAATACCCTGCTGCGCAATAGTGCCGGAGTCGCGGCGGCCGATGTTGCCACAGGCCGCGGTTTCGAAACGATCGCCAAGGACTTGCGCAAAGGCTAAAGCTAGCTGGCCCGCGAAGTTCTCCTAGCGCGCAGTCGGATTTGATTTCGGACGAGGGATGAGCGGTTTGAGCGGTGCCGACGGGAGGGTCGTGGTCCAATTCAAGGTGCTGTGGCAGCTGCCGCAATCGAGCGTGGTGGGGATGTGCCCAATTTGCTTGGCGGTGGCGGCCACACCGTTGTGGCAGCTCTGACAGGCGGCGCTGATGCCGATGTGATTGAAGGTGGCCGGAGTCCATGCCAAGGTGCCGTGGCAGGCGCTGCAATCCTGATTGGTCTGAATGTGCCGAACCGGTTTGCCCGGAGCGGCAACCCCGTTATGGCAGCTGGCACAAGTGGCGGTGATGCCGCGATGATCGAACTGCGCCGGGATCCAGGCGAGCGTCGTGTGGCAGTTCTCGCAGGTGTTGTTGCTGGCGATATGCGTGGGGCCCTTGCCCATCGCCAGCACGCCGTTGTGGCAGCTGACGCAATTGGCGATCACGCCGGCATGATTGACGCGCGTGATGCCCGTGTTGTTCGCGGCGACCGCGCCGATTGCGGGGACCGCACCAGTGGCGAGGGCCGCGCTGCCGGCGCTGCCGCCTGCGAGCGGCGCTGCGCTCAGCTGAACGCTCGACTGGCTCAACAAGCCGCTGTTGACCGAGCGCGGTGCAATGCCCGTGTTGGCCACCATGCTGACCGTGGTTTTGGCGGCGGTGGGAGCCGCGGCGGTCTTGCGGATCTGCGCATTGCTCCAATTGTTGGTGCCGTGGCAGCCGTTGCAATCCTGTCCGACGTGGTGACCGTTGGGGCGGTGCTGCAGATTGGTCACGCCGTAGAACGACAAGGTGGTCGCGTCGTGGCACTGATCGCAGGTGCCGCCGGTATCGGCGAGCAACAAGGTGTGTTTGGACGAGGACATGGTGGTGCCGCTGAAGGCGGTGAACACCGTGGCGGTGTGGCAATTCTCGCACGGCGTCGCCTGACTCGGGATGTGCACCGGCGACAGGCCCGAGGCGGGTTTGGGCGTGAAGTTATTGGCATACACCGGCGCCGTGGCATTGGGCGCGCCATGACAGGTGATGCAGCCGCTGGCGATGCCGGTGTGCAAGACCGCATTGGTCGCCAAGGTGGTGTAGTTCGTCGGCGCCGCGGTGTGGCAGACCGTGCACGTTTGGTTGGCCGGGTTGGGCATGTGGTTCGCCGGCATGGTGCCGCTGTTCCAATTCGCCGTGGTGTGGCAACCGCTGCAGTCCCCGGTCAGCATGGTGCCGGTGGTGTGATCGGCCGGGCGCAGCTGCAGCGCGGGACTGGCGGCGCCCATGTACAAGCTCCCCGCAGCAGAGGCGTGGCAGGTGTCGCAGGTGGTGGATACGAAGGCGTGCGTGGCTTGCGACATATTCATCGGTCCGAAGGAACCCGTGGCGTACGTGGTCGTCTTATGACAGGAACCGCAATCGGTGCCGGCCAGATACGGGATGTGACCGGCGACCTGTGGTTTCGGCGGGTCATTGTTGTTGTAGAAGGAGAGCTGCGTGACCCCGTGGCACTGCGAGCAGTTGGATGTGATGCCGGTGTGCAGCACCGAATTCGCCGCCATGGTCGCGTAATTCGTCGGCGCCGCGATGTGGCAGGTATTGCAGCCTTGATTGCCAGGATTCGGCATGTGGCCCGCGGGCAGCGCGGTGCTGTTCCAGTTCGCCGTGGTGTGGCAGCCGCTGCAGTCTGCGGGAGCCGCCAAGCTGCCAGTGTGATCGCCGGGGCGGCCTTGCAGCGCAGGGCTGGCGGCACCCATGTAGAACGAGAGGCCCGCCTCGTGGCAAGCATTGCAGGTGGTGCCGACGCCTGCGTGAGTCGCCTGCGTCATGTTCATCGGCCCGAAGCCGCCCACGACGTAGTTCGCCGCGTGGCAGGCGCTGCAATCCTCGCCAGTGAAGGCGGGGATATGGGCAGGCGACAGCGATGCGGCAGCTTTTGGGTTCTCGTTATTGTTGTAGAAGGTCAGCTGGGTCGCGCCGCCGTGGCACTGGGCGCAGCCTGTTGTGATGCCGGTGTGCAGTACCGGAATGCTCGCCAGCGTGGCGTAACCGGCGATGGTACTGAGATTCCCGATGTGGCAGACCGAACATGTTTGTGTGCCGGGAATGGGCATGTGGCCGTTCGGCAGCGTAGTCGGCGTCGTCCACACCGTCGTGTTGTGACACAGCGAGCAGTCGCCGGTGGCTTGGCTGGGCGGGTTGGGCGTGGAAATATGATTCTGCGGCCGACCCTGTAAGGCCGGCGTCGATGCGCCGAGATAGAAGGTCAGGCCCGCCTCATGGCAGGTGTCGCAAGTCGTCGGTACGAAGGCGTGCTTGGCGGCGCTCATGTTGGTGGGACCGAAGCCGCCGGCAATATAGTTCGCCGTGTGACAGGAACTGCAGTCGGTACCGTTCGAATACGGAATGTGAACGGGGGTGAGCACCGCCGCTTTCGGATTGTCATTGTTGTTGTAGAACGTAAGCTGCCCGGCCGTGGGGCTACCATGGCACTGGGCGCATCCACTGCTGATGCCGGTGTGCAATACCGAGATGCTCGCCAAGCTGGCGTAGTTGGCCGCGTTCGTGTGGCAAACCGTGCACAGTTGAGCACCGGGATTCGGCATGTGGCCGGGAGGCATGACATTGGAAGTCCAGTCGGCCGTGTTGTGGCACCCCGAGCAATCACCGGTGAGTTGTTGACCGGTGCTATGGTCGGCCGGGCGCCCCTGGAGAGCGGGACTGGCCGCGCCCATGTAGAACGAAAGCCCCTTCTCGTGGCAGGTGTCGCAGGCGGTGGGCACGAAGGCGTGCTTGGCCTGGGTCATGTTCATCGGCCCGAAGGTGCCCACCGCATACGTGCTCGAGGAGTGGCAGGAACTGCAGTCGGTGCCTGCGAGATACGGAATGTGCGACGGGGTGAGCAACGCGTCCTTGGGCGTGAAATTGGTGGCCCAGGTCAGCGCCGCGACGTTGTTGCCATGGCACAGGCCGCAATTGCCGGTGATGCCGGTGTGCAGCACGGAATTCGCCGCGAGTGTCGCTGGGGTGTAGTCGCTTGGCGCCGAGGCATGGCAGGTGCTGCAGGGTAGACTGCTGGGATTCGGCATATGCCCGACCGGCATGACTTTGCTTGTCCAGTCCGTGGTGTTGTGGCAAGCCGAGCAGTCGCCGGTGGCCATGCCAGGGTCGGTGCTCTTGATATGGTCGGCGGGCCGCAGCTGCAGCGGCGTACCGCTGCCGGTGTAGAAACTCTTGCCCGTGTCGTGGCAGACGTCGCAGGTGGTGGACACCGCCTTGTGCGTGGTGGCGCTCATCGCCGTCGCCGGACCGAACCCACCCGCGTTGTACGCGTAGCCATGGCAGACGCTGCAATCGGTGCCTGCGAGGATGGGAATGTGCGGCGGTGCGAGCGGCGTTTTCTTCGTCGGCGAGATGCCGGAAATCGACATGGGGATGTACGGCGCCGGCACCCCGGCGAAGGTCTGCCCCGCATGGCACAGGATGCAATTGCCTTTCATTGCAGGCAAGCCGGAGTGCAGCGTCGGGATGCTGGCGGCCAGCACCGTCCAGGTCTCGGCGGTCGGCGTGTTGCCATGGCACACACCGCAGTCCGGGGCCGCGGGCACCAGGGGCACGTGATTGGAGGGCGAGCCGGACACGAAACCGGTGCTGATCTTGACGGTGCCGCTGTGGCAGGTCGCGCAGGTCTGCACCGACATCTGCGTATGGTCGAAGGTGGAGGGCACCCAGTTGGGCGTTGCCGTGCCGATGCCCGTGGTATGGCAGTTCTCGCACAGATTCGAGGTGGGCATGTGGTTGCCCTGCTTGCCCACCGCCTTGGTGCCGTTGTGACAGCTGAAGCAGCCGGTTCTGATCCCTGTGTGATCGAAATTCGCGCCGAGCCAGGTCGTCGTCAGATGGCAATCGCCGCACTCGAGCGAGGTGAGGAGATGGCCTTTGTTCTGGCCCGTTGCCGAGGTGCCGTTGTGGCAGATGATGCAGAAGCCTTGGACCGCCAGAGGTATTTGGGTGTGATCCACCGCCTTGGGCGGATTCCAGCTCATCACCGTGTGGCAGGCGTCGCAGGCGTCGCTGGTCTGGGGATGGATCTTGGGGTCCTTACCCTGCGCAATCGTGCCGTTGTGGCAGCTGACGCAGCTGCCCATGACTTCACGATGATCGAAGTGCACATCGGGACGAAATGAGATGGTGTTGTGGCAAGCGACGCAGTTGTTCGAACTTTGGATATGCGTCTGAGTTTTCGGTGTCGCGTTATAGACCGAGCCGGTAATGTGGCACAGGCCGCAAGTTCTCGGCGTTCCTCTGAACATCGCATTGAGATGGCAGGACTCGCAGGGCAGGTCGCGGTGTACGCCATCCAGTTCGAAGCCCGTGGAAAGATGGTCGAAGGCTACGGTGATCGGCGGCACACCCGCAGCGCCGGCACGCATCGATGGTACGAGCGCCAACAACGCCATGGCGAGCGCCAGCCTAAGTAAAGCCATCCAAGCACTCCTGGCCGAACCGCGCCGTGTCCAGATCAACTGGACCGTCCCATCGCGGCGCCCCACCATCCAAGCAAGGTGGTCCAACAAACCCTGCCCAACGCAACGTCAGGGAATTGTGATCCAAGCTTGCCGGGCGGTATGCCTGATGAGACATAACCTCATGACTTTCCAGGGCAAATGCTGGCGGACGGCCGGGCCAAACCAGTGAGCGTACCGATGCTACGCAGAAATTAGTATGCGTAGAAATCAGTAGACGTAGAAAGCACTAGACGTGGAAATCAGTGGCGCTGAAATCAGTGCGCTGAAATCAGTAGGCGTAGAAAGGCCCCTGAAGGGTGCCGACCGTCGCTTTATCGATGCCGATGTAGATCTTGCGGCCGTAAAAGAAGGGCATGCCCCAGGTGAATCGCGTCGAACCTTGGCCGCCGCCCAAATTGACGAAGGCCGCGGCGGTCGCAACGAAGCTGTTCGGGTTGGCGACCGCGAACTGCACGGTGTTGGTCGCATTGTTGGTGCCGACGCCGGTGTTGACGGCGAACAGCGCCTGCGGCGCCACGATGGGGCAGTAATAGCCCACCCAAGCCGCATTGTTGGGAGGTGCGGCGGTGCACGAAGCCATGTTGGGGTCGCCGTCGGCGAACGCGTAGTCATCGGAGCCCGAGTCGATCAACGCCGGCAACGCGGTCGTGCCGCCATTGAAAGTTGCGCTGAAATCCCCCGTCGTGGCGTCCGCCCCGAGCACGGTCAAGCCCGTAGTGGGCAGGGCATTGTCGGTCTGAGTGCCCAATCCGAAGATCACTTCGCCTGTGACCGTCGCATCGCCGTTGGGGTTTTGCAGGTTGGGTAGGTTTACGATGACCCCGTTGTTGTCCGTCGCAAACGAGGTCACCGGGTTCGTGACCTGGCTTGCGAGCGGGATATTCTCGGCGGTGCACACGCCGGCCGCGGTGCAGCCGTAATAGTTCGAGCTTGCAGCGGGCGAAGGGGATGCGCAGGCCGCTCCGCAATCCTGCGCGAAGACACCTACCCCAAGTAGGCCGTTGGCAGCCAGGTCGGAGACCATGTTGTGCACCGAGCCGTTGTTACTGCAGGCGGTGGGAGCCGGCGCTCCTGTGTTGGTGTCGTCAAGCACTTGCACAGGCACTTTGCTGGCAACCTCGCCTGCCAGGGTGACATCGGCCAGTGCCACCGGTCCCCAGGTTTGACCGCCGGAGAAGGTCGCGCACTCTTCGATGGTCTGACCTTGAGCATCGGTCGAGGGGGCGAGCGTTACCGCACTCGCGATGAGTACGGAGCGAACCAGCCGCAACCCCCAGGACCCGGTATCGAGCATTACATGATCGATGTTTGCGCACGTGGTACTGCCGGGGACACAGACCTTGACGGTCACATACGGGCGATTGACTGCGCCGACGCCCGGCGGTCCGGCATCGACGATCACGGCCAAGGTATTCACCGTGGGCGTCGGCGGGGCGGTGTTGGTCGCCGTGCCGCTGTTGCCACCGATGCACGCGCATAGCAGGCAGGGCGCCAGAACCACGAGAAGATGAATGATGCGCATGCGCGTCCTAGCGTCCGTGAGGCTCAGCGTAGATCCGCAACCGATGTTCCGGACGGGATAAGAGCAGGCAGATACGCGCGTCCGGAAAAGGCGCGCATGTGACCGTCGGACTCGACCACGAGGTCGGGCGTGGCGATACGGAGAGAGCGCTTGAGCGCGCGATGACCCTCGGCCGCCACTGCCGAAGTGTATGTCGGGTAGCTCGTGCCCAGCAGTTTTTGCAGATCCGGCACGGCGGGGCCGCTCCAAGTCACGGCAAAAACAACGCCGCTTCTGCTCAAGAATTCACGCAGCCGCATGCCGTTGTCGGAGGTGATCTCTTGAACGTCGTATTGCTGCAGGGGAGTGGCGTGCATCACGCCATGCAGCGCAACCGCGTCGGACGCCACGCTCGCTGCGTCCCCGCCGAGGGCGGCGCCTGCCGGCGCCACATACCCCGAAGTCATGCCGAAGGCCAAAGCCAAGGAAACCCATTTAACCCTGTGCGGCGTCATCATCCGATTCTGCAATAGATTCAGTCCTGTAAGGCAATGTCGGTTGCGGGAGACACTTCGTGGCGCATCGCGAGAGACGCTTGGCGCGGCCGACAGATCAACGCAGTGTTCCGCGGCGCGCCCTCTGCAACTGCAGCATCGGTTCGACCAGGAGCAACGGCACCGACCAACAGGCCCAAGCCGTCATGGCATCGATCTCATCGGCCGGTGCGACGCGCCAATGGATCAGCAACTGGTCGACCAAGCGAAACAACACGAAGGCAAACGTCACTGTGTAGCTGCGTATCATCCACTCGCGGTGCCGCTCGATTGCGCGCTTGCGGATGGCGGCATAGGCCATCCACGTCGTCAGCACCCACGCCGTACCCAACATGAAAAGGCCCGATGCATACGCGAAATATCGATGCTCGATCGTCAGCGCCAAGAAAAACGCGCCTGCGCTGCCGACCGCGACGCCGCCGAGATAGATCCGACCGAGGTTTCGATGCAAAGATCCGGTTCGTTGCGTTGCTCCGAGCCAGAGTTGGATCAGCCCGGTGGTGATTGCGACCAATCCGCCTGCCATGTGCGGTATGAGCCCGCCGCGGCGCGGCCACAGATCACCGTAGCTGACGGCATCGTAAACGCCATATTGCCGCGCGGCCTGTTGGATGAACCAGAGGGCCCCCGCTGCGAGGATGCAGCAGGCGGCCACGAGTCCCCAGCGCCTTGCCGGACGGGCCGTTTCTATTGCCGGCGTACTCATTAGTCATCCACTCCCTGTGGCCGTTCGAGTGCACTCAAACTGTTGGATCAGCATACCGCGAAGCGACGAGGTCGGGGTAGAAGGTTTACCGGGGGTTCACCTGTTCAGCGGTTCGGGTAAAACTCCGCGGCGATCTCCGTCAGAACACCCGTGACATAGCCCGCGAACGAACGCCACACTTCGAGGCGAAAGGCATCCGCCTGCGTGCGCCACAGCGTGATATCTGCTTTGGCAAGGACGGTGCGGGTGCACATCCCCACCGGGAATTCCGCGAGGTCCAAATCGAGCGGACAGGCACCGCTCAGGATGGTTGCGGCGTGGGGTCCGCCGATTTGGAATGCGAACTGACGGTGGCTGATGTCGACCAAGGCGTGCGGAGCGCCGGCCATTGCACCCTCGAGCGTGTCGAACAGGGTCGACGCCGACGCGCTAGGCGACAGTTGACCGGCCGTAAAATCCAGCAGCAGATACTCGTCGGGACCCATCCAGAGCGTCGCTCGGGTTGAATGGGCATTGGCGCGACAGGCTTCCTCGGAGAACGCCACGCCCCAAACAGCGTGGGCGGCCGCACGTGCCTCGGCACCGCCGTAGAACGCGAATCGTGTGGCCGGCGGCAGACCTGTGAGCCATTCGAGGGAGGGTACCGCGGGCACGCGCCGCTGCGCCGGTTCAACCATTGATTCGCGCTCCGGTCGGATCGTAGAAGACCGGGGAGGTCACCTCGACTTCGAGGTCGTCGCTGGGCATGGGGACGTAGAGCGTCTGGCCCATGCGGGCGCGGCCCCCTGCGACCAAGGCCAGCGCGATCGGATATCCCAGCACGCTGCTGGCATACGAGGAGGTCACGTGCCCGATCAATTCCATGGGCGGGTGTTGGCCCGCTTTGGCGGCCACCTGCGCGCCTTCTTCGAGCACGGTTCCGGCGTTGCGGGTGCGCAGTCCGACGAGTTGTTTGCGGTTCGCAGACTTCATCGAGGCGCGCTCCAAAGAGCGCTTGCCGACGAAGTCCGCCTTGTTCTTGCCGATGGCCCATGTGAGGCCCGCGTCGTCCGGCGTCACCGTCCCGTCCGTGTCTTGACCCACGATGATGTAACCCTTCTCGGCGCGCAGTACATGCATGGTCTCGGTGCCGTATTCCACCATGCCGTGCGGCTGCCCGGCGGCGTATATCGCCTCCCATACTGCCGGGCCGAAATCCGCGGGTACGTTGACCTCGAAGCCCAGCTCGCCGGTAAAGCTGACCCGGAACAGCAGCAGCGGAGCGCCGCAGATCGAGCCGCGACCCACGGCCATGTGCGGCATGGCGGCCGCGCCGATGTCGATTCCTTCCACCAGCGACTCGAGTACGCTGCGTGCCTTGGGTCCCTGCACCGCGATCACGGCCCACTGTTCCGTGGTCGATGTCAGCCATACCTTGAGTTCGGGCCATTCGGTCTGGCGATAGTCTTCCATCATCGCCAGCACGCGCGGCGCGCCGCCGGTGGTGGTCGTCACATGGAATCGATCGGCGGCCGTTCGCGCCACCACGCCGTCGTCGTAGATGAAGCCGTCGTCGCGGCAGAGGATGCCATACCGTGCGCGTCCGACGCCCAAACTCGTCCAATTGTTGATGTAGAGCCGGTTCATGAACTCAGCCGCATCCGCCCCGACGATTTCGATTTTGCCGAGGGTCGATGCGTCGAAAATGCCGCAGGCGCTGCGCACGCCCAAGCATTCGCGCGCCACCGCCGCGTGCAACCCTTCGCCGGCGCGCGGAAAATAGCGCGCACGTTTCCACAACCCGACATTCTCGAAGACGGCGCCCTTTGCCGCGGCCCATTCGTGAGTCGGCGTCGTGCGCACGGGATCGAAAAGATCGCCGCGCGAGATTCCGGCGAAGCTGCCGAAACTCACCGGCGTGTACGGCATCCGAAACGTGGTCAGTCCCACGCGCGGAATGGGGACATCGAGTTTTTGCGCGACGATGGCCATGGCATTGAGATTGGACGTCTTGCCCTGATCGGTGGCCATGCCGGTCGTGGTGTAGCGTTTGACATGCTCGATGGACTGGAAGCCCTCGCGGGTGGCCAGCGCCAGATCCTTGGTGGTCACATCGTGCTGCCAATCGACGAACGACTTGGACTTGTTTTGCGGCACGGTCGCCGGCAGGGCACCGAGATAGGCATCGGTGCCGCATTCCGCGGCCTCGACACTGAATCGGCGGGGTGGGGGACTGGATTCCGGAGTTGCGGCGGCACCGGCCGCAGCGCCGTCGGCCAGGACTTCGGACAGTGCGAAAACGCCGCGGCACGCGCCGGCGGAACGCTCGTTTTCCGCCGACTGGCCAGGTAGGAAGGCGCGCAACCTGTCATTCCACTCGAGCTTGCCGCGTGATTGCGAGAACAGGTGCACGCTCGGAGTGAAGCCGCCCGACATCAACACGGCATCGCATTCGATGCTGCGTGCGGCATGCACGGCGCCGCGGCCGACCCGTCCCAAGTCGATGCGCGTCACCCGCAGATTGCCGCGGGTCCCCAACACGGTGGCCGCGGGCAGGACGTCGATACCCTGAAGCCGCACGGCTTCGGGCAGCGCACCTGCGGGTAGCGGGCGGACATCGGCCACGGCGGCAACCGTCGCGCCGGCGGCACGCAGATCGAGCGCCGCCTGGTAGGCGCCATCCGCGGCAGTCACGATGACCACCCGCTTGCCCACCAGCACGCCGTAGCGATTGAGATACGTCTGTCCCGCTCCGGCGAGCAAGATTCCCGGCCGATCGTTGCCCGGAAAGACCAAGGGCCGCTCAATCGACCCGGTCGCCAGCACCACTTTGCGCGCGCGGACCTGCCATAAACGTTCGCGCAATTGATCGGAGTTCGTTTGCGCAAGGTGATCGCTCAGCCGTTCGCAGAGACCGATGAAATTGTGCGGGAAATAGCCGAAGGCCGTGGTGCGCGAAAGGAGCACGACGCGGGGATTGGCCTGCAACGTTGCGATCGAACGTTCCACCCACGTGCCGCCGGAGCCGCCGTCGATGCGGGCAGCGACATCCCCCAACAAGCTGCCGCCGAATTCCGCTTGTTCATCGCAGAGCATGACGCGGGCACCGCCGTCCGCAGCCGTCAATGCTGCTGCAATGCCGGCAGGTCCCGCGCCCACGATGAGAACGTCGCAATGCGCATAGCGCTGGGCGTAGCGGTCCGGATCGGGGAGGGAGGGGGCTTCTCCCAGACCCGCAGTTCGCCGGATCACCGGCTCATACAGCGCCTTCCAAGCCGTCTTCGGCCACATGAAGGTTTTATAATAGAAGCCGGCCGGGAAAAAAGGCGAGAGCCAGTCGTTCACCCTGCCTAAATCGCGGCGCAGACTCGGCCAGCGGTTCTGGCTCATCGCGACCAAGCCGTCGTACACCTCAACCTGGGTGGCCCGCAGATTCGGCGTATACCGCGCCGCGTCCCGGCTGACGGTGACGAGTGCATTCGGCTCCTCGGATCCGGCGGCCAGGAGGCCGCGCGGACGATGGTATTTGAACGAGCGGCCGAGCAGATGCACGCCGTTGGCGAGCAGTGCCGAGGCCAAGGTGTCGCCGGCGAAAGCGCCGTACGACACGCCGTCGAAGCTGAACCGCAGGGGCCGCGACCGGTCGATGCGGCCGCCGTTCGCCGTGCGCATGTCCTTGCCTGCCGCAGCGGCACTCATTTCGGAGATTCCGGTGCGGACACGGAAGGCATGCGCAGCGCCGGCTGCGGCTCGCCGGTCTTGTAGAAGGCGAGGAAATGATCGGTGGTGGTGTCGCGCACGGCATTGAAAAAACGGCCGCAGCCGCGTGCGTGCCGCCAGCGCTCGGCGTAAATCCCCTTGGTGTTGGTGCGCATGTACAGGAAATCGGTCCATGCCTGATCGTCGAGTTCGGCGGGCCTCATCGGGCGCGCGAGGTGGGCCTGGCCGCCGTAGGTAAATTCGATCTCCGGACGCTTACCGCAGTAAGGGCAGACAATGAGCAGCATTCAGTGCGCCACGGCGGCGGCCGCGGCCTCATCGATCAAGTAGCCGTCCCGAAACCGCTCGATGGTGAAGGGCGCGTTGATCGGATGCGGTTCGTCACGCGCGATGGTCCATGCAAACACATGGGCCGATCCGGGTGTGGCCTTGAAGCCGCCTGTACCCCATCCGCAGTTCACGTACAGGCCTGCCACCGGGGTCTTGGCGATGATGGGCGACCGGTCCGGCGTGACGTCGACGATGCCGCCCCAGTTGCGCAGCATGCGCATGCGCCTGAAGTTCGGAAATAATTCGCAGATTGCATCGAGGGTGTGGGTGTTGATGTGCAGCGCTCCGCGCTGCGTGTACGAGGTGTAGGCGTCCGTGCCGGCGCCGATCACCAGTTCGCCCTTGTCCGACTGGCTGATGTAGGCATGAATGGTATTCGACATCACGACGCATGGGAAAACCGGCTTGACCGGTTCCGACACCAGCGCCTGCAGGGGATAGCTTTCCAAGGGCAGGCGGACGCCGGCCAAGCCCAACACCACGCTCGTGTTGCCGGCCGCCGAGACGCCCACCTTGCGCGTACGAATGGAGCCGCGTGAGGTTTCCAGCGCTCTTACCGCGCCGCCATCGTCGCGCTTGATGCCGGTGACTTCGCAGTTCTCGATGATGTCGACGCCCAATGCGTCGGCGGCCCTCGCATAGCCCCACGCTACCGCATCATGGCGCGCCGTGCCGCCGCGGCGCTGCAAAGCCGCACCGAGCACCGGATAACGGATGTTGTCCTCGATGTTCAATAGCGGACAAAATTCCTTGGCTTGGGCCGGTTCCAGCCATTCGTTGTCCACGCCGTTGCAGCGATTCGCATGCACGTGCCGCTTGAACACTTGGATGTCGTGAACCGTGTGCGCCAGCATCATTACGCCGCGGGGCGAGAACATCACGTTATAGTTGAGTTCCTGCGACAGCGTTTCCCACATCTTCACGGAATGATCGTAGAGAGCGGCGCTTTCGTTGAACAGGTAATTGGAGCGAATGATGGTGGTGTTGCGGCCGGTGTTGCCGCCGCCGATCCAGCCTTTCTCGAGCACCGCGATGTTGGTCAGGCCGTGCTCTTTCGCCAAATAATATGCCGCCCCCAAGCCGTGGCCGCCGCCGCCCACGATGACGGCATCGTAAGCGGCCTTGGGCTCCGCCTTGCGCCACTGATTTTGCCATCCGAGATGCCCGGACAGCCCGCGGCGGATCAACGCCAGCGCCGAAAATGATTGCCTGCTCATGAATGAATGCGCCGCGTCAGGCCTTGAGATCCTTGTTGTCCGGATCATACGGGGAGTCCACCAGTATCGTGGCGCGCTTGCGTTCACCCAAAATCTCGATCTGCAATTCGCCGCCGCCGCTCGCGAATTCGGACTTCACGTAGCCCAATCCCAAGCTCTTGCCCAAAGCATGCCCGTAGTAACCCGCGGTCGCGCGGCCGACGAGATTGCCCTTGGTATCGAACAGAGGTTCGTTGCCGAGCGGGTCGGCATCCGTGACGCCGTGTACTTCGAAGGTGATGAACCGATTCGGCACTCCCTTCTTGAGTTGTTTCTCGAGGGCTTCCTTGCCGATGAACGGCCCCTTGTCCAATCGCACGAAGCGATCGAGTCCCGCCTCATAGGGCGTGTAGTCGGGGCTCAAGTCCGTGCCCCACATGCGATAGGACTTCTCGAGACGCAGCGACTCCATGGCGCGCATCCCGGCCATCCCGATGCCGTATTCCTCGCCCGCGGCGAAGATCGCGTCGAAGAGATGGTGGGCATATTCGATGGGGAAATGCAGTTCCCAACCCAGCGCGCCGACGAAATTGACGCGCAGCAGATACACGTCCACCGCCAGTCCCACTTCGGCGACCTGACCGGTCAGCCACGGAAAGGCTGCGTTGTCCAGCGCAGTGTCAGTGAGTTTCTTGAGAACGTCCCGCGAGCGCGGTCCCGCGACCACGAAGCAGCCGCGGCTGTTTGTGATATTGCGCAATGAAACCTCGCCGGGCGCCGACCCCGGAGCCGCTTCGGCGTGCGGCAACATCTGTTGCAGGTAATCGCTGTCGTAGCGTTCCGCCGCGCCGGCGCTCACGACGTAGAAGTGCTGATCCGCGATTTTGGTGATGGTGAATTCCGAGCGGATTCCGCCGCGGCGCGTGAGCGCATGGCAGAGCGCGATGCGGCCGATCTTGGTGGGCACCTTGTTCGCCACCAGACTGTCCAGCCACGCCTCGGCGCCCGGGCCGGTCACTTCGTGCTTGGTGAACGGCGTCAGGTCGATCATCCCGACACGCCGGCGCAAGCGCTGCGCCTCGGCGCCGACATGCTCGAAGTAATTCGAACGCCGGAAACTCCACTCGTCCTTCGGCGCCATTCCCGGAGGAGCGAACCAATTGGCGCGTTCCCAGCCGTAGCGTTGGCCGAATACCGCGCCCATGCGCTTGAGTTTGTCGTAAATCGGACTGGTCTTCGCCGGCCGCGCGTCGGCACGCTCCTCGTCGGGATAGTGAATGACGAAAACATTGCGGTACGTCTCCTCGTTCTTCTGAACGACGTAACGCTTGCTGGTATAAGGACCATAGCGGCGCGGATCGACGGCCATCATATCGATGCCCGGTTCGCCTTCGACGATCCACTCCGCGAGCTGCCAGCCCGAACCGCCGGCGGCGGTGATGCCGAAGCTATGACCTTCGTTGAGCCAAAGGTTCTTCGCGCCCCAGGCCGGTCCCACCAGGGGGCTGCCGTCCGGGGTGTATGCGATGGGCCCGTTGACGATGTCCTTGATGCCGCAGTTGGCGAGCGACGGCACGCGCCGCTGCGCCGCCTCGACGTGCGGCAGCAGGCGCTCCAGGTCGCCTTCAAACAAGCTCTTGCCGAACCAATCCGGGACACCGTCGGCAAATCGCGCCGGCGCGCCCGCCTCGTAGGGGCCTAATATCCAGCCCATGCGCTCCTCGCGCAGATAGTACGACTGGTCCGATTCGCGCAGCACGGCGAGTTCGCGGCCGCCGTTTTGGCGGTAGGCTTTCAATTCCGGCGATTCGTCGTAAACGATGTACTGATGCTCGACCGGGATGGATGGCACGTTGAGACCGAAGAGACGGCCCGTCTGGCGCGCGTAATTGCCGGTGGCGCAAACCACGTGCTCGGCGACGATGTCGCCCTTGTTGGTGGTCAGGTGCCACTCGCCGGACGGCGTGCGTCTGACGGCGCTGACTTCGGTCTGTTCATGGATCTCGGCGCCGCGCGCGCGCGCGCCTTTGCGCAGCGCCATGGTGAGATCGGCCGGTGCGATGTGACCATCGTCGGGATGATAGAGCGCGCCGATGATATTCGGCGGGCCACCGCCCGGCGTGTCGCCGCCATTGCCGATCTCGGCGAGCGGCCACAGAGCGCTGACTTCCTTCGGGCCGATCACCTGGAACGGCACGCCGATGGTGTTCGCGGTGCCGCAGTACTTCTGATATTCGTCCATGCGGTCGCGGTTGGTGGCGAGCCGCAGATTTCCCGTGACATGGAAACTCACATCCTGACCGGTCTCCGCGGGCAGACGCTTGTAGAGATCCACCGAATACTTGTGGAGTTGACCGACGGTGTAACTCATGTTGAACAGCGGCAGCAGCCCCGCCGCGTGCCAGGTCGACCCGGCGGTCAGTTCGGCACGCTCCAAGAGAACGACGTCCGACCAGCCCTTCAACGCTAGGTGGTAGAGCGTGCTGACGCCCACCACTCCGCCGCCAATCACAACCACGCGGGCATGAGTTTTCACTGCAAGCTTCCTCCCAACGCAAATGCGCCACGCAGTGTAACCAGCCATAGGCCAAACAGGAGGCTAATTGCGACAACCCCGTGCTGAAACGCGCCAAAACGCGCCGAGGGTGGGCGGACCGGCGGGACCGCGCAGCCGGGGGGAGCCTGTCTATAAGCGACGGCTTTCTGTCGGATTTAGACATTTATGGGTCGACAGGTGGCATAATCGTGGACGCATCCTCAAGCTGCAAATCGGAGGCCCGCTTTGGATTCGCCGGTGGTATTGCGGAAATGCCGGTATGCCTTTCTGACGCTGCCGCATTATTCTTTGATCGCCGTCGCGAATGCCATTGAGCCGCTGCGAATGGCGAACCGTCTGGTCGGCCGGGATGTGTACGAGTGGTCCGTCATCAGCCTCGACGGGCGCGCCACCGATGCCAGTAGCGGCCTCAGCTTAGCGCCCACAGGTGCCCTGGACAAACTGGGGCCGGTCGACATCTTTTTCGTGTGCGGCGGCATCAACGTCCGGGAGGCAGTCTCGCCGGGGCTTCTGGCGTGCCTGCGGCGCCTCGCGGATCGCCGCGTACCTTTGGGCGCTTTGTGCACCGGAGGCTACGCGCTGGCGCGCGCCGGCTTGCTCGACAATTTTCGCGCCACGATTCACTGGGAGAATCTGTCGGCGCTGCGCGAGGAGTTCCCCCGGGTGCGCATCAGCGACCAGCTGTTCACCATCGACCGGGAGCGCTACACCTGCTCCGGCGGAACTGCACCGCTCGATCTCATGCTCAATCTCATACAACTGAAGCTTGGGTCCCGCATCTCGCAATTGGTGTCGGAGCAATTCATCGTCGATCGCGTACGGAAGGATACCGACCGCCAATACGTGCCGCTGCGGGCGCAAATCGGCATTTCGCATCGGGGACTGCTGCGCGTCGCGCAACTCATGGAAGAGAACATCGAAAAGCCGCTTTCACTCGAAAGGATTGCGAAGGAGACCGGACTGTCGCGCCGGCAGATCGAGCGCCTGTTCAAGCGGGACCTCAACTGCGTACCGAAGAGGTACTACCTGGAAATGCGGCTGAGGCGCGCGCGCGAACTGCTGTTGCAAACGTCGATGCCCATCATGGAGATCACCGCCGCCTGCGGTTTTCAATCGCCGCCGCATTTCTCCAAGTGTTACCGCAATCAGTTCGGCTACCCGCCGAGCGCCGAGCGCAAGCCGGGAAGCGTCGCTCCCTCGATCGAAGCCCTTATTTGAATACCACCGTCTTTTGATCGTCGAGAAAGACGCGATGCTCGAGCAGCAGGCGCACGGCGGTCGACAGCGCGCGGCGTTCGGAATCGCGTCCGACTTCGCTCAGCATTTCGGGCGTGTAACTGTGATCCACGCGCTCGACGATCTGTTCGATGATCGGGCCTTCGTCCAAGTCACCGGTCACGTAATGAGCGGTGGCACCGATTAATTTCACTCCGCGGGTATGCGCCTGGTGGTAGGGCTTGGCGCCCTTGAAGCCGGGCAGAAACGAGTGATGGATGTTGACCGCGCGGCCGTGCAGGCAGCGGCTGGTCTCATCCGACAATATCTGCATGTAGCGGGCAAGGACCACGAGCTCGGATTGGGTCTCGTCGATGAGCGCGAGCAGGCGGGCTTCCTGGGCTGCCTTGGTGGCGGCCGTGACCGGCATCCAGAAGTACGGAACTTCGTGGCGGTCGGCGATGACCTGCATATCCGGGTGATTCGAAACGATGCAGGTTATGTCCATTTTCAGTTCGCCGGTGCGGTGGCGATACAAAAGATCCTCGAGACAATGATCGAACTTCGACACCAGGATCATGACGCGGCTGCGGTAGGAGCCGTCGTGGATCGCCCATTGCATCTGTTCGATATCGGCGACCGCGATAAAGTCCTTACGCAAGGCCGCGAGGTCAAAGGGCTCGCCGGCGACGCCGCAAAATGTGACGCGGACGAAGAAACGCTTCGTCATCACGTCATCGAACTGGTGCATCTCCATGATGTAGAGCCGGTGCGCGGCGATGAATCCGGTGATGCGGGCGGTGGTACCCATGCGGCTGGCGCACGTTGCCGTGAGTATGTAAGTATGCGAGGTATTGAATTCCATCTCAGCATGATACCGATGGCGGAGACAATACGGAACCGGATGGAGCAACAGGCTCAACCCAATCTGCGCCGGGCCTACGATGAAGCATGGTCGGCGTTGCGCGCGGGGCGTGCCGCGACTGCCGAGCGACAGCTGCGCGCTATTCAAGCCACTGCGCCCGGCGACGTCAACAGCATGCGGCTGCTGGGGGTCGCGCTCCTCGATCAGGACAAGATAGCGGCAGCCGTCGAGATTCTCGAGCGGGCGGTTGCCTGTGCCCCGCACTTCTGGCACGCACACACCGATCTCGCGCGCGCCTATCGAGCTGCCGGTCGGCCGGAAGAGGCACGCGAGGAGCTTCGGCGCGTCGTCACGGCCGAGCCTGCGCTCGAGGCTGCCTGGCTTGCCTATGGCGACGTTCTCGTCGACCTTCAAAAGTACCCCGATGCGAGAGTGGCCTATGAACATGCGCGACGCTGTGATCCCTACGCTCGCCGTATCGAGGAAGCGACCGCGGCGCTCGTGGCCGAGGATCGCAAGACGGCCGAGCTCATATTTCGCGACATCCTAAAGGCCGACGCGGGGCACGTCGCGGCCGTATGTGGTCTGGCCGCGATTTCGCTCACCGTGAGCCGCGGTGCCGATGCGCTGCGGCTGCTGCGTCACGCCCTCAAGCAGTCGGCGCACCTGCCGCTGATCTGGCGTGGCCTGTGTCAGACGCTGGTGGATCTGGGACGGCTTCCCGAAGCGGAGGTGGCGGTCCGCCACCTCCTGCAAATCGAGCCTGAAAACCCGCAGAACTGGGTGCAGTTGGCGACGGTGTGTACCCGCCTCATGCGTCAGGCGGATGCCCTCCCGGCATTCGAGGAGGCGGCGCGGCTCAATCCCGGCGAAGTGCGGCTGCCCTTGTCGATCGGACACGTGCACAAGACGCTGGGAAATCGCAGCGAATCCGAACGCGCCTACAAGGCGTGCCTTCGCATGGATCCGAAATTCGGCGAGGCTTATTGGAGTCTCGCCGATTTGAAGAACTACGTGTTCGGCGAAGAGGAGATCGCGGCGATGCAGGCGCTGCTCACGGGCGATGGCGGCGAGGATGTGGATCAGGCGCAGCTGCACTTCGCGCTCGGGCGCGCGTTTGAACACAGGAAAAACTACGCGGCGGCGTTCGCCCACTACGCGACCGGCAATACGCGGCGCCGCAAGACCGTTCCCTTCGATATTAAGATCTTCGAGAACAAGACACGACGTGTGGCCGCTTGTTTCGACCGGGCCTTTTTCGCGCAGCGGGCCTCGGTCGGGTATGGCGATCCAGCGCCCATCTTCATCGTCGGACTGCCGCGATCCGGCTCGACACTGATCGAGCAGATCCTGGCCAGTCATTCGAGCGTCGAAGGGACTTTCGAATTGCCCAATGTGCTGACCATCGTCCGCGAATTCGACCACGCGAACCCGGAGCGCGACGCCTACCCTGAAAACGTCAGTACCGTCCCGCGGGAGCAGTTGTCGAATCTCGGCCGCCGCTACATCGAGGAGACCGCTCCGCTGCGTAGTGGGCGGGCGCACTTCATCGACAAGATGCCCAACAATTTCAGCCACGTGGGTCTGATCCACGCCATGCTTCCGAACGCCGTTATTATCGACATCCGCCGTCATCCGATGGACGCGTGCTTTAGCACGTATAAGCAGTACTTCGCGGAAGGCCAGTCCTTCAGCTACGACCTTGAGGACTTGGGGCGCTATTATCGGTGTTATCTCGGCCTCATGGACCACTGGGACACGGTGTTGCCCGGCAAGGTGCTGCACCTGCAGTACGAGGAACTGGTGCGCGATCCGGAGATGAACATCCGCCGCCTGTTGGCCCACTGTGGGCTCGACTTCGAGCCCGCGTGCCTCGCTTTTCACGAAACCAAGCGGCTGGTCCGCACGGCCAGCGCCGAGCAGGTGCGCCAGCCGATCTATACGTCCGGGGTCGGGTATTGGAAGAATTTCGAAGCGCAGCTCGAGCCATTGCGACGCGCTCTCGGCGACAGCATGGAACGGTTCGCCGACTTGAGCTAGCGCAGCGCCGCCGGCCATTCATCGCCTATTGAACGATCGATTAGCGTCGATGCCGGAAATCATTGACATGCCGCGCCCTTGCGGGACATGATCGGGGTACAAGACCTGCGCGCGCGTGCTTGCGGGATTTCCGATAAGAGGGGATGAGGCGATGCGAACCAGAGCAGCGCGTTCTGCCGCCATACATCGAAGCCGCGAGCCGAAAGCGATGCCGCACGGTTCACGATCGAAGCTGGGCATTGCCATCGCTGCCGCGTTGTCGGGCACTATGGCCATGCACGTTGCGCCGGCGGCGACGACCGACGCATCCTCCTCGTCGAGCCTCGAGGAGATCATCGTCACCGCGCGCAAGCGCACGGAGAACCTGCAGGACGTGCCGATCAGCATCGACGTCTACACCGCCAAGGACCTGCAGAATCTGGCGATCTCGCAGTTCGAAGACTATGCCACGATGACGCCGTCCGTTTCCTTCATCAGCGCTGGGCCGGGCACGCAGACGCTGGTCATGCGCGGAGTGTCCGACGGCAGCAACCCGAACTACGCGAACACCGCCGCGACGCTGTTCCTGCTCGACGACATGTCGATGAACTATCAGGGCACCCTCCCGGATCTGCATCTCTACGACATCGAGCGCATCGAGGTGTTGAACGGTCCGCAGGGGACGACTTTCGGTGCGGGCGCGATGGCCGGTGCGCTGCGCTTCATCACCAACAAACCCGATGCGACGGCATTCAGCGCCGGCGTGGACCTCGCGGGCGGCAAGATCGACGGCGGCACTCATAACGGCACGGTCGAGGGCTACGTCAATCTGCCGATCATCGACGACTGGACGGCTCTGCGGATCTCCGCCTATAGCGATTATCACGGCGGCTTCATCACCAATCTTCTTCACACCCGCAACTGGGTAAACGGGTCGGTGTCGAATAACTCGGCATGGGCCGGCAAGAACTACAACGTCGAGAAGGTCACCGGTGCCCGTATCGCGCTAGGACAGAAAATCTCGGACGGTTGGAAAGCGACGTTGACCTACAGCTATCAGCGGCAGCTCACGCACGGCGCTTGGGATGAGGATCCGACCATCGGCGGCGTCGATCGGTCCGCTGACGCCATTGCATCCGAACACCGTGGTGCGCTTCGGGCCGGAGCTTAGGCAGAATTATACGAAGACTCTCGATTTCCATCTCGACGGTGATGTCGGCATCGGCGATCTGGTGTACGCCAGCACGTATTGGGCGCAAGACAATCGGCAGGTCAACGAATATTCGGAGTACATGCAGTACCTGAACCAGTTCGCCAATCCTCCGAGTAATGTCAATGCAACTGCGAAACAGGCGTTCACCTGCCTGACGGATCCGATTAACGGCGCGGGTTTTAGCGGCTGCAAGCCGCCTAATCAGTACTACGACTACGTCAACAACACCCAGCGATGGTCCAACGAATTGCGACTGCAATCGAAGGAGGGCGGCCGTTTTCACTGGCTGGGCGGCCTGTACTGGGAGAAGACGATAAATCCCTACAGTGATTACTTTCATATGCCCGGCCTGCAGACCGCGGGGCAGCAGTGGCAGGCCTATACCGCATATTATAATCTTGTGGGCGCCGTACCGCCGAAGCCGGATGATTGGTACAGCTACCAGGACCGTTTTGATTATCTGCAGACCACCGAGTTCGCCAACGTCACTTTCGACATCACACCGCGGCTTCATATCGAGGCCGGCACGGTGCACTTTCACTCCAAATTCTCCACCTCCAGCGGGTACGGGGGCTACTGGTACAACCCGTCGCCTGCCACGGTTTACGGCGGCTCCTCCAGCAAGTGGAACAGCAAGCTGGGCATCAGCTACAAGGCCTTGGACGGCCTGCTGGCATACGCAGATGCCGCGCAGGGCTTCAGGGACGGGGGTGTCAACGGCGGGTTGCCTTCCGACTGTACTGCGAACGGAGCTCCGGCAAAGTACCAGCCGGATACCTTGACCAACTACGAGGTCGGCTGGAAATCCACCATGCTCGACAACCATCTGGTGTGGGACGGTGCCTTTTATTACATGCCGTGGAAGAATTACCAGACCCTGTTGTTCGACCCCAGCGTCTGCCTCTCCAACAGTTTCAATGCCAATATCGGCGATGCCAGAATTTACGGTGTGGAATCCAACGTCAAATATCAAGTCACTGCGGCATTGGCCCTGGAGTTTTCGGCGAGCTATAACGATTCTCACATCATCAGCAATACCTTCGAGAATCCCAACTTCCAGGTGACGCCCGGGGAGCGATTGCCCTACGTGCCCTATCTCGACTACAGCGGCGACGCACGCTACGAGGCACCGATCAGCGATAGTCTCCACGGCTTCGCGCAATTCGACATCGCGCACAAGGGCGACATGTGGAACTCCTTGCAGACCAACGGTTCGAACGGACTGCCGCGCGTGCTGCAACCAGGGTATTCCGTCATGAATGTGCGGCTGGGGCTCAATGAAATCGTATCCCGCTGGACGACCGAACTGTTCATCACCAACTTGACGAACAAGAACGCCGTCATCTACACCAACGAGGGTAACTTCGACCTGCGCCAAACGAGGAACGAACCGCGCGTGTTCGGTCTGCGTCTGAGCTATCGATGGGGCAAGGCAAGCGGGGGAAGCGGGGGCGAGTAACTCGCGCCGCACCTTGGAATGAAGGCACCTCACATGGCGGCGGCCAGCCTGTTGCTGTCGCTCGTCGGAGTCCAGGCGCAACCTGCGGACGCCCCGGCCCGCCGATCGTTCACCTCTGACGATTTCTACCGCGTCCAAGCTCTGAGCGATCCGCAAGTCTCGCCTGATGGCCTGTGGGTGGCCTATGTCGTGACCGCCAGCGACCGTGACGCCGACGAGCAGCGCAGCGCCATCTGGATGGCGAGCTGGGATGGGGCCCAGCAATTGGCCTTGACTGCCGCCGCGCGCGACACCGAAAAACCCCGGTGGAGCCCGGACGGCCGCTATCTCTCTTACCTGAGCTTGACGGCAGGCACCGATAAGGCTCAACTGATGCTGCTCGACCGCCGCGGTGGAGAACCGCACCAGTTGACTACGATGACCGGCGACATCCATGAGTATGCATGGTCACCAGACGGCAAGCGGGTCGCGCTCGCGATGGACCAACCCGGCGAATCGTCGAAGCCGCCGAAGCCCATCGTGATCGACGCCATGCACTTCAAGCATGATGAAGACGGTTATCGCGGCAGCGGCCGTCGACGGCATCTGTACCTTGTCGACGTCGAGAGCAAGCACCTCGAGGCGCTGACCGCCGATCCCCAGTTTGACGAGGACCTGCCTGCGTGGTCCCCGGACGGCCGCCGTATTCTGTTCACCTGCACCCGGGAACTGGGGGTGGATCAAGATGGACGTAGCGATATCGATGTGATCGACGTCAAGACAGGGGCCGTCGCCCGCACGCTGGCGCGCCCCTACGCGCCTAACGTTCAAAGGCTTGCGTGGAGCGCGGACGGGAAGGTCGTGACTTACTTGCAGGGCTTGCAGCCCAAGCTCAATGCGTACATGCAGGATCATCTCGTGGCGATGCCGGCGGCCGGCGGCGATTCGCGCGAATTGACGGGGAAGCTCGATCGCGCGGTGAGTTCGTACGCATTCTCGGGACAGCGCGAGCTCACGATCGCGGTGGAGGATGACGGCACAGCTTATCCGGCGCGCCTCGATGCGGACAGCGGCGCGATGACTCGCGCAGCGCCCGCCGGTGCCTTCGTCGTGTCCTCGGTTTCGTCGCAAGCCGGACATACCGCGCTGCTGCGCGCCGACGATCATTCGCTCGCCGAGGTGTACGCCTTGGAGGGCGGACGCCTGCGCAAAATCACCGCGCACAATGATGCGTTTCTTGCCGAACTGCAGCTGGGGGAGGTCGACGATGTTCGCTTCAAGAGCAGGGACGGAACTGAAGTTCACGCGCTCCTGGTCAAGCCGCCGTCGTACATTCCAGGCCGCAAATATCCCACGCTGCTGTGGATTCACGGCGGACCCAACGGGCAGGACGAGCACGCGTTGGTCATCGACGGATACGAGTTTGAGCATCAGTTGTTTGCGGCGAAGGGCTACGTGGTGCTGCGGGTCAACTACCGTGGCGGCAGCGGCCGCGGCGCCGCCTATGCACAAATCATCGCCGCCGATTGGGGGCATAAGGAAGTGGAGGATTTACTGGCCGGCGTCGATTACCTGGTCGGCCAGGGCATTGCGGACAAGGATCGGCTCGCGATCGGCGGCTGGAGCTATGGCGGCATCCTGACCGATTACACGATTGCCACCGATCGCCGCTTCAAGGCCGCCATCAGCGGCGCCGGCAGCGCCAATCAACTATCGATGTACGGTGTCGATCAATATGTCCTTCAATATAACAATGAGCTGGGCCCCCCCTGGCACAACCCGGCACTGTGGCTCAAGGTGTCATATCCGTTTTTCCATGCCGACCGAATCCATACGCCCACCCTGTTCCTGGGTGGCGAAAAGGACTTCAACGTACCGGTGAGCGGCGGCGAACAGATGTACCAGGCACTAAAGACCCTGGGTGTGCCGGCGCAGCTGGTGGTGTATCCCGAGCAGCACCATGTGTTCACCCGGCCGAGTTTCGTCAAGGATTTGGCGGAGCGCATGTCGGCCTGGCTCGAGCGTTACGAAGTGCAAGGCCCTTAGTCCGACGCTTCGGCTCAAGTTCGCAATCCTGGTGCCGATAGAGGGAATATCCGGGATGCACCCGGGAAATCTCCACCAGGTCAAGATCTGAGGGTACATTATGTCCGTTTCCGCCATTAAGTCGACGCCTGCTGTCCCGCTCGCCGCTGCGGCGTCGCCGAAAGCAAAGAAGAAAATTCATACAGCCAAGGTGCCGACCGCCGCGAAAAGTGCACCGGCAACTCCGGTCAAACCAAGCGGCGCAACCGCGAGCACCAGCATCAACGTCAAGGCGTAGCCACGGGTCCTTCGCGCGTTTTCGCGCGCTAACGCGCTGCGAGACCGTGCACGGGTCGCCCGCAAAGACTGCGGAGCTACGGGGCCGCGGTTGTCGCGCGTACCGGCGCCGTGCCGAAAGTCCCGCGAATCTGCGCTTCCGAGTGATCGACCCCCTCGCGCCACTGCACGGTGAGCCGGCCGATCGGATCCTGAGGCGTAGACACGTGGAGGAAGGCGCGGACCATGCCATGGCGCCTCGACGACCTCACGATGCTGCCGCTCACCGCCACGTCGCGGGTCCAGCGCACCTGATTCAGCTCGACACGCACCGCGGCCCCACTCCTTCTCAACCGAAAAGTGCCGCCCCGTAAGCCGCGGCCGTGATCGGTCGAGTTGGCGTCGACTCGGGCCAGCAGATCGCCGGCGGCCTGCACCGCGGCGCTCACGATGCGTAGTTGCCGCGGCGAGGCGGAATTGCCCGGCAACTCGGCCGCCGGTGCGAGGTCGCGCGCCTCGACCGAAAATCGCGGCACGAGGCGCACCGGCGGCACCTGCGCTGCACAGGAGATGTCCCCGGCGGCCAGCGTGGCGATGAAGCGGCGGACGATCTCCGCGCCGCAGTCGCCGCGGGCCCGGGGCAGGGCGTTGACGTGGAAGCTGTTGGCAATCCGCACTTGCACGCTGTGCGGGAATGCGGCAGCGACGGCCGCCCCGTCGGCCATCGTCGTGATGCTGTCGAGTTCGCCGGACAAGATAAGCGCGGGCACATCGGGATACTCGGCGTGCGCTCCAACTTGCGAGGCGGGATGGTTCGGCGGCGCAACCGGCCATCCCACGCATTCGTCGATGAAGCTGTAGTCGAGCGGCATGGCGCGGTATTCATCGATGGTGAACGGCGAGTACGTTTCCGGGGCGGAACGCCGTCGCTCGGCCAGGGCACGGTCGCGGTCCCGCAGGCGATCGGCCGGCGACAGGCGCATGTCGAATATTTGCGGCGGATCATGACAGAGCACGGCGGCCGCGAGGCCGGCGCTCCATTGCGCCGGATCGCCGCTGGGATCCCGCGAATCGACGGCTGCGATGGTTTCGGCCATGAGGCGCGCGAGCGGCGTCGGATCGCCGTCCGTCAATGCGCGTGCCGCAGCATCGACCTCCCTGACCGTGGTGAGGGAGGGGGCACCGCCCATCATAACGATCGCAAGATGCGATGCATCGGCGGTAAAGCGGCGCTCGCGGCCATCGATGTCGAACGCGCGAGCCGAAAAGGGCGAGCGACGCAACTCGTCGAGCGCGGGCATGATGTGATCCAATGACGTGCCGGGCAGTTGGGAGCACGCCGGCGAACGTGTGCAGGCCAGATTGAACTTGTCGCGCGTGGCTGCCGCATGGGTGGGGTACCACGCATAGTCCGGCCCGGTGAGCGGGTACGCGCCATCCAAGACGAGGGAGCGCAGCGCGTCCGGATGCCGCACGGCAAACGCCTGCTCGAAGTAGGTGCCGTAGGAGTCGCCGTACAAGTCGATCTTGCCCAGGCCCAAGGCGCCGACGATCGCGGCCAGGTCATCGGCGGCATACACGGTGCTGTACAGCGCCGCGCGTTCACCGAGCGCTGCGCCGCATGCGGCCACGGATTCGACGGTCCATCTCTCACCGGTCTGCAGTTCATGGCAGTCGATGGCGCCGGATTGCCCGGTGCCGCGGTTGTCCATCAAGAGAAGGTCGTGGTCCGGCATCAGCGGCGCGAACAAGGCCAGATAATCCTGCCGCGAACCCGTGGCCGGATACCCCGGACCGCCCTCGGTGGCGACGAGCGTTCCTCCGGATTTGCCCGCTGCGGTGTGCGGATAGAGCTCGAAATGGATGATGATCGATCCGGACGTCCGGTCGTCGGGATCGAATGGACGCTTCAAGTCGCCGCAGTACGCAGGAGCACCGTGGCAGGCGTGCAGGTCGACGGCGCCGATTCGCTTGTGCTTGTGAGGTGGATCGACGTGGCCGGCCGCCGCCGCGGGCCCGTCGGCGCCGGCCGCCAGCAGGGCGCTCAAGACGCATCCGGCCAAGCGGTGTTTCACCGGGTTCTTCGTGCTACTCGTCCGATTTGGGCAACAGTTCGGCAAGCGCATAGAGCGCCTTCTGTGGAAAACGCTCAAGCGGATAGTACTTTGTGACAATGGCCATAGCATCTTCATAGTTGCGGACTTCAAGGAGCCGTAACAGGTAACGGATATCATCCTCATCGTGAAACTCTGCACCGATCCGCATCGCCAGGCACTTCATCGCCAGTAGATACTCGGGTTGCGCCATCATGATTCGCAAATGATCGAGCTGGAGAAAGGGCGCAAAGTCTCCCCGTGGACTCATGAAACCCTTCACTGCGTCATTGAGCCAGTCCGCCTTCACCTTAGCCTGCAGTGCGACACGCGCCGCGGCTTCACGCACCTGAGTTGGCGGGCGGAACCAGGCGTCAACATCCTGGGTGGACGGCCGGGTGGCGTAGGCGAGGCACATGACGGCGCCGCCAACGAGGAAAAGTTCGCCTTGCGTCCCGGACCGGCCGAGTTCCTTATTCAAGAGTTCGAACAATCTGCGCAAATCGGCTTGGGTCAGGGCCACGACTCAGACTCGGTCGCCCAGGGTCGAATCGATGAAGATATTGCGGACGCGGAACGGCGGCGGCGAATGCGTCAGCAGGTACAGGCGCAGACTCTGAAGCTCCGAGCCGAACACGGGCTCGGACAGCGGTGCGATTGCGCGCGTCCATGCAGGAACCGCGATCGCGCGCATTCCGCACGCGTACTCGACCATCGCGGCAATGTAATTTTCGAGAAAGGGCGAAAGGCCCGGCGGCAGAGGCGCCGCGACCGCGTCGCGCAGCTCATCCGCGGTAAACTGCGTGAGCAATGAGTTGAGCTCAGCCAGCGCGAAACGCGTTGACGCCGAGTCGGCGCAATCCCGAATGGCGTCGCGAAACTGGGAAGCCGGCAGCGACAGCACTCGGGCCAGTACATAGGCCGACATGTCCATCCCGGCGCGAGAGGCGGCGCGTTGAATCGCTGTCTTCTCGCTGGCGGATACACGAATTTGCATTTGCGTCGTTTTTGGCAGCTTGCGCATCCCAGAAGCATCCGCGAGCGGCTCCGCGATGTCAATACTATCGTATTGACATTAGCTGCAGGTTGCGGTTTGTCCGGGAAGTCGATGTGGTGTACGATGTGGATCGTCACCCACATTAGAATCCACAGCCGTGAAGACGATCCAGATGACCATCGACGAGCGGCTCCTGAAGCTGGTCGACAAGCTGAGTCGGGCTCGAAAGACCACCCGATCGGCGCTCATTCGCGATGCACTCGAAGCTGAGCTGCGGCGGCAGCGAGTTTGCGACGATGAGATTCGACATGCTGAGGGCTATTCGCGCAAGCCGGTCGAGCCAGGCGAGTTCGATGTGTGGCTCAGCGAACAGGACTGGGGCGCATCGTGAATCGAGGTGATGTCTGCTGGTACACTTTCAAGGCACCGGACAAGAAGCGGCCGGTACTGATTCTCACGCGCGATTCCGCCATCGCCGTACTGCACTCGGTCACCGTTGCACCCATTACCTCTCCGATCCGTGGTATCCCCACGGAAGTCGTCTTGACGGAAGACGACGGGTTGCCGACTACCTGTGCCGTAAATTTCGACAATCTCCAGACCGTCCCGAAGGGCAATATCGGCGGCCGTATTTCGCGATTGACGGCGCGAAAAATGAAGGAAGCAGGCGCGGCCGTGTCGTTCGCGCTCGGCTTCGACGATGGATGAATCTCCGTACAGCACGCGATTGCGTCCACCCGCGTCCCGCAATCGTCGCGACGGAGGGTAAACGGCTTGGAAATGGCGCGTCTGGCTAAGCCGGCGACGCAAATTTACCAGCCGATCGCATCGTCAACGACCATACTTGATCGCTAGGATCCGAGAAGCACGCGCCGGCAAAGGGGACAACGACGATGGACGAACCACCAACCCAATCGCTATCGCAAGCGGGTCACGCGCGGCGTCCGAGCGGCCGCGACGCGAAGCGGGCATCCCGTGCCGCACGGGCGGCCTCGTCGATCCCCTACATCACCCGCAAGATCCCGTACTACGAAGTGCTGACCGAAGAGGGTCTGGTGCTGATGGAGCATAACGCCGACACCATTCTCGAGGAGATCGGTATCGATTTCCGCGACGACCCGGAGGCGCTCGAGATCTGGCGGGCGGCGGGTGCCGACGTCAAAGGCGAGAGGGTGCATTTTGCGCGGGGCATGTGTCGCTCGCTCATTCAGCGCACCGCGCCGCGCGAGTTCACCCAGCATGCGCGCAATCCGGCGCGCAGCGTGGTCATCGGAGGAAAGAATACGGTATTCGCGCCGGCCTACGGGCCGCCCTTCGTGCGCAGTCTGGACGAGGGCCGCCGCTACGCCCGCATCGAAGACTTTCGCAATTTCGTCAAGCTCGCCTATATGGCCGGATCCTTGCACCACTCGGGCGGGACGATCTGCGAGCCCGTGGACCTGCCGGTGAACAAGCGGCATCTCGACATGGTGTACAGCCACCTCAAGTACAGCGACAAGGCGTTCATGGGCTCCGTCACGGCGCCGGAGCGGGCGGCGGATTCCGTGGCCATGGCGAATATCGTCTTCGGCGAGGAATTGAACGATCCACTGACGGGACGGCCCAAGACGACCATCATCAATCTCATCAACGTCAACTCGCCCATGACCTACGACGCCACCATGCTGGGCGCCGCCAAGGTGTATGCGCGCGCGAACCAGGCCACCATCATCACGCCGTTCATTCTCGCCGGCGCCATGTCGCCGGTGACGGTCGCGGGCACGGTGGCGCAAACCCTGGCCGAAGCGCTTGCCGGCCTTGCGTTCGTGCAGTTGGTGAATCCGGGAGCGCCGGTGGTGCTGGGCAGCTTTGCGTCATCCATTTCCATGCAATCGGGCGCTCCGACCTTCGGTACGCCGGAACCGGCATTGGTTTTGTATTCGATGGCGGCCCTGGCGCGCCGCTTGGGCGTACCGTTCCGCTCCGGAGGCAGCCTGTGCGCCTCGAAGATTCCGGATTCTCAAGCGGCTTTCGAATCCGCGAACACGCTTCTGCCGACCTGTCTGGCCGGCGTCAATTTCGTGCTGCACACGGCGGGGTGGCTCGAGGGCGGCCTGGCCATGGGCTACGAGAAGTTCGTCATGGACGTCGACCAGGCCGGCATGATGCACACTCTGCTCGCCGGCGTGGATTTGTCGTCGAACGGCCAGGCACTCGACGCCATGCGCGAAGTGGGGCCCGGCAAACACTTCCTCGGCTGCGCTCACACGCAGGCCAATTTCGAGAACGCCTTCTACCGCTCGCCGCTGGCCGACAACAACAGCTACGAGCAGTGGGAAGCGGAAGGGTCGCCGGACATGACCAAGCGCGCCAACACCCTGTGGAAGAAGCAGCTCGCGGAGTACGTCGCACCGCCCATGGACCCGGCCATCGACGAGGCACTGCTCGACTACATGGCACGGCGCAAGGCGGCCTCTCCCGACTCGAACGTCTGACGGGACATTTGGGACCGTGCAGCGGACAACATGCGTTTCCGCGGAAACGTCTGTAGATTCGCGTAAATGATCCGCAACAAGACCGCTTTTTTGTTCGATCTCGACGGCACGCTGATCGACAGCGTGTATCAACACGTGCTCGCATGGAAATCCTCGCTCGATGAGGAAGGTATTCCGTTGTCGGTTTGGCGCATTCACCGCAAGATTGGCATGAGCGGCGGGCTGTTCACGAACATATTGCTGCGCGAAACCGGCTTCGACAGCACGCCGGAGCGTCTGGAGCGTCTCCGCGTTCGCCATGCCGAGGCTTACAAAGCGCTGTCCGCCGGCGTGCGCCCGCTGCCCGGTGCCCGCGCACTGCTCGACTACCTGAGCGCGCAGGGCACGCCTTGGGCAATCGCGACCAGCGGACGTATGGAGACCGCCGCACACAATCTGGCGGCACTCGGTGTTGACCCAACTATCGTGCCGGTGGTCACGCGCGATCAAGTCAAGTATGCCAAACCCGACCCGGATCTGTTCATCACGGCGGCGGCACGCCTCGGGGTCGATATCCGCGACTCGCTGGTGCTGGGCGACAGCATCTGGGACATGATCGCCGCGCAGCGCGCCCGCGCGCTCGGCGTGGGTCTGCTATCCGGCGGCTACGGCGAGGAAGAACTCGCGCGTGCCGGCGCGTTTCGGGTCTACGCAGATCCGGCGGATCTGCTCAACCACATCGACGAAGTCGCGGCGCGCAGTTAGGCGCCCAGCTAGTCCGTCTTCGATTTCTCCGCACGGCGCGGCCGGCGCCCGCGGGTTTCGGCCTGGCTGGTCGATTCCTTGGGCGCCGGTAAATCGACGACCTTGCGCAGGTTTGCGTAACCCGCCGTCTTGTGCGGGATGGCCATGGCCTCGACGAAGTGGTGTTGAAAACGCGGCTCGAGGGCGGTTTCCACTTTCTCGATACGTCTGACCAGGGTTTCGATGACGCCGCGCGAGGTCGAGTCCAGCAGCGCGATGCGCGCGCCCGTTCCGGCGGCGTTTCCGGCGGAGCGCACCTGCGCAAGGTCGCAGTCGGGAATCATTCCGAGGATGGTCGCGTACTTGACGTCGATATGGCTGCCAAAGGCGCCCGCGAGACGAATACGATCGACGTGATCGATGCCCAGCCGCTCCATCAGGAGCGCGACTCCCGCGTACAGCGCGGCCTTCGCCAGCTGGATGGCGCGCACGTCGGTCTGGGTGATTTTCATTTCCACTGCGCCCTGATGCAGCAGGTACGCGAACGTCCGGCCATTGGCAACGATGCGCGGCGAGCGCGAGGACAATCGGCCGTCGAGCACACCGTCTTGATTGATGATGCCGGCGAGGTACATCTCAGCGATGACTTCGATGATGCCGGACCCGCAGACCCCGGTGATGCCGGTGGCGGCCGTGGCTTCATCGAAGGCGGGATCGTCGGACCACAAATCGGAGCCGATGACCTTGAAGCGCGGCTCGAGAGTCTCGCGGTCGATGCGCACGCGTTCGATCGCGCCGGGGGCTGCCCGCTGTCCGCAACTTATCTGGGCGCCTTCGAACGCGGGGCCGGTGGGACTGGAACAGGCCACCAGGCGCTGGTTGTTGCCAAGCACGATTTCCGCGTTGGTGCCGACATCCACCAGAAGCGTCATCTCGGCGTCGAGATCGGGACGTTCGGCGAGCACCATGCCCGCGGCATCGGCACCCACGTGTCCGGCGATGCACGGCAGCACGTAGATTCGCGCATTGCGGTTCAGCTTCAGGTCGATGACATTGGCTCGCAGCGTCAAAGAATGATCGACCGCCAGGGCGAACGGTGCGCCGCCGAGTTCCACCGGATCGATCCCGAGCAGCAGGTGATGCATGATGGGATTGCCGACCAGCGTCGCCTCGAGGATGTCCTCGTGCGAAATGCCCGCATCCCGCGCCACGTCCGCCGCAAGACCGCACAGGGCTTCACGCACCGCTGCCGTCATCAGGGCGGCGCCGCCAGGATTCATCATCGAATACGAGACGCGGCTCATCAAGTCCTCGCCGAATCGGATCTGCGGATTCATGACGCCGGCTGAAGCCACGACGTCGCCGCTCTGCAGATTGCACAGATGGGCGGCGATGGTCGTCGACCCGACATCGACGGCGAGGCCGTAGGCGAGATCGTGCAGCCCCGGCCAGATCCCGATGACTTGCTTTTCGGCGTGCACCGCCACGGTGACTTGCCACGCGCCGGCGCGCAGGGCCGGCTGCAGCGTTTGCAGCGCCGATAAGTCGCAGGCCAGATCCTTGAGGCCCCACTCCGATTCCAGCGCCTCGAACAGCCGGCGCAGGTCGCCCGACGGATCGTGCATATCGGGTTCTTTCACCTGCACGTAGTGCAGGCGCACCACCGGATTCAGCACTAGGACGCGCGCATCGGCTTCTTTGCGCACCACCTGGCGGTGTACTTGGCTGCTGGCCGGCACGTCGATGACCACATCGGCCTCGACACGCGCGGAACAGGACAAGCGCCGGCCCTCCGCCAATGGGGCGCGCCGCGAGAAGCGCATTTCCGGCTCGCTGAAGGGCGACAGGCTGGCGCTCGACGAAACCACCCCAAGCTTCGCAAACTCGCCGTCCGCGACCAGCACCTGGCAGCGTCCGCACAAGCCGCGGCCGCCGCACACCGAGTCGATATCGACGCCGAGGCTGCGCGCGGCCTGCAGCAGCGGAGTGCCGACGGGGAAATGGCCCCGCTTTCCCGACGGCATGAAGACGACAAGCGGAGTTCGCGATGCCATTCGAGTCGCCCGTCAGGCCGGGCGCCGGCGGTGACCGCCTTCACGGCGTCCACGGGGCGCATCCGCGCCCGCGACGGCGGGCGGCGGCGCCTCGCGGAAACGGCGGATCCATCGTGCGCAGTCCGGATCGTGTCCCAGCATCACGTCGGCGCCCATCACCGCTTTGATGACTTCGACATGCAGCGGATTGGTGATGGCGGAGGTCATGCCGGCGCCCATGGCCATGGTGAGAAAGGCGCTGTTGATGCCGTCGCGGTTCGGCAGCCCGAAGCTGATATTCGACGCGCCGCAGGAGGTGTTGACCTTGAGCTCCGTCCGCAAGCGGTGCACCAGGCGCATGACCTGTACGCCCGCCTGATTGATGGCACCGATGGGCATGACCAACGGATCGACGACCACGTCGCAGGCCGGGATGCCGTGGTCCATGGCGCGTTCGACGATCTTTTTGGCGACGGCATAGCGCACGTCCGGATCCTCTGAAATCCCGGTCTCGTCATTCGAGATCGCAATCACCGCCGCACCGTATTTTTTGATGAGCGGCAGCACCGATTCCAGGCGCTCGTCCTCGCCGGTCACCGAGTTGACCAGCGCTTTGCCCTTGTAGACCGCGAGGCCGGCTTCGAGCGCGGCGACGATCGAGGAATCGATCGACAGCGGGACGTCGGTGATGGATTGCACCAGTTGCACCGCGCGCGCGAGGATCGCAGGCTCGTCGGCGAGCGGGATGCCCGCATTGACGTCAAGCATGTGGGCGCCGGCCTCGACCTGAGCGCGCGCATCGGCCTCGACACGGCTGAAATCGCCCGCCGCCATTTCGGCGGCGAGGATCTTGCGTCCGGTCGGATTGATGCGTTCGCCGATGATGACGAAGGGACGATTGAAGCCGATGACGACTTCTTTGGTGGCGGAACTGATGACGGTGTCGGTCATTAGGCGGTCCTTTGGGATACTGGGGGGGTGTCGCGGCCGGGATACCAGGGAGCGCGGCCTTGCAGTACGCCGGATCGATCGACGATCTCGGCCACCGATTCCTCCTGGCGGTAGGCCATCACGTGCACGCCGCTGATGCCGGGCATCTCGCGCACCTGCTGGATCAGCTCGACGCAGATGTTGCGGCCCTCGCGTGCCTGATCTTGGGCTCCCTGGAGCCGCGCGATGATGCCGTCGGGAACATGCATGCCCGGTACGTGCTTGCGCATCCACTCGGCTGTCTTCGCGGAACGCAGTGGGCCGACACCCGCAAGGATGAAGACCTTGCCGATGAGGCCGAGCTCCTCGACGTGCTGCATGAACGTGCGCAGCAACGGCAAGTCGTAGCAATACTGGGTCTGAATGAATTGTGCGCCGGCCGCGATCTTCTTGGCCAGGCGCTGCGCCCGCCAGGCGTGGGGCAGACCCGAGGGATTTTCCGCAGCGCCGAAGAATACGCGCGGGGCGTAGGTGATCTTGCGCCCGCTCTGGAAGCGGTGTTCATCGCGCAGGTCGCGCGCGATTTCGAGCAGCGACACGCAGTCCAGATCGAACACCGGTTTTGCCTGTGGGTGATCTCCCGCCTGGACCCCGTCGCCGGTCAGACACAACATATTGCAGACGCCCATCGCCGCGCCGCCCAGGATGTCGCCCTGAATCGCGATGCGGTTCTTGTCGCGGCATGAGATCTGCATGATCGGTGCATAGCCGATGCGCGTCAGCAATGCGCAAACCGCGATACTGGACATATGACAGTTCGCGCCGCTGCCATCGGTCGCGTTGATCGCGTCGACGCAGCCATCGAAGACCCGTGCCCGTTTGTACACGTCTTCCGGATCGGCCGAGTCCGGGGGAGCAAGCTCGGTGGTCACCGCGAAACTGCCCGCGCGCAGCACGCGCTCGAACCGTCCCGGCGAGGTGTGGCCGGGAAGAATGGGCAGGGGATAGCCGGGTACGATCGGTTCGTCGTCGAACTTCATGGCCGGGCCTGTCGGGGGTCGCCGGACCGGGCTGCGGCTTGCTCGCAACCTTTCTCGCGAGCCACGCGCAGCCACGAGGACCGGCCTTGCTGTCGCTGATCGACCGCGAACTGCACCTTGGTCATCGCCTCGACGCCGCCTGGGATGCGCCGGCCGCCCTCGTAGGCCTCGACCCAAACGCAGCGCATGTCCTCCTTGACCTCGCAATTGCCGTTGGCGCGCACACCGCCGCATGGCCCGTTGCGCAAGGACTTCGGACAGTTCATCGGACAGGACATGCCGGTGGAACTCAAGATGCATTGTCCGCACATGCGGCAGTCGAATAGCAGTCCCTTGACGGCGTGCTCGACGGCCGCCGTCGGCCGCTCGAGGCGTTCATAGCCGAGCGACTTGAAAAGTGGATGAAGGCGAACCAGCATCGACTCGAATCCCCGGTAGAACGCGTTCAGGCCGCGTGCCCGGCGCACCGACCAGAGCCGTACCCTGTACATCAGGCGGACTCGTCGGGCGAGGCGACCGCCGTGCCCGAATCGGCCGCCGTGCCTGAATCGGCCGTCGTGCTTGCGGCGCCCGCGGTAACACCGAGGCCTTTGGCGCGAATCAGACGCTCGAGATCTTCGTCGGTGAACTTCGCTTCGAGACGGGCCGCTTCCGCGGAGGCTTCGGCCTGCAGATCCTCGCCGCACGGGCGCGGCGCGCTGCGCCGCCAGTCGGCGAGATACGCATCCGAGCTGCCCTTGCCCGCGCGCATGGCGGCACGGTCGACCGCTTCCTGAAAGCGGTGCGAAAGCTGCACTTTCGCGGCTTCGCGGCCACGCTTGACGATGACTTGCGCCGGAATATCACGCCACGAGATGACGATTAACGAGGCCATGGAAGTGCCGTCTCGCCGCGCTGGCCGCTCGCTTGGACTACCGCCCCGCGCAAGCTGGTTTCGAGGGATCCGTACGCGGTCGCGCGATACTCGAACGCCAGGCCCATGCGCCGGGCAATCGAGCGCGCACGGCCTTCGGCCTCCGGCAACGGCGACTGTGCCAGGTAGACGAGTTTGCGGTAGTTGCCGAAATAGGTCGGGAACAATTCCGGGTGGCGATCCAGGCCCAGCCCGCGGATCACCAGGCGCTCGAAATGGCACAGCAAAAAATCCGTCAGATAAAACGTCCCCGGTTCGGCCTCGGCGAGAGCGGCGAACACCGGTGCGGTGGCGAAGAACTCGTAGCAATGTGCGCCGGGGATCCGTTCAACGCCTTCTTCGCGCAATACCTCATCGAGCAGTCCGCCGGTGCCGCAGTCGCCGTAGGCGACGAAGATCGCGCGATACTGATCGCGCGAGGCGCGGATCGCGGCGCGCACCGCGGCGGGAATTTGCGCGGGACGATTGTGCAGATCAGCCGGCAGGCAGCGTACGTCCAGGTGATCCCAGCCATTGGCCCGCCGCAGCGCGATGATTTCATGTGCCAGGGCGCCGCAGGCGATGACCAGCAGACCCTGGCCGTCCGCGGCCCGGCTGATTGCCGAGTCCTCAGGAGCCACTGCGCGCATCGGGTTCAGTGCGCCGCCGTCGCCGCTCGCCGCGCGGCGATCAACCCTTTGGCGGTCTCGACCGCGACGGCGGCATCGCGGCAATAGGCGTCGGCGCCGACCGCCTTGCCGAACTCTTCGTTGAGCGGCGCGCCGCCGACCAGCACGATGTAATCGTTGCGGATGCCGCGCTCCTTCAGCGTATCGATGACGACCTTCATGTAGGGCATGGTGGTCGTCAACAACGCCGACATGCCGAGAATATCGGGTTTGTGCTTGTCCAGCGCGTCCAGATACTTTTCCACCGGGTTGTTGATGCCGAGATCGATGACCTCGAAGCCTGCGCCCTCGAGCATCATCGAGACCAGGTTTTTGCCGATATCGTGAATGTCACCCTTGACCGTCCCGATGACGATTTTGCCGATCGGCTCGACGCCGGTTTCGGCCAGCAAGGGACGCAGAATTTCCATTCCGCCCTTCATCGAGTTCGCGGCGAGCAGGACCTCCGGAACGAACAAGATGCCGTCGCGAAAATCGATGCCGACGATGCGCATGCCTTCCACCAGAGCGTCATTCAGCACGCGTTCGGCCGACCAGCCCCGCTTCAGGAAGATGCGAGTGGCTTCTTCGACCTCGGTCTTCAGTCCGTTGTACAGGTCGTCATGGACCTGTTCGATCAGCTCCTCGTCATTGAGGCTCCCCAGGTCGAATTCACCTTCAGTAGGCTCCGTCATCGACGTCTCCATGTGTAATTTTTCTAGGCGCCACCGTACGTTACGCGGTCGTCTGACGCAGCATACTAAGTCCCAACTCTGTTCGAGAGTTGTGGTATTGCGACGGGAGCATGCCCAGATGCGACAGGGATCAGGGCGGGGAGCTCATTTATCCGTAAATTTCGCCACCCGCTGCCCCGCATCCGGCGCCAATCCTTCGTTCTTGAACATCTCCAGGGCGTGCGCATCGTGCAAGCTCAACCCGTCGATTTCGATCAGCGCGCGCTTGTTCACCTGGTTGGAGTACCACGAATTAGCGAGTATGTCGGCCGACACCGCGGACAGTTCTGCATCGAAGCGATCGTCCGGGAAGCAAAAGTTGGCCAGGTGCATGGCTTCAGCCTGCCGTCCCGAATAACTGCGGCAGGTGAGCATCATTTCGGCCGCCTTGGCGGTGCCGATGCGGTGCGGCAGCCGCAAACTCAAGCCCCAAACGGGCGTCAGACCCCAGCGGGCATACACGTCGGAGAATTGTGCCGACTCGGACGCAACGATCAAGTCCGCGGCCAACGCCAGTTCCAGGGCTCCCGTCGAGCAGTGCCCCTGGACGGCGGAGATCACGGGCTGCGGTAGATTCGCAACCTTCTGGATGACCTCCGAGTGGAAATGCGGTTTGGCATGGGCCTTCACCTGCTCGAGGACTTCCTCCATATCGTAGCCCGCCGAGAAATTGGCGCCGGCGCCGCGCAGAATGACGAGGCCGACTTTGCGCGTTTCGCGTGCGATGGCATCCACGTGTTTGGCGAGCGCTTCGAACATGTCCTTCGACAGCGCATTCAATTTCTCGGCGCGATTCAGCGTCAGCGTCGCGACGCCGCCGCTATTCTCCCGTCGGACTAAATCGCTCATAGCGAGACTCCTCGGTACGGTTCCACCATCCGCCGCCGAGCGCCAGAAACAGGCCGGCCGTATCGGAAAAACGATTGGCTTCGGCCTGGACCAATGCCAGTTCCGATTGTTGATACGCCTGTTCCGCGTTCAACACCGCGACCAGCGAGATCGTTCCCACTTCACGTTGGTGCTCCGCGAGATCAAAAGTCCGTTTGGCGGCGCGTTCGGCGTCGGCGCTGGCGCGCAGTGCATCGCCGTCCGCCTGCAACGCGCGCAGGGTATCGGCCACATTCTGGCACGCAAGAATGACGGCGCCGCGATATTGGGCCGCTGCCTGGTCGAGGGCCGCATCCGCGGCGCGCTTCTTGTGCAGCAGTGCCCCGGCATCGAACAGCGTCTGGGTGAGGGAGGCGCCCACATCCCAAAATCCCGTATACGGGGAAAACAGCTGCTTCAATTCCAATGCGTTCGATCCCACACTCCCGGTGATCGCAAACTGCGGCAACATGTCGGCGAGCGCCACGCCGACCGCCGCGGAGGTCGCGTGTAGATTCTCTTCGGCCTGGCGAACGTCGGGACGCTGTTCGATGAGTTTCGACGGCAAACTGACGGGAAGGTCCGCGGGTAAGGTCAGCTCATCGAGGAGGAAGGTTTCCGCCGGTTCCTCCGAGGGCAGCCGGCCCAGCAAGGCGGTCAATGCATCGCGTGTTTGACCCAGTTGCTTTTGCAGCGGCGGCAGCGTCTGCGCCGTCTGCGCTTCTGCAGATTCTTGGGCGAGAACCTCGAGTTCACTGGCGGTGCCGAGCAGGCGTTGCCGCCGAACCTTGTCGCTCAACTGATGTTGCAGCTCGAGCAGCCGTTGTGTGGCCGAGATCTGGCTCCGCAGCGAGGCTTCCTGTACGGCGGTGACCACGATATTGCTGCTCAACGTCAGGTAAGTTGCCTCGAGCTGGAAGCGGCTGCTGTCGGCTTGGGCCTTGGACAATTCCACCGCCCGCCGGGTGCCCCCGAAGACATCGGGTAGATAGCTGACGTTGAGCTGGGCCGTGTACAGGTTGTAATACGGGTTCGATTGCGGAAGGTTGGTCGGATTGGCGATGCTACCGACGGCGTTCTTGGCGCGCGTGCCGCTGAAGTTCCCCTGGACCACCGGAAAGAAGCTGGTCCGCTGTGCCGAGTACAGCTCGCGCGCTTGCCGCAGCGCGGCCTGCGCGGCGCCGACATCCGGATTGGCCTTCAATGCCTGCTGCACCAAGCGGTCGAGCTGCGGCGACTTGAACAAGGTCCACCACTGACTCGGGATGTCCATGCCGGCCACGAAGCGCTGCGCACCGCCGCCGGTGCTCGCGGCCGACGCGGTGTGCCCCTGCATGGGAGCGCTGCCGTAGTCGGTAGCCTTCGGCGGCGGCGGGCGCTTGAAATTCGGACCCACCGCGCAAGCGGCGAGGCTCGCGGCGAGCACGGCGGCCGACAGGCGCGACGATAGTATCGGCCCGCGCATTATCGGCCCCACCGGGCTTCGCCGTGACGTTGCTCGGCCCAGTGTTCGATGACGTGATACATCGACGGGAGAACGATCAGCGTCAGAATGGTGGAGATGGCCAAGCCGCCGACCACCACGGTCGCAATTCCGCGCTGCACGTCGCTGCCGACTCCGGTGTGGAGGGCGGCCGGCAGCATCCCCAAGGTCGCCACGGTGGCGGTCATCAACACGGGCCTCAAGCGTTCGGTGGCGCCTTGCATAATCGCCTCATGCAATTCCAGGCCGGATTTTCGCATGCGATTGAGGTTCGATACCATGATGATGCCGTTTTGTACCGCGACGCCAAACAGCGCGATGAAGCCCACGCCGCTCGCGACATTGAGATTCTGGCCGGTGAGGTGCAGCGAGATCAGGCCACCGAGAGTCGCCAGCGGCACCACGCCCAGAATCAGCAGCGCCTGGCGGAAGGATTTGATCCCGACGGTGAGGAACAGCAGCATCATCCCCATCACCAACGCCAGGATCACCAGGAGCCGCGCTTCCGCGCGCCGCTGGTTCTCGAACTGCCCGCCCCATTCCAGCCTGATTTTATTCCTGTCGAAATGGACCTGTGCCGCTATCTTCTTCTGCGCCTCCTCGAGATAGGAAGTCAAATCGCGATCGCGGTTGTCGATCCGAATCGTGAGATTCCGCTGGCCGTTCTCGCGCGTGACCGTGCTCTCGCCGGTGTGCGCCCGGACGTCGGCCAGTTGGGATAAAGGCACTTGTACGCCGCTCGGGGCTTTCACCACCAGGTTCCCGAGCGCCTGCGGCGAATTACGGGCATCTTGCGTGAAGCGCACCGTCAGAGGATAGATCCGTTCACCGACGTACACCGTGGAGACCGGCGCCTGGCCGACGCCGGTCTGGATGACGTTCTGCACGTCGGTCATGTTGATGCCATAGCGGGCGGCCTTCTCACGATCCAGGTTGATCTCCATTTGCGGGATCGGCGGTTCCTGGAAAAGGGAGGCGCTGGAAGTACCCTGGATGCCGTAGAGCACGCCCACGATCCGGCCGCCGATGTCGCGCAGCTCATTCAGGTCATCGCCATAGATCTTGATCACCAGCGGGCTGTGCGCGCCGCCGACCATGTCATTGACGCCGTCGATGATGGGTTGACTGATGCCGATCGAGTAGCCGGGCAGATCCTTCCCCAGACCGGCCGCGAGCTTGGCGAGGAACTGCTTTTTGGACTCATGGTCCGGCCAGGTGTCATAGTCCGTGAGGCCGACCGGCGCCTCGATATGCGACATGGTCCACGAATCGGTCCCGTCGTCGTTGCGGCCGGTTTGCGTGACCACGTACGACACCTCGGGGTACTTCAGGATCGCACGGCGCAAGTCGCTCGCCATGTCGCTGGCCTTGTTCAAGGCGAGGCCCGTGGGCATTTGTACCTGCAGCCACAGCGCGCCTTCATCGAGATCGGGCAGGAAATCGCGTCCCACGGTGGCGCCCAGCCCCACGACCGCGAGCAGCGCAAAACCGGCGACGCCGTAGATGATCCTTGGCTGCTCCAGGCAGGCGGCGAGGACCCGGTCGTACCAGACAGTCAGGCGTTCCAGCCAGCGGTTGTGATAGACCGCGCCCGGCTTGCGGAAGGCCATGTACGCGAGTCCCGGCACCAGGGCGAGCGCAGTCAGCAGCGCACCGAACAAGGCATAGCCCATCGTATAGGCCATGGGCGTGAAGAGCTTGGCTTCCGCCCGCTCAAAGGAGAACATCGGCAAATAGGTGGTGATGATGATGAGGCTGGCGAAGAAAATCGGCCGCGTCACCTGCAAGGTGGCGGCCTTGGCTTCGGCTTCGCTCAGGATTTCGTCGGGTAGGGCCTCGCGCCGCCGCAGTACCGATTCGGTCACCACGATGGCGCCATCGACCAGAATGCCGAAGTCAATCGCGCCCAGCGACAGCAGATTCGCCGACACATGGGTCAGATTGAGCAGCGAGAACACGGACACCAGGGCCAGCGGAATCGTCACCGCCACGACCAGCGCGCTGCGCGGGCTGCCGAGGAATAGAATGAGAATCAGAAAGACCAGGCCGATGCCCTCCAGGATCGTTTGGCCGACCTTGTGGACGGTCTCCCGGACCAGATTGTCACGGTCGATATACGGTAGGATTTTCACTCCGTCGCTCGCCAAGGCGCGGTTGAGTTCAATTACCTTGGCGTGGATGCCGCGCAAAGTCTGCGACGGATTCTGATATTTTAGCATCAGCACGATGCCTTCGATCGTGTCGGGGTTGTTGTCCTTCCCCACGATTCCTTCGCGTTCCTGGTGGCTCAAGGTCATGCGGCCCAGGTCGCGAACCAATACCGGGGTACCGTTGAACTGGGTCACGACGATCGAACCGATCTGCTCCAGCGTGTGAATCAGGCCGACACCGCGGATCACGTAGCTCTGGTCGCCGCGCGAGACGCGTCCGCCTCCGGCATTGGTGTTGTTGCTGTTGACGGCGTTGATGACATCGGTGATGCCGAGACCATAGTGTTCGAGCTGCTTGGGTTCGAGATCGAGCTGGTATTCGGTGGTGAAGCCGCCGAAGTTGATGTCGTCGACGACGCCAAGCACGGATTTCAAGGCCGGAATCACCTTCCACCGCTGGATCTCGGACAATTCCTGGAGATTCTTGGTATCCGACTCGAGGGTGTAGCGATAGATCTCGCCACCCGGACCCGACACCGGATCTGTCGAGGGGACGGCTCCCGATGGCAGCACGACTTGACTGATGCGTTCATTGAGACGCTGCCGAACCCAGTAGTCGTCGTAACCGTCGCGAAACAGCACGGTGATCAGCGACAGGCCGAAGGTGCTCTGGGAACGCATCAGTATCATTCCCGGCGTGCCGTTGATCGCGCGCTCGAGCGGCACCGTGATCAGCTGCTCGACTTCCTCGGCGGCAAGGCCGGGAATCTGAGTGGTCACCTGCGAGGCGACGTCGCCGAGTTCAGGGTACGCCTCGACCGACAGCGTTTCCCAAGCATACACGCCGAAGCCCCCGAGCAGCGCCGCCAGTACGATGACTGCGATGCGATGATGGAGGCAGGTCGAGACGAATTGGTCGATCATTTGGGGTCAATCATTGAGCAGGATCGCGCCCTTCACGACCACCTGATCGCCGGCATTGATGCCGGAACGAACGGCGATCGATGTTCCCTCTTCGAGGTCTGGATCCACGGTACGCCGCTCGAAAGTCCATGGCGCCACGGCGACAAATACGCTGGTCCGGTCGTTATTCATGAGCAGCGCCGAACTCGGCAGCACGATGCGCGTCCGCGCCGTCCCAAACAGCGTGACCGTCGCGAACATATTCGGCTTGAGGTCGTGGTCCGCGTTCGCAAACGCGATCCGCAGCTTGTTGCGACGCGAATCGGGTTCGATCACGTCCGAGACGAACAGCACTTTGCCGTGCAGTACCCGCTCGGGATAGGCCGCCAGGCGCACCTCGGCGTCCTGATTTTTGGAAACTGCGGCGATGTCCTTTTCCGCAACCATTGCCGTGACCCAAATCGTGGAGAGATCGGCAATCGTCATGAGCGACTGCGTGGGGTCATTGATGATCGTGCCGGGTGCCAATGCCAGGGCCGTAATGCTGCCGCCGACCGGCGCAGTCACTGTCAGCAGCCGGGTGCCCGGTTTGGCATCGGCGGGTACACCGAGCACCTTCAGGCGCGACTGCGTTCTCAAATGCTCGGCGGAGGCTTGTGCCGCGTTGCTCCTGGCTTGGTCCAGATCCTGGTCGGAGGCCGTGCCGAGTTTGGATTGCTCCTGTTGCCGGGCGAGGATTTTTTCGGCAAGCTTATCGGCGTCGGCCGCTTTGTCATTATCGTCATAGGCCTGCGCCAGATCGGGCGAATCGATGAGTGCCAGAACCTGACCGCGGACGACACGCTCGCCCAATGCGACCTTCAAATCCAGCACGCGACCGCCGAGCGCCGGGAGGACGAGGGCGGTGCGCGCGGGGTCGGATTCGAGGACCGCGGGCAGAACCAACTTGAGCTCGACCGACTCGACCGTCGCCGGCATCACGCTCAAGCGATTGCGCAATGCTGAGCCCTCTGGGACCAGGATCTTGTCTCCCTGCCGAGTCATCAAATCCGGCTCCCCACCATGCTTTGCGGACTCCCGCAGCAGCCCAAATCCGTGGGTGAAGATTGCCGCCAGAAGCAGCAAGCCGAGGCCGATACCGCCCCAAAAGAAAGCGCGCCCACGCGACGAAGGTTGATGGTCGTGTATCGGCATGAAATGTCCCTGGAAAACAATCCAGTATCATCGCGAATTATTACGGCTCGTGCATCATTGCGGCTGCGCTTCCGAGCCGGCGGCCGACGCGTTGTCTTTGTCAGGTCACCGGCGGCGCACCGCCCTCGGCGGTACGGCGTGCGACATAGGAGTCGAGCGCTTCGACGACGGCGGGATCGCGCGGCGGGGCGACGTAACGGGCCAATACGTCCCGCCATATGCCGCTCGCGCGCTCGGTGGCCGTTTTCGCTCCGTCGTCGGCCCAAGCGCCGGAATTGCGCCAATCGGACACCAGGGGGGCATAGAAGGCGCTGCGATAGCGCTCCATCGTATGGGCGCAGCCGAAGAAATGCCCTCCCGCTCCAACCTCGGCAACTGCATCGAGCGCGAGATCGGAAGGTGCCGCGCCAACGGGCTGAAAAACCTCGGCGAACATCTGCAGCATTTCGATGTCCAGGATGAATTTCTCATACGATGTCGTCAGCCCGCTTTCGAGCCAGCCTGCCGCATGCAGGACGAAATTGCAGCCGCCGAACAAGGCGCCCCACAGACTCATCTGCGATTCATAGGCCGACTGTGCATCGGGGATGTTCGAGGCCGTCGCGTTCGAGGATCGCCAGGGCAGACCGAGAAATCGCGCCATTTGGCCCGCGCCGAAAGCCGCCTTCACGTATTCCGGCGTGCCGAAAGCCGGCGATCCGGATTTCATGTCGACGTTCGACGTGAAGCTGCCGTAAACGATGGGCGCACCGGGTTTCACGATCTGAGCGAGGGTCAGCCCCGCGAGAGCTTCGGCGTGCGCGAGCGTCAGGGCTCCCGCGATCGTGACCGGTGCCATCGCGCCGGCCAGAGTAAAGGGGGTGATGACCAGCACTTGCCCCGCAGCCGCGAAATCCATGATCCCTTCGGCCATCGGAATGTCGAGCTGCAGCGGCGAATTCGTATTGATGATGGTGTAGGTATAGGGCCGGGAACGGAACTCCTCGGGCGTAATCCCGTGCGCCAACCGGATGAGTTCGAAGTTGTCGGCGATTTGGCCGTGGCCGCGCGAAAAAATAAAAGGGATCTTGTCGCAGAGCATCAACTGGGCGCGCGTCACGTGCAGATGCCGCACGTTGACGGCAATGTCCTGAGGCTCCGTGGCGCCGCCGAGAAAGTGGATGACCTCGAAGCTTTGGCACAGCTTGGTGATATTGCAGAAATCCTCGAAGGTACCGGCGCGCCGGCCGCGCGCCGTGTCCATGATGTTGGGCGGTCCGGAAGTCGGACCGAAAGCGACGCATCGGTCCGAGAGCGGCACATGCCGCTGCGGATCCACCGCGTGCAGCGTGATGTCGCGCGGCGCCGACGCCAGCGAAGCCGCAACGAGCTCGCGGTCGAGCCGCACGGTCTGCGTTGTCTCGTCGACCTCAGCCCCAGCATCGCGATATGCGCCACGGGCGTCGGCCGACAGCACCTTCATGCCCTGCGTCTCGAGCATGACGAGCGCGGCATCGTGGATGGCCGATACCTGATCGTCGGAGAACACCTTGAGGGGCTCGAAGGGGTTGCGCAAATGCCGGTAGGAGCGCGTGCGGTCGAACACGGCGTGACTGACTTCGGTGCCCGTGGCGCGGCGGCGGTTGCGTCGACCGGGCTGTTCGTCGGGCTGTTTCATGAGTGGGCTGCTGAGTTGGGAAAAAATCAGTATAAGGAAAATGACCCGGCCAGCGGCATGCCATTATCCGATATGCCCATCCGACGATATGCCTTTATCCGATACCCGCGGTGGATACGCCCGGCGCGGATGCGCGCGGCGTGCCTTCGCCGGCGTGACCCGCGAGCGGTCGTCCCGTGGCGGTGGAGCGCACCACTGCCTCGGCCAGGTAATCGGCGCCGGGTCCGACCTGCGCGAGCTTTTCGGTGACGCTCGTCTCGACATGAGGGTCCGCCGCGCCGGCGCGGCGCGCCGCGGCCAGCGCCAGCTCGCGCGAAATGCGCCGTGCATGCTCGATGGCAGGCTCCGGATCAGGATAATCCCGACATCCTGCCGGATCGTGAACTCGAAACACCTTGAATGACGGTTGATTGACGAGTATGTCGACGGCCTGCGAGACGACTCCTGCCACAGCACCCACCGCATTGCATACCGCCGCGTGAGACGGGATGACCAGCGACGCGCCGAGGCGTCGCGCCACCTCGGGATAGTAGGCGCCCACCGGAGCACCGATCGCAATCAGCGGCCGCGACAACACCAGAGTCGCTTGCACCAGACCTGAGAATCGGCGCCCGGCCACGGTCTCATCGACCAGAGGATCACCGAGCACGCCCCAGCGGCCGGCACGCCCCTCTATGCCGGGATCATGCGCGAGCGCGGCGCCGAGCAGGAGGCGGCCGCTTTCGCGCACTACGTATTCGTACGTGCGCTCGCATATTTGCTGCGCTGAAGCCGCCGTCCGCGCCGCCCGCGCATTGCGCTCCTCGGTCGCCAGGATGCGGGCGCCACACTCCGCGGCTTCGCGCACCCACCCCTGTTGACGGCCGAGCACGTGCATGGCATCGCTGGGAGTAAAGGCAGCGATGGTAGCAAGCCCGGCATCGGCGAGACGGCGCAGCGTCTCGAGTCCCGACTTGCTGCGCACCACGGAGGAGAGTTGCAGGGGTTGCAAGCGCAGTGCCTTCCAGAGGTGCTGCTCGACCGGCGAGGCGTGCGTAGGCGGCGACCGCCCGGGAGTGCGGAACGCAAATTGCGTAGGGTAATCCGGCAGACGCGCGAGCTCCGCGATGCTGCGCAATTGCGCGAGCGTGTCGGGAAAAGTCAGCGCCAACAAGCTCAAGGGCATGGCCTTGCGCGGGCCTGCGGTCAAATGGAGCTGCCGGTCGAAGTACACTTCACTGTCGCCTCCGAGACCGCTGGTGCGGACGTCCACGGCCTCGACCATGGTGCGCCACGCGCCGACGAGGGCTCCCTCGGCTCGGATCACCGGCCGGCCGGCGGAGACCACTGCGACATCGGTGGTGGTGCCGCCCATGTCCGACACCACGAAATCCTCGAGCCCGGTCAGGAACCCGGCGCCGACCACACTGGCCGCCGGACCGGACAGGATGGTCTCGACGGGATACTCGAGCGCGATCTCGGCCTTCATCAACGAGCCGTCGCCCTTCACGATCATCAGCGGGGCGTCGATCGACTCCTCCGCGAGAACTCGCGCCAGCGCCTCGATCAGATGCCGGATCTGCGGCGTGAGCCGCGCGTTCAACGTCGCCGTCAGCGCGCGTCTGGGAGCATCGAGCTTCGAAGTCAACTCGTGCGCACAGGTCACCGGCTTATGCGAAAGCGCGCGGATGATCTGACGGGCTCGCAGTTCATGGGCCGGGTTCCGCACCGAAAAATTCGCCGCGACGGCGAAAGCCTCCACGTGCGCGGCGTGCTCCGCGACGGCACGCTCGATGGCGGGCTCGTCGAGCGCGGCGCCTTCGTCGCCGGTCGCGCCGTGTCCGCCGCCGATCCTGACCAATGCGCCGCCGTGCTGCTGCAGGCCGGATCGCGCGACCATGGCATCGTCGAATCCGATGAGAAGCGTGCAGACCGGACTGAAGCGTCCTTCGACCACGGCGTTGGTGGCAAGGGTGGTCGACACCGACACCAGATCGATGTCTCCGCGGCCCGCCGGCGACGGCGCTTCGTCCAGAACTGCTCGGATGGCGTGGCCGATCCCGATTGCTAGGTCCCAGTGGGTCGTCAGCGACTTGGCGCTCGCCACCACCCTGTGCCCGTCGGCCAGCAGAACGGCATCGGTAAACGTCCCTCCCGTGTCGAGCCCGAGCCACAACCCCGCGGCCGGCGCCTCGTGAACAATGGCCTTCGCCGAATCTAGGTCGCTCATCGTATCCTTTGCGTTGGGTGCAGCCGCAGCGGGTCATCGAAAAAATCGATGGAGGCGCTGCAGCCGGCATAGTGGATTCTAGCGTGGGCGGCCCGCGCCGTCGTTTATATTGCCGAAGATGTCGCTTCGGTGTAATGCCCGCCGCCCGATTTTGTTATTCTTTGAAGCACTGAGAGACACTGAAACTGCGACGAAATGTTTCGCTGATTTTCCGCAGACAGGACCCTCTCGCCGACAGGACCTTCTATGAACGCCCGATTGGATATCAACACCGACGCCCACAAGCGTGTTCGCGAAGAGATGCTGCACCGGTTGCGACGCCGCAACCGTGTGACGGCGCTGGAGCGGGACTTCTACACCAGTCCAGAGGATTATCGGCTCGATCTCGACATGATCTGGTACCGCGACTGGCTCTTCGTCGGTCACGACTGCGAAGTGTTGAACCCGGGAAATTACCTGACGGTGCAGGTCGGCGAATATCCGATCGTCGTGGTGCGCGACCGCGAGGGCGGAGTTCGCGCATTTCACAATTCGTGCCGGCACCGCGGTTCGCGCATCTGCTCCGCGGAACATGGGAACTCGCCGCGCCTCGTCTGCCCCTATCATCAATGGACCTACAGTCTCGACGGACGCCTGCTGTCGGCGCGCGACATGGGCAGCTCATTCGACAAATCGCAATATGGATTGAAGCCCGTTCACTGCGCCGCCGTCGGCGGCTACATCTGGGTATGCCTGGCGAGAGTGGCGCCCGACTTCGAGCCGGTCCGGCAGATGCTCCAGCCGTATTTTCTGCCTCACAAGCTGCATGAGACCAAGGTGGCCTTCGAATACACCATGGTTGAAAACGCGAACTGGAAACTCGTCTGGGAGAATAACCGCGAGTGCTATCACTGTTCGGCCAATCACCCGGAACTGACGCGCACGTTTCCCGAGGATCCGACCATCACGGGCGTCGACGGCGCGGCCAGCGATCCCCGGATCGCGGCCAAATGGCAGCACTGGGAGTCGATCGGACTGCCCAGTAAATTTCTCATCTCGGCGAACGGCCAATACCGGGTGACGCGCTATCCGTTGAACGAAGGTGCAACGAGCTTCACCATGGATGGCAAGCCCGCGGTCAGCCGCCCGTTGTCCGCCGCCATCGGCGAGCCCGATGTCGGGTCGTTGCTGCTGTTCCATTTCCCGACCACGTGGAATCACATCATGGCTGACCACGCCACGACGTTCCGGATGCTGCCCCTGTCTCCGACCACGACGCAGCTGACCACGAAGTGGCTGGTGCACAAGGACGCCGTCGAGGGGATCGACTACGACTTGAAGCGGCTCACCGAAGTCTGGATGGCCACCAACGATTCGGACCGCCGGGTCTGTCAGGAGAATCAAATCGGCGTGAACTCTCCGGCCTACGAACCGGCGCCGTATTCGCCCGTGCACGAGGACGGCGTGAGCCAATTCGTCGACTGGTACTGCACGCATCTCGAGGAACGACTGACGGAAGATGCGAAGTAGCGCCGCTTGAAATATTCGGCGTGGTCGCTGCTCCACGGGGCTCTGTCCGGACATCGGCACTGGGAACCTGCTTGGGCCGACGCCACGCCCCGGTCCAACTATGACGTGATCATCGTCGGCGGCGGCGGGCATGGGCTTGCCGCGGCCTACTACCTGGCGAAAAATCACGGCGTCACCGACGTGGCGGTGCTGGAGCGGGGCTGGATCGGCGGCGGCAACACCGGACGCAACACCACCATCGTGCGTTCCAATTATCTGTTTCCGGAGAGCGCGCGGCTCTATGACTTCTCATTGAAGTTGTACGAGAGCTTGTCGCAGGAACTCAATTTCAACATCATGTTGAGCCAGCGCGCGCTGGTGATGCTGGCGCACAGCCGCCACGACCTCGATTCGATGTCTCGCTGGGCGAATGCCATGCGGATGAACGGCATTGCGGCGGAGTTGGTCACAGCGGCCGAAGTTGGTGCGATGGCGCCCGCCCTCGATCTATCTCCCGATGCCCGTTTGCCGGTGCTGGGAGGCTTCGTGCAGCGGCGCGCCGGAACCGCACGGCACGATGCCGTCGCCTGGGGATACGCACGCGCGGCCTCCGCACTCGGGGTGCACATCATCCAGAATTGCGAGGTTCGCGGCTTCAGCGTCGAGTCCGGGAAGGTCGCCGGCGTCGATACCAGCCGGGGACCGATGCGCGCGGATCGAATCGGAATCGCCGCCGCCGGGCATAGTTCGGTGCTGGCCAAACTCGCAGGATTCCGGCTGCCGGTGACGAGCTACGCCCTGCAGGCCATGGTGAGCGAACCGATCAAACCCATTCTCGATACCGTCGTGCTGTCGCCGGGAACCGGCGCCTATGTCAGCCAGTCCGACAAGGGCGAGATCGTCATGGGAGCCATGCTCGACCTATTTCCATCGTATGCGCAGCGCGGAAGCTTTGCCGTCAAACAGGCCGTCATTGCGGCAGTGCTCGCCCTGTTTCCGTCGTTCAGCCGCCTGCAATTGCTGCGTCAGTGGGCGGGCATCGTCGACGTGGTGCATGACTCCAGTCCCATCATCGGACCGACTCCCGTCCCCGGCCTTTACATCAATTGCGGCTGGGGAACCGGCGGCTTCAAGGCAATACCCGTGGGCGGCTGGACGTTCGCCCACGTGCTTGCCACCGGCAAGAATCATGCGCTGGCCGAACCGTTCCAGCTGCAACGATTCATCGACGGCCGTCTGATCGACGAGGCAGCCGCCTCCGGAATCGCCCACTAGCAACCCCGAACTGCACCATGATGAGAATACCTTGTATCTGCTGCGGGCCGCGCGACGAGAACGAATTCGTGTGCGGCGGCACGTCGCACCTGGAGCGGCCCCCGCTCCATGCCGGCGATGAGATGTGGGGCGGCTATCTCTTTTTCCGGGACAATCCGCGAGGCGTGCACCTCGAGCGCTGGCGCCACGTGCAGGGCTGCGGGCGCTGGTTCAATCTGGCGCGCAACACCGTGACGCACGAAGTGCTGTCCGTCTACGCTATGACCGAGCGGCCGCCGGCCGAGCTGCTGTTGTGATGAAGCGGCGCGTGATCGAGCTGGCACCGTGACGTCATCGCGTCTGCCTGTTCCGTTCGGAGTGCGCCTCGACCGCGGCCGTTCGCTGTCGTTCGAGTTCAACGGCAGACGCATGAACGGCTATGGCGGCGATACGCTGGCATCCGCCTTGCTCGCCAATGAAGTGCAATTGGTGGGACGCAGCTTCAAGCTGCATCGTCCGCGGGGATTCTATTCCTGCGGTGTGGAAGACCCGTCGGGCTTGGTGGACGTGGGAAGCGGCGCAACGCGGACGCCCAACCAACGGGCGACGCTGATCGAACTCGAGGACGGCCTTCGTGCCGTGAGCGTGAATTGCTGGCCCAGCGTCGAATTCGACTTAGGCTCGATCAACGGCATGCTCTCCGCTCTCTTGCCGGCGGGATTCTATTACAAGACGTTCAAGTGGCCGAACTGGCATCTATTCGAGCCCATGATCCGGCGCATGGCGGGACTGGGCCGCGCCGCGCGCGTTGCGGATCCGGACCGCTACGAAGAGGTGGCGGCCGCCGCGGAGGTGCTGGTGGTGGGCGGCGGCATCGCCGGATTGAGTGCCGCCGTGTCGGCGGCACGGTCAGGCGCACACACGATCTTGCTTGCGGCCGGCGCCTTCCTCGGCGGGGCCCTCAGTTGGCGCGGCGATGCGGTCATCGATGCCTTGGTCGCCGCGGCGGAGCGAGCCGGCGTGCGAATACTCACCCGGACCCTGGCGTTCGGCGTGTACGATCATGGACTCGTCTGCGCGCGGGAGTCGATACCGCCGGGATCCCCGCGGACCGCCGGCGGCCGTGGCGTCCTGCGGGAGCGGCTGTGGAAAATTCGCGCACGGTACATCGTCGCTGCCGCCGGGGCGTTCGAGCGGCCCATGCTGTTCCCGGACAATGATCGGCCGGGCGTGATGCTGGCGGGCGCCGCCGACAAGTACGCGCAGGCATTCGGCGTGGCTTGCGGGCGGCACGTGGTCATCGCCGCGAACAGCGATTCCGCCTACGGGGTCGCCCAGTCGCTGCGCGGAGCGGGGGTGAACGTGGTCGCGCTGGTCGACCGCCGCGCGCGTGCCGATATCGGCGTTGACACCGCGGGCTTCCGCACCCTGAGCAATGCGGGAATCGTCAGAGTCGATGGAACCACTGCGGTCCGCGGTTGCGCGGTCCTGTCGGTTGACGCCGCCGGACGCCCCGAGACTTTCTTCTGCGACTCGATATTGAGCGCCGGGGGCCATGCACCGGCAGTGCATCTACACTCGCAGGCGGGCGGCAAGCTGCGCTGGCTGGAAGATGCCGCCATGTTCGTTCCGGACGGCCACGCTCCTGGATTGGTGAGCGTCGGTGCATGCGCGGGAGTATTCGATCGGGAAGCCGCGGCCGAGCATGCGGGCCAAGTCGGTCGCGCATTGGCAAGCGGCCTGGTTCCTCCCGTGGCGACCCCGCTGGGCGCAGGCCGCTCATTGGCTTCCACCGCGCTGGCTTCCTTGTTGACCGGGGGGAGGGGCAAGCAATTCGTCGACCTGCAGAACGATGTAGCGGTTGGCGACGTCGGGCTCGCGGCACGCGAAAACTATCGTTCCGTCGAGCATCTGAAGCGCTATACGACCACGGGTATGGGCACGGATCAGGGCAAGACCAGCAATGTCAACGCGCTGGTCTTGATGGGCGAATTGACCGGACGCCAACCCGCTGAAGTCGGCACCACGAAGTTTCGCCCGCCGTTCGCACCCGTTACCTTGGGACTCATCGCGGGGCGCCGCGTCGGCCCGCTGTATCGATCGCTCAAATTGCTGCCGGCGGAGCGCTGGCATCAAGAGCGCGGCGCCTTGTTCGAGCAATTCGGTAGCTGGTACCGGCCGGCCGCGTATCCACTGGCGAGGGAGACCCTCGACGATGCCGCGCAGCGCGAGGCACGCGCGGTGCGCGCGAGTGCCGGAGTGCTCGACGGCTCGCCTCTCGGCAAGCTGGAAGTGTTCGGGCCGGATGCCGCCGAGTTCCTGGATCTTATGTACGTGGGCACGATGTCGACCTTAGGCCAAGGTCAGGCACGCTACGGAGTGCTGCTCAACGAAAACGGCATCGTTGCGGATGACGGCATCGTGGCGCGCCTCGGCGACGCACATTATTGGATCAACACGACGAGCGCGGGCGTGGAACGAACCACGGCCGCTTTCGAGGAATGGCTGCAGTGCGAGTACACGAATCTACGGGTGGTGGTCACAGCCGTGACGTCGCGCTGGGGCAACGTCACGGTGGCGGGTCCCAATGCCTGGCACTGGTTATCCGCCATCGGCTTCGATGCTGCGTTCGCGCCCAACTCGATGAAGCATATGATGCTGCGTACCGGCGCTCTGGAGGGCGTTCCGCTGCGGGTGCTGCGCGCCAGTTTCAGCGGCGAACTCGGCTACGAAGTCAATCTGCCGGCCGACCATGTGCACTGGCTCTTGGAGCGTCTGTGGGCGCGCGCGCCGGATTTCGCTGCAGTGCCTTATGGTATCGAAGCACTGGAAATTCTGCGCACCGAGAAGGGCTACATTCACATCGGCACCGACACCGACGGCACCACGCTGCCGGGCGACATCGGTTTCGCACGCACGGTGGACAAAAAGAAGGCGAACTTCGTCGGCCGCCGCTCCTTGCTCCGGCCCGCGGCCAGCGATCCCGAACGGCTGCAATTGGTCGCGCTCGCGAGCGGCGACGCAACGACACCGCTGCCGGTGGGCGCGCAAATTGCGGCTGGAGCGCCGCCGACCCGATCCGAGGGGTACGTGACGTCCAGCTACATGAGTCCGTCGTTGGGCGTTCCGGTGGCGCTCGGCCTCTTGGCGCGCGGCGCGCAACGCTTGGGTGAGCGTGTGCGCGTGCATCATCTCGGTACCACTCGAGAAGCTGTCGTCGTCAAAGCGCCGTTCATCGATCCGTCGGGCGAGCGCCTCAATGGGTAATCCGCGCGATCTTGGGATCGAGGATGCCCCGTCCACCGACGGTCTAACGGTGCGGTGGGACCACGGTCTGGCGATTGCCTCTCTACGCTATTTCGATCCGGCGGGCTCTTTCGCGATGGCGGTGGGGGAGGTGCTGGGCGGCCCCTTGCCGAAGCCGTTGCGGGCCGATCGGCGCGTACCCTCTACCGCCGGCGATGGCGCGGGAAACCGCGCCGTACGCGCAGGCAAGGCCGGGTCGGAAGTCGTGCTGGCGTGGCGCAGCCCGACGGAAACGCTTCTCGTGACCGCCGACGCCGGCTGGCTTGCCGCGCTCAGCGCGTTTGCGGCGGACCGTTCCGATGGATGTCTGGTCGATCAGACCGGCGGGATCTTGAGTCTGGTTCTGACAGGCGCCCGCGTGCCCGATTTATTGCTGCGTTTGGGTTCGACCGATGCCATCCCGGCGCTCGGCGAGGCACGCACCAGCCGCTTGGCGGAACTTTCGGTGATGTCGCTGTGCATTCGACCGGGCGAGATACTGCTCTTGGTGGAGCGAGTCTATGGCAGGCACCTCATGGGGTGGATTCGCGAGACCGTCGCCGATTTTTGAGGTCGCCCCATTGATATTGGGGTAGCTGCGCTGTATGTTTAACAAATTGGAGTTTTGTTGAACGAGGATGGCGCAATGGCCAAGACAACTGTGAGCAAGTCCGTGGCGCGCGGGGCCAGACAATCGGCACGAAATCCGTCCACCGGCAGTGCGGGGCGGACGAAGGTCATCGGACGCGATACGGCAAGCCAGCTTGTCGTTAGCCGGGCGCGGTTCGATGCGGTCATGCGCGCGGCAGAGCAATTGGGTCTCCTCGGCGAAAAAAGCGGCCGGATCGCTGGTCGGGTAAGCCCGACTTTGGTCGAGCAAGCTAGGCGTCAAACCGGCATCGAGACCGATACGGACCTGATCGAATTTGCGCTGGCGACGGTCGCGCTCGAGGACAACTTCGCAGAGGCGTTCAAGGAATCTCGGGGCAAAGTCGACTCGGAGTTGAAGCTGGGCTTTTGAAGTGGCGGAGTTTGATTTCGACGCGGCGCGGCGCTGGGCGCGGTTCGATCCGCAGAGGACGCTGGCGCGGCGAGGCGACGACGAGCTTCCGTTTGTCAATGCGAGTCTGATTGGCGGACAGGATCTGTTGCTCGACACCTGTGTCTACATCGATCAGATGCAAGACCGGTCGCCGCAGATGCTCGACGATCTCATCTTGCAGCGACAGGTCAATCATTCGACGGTTGCGATCCAGGAGTTGATGCACACGGTCGGCGTCCTGATCCCCTCAGACGCACGAACCGCGGGGGTCATTGCCGAGATCCGCAAACAGATCAGGGCCATGCCGCCCCATCGGATCTTCGAGCCCGATGTAGAGGTTCTTGGAAGGGCCGCGCTGCTGTCGGGAATCCTGTGCCGCCTCCAAGGATACGAGAAGGACCGGAAGCTGCGCGCGCTCCAGGATTGTGTGCTGTTCCTGCAGGCGCAGAAGCTCGGCCTGGTGGTGCTCACCGCGAACGTCGGCGATTACGATATCCTGCTCCAGCTCATCCCGACTGGGCGGACGCTGTTCTACCGCCGCAAATAGCGCGGCGTTCACTCTCGGAAGACCGTCTAAAGAAACGGGTGCACCGGGCTGAACACCGGGACGAACAACCAGCGCTTCGCCAGTTCGGCGTAGCCGCGGTAGACGAAGTGCCCATTGACCGTCAACAGCTCGACGCGATTAGCCCGGTAATACGCCGGAATGTCGTACCAGGGCATGGTGGGCTTCAAGTGATGCGCGACGTGCAAGTTGTTGTACAGATACAGCAAGCCGAACAGCACGTTCGATTCCACCGACGCGGTGCGTTCCTGCGAGTCTTCCGCGGCGCGATGCTCGGTGAACGCACGCAGCAGTCCCAGGGAAAGACCGGGATAGGCCACCAACAGGCAATACTGCCACCAGGGCATATGGCAAACCCCGGAAATGAACCAGAACAACAGCGCCACAGCAGCGACGTGCACGGCCCAGTGCGGAAGGTGGGTGTAGTCGCCGCGGCGCACGCGGCCGGTCTCGCGGTCGACCATGATCCATAGCCGCAGCGCCGGCCCGATCAGAAGCCGTCCCGCCATGGTTTGATTGAAGGTAAGGAGCGCCCGCCGGGCCCGGCTCATGCGCTCCCAGTCCGTTCGCCGCACGTAGTAGGACTCGGTGTCCACGCCGGGAATGGTGAGATTGACGTCCCGATGATGCGTGGTGTGGCTCTGACGGTAGAGGGGGAACGGAAACCACAAACCCAGCGGAGGGAACACCGCGGCGAATCGCAGCCAGGCGGGAACGCCGCGGAACGAGTGGATGGCCTCATGCTGCAGGGAGAAATGCCAGGCCAACAGATAGGCCCCGACCGGCATGATGACCCACCAGGGGAGGAGGGCATTGAACCAGATCAGAAGAAACCACGCCGAATACAGCACCAAGGCCACGATCCAGGTCGGACCATCGAATTGTCGGAATTTCTGCCGCAGCGCGCCCACGCCGCTATTTTAACTCAACTCACAGCGCGAACGCAGGATGGGTATGGTCGGCGAGGCGGTTCGCTCTCCAGTACGCCGCTGCTGCGTCGAATCGCTCCCGCAGAACTGCATAAGCGTTTGGGTCCGGCCGTGAAAAGGCTAGCAGCAATAATTCAGCCATCAGTGACTTCTGCGACGGGTTATGGTGCGCCTGCAGGAACGCCGACTGCAGCGCCCCGAGCTCCTTCTCCGATGCCGAGGCCGCCGAAGCCACCAAGGGTGGGATGGGCGTGGGCAGGGTCTGACCGACCACTCGCACCGCGGATGTCAGGTCGGGCCGATATCTCCGGAGCAGGCGTAAGGCGTAGGAATCGATGGGCGCAATCTCCGCCGCGCCGTCGACCACCGCGGCGAGGGCGCCAAGGGGAGTAATGGTCGGCGCGATGATTTCGCTGAACAGCGGCGCCTGCGGGAGCCCCGCCCGCGACGGTGGCTCGCTCCGCGGCCTCGGCGCGGCGCCGACCACCAATTCGCGATGTGCGGCCATCAGGTATGCCAGCGCCGCGACGCAGCCCGACTGGGAGCCTGGAACGGTGAAGGCGATTCGTCTGCCGAAGGTATCCGGGACCGTGCGAAAAGCGCTGTCCTCACGCACCACGAAATCGCTCCAATAGGCGGGCGCGCCCCGGAACTCCGGGGGCGATGGAATCGGAGCGGCGATGAGGACGGGCTGCGGTTGGGTGCGCGAAAAGGGCAGGCCGCACATGAACACGGCGGCGAGGTCCGGCCGGCTCCACAGATCCTCCAGCGCGGCGGGCGCGGGATGGTCGATCACGGTCGCGGGCACGCCGGCCTGCGCGAGGATCCTGGACAGCAATGCCCACCAGACGGCGCCGGCCTGCGCGCTCACCGAATACATGCGCGCGTTGGCGATCACCCGCAGACGCCGCCGGGGGTCAGAATTTGTACGTGAATCTCAACCCGCCGGTCCGCGGCCGATTGACCGTCTTCGCGTCCACGAATTGATTGGGATTCTCATAGAGATCTGCGCGCGTGTCGGTGATGTTCTCTCCATACGCCGTGACCATCCACGCGTCCCTGGATACGCCGACCGATGCGTCATACGTGGTGAAACTGGGCTCGTCGTAGGCGTAACCCGGCTGATTGGGAACACTGGTTCTACTGGTGGCAGAAATGGAATGCGCCTGATGCTGGCCGCCGATCTGTACGAAGGATCTGAACTCGCCGACCGGAAAGTCGTATCGGACGCGCATCGATCCTTGGAACGGCGGTGATTGCGCCAGCGGACTACCGATCGCACCGAAGGGCAGGCCGATGCGCGGATCGGTGATGGGCGCCCCCGTGGTGTCCTTGAGCGGCGGTTCGCTGGTCAGGCTGCTGCTATTCCATGCCGCGCCGCCGGTCACCGTGAGCCCATGCAAAGGCCGCGCAATGAACTGCGTTTCCAAGCCTCGCACGCGATAGTTGGGTCCGTTGACCACAAAACTCAAATTGCCGAAGCAGCAGGACTCGAACAACTCGGTCTGCACGTTCTTCCAGTCTTCCTGGTAGACGGCGCCGTTGAACTCGAGGGTATGATCGAACCACTGCGTCTTCCAACCGACCTCGTTATTGGTCAAGGTGTCGGGCGTGAAGGCCTGCGGTTCCTGATAGGTATAGTTGGCGCCTGGGGGCGTCTTTTGCAGCGCGCCGCGATTGTAGCCGCCGGGGCGGAAGCCCTGCGACCAGGTGTAGTACAGCAGGATGTCCTCGGTCACTTTCCAGCTCAAATTGCCGCGGCTGCGAAACCCCGAATAGCTGGTGTTGAGGTCGCCGGCGGTTTCGTTGTTGGCGTCCGCATAACGGGCGGCGGTCGGCGGTTGGTTGGTGTAACACGGCGCCGCAGGCGCGGTTCCACCGGCCGGCACGAAGCAGTTGAAGCTGCCGGCCGAGAATCCGACCTCGGTGGTGTTGATCTTGTAGTAGCGGGTTCCCGCGGTCAGCGTCAACTTCTTGGGAATGATGTCGAAATCGGCCGACCCGAATATCGCCTTCTGCCGAAAACCCCGAATGATGTCGTCGAAATAGGACTCATTGTCCGGGCGGATGCTGGGATTGTTCACCTGGACGTTGGGGAAAGTCACCGCCGGGCTGCCGTTGGGCGGTCCCACGTCGACGAAGCACCCGGTGGTGGTCACGCCGCCGGCCAGGTTGCAAGCCGGCGCATTCCTATAGAACCAGTCGATATTTTCGTTGATTCGGTATTCTTCCCAGAAGACGCCGAGGATGCCGCGCAGCCGCCAGTCGTCCGGCGTACTGACCCGAAATTCCTGGCTGTCATGCGCGTTCTTCTCGACGTCGCGCCAAAAACTTTTCGGCGAATAGCAGGTACCGTTGGCTGCGCCGCCCACCGGCGGCGTGCACTGGTAGTAGTCTGCGTACACACCGCGCGTATAGTTGGTGTAATCACCCTGGTTCTCGATGTTTCGCACGAGGTATCCGCCGGTGTAGACCACCTTCAGATCGCCGATCTTGCCGTTGATCGTCAGCGCGGTATTTTCGAACTTGTCCTTGTCGTAGGTCGGGACGTAGTTCTGAACGGAGAGGTCGGGAAGCGGCACGGCGGGGGTTCCGGACGAGTACGATGTTTCATAAAAGACGCCGTCCGTCCGCATGTTCTGGTACGACTGGACCAGCAAGGCATTCCAGTCCTCGTTGAACTTGTAGTACGCGCCGAGCCGGAAGCCGTTGTACGTCACGGTGTTGATGCCGTTGGCCACCAGGTTATTGTTGTTCACCGTGTTTTGACCGTTCGCCGCCGGCAACGGCGTGCCGGCAGGCGCGCCGGGGGCGCAGGCCGCATAATTGGCATAGTGAATACCGGTATCGGTGCACTGACGCACGAACGTGCCGGGAACATTGTTGATGTAGCCGCCGCGCGAGTCGCTGTAGATCACGCCGCGCACCGCCAGTGTGTCGGGGATCAACGGCAGGTTGATCATTGCCTGCAGGTTTGAACTCGGGTTGCCGTGGCTGGTGTACTCATAGGCGGCGCTAACGTTGCCCTCGGTCACATCCAGTTTCGGCTTATTCGTGATGTAACGCAGCACGCCGGACTCTGCGCCGGATCCGAACAAAGTCCCCTGAGGGCCTTCGAGGACTTCGATGCGCTCGAGATCCGCCGCATACACATCCAGATTGCGGCCCGGCAACGCCCCTGATTGGTCGTCCAGATACACCGCCACGTTCGGGAAACTGCCGATACCTCCCGATCCTTGCACGCCGGGCAAGGTCGTGGACAAACCGCGCATATAAACAGAACCTTGTCCCGGACCGCTGCTCGCCGACGTCACGTTGGGCAGGTATCGGACGAAATCGTCGAAAGTCTGCACGTTCAACTGCGTGAGCGTCTCGGACGTGAGCGCTTGGATCGTGATGGGCACGTCCTGCATGTTCTCCGTACGACGCTGCGCCGTGACGGTGATCTCCTGGATGGTATCGCTGGTGTCGGCCTCGGCCGCTGCCGCGGCATAGGCGAGTCCGGTGGGGGAACTGCCGAGAACGGCGGCGATCGCGTAAGAGAGTTTCGAATTCATGCTGCATCCCTCGAGATTATTGAATTTCGTGCACTGATCTTGTTTTAAATCCACCAAACGATTTTCAGCGGCCGTCGCGATCCGTGGCGCGGCGAACTCCCTATTGCATGGTAAGACGCCCGATCGGCGGAAACTTACAGTATTGCGACGGTAGCATGCCCAGATGCGACGGGTTACGAAGGCGTCGGCGACGATGGCAAATCGTCGCGGTAGCGCAACAGAGCATCGCCCAGTGCGTCCTGGAGTCCGCCGAGCCACGGCTCGAAATGCCGCCACTGATCCAGGCCCTCGCGAAAGATGGGCTGGCGAACCTGTTCCGAGCTGGCGGTGCGCACGCTGCGCTGCGTTTTGTGGAACTCTACGCAGGCCGGCTCGAAGTCGAGACCGCAGAAATCGAGGAGCCGGCGCACGTTGGATTCGAGATCCTCGACCACATCCTCGTGATAGATACGGAGCACTTTCCCCGGCAGCGCCTCGTCCCAGTGTTCCATCAGGTCGAGATACGTCCGGTAGTAGCGCGCGATGTCCGCGATGCCGTAAGTGAACTCCTGTCCGTTGGCAAACAGCTGCTTGAAATTGCTGAAGCAGCAGGCCATCGGTTCACGGCGAGCGTCGATGATCTTGGCGTTCGGCAGCATCAAATGAATGAGACCGATATGCCGGAAGTTGTTCGGCATCTTGTCGATGAAATGCGGCTTGCCGGTTCGATAGATCCGCGTATCCGCCAGGTATTTTTCGCCGAGCCGCAGGAAATCGTCGGGCGTCAGGTCCACGAGTATCCGCGGATAGCGTGGATTCGACAGGTCGGGCTCGCGCCCCTGAAACTCGTGGATGATTCTGGGAATGTCCGCAAGCTCCTGCGTGCCTTCGACGCGCGAATGCGAGGCGAGGATCTGCTCGAGCAGAGTGGACCCGGCGCGGGGCAGACCGACGATGAAAATCGGATCGGGACTGCGTGCGCCCGTTCCGCCGCGGGTCGCGAAGAACCGGCCGGTGCAGATCTCCTGCTGCAGCCGGGTATTGAGTTCGATGGGTTCGGACCGGTAGCGGCTCTCGGATTTCTTCAGCGCATTGCCGCGTTCGTAGTGCCGGAACGACTGTTCATAGTCGCCCCGGTCCTCGAGTGCTTTCCCGAGCGCGAAACACAGATGATACCGGTCGGCGAGCGAAGTGGCCGGATCGGCTTCCTGTTCGCGCATGCGGCCGATCTCCGCGTCGGCGAAGCGATAGGTTTTGAGGTTTGCGAGACTCCAATAGGCATCCCCATAGCTCGGGCGCGCCGCGGCGGCTGCGTGGTAGGCCTCGATGGAGGCTTCCCGCTGGCCCAGGGTTTTCAATGCATGGGCGACCGACAAATGCAGCTCGGCGTCGCGCGGCGAATCCTTCAGCAGCTCACGGTACAGATTCACCGCCTTCTCATGTTCGCCCGTGCCGACGCAGGCGGTGGCGTACAGCGTTTTGTATTGCCGGTTCCCGGGTTCCAGCGCCAGGAGCCGCTCGAGTTCCGCCCGCGCCCGGGGGTGTTTGTGCCGTTCGAGAAGGGCGCGCGCATAATCGAAGCGCGCTGCCTGGTAGTCCGGCGCCAGGATGAGCACGGACTCGAGCAGCAGCTCCGCATCATCGAAGACACCGCGTTCTATTCCGATCAGGGCCAGCAATCGCATGGCCTCGACCTGGTTGCCGTGCTTCAGAAGATAGGCCCTCACCATATTCTCCGCGGGCAGCAGATCCCCGTCCGAAAAGAGGCCGGTGGCGGTAATGACTTCCGCGGGCAGTTTGGCCAGCGTGGCGACGTGAGCGGCTGCCGTGCCGGCGTTCGCCGCATCACCGATCATGCGATACAAGCCCTCGAGCTTGCTCCAACTCGCCGGCAGCGCCGGGTTGATATTCACCGCCCGGAGATAGGCCTCGATGGCGCGGGGAGCGTCGCGCAGCGCGACCTGACAGTGGCCGCGTTCCTGGTAGAGGCGGCTGAATTTCGGGTGAAGCCGCTCCAGCCGCTCGAGCGTGGCCAGCGCCTCGGTGATCTTGTTCTGGTAGCGCTGGCTGACCGCAATGAGATAGAGAACATCGCGGTTTTCGGGGACTTTGATCGCCAGCGCTTCGGCCGACGCCTGTGCCTCGCTGAATCGCCCGTGTTCCAGAAGTCCGCGTATCCGCAGAACTTCCGATTCGACGGGGGAGGGAGCGACAGGAGAGGCGGGTGCGGCAGCGGAAGCCATGCGCCCATTATGCCGATCGCCACAAAATCAGGCGGGCACAATTGTGGTGCAGGCGGGCCATTGTAGTGCAGGCGCAACGAATACTTGCGCACGGACAAAAATTGTTACATAAGTGTCACAGCGAGTTCGATCATGCCGAAACGCGGGATCGGGATGACTTCAAAAGCGCATGAGAACCGGCAACAGGGTTACGCGCGTGTCATATTTCAGTCATCTGATATTGCTAGCTTGATTGCTGCTGCACGTGAAGAACAGCCCGACAGGGCGGATGGGGATGATTAGCGCCATTTTTGTGTGCCGGTGACTGCCGTGGGGCCGTCGCGGCGCCGCGTATGCGGCGCCGACGGAATTTTTTAGCACTTGGATTTTTGGGAGAGACGATTGAATACGAATCAGAAGCTCGCGTACGCAATTTCGGCGGTGTTGAGCAGTTGCGCGGGGACCGCTTGGGCGGCCGCTGCCGCGGACACTGCAGCGTCCGGCGGCCTCGAGGAGATCACCGTGACGGCGCAAAGACGCAGTGAGTCGATTCAGGACGTGCCGATCACGATTCAGGCGATCACCGGCGAGCAACTCGGCCAACTCTCCGTGACGACCTTCGACGACGTCGTCAAGCTGCTGCCGAACGTGACCTTCAGCGCGAACGGCCCCGGCCAGGGCAACATTTACATGCGCGGCCTTTCCGTCGGCTTCGCCGGCAGCCAGTCGTCCGCTTCGATCAATCCGTTCCCGAACGTTGCGACCTACCTGGACGACCAGTCGCTCACCTTCCCGGGACGCAACCTCGACGTGTACATGGTCGACATGGAGCGTATCGAGGTACTCGAGGGCCCGCAGGGCACGCTGTTCGGCGGCGGCGCCGAGGCCGGCGCACTGCGCTACATCACCAACAAGCCCAAGCTGAATGTCACCGAAGGCCGCGCCGAGGGCGGTTACGGCATCACGGCGCACGGCGATCCGAATACCAGCGCGAACATCGTGCTGAACCTGCCGCTCATCGACGACACGCTCGCCATTCGCGGCGTGATCTACAGCGACCGGCGCGGCGGCTACATCGACAACGTACCGACGACGTTTACCCGCAATCCGAACGTTGACAAGGGCCCGAGCGCCTACAGTTCGTCGTATCCGGCGCACCTCGACACCTACAACAACTACGGGATTGCGCAGAACAACCAAAACCCGACCACCTATCAGGGAATGCGCCTCGCGGCGCTCTACCAGATCAACGACGACTGGAGCGCCCTGATCCAGCAGACCTACCAGTATCTCGACGCGGAAGGCATGCCAGTGCAGGAGCCGATCGGCGAGGGCCTGACGCCGCTGCAACCCCTTCAGGAAACCTCCTTTCTGCCGGCGTGGAACAAGGACAAGTCGGAGAGCACATCCTGGACGCTGAACGGCAAGATCGGCTTTCTCAAGGCCATCTACACCGGCTCGTATTTGACCCGCAGCGTCGATGCCAACATGGACTACACCAACTACACCCGTACCGCCGGCGGGTTCTATTACACCTGCACCGGCGGCGGTGGGTCCGGCCACTCCCCCAATGGACCCGCGACCTGCTACTCGCCGGTCGCGGGCTGGCACGACTATTTCAAGACCTCGCATCAGAGCCACGAGGTCCGGTTCTCGACGCCGGACGACTGGCGGGCGCGAGGCCTTCTCGGTGCGTACTGGGAAGACTTCCAGATCAAGGACGACATGAACTTCCTGCAGAAGTCCATCCCCTCCTGCACGACCGCGAATCTCACCGCGGGAATCGCGTGCCTGGCGAACGTGACTCCGGTGCAGGCGGCGATCGATCCCACCACCCGCAACGACTTCACCAACTTCGGCGAGGATCTGCAGCGCGGCTACAAGCAGACCGCGGTGTTCGCGTCGGCCGACTTCGACCTTATCCCGAAGGTGCTCACACTCACCGGCGGCACGCGCTACTTCAAGTACGTGGAGCAGGAGGTCGGATCCCAGTACAGCGATCCGACCGGGTGCTCGCAGATACCGAACGGCACCTGTCTCGCGACGCCGATCAACTATTCCGATCACCACGCGACGTACACGGGGTTCAAGAGCCGCGGGAATATCACCTGGCACATCACGCCGGACGCGATGTTGTACTACACCTATTCCCAAGGCTATCGTCCCGGCGCCTTCAACCGCACCGAGGCCGGGGAAACCAAGATCTGGGTCGACCCCACGGGAGCGGCACTGCCCAACGGCGTTGCGAAAACCGCCGCCGACAGCCTGGCGAAGCAATTCAATAAACCGCTGAGCTACGCGCCCGACTCGCTGCTCAACAATGAAATCGGCTTCAAGTCGGAATTCCTTGATCATCGGCTGCTGGTCAACGCGTCCATCTACAAGATGGACTGGGAGAACGTGCAGACGCTGATCTATAACCCGCCGGTGTATGGCAACACGACTTTCGGTCTGACGGGCCCCAGCTATCGGATCAAGGGCGGCGAATTGCAGCTGGCCATCAAGCCCATCGACAGCGTGACGCTGTTGGCCAACCTGTCGCACAATGATTCCAAGCAGACCACCTCGCCGTGCATCCACTCGGCGGGCGTGACGCCGACGACGGCGGGCAACCCGACGCCCGCGGGCGCCTGCATCACGCAGGTGAGAGCCGGCACCGTCAACGTCGCCATCCCCGATCCGCTCGGCGCCATTGGTTCGACGCCAGCCTTCTCGCCCAAGAATCAATACAGCCTGCGCGCGCGCTACGACTGGTCGTTCAACGAATTCAAGTCATTCGCCCAGATCGGCATGACCCATATCGACGACAGTTACAACCAGCCGAGCAGCTTCCCATCCGGGGACGGTGTGCTCATCCCGACGACGACATGGCTGCGCTATACGATGCAGGGCTACAATACCTTCGATGCCTCCTTCGGCATCGCGAAGAATGCGTGGGACGTGTTGATCTACGGCCAGAACCTCGCGGACAAGAACGCGAGCACGTTCACGACCTCGGGGCAGGACATCAAGGCTGAAGTCCCGCTGCGTCCGCGGGTCCTGGGCGTGAAAGTCGGTTTCAAGTTCTGACGGTACGCACCGCGACCCGAGACCGGTGCGGTATAATCGAAGGGTGGACAGCGTCGTCCACCCTTGTTCGTGGATGAAGCCATGACTGTGACCCCGCAGCCGGTGGCGGGGCCCGGCAGCGTGGAACTCGAGGTGCAGAGGATCCGCGGCCTGGTCCAAGCGCGCCGCTTCCAGGAAGCGGTCTCCGCTGCCGGATCGTTACGCGCGCTGTATCCCGAGAACCGGGACGTGCTGTACCTGCTCGCCATCGCACAGCGGCAGGCTGCGCGTTTGGCGGACGCTCTCGGCACGCTTGCGGACATGGAGCGCCATCACCCCGGGGCGAGCCGGCTTTATCAGGAGCGCGGTCACTGCTATGTCGCGCTCAAGGATGCACCGCATGCGATCGAGGCGTACGAGCATGCGGTTCGGATCAACCCCGCGCTGCCGGACACCTGGAGCATGCTCGAGGGGCTTTACAAGATAGTGGGTGATGAAGGTCGGCGCGAGGTTGCCGCCGCACACACGACGAAACTGAAGTCGGTTCCGCCGGAAGTCATCACGGCCACCGGTCTGTTCTGCGAAGGCGAACTTGCGGCGTCCGAAAGGCTCATCCGCGCATTCCTGCTGCGCAACGGCGATCATGTCGAGGCGATGCGCCTGCTCGCCCGCATCGGCGTCGCGCGCGATGTGCTCGATGATGCCGAGGTGCTGCTGGCCGCGGCCCTCAAGATGGCCCCGGATTACATCGAGTTGCGGCGCGACTACGCCTGCGTGATGCTGGACCGTCACAAGCACGCAGAGGCGCTTGCTCAACTCCAGGGTTTGCTGGAGCGCGACCCGAAGAACATCGACTACCGGACCTTGAGGGCGACGGCGACGGTCGGGCTCGGCGATCATGAAGCCGGCGTCCGCGGGTTTGCCGACGTGCTCGCGGACACGCAACCGGAGTCGCGCCTCGCGGCCGATCTGCATCTGTCGATCGCCCACTCGCTGAAGACGCTCGGCCGCCGCGCGGAGTCGATCGACGAGTACCGGCAGGCGATCAAAGTCCGCCCGAAGTTCGGCGATGCGTACTGGAGCCTCGCGAATCTCAAGACCTACGAGTTCTCCGCCGAGGAGATCACGCAGCTCGAGGCAGCCGAAGCGGACCCGTCCACCGCCCTGATCGACCGCTACCACCTGTGCTTCGCACTCGGCAAAGCCTACGAGGACCGGAAGGAGTACGCAGCATCCTGGCGCTTCTACGAATGCGGCAACGCGTTGAAACGAGCCGAGAGCCGGTACCGCGCGGAACTGCTCGAGCAGAACACCGCGAACCAGAAGCGGATCTGTACGCGCGGGTTCTTCGAGGATCGGAGCGGCTACGGTACCCCCAGCCGCGAACCGATCTTCATCCTCGGGATGCCGCGCGCGGGCTCGACGCTGCTCGAACAAATCCTGGCCTCACACTCGCAGGTCGAGGGGACCCAGGAACTCGCCAACGTGCCGCGCGCGGTTCTCGACCTGCAGGGCTACAACCCGGACCTGAACGATCCGCGCTATCCCAAGTGTCTGGCGGCGATGCCGGCGGACGAGCTTCGGGCCCTCGGCGAGAAGTATCTGGCGGACACACGGATTTACCGCACCGGCAAACCGCACTTCATCGACAAGATGCCGAACAACTTCCGGCACGTCGGTCTCATCCACCTGATGCTGCCGAACGCGAAGATCATCGACGCGCGCCGCGAGCCGATGGCGTGCTGCTTCGGCAACCTCAAGCAGCTATACGCGCGCGGCCAGGAGTTCGCGTACAGCATCGAGGACATCGCGCGCTACTACCGCACCTACCTCGACCTCATGGAGCACTGGGATGCGGCGCTCCCGGGCCGGGTGCTGCGCGTGTACCACGAGGATGTGGTCGAGGATCTCGAGGGCAGCGTCCGGCGGGTCCTCGATTTCTGTGAACTGCCCTTCGAGCCGGGTTGTCTCGAATTCCACCGCAACGAACGCAGCGTCCGCACGGCAAGCTCCGAGCAGGTACGTCAACCGATTTTCCGCGAGGGCCTGGATCAGTGGAAGAACTACGAGCCATGGCTTGGGCCGCTGCGCGCCGCCCTCGGAGACGCGAACGAGCGTTACCGGAGCTAGACTTCCAGTGCCGTCCTCAAGGATCCGAGCCACGGTTCGAAGTTGCGCCATTGATCGAGCCCTTCCTTGAAGATGGGCCGCCGCACTTGTTCCGAGCTAGCGGTGCGTACGCTGCGCTCGGTCTTGTAGAACTCGAGACAGGCGGGTTCGAACTCCAGATGGCAATGCGCCAGCAGCCGACGGACATTGGCCTCGAGATCCTCGACGAGATTCTCGTGCTGAATGCGCAACACCTTGCCCGGCAGCACCGAGTCCCAATGGCTCATCAATTGCCGATAGCTGCGGTAATAGCGTGCAAGATCCTCGAGGTCATAGGTGAACTCCTGGCCCGAGGCGAAGAGCTGCTTGAAATTGCTGAAGCAGCAGGCCATCGGTTCGCGCCGCGCATCGATGATCCGGGCGTTCGGCAGGATCAGATGGATCAAGCCGATGTGCCGGAAGTTATTGGGCATCTTGTCGATGAAGCGCGGTTTGCCGGTGCGAAATACCTGCGTGTCTTCCAGGTATTTTTCGCCGAACTCGCGCAGGCGGGCGGGCTCCAATGCCGCGAGCACGGCCGGGTAGCGCGATTTTTCCGTGTTGCCCTCGCGGCCGGACAAATGCAGCGCCAACCGTGGGATTTCCGCGAGCTCCATAGTGCCTTCCACCTGCGAGTGGGAGGCGAGGATCTGCTCGAGCAATGTGGATCCGGCGCGGGGCAGTCCTACGATGAAGATCGGATCGTTCCGAAGGCATCCGACATTGCGCCGGGCTGCAAAAAACTCCCCGGTACAGACTACCGCTTGCCGCCGGGCGGTACGTTCGATCGATTCGATATTGAATCGACTCTCGCTTTTCTTGAAGGCATTTCCGCGCCGATAATATTCGAAAGATTCTGCGAATTCGGCCCGGTCTTCGAACGCCTTTCCGAGCGCGAAACAAAGGTGATATCGATCGGCGAGGCCGGTTTGCGGCGCGTCCTCGTGAGTGCGCATGCGCGTGATCTCGGTGTCCGTGAACCGATAGGTCTTGAGGTTCGCGAGGCTCCAATAGGCGTCACCGTAATTCGGGCGCACGGCAGCCGCCTGCCGATAGGCATCGATGGCTTGCGCTTGGAGTCCCATCGTCTTGAGCGCGTGTCCGATCGACAGGTGCAGGTCCGCGGCTCGGGGGGCGCGATCCACAAGGTCCCGATAGATCCGCAGCGCTTCTGCATGATTTCCGAGTCCTACATAAGCGTTCGCGCGAACCGTTCGATACTCGCGATTGTCGGGATCGATTGCCAGCAGTTTATGTGTCTCCTCGAGAGCCCGTGCAAATTTGTGGCGTTGATTGAGGACGCCGGCGTATTCCAGGCGCGCTGCGTGATAGTCGGGCGCCGCCAACAGCACACTCTCCAGCAAGAACTCGGCGTCGCCGAGAATATCCAGTCGCACGCCAATCTGCGCCAACAACCGCATCCCTTCTATATCGGCAGGGTGTTTCAGCAGATACCGGCGCACCATGTCTTCGGCACCGTAGATGTCGCCCTCGGCCAAGATATTTGTCGCCTTGACGATCGGCGGAGGGAGTTGGGCGAGCTTGACGGCATTGGCCGCGGCGAGGGCGGCCTGCTTGGAGTCGCCACGGGCAGAATACAGGTCCTTCAGTGCGGTCCAACTCGCCGAAAGGGTCTGATTGAGCGCAACCGCCTGCTGGTAGGCCGCTATGGCGGCCGCGACCTCGCCGACTGCGCGCAGGCAATGGCCTCGTTCCTGGAACAAGCGGCCATAGTCGGGATGCACGGCCTCGAACTGGGCCGATGTTGCGAGCGCGTCCGCAATTCTTCCGAGATAGCGTTGACTGACCGCTTGCAGGTACAGGACGTCGCGATTCTCGGGAACTTGTACTCGCAGCGTCTCGGCGCCGGCCAAGGCCTCCGAGAATCGATTTTGTTCCACCAATGAGCGTAGGCGACGGACTTCCGTCTCGACTCGAGATACGGGTGCCGTCGTTGGCGCGGCGATCACAGGCAGCTTGCGCGGAAGCTTACTTGCTCCCGCCGGCGAACTTGTAGCTGAATCGCACGCCGAGCGTTCTCGGCCGGTCGACTGTGACGGCCTTATACCACTGCCGTGCATCCGAGTAGAGCTCCGCCCGTTTATCCCCGAGATTCTGACCATACGCCTGCACCACCCATGCGTCCCGCGCGACGCCCACGGCAGCGTCGAATTCGGTGAATCCTGGATTGTCGTAGGCAATCGAGTTGCCCTGCAGGTCCTTGGTCAGACGATCCGTGGATGATAAGGAGTCTCCCTGGTGCTGCACGCCGATCTGCATAAAGGGCAGGTAGTCGCCCATGGCCCAGTCATAGCGGGCACGCAAATTGGCCTGGAACTTCGGCGAACCGGCCAGCGGATCGCCCAGTTCTCCGGTGGGATTGGCCAGCGGGTTGCCGCTCGCATCCTTGAAGGAGCTGAAGTTGATGGGCTGTCCCTTGAGCGGACCCTCGCTGTAGGTAAAGCTACCCTGCTTGACGAGTTCGCTCTTGTTGTAGGAGGCGCCGCCGGTAACTGTGAGCTCATGGGTGACCCGGGCCACCAACGTCGTCTCGATGCCCTTGACGCGGTAGTCGCTGCCGTTGGTGGTGAAGGTCAAGTTGCCCGTCACGCCGGGATCGAACAGCGAAATCTGCGTACCCTTCCAATCTTCCTTGTAGATCGCGCCGTTCCATTGCACGCGACGATCGAACCACTCCGTCTTCCAGCCGATCTCGTTGTTGGTCAGATTATCCGGTCCGAAGGCCACCGGAGGCGCCCATGATCCCGTAAGCGGCGAGGAGCTTTCCACGGAGTTCGGCCGGTTGAATCCACCCGCTCGGAAGCCCTGTGACCAGGTGTAGTACACCATGGCCTCAGGTGTGATTTTCCAAGTCACATTGGCGCGGCTCTTGAACCCCGAATACAGCTTATCCAGGCCCAGCGCATCGATATTGGCGAAGTTGGAGTGATTGATGCACGGGTTGAGAGGTGTTGCTGTGCCGGAGAAATCCTTGCATCCGAAACTGCCCACGAAGGTGCCCTTCTCCGTGGTATCGATCCGGTAATAGCGCGTGCCCGCCGTGACCGTCAACGTCTTCGGGATGATATCGAAATCGGCCGAGGTAAATGCCGCCTTCTGGGTATAGCCGCGCTTCACATCGTCGAAGAAGCCGTCGTTCACGTTGCGCAGGTCCGGGTTATTGACCGACGGCGTCAACGGCACCAGCACCGCACCGGGCGTGTTGTAACGGACCGGATGACCGCTGGGAAGGAGCGGTGACCCATTGAGTTCCCAGAACCCTGTCGGTGGTCCAATCTGGCCGAAATAAGCCGTGGCCGTTTTGTAGTCCCAGTCGACCTGCTCGTCGATCTTATAATCTTCGTAGAACAAACCGCCCAGGGCTCGCAGCCGCCAGTCGTCTGGGGTGCTCAAGCGGAATTCGTGCGTCATGTGCGTGTTCTTCTCGACGTCGTGCCAAGTGGAACTGGGCGAGAAGCATTGCGCCTTGCCGGTCGTTGACGTGCCCGCGCTGACGCACTGATAATAATTCGCGTACTTGCCGCGCGCGTAATTCGTGTAGTCCTGCACCTGCTCGACGTTGCGCACCAGATAGCCGCCGGTGTACACGGCTTTCAATGCACCGAGACGGCCATTCAGGGTCCACGATGTGTTCTCGAACTTGTCCTTGTCGAACGATGGGTTATACAACTGCACCGTGAGATCTGGCTGACGCACGCCGGCGGAGCTGATTTGCTGCTCCGCGAACACACCGTCGGCTTCCATGTTCTGGTACGACTGGCTGAGCAGGAAGTTCCAGTCCTCGTTGACCTTGTACAAGCCCTCGACGCGGATGCCTTTATAGGTCACCGGGTTGATCGCGTTCGCGACGATGTTGTTGTTGTTGACGGTGGCGCAATTGGCAGGGCAAGCGTGATATTGATATGCCACGCCGGGCTCGTTCGGGCCTCGTGCAAAGGTGCCGGGAATATTGTTGATGTAACCGCCGCGCGATTCGTTGTAGATCACGCCGCGCAATGCCAGAGTGTCCGCAATCAGCGGAATATTGATCATGGCGTCGACATTGCTACTGGGATCGCCATGCGCGGTGACGGCATAACCCGCGTTGACATTGCCTTCGGTGATGTCCAGCTTCGGCTTGTTCGTGATATAGCGCACAACGCCCGCCTGGGCGCCTGCGCCGAATAGAGTTCCCTGCGGGCCTTCGAGCACCTCGATACGCTCCATGTCCGCCGCGTAGATATCGAGGTTTCTTCCGGGAAGCTGGCCCGATTGATCATCCAGATACGTGGCAACGTTGGGGAAACTGCCGGTCACGCCGGACCCTTGGATGCCGCCGACGGCCGAGGCAAGGCCGCGCATATAGATTTGGTTCTGCCCCGGACCGCCGCCTTGCGCGGTGACGTTCGGCAGATACTTTACGAAATCCTCGAAGGTGGTGACGTTCAGCTGCGTCAGTGTCTCGCCGGTCAGCGCCTGGATGGTGATGGGCACGTCCTGCATGTTCTCTGTGCGTCGCTGCGCCGTAACGGTGATTTCGGCGATACCCTCCGAATCGGCGGTATCGGCGGCGGGCGCGGCGTGCGCGATTTCCATGGCGGAGCCGCTCAAAATCGCGGCAATCGCATACGACAACTTCTGGCTTGAGTTCATGCGTCCATCCCTTCTCTTTTGCGGTCTTGTCAAACTATCATCGACCACAGCCGGCTGTTGCGAAAGCACAACAGAAGGCTATCGTCGCGTGCCCTGTCACAATGCCCGAGCTTAGCTCATTGCTTTCTCACCGCTATGCTATTTAGCGATGCCCTCATGTCAATTTGCGACATCCTCGGCCCTCTACCGGCCTTGGGCCAGTCGATTCCCGCGTCGCTTCGCCGGATGCTCACGCATCTCCCGGCGCCAACTTTGCCGGAAATCCGGGCGCTCGCAGCGCAGTACCGACCGAGTCCTCCAGCAGCTTCACGATCATCGATGACCAGGCGCCGCCGCCGTATTTGGCGCGGCCCTCGATGAAGATCTGTTCCATCATGCCCGCGAGGCGCAGCGGCACACCGCAGCGGCGGCCGAATTCCACCGCGAACCCGGCGTCCTTGCACGCCAGATCCATGGTGAAACCGATATCGTAACTGCCGTTGAGAATGACCTGACTCTCGGTTTCATGCACGAAGCTATTGCCGGAGCTGGCCGCGATGGCCTCGTATGCCGTGCGCAGATCCACTCCCGCCTTGGCGCATAGCATCAACGCCTCCCCAGCGGCGATCAAATGAATGAAAGCGAGCATGTTGGTGACGACCTTGGTAACCGCCGCCTGTTCGATGCCGCCCACGAAGATGACGCGGCCCCCCATGGCCCTCAGCGCCGGTTCGTGCACCGAGTATTGCTGTTGCGATCCGCCAACGAGCACGGTGATGTCGCCGCCGGCGGCGCGATGCACGCCGCCCGTCACCGGGCAGACCAGGGTGGCGACGCCGCCGGCGGCGGCACGCTCGGCGATCCGTTCCACCTCCACGAAGTCGTTGGTGCTCATTTCTATCCAAGTGCTGCCCGGCTGCAGGTACGGTAGCGCCTCGTTCATCACGGCGCTGCTGGCCGCCGGAGAGGGCAGGCAGGTGATCAGGGCATCGCAGGACTTCGCGAGCTGAGAGACCGACTCGGACCAACTTGCGCCCGCCGTGATGGCGTCGGCGGCAGCGGCGCGATTGAGATCGAAGACCGCCAATTCGAATCCGCCGCGGGCGAGGTTCGCCGCCAGATGTTTTCCCAGATTGCCTAGTCCGATGAATCCGTAGCGCAACGTCGTTCCTTGCCGATTCCCCACGGGCTCAACCCAGCGGGCGATCGATCATTTCGAGATGTAGATTTCCGTCGGTGGGATAGGGATTGGCCATTGCCACCGCCTCGTTCAATTCCACACCGAGGCCGGGACTCGACGGCGGAATCACGAAGCCATCCTCCCAGCGCATCGGGGTCTCGAGAATGTCCGCGTGAAATCCCCCCCACTGTTGAATGGATTCGAGGATCAGAAAATTGGGGGAGCAGGCCGCGATCTGGATGTTGGCGGCGCCCACCACCGGCCCGCAGTACAGATGCGGCGCAATCTGCGCATAGTGGACTTCCGCCAGCGCGGCGACTTTCTTCGCTTCGAGCAGGCCGCCGACGCGGCCCAGGTTCAGCTGCAGGATGTTGGCCGCGCCCGCCGCCAACACGCGTGCGAATTCATACTTGGTGGTGAGCCGCTCGCCGGTGGCGATCGGAATGCTGGTGCCGCGCGCCACCAGCGCCATCTGTTCCGGCATTTCGGGGGGCACCGGCTCCTCGAACCACAATGGATCGTAGGCCTCGAGTTGCCGGGCGAGACGGATTGCGCCCGAGGTCGTGAATTGCCCATGAGTGCCGAGGAGGAGATCCGCCTTGCGCCCGACCGCTTCGCGCACCAGCCGAACCAGGCGAATGGTCCGCTCCAGCGCCTCCTGGGTGGGTTGGCGCGGATCATAGGCCGAGAAACCGCCGGTGGGATCGAACTTCAGGCCGGTGAATCCCTGCTCGACATATTCGGCCGCGCGTTCCGCCGAGCGTTCGGCGTCATGGTAGAACTCGTCGCCTTCGCCGTCGGCGGGATATAGATAGGTGTAGCTGCGCAGGCGCTCGTGCACTTTGCCGCCGAGCAGGTTGTACACGGGCTGTTCGACCGCCTTGCCGATGATGTCCCAGCAGGCCATTTCGAGACCGCTGACCACGCCCATCAGTGAGAGGTCGGGCCGCAGGCTGAAGCCGGAACCGTAGCTCTCGCGCCAGATCGATTCGATCTTGAACGGATCCCTGCCCGCGAAACGCCGCATGAACACGTCCTCGATCATCGACGCGACCACGTGCGGTCCGAAGGTGGCCGCGTACACTTCGCCCACGCCTTCGATGCCGCACGAGGTCTTCAACTTCAGGAATACAAAATAGCGTCCGCCGAAGCCCGGCGGCGGATTGCCCACCACGAATACTTTGATGCTGTCGAGTCTCATCCGAAGCTTCCTTGTCGCGGGTCACCCGCCGTTGAGTATTAAGTCCGCCGCCTTTTGCGCCACCATGAGAGTCGGTGCGTTCGTGTTGGCCGACGTCACGGTCGGAAAGACGGATGCGTCGACCACCCGCAGGCGCTCGACGCCATGCACCCGAAGCGCCGCGTCGACCACGGAATCGCCGCAAGTATGCCCCATGCGGCAGGTGCCGACCGGGTGGTACACGGTGGCTGCGCGTGCCCGGAAGTCGCTGAGCAACTCATGATCGGCCATGTGCAGCAAATCGGGTGCGATGGGTTCCAAGATCAACTCGCGCATGGCTGCGGTGCGCGCGATCGCCTGGAGCAGGCGTCCGCCATGCACCACGTCGAGCACATCCTTGTCCGTCGACAGGTAGTTCGGTGCAATGAGCGGTGCGCGGCGAAAATCTCCGTCAGCGATGTCGATGCGACCCACGCTGGTGGGCCGCGTCGGCTGAAAACACAGGTAAAATCCCGGAAATGCGTCGACCTCGATGCGGGTGCGCCGCGCATCCCCGCTGCCGTAGGTCACGGGATTGAAGTACAGCTGCACGTCCGGACGGGAAGCATCCGGAGCCGCCCGCAAAAATCCGCCGAATTGATTCACGCTGAGCGCCAACGGTCCCGCTCGCGTCAGCAGATAGCGCACCCCCGCACGCAATTTTCCGAGCGCCGAGTGCAGTTCGTTATTGAGCGTCGGCCGCGTGGCCTTGAAAGAATAGACGGCGGCGAGGTGATCCTGCAGGTGCCCGCCGACGGCCGGGTTGTCGACGATGAGCGGAATGCCGTGAGCGGATAACGTCGCGCCCGGGCCGATCCCCGACAGTTGCAGGAGTTGCGGCGAATTGACCGCTCCTCCGCACACGAGGACTTCGGCGGCCGCCGCCGAAAAATGCCGGCGGCCATTGCGGCACCATTCAACGCCGATAGCGCGACCCGCGCTGATCCGGATCTTGCTGACCCAGGCGCGCGTCACGAGTTTGACCGTGTCGCGGCGCAGCGCCGGCCGCAGGAACGCGTCGGCGGCGGACTGCCGCCGGCCGTTGCGGATGGTCACCTGATAGCAGCCGAGACCTTCGGGCTGCGGCCCGTTGAAGTCGTCGGTCACCGGGACGCGCAACTCGGCCGCCGCGGCGAGCCAGGTCGAACGCGAGGAATGTAGAAAGGGCGTGACGTCCTTCACGTCGAGCGCGCCGCCGGTGGTGGCGCGGCCGGCCGCATCCACCCGTCGCTCGGTCTTCTCAAAATAGGGACGCACGTCGTCCCAACCCCAGCCCGGATTCTTAAGGTCGCGCCAGTCGTCGAAGTCCGCGGGCATGCCGCGGCAGTACACCAATGCGTTGATGGAACTCGATCCGCCCACCACGCGCCCGCGCGGCCAGTACATGGTACGGCCGTTGAGCCCCGGGCTGGGCAGCGTTTGGTATTTCCAGTTCACTGCTGCATCGGCAAAGGTGCGGCCATAGCCGATCGGCGTCTTGATCCAAAAGCGGGCATCCGAACCGCCGGCTTCGAGCACCAAGACCCGCCGGCCGCTTGCCGACAGCCGATCGGCAAGCACGCACCCGGCCGAGCCGGCGCCGACGATGATGTAGTCGAATTGATCCACCCCGGGAGCTTAACCTGCAGGTCCGAACGTGCTATGCCATTTCGCGATCCGCCCATACCTTTTTTCGCGTCCGCGCGCCTCCTGCGTGCCGCCGTTCGTTACCCCTCATCAGCGCCCGAACCCACCGTCGCGTAACGCGGCCGAACCCTGTATGGTGCGAAGCGACGCCCCATCAAAGGTTGCAACGAGTGCTAAGCACAGCCATTGACGTGACCCGAACGCGCGTACCGTCGTCGACCGAGCGCTGGTACGTGCTGATTCTGATGTGCCTGATCTACGCAATCAACATCGCCGATCGCTATGTCGTTTCGACCGTGCTCGAGCCGATCCGGCTCGATCTGCACCTGGACGACGACAGCGTGGGAATGCTGACCAGCTGGCCGCTGGCCCTTTTTTACGTGACCTGCGGGATTCCGATTTCATGGTTCGCGGACCGTTCGAACCGGCGCAACATTCTTTCGGTTTCCTTAATCGTGTGGTCGGGATTCACGGCGCTGTGCGGTCTGTCGCGCGGCTGGATTCAGTTCGCTCTCGCGCGTATCGGGGCGGGCATCGGTGAAGCGGGCGGCACGCCGCCGTCGACGGCGATCGTCTCCGATTGTTTTCCACCCGAGCGGCGTCCGATGGCGATGACCGTGCTTGCCCTGGGTGCACCGATCGGCGCGTGGATCGCCCTCGACGTGGCGGGCGAGGTTGCGCGCATCTACGACTGGCGGCACGCGTTCCTCGCGCTCGGGGTTCCGGGGCTGGTGGTCGGTCTCATCGTGTATTTGACCATTCGCGAGCCGCCCCGAGGCCGCTTGGACGAAATCGTGGATGACATCAAACCGTCGGTCAAAGAGACATGGCGATTGTTTTGGGAGCAAAAGGCAGCATTCCACGTTGTGATGGGGGGCGGCGTCTGCGCACTTTGGGGTTGGGGATTGATGTATTGGACGCCGGCCTTCCTGATGCGCACCTATCAAATAGACGTCGCCCAAGCCAGTGATGTCACCGGCAACATTCATTTGATCGGGGGCTCCCTGGCCACTGTGGGCACGGCCTGGTTGTTGTCGAGACCCTTCATGGCCGACCCGCGCCGCGTCGTGTGGCTACTCGGCGGAGTCGTGGCTTTGACCACGATTCCCTCTTTCATTGCCTACTGGACGCACTCCCTTCTCGTCGCAAGAATCATGTTCTGGATTTTCATTCCCGCCATTTACTTCTATATCGGTCCTTGCTTCGGATTGCTCAACAATCTTTCGCCCTGTCACATGCGGTCGATGTTCATTGCGGTGTCGCTGCTGGTCGCCAACGTGTTCAACCTGATCGTCGCACCTAAAATGGTGGGCATGTTAAGCGTCTGGTTTGCGGGCGGTCATGCGGTCGACGCGTCGTCATTGCGCATGGCCATGCTGATTCTGGCGCCCACCGGGTTTTGGGCGGCCCTTCATCTGTTCCTCGCGTCCAAGACCATCATCGCCGATCAAAAGCGGGCGATTGCGTATACCCGGGCGTGGTCTCCCTAGGGGCCCCCGTATGGCGAAAACCAATCTCGACCGCCGCTGGCTGCCCTTGAACGCACTGCGCGCCTTCGAAGGCGTTGCCAAGCACCTGAGCTTCACCGCCGCCGCCAACGCCTTGTTGATATCCCAAAGCGCCTTATCGCGGCACGTCATCGCGCTCGAAAAGCTGATCGGCGCGCAGCTCTTCGAGCGCCGCCCGCACGCACTGGTCCTGACGAAGGCCGGCCAGCTGCTGTTGCCGGCAGTCATCAAGTCCTTCGATCGCCTGGAGTACGCGCTCGACGACATTCGCAATGAAAACGCCACGAGCATCAGAACGCTGCGGGTGCAGATGCCGCCGAGCTTCGCGGTGCATCTCGCGGTTCCGATCCTGCGGGATTTCAAGCGCGCGGCAGCGGAGGTCGAGATCGATCTGGTGAGCCCCTATGGGGTGGGGCCGCCGCTCGGCGACGTGGATGTGGCGGTAGTGTATTCCAAGCCGACGGTGACGGACCTCGTGACCGACCTGCTGTGGCCCGTGCGGGTGAGCGTGCTCTGTCATCCGAGTATCGCGGAACGCCACAAGGGAAAGAGCTTGAGCGAATTCATCGCGGCCAACGAACTGGTGCACGTGCGAATTTCCGATCTGCCGCGGCATTACATGTGGCTGCAGTTCGCCAAGTCTGCGGGCCTGCACTCGTTGAACGTCGAACGCGGCCTGGTCTTCGACACCGCCGTCCTTGCGGTCCAGTATGTGCTCTCCGGCGAGGGGATCGCCCTGGTGGATGGCTACCTGTTCGGCGATTACATTCGCACCGGTCAATTGGTAAAGCCGTTCGACAATATCCTCGACGACGGCTTCGGCTACTACTTGACCACTCATCCGGAGGCGCTGAGCGACACGGCGATCGCGTTGTTCCGATCGTGGTTGATCGAGCGCTTCGGCACGGCTTCGGGGGCGGCTTCCGCAGTTCACCTGGCCGTCTCCAATGAATGAGCGGTGACGAAAACAATTCGATGAATCGGGAGAAATAATGAAGAGCCACGCACAAGCGGTGGTGATCGGCGGAGGCGTCGTCGGTGCCAGCGTTCTGTATCACCTGACCAAGGCGGGATGGATGGACGTTCTGTTGATCGAACGCGCCGAACTCACGTCCGGTTCGACCTGGCACGCCGCCGGCGGCATGCACACCGTGAACGGCGATCCCAATGTCGCCAAGCTGCAGCAATACACGATAGAGCTCTACAAGGAGATCGAGGCGGTTTCCGGACAGTCCTGCGGCGTGCACATCACCGGCGGCCTCATGCTCGCCGGAACCCGTGAACGGCTCGACTGGCTGAAGATGGCCAAGGCGCGCGGCCGGTATCTCGGGATGGATCTGGAGATCATCTCCGTCGACGAGGCGGCAAAGCTCTTCCCGCTGATGGACAAGAAGCACTTCGCCGGCGCCATGTACGATCCCATCGAGGGCCATGTCGACCCATACGGTGTGACCCACGCCTACGCCAAGTCCGCACAGATCGGCGGTGCCGAGATCGTCCGCCATACCCGGGTGACCGATCTTAGGCCGCGTCCGGACGGTACGTGGGACGTGATCACGGATCACGGCAATGTTCATGCGGAGCATGTGGTGAACGCCGCCGGCCTGTGGGCCCGTGAGGTCGGACGCATGGTCGGCATCGAGTTGCCCGTTCTTGCAATGGAGCATCAATATCTCATCACCGGAGACCTGCCCGAACTGGTCGGCAAGCCGGAACAACTGCATGCCATCGATTTCGAGGGCGAGATCTACCTTCGGCAGGAACGCGGCGGCATGCTCATGGGGACCTACGAACGTGCCGGCGTGCCATGGTCACCCGTGACGACGCCATGGGACTTCGGCCAGGACCTGCTGGCCAATGATCTGGAGCGGATTGCGCCCAGCCTCGAAGTGGGCTTCGAGCATTTTCCGGCGTTGGAAGGCGCGGGCATCCGGAAAGTGGTCAATGGTCCGTTTACCTTTGCGCCGGACGGAAATCCGCTGATCGGACCCATCAGGGGGCTGAAGAATTTCTGGGTGGCATGCGGCGTCATGGCGGGCTTCAGCCAGGGTGGCGGCGTGGGGTTGGCACTGTCGCGCTGGATGGTTGACGGCGACCCCGGCGCCGATGTCTGGGGCATGGACGTTGCGCGCTACGGCGACTGGACCACGCTTGCCTACACCAATGCAAAGGTCCGCGAAAACTACTCGCGCCGCTTCAGCATCCGGTTTCCGAACGAGGAACTGCCGGCGGCCCGGCCGCTGCGCACCACCCCGATATACGAAAGGCTTGCGGCAGAGCATGCGGTGTTCGGCGATTATTGCGGCCTCGAACACGCCCTATGGTTCGCGCCTACCCAGGCGGAAGCAGTGGACCATGTGAGCTTCCGCCGCTCGAACGCGCATCCGCATATCGCCCGCGAGTGCACCACGGTGCGCGATCACGTGGGTCTTTTGGAGATATCCAACTACGGGAAGTTCGAAGTTCAGGGCCCGGCTGCGGCGCAATGGCTGTCGGAGATCATGGCGAATCGTATTCCCAGCGTGGGGCGCATCGCGCTGTCCCCGATGTTGAACGACAGAGGCAAGCTGATCGGCGATTTCACTCTGTGCCGCGTCGCCGCGGAGCATTTCTTTCTGATCGGTACCTATGCGGCCGAGACCTACTATCTGCGGTGGTTCGATCGGCATCTGCCGCCGTCGGGGGTGACCGTGCGTCCCTGCGCCATGCAGTATGCGGGCTTGTCGGTGGCGGGCCCGAAATCACGCGCGCTGCTGCAAAGCCTGGTGCGCGACGACCTGACCAGCGGCGCCTTTCCGTTCATGTCGTTCAAGCGAATGGAGGTCGGCATGATCCCTGCGTATGTAGGGCGGGTGTCGTTCACCGGCGAGCTCGGTTACGAAATGTGGGTGACCACGGAATACCAGCGCGCGCTGTACGATTTGCTGGCGCGGGCCGGCCTCGAGCACGGATTGCGGTCGTTTGGCGGAAGGGCGCTCAATGCCATGCGTATCGAAAAGAGCTTCGGCACATGGGCCCGGGAATACCGGCCCATCTATGGGCCGTTCGAAGCGGGCCTCGGCCGGTTCGTCGACCTCACGAAGGGTGACTTCATCGGACGCGCGGCAGCCGCCGAAGAGAAGGACAGCGGTGGCGCGCTGCGCCTCGTGGCCTTCAAGGTCGATGCCACGGATGCGGACGCGATCGGCGACGAGCCCGTCTGGCACGACGGCAAAGTCGTCGGTTGGGTGACCTCGGGGGCCTTTGGTCACCGCGTCGGTGCGTCACTGGCGCTCGGCTACGTGCCCCGCTCCGTGGCGGCGGCCGAGAGCGGCTTCGAGATCGAAATCATCGGCGAGCGGCATCGAGCCACCCGCCTCGCGGCGCCACTGTATGATTCCGGTGGAGTCCTGATGCGCGGTTGAACTGGAGATGCACATGACAACGATACCGGACACGATGCAGGCCCAGTACAACGGCCTGACGACGCACACCCACGGGCTGCCGGCGGACGCCTATTTCGACGCGGCACGCTATGAACGCGAGTTGCAGCGGATCTGGCATCGAAACTGGATCTATGTGGCCCGATCCCGTGAAATGACGCAGCCGCGGTCGTTCCGCACCTTCGAGCTGGGCGATCAGAAATTGCTGTTGGTTCGAGACGATGACGGGGCATTGCAGGCATTCCATAATACCTGCCGTCATCGCGGCGCGGCGTTGTGTCGAGAAAGCGAAGGCATCATGCGCTCGGGCGCCATCATTTGCCCCTATCATGCGTGGACCTACGACCTGCGAGGCAAGCTCCTGCGCACGTCGTCCAAGCGCCATGCGGAGGGCTTCGACACGGCCGATTATCCGTTGTACAAGATTGCGGTTCGCGAATGGCGGGGCTTCATCTTCGTCGCCTTGACCGACCGTGCTTCGCCCTTCGAGGGACTCTTCGATTTGCCTTTGAGCCGCCTGGATGCTTGGCCGCTCGAGAAGCTTCAAGTGGGCCATGTGCTGCTGAAGACCATCCGCTGCAACTGGAAGATTTTCTGGGAGAATTACAATGAATGCCTGCACTGCCCGGCCGTACATCCACGGCTTTCGCAGCTCGTACCCATTTTCGGCCGCGGCCTCCAGGAGGAGCGCGATGATCCGAACTGGACCTTGAACGCCGCCGATCCCGATCCGAAGTTCAAAGGTGGGCTGCGCATCGGTGCGAGCACGTGGTCCTTGGACGGTCAATTGACCGGCGTTCCCTTCGCCGACTTGTCGGACGAAGACCGCAAGCTGGGCGCCGTCTACCTGACCGGCCTGCCGTCAATGTTCATGGTTGCTCACCAAGATTACGTCCGTGTGGTGCGCCTGCGTCCCCTCGGACCGGAATGCACCGAACTCAAGGTCGAATATCTCTTCTCCGCCGAAACGCTGGCGAGACCCGGGTTCGACATGCGAAATGTCGTCGACTTCACCAACCTCGTCATGACCGAAGATGCCGAGGTGTGCGAACTCAATCAACGAGGACTACACGCCGCCCCGCACGTAGGGGGTGTGGTCATGCCCGAGGAGTACGTGATCCGGCAATTCCACGAATGGATTGGTTCTGAACTCGCGCGCGCTTAGAGCGCGGCCGGCCGGCCTCGCCGGCCTCGTCGCGCTCGTCGTCTGCACTTTAAGCGCCTGCGGCGGTGCGAAACAGGCGGCAACCGCCGAGGAGCCGGTGCTCAACATCTACAATTGGGCCGACTACATCGGCTACCACACCATCGCCGAATTCGAGCGAGCAACCCACATCAAGGTGATTTACGGGGTGTACGACTCGAATGAGACGCTGGAAGCGAAGATCCTGGCCGGCCAGTCGGGCTACGATCTGGTCAGCACCACCACCGGATTCTACGGGCGACAGATCAAAGCCGGGGCCTATCGGCCGCTCGACCGCGGCAAGCTGCCGAATTGGACTAATCTCGACCCGGCGGTGCTCGCAGTGCAGGCGCAGGCCGATCCGGGCAATCGGTACGCCGTTCCCTATCTGCACGCAATGAACGGCATTGCGTACAACGTGGACCTGGTGAAGGCGCGCGTGCCGAATGCACCCACCGACAGTCTTGCGCTGATTTTCGATCCGGCCGTGATCTCGAAACTGGCCGACTGCGGCGTCACGTTCCTGGATTCCCCCGAAGACGTGATTCAGCTCGCGCTCAGCTTCCTCCACTTGAATCCCAATTCACAGAGCGCCGAGGATCTCAAGGCCGCCGAACAGGTGGTAATGGCGGTGCGGCCGTACATTCGACAATTCGATTCGAACGACTATTTTCACCAGCTGGCGTCGAAGGAAATCTGCGTTGCGATCGCATGGTCGAGCGATTATGAGGTGGCACAGACACTGGCGGTGGAGGACGGTACCGGTGCGCACCTGGGATTCATACTGCCGAAGGAGGGATCGAATATCACTTACAACGCTTTTCTGATCCCGGCGTCCGCTCCGCATCCCGAGGCGGCCCAGAAATTCTTGAATTTCATTCTCGACCCGAAAGTCATCGCAGAGATCACCAACGACATCCATTACGGCAACGACAACCTGGCTGCGCGTCCCTTAGTTCGTCCGGAAATCTTGAACGACCCCGCGGTCTATCCTCCGCCGGAAATTCGCGCGCGTTTGTACCTGCCGGCGGAACTGGGTGCCGATTATGATCGCTTACGCACGCGTGTGTGGACGAGGATCAAGACCGGGCATTGATCCCACAGGGAACCCCGGGTTGCGCGGGGGCTGGCTGCTAGGGGAATATCGCAAACCGCCAATTCGTGCGGTCCGTTCCGTTGCAAACTGCGGTTCTGTGCTCGGAAGCACGGTTCTCGGGCGCCGCGCGCGCGCAGTCTAGCTCCATGAAAGCATTCAAGAGACTACAAGCCGCGCCGGCCGCTACGCCGGGCGTCGCCACGCCGGCGGATGAACTCGAGCACGTGCGCCGACTCGACGCGGAAAATGCCCGGCTGCGCGAACTGATTCAACACTGCGCAGTGCACTCCGGGTACGGCAATTGCGGCTACGATCAGATGGATGCGGAGCAAAAGTCGCTATACAACGCGATCGTCGGCCGACGTGCTCCGGCCGCTGCCCTGCGGATCGCCGGGGTGGCCACAGCGGAAACCGGCTGGCGCAGCTGCGAATTCTGCGGCTGCCGGACGAACGCCAGGGAACGGGTTTGCTGCCGGCGGGGGCGCGACACCGATCGCCGAAATTGGAATCCGCCGGCCAGTTGAGCGGGCCGCAATATGTGAATATCGAAGCGGCCGGGCGCTGCTGCTGGATTCACACGCTTGCCTGTAATTGCCCCAATTTTTAGCTGCTTTTGAGACCTGCCGCAGCTTCCCGCAGCACTGGAAATGTTACTTTGCGCCCCCATACATGGGACCTGCCGCAGAGTTTTTTGCTGCGGGATTATGGATTGAGCTCAGGAGAAATGGTATGGACGCCTCCCACCTTAAAAGGTGAGTGAGCGGCAGAGTTGTGAAGAAGTGGACCCTCCGGGCCGACGGCATCAAAGTGCCCAAGGTGGAAGGTGTTCAGGCTTCACAGGCAACCGGAGGGTCCAAGATGAATCGTATCGTGGTTGGAGTGGATATCGCAAAGCGGGTGTTTCAGCTGCATTGGGTCGAGCCGGCGACGGGCGAGATTGTGGCACTGCAACTTAAGCGGGAGAGATTGTTGGAGCATTTTGCGAACCGTTCGAGTTGTTTGATTGGAATGGAGGCATGCGGCGGATCGCAGCACTGGGCGCGCGCGCTGCAGAAGCTCGGTCACGAGGTGAAGTTACTGTCGGCTCAGAAGGTCAAACCGTTCGTGTGCGGCAACAAGAATGATGCGGCGGATGCGCGAGCGATTTGGACAGCCGTGCAACAGCCGGCGATCAAGGCGGTCGCGATCAAGAGCGAGGAGCAGCAAGCGGTATTGGCGCTGCATCGGATGCGGGAGCAGTTGGTGAAGTTTCGCACCGCGCAGATCAACGGCTTAAGAGGATTACTCACGGAGTACGGCGAGGTGATGCCGCAGGGCCGGGCTGGGATGAAGCGAGATATCCCTGGCGCCTTGGGACGATTAGCGGATCGGTTACCGGCGATCGTGATTGAGACCTTGCGTGAACAGTACGCGCGTTTAGGTGCGCTCGATGAACAAATTAGCCAGATCGAGCGACGTCTACGGCAATGGCAGCGAGAGGACTCAGCGACCACGCGCATCGCAGCGATCCCCGGCGTGGGGCTCTTAAGTGCGACCGCGGCGATGGCGACAATGGGCGATGCGAGAGCCTTCAAGTCGGGCCGCGAGTTTGCGGCCTGGCTCGGCCTGGTGCCAGGGCAAACCGGCACTGGCGGACGAGTACGGCTACTCGGCATCAGCAAGCGCGGCGATAAATATCTACGCACGCTGCTGATCCACGGCGCCCGCTCGGTGCTGACGCACAGCAAATCACCGCCCGAGTGGTTGACCGAATTAACGAAGCGTCGGCCAAAGAATGTGGCCGTCGTAGCGATGGCAAACAAGATGGCACGCACGATCTGGGCGCTGACGGCTCATGAACGTGCGTATCAATCCGGGTACGTGAGTCGACCCGCTTAGGGTTGCACCCACGATCAGTTAACCGTTAACAAAGGAAGGTACGCTAAAAGGTTGCGCAAGGACTACAACGTGTGATGGTAAACAGGTCAGACCGTGACCCGCCAAACCTGAATGTCGCTCTGAGCTTCGAGCTCTTTGGAGAAATGAGGTGCGGATCAGCGAAATCCATCAGGGCCCGCAGGCTACGGTCTGCACAACAGGCCGGATATAAACCTGCAGCCTCATCTGTCGGCCATCACACCGAAGAGTCCTTGCAAATCGGGAGGCGTCCATATAATTGACATGATTGGAAACGTCGCCCGCTGGGGCACTAACGCGTTGCTGATTGGCATGGCCATCATGACGTACGCGGTATTCGTCCTCGCAAAATAAGCTAGCTCGCAATCAGCCGGAAGTGATTCCGCAGCTTCATAGCGGAGCGGCGGCCGGGGCCGGGGTGGCCTCGAGGTCTTCCGGGCTGATGCGCTTCGATTTCCACAGCACCATGGCGTAGTAGCACACGTAGTACCCTACGACCACGCAGATCAAGCCGACCGTCAAGGGGCTTCTCATCATCGGCGCTGGCGCAATCCCTTGAGATGCGTCTAAAGCGCCTCCCAGCGCTCGGTTCTCTCCGTACCACTCGACGACGCGATACACCAGTCTTCCAATGAACAGCAGGGAGACCGCGATTCCGGTGTAGGTGTGAGGTACGTAGTGCAATCGACCTTCGTAGGTTGCATAGCGGGTGTGCCGTGCGCCCCAAAACCCCAATGCCAGTCCGGCTATCGCGCCGGCGAGTTCCGCGAGTAGAAATTGCCCGGACCTGAACGCCGGGGGCAGCAGGGAGCAGCCAAGGAGGATCAGCACGGCGATGCGAATCCACATGCGGATCGGGCGTATGGGCTGCCGACCGAAGCTGCGGCGAAAACGCCGGTAGATCAGCAGAACCGCAAGGCCTGCGATGACATAGGGCCAAATTCGTGAGTAGTCGAGTTGCATTTCGCCGATACTACCTCGAAATGAGCACTCAGATCTCGGCGTCCTCGGCGTCCTCGCCGCGAACGGAACTTATCCGGGGCATGGGGCCCTGGGCGGCGATCGCGGTGAACGTCGCCAATATGATCGGTACCGGCGTGTTTCTGAAGACGCGCGTGATGACCTGTAACGTCGGGAGCGCGAAGATCGTTCTTTTGGTGTGGCTTGCGGCGGGGCTGCTGTCGCTCGCCGGCACGTTCTCATATGCGGAAATCGCCGCCATGATGCCGGAGGCGGGCGGAGACTACGTCTACCTACGCCGTGCCTACGGGCGAATGATGGGTTTTCTGTACGGTTGGATGGTATTCGCCGTGGCGCGGGCCGGTTCCCAGGCGGCGCTGGCCGTTGGGCTCGCCATATTCATGAACGTCGCGCTCGGCGGCGTTCTCGATCGTTGGCACTTCGACGTCAACGTGGCCGGTCTGCATCTGCGCATCGGCGGTTTGACCGGCGTCGCCTTGCTGACCATCTGGGTGGTCGCCCTCATCAATTGCGCGACCGTGGCAACCGGCGGACGCACGGCGTTGGGCGTGACCCTCGCCAAAGTGGTTTTGGTGTTAGGCGTCGGATTGGCGGCGTTTTTGTTCGCTCCGGGAGACTGGTCGCATTTCGCCGCCTCGGGATTGCAAGGGACCTGCCAGGGAGTGTCGTCAAGCGCGCGCGGCGGCTTGGCCGGCTTCGGGGCCGCCATGCTGGGAGCGCTGTGGGCCTATGACGGGTGGAACAATGTGGCGCCGCTCGCCGGCGAGATCCGCAACCCGCAGCGCAATCTACCGCGCGCCTTCATCGGCGGCACCCTCGTCGTGGGGGCACTGTATCTTTTCGTCAATGTCGCCTATTACTACGCGTTGACTCCCGTGGAAATCGCCGACGTGCCCATCTCATCGTCAGTTGCCACCGAGGTGCTCAAACGATTCTGGGGTCCGATTGCCGTGTCCCTGACCGCGGTGGCGCTGATGGTTTCATCGTTCGGCTCGTTGCACGCCAGCGTGCTGGCAAACTCGCGAATACCGTTTGCCATGGCGCGCGACGGCTTGTTCTTTCGGGGGCTTGCGAAGCTCTCGCCGCGCACCAAGGTTCCGGTGCGGGCGATTCTGGCGCAGGCGGCCTGGGGTAGTGTGCTGGCGCTCTCCGGTTCTTACGATGCGCTGACCGACTCGGTGATTTTCGTGGCGTGGGCCTTCTATGGGCTCAGCATCGCATCGCTGTTCATCTTCCGGCGAACCATGCCGGATGCGCCGCGGCCGTACCGGGCGCTGGGTTATCCGGTGGTGCCGCTGCTCTTTCTTCTCGTCACCATCGCGTTGCTGGTGAACACGTTCGTGGCCGCTCCTCGCCAGGCGCTGCAAGGAGTGGCGGTCTTGTTCGCGGGCCTGCCCTTCTACTGGTGGTGGTCGCGGCAGGCTGCCCGCACGCCGTAGATCGCCGGGTACCGCAGGCCGGAGGCGGCTACTTTTCCTGCTTGTAGACCTTGCCCTCCTTCATGACGAATTCGACATGCTCGAGCACACGAATGTCGGCCAACGGATCGCCTTTGACGGCGATGATGTCGGCGGATTTGCCGGCCGCGATGGAGCCGAAGAGCTCGGAATGTCCGATCAGATCGGCGGCATTGACGGTCGCGGCCTGAATGGCTTGCATGGGCGTCATGCCGTACTTGACCATGAAGGCGAACTGGCGCCCGCCGATGCCGTGCGGACAGACGCCGGCGTCCGTGCCGAAAGTCATTTTGACGCCGGCCTTCACCGCCTTGCTGAAATTGCGGCGTTGCGCCTCGCCCAAATCGCGATCGTGCTCCAGAAAATCCGGCGGTGTGGAAGGATCGGATTCGATGCACTCTTCATCGTAAATATCCATGTCGAGATAGGTGCCGTGCTGCTTTGCCAGGGCGATACCCTCATCGTCGATCAGCGTGGCATGCTCCACCGATGCAACGCCGGCTCGAATGGCGTTCTTGATGCCTTCCGGATCGTGCGCGTGCGCCTCGACGCGGAGTCCGAAATGGGCAGCCTCGTCGACGGCGGCGTGCAGTTCCTCCGGCGTGAACTCGACCGATTTCGGATTGCTGCCGTGGGTCAGGACCGCCCCGGTCGACAGAACCTTGATGTGGTCCGCACCGCGGTGCGCCAGTACCCGGATCCTCTGTCGCACTTCCCAGGGACTGTTGGCTTCGCCGAACCGCAGATCCGGCGGCAGCTGAATGTCCGGCGACAAACCCGTCATGGCACCCGCGCCTTCGCTGATGGTGATATAGGCTCCGGCCACATACATGCGCGGACCGATGATCACTCCATGGGCGATTGCGTCGCGCATGGCAACGTCGCTGAGCGCGCGATACACGCCGACATCCCGCACCGTCGTGAAGCCGGAAAGCAGCGTGAGGCGGGCGTTCGGAATGACCGCGTACGCCGTCTCCACGGCCGTTCTTTTAACGACCTCCAGGGGCTCGGACACTCCGAGATCGGCCAGATGCGTGTGACAGTCGATCAGCCCCGGCAGCACGGTCATCGACGACAGATCGATCACCTCCGTACCGTCCGGTACCCTGACGCCGGGACCGACGGCCTCGATCTTCTGACCGCGCACCAAGATGACGACGTCGCTCAAGGTGCGTCCGGCCGATACGTCAATGAATTTTCCGGCGCGTATGGCAATGATGGGCACCGTTTCAGGCGGCGAGCGCACCTGCTCGGCCCTGCTCGACACGGGCAACACCGAGAAGAACAGAGTGAGGGCGAGCAGCTGCTTGAACATGGATACCTCTTGATTACAACACCCCACCGCGGGACCGGAGCCTGTCCGGGTATCCGACAGGCTCTTAGGGCTCGATCAATTCAGTGCACACCGCCCGGCAGGTCGAATACCAATACCTCGGCTTGCCGGCCATCAGCGATGGTCAATTCGGCCGCGTCGGTGATCTGCAAGGCGTCGCCGGCGCTCAACGTGGATCCGTTCGCATTCAATGTGCCGCGAGCCACGTGAACGTACATCCAGCGGCCCGGCCCGACGCGCAGCGCCGCGCGCTCGGCGCCATCGAACAGCCCTGCGTAGATCCTTGCGTCCTGATGGATCAGGACCGATCCGTCGGTGCGGTCGGGCGAGACGATGAGACGCAGCCGGCCGCGCTTTTCTTCGGCGCCAAAGCGTTTCTCTTCGTAGCTGGGTTCGATGTTGCGCGCCTTGGGCTTGATCCAAATCTGCAGAAAGTGCGTTCCCTGGCTCGACGATGGATTGAACTCGCTGTGCCGGATGCCGCTGCCGGCGCTCATGCGCTGGACGTCACCCGGCCGAATGGTTGAACCATTTCCCATCGAGTCCTTGTGCGCGAGTTCGCCCTCGAGCACATAGCTTACGATCTCCATATCCTGATGCGCATGCGTACCGAACCCGGCCCCGGCCTGGACGCGATCTTCGTTGATGACCCGCAGCGGACCAAATTCCACATGCTTGGGATCGAAATAATCGGCGAACGAAAACGTATGGAAGGACTTCAGCCATCCGTGGTCCGCAAAACCTCTCTCGTCACTACGTCGAATTGTGTTCATGAAACCTCCTAGACGCACACAATAGTCTCGAATCACCAAATGAAAAAGCGCAAAATTCGGGTCATATCCATCGAAAAACCGGATGTATCAGTGGGATTCAACAAAACGACTTTGGAGCAGTGGGCCGTGCTCGCCGCGGTGGTGGACGAGGGCGGTTTTGCGCAGGCGGCGAACGTGCTGCATCGGAGCCAGTCGGCGGTGAGCTACGCCGTCGGCCGCCTGCAGGAGGCCCTCGGTGTGCCTTTGCTCGAACTCGACGGCCGAAAATCCGTGCTGACTCCGCATGGAAAGACCCTGCTGAGCCGCGCGCGGTCGTTGCTCCGGGACCTCGACACCCTGGAGGGGGTGGCGGGCAGCCTCAAACAAGGATGGGAACCCGAACTCAAGCTGGTGGTCGATGCAGCGTTTCCGAGAACGCAGTTGTTCGCCACCGTCGCCGACCTGCAGAGGGCCTGTCCAGGCACCGACATTCAGCTCGCAGATGCGGTGCTGTCGGGCGCAGAGGAGGCCATCACGGAACGGCAGGCCGACGTCGTGGTGAGCAGCCGCGTTCCGCCGGGGTTTCTCGGCGACCGTTTGCTCGATGTCGAGTTCATCGCCGTGGCACGGATGGATCACCCCTTGCTGCGCCTCGATCGCACATTGACGTTGGACGATTTGACGCGGCAGGCGCAGGCGGTCGTGCGCGATTCAGGATCCGCGCGCCGGAATGAAGGATGGCTGGGCGCGGAGCATCGATACACCGTGAGCAGCATGGAATCGTCCTTGGGCTTGGTGCTGGCAGGACTGGCATACGCGTGGTTGCCGGAACATGTGCTGGCGGATCACCTGCGCGAGGGCGTCCTCCGCCGCATTCCTCTCGCAGGCGGCGGTTCCCGCACGGTAACTTTATACATCGTGATGGTTCGGCCGGAACTCGCGGGACCAGCAGCCACGGCGGCCGTGGCCACGTTCAAAGGTCATGCATCCAAAGGTCATGCATCGGAATCTCGGTAGGACCTGCCCTACAGTACGTCACGGGACCCGACCGACGGAATGCGAGTGAACCCTCGCATAGTCTTTCTCTCGAGTTTCGCATCATTGAACGGAATCGGGAGAAAAACATGTCGATCGGCACGATACTACTCATCCTATTGGTTCTTCTGTTGATCGGCGCTCTGCCGACCTGGCCGTATAGCGGCGGGTGGGGCTATTACCCGAGCGGCGGGCTGGGGCTCGTGTTGATTGTGCTTCTCGTACTGGTGGTGTCAGGGCGATTGTGAGTTGAGTCGATGAGCGGCGGCGGATTGCGCAGGCGCGGTGAGCTGATCAGGGTGGGGCCACCGCGGGATTGATGGCCAACTCCGCCAATCGGCGCTCGTCAAAAATCACCGCGATCCCGCTTGCGATGACGATCGCAGCGCCGACGACGAGCGCCGCGGAAGGCAAGGCCGACCAGAAGATCCGATCGATCGCGAAGGCCCACAGGATTGCAGTGTATTCAAAGGGACCGACCACCGATGGCGGGGCCCGCCGGAAGGCCTCCGTGAGCCAAAGCTGACCTAGGGCTCCGGAAACCCCGATCCCGGCTAGCCACTGCCAGTCCGAGGATGCTACGGGCCGCCATTCGCCGATCGCGAGTACGCCCGATCCCACCCCAACCAGTCCCAAATACCAAAAGACCATCGACATACTGGTGTTGCTGCGGCCGAGAGACCGCACCGTCAACGCACTTAACGAATAGCAGACCGTGGCGAGGGCGGCGGCGCCGGCCGCGACCATGGAGAATGTGCCATTACCCCAGGGCTGTAGAATCAGCAGCACCCCGCCCATGCCGCATGCAATCGCGACCCAACGCCGACCGCTCACCCGTTCGCCGTGGATCGGTACCGACAAGGCGGTCATCAACAGGGGTGCCGCCAAAAACAGCGAATAGGTCTGCGCCAGCGTGAGCCGGTGCACCGCAAATACGAAACTTGCGAGCATGGTGATGCCGAGCAATCCGCGAAAGGCGTGCAACATCGGCCCGGCCGCCCTGAGCGTCGTCCAGGAACGCCGCCAGGCAATCGGCGGCAGCAAGCAAACCAGCGAAGAGAGGCTTCGCAGGCAGGCGATCTGCAGCGGTGCGTAGTGCGCCGACAGGCGTTTCATCAGCGCGTCCATGATGGAAAAAATGAACACTGCGGCGATCATGAAGCCGATGCCGCGCAGTCGATTGTGGGGGTGTTCGCGATTGGGCATGATTGTTCTTGAGCCACGCATTGTAGTTCAGGAACGCCCCGCGCGGGTGCGGCACGGCGCTGTGTTCGCGACTGCGCGATGTGGCCGAAATTGCCGCGCAATCCAGGCGGCCCAGATCAGGCCGCCATGGTTTTATCTTTTCCGACGTAGCGGTCGAATTCCTCGCGAAAGCGTTGCGTCAGCTTGGCACCGTCGGCGGGCGGTGTTTTGTTCCTGAGTTCCAGGAACCATGTGCCCTCCTCTTGGTACATGTGATGAGCGACCGCGCCCCGCGCGTGCTCGAGCTTGTCCAGGTAGGCTGGACTCATCGGGTTGAGGTTTTCCAGGGCGGCCATTTGCATCTTGGCCGCCGCCTGCTCGCTGTAGCCCATGCCGGCGTGACTCTTTTCGTTCACCAACGCGAGCGCCGGGTACAGCACCGATTCTTCGGCATTGGCGTGTCCGGTCATGATGACGGCCAGCCACTTCTGTGCCGTACGCCGCGTGCCTAGGTCAGGGGCCGCCTTTACCGCCGCGAACGCTTTCTCGATCAGCAGATGATGCTCGAGGACCAACGATAGCCAATCGCCGGGCCGCACCGCGGCCTGCGCCAGTGCCTTGAGGCGTGCTTCTCGCCGCGACTGCTCGTTCTCGGGCGGCCCCACCGCCGCAACGACTTTGTCAAATATCGACATGGATTGACTCCTCCTCCGTCGGCGAATACCCCCGGGACGCCATGTTCGCGCAATGGACGGTCGAAAGTCAGTAAGTGGATTGCGGCGCCGAGTGTGGGTGTCGTCTGGCGCGCCCCCGCAGCATCAGACGGGGACTTCATTGAGACCCCACAAGGGCGCCCAGGCTCTGCGCATCGCGTCGGAGTCAATTCTCGCGAAGCGTTCATCAATGGCACTTCTTGATGCCTGGATGCGGCGTTCGATCCCCGGCCATTGCTCCCCCAGCAATCGGCCGCCGCGCTTGCGCGCGACGCCGTCGATCCAAACGGAATCGATGTCGTTTGCATTTGCGTAGAAAACGAGAGCGGCCACCGGGTCACGGACAGGAGCCATATTGATTGAGCTGAGCCGGGTGAGTACTAAATCGGCCTTCTTGCCGGGCGTGAGGCTGCCGATGTCATTCTCGAGGCCGACACAGGTCGCCCCACCGAGCGTGGCATGTTCGAGCATCTTCGCGGCGGGATACCGTAAACTGCTGGGTAACGTGCCTTTGTGATCTTGTTCATTCCGGCGGAACCGTATCGCCTGCAGCATGAGCCGCATCTGGGCGAACCTGTCGCCGGAAAAGCTAGAAACGATGTCTACTCCAAGCGATGGGGCCCGACCAGACTGAACCACCCGCTCCAACACCGGAAAAGTCGCGGCCATCTGCAGCTCGGTGTCCGGTGTCGTCGACAACCAGCCGCCCTCGCGGGCGATCAGCGCCAAGTCATCGTCGGTGAGACAGTTGCCGTGCGAGAGCAGCAAATCATCTCCCAACGCACCTGCCTTTGACAGCCGCGAAATTATACTGACATCCTCATTGAGGCCGATTGCGGCATGGAATGTGATGCGGGCCGGTTCAAGAGTTCGACTCCATGCAAGCTCTTCCAGCACAGGCTCAATACTGGGGAAAGTGAAGAACTCGCTCGATGCAATCCCGAAGCGAAGCAGCGCATCGTTTGCAGGGAAGAATCTTTCGCGCACTCGCAGCGCGTTATGCCTGTGAAAGTCTTCGATCGGGCCAGCGATATCCATTACAATTGACGTAGCGTCGATTGCCTGCCCGGGCGTATACTTGGGGTTACGATAGACCCCATAGCAGAAGATCCCGCGGATGCCGGCGTCGACCAAACCCTTTACCAGCGCGTCGGAATGCTGCTCAGAAATCTGCAGGTGGGAATGATCGACAAGGGTTGTAATTCCGGCGTTTATCGCCTCTAGAGCGCCGACATAGTTGCCGAGATAAGCATCGTTCGGGACGTAGCAGACGGAATACATCGTCCGCATCTCAACCAAGTATTGGAACAGGCTCCAGTTGGCCGAGACTCCGCGGAGCTGGGTCTGCCAGACGTGGCGATGGGTGTCGACGAAGCCGGGGCTGGCGGCCATGCCGGTCGCGTCGATCACTTCGGCTTCATCGACCTTGATGTGGGCTGCCACCTCGGCAATTCGGTCGTTGATTAAGAGAATGTCGCCGGTTTTAAGATCACTTGTCGCGCGATCCATGGTCACGAGCATTGCATTCTTGATCAGGGTTTTTCCCATTACGCTTCTCCTGTTACATTCCTATTTGTTGAGCGCATAATGCTTGAATAAGAGCAATGCAGCACGCATCCGCCTGGCTAGAGAGCTAGAAGCTGCTTCCCGAAGTTTAGGCCGCGATAAATCCTGTTCAGCGTCTCCGGTGCATTTTCGAGGCCATGTTGCACATCTTCGGACGTTACGATCTTCCCATCGTCCAACCATTGCCGAAGCGAGGTGATGGCCTCTTCGAACCGATCGGCATAATCAAACACAAGGAAGCCCGTCATGCTTGATCGCCTGAGCCCCAGCTGCATGTAGTTTTTGATTCCGGCGACCGCGGCGCCGCCGGCCGGAATGTAGGAAGATATACCGCCGCACAGCGCTATCCGCGACCCTATGGCAAGATTCTCCAGCGTGGCATCAAGGACCGGGCCGCCGACATTCTCGAAGACGACGTTGACACCATCCGGCGCAAGCTTCTGAAGCTCTTCGCTGATATTCTGCGACTTATAGTCTATGCAAGCATCGAAGCCTGCGGTTTCGGTGACCCATCGGCATTTCTTGGGACCGCCGGCAATACCGATGACATAACCACCATGGATCTTGGCAATCTGGCCGGCGATCGACCCCGTCGCTCCCGCCGCCGCCGACACGACGACGATGTCGCCATTCCGAGGCCGTGCGATCTCGCCCATGCCAAAATAGGCCGTGAGGCCGGTGAGTCCGAAAACATTGAGCGCCTTGACCGCCGACTCTGATCGGAGAGGAACGGCGGTGTCGTCAGCGACAAGGCTATAATCTTGCCATCCGAAACTGCCTTGTACCTTCATCCCTACCGGGAACCGATCCCTCTTCGAGCTGGAAACCTCGCCCGCCGCGAACGATCCAACCACGCTGCCGATCGGAATAGCCGGCACATAGCTATCGCGCGAGAGCCAGAAGAGCTGCGCCGGGTCGAATGCCAGGTGTGTTACGCGAACGACGAACTCACCGGCCGCCGGTTCGGGGATCGCATCCTCGATGAGCTCGAGGTCACCAGGCCGAAGCAGTCCCTCCGGACGCCTTTTTACGACCCATCGGCGATTGGTGCTCTTATTCATAATTAGCTCCTGGAGTCATCGCCGATCCGGCGGTGGGTCGGCGCAGTCAAAGGCCCATGAAATCGGCCGTCCAATCGCATCTAAATCGCGCTCAGAATGCGACGTTATCGCCACCCTTGAGCGCAAGCATCTCACGAGCTTCAGCAGGTGTCGCAATCTCCAGCGAGAGCGGCTCGAGTATCGAGCGGATGAGCCGAACCTGCTCAGCATTGGATTTGGCGAGGCGTCCCTTGCCGATGAACAGAGAGTCTTCCAGCCCAACCCTGACACTGGCGCCGTTGATTGCCCCCATAGTGATGAAAGGCATCTGATGCCTGCCGGCGGCCATCACCGACCAGAGGTACTGATCGCCGAACAGCTTGTCGGCAAGACGCTTGAGATGAAGCAGGTTTTCCGTATCGGCACCCGTGCCGCCCAGGATGCCGAAGATTGTTTGGACAAATAGGGGCGGGGTGACGAGCTTACGATCTAGGAAGTGTGCCAGCGTGTAGAGATGTCCCGTATCGTAGCACTCGAACTCGAACTTCGTGCCGTGACCGTTTCCGAGCTTGTCGAGGATATTCTCGATGTCACGGAATGTGTTACGGAAGATGTAGCCGCGCGAGGCTTCGAGATGCGGGGCCTCCCAATCATATTTGAATTCCTTGTATTTTCCGAGCATCGGATAGAGACCGAAATTCATCGATCCCATATTGAGCGAGCATAGCTCCGGCGATGCTCGAAGCGGTGCGGCCAGTCGCTCTTCGATCGTCATGGTATGGCTGCCGCCGGTCGTGATGTTGATAACCGCATCGGTACTTTGCTTGATGCGCGGAAGGAACTGCATGAACACGTCGGGGTCGGGCGTCGGCTTCCCGGTTTCGGGGTCGCGCGCATGCAGGTGGAGGACCGCTGCGCCGGCCTCGGATGCACCGATCGCCTCAGCAGCGATTTCGCTCGGCGTGCATGGCAGATAAGGCGACATAGTCGATGTATGGACGGCGCCGGTTACGGCGCAGCTTATGATCACCTTCGACATTAGGATACTCCTCGAAAAATTCCGACCGACTGGGTGTCATACCGTAACCTGCGCCCAAGAAAAGATTGGCGACCAAAGCAACCGTATTGCCTTCTCTCTCGAATTTGCTCCGACGCCACACGCCATCCTAAAAGCGAATCACGCGATTCCTGAGCGAACCAATGCCTTCGACTTCCAGATTCACCACATCGCCGACCGACAGCCGGCGATCCAGTTCGAAGCCGCAGCCGTTCAGAACAGTCCCGGACCCGATAATCTCCCCGACACAGAGCGGCGCCACCCGGCTGAAATGGTGGATTGCATCCTCAAAGCGATGGAACATGCTGGCGGTCGAGCCGCTGCTCCACAGATCCCCATTAATATGGGCAGTCATCGTCAACGCATAAGGGTCGTCGATTTCATCGGCCGTCGTAATGCATGGTCCGATACTGTTGGCGAAATCCTTCCCGCTGCCAGGTCCGGCGCCGGTCTGCAGGAACGTCTTCTGAAGATCTCGTGCCGACCAGTCGTTGAAAACCGTGTATCCGAAGATGTGATCTCGGGCGTTCTCGCGATCAATGGCAAGACCGGGCCTGCCGATCACGCAGGCCCACTCCAGCTCATAGTCGATCCAGTCGGAGTCCATAGGCCATGGGATGTCGTCTTCGGGCCCGAACACGTGGGTGGTATCGCTGTTCACGTAGATTGGCTGCCGCTTGAACTCCGGATGCATCGAGGTCCCCAATTTCGCCAGCGCGACTTCCAGATGCTCCAAGAACAACATTGCATCACGGAGGCGAACGGGTCGCGGCAGAGGCGCCTGCAGCCGGACATCCGCCAGAGATCGGCGCGCATCCGCAACGGCTTGGTCGGTCCAGTGCCGCGCCTGGGCCAAGGCGTCACCACCAGCCTCGATCAGCGCCTGCATCGTGCCCGGGAATTGTGACCCTAGGCCCGCAAAATCGACGACGAAGCCATCGGGATGGATAGCGCCAATACCATCGCCATCGGAGGTCCGAAAAGACACCAGCTTCATAAGTATCTCCGTTTATCAGAGCCCACCGTCGCACGGCTCGTCTTTTCCGGTCGTTTGTGTGACCGACCGTATTTGTGCGTAAGCAACATTCGGTCGGCCCTCGTGGCAGCGCGTCACTTGCAGGTGAAGCGAATCGGGAGCGTCTTTACCGAGCTCAGACTGGCGTGATGCGTACGCGTGGGTGTGCCGGCGAGCTCGACCGACGTCAGCCGCCGAAACAACTCCTCGAAGAAGATCCTCATCTCGAGCTTGGCAACGTTCCTGCCCAGACAGTTATGCGGCCCATGGCCGAAACCGAGATGGACATTCTCGGGACGGTCCAGCGAAAATGAAAAAGGGTGCGCAAAGACATCCTCGTCTCGGTTCCCCGAGAGATAGGACATCATGATCCAGTCGCCCTTGCGGATGGTCTGGCCGCGCAGCTCACAATCGGCAGCGGCAGTCCGCATGAAGTTGAGCAGCGGGCTGCTCCACCGGACTCCCTCATCGACGAGCTTCGGGACCAGCGAGAGATCCGCGCGCACGCGGTCGACCAGATCCGGCCGCTCCGCCATCGCACACATCGCGCCGGCGGTCGAGTATGACGTCGTGTCGTGACCCGCGGTCGCGACGACGACGATCTGGCTCATGGCGTCCCAGTGCGACAGCAGTTGACCGTCGATCGTTCCGTTCGCGATTTTGGAGCTGACCGAGTTGTCCGGGTTCGCGCGAAGCTTGTCGATGAGCGCGTAGAAATAGCCCCTGTATTCCTCGAGCACGTTATGATCGAGCGCGACCCCCGCCTTTTCGGCGACGCCGCCTTCTGCCGCACTGAACTCCGGATCCTGCGGATTGGAGAACTTCTGCGTGAAGTGCAGGATGAAATCCTCGTCCTCGCTTGGCAGCCCCAGCAAGGCTAGAATCACGCGCAGGGGATAGCGCAGCGCCGCGTCCTCGACGAACTCCGACGTTCCACCGGTCGCCAGAAAATCCCCCACCGAGCGAACAGCGATCGCCCGGATCGATTCCTCGAGCCCCTTCACTCCCTTTGGCGCGAAGTCGGCGAAGGTGAGGCGCCGGTTGGCCCAATGCTCCGGCGCATCCATCGTGATGAGCGCGCGCAGGGCTGGTGGCGCGCCAGGCTTCTCCATCGCCGCCAAGGCGGCCTGGCTGGAAAGGATGACGCGATAACCGTTCGAGCGGAAAATTTCCGGCTGGCGACTGATTTCCTGCACGTCGGCATATTTGGTCGCCACCCAGAAAGGATCATAGCCCTTCGGATTGGCCTTCGCGAAAGGTAGATGGCTCCTGAGGTAGGTGAGGTCCGCGTTGACCCCCTCCCATTCCGCATAGGCGGCGGGACTGACCAAACGCTCAGCTATGGGCGAGGGTACGACTGCTGTTTCAGACATCACACGCCCCTTAATGCGCCGCATGCGGGATGACCTGCGGCCCGCGCTGCCCGGATGGCCAAAAAGCGATCGAAAAGTCCAAAGATCTCGAGGAAGGTGTCGGTGGCTTCAGGGCTTCCATATTTCCGATAGAGGAAGTTCACTGCACCGATGATCCGTTCGGGCGTATTCCACTCGGGAAGATCCGGGAGTTCTGCGATTTCCAGCGCCGCGTCTTGAATTGAGAGGCCGGCTTCGAAACGTTTGCGGGTCTCCTCGCGAAACCGCACCAGGAAGACCCGGAATTCGGCAACCCTACTCTTGTCCGTCAGGGGGCCATGACCTGGGACAACCACATCAATGTCCAGAGACAGAATATGATCGCAGGCGGCGATCCAGCCCTCGATCGAACCCTCCCAAAGGACCGGATAGGCTCCGCTGAACAGCAGATCGCCAGTGTAGACGACGCGATCCTTCACGGAATGAATTAGTACGTCGCCGCTAGTATGAGCTGGCCCGACGGCGGTCAGGACGACGCTCTTGTCGCCAACTTTCAGATGCTTTTCCTTGACGAAGGTTTCGTGCGGCGGGGTCAGCGTGACGTCCTTGGCATCGGAACCACTGAGACCGCAATGCTCATGGATGTAGCGCGCGCCGGCCCCAAGCTCCTGCCAGTTTTCGAAAATATTGCGATAATCTTCGGGGGTAACCTTGAGGAATTCGCTCGCCGCCGCTTGCGACGCCAGAATATGCGCGCCTTTGACAAGTTGATTACCGAAGATGTGATCAGCATCGGCGTGGGTATTGACCAAGACGTTGATGTCTCGCGCCGCCGGGACCGCATCCGCCATAGCCGCCAGCATGTCACCGGTTAGTTTGAGGCCGAATAGCGTGTCGACCAGCAGGCTCTGATCGCCGTCGACAATGAGGCCGGCGTTGCTCCAGCCCCACGAGCCGTCCGGCTGAAGATAAGCGTAGCTGCCCGGTCCGACTTGCTGCAGCCCCTTTTCGAAAGCCCAATTCGGCATCGCAAGTACGCTCCTATCAATTCAATTTGATCGGAGTATGTCGGTCGAGTGACCGACTGTCAAGCGCGATCTGTAGGAGGAGGGTCGCGGCGCTATAGACCCGTTCGCCTAACCTGGCTTAGGTGCACAGCGAGCCTGGCAAGAGGGCCGCGAAAGGTGATCAAAGTTTGATCTGACCGATCAGTTTGAACCGTATAGATTCACGTCGGTCGCGTCGAACGAGACGATCGACTTCGCTGCGAGGAGCACGGAGCGCCGTCAGGGGGCCGGAGGTCGTCAAGCCGATCTGACCGAGCGTCTCTTTTTCGTTGCATCGATTTTCAAGATTTTTGAAGGCGTCGGCTTGGCCTTAACTGGATATTCGAGAACCGCTTGTGCGCCGGCAACGACAAAAGCCAGCAACCGCTTGCTTACCCCGGGAAAATCGAACGAGGTCGCAAGGCCTCCAGTAAGACGGCTCAGCCTGTCCCTCCTATACTGATTGATGTAATCAAACATACAGCCAATCACGAATACATAAGCGTGAGCGATATTAACTCTTGAAGTTTTTGGGGCGGCCGCTGACAGCCATCCCGAAAACTCAACGCCAATCGGGTCGATCAGCTCACTGATGAGCGCATAATGATCGTCATCAGTCCCATACATCTGTCTCCCAAAAATAGTTAGGTAACTTCCCCAGCCTGGCTCGTCACTCATCGCCAGTCGCACCACCGGAATGATAATTGCCGTGATTGTTTCTTCGAGCGAGGGCACCTGACCGCTCCGCTCGGCGACGAACTCGCGATACATAGCACGACGATGGTCGTTGAGCTCGTCGAACCGACGCCGCAGGACCTCGGCTAAAAGACGCTCTTTACTCTTGAAGTGGTAGCTTAACGTGCCGAGCGTGTCTCCCGCTCGCGCCGCAATTTCACGCGTTGTCGCGGCGTCGTAGCCTTTTTCGGCGAATACTTTTTCTGCGACGTCGAGAAGCCGTGCACGTCCCCCTCCTTTTGGCGCCGCCATGATGGAATCCCCATTAGTAGAGTAGAACCTATAATAGACATAAATTGTCCAGACGGCGAACCGATTGCCTGTCGATCGCCGAATCGACCTTGAACCAAGAGATCAGGCGTCGATTCGTGAAGAAGCAGCATGCGATGGTGCGAGAAAGTTCAACGTTGGCGACCCGCCTTCACAATTTTATTCAAACAGGTCGCCAAAGGGACGAAGAGGACGATCACCCGCCCACCCGATCGAGCTGGCCCACATCTTCGTGAAGGCTGCATCAATCACTGGCCCCGCCGAAATAAGCTCAATGAGTCTATTGCGCCCACGATCTGAGGTCTCCATGAAATAGACCAAGTCTCCGCTAGGCATCCGTGCCTGAAAGACATTCGTATAGCCAAGCGCCTCGTAGCGTGCGCGCTCCGCCTCGATATCGGTGCAAGCCTGGCCAAAATGGTGGAAGCCATAGCCGTACGACCGAATAGCATCGCGATGGATTCCCGGTTCCTCGTTGACCAACTGGATCAATTCGATCTGCATTGAGCCAACGAAACCGAGAGCAGCATCGATAAGGGCGTGACAAGGTGCACCCCGATAGATCGGATCATCACCAGAGAAGTTCTTAGCCAGGAACCACGGCCCGGCCTTCATGACGTTCGTCCAAAAGGCGATTCCCTCGCCAATATCTGGGACGGTGTACGCCAATTGAATAAGCCCATTCTTGGGGCGACCAAAACCAAAGTTCGACATATTGCATTCCCCGTTTTCTGGACGTTCTGACCCGCGGATTCGCGTCCCGCCCACCAGTCGCGCGGTGAGGCGCTCTGATAGGGATCGAGAGCAAACTCGAAACGAGAGAAGGTCATCGATATCGCATGCAGTTACATCAATCCCGCATCCTCGGCTCCGGGAACATTATTGAATTCAGTTCGTGGAACTCCAATCATTCAGTCGCACACCGCCCAACCTGTACAACGACCTTTCCGATTGCAGAGCGGCTGGCGAGGCGGGCAATCGCGTCACCACCTTCGGCCAGCTGATAGGTGCGGTCGATACGGGGGCGGATACGGCCTTCGCGCCACCAAGCCAGCAACTGATCGACATGCTGCCGGTGCCGCTTGGGCTCCCGTGCCACAAAGGCGCCCCAGAACACGCCCCGCACGTCGCAGGCCTTGAGCAGCGTGAGATTGAGCGGCAATTTTGGTATGCCAGCCGGAAAACCGACGACCAGATACCGCCCCTCCCAGGCGATGCTACGCAGCGCAGGCTCGGTATAGTCACCGCCGACGGGATCATAGATGACGTGCGCGCCTCCTGGCCCGACGACGTTTTTGAAGGCCTGCGCCAGCGTCTTGGAGGCTTCCTTGTCGAAGGGTCCCGGCCCATACACGAGTGTGTGGGCGGCGCCGGCATTTTTCGCGGCGGCCGCCTTTCCCTCGCTGGAGACGGCTGCCACGACGGTGGCGCCCAACGCCTTGCCAATCTCGATTGCGGAGAGGCCGATGCCGCCCGCAGCGCCGAGGATCAGCAGCGTCTCGCCGGCCTTGAGCTGACCGCGATCGATCAGCGCATGGAGGGTGGTGCCGTAAGTGAAAATGAGCGCCGCGCCCTCGATGGGATCGGCATCTTTCGGCATGCGGATTGCCGCCTGGGCAGGCACAATCATCTGCTCGGCGAGCCCACCGTAGGGCACGACCGCAATCAGCCGGTCACCGACCGTCCAGTCTTTAACTTCATCGCCAATCGCCGCGACCTCGCCGGAGATCTCTGCGCCGGGCGCAAACGGGCGTGGTGGCTTGAACTGATACTTGTCCTCGATGATCAGCACGTCCGGATAGTTGATCGCGCAGGCGAGCACGCCCACGCGCAATTCGCTCCTGCCGGGGTGGGGCGTAGGTACGTCGGTCAGCTCGAGGGTTTCGGGTCCGCCGGGGCCGACGGAAAGCAACGCCTTCATCACAGCACCTCAAACGGTGCGGCCGCGCCGGCATTGCGCGCGTCCGCCTGGGCGGCCTTGGCGAGCGGAACGAACTTTGCGACGCTGTCGAATATGGGGGTCGCCGAAAGCGCACTCTGCTTGTTCGTTTTAAAATCGCACGGTAACGTAGGCGCCAAAAGTGCGTGGGGGATCCAGATAGGTAAGCAAGCTGTCGCTAACCAGAGCGCTGTTGGAAGTGGCCGAAGCGACAGTAGTTTTGTCAGTAATATTTTTCACGTACGCGCCGACCTGCCAATCACCATCGCTGACGTAGTCGATCGATATATCGCCTTTCACGAAGGCTCCCTGTGAGATCGTACGAACATCAAACGGTGAAAAATAGACTCTCGAAGTGTAGTTCGCATCGCCCCTCAATTTTACAGTGCCGTGCGTTAGATCGACAGAGTATTCCGGCCCCAACTGGCCATGCAACCGTGGCGACTGAGGAAGAGTGTAGCCGGCGTAGTTCAGCACGGGCGCACCGCTATAGTCTGGATTCGCTGTCACAAAGTTGGTGAACGTGGCATGAAGATAGCTCCCCGAGAAATCCAATTTCAGTCTTGGCGCCAGAATGGCTTGAATCTCCCCCTCCACACCGTATGTTCGTGCACTAGCCGCATTTTCCGTAAAGACAACCGTGTCCTTTATGACGGATACCTGAAGATTTGTGTAGTCGTAGTAAAATCCGGCTAAATCCGCCTGAAGGCGCCCATCCAGCATTTTGGACTTAACGCCCATCTCGTAATCCCAAAGTGTCTCGGGACGATACGCAGGTTGTACAGCTCCGAGATCAAAGCCGCCGCTCTTGTATCCTTTGGCGGCCGTGATATAAGCGGTATCGTCCGGTCCGAATACATACGACAGGGTTATTTTGGGCGTGTTCGAAAATTCCTGCTCGGAGCCCGACGCGGAATTGTAAAAGGGTGTTCCGGTGAGGGGATTTGGGGCGATATACGGATCAATCGGGTCAAACTGATTGGCGTCCAATACGGTTTTCCGCTCCCAAGCAATGCGCAGTCCGGCCGTCAGTTCCCACTTCGGTGTGAGCTTGAACGTGACCTGTCCGTACCCGGCTTCGGTACCCGTAGTCTCGCTACCTCCCGCCCAGTAACCGCGCACGTAACCGTTCGTCGGCCCCGGGGCAGGAATCCCAATTTTATTTAGAAGCGCGACCCCCAGAGGTATGTTCACTTGTCCACTAATGTTTTCGTGAAAGAAGTAAATCCCAGTGACCCACTTCGCAAAGTCGGAGTTACCCGATAGCTGCAGTTCCTCGCTGATCTGATGCGCACGTTCCTGATTATCGAGGGGTGCGGCCTCGCCGGTCGCATCATAGTAAGAATCCGAGTAGTCGGAGTAACGGTAAGCGGTGATTGACTTCAGACTGCCAAATGACAGACGGTCTTCGGCCGTTATGCTAATTCCCGAAAAATTTCTATAGTTATGCGGGTCCGACGATGATGCCAAGTCGCGGACGTTGGGCGGAACCGGTGCGCCAAGGTTGGCGGGAGAAAGGAGCGTGGTGACCTCGACCGGAAAAATCGACGGATAGGCTTGGCCGCCGTAATGGCCACCAAAATTCCGGTCATTTTCATGATGAAAGTCGACCGTGGCGGTCACACTGAAGTCAGATGTCACCTCGTACCGCAACTTCCCGCGAACGCTCTGCGTGCGAGCGTTATCGATATCATGCCCCGTCAAGATGTTTTGACCATAGCCGTCGCGATTGACGACTTGAAACGCTAAGCGCCCGGACAAGGAATTGGTCAAAGGTCCGGAAATTGCGCCTTCTTCCTTGAATAAACCATAATCTCCCATTGTTTGCGTGTAATAACCCAAAAGCTTTTCCGTCGGCTCTGCGGTTATAACGTTGATCGCCCCTCCCGTCGCGTTGCGTCCGTAGAGAGTTCCTTGCGGACCACGCAGAATCTCCACACGAGCTACATCGAAGAATCCACTAAGAGCAGTGGCAGGGCGGCTGTAGTAGACATCGTCGGAGTAGTACGCCACACGCCCCTCCGCTCCGGCATCAATGGAGTCAAAGCCGACACCGCGAATTGCGAGCCGCGCCGTACCGCCGTAAATACCAAAATTAAAGCTTGGAACGGACGCCGCGAGTGAGCCAGGATCAGTTATGTGGTTCTCCTGAAGCTCCTCGCCCGTGAGCGCGGTAACCGCAAGAGGCGTTCGGGACAATTTCTCGGCGGTCCGCTGCGCAGTTACCACGATTTCTTCAATCCCCCCGGCTTCCGGCGGTACCGTATCGCAGAGAGCTGCCCTGGCAAGAAAGACACTGCCGATACCAAGAACGATCGCCAATCGGCTCGAACACCCACGGACATCAATCATTGACTTTCCCCCGAATCTTGGCCAGCCCTGGTGTCGCATCTACTTTTCTACGAGATGGCGCATGTTAGTCGTACGAACGACTTACTGTCAAGATCAGGAACCCGGTCGGACAGCCGCCTTGAGGCTGCAGAAGGCGTTTCACATTGCCTACCGTCTGGACGAGGCGACGTTGGCGAATATGAAAAAGTACGGAGTCGACCTTGACTCTACTACCGTCGAGCCGCTACACGAGCTGCCGGTCCCCAGCGCGCCCATTCCTTGAATAGGAAGCCCCATGGCGTGCCGAAAATGATGATGTTCGCCATGTGCAAACGCCGCGGGTAACTTCGCGGCGTTTTGCACCGAATTGTCTGCGATGTCTGAATCGGGTCCGATTTGCCGTTCTATGTAGCAGAGCGCGATTCGATAGCCGTGCTCGATACACCTCGAAACCACAGGCTTACCCTTTCAGGAGATCGCAGACATGAAACCTCTCAGTCACGCGCGCGCACACGCCACCAATCAACCGACGTTTTTCCGTTCCACGAAACCGACGCAACCCGTCGGCGCATCTTTGCGCAGTTCAATAAAGCGCAGCCTCATTGCCGCCGGCCTTGTTGCCACGGTCGCGGCGCCCGCCTGGTCGGCAGAGCTGCCGGACGTGGTCGCGGGGCAGAGCGCCGGGACAACGGTCAACTCGGATTCGGCGGCTCACGCCCAGTGGAAGGCCGTCATGAAGCAGAACACCACACCGGAGGAAGGGTGCTTTCATGCGTCGTATCCCAACATTACGTGGGAGAAGGTGGAATGCAAGCTGGGTGAGCCGCGCGTCCATACCGAGCATCTGCACCGCACGGTCGATGAAGCAGAAGTGGTTGGCAACGGCCACGACTATGTCGCCTTTGCGAAGGGCTTGATCACTTCGGCAGCGGGCATCGCATCCATCGTCAAGGGCGTGACATCCGAAAAAAGTGTCGGCGTCCCGTCATTTGGCGACGGCGGCATTCTCGGTGCGAACGAGTACACCTTGCAGCTCAATACCAATAACTGGGGAACCACGTCCGCGTGTGCCGGCCACAGCGGCTGTCATGTCTGGCAGCAATTCGTTTATGCGACGGATTACTTTGTTTCGCCGAGCCACACGGCGGCGGTGTTCATCGAATATTGGCTTCTGGACTGGGGCTCCTCTAAATGTCCGACCGGATGGAACAAGTATGGAACCGATTGCTGGAAGAACAGCGGTTACGGCGAGGTACCCGATTTTAAGATCACGGAACTCGGCGATTTGGAGCTCTCGGCTACCGCGACGGCGGGCGGCACGGATTCGATCCTGCTGTTTGGGCCTGGAGACACCTATGCCGTTACCGGCAAAGACAGCGTGCTCGATATTTCCTCTGTTTGGGACAAGGCGGAGTTCAATGTCCTCGGCGACGCGGGCGGCTCGGAAGCCGTTTTCAACAGCGGCTCCTCGATCGAAGTGACGCTTGGACTGTCCGATGGATCCGCCGCGGCGCCATCCTGTCTCGCCAATGGCGGGACCACGGGGGAGACCAATAATTTGAACTTGGGCACGTGTTCGACGTGGACACTCTCCGGGACCGGCGGTATCCAGTTCAAGGAATCGAACTGACGCGCTTGGTGTCATCCGGCATCAGGTATGAGTAGGACTTGGCAGCTGAGGGGACTCCCCCTCAGCTGTTCTTGGCTATTCATGCCCAGCTCTTGGAATGGTCAAATTTCGCCGCGACGACTATCTCCCGGCCGCAGCGGGCATTCAAACGCCGAATTCTATAGCAGCCGGGGCGTCGATCGATTCCGGATACGCGCCGTGCGCCGCGTGAACACAGCAGCGCCTGAGCGTGGATGTTGTGACGCAGGTGGCGGTTCTGGCTGCCACCTTCCACGCGTTTCGCCCGAGTCCTCCGGAGCGAGACGCAAGTTACGCCGCGCGGCTCGCGGCTTCGAGACTATCGACGCTTCATAGGCCGTCGGTGCAGCTTTCATGAAGATGTTGAGCTCGGTCATGCTGGTCGCAGCTGCTTGGGGCGGCTACCATATGTTAAGTCAGCGGCAGGCGGCCCATGCCCTGCGAGATGTGCTCGCCAGCGCCGACGTCAATGGCTTCCTTGATGTGCCGCCGCCTGCCAATCAGAACGCGGATACGATCTATGTGATTGCTGCGCAAAATTGTCCGCGCGCCGCCGCGCAGCACGCGGACCAGCTCGCCAAGCAACTCGGAGCGCAAGGAATGCCGGTCCAGCGCGCGAACCAAGTGTACTTCAGTCCGCAGAACCTGGATGGCGCGGCCATGAAACGCCTCTCCCTAGTGATGACCGGGCCCTTGCCGCTGGTTTTCGTGCACGGCCGGGTGGCGTCCAACCCCGAACTGAATCAGGTCGTGGAAGAATACTACCGCCCCGGCACGACTTGGACGGCTCGCTAGCGACCGATCGGAGGCGCCATGTATGCGACATCCCGGCACCCGCGTGGGGAGGACATTCCTGCCCCCACGCGAGGCGTCGCCCGCGCGCTCGCGATCTATCTCCTCGTCGCCTGGATGTTGTTCGCGCAGCGCGAAGCAGCCGCTCAGCAATTCGTTTTCAGGCACTACCAGGAGCGGGAGGGCATCGGCAATCTGTCGGTGACCTGTCTGCTGCAAGACAAGGAAGGATTCATCTGGGCCTGTACCGAGAACGGCCTGTATCGGTACGACGGGGTCGAGTTCGAGCGTGTCGGCGATGCGCAGGGCTTGGGCAATAGCACGATTCGCGCGGCCGCCCAAGACGCTGCGGGTACGCTGTGGATTGGCACTGCGCAGGATTTGTACCGCGGTGACGGCTTTCATTTCAAGCCGATTCGCCCGAAAGGCCGCCGCCTGAAATCAGGTTCTGGTTTGCGTATCGCGGCCCTGTCACCCGACCGCTTGTTGGTGATCGACGGTGCTGAATTGCTCGAGCTGACGCCGGCCCCCGGCGATGGCCAATGGCGGATCGGGACGTATTTCCCGCAGCACCTCATTCACTCTATGCCGGCCCTGAGGTCTATCAGCAGCGTTTACGTTGACCGGCTGGATCGTATCTGGCTCGGTTGCGATGGGGCTATCTGCCGGGTCGAGCAAGGCGCGGTCAAGATCTTCGATGCGAACTTTAACGTGCCGCTCGACATGTGGAGTTCGTGGGCGCTGGACCGCGACGGGCGCCTGTGGGCGCGCGGTCAGGCACACCTGGTGGTGCTTGAGCGTGACGCAGCCCGGTTCGAGAGCCGCGATCCGCCCCACGCCAGACTTACCGCTGGGATTCTCCAAGTGCCCTTGGTGGAGGATCCGCAGGGACGCATGCTCACTAGCACGGATGGCGGCCTGTCGCGGTGGCAGAATGGCTGGCGGGAGTATTCCGGCATCAACGGCATCCCGACGACGGGGATCTCGGCGATTCTATCGAGCCAGGATGGTCAAGTGTGGTTGGCCGTGCCCGGCTTGGGCGTACAGCGCTGGCTGGGATACGACCGTGTCGAATCTTGGACGAGAGCACAGGGTCTCGGCGCCAATGCAGTCTGGTCCATAGTGCCCGCCGATCACAGCGTTTTGTTGGCCACTCGCGCGGGCTGCGCTCGACTCGATCAGATTGCGTCGGTCGTCGCGCCCTGTCCATTTGGCAACTTGCCGCCCGGTGAGATCCGCGTCATGGCGCAGGGCCGCAGCGCGCTATGGTTTGGCACGACGACGGGCGAGCTGTTCCGTATCCTCACCGGCGATCGCAATGCGACTTGGATCGCGCACGTTCCCGGGATGCGCAAGTTCTATGTGGACTCCTCCGATCAACTCTGGATCGGAACCACGGGCGGCGTCGCCGTGGTCGCACCCCTTTCGACGCAAATCAATTCGCTGCAGCTGCCCGTGCCGGCTGGTGAAGTCGCCGATATCACTCAAGACGCCGATGGCGCGATCTGGTTGGCGGGGCAGGGCGGCCTGCTGCGTTGGTCGGGGGGGCGTTGGGTGGGGGTTCGCGTCGATGGCGAGCACGCGGCCGCCGGTTTCACCGCCGTCACAGCGGCCGGCGGCGGCTGGCTCTGGCTGGGTGCCGCCTCGCACGGCATGGTGCACGTGCATGTCGCGGGCGATCGGGTCGATGAGATGCAGTGGGTCACTGATCTCATGCTGGCGCGCGGGGTGGTGAACTTCACGGGCATCGACCGGCGTGGGTGGGTGTGGGCGGGGACCGACGCGGGCGTCGTCGTCTTCGATGGACGGGTGTGGCGCCGATTGAACACCAGTGACGGTCTGATTTGGAACGACACGACGCCCAACGGCTTCCTGGCGGACGCAGATGGGTCGGTGTGGATCGGTACCACCGGGGGATTGACGCAGATCAAGAGGCCCGAGTCGTTGCTGCAGACGGCGCCGATTGAATTGCGCATCACCCGCATATCGCTCGGCGGCGTTGCCCTAGAACCGCAATCGCCGCCAACGCCCTGGGGGCCAAACCTGTTTCTCAACGTGCACACCTCCCAGCTCAACTATGGCAAAGGCAGTCAGTCGACCAAATTGCGCGTCCGGCTGCGCGGATTCCACAACGACTGGTTCGAAGTCCCAGGCCATGAGGTGTTCCTCCCTGCGCTAGGGCCCGGCAAGTACACGTTCGAAGCCGTGGCCATCGATCTCGATCATGGACAAATGTCTCCAGTGACTCCGTTCAGCTTTGAGATCCTGCCGCCCTGGTGGCGCGCAGTCTGGTTTCTGAGCACGGTGGCGATCGCGTGCCTGTTCTCGATCGTCCTCGTTGCGGTGTGGAACGTCCGCAGGGGACAGGAGCGTAGGCGCGAGTCGGAGCGCCAGAGAGCCGAACATGAAGCCCTGGTAGTACGGGCAACGCGTGATGCACTCACAGGATTGTGGAACCGTGCCGCCATCCTCGACACCCTGTCGAGTGAGATCAGGTCATGCCGCACGCTTGGCACCTCGTTAGCGGTCGCTATCATCGATATCGATCATTTCAAACGGATCAACGACACCCACGGACATTTGGCGGGCGACGAAGTACTGCGTACCTTGGGCGCCAAGCTCAGAACCCGGATACGAGATGGCGATGCGCTCGGACGTTACGGCGGCGAGGAATTCCTGCTGGTCATGCCTGGTGCAGTCCGCCAACGTCCGTTCGTGCCGCTCGAGCGGCTGCAGCGCGCCATCGCCGAGATTCCCTTCACCTACGCAGGTACCCCTCTCCGTGTCACGGCCAGCTTTGGCGTCGCTTGGCTGAGCGACGGAGCGGATACTGCTGAGAAGTTGCTGAGCCGTGCCGATGCGGCGCTCTATAGTGCCAAGCAGGCGGGGCGAAATTGCGTCGAGTACGCTGCCGCGGGCTAGAAACGGGCGACGATATCCCGGCGGTCGTCCCGTACCACGATGCCGCCCTTCATCACGAAGCCGATCGTGCGCAGCGCGCGGATATCCTTAACCGGATCGGCGTCGAGCGCGACGATGTCCGCGAACTTGCCGGCGCTGATGCTGCCGACGTCGGCTTCCATGTCCAGCATTCGAGCGGCATGCGTGGTCGCCGACTGCAGCGCCTGCAGCGGCGTCATTCCCGCCTTCACGTACAGCTCCGCCTCCGCGACGGTCGCGGTCGTGCCATCGTTCGGCTCGAACGGAAACTGATCGGTGCCGAGGGCGATCTTGACGCCCAGCCGGATCGCGTTCTGCAGCATGGCCCAGTGATCGGCGCCGGTGATCTTGACGCGCTCCAGGTACCAAGGCGGCGAGCCGATCTTGCGATAGAACTCGAGCGCGCCGGGCTGCGTGACGACGATGGTCGGCACCAGCCACACGCCCTTGGCCTTCATGTCCTTCAGCACCGCCAGGTCCAGGTGATAGCCGTGTTCGAAGCCGTCGATGCCGAAGCGCAGCGCCTGTCGCGCCGCCTCGTTCGAGCCGTTGTGCGCGGTGACCTTGATGCCGTTGCGATGCGCCACCTCGATGAGCGTCGACATCTCCTCGTCGGTCATCGGCGCGGCGGAGATGCTGCCGTGCGAATCGGAGATGCCGCCGGAGATCGCGATCTTGATCCAGTCGGCGCCGTTCTTGATCTGCTCGCGCACCACGTGGGCGAAGCCGTACGGCCCGTCGGCCTCGAGCGAACCGTGGCCGCCGGTCGGGACGATGACTTCGCCGGCGGTCTTGATGCGCGGCCCCATCACCTCGGACCGCTGTCGATGGCGCTGCGCAAGCGCGAAATCGGTGCCGTGGTCCTCGCCCACCAGGCGCAACGTGGTGACTCCGGAGAGTAGCGAGAGGCGCGCATTGCCGGCCATCCGCAGGACCTCCTCGGTGTCGGTCTCGTTGGCGAGCGAATCCCCGGCAGCCCCAGGTAGTTTCAGTCCCAGATGCACGTGCATGTTCATCAGCCCCGGAATGAGCCACTTGCCGCTCATAGAAATGACACTGGCTCCCGGCGGGATTGGTATCGAGGCGGAGGGCCCGACTTGGGCAATGCGCTCGCCGGACACGATGATCGTCGCGTTGTCGATCGCGGGCCCGCCGTCTATCGCCACGACCGTGCCCCCGACCAGCGCAGTGACCGATGGCGCCGCAACCGCGGCACCAATGCTGTGCGCGAGAAGCCCCAGCCACGCGGCGGCCGCAGGTAAGGCCTGTCCAAACCCGCAATTCCCGCTTTTATTTCGCATAGTTCTCGTTTTGCCGCAGGGTGTATTTGATGATGCGCGCTGCGAGGATGGCCGCGTTGTCGCCAGCTCGATTATACCGTTCTTCGGCCTCTGGTCGAGCAGCCGAGATTCAGCGATCGACAGCATGCTCGAGCACGGTCAGTGACCGAGTTCCTGCTCGGCGCGACGCCGCAACTCGCGGATCTTGAGTTCACCGAGCTGATACGCGAGGGCTTGGCGGGATACGCGACGTAGCGCTGCAGGCGCTAATATCTCGGAGGGACGCGCAACTGCCGAGAGGGCTCGAACAATGGGAACGGACTAGCATGAACAACTATGCCGGAGGTTCCGAAGTGCTGGGCGGCAACGTGATCCGGGTCGGTCCCGAATTTGCCCGCGAGGCTCTGGGTATTTTACGGGAAGCGGCAGCTTGGGCACTCGGTCGGGGTGTCGACGTATGGGCTGACGCGGAACTGCGTGAGTGGGATTTTGTAGCGGCCGCAGAGTTAGGGCAGCTCCTCATGGGGTTTAGTGGCGATCGATCTGCGGCAACCATGCTTCTTCAGACGTCGGACCCGGTTTACTGGCCGGATGCGGCGCCCAACACAGCTCTTTACCTCCACAAAATCGCTGTACGGCGCGAGTTCGCCGGCCACGGCTGGTTGTCTCATTTGATCGAGTTCGCCGTAAACGATGCCCGGGACCGTGGTGTCCCCTGGCTCCGCCTCGATACCTTGTGCCGGTCGCCGCTGGAGGAGCTCTATGCGCGACATGGTTTCGCGGCTCTCAACGAGCCGCCGATTGTTATGGGTGGTCGCTTGATGATCCGCATGGAGCGCGAATTGTGAGCTCAACGAGAACGATTAGCGCGTGAGCGGGAGATCCGCACCGCCTTCAGTATCATCCCCGCGCATTTCGGCGAACACTGCCAGCATTTGTTGCATGGCCACGTGGGCTTCATAGCACAGCGTGATCACCAGCGATTCGTCGGCAATCTCCTCGCGGTGCGGCAGGGAGTCTGCGAGCTGGGATCTGTTCATGGGACGCCGCGCGAGAAGTGCACGCCGGCGTATTGGTGGCGCGTCAATTTGGGAGTGCCCCAGCGGATAAAGGCGCTTGTCCCGTTCATCGTGGAACCGCATGGCCGTCTCCTGCAATCTTAGTCCTTCCAAGTCCTTCGCTATCGGAACAACGAAAGACAGGCATGCGCCGTGCCAAGCGCTTCTTTAGCTGACGCCGACAATTGGCCGACCGGATAAGTCTACTTTCAAAGCATTTCCTGCCGAATTAATTGTTGCGCAGAATAATAAATAGATGTCGCTGCACCGGGGTAGTTCAGATACGGCGAGTAATGCACCTCTTAAGTGCAACTGGGATGGTCAAAACAAAGCCCCGCCTGGCCCGCGGGCCGATTCTCGTCGCACTTGGCATTCTCTGTCATCCCGCCGCGCCCGCGATCGAACCGGATATTGGTCCACGGGGAATCCGTCCACGGCAGTAGCGTCAGCGACGCGGACGCCACGTTGGCACTGACGTCAAAGCATGACAGGCCCTTTTTGGAAGAGGTTGCCCAACTGTTTCCGGACGACCATCGAGGGAGGGTTGCGGACAAGCTGGAGCAGATGGCGCAAGCAGCGGCTTGCAAAAGCGATGCGTGATTTATGCAGGTTCGACACGCGATTCCACCGCCTCCGACGCGTTCGACGCACTGCGCTTCCTCTTTGACGGGTCAATTGTCCATGTCACCGTTCGCGTGTGAATAACGCCAGCGCGGGCACTCCCGCGCATATGTGGGACCCGCCAGAAGATTTGACCGCCTCGTCGAACGAGGTGCCCGCGCACGTGGTGAAGCCTCGAAGCGCGGCGACTGCTGCCCGACGCGCAGCCGCCGGATGGACGATACTCTGGCACCAATGGCGAGAAGACTTCAATCTGATCTAGAAGTCGCGCTTTTCCGGACTGACATCGCGCTCGATTGAGCCGTTCTAGCATAAGGGGCCGACGTGGCAGGCTGGGGCGCGTCGCAAGAAGTAGGAAAAACGTCAATACCACAGGGATGTCAATCGCAATAGTGCCGAGTGCGTGATGAGAGAGAGCTTCGGCTTGAACCGCCGTCAGCTGTGCCTTGTCGTAATAATCCTGCCAGGAGCGCTCGAACCGGAATCGAAAGCAGCGCCGCAAGATATCTGCTTTCCCGACAGCATTGTCCGATATGCAAATTGATGGGCGTTTCTGCCGATCGTAGGTGGCAGGATCGTCGCTTTCCCGCGGATCCAAATCGAAGTAAGCTTCCATGCTGCTCGAAAGCACCTCCAATTCGGACTCACCGCTTGCCCAAAAGGTTCTCATGAGGCCTTGGCGCCCTTGGGGAGTGGACCGAATGAAGACACCCCGCCGGCCCGACCAGGTCGAGTCAGCAGGACTTTTGAAACCGTAGCAGGCAAGCTCGTTTCGCCAGGGCGCTTCGCTCCATTCGACCCATACGCGCTCTGCGGGTACGTGTAGAAGGTCTGCACAGGAGAGCGTATTCGCTCCTTTCGAATAGGCAAGTGCGGTGCACAAACGCGTCAGCTCATCGTTCAGCACATATCGGGTCGCACAACTCTCGATATCTTTGGAGAACGCGGCCGCATTGTTCAAATGCGTTATAGATCCGTCCTTCGTGTTCTCAACAACGAAGGGAGTGCGACATTGCGCGATACGATCAGCCAACCTCATCCTTAGAAACTAGCAGCATCGCAAACGGAATGAACTATTTTGGGATGAATCGGGTCGCCATCGTGACTAACCCATCCTTTTTTGAGACAAAAGTCACAAGCCTTTACGAGGTCGTGCCTCGATAGCGCTTTGACAAGGCCGGCAGAGGGATAATCCGCAAAATCGAATCGCGGTAAGCAGCGCTCGAATGCAGGCACACACCGGAGGCTAGGGTAAGGGCAAATGTGCCATGACCTGCTACTTCAGCGTATGACACCGCGGCAGCGTTCACGAGCAGCGATCGCTCAATGCGGACAAAGCCAAGCTCTGCAAGCTGCATCGATAGATGTTTGATTGAATCGCGGCTGATGTATTCTACCTTGCCAGCGCGTAGGGTTACGTAGTTACCATCCGCCTCGATGTAGTCGATTGATTTCGGATCGAGCGGGTACAGTCGCCGCAGTCGTTCACCTACCAAAAATCGTGGTGCACCCGGTCCCGTGCGACCGAACCCGGATGGCGCGTAATCGAGTCGATCGTGGGCGCGGGTCATTGCCCGGTCGAATCGCATTGCGGCCACCGGCATCACAAGGTAATCGAATGCGCCTTCTTCGAAGGCCCTAGTTGCGTGATCACCGCAGTTCGAAGCCATGATGCCTAAAGGACGTGTGTCCGCCGCCACGGTCCGCAAGAGTTCGAAGCCGGACATATCCGGCAACTCTACGCCCAGGAGCACAATGTCCGGGTTGAGGGGCCCCGCGGCATCAATAGCCGCCGTGCCACAGGCCACCTCGCCGACCACCTGCACATCGTCCCGGCGCTCACAGAGCCGAATCAGGCTATTTCGCGTATCAACATGGTCATCGACTATCAATACTTTCACGTGTGTTCCCGGGCATGGCTAGCGAAAGAGCACCCTAATTAGATGTCAATTCTGTGTGGAAGCGGTGGGACACCACGGCGTTAGCCCTGACTGGCGCTCACTGCAGATGGAAAGCTGGATTGCGCCCCGAAGTAGCACTCGATCGCCTCCACTCGATGATCTCTCAGCCGGAGATACTCCACGTTGCGGAACGTTTTACCGTTCTTGGTTCGCCCCACGTACATCACAAACGCCTCGTTGCCGCTTGCGAATACCCGCTGCAAGTCAAACCGCTCGATAAAATCCTTCTGCGACTCCCAGCACTGCGCTTTGAAAGCGCTCTTACTGATGTGGTCGTCGTTGTTTGCGCTTGTGAAGGTGAAGTCGTCCGTCAGCAGGACATCGAACGGCTGCCAGTCCTTGTTCTCCCACGCCGCATAATATCTCCGAATAGCGTCTTCGTTTTTCGGGTTGAGGCCTGCCTCTGCTTGCGCACTCTCCATTGGCGGGATGGCCGCCGATGCCGTCAGTGCGCAGACGCCTGCTTCGAGCACCATCCGGCGCGACACCGTTTTCGTTCTCATGAGGTATTTCTCCTTGGGATTACTCGGACAGCAGAGTGCGAGTGTACGACCGAGATTCACGGTCGTGCATCGCGTTGCGACATTGCGGACTAGAAGTACGACAAAGCGGATCTAGAGAGCGTCCCGTCAACCATCGTCGCGACAGCTTCCAGACTTTTAGATGTTCGCACCGACCAGTCGTTCAAGCGACGCACGGTAGTGTCTTGTCAGTTTAAGTTCCGTGCCGTCGTTTAGTACCACGATATATTCGCCCTTGTCCTCTGGCCGAAGTTCCTTGACCCGTTCGGCATTCACGAGTGTGGAGCGGTGAATTCTCACAAACCCGGATAGCGCCAGTCGAAGTTCCACGGCCCTGATGGTTTCGCGCATCAACCAGGTCTTGCCCGCGATATGTACCGATACGTAGTCGCGGTCCGCCTCGATCCAGTCTATGTCAGCCACTCGAATAACCACTATGCGCCCGTTTATCTTGATCGGGAGACGATCCGCCGCCGGCACCTTCGATGGTGAAGTGGCTACCTCCAGCTCAGCGGCAACTTCTCGAACACGCTGAACAATTGCGTTGTCGGTAGCGTGCAACATAGCCTCTCGTACACGCGCCAATGCAGCATCGAACCGCTCTTCGTTCACGGGCTTTAGGAGATAATCCAGCGCATGCACTTCGAACGCCCGCAGGGCGAATTTGTCGTAAGCAGTAACAAATACAACATGCGGGCGTTGGGCATTTGCAATGGCACTAATGACATCGAACCCAGTCATTCCCGGCATTTGAACGTCCAGGAACAGCAAGTCCGGCCGATGCCGGTGAATCGCTTCCACAGCTTCTCGCCCGTTGCGGCACTCGCAGATAATTTCCAAATCCCCGCATCGCATCGAAAGTGCCTTGAGGCCGCGCCGCGCGAGTTCCTCGTCATCCGCTATTACCGTGCGAATCTTCACGCTCGTGCTGCCTCGATTGCCCTGTCGCAGGGTTGCCTGACAGGCGCTAGCCGAAAGGGGAGGCTGATTACGACCGCGCACCCGGTGCCGTCCGTTCTGCTGCCTATCGTCAGGCTTGCGGCGGCACCATACAATGCATCCAGCCGGTCGGAGGAGTTTTGTAGGCCCATGCCGAAGGCATTCAACGTGTCTCCCCGTTGAGTCCGGGTCCATCGTCCTCCACCGACACAACCAAAACCGCGAGTTCCTTGCGCACCGACACCCATAGGGAGCCGCCGGCCTCGCGGGGCAGCACGCTGTAGCGCACCGCATTTTCGACAAGTGGTTGAAGAATGAGGGTCGGGATGAGGGCACCGAGCGCCTCCTGCTTGGCCTCGACCACCGCGTGCAGACGCGTACCAAACCGGTAGTGCTGAATGCGCAAGTACTGCTCAATAAGCTCGATCTCCTCCGCAACGCGAAGTTCAGGAGTATCCAAACGCTGCAGCGTTGACCTTAGAAAGGTGCTCAGGGCATCGACCATCGCAGTAGCAGTCACGGTGTCTCGTTCCCGGACCAGAGTCGCAATACCATTCAGCGCGTTGAACAGGAAATGCGGGTTCAGATTCGACTGCAGGGCACGAAGATGAGCCGTGTCGGCCAATTTGAGCGCATTGACAACATTGGCGCGCTCTGACTCCAGATCAAGGATCGCGTTGATACCATAATAGAGGGATGCCCACGTAAACAGAATGATGGAGTAGAAGGGCCATAGATATTGGGTAAGAAACAGTGGTTGGCGCACCATGATCGCCGCGTTAGCCGAAAATAACGACCTCAGGGAATCTACATGTAGCGCTGCGGGTAACGTCATGCGTAAGCAGAGGTGCTCCATAAAATACCAAAGGGGGGCAAACAGCACGCTGGAGATCAGCGCAGCTGCCGCGAACATCACATGTGAGAGATGTAGTCGACGTAATCGTCGGTAAACGTCGTGAAGACCGAGTGTGACCAGAAACCCACAAAAGGCCCAAATCAAGGTATCGAACACCGCCGGCCAAAGTCCTTGGTTTTGCTCTGCTGCAAGCGCACAGACCGCATATGCGGCTCCCCACCCACCCGCCTGAAGCGCGTTGAACAGGCTGGTTTTGGAGATCTTCCTTCCCGACCCCAACGTAACGTATAGGGGATTCGTGGCGGGCAGTTCAGCGTCATCAGAGCGTCCGACGGTCATGCAAATCGCCTCAGTGTGTCATCGGAATACAGTGTACCGCGCGGTCACGGTCAAGCGCTTCGGGTCATTGCGTCTGGCCGCTTCGTCGCGGATTTAGTCCCGTTCATCGCGAAATGTTGCATGACGCTCGTTCGCATTAACGCCCCCGCGCAGACGGTACCACTTCATTTCGTCCATTCGCCAGCCGCCTTCATCACGCTGCCGGCGGCATTCATACCATTTTCATTCTCATCCATTGGCGGGCGGCTATCGTCCACCGCATCAGAGCGGCGTCCAGTTGGCTCTGTTTGTCGCGATAACACAACGGGAGTCTTCGCGGCTTGCAAGCACGCGGCCACATATAGTTAAGGGGAACCGCAATGAGAATAAGTAGGTTGATTTTAGGGTTGCGTTTAAAACACTCGAAAAGCGGCATTTGTGTCGGACAGAGCGCTATGACGAAACGCATTCAAGCGCTCTGCTGGGCGTTGTTCGCGGGTCTGCTCTTGGTGGGAGTCGGTGCCCGTGCGTTCGCGGCCGATGCCACGGTGCCTGCGCCGGCGACTCAGCCCACGCCACAACTCGAAGAAGTCGTTGTGACCGGATCCCGTATTCGGGTGCCGGCCAATATTTCGGCAACCAGTCCGACGGCCGTTGTCACGAGTCAGGATATTCAGCTTCAGGGTCACACGGATATCAGCGATGTCATCAATCAACTGCCGCAAAACATCATCACGGCCGCAAATGATTTCAGTAACACCTCAAGCCCTCTCACCTCGACGGGGGGCTTTTCAACTGTCGACTTGCGAGGCTTAGGTCCCCAGCGCACCCTCGTGCTGGTCAATGGACGGCGTCTTGGTGCGGGCGATCCGAGCACGGCAAATCAGGCGGTCGCGCCGGATATCGACCAGATCCCCGCCCCTCTCATCGAGCGAGTGGATGTCGTGACAGGCGGTGCGTCCGCCACGTACGGGTCCGATGCCATCGCGGGCGTCGTCAATTTCATCCTGAAGAAGAACTTTCAAGGTGTGCAAATCGATGGTCAGTACGGCCTCTCCCAGCACGGACAGCACGATGGCTACGTTGAGAATCTCGTCGGGCACAATGATCCAAACACGGGCTACACGGCCACCCCGGCACCCACCGGTTCGGTTCGCGATGGCTATAAACATGATCTTTCCATGGTCATGGGCACTAATTTTGCGGACGACAAAGGCAACATCACCGGCTACTTCGTCTACCACGATCAACAGCCTGTTGCGGGCGCAGCCCGCGACTTCTCAGCCTGCCAACTCTTCTCCAACGCCGTGTTCGCATCGCCGACTTACACTGGAGTAGAGTGCGCCGGGAGCTCAAACTCTAATCGCTTTACGCCAAACGGAAGCGCTCCCGGTGCCGGTACCCGCTACACCGTAGTCGGTAACCAACTCCTGCCCTGGCCACAGGTGGGTTCAAATCCACCGGCTGTCTTTAATTACAACGAATTTGAATACCTGCAGCGAGAGGACAAGCGCTACCAAGCTGGATTTCTCGGGCATCTCGATCTCAACGACAATATCCATCCCTATATCGAATTCGGTTGGATGGATGACCGATCGCAGGCACTCGTGGCTCCATCGGGCTTGTTTATTGCCAGCAATACCCAAACAGCCGATGGCAATGAGCTCATTAATTGCAGCAACCCACTGCTAAGTATCCAGCAGCAGTCGATACTGTGTACGCCGGCGCAGATCGCCGGCGATCTCGCCAATCCCGGCTCCAAGGGGAACAGCGCCGATGTGTCGATTGGCCGACGTAACATCGAGGGCGGAGGCCGGACGGCCTTTTACGAGCACAACAACTTCCGTCTGGTGGTTGGAACCAACGGCGCCGTCATCGACGGCTGGACGTACGACCTCTACGGCTCGTACTACTACGTGACGACTTTTCAGTCGAACGCCAACTACTTGGATTATGGCAAGGTCGACGCCGCTCTTCAGGTCACGACCAACCCCACGACCGGCGTACCGGCTTGTATCAGCGGCGGTCAGTGCGTGCCGTGGAATATATTCACGACCGGCGGCGTCACCGCGAAGCAGCTTGCCTACCTCGAGACTCCGGGTACCGCCTATGGCAACAACACCGAGCAGATCGCCCACATCGATGTCACCGGCGAATTGGGCAGGTACGGAATCCATTCACCTTGGACCGAAGATGGTGTCGCCGTGAACTTTGGCGGTGAGCACCGCATGGATTCCGTTGCGTTCAGCCCCGATGGGGCCGAGACGTCGGGTGCTCTGTCCGGCTTTTCCGGCGCGCTCACTCCCATCAACGAGCACTATAATATCAACGAAGCGTTTGTGGAAGGACGAGTGCCGATCGCTCATGAGTTGCCGGGGCTTTACGATCTAACCGCTGACACGGGCTATCGATATTCCGATTACAGTACGACAGGGACGACCAACACCTACAAGTTCGAGGTTCAATATGCGCCTATCCAAGATGCGCGGCTCCGCTTCTCGTTCGATCGTGCGGTGCGTGCACCGAATCTCATCGAACTCTTCCTCTTGCCTTCCTACGGACAGGAAACCCCTTTTGGCTCCGACCCCTGCGCGGGAGCGCCCGCGGCCAATCTGTTGATTCCTTGCGGGCGTACCGGCGTCACACCGGCGCAGTTCGCTGTCAATCCGAAGACGGGTGTCAACAGCATCACGCAATGCGTGTCCGGTCAATGCGGTGAAGTGATCGAGGGCAATTCGCAGCTACAGCCCGAGGTTGCCAAGACTTGGTCGCTCGGATTGACGATCACGCCGGTTGAATGGCCGGGGTTCAGCGCAAGCCTTGACTATTACCACATCCGGCTCGAAAGGGAGATTGGCACCTATCCGTTCGCCCAGATTTTCAACGGCTGCTTCAACGGCACGAACCCCTTCTATTGCACGCAAATCGTGCGTACACCGGCGGGATCGTTGACGGGGGCCACCGTGGCGGGTGGCGGCTACTTCCTTCAGAAAGATTACAATCTGGGTCTAATGAATCTCTCAGGTGTCGATGTGCAGATGAATTATCGGTATACGCTCCCGGCCGGGTGGGGCGCGTTTAGCACATCCTTCAACGGCGCCTATTTGTTACACGACGCATTGACACCCTATCCCGGAGCAGGAAGTTTTGATTGCGCAGGACTTTTCGGCAGTACCTGCGAGATCCAGAACGGTTCGGTCAATCCGCACTGGCGGCACAATCTGCGCCTCAATTGGGATACGCCCTGGAATGTGCTGCTTTCCATGCAGTGGCGTTTTATCGGTCCCTCGAGCTTTGACAACAACTCCACGAATCCCTTGCTTCAGGGTAACGAGGAGGCGCCACAACAACCTGCAGCACCGCCGCCCTATTATGACAAGTACAATGCGCGAATTCGGGGGTATAGCTACTTGGACCTTACCGCCGTGTGGCACGCGTTATCGAATCTCGAGGTGCGCGCCGGGGTCACCAATCTGTTGGACAAAGATCCGCCGATCGTTCCATCGGGTGATATCAGCGGCAATTCCGGGGCGGCGAACTCCTATCCCACCTATGACTATTTGGGACGGCAGCTCTTCGTCGCTTTTACGGCTAAGTTTTGAAGGCGAGCGGGCGGGCGCGTTGGCAGCGCCCGCGCGGCCCAACAGGTCGGTGTGTGGAAGCAGTAAGGCTGAGGCAGGGCCCGAATTCGGCATACTGACGCGGTACAGGCATGGTGCAGTGCGAAAACGCTGCAAGCTCGGCCGTGGCGGCGTTGGGCGCCCAGGCCGACCACAGGCCGCATGGGACTTGGGGCGTGCGGATGAAATAGGCCTTCTCGCACGCAAAATAAAGCGACCTCTCCGAGTTTCCACAGGTGGCGTTTATCACTATGGTCATCACCGAGATCTCAGACTAGCGGCGGGTCGCGGTCCCGCTCCATATGCCGATGGCGGCCGATCGCCTCAATAAAAGACTGTGTGCTCGCGTCGTTACCGTCTTGTCCCTCAATCAGCAAACCCCGGTCCGCATCGCCCGCTGGCAGCGTTAATGGAATACCCGCCTTGCTCAAAATCTTCGACGAATCGCCCAGAGCCAAGATCGTCTTGCAATGCCGGTATTGCTCCTTGACGAATTCCAGCGTACGGCCATCAAGGCACAATGCGTCCACTGCCTCGCTGCCGCCCGGCAGTGCTAGCGCATCAAACAGTACGGCCGGGGAATTTTCGAGTGTGGCATCGATTTCCAACGGCTCGCCATCTTCGCTACGTACGGTGCCCAACCGGCTGCCTAGCAGGCGCGTGACCGCGCCGGCGCCATTGAGGGCCTCGATCAGATCGGTGATCGGATCCGCATCGACCCCATCGGCGAGCACAATCGCAATTTTGCGGGTGGCAATTCCGCCATCGCCTGGGAGCGCTGTGAGGGACAGTGCGGGCGATGCACTGATCTCCGTCTTCGGCGCGTTTCTCATTGCGCGCGGCATGGATTCCGGAAGTTCAATTCCGAGATCCTTGGCGAGGCCCTTCGCAAGTTCCTTCGACACGTTGAGGAGCGATGAGATCACTCGCACCCGTATAGCCGGCACCGTGAGTTTGCTCAACTCGAATCTAAATGCGCCTCGGATGTGGGCTTTCTCAACCTCGGTCTGACTCTCGAAGAAAAGTTTCGCCTGCGCGTAGTGCTCCGCGAACTTCTCCGGCCTGCCGCGTACTTTATCCACGGGCGCATTGTTGCGTTCGACCGCCTTAGGAAATGAAGCAAATCCCGCGGCGCCCGCCTGGAAAGGACAGCCGCCTGCGAGTGAATTCGGCTCATAGGCCACCCGACCACGCGGGATCGCCTGGCGGTGCAAACCATCGCGCTGATTGTTGTGCACCGCCACTAGGGAGGCATTAATGGGGATCTCATGAAAATTCGGCCCCCCCAAGCGGGTGATCTGCGTGTCCACGTACGAGTGAATGCGGCCGTGCAGCAGCGGATCATTGCTGAAGTCAATACCCGGCACCACGTGGGCAGTGCAAAAGGCAACCTGTTCGGTCTCGGCGAAGAAGTTATCCGGATTACGATTGAGCACCATTCGGCCGATGGGTTTCACAGGAACGAGTTCTTCGGGGATTAACTTGGTCGAATCCAGCACATCGAAGCTGAATTGTTCCGCATCCGCTTCCGAGAAGATTTGAAGTCCCAGTTCCCATTCCGGATAGTGGCCCGATTCGATCGCCTCCCACAGATCGCGACGATGGAAATCCGGGTCCGCACCGCTAATCTTGACCGCCTCATCCCAGACGAGCGAATGGGTTCCTAGAAGTGGCTTCCAATGGAATTTGCAGAACGTAGATTTGCCTTGCGAGTTGATGAGGCGGAAGGTATGAACGCCAAAGCCCTGCATCATGCGGTAGCTGCGGGGGATCGCACGGTCCGACATGATCCACATCAGCATGTGAGTGGACTCGGGCATCAAGGAGACAAAGTCCCAAAACGTGTCATGCGCCGTGGCCGCTTGCGGCATTTGATTATGAGGCTCTGGCTTTGCCGCATGGATCAAATCGGGAAATTTCATCGCATCCTGGATGAAAAAGACCGGGATGTTGTTGCCGACCAGATCCCAGTTGCCCTCGTCCGTATAGAACTTCACCGCAAATCCTCGCACATCGCGTGCCGTATCGGCCGACCCCCGCTCTCCTGCAACGGTCGAAAAACGTACAAACACCGGCGTTCGCTTTCCGGCGTCCGTGAATGGAGCGGCTCGAGTTAGGTCGGTGAGGGCTTCGTAGGCCTCAAAGTAGCCATGGGCAGCCGAACCCCGCGCATGGACGATCCGCTCCGGGATGCGTTCATGATCAAAGTGGGTGATCTTTTCGCGGAGGATGAAGTCCTCGAGAAGCGTCGGGCCGCGGAGTCCTGCTTTCAACGAATCTTGATTACTAGCTACCGGCACACCCTGATTCGTGGTCAGTACCTGGCCGGCAGAGTTGACCCGCTTGCTCTCAAGCGACCCATCCACGGATTGAGCCTCGAAAGTCACGGGACCCGTCTTTGGGGATTCATTTTTCTCGCTCAGTGTACCCGCACCGGTAGAAGAGGAGGGCATCGGCTGGTGCGGTCCCTCGGGAGGGCCGGAATTGGACGGTGCTCCGTACTCGGCAGGTTTCGCGGAGTTGAAGGGAATAGATTCTGCGAGCGCTTCTTGCTCAGCAGCGTGGTTGGCAAGATCAATTGAGCTTGCGGTCCGATGCGACGGGCCGCCTACCGTGCTACCAACGGCCATTTCGCTCCCGACTCGCCCCTTGTTTTTAGAGGATGCACGCACGGGTGCTTTAGCCCGGCTCTTTCTTGTAGGCATAACCAGAACTCCAAATTTTGTCAAAGGTGAGTGGCGCAGGTCGGGCTCCCCCAACCGAAGAGATTGCCTGTGCGACATGCAGTCCTTCAAAGGCGCGGCAAGCGTTGCATGCGGCGGCGGTGCCCACTAGGGGATAAGTCCATCTCGTGATGTAGCCCCCTACCTACGGCGACTCAAAGCGTCCAGGGCTGAAGGCGGTTGGATGCGGCTGCGTTGGACGACGAATCAATGGTGCGGAGGATGACGGCCCAAGCCTGGGCGTGTAAGACAATTCTGTCGAGTTACGGCAGCAAACCTCTCGTAACAAAGGCCTATTCTCCTCGCGCAGAACGCTTCAGCGCGCCGCGATCCGCTGACTCGTTACCCCTAGAATGTGTCACATATGAGTCTTCTGAGGCACTTACCGCCCGCCAACAAGTTATGCGCCACGATGTGGATCGCCGGCGCGGTGATAGTTGGGTGCTCGAGCCAGCAGTTGGAAGAGAAGCTGCGGCCCACCGAGCGGGCGGTGCAGCCCACCGTCAGCGCGGTCCAGTGCGGTGGCGGAAGCGTGAAAGCCGCCATCGAGTCCTGTAGAGCGGAGGGGGGGAACTATGGGCACTGTGCGATCGTGGCCTCGCGCGCCGGGGTATCCGACGCGACCGCTTGCTACAGCTACGCCACGCAAATTCACAATCGCCGCGAGCAGTTGGTGGGACAGGAGGACCAAGTGGATGCCCAAATCCGCTATCTGCAAGATGTGAATGCCGACACGCGAGGCTTGAACGCCGAACTTAACGTAAGAATACAGGAGGCGACCGCCAGGACTGATGCGGCGGTGGATTCGCTCGCCCAAGGAGAGATGACCGGCTCGGACTTGGACCAGTTACGTTCAATTCTGGACATCGAAGTGTCCTCCGCGCAAAAGCAACTCGACACGGCTTCAGGCGAGTTGCGTGCGGCGGAGCAATATCGCGCGCACCAGCCACCGCCTACCGCAGCGCTGGATGCTGAAATCGCACAGCTCCAGTCCCTACTCGACACGGCGCAGCGCCAGACCAGCGAGTTGGTCGCGCAACGCCAGCGAGTTGGAAGCTCGGATGAATCCCAATAAACGCAATTTCAAGCGCAGCCGCTACCCGCCGGCCCTTTTGAGCGCCGGCCTGCTGTTGAGCGGGTGCGTTTTCGACCAGCTGCAGCGATCGGAGGAGAACGACATCAAGCGCGTAGAACAGAAGGAGGCAGCACTTCAGGCTGAACAGGACCAGTCAACGGCGCTCCAACAGCAAGAGGACCACCTCGCCGCGGAATTGAGCGAACGCCAACTCTCGTTAAGCGAATTGAATGATCGCGTGCAAGCGATTAACGCAAGAAACGGTCGCACAATTGCCGACAACGATGCTTCACGCATCGAATATCATGATTTGCTTGGGCAACTCCATGAAACAAATGAACAGCTCACACAGCTCACCCTGGTGGAGCAGGGAACCGCATACTCCATTGAAGAGCGGCGCAAGCGCATCGCTTCCTTGAAGGCCCGCATCAAGACACAGCTCGACATTCTGTTCCGCTGACCACGAGGACCACTGTGTCGAACTTGAAATCCATGAAAGTTTTCCAAACCGACCATAGTGCGGCACCGCGGATGACGGCGACTGGCCGGCGATGGTCATTCCGCCAGATTGGCGCGGTCGCCTACCGGGCGATCGTCGGCTGGGTGGAGCACAATGACGCGAACATGGGTGCAGCGTTGGCGTTTTACACGATGTTTGCGATTGCACCCATCCTCGTCATAGCGGTGGCCCTCGCCGGCTATGTGTTTGGTCCGCACGTCGCCGAAACCCAGGTACTTCAGCAACTGTCCGCTTTGCTGGGTGATACCGGTGCGAAGGCGATACGAGATCTTTTACTGAGTGCGCACTACAGCGATCAGAAGGGGTTCGCGGCCGTTGTGGGCATCATCACTCTCTTGGTAGGCGCGACCAGCGTCTTCGGAGAGCTGCAGTACACGCTCGATAGGATCTGGAACACGCCACCGGAGAAGGCAGTCGTCTGGTGGCAAATCCTTCGAAAGCGTGTCCTATCCCTGGGGCTGGTGCTAGGCGTGGGATTTCTGCTCATGGTCTCCCTCTTCGCGAGCGCGGCCCTCGCCGCGGTAGAAAGCTTCTTTGGCACCTTCATGACTCAGTGGGCCCTCGTTTTGCCTCTCGTTGATTTGACGTTGAGTTTCGTGATGACAACACTTCTGTTTGCCATGATTTACAAATATATTCCGCGGGAGAAATTGGCGTGGAGCGACGTCTGGACCGGGGCAGCCGTCACTGCGCTGTTATTCACAATCGGCAAGTTCCTGATCGGACTATATCTTGGAAAAAGTTCGTTCAATTCGGCCTATGGGGCGACAGGTTCACTCGTGATCTTGCTGCTTTGGATTTACTATTCGGCGCAAATATTCCTTCTCGGCGCGGAATTTACCCGTGTCGTTACCTATGAATATGGTTCGCGCCGCTCGGCCGTTCGGGTCTGAGGGGTGTCCGCGGCGCCCTGCGACGAGGCGCCCGTAATCCGCGTTGGGCATGCGCGAATCGAGGGGTAGCGGGGAGCCCCGAAGCTGTGGTCTCAAGGAACGTCCGTCAATTACGAACTTTGATTGAACCACGCAGCATAAGGAGTGCGGACTGCGAGACGCCGGTTATAGTCTGGGGCGCCATCATCCCACCAAACGTGCCCTCGTTCTCCTAGCGCCTTTTTTGCGGCATCGACTTTTACGCGTGCTGCGATTCTCTCCTGGGGTTCGGTAGCATTGCGGACGGCCCGCCTTGCGGCCATGAGCTCATTGACGAAACGCTCATGGATTTCAGGAGCAAGGCCTGGGTTACTGAGGCGCCAAAGGCGACCACGCACAACAAAATACCTACGGTCCGGAGTGGGAGTGTAATCAGCGCGTTGACAGGAATGACGGCCGTCTTTCCGCGCGAGCGACTCATTAGCCATTTGTACGTCCTTCTAACTATCTGCCTACTAAGTCCGCGACGACGAGGATGAGTTCGCCCACGTCGAACGGTTTCGCCAGGTGCGCTTGATAGCCGGCGATAAGGGAACGCTTTCTATCCTCTGCCCGCGCAAACGCAGTGAGAGCCAATGCGGGAATTCTATCGCTCCGAGATTCATCGGCGCGCAATTTCCGGATCAGCTGATACCCGTCCATCTTTGGCATACCAACATCGCAGACGAGGATCGTTGGCTTGGTTGTCTTCAAGGTGGCAAGGACGTCCTCTGCGGATGCGAAACTTGTCACCTTGGCCCCCTGATCTTCCAGCACCGTTCGTAGCAGCTCGCGCGCATCGGGCTCATCATCCACGGCAAATACATGCACGCCTTCGAGCCTCGGAAGCGAGGACAACATCTCTCCCGTTTGAGTCTCCGCGGTCGGATGGATGCGCGGCGCGGTACGGTCGTCCAAGTGAACAATCGACAGGGGCAGCTGGACAGAAAAAGTGGCGCCCCTGCCTTCGCCCTCACTTGCGGCTGTGATCACACCGCCGTGCAGTTCCACGAGCTGCTTGCAGATCGCCAGCCCCAACCCGAGGCCGCCAAAGGTCCTCGTGGTAGAGGTATCTTTTTGCGAGAATCGATCAAAAACGTGCGGCAGGTAACTCGCTGGAATCCCCATGCCGGTATCGCTGACGTTCAGTTCCAGATGCGAATTCACGCGTTGGAGCAGCACATGTACTTGGCCTCCCTTCGGCGTGAACTTGATCGCGTTGGTCAGCAGGTTCCATACGACTTGCTGCAGGCGCGCACCGTCACCGCTGACGACGTCTTGGCTCGCCCCTAACATCGCCTTCAGGCGGATGCCCTTGGCCTCCGCCGCCGGCTTGGCCGAGTCCACGGCAGCCTCTACGACACTGGAAAATGCGACCTGATGAAGATCGAGCCGAAGCTTGCCCGTTATGATTCGGCTCAAGTCCAGAAGATCGTCGATGAGTTGAACCTGCGCGCGTGCATTGCGGTCGATGACTTCGATGGCCCGCTTTTGCTCTTCGGGCCCTTTGGGTATCGCTCCTCTGAGCAGCACCTGCGTCCAGCCCAGAATTGAGCTCAACGGGGTGCGCAGTTCGTGCGACAGCGTCGCCAGGAATTCATCCTTGAGTCGGGTCGCGCGCTGCGCGGCCATACGCGCACTCCGCTCGGCGTCCAACATCTCTTCGCGCTGCTGGTCGGCAGTCTCGATAGCCTCGATCCGCTTGGCCTCCGTCAGGTCGCGGGTGAGTTTGGCATAGCCGATGAGGCGACCGGTGTCGTCGCGAAGGGCAGTGAGAGTGACATTTGCCCAAAAAGTGGTGCCGTCCTTGCGCAGACGCCATCCGATATCGGTAAAGCTACCCTTTTCTGCTGCCACCTGTAGCTCGTGTTCGGGCCATCGGCTCTCTCTCGCATCCTCCGGATAAAAGACCGAAAAGTGCCGCCCGATGATCTCGTCCGCCGTGTAGCCTTTGATCCGCGCGGCGCCGGCGTTCCAGGTGGCCACCTGGCCGTTGGGATCGAGCATAAAAATTGCATAGTCGGCGACGCCTTCGACCAGAAGCCGAAAGCGCTCTTCGCTTCGGCGCAATTCCTCTTCGTGGCCGCGTCGCTCCGTCAGGTCGCGCGTAACCTTGGCGAACCCTACGAGCTCGCCCTGGGCATTCCGCACCGCCGTAATGACAACGTTCGCCCAGAACAGGCTTCCGTCCTTCCTGACGCGCCACCCTTCGTCTTCGAATACCCCGGTTGCGGTCGCTACCTTGAGTTCGTGCTCCGGCAGTCCGCTTGCCAGCGCTTCGGGGGGATAGAAGCGCGAAAAGTGTTGCCCGATGATCTCGTGGGCTTTGTATCCTTTGAACCGCTCGGCGCCGGCGTTCCACGTGAGAACGTGACCGCTGGGGCTCAGCATGAAGATCGCATAGTCCCGGACGCTCTCGACGAGGAGCCTGAAGCGCTCCTCGCTATCCCGTAATTCCCGCCTATTCTCAGATGGCATGCCTGAACTAGCCTAGCATGCGGTGGGCCCGCGTATCCGCCTATGCGGGCGTAGGTTTCGTCCCACTTAATACACCCAATCACAAATGCCGCACCGGCTCAAGTGGGCAGGGTCACCCCCGAGAGGCAAGCCAAACCAGGGTTAGCGGTGACTGACCACGTTGCTGGTCGATTACGCGCCTAGCATAAGCGCCAACCCTATCGCGTGTGCGACGAAGCTGCTGGAGGCCCTCAGGGCCCCGCCGTGTCCTCGGAGCGTTGTTGTCGTCAAACTATCGTTAGCTACCCGACTGAGTTGCAGTCACGCGCCATACGGTGTTTCCAGCATCGTCTGCGACGAGCAATGCTCCGCTCCGGTCCAGCGCGAGGCCCACGGGTCGTCCGTGAACCGTCTCGTTGTCCTTGCCGAGGAAGCCGGTGACGACCGGCAGCGGCTTGCCGACTGGTTGGCCGTTCACGAAAGACACGAAAATTACTTGATAGCCGTTCAATGGGCTGCGGTCCCAACTGCCGTGCTCACTGATGAAGGCGCCGTTGGCGAAGGCCGGCGACAGGTGCTGACCTTCGCTGAACAGCAGGCTGAGCGGGGCGACGTGGGAACTCAAACCATAGTCGGGCTTGATCGCTTGAGCGACCAGGTCTGGCCGCTGGGGGTGGACTCGAACGTCAATATGAGTTCCCCAATAGCTGTAGGGCCAGCCGTAGAAGCCGCCCTGCCGGATCGAGGTCAAATAATCAGGGACGAGGTCGGGACCGATCTCGTCGCGCTCGTTGACGACGGCGAACAACTGACCCGTCTGCGGCTCGAAGGCAACGCTGGTGGGGTTGCGCGTGCCGGAAGCGAAGGTGCGTTTGGCGCCGGTCGACCGGTCGACCTCGTAAATGGCGGCACGGCCCTCTTCGACTTCCATGCCGTTTTCGGTGATGTTGCTGTTTGACCCCACGCCGACGTAGAGCTTCGAACCGTCCGCGCTCGCGGTCATCGACTTCGTCCAGTGATGGTCGAGCGGGCCTGCTGGAAGATCGGTGAGCTTCACGCCAGGCGACGTGATCCGCGTCACTCCCGGCACATAATTGAAGGCGACGATCGCGTCGGTATTGGCGACGTACAGAGTGTGACCAACCAGCACAATCCCATAGGGCGAGTGGAGATGGTCTATGAAGACCGTCCTGAGTTCGGGCGTGCCGTTGCTGTCGGCCTCGCGTAACAAAGTGATGCGATTGCCGCCCTTTTCGGCGGCGCCGGCCCGAGCCTTCACCTTTCCGGCGATGAAGTCCTTGGGCCGATAGGGCTCGGTGCCCGGGCTGTTGCTCTCGACGACCAGGATATCGCCATTGGGCAGAGTGTAGAGAGTCCGCGGGTGCTCGAGCCCTGTCGCGAGCGCCTCCACCTTGAGGCCTGCGGAAACCGTGGGCGCCTCGTCGGCCTTCCAACCGATCGCCTTCGGAACGCTCATGGGTGGCAGCAGGTACTCGCGGGGTTCGGGCAAATAAGGGTCCGGGCCATATTGCCGGGCCGGGGCGCCGCCCTTTGAGCTGCACGCCGCAAGCGCGACGAACGAGATCAGCGCGGCGATCGGGCGAAGAGATGTCGTTTTCATGGGCGGTCCTCGGTCGCCCGGCTTATTGCGAGGCACCATCCTCGCGCGCCGGCGATGAGTAGCAGGATGGTGGACACCGCGGACAGCAGTATCCCTTGCGGTACCACGGAGGTCCATGCGTCGCGGCTATGCACGAACGCGTTGACTAAAGACAGCAAGGCGGCCGCGGCAACCAGGATGAAGGAGTCCGTCTTTAGCCGGCCTGCTCGCCCCGTCGCGAAGTCGATCAGCAGTAAGATGACGGCGACGAGCGTGACGATCAGGCCGGCCGTTATGAGCCAGGCTGAGAAGTTTGCCCACTGCCAGAGCGCCGTCATGTAATAGGTGTAGTCGGTGCCGAACGCGGCTATCAGCAGTATCCCGGCTGCGCCGATGAAGCCGCGGTGTAGCAAGACCCGTGCGCGGCTATGCGCTAACATTGAAGCAGAACGGCTCATGGCGGATCTCCAATTCGCTGATTGTGAGATCTATTTCCCGCGACGGTCGTTACGATGCGATTTCGACATCCGTCGCGGGTGTTTCAACTGAAATCCGGCTCGAACACGCACGAAACGCAGGTTCCCGCGATGGGCTTCCCCCGCGTATCGCTCACGCCCGAACACGAGAACGCTCCCGTGTCCGGGCATGTATCGGGATTTAAGCGAGCTGCTGCGCGGGGGAACAGCCGCTGCGGATTCCCCGTGCCGCTCCGCTACTGCAACCCGAGCGCGGCCGCGCATGCCGGCGCGGCTTGATCCGTACGCTTGTTGATACCTTTCGCAACGACATATGTGACCAGGAAGTGCGCATCAATCGAGCTGCTGTTGACGACATCGTGCAACTTCGTTCCCTCGGTCCAGGAGTCGCCCGCATTGTAAACCCGCTTTACGCACGCGGCATCGTACCAATCCACCGGGCCGGAATCTGCCGCCAAGCTGAGCAGCAAGAGACCGGGGTGGGTATGCCAGCCGGTGGTGCCGCCGGGCGAAAACTTAACTTCCTGCTGGATGACATTGGCGGCCCCTTCCGTTTCCAATTCGGCACTGAAGCCATCCTCTTTGCCGGGTAGTGCCACATGAGCGTGGGCATGGATATCTTGGTTAACCGTGCCCGTCGACAGAATGATGTTGTACCAGGCACCGATCGTGGGAGTCGCCATCGCGAGTCCGGCGACGATCGATGCGGCCAAGGCGCCGCCCCATAGAATCTTAGCTTCCTTCTTCATTTCCATCTCCTTTGGTTGGGACACTCGACGAAACAGCCGTTGAAGCGCTACCCCGCGGCAATAGGTTCGCGAGGCGACAACAAAATAGTCGCCGCGATACCCCTTGACCTGACATTTCCTGCCAAGAATTCTCCAACCGGGAAAAATACCCGCTATATTGCAACTTCGGGTCGTTTGGCGACCCGGAAGGAACTGGGAAAAATGGATGTATCTATTCCCTCCGAAATCCTCGACCGTCTAACCACCTTCGGCGAGTTGCTTCGCTATCTCCGACGGCGCGCGGGACTGACCCAAACGTCGCTGTCCATTGCCGTGGGATACAGCGATGCGCAGATCAGCCGGCTCGAGCAGAATTTGCGCTTGCCGAACCTTGCGACGGTACAAGCTCGTTTCCTCCCGGTGCTGCAGCTCAAGAACGAGCCCGCCGTCCGCGATCGGTTACTGCAGCTCGCGCAGCAGGCACAGCAGCGACGAACCGATCTCGACCTGGGCGCCGAGGTCCGGCCGGGTCAGCGAGCGCCCTCCATTGCCGTCCTACCCTTTGTCAACATCGGCACGGTCGCGGAGAACGACTATTTCTGTGAGGGGCTGGCGGAGGAGCTCATCAATGCACTGACCCAGATCAAGCATTTCTTCGTAGTGGCCCGCGGGTCCGCGTTCTCCTTTAGAGGCAAAGAAATGGATGTCCGGGAGATCGGACGGCGGCTCAACGTCGACACCATCCTAGAGGGCAGTATCCAAAAGGCGGGCGATCGGCTCCGGGTCACTGCCCAACTTATTGACGCCGGCAACGGGTATCAGTTTTGGTCCGAGCGATTTGACCGTCAAATAACCGATGTTTTCGCCATTCAGGACGAGATCACGCTGGCGATCGTAAAGCAGCTGAAGGTGGAGCTGCTGGTCAAGGAACGGGCGGCAATGCTTGCCAAGAGGCATGAAAACCTGGAATCGTACAATCTTTATTTGAAGGGCCGCTTCTACTGGGCGCAGCGGCCATGTTCGGGGCTGGGATGGAAAGACCAGGCGCTTGGGTACCTGTCTCAGGCCTACCAGGAGCGGTCAGGTTGGATGACGTATCTCAACGTTGATCCACGGCTCGATCCGCTGCGCAACGACCCGCGATTCATCGATCTCTTGCATCGGGTACGATTGACCGGTTGAGTAGCGGAGAGGCTGTGATTGATGCACCACGCGCCGACGCTTCAATTGTCGGGCGCGGCCTGAAGCTTGGTTCCAACCACTTCAACGTCGACTCGCCGATCCGGCTGCAGGCAGGCGATCAGTTTTGGAGTTCGCTTCTGACCTTGACACTCATCAGGCTTGGTTACCGGATCATCGCCGTCGGCACCTCGCGCGGTCACTTTACCGGCAGGGATCCTTGCGCTGTCCACCAAGTAGGACTTCACCATTTCAGCGCGGCGCATCGATAACTTCATGTTGTACTCGTGCGAGCCGATCCGGTCGGTGTACCCGGTGACGGTGATGACGTCGAATTGGGCGCCCTTCAGCTCCGCGGCAAATCGATCGAGAGCTTGCTGGCCCGCCGGCTTCACCGTTTCCTTGCCGAAATCGAACAACGAGTCCGCCGAGAAACTCACCCGCTTACGCACTGGTGGTGGAGGAGGCGGCGGCGGCGGCGGCGGCGGGGGGGGCTCGGGCGCGACAACGGGCTCGGGCACAACTGCGCGCGCCACCGGGGGCGGCGGCGGCGCCGTGCGGCCGAATCGAAACACGACTCCCGCCGAATAAAGATCGACGTCACCCTTGTTGCCGACGGCATCGTTGATCCTGTAGCGCTCCGCCTCGATGCGTACGCCGAAGGACCGGATGAAATCGTACTCGGCGCCGAATCCAAATTTGTAGTCGGGATCCCATTTGTGGGGTGAGCGGTTGAGCACGGCGACCGCGCCTGTGCCGGCGAAGGTGTCTTTCGCCTCTGCGTAGTTCAGCCCCGCCCGCGCAAACAGGGAGAATTTTTCGCCGATGGGCACACTGCCCACCAGATCGAAATTCCCGCCCTTGATCTTGATGTCGCCGCGTAAGCTGCCCGCCGGCAGCGTATCGGCCGTAAAGCCGAATCGCCCCAGATCGAAATAACCGGCTTCGAGGGCGAAGTAACGATTGAACTCGTACCCGCCGAATGCCTTGAATCCAAAGTGATGGTCGTCATTGCTGATCGAGGTGGTCGTGAAACCTTCGCCCAGCAAGCCATTGGTGATCCTTCCGTCGCCAATCTTCGCTCTCGACTGGCCGGCATTGACGCCGGCGTACCACCCGGCGTCCTCGTCGGCGAACGTGGTCGGGCTCAAGCTGAGGGCGAATGCGGCCGAGCCCGCCAACAGCCCAAACGAGACTCGAGCAATTTTCATGTTCCGCTCCACGAGAATATTAGAACCTTATGGGGCAGGCACATTGATGACGGTGTCGACCAGCGTGACCGAAGCGCCCAGGGAGATGACTCTGCCGTCCAGGGTGACGATCGTGACATTGCCCGCGGTGGAGAACGCAGCTCCCGCCTGGGAAATGATCGTACCGACCATGGTTCCGCCGCCTCCCGCATTGATCGTCGCCGCACTGCCGACCTGCCAGAAGACGTTCTTTGGCTGCGCCCCGTTGACCAAAATGACGCTCTGGGGAAACGCCGCGCCCGGGCCGCCCACCGTGAGAGTCGTCGCCATCTGGAACACAAAGACCGCATTGGCATCGCCCTGCGCGTCGAGAGTCAGGTCGCCGCCCTGGATCTTGAAGCTGCCCATCGCGGCGGTGTAAGTGCCGGGAGTGAATACGAGGTTGGCCAAACTGCCTGCCCCGGGGTCCGGCCCCCTCGGCAGCGCCACCAGGGCGTTGTAGGCGGTGAGCGCGTCGGCGCGCGCCTGCAGGGCGATCGCCGCGGTAACGGCGGTTCCTTCGTTGGGACATGCCACTGTCGGCGGCGGAGGCGAAGTGTAAATCAGGCCATTGACGGTGCCGATGTTCGCATTCACGACCTCGGTGTAGGTACAACCCACGCCGATATCGTGAAATCCGGTGACCAAAGTGGAGACTCCGGTGGTGCCGATGTCGCCGTTGATCACGGTCTTGGTTCCCGTATTGGTGGTTCCGGCCGAACCGCCGAAAGTTCCAAATGGGGCGGCCGATCTAAGCGGAACCGGTGCCACACAGGTCGACGAGGGGGCCGCCACCGTGAAGCTCCAAGTGAAATCAGCGAGCATCGTGTTGCCCGGGACAGCCAAGTCCTTGACGCCCGCGGCGCCGCCTTTGATCGTCGCCGTGTAGGTTACGCCGGGGGTGAGCGGGTTCTGCGGCGTGAAGGTCGCGATATGACCGGTCGAGGGGTCCAGGCTTATCGATGCTGCGGTAACCGGCGTGGAGGTTGGCGCCGGGCCCGTCACGACAAACGTCGTCGGCGTAAACGTAGTGGGATCCATCCGCAAACCGGACGGCACCGTGAAGGTTGCGTTGATTCCTCCGCTCGAACACGCGGTATTCGAGTTGGCTGTCGGATTGTTCGAGCCTACCGCCACATTGCCGGGAGCAGTGGGAGCCGCCGCCGTGAATGTCCATACATAGTCGCCCGATCCCGGCAATGGGGGTTGATTGCCTGCGAGTGCATTGCCCGCCAGATCCGTGGCAGCGGTGGTAATCCTGGCGGTGTAGGTATCGCCGAGCGTGAAATTGGACGCAGGCGTAAACACCACGGTTCTCGCGGCCGCGGAGTAACTCACGCTGCCGGTAGGGGTGACGCAAGGCAATGTGCAGGTCACGGTAAAGTTGGCCCCGATCATCGTTGCCGGCGCCATGTCCTTGGTGAAGACCGCGCTGACGGCAGAGTTACCCGGCACGTTCAGCGTCGGACCGGGGATGGTCGTCGCGGGATTGGTCGTCAGCACCCGGGGCGGAATGAGGTCCGAGGGTGCCACCACGGTGGTGAACTGCCAGGTGAATGGAGCCGCCATCGCGACGCCGCTCGTCAAACTCGTGGCCCCGGTGATCGTGCCGGTGTAATCCACGTGCGTCTCGAGCGTGGTGCCGGGAGTCAAGGTGAAACTGGCAATGGTGTGCGTCGCGTCCAGAGTCACCGAACCCGTGGGATTGACGCACGGAGCTGCGCACGTCACGGTCATGCTTGCCGTGCCTGTGAGCGGAGAAACCGCCTCATTCAGCGTTGCCGTAATGACGGACGTGCTCACCAGTACGTTGGTGGCGCCGGCCGCCGGTGTCTCCGCCGTCACCTCGGGCACGAGCGCGGCGATTCCCTGCGAGCCGAGGATGGCGTCTCTTCCGCAGCCTGCGGCAAGCGCGCCCAGCGTCACCACCATGAACCACATACGGGATCGGGGATGGCTCTCAACGATATTCATGTGCATCCCCCCAACCCTGATTTAAGGACCTAATGGTCGTGCTTAGGAAGGCCTTGCTCCGATCTCTTGTGGCTATCCTAAGTAACAGCAACGCCTGAACTATGACGCCCAAACAATCTAGGGTCTGTTCGGTAGCCAACATAGAGGGCAATCCGCGTCGCGTCCAAAAAGGGTGCGACGGTAATCCCCTAACATGCTGTCGGTCATTTCCGGCATACCAGGCAATATGAGCGCGGCGTTGGCGTTTCACACGATGTTTGCCATCAACTGTCCGCCTTACTCGGTGTTGCGCGCGGCCGCACCTCTCAATGAGTGCGCTCTACCTGCCCGTCGTTGTACTTACCGTCGAGCACGCGCATGCCAAGATGCAGCGCGACAAATACACCACCAAGCGCTAACATCAACCCGGCGATGAATACACCGCGGACATGGATTTTTCGAGCGACACGATGATTTTCGACGAGTGGATCGGACAGGCCTATGCGCTCGGCGCGAGCGATCTTCATTTGGAAGCTGGGACTCCGGTCCTCGTTCGGGTTCCCGGTGAACTGCAGCCGATTGGCGCGGCCGTCTCGGGCGACGCGCTGCTGCAGGTCGGCCAAGACCTGCTCGGAATCTGCGGGCGTGCAATCTACATCCCGATTTTCGCCGGTTCGTCGAGGGTCCGAGCGGCTTGATCATCATTTCCGGCCCGACCGGCTCGGGAAAATCGACCACGCTCGCAGCCCTCATCGAGGAAATCAATACGACTCGCGCGCGCAACATCGTCGTGCTGGAAAGTCCAGTCGAGTATGTGTTTGCAAATCGCCGCTCCTTCATAAGGCAGCGCGAGATTCCGACGCATTCACCGAGCTTCGAGCAGGGCATCATGGATGCATTGCGCGAGAATCCCGACGTTCTGGTCATCAGCGAGATGCGCACTCCGGAAGTCATGCGGCTGACGCTGGATGCGGCGGAGACCGGCCACCTCGTGCTTGCAACAATGCATTCGGCAACCTGCGCGGAAGCGCTGAGCCGTGTATGCATGTCGTTTCCTTCCGATATTCAGGCCACTGTGCGCGCGCAACTCGCCGATTGCCTGGTGGCATTGTCCTGTCAGCGGCTCGATTTTCTCGCCGCTCCTCGCCTGCGCGTGCCGCGCTGTGAAATCCTGATTCCGACCTCCGGAGCCAAGGGAACCATCCGCGCCGGAAACTTCAGCCAACTTGCGAGCGTGCTGCAGTCCGGAGGTGAGGAAGGAATGTGGACCTTCGAGCGCTACCAGCGCTGGATGGACCAAGTGAACGACTGGGTCCGCCCGCCGCCGGCGGTGCCGCGCAAGCCGCCTGATCCGGCCAACTCTGTATCGCGCACTCCCGTTCAAGCGCGAGCAGCGGCGCCTGCAACGCCATCCGCGCCCGTATCGCGTCCAGCAATTCCCGTTGATGGGGTGATCGAGGTTCCGGCCGACGAGATGGACCTCGCTTCGCTTGCGGAGCTCGCCAAGAAAGTCGTCGAACGCAAGCCATAGCTCGTTACGACAAACCCCGTTGTCAGTTTTCCCGATTCATGGGAGAGTTCTGGGGCGCACGTCGCGCATATGCCACTGCGGGAGGGGAGACCTAAATGAGCTGGACCAGAAGCCAGCGTAACGTGGTGGTTGCCGCGTACCTCGGCTGGACATTGGATGCATTCGATTTTTTCCTCATGGTATTCATGTTCAAGGATATCTCTGCGGAACTGCATTCGAGCATGCAGGTTGTCTCAACCGCGGTCCTGCTGACCCTGGGCATGCGACCGGTCGGCGCCTTCCTTTTTGGTCGGCTAGGTGATCGCTTCGGCCGCAAGCCCACGCTTGTGTGGAACATTCTCGCCTATTCGGTTCTGGAGCTGGCTTCGGGATTCGCTCCGAACATGACGACGCTGCTGATCGTGCGCGCCTTGTTCGGTGTTGCGATGGGCGGGGAGTGGGGTATCGGATCCGCTCTGACGATGGAGACCATCCCGCCCTCGGCGCGCGGCTTCGTCTCGGGTTTGTTGCAGGCCGGCTATCCCTCGGGCTACTTCCTCGCCTCGCTGGCGGTGTACCTGTTATATGATCGGCTGGGCTGGCGCTATATGTTCGTGCTCGGGGTAATTCCAGCCGTCCTCGTTTTCTTCGTGCGGCGCGGAGTCGACGAGTCGCCGGCATGGAAGGAGCAGCAACACACCCCACGCATGGGCATTCTGGAGGTCTTGCGGCGCGACTGGAAACTTGCGGTGTACGGCATCATTCTCATGACTTCATTTAATTTCTTCAGCCACGGCTCTCAGGACGCGTACCCCGGCCTGTTTTTGAAGGTCCAGCATCACTTCGATACACATTTGGGCTCGCTCATGACGGCGGTCGGCAACATCGGGGCGATCTGCGGGGGCCTTTTCTTCGGATCGATATCCGAGAAGATAGGGCGTCGGCGGGCAATCATGATTGCTGCGGTCATCGCGCTGCCGGCGCTGCCGTTCTGGGCATTCGGTTCGACGCCCTTGATACTGGCTGCCGGGGCCTTTCTGATGCAAATTTCCGTGCAGGGGGCGTGGGGCGTGATTCCGGTGCATCTGAATGAACTGTCGCCTCCGGAGATTCGTGCGACCTTTCCGGGGTTTGTCTATCAGCTGGGCAATCTCTTGGCCGCCGTCAATTTGAATCTGCAAGTGGCGATCGCCGAGGCGCACGGCAACGACTACGGGCTGGCGATGGCGATCGTCGTCGGAACGGTGGCCGTTGTGATTACCTTGATGGTGGCCTTCGGCCCCGAACGGCTCGGCATTCCGATGAACATAGGGCAAAGGCAGGGCCCGTAGAGTCTGCTAATCTCAGGACCATGAACCTGTCGATCAAGATTGCGGTCCTCGCCATTCTGCAACTGCTCGTGATCCGGACATTAGCCGATGAACCACCTCGACTTGATGCCGCTGGCGTAGATCCAAGTGCGCCCCTGACGTTCATCGCCTTCGGCGATACCCGCTTTACTCAGCGCGATGGCGTGGCGAACGCCGTCGCGCGCCGTGCCCTGGTCGCGAGGATTGCAAGCGAAAAGCCGGCGGCGATTTTTATCGGGGGCGACCTTGTTTACGAGGGTGGCAATCCTGAGGACTACGAAACTTACAAGACCGAAACCGCCGCATGGTCGCAGGCCAAGATCCCGATATTCCCCGCGCTCGGTAATCATGAGTTTCGAGGCTGCGACAAGGATTTGAGCCCTTGTCTTGTGAACTGGTGGAGTGCGGCCGCCCCGAGCGGCGTGCGCTCCTTCCGCTGGTACTCCGTTGCTCTCGGGCCGAAGGTCCTGGTACTCGTGTTGGACTCAGATTCCTCCCTCAAGCCCGGCAGCGACCAACGGAGTTGGTTTGAACAGCAGATTACCCATACGGGTTCCCAGTTGGAATTCGTCTTGGTCGTGTTGCATTACCCGCCCGTTCGGGACCCTATTTTTCCAAGAGCCAAGGACGAGAAGGAAATTGAGCGCTATCTGTCCAAGCATACGCACTCGCTCCACGCCCGGGTCGTCGTTGTGGGCAGCCACATACACAACTACGAAAGGTTTCGCCGCGACGATGTTACTTATGTGGTTAGCGGCGGGGGAGGGGCAAAGCCCGTGCCGGTGCTTCGACTGTTCGGAGAACTTTCCAAGCTCGATACCGCCGTGAACTTTCACTACATACGTTTCCGGCTCGAGAGCGGGGATCTGCAAGGGACCATGGTGCGATTCGACCCCGACCGTCCTGCCGAGAGCGCTTGGACGGAGCCGGATCGCTTCGAAGTCAAAGCCGAGGACAGCCTGCCGCCTCGCAAAAATGGGGAGACACAAAGGATGCCGACAGCTATTCCCGCAACCCGCTGAACTGATAGCTGAAGCGCAACCCGATGGTTCGAGGACGACTCACCGTTACGGCTTTATACCACTCGGTGTAGTTCGCATAGAGTTGGGCGCGGGTGTCGGTCAGATTCTCTCCGTATGCTTGCACGACCCACGCGTCCTTTCCGACACCGACCGCCCCATCATAAGTGGTGAAAGCGGGCAGGTCGTAAGCAATGGAGTTGCCCTGCAGGTCGAGCGAAAGCCGATCGGTTGTGGCGAGCGAGTGTGACTTGATGCACCGCGTCGATCTGCGCGAACGTGTGATAGCCGTTGAACGGAAACTCATAGCGCGCGCGGATGTTGCCCTGAAAGGGTGGCGCGCCGGCGAGCGGGCTGCCGAGTGCCCCGCCCGGATTCGAAAGTTTTTGCCCGCTCGAGGTTGGCAGCGAGCTAAAGTCGATCGGCGTTCCGTCTCGCCACAGAAATGGGGCTTGCTTGACCAATTCGCTGCGATTCCAAGAGGCGCCCGCCTCGAGGGTGAGTCCGGTCGTGACTCGGGCCACGCCAGAGGTTTCCACGCCGCGCACCCTATAGTTACCACCGTTGAGGGTTATGCCGTAGCTGATAACACCGTTAACGCCCACATTGATCTGCGCGTTGTTCCAGTCCTCCTGATAGATAGCCCCATTCCATTGGAAGCGACGGTCCATCCACATCGTCTTCCAGCCCAGCTCATTGTTGGTGAGGTTGTCGGGCGCGAAGTCCAGGGGCGCTATCCAACCCCCGTGCTTGAGGGCTTGCGCTTGAAAGGAGGCGGGGCCCGGTGCCAGCGGCGAATTAAAATTTGCCGCAAACTGTTCCCGATTGAATCCGCCCGCGCGGAAGCCCTGCGACCACGTGTAGTACAGCAGCGCATCCTCGGTGACTTTCCAGCTCAGGTTCGCGCGGCTCCTGAAGCCGGAGAAGGTCCGGTTAAGTCCTTCTGCATTGAGATTGATGAAGTTGGAGTGATTTACACATGGATTAGGTGCCAGTGGGAAGTTGACAATAGAAGCTTCCCACGCTCGAGCCGACTTCCGAGGTATCGATACGGGAGTAGCGCGTGCCGGCGGTCAGCGTCAGCTTTTGCGGAATGAGATCGAAGTCGACTGAGGCGTACGCGGCCTTCTGCGTGTAACCGCGGGTGATGTCGTTAAAGAAGTCGTCGCCGAGTGGCCGTACGTTCGGGTTGTTGGACGTGACAGGTGCCGGCAAGAATACGGCGCCCAGCGTATTGAACTGGACCGGATTGCCGTTCGGCTGCACCGTGGATCCGTTCAGGGTGTAGTAGCCGGTGGGTGGCCCGATCGGAGTGAAAGTACGGAAGCGCGGTAAGATCGAAAAAGTCGAGCTGACTCTGGATCTGGTATTTTTCATAAAACAGGCCGCCGATGCCGCGAATCCGCCAATTATCTGGCGTGCTCACTCGCAGCTCATGGCTTTGGTGAGTGTTGCGCTCGATATCGTGCCAGGTCGAACTCGGCGTGAAGCATTGCGCGGCCGCAGGAGTCGGGCCTGGATTGACGCACTGGTAGTAGTCCGTATACAAGCCGCGTGCGTAATTGGTGTAGTCCTGAACCTGCTCGATGTTGCGCACGAGATAGGAGCCCGCATAGACCAGCTTCAGTGCACCGACGTGGCCGTCGATCGTGAGTGCGGTATTTTCGAACCTGTCCTTGTCGTAGGATGGGTTGAAAAGCTGCACGCTCAAATCGGGTTGCGGCTCGCCGAGCGAAGTCGCCGTCATCTCGGCGAAGACCCCGTCCGCTTCCATATTCTGGTAAGACTGTACGAGTAGCGCGCTCCAGTCCTCATTGAACCGGTACAGGGCCTCGACGCGGATTCCCTGGTAGGTCACCGGATTGATATGGTTGGCCGCCAGATTGAAGTTGTTGATGACGACGCTATTGGCAAGAACTGCGTAGCCGGCATACGGAATGCCGAGGTCCGTGGAAGCCCGTGCGAAGGTCGCGGGGGTGTTGTTGATGTATCCGCCGCGCTTCTCATCGTAGATGACAGCGCGCACAGCCAGCATATCGGCGATGAGCGGAATGTTGATGGTGGCATCGAGATTGCTGCTTTGGTCCCCGTGCGCGGTGGTTGCATAGCCCGGCGTTCACCGTGGCTTCGGTCACATTGAGTTTCGGCTTGTTGGTGATGTAACGCACGACGCCCGCTTGCGCGCCCGCACCGAACAATGTGCCTTGCGGACCCTCCAGATACCTCGATGCGGTCAAGATCCGCGGCGTAGACGTCAAGATTGCGGCTTGGAAGCTGCGCGGATTGCTCATCGAGGTACACCGCGACGTTCGGAAAAGTGCCGCTAGCGCCCGCACCCTGTATTCCCGATGCGGCCGTCCCCAAACCGCGCACGTAGATATTGTTCTGACCGGGGCCCACTCCGTGTGCGGTAACGCCGGGCAGGTACTTCACGAAGTCATCAAAGGTCGTGGCGTTGAGCGTGGCGAGCGTCGCCCCGGTCAACACCTGAATCGTCATCGGTACGTTCTGGAGGTTCTCCTCGCGGCGGTTGGCGGTGACGATCACCTCTTGCAGCTCGTCTCCCGCAGGGAGCTCTCGTCGCTAGTCTCCCCGCAGGCGGCGCAACCACCGCGGCAAGGATGCGGATGCTGCGCGGTGTCAGGTACTCGAACTTGAGTCCGGTGCCCTCAAGCATTCGAGCGAGCGCTTCATTGGCGCCGAGTCCCGCGGACACCGCATGGGATCTCTGATCACGTCGACGACGCCGGAGACATAGACGAGCTGCAGACCGGTCTGCTTGGCGAACACCGCGAGCGCTGTCGCCCAGGGGCTGCGCGGGAATGTCGGCCACCAATGTCACCGGTGCGAACTGTTGGGCCAGCGCGGCAGGCACATCCAGGGCAGCGATCGGTGCGCAGAGGGACAACGCTCGCAGGATGCCCGACACCACCGTCGCGAGCTCAGCCGGCACTCGCCGCGTACTGTCGCGACTCCGTTTCCCCATGCAATGACTAATCCCTCAGATCGGGGTGGCGGGGTTCATCATACACAAAGCTTAGCGATGGTCCCGCGACACGCGAAACCGCGTCGCCGTCTCCTCGACCCGCACGCCCTTGAGGCTGCGCAAGAATGCAATGAACGCTTCCGGGTCGTCGGTGGCGAATACCCCGCTGATTTGCAGCTTCTGCAGCGCGGGTGTGGCGATCTCGATCGGTTTTGAGGGGTAGCGATTGTATTCCGCCGCGACCTGCTCCAGCGGCTCGTGGTCGAACACGATTTCTCGATGCAGCCAAGCCGTGGCGCGCTGGGCGTCGACCACGACGGCGTGGCCGGCGGCCACTCGCCCTGGCGCATGCGGATCTGCTGGTCGGCGCTCAAGCTGAACGCCGGTCGGCATGAACGATCCCGCCGAGTTTCCCGTGCATCGAGTCGACGGCCCGACCGCCACGTCTCCCTCGACCACCGTGACCACGGTCGAATCGTGCTCCAGCCGCACATCGAATGTCGTGCCAAGGTCGACTGACTTCGACCGATCCGGCCATCACCCGAAATGAGCGATTAGGGTCGTGGGCGACCTCGAAATCCGCCTGGCCGGAGGTCAGCACGGCAACCCGTTCGCTGTTTGCCGTACCGGATGGTGACCGCGCTGTCGGTATTCAGGTGCAGCACCGAATCATCCGCCAAGCGGCGAGTCAGTTGCTCGCCGTGCCGTGTCTCGAAGTGCAGCGCCGAAATGACGTCAGACGCCGTGGGGCGCCGATTCGGCCTCGCCGTTCCACGTCAAGAAGAAGCCAAGTACTCAACAGGCACATGCCGCCATCGCCACCGTCGCGGTGAGCCAGCGGCGCGAGCCACCGACCCGAACCGCTTCGCTCGGGCGCCGCCGAAACGGATGGACGGGAGGCTCGTCTTCGGCCCGTGCGCGCGCGAGAATCGCCTCGAGGGAATATTCAGGATCGGTGCGAGCCTCGCTGCAGATCGCGCGCGATCACCGACACGCCGAGAAACTCCTCGATGTGGACCGGCGAGGTCTTGAGCCACGCCGCAAGGGCCGCGGAATCCCGCGCATCCAGCGGCCCCTCATCGTTCGCCACGAACCATTCGCCGGCCTGTTCGGCGATCGCGGCGCGGATCTTCTCTTCGTTGGAGTTCATAGATTCAACCCAGCGCGCGCCATGCGGCGTCGACAATGACCCAAGCGCCTGCGCCACGTACTTCTTCGCCATCTGCGGGGATACCCCAGATGCATCGCGATCTCCCGGTAGGAAAGTCCCATGCGTGAAGCGCAGCTCCACCGCGGCGCGGCACTTCGGACGCAACTGCTGAAGCACGACGCCGAGCCGCGCGACCCGCTGCGTCGCATCGAGATCGCCGTCGAATGCCGGCAGCGTCTCGAGCTGCTCGTGGGCCGGCGCCTCGTCGATGTCGATGCCGCTCGCCTGTCGACGGTCGAGCACCGCATGCTCCTTTACCAGATTGTTGGCCACCGTGTAGAGATAGTGGACGGGATTGCGGATCGCCGCCTGATCGCTGATCCGCAGCATCCGTACGTACACCTCCTGCGCCAGATCCGCGTGCATCGGATTTGCGCGCGGATGCGCCGCTGGAAGAACGTCTGCAGCGCCGCCCGATGCTCGGCAAACAGCCGCTCGACGAAGGATGGTTTCGGCTCAGCCGCCGACATGGCGACGCATGAAATTGTTCCCCATGTTGTATATGAGTCCGTCGCACCCAAAGCGGCCACCTTTATTTATTCAGTCCGACGATAGCGATTTAGAGGTGTCCATTTCGCGGTCCAAGGACTCGTTATCCATGAACCAAACATTTCAAACGGGGATGAGCCATGAAAATCGTCGACACATTGATGACATTGGCGCTTGCCGTGGTCGCGGGGGGCCTGGTTCCCGTGCCCTCCGTAGGGCAAGGCGCGACGACTATGAGCGAATACCGCTACACAATCGTCGATTATCCGGGGTCGACCAGCGCGTGCCTGTCGATTAATGCGCGCCTTGATGTCATCTGCGATGCCCTTTTCAATCAGGAATTTCCCTTTGTCTATAACGCCCGCTCAGGACGGATCACGTTGCCCGCGGCAGCGCCACCGGCGGGCTGGAGCGCTGCGGCCTTTGGAATCAACGATTCGGACACGGACGTGGGCTATGTATATCCCCCTGACGACTCGATCGAAAACGGCTTTGTGGTCACGAAGAACGGCGAATACCGGGAATTCTCTGTTCCGTGGGCCGCCTACACGGAGGCCCGCGGCATCAACAGTCGCGGCGTGATCGCCGGCACGGCGTTCTTCAACGGTCCCGGTTCTGCGGGATTCATCTATGACCCGGAGGCTGGCAAGTACACGGAAGTGCTGCCCAGCGCCTACACCGAAACCATGGGCATCACCACGGATGGGCATGTCGTGGGCACGGTCTACCTCGACGCAGGGTCAAGCGGCGCGGGCGCGCCGGCTGGACAGTACGGGTATTTACGGACCGCCAACGGGTCAGTGACTTATTTTCGGGTCAACGGCGAGGACACCTATGCGCGGGGCATATCGGATGAGGGGAAAATTGTCGGCTATTTTGGCGCTCTTCCCTTTCCCCAAGTGACTGGCTTCGTCATCAACGTCAAACAGCTCCGTAGCTTGAAACCGCCCGCGACCGGCTTCGTTGCGCTCGCGATTCCCGCCCGCAATCAACTGCAGATCCCCGGCGCATTCGGAACGCTGCCGCAGGGTATTTCTACGGAAGGCGTTGTGAGCGGGACTTTCGTCGACGGATCCGGAGACGCGCACGGTTTCGTTGCCACGCCGAAAGATGACTAGTGCAGTTTGTTTGAGTGCGATTCAGTCCAATGAAACCAAGGAGAGACATCATGATTCGTATCTATTCACGAAGCGGCGGGAAAACCATGGCACTGACCGCCGCACTGAGCTTGCTGGGATTGGCGGTCGCCGGACAGGCGGGCGCCTCCTGCATGAGCAGCACAGCGAACCCGGTCGCGCCAAACCAGCATGCCGGCGCCATGCACATGACGCCGGCGGTCTACCGCCCGGGAAGGGCAGAGGGGGCATCGTTCATCCGGGTAAGCGACGCCGCAGACGAGCACGACTCCATCGTGGGCCTGTGGCAATTTAAATTCGTAGGCTTTGGCCCGGATTACGGTACGCAGGCCTGGCATTCCGACGGTACGGAACTGATATATTCCGCCGGCCAGAATCCCGAGACCGGAGACGTCTGTCAGGGCGTCTGGCGCAAGCTGGGGCCCTCCACCTATTCGCTAAACCATATCGCCATGGGCCGGCCGGCCCCGGGGGCCCCGTTTGGCCTACGAGTCCATATCCATGCGGTCGTCAAGGTCGATGAGTCGGGCAACAACTACTCGGGAAAGTACAAGGCCGCCGTCTATTCGGTGAGTGAGGCCGATCCGTTCGATGAGAGCGTGGAGGTGGCGTCGGGAACCGGAGTCCTGACCGGGACGCGCGTCAAGCCGGATTGACCCAACCACGGCTCGAGGCGCCCGTACCCGTAAGCGGGTACGGGTATTTCGATTGATTTAACTGCGACGAATCTACGACGGGGTATTTGCATTTACAACGGGATCAAGAACCCGCCGGCCGGCAGGCCTTACATGAACAAGCGCTCGCGCCGCGCTGCAGCGGAGCTTAAGGGCGAAGAATCCCCGGCAGAGTCCGGTCCGCCAGGCCGCGTAGTTCCTCTAAGGCGTGATCGAGCAATGTGCCGGTTGCTCCGCTTGTTCCGATGTTGCCAGTCTTGATTGCAGTGAATGACCGCGTGGCGATATCGACTAGCCGTCGGTGTTCCATGCCATAAGCATCCAGGCGTTGTTGCCAGGTTTCTGCTTGGCGGTCGACCGATGTCTGGCGGGCTTCCCCAAACGACGCGACGGCGTCCGCGATCGCGTTGTCGAGACAACGATTTAGCGTGCGAAACTCGTCGGTGGAGATGCCTTCGTTCTGTTCGACCGCCAGCGCCGTCACGCATTGGCACACATCACCATAGTCGTGCACCACTTGGTCGACGCTGAAACCGCGACGCAGCATTTCAGCGCCGTGTATGGCCGCCGCGCGACCGATCTTCGTAGGCCGGCGTCGGCTCTGAATCGGCACTCCGAATGTGTGTGGTTTGTTCCTCTCGAAGAGTTTCGACAAGCTGTTCCAGGAATAGCGGCACGCCGTGATTCTTCACTCCTTCGGTCTCAGCTCGAATCTTTTGGCGACTTTATCCCTGCAAAGGTTGATTATTTGTTGACGATTCGCCGTCAAAAATTGGTGGAGCATGCCCGAATGCTAGTGTCCTCCGCGATCGGCCGTCTGTACGTTACCGCACATACAGAAAGCGCAGCGCTTGCGGCGCTAACCCTGGATTTGTTCTCTTTGGCCCGGTACATGGCGTCGTCCGCATGCGCGATCAACGCAGCCGCACTGGCGCCGTCTTTCGGGAACACCGAGATTCCAATACTGGCTTCAATGGTTGGATTGACGATCATATCGCCTACGCGCACGTCGCAGGGCGCTTGAATCGCTTTAAGGATTTTCGCGGCAATAATCGCAATGTCGTCAGGTTCATGGAGCGGAGTCAGAACGCACAAAAACTCGTCACCGCCATAGCGGCTGACCGTGTCATCGCTGCGCGTATTGTGCGCGAGCCGCGTTGCAACAGTCTGCAGGACGGCGTCGCCCGCCTGATGCCCATACGTATCGTTGATGCCCTTGAAATTGTCCAAATCCACAAACATAACTGCAAGAATCCAGCCCTGCCATTTCGCGTGAGCAATTCCATGTTCCAGCCGATCCTTGAAAAGCATGCGATTCGGCAGACCGGTCAAATGGTCGTGCAAGGCGGCATGGCGAGAACCCTCCTCCTGTTCGACTGCTGCCGCGAATTGATGATCGACCATGGTTCGATTTCTGATTGCAACCTGAAGCGCTTGATTCACCGCCCTTAGTCTTTGGGAGGCGTCTTGCAATTTCACTGTAACGCACTGAGTGTTGTCGAGAGCACTTTTAGCCCCCGGCAGTGGGTCGCTGGTTGCAATCATTGTGCGCACTAAGCGTAATTACCTACAGACCAGATCCGATTCGCCGCGCAGACTCGCCCTCCGATGAACATATGTGGAGATTAAGAGTGCAAAAATCAGATACACAATTGCAGCTGGACGTTCTCGCGGAATTGAAGTGGGAACCGTCGATCAATGCTGCCCAGATCGGCGTTGAGGTTAGAGACGGCATCGTCACCCTGGCTGGCCATGTCAACACCTACGCAGAGAAATGGGACGCAGGGCGTGCGACGCAACGTGTTCCCGGGGTCAAAGCGCTCGCTGTGGAGATGGATGTCAAACTTGAAGGATCGAACAATCGTACCGATGCGGACATCGCGCGATCGGCTGAGAATGTACTGCAATGGACCACATACCTGCTAAAAGATGCGGTGAAGATAAAAGTCGAGAAAGGCTGGGTGACCTTGACCGGTGAAGTCGAATGGCAGTATCAACGCCAGGCAGCGGCTGCCGCCATCCGATATTTGATGGGTGTCAGCGGCGTTAGCGACCAAATAACCATCAAGACCAAAGTGTCGGCGCCGGTCATCAAAACGGACATTGAGGCCGCTCTGAAGCGGCGGGCACTGCAGGATGCACACGAGATCTCGGTCAGCGTCCACGGTACCGACGTTACGTTGACAGGCAAAGTCCACAGCTGGTCGGAGCGGGAATTGGCACGCAACACTGCCTGGGGCACCCCCGGCGTGCGCAACACGCAGAAACCGGTCTCCCGGCAACAGGCGTTGAACTGCCTACACTATTACACCGGATTGGGCTATCACGAGTCGGATGCAGAATATCAAAGACTACGGACGACCGCGGTCAGTGAATCAAATCGCGCATCCGGCAGACCAATCGACGACGATCCTCATCTACGGAGCACGGGTGACGTGATGGCGTGTCGCCTTGACGCCGCAGACGGGGATATCGGCCGAGTTCTCGGCCTTCTGGTTGACGAGAAATCGTGGGCTATCCGCTTCATGATCGTCGATACAAGCGCTTGGTGGGACGGTCATCAAGTCCTCATCGCGCCGGAATCGATAGACGATGTTCACTGGAAAGACTCGCACGTGGTCGTCGACTTGAAACGACAAAGTGTGAAGGAATCCCCGCCCTACGACGTGCATGCGCCGTTTGATAACGAGCAGGGAGAGTCTACCTACCGGCACTATGGCCTGGAGGGCTATAGATCAATGGAAACCTCGGTCTGCTGACGCGCAGACGAGCGACCTCAATTGAGGGAGGTGCTCGAGAATTTACTCACTGAAGTGGACCGCGTTTCGATAACGCCTCATAACCGGAGACGACTTCGAACAGATCCTCATCGATGGACTCCTGCCTGAGCCGATGGAATTTGCGCGTGAGTCCCCGCAGAACGTCAGTGATATTCTCCTCGGCGCGCTGCATCGCCGCCAAACGACTGGCATTTTCGCTCGCCAGCGATTGTGCACAAGCCTGATACAACAGGATAAAGAGATATTCGCGGATGAACGCCTGCAGTGCGGGGCCGGTTCCACCAATGACTTCCGGTACCGTCCGAGTGGCCCAGGGAAGCGCCGTCAACTCGCGTTGCCAGATCGCATCCAGCGGCAACAGACGCTTGCTGACGGGTCGGTAACTTGCGGATGCGAGCGGTTGATTATGATACACGTAAATTTCATTGACATGACCCTTCTCTCGGGCAGTCTCTATGCCGATCAGGATCTGATTCACGAGCGGCGGGATGCCGTCGATCGAATGGGGAACCGATAGATGAGTCGGTGAGGGCAATCCCGCTTCCACCACAAGTTCACGCATGCGATCTCCCGCGACCCAGACACAGCGAGTGTCGCCCGGCAATGCGCGGAGTGTACGGGCGGCGAACTCCATGAGCACTTCGTTAAAGCGCCCAACGAGACCCTGGTCCGAGCCAAAGACGATCGCACCCCGGGTGAGGGCGCTCGATTTGACTGGAGCGTGAGCCGTCGAATCCATCTCACGAAGGCACGCGGACAGGCCCAGCTCTGCGGTGCGGGCGTAGTCCTGCAGGGATTCGACCGCCCGTTCGTATTGCGCGATGCTCGACGCGGCGAGCGCCTTCATCGAGCGGACCACCGCGGACAGATCCTTCGCGCCGTTTATCTTTCGACCGAGGGCCTCTGAGCCGCGACTCATGATGCGACCTGCGCGATGGGTGTTGTCGGGGCAACGGAATGAAATGGTGCCAGCGCTGACGCGGCAATGTCCAAGACGGATTTCTTATCGATGTCGCTCAAATGCGACGCCGAGGTCAACCGGTCAACGACCTCAGGCGCAAGGCCCGTCGTCGCCTGACAAAGCGCGCGTTCAGCGTCGGATACTCTGTCCAGTGGTATCGGGTCAAATAGGCCGGCCGCCAATGCCAGCAACACGGCCAACTGATCGGTCAGCGATAGCGGCCGGGACTGCGGTTGTTTGAGGCATTCGCGGATGTGTCGTCCATGCTCGATGATATTTCGTGTTGATTCATCCAGCCGTGTGCCAAATCGCGAGAAAGATTCCAGTTCCTCGAACTGGGAGTAGGAAAGCTTGAGGTCGCCGGCAACGGCACGGTACGCCGCGCGTTGCGCCGCGCCCCCAACGCGAGACACAGATTGACCGACATCGACTGGCGGCAGTACGCCCAGTTCGAATAGAGTAGGCGATAAATAGATTTGACCGTCCGTGATCGAGATCAGATTCGTGGGGATGTACGCTGAGAGATCCTGTGCCTCGGTCTCTATGATGGGGAGGGCGGTCAGCGAGCCGCCGCCGCGATCCGCGGACAAATGCGTCGCCCGTTCCAGCAGGCGAGAATGAATGTAAAAGATGTCACCCGGAAACGCCTCCCGTCCCGGTGGCCGACGCAGCAACAGCGAGAGTTCACGGTAGCTTCGCGCGTGATGGGTGAGGTCATCGTAGACAATCAGCACGTCGCGCCCTGCTTCCATGAAGAACTCCGCAATGCTCGTGGCAGCGTAGGGCGCGATATAACTAAGACCGGGCGCTTCGTTGCCTTCGGCCACTACAACAATGCAGTAATCCATGGCGCCGTTCTCGCGCAATTGGGCCACGACCTTAGCGACCGCGGATGCTCTTTGACCGATGGCGCAGTACACACAGAGCACGTTCTTGCCGCGTTGGTTCAAGATTGCGTCAATGGCAATGGCTGTTTTGCCTGTTTGCCGATCGCCGAGAATCAATTCGCGCTGCCCGCGGCCTATCGGGATCAACGCATCGACGACTTTGAGGCCCGTCTGTAACGGGACAACCACGGCAGCCCGATCCATGATGGATGGGGCCGAGCGCTCGACAGGGCGTCGTTCCGTCCCAATGAGAACGCCCTGACCATCAAGCGGCTTTCCGAGCGGATCGATCACTCGTCCGAGCAGGCCCTCGCCGACAGTCACATCCATCACACGACCGGTGCGAGCGACCTGATCTCCGACTTGAATGGTTTGACAGTCCCCCAGAAGGATGACGCTGACTTCGGTTTGATCGATGTTGAAGGCGATGCCGTACGTGCCGCCGGGAAATCGCACCAATTCCTCGAATCCAACCTCCGGAAGCCCCGAAACGGTCGCGATCCCGGTGGACACCCGGGTGACCAGCCCCACCTCATGCGGTACAAGTTCCAGTACGAATGTCTTTCGAGCTTCCCGGAGCGCCGCAAATGTGCGTTCAAGCGCGAGGTGCGCGGGGCTGGGCGCCATGGTCAAGATGCCAAGGCGTGGACATCGGCATCGGGGCCTTCCAGAGCCGGCGCGGGTCTGGGCGCAACGATGGACGGCACCGATATTGTTGTGGCCGCAATGTTGAGCTTAAAGCCACCGCCTGATGGCTTGATTTGGGTGTTGATGAGGGCCTGCGCCTTCTCTTCGAGCGCCCCCAGGTATCCCGCGATGCTCCAAGAGAGCTTTTGACCACCCACTGTCAATTCAATGCCGCAAATAGTGCCCGGCGCGGTCTCGAACGCTAAGCGGATATCCGCGGCAAACGTTTCGTTGAGCGCATTTTGTATGGTCGCTTTTTCTTGCGTCGCCAAGGAGAAACGGCTGCGCACGACCGGTGCAGCGTGCGGCGCTCTTAGTGCAACATCGAGCAACTGTTTCGATTCTGGTTTCATCTCCCGCAGGCGACGCGTGAATATCTCCACAAACCGCTCCTCCAGTGTCATGGATGCGAGATCGCTAAGCGCCCGGCGCGCCACATCGAAGACTTCGGCGGCTGCCAACCGCATCATTGGATCCATGAGCGCTGCGGCGGCGCTGCCCGCAGCGGCGCGCTGCACGGAGAGCAGGTCGCTCGCCTCCTTGCGGGCGTCATCCAATAGCCGTGCGTGCTCTGCTTTGATCTCGAGCGCGGCCTTCGCCATCAATGCGTCGTGCTCTTGGTCGAATTGCTTATTTTTCTCGTCAAATTCATCGTGCGACTTTCGCGCTTGGGCCTCTCGAGCACCGGCCTCAGCCAATTCGGTCGCAATGCGTTTTTCGCGGGCATCGACGGCGTTCAGAATCGGCTTGTAAAGAAAGCGCTTGAGCAACCACACCAAGATGATGAAGTTCACCGCCTGCGCACCCACCGTGAACCAATCAATCAGCATGGCTCATTTTCCCGGCACTTGAGCGATGACATGCGTCCAGAAGGGATTGGCAAAAACAAGAATCATGGATACGACAAAGCAGTAGATGGACAGTGACTCGATCATCGCCAGGCCCACAAATAAGGTTCGAGTGATCGTGGCCGAGGCATCCGGCTGCTGGGCCAGCGAACTTAGCGCCACCGCAACGGCCCGTCCTTCCCCTAAGGCAGGACCCACGCAGCCCACTCCGATGGTAAAGCCGGCGGTGACAATCGACGCGATCGCAATCCAGGTACTGCTATCCATGTGAAATTTCTCTTGTGCTGCTACGGGTGGCGGCCGCGATGTAAACCGCGGCCAGAATGCTGAAAATGTAGGCTTGGACCATTCCGGTGAGAAGGCCGAGCGCCAGCATCACGAGCGGGAATAATAAGGGCGTGATCGTGAGCAAGATGCCGATGATCATCACGCCGCTCATCATATTGCCGAAAAGGCGCACCGCGAGGGCCAGAGTGCGCGAGAGTTCACTGATGATGTTGAACGGCAGCATGAGGATGGTGGGTTCGGTGTAGGTTTTTAGGTATCCCCGCACGCCCTGTTCCGCGATCCCGAAGAACGGCACGGCGAAAAACACGCACGCGGCGAGCGCCGCCGTCGTCGACAGAGAGCCCGTCGGGGGTTCGAAGCCTGGAATCATCGTACACAAGCTCGACATCGCAATGAACAGGAACAGAGTGCCCAAGAATGATAAGTACTTTCTGGCGTGGCTCAAGCCTACCTCTTTGATTTGCGCTTCGATCGTGGTCACGATGATCTCAACCGCGCCTTGCCATCGTGAAATGGGGCCCCCGGTTGCCAGCGTGCGGGTAATGAACTTGGCGCCGATCGCCATGACGATCATCATGACCCATGTGGTCACGATGGTTCCGTTGAGATCGAAGAAGCCGTGATGCCACAATACTTGTTGGTCTGAGCTCAATTTCACGATGCCGCCTTTCCTATCAGCGGCGTTACCGTCCCTTTTGGCCTTGATCTGAGGCGCTGAATGGCAGAGCGTGCCATCAGGAATCCGAGCAGACAGGACAGTATGCGGCGCCAGTCTCCCTGCGAAACCCAGTAAAGGGCCGCCATCACCACGATGGTTCGGAGCAGTAGACTCCCCAGGAACCACACCGCGGGAGAATTTGACGCGACAGCGCGGCAAATCGTCCACCAAAGACCGCCGAAATAAAACACTCCGAGCGGCAGCCCGCCGATAAACGCCACACCCATCATCTCGATTGCCCTAGGGGTCATCGGGGGGCTCCTGGTGAATGGCCGCGTTTTGATCGGAAACCCAATGCCACGCGTTGGCACACCCCAAAATGAGCCCCGCGACCAAGAAGGCGAGAGTCCAAGAATGAGCACCCGGATGATGCCGATCCAGCCAGAGCCCGAGCATCGCGCCGAGCAATGTCGGCACCGTCACTGACCAGCCGATCACGCCGAACATGCCAAGACCGAACCACGGGCGTTGGGTGCCCGCACGCTGAGCCTTCAGCTTTCGAGCCGCTTTGATCTCGATTTGTCGGCTGAACTTTGGCTCGCTATCGTCCATCTTGGAATTCCGCAAATCGACCGAGGAGGGCGCTTTCCATCCTGGCAACGGCGGCGCGAACGTCGCGTTCCTGACGATCGAGCGATAAATACTCACGCCTTACGGTCTCGTGCAGCTCGCTCAAGCTTCTGCCTTGGATGGCTTGCCGCACTGACACCATAACGTCTGCGCCACTTTTGACCAGCACTCCTTGATCCACCGCGAGATAGTCGATGTCACCGCCCAGGGTATACGCCAGAATGCCCGGCACCAGCGCCGCGACGCAATCGAGCCGGTGAGGGAGTAGTCCAAACGATCCTTCCCGAGTCTCGGCGACGATGCGAGAAACTTGTTTCAGGTCGAGGAAGATCCGAAATGGGAGAAGAACCTTAAGATTCATGGGCTGTCACGCCCGGGCGCTCCGGTGTCGCGTTCGGTTGGCGCGCCTCGCCGATTGCGCCGATCATATACAGGGCGCTTTCCGGATAATCCTTGAATTCATCGGCAAGAATTCGCTCGCAGCCATCGAGCGAGTCGCCCAGGCTCACCAACTTGCCTTTGATGCCCGTAAATTGCTCGGTCGCAAAGAAGGGTTGCGTCAGAAACCGCTCCAGACGTCGCGCGCGGGCGACGTCCTTACGGTCCTCCGGCGAGAGCTGTTCGAGACCCAGCATCGCGATCACGTCCTTGAGTTCCTCGTACTGAGCCAGGGTGCGGCGAATCTGCTGCGCCACCGCGTAGTGCCGGTTGCCGACAATGCCGGGTGTGGCCATCTTGGAACTGGATTGCAGTAGATCGATCGCGGGATACAGCCCTTCGCTTGCCCGTTTGCGCGATAACACGATGGAGGCTGATAGATGCGAAAACACGTGTACGGCCGCCGGATCGGTCAAATCATCCGCCGGCACGTAAACCGCTTGAATGGAGGTGATCGCACCGGCACCGGTGTTGGCGATGCGCTCCTCCAGGGCGGATAGTTCCGTACTCATGGTCGGTTGATAACCCAACTGAGAGGGCATTTGCCCCATCATTCCCGACACTTCCATGCCGGCCTGGATGAACCGGAATATATTGTCGATCAACAAAAGTACGTCCCGGTGCTCATCGTCTCGAAAGTACTCGGCCATCGTCAATGCCGTCTGGCCGACGCGAAAGCGGCTGCCGGGAGGCTCGTTCATTTGCCCAAAGACCATGACCATGTCTTTGAGCACGCCGGCGGCCTTCATGTCGCGGTACAGCTCTTCCCCTTCACGACAGCGCTCGCCGATGCCGCAGAAAATGCTGACGCCTTGCCGATGGCCGATCATGTTGTGGATCATTTCGGTGAGGAGCACGGTCTTGCCCACGCCGGCGCCACCAAACAAGCCTGCCTTGCCGCCGCGCTCGAGCGGCACCAATACATCGATTGCTTTGATGCCGGTCTCGAAGACTTCTGAGCGCGTGGAGCGTTCCGATAACGGCGGGGGTGCTCGATGGATGCTGCGCCACTCCACATCCTGAGGCTCCGGCTGGCGGTCGATGGCGTGACCAAACACGTCGAACATGCGCGAAATGATGTTCTTGCCTACCGGCGCTCGCAGCGGCAGCCCGGTATCCTCGACCGGCATTCCTCGGCATACACCTTGAGTCGGAGTCAGTGCGATGCCGCGCACGTGTTTGGCATCAACCTGCGTCATCACCTCGATGACGATCTCCCCACTGGACCCGGTATGCAGCACCGAGGAAATCAAGGGTAAGCGGCCCTCGAAATGAACATCGACGACACTACCGCGCACGGCCGTCACGCTGCCGCGATTCGGCGGTTTTGCGTCATCCGTCATGCGCGATCTCCAACTCCGCTCGCGGCTTGATCTTTTTTGTGTTTTTGACGTTGCCGGGCCACCGCCAATGGCGAATTTCCGGCATGTCTTCGCCGTGCTGATCGATGTACAGCTTGTGCTCGATGAGCTTGTCTTGGACGAATTGCTTTAAGTACGCGCCCTCTGCGCGAATCTGCGGTAACCGATCGAGTACGTCCTGCACCAAGTGAAATCGATCAATGTCATTTTGGACCCGCATATCAAACGGGGTGGTGATCGTGCCCTCTTCCTTATAGCCACGCACATGCAAATTGCGATTCGCACGACGATAGGTCAGCCGGTGAACGAGCTGCGGATAACCATGGAAACCGAAAATGATGTGTTTATTGGTGGTGAACAGTGAATCGTAGTCCGTATCGGAAAGCCCGTGCGGGTGCTCGCTCTTCGATTGCAACTTCATGAGGTCGACCACGTTGACGACGCGAATCTTAAGGGCAGGCAAATGCTCACGCAGCATCGATACCGCCGCCAACACCTCCAGGGTCGGCGTATCACCGCAGCAGGCTAGGACGACATCCGGCTCCGCACCCTGATCGTTACTCGCCCACTGCCATATACCGATACCCTCGGTGCAGTGCACGACTGCGGCGTCCATGGTCAGCCACTGCGGCAGGGCGTGTTTGCCGGCCACCACTACGTTGACGTAGTGTCGACTGCGCAGGCAATGATCGAAGACCGACAACAGGCAGTTGGCATCCGGCGGCAGATACACCCGAACAATGTCGGCCTTCTTGTTGATGACATGATCGAGAAACCCCGGGTCTTGATGCGTGAAGCCGTTGTGATCTTGTTGCCAAACGTGAGAGGTGAGCAAGTAATTGAGGGAGGCTATCTTGCGGCGCCACGGGAGTTCCGAGGTGACCTTGAGCCACTTGGCGTGTTGGCTGAACATCGAATCGACGATGCGAATAAAGGCTTCGTAACTATTGAATAGGCCATGGCGCCCAGTCAGCAAATACCCTTCGAGCCAACCTTCGCATTGGTGCTCACTCAACATGGCGTCCAAGACCCGCCCCGTGGGTGCCAAGAATTCATCGTTCTGCACTTCCCGCGCATCCCATTGTCGGTCGGTCACTTCAAAGACGGCACCCAGGAGATTGGATAACGTCTCGTCGGGACCGAAGAGGCGGAAATTGCGATGTGCCTGATTGAGTTGGATGACATCCCGCAGGAATTGACCCAAAACCATCGTGTCCTGAGCCGTTACGGCGCCCGGCGCAGGTACCGTCACCGCGTGCGCGTGAAAGTCGGGCATGCGCAGGTCGCGCAGCAACATCCCGCCGTTGGCGTGAGGGTTGGCGCCCATTCGCCGGTCCCCTTGGGGAGCTAGGGCGGCGAGCTCGGCGATGAGCTGACCCTGCTCGTCGAATAATTCCTCTGCCTTGTAACTTTTCATCCAGCTTTCAAGTTGAGCGAGGTGCTCGGGATGCTCTGCGTTCACGATGAGCGGCACCTGGTGAGATCGGAAGGTTCCCTCGACCTTCAGGCCATCAACGACTTTGGGTCCCGTCCAACCTTTCGGTGACCGCAGCACGATCATCGGCCAGCGCGGCCGGGTCGCATCGTTGTTCGTGCGCGCATTGGTTCGAATACGCTGAATTTCCACGATCGCCTTGTCGAGCGTGCCTGCCATCAATTCGTGCATGGCTCGCGGCTCATCGCCCTCGACGAAGTAGGGCATCCAACCGCAACCTCGGAAGAACTGCTCGAGTTCTTCGTGCTCGATGCGCGCTAGTACCGCTGGATTGCTGATCTTAAAGCCATTCAGGTGCAGAATCGGCAATACCACGCCGTCCGTGGCAGGGTTGAGGAACTTATTGGACTGCCAGGCGGTGGCCAAAGGCCCCGTCTCGGCTTCCCCGTCGCCGACGACGCAAGCGACAATCAATTCCGGATTGTCAAACGCCGCCCCGAATGCGTGGCTCAGCGAATAACCCAACTCGCCGCCTTCGTGAATAGACCCGGGCGTCGTAGGTGCCACGTGACTGGATATTCCGCCGGGAAATGAAAATTGCTTGAAGAGTCTCTTTAGGCCCGCTTCATCTTGAGTAACGTCGGGGTAGAATTCAGTATAGGTACCTTCCAGGTAGGTATTCCCGACAAGGGCGGGACCGCCGTGACCCGGTCCCGCAATGTAGAGCATATCCAGATCATATTTCTTGATGACGCGATTCAGATGAACGTAAATAAAATTTTGTCCCGGTGTCGTGCCCCAGTGGCCGACGACCAATGGTTTCACGTCTGATTGTTTGAGCGGCCGCTTCAGCAGCGGATTGTCGTAGAGATAGATCTGCCCGACCGACAAGTAATTCGCCGCGCGCCAATATGCATTCATCCGGGTAAGTAATTCGGGCGTCAGCACGGGTGTTTGCATTGGGTGAGTTCTCATATTCGAGCGCGGCCAGGGCTTGTCCGTTTCTGCACGCTAGCGCGCATAAGACGATTGTACGATCCGCGAAACTACGTAGGTTCTTTCGGCGAGGCGCAATGCGGCAGGCAGCGAATCGCTGCAGGAGGGCACTTCTCGGAACGCCGTAAGGATTGGGAGTTATGGGTACCGGCTAGTCACAAATCACAATACCTGTTAAGTATGGGACCGTCCATCATACGGCCGCGTCCGATCGTGTAACCGACAAACACCACGGAGACATCTCATGAACAGCAAAGCCGGGGTCTGGATCGATCATCGTCGATCGGTGATTGTGACGCTCACCGCCGGCGGTGAGCACATCACACACATCGACTCGAACGTCGAGAAGCATTTAGAACGCGGCGGCGACTCGCCGTTAAAGGGCCGCTACGAGGCACTCCAAGTTCCGGCCGATGACACTCGCCAACGGGCGCTGACGGGAGAACTGAATCACTACTACGACGCCGTAATCGCGTCTGTGAGAGATGCCGAGAATATACTCCTCTTCGGCCCGGGCGAGGCCAAAGGTGAGCTTCACAAGCGGTTCGTGAGGGCAAAATTGGCGCCACGAGTCGCGGCTGTCGAGACCGAGGACAAAATGACCGATGCACAGATTATAGCCAAGGTTCGCGCGTATTTCGGCCTGGGAGCGGCCGGCCAGATGGCTTATGATACGGCCGTCACGGACTCCTTTAAGAAATGACGCATTATCAATTATAGTGCGCATCTGCGCGCCATGGACAGCCGAAGCCTCGCGCTGCAATCAATAAGAGCGCGGTAGCTTCGCCGCCTCACTTGAATGCAGATTCCAGGGCTTGCAATCCCACTTGAGGATCCATCAGGCCGTGATACATGGGCGGGATGGACTTGTCGACGTGGAACAGGGTATACACCGCGTGCATTGCGCTGTGGACCGAGTATTCCACCGTGAACACGGTGTCCTCCGGCAACTCGACGAATTGCCCCAGGAATGCGAAGTTGCACGCACCTTCCGGAATGACCAACGGCCTATCCTGGACCATGCGGCGGCTGAACAGCGCTGAGGCGTAGGGCATCATCACGGTAGTCACATCGGTCGCCTCCAGCACCGGGTCCAAGATGTCCTGGAATCCCAGGTGACCCATCAGCTCGCGCAGAATCTCTCGTCCCGTACATTGGGCCATGGATTTGCCGACGTAATCTCCAGGCTCATCGATGAACAGACCATAGCCCCAGAGCGTATAGGTATCCGGCGGCATGTCCGTGAAGTGCGGTTGGTAAGGCACCACAATGGACATCAGCCACTTCGATTGCTGAAAGGTCATTAGTGCGCCGGTGCCGGGGTCGTTGCCGGAGAACTTCACGATGCGATTTAGAAGTTGCCTGCCCCGCATGGTCAGCGTGAATGACTCCCACTTGTTTTCGTCGATATTGCCGTAGAAGGTGTTCGGCCTGCCGAAATCCTTCGCCTTGCGCGACAAGCGATCCCACAGCGACCAGGCGCCATCGCGTCGGTCACGAATGAGTTCGGGCACCGTCTCGTTGCCGCCGTAAGTCGAGTCTGCGGTGATCGAACCCACCGTCAGCATCACGACGTCGTTCGCCGACAGGTCGATGACCGCATCCCCGTCCTTGGTCGTGAGGTCAATCCGCGTCGCCACGCGCCGACTAGGGTCCGTCTGATCGAAGTCCACGTCCGTCACTCGGGTCGCGAATCTCACATCGACGCCGCGCGCCATCATCCAGCGCTGCAGCGGTCGCACCAGCGAATCGTACTGGTTGTATTTGGTGCGCACGACGCCCGAGAGCGTGTGGATGCGCGAGAATTCCTGGATAAAGCGCAGGAAATAACGCTTGAGCTCGGCGGCACTGTGCCAGTTCTGGAAGGCGAACGTGGTACGCCACATCTGCCAGAAATTAGTAGTGAAGAAATGCTCGGAGAAGATCTCGTTGATGCGGCGGGCTCCCAGTGAATGCTCGGAGGTGGCGAGAAGGCGCGTCAGCTCGAGCCGGTCCCGCATGTTGAATCCGTAGGCACTCGCGTCCATGATCCTGTGGTTGCTGTCGATGAGCCGGGCGCGATCCTCGGTCTTGACTCGCGCATTGAAGGCGACGACCTCGTCCCGCACTGTGATGTGCGGGTCCTCGAGCGAGGGGATGCTCTCCAGCAGGTTCCAGAGGACTTGATATGCCTCTTCTTCCAGCATCCGGCCACCGCGGGTCACGTACCCGGCCTGGACCGGCGACTTGCCACCGTCCAGTGCCCCACCCTGCAGGCCAAGTTCCTCGAGGATATGAATGTTCTGCGCGGGCACGCCGGCGTCCCTGATTAGGAACACGGCGGCGGCCATTGACGCGATACCGCCGCCCACCAGCCAAATCTGAGTCGATTGCAGGTCGAATTTCTCGGTCATCGGTTCTTAGCTCCTCGATTGCGAACGTCCCAGGCAGAGAGGCATGGTATGAGATCCGCTTCGCCGAGGCGAGGAGGACGACCCGAGAACGCAATCCTGCCGACTTCCGGGCCGAAAATCGCACTGGGGGAGAATTCGCGCTAAAGTTGTTTGAGTGCAACCGCGGGATGTTTGCCGGACTGCCGTGAACGTAAGGATCTGCCTGGACCAAGGAGACTGGTGAAATGTGCAACATCGCATCGCCAAGGAGGACACCGCGGTGTTTGGGATTACTAACCTCCGCCCTGCTTCTCGCGATCTTGGCCGCCGCCACGAGACCCGCTCTGGCCGACACGGGATCTACCAGCACCGGCGATCCGGCCCCTGATGAAATTTCTTATTTCGGTGAGCGCGTGTACAGCCTTAGGCAGTGGCCACCGGATACAGGCTATGGAATTTTTTACCGAAGGATATTCGCGCCGTACTTCGCGGCAAGCGTTGGCTACCTTAATGATGCGCATTTTCCGGGTCATCATCGGGATGGAGTTACTGCAGAGGCCTGGCTGCCGATAGTTCCACTCTCGAATCAATTCACTCTGAGCGTCGGCGGTGGTCCGTTCTATTATTACGATACGGTGTTTGCCCACAATAATGGCGGGTATGCGGACGCCCACGGCTGGGCTTGGCTAGCCAGTCTCGACGCGACCTTTCAGCCTTGGAAGTCGGGCCGGTGGTCTCATCTGTTCTTTGAAGGGCGAATCGACTACACGTCTCCGTCGAAGAGCATAGAGACCACATCCTTCGGTGTCGGGATTGGGTACCGAGGACTTTCTGATATCCACGACACAGACGCGGAAGTTGCGGAGGAGTTTGCAGCGAATGAAATAGTTGCATCCTATTGGAAGACGGTTACCAACAGCTTCAACTCGTCTTCGCACACCGCGAGAGCGGAGGCCATCGACTATCGTCGGCAAATATGGAATGAACTACGGGTATCGGTCGGCTTTCTCAACGAGGGCGACACTCGACTGATTCGCCGCAATGGCATTACCACGGAGGGTTGGTTGGAACCCAGTTTCAACTCCGGTCTTTGGTCAATTGGTGCGGGATTCGGCTTCTATACCGCGATCGATAAGTACAGGCCGGCTCCCGGACGGCACGTTTCGGACGTTGTATCCCTCACGCTGAGTCTTCGGCCGATCGGGAATTTCGATGTCCGATTGCTCTGGCACCGTATCGTGACGGACTACAACCGCGACGCCGATATCCTTCTTTGGGGCCTTGGTTATCGCTTTTGAGTGCGACTGCGGGTGTGGGGTGTTCCGGTCAGTCCCGTTCCTGGTGGAGGGAGTCGCGATCAGCGGTCATTGGCCCGGCGCTCTCGATCCGCACTCGCTTCTCCAGCAGCTTGGGGCTGTAGTTACGCACTCGATCGACAAAACTCGGCGAGACTTCGTAGCCGCGCGACACCAACAACGTGCCGACATCAGTGCGCACGTCGTCCAGGATAATCATTCCCGGTAACACCTCACAGAGGCGTATCTCTCGTAATTGTCGTCCTGAATTCGGCATTCCTTGCAATGCAGCGAGGTGCGCAAGCAGTGGAGCACTCTTCGCTCCGCCCCGAGCCCGAAGGATCGCGATCGCCGCTTCAACCCTCTGGCCTTTGCTCGTGAGTGCATCATATCCAAGCACATTCATCAAGACGAGGGCGTTTGCGGTAAGGTGCGCGTCTGGCGGCTCTTTTCCCGAAGTAGCGCCCATAGCTTGTGACAAGATCGTTCCGACGTTCTCGAGTCGAGGAATGCGGGCAATTAGGTTGTGGGTAAGCTTGGGGACTTCGCACAGCAATAGTTTCTCGTCCGTGCTAAGCGCGCCGCCATTAGCTGCTTTCTCCACGAGCTCAATAGGCAACGATAAGTATCCGAGTTGGGACAGAAGCGCAGCCGCCTCCAATTCCCAGCTCGGCGGCAGCCCTGCGGCCGCTGCGAGGTCGAGAGCAAGGCGTCTAATCCGGCTACCACGCCCGAAGGCGGCGGGATTGACTATGGCAAGAACATCAACCAGTGCTCGTATGCAGCCGAGCACAGTCTGTTGGAGCAACGCTTTTTCGGCTGTTACTATCTGATGATGCCGAACCGCGGCCTCGACTGCGGCGATGAGCTTGTCTGGTGCGCACGGCTTGGTCATAAATCGGAATATCTGTCCCTCGTTGATGACTGCGGCAGCATCATCGCGCCCAGGAGAGCCGGTGAGCGCAATGCGGGTCACGTCCGGCCAGAGAGTCCTGACCTTCGCCAGGAATGCCGCACCGTCCATTCCTGGCATGCGCATGTCGGAGATCACGACCGCAATCCCGACTTTCTGCTTGAGCACTGCGAGACCCTCGACACCACTGGTTGCAGTCGCCACGTCGAAACGCTTGCGCAAAGTGAGTTTCAGTCCTTCAAGCACCGCCGGCTCGTCGTCCACGCACAAGATCGACGAACCAGCGGTTGGCATGCGTATCAATCGACCTCTTCAGGATCGGGGCAGCGCGCTCGTGTGCTTCAGCAGCAATTCGCGAGAAGGGGAAAGCCGCCAGGCGCTGCGAGCAATGGTGAACCCAACGCATCCTGCCTCAGGTTGCATTATAATAGTAGTGAATTTAATGAATGAGAATTATGCGAAATGCGAATACAACTCGATTTGCGACGGCTTAGTATATTTGTTCAGGTCGTGAAGCAGGGCAGCTTTTCCAAGGCTGCCAAGGTCGTGTTCGCGTCACAGCCGACGGTAAGTAAGGCGGTAAAGCAGTTGGAGAGCGAAATCGGGGTACCACTGCTCCACCGCATCGGTCACCGAAGCGAGCTGACTGCCGCGGGTGAAATCGTCTTTCGCCGCGCGCTCGGCTTGCTGGCCGACAGTGGAAACCTGATCGCGGAACTGGACGATTTGCGAGGCTTGAAGCGCGGAACGCTGCGCATCGGATTTCCGCGGCTCGGAAGCAGCGCTCTGTACGCTGCGTTGTATGTCTCATTTCGGCGTCGGTATCCGGATATCGACGTACATATTTCGGTGCATGACAGCGTCTGTCTGGAACAGCTCCTGCGTGCCGGCGACATCGATCTTGGTTTGATGGTGCACCCAATATCCCAGGAATTCGCCTGGCAGGATGTGCGCACTGACCCGCTGGTGGTCCTCATGCCGCCGCATCACCCGCTGGCAGGTCAGAAGACGATCAGTCTCGCAAGGCTTTCGGAGTTCTCCTTCATCCTCTTCGATGAGGGCTTCCCCCTCAACAGAGTGATCCTAGACGCATGCCGCGACAAAGGATTCTCGCCCAAGATTGCTGCCCGCAGCAGCCAGGTCGATTTTATTTTTGAATTGGTAGCAGCCGATATTGGGATCGCTTTCCTGCCGCGTTTGGTTGTCGAAAGGCGCCCGCATCGTTCTGTTCGACGCGCATTGCTTGCTGAGCCGAAATGCAAATGGCGAACGTCGCTGGCCTGGCGGCGCGGCGCATATCTTTCCCACGCTGCGCAGGCGTGGCTTACGCACGCACGCATTCTCTAACGATTGGAGTCAATCTGACGAGCGGAGAATGTGACCAAGGGAGAGCAGGAATTCGGCACGCCACCAGTTGGCTAGTCCAACATCGGCGTTTGCAACGCTTTTTTGCGAGAGAACTTTGTTCAGCCAGAAGAGCGCAGTGCTCCGGTCGAAGGCAGTACCGCTCGAGTAAGAGTCGATCGTCGCGACCAGCATCCAAGGGAGCCTTATTTGAACGAATTGGTCTATGCCGACCAGTTTTCCGCCACTGAATACTTCCACATATACCGGGTCGGTATCTTCGATTGTGGTCCATGTCGCAGGTAGGTGCGTCAGCCAGTCGCGCTCGATTTCTCCCGTTTGGTCCGGGACCGTGTGATGAAGTGCATGAATTATAAGGCCTGATATAGCTTCGGATGTTTTGCTGCCGGGCGCATTGGGGTAGGAACTCCAGCGCGACCCGTTACCGCGGACGTTAAGGAGCCACGCCGCTCCCCGCCTGATTGCACTTGAAACGGCGGGTCGGCTTTCGATTGGGATCAGCCCTTTGTCCAGTTGCGTCTGTAGACCGAAAATGTTCCAACCGGTGGCGTAGGTGGATGCATATGCGCTCTGTTCGGTATTGACGGGGAACATTGACCACCAGCCGTCTGGGCTTTGCGTCTGGAGAACGAAACTAAGTTCATCGGTTTGCACAGCCACGTCCACCGCCGCCATCGCAGCGATGATCCATCCGGACGCGAACACGCACACGGGGTCGGACGGATGCATTCCCGGAATTTCGTGCCAACAGCCGCAGCCGGTTACTTTCTTATTTCGAATGAATGCGATGACAGTGTCCGATTTGATCTGCTCGATAATGCCGGTAGCCGACAATGCCAGGACCGCTTGCGCACTGGACCACGGGGTTAGTATCCCTGCGTTCAGATTTGCAACGTCGTTTTTGACGCTGAGCGCCAAGTGTGACCTTACAGCCTTCAATTTCTCGAGAGTGGGCTCCGGGAAGGGGATTGAATCACCGTTTGCGGAGAGCGCTTGAAAAAAACACGAGGAGCGCAGTAGCACGTCATTGGCGGCAGCTGGATACACTATCGCGCCGAGAGTGAATGAGCATACAAAGAACACTGCGAAGCGCACTGTCCATGAGGAGCGGCTCAACCATTCCCAGAACGGCGCAAGTATCAGGTCCAGCAGCTTGTAAAGCTGCGTTCTTAAGTATTCGATCATTCGCGAATCCCTACGATACGGACGTAACTGACCAATCCTTGGTGGGATAACTGCAATCCCAAGTGCCAACCCATGATTTCGTGGGGAGGAACTGCGTGATGCGGGGATTGCGCGAGCCGTGATATACGCTCCAGATAGGAAATCATCATGGGTCGGGAATCCTCAATAAACGGGACCTCGAACCCTGCATCCCTAATGCCGTCCACCCATTCGTTCGGTGGGAGGAGTTGGCAATTCCAGGCATCGCACAAGTGGGCGAGAGAGTCGCGTTCCTGATCGGTCGCGCATTCCCGCATGAGGCAGACGTCCTCAAAGGCAATCCTTGCGCGGGCATGGAGCAACGAACGCGCGACCTGGCCGAAGAGATTGGGGTTCGCGAAGTGTATCCAGGTATTCTGAGCCCAGAGCACCGAGAACCGACCCTCGGAGACGTACGTTCTGATGTCGCCGATTTCAAACGAAACAAGCTCTTCCAGCCCGACAAGGGTGGAGAGGACCCGCGCTTGCTCGATGCGCTTGGGATTTGCGTCAATGCCGTGTACGCGGCATCTGTAGAGTTGCGAGAGTACTCGTGCAGGCCCACCGAGTCCGCAGCCTAGGTCGATAACGGTGTCGTACGAACGTAGCTGCACAGCTTCCGCGAGGGCGATGGTCGCCGCGAAACCGCCTATGTGATTCTGGTCGGTGAGCTCGCAGTCGCGGTCAATGGCCAGGTCGAGCTCGGTTATCGGTGCGTCGTGAGCGGCCAGACGCCGCATAAGGGCCGCTTCAGTGAGGGGATGCCCTTCATAGGTCTTTAAGAGCGCCTTGAGATTGTGCTGCACCATTCCCGGGTTCGCACTTGCGTTCGGAGAGTGAATAGGGGTGCCGGACCCGTCCTTACCTAGACCAATGTACTGCCATTTCCGCGCAGCGACAATCGCGCAGGATCATGCGGCACCGCACCATCTTGCGGGATAAATGTATCCTCAAAATGGCGTGTCTCGACCGCGGGCTACATCGTGACCCGCAGCGGCTGGGCTCCGATCGCCCGTCGCCGCACATCCATCATTTTCAGGATCATGGGGGTCAAAATCAGCTGCATGGCGAGTTCCATTTTCCCGCCGGGCGCCACGATGATGTTCGGACGGGACATGAATGAGTCATGGATCATCGACAGCAGATAGGGGAAATCAATGCCCTTTGGATTCGCGAATCGGATGACGACAAAGCTTTCGTCCGCCGCCGGTATGTAGCGCGCCGTGAACGGATTAGAGGTGTCCACCGTCGGCACGCGTTGGAAATTGATGTGCGTCTGCGAGAATTGCGGACAGATGTAGTTCACATAGTCGGGCATGCGCCGTAAGATGGTGTCGACCACGGCTTCCGTCGAATAGCCGCGCGTCTCTCTGTCCCGGTGCAACTTCTGAATCCACTCGAGATTGATGATGGGCACTACGCCGATGATGAGATCCGCATGCCGTGCCACATTCACGTCCGGCGTCACCACCGCGCCATGCAGACCCTCGTAGAACATCAGATCCGTGTCAGTCGGAACCTCCTGCCATTCGGTGAACGTACCGGGTTCTTGATTGAACGGCGCGGCCTCCTTCTCATTGTGCAGATAGCGTCGGATCTTGCCGCGCCCGGTCTCGCCATAGCCGCGGAACAGTTCCTCCAGTTCCGTAAACAGGTTGTTCTCCGGACCGAAATGACTGAAGTGGTTGTCGCCCTTGGCCGACGCCTCGGCCATCATCTTCTTCATCTCCAGCCGATCGTGGCGATGGAAGGAGTCTCCCTCCACGAATACGGCGATGATGTGCTCGCGCCGGAAAATCCAGTTGAAAGTACGTGTCACCGAGGTCGTGCCGGCTCCGGAGGAGCCGGTCACCGCGATAATGGGATGTTTTGCCGACATGGTTGCCTCTCGCGAAGTCTGATTAGGATTGAATGAACAAAGAGCGCTCTTTGAACAGGGGCGAGGTGTAGATCCGGTCGAGTCCCTGATCGTGCTCGTGGTGATACTGTTCGATACGCTCGACCTCCGCTTTGCAGCCGAGAATGAGAGGAACGCGTTGATGCAGCTCCGTGGGCTGCAGATTCAGAATTCGTCCGCGTCCCGTCGATGCCGCGCCGCCGGCCTGCTCCACGATCATGGCCATGGGATTGGCTTCGTAGAGGAGCCGCAGCCGGCCCGGCTTGGCGGGGTCCTTGGAGTCCTTGGGATACATGAACAGACCGCCGCGAATCAGGATGCGATGAACCTCCGCGACCAACGAGGCGATCCAGCGCATGTTGAAATCCCGCCCCCGCGCGCCGCCCTTGCCTGCCAAACACTCGACCACGTAGCGCTTGACGGGCGGTTCCCAGAAGCGCTCGTTGGAGGCATTGATGGCGAATTCCTTGGCTTCTTCCAAAATCTGCATATTCGGATGCGTGAGGATGAACTCACCAAAGCCGCGGTCGAGCGTGAAGCCGTGCACGCCGCGGCCCACGGTGAAGACCAGCATGGTCGTCGCTCCGTAGATCGCATATCCCGCGCACAGTTGCTGCGACCCCGGCTGCATGAAATCAGTCTTGGTGGGCAGCGCCGTGCCGTTGGGAGCCTTGAGAACCGAGAAGATGCTGCCCACCGGGGCATTGATGTCGATGTTGCCGGACCCGTCGAGCGGATCGAAGGCCAAGAGATATCGGCCGCGGTCGTATTCGTCGGGTATCTCGTACGGCTCCTCGAGTTCCTCGGAAACCATGCCGGCGAGATTGCCGCCATATTCGCTGGTGCGGAGAAAAATGTCGTTCGACACGACGTCCAATTTCATTTGCTGCTCGCCTTGAACGTTGACGGCCTGCGCAGATCCATGCATTCCGGCGAGCGCACCCCGGCCGACGATAAAGCTGATGCGCTTGCATGCCAGACGAACATGATTCAGCAGCGCGGTAAAATCGCCGATCGCGCCTGGAAAACGCCGCTGTTCCTCGATCATGAATTCGGTAATCGTCTTCTCTCGCGTGGTCATGAATCCCCCGGGTCGTTGGTCGGTTGTTATCCATATTGTCGTAAGGAGTCGAGTTGGCGGCATATTTCCCGAATCCCGAGCATCGTGTTGCCCACCAACGCGGCCGTGCGCGGCATCAGCGGACGCAGGGCGGAGCCTAGTGAAGGCAAAACCAAATCTGCGCTGGAAAAGTCTTCAGTGCGCGTCCAATAACTCGGGGTCACGATGGTGTACAGCCCGGCGGCCTTGGCGGCATGTAATCCGTTGGCGGAGTCCTCTATCGCCACGCACTCCTGCGGCGCTGCGCCCAACTGCCGCAGCACGTACTCGTAAATATCGGGGGCCGGCTTCTTGCGCGCCGCATTGCCGGCCGCGCCGATGACGGCAAATCGGTCCAGGGCGCCGGCACCCAGCCCCATGCGAAGCAGTGCCTCGACGTTGGCGACCGTGGTGGTCGTGGCAATCCCCAAGCGGACCTGAGCGCGGCCGGCATCGTCGATCAGGCGCGCCACACCGTCGCGCAGCGCCACGCCGCCCCCCAGGACCATGCGGGTGTAGTTCAGGGTCTTAGCCCGATGAATAGCCTCGATTCGGCCCATCAACTCGCGCCGCTCGGGCGCTGGCAGGTCGAGCGAGTCGATGTGGGCGGCGAGCCGCTCTTTTCCGCCCGCCGTCAGCAATAAATGCGCGTACCTGGGGTTGCTCCAATTCCACGTGAGCCCAAGCTGCTTGAAAGCCTCATTGAAAGCGCAGCGGTGCGCTTCTTCGGTGTCCGCTAGCGTGCCGTCGACGTCGAATATCAGCGCCTTGAGGGTACTCGGCACGTCCTGCGCCTCGCCCTGCGGGCATTGCGCTAACTTGATCACTCGAACACCCGGCTGGCGCGCAGATCCTCGCCTTCGATGGTCATGAGTGCGTCGCGGTCGAGTTGACGCCCTTTTTGCGCGAACAAACGGTTGGCTTGACGCAGGCGGGCGCGGTCGAGGGCGTTGCGGATCGAGCGTGCGTTTGCGAAGTGGGGCTGTTTCATACGCAAGGGAATGTACTCATGCAGGGCGGCCACTGCGGAAGGGCTCAAGCGATACTGCATGGTCTCGAGCATGCGCTCCGCGATCCCTTCCAACTCCTCGGGCAGGTAGTCGGGGAAGTCGAGATGATGGGCAATGCGTGAGGAAAGCCCGGGGTTGGACCGAAAGAACGTCTCCATTCGATCGGCGTAGCCCGCCAGGATCACCACCAGATCGTCGCGTTGATTCTCCATGACCTGCAGGAGGATCTCGATGGCCTCCTGCCCATAGTCGCGCTCGTTCTCCGGGCGATACAAGTAATACGCCTCGTCGATGAACAGGACCCCGCCCATCGCCTTCTTCAGGACCTCCTTGGTCTTGGGGGCCGTATGGCCGATGTATTGGCCCACCAGATCGTCGCGGGTCACGGCAACCAGATGGCCTTTGCGCACGTACCCGAGCCGATGCAGGATCTGCGCCATTCGCATGGCCACCGTAGTCTTTCCGGTGCCGGGATTGCCCGTAAAGGACATGTGCAGCGAGGGTGAGCCGCCGACTAGGCCGACCTGCTTGCGTGCCCGCTCGACCAGCAGGAGCGCCGCGATGTCGCGGATGCGCGCCTTCACGGGCTTGAGTCCGATGAGTTCGCAATCGAGTTCGTCCAGCACTTCCGTCACGTTCGAACCCGAGAGCAGTGCATCTAAGTCGACGCGATCGGAGACGACGGCGGGCGGCGATGCACCGGCGTCCCTGGGGCCCGGTCCGCCCGTGATGGCCGTAGCACCTGTGATGGCCGTGGCAGGCGACTTCTCGTTCACGCAGTCCCCCTACCTGTCACGCCGCCCGTCGGTGTAACGCTCCCCTTCGGGTGCCTGGGCGGCGTAGCTTTCGATGGTGTACTGAATCTGCCGTCCGCCCACCTCATGCCGCTTCAGCAGGAAACCCGGCTCGACAGCCGGTCGATTGACGATGAACGACAGCCGGGTCGACTCAAAGCCCCGAGACGCGTCGAAGGCGTTCACCCGTATGTAGATTTGCGGATGCGCTCTACGGCAGGCGGTCACCTCCGTCATCGCGCCGGCGGCGTCCCTCAGATCGAACATGGGGTTGCCCCACATCTCCCAGTAGAAATTGCGCGGGTGTGGATCGTCCGTGTACTCGACTCCGATCGCCCAGCCCTGGGCCAACGCATAGTCGATCTGCGCCCTGATTTCGGCGTCCGTCAGATCGGGTAGAAAGGAAAAGGTGCCTTGGGTGATTTTCATGAATGAAGCCTTCATGCCGTGGTGGCGGTGGGAACGAAGTCGGCGGTATCGGTGGACTGATAATTGAAGGTGACGTCCTTCCAGGTATCGAGGGCCGCGCGCAGGGGAGAACACCACCCGGCCGCCTCGGCCAGAATTTGCGGCCCTTCATGCCAGATGTCGCGGCCCTCATTGCGCGCCTTGATCATCACCTCCAGGGCCACTCGGTTGGCGGTAGCGCCTGCCTGGATTCCGCCGGGGTGTCCGATGGTGCCGCCGCCGAATTGCAGGACCACGTCTTCACCGAGATAGGTAATGAGCTGGTGCATCTGGCCGGCATGAATGCCGCCGGAGGCAACCGGCATGAGCTTGCGCAGACCCGCCCAGTCCTGATCGAAGAAAATACCTTGCTCAAGATTCTGTTTGGTGAAGCTATCTCGACAAATAGAATATATCCCTTTGATAACATTAGGATCACCCTCGAGCTTCCCAACGACTGTGCCCGCATGGATATGGTCGACGCCGGCCATCCGCATCCATTTGGCGATGACCCGGAACGAGATCCCGTGGGTTTTCTGGCGCGTATAGGTGCCGTGACCGGCCCGATGCAGATGCAAAATCATGTCATTGCGTCGCGCCCACTTGCCCATCGACTGAATCGCCGTGTAACCGATGACCAGGTCGATCATCACGATGCACGAACCGAGTTGCTTGGCGAAGTCCGCTCGCTCGTACATGTCTTCCATGGTGGCTGCGGTGACGTTGAGGTAATGACCTTTGATTTCACCGGTGGCGGCCGAGGCTTTATTGACGGCCTCCATGCAATAGAGGAAGCGATCGCGCCAATGCATGAAGGGCTGCGAGTTGATGTTCTCATCGTCCTTCACGAAATCGAGGCCGCCCTTCAGTGCTTCGTAAACCACTCGGCCATAGTTCTTGGAGGACAGCCCCAATTTGGGCTTCGTGGTGGCCCCGAGCAATGGGCGGCCGAACTTATCCAGACGCTCGCGCTCGACGACGATGCCGGTGGGGGGGCCTTGAAATGTCTTCAAGTAGGCGACCGGCAGGCGCATATCCTCCAGGCGCAACGCTTTCAGCGGTTTGAAGCCGAAGACATTTCCAATGATCGAAGCGGTGAGATTGGCGATGGATCCTTCTTCAAATAAAGCAAGGTCATACGCGATATAGCTAAAGTATTGTCCCGGTACGCCCGGCACGGGATCCACGCGGTACGCCTTGGCGCGGTAGTTTTCGCAGGCGGTCAGCCGGTCGGTCCAGACCACGGTCCAGGTCGCGGTCGAAGACTCGCCGGCGACGGCGGCTGCCGCTTCGATGGGGTCGACACCCTCCTGCGGCGAGATGCGAAACAGGGCGATGACATCCGTGTCCTTCGGCACGTAGTCGCCGTCCCAGTATCCCATCTGGGCATACGGCATGACACCTGACTTGTAGCGTTCGGCTTGACTCCCCATCGGGCGGCTCCTTCATTTGAGAGAATTCGCTGTGAATTCTGGTTGACGTCGAGTGGAGAAACTGTAACTCGGTGGTTGCATAAGGGATAATCAATATTTTTTCGCTACATGTTAAGATTTAGCTGATGTATCCCGAGATTTGACCATGTCGATTCAACACGTGTCCTTGCGGCAGCTTCGCGTCTTCGAGGCGGCAGCCAGCAATCGATCGTTTTCCAAAGCGGCCGAGATCCTGCATCTGACCCAGCCCGGGGTGTCGATGCACATCAAGGAATTGGAAACCAACGCCGGGTTGCCCCTGTTCGAGCGGATCGGGAGGAAGCTCTATGTCACCGAAGCGGGGCAGGAACTGCTCGCTCGCACCCGCGAGATACTGCGTGCCCTGAAAGATGCCGAAGATGCTTTGAGCGGGCTGCGGGGACTGCGTCGCGGGCGAATCAATTTGGCGGTCGTGAGCACCGCGAAATACTTCGTACCGCAGCTGTTGGCGCGCTTCGGACGGGACTTTCCCGAACTGGAAATCCGGCTCACCGTCAACAATCGAAGTTCCGTCATCGAGCAGCTAGTCGCGAACGACGTGGATTTGGCCATCATGGGCCGGTCTCCACAATCATTGGATACGGTGGCGGAACCGTTCGCCCAGAACCCGCACGTCATCATTGCCGCTCCCGATCATCCGCTCGCGTCGCAGCGCGACATCCCGGTGGAGAGGGTGGCCGGCGAGAACTTCATCGTCCGAGAACCGGGTTCCGGCACACACCTCGCCATGCAACAGTACTTCGACGAGTTCGGATTGGACTGCAACGTGGGCATGGAGATGGCGAGCAATGAGACCATCAAGCAGGCGGTAATGGCCGGCATGGGACTCAGCTTCATTTCGCGCCACACCCTCGATCTGGAATTACTGACCCACCGCCTGGTCATTCTTGACGTGCGTGGCATGCCCGTCATTCGTCTGTGGCATGTCGCGCACCTGGTCAAAAAGCGCTTATCGCCGACGGCGGTCGCCTTCAAGGAATTTGTCTTGGCCCATGGGCGGGATCTACTGCGGGCTCAGGAGGCTGCGCGGTAAGGACATGCGCACCGCGGCGTTTCAATACTCGTCGCTTCGCGACTCGCCCTGCGGGTCGCCGCGTGCGCGGCGCTCAATTCGGCGGGACCGCCGAATTAGTCGGCTCCTGCCGACTCAGTGGGCTTGAGGCCGCTTCAAAAGATCCGTGCGGTCCACCGAGCGCACGTTGACGTGCAGATTGGTGCCGCCACGGATGGTGGTCAGCGGCACCCCGATGCCTGCGGGTCCCAGGGACCATAAGTACCGATAAAATTCCGAAAGGGTCGTCACTTCTCGATCGCCGACTTGACTGATGAGATCGCCCTCGCGGATGTCGGCAACCTGCGCCGGACTGCCGTCCGCCACACCGGTGACATAAATGCGCCCCGTCAATTCCACCGCATAAACCCCGAGCCAGGGTCGCGATTGACGACCGGCATGACCGCGGGTAATCAAATCGTGCAGTATGGGCTTGAGCAGATCGATGGGAACGAACATGTTGGCGTTCGTCTCCTCGCCGCCGACGGTCTCCCGGACCAGCAGCGACCCCAATCCGACGAGCAGACCTCGTTCGTCGAGCAGCGCTGCGCCCGACCAATGCGGATGTGCCGGAGCGGTGAAGATCCCGTCCTCGAGAAGATATTCCCATGCGCCGGCGAACTCGCGCCGTGCGACGATTTGCACCGGCTGGGGTTTGGAGAATTCGGGATAGCTCACCACCTGCGCGGTCGCTCCCTCGACGAGTTCCGCCGCGGAACCCAGCGGCAGCGGCGCGAATCCGGGGTTTTCCAACGGCAGCACCAGACCGAATCCCGTGACCTGGTCATAGGCCAAGGCGTGGCCTGCCAGCTCTTGCCCCTCCTTCATCGTCAACCACACATCGGTTGCTTCGGTGATGAGATAGCCGATGGTCAAGATCAATCCATCCGCATTGATGACGATGCCGTTGCCGACGCGTTCCAACCCCAGGATTCCGGCGGTGAACGCGTTCTCCGGCACCACCGCGCGCACCTTGATGACCGACCGGCTGAGAGCGTCTTTTGCGAGAAACATGGATACGGACGGTAGCGTGATCTTGCGCGGGTGTCACCTGCGGTGCGTTCGGAGCACACGCCATCTGCCGAAGCTCAAGCCGACGGCGTCAATGCGGGGGTGCTCGAATCCTGGGACCGTTCCGGCCCATCGACGTCGGTGATGTCGCGTAATTTTGCCCTGGCTCGGCCGGCGCTCTTGGCGGAGCCCAAGGCCTTATTTGCCGCCAGCACCAGGTCATCGGCGGTGAGGCGGGCGTCGTCACTATGCTGCTTGCTTCGGTCGTCACGAAAAGCGATGCCGACGCTGACGCTCAGGTATCCGGTCGGCAATGACTCCTCATGACAGATATCGAGGGCTTGGACGGCATCGAGTACCCGGCGGCCGATGTGCTCTGCGCCCAGACGCGCCGTCTGCGGCAAGAGCATCATGAATTCCTGGCCGTCGTAACGGGCCACCATGTCCGCCGGGCGGCGGCAAGCCGACACCAGCGCCGCCGCAACCTGCTTCAAGCACTCGTCGCCTTGCGGGCGCCCGTACCGTTCGTTGTATGACTTGAAATGATCTACATCGATGGATAGCAGCGAGATGGCATCGCCGGTGCGGCGGGCCAGCAGCCACTCGCGCGCCAGCGACCGGTCGAACATCCGTCGGTTTGCAACCCCCGTCAGCGAGTCGACGGTAGCATCCCGCCGCAACCCGTCGGCCATCCGCTTCATCCGCAGGTGAAGCTTGACCCGTGCCAGGACCAAGGAGGATCTGAAGGGTTTGGCGATGAAATCAACCGCGCCCATCTCCAAGGCGGAGACTTCGAATCCGGCCTCGGTGTGGCTGGTAATGAAGATCACCGGCACGTCCGCGAGCTGCGCATCCGCCTTGAGAGCCTGCATCAGTTGAAACCCGCTCATGCCGGGCATTTCAGCGTCGAGCAGAATCAGATCAGGGACGACTTCGTGGGCGAGACGCAGCGCATCCTTGCCGTTCGTGGCAAACCGCAGGGCCGCCACGTTCGCGAGGAGGCCGCCCAGCAACTGGATGGCTCCGGCGTCGTCGTCGACGAGCAAGATCTGTTGCGGTTGCACTGCTTTTGACATGAAGCCGGAATTCAACCGGAAGGGGCGCGCACGTACTGCGAGGCGCGTCACGGTCCGCGCGAAGAACTCCACAGGGAAGCGCGACGGCTCAAGTTTGTAGCGCCGATGCCGTTCAACTCACCAGATTTGCCAAAAACCCGATCCGCACAGGAAGCGAATCAATGAAATCAACATTACTGCTCGACGACGACAACACCGTCTTGCTCGGCACCGGGGTTCGTCCGAAAAGCATGGCCGGTGCCATCGAATCCGCGCTGTCCCCGGGGGACAACTGGCTGCCCCGCGCCATCGGTCGGTAGCCGCCGTGCCGCCTACCGAAAAATTCAGCATATTGCTGGTCGACGACGACCCGATGGTGATTCGCGTTTTCAGCCGAATTTTGAGCGACTACGCGCCGCTGCGGTTCGCGACGTCGGGTCAGGTGGCTCTGAAGCTGGCCCGTGAATCCGTGCCCGATCTGGTGATGCTGGATGTCGAAATGCCGGAGTTGAGCGGATTCGAGGTTTGCAAGGCATTCAAGAGCGATCCGCGACTGGCGGCCGTCCCGGTGGTGTTCATCAGCAGCCACGAAAGTCCGGAGCTCGAAACTGCCGGCCTCAAGCTGGGGGCCGCGGATTTCATCAGCAAACCGCCGCATGCGTCCTTGGTACTCGCACGGGTTCGTACCTACCAGCAATTGAAGTCATTGTCCGATACGGTGCGAAGCGCCGTCATCATGGATTTCCTCACGGGCACCTCGACCCGGCGCCAATTGGAAAAAGTCCTGGCTCAAGAGTGGCTCCGGGCGCAGCGCTCGCTGGCGCCCCTGTCCCTGCTGTTGGCGAACATCGACGGCTTCACGGCGTTCAACGCGCAATTCGGCGAGGAGGCGGGAGATTCCTGTCTGCGCGCGGTTGCCGAGGCGTTGCGGGGCCTTGCGAAGCGTCCGACCGACCTGCTCGCGCGCCATGGCGGGGGAAGTTTTGCGCTGCTGTTGCCCGCCACGAACCGTCAGGGGGCGACCGCCATTGCGGACCGCGCCTTGCGTGTTGCAGGCGAATCACTGGTGCGGCATGCGGGGAAGGACCACCGGGTCACGCTGTCCATCGGCGTGGCGTGCCATGCCGCGCCGGGGGCGGGCCAGCCGCCCGATCTGATCGTCGCGGCGGAGCATGCCGTCAATCTCGCCAAAGCGTCGGCCGGCCGGACCACATCCGTGGTCGAGGGTTGACGCATGCCGACGCGAGACTCGATCATGCGCCGTTTGACGGAGAGCGAGAAATTCCTGCAGCGCGTCGAAACCGTCTCGCGGGTCGGCGGGTTCATGGTCGACTTCGCATCCGGGGCACATCAATGGACCCGCCAAACCTTCCGGATACACGAGATCGAGGAGAACTGCAGTCCAACTCAGGAGTTGGTGGATAGTTTTCTGACGCCCGCGGCCCGCGAACGATTGCACGAGGCGAATCGCCGCGCGCGCGAGACGGGGGCCGGCTACGACATCGAGTTACCGCTGGTCACCGCCAAAAAGCGCACCATCTGGGTCCGGGTGGCCGGCGAGGTGGAGTGCGAGAACGGGGTGCCCGTGCGGATCGTCGGGGCGATCCAGGACATCACCGAACGCTGCAAGCTGGAACATCGGCTGCGCGATGCCATAGCCATCGCCGACAAGGCCAGCACGTCCAAGAGCGAATTTCTGGCCAACATGAGTCACGAAATCCGAACCCCGCTGAACGCAGTCATCGGTCTGGGGTATCTGCTCGAACAGACAACGTTGAGCGAGGATCAGCGGCAATTCTTGAGCAAAATCCAGTTCGCGGGCCGCGCCCTGCTGGGTGTGGTCAATAACGTGCTGGATTTATCGAAGATCGAAGCCGGCGAAATGTCGCTCGAGGACCGGCCTTTCGACCTGATCGAACTGGTGCGGGACGTGAGCCAGATGCTGCTGCCGCAAGCAGCCGAGAAGGGAATTGAGCTCATGATCCGGCCGGCAGCATCTTTGCCGCGCATGGTCATGGGGGACGCATTGCGCGTGCGGCAGATCCTCACCAATCTGTTGAATAATGCCATCAAGTTCACGGAACGCGGCCACGTGACGCACGCGGTCTTCTGCACGGAGCAAGGTGCCGGGCGGATCCGTCTGCGCTGCGAGATCGCGGACACCGGCATCGGCATCGAGCCGGCGGCGTGCGAGCGGCTGTTCACTCCGTTCACGCAAGCCGACGCGTCGACGACCCGCCGATTCGGAGGCACCGGCCTCGGGCTCTCGATCGCCCGCCGGTTCGTGGAACTGATGGGCGGTGAAATCGGCGTCGACAGCACTCCCGGAGTCGGCAGCACCTTCTGGATGGAGATACCGTTGCGCACCGCACCCGACGTCGGCGGCTCGCTCACGGCGAACGGCCTGCGGATTCTCGTGCTGGACCCGCAGGGCGACGCCCCGCAGGGCCTGGGCGCCATGGTCCGTGCACTCGGCTGGAGCCCGCGGGTCGTCGAGACCGCCGAGCAGATGATCTCGGTCATGAACGATGCGCAAGAAAACGCGCGGGCGGATGCGCTCATCATGGACCTGCATGATCGAGGCGCGGACGTGCACGCAATAATTGCGCGCATCGAGGGGAGCTGCCTCTACGCCGAGATGCCCGCGATCATCGTGGTTGCCGAGTCGGAGCAAGCATTCCTTTCGCACAAGGAGCTCATGCGGCCTTCGGACGTGCTGCTGGTCCGCCCGGTGACCAGCTCGGCGCTGTTCAATGCGATCAATCTGGCCATGTCGCGGCGGCCGGAAATCAGCGAGCGAGTATTCGTATCGACGAATTTCGACGAACTTCATGCGCAGTGGCTGAGCGGCGTGCAGGTCCTGGTGGTGGATGACAGTGACATCAACTTGGAGGTTGCGCAGCGCATTTTGGAGAAGCAGGGCGCTTTGGTTACCACATGTTCCGACGGCCCGTCGGCGCTCGCGTACTTGCGCACCTGCCTCCGGCACATCGACCTCGTCCTGATGGATGTTCAAATGCCCGCGCTTGACGGCAACGAAGTGACACGCCGTATTCGAAGGGAATTGCGGCTCGACGCACTGCCCATCGTTGCGCTGACGGCGGGCGCCTTGGTTGGCGAGAGGCAGCGCTCGCTCGACGCGGGCATGAACGATTTCATCAGCAAGCCTTTCGACCCCCAGGTGTTGATTCGCAAAGTGCGGCGTCTCGTGGAACTGGCTCGAGGTGAACCGATTCCCATGGTCTTCGACGACACGAGATCCGTTTCGGAAAAGACGGGCCGGCCCTTCCTCAGGTCCGTCGACGCAGGTGTGGTCCAGCAGATGTTCGGCGATGATCTTGCGCTGTTCAAGGCGCTGCTGGCGCGCATGCTGCGGGACTTTTCCGATTTGTCGCTGCCGATCGCGGTGTCGACTCACGATCCGGATGCGTACCAGCGCCTGATGGATCGGGCGCATAAGCTCAAGGGCAGCGCGGGAATGGTCGGCGCGACCAACGTGATGCGCTATGCCGGCGCCGTCGAACGGGCGCTGCAAGACTCGCGGCCGCCCCAGGCCGTCGAAGGGATTCTGAGGAAGCTGGCTGCCGCGTTGACCACGCTGCGGGACGAAGCGAAGGTCCTGTTGGACGAAGCTTCACTGAAGACTGCATCGGCCGGCGGGGACTTCGCGAACGACCCCTGCATCGACCCCGCGGACCTCGATGAGCTGTGCTCATTGCTCGAATGTCAGAATCTCGCGGCCCTCGACAAATTTGCCCTCATGTCTTCCGGGTTGGCGGAGTTGTTGGACGCCGCGCGATTCGAGCGCCTGCAGGGCGCCATCGAGAACCTCGATTTTCAGATCGGTGCGCAGTTGTTGCGCGGCCAGGCACTTGGCATCATCCAGCCGAAGGCGACGGCGGCGTAGACTTTCGCCTACGGCGGCAGTGGCATTCCGGACGCTTGGCGCGACCTCATGGGGCGTATACGGTCACAGGCATGACCACCAGCACTAGGGGGAATCGTCATGCCGAAGCCTGATCGGTCCAGTGGACGTCCGCAACCGCAGGAAACGAACACTGCAGCCGGCACAGTTGAGCCTACCGTGTCGAAGCCCGGGGGATTCAAGAACGATCCCAACGATGCTAAGAATCCGAACGAGGCCATCGAGCGCCATCGGCGCAAACTCAGACCCAAAGGACCTGCCTGAGAATTACCTGTGCCCTCCACGGCGCGATCATCCGGGGGTGCCGTTCCGCAAACACCCGCTCCGCGATCGCGAGCCCGCGATCTCGCCGGTATCGTGGTCGAATCGGTGACTGCGTGGTTCGATCACAACGCATCCAGTGAGGGCGCCGCGCTCGCGTTCTACACGATATTTTCAGTCGCCCCCATCCTCATCATCGCGGTAGCCATCGCCGGTTACTTCTTCGGGGCGGAAACGGCGCAGACCGAATTGCTCTCGCAATTGCGGGCATTGACCGGCCCTGCGGGTGCGACGGCGATCCGGGAGCTCCTGGCGAGCGCGCACTACAGCGACAAAAAAGGCATCGCGGCCGCGATCGGCATCGTAACCTTGGTGGTGGGAGCGACCAGCGTCTTCGGCGAACTGCAATACGCCCTCAACCGCATCTGGCAGACGCCGCCTCAGCCCAAGAGTGTCGGCTGGTGGCGCTTTGTTCGTTCGCGGGTATTGTCGGTGGGTATGGTGCTTGGGGTTGGATTCCTGCTGCTGGTATCGTTGCTGGCAAGTGCGGCGCTGGCAGCCTTCGGCGGCTGGTTGGGCGCATCCCTACCGCAACTGGAGATCGTGATTCCAATGGCCGATCTGCTGGTGAGTTTCGGCATGACCGTGGTACTGTTCGCGCTGATCTACCGGTACGTACCCAGCGAGTCCATTCCTTGGGGCGACGTCTGGATCGGGGCCACGGTGACCGCTTTGCTCTTCACGATCGGCAAGTACTTGATCGGCGTCTATCTCGGCAAGAGTTCGTTCAATTCGGCGTATGGTGCGGCAGGTTCGCTCATCGTATTGCTGCTGTGGATCTATTATTCGGCGCAAATTTTCCTGCTCGGCGCTGAATTTACCCGGGTGTTCGCCTACCAGTATGGCTCTCGATCCTGATGCCGCTGCCAATCGAGAACTATGCACTGATCGGTGATTGTCATACCGCCGCATTGGTCGGCAACGATGGTTCGATCGACTGGCTGTGCTTTCCGCGATTCGATTCGGGTGCGTGTTTTGCCGCGTTGTTGGGAGGGCCGGAGCATGGGCGGTGGCTCATTGCCCCGGTTGGCGCGGTCCGCCGGGTGACGCGGCGCTATTGCGACGACACGCTCGTCCTGCATACGGATTTCGACACCGACGACGGAAGCGTGCGGGTGATCGACCACATGGCGCTGTCCGACCAGCGCTGGGACGTGGTGCGCATCATCGAGGGCTTGAGCGGAAGCGTTGCGCTGCGCATGGAACTCATCGTGCGCTTCGACTACGGAGCCATCGTGCCCTGGGTGCGGCGGTCCGAGAATGTGCTGTTGATGACGGCCGGCCCGGATACCCTGGAACTCACCGGCTCCTTACCGGTCCGCGGCGAAAACCTGAAGACGGTGGCGGAATTCAGCGTGGGTCCGGGTGAACGGGAATCGTTCGTCCTGAATTACCGGCGGTCGCACCACGCGATGCAGGATCCCCTCGATCCCGAAGCCTCCTTGTCCGAGACCACCCGGCTCTGGTACGAGTGGTCGAACCGCTGCGAGCACGATGGACGCTGGCGCGCTGCCGTCGTGCGGTCGCTCATCACGCTGAAGGCGCTCATTTACAAACCCACGGGCGGAATCGTCGCCGCGCCCACGACGTCGCTGCCGGAACGCCCGGGCGGGGTGCGCAACTGGGACTACCGGTACTGCTGGCTGCGCGACGCAACATTCACCTTGAACGCGTTGCTCCTGGCGGGATACGTCAAGGAGGCGATCAGGTGGCGGGAATGGCTGCTGCGCGCCGTCGCGGGCTCTCCCAAGGATTTGCAGATTCTGTACGCCGTCGATGGCGCACGTCGCCTCGAGGAGGTCGAGTTGCCCTGGCTTCCGGGCTACCAGGGGGCGGCACCGGTGCGCATCGGCAATGCCGCAGCCGCTCAAATTCAACTCGACGTCTACGGCGAGGTCATGGACACCCTGCATCTGGCCAGATTGAGTGGCTTGCCGCCCGAGCCTGCCGCGTGGCCCTTTCAGCTGGCAATGCTCGATTGGCTCGAATCCATCTGGCAGCAGCCGGACGACGGCATCTGGGAAGTGCGCGGGCCGCGCCGGCATTTCACGCATTCGAAGATGATGGCGTGGGTGGCATTCGACCGAGGCATCAAGGATGCGGAGCGCGATGGCCTCGAGGCGCCGCTCGACCGGTGGCGGGAGGTCCGGGACGCCATACACGCGCAGGTTTGCGCTATGGGCTTCGATACGCGGCGCAATGCCTTCGTGCAGTCCTACGAATCCGCGGACCTCGACGCAAGTCTGCTGTTGATGCCGCAGGTGGGATTTCTGTCCGCGGACGATCCGCGGATGCTCGGCACGATAGCCGCCATCGAAAAGGCGCTGGTGGTCGACGGCCTGGTGATGCGCTACTCGACGCAAACCGGAGTCGATGCGCTGCCGGCGGGTGAGGGGTGTTTTCTGCCCTGTTCCTTCTGGTTGGCCGACTGCTATCTGTTGGCCGGACGACGCGAGGAGGGCGAAGCACTATTCGAACGCCTGCTTGCGCTGTGCAACGACGTCGGTTTGCTCGCCGAGGAATACGACCCCCGGGCAGGCCGTATGCTCGGCAACTTTCCCCAGGCGCTGACACACATGGCCATCGTCAATACGGCGCGGCTGGCGTCGATCCCAACGCATGACGCGAAGTCCGCCAGCCGGCGCGGCGTGCGGCCGGCTGCGGTCGTGGCGGGAAATACGTAAGGCAGGTGCGGCCACGATCGATTAATATTAATCATCACTATTGCTTCGCGGAAATCGGGAAAAGACTCTCAGTTTTTGGTTCCACACAAGGATCTTCTCAATGCACAACAAGATGACACGTCGATCGATCGTCAAGAGCGGCCTCCTCGCCGGCGCCCTGGTTCCTGCGCTTGGTTTGATCGGTGGCACTGCGGGCGCAGCAGCGCTTACCCCGCTGGACCCGAACGATCCCACGGCCAAAGCGCTCGGATTCGTGAGCGATGCCACCAAGGTGGACGCGGCGTCCAATCCCACCTACAAGTCCGGTCAGAAATGCAGCACCTGCGCGCAGTTCCTGGGCAAGGCGGGTGATGCGACAGCGGGCTGCAATATATTTGCGGGACATACCGTTCCCGCCGGCGGCTGGTGCAAGGTTTTCGCGCCGAAGCCGGCCTGATTCTTGCCCATGGGCACCTGTTCGGGCGAGCGGCGCCCGGGCAGGTCTCCAGACTATCGCTACCCGCGTCACGGCGCCTCGCGGCGGCTTCGGCCAAGATGAGCCATGTGGCGCCACCCTCTCCTCAAGATACTGGTTGCCGTCTACATCGTCTGGGGCGGATGGAACTGGTACCTCAGCCGGCCGGTTCACTGTCCCGACGGCATTCTCGCACCCGCCGAACCGCAGCAGGGCGACGTCGCGTCGGTCGTACCGTCGCGGGTCGGCAACTGGACGCTGACACCTCGCGCCACTTATCAGATCACCGCCCGAATTCTGGGTGTCGAGCGATATCATATCGACTTTCTGGCTGCTCTGATTCCGGAGGATCTCGCGCTCGGCTGGGGGCCGATGTCCGACAACCGTATCTTGAAACGCATGGACATTTCGCAGGCGAACCGGTTCTATTTTTGGCGGTCGACGGCCGATGCGCCCATCTCCAAAGAGGTCATCATTTCGCACAGCGCCAACACGCATGTCATTCCGGAGGATCCGCTGATCGCGCGCCAGTTGTCGCGTCTGCGGCCCGGCCAGATCGTCACGTTGTCCGGACTGCTGGTCGATGGAAAGCGCGACGATGGCGCATGGATCAGATCCTCTTTGTCGCGCACCGACACCGGCGCGGGTGCCTGCGAAGTGATGCTGGTGCAGGATATCAGCGTCTCGCCCTAGTGGCGTAACACCCCATGAACCGGCCTGTCCGTCGGCAAATTCCCAGCTATTCGCTGTACGGTGAAACTCGGCGTACTGATGCGCTGCACATCGAAGACATTCAGTCGCGTAGCCGCAAGTATTTGTGGAAGATCGGCAATCATCGTCACACGGGTCTGTGCCAGTGTGTGTACGTCACGGCCGGTCCTGTGTTCGCCGACCTCGAAGGATCGCGGGCCGAGTTCCTAGGACCCACAGTGATCGTCATCCCTGCGGGTGCCGTGCATGGCTTCGGTTTCCGCGCCGACAGCCAGGGGTATGTGCTCAGCATCAACCTCGATCGTCTCTTGAGCATGGCCGGCAGCCTTCACCAGGCGCCGATCGCCGCGCTGTTTTCGGCGCCGCGCGTGATCGAGCTTGCCTCCGATCCGGTGCTCGCGGCGCGAGCTGCGGGGCTTTTCGTCAACTTGATCGAGGAGTTCCGGCAGCCCGAGAGTCCGGGTCCCCAGCTGGGCTGGTTGGCTTGTTCTGTCTTGTGGATACTGTCGGCGGGTGCCCATCATAGGACGGCGATGCAGCCGCCCGACCGGTACGAACTGGGTCGGCTGCGCCGCTTCAGATTGCTGGTCGAGACCCACTACCAGAAACACTGGCCGGTGAAACGCTATGCGCGGCTGCTCGCTTTGTCCGAGAGCAGCTTGAATCGGATCTGCCGGAACCTGACCGGTGGCACCGCCTTCGACATCGTCCAGCAGAGACTGGCTTTGGAAGCGCGCCGCCGCCTGGTATACGTCGCCGGTTCGGTCGCCGGCGTGGCGGCCGAACTCGGATTCAAGGATCCCGCCTATTTTTGCCGCTTCTTTCGCAGACACGCCGGCGTGTCGCCGACCGCGTTTCGCCGGCATCAGGAGCCTGTCTGACGGATTAGTACCAGTCGGGCCCTGAATCGTGCAATAGCCCGCAAGCGGCGCTGCTAGGCTGGTAAGCACTTCCCGAGGATCCTGTCATGGCTCGTACCCAGGTGGCAATTGTCGGCGCCGGACCTTCCGGACTTTTGCTTTCCCAACTTTTGCATCTTCACGGCGTCAACAGCGTGGTGCTCGAGCGTCAGTCGCTCGACTACGTCGTAGGGCGGATCCGCGCCGGAGTCCTCGAACAGGGCACCGTGGATCTGCTTACTCTTGCCAAAGTCGACCAGCGTTTGCAGCGGCAGCGATTGGTACACGACGGATTTGCACTGGGATTCGCCGGCCGCTCGTTTCGAGTCGACCTCAAGGGACTTACCGGCAACGGGGTGTCGATTTACGGACAGACCGAAGTGACCAAGGATCTCATGGACGCGCGCGCAGCGGCGGGCAGTTCGCCCATTTTCGAGGTGGGCGACGTCAGCGTCTCGGGCTTCGACGGCGAGCATCCCATGGTCCGCTACACTCAGGGGGGGCGGACGCACGAACTCGACTGTGAGTACGTCATCGGTTGCGACGGCTATCACGGCGTATGCCGCCGCAGCGTACCACCGGCGGCCATGCAGACATTCGAGCGGGTCTACCCCTTCGGATGGCTCGGCATCCTCGCCGACGTACCGCCGGCGTCGCACGAGCTTGTTTATTCGAACCATCCGCGCGGTTTCGCCATGTGCAGCATGCGATCGCTGACACGCAGCCGATACTACGTTCAATGCGGCCTGGAGGAAACGGTGGACATGTGGTCCGACAGCCGATTCTGGGACGAGTTGCGGCTGCGCTTGCCGGCCGAGGTGGCTGAAGCCGTGGTCACGGGGCCATCCATCGAGAAGAGCATCGCCCCGTTGCGCAGTTTCGTCGTCGAACCGCTGCGCTTCGGCCGGTTGTTTTTGGTGGGTGACGCGGCGCACATCGTGCCGCCAACCGGCGCCAAGGGGCTCAATCTCGCCGCCGCCGACGTGCGCATTCTCTACCGGGCGCTGGTCGAACGCTTCCGTACCGGCCGAACGCGGGAGCTCGATGCCTACTCCGATCAATGCCTGCGGCGAATTTGGATGGCGGAACGCTTTTCATGGTGGTTCACGTCCATTACGCACAAATTCTCGGACGAAGCCTTCGGCCGCCGCCTGCAGCTTGCCGAGCTCGACTACTTGACGGGCTCGACCGCCGCGCTCACCAGTCTCGCGGAGAACTATGTGGGGCTGCCTTTTCGCTAGTCCTGCAGCTGCCGCTCCAGGTTCCCCAACGTCTGCATTGCCGGGAGACATTGCGCTACGCTGGCATTGGGTTCGCGGCCTTCGCGGATTGCCGCAAAGAATTCGCGATCCTGGAGTTCGATGCCATTCATCGAGACGTCGACCTTGGAGACGTCGATGGAATTGTTCTTTCCGTCCAGCAGATCGTCGTAGCGCGCGATGAACGTGCCGTTGTCGCAAATATAGCGGAAGAAAGTACCCAGCGGCCCGTCGTTATTGAAGGAAAGCGACAGCGTACAGATGGCGCCGGACGGCACTTTGAGCCCAATGCTCATGTCCATCGCGATGCCGAGCACGGGATGCTTCGGGCCCTCCAGGGCAAAACTGCGGGAGATCCTCTCGCCCGTCTGGTAACCGAAGAGGTCCACGGTATGGCAAGCGTGATGCCAGAGCAAATGGTCGGTCCAACTTCGCGGCTTGCCAAGCGCGTTGGTGTTGCTGCGCCGGAAGAAATAGGTCTGTACATCCATTTGCAGCACTTTGAGTTCACCGGCGCGAATACGCTTGTGAATCCACTGATGGCTCGGGTTGAAGCGGCGAGTATGGCCCGCCATCGCGACCACGCCGGTTTCCTGCTGCGTCCGCACCAGCCGTTCCGAATCGGCCACCGAGTCCGCCATCGGAATTTCGATCATGACGTGCTTGCCGGCCCGCATGCACTCGATGCCTTGGGCGGCATGCATCTGGGTGGGCGTGGTCAAGATCACCGCGTCCAGGCCGGGCTGCGCCAGGCTCTCGCTGAGGTTCGCGGTCCAATGAGGAATTTTCCACCGTTGCGCGACCTCTCGCGCGGACTCCACGCTGGAGCCGGCGAGCGAGACTACTTCTATATCCTGAATTTTGGACATGGCCTCGAGATGCTTGATGCCGAAAGCGCCGTGACCGGCGAGACAAACCTTCATGACGCGCTCCTGTTGTCGAGAATCATCAACGCGGCGGCCGTATTGGACGCCGGAACGTGGTAGTGCCGATACACTTCCGAGGCGTTTTTCCCGAGCGCGCCGCGCATCACATGCCACATCACCATTTCCACGCCTTCCGATCCGGCCTCGCGCATGTATTCGGTGTGGGAGATCTTGGTGAGCGACAGCGGATCATTGGTCAGATTGTCGAGGAACGCCGTGTCGAATCGCCGGTTGATGAGTCCGGCGCGTTCGCCCTGCAGCTGGTGCGACATCCCGCCGGTGCCATAAATCACGAGGCGAAGGTCGCGAGGAAATGTTTCGACGGCCTTGGCGATGGCCTGACCCAATTTGAAGCAACGGGCGCCGGTCGGCGGCGGATACTGCACGACGTTGACGCAGATCGGAATCACCTTGAAGGGCCACGCCGCAGGCTGTCCGCAGGTGATTGACAAGGGCACGGTGAGCCCGTGATCCACCGGCATTTCATTGGCGATGGTCATGTCGAATTCGTCGAGTATGAGCGACTCCGCCAGGTGCCAGGCAAGTTCGGGATGGCCCTGAACCGCGGGAACCGGCCGTGGACCGAAACCCTCGTCCGCGATGGGAAATCGATCCGCCACGCCGATGAGAAAGGTCGGAATGATCTCCAACGAAAAGGCGTTGGCATGATCGTTGTAGACGATGATGGCAACGTCCGGCGCCAACTCGGCGAGCCACTCGCGGGCTGGTTGATAGCCTTTGAACAAAGGCTCCCAGTACGCCGTGGTGGTCTGACCCCTGTCCATCGCGACGCCGATAGCCGGAACGTGCGAGCATGCGATTCCTGCAACGATTTTCGCCATCATTTGTGCTCCACGGCGTCGCCAGCATCCGCGGCGTCGTCCGTATCTTTGTAGCGGTTGCCGTCCGCAGTGCGACCTCCGGCCAGCATCATTTTTGCGTAGGTTTCCTTGGGCACGCCGGACATCATGCCGGCGACATCCTGAAAAGTCAGACCGTCGCAGAAGGCGATCTTGATCGTGTAATAGATGTTCCCGCCGACCTTCAGCATTCCCAGCCAATCGCGTTCGAGCACGCTGCGGCGCTGTTCTACGGTAAGGGGGAATCGATCGAGGTAGGCGGCCGCATTTTCCTTGAAGGCCTTGCGGTTCTCGGCTTTATTGAGCGACATGCAGAACATGTTGAGGGGATAGCCGATGCGCCCACGCTCGGCATCATAGACGTACGTGCCGGGGATACTGTCGTAGTCATGTGGTTGAGTCACGTGATCTCCGTGCCGCGGGAGGCGGCGCCTGGTTGGAAAGAATTTCCTGCCGCACGATCTCGCGAATGACATCGATCGCCTTGCGCATGAGAGGGCTGCGCGGACGCTGGGCGGACGTGGCGATGGAGAGCGAGGTCGTCAACGGGGGCGATCCGATGGGCAAGGCCCGCACTTCCTTCGCCCATTGCGTGGATTTGACCGCGTTCATCGGCAGAACACCGAATCCATGACCCTGGCGAACCAGATCGATGACCGCGGGAATGCACTCGATCTCATGAGCAACACGAATCTTCCGGTCCACGCTTGCCAAGGCATTTTCGACCGACATGCGCAGGGCATGAGGCCGGCTCGGGATGATGAGCGGGTAGTCGGCAAGAGCGCTGAGCGTGATGCTCTCCCGCGGCGCCGCCGTACCGCCGGCAGGGCTCGTCGCGAGTGGTGCCATCAAGTAGAGCTGATCATCCAGCAGCGGCTGCAGATCCACCGTGGCCGACGCGGTCGCATTGTAGACCAATGCGCAATCGACCCGGCCGACACTCAGCCATTCGAGGATATAGGCCGACAATCCCTCGACGGTCGCCAGGCGCGCGTTGGGAAGACTGCGTGCGAAAGCTTTGACGAGCGGAACGGTCACGCTGCTGCCGAGACTCGGAGGCAGCCCGAGTGCAAAGTGTCCCGAGTCGCCGTCGCGCTGGTCCTCCAATTCCTGCCGTGCACGCCCGACCTGGGTGAGGATGCCTCGGGTATGTTCCAGCAGGCGTGCACCGGCATCGGTGAGCACCACACCGCGGCCATTGCGCTCGAAAAGGTTCTGGCCCAGTTCAACTTCGAGCTGGCGCACCTGGCGGCTGAGCGCAGGCTGCACCACGGATAGAAAAGACGCCGCGCGCGTGAAGCTGCCAAGTTCGGCGACGTGACGAAAGTACTCGAGCTGTTTCAGATCCATGGCGAGTCCTGAGCCAGACGCTATATCAGGTATGCCTCTCATTCCTTGATAGTATACGTGATAATCACTACTGCTGAACATCAACGCTGAACTTTGAAAATCCTCCCCCCGGAAGAGCACCATGATCGGCCAATCAGGTATTGCGGTGAAGAGCATCAAGCGCGCCGACGCGGCGAGCGTCGCGGAACTCTCCAAGTACGGTGTCGCCACCATTCACGAGGCCATGGGCCGGGTCGGCCTGCTGGCGCCGTACATGCGGCCGATTTATCCGGGCGCCAAAGTCTGCGGCACGGCGCTGACAATTTTTGCGCACCCCGGAGACAACTGGATGCTGCACGTCGCGGCCGAGCTGCTGCAGGCCGGCGACATCGCGGTGCTCGGCACATCGTCCGACAACGCGGACGGCATGTTCGGCGATCTGCTGGCCACGTCGTTTCGCGCCCGCGGCGCGATGGGCCTGGTGATCGACGCCGGGTGCCGAGACACGGCCGACCTGCGCAGCATGCAATTTCCGGTCTGGGCGCGGGCGGTATATGGCAAGGGTACGGTTAAGGCGACCGTGGGTTCGGTCAACACACCCATCATCTGTGCAGGCGCGCTGGTGCATCCGGGCGACGTAATCATTGCCGACGACGATGGCATCGTGGTCGTGCCGAAGGCGCGTGCCCCCGCGGTAGCGGAGGCGGCGAGTCGACGGGAAGCCAAGGAGGCGGCGACGCGCGAACGTCTGGGGGCCGGCGAACTGGGGCTCGACATCTACGGTATGCGCGACGCGCTGGCCAAGGCGGGCTTGAAGTATGTCGACGATGAGGCCGCAGGGGCCGCCAGGCAAGAGGACCCGCGCAAATGACGGCGCCCGCCAAAAATCCCCTTAAGACCTGTCCTGCCGCCGGATCCGAATCCCGTCAAGCCGGCACTGGTGTTGCCGCCGGGAGCCTGCGATGCGCACTGCCACGTGTTTGGGCCTGCCGCGAAATTCCCCTATGCAGCCGATCGCAGCTATACGCCGCCCGATGCTCCGGTGGAGAATTTACGCAAGCTGCATGCGCGCTTGGGTGTTTCCCGCGCGGTCATCGTGCATGCAAGCTGTCATGGGACCGAGATGGATGTAACCCTGGACGCCATCGCGACAAGTGATGGCGCATACCGCGGTGTCGCCTGCGTGGAAGATTCGGTCACCGATCAGGAACTCGAGCGCCTGCACGGCGGCGGCATCCGCGGCATACGTTTCAATTTCGTCAAGCACTTGGGGGGCGTGCCGGATCTCGCCGTATTCTATCGCTTGCTCGCCCGGATCAAGCCCCTAGGCTGGCACATCGTGCTGCATTTCGACGCCGACGACATCCTCGCCCAGCAGGAATTGCTCGGACGTATCGACGTGCCGTTCATCATCGATCACATGGGACGCGTGAAGGCGGCCGAAGGTCTCGAACAACGTCCTTTTCGATCGCTGCTCGACTTGTTCCGAACCAATCCGCTGGCATGGATCAAGGTCTGCGGCGCGGAGCGCGTTTCGGTCGGCAAGCGGCCCTTTCGCGATGCGGTGCCTTTTGCCCAAGCGCTGATCGCGGTCGATTCGTCGCGTATTCTCTGGGGCACCGACTGGCCCCATCCGAATATCACCAAGGACATGCCGAACGATGGAGAATTGGTGGACTTGTTCGGCGAGATCTGTCCCGACGTCGCAGTGCGCGAGCGCATTCTGGTGGACAATCCGACCCGCATGTATTGGCGCGATTGAACCACGAGGGGCCATCATGATCATCGATTGCCACGGTCACTACACGACGGCGCCGGCGCGCGCTGCAGAAATTTCGCGACGCGCAGATCGCGCGGCTGAAGGAGGGCGTGGACCTGCCCTTCGATGCACAGACGCCGATCAGCGACGACCAGATTCGCGAGAGTCTGGAGAACGCACAGCTCAAGCTGCAGCGGGCGCGGGGCACGGATCTGACGATTTTTTCGCCGCGCGCTTCGGCCATGGCCCATCACATCGGAAACGAGACCACCAGCCGGCGCTGGACCCGGGCCTGCAACGACCTGATTCACCGCGTCTGCACCTTGTACCCGCAGAACTTCGTCGGCGTCTGTCAGTTGCCGCAGTCGCCGGGCGTCGCCCCGGTCAATAGCGCTGCGGAACTCGAACGCTGCGTCAAAGAGCTGGGATTCATCGGCTGCAACTTGAATCCGGACCCTTCGGGGGACATTGGACCTCGCCGCCGCTGACCGACCGCCATTGGTATCCGCTCTACGAGAAGATGGTGGAACTCGATGTGCCGGCGATGGTGCACGTGAGTTCCTCCTGCAACCCGAATTTCCATGCGACCGGCGCGCACTACCTCAACGCCGACACCACGGCGTTCATGCAGTTCTTGACCAGCGATCTGTTCACGGATTTTCCGACTCTGCGCTTCATCATTCCGCATGGCGGCGGCGCCGTGCCGTATCACTGGGGGCGGTATCGCGGACTTGCCCAGGATCTGAAGCAGCCCGCCGCTCGCCGACTATCTGCTGAAAAACGTGTTCTTCGACACCTGCGTCTATCATTTGCCCGGCATCGAGCTGCTGCTCAAGGTGATTCCCGCCGACAACATCATCTTCGGTTCCGAAATGGTGGGCGCGGTGCGCGGAATCGATCCGGAGACCGGGCACTATTTCGACGACACCAAGCGCTATATCGATGCGCTGGCCTTGAGCGACGGCGATCGCCGCAAGATCTTCGAAGGCAATGCGCGCAAAATATTCCCGCGGTTGGGGAAAATACTCGAGAACCTCCGCCATGAATAGCAAACCGCCGTTCCGAGCCGACCATGTCGGCAGCCTGCTGCGCCCGCCGGAACTCTTGCGGGCCCGCGACCGATTCAAGGACGGCGCTATATCTGCGGCGGAACTGCGCGCCATCGAAGATGCGTCCATCTCAGGCGCGGTCAGGATGCAGGAGGAGGCCGGTCTGCAAGGCATTACGGACGGCGAATTCCGCCGCGGTTCGTGGCACATGGATTTCCTGTATCAACTCGGCGGCGCAACCAAGGTCCAGGACAACCTCAAAGTGCAGTTCCACAATGAGAAGGGCGACATCGAGTTTACGCCTGCGGCATTGCGCGTCACGGGCAAGCTCACGCTGCAAAGATGCATATTCGGCGACGATTTCTCGTACTTGAAATCGGTCGCACGCGGGACACCCAAGCTCACCATTCCGAGCCCGAGCATGATTCACTACCGCGGCGGCCGCGCCGCCATCGATGCGGCGGTGTATCCGGACATGAGGGAGTTTTGGCGCGATCTGTCCAATGCATACGCGGATGAGGTCGAGCAGCTCGGTAAACTGGGTTGCACGTACCTGCAACTCGATGACACCAGTCTCGCCTATCTGAACGATCCGGCGCAGCGCGCGCACATGGCGCAGATCGGCGGCGATGCGGACAGCCAGCACCTCGTGTACATCGATCTCATCAACGGCGCGCTCGAGAAGAAGCCCGCCGGGATGACGGTATGTACCCATCTGTGCCGCGGCAACTTCCGCTCGTCGTGGGTCGCGGCGGGCGGCTACGACCATGTGGCCGAGGCCTTGTTTGGCAGGTTGAACGTCGACGGCTTTTTTCTAGAATACGACGACGATCGCTCGGGCGGTTTCGAACCGTTGCGGTTCGTGCCGAAGGGCAAGATGGTGGTGCTGGGTTTGGTGACCTCCAAGCGGGGCGCCATCGAGAGCAAGGACGCGCTCAAGCGCCGGATCGACGAAGCGGCCAAATTCGTTCCGCTCGATCAGCTGTGCTTGAGTCCGCAGTGCGGCTTCTCATCGACCGTCGAAGGCAATGCACTCACCGTGGATCAACAGGTCGCCAAGCTTAGGCTCATCGTGGAGACAGCGCGCGAAGTCTGGGGATAGCCGCGGGTCGTCTATCAGATTTCCTTAATAAAGTAAATTACGCGAGCCACTCATCGCAGGCTGCGTCCCGCGCGACGCCGTCGCATTCTAAATAAAATCCGATATCTTGCGCCGCGCCCAATATAATCCGCGCTCCCTTCGAGCCGAGTGCCGTTTATGTTGTTCAAGAATTTGGTTTTTCACCGACTTCCCGCGAATTGGGAACTCTCCGCCGCCGATTTCGAGACGCAGCTTGCCGGGCGCACCTTGAAGCCTTGCGGCCCCTTCGACATGTCGAGTCGAGGCTGGGTCCCGGTCACCAGCGGCGGGCGGCTTCTGCATACCGTCAATCAACAGCACATGCTAGCTCTCGGCGCGGACGAAAAATTGCTGCCCGGCTCCATCGTGCGTCAAGTCGCGCAGGAGCGCGCGGACGTTCAGGCGCGCGAACAAGGGTTTCCCGTGGGGCGCAAACAAATGCGCGACCTGCGGGCGCGTGTTGCCGACGAGTTGCGCGCTCGCGCACTGACACGGCGCCGAACCACGCGGGCGTGGCTCGATCCGGCGTCCGGGTGGTTCGCCGTGGATGCGTCGAGCATTCCCCGCGCCGAGATGGTGGTGGATATATTGAGCGATACGCTCGGCTCCTTTGCGCCTCAGGCGATAGAGACTGGACGTTCGCCGCAGGCATCCATGGCGTCCTGGTTGCTGCGCGCCGAGGCGCCCGTCCATTTTTCGATCGACGACGATCTCGAACTGCAGAGCGCCGACAAAGCAAAGTCCATCATCCGTTACACCCGGCATCCGCTCGACGGCAAGGAGATTCGCGGTCATCTGAGCGCGGGAAAGTACCCCACTCGACTGGGTCTGACCTGGAAAGACCGTGTGTCTTTCGTACTCACCGACAAACTGCAGGTGAAGCGGCTCGAATTTCTGGAAATGAGCAAGGACGACACGGAGGGCGACGACGTCGATCCGGCCGAGCAATTCGACATTGATTTCGCCGTCATGGCGGGAGAACTCGGCGGACTGCTCAAGGATTTGACGTCGGTACTGGGCAGCGATGCGTCCGATCGGACGGAGTGGGCGTCGCGGAGCAAGGTGGCGTAGGAGATTTGCCCCTGCGCGGGCCCGCAGACCGGCGGACCGGGGCCGGCCGGCAACGCTGGCGCGGCCGCAACCGCCGGATATTGTCAAAGAGCGGCGCTTCGTCACGGTTTTGTCCGGTGTCCGACCGTATTCTTCCGCTCATGTGTCAGCGCTATGTGCTTCCGGACCAGGCCGCAGCGGAACGTGAGTTTCTGCCGGCCACGACGTGGTGGAAATTCGCACCGAAGTTCAATGTCTCGGCACCCCAGTACGTGCCCGCAATCCGGTTGCACGATCAGCAGAGCGAAGGTGTGATGCTGCGGTGGGGCCTGATTCCCGCGTGGTTCGAAGGGCAGCCGACCGGGCCACCCCATGCATGCGTTCCCGGCACGCACATCGATGAGTCTAAGATCTACAGCATGCCGTGGCGGAGCAGTCAGCGCTGCATTCTCCCAGCTGCCGGGTTCTACACCTGGCAACTCACCCGGGAGAAATACCGTCAACCGTTTTTCGTGCGCTTGAACCAGCGGTCGGTCTTCGGCATCGCGGCCCTATGGGATCGCTGGGTCAGTGAGGATGACGACGTGCTTGAAGGTTGCTCGGTTATCACCGTTCCCGCCAACGATCTGATGACGGGGATCGCGGATCCGGAGCAGGGAATGCCCGCAATCCTGCGGCGAAAAGACTATGAGACCTGGTTACGGGGTACTCCCGTGGAGGCGCGAGGCATGCTGCAAACCTACAACCAAAGCTGGATGTGCGCATACCCGGTGAGTCCCCGCATCAACTCGACCGAAGCCGATGGCCCGGACTTGATCCGGGCCGCAGGCTAGTCCTGTCCCCAGTTCGTCTGAGCCGCGCTAACCGCGCGCCGCCGCGCTATTCGGCTCGACGGCGGCCAGCCAACTCTTGAGCGCCCGGGCGACCGCATCAGGGCGTTCGATCGGCGACATATGACCCGCACCCGCAATTTCAACGAGCGTGCTGCGTGAAACGCTGCGCTGGATGTCCGCGTGCTGCGACAGCGACGACCAAGTGTCGTTGGTTCCGCTGAGCAGCAGAGTCGGAACGGTGATCGAAGGCAGTACCGGCCGAGCGTCGGGACGCTGCAGAAGGGCATTTATTTGGCCCGCAAAGGACTCAACTGTCGAACGTTGCACCATTGCCTTGAGCGCCGGCATGATCTGCGCAACCCGGTCCGGCGGCGCGCCCATCATGGGCGGCAGCCATTCGTCGGCGAGCGCCGCCATCCCGTGCTTGCGGGCGAGACGAACCAGAAGTCCGCGGCTGTCGAATTCGGATTCGCGAGGCGGATGCACCCCGGTGTTCAGAAGAGCCAGAGCCGTCACTCGCTCAGGCGCTTGCCGCCAGACTTCCAGCGCCACCCGGCCTCCCATGGAATGACCAGCCACTGCAAACCGCGGCGCCGTCGCCGCCAACACCTGGCCCGCCATGGCCGCGATCGAGGAACATCGCGCGAAGGATAGGACATGAACGTCGGCGACCGGGGCTAGCCGGCTGGGTACGTCCGCCCAGATGGTTTCGTCGCTCAAGAGACCGCACAATAGGAACAGTGGCTGCATTCCTTACTATATCGCAGCGGCATTGGCGTAGGAGGAGCCTTGGAAATCGACATTCACCGGGCGGTGCGCGATGTTTGCCTTTGGCTGCCTGAAGCCGAGGAGTTCCTATCCCACGGCTCGCCCAATTTTCGGGTTCGCGGCAAAACCTGGGAGTCCTACGAAAAGGTCGCGCCTGCCGTTCTCACCGCCACTTTGGGCAAAACTCCCTCGGTCAAGTCTCCGCCGCGCATGCTGAGCTCGAGCGAATTGGATCCGATGCAATCCGGCCGGGGTAGGGCGCTGCTGAAAATCATGCGCGCGAATTGCCTGCAATTTCCCGAGACCAGGGAAGCGACGCAATTTGGATTTCCGGTTTGGCAGGCCGGCAAGAAGACCTTCGCCTGGGTGCGGCGCGACGACCAAGGCTTTTGCTTGGGCTTCTGGGTTGGCGTCGATCGGCAGCAACTTATGACGCTCGATGCGCGCTTCCGAATTCCGCCGTACATGGGACACAACGGGTGGATCGCCCTGGATGCCACCGACCACTGCGATACCGGCGAGGTCGCGGCGCTGGCCTTGCAGAGCTACCGGCATTTCGCGCTGCAACGGATGCTGCGAAACCTGCCCGGCCCTCCTTGAGGTAGACTAGCCAGTTGGACGGAGGAGGATCAGTAGCCCGCATGAATGCCGTTTCAGAAGCCCATCCGCCGGCCGTGGCTCCCAGCCCCGCCGCGGCTCCCAGCCCGGCCGCGCGCGCCATGATCGAGCGTCTGGTCGCCTTCAAGACCGTCTCGCGCGACTCGAACATGGACCTGATCGAATGGGTTCGCGATTATCTCCACCGGCAGGGCGCCAAGACGCGGCTCACGCACGATGCCACCGGAAAGAAAGCCAATCTCTTTGCCACTTTGGGCGATTCGCCGAAACCCGGATTGATCCTGTCGGGGCACACCGACGTGGTGCCTGTGGATGGCCAGAACTGGAACACCGATCCCTTTGAGATCACAGAGGCGGAGGGCAAGCTGTTTGCGCGCGGTTCCGCCGACATGAAGGGTTTCATCGGCATCATCCTCGCCCAAGCTCCGAAATTCGTGGCCGCCCTCAATAGCAATCGTCTTGACGCGCCGCTGCACTACGCGTTGAGTTACGACGAAGAAGTCGGCTGCCTCGGTGTACGCGGCTTGATTCGGGACTTGGAGGAAAACGGCATCCGGCCCGCCGGGTGCGTGGTGGGTGAACCCACCTCCATGCAACCCATCATCGCCCATAAGGGCACCCATCGATTTCGCTGTGCAGTGCGCGGACGCGAGGCGCATTCGAGTTACGTCACCCATGGCGTCAACGCCATCGAGTATGCGGCGCGCTTGGTCGTATACATTCGGCAGATCGCCGATCGTCTCGCACAAATCGAGAAGCGCGACTACGGTTTTATCGTACCCTACTCGACCTTGTCGACCGGACTGATTCGCGGCGGCATTGCCGCCAACGTGGTGCCCAAGGATTGCGAATTCCAGTTCGACATGCGCACGTTGCCGCAGGCGTCGCCGGACGCGCTCTACCAGGAGATTCGCTCGTACGCTGCGGAACTCGCCCGAGAGATGCAGAAAGTCGATCCGCAATCGGGCATCGATTTGGTCTGGGCCAGCCAAACTGCGGGTCTCGCCGCATCGGAAACCGACGCCATCGTCCGCTGGGCCATGCAACTGTCGAACAACTCGACGGTGGGAAAGGTGTGCTACGGCACCGAGGCGGGGCTGTTCCAGAAGATGGGTGTGCCCGCCGTGATTTGTGGACCCGGTGATATCGCCGAAGCGCATCGTCCCAACGAATTCGTCGCGCTCGAGCAATTGGCACAGTGCGAGGCGTTCATGGACCGCATCCTCGACACGGGGTATGCGACTGCATGAGCGCCGTGCGCGACACTACTTCCGATGTGACCATCGTCAAGGGCGCCTGTCCGCACGATTGTCCCGATACCTGCGCACTGGAAATTCATGTGCGGGACGGCGTCGCACTCAAGGTGACCGGCTCGGCCTCTCACGACCCCACGGCTGGAGTGCTGTGCACCAAGGTGGCCCGCTATACCGAGCGGACCTATCATCCGAACCGGCTGTTGCATCCCTTGCGCCGGATCGGCCGCAAGGGCGAGGGTCGATTCGAGCGCGTCAGCTGGGACGAGGCCATCGCAGGCATCGCGAAGCGGCTCTTAGCCCTGGCCGCGCAGGACCCTGAAAGGATTCTGCCTTACAGTTATGCGGGCACCATGGGATTGGTGCAGGGCGAGTCCATGGCGCAGCGATTTTTCCACAAGCTGGGCGCCAGTTTATTGGACCGGACGATCTGCGCGTCGGCCGGCTCCGCCGGCCACAAGATCACCCTCGGTTCGAAAATTGGCATGGATGTGGAACTCGCCGACCAAGCGAAGCTCATCGTGTTTTGGGGTTGCAATGCGATCACCTCGAGCGTGCACTTCTGGGCCCGAGCGCAAGCTGCGAAGCGCCGCGGCGCCACACTCGTGGCCATCGATCCCTACCGATCGCTGACCGCCGAAAAATGCCATATTCATATTGCGCCGCTGCCGGGGACCGACGCCGCTCTGGCCTTAGGGCTGATGCACGTGCTGATCAGGGACGACCTCGTCGATCATGACTACATCGACCGCCATACCCTGGGCTATGGAGAATTGCGCGGTCGGGCGGCCGAATACCACCCGGCGCGCGTGGCGGCGATCTGCGGGATTACGGCCGGCGACATCGAATCGCTGGCGCGGCTGTACGGAACGACTCGCCCCTCCTTGATCCGCGCCAACTACGGTATGCAGCGAGCCCGCGGCGGCGGCATGGCCACACGCAACATCGCCTGCCTGCCGGCCTTGGTCGGAGCGTTCCGCGACGCCGCGGGCGGGATCCTGCTGTCGACGGGCGGCAACTTCAGCGTGGACGATGCGGCGCTGACGCGCCCCGATCTTCTGGGGCCGCGGCGCCCTCGGACCATCAACATGTCGACCATCGGCACCGCGCTGCTCGACGAAACCGCGCCGATCAATGCGGTGATCGTGTACAACTCCAACCCCGTGGCGGTCGCACCCGATTCTGCGCGCGTGGCGCGCGGCTTCGCCCGCGAGGATTTGTTGACCGTCGTTCTGGAGCACTTTCAGACGGACACGGCGGATTATGCGGACTTCGTCCTACCCGCGACCACTCAGCTGGAGCACCTGGACGTGGTCAAGCCGTACGGCCACTACTACATGGTGGCCAACAATCCGGCGATCGCGCCTCTCGGCGAAGCCAAGCCGAACACCGAAATCTTTCGCCTGCTATCGAGGGCCATGAGTTTCACCGACCCGTGCTTCGGCGACTCGGACGGCGAGATCGCGCAAGCCGCGGTCGCCGACAACTGGGATTTCGCCGCCGTCCGGCGCAAGGGGTGGGAGCGCATCGGTCCCGCGAAAGGCACGGCGCGATTCGCGAACGGCGGTTTCGATACGCCGTCCGGCAAGGTCGAGTTCCTCTCGGCGTCGGCGCGGCAGGCGGGGCTTGACGCACTGCCGGACTACATTGCGCCCCTCGAAGATACCCGGAGCGAACTCGCCAGGCGATATCCACTGGCGATGATTTCCCCACCGGCCCGCAATTTTCTCAACAGCAGTTTCGTCAACGTCGAAAGCCTGCGGGCGGCGGAAGGCGAGCCATGGCTCGATGTGCATCCCGTGGACGCGGCGTCGCGCGGTATCGCCGACGGCCGCTACGTTCGAGTGTTCAACGAGCGCGGCAGCTTGGAATTGCGCGCCCGAGTCACCGATCGCGCCCGCCCGGGCGTCGTGGTGGCCCTGTCGGTGTGGTGGAAGAAGTTGGCCCGAGACGGCAAGAATGCCAACGAATTGACGAACAGCGACACGCTCACCGACCTGGGAAGAGCGCCGATTTTCTACGACTGTCTGGTGGAAGTGGCGGCGGCGCCATGAGCGGCCGGGCGACATGACGGCCGCATAGGCTTTCAGCCGCGATATAGCGATCGTGCAAGCTGCATACGCCATCGTCCGCGCGCACCGAGGCGTACCCTGAACTCAAGCTGCCCAACCCGGGCAGCGCGGACTCGATGGCGGGAGATGCATTGAAAAAATGCCGGCAGTTCCCGCAGGCCGCCGCATCCGCTGCCGCTGCTGAACGGTCCGTCATTGACCGAGCCGGGTCCAAAAATCGCCGAAGATCTGCGTCGACAGGAAATATCCCAAGGCGACGTTGACGATCACTCCGGCCGTGAACGCGTAAAAAGGCCGCGCGCCCACCGCTACGAATTCCCGCAGACGCGTGGTCAATCCGATGCTCAAGAAGGCAAACGTGAAGGCCCAAGTCCGCAGGGCCTGGAGCGGAGCGACAAGTGCCGGTGTGACGTCTTTTTTGTACGCAGCATAATCGTAGCCCCGTGAGATGAGCGTGACGGCGAGCGAGGCAATCAGGAATCCAAGTACGAACTTCGGGAAGCGCCGCCAGATTTCGCCGGCACCGGTTCTGCTTTGAATCCCAGTGCGCTCCCAGCGCGTGGTGGCTACCAGCGACAGCACGAAGGCCCACACGCCGATCCACACGTCGCGTCCGATCACCTTCATCAACGTGAAGGCGGCGACCGAGGCGTCGGCGCCGCCTGAGATCCCCGGCACGTTACCGGCGTAGCCGCCGTAAGTCTGCGCAGCGGCGAGGCCGGCCGCATCGGCGAATTCCGACGTGCCGATCCACGCGCCGGCGACTCCCGTCGCCAGATGCAGTGACCTTGCGGCCAACGGCAGCACGAAAATCATGACCACGGCCCACACCACGACCAGCGAGATCGCAACCGAGACGTCTTCTTTCTTTGCGGCCACCGCACCGCCGATGGCGATTGCGCCGGAGACTCCGCATACCGCACCGCCGGTTCCCAGGGTCGCCGCCAGACGCTCATTCAGCCCTAAGCGCCTGGCGCTGAGATAGATCACCCCGAAGGTCACGAGGGAAACGATCGCTGCCTGAACGATTGCCACAGGACCCGCCCATGCAATGAGCGTCAACGGCAGGCTAGCTCCGAGCAGGACAATCCCGGTTTTGATATAGAACTCGACACGCAGGGCGGGCACAAGCCAGCGGGGCACACCGAAGGTGTTCGACACCAGGATTCCGAGTGCGAGCGCGACCAAAGGAGGTTCCAGGTTGTAGCGCGCCGATTGATCCCACAGGCCTAGAAAATACAGCGCTGCGGCGACCACGAAGAGCACCAGGAACGCCGGCAAGAAGGCGCTCAGTTCGATGCCGAGCGCCGCAAGCCCCAGCCCGAACAGCAGCGCCCACAACGCGAACAGCGATCCGTAGCGCAGTCCATTTTGCTGCAGTTGCGTCACGACATCGGGCAGATGGCTCCATTTCTGCGGAGCAACTGCCAGCCATTTGATGCTTGCACCGTTGACGAACAACAGAACGGAGGCGGCAATCAGCCCGAGACCGAGCCAAACGGCCCACCAGTCTTCCTTGGACAGCAGCTCGCTCCAAGCCGATGCGCGCCGCACAAACGGAGGCTTTGTCGTATCGGCAAATGCCACGAAGAACTCCTTGCACAACCGGAAGGCACAACGCTAACCGACTTCACGGACGGCGTCTCATAGCGAATGTGCATGGCGTAGTGCCGATTGATTATGGGAAACCGCCGAGAGAGTGGCGGAAGAGAGCGGTCTTCTACTGCGATCTGTCCGCGATATTCGGCGAATTAGCGGACATCTTCGAGTTTTGCGTACCCGATTCTGCAGCGCTCGGAAAGTCAGCCTGAAGTGAGCCATGACCCGGGGTGGCCACAACCACGCATCATTCGCGGTGCAGCCCGACGCCTTAGGCAGATTACAAGCTGGCGAAAACGCGGTTTAATGCAAGGTTATGCCGTAGGAGCCGCGATGCAACCGATGAACGACCTAGAGGTGGGCGAGCACGATGTACTGTCCTACATCAAACCCGACACCTTGATCGGCGCCATTTTCTACCTCGTGATTTTCATCGTCGCAGCTATGCTGCTCTCAAGGGCTCTGCGTGTGGCCGTCCATGCCGCGATGACTCGGCATGGGCACTTGGACCGCACCACCACCAGTTTCCTCCAGCAAATGGGTTCGGCGATGATCTGGGTCGTCATGCTGATTTTGTATGCGCATCTCATTCCGATGTTGAGATCGATGGGGACGGCGCTGCTGGCCGGCGCCAGCGTCGCATCCGTGGTCATCGGCCTGGCGGCACAAAGCACTCTGGGTAACTTGGTCGCCGGCGTTTCCATCACCATCTATCGACCGTTTCGGCTGGGAGATACGTTGCAGGTGACGGCGCCGACCGGCACCGAAATCGGCGTGGTCGAGCTGATTTCGCTGGGCTATACGACGCTTCGGGCGCAGGACGGGCATTTGATCGTCCTGCCGAACAGCATCGCGGCAAGCCAGGTCACTCTTAATTTGAGCGACACTTTCGCACCCGGCTTATTCTCGATCAGCATGCACTTACGACGGGATGCGGACCTCGAGGCGGCACGACGGTTGGCGGTCGAGGTGGCCAAGGAGCATGTCGGTGAGAAGGCGGTGCTGGGCTGCTACTTGACCAAGGTGGATGGCGAGGCCGTCACGCTGGATCTGCGCTTGTCGGCACCGAACGCGGCCGCGCGCGATACCTTGCGATCGACCCTGATGGGCGCTCTGGCGCAGCGCTTCGATGCGGTGACAGCCGGCCCGAGTCCCGGCCATTCGGCGGCCTTTTCGTGAGCGCAGGCTTCAGGCGTGTACATCGATATGCACCGTCTCAGCGGTGCTCGTGAAGCAACGGCAGGCCGTCAGACGAGCGCCGAGACCGCGCGCTCGATCCCCTCGGAGTCGAGGCCCTGATATCCCATCTGCTGCCATAGCCCGCCGCAGCCTTCCAGGTGCGTGCCGATATGATTGAACTTTCCCCGGAAACCGGCTTGCAGAAGGTAGCTGCCGAAGCGGCTGCCAAATCCCGTCTTGACGTTCCATCCTTCCGTGACCAGCACAAAGGGCGCGCCGGCGATTTTTTTCATCATGTCCGAATCGACGACATTCAGGGTGGACTTGTTGATGAGCCCGACCGCAACGCCCCGGTCTTGAAGCCGCAGCACCGCATCAAGCGCACGATAAACGGTCTCCCCCACGGCGACCACGTAGCCGCCGCCGGGCGGCGCCTCGCGGACCACATCGTCCTTGCCCGGTTCGAAGGGTTTGCCCTGGTACAGCGGTTGTCCGGCGGCATCGAGAATGTCCGGAACCGGCGCGCGGGTGCTGAAGAGGAACCGCAGGCCCGGATCGCCGAAGATGCGTTTCACGCAGGCCGCGAATTGATGTTGATCGGCGGGGAAATAGAGGCGGGTTAGATCGTCGGAATGGCCGGGCTTGACGCCTCCGTCGGCGATCATGCTGTTGATGCCGAAATGGCAGGTATTGTCGGCCATGTCGTCAACGCCGCTGTGACTGAAATGCGCCAATACGTTCGAGAAGTTGAGACGCGCCATCGTGATTTCGCTGACGCACATTTCGAGGAACGCGCTGAAGGTGCCGTAGATGCCCTGCCTGCCGGGCGATGAGCCGAATCCGGCGGCGGCAGAAAAGTTTCCGCGCTCCATGATGCCGCCGCGCACGAAAACTTCCGGGTGCCGCTTGCGGATATGGTGCAGGCCGCACGAGCCTTCGAGGTCGTTGTCGAAGACGCGGATCCGATCCAGCCGCTCGTCCGCGGTCATTCCATCGAGGATGTCGTTGACGATTTTCCCGAAATCGTCGCGATTCTTTCCGACGCCCGACGACCCTCGAAAGTGGAGCGGGCTCTTCTCCGGTTTTGCGGCCTTCAGCATCTCGATCGCTGCCGCATATCCGCCGCGGCGCTCGAGATAATTGATCGCCGTCTCGGCCTTCAGAACTTCGTGCGCGCCCGGACTGCCTTCGGCGCCGGGGATGCCGGGCGCCATCGGCCGCTTGATCACCAGGGCGTGGGGATTGGAATCACGGAACGCCCGACACAGGTCGATATAAAGCGCGTCGAGATCCTCACCCATGGTTGTTTCGGTGGTCAGGCCATAACCGGACAACGTCCGGCTCAGATCGTAGCCCGTCATATACTCCTGCGGATGGCCGGCGATGGTGACATTGTTGTCGTCGACGAGCACTTTGACGTTGAGTTGCTTGCCTACCGTGAGCCGAGCCGCCTCGGCGTTGTCCCCCTCCATCTGGCTGCCATCGGAACCCAGGAGAATGACCGCCTTGCCGGGATTGGCCATTGCGACGCCATTGCAGAAAGCCCAGAGATGACCGAGACGGCCCGAGCTGAATTCCACGCCGGGGGTGAGCAGCTTCTCGGGGTGACCGGGCAACCCACTGTTGTATTCACGATAATGCAGCAGGCGTTCCGGCGGCATGGCGCCGTTGAGCACACTCAAAAGATATTGCGTGGCCACCCGGTGGCCCGCCTCATCGTAAAACACGGGCACGATGGGAGTCCCGTGCGCGATGAAACCGCGGATGATCGATACCTCGGGAACGGTGTCGTAAGCCCCGCCTGTGTGGCCCGACAATCCCTTGGCTCCCGCCAGCGCCGTGAAGAACACGATGGCGTCGCGGCAGAGTTGAATGTTGTGCCGGAGTGAGGCCTTCTGCGCATCGCTCAATGCGGCCGTCGAGGGATCGAGCTTTAGCGGCTCTAGTTTGCTCAAGTCGATCGGAAAGGTTTCGGTAAGCATGCACCAAGTATATCGCCGCGTGTTGCCGTGGGGTTGAAGAAGTCGCGCGCAACCGACCATCGGTCCGCAAGCTTAGATTGCAAAAAGCCCGGCGGCGAGCGACTATGCCCGCCCCGTAGTCATTCCGGTGATCCGATGCCTGCGCTGGAACGATGCCCAGTATGACCGGAGACACGCATTTCAGCTGCACTCTGTGTGGAAATTGCTGCAGCCATCTCAAGATACCCCTCACGGCCGTCGAATCCGTCGATTGGCTTCGCAGCGGGCATCCCGTTCAGGTCATCTGCGAAGCGACGCCGTGGCCGGTGGAGTTTCCCGCGGACGATCAGAAATCCGCTCATCGACGGCGGCGCTCCTTTGCTGCCGTGAGCGGTTCCATGCCGATTCGTGTCGTGGTTATTCTTGCCGCACGCATCGATGGTGCCTGTCCGAATCTTGCGCCGGATTTGCGCTGCGGAATTTACCAGCGGCGGCCGCTGGTCTGCAAAGTTTATCCAGCGGAGATCAATCCCTTCGTTCAACTCGAACCGCGGAACAAGGCCTGCCCCCCGGAAGCCTGGGGGGCGCGGCATCCGCTTCTGCAGCGCAACGGAGTGGTGACGGACGACGCGGTGCGGCGCGACATTCAACTGTCGCGCGATACCGATGAGATGGATGCCCCAATGAAGCGGCGGCTGTGCGAGGCGCTGAACATGAGGGACGCCGCGCTGGCGGCGGAGGGGTTCGTGGTGTATTCGCCGTCCATCGCCGCATTGCAAGATGCGCTTGCTCAGGCGATGGCGGCAACCAGCGCCGCGCCCGATCGGGATCCATGGCGATTCCTGTCGAATCAGTCCGGGACGGTGGAGAGTCTGCTGGCGGGCGGCGCGATCGCTGCCCAAGGGGGCGGCTTGGGATTTGCAGACGGGACAGTCGCGCTGCCCGGTGAATACATCGGCTTCAAATCGGCCACGCCGCTCAGTTGACTGTGCCGCTCACTTGACCGTGAGGCGCCGCGCCTCCAGCCACTGCCAGGATGCCAACGACGGAAGACCGCATAGCACCTCGCGCACTCGCTTCACCATGGAAACCGCCAGTGCAAGTTCGCCGCCGACGCCCAGCACGTGGCCAAACAGCACCAAGGTGGCTTCCTGCACGCCGAGAGCGGCCGGAACGACGAAAGCGAGATGCCGCATGGTCTGGGTCATGCTCTCGAGAATCAACGCGGTACTTGCATCCACCGGGTGTCCGAACAGGCGCAAGGCGAACCAGATTTCGAACGATCCCGCCGCCAGCGCCAGCAACTGAAGGGTTCCGGCCATCAGCAGACTCCGCCAGCGATCAAGGCAAGCGCGGAGTTGATGATCCAACGCCGCGCCGCCCTCCGACATCGCACCGGCGCCCACCAGGGGACGCAGAAATTTCTGCAGACGCGCGAAGACCGATCCATAGCGCAGAAACATCACCGTCAGAACCGGAACCGGCAGGCTGACCAAGAGGCCGAGAAGCAATCGATGGTACGGTGCGCCCGTGGCCCGCAGTTCGATCAATAGAAGCAATCCAACCGCCGCGAACGCATATGAAACAATCAACGTCAATACGATTTCCACGACGACGGTGGCACTGACCGCTGCCAGGTCGAGGCCGCGCCAGCGCATCAAGCGTACACCCACGACGCCTCCGCCGACGCTTGCCACAGGGAGCAGACGATCGATAGCTTCACGCACGCTCGTGACCCAGAACACGTAGCCAATTCCCGCGCGCGCCGGGGTGTTGTAGGGCCTGAGCAGGCAAAGCCATCCCAACGCGTATAGAAAAAAGTACACCGCCCGGTAGGGGATCAGCCAAAGCACTTGCCAACCGGCGGACGCGAGCGTCTGCAGCATCGCCGGCAGGTCGGTGCGCAGCGCCATCGCCACGAGCAATATGAGGCCGAGCAGACCCCCGATATAAACTGCGACTCTCACGGAACAGCGACGTGCTTAGGTCGGCTTGCGCATGAAACCGTCGGCATCGACATCGAACTCAGCGCCCCGCCAGGTGATCCGAGAGGTGAAGAAGCTCCGGAACCAGACCCAGCACAACAGGCCATCCCGTATCGGCAACAGCCAAAGGTCCGAGAACGGGTCCGAATCATCTGTCAGCCGGTACTGGCAATACAGCCCAAGCCGCATCACGGCGGCGATGCCGAACAGCGTCCAGACGAGACTGGAATGCAGTCCGCTCCCGGCAGCGAGGAGCAGACCGAGGATGGCGAGAGGAAAGCTGAAGCTCAAGAATATCATCCTGAAGCTCCAGGGCCGCAGAACGTGGATGGTGCGCATCCAGCGAAGTTCATGCCGGGTCAGCGACGCGAGGTTCTGCTCGTGGTGTACCCCCGTGACCAGATACGGCGACAAGACGACCCGCAGCCGCAAGCCGCGAATGAGTTCGCCGAGGCGATGATCGTCGGCGAGGTGGTTGGCTATCGCGCGAAACCCGCCGATCGCCCGCAGGGTATCGTGACGGAGGCACATGGTCTGCCCGGATACATACCCTTCATACCCGAACAGCCACGCCAGGAGCACGGAGGGCAGGTACCATTCATTCATGTACATGGCGCCGAGGCGCGACCAGATGCTGTCGGTGGGCACGGCGCGATAGGTGCAGGTGACGAGACCCACCTGCGGGTCCAGCAGCGGCGCCGTCACGGTGGCGAGATAGTCGGGTCCGACAAAGGCGTCGCTATCGGCCATCACCAGCATATTGTGCTGGCTGCGCTCCAGCATGTTGATCAAATTGCTGATCTTGTGGTTGTTGCCGTGCTGCTGCGGATTGACGACGATGTCGATGGGCAGCTCGGGAAACTCCGCGGCCAGCCGTTCCGCGACCGCGCGAGCCGGGTCCGCAGGATCACGTACGCCGAAGATGATCTGGTACTCCGGGTAGTCCTGCAGACAAAACGTCCGCAGGTGCTCGTACAGACCCGGCTCGGCACCGCACAGCGGCTTGAGCAAGGTGACCGGAGGTCGTTCCCGGGTAACGGTCGAGGCGCCGCGCAACCGCCAGACAGCCATTGCCAGCAGCGTCATAACGGAATATCCTGCCGCTATGGCCAATGCGGCTATGCCGATGACGGCCGGCAGCGCATGAAGAAACAACATGTGCGTATCGACGATCGATGTCGCCGGGTTCAAGCCTCGTGTGCGCGCAGGAACCGGAAAAATTCGACGCCCTCGCGCAAGCGCCGCTTCATCATGTCCCAACTTCCAAGCATTTCCCGGACGATTTCCCAGATTTTGTTCGGCCGGAAATAAAAGCGTTTATAGAAGACCTCCATGCTGTGGAAGATCTCCTCTTTCGACAGGTGCGGGTAAGAGATCGCGGCGAGCTGCACACCCTTGTCGTTCACGAGATTGGCCGCTTCATTTTCCTGAAGCCAACCGTTATCCACCGCTTGTTTGTACAGCGTGGTGCCCGGGTACGGCGCCGCCAGGGAGACCTGGATCGTATGGGGATTGATCTCTTTCGCAAAGTTGATGGTCTTCTCGATGGTTTCTTTCGTTTCGCCGGGAAGCCCGAGAATGAACGTACCGTGCACCAAGATTCCGAGCTTTTGGCAATCGCTGCTGAAGCGCCGCGCGATGTCCGTGCGCAATCCCTTCTTGATGTTGTGCAGGATCTGATCGTCGCCGGACTCGAAGCCCACCAACAACAGGCGCAGGCCGTTGTCCTTCATCACCTTCAACGTCTTGTACGGCACGTTCGCTTTTGCGTTGCAGCTCCAGGTCATCCCGAGCTTGCCCATGCCCTGCGCGATCTCCTCGACGCGCGGCAGATTCGATGTGTCCGTAAACGTGTCGTCGTCGAACATGACTTCCTTGACTTCGGGCATGTTCTCCTTGATCCACTGCACTTCCGCGATGACGTTCGCCGCGGACCGCACTCGATAGCGATGGCCGCCGACCGTCTGCGGCCAGAGGCAGAAAGTGCACTTCGAGCGGCAGCCCCGGCCGGTATAGAAACTCACGTAGGGATGCTTCAAATAGCCGATAAAATAGTTGTCGATTTTCAGATCGCGCTTGTAAACGGGCGCGACGAACGGCAGCTCATCCATATTCTCGAGGATGGGGCGGGGTGGGTTGTGAACGATGCGCCCTTCGGCACCCCGGTAGGACAGACCCTTGATGTCCTTGAGCGGCAGCCCCTCGGCTACCTCCTTGCAGGTGTAGTCGAACTCCTCGCGGCAAACGAAGTCGACGGCGGCTGCGGCTTTGAGCGAGCCCTCCGGATCGACCATGGTCTTGGCTCCGACGAGACCGATCTTGACGTCGGGATTATCTTCGCGCAGCAGTTCTGCGAACCGCGCATCGGTAGGAAACGAGGGCGTACTGGTATGCATGATGACGAGATCGTAGCCGCGTGCAATCTCCCGGCTCTCGGCCACGGTCAACTCGTCGGCCGGCGCATCGAGAACCCGCGAGTTCGGCACCAGCGCGGCCGGCTGCGCCAGCCACGTGGGGAACCAGAATGATTTGATCTCGCGCTTCGCCTGATAGCGCGACCCCGCACCACCGTCAAAACCGTCGAACGACGGCGCCTGCAGAAACAGCGTTTTCATTGATCGCCCGTACGAGGATTCCACAGTCATCAAAAGGCCTCACGCACATTGCACTTTGCCATTCAAAGTCGGTAGATAATACAGGGTTTTCCCCCTTCCGCGCCAATTCCGGGCAACCGGTGCGTCAGGGCAGCGAAACGCGTCTGCAGCGAGGAATATTCCGCCGCCTTTCGGCAATCACGTATTGGCCCCGCCGCAGCAGCTGAGTACGTTGGCGCACAGACGTGATATGCGCATAAACGCATAGTGAATCGCTGATTTGCCTAGAGGACGACGCCAATGCTAACACCCGGATGCCGCAATGCCTTGCAAACCATGGGAGTGTGTCTGCTCCTTGGAGTCGCGCTTCCGGCCGCCACATGGGGCGCGGCCGAACCCAACGCCGTGAACGACAGCCCGCTCGGGCGCACCGTGCAAACCTGCGGAACCTGTCACGGCGTCAACGGCCGCAGCGTATCGCCGACATTTCCGAACCTGGCGGCGCAGACTGCTCCGTACATCGAAGCACAGCTCAAGGCATTCAAGGAGCAAACTCGCGCCGACCCGGATGCGCAGGCTTATATGTGGGGCATGGCGGCGCAGTTGAGCGACGCGCAAATCGGCGAGCTCGCCGATTATTTCTCCAAGCAATCCGCGCCGGCGCCCGGCAAGTCGGGCGGTCCGGCGGCGATCGCACGCGGCAAACAGGTGTTCGAAGAAGGCGTTCCCGCACGGCAAATACCGCCCTGCGCGTCCTGCCACGGAAAGCATGGAGAGGGAATGGCGACTTTTCCGCGGCTGGCCGGGCAGCATGCGCCCTATCTGCTGAAACAGCTTCTGGTGATTCAGAATGCCCTGCGCAATGCGCCGGTGATGCACGGTGTCGTCAAGGAACTGACCAGGGACCAAATCGAGGCGGTCGCGGTGTATCTCGAATCGATCTAGGCAGGTCGAGTCGAGCTACGTAGGTCGGATAGAGGTTAGGCGGGCTGCTGCCTCATTGCGCCAAGCCGCCGCCTTGCTTGGGTGGGCTCGAGGACGCCAAGGCGGGCGCCTTGGGCTTCAATTGGGCCTTGCACACCGCAGTCGCTTGATTGTACGAAATAGTCCTGCTCGCCGACATCTGCCTGTTCATGCAGGCCGTCAATTGGCGTCGCGGGGAAACCGGCCGGTTGGAGTCGACTGCCATGGCTTGAAAGGTCATCCCGACCGCCCCGATCAGCGCGAACAGCGTTCCCCTGCGAATCATGCGAATACCCCGTGCCTTGGTCTCTCGCCCAGCCCCCGCAAGTATGTAGAGGTGGGCAAGCGCTGCAAGACGCAATGCTCTTAACCCGATGTCAGCGTTACCCCGACAGCGGGGACAGCGGGCCGGACTCAACGGACGCTCAGGCCCAGTTGACCATAGGGTGGTGGTCAACCGCTTATCATACACGGGGATTTCCGACAGCGGGCCTGAAACGGCTGTGATACAAGATACTCTTGCCGCACTGCAATCTTCGCGATCCGAATGCTATATTTCCGGCTGACAGGCGGGTTTGCCAATTCAAGAAGCAAGAGGGCTGATCGCCCGGAGAGACGTATTCCCATGACCCCAGTCGCTAGTAAGGTAAAAGCGGAATCGATTTCGCGAAATTGGATTACAACGAGCATGTTTACCGCGACCTTTGCAACGGCGTTGACCGTCGTGCCTTGGTACGGATTCAGCCACGGTTTTAGCGCTGCAGCCTGGTTTTGGTTCGTGCTCCTGCTGGGCGCCAACGGCATGGCGATCACCTGTGGATATCATCGGTTGTTCGCGCACGCGACCTACGAGGCCCACCCGGTCCTCAAAGTCGCCTATCTGCTTTTCGGTGCGATGGCGCTGCAAAACAGCGCCTTGATCTGGAGCGCCGGCCATCGAGTTCACCATCGCCACATCGACGACCTCGAGCTGGACCCGTATTGCGCCCGGCGGGGATTTTGGTTCTCTCACATTGGCTGGATGCTGCGCTATTACCCGAGCGGCGAGGCGGACTTCCGCACCGTACGCGATCTGGAACGCGACCCGTTGGTGCGCTACCAACATCGCTTTTATCTGCCGCTGACGCTGGCGATGAACATCGGCCTGCCGCTGCTGCTCGGCTGGGCGGACGGCGATGTCCTGGGAACGTTTCTGCTCGCGGGAGTTTTGCGGCTCGTGGTGAGCCATCACGTGACGTTTTTCATCAATTCACTGGCGCACATGTGGGGTACCCGGCCGTATTCGGAAGACAATACGGCGCGCGACAACCCGGTCATCGCACTGCTCACCTACGGCGAGGGCTACCACAACTTTCATCATATGTTTGCCCACGACTACCGCAACGGCGTGCGCGCGTGGCAGTGGGATCCCTCGAAGTGGTTTATCGCGCTCATGAGCTGGGCCGGACTCGCCTGGAATCTGAAGCGTGTTCCCCGATTCAAGATTCAACGGGCGCTGCTTGATGCCCAATTCCGCCGCGCCGAACTCCAGCTGTCGAGTCAATCGGGACGGGTACAGATCGAGCAGATCAAGCGTCGAGTGGCGGAGGAGTATGAGGTCTTCTGCAGCGCAGTGACTACCTGGACGCATCTGCGCGAACAGTGGCTTGCCGATGCCAAGCGTGTAGTGCTCGATCGATGGGAACACTCGCTGCTGCAATCGCGGCTCCTGGAGCTGGAGCGTGGATTGAAAACTCAGCACCGGCGGATGCGAGCGCTGGGCAATCAGATCACCTTGTTCGTGACTTAGTGGAGAAGCTATGCCGACCGGATCAGGACAAAGCATCGCCGAGCGGGATGAGAGGGCGGCGGGTCATCCGGAACATAGTACGCTGGAGGCGCGTTTGCTGCGCCGCCTCCTGTCGAGTCTCGGCGACCCCCCGATAGAGTTTCATCTGGCGTGGTCGGGCGAGCGCGTCGCGCCGACAGCGGTTCCCGCAACGGAACGCGTGCGAATCGCAGACCGCGCAACCTTGCGCGGCTTGCTGCGGGATGCGCAGATCCGCTTCGGCGATGCGTACAGCACGGGGCAGATCGAAATCGAAGGCGATGTGGTCAGGTTCATGGAGACCGTATTTCAGGGTCTCAACCGGCCCAGTGCCCGTGCGAATATCGCCGCTCGAGTAGCCGGCTGGCTGCATCGCCCGCGCCGCAACTCGCTTTCCGGATCGCGCGACAACATCCACCGGCATTACGATCTCGGCAACGACTTCTATTCGCTTTGGCTCGGCGAGACCATGGCCTACACCTGCGCCTATTACCCGACCGCAGATGCAACCTTGGAAGAGGCGCAGGTCGCGAAGATGGAGCACGTGTGCCGTAAGTTGCGAATCGCTGCGAGCGATCGCGTCGTTGAAGCCGGTTGCGGCTGGGGAAGCCTGGCGCTGCATATCGCCCGGCACCATGGCGCCAAGGTGCGCGCCTTCAACATTTCCAAGGAACAATTGGAATTCGCCCGCCACGCGCGCACGCGCCGAGGGTCTGGAGCACCGGGTTGAATTCGTCGAAGACGACTATCGAAATATCCGCGAGAACGCCGAGGTCTTCGTCTCGGTGGGCATGTTGGAGCACGTCGGTCTCGATCACTATCCGGAACTGGGCCGCGTTATTGCCCGGTCTCTCTCGAACCAGGGGCGCGGATTGATCCACTCGATCGGACGCAATCGGCCCGGGCCGCTTCATCCCTGGATCGAGCGGCGGATATTCCCCGGTGCCTACCCGCCCTCGCTGGGTGAAATGATGGAAATCTTCGAGCCGTGGGATCTGTCGGTGCTCGATGTCGAGAACCTGCGGCTGCACTACGCGCGTACCTGCCGGCACTGGCTCGAGCGGTATGAAGCCGTGACGGACAAGGTGCGGGAAATGTTCTCCGACGAGTCCTTCGTGCGTACGTGGCGGCTGTACCTGTCCGGATCGATCGCTGCGTTCAACACAGGGTCACTGCAGCTGTTTCAAGTGTTGTTCACGAAACAGGACAATAATGAGATCCCGCTCACCCGCGAGTACATGTACTAGGCGCCATGGGCGCCGCGACGATGCATAGCGCCGAGGCCATTGTCGTCGGGGGCGGGCCGGCGGGCTCCGCCGCTGCGGCCCGGCTCCGTGCGGCGGGCGTCGACGTTCTGGTGCTCGACAAAGAGGAGTTTCCGAGGCAGAAGTTATGCGCGGGCTGGATTACTCCCGAGGTCGTTCGGGATTTGAGCTTGGACATCGCCGCCTATCCTCACGGCTTCCTGAGCTTCAGGCGGTTGCACTGGCATATTCGCGGCCTGCATCTGCCCGTTCCGTGCGTGCAGCATTCCATCCGTCGCTTCGAGTTCGATGCGTGGCTCCTCGAGCGCTCTGGAGCTCCGGTGGTCCGGCACAACGTGCGCGAGATTGCGCGCGATGGCGAATACTACGTGCTGGACGATGCGTTTCGCTGCCGCTACCTCGTCGGCGCGGCCGGGACGTCCTGCCCGGTCCGCCGTGCGCTGTTCGAGCCGTCGCTGCCGCGCGCCCGCGGCCTGCAGACGGTGACGCTCGAACTCGAGTTCCCGTACGATTGGCGCGACGCCGACTGCCATTTATGGTTCTTCGAACACGGGTTGCCCGGCTACAGCTGGTACGTCCCCAAGGCTGCGGGCTGGCTCAATGTGGGGGTGGGCGGCATGGCCACGCGGCTGAAGCAGCGCGGCGAGAACATCCGGCAGCACTGGCAGCAATTGGCGGAAAAGATGCGGCGCGATTTCGGGATTCCCATTCCCGGCGAGCCGAAGGGATACAGCTACTACGTTCGCGGTCCGCTGCCGGCGCGGATCGGCAACGCGTTTCTCGCCGGCGATTCCGCCGGTCTTGCGACCCGCGATCTATGCGAAGGAATCGGACCCGCGATCCGCAGCGGTGAGCGTGCGGCAAAATCGATCACTACCGGTGATCCATACGATCTCGACGATGTCACAGGCGGCAGCCTCGGCGGCGGCCTTTTGACGCGTTGGATGGATTGGGCCTTCACCCGCGGTGTCAGCCGCGCACCCTTGGTCAAAGATCTCGCGTCAAAATCAGCTTGATGACCCGATGATCCGACGCGCCCGTTAGACCGGCGCCGATGCCCGCCTCGATGCCCACCCATCGCGTGTTCACGTCCATGACCGCGTACACTTGATGCGATTGCCTGGCCGCGGGGAGAAAGTGAGTGATCTGCCCGAAGTCAGCGTACTCTTCGAGTGCGATCTTGTATTTTTCCGACAAACTCATCGCCACGCGAGTCGCCGGCACGAACTCGAGCTTCGAGAATCCGTTCCACGAATTATCCACGATGGGATTGAAGATGAAATCGAAACGGCCGAGGTGCGCGCCGATGATGGGACGGATCTCGGAGGTGTAAGTTCGTTCGTCCCAGTGCGCCGTATTGAAGCTGAATTCGAAATTGACGCCGTAGAAGAACTGACGCTTGGCCGCGTCGGGCGTGACGAACAAGGCCCGGAGCTTCATTCCATTGTATAGAACACCGCCGCTGCGGGTAATCGTGTACAGGGGAAAATAGAGTCCCGCCTCGAACCACGGGGCCGCTCCGTAAGCCCATTCGGCAACGCCGTTCAACGACTTGTCGGGAACGACGGCACCCGGAAAGCCCGGAGCGGTGCTGCCGCTTGGTGTGAAGTTATTGTGCACCGTCAGATTGAAGGCGCCGACCGGCGCGATGGCGGCATCGTAGACCTGAATCTCATCCGTCTGCGCCCAGGCGCTGGATGCGGGTGCCAGCCAGCCGATGAGTGTTGTTGCAATACCCAGGAGCCGAGTCAGCCGGATGATGAATCCCTGTCGAAGCGGATTGGCGCAGTGCATGGGGCCTCGACTCTATCGTAGTCAAAGCGGTCAGGCATTCACAATGCGGGGTATCCTTCCGTATTGTGGTTCTCGTAGCATTGCACAGGAGGCCTTTCGATGATGCCGGCAACCACGCGAGCCAGCGGCGGGATGGTAACGGCGCCCCATGCCCTGGCCGCGGAATCGGGAGCACGAATCCTGGCCGACGGCGGAACGGCGATTGAAGCGGCGCTCGCCGTCGCGGCGACGCTTGCCGTGGTGTATCCGCATATGACGGGGCTGGGCGGCGATAGCTTCTGGCTGCTCGCGGAACCGGGCTGCGTGCCGCGAACAATCGACGGGGCCGGCCGCGCCGGCTCTCGAGTGAGCGCCGCGCTGTATGAGAAGCGTCATTTAGCCGCGGTGCCATGGCGCGGCCCTCTGGCAGCCAACACAGTCGCCGGGGCCGTCTCGGCCTGGGCAGCGGCTTGGGAAATCAATTTGGAATGGCGCGGTCGATTGCCGCTGTCGCGGATCGTCGAAGACGCCATTGTCTTGGCGACGCGGGGAACCATCGTCACCGCGAGTCACTCGGATGCCGTCAACCGCTTCCGCGCAGAGCTTGAACCGCAGGCCGGCTTCAACGCTCTGCACTACATCGGCGGAGAGCCGCCGAGGACGGGCGACCGGTTGGTTCAGCCCGCGCTGGCACGCACTCTTGCCGTTCTGGCCGCTCAGGGTCTCGAGAGTTTCTATACCGGTGCACTTGCCGGGCAAATGGCGGCTGAGCTCGCGGCGGCGGGCGTCCCTCTCCACGCCGCGGATCTCGCGGCTCAGAAAGCGAGTGTGGGCAGAGCTCTGAAAGTCGCACTGCCGGTGGCTGACATCTACAACTGTGGCCCGCCCTCGCAGGGGCTGGCGTCGTTGTTGATCCTGGGCTTGTTTGCGCGGCTCAACGTGGCACGTGCGGACTCGTTCGATCATGTTCACGGAATCGTCGAAAGCACAAAAATTGCTTTCGCGATCCGCGATCGGGAGATCGGCCATCGGGACGACGATGGTTCGGTACTCGAGCGATATCTCGCCGGCCCCGAACTCGAGCGCGCGGCGCTCTCCATCGACCGGCGCCATGCCGCAGCTTGGGCCGGCGGTGCGGGCGAAGGCGACACGGTTTGGTTTGGCGTGATCGATGCGAACGGCAGGTCGGTGAGCGCCCTGCAAAGCCTGTATTTCGAATTCGGTTCGGGCATCGGGCTGACGCAGTCGGGTTTCGTGTGGCAGAACCGCGGTTGCGCGTTTGAACTCAAGGGGGCGGGTCCCAAGGTTCTCGCACCGGGGCGCAAACCGTTTCATACGCTGAACCCGGCATTTGCGCGGTTGCGGGACGGCCGGACGATGGTATACGGCGCGATGGGGGGCGACGGCCAACCACAAACCCAGGCGGCGCTGTTCACCCGGTACGCCTTGTACGGGCAGGATCTTCAGGACTCGATCTCGGCGCCTCGTTGGATCCTCGGCCGCACGTGGCGCGACACCAGCACGGCATTGCGATTGGAAAGCCGGTTTCCCGCCGAACTGTTTGCGGAGCTGGCGTCGGCGGGACATTCGGTCGAATGGGCTGCGGAATTCGATCAGGCAATGGGCCACGCCGGCGCAGTCGTGCACATTCCGCGGCAGGGCTTCGAAGGGGCCAGCGATCCGCGCAGCGACGGCGCCGCCGTGGGCTGTTAACGCCGCTGACCGGGTCCGGTGAATCGTGCCGCTGCTGTTGAGCCGCGCTGCGTGCTCTAGCGAACAGACGGCCGCGCGGCGCTGAATTAAACTTCCGCGCCAACGAGCTACAGGGAGTTCCATTGTCAGTCATCAAAGCGCCTCGCATCACGAACAAATTGATCGCGGGCGTTCCCCCGAAAGACCGAGCCAGACTGTTGGAGAAATGCGAGCCGGTCGACCTCGTATTCGGCGACAGGTTGTCGGAGGTCAACGAACCGATCGAGTATGTGTACTTCCCGCTCACCGGGTTTATCTCTCTGGTGGCCACTTTGGACGGTCATCAGCCCCTGGAAATGGGCCTCGTGGGTAACGAGGGGATGCTGGGAGCGACGCTCAAGCTGGGCGTCAACACCGCGCCAATGCGAGCCGTCGTCCAAGGCACGGGAACGGCCTTACGCATGAGCGGGTCGAATTTCATGCGATTCGTAGGGAATACCCCCGCGATGTTTCGCATCCTCGACCGCTACCTCTACGTCATGATGGCGCAGTTGACGCGGTCCTCGGCGTGCACACGATTTCACGAAATCGAGCCTCGGTTGGCGCGCTGGCTGTTGATGACTCACGATCGCGCACACGCGGATCACTTTCATCTCACGCACCAGTTTCTCGCGGACATGCTCGGGGTTCGACGGAGCGGCGTGACCATCGCGGCGGGCGCGCTGCAGTTGCGCAAGCTCATTCGCTATTCCCGCGGCGAAATCAGAATCTTGAACCGCAAAGGTCTGGAGGCGGTTTCCTGTGCGTGCTACGACGCCACGCTGCAGGACTACGCGGATGTTTTAGGGTAGCGGATCCGTGTGTTATATTTTCTGCGTGACATCTAATCCCCGAGAAAACCAGCTTCTGGCGGCGTTGACGGAACCCGAATGGACGGAGTGGGAGCCGCATTTGGAACTCGTGGACCTGTCGCTTGGACAGGTACTCTCCGAGCCCGGCAGCAAGTTGACTCACGTGTATTTTCCGACGTCATGCATCGTCTCCTTGCTGTACGTGACGGCGGAGGGTGATTCCGCGGAGATTGCCATCGTCGGCCGCGAAGGCATCGTGGGCGTTTCGCTGTTCATGGGCGGCGAGACGACGCCGAGCCGCGCCATCGTGCAGAGCTCCGGCAGAGCGTTCCGCCTCAAAGGGAGCGTGATGATGCGGGAGTTCAGCCGCGCCGGATTCGTCATGCAATTGCTGCTCCGCTACACGCAGGCGCTCATTACTCAGATGTCGCAGACAGCAGTGTGCAACCGCCACCACACCCTCGATCAGCAGCTGTGCCGTTGGCTCCTCTTGAGCTTGGATTGCCTGCGATCGAATGAACTCATCATGACGCAGGAGCTGATTGCCAACATGCTCGGAGTCCGACGCGAAGGAGTCACCGAGGTGGCGGGTGTATTGCACAAGTCGGGCCTGATCGAGTATCGACGCGGCCACATCACGGTGACGGATCGCGGCAGATTGGAAAAGCGCACCTGCGAGTGCTATGCCGTCGTCAAGAGGGAGTACGACCGCCTGTTGCCAAGACCGGCAGCATCGTAACGGCGGCGGCAATCACGACCGTCCTTTGGTCGCTGGTACGCGGCAATTTCCGATTGGCGAGGGCTTGGATCACGACGCATCTGTGTGCGTTACCGCACAGACTGATCGGCGCTTCACCGCATAGCGTGCTGCTATCGAGGAGAATGCGATGCGTGCACTGTGCGATATGTAATTGAACATGGCCGGCGTAAGGGAAACCCCGCCGACCCGCTGCGCTCGTCGGGCTCTTCCGGACACAGCGCAGTCCTCGAGGCGATGTTGAATGAGGCGCTGGCCACGGAGCTGGTCTGTGTGCTGCGCTACCGTCGCTATTCCATCATCGGCAAGCATCCGTTGGTGGATCGGGTCAAGCGAAGATTTCTCCGCTACTCGCGAGCGCACCAGGAGCAGGCAGATCGAATCGCCGAAACCATCGTGCAGTTGCGCGGCTCGCCCCACGTCGACCCCAGCGAGCTTGCTGCACGGAGCCAGTCCGGATATCCGGCGGGAACGCCGCTTCAAGACCTGCTCGGAGAGGATCTTCTATTCGAGCGGATGACGATCGAGACTTACGATGACATGGTACGGTACTTCGAGGCGCAAGATCCCACGACTGCGCGATTGCTCGCGTGGATTCTTACCATCCATCAGGAACACGCGGACGAATTGACAGAGCTGTTGATTGGGCCGCCGCCGCGGCGCGGGTAAGTTCAGCAACAGCGGCTCAGGCGCACACGCCGGCCCCCGACGGCGCTGCCGCTCCGGTAAATCAACAATAATTATATTGATAAATATCAATATATTAAGCAAACTGTATAATGTTATCTAGAGGGACGCCGTAGACTTTTGCGATGCGCGAGGCGAGGATGTCGAAGCCGCATTCCTTACCACAGAGCGACGACGATGACTGCGTACCGGGACGCCTTCGATGAAGCGATGCGGTCGCCGGAGACCTTCTGGCGGCGGGCCGCGGATGCAATCACCTGGTCAAGACCGTTCGAACGTGTCCTCGATGACTCGCGCGCGCCGCTGTATCGCTGGTTTTCCGGCGGCGAACTCAACACCTGCTACAACGCCATCGATTTTCACGTCGAGAACGGCCGCGCTTCGCAACCGGCCGTTATCTATGACAGCCCCGTGACGGGGACGAAGCGTACCTTGTGCTATCGCGAATTATTGCAGCAGGTCGCGCAATTCGCCGGGGCTCTGTGTGCCTTGGGCGTGGTGAAGGGCGACCGCGTCGTGATTTATATGCCGATGATGCCGGAAACTCTCATCGCAATGTTTGCCTGCGCGCGGATAGGCGCGATTCATTCCGTGGTCTTCGGTGGATTTGCCGCCAATGAACTTGCGGTCCGGATCGAGGATGCCGCACCCAAAATCGTGCTGTCGGCATCGTGCGGAATCGAAGGCACGCGGGTGGTGCCGTACAAGCCGTTGTTGGATGAAGCCATCAAACTCTCGAGACATAAGCCGGAGCGCAGCGTGATCTTGCAGAGGCCGCAACGACGCTGCGATCTCGGGCGGTCGGATCTGGACTGGGAGGCGACGGCGGCGGCGGCATCTCCCGCCCCTTGCGTACCGGTGGCAGCCACGGATCCTCTCTACATTTTGTACACGTCGGGCACGACTGGGAAGCCCAAGGGCGTGGTGCGCGACAACGGCGGCCACGCGGTTGCCTTGAAGTGGTCGATGCAATACGTCTACGGCGTCAAGGCCGGCGACGTGTTTTGGGCGGCATCGGATTTCGGGTGGACGGTGGGCCACTCCTATATTGCGTACGCGCCGCTTCTATTCGGCTGTACCACGATCATCCACGAGGGCAAACCCGTCGGCACCCCCGACCCCGGCGAGTTCTGGCGGGTCATCGAGGAACACAGGGTGAAGGTATTGTTCACGGCTCCTACGGCCATCCGTGCCATCAAGCGCGAGGATCCGGCGGGTGCGTATCTCGGCCGCCACGACATCTCTGATCTGCGGTATCTCTTTCTGGCGGGCGAGCGCCTCGATCCGGACACTTATCATTGGGCGCGGGGACTATTGCAGCGGCCGGTCATCGATCACTGGTGGCAGACGGAGACCGGATGGCCGGTCGCGGCCAATTGCATGGGATTGGAGGTGTTTCCGTTCAAGCCGGGATCTCCGACCAAGGCCGTGCCCGGATACCGGGTGGAGATTCTCGATGGCGACGGCATGGCGCTGCCGCCGAACCAGGAAGGGGCGGTGGCCATCCGTCTGCCCCTGCCGCCGGGATCCATGCTGACATTGTGGAACGATGAGGCACGGCTGCGCGATACGTACCTGACTCGGTATCCTGGCTATTACCTGACCGGTGACGGCGGCTATATCGACGAGGATGAGTACATTTTCATCATGGGCCGCATCGACGACGTGATCATCGTCGCAGGTCACAATCTGTCGACCGGCAGCATGGAAGAGGTCTTGTCGAGCCACCAAAGCGTCGCCGAGTGCGCCGTGTTCGGGGTGAAGGATCCCCTGAAGACCCAACTTCCGCTGGCGCTTGTGGTGCTGAAGGCGAATGTTGAGCGCGATCCAACCGCCGTCGTCGCAGAGTTGGTCGAACTCGTCCGTCAAAAGGTCGGGCCGGTCGCCAATCTGAAGCAGGTCGGGATCGTTGCGCGCCTTCCCAAGACACGTTCGGGCAAGGTGCTCCGCGGTACCATGCGGAAGATGGCGGATGGGGAGCCGTTCCAGATTCCCGCCACCATCGACGATCCGGCCGTGCTCGATGACATTAGAGGCGCGCTGCGCGCGTTGGGGTATGCCCGCGAGTCTCGATCTCGAATCGGTGGTGTCGAATAAGGTGGGCGGCGGCCGCTGGCACCGCCGCCCGCTTCACTCCTTTCGATTCAATCGTCGAGCGGGATCGATTGAGAGTACGCGTCCTGATTGGGAGCAGTGACGCCCGGCTCACCACGGAAGTCCGTCCAGCACGGATGCAGCACGCCGTCGGAGCCCAACGCCACGGCTGTATAGTCGCCGATGAACACTCCCTGCAGCACATTGCCCGTCACCAATCCGGCAGCCACGAACTGAATCTGCGGGTTCGAGGTCTGCGTGGTGACCCGGTGGAGGCGACGGTGGCTCAGATTGTCCAAATCCTCCGCGTCCGCCGCGACATAGGCCATGTCGAGGCCGATTCCATTCGGGTCGTACACGCGCGTATAGAAACTCACGGCCACCTGGCCGCCGTAAGCTGCGATCGCAGGATAGACCTCATCCGCGGACGTGCCGACACCGTAGGTTTGGGACCAGCGCCGCCCGTCCCGCGACGCGACGATGAAAACGTCGCCGTTACTCTTGATGGAGGCACCGGTGGTGGCATCGTACAGACCGTCGCGGTCATCGGACCACGTCGCATACAGCGCATCGGTGACCGGGTCGATCGTCAGTTGCGGAAAGCTGTTGATCCGGAAATTCTCCCCCGTGAGCGTGTCGCGGCCGGTATCGGGGTTGAAGGGGAAATCGAAATTGTAGGCGACTTCCCGATTGGTGAAGGTCCGTCCGCCGTCGCGCGACTCCGCGATGATCACCGCATCATGATCGGTCGACAGATTGCAAGCCAGCGTTTGGCAGACCGCCGACTCATAGGCGATGAACAGATCCCCGTGTCGATTGACCTGCGGGTTGGATCCGCTGCTAAACGCCGTGACGCCGCCCGGAGTGAATGCGGAGGACGGATTGACGGCCACCGGCACCGACCAAGTCGCGCCTCCGTCCGTCGAACTCGAGACCTGAATGGGCGAATCGCTGGGGCCGAAGGAAGTCCAGGTCACGTACACTGTCCCGCTGTGCTGATCGACCGTGATCCATTCCTTGTCGTTGAAATAGGCGGTGTCGAGAGCATTGCCGCTGGTGTCGACGCCATCCGTGTGCACGATCGAGGGCTCGCCCCACGTGCGGCCGCCGTCGGTGGATTTGCTCACTACGATGCCGCTGCCGTTATTGAGACGGCTGAACACCAGATTCGCGTAGTACACCGTGTCGTGGGGGCCGAACGCGACGGCCGGATCACCGGCCGAGTCCATGTCGGACAAGGCTCCGGTGGCGCCGGTCTGGTAGGTCAAATGAGGTAGTTGAACGTTCAGCCACTTGCGGCCGCCGTCGAAGGTCGTGTAGGCGTAGCCCGCACCGTCGTTGCGCCCTTCGCGGGTATTGAAGATCCGATAGTCGTTCGTGCCCGCAACGAGATTGCGCGGATTTGCGGGGTTGACCGCAATGGTCGTTTCGTTCTGTGCCGTGTTGCAGCCGAGCTGCGTGCCGGCCAGCACGAACGGATCGCCATTGATCTGATCGACATTCGGCCGCGGATTGGCGTAGGTATGCAGATGGCCGATGTAGGACTGGCACAGGGCGGATAGACTCGGCGCGAGTGAAATCGCCGTGTCGTCATCGCCGGGATCGCCCCCTTTGCTGAGCACGCCGTTCGGAAACAGTGCCGGGCGGGAGAGAGGAGTGGCGGCCGCCATCTTGGGACGGCTCCTCCCACCCTCTGCGAATGCGCTGTTTGCCAGCGCCATGCAGGCAGTCAGCGCGCACACCGATATCGTCGGAACTACTTTCATGAATGTTTCCCCTGCGGCTCCCTAGGTCTCGAGCAAAAGAAGACAGCGCCGTTTATGCCGGCGACGAAGTGAGCCGATTATTTTGACGTTAGTTGAGTGACCCGCAGACCGCTTGTGAAACGCGACACGGCGCCTACGGCATTGGCGGTAGAGTAAATGGAAACCGCGCCGCAGGGAAGCGAATAGAGGAGGCGCTGTGCTAAACCGGGTTGACACATTACACTGCTGCAACATGAGCTGGGTATGAACCCGCTGCGCTCGCCTCGGCAGCGCCGGTCCCCTTGTTTCGAGGAGTATGGAGTGGAAGAAAACAGCTGCGATATCGGTTTGATCGGGCTCGCGGTCATGGGCCAGAACCTGGTGTTGAACATGAACGATCACGGGTACAAGGTCGCGGTGTTCAACCGCACCGTATCGAAGGTGGACGAGTTCCTCAAAACCGAAGCCAAGGGCACCCGGGTCGTCGGCGCCCACAGCATCGCCGAGATGTGCCGCGCGCTGAAGAAGCCGCGCCGCGTGATGTTCATGGTGAAGGCGGGCGCCGTGGTCGATCAAACCATCGAACTGATCGTTCCTCATTTGGAGAAGGGCGACATCATCATCGACGGCGGCAATTCGCTCGATACGGATTCCGACCGCCGCACCACGGCGCTCGCTGAAAAAGGGATTCTGTTCGTCGGAACAGGTGTGTCCGGCGGAGAGGAGGGCGCCCGGCATGGCCCATCCATCATGCCCGGCGGCAATCCTGAGGCGTGGCCCCACGTCAAGGAGATTTTGCAGTCGATCGCGGCCAGGGCGCTCGACGGTTCGCCGTGTTGTCAATGGATCGGCCCGGGCGGTGCGGGGCACTACGTCAAGATGGTGCATAACGGAATCGAGTACGGCGACATGCAGCTGATCGGCGAGGCCTATCAGATGCTGAAGGACGGACTGGGCCTCGCGCCGGATGCGTTGGCGGGCGTCTTCACAGAGTGGAACAAGGGCGAACTCGACAGCTTTCTCATCGAGATCACGGCCGCAATCTTCGCCAAGAAGGATGCCGGCGGTCAGCCGGTCGTCGACACCATTCTCGACACCGCGGGCCAGAAGGGGACCGGTAAGTGGACTGCCATCTCCGCACTGGACCTCGGAATGCCGGTTACCCTGATCGGCGAAAGCGTGTTCGCGCGGTGTTTGTCGGCTCTCAAGGAAGAGCGCATGCGGGCGTCGAAGATTTTGGAGGGGCCACAGGCCGCCGTGATTTCCGCCGCGCTCAAGAAGGAATTCGTCGAAAGCGTTCGCCGCGCGCTGTACTGCTCGAAAATCATCAGTTACGCGCAGGGCTATATGTTGCTGCGCGCCGCCGCGAAGGAGCGCGGCTGGAAACTGAATATGGGAGGCATCGCATTGATGTGGACCGGCGGGTGCATCATCCGCTCGGTCTTCCTCGGCAACATCAAGAACGCGTTTGACGACGATCCGGTGCTGGAAAACCTGCTCATGGACGGATTCTTCTCGGGCGCTCTCAACCGGTACCAAATGGGTTGGCGTCAGGCTCTGACTCACTCGATCGCGCTCGGCATTCCGACACCGGCATTCTCCACGGCCTTGGCGTTCTACGATGGATACCGTGCGGCACGGCTGCCCGCCAATCTACTGCAGGCGCAACGCGATTTCTTCGGTGCGCACATGTACGAACGGATCGATAAACCTCGCGGCGAGTTCTTTCACACCAATTGGACCGGTCACGGCGGGACGGTAGCCTCTTCGGCTTACAATGTGTGATGAAGACCCCCGTACTCGCGCCGCTCCTGCTCGGTCTCGTCGCGGCGGCGGTCGCCTGCCCGTCCGCCGCAAAATCGCGCGTGCCACCGCAATCCGGAATGGATCAAGACCTGCTCGAGGTCACGATCCCGCAATTGCATCGTTACTACGCGAAGCACAAATATACCGTCACCCAGGTGGTGCAATGGTATCTAACGCGGATCGACCGCTACAACGGCATTTATCGGGCGATCGAAACCGTTACGCGGTCCGAAGCCCTGGCGGCGGCCGCGCGAGAAGACGCCGAACCGCCGAAAGCTGCCGCGATGCGCGGCCCGTTGTGGGGAGTCCCCATCGTGATCAAGGCCAATACCAGCATGGTAGGTCAGGTCACGACGGATGGCTGGGCGGGCTACGCCATTCCCGGCCATGAGCTGATTGCGCCGCGTGACGCGACCATCGTTGCGAAACTCCGCGCGGCCGGCGCCATTCTGATCGGTCATACGAACATGCCCGACTTTGCCAACAGCGATACCAACCGCAGCACCTCGTTCGGCCGGACCGGCAATGCCTTCGACGTACGATTCTCTCCGGGCGGCTCCTCGGGCGGCACGGTGACCGCGGTCACCGCCAACATGGCGCTTCTCGGCAACGGCACGGACACGGGTAATTCGATCCGCATGCCGGCGGCGACCAGCGCGGTCATCGGCATCTTCCCGACACGCGGTCTGGTCAGCATTGCCGGTATCGCGCCGCTCGACTGGATGCTCGACAATACGGGTCCGATCGCCCGTACCGTGAGCGATGCGGCCATTGCGCTTTCCGTCATGGCGGGGGAGGATCCGCTCGACCCGCGCACTCTCGATTCCACCGCGAGTGCACAGCCTGGTCCATACACTCGATATCTGAAGCCTGACCTGCTCAAGGGAAAGCGATTCGGCGTCCCGTCGTTCATCCTTTCGGGGGCCGGCATCCCGTTTCATGGAATACCGGCTGCGGTGCCCGAGGACGCCGCTGCGAAACAATCCGCCGATCAGGCGATCCCGCTGCGTCCCGAGACTCTCGAGGCCTTCATGAAGGCCGTCGCGGAATTGCGGGCTGCCGGCGCCACCGTCGTATTCGACGACTCCATTCTTCCGGACAGCTTTGCGAAGATCGCCAGCCGTGTCAGTACTTATTCCTACGTCCGCGAGGGCACCGAACGATTTCTCAACACCTTTGGCCCGGCGCAATATCGCGGCGTGGCCGAGTACGAGAAAGCGGTGGGTGCGCCGCTGGCGGCGCCCATCATCGGCGAGGAACCGTCCAACGCGCAGATCGGCGACGTCACGATCGCCCAGACCGACGTCGAAAGCGATCCCGACGCCGAAGCCAACTACCATGGCCCGCGAGCCCGAACGCTAGCCGCCTATCTGGAGCCCCTGGATCGGCTCCATCTCGACGGCTACGTGTATCCCGCGATCCAGATGCCGCCTCCCGACGAGACGATGCCGCAAAACGGTGGATTGAGCGACGGGCCGCATTCTGCGACCGGCTGGGTCAACATGATCGGCGTTCCCGCCGTGGTCGTGGTGGGCGGGTATTACCGCGGAGGCATGCCGTTCGGGTTGGAGTTTTCCGCGCGGCCCTGGAAGGATGGCGACCTGCTCGGGTACGCCTATTCCTGGGAGCAGGCGACGCACCATCGCCGCCCGCCGACCCTGGTCGAGAAGGGATTGCTGCCAAACGCACCGTGAACCAAACGCGCGCAACCGTCTCAGCGCGCGCCTCGTTGGAACGCCGCGGCGGATCCACGCGCTTCGAGAGCAAAGACCACCGACACTTTGCAGCCTCGCCCGGGCGCAGTATCGACCGTCATTTCTCCATCTGCTTCCCGGATGCGTTCCGCGACGCTCCAGAGACCAAATCCCTCGCGTGGAGTGTCGAACAAACTGAGCTGCCACTCGAATCCCACGCCGTCGTCGATGACCTCCAAGCTCAATTGCCGAGGCGTCATCGACACGTTTACCGTCGCGGTGGTGACACGGGCGTGCTTCACGACGTTGCGCAGCAATTCTCGAATCAGCTTGAAGATGAGGATCCGCATCTCGAGATCGAACGCGCTATCGTCCACATTCACGTGCAGTATGACCTGCAAATTGTCGCGCCCGCGCATGTATACGGCCAGCCATTGGAGGGCGGGTTCGAGCCCCAGCTCGTAGAGACCCGGCGGGCTCAAGTCGGCGATCACCCGCTGCGTGCTGGCATGGACTTGCCGCAACGTATGGGTCGCCTCGCCGAGCAGCAGACGAGTCTCCGGCGGCGCCCGCGCGGCCGCCGCGTCCAGGGTCAACGCCAGACCGACCAATTGCTGGCCGATGCCGTCATGGAGGTCGACGGCGGTCGAGCGGCGTGCGCGTTCCTCGGCACCGGCCAGCTGGCGCGCGTACATCTGAACTCGATCCTGCTTGATCCTCAATTCGTTGTTGAGTTTGACGAGTTCCGCTTCGTGCCGCCGCAGCAGCGCAACGGTGTCGCGCATCTCGACCAGCGAGACGGCCAGCATGAAATCGATGACGATGAGCGTCGCAAGGTACAGCTGTAAGGCGCCGATGCGCGCGAAAGGGTCGGGCTCGCCGGCGAAGGGACCTAAGCCCCGGCTCGAGCAGTATGCACCGATCAGTACACAGAGCGCCGTGAACGATGTCGCCCAGCGCGGCGGCAGACGAAATGCCGCGACGATCACCAGAGCGAGGAGCAACACCGGCGGGTGAAGTATGGGTGACAAAGCGGCCGGCGGCGAGGCAAACAACCAGCAGGTAAAGCCGAGTAGAGCACTTCCGATCAGGACGGTTTCTCGTATCGCAGCTGGAGGACTCGAGTCGCCCGGCGCCGGCCGCTGTAGAACCCAGGTCAATAGGACGGGCGCCAAAAACAACGAGCCCAACCAGCTGTTCGCCCACCAAAGCTGCCATTGCCTGAAAAAATGAGTGCCGGCGGACGTATGAATGGACGCGTACGCACCAAGAATGGCGCTTGTTGCCGCCCCCAGCCCGATCGCGGCGATCAGTTGCAGCACTTGCCGAATCTGGCGCATCGACGGGGCCGCGATTAAGCGCCTGACGACGAGCGCTCCGACGATGGCGTCGACCGAATTGGCCGTGGCAAATAGGGCTCCCCACTGCCAGTTGGTTGGACCGGCATAGGCGACATAAATCGCAATTTGCACGATCAGCTGGGTCATGAGGATCCAAGTCCAGCTCCTGGCCGGCGAGGACCACAGCGCCACGAGCAGCAGGCCCGAAGCCGGCCACATGATTGTCAGGAACTCCGAGTTGTCGCTCAGGCCATAGCCGAGCGCGATCAGCAGGCCGAGGAGGGCGCCGAAAATCAGCAGCTGGACAAATCCTTGGATCCCGCGCCGCATGAAATCCCAGGGAAAATTCGGTGCCTGCACTCCGCTGGGCATCCTTATCTCCGCTAGGGATTCGGTGGGGAGCGGATCGCGCTGCCCTGATGAGCCTCGCCGTGCGCGGTACGCCGCCGGTTCGCTTCAACGACCGTAATGGCCGTCATGTTGACGATGCGGCGAACTGTCGCCGCCGCGGTCACGATGTGAGCCGGCGCGGCGCAGCCGAGCAGGATAGGACCGATGGCGACGTTTTGACCCGCGGCGGACTTGAGCAGATTGTAGGCGATGTTGGCGCTGTCCAGACTTGGGCAGACCAGGAGGTTGGCGCTGCCTCGCAGCAGGCTGTCCGGCAAAACCGCCTTGCGCGCAGATTCGTCGAGAGCGCAGTCGCCGTGCATCTCACCATCCACTTCCAGGCTCGGCCGGCATTGCTGCAGCAGGCTCAAGGTTTTGCGCATTTTGAGCGCCGACGGCGCGTCACTGCTGCCGAAATTGGAATGGGACAACAGGGCCACTTTGGGGATGAGGCCAAATGCGCTCAACTGATCGGCAGCTAACTGCGTTATCTCCGCCAGCTGTTCCGCGCTCGGATCGAGATTGACGTGGGTATCGATGATGAATACTTGACGGCCGGGAAGGATGAGCCCGCTCATCGCACCGTAGACGGTGGCGCTCTCTTCGCGGCCGATGACTTGGTCGACATAGTACAGATGCAGCGCATACGTGCTAATTGTGCCGCAGATCAGGCCGTCGGCCTCGCCTTTTTTCAACAACATTGCCGCGATCAGTGTCGTGCGCCGCCGCATCTCCAGCTTGGCATATTGGGCGGTGACGCCGTGTCGCTGTGTGAGCCGGTGGTAATCCTGCCAATATTCGCGATACCGTACATCGTGCTCCGGGTTGACCACGGTCACGTGTTCACCGATGCGTATGCGCAGCCCGTAGCGCTTGATCGCATTTTCGATGACCGCGGGACGGCCCACCAAGATCGGAGTGGCCAAACCCTCGTCCACCGCGATTTGTGCCGCGCGCAGCACGCGCTCGTCTTCGCCTTCGGCATAAACGATACGGCTGCGGTCCTGAGGAACCTCGAGTGCCGCCGCGAAGATCGGCTGCATCAGCGTGCCGCTGTGGTATACGAATTGCTGCAGTCTCCGGCAGTAGGCTCCGAGGTCGGCGATCGGCCGCGTGGCCACACCGGCTTCCATGGCGGCCTTGGCGACGGCGGGCGCAACCTTCACGATGAGGCGCGGGTCGAAAGGTTTCGGAATGAGATAGTCGGGGCCGAACGTCAAGTCCTCGATACCGCCGTAGGCGGCGGCGACGATGTCGCTTTGTTCCTGTCGCGCAAGCAGGGCGATCGCGTGCACCGTGGCGATCTCCATGGAGCGCGTGATCGTTGTCGCGCCCACATCCAAAGCTCCACGGAAGATGAACGGGAAGCAAAGCACATTGTTGACCTGATTCGGATAATCGCTGCGGCCCGTCGCAATGACCGCATCGCTGCGTACCGCCCTTACCTCCTCGGGCAGGATTTCGGGAGTCGGATTCGCCAGCGCCAGAATCAGCGGCCGGTCGGCCATTCTTCTCACCATCGACGGTTTCAATACGCCGCCGGCGGATAATCCTAGAAACGCGTCGGCGCCGGCGATGATATCGTCGAGGACGCGCGCGTCGGTGGCTTGGGCGTACTCCGCCTTCCGCGGATCCATCAATTCCCGCCGGCCGGCGTAGACGACGCCGGCAAGATCGCTCAGCCAGACGTTTTCGCGTTTGAGACCCAAGTCCAGCAGCAACTCCACACAACCCAATGCGGCGGCACCGGCGCCGCTGACGACCAGCTTGACGGCTGCCAAATCCTTGCCGACCACGTGCATACCGTTGAGGAATGCAGCGGCGACGATGATCGCGGTGCCGTGCTGATCGTCGTGGAACACCGGAATCTTCATCCGCTTGCGAAGTTCGCGCTCTACGATGAAGCACTCGGGCGCCTTGATATCCTCGAGGTTGATTGCGCCGAAGGTGGGCTCGAGCGCGGCAATCGTGTCGATCAGTTTTTCAGGGTCGAGTTGTGCGATTTCGATGTCGAAGACGTCTATACCGGCGAACTTCTTGAAAAGAACCGCTTTGCCCTCCATCACCGGCTTCGCCGCCAGCGGCCCTATCGCGCCCAGTCCCAGCACCGCAGTTCCGTTGGTGATGACGCCGACCAAGTTGCCGCGAGCGGTGAAACGGAAAACATTGAGCGGGTCTGCGACGATGGCATCGCATGCGGCGGCGACCCCGGGCGAATATGCGAGGGCCAAATCGCTTTGGTTGGTCAACTGCTTGGTGGGGGCGATCGACACCTTTCCCGGCGTCGGAAACTCGTGGTAATCGAGAGCAGCCTTGCTCCGGTCTTCTCGTGGATCAGGAATACTCATCGAATGCGCCTCATCAGGTTGCGGCTGCCTCGGCCGCGACTTCGGCGAGAAGGGACTTCATCTTGCCGACCAGCGGATCTGCCGCCTCGCCGAGCCGGCGGCGCCGGGTAATCCATGCGGAATCAAGAGGTCGGTGGGCCGTAGGTCCAGATGGGCGTCACGAGCGCCTGCCGCATGATCCACGCGCGCAAAGATGGTCATGCCGCGCGCAGTGATGGCATTCTCGAGGCGGCGTAAGGTTTCTTGCGGGCCAACCTTGCTGGTAACCGTGATCAATCCGTCGGTAGCCACGGCGATTCCTGGATTCAGGGCCCGTGGACTTTATCATAGGCCAAGCGATTTTAGTTGCGTTTGTAGGCCGACAATTTGCTGTGCGTACGGATCGCGTCCTCCTCCGTGAGGAAGTCATGCGACCGTGCATCGCGGATCAGCCGTTGGAATTGGTCCGCCGGCAGCGGGCGGCTGTAGTGGTAGCCCTGATACTCGTCGCACCCGGCAGCCTTCAGGAAATCGAGTTGCGCCGGAGTTTCCACACCCTCGGCAACTACTTTTAGATTGAGGCTGTGGGCGAGAGAGACTATTGCACGGACGATGGATGCGTCTTCCGGGCGACTCGCAAGTTCATTGATGAATACCCGGTCGATCTTGAGTTTATCGATCGGAAAGCGGCGCAAGTAGCTCATGCTCGAGTAGCCGGTGCCGAAGTCATCGACCGACACCAGCACCCCCATGGCGCTCAGCTGCTCGAGAATCGCGACCGATTGTTCGGGATCGCTCATGACGGCGCTTTCCGTGAGTTCGACCTCAAGGTAGCGCGCGGGCAGTCCCACGTCATCGAGTGCGCGGCGAATGCTGTCGACCAAGCCGACTTCGCGGAATTGCGAGGCCGAGAGATTGACTGATATCCGAAGGGTCGGCACCCCTTCTTCCTGCCAGGCGCGAGCCTGTCGGCATGCTTCCCGTATGACCCACTCGCCGATGGCGCCGATCAGACCGCATTCCTCCGCCAACGGAATGAACTGCGCGGGCGAGACGAGCCCCCGGCTGGGATGCACCCAGCGGATCAGGGCCTCTGCGCTGCGCACGACGCCGGTGCGGGTGTCCACCTTGGGTTGGTAGTGCAATTCGAATTGCTTCAGCTCGATGGCCTGATGCAGCTCGCTCTCCATCTGCACCCGATCTTCGGTGCCGGCGTGCATTCCCGGCGTGTACCGCTGTATGTTTTCCCGGCCCTGGTGCTTGGCTGCGTACATGGCGGCGTCGGCATGCGCGAGCAGCGCCTCTATCGAAGCGCCGTCCTCGGGATACAGCGCGATTCCGATACTGGGCGAGGTGCGTACGTCGATGCCGGCGATCCGCACCGGGGCTCGCAGCGACTCGATGGCGCGCGCCGCCAGCTGCAGTGCGTCGTCGGCGTCGGCGAGTGAGCTGCCGACCAGCACGAATTCATCACCGCCGAAGCGAGCCACCGTGTCGGCGGTTCGAGCCACGGCGCTCAATCGCCGGGCCACTTCCTGCAGCAGTTCATCGCCTGCGCGATGGCCCAATGAATCGTTGATGAGCTTGAAACGATCGAGGTCGCAGACCATGAGCGCAAAAGAGCGCTTGTCCCGATCGGCGAGCGCCATGGCTTGCGCCAGGCGGTCGTCCAGCAGCACCCGATTCGGGAGACCCGTCAGCGGATCATGGGTGGCCAAATGACGTAGCTGCCGATTCGCGGCTTCCAGGCCGTGAGTGCGGACCGTGATGACCTCCTCCAATCGTCCCACCTGGGCTTTGACCAACCGTTCGTTTTCCCACTTGCGGCTGAGCGCGGTGGCACATTGCAGCACTTCGATCGGTTCGGCCGGCTTGCGCAGCACCAGCAGTTTGTCCGAGTGACCGAGTCGCGCGACCACTTCGGTCCAGTCATAATCGGTGTGCGCCGAGCAGATGACAACCTGCACGTCGGGATCCGTCTTCCACAGATGCTCGATGGTCTCCAGTCCATCCCAACCCGGCGGCATCCGCATGTCGACGAATGCCATCACATACGGACGCCCCTCGGCGACCGCCCGGCCGGCCATCTCTACGCCTTGCTTTCCTTGATGCGCCGAGTCGATTTCGAAGTTCGGCCGCACCGCCGCCATGACGGCGGTGCCGAACAGATCGGCCTCGAGCAGATCCAAGGTTGCTTGCGCGGAGTGATCGGTTGGGACACCGAGGACCTTGCGGAAGTCATGGTGAATGGCGGCGTTGTCATCGATGATGAGGATACGGCGGCTGGGAGGATTCGAGTCAAGCATGGGCGACGTCCCGTCGCGTGTAGGGCAGTTCGAGGATGAAGGCGGCACCCCGCCCCGGTCCGTCGCTGGTCGCGAGCAAGGTCCCTCCCAGCTCCTGGGCCGCGAGTGCGCCGCTGTGCAAGCCAAAGCCGTGCCCCGACTGTCGGGTCGTAAAACCATGGGTGAACAAGCGGTCCATGTTCTCCGCGGGAATGCCAACCCCATTGTCGATGACCGAGATGCGTACACCCTCTGCCGCCGCGGCAATGCGCAGGATGATGAGCTTTTCCGTCTTGCCGGACTCGTCGCAGGCATACTTGGCGTTCCGTACCAGATTGACGAGAATCTGCAGCACCTTGTGCTTGTCGACCGTAATCGGAGGTACCGGTGAGAATTCACGGCACAGGGTTACGCCGTGCCGCGCAAAGGCGCCGGCGTTGAGCCGCAAACTATCCTCCACGAGATCGACGACCTCAACGGTTTCCGTGACTCCGCAGAGTTTGGCGTAACTCTGCTGCATCGTCACGGTCTCCTTGATATGTTCCAGGTTATCGCGCAACGAGGCGAGTTCTTGCAGCGACATCTGCTGGTCGGCCGTCAACTGCTGTCCCAGAGCGGACAGGTACTCGGGGATGCGCTTGCCGCGCGGGTCGGTGGTCATGAATTTTGCCAGATCCGCTCCCTGCTCCTTGAGCAGGTCGGCGAGGAGCGTAACGCCCGGCGCTTTGGATTGTTTCACCCGATCCGTCACGAGGCTGGCGGAGATATTGACGCTATTGAGGATATTGCCGACGTTGTGCAGAACGTTGGTCGCAACCTCGGCCATGCCGGCCTGGCGCGAGGCCGTCATCAGTTCCTTGTGTACCCGCTCCAATTCGAGTTCGGCGCGTCTGCGTTCCGTCGTGTCCTGGACGACCGCAACGGCGCCGAGAGTCTGGCCGTTCGGGCCGATCAATCGCCTCGCGCTCGACAGGGTCGATCGCGCCGTCGTTTCGCGAGGCTGGATCACCAGTTCAAGATTGCTGATGGTTTCCCCGCGCAACGCGCGCATCAGGGGATGCTCGTCCGCGCTCACCGGCGTTATGCCATCCGCGAGGAAGATTTGCGCCGTCATCGGGTGCGAATCTACATCGACGCAGTGAAGTTCCACCGCTGCCCGATTGTAGTGAGTGATATTCCCGGCCACATCGCAGGCGAGCAGCGCGACCGGCAAATCGGTGATCACGGCTTCGAGTAATGTCTGCTGCTGTAGCAGGGTCGCCGACATCTCCTTGCGCCTCGTGATATCCCGCAGGAATCCGACCGAGTAATCCGGTCTGGAGCTTCCGTCGCGCACCAACGCCATGGTCGCGCGCACCCACATGATGCTTCCATCCCGGCGGGTGTATCGCCGCTCGTGATCAAAACTGTCGATCTCGCCTGCCCATAGGCGTTCGAGTTCCAGAGCGGTGCGCATTGCATCATCGCCGTAAGTGACCTCGGCAATCGACTTGCCCGCGAGCTCGCCGGAATCGAAGCCGAGGAGTTCACAGAATGCGGCGTTGAAACGCAGGAATTTGCCGGCGCGGTCCGTGTAGATGATGCCGATCGGGGCTTGGTCAAACGTGTGTTGAAACAACGTTTCTGCCTTGTGCAGTTCGCCGCGGGCGGTGATGAGGTCGGTAAAATCGCTGATCGTTCCCACGAATCCGGGGACGCCCTGGGCCGCGACCACCTGCTCGGTAAAATAGCGCACGGCACCGTTGACGGGCTTGGTGCGGTAGTCGAATCTGACGGGGCGGGGGTTGCGGCAAAAGTCCTCCCAGGCATCCTCGATTCGCTGCCTATCGTCGGGATGAACGCCGTAAACCCAATCGTTCGTACTCTGCTCCGGGGTCAAACCGAATATGCGCCGGTAATCGGGATTGACGTACGTCAGGTTGCCGCTCAGATTGGAGTGATAGATGGCGACCGACGCGCTTTCGATCAAGGCTTGAGCCAGCGCGAGATCGGCGGAAGGCGTCGCAGGCGCCGCCGCGAGCAACTCGAATTCCGCGATACGTGCATACAGCTCGATCTGTTGCACTGCCTGCCGAGCCACCAATTCCAGCGTGAGCCGCTGCTGTTCGGTGAGATCGCGTGCCCTCGTGTCGTAGACGGCAAGCGTACCGTGCACCTCGCCCTCGGCGCTCCGCAGCGCCACCCGGGCAAGGAGGTTGTGCGGCGGAAGAACGGGTTGCGGAATCGCCCCGGTCGGGCTGCACCAAGTTTCACCGTAGCCACTCAACTCGATCGCGGCCAAGGGCGCCTCGCACGCCGTTGCCGCGAGCCGGGCCAAGCCGCTAAACTCGGAGCCGATGCTCCGCGGCGTTTTTGCGGAGAGCGCTGCCGGAGCCGGAATAGCCGGCGCGCGAACCGCGGACGCCGGGTTCATGGGCGCGGCGCCTTCCGATGACGCGTTCCTCATATATGGTACCTGCGCCCAGCGTGAATAAGTAATGAGCTATTGTGATTATGGCACCGTGAGAATCGGTAACTATCGCATCACAGCAACCGGCGTGGGAACGAGAAATACGTCGCAACTCGGATTGCAAGCGGAGACAGGCAGGGCCCGACCATGAAGACCAAATGCACACATATCGATGGCATCGTTTCCGTCACGCCGAGCGCTTTGGGCTGCGAGGAATGCCTCAAAATTCACCAGGAATGGGTTCACCTGCGGATCTGCCGAACCTGCGGACACGTGGGGTGTTGCGACCAGTCTCCGGGGCGGCACGCCACCAAGCATTTTCATGCCACTCGACATCCCATCATCGAAGGCTACGACCCACCGGAGGGCTGGGGTTGGTGTTTTGTCGATGAAGTATTCTTTGATCTTTCGGATCGCCCGACGCCGCAGCGCGGCCCTATTCCTCGCTACTATTAGGCTGGCCGGGTAGGCTGGCGGGCGTCCCTCACCCACGGCACCGGCGGCCAGCCTGCGCGCGAAGGTCGCCGGTGGGATCAAATCACGGTATTATTACGTTAGTAAACAAAATCTTATAAAGACTAACTAATCTCTATTATCAGTACATTGCCCGCGCCCTCGACCCCTTGCCGCGCTATCGACCCGTAGCCGCGCTATCGACCCATGGCCACGAGTGCAAACGCTGCTCCCTGCGGATCCGTGCATTGAACCACCCATTGTCCGCCGGGCACTTGGTGGGGACCGTTGATGATGCTGCCGCCACCGGCGGTGACTCGCGCCGCCGCGGCATCGATGCCGTCGACATTGAAGTAGTAACCCCAATATGGCATCGGGATCGCAGCGGGTTTCGTCATGATGCCCCCCACCGGGGAATCGCCGCTGGCGAACAACTGATAAATTCCCAGGGGACCCATGTCGATTGCCTCGGACTTGGACCAGCCGAACATCTTTTCGTAAAATGCAAACGCTGAACTGCCATCGACGGCATACAGTTCTCGCCATCCGACCGTACCCGGCGTGCCGATCGGTAAGTCCGGCGGTGCATCGGCGACGAGTCCCTTGGCGATCAGAAAACCAGCGCCCTGAGGATCGGCAACGACCGCGAAGCGAATGATTGCCGGCACCTCGCAGGGCGGACGATGGACTTTGCCTCCCTCGCGCGCGAGGCGCTCCGCGGCTTTGTCCACATCCTCGACACTGATGTACCCCATCCACGCCGGACGCACGCCCGTTCGGCGTGCATCTTCGGGAATGGGCATTAAGCCGGCGACGCCGCGGCCGTTCACGGTGAAGACCGTGTACTCAGCACCGGACGCACCGGAACCACCCTGGGTCTGCCAGCCGACCACATTGCAATAGAAATTCCGTGCGGCCAGGGTGTCGGTGGTCATCACGTCATACCAAAAAAATTTGCCGGGCATCATGGTCTCCTGATGGAGGGAGGGGTCGGAATTCTACGACAAGGACGTTGCACCTGCCTTAGCACCGACACCTGCATGGATGATTATTGCGGATGCCGGGTGCCGCTGCCGTCCAGTCACAGCCTCAGGCACGCTCGAAGCGAGCGACCGTTTCGACGTGCCCGGTGAAGGGCACGAGGTTGAAGGCGGTGAGCGCGCCAAGCCGTAGCTTACCGCGCGAAGTGAGCTGCTCGGCGTCGTGCAAAAACGATTCGAGCCCACAGCTCACATAGAGGAAGCGCGCGGGCGGCAGCTCGCTCAAATACCCGGTCAACTGCGGGTCGAGGCCCTTGCGCGGCGGGTCGGCAATCACGACGTCCGCTCCTGCCGCGGTCAGGTGCGATGCGCCCGCCGGGCCTGGAACGATGGAAACTTTACTGCGACTCACCGGGTCGAGTTGGGCAAGCCCGAGCTCGAGCCCGTGCAACGAGTGTGGGCTGACCTCGTTCATTCGCATCTCGCTCGCCAGAGCCAGGACCGACAAGCCGATGGCGCCTACACCGGCGTAGAACTCCACGGCTCGCGCACCGTCGGGAATTTGACCGCGCACGTGCTCGATGATGCTCTGCGCGATTTCCAGATTGTTCTGCCCGAACGCACCCGGCGGGTAATGCACGGCGGCTCCGCCGAATCGCTCGACCACGCTGGCCGGTCCGCACCAGTGTTGAAAGTCCGGGCCGAGTATGGTGTTGGAGCGTTCGCGATTGGAATTGAACCACAGGCTGTGGAGCGCCGATCCTAGCCGCTCACGGATCAAATCCAAACTCGCCGCAAGGGGCTCAGGCGTTGCGCTGTTGGCGACCAAGACAACTTGCGCGGTTTGCGAACTGCGCTCGACCACCACTTGCAGGTAACGTGCGAGACCGAGGTGAGCCGTGTCCGAGTAGCTGGTCGCGCGGCTATCGACCAGTGCGCGCCGCACGACGGCAGCGACGCGGTTGATCAAGGGATGCTGGACGCTGCAGTTCGGGATGTGAACCACGCGGTGCGTAGCGAGCTGAAACAGACCCAGTTTAGGCGAGCCCAGTCGGCCCCGGATGGCGAGCCGTGCGCGATGCCGAAACCCGGCAGTTTGCCCCGATATCACCATAACGTCGGGCAGACCATGGGTGCGCGCCAACTCGTCGAGCCGGCGCTGCGCGGCCGGGTCGATGCCGGGGTCACCGAACCGCGGGCACCCCGGGCAGGGAGGACGGTGCGGGCACGACGGCGATGCGGGGGCGGCGGCGATCGTCAGCCTTGACTGGCGTGATGCGCCAGGAAGGACAGGACGCGAGTCTCGGTCTGTCGCGGCGCTGCGAGTTTAAGACCGCCATTGAACGCTCTTTGAATCGTTCCGGATCGCCAAGCTTCAAACACGATGGGATTGATATAGGATTTGCGGCAGACCGCAGGTGTATTGCGAAGTGCTGCCGCTACTTGCTTGACAACCTTCACTATTTCGCTCTTGAACGCGCGGTCGCTGGCGGCCGCGGGCCGGGGCGTGCGTGCGAGCAGAATTGTCGCTTGTAGGGTAGCACCCCAGGTTCGAAAATCTTTGGCGGTGAAATCATCGCCCATGGCTTCCCGAAGATAGTCGTTGACCTGTCCGGAGTCGATGGGCGCGCGCTGACCTTCATCCGTCACGTATTGGAATAGCTGCTGCCCGGGAAGTTCTTGGCAATGCTTGACTATCTTTGCGATGCGTCTGTCGTCGATCGGGACTTCATGCGGGACACCGCCCTTGCCCCGGAAATTCAATACCGCGCGGCCATCTCGTATGAAGCTCACATGACGGTTCAACAGCGTGGTCAGACCGAAGCTCTTATTGTCACGGGCATATTCCGCATTACCGACGCGAATACGCGTGGCGTCCAAGATGCTGATGACGACCGCCAGGACCTTTTGTCGTGGCAGTCCGGCAAGCGTCAGATCCCGCGCCAATTTGCGCCGCAGCCGTGGCAGCGCCTCTGCGAAAGTCACCATGCGGTCGAATTTGGCATCATCGCGTGTGCTGCGCCAATCCGAATGGTATCGATACTGCTTTCGACCGCGGGCGTCACGTCCGGTGGCCTGCAGATGGCCGAGGGGATCCATGCAGATCCAGACATTCTCGTAGGCCGGCGGAATCGCCAATCGGGCGATGCGCTCAAGTTCGGCTCGAGTCCGTAGTTGCCGGTTGTCGGGCAGACGGTATCGAAAACGCTTGCCGACGCGCTCGCGTCGATAGCCCGGGGTGGTGTCGGATACATAAATCAGGCCGGCGCGCTTTGCCATATGCGCCGCCTCAGCAGCGGCGCTGTCGAACAATTCAACCAAAGTGCGGGCTTTAGCTTTCATCTTGAATCGATTGTCGGGGCGGGAGTCGGCCTAAACTATCGACTCGAGCGCATATTTTGTAGGTGATTCACGCAATGACCACGCTTCGGTGCCCCTGATTTGACTTAATGCCCTAATCGGCGTAGAGGGGCGGTCTACCGGGAACGCCCATTCCGGTGAGAACGAGGCATCGAGGACCGTGGCTGCGCGCGCCGCGTTACCGCGGGCTTTGTTCTCGACTCGGACTTCGAGGCTGGCGGTCGGCTGCCGCTTTGAAGTCGGCCGATGGAGGCCTGCAGCGCCATCGCGAGGGCGGTCTCTCCGCCGATGAGGTCGGCCCAGGGTAGTTCGAGTCCGAGACGGCGGCCCTTTTCGGTGATTTTGAGCGCGTCGGGGGTAAGTGTAACGACGTAGTCCCGCCCGTCGATGCGGAGCGCGCGTTTCAGTGTCTTCTCGAGGGGAGTCATGGTGGTTTCCTCTACAATGCGCTGCTACGGAAGGAGATCGAGCACATGAACGATGACGGAAAGTATTGGTTTCCGGCCAAGCGGTATGGGTGGGGATGGGGACCTCCGACCAAATGGCAGGGATGGGCCGTATTGCTGGGTTCTCTGGTCGCGATGGGGATTGCGGCCCGGGTCTTGATGCCGATTCACCTCGTCGCGTTCCTTTGGGTGGTCATGCTGATAACCGTCCTGTTGCTTTTGATCTGTCTCGCGAAGGGCGAGCCGCCGGCGTGGCGTTGGGGCAAGTAATCATGGGCGCGATCTATCTCTTGCTGTCCCCTTCGGCTACAGAACGTTCGCACCGCGCTCGGTGAGGAGTTGGCGGAGCACGGAGCGATGGCAGCGGGATTCGTCTGCGCAGTAACACCCGAGCGAAAAGTCGGTCCGGCGAGACAGGGCGGCAAGCAAGTCCAGGGTCGTACTCTCGTTCGTGGCGGCCATTTCGCGGCGGTATTTCGTCACGAAGCGCTTCCAGTCTCGCGGGGATTCAGCCGCCAGTGCCAGTTTAACGAGTCCCGGCGTCGGTGCCAGTGCGGGGAGCCAGAGGTCGAAGTAGTTCTTGGACGCATATTCGCTCTTGACGACTCCGCGGGGAGGCCGCCTGACCGTTCCGATTCGGAGTCCTTCGCCGGCAAGGCGCGGAGTGCCGAGACGGACGATTCTAATGGCCATGATAGGGTCCCGGGCAATGTGATTGCGACCACTGACAGCGCTAGCGTGATGGACTCACTGCCACTGGTCAATCAGGCGCGGCTCGACAAATGGGCCTACACTCATGCGTCGCCCACCCCAACGCAGCCCAGTGGAGGTCCAACATGGATGAGGCCGTGTGCCGTGTATTAGCGGAATATGAGAGGCGGATAGAAGCCGAAAATCGGGAGATGCAGTCGGTCGAGTTTGCGAAGGCGATGGCCCGACGCGATGAATTTCTCTTGCCGGTCGGACCGGACACCGGTCGGGTCCTCAATATACTCATCAAAGGTGCCAAGGCGCGCTCGATCTTGGAATTGGGAACCTCCTATGGGTACTCGACCGTATGGTTGGCCGAGGCGGCGCGCGAAACGGGCGGGAGGGTGGTAAGCCTGGAACTCGCCGATTATAAAGCGAAGTATGCACGCGAGGCGCTCGAAAGGGCCGGGATCAGCGATTGTGTCGACATTCATGTGGGCAGTGCCGTCGAGATACTGCCGCGGCTCGCGGGGTCTTACGACTTCGTGCTTCTCGACCTATGGAAGGAATTGTATGTCGCATGCCTGGACCTGGTGTACCCGAAGCTTTCGCACGGGGCTTTCATCGCCGCAGATAACATGACTTACCCGGAGGTCTCGCGAGCCGATGCCGACGCCTACCAGCGTCACATTCGGCGATTGGAATTCGATTCGGTGCTGTTGCCGATCGGTAGCGGCGTTGAGCTGAGTCGCCGTCACTGAGAGGGGGGAGTGCGCGGGCCGGCTAATCCGGGCCGCCCGCGTTTCCGCCAACTTGCCCGTCTAGACTACCCTACCACGCTGTCGATTTCGGCAGGTCGTCGTCGAGGGCGTAGTAGTCCGATTTGTCCGCAACAAAGATGTGTTGCTCCATGGCGATTCCGGTGGGGGTGTCCAGGGTGCCGGCGGTGATGCTGGTGGTATCGCTGTCGAACTGGCGCCAAAACAGATTGCTGCCGCAGGTGCTGCAGAAGCCGCGCTCCGCCGTAGCAGAGGACTGGTACCAGGCGAGGGTCTGCGAAGATCTTAGTTCAAGGTGGTCTGACGATGCGTTGGTCATGGCAGCATAGTGGCCGCTGGTGCGGCGACATTGTGTGCAATGACACGCTATCACTCCTCGCAAAGGGCCGTTGACGATGTAGCGGACGCCACCGCAGAGGCATCCGCCCGTTTGTTTCATAGGTGCTGTACTTGTCGACATATTTCTCTCCCACACCGTATCAGTGCATGACCACACAGGAAATGATAACTCGAAGTCCCGCGCTGCAGCAGCAGAAGCGATCGGCGGCAATCTCGAGTGAGTTAAGCGCTATCATGGGGTTCGCTCAAGTAGCCGTCTAACCGCGCGCAAGGAAATGAATGAGTAATAGACTGCCGGTTTTTCTCGCTGCTCTCGCCGTTGCTTCATTGTTCGTTCACCGGCCCTGCCTGTCGGCCATCTCGGCCGGCGAGCTCGCAGCGGCCGAGGCGGCAATCCGCGAGTCCGACGCTCAGTGGGTCGCAGCCGCGAGAACGGCGAACGTCGACGCGTGGATGGCGTTCTATAGCGCCGACGCCGTCGTCATGGCGCCCAATGTTCAGATCGCGAGTGACCACGAGCACGTTCGTCAGGCGGTGGCCGATCTTTTGGCGCTGCCTCATCTGGCCATTGCATGGCATCCGATCAAAGTGGAGGTGGCCAGGTCGGACGATCTCGCCTATCTGATCGGCGCATACGAACTCGGCTACGACGATGGGCGCGGATCGCGCGTTTCGGATCGGGGCAAACTCCTCGAGATCTGGAGGCGGCAACCGGATGGCGGCTGGAAATGCATCGTCGATACCTGGAACTCGGACGGGCCCGCCACGGCTGCACAAGGCGCATCCCCTGCAGGCGCCGTCGGCCAGCTCCCGGCGGCAAACCCAGCGCCGCCTGCGCCGCCCGCGGATTCCGCGCCGCCTCCCCGCTCATCCGGCCAAGTGCTCACGGAATATGGCGCAATGCCCATTCAATATGAGGTGGCTATCCGGCAATACTTTCAGGAGTACCTGAAGGATCCGGATTCCGCGCAGTATCGAGAGATCACCAAGCCGGAGAAGGGATCCGTCATAGCGGTCAAGGGTGCCATCTTCGCCCATGAGACGCGTCTTTTGGGTTGGACGGTAAAAGCAACGGTCAACGCCAAGAATGCCCACGGCACCTATGTCGGATTCAAGACTTACACGTTTCTCTTCCGCGGCGAAGACATTGTCCATGTCCACACCCTGTCGCCTTTGCCGGAAGGGGAGATAAAATGACCTGAGATTGTCGAAAGGACCGACGGTGCTGCGGACGATGGAAATTCAATCGGCTAGAAGAACGCCTGTGTGGCGTTGGGGCGGGGCAACATGGTAGAGAAGGTTTGGTTCATCACGGGTACGTCCAAGGGTTTTGGCCGAGTGTGGGCCGAGGCGGCGCTGGCGCGAGGCGACCGGGTCGCGGCCACAGCGCGTCGGGTGAGTGCACTCGCGCCACTCGTGGAGCGTTACGGCAATCAAATCGCGGCAATCACGCTGGATGTCACCGACAAGGCTGCCGTCGACGCAGCGATTCGCCAGGCACATGCGAATTTCGGGCGTCTCGACGTGGTGATCAACAACGCCGGCTACGGGCTGTTCGGGGCGATCGAGGAGATCAGCGAGGCCGAGGCCAGGGCCCAGATCGAGACCAATCTTTTTGGGGCGTTATGGGTGACCCAGGCGGCCTTGCCCATCATGCGCGCTCAGGGCTCGGGACATATCATTCAGGTTTCTTCGATCGGAGGGGTCAACGCCTTCCCCACCGTCGGCCTCTACCACGCCTCGAAGTGGGGACTGGAGGGATTCAGTCAGTCCCTCGCAGCCGAGGTGGCGGCCTTCGGCATCAAGGTAACGCTCGTTGAGCCCGGCGGCTATGCGACGGACTGGGGTGGCCCCTCGGCGCAGCGTGCCATACCGATGCCGGCCTACGAGGGTGCCCGCGCCGCGATCGCCAGTTTTCGCAGCGGCAACATCCCCGGCGATCCGGATGCGACGGGTCCGGCCATCCTCAAGGTGGTCGATGCAAAAGACCCGCCGCTGCGTATCTTCTTCGGCTCCGGCGGATTACCCATGACGCGCGCAGAGTACGCCAGACGACTCGAGACTTGGGAGAAGTGGAACGCAGTGGCCGTCGCGGCGCAGGGCGACCTGCGGGCGAAGCAGTCACGCTAGATATCGGCTGAGACGCTGCGTCCCGGAGAATCACGATGTCGACGAACAATTCAGAGATTGAGCGAGTCCAGGCAACAATTTCCAAGTCGCTGCATGAACATTGGAAGCTGTTTTTGGTCGAGGGGGCCATTCTTCTAGTCCTCGGTCTGGTAGCAGTCACGGTTCCGATCGTGGCGACCGTGGCGGTGGAAATCATCGTTGGTTGGCTCATTCTCGTGAGCGGAATTGTCGGTCTGGTGACCACTTTCTATATGCGACGAGCCCCGGGGTTCTGGTGGTCGCTTTTCTCGGCCTTGATCGGAACCGCAGCGGGCGTCGTGCTTCTTCTGTGGCCTCTCAACGGTGCGCTCTCCCTGACGCTGATCTTGACGGTGTTCCTCGCGTTCGAAGGTGTCGTCTCGATCATGTTTGCGTTCGACCACCGGCGGGAACTGTCGGGGCGCTGGGGGATGATGCTGTTGAGCGGGATTGTCGATCTGATCTTGGCGGGTTTCATATTCTCGGGACTCCCGGGAACGGCAGCGTGGGCGATCGGCCTGCTCGTGGGGATCAACCTGGTATTCGGCGGCTCGGCAGTCGTCGCCATGGCCTTGCACGCGCGGAGGTTCGAGTGATTTATTCGCTTGGCGACAAGAGGATTGAAACGTCCGGTGATGAATACTATGTCGCGCCCGGCGCCTGCGTGATCGGCAACGTTCGGTTTGGGGTGGGTGCGAGCGTGTGGTTCAATTGCGTGATTCGCGGGGACAGTGATTGGATCATCATCGGCGACGGCACCAACATTCAGGACGGCACCATCATTCATACGGACGAGGGTGAGCCGGTGAGCTTGGGATCCAAGGTCTCGGTAGGTCATGGAGCGCTACTTCACGGCTGCACGGTGGGAGACTCAACGCTCATTGCGAATGGCGCGATGATTCTCGATCGCGTCAGCATAGGACGGCACTGCCTGATTGCCGCCGGCGCCATGGTGCCGCCCGGAAAGATCATTCCCGACGGCTCGGTCGTGATGGGGATGCCGGGAAAGATTGTGCGCGAAATCACCGTGCAAGACCGGGCGATGATCGAGGGGATCGCGGAGCATTACCTGGCGCGCGGCCGATTGTACCGGCGAGAACTTGCGCTCGATCCGCGCAACGCCCAGATACCGGCACGCTCGATTTGAGTCGATGCCAATGATTCACAAAACCGTTTCCGCGTGCGGCGCGATGCTGCTGTGGTCCTTGCCGGTGTGCGCGGGCGGCACGCCAGCCTGGCCGGATACTTTCGTTTCGCGAGTCGAGGCGGTGGCGCTCCTTCAGACGCTCAATGCGGACCTCTTGACTCACGATAGTGCAACTCTGACCCTCGAGCGCTGGTGCGACGTTCATCGACTGGCGTCGCCGGCACGCATCGTCGCCGTACGAGTGGCCGACAGGGAGAAGCCGGTATCGTCGGAGCAGCGTCGCGAGTTGGGTGTGACGCCGGAGGAGCCGATCCGCTACCGACGTGTACGGCTGCTTTGCGGTACGGTTGTGCTGTCGGAGGCGGACAATTGGTATGTCCCGGCCCGATTGACTGCCGAGATGAACAAGTTGCTGGACAGTAGCGACGTGCCGTTCGGCAAGGTTGTCCAGGCGTTGCATTTCCGCCGCCGCACGCTTTCGTCGACCCTGCTGTGGGTTCCGCTTCCTGAAGGATGGGAGATGAGTCCAATCCAACGGAGCGACGCATCCGCGGTCCTGTCGATACCGTCCGAGGTGTTGCAACATCGCGCGTTGCTGACCTTACCAGACGGCACCCCGTTCAGTGAGGTCGTGGAGACCTATACAGACGGTGTTCTGGCGTTTCAGGCGCCGGGGCCCGCGGCGCATCCGGCCGGGGATGTCACGGATGCGCGCGTCGCTGCCGAAACGCGCGGCGACAACTGGCTGGTCAAGGGCGGCAGCTTTGCCCAGCAGCAATTCAGCCCATTGAAGGAGATCAGCGATAAGAATGTCGCACAGCTGGGGCTCGCGTGGATTACCGAGATGGATGACCCGATGGGCCTTGCAGCCGAGCCGATGGTGGTGGACGGGGTCATTTACCTGAGCGCCCCGCGATCGATCGTGCGCGCCATCGATGCCGCCAACGGCAAGATTCTGTGGACGTTCGACCCGCATGTGCGCTTGGATTTCTCCATGGGCAATTCGTCGGTTGCCCGTGTGAACCGCGGCGTCGCGGTTTGGGAAGGCAAGGTTTACGTCGGTACCGGCGATGGGCGGCTGGTGGCCATCGATGCTGCCAAGGGGTCGCAGTTGTGGTCCTCTCAGGTCGTGGATCCCACGCTCGACGGGATCTCGGGTGCGCCGCGCGTGGCCAATGGCAAGGTGTTCATCGGCTACAGCGGTTCCGATGAACAGGTGCGCGGTTCGATCGCGGCCTTCGATGCCGCAAGCGGCAAGGAGTTGTGGCGCTTCTGGACGGTACCGGGCAATCCGGCACTGGGATTCGAAAACAAGACCCTCGAGATGGCGGCAAAAACCTGGACCGGCAAGGAGTGGTGGCTGCAGGGCGGGGGTTCGGTGTGGGATCCGATCACCTATGATGCCAAGACGGGACTGCTACTGTTCGGCACCTCGAAGGCATTTCGCGGCGGCGGCGCGGACGGGCAGGAGATGGGCGGCGGAGCCAAGCTGTTTTCCGGCAGTATCGTCGCCGTGCACGCCGACAGCGGCGAATACGCCTGGCACTACCAGACCAGTACGCCGGAGCGGCAAACCGAGAATTTCCACATCGTGCTGGCCGAACTGACCATCGACGGCCGGCGGCGCCACGTGGCCATGAGCTCCGCGCGCAACGGCACCTTCTACGTGCTGGATGCTGCCACCGGCGAACTGATCGGCCAGCGGCCGCTGGTGAAGCAGGAGTGGATCGGCCCGCGCATGGATTACCCCGGCGTCGTGGTCAATGGCGTGGAGGACTGCAAGGGCAACTGCTTTGGGGTCCGCAACTGGTGGCCGATGAGCTATAGCCCTGTCACCGAACTCACCTACATTCCCATCATGGACCGGCGTAGAACTCCCGCTCCGGACCCCGACGCACTGCCCATGGTGGGGCGTCTCCTGGCCTGGGATGCAAAGAAGCAGGCGGTGCGCTGGAGCGTCGAGCATCCGCTCATCATCAACAGCGGCGTGCTGTCGACGGCGGGCAATCTGGTGTTTCAAGGTCAGGGCACCGGCGAGATTGCGGCCTACGCGGCAGACACGGGTAAGAAACTGTGGTCGGCGCAAACCGGATCGGCCATCAACGCCGTGCCCGTCAGCTTCAAATTTCACGACGAACAGTACGTGATCGTGGCGGTGGGTTGGGGCGGCGCCTTCCGTCTGTGGTCGCCCTCGACCATGATGGTGACGCCGACGTCCAAGTACGGTCCTTCGCGGCTGCTCGCGTTCAAGCTCGGCGGCCAACAGCCATTCCCGCTGCCGAAGATCCAGATTCCCGAAGTGCCGCGCCCGCCTGAGCAGACCTTTACGGCGGAGCAGGTCAAACGCGGCGAGGCGCTCGCCGATGCCTTCAACTGCACCGATTGTCATTCGCCGAAATTCGACGGCGCGGGCCGCTGGGTGGTGAACGGCGGCGTGCCGGATCTTCGGTACATGCCGGCCGAGGCGCATCGGGATTGGTATGCCATCGTGCTCGGCGGGTCGCACCGGCAGCAAGGCATGATGCCGTTCGGGGTTCCTTCCAAGGTGCCCGCCATGCCCGCTCTCAGCACTGCGGAAGCGGATGACATTCACGCCTACGTCATCGATCGCGCCTGGGCGGCTCATGGACGGCAACATGGATCCTGACCAGGGCGACGGCCGTCTTCAGTGCTGTATTGCCGGAGGCGGCCCTGCCGGCATGATGCTCGGTTATCTTCTCGCGCGCGCCGGTGTAAAGACGGTGGTGATGGAAAAGCACGCGGATTTTCTGCGTGATTTTCGCGGTGATACGGTGCATCCATCGACGATGCAAATCCTCAAGGAGCTTGGGCTTCTCGAGGAGTTCCTCAAACGCCCGCATTCAAAGATTCCTTCTCTCGAAGTCGACATCGGTCATCGAAGTTTCAAAGTCGCCGACTTTGCGAATGTCCCCATCGATTGCCGCTTCATCGCCTTGATGCCTCAATGGGAGTTTTTGAACTTTCTCAGTGAGCAGGGCCGGCGCTTTCCAATGCTGTCCCTCCAGATGTCGACCGAAGTCCAGTCGCTCATCGAAACCAATGGCCGGGTGACCGGGGTGCACGCAAGCAGTGCGTCGGGGCCACTCACCGTCGAGGCAAATCTCGTGGTGGGCTGCGATGGCCGTCATTCCACCGTGCGCCAAGCCGCGGGGCTCGCGGTGCAGTCCCTGGGATCGCCGATTGACGTCTTGTGGTTTCGTTTGTCGAAGCAGGCAGGCGATCCCGAACACGTTCTCGGTCATCTCGGCGCCAACAAGATGGTCGTTACCATCGATCGCACCGACTATTGGCAATGTGCCTTCGTGATCGGAAAGGGAAGCATCGATCAGATCCATCGTGCCGGTATCGAGGCATTCCGCAAGGACGTTGCGGAGGGTGCACGGTTTCTCGCCGATCGCGTCGAAGAGCTCGAGTCGTTCGAAGACATCAAATTGTTGAGCGTGACGGTGGACCGGCTCATCACCTGGTCGAAGCCGGGATTGCTGTGCATCGGCGACGCGGCACATGCCATGTCGCCGGTGGGCGGCGTGGGAATCAACCTCGCCGTTCAGGATGCCGTTGCCACCGCCAATCTGCTCGCCCGAAAGCTAAGGCAGAATAGTTGCCGGGACGAAGATTTGGATGCGGTTCGTCGGCGCCGCTTGTGGCCTGTGAAAGTCATTCAATGGGCGCAAGTAGCGGTTCACAACCGAGTGCTTCGACCGGTGCTGTCAGGCGTTCGCACCGCAGTACCCATACCCTGGCCCGTCAAGTTGCTGGATCGCTTCGCGGGGCTGCGCCGCTGGCCGGCCCAAGTCATTGGAGTCGGGGTGCGGCCGGAGCACGTGCGTTCGTCCGAAGCGCATCAGTAGGGAGGCCGCCTCACTGCGCGCTGCGTATTCGCGGCCTGCGTCCACCAGGCGAGATCATCGGCGAACCGAGGGAATGCCTTTTCCAGTACTTGCCCCGCTTCTCCGAGGGGCTCGCCGGCCGGACTGAGCGTGTGCGCGATCGATCCAACGGTAAGGGTGCTGGAGATCACCACCATTCCCATCTCGGACAGAGTCCCATGCCAGAGGGTATTGGAGCGGGCTCCGGCAAGTCGCCCGGCGGAGTAGCTGACGATGGCGGCAGGGCGCCAAAACCATTCCTCTAGAAAATGATCGGTGAGGTTCTTGAGACCCGGTTGCATGCCCCAGTTGTACTCGCCGACCACGAAGATGAAAGCGTGGGCAGTGCGGATCTTGGCCGCCAGGGTTTCCATCGCAGGCGGCGCGGTGCCTGCCGGATACTCCTTGTACATTCGATCGAGCATGGGAAGTCCGACAGCTTTCGCGTCAATGAGTTCGGCGGACTCCCCTCGCGCGCGTAGTCCCTTGACGATGAAGTCGGCCAGCCGGATACCCATCCGATTTGAGCGGTACGAGCCATAAAACACAAGCAACTGGTCGGCCATCTGCGCTCTTGGACTGTCGGTCGTGCGCGTCGTGAAGCGGCCGTCCTAAAACGGCGGTGTCATTTACCGGTCAGCTTGTCCATATCCGCCTGCATACGCCTCTTGTATTCGTCCGACCAGTGAGCGCCGGGCTTCACATTCGGTTTCGCATGCGGCGGCGGATTGGGCGCCGGCTTGATGTCTTCCGCAGACTTGCGCGCTGCACCCTTGAGCTTGAGCGTGGCACGTGATGAGGCGGGGTTAGAGGAGGAGTTCGAATCGTTCATTCAGTTTTCAGGCACCGATGGGAGTTGGGCTATGTGCCGGGCATTGATTGGCAGGCGAATGGTAGAGATCAGCGGACGGTTGTATATCGTCGGTTACGCAAAAGCCGGATAATAGCAGCGAGTACAGCGGGCAGTTTACCTAAACCGGTGTAGCGCATCCAGATTCATCGCTGGAAGTTAACATGAAATTCATTTGGGCAGCCTTAGCCATTGCTTCCACTGCCGTGTATGCGGCGCCGGCAACGCTGACGATCGTCGCCGATAAACAGCGTTTCGTCTTTTCCCAGTCGCAGTTGCTGTCCCGGCAAGACATTCAGACGATTTCCGTTGCGGACAGCGTGTACCAGCAGCGGTTTACCCGGTTCAAGGCGATTCCCATGGCCGATCTGGTCTCCTGAGGCCGGACCCAAAGGCGCTCGCCGCGCTCATTCGGCATCCCGAGAGCGTGCGGACTTGGCCGGGCATGGTCATGCGGGGATTCTCGGAGGCGGCAATTCCCGACGCGGAACGCGCGGATCTGATCGCCTATCTGAGGTACATGAGTCACGTTGGCAAGGTGACCACGAAACCGCTGCGCCCGTCGGCGAGTGTCGAACACACCGCGTCGCCCCCATGACGGCGGGCGATTTGCCGCACCAACGCCAGGCCCAAACCGGATCCGGAGGGATTGCGGGAGTTCGCAGGGCGGTAGAACGGTAGGAACACATTCTCAAACTCCGTCGGCGGTAACCCGGCGCCGGCGTCCCAGACCGTCACTGTCGCGGCGGCAGCGGTCTGGGCAATCCGTATTTGCGTCGGGGGCGAGCCGTGGCGCCGGGCGTTTTCCAGCAGGTTGCGCAGTAGACGGCGCAGCAGGCGAGGGTCGCCGCGAACGGTGGCTGCCGAACCCTCGAGCTGCGTCTCGTCATAGCGAGCGCATTCTTCGGCGGCGAGCGCCAACAGATCGACTTCTTCGTTCGCCACGGCGGTCACGGCGTCGAGTCGGCTCGCCAACAGAATCTCGTCCACCAGCCAATCCAGTTCCGCAATGTCTTGTTCCAATCCGGTCTTGCGCTTTTCATCGACCGAGTTCTTCATGAGTTCCACGGCCAATCGGATTCGGGCCAATGGTGTTCGCAATTCATGCGAGGTGTTGGCCAAGAAGGACTTGTGGCTCTGGACGAGCTGCTCGATGTGGCTCGCAGCTCGATTGAAACTCTTGGCCAATCGCGCGACCTCGTCGCGGCCTTCGACGGCAACTCGAGCCGTGAAGTCGCCGGCACCGAGCGATTCGACGCCCCGCTGCAATCGCTCGAGGCGCCCGCTGATCTGCCGCACGAGGGGATAGGCCGCCACCCCGATCGCCAATGCCAACAGCACCAGCATGTAGTGGAATATTGCCCGTGGATGTCCATATCCCATTGGGACGCTGGCCACCAACCACCGACCGTCGGCGAGGTGAACATACGAAATCGGCGCGCCCCTCCAGCGGGACAGCCCCAGCGTATTGCGATGACTCGCTCCGGGCGCGGGAAGCGTTTGGCCAATGGAGGCGACCGGTTTCTCGTCTCCATCAAAAAGAGTCACATCCCCTTTGAGTCCAACGGCCAGCCGGCGCAGGGCTTCCTGCTGCTCTGCCGCCGGCGCCGTCGCCGGCGGCAGTATGTTTTGGATGATTCGGCCCAATGTGATGCCGGCCTGTTCCGAGGAACCGCCGGTGAAATGCCACAGAGCGGCGGTCGCGAGCACGAATAGCACGAGGCTCACCACCAGGGCGAGATAGAATCTCAGGTACAGGCGCAACATCAGTCCTGCACCTTGGCGAACACGTAGCCCGCGCCTCGCACAGTGATCACCCGCCGCGGCTTCTTGGGATCGTCCTCGATGGCCGCGCGGATGCGCGACATGTGCACGTCGATCGAGCGGTCGAAGGCCTCCAACTGCTCGCCCTTCACGAGATCCATCAGAACGTCGCGCGACAGTACACGGCCGGCTTTCTTGCGCGAGCGCCAGCAATAAATCGAACTGATAGCCGGTCAGATCGCAGGGCTCGCCGTCCAAGCCGCACCACGCGCGCGGCGATATCGATCTCCAGCCGCCGAAGTGCAGCGGTTCGCTCGGCGAAAGTCTTGCCGCTCCCGCGGCGCGCGTCAAGATCGCTCGCAGCCGCGCGAGGAGCTCGCTCGGTTCGAAGGGTTTCGGCAGGTAGTCATCGGCGCCGATCTCCAGGCCCACGATTCGATCAACCGCATCGCCGCGCCCGGTCAGCATGAGGACCGGCGTGTCGGAGGTCGCGCGCAGCTTGCCGGCACACATCCAGGCCGTCCATGTCGGGCAGCATCAGATCGAGCACGACGGCGTCGTACTCGGCAGCGGACAGGCGTTCGAGCGCCGCTGCACCCAGAGGCGCAACGGTGATACGAAATCCCGCCTGGCGCAAATACTCCGACAGCATGTCGGCCAGGCGGGGATCGTCTTCTACCACCAAGATGCGCTCGGTCATGGAGCTGGTGACTGTAGAGCCATGCAGGCCGCAGCCACCAGGGCCGCTCAGGAATGCGGCATGCCGTGCAGGCGCTGCAAATGATCGGACAATGCTTTGCGCTGCGTGGGCGTGAGCAAATCGCCGACGTCACCCATCAGCTGAACCAGGCGCTTCGAGGCTTGGTCGGCCAACTGCAGATGTTCCGCGCGCGCGGCCTCGAGTGCGCCGCGGTCGACGGTGGCTGCTCGAGAGCGCGTCCATGGCGTGCTGATGTGCGGTCTGGGCCTGCGAATGAAGGGGCAACAGGTCATTGACGGCCTGTTTCACGAGGGGGCCGATCTGCGCCTTCTGGGCGTCGGTGGCATCGATCTCGACGTAGAAGTGCTTGAGCATGTGATCGATGTGGGCGGAGACCTCGGCGGCGCTGTGCGTGCCGTCCATCATCGACCCGTGATGCCAGCCGCTCATGGCGGTGACTTGCGCGGAGACACCGACGGCCACTGCGACGGCGGCGCCGGCCACAAACGAGAGGATGGTGGAGCGGTTGAAGAGAAGGCTGCGGAACGACCGCTTGCCGGGGTTGAGCGGATCGGAGGTGGTCATGGTCAATCCTTGTTCGGGTTGGGGTGAATCACGCAGCCATTCTGGGTGACCTCCGTGTGCGGTGGTTGTGGGTTTGGTAAAGTTTTGTGAAGCGTTCTTGCCGGGCCGCTGGGCTGCCGGCGTTGCAGAGCGAGCGTGTCAGCGCAAGGTACGTAGTTTGCCCACCACAGCGCCCCGGCATGCGCCCAACGCGTCGTCGATCGTTATGGCATCCTCGTCGCGCATACCCAGACCCTCCCAGTGGTCTCGCCAGGTTTCCAGGAGAGCCACTCGAGAGCGCGACCGCGAGGCTGAGCAGCGCGACAGCGTTGGCGCGCAGCTGCGTAGCCACCGTGCGCATTGGGACTACTGCGTCTGGCGGATGAGCCCCGCACGCTTCAGCAGCCAGTCGATCGAGATCGATCCGGCACCCGCGATCGCCAACCAGAGAAACAGCGCAAGATATTCCGTCTCGTCGAACCCGAGGAAGGTCTCGAGTGAGTCCACCTGATCCCACTTCGCTGACTTGATGGCAACGATCATGGTAACGCCCAAGGCACCTGCGGAAATGCGGGTCATCAGACCAACAAGCAACAGGATGCCGCCGAAGAACTCGACCCCCGAGACAAACGGGGTGAGGATTTGCGGAAAGGGGATCCCCCATGACACGAAATTCTCGGTTGTGGCAGGCAGATTGCTGAGTTTCCCCCAACCGCTCCACATGAACACCCAGCCCACGACGATGCGTGCAAACAGCGGCGCGAGCCACTCGAGGTGCCGGGCGGTGCGCTCGGGCCAACCAATCAGGCCATCGATCAGTACTTTCATCATTCTCAAGCTCTCCCCATGTAGTCGCCTAACGATGAGACCGGAACACCCGTGATGTTATTACGCGCAAACTCATTCCGCCGCGCGTGGCTAAGCTTCGTAGACCCAACGGCCACCCAGCATCGTGCGCTCGGCCTTCACGCTCATGAGGTTCATGGGATCGATCGTCAGCAAGTCGTGGTCCCAAACGACCAGATCGGCCAGCAGGCCTGGCTCCAGGCTGCCCTTGATCCCCTCTTCGAACGAGGCGTAGGCCCCATGCACCGTGGAGCAGCGGATTGCTTCCTCCACCCGGATGCGCTGGTTTGCGCCCCAGGTGTGGCCGTGGGCATCGGTGCGCGTCACTTCGGAGCGCAGCCACTGCATGGGCTCGGCCGGGCTGGCCGTGTAATCCGATCCCGGCGCCGCCTTGATGCCGGCGTCGAGAAAGTCGCGCATCGCGAACATGTGTTTGAGGCGCTCGTCCCCGTAAAAATGCATCTTTTCGCCGTGAAAGAACACGTAGCCGGCAAACGGCAGGGGAATCACTCCGGCTGCCTTGATGCGCCGCACGAGCTCGGCAGTAACGAGGGTGCAGTGTTCGATTCGCAGGCGTGGATCGCGTCGCGGGAACTCGCGCTGCAGCTGCTCATAGACGCCGAGAATCGTGTCGATGGCGACGTCGCCGTTGGCGTGAGTGCCGACCTGCCAGCCGGCAAGGTAGGCTTTACGCGCCTGGGTGTACAGGGTCTCGCGCGAGGCGCGGCTGATGCCACGGAATCCGTCGAGGCCGGCGTAGGGCTCGGATAAGAGCGCCGTGCGCTCGGAAATCGAGCCGTCCGCAAACAGCTTGACTGCACCGACGCGCACCCATTCGTCGCCAAACCCCGTGTGCACGCCGGCGGCGATCATCTTGTCGAGTTCGCCATAGTCGATGTGCGTATAGAAGCGGCCCAAGAGTTCACCGGCATCGCGCGCGTCCTGGTAGCCCTGGAGTATGGCGGGATTGCCGTCGGCCTCGCAGGCCGAGGTGATGCCGCGGCTCGCGAACTGCCTCGAGATCAGCGCCGCTCCCTGGCGGTAGTCATCACCTGCTGGAGGCTTGACGGCACGCGCCAGGATCGCCTCCGCGGCGTCCTCCGCCACCCGCCCGTTATGGCGCCCGGCGGCGTCGCGAAAGAATTCGCCATGCGCAGGATTCGGACTGCTTTCTGTGATTTTGGCGAGCGCGAGTGCCCGCGAATTGACGAACGCAGTGTGGCCCCCGCGGTGCTGGACCACCACCGGATGATCGGGGGCTGCCGCGTCAAGGTCGGCGCGGTCCAGCGGCCGCGGGGTCTTGGTGTCGTCGTACAGAAAGCCGATCACCCAGTCGCCGGGCGGCGTCGCGGCCGCCTTGGCGTGGATCGCCGCTTGGACGGCCTCCACCGAATCCATCTCGAGCGGCACCTGCGTCAAGAGGGCCACGCCGCTTTCGCAGGGATGTGAATGCGCATCGTTGAAGCCGGGCGTGACGCGCTTTCCACCGAGGTCGACGCGGCGCGTGCCTGAGCCGGCGAGCGCGAGCATCTCGGCGCTCGTGCCGGTGGCTAATATACGGCTGCCGGCGACGGCGAGTGCTTCGACCTCGGGGTCGCTCGCGCCCATTGTCAGGATCCTGCCGTTGTGCAGAATCGTATCCGGGCGAGTGTCGCGGCGCGCGAAGGCGGCGGCCGTCGCGCCGAGTCCGGCGACGAGGAAGGTGCGACGGTTGATGGGTCTTCCCACGGCTGTATGCTCCGGTGCCGGTTACTTTGTTGTTAGACGGCGCATTCTGACAGCTCACTGACCGGGCCGACAGCCGGATTTCGCGGCAGCCTTTGGACCTGGGTCCGACCCCGCCTTCCGTAGCGCACCAAGCCGGACTTGCACTTTGCTTTTGAGTTCTGCTACTTTGCAGTACAAAGTAGCAGTCCCGGCGATTACCGACCAGACGTTGCGAGGAACCGAATGGCCGCACGTGCCGAATTCCCTCCGCATTCCTTACGCAATTCCTATTCACAGGAACGGAGGCGATTGGCTCTTTATGTGTGCGCGGCGATTTTGGTAGTCGCCGTCGGAGCTCTCGGCCTGGAAAGGCCTTCGGGGCTCAGACAATTGGTTGAATCATGGATCAATATCCACGCGTTGTTCGGGTTGTTGCTGTGCGGCTTGGTTCTTGCCCGCTACCAATGGATCATTCAGTACTCGGCCGGCCTGGAAGGGGACATTCGCGAATTGTCCCGCCACCTATCACGAATCGTCTACTTGACGCTCTTTCTGGTCATCGGCGCTAGTCAGTGTATGCGTCTTGCGAATTGGCTTTGGCACGGCGGCTCAATGGACCTCACTCTGTTCGAGGAGCGTATTCGCAGTGATGACAGTCAGGTATCGGACCCTCACCGCGACTACCACATGATCTTGCTGTCTGGCGGCATTGCGCTCGCAATGATTCGTATCTTCCTGACGGGCTGCCTTATTCATCGCCACCGCGGCGAGTAGGGCTTGTCGGCGAGCCTTGATGGGCTCGGGCTCAAAATCAGCCGCATATCGCGCACCGCCACCGCGTGGTAGGCTCTGACGTCTGATACCGCCGACCGGCGCCTAGCAGTCAGGTAGAACCTATGAACGCACCCAAGATCGTCGGACTCGTGCTGATCGCGGCCGGCGTCCTTGGCTTGGTTTACGGCAGTTTTACCTACACGAAGGAGACCCATGAGGCGAAGATTGGCCCGTTCCAGATGGCGGTGAACGAGAGGCAGACGATCAACGTCCCGGTGTGGGCGGGCGTAGGGGCAATTGTAATTGGGTGCGGGTTGCTGCTCGTGGGCGGCAAGAGGACCTCGTGCTCGGCAGGGGAGCGCTCAGAGCAGCGGTTTTCTTGGCTGCATGTCGATCGCCGCACCGTCCTCGGCAGACACTCGCAGTTCGGCTAAAGCGGGCGACGTCAGCGAGGCGAGGGTGCTCGCCGAAGCCGCTGAGGGCCGCAACTGGCTGGTCAATGGCGGTAATTTCAGCTCGCAGCATTTCAGCCCGCTCAAACAGGTTACCGACAAAAATGTCGGTAATTTGGGCTTGGCGTGGTACCTCGATCTCGACAGTCCCATGGGCATGGCATCCGAGCCGATCGTCGTCGATGGTACGATCTACGTGACGGCCTCTCTAGATCGAGTGTATGCGGTAGACGCCGTTTCTGGACGCGTGTTGTGGACCTATGATCCTCATGTGCGGTTGAGCGTCATGCGCAACTCCTGGGCGGCGCGCACCAATCGTGGGGCCGCCGTGTGGGAAGGCAAGGTATTCGTGGGCACCGGCGATTGCCGGCTGATCGCTCTAGATGCCGCCTCCGGCAGGAAGGTGTGGGAAGCGCCGGTTTGCGCCGACACCACCCAAACAGGAATCACCGGAGCGCCTCGTGTCGGTCATGGAAAGGTGTTCATCGGCTATAACGGCTCCGATACCGGAGTGCGCGGGTCGGTGGTCGCTTTCGATGCAAGTAACGGCGAACTGGTTTGGCGATTTTGGAACGTTCCTGGTGAACCCTCCCAGGGTTATGAAACCAAGGCGCTGGAGATGGCTGCCAAGACATGGTCCGGAGATAAATGGTGGACGGTCGGGGGTGGCGACGTTTGGGATACGATTACCTATGACCAGGCCACCGGCCTCTTGATCTACGGCACGGCCGGAGCTACTCCGGACAGCTACTTTGGCGATCGGGCCGGCATGAGTGTGAGTGGCGAGCGCTTGTTTGCAGGCTGTATTGTTGCGTTGAAGGCAGACACCGGCGAATACGTCTGGCATTTCCAAACGAGCGTAGACACCGAGAATTTTCATATTGTCGTTGCCGACCTGACGATCCACGGCACCAAGCGACACGTTGTCATGACGGTGCCGAGGAACGGCACCTTCTTCGTGATTGACGCGAAGGACGGGACGCTCATATCGCGCAAAGCCATCGACGGTCAGGCGCGCTCACAGGCCGCCACCGGCCGGGAGCGAACCACCAGCGGACATAACTGGTGGCCGATGAGCTACAGCGCCATCACCGGCTTGATCTACATCCCAGCGTACGATGACGTCCCAGACTCGGCCGGTTACATGGACGAGGCCGCCGGAAGGTTGGTCGCATGGAATCCGGTTTCCCAGGTCAATCGATGGTCGGTGCCGCAGCCATTGCCAACCAACAGCGGCGTGCTCTCTACCGCCGGCAACCTGGTGTTCCAAGGAGAAGGCAGCGGCGTGTTCGAGGCCTTTTCAGCGGACACCGGCCGCCTGCTTTGGTCGGTCAACACCGGTTCCGCCATCGATGCAGTGCCGGTGAGCTTTGCCGTTCATGACGAGCAATACATTCTTGTGCCGGTTGGGCTCGGTTCCGCATCGAGACTTTTCGGTCCCGTGAGCGCAATGGCCACGCCTGAATCCAAACGGGGTCCGTCGCGGCTGTTGGCATTCAAGCTCGGAGCCACGTTGCCGTTTCCTCATCCGACGGCCAGTGTGCCGCCGGTTCCCAGGCCACCCACGCAAACCGCGAGCGCGGCCATCGTTCAGCGCGGCGAGGCAATGTTCTCCAAGTTCATGTGTGACGATTGTCATTCGCCGCGGGCCGACGGCAGTGGGGCTTGGGTGGTGGATGGTGCAATTCCCGATCTGCGCTACATGCCGGCTCAGGCCCACGACCAATTCCTCGGCATCGTGCTCGCCGGAACCCACCGCGACAGCGGCATGCCGGGTTTCGCCGCGGGCGCAGGGTGGCCGATGACTGAGACCAAAATGAGCGTTGACGACGCGAACGCGCTTCACGCATATATTATCGACCTGTCTTGGAAGGCATATAACGGCGATCAGGCAAGGATTCGAAGCGACCAACGGGATGTGCCGGTTCCGACGCGATGAACGCCTACCGAAGCACTGCGGAAGCGTAGCTCGTGATGTCCCTTACACAAACTCCTCTTGACATATGCAATCCCCCATCTCGGTTGATAACCCTGTGCATAACCTGCGACTTGTCACTCGAACCTCGCCACAATTCAGCCGCTTGGATTGCATTGACTAGTTTTTGACCACTGCCGCCCATCGAGTGCCGCGCCCACGCGCATCTTCTCTGCATGATCGTTGTACCATTGATAATGCTCGCCAATATCGTCGCCGGCGCTCATTTGTTGATCATCCTCTTCATTCTGCTCGGCGTGCCGCTCGTTTACCTTGGTGCGGCGCTGCACTGGACATGGGTGAGAAGCCGGCGCTGGCGCATGTTGCACCTCGGTGCCATCGTATTCGTTGCTGCCGAGTCTATGCTGGGGATTACCTGTCCTCTGACAATATGGGAGGACACCCTACGCGGCCAACGGACCGCTGCCGGTTTCATTGAACGCTGGATTGACGAGCTCATCTTTTATGACGCTCCCACCTGGGTGTTCACCATGGCTTACGTGATATTTGCTGCGCTTGTCCTCGTAACCTGGATATTGGTGCCGCCAACTCGGCGGCGCCACGCAAGGGATGTAACTTGACCGCCGCTTACTGCATGATATGCGCATGAATAGACCTGCACAGAAGAAGCCACGCGCGTTGATTCGCGAGTTCTCCTTTGCCGACTGGTTCACTCTCGGCAATGCCGTTTGCGGAACGGCGGCGATATTTTCGACCATAACGTACGTCGAGACCGGCGAGCTTGCGCACATTTACTACGCGTGCGGGCTCGTCTTCATCGCACTGGTATTCGATATCCTCGACGGGCGAATCGCGAGATGGCGGCACAAGTCCTCAGAAATGGGACGGGAACTCGACTCCCTCGCCGATGTGATCTCGTTCGGCGTTGCGCCGGCAATGATCGGCTACGGTTTCGGCATGCAAGGACTTTATGATCGCGTCGTCCTGGCTTACTTCGTGGCCTGTGGGGTTTCACGGCTCGCGCGTTATAATGTCACCGCAGAGGAGCTGTCCGAGGGACGTGACAAAGTGAAGTATTTTGAAGGAACGCCGATACCGACTTCGTTCCTTATCCTCTGCGTGCTGGCAATCGCGGCCTCACGTGGGGCGTTGGGTGAACACATGTGGTTGGGAAAAGCTTCGCTATTGGGGCACGTGTTTCATCCAATGACCTTGATATTTGGCGTTTCCGGTTCGCTCATGATAAGCCGTATACATATTCCGAAGCTGTAAGCAGCGTAGTGCAAGTGTAACCGCCGGAGCAGGGACAGCCGGCAAAGGGGAGAATCATCGTTAACAAGCGAATCATCGGCCTCGCTGTCGACCCGCAGCAATCAGGCGGACGCACCGGCTCGTGCGAGCCCGCTGCCGCGGCCTAGCGACTCACACTCTCGGATCTTGTTATGAATATCTGTGGCCGCAATGGCGCTCTCTGCGGCGGCCACAACGACTTGATTGAGACCGCGAACCACATCGCCGGCCGCGTACAGACCGGGCACTGATGTCTCTTGATGCGCGCTAACCTTCAGCGCGCCTTTCTCGTCACAGCTGGCATGAGCTAGTCGTGCGAGGTCATGTTGTGGACTGCAGCCCAACGCCATATACATCACATCGAAATGCCGGTCACCTTCGGGCCGCGGTAGGGTGACATGGTCCTCATCGATGCGAATATCGGTAAGCTGTACCGAGAGGCGTTCGATGCCGTCGGGGGGCGAACCGCTTGCAGCGGGAGCCTGCGAATTGAGGTCCAGGAGCGTCGTTTGATTGGAGTAATGTTTCAAAAACTGAGCCTCCCGCTCGCCGAGCGCCCCATTACCAATTACGGCGATGCGCTTGTCGATCGCTTCGAAGGCATCGCAGATGGGGCATGCGCGTAAAATGCTTCGCATCATGGCCTCGCGGGCACCAGGGATGGCGGGCAAATGGTCTTTCACCCCGGTCGCCAAAAGGACATAACGCGAGAAAAGCAATCCCTCACGGATCCGTACGGTAAAGAGGCCGTCCTTGACGGTGAGATTCGATGCATGGGTAAGGCGGACTCGCGCGCCGTATCTGATGGCCTGTTCTTTCAACGCGTGGAGGAAGTGCTGCCCGCTGACGCCAGCGGTGAATCCAGGAATATTGTGGCTTGTGGGTATCCAACGCGCCCGCGAATGACCATCATCCAGGACGACGCAACGGCGCCGGAAACGGCCTAGATAAATTGCTGCCGTGAGTCCTGCCGGGCCCGCCCCAATAACGATTGCATCCTGGATCTCTCGGTTGCCCATTATACGGCGATTGGGTGTCAGGTGCCGACTTGCATCCGTCGTCGGTCGATTCGGGAAGCCAGGGAGATCATGAAGGTGCCTCTGCTCTATGAAGCGTTACAAGGCCGAGATGATGGCGTCCGGATCTGCTGTTTCCCATTCATCGCTACCGTAAGAAATTGTCAGACGCCTCCTATCTCTTGCATGGCAGCGGCGGGTGGAGCGCCCCCCTTGACTCGTGGCTCGTTGGCAGTTCGATGCGTTCCGCTTTAGAAAGACTGATTATGTTGCTCATGAACACAATCCACACGATCGTCAACGTTTTAAGGACGCAATCAGACACGACAGGTCGACAAACGCCACCCGTGGCGAACGCCCGACTAACGAGAAAAAATGGCCTCCAATTCGCAGGGTGCCACCTCTTCAAGCTGATCGTACCGGCATTGCTCAGGCGGCTTGTCGGGGCGCCACCGCAAAAAAGTAGTCGCATGACGGAATCGATTACCCTGCATATGATCGTATTTCACTTCACATACCCTTTCGATCCTTAACGGTTCCCAGGTCAGGTCTTTCCCAGCGCTCCAACGACTTTGCGCCCCTGGCATGCGGCCCGATTTGATGGCTGCGGCCGCCCAGTCTCGCCAAGGGTGGCCCTGCATGGCGGCCTTGCGCAGCGAGGCCAGCTCCTTTGCGAGTTGACGACGCAATACCAAAGGGAAAGAGGACGTCACGCCGACGTGTTGAAGTACGCCCGCATCATCAAACAGGCCGAGTAGCAACGACCCAATCGCATCCTCACCGCTCTTGTGCCAGCGAAAACCAGCGACCACGCAGTCGGCGGTACGGATATGCTTCACCTTCACCATGGCACGCTTGCCGGGCAGATAGGGACCCGAAGCTTCCTTCGCGATCACCCCGTCGAGCCCAGCTCCCTCGAAGCGCTTAAGCCAATCAACGGCGATCTTACGATCTTCGGTCATCGGCGTGAGATAGACCGGAGGCTCGATGCCGTCCAACAGCTGCGTCAGCGCTTTGCGGCGCATGATTTGCGGCAACATCATCAGATTCTGCGATTTGTTGGCTAGCAGGTCGAACGCAACGAATGAGGCAGGCGACTCGCTTGCGAGCTTTTTCACCCGCGAAGCCGCGGGGTGAAGCCGCAACTGCAGGGCATCAAAATCTAAGCCTGCGGAGGTCACAATCACAATCTCCCCATCCACAACGCATCCGCGCGGCAATCGTTTCTGTAGCAAGTCATGCAGCTCAGGGAAATATCGATCGAGCGGTCGGCCATCGCGGCTTTGGATGTACACGTCCTCAGAGCCGCGAAAGACAATCGCCCTAAATCCATCCCACTTCGGTTCATACAAATACTCCTTGTCAGGGAGCGTTTGGGCGAGCTTGGCCAGCATGGGTGCTATGGGCGGCCTAACAGGTAATTCAGGCAAAAGTTTCACACTTTGAATCGAGAAAGGGACTGTTATTTGACTGTACTGGCGCCGGATAAATATACAACGGGTTATCGCCATCGATGTAGATGGCCGCGGTCGGCCGACGCTTTGGCGGCCTCGGCGGCGATATGGCCTCGGCCGGATAATACTTACCGAGAATCAAGTCAATTTCCTACAGGCTCCCCGCGGGGTTCCAACAAGAATTTGCTTTCTCATTCGACGACGGTGGGGGGAAGGAATGCGCGATGGCAAAGAGACTGAACCGCGACGCCCGCCGGCCTCACTCGCGCGGTACCAACAAAAACGGGATTTCACCCAGACGGCCGAGCCGAGTGGTCGCTTGGCTGTCGCGCCCTCGCCGCAATTACGCTTCGTGATTCAGAAGCACGCGGCGAGTCGGCTGCATTATGACCTTAGGCTCGAACTCGACGGGGTTTTCAAGTCCTGGGCGGTCACAAAAGGCCCCTCCATTGACCCTTCGGTTAAGCGGTTGGCCGTCGAAGTCGAGGATCACCCCCTCGACTATGGTGATTTCGAGGGCACTATTCCGAAGGGTCAGTACGGCGGGGGAACGGTGCAATTGTGGGACCGGGGCTTTTGGACTCCCATCGGTAGCAAGAGCCCCGAAGAAGGGCTGGTTGCTGGCGAACTCAAGTTCACCCTGCAAGGAAAACGCCTGCAAGGCAGCTGGGTTCTCATACGGATCAAGAACGACCGCACCCGCAACAGGCGCACTAACTGGCTACTGATCAAACACCGCGATGACTTTGCAAGGCCAGGCGAAGCGCAGGCACTTCTAGATGAGGACCGGTCCGTCGCATCTGGGCGTTCAATGGAACAGATCGCTGCGGGAAAGGGAAAGGCGCCGACGCCGTTTATGCTCGCCAAGGACAACGTCAGACCGGATGCGGTGTGGCGCAGCAATCGAGAGGACCAACGCCAAAGCGTCATGCAATCGACACCCGAGAACCCCACCAACGCTGCGGGCTCATTGAAGAGCAAGTCAAAACCGCAACCCAAAACATCGACGCTCAAGTCATTGCCTACCTTCATCGAGCCACAGCTATGTAAATTGGTAGATCGGCCACCCGCCGCGGCCGGATGGGCGCACGAGGTGAAGTTCGACGGCTATCGAGCACAACTGCGCGTTCACCGTGGGAAGTCAACGATCCGTACCAGAAGCGGACTGGATTGGACACACCAGTTTGCAGTTATTGCCCGGCAAGCCCAGGGGTTTCCCGACTGCATTATGGATGGGGAGGTATGCGCTCTCGACAAGGACCAGATGCCAAGTTTTGCAGCCCTGCAAGCCGCACTGTCCGAAGGGCGCTCTCAGAACCTAGTGTTCTTCGCCTTTGACCTACTGGTGGAGGGAAAACAGGACTTGCGATCCTTGGCGCTCGCGGATCGCAAAGCGAGACTCGAGGCTCTGATTCAGAAAGCGGATGCTGGAGATCTGATTCGCTATGTCGCGCACTTCGAATCGACTGCCGACACAGTTTTGCTTTCCGCATGCAAGATGCATCTTGAAGGGATCGTATCCAAGCGACTGGATGCGCCGCACGCCTCCGGCCGCTCAGGAGGTTGGACCAAGGCCAAGTGTCGCGCCGGACACGAAGTCGTCCTCGGTGGTTGGACGACTGAGGCTGGCGGCCTTCGCGCGCTCTTGGCGGGAGTCAATCGCGACGGGCATTTGGTCTATGTGGGCCGCATTGGCACAGGCTACGGGGCCGAGGTCGCCTCAAAGTTGCTACCTGTTCTTCGGAAGCTGACACGAGACACCAGCCCCTTCGGGGGCGCCAATGCCCCCGCGAGGGAGAGCAACATTCGGTGGCTGAAGCCGGCGCTGGTGGCAGAGATCGAATTCGCCGGCTGGACCGCCACCGGAATGATCCGTCAAGCTGCATTCAAGGGATTGCGTCGCGATAAACCGGCAAGCGAGGTGGTTGCCGAACTGCCGAGTCCGGTCGAGTCGCGCACTGATGTTCCCGATCAGCAGTTGGCGGCCAAGGTAAAGCAATCTCCTTCGAAAAAGCCGCCACGCAGCCGCGCCGCGACGAACGCCGGCCCCCGTTTAACCGCGCCTCAGAAAGGCGTCGCCATCGTCATGGGCGTGACGCTCTCGAAGCCTGACAAGGCCCTGTGGCCCGACGCCGGCGATGGTCAGCCGGTCAGCAAGCTGGATCTCGCCCATTACTACGAGACGGTCGGGGAATGGATGCTGCATCATTTGAAGGGCCGGCCCTGCTCGCTGGTGCGTGCGCCCGATGGCATGGGAGGCGAGCAGTTTTTTCAGCGTCACGCGATGGCGGGAATCTCAAACCTCTTCACCTTGGTCAAGGTGAAAGGCGATAAAGCACCCTACGTGCAAATCGATCGGGTCGAAGCACTGGCCGCGGTAGCGCAAATCGCAGCGCTCGAAATCCATCCCTGGAACTGCGCGCCCGATAATCCCGAAGTCGCTGGGCGCCTGGTATTTGATTTGGATCCGGCACCGGACGTGAAATTTGCCGCCGTGATCGCCGCAGCCCTGGAAATCCGTGAGCGGCTTATCAAGGTCGGCTTGGAGTCATTCTGCAAAACCACGGGTGGCAAGGGCTTGCATGTGGTCACACCGCTAACGGGCGGCAAGGACGCAGTCGCCTGGCCCGCAGCTAAAGACTTTGCGCACATCATTTGCGCGCAGATGGCCGCAGGACTCCCCGGCCAAATACTTGGATACGATGGCCAAAAAAGAGCGCGTCGGCAGGATTTTCCTCGACTATTTGCGCAATGATCGAACCGCCACCGCGGTTGCCGTACTCTCCTCCCGCGTTCGTTCCGGTGCGCCCATTTCCATGCCGCTCCATTGGAAAGAAGTCAAACCAGGCCTTGATCCTAGCCGGTACACCGTTCGCTCGGGGCCTGCTGTCCTTAACAAAACCAAGCCTTGGGAACAATACGCGCAATCCGCTAGGTCCCTGGCGAGCGCGATCCGGCACCTCACTGCTGACTGACAGCCGGTCCTAGCTCTTCGACCCCCATGAAGAATCACCAAAACGAATGGCCGGCCTATCTATGGCTCGTGCGTCACGGCGAAAGCGCTGGAAACGTCGCACGTGACAAAGCGCATGCGGCGGGCCTGGAGAGGATAGACATCAGCGAGCGGGACGTTGATGTTCCATTAAGCGCTCGCGGCGAGGAGCAGTCGCTCGCTTTAGGGAGTTGGTTCGCGAATTCGCCCTCCAATTCAAGGCCGCATTTTATTCTGACCTCCCCGTATCGACGCGCGGTGGCGACTGCCGAGATAATCCGAGAGCGTATCAATGGCGGGGCTGGAGCGCAGATCGTGATCGATGAGAGGCTCCGCGAAAAGGAGTTTGGAATACTTGATCGACTTACCCGCCAAGGGATTGAAAAATCTCATCCGGAGCAGGCCGAAATTCGCAAGCACCTTGGCAAGTTCTATCACCGGCCACCGGGCGGCGAGAGTTGGTGCGATGTCATTCTGCGGCTTCGCAGCGTACTTCATACCATCAGCCTTCACTATGCGGGGCGACGCGTCCTGATCGTCAGCCACCAGGTGGTGGTCCTGTGCTTCAGATACCTTATCGAGAATCTCACCGAGCCGCAGCTTCTCGCCATCGACTCAAAAGGTGATGTCGCGAATTGTTCAGTGACCGATTACCGGTGTGTGGCACGCGACGATACCCAAGCCCTCGAGCTGCAGCGGTACAACTGGGTGGTGCCAATCACGGACGCCGGCGCGCAAGTCACTTCTAGGCCGGACACGAGCAGTGCCGCGCGATGAGTGAAATTCGCGAACTCAATGCCGAAGCGTTAAAGACGATGCCCTTGCCGCCGAACGAGGAGGAAACGGACAAGGATGCGCGCGGGCGCGTTCTATTTATCGGCGGCTCGGCCTTGTCGCCCGGCGCGGCTTTGCTCTGCGGCATTGCCGCCCTTCGAGGCGGAGCGGGTAAGGTCGTCGTTGCAACGGCGAAGCCCATCGCTGATCGCATCGGCTTGATGGCGCCGGAGTTCGGGGTTGTTTCGCTGCAGGCGACGAGCGAGGGTGAGCCAGATGGCGGGGACGCCTCCTTGGATGAACATCTATCGGAGTGCGACGCGGTACTGCTCGGCCCAGGGATGATGAATACGGAAAACGCCAGAGCCTTAGTCTTGCGGGTGCTGAGCAACATCAAAGTACCCGTCGTTCTCGATGCCGCGGCCATTGCGGCATGTTCCGGTAACTTCAACGCCTTGCGGCGGTTCGACTCTGCACGAATATTAACTCCGCATGCCGGGGAGATGGCGACCCTGATGGATGTGTCCAAGGAAACAGTCCGCAACTCGCCTGTGGAGATCAGTCGACGCGCCTCGCAAGCGCTGAAGAGTACCGTGATAATGAAGGGCGCGACAACCTATGTGGTCAGCCCCGTTGGATCAATTTGGCGCCATTGCGGCGGCGTTTGCGGGTTGGCGACGGCAGGCTCCGGCGATACCCTCGCGGGGCTGCTGACGGCGTTACTGGCACGAGGGGCATCCCCTGAGTGTGCAGCCGCGTGGAGCGTAGTGGTTCATGCACGGGCAGGCACGGTGCTCTCCGAATCGGTGGGACCCCTTGGTTTCATCGCGAGTGAACTGCCGGGCACATTCCCCAGGCTTCTGAACAATCTCGCCTAAAGCACCCCCTGATTGAGTTGCGCCTACGAGCCAAGTTCGACACTAGGCTGCGCTCCCAACCGTGGCGGTTGCAAGGTCACCGAACAAGCGTCGCACGTAGAGAACTCTCAGACCGGCGTGAGTTCCGCGCGGTCGGCTCCTTGCCGGGCCACGAGCTTATAGGGGATTCCGCGCACCCAAAGGCGCTCTACTTCAATACTGGTCCAGGATTTCGGCAGAACAACTGGCCGCTTGGTCCATTTCTGAATATCGCCGGGCGCTGGTTGCAGACCCGGGAAACCAGTCACGAGGCTGATCAAGAAGCCGCCAAGGTTCGCGAAAAAAGGGCCAGCGCGAGGCTGGTCTGGAAAGACATCCGGCCGGTATTCCAATGTTTGTGCGAAGCGCCCCACACAGAACTGCCCGTACCCTTCATCCATTAATTGTGCAGAGAGTCCACGGTCGCCTGCATATGCTGCCCATACACCATACAGGGCAGAGAGCATGGGGCTTCCGATGTAGCCCTTCCTGATGCCAAGATAGAACTTCAAGGTCGAAGCCTCCGACGCCCGGTCCATGTCGAATCCCAGCGGGAATATACCCATGAGGGGATCGGGGGTACCACCCTTCTCCTCTTTCGGTTTGAAGCCATCGTGGGAAATGATGACCCGCCCATTCCTTGGAAGTGCCATATTGGCGGCCACTTGGACCCAGTCGGGGTTCGCGACTCGGCCCAATTGACGGGCGGCGTTGATCGCATCACGAAGAACGACCACCGCGGCCATATTGGTGAAGGCAGCGTTATCAGCTTCCACCTCGCGTTCCGCGATGCCCATGGCAGCCTTGATTTCATAGCCACGATCAGTTTTCTGAACCCGACTGATGATCCAGTTGGCAACACCTGATAGAATGGGCCAGGCTTTCTCACGTAGGTATTCCACATCCCCGGTGACATCGGAGTGGAAAGCAAAAGCCCGCGCCACATCTAAGGACACGTGATCCTCATGCCACGATGCAGACCCCGGCATCGGAGCCGATTCTTGTCCCGAGGACGGCGCACTCTCCCAAGGGAATTGGAGTCCACGTCGGCCTCGCAGACGGGCATTGCTGGCTGCGCCGGCCATATGACGGATCCGGTAATCAAGAATACTTTCTGCGACGTGAGGCTGCAGGAGACTCAGAGCCGGAACCACAAATGTTTCGATATCCCACATGACATGGCCGAAATAATAGTGATAGTCATGCCATGTCGCGAGACCGAAGATGGAGGTTGAGGCGGGCGAAGCAACATGAGTCGAACTGAATAGGTAGAAAACAGCTGCATCGGAGAGAGCTTGCCACCGTCGATCGGCACCGAGGATCTTAATGCGCCCCTTCCATAGATCGCGCCAGACATCCTGATTTGCCGCCCGTATCGCGTTAAATCCTCGCTTGCGAGCGAGCGCAACCATCCGTATTGCCTGAAAATCCGGTTGAGCATGTGTCACGCTAGGTATCAGGCTCGCAATTTGTCGTAGATGATAGGTTCGTCCCGCCGCAGCTTTGAAAGAGTAGCGGGTGGCCAAGGTACGATTTTCGAGAAGCGGCTTGTCAGGCTCGGCTTTATAGCCCACCACTTCAGTGATGTAGGCAATGCCGCACGTCGACAGTGCGCCAGCACTTTCCCACAATGCCGCGCCGTCGCATGAAGGCTTGTCCTCGCCCGGTGTGTCTCTAAGGTAACGCACTGCGCGCCCGTCCACGTGGCGTCCATCGACGAGCGCCTTCAAGGCAAGATCGACGCCCTTGTCAAGCTTCACTGCGATGTCCTGGCAAACGAGGCTCGGTTCCTCGCGGCTGCAGAAAACGAGCACTTCAACACTCGCCGTACAGCCGCCTGCTTTGAATTTGAAGCGGCTTCGTAATTCACCCGTTTCGAAATCGTATGCCTGGTCAATGATGGTCACCGCCTGCGGTGAATCCGACAGCCACACGCCGGCGAGTCGAATGTCCGCTGCGACCGGATATGGCGCGATCGCAATCGCCTCGATCCGACGTTGCGGGTGCTCACCCGTGTAGCCGCTGATCAGAGTGACCCCCCCGGCCAAAGGCATCTCGCGCACGCGAAGGCCTACGACGCCGTTGGCGACATACGCTGGAAGCTCGTCTCGGCCGCCGCCTTTGACCGGCGGCGGGCTAATGGGCGCTTTCATGTTCCTCTCCACGAAATGACCTAACCGACGTTTTAAGCATCGGACAATATTGTGAGCACCAAGCCTTCGTTGGCGCGTAGATGGATCTCCGAAGAATCCAACAAGAATGGATCGTCCAGATAGGTGGAAAGAAGGACTTCGTGGACCGGTCGACCGGCCCGCACGACTTGCTTTTCTTCAGTCATGTTGAGCGCTATGAGCACTCGGTCGCCCCGCAGTTCACGCGCGTAAGCGAGCACCCCATCCTCGGCGGCCACCAGCCGCAGTGATCCGACTGAGAGGACAGCGCGCCGCCGGCGAAGTCGAATCAATGCCTTGTAAAGCGACAATATGGAGCGGGGATCGGTCGCTTGGGCTGAAATGTTCAACGCCTGCACATCGGCGTTGAGCGGCAGCCATGGGTCGCCTTCGGTGAAGCCGCCGTTCTTTTGGGGCGTCCATGGCATGGGAGTTCGTACCGGGTCCCGCCCTAGCCCGAATCCTGGGACGGTAAGCTCGAACGGGTCTTGCACGTGATCCGCGGGAATCGCCACATCGCGCATGCCGATCTCCTCCCCTTGGTAGATCGTTGGCGTTCCGCGCAACGTCAGCAGCAGCATGGCTGCGACGCGCGCCTGTGCGGACCCGAGGCGACTGGCGACCCGCGGACGATCATGATTGCCCAGCACCCAATTAGGCCAAGCCCCGCTCGGCAAGGCGGACTCATACGCTTGGATAAGGCAGGCGATCGATTTCGGGTCCCACGGTGTGGATATCAGGTGGAAGTTGAACGGCAGATGGAAGCCACTCAAATCGGTGCCGTAATAGGCCATGAGTCGATCGATCGGCAAATAGGCCTCGCCAATCATCACCCGATCGGTGTAGGCATCTGAAACCTGCCGCATGACTCTGATGGCTGCGTGCACTTCGGGCTGATCCATCGTTCTGAGTGGCAGCCAGCGTTCGTGGGGCGGCATGCCCACCCGCCAATTCGGGTCGGGCGGGTTATCCCGGCCTGCCTCGTCTTCCAAAAGATGATGAATCGCATCCACCCGGAATCCGTCCACACCTCGATCAAACCAGAACCGAAGCACATCGCACATGGCCCGCTCCACCTCGGAATTGCGCCAATTCAAGTCAGGTTGTTCCTTGAGGTACGCGTGGTAATAATATTGGCTCGTGGACTCATCGAAGGTCCAAGCCGAACCGCCGAAGGCGCTTTGCCAATTGTTGGGCTCAGTGCCATCGGGCTTGCCGTCCCGCCAGACATACCAATCTCGCTTGGAGCTGCGTTTTGAGGATCGACTCTCGATGAACCAGGGATGCTGGTCAGAGGTATGATTGGGCACAAAATCCAAAATGATCTTTAGCCCGGCCGCATGAGCGGCGGCGAGCAACGCATCGAAATCCGCGAGCGTACCGAATAGTGGGGCGATGTCGCAGTAATTGCTGACGTCGTAGCCGAAGTCTCGCATCGGAGAGGGAAAAATCGGTGAGATCCAAATCGCATCGATGCCAAGCTCGAGGAGGTGCGTTAGCCGCTGCGAAATACCGTTTAAGTCCCCGATGCCATCGTTGTCTGTGTCCTGGAATGACCGGGGATACACTTGGTAGATCACCCCAGTCTGCCACCAAGCGTACGGATCCCGCTTCAACAAGTGCTGTCAGCCTCGCACTTCCGAGCGGGGAATACAATTTGCCATTACACTGACTCCAGCGATAGCGCCGTATCTTATATTCGGTCAACCGCGTCTAGACCTCCTCAACGACGCGATACTGCGTCAGATTCTTCGGATATTACCGGTGACCGACGTCACGCAGCCGCGAAGTGGCTGTCACCTCCGCGGAAGCATGTGTCACTCTGTGGCCAGCCCAACCCATCTTGTTTTTCCGTGGCACCTGTCGAGTCGCGTTTGCGTGTCACCGTTCGCCGGCAAAATCGGTGCGGCGCAGTTCCGCGAACATCGCAGAAGCGGAGCTGCCTGGACAAAGCACAATGTCTGACACGGGAGGAGCCCTACGTGACATCCCTGGCGGACGCCATCACGCAAACGCTCAGATCGGCCACTTGCAGATCGAGGACGGGGACAAGGTTTATTGGATCGTCGCTCCTGAATTCTCCGTAATTCCTGGATCGGCTGCTAACCAGATAGGGGTGACCTCAAGAAAGGGGCCGTACGCTGATATGGCCCCCTTTCTTGAGCTTGAGGTCACCCCATTGAGGCCTTCAGGCTGAGAAGTGCGGATGTTGCTGCCGCAACGACCGGCGTAGTCGCCGGCCGTTTGCAGCCCTTGTTGCGGGTCGCTTGCAGCAGTGCATCCTCGGGCTAAGTCGAGGCCCGTGAGGCGCGCTTCTCCGAACCGCCGTTTTTCCGTGGTGTCCTGGCGCCTTGATCGGGCAGACCGACCTCGCCTTCCATTGCGAGCAACGCCGGGGTGATCTCATCTTCGGCCAGCTGAGTCAGCTCCTGGTCGAATTTTTTGCCTTCGCTCAACGCACGCTCCATCGCCGCGACTGCCGCCTCCTGACCTACTGCACTGGCGAGCGCCTTCGCCGTTCCCCACGCGGCGACGCAGTAGTGCTCAGTTTTCTGAATGGCGGCGAGGATCACCGCGTCCAGCGCAGGCCCTTGCTCGATTTCCTGGGCATGCTCGCGCATGTCATTGATGAGGCCCTCCGCCGCAATGTTCTTCTTTCGCCCAGGACTCTCGTCGAGCTCATCGAATACGCTCTCGATCTGATTGATGATCTCCTCACCCTCAGCAAGCCGCCGCTCAATCATGCTGCCTAGGCGTTCCGATTCAATCGACTTGGTCAGTCGCGGCAGGGTTCGCGTCAATTGGCTTTCCGCGCTGTGAATCTCCTGAAGCTCCAAGACCATGAGCTCTGCGCCGCTAAACGACTCTTTGCGAGTCGATTTACTAGATTTAGATTTGGTGGCCATTATTCTCACTCCATCGTCGTGTTGATAAAAAAAACCAGCCTTCCTGCAGAACTCGCGCAAGTCGGCTCGTCGTGGGGTGCCTACCTTACCCGATCGTGTGTCCAACGGAGCCGACCGCAAGGCCTATCTGGCGTCAGCACAGAGCTAGCGAAACCGTGAGGCGGGGCCTACTACTCGCAGCAACTCGAGGAAGCTCACCGTCGGACTCTGTATCGGATGCCCTACACCGTGATGCGAACTCGGCGCTCGCACCATCGGCCCGAAAGCCACTCAGATAACAACAGGGGCGGAATAGCCGCAGTCGCAATCGCGTCATGAGGGAGCCGGCATGTTTTGAAGGGATTGACACGGGCGTCGGCTCATGTGCTGGCGCGGGCAGTCGCTGCGTACCTCGGCTGCGCGAGCGTGCACGCGGCGGACACTGCACGATCTGGACGGGAGTCAACACCGCTCCCACGGCATCGATGAGGGCCAGGGGCGGGTAACGTGACCACCCACGGCTCGGACATCGGCATTCGCTGTGGCTGTGCTGTTCGCTTCGACGATGAAATGCGAATGTGAAGGTGTGCTCGCAGGACTTGCAGGCGTGGCGGCGGCAGCCATCGACAGCACACCGGCCACAACGGCTGGGAGACGCTGGGGCTTGATGCAAGTTCCGCAGGTCAGTGCACCCTTGAAGATCCGGTCACCGCCAAATCCGCGAAGAAGGCCTACGGCCACAGCCGGACAGCCGCATATGTCGACTCGAAAAGCCTGAGAGGCGCTCGGGCGCGAATCCAGGAGACCATCGGGGCCGACATTCGAGAGGTTCGAATGACCGAACCTCTCATTATTGGTACGGCCCCGAAAACCCATGGAGTCGGTTTATAAAAGAAGTGAAACGTCGGTGTCATGCCGAGAAGCGGGTCCTTCCCTCCCGCAACAGCGTACTCAAACGCATCCGCGAGCGAACCAATGCCCTGCAGAAGCCGATTGGAATACCGTAAGGCCACCGCCGGGGCCTCGATCCGGTGGATACCCTGCCGTGGGTCTACCCGCGTCCCTGTATTCCGAGTTCGTCGATCTGGGTGAGAAGCTCGGCAGCATCGCGGTAAACACGCATGGCGCCTGCGTTATACAGCTCTTGCTCGCCAAATCCACCAGTCAACAATCCTACCGATAGGATTCCCGCCCGCCTCGCGGCGTGTACGTCCCAAATGGCGTCGCCGATGCTTGCCTGACGTGGCGATTCCATGCGGTATCTTAAATTTATGAAGAAACGCCAGTAGCGCGCGTGCCCCGGGCAGTGGCGAGCAGACGGGCGCAATCTTATGGAACAACGTCGTATGTCGCTTTCTAAATGCTTGAGATCGACCATAGACACCCTCTTGCCGTGCTCGCGAGCGACTGCCCTCACGAGCAACTTACCGCTCAGGCCTATACGGCGGTGGATCGAATAAGCAGGGATCTCGAGTCCGAACTCCGACAGTGCCTTCTGCCAGGCAAACGCGCGAGCGTATACCGAATCGATCAACGTGCCGTCCAGATCGAAAATGAATGCTTTCATCGAGGCCACTATACAAGTTCCCGCTATCTTCGTGCACAATCCCAGGAGGGAGAGAGAGACCGACGACGACAATGGTTCGGGTTGCGGGGGTCATAGCCGAGATTAAAGATGCAGGAAATTGCCAAACTGCCCCAGTTTAATGTCCAGAGTCTGTTGGAAGGCGCACTTCGCAAGCTCGATCCGACTCACTTCGGCGGCCTCCATGGCAACGTGGTGGAGGCTGCTCGTAACCAGGTTGCAGCGGCGCTTGCGGCGCTGGCGAGCGGCGCGGAGCAAGGGAACGAGGCGGAGCAGATCCTGCTCCCGACGCCAACAGGGTGAGCCGCATAACACGGCTCTTGCCCCATCGGTTACTCATGGATGCCCGGCGATCAAAGGGTTAACGAGACCCCCGCCGACCTGGTAGTTCTCGCGGAAGCACTCTCCGTCAGCGTCGACTCGGCCGCGCCCTAGGCATTGTCTGACGCACTCACAGCGTTCATCTCACACACGGTCAAGTCTTGGGTGTGCTCCGCAGCGGTAATCCGGCCCGCATACTTTGGCGACAGTCGGATAGGGCCGACCGTGTCGGTCAAGCGAGCGAGCAGGCCCAGCGATAATTTGATGTAATCAGTTAAAAGGGGAAATTCAATGCGAGTCAAATCGGTAGTTAAACAAGCGGCGCGCGCCATCGGCGACACGTTTACCTCCAGCGATACGGATGTGGAATCGACTGATATCTTAGACACGCTTAAGAAGGAACACGATGAGGTCAAGGAGCTTCTTGAGAACCTAAGCGATGCCGAGACTCCCGCACAGCGCCGCAGGCTGGTACAGAGAATCAAAGCTGCATTGGTTCCCCATACCAAGGCGGAAGAGAAGGTCGTTTACGATGCTGTCATCGCCCTTCGGGACAAAGATGCTCAAATGAACGGTCATGAGGGCTATTTGGAACACGAATGGGCGTCGAAAACGTTGCAGCGTCTGGAGGGTATCGCCAATGCGGCTTCACCCGAGCATAAGGCCGCCGGCAAAGTGCTCAAGGAGCTGGTGGAGCATCATATCGATGAAGAAGAAAGCAATGTTTGGACGGATGTGAAGGAGCACTTCTCCGATGAGGACCGCAAAAAAATGAATGTATCGTTTTTTGCGGCAAAGCACCGGGTGAAGGTGTAACCAACTCGTTTGGCGTCATTCAGCGCTCGTCTCGGAAGTGCAGAACGGCGTGCTTGCGTGGCGATCACCCGCCTGCCGGTCCTACGGGGACGGAACTTCAAAACAGTTGACCAATCGCTTCGCCGGGATCGGGCTTCCACTTTACTGTGCGTGTTCTTATAAGTGATTGGGTCAACACAAAAAGGAATGGGAGGCGGGGGCCCGGTCGGCTGGAAAGGACCCACGGACAATGCCAGTCGCGGTCGACATTTGCATTACGATCAATCATATTCACGGTCGCATTGCTAGCGACTAAGCTTGCTGTGGCCCTATCACCCCCCGCAAGGTGGATGGTGATGGCACCCTCGTCGTGGAGCGCATCATCAGCCGTGACGATCAAGCCAGGTCGCCAGACGAATCCGCTGGAATGCGAGCGTGCGGAGTGAATTGAAACGACACTCGTTTCGACATGGGTACCTCACATGACGCGCCACGAAGTGGCAAGGAGCGAGCATGAGCGATCAGACCTGGACGGCGGTGGAGGCGTACTTCGAGAGCGAGCTAATCGGTGCCGACGCCGTGCTCGAGGCGGCCCTACGTGCGAGTGCGGCGGCGGGGCTCCCCGGCATTCAGGTGTCGGCGAGCCAGGGCAAGCTTTTACATCTGCTCGCGCTTACGCTGCCGGCGCGGCGCATTCTGGAGGTCGGGACTTTGGGGGGCTACAGCGCGCTATGGCTCGCGCGGGCGTTACCGGTGAATGGGCGCCTCGTGACCTTGGAAATCGATCCGCGCCACGCTGAGGTCGCACGCCGTAACTTCGTGCACGGCGGCGTGGCCGAACGGATCGAGCTGCACTTGGGACCGGCGCTCGAGAGCTTGGCGCGGCTGCGCGCGCAGCAGGAGGCGCCTTTCGATTTGGTGTTCATCGACGCCGATAAGCCCAACAACTTGGGCTATGTCCAGGCGGCGCTCGCGCTCGCGCGTGAGGGGACCTTGATCATCGTCGACAATGTGGTGCGCGACGGGGAAGTCGCCGCGCGACGGCGCGATGCCGCGGCCGAGGGGGTGCGGCGAATGACGGAGTGGATCGCGCGCGAGGCGCGCCTCAGCGCGACGGTGATCCAGACGGTCGGTCTCAAGGGCTATGACGGATTCCTGCTGGCGCGGGTGGCCGCGCCGCAATGATATCGCGGTGCTCAACGAGAGCAGGCAGAAGGTGCACGGTGCGAGCCCCCGCGAAGCTACTCAGGCCGATTTCAATTCATTCACCGCACGCCATGCCTGATCGATGGCCTCGTGTGTGTAGGAATTCCAGGCCGCATCGGAATTGGCGATGGTGACGCTGCCGCAACGCTTGCGGGCGGTTTCATAGGGCGGGGGTCCTTGGACTTCCGCATCGAATAAGGAATCCGCGCTGTAGGCGTAGCCATGCGGCCAGCGATTGACAGTGATCGCCGCAATGTCGCGCGCCGACTGAAAGCCACCCGGGCCCAACATGCGGTCAAGTTGGTCGGCAATCCGCATCTCGTACTCCGAGAACGGTGTACTCAGCAGCAACTGCCTTCCCAGACGGAACTGCTCGACATTGGAGAGACCCTGATTCGGCGTGAGCGGAATATGCTCCATATGCAGCAGAACGGGCTCGCTCGGGTCGTGCGGATTGCGGTAGCCGCCGAGTGCCACGGGATAATCCAACTTGGTGTTCGAAAAGTAGGCATAGGGGCTGTAAATGTTATCGACACCGAGCTTCACGAAGGCATGCCAGTTGCGAATGGCGACGTTGACGTAAACCAGCGGCATCTTGACGCTGAGGGCAAGCGCCTGTTTCTGCGCATCGGGCAACTCCGGCATGATGTGCGGAATGATCATGTTGTAGCAGGCGAGCACGCATTGCTTGGCCTGAACTCGGTGTAGAGCCCCTGCGCGCACGTAGCCGATATCCACCGGCCCGCCCCGGGTGCGGGGATTGGCGACGGCGACGGCCGTGCTGTTGAGGCGCAATCGAATAGGCGCGCCATCGACATCGAGCCTGGCGTAGTTGAAATCGGCGAGGACCACGTCGTCCATGGTACGGCCGGAAGCCACCGTGGGGATCATGCTGCGGACCAGCAGGCGGGCGATCGAGGCATTGCCGTCGGGGAAGTGATAAATGTACGGCTCGTCGAAACTCGCCGCTTCTGGATCCTTGAGGCCGCCGAGTCCGAGGCCCTCGAAGCCCGTGTACTGGCTCCTCATCGCATCAAGAGCCGGCAGTACATCGGGACCCATGGCCATGAGACCCAAGGTCGAACCGTCAAATAATTTCACTGCCTCGTCGCCCAGCCTCGCATCCTTGCGCAGGAAGTCGCGGTAGCTGATCCTCTTCAAATAGGCGATCTTCTCCGCCGGCGACTTTCCGGCGAGATAATCTTTCGGGTGCTTGAAGAACTCGATGAGCCGCGCTCTCGCGTCATCGGGCATCGGGAACTCGGCAACCACCGCTTCGATGGGACGGGGCCTGGCATCGCCCGCAAACGAGTCGCCACCGGTTACCACTGGATTGCCGACCACCAGCCTGTCTACTCCGAACGTCTCGCGATCGAAATACACGCCCTGAGTCAGGCCGAGCGATCCGTACAGCTTGCGGTCAAAGGCCGTGTTGAAGCGCCTGATGTCGACGCCCAGCGAGTGGAGCAGCCGGTTGACTGTCTTGCTGAACAGGGTTTTGGGCGATTGCAGTGACTCGGTCCCGCCGTACCCGAGCAACAGGCGATCGCCGACTCGAAACTCATTGCGCTTGGCGTGCCCACCGAAATCGTCGTGATTTTCGAGAATCAGAATCCGCGACGCGGGGCCGTGCGCCTCGCGATAGAACCACGCCGCCGCCAAGCCGCTGATACCGCCGCCGACCACGACCAAATCGAAACTCTGCTCGACCGCGAGACCAGAGATGTCAAATGACTTGTCCTCGCGGCCGACCTGATGAGCGACCTCGAACGCTCCGGGATGGCTGCCCCGAAGACCGGTCAGAGATGGTGGATAGTAGCGGCCGGCCGCGGCGCGCATCTGCGCGAGCGGAGTCAGACCGGCAGCGATGACCAGTGCAGTGCCGCCGAGGAAATCGCGACGGTTGATCGTGTTTGACATTCTTACTCGCCCTCGCGCAATGCCATCCCGCAATTTATGTGACGCTAACAGATCGTATCGTTGTCGATTCGACGGGATCCAGCATTTCATTCACTCTATGACAATAATACGAGTCTGACAATCGACGATGCCGTCTTTGTGGAAGGCAACCATCATTTTCCGCCGGCGCCGGTGAACGCGCCGCTGCTGTTTCGGATATGCTACTACCGATGCTGAAGACTAAGCTTTTGGTGATATCGCCACCTGACCATTACGCGTTGCGCAACCTGGAGAAGCTGCGCGATGATGCCGACATTGACGTCAGTAACAGTGAGGCCGAACTGGAGATGCTCGCCGGACCGGCGGAAGTGATCCTGGTCTCCGGCGATGCGGCGAAATCCATTAACTTGGCGAAACTTTGGAAGCGCGCAAAATCTGTCCGTTGGGTGCATTCCCTTGCGGCCGGTGTCGACCGAATATTGTTTGCGGAACTTGTCGGAAGCAACGTCCCACTGACGAATGCACGCGGTGTCTATAAGCGGCCGCTGGCCGAATTCGCCCTACTGGGATTGCTATTTCATTTCAAGAGAGTCCGGCGATTGATCGACAATCAACGTGAGCGCCGTTGGGATAACTTTTATGTGAAGCTGGCCGACGAACGCGTGATGGGGGTGGTTGGCTACGGTGAAGTGGGGCGCGAATGTGCACTGCTGGCAAAGGGTTTGGGCATGAGGATTCAGGCGGTGCGGCGCAAGCCGGAACGATCGACGACCGATCTCGTCTTGGATAGGGTGTTCGCGCCCCAGGATCTACTGGAGATGCTCGCGCAGATCGACGTGCTGGTTTGCGCTGCGCCGCTGACAGTCGACACCTATCACATGATTGGCGATGCGCAGTTTGAAGTGATGAAGCCGGCGGCCATAGTCATTAATGTCGGCCGCGGCCCGGTTATCGACGAGGCCGCCATGATACGAGCATTGCAGACTAAGCGGATCGCCGGAGCTTCGCTGGATGTATTCGAACAGGAGCCCTTACCGCAAAGCTCGCCGCTCTGGGAGATGGATAACGTGCTGATTTCCCCCCATTGCACCGACCGCACGGAGGATCCGGACTGGCTGGATTTGAGCATGCGGGCGTTTATCGCAAACTTCCGTCGCTATCGGAAAGGCGAGGCACTGGAAAACGTCGTGGACAAAAGGGCGGGTTATTAGCTACGTTGGGGGGACGAAGTCGAGAAGTGCTCGAGGCAACGTCGCCGAAGCCTCTATACTTGAACGCCCGCTTACGGCCGCTCAAAAACCAAGTGATTTGTGTATTGCCTTCCCTTTTCATCCTTTCCTACGTCAACTTCGTGGAATGTCATGCCATCTGCGGAAATGTGTTCGAGCTCGCGTTCGACAGTCTTTCCGTTCTTTTTCCACACGGATTTCCACGTGGTCGGATTAACCAATGTGTCAATTACGGTATCGGCAATAGGATAGTCGATGATCGATATTGGAGTTCCATCCAACGCCGTGGAATATTCGACGTGTCCGGCCGTGCCGTCTGCCTCGATCCAGTCACTTTTGATGAGTAGGCGCCCCTCCCCTCCATCGATCACCTTCATTGTGTATTTCTTCATAGGAGGGTTTGGTTTGAACTTCGATTTTGCAATATTGAGGTCCCAGTCGCCCAACAGCGCATCCATTTTTCCGGCGAGAGCGCTGCCGGGCCACGCTGTGAGACCAAGGGCGGTGACGGCGATCGACGTCCCTATCCATAGCTGCATTCGCATGATTTACCCCCTTACTAAGGCCGAGACAATGTGAGCTTGCCGCGCGCAATTGCTGGTAGTCAAGCGTATTGCAGGCTGATGAAAAACAGTAGTTCGCTGGCGGGGGGGGTCCGTGCGCATCGTAGAATGACCAAGCAGCAGGCGTGGTACGGCCGGTCGGAACGACAGGATAAGGCGGCGGTCGGTCTACTTGGGTTTTGCAGCTTTCTTTCGCGGCCTCGTAGAGCGGACTGTTTTGTTAGCGGCGACGGTTTTCCCGACCCCGATTGTTTCCGGATGCTTCAAGTATTCCTTGTACGTATTCAAAAGTTTAACGGCATTCTTTAATAAAGATTTGAGCCGCCTATTTTCTTTCTTCAGTTCGTCAAGTTCGCTCATTGTAACGCTCTCCTGACGCGCAAGAAATGGCCTTGAACTTCGGAGGAGGGGAAGCCATCAAGCGCGGTGTTGTCCCAAGGATACCGTATTTGTCCTGCCTCATCTTGCGCTGACGCTTGCGCCGATGGTTCCTCCGAGCGCTGGGTCATTCACCGCATGCAGTCGGGTTAACTACCGGTATCCCGCTACCTTGCCCGAGTTGTTTGATCGCGGATCCATGGTTATCATTGCCATCGCGGGCGCCGAAGTCGGTGACCGATGATATCTCCTCACTTGAGCGAGGAGTGGCGCACGGTTAGTGGTTGTGGTTTATGACAAAAAAGATCTCCCTCACCGCGGTACCCGTTGAGTCCGAGTGCAACTATCCGTCGCCCTTCGACCAGCCGTGCCTCGACCAGTCTACGCAGCGGCTCGCGCGCCATGCGGGTCTGACTCAGTTCGGCGTGAATCTGACCGTCATCGAACCCGGCGCCTGGTCAAGCCAGCGTCACTGGCACAGCCATGAGGACGAACTGGTGTGGGTGCTCGAGGGCGAGCTGACGCTGATCACCGACGATGGCGACGAAGTACTGCGGGCCGGAGATTGCGCCGCGTTCCGACGCGGCGACCCTGATGGTCACCACCTCGTCAATAAGTCCAGCCGCGCTGCTAAGGTACTCGAGATCGGCAACAGCGATCCTATGGATCGCTGCGTCTATTCGGACATCGATATGATCGCTGAGCCGGGCGTGGCGCGTTACTGCCACCGTGATGGCAGCCCGTACCCGCCAAAGAAATAGCGATCATCGGACCGACGTGGGCTGCGTGAGTCGTGCGGTCCTATTGTTTCGCCCATCGGCGGCCCGACACGCTAGCTGATCGCGACCCGGCAATGCGACCACATGCCGGCTATCAGGAACGCCTTCGCCAGCCCAGTAGGTCAAGCTTGCGCAGCGGACCGGCGGTTCTTCGCACCGGACGAAGCAGGACCGATCGATCTGGAACACTCGAGTGAGTGCCCCTACTGCCACGCGCCCATCTCCTTTCTAGATTCGGATGCCGTTGAGAAGGCGGTGAAAATGTGGTCCGAACGCTGATAGTCATCGCCGCGTTGGCCCCACTCCGGAAGCACTAAGCGACGCTCTGCTGCGGATGCAACTTCCCTCGCAGCAATCCGCATCGTCCGGAGTGCAGCTTGGCAGTCGCCTGCTGGTCGACGTCGGTGCACGTGGCGCAGGCGCTGGTCCGGGATTGGATCTGGTCGCAATGGGAATCAATGCGATCGGCCGGTTATTCGAGCGTGGCGACTGATATCCCGCGCCGGGTATTCGCGACGGTGTTGCAGGTCGTTATAGCACCCGACCTCGTCTCACTATCGCCGCGGATCTGACTAAATTCTGGGCGCCCGGAAATGATCTTGCCGGTCGCCCCGAATTAGACGTAGTCTGTCGCGTCTGCCAGGGAGATCATAAATTGCGCCTATTTCTGATCGTGTTCGTGCTCGCTACAAGCCTAGCCGCACCTGTGACCGCCGAAATTCGGCCGGATCAGGTGACGTTCCGAGAGTTGTACAAGGAACTCGTCGAGACCAATACGACGCTGTCCGCCGGCAGTTGCACGCTGGCAGCAGAGCGCATGGCGGCGCGTCTTAAAGCCGCCGGATATAAAGAGGGCGATGTCCGGCTGTTCGGCGTATCCGACCACCCTAAAGAAGACGGGCTGGTCGCGACATTGAATGGAACGGACTCCAAGGCCAAGGCGATCCTGCTGCTCGCCCACATCGATGTCGTGGAGGCGAAGCGCGAGGACTGGACTCGCGATCCATTCGTGCTGGTCGAAGAGAATGGCTATTTCTACGGCCGCGGCTCGTCCGACGACAAGGCGCAAGCTGCGATCTTCACGGATACGTTGGTTCGTTTGAAACAGGCTGGAACCAAGCTTCGGCGGCCGTTGAAACTCGCCCTGACCTGTGGCGAGGAAACCGGCGGGGCGTTCAATGGCGCCCACTGGCTGGTGACCGAGCACAAGGACTGGATCGACGCCCAGTTCGCCCTGAACGAAGGAAGCGTCGGCCTGCGCGATGCCAGCGGCAAGAAGCTTTCGCTCGGTATTCAAGCGGGAGAGAAGGTGTATCAGGATTTCCGTATCGAGGCGAGCAACCCCGGTGGCCACAGTAGTCGCCCGCGCCCGGATAACGCCATTTACAGCCTGGCCGCGGCGCTTGTTCGCATCGGTCAATATGAGTTTCCCGTGCAGTTCACCGACACCACGCGCGCGTACTTCACCGAGACGGCAAAACTGTCAGGGGGCGAAGCGGGTGCCGCAATGATGCGGCTGATCGCCAATCCCAACGACCTCGAAGCCAGCGCCATCGTGTCGAAAGATCCGACCTATCACTCGATGTTGCGCACTACCTGCGTTGCAACGAGGCTGGATGGTGGCCATGCCAACAATGCGCTGGCACAGCGTGCGGGCGCCAATATCAATTGCCGGATGTTTCCCGGCGACACGATCGACAATGTCCTCGCACAGCTGATCAAGGCCGCGGCCGACCCGTCGCTGACCATCGCCCCGACCGGCGAAATCAGCCCGACTCCAGCGCCGCCGCCGCTGACCCCACTGGTCTACGGCACCGCCAAGACCCTTGCACAAAAGCACTTTCCGGGCGTACCGATGCTGCCGGCCATGACGACGGGCGCCACCGATGGCCGCTTCCTCAACGCTTCAGGCATTCCCACCTATGGCGTCCCGGGTCGGTTCTCCGATCCCGACGGCAACGGCGTTCACGGCCTCAACGAACGCAAATCGGTCGAGGGCCTTTACGAGGAGCGTGATTATCTTTTCGAGCTGATCCAGGCCTACGCGAACAGCAAATAGGCGGCTTCCGCACCCTCGAAGTGCTCTCAAGGGGCGTCGCTCATTTCCTCGATGGCGCGTTGTTTTAGGAGGTGCTTCTGCACCTTGCCCGAGGCCGTGCGTGGCAACCTGTCCGTGATGACTGCGCTCTTGGGCACCTTGAACTTGGCGAGCCGCTGCGCGCAATGCGCGAGCACTTCCTCTTGCGTAATGCTCCGCCCGAGTACGGGAATGACATAGATTCGGCCAACCTCTCCCCAGTGGGCATCCGGCACACCGACCACCGCGCATTCGCCGACCTGCGCCAGCTCGGCCATCGCCGCCTCGACCTCGGCCGGGTATACATTTTCACCGCCCGAGATGTACATGTCCTTCCTGCGGTCGACGATGTAGTAAAAGCCGTCCTCGTCCACCATCGCCGCATCGCCGGTCATGAACCAGCCATCGCGGAAGGCTTTGGCCGTCGCATCCGGTTGGTTCCAGTAACCGTGGGCGATGCAGGGACCACGCAGCCAGAGTTCACCCACCTGACCCACGGGCACTTCATTCCCGTCAGGATCGACGATCTTGGGTTCGATGGTCATGAAGGGCAAGCCGCAGCTGCCCGCCTTGCTGCGCAGAATCCCGATGTCATGCGTCGGCATACCGAAGTTGGAACCGGTTTCCGACATGCCGAATCCTTCGGTGATCCTGATGCCGGCATTCACGAAACGCTGGGTCAACGCCTTCGGGTTTGGCGCGCCGCCGATGGCCCAGCCTTTAAGTCCGCGCAGCATCTCGGGTTTGAATCCGGGCTGGTTCCAGATCGTCACCGCCATCTGCGGCACCGAAAAGTAGTGGGTGACCTTGAGCGCGGGATCCGCCAGCCGCTGCAGTGTCTTGTGCGGATCAAAGCCCTTGGAAATCAGGACGCAACCGCCCGCCTGAATGGGCACGCGGGTCGCGGCATACAGTCCCGCCGTGTGAAACAATGGCATGTCGCAGAGGAATACGCTATTCATGGTCACGTCATTGCCGTATATGAAGTTCGCGCATCCCCAGAAGCCATTTTCTTCCGACAGCATCACGCCCTTGGGGCGGCCGCTGGTGCCCGAGGTGTAGAGCAGGGTGGCGACAGCATCGAAAGGTCGGCGCGCCGACCGCGGTAGCTGCGCGCCTGGAAGCCCAAGGGCGAGCATCTGCGCGATCAACATCGCACGCCTCGTCGAGGGCGGCGGCGTGAATTCCAGATCGTGGAATATGATGTCCGGCGACGCATCCGCCGCCAGCACGGCAATCTCGGCCGGCGCAAGCCGCCAGTTGAAGGGCACGAAGATTGTGCCCGCGCGTGTTCCCGCAAGCTGCAGGATCAGCATCTCCGCGCAATTCTTGCAAAGCGTGGCCGCGCGCGCGCCGCTGTTCGGGCCGAATTCACCGACGAGCCACGCCGCGAGCCGGTCGACAGAAGCGTTCAATTCGGCGTAAGTAAAGCGCCGACCGGATTCCAGATCGACCACTGCCAGACCCGTGGGATTGGTCAGCGCATAGGTGGCGACCGGGTCGAAAAGAGTCATGCGTGGCGAACCGTGACGACAGGCGGACCAGGCCCGGCAGACGGGCTAGGCCTTGGCCTTGTCATACTCGCCCAGACCGGGCTTGTAGGCCTTGTCATCGAGGAATTGCCGCATGCCTGCGTGCCGCCCACCGGACTTGTCGTGCCAGTTGAGCGCTTCCTGCGCGCGGATCAGGTAATCCTCGGCACTGTCATAGGTCATTTCGCGGACGCGGCGCACCGCATCCTTGGTGGCCTTGAGCGTTTCCCAATTTTTCTTCAACAGCTTGTTGGCCACCTCGGTGACGCGCGATTCGAGCTGTCCCGCGGGCACGGCCTCGTTGACCAAGCCGGCCGCTTCGGCCTCCCGGCCGGTCAGATTCTCACCCAGCAGCGCGTGATACATGGCCTTGCGCATGGGCATGAGATCCACGGCCACCTTAGTCGCGCCGCCTCCGGGCAGAATGCCCCAGTTGATCTCCGAGAGTCCAAACTGCGCGTCATCGGAACAGATGGCCAGGTCGCACGCGAACAGCGGCCCGTAGCCGCCGCCGAAGCACCAGCCATTGACCATGGCGATGGTAACCTTTTGGAACCAGCGCAGACGCTCCCACCAGGCGTAGGCTTCGCGTTGAGCTTGGCGAACGCCCGCAAGACCCAACGACTCGGTCTCGCGGAAATATTCCTTCAGATCCATGCCGGCCGACCAGGCCGAGCCTTCACCGGTGAGCACCAACACGCCCACGTCGGCGCGGAATTCCAGCTCGGTGAGAATTCGCAGCATCTGCCGGTTTAGCTTCGGGCTCATGCAGTTGCGCTTTTCCGGGCGGTTGAATTTAACCCAGGCTATTCCGTCCTTGACGGTGCAGGCAACGGTATCGGCTTCAGTGCGTTCGTTCACGGTCGTCTCCAAAACTGGCAAATCGGATGGGCATCGAAACCCCAACAAGACTGTTCCGACGAATTGATATACTATATAGCAGTTCTAATTGTTATACAATATAGCAGTAAAGATCGTTGTTGCCGGCCATGACTACCATTGATTTGCCCGCATGAAGGATCCACTCGCCAACCTGCCGGGCTATGTTCTGCGGCGTGCCTCCGCCGCCACGCTGGCCGAGTTGAATCAACGCCTGGAACCGTTGAAGCTGCGGCATGCCGATGTCGCATTCCTGCTGCTGATCGATGAGGCGCCCGGCGTCTCGCAAAGCGAGGCCGGCCGGATCCTCGATATCCAGCGGGCCAACATGGTTCCCTTTGTCGCGCGGCTGGAGCGGCGCGGGCTGGTCGGCCGCACGAAGGTGGATGGCCGTTCCCAGGCGCTGCGTTTGACGGCCCGCGGGAGCACGCTGGTCGCGAAGGCGCGCCGGGCCGTGGGCAGTTTCGAGGCCTCGCTGATGGACCGGGTCCCTGAGAGGATGCGGCCCATGGTGCTGCCCATCCTGATGGCGCTGTGGAAGGGCCCGGAGGTCTGATCATGGTGCCCCGCGATGCAGCAGACGACTCCGCGGAGGTACCGGTATAAACGACCAGTCGCAATCATTTCGAAAAAGCATTCCGATCTCTGAATTCGCGGATCCACTCGGCCGTCGTCCGCATTCCGCCAAATGGATAAAAGTGCAAGAGCACATCGCCATGGACAGCCGGGTCCAGTCCTGCGGCATATTCCTCAATCAGTTTGTCGGGGCCTGCCGCCGCGAAAAGTTTGGTGAGCGACATGCCATATTCTTCATCACCTTGGTCGAGGCGCCAACTCCGCACCGTGAAGCGAAGGCTAACAGCCGCTTCACGCTCGCAGGCCCCGGCACCCCGATTCGAACCAATGCATGGACGCCGGCTTTGTTGAGAACGCGTCCTCAAATGGACCCATCGGCTGCGGCGGGTCGCCGGCAACGACAAAGGCATGATCGGTGCCCACTTCGCGCTGCAAATCAGCGAGAAAGCGCTCTAGTTCCTCGTGGGATTGCAATCGGCGCGCAGAAATGTGGGGGATCGGCAGAAAGCCCAGATCCCGTACCCGCTTCGCCGCGGCGATCCGCATGTCGAACGTCTCACCAGGTAGAAATGCAACGGGAATTTTGGTTCCCCGAGGAATGATATCGGCCGCCGCCTCGAGGTGGGGACGTCCTTGGCGGTCATTTCGATCGAATAATTGTTTAGTAACGCGCAAACTGGATTCGTTGCTGAAATATTCCCGATCGTCATTGCTATGTAGCCTTGTCGATAAATCACAATTTCAACGGAGCAGAATCTCCTGTCGTCTCGCCCGACGCGGCCCGCCAAGGCCCGTCATGATATTACTCCTTAGAGATAGATCGGTGGTTCGGCGGTCAAACCCCGCTTGACCGTTCGGGCGCGCTCGTCGGCGAGGACCTCGCTTGCGCCGGCCTCCAGAGCGTCGAAGGCGGCGTTGACCACGCTCTGCGGGGAGACCTTGACGACGTCCAGCCCGCGAGTCAGATCGGTCTCGACGAAGCCGACGTGCAGCCCGAGGACCTGGGTTCCCTGCTCGCGCAATTCGTTGCGCAGTCCATTGGTCAGACTCCAGGCGGCTGCCTTGGAGACGGCGTATGCGGTCATGGCACCACTGTTGATCCAGCTGGCCGCGGATAGCACATTGAGAAAAGCACCCCCGCCGTTCTTAGCAAGCACCGGGGCAAAGGCCTGCGTCATACGCAATATCCCGAAGACATTCGTGTCGAATTGCGCGCGGGCGGCATCGCCGGCCTCAGGGTTGAGAAGACCACCCGGCCGTGCAATCCCGGCATTGTTGACAATGAGGGTAGCGTCACTGCAGTTGCGCGCGGCGGCGGCCGCGTCCTGGTCCGAGGTGACGTCGAGTTTCACGGGGACGAGGCCCGGAGTGGTGACGGAAAATGGGCTGCGAGCGCCGGCATATACCTTGCGTGCCCCACGCGCCAATGCAACCTCGGCGAAGGCGAGTCCGATACCGCGATTGGCACCGGTGATGAGTACGATGGCATCTTGCAGTTTCATGTTCAGGTCCTCTTCATGTCGTCCGCAGCAATTCCGTACCGATGCTTCAGCGCGTCGGGACTTCGAAGACCAGGCAGGTCGTCGTGCCGTGCGCGTAGAGCCTGTCGTCGGGGCCGACAATCCGCCCCTCGGCGGTCGCCAGTTGCCGCCCGCTGTGTACGACCCTGGCGGTTGCGCGCAGCGGACCCGTGGCGCTCGAGGCGGCACGCACGATATTCATGCCAAGCTCCACGGTCGTGTACGAATACCCAGCGGGTAACATGCTTTGCACGGCGCACCCGAGCGCCGAGTCGAGCAATGTAGCGTACCAACCCCCGTGGACAGAGCCCAGCGGGTTGTAGTGTTTGATCTGCGGTGTGCTTTGAAAGACAGCCTTGCCGGCCTCGACGGATATCAGCGAGAAATCGAGCGTCTCAGCGATCGGGGGGAATGGGAGCTCGCCGCGCAGCATAGCCTGTAGCAACTCGAGGCCCGTCTTGCCGGAGCGCAGTGCTGGATCGGCAATACCCGGCCGGCCGCCCCCCGCCAGCATGTGCTCGACGACGGCGTCTCGCTCTCGGATCCATGGGGGTGTTTGACCTGTGTCGGCGGTCACGGGCGTCTCCGCGGTTGAAATGACGCGTCCGTAAAGACCCCCCGAATAGCTCCAAAAGGGGCTCCATCCTAGCCCGCGAGCGTAGGATAAGTGTGAATTCGGTGCACGTCTGACGTGACCTTTATGAGGACATAGAACTTAGGCGGCTTAGACCTTCCGTTGGTAGGGCGAGATGTGTGATGCGGCCATCTATCGCCCAACAATCCGAGAGTTGCCACCTCATGTGATGAGTAGCAATCGTCACGCTGCGACGTCGGGTGACTGCTATCAATGCTAGCATCCGGACTGTCAAAGCGGTATGATTACCCAATTTGACGAGGGAGGAGGCTTCGGTGGCACAGCTCATCGTACGTAACCTGTCGGAAGATCTGGTCAAGGCGCTTAAGCAACGGGCTGCGAAACGCAATCGCAGCACGGAGCAGGAGCATCGCGAAATCCTCCAATCGGTACTGCGGGGTCCAAAGCGGCGACACCTGGCGGACGTTCTTGCAGCGATTCCCAACCTCGGCGAGGACAGTGATTTCGGACGCGAGCAGGCCGACAAACGGGGTTGATATGTACCTGGTTGATACGGATGTTATCAGTGAGATCCGTAAAGGCGAGAAGGCCAACCCCGGCGTCCGGGCTTTTTTCGCCGACGCGAGTCGCGAGTCAGTCGATCTTTATCTATCGGTTGTCACGATCGGAGAGCTACGGCAGGGCGTGGAGCGCATCCGGCATCGAGGGGATGACGCGCAGGCAAAGCGTCTCGGCCGCTGGCTCAATCAGGTGGCGACGATCTATGCGGAGTCGATTTTACCCTTCGATGAGGAGACGGCACACGTGTGGGGACGACTGCGGGTACCGAATCCTGAGAATCCGCTCGACAAGCAAATTGCGGCCACGGCGCTCATTCATGATCTCACGGTGGTGACCCGGAATACGGAGCACTTTTCGCCGACTGGCGCGCGGCTACTCAATCCATTTGCGTAGTCGGGTTGCGTTCCTTCGTCAAAAACGACGACTCTTGCATCGGGATCTGTCAAAACACCTATCTTTTCGGTCCTTTCGTTCGCTATGAGCACTTTTCACGAATGACCCGATGGGCCTTGTAGATGGAGATGTGTCCAAGAACATCGCAGGACAGAGCCGGTAAACATGACGGCGGAGAGTAGTCGGGTTAGCGGATGGGCTTATGATTGCGCGTGCTGTAGCGATAGCTCTACAGTGATCCTGATCTGCCCATCATGTGTGTGAGCGTTGTGGTGATTGATACGGTATATGGATACCAGGTCAGTTCCATCCCGGTAAATCTGTCGCCTTCCTGCTCCTCCGCAGCGCATAGATCCTCCGCAGGCGACCATGCTCGAACCGGCTCGAAATGCGTCAAAGACCAGGTAGTCAGATCGCTCACGATGCGTAAGAATTCCGTCGGGGTAAGCATTCCGAACTTTGCTTGCTGCGGTGGCCTATGAGCACTGCCGCGCGTAAATATTGCTGCAGATAGCCGACCGCGCCTGATGATCAGCTGACGCCCGGCGTCTCCGTTGTTTTTTGCGCAGCGCCCTTGGCCTGAACCTTGCGGTCTATCATCTGTTGCACCCGAGCGCTTAACTCGGCACAACCGTAGGGCTTCGTAAGCAACTCAACACCTGCCGGCAATCGACCTTCCCGGGCAAGCGCGTTTCGATCATAGCCACTCGTGAACAGCACTGACAGCGCGGGATTCTTCAAACGAGCCTGCTCGGCCACTTGAACGCCGTTCATTCCGCCGGGGAGGACAATGTCAGTAAATAACAAATCGATTGACGCTGACGAATTACCCAAGATCTTAAGAGCGGCCGGTCCGTCCTCCGCTTCCAGAACACTATAACCCATCTCCTCCAGTACATCGACGGAGAATTCGCGCACATCATCATCGTCTTCGACCACCAGGATGGTCTCGCCGTTAGCCTTACCCGCCGGCTTTTGAGATCGTACGTCAGTGTCTGCACTTGCACCGGCCACCCGCGGCAGATAAATCATGGCGCGAGTCCCCTGGCCGACCTCGGACTCCAATTGAATGAAGCCGCCCGATTGTTTCACGAAGCCGTAAACCTGTGATAAGCCCAGGCCGGTGCCTTTACCGATTTCCTTGGTCGTAAAGAAGGGTTCACAGGCACGTGCCAGCGTGGATTTGTCCATCCCGCAGCCACTGTCTGCGACAGAAACCCGCACGTATTCGCCCGGCGCGGCGTCTTCAGGGAGTTCCAATAGGTCATCGGCAGTCACCACGACATTGCCAGTCTCGATTTGCATGCTGCCATTGCCACCCATGGCATCACGGGCGTTTACCGCAAGATTCAAAACAGCACTTTCGAGCTGATTCGGATCCACTTCCACGACCCATATTCCCGCACCCAGGATCGTGCGGATTCCAATGCTCTCCTCGAGCGATCGATGCAAAAGGTCCGTCATGCCAGACACGAGATTATTCACGCCCACACGTTTCGGGCTCAACGGCTGCAACGCAGAGAAGGCCAGCAGTCGTTGCGTGACGAGCACGGCTTTTTTAGCCGCCTCAAGTGCGCTCGCTGCCGACTTTCGCAGCCGCGGCGGCTCTTCGGGCGCTATGCGCATGACGATATCCAGATTACCAACGACGACGTGCATGAGATTATTGAAATCATGCGCAAGGCCACCGGTCAAATGCCCTACAGCTTCCATCTTTTGAGCTTGACTCAGTGCCTGCTCGGCCCTGCGCCGACCGTCCGTTTGTTTTGCAAGCTCTGTGTGAGCGCTCACCAGCTCCTCGGTTCGGGTTGCCATGGCCGCCGTCAACTCAGTGGCATGATGATTGAGTCGCACATCCGCGCGATGACGTTCCATGGCCATTTGAATCGTGGCATGCAGCTCACGCTCCGAAAACGGCTTCAACAGGTACCCGTACGGTTTGGTATTGCGCGCTCTTTCGAGCGTTGAGTCCTCGGAGTAGGCGGTGAGGTAGATAATTGGAATGTGCAACTCGCGCGGAATTCGCGAAGCCGTTTCAATGCCGTCCATCTCGCCCTCGATGTGGATATCCATGAGGACCACATCGGGCCGATGAGTGACGATCGCCTCGATCGCCTGCAGGCCTTTCGTCGCCATCGCCGGAACATCATACCCTAGTCGCGCCAGCTGTTGACGCAGGTGCAGGGCGACGACACGCTCATCCTCAACGATCACGACTTTGGCGAGCGCCACGGCTTAGACCTTTTCCAGAGGAAACAATATTTCAAATTGGGTCGGCCTCGCACGCTGGATGGCAAGCGTTCCGCCTAACTGGTCCACCAGCATGGTCACCAGCTGTAAGCCCAACGTCGCCCCATCCTCCAGGTTCTTCGATTCAGGTATGCCGATACCATCATCGCTGACCACGAGGCGCACGTTGCTGGCATCGACATGGGACAGATCAATCATGATCTTGCCGGTCCGATCGTTTGGAAACGCGTGCTTGAGAGAATTAGCAATGATCTCATTGACGATGAGGCCACAGGGAATTGCCGTGTTGATCGGCAGCAATACCTCGATGGACTTGAGTTCCAGAGCTATACGTTCCGCGTTCACCCCATAAGAGGAGATCAGCGTGGGAACCAGAGACTCCAGGAAGTTGCGAAAGTCGACTCGCGCGAAATCCTTCGACTCGTATAAGGTCTGGTGAATCAACGCCATCGAGCGGATTCGGTTCTGACTCTCGCGCAACATGCTCACCACCACCTCATCGGTGATGCTGCTCGATTGCAATCCCAGCAGGCTGTGCACGATTTGCAGGTTGTTCTTCACGCGGTGATGGATCTCGCCGAGAAGCACGTCCTTCTCTTTGAGTGCACCGTGAATTCTTTCCTCCTTGTGCTTGCGATCCGAGATATCGACGATCGCCGACAGCACCATCGTGCCTTCTTCGGTTTGGATGGGATTCAAGCCGATCTCGATTGGAAATTCCGTACCGTCCTTCTTCAAGCCGTAGAGATCGCGTCCCGCGCCCATGGGACGAGACAGCGGTTTGCCGAAGAATGAGCCACGCAGGGTAGGGTGGCGCTCCCGGAATCGCTCCGGCACGAGCATTTCGATGGCTTTACCGAGTAATTCTTGTCGCTCGTAACCGAACACGCGCTCGGTCTGCGCGTTGACCATCTCGATGTGTCCCTGCGGGTTGATCATCACCATGGCGTTCGGTGCAGACTCGACCACTTGACGGAAGCGCTCTTCCAATCGCTTGCGCGAGGAGATGTCCACGATCGCAGACAGCACCATCGGACCTTCGTCGGTTTGAATGGGATTTAAACCAATCTCGATCGGAAACTCGCTGCCGTCCTTCTTCAAACCGTACAGATCGCGTCCTGCGCCCATGGGACGAGACACGGGATTGGTGAAGAATGACCCGCGCAAGGTAGGGTGGTTGGGGCGAAAGCGGGCGGGCACCAGCATCTCAATCGGCTTACCCAGAAGCTCCGGGCGCTCGTAGCCAAAGACGCCCTCGGTTTGCGCGTTGACCATCTCGATCAGCCCTTGCGCATTGATCATGACCATGGCGTTGGGCGCGGATTCCACCACTTGCCGAAACCGCTCCTCGAGACGTTTGCGCGAAGTGATGTCGACAATGGCCGAGAGCACCATCGTGCCCTCTTCGGTTTCGATGGGATTAAGACCAATTTCGATCGGGAATTCGCTGCCGTCCTTTTTCAGGCCGTACAAATCGCGCCCCGCGCCCATGGGTCGGGATAAGGGCTGGGTGAAAAATGACCCGCGCAGGTTCGGGTGATTGTGTCTGAACCGCTCTGGCACCAACATCTCGATGGGGTGGCCCAGCAACTCTTTGCGTTGGTAGCCGAAGACTTTTTCCGTTTGCGCGTTGACCATCTCGATCTGGCCCTTGGCATTGATCATGACCATGGCGTTGGGGGCCGACTCCACCACTTGGCGAAAGCGCTCTTCCAAGCGCTTTCTGGAGGAAATATCCACGATGGCCGAGAGCACCATGGGCCCTTGATCAGTCTCGATCGGATTCAAGCCAATTTCGATCGGAAACTCGCTGCCATCTTTCTTCAAACCGTAAAGATCGCGTCCGGCACCCATCGGGTCGCGAGATCGGCTTGGTAAAAAACGACCTGCGCAGATTGGGATGGTTGCGCCGGAATCTTTCAGGCACCAACATTTCGATGGGTTTGCCGAGCAACTCCTTACGTTCATAGCCGAAGACTTTTTCGGTCTGCGCGTTGACCATCTCGATGCTGCCTTCTGCATTGATCATGACCATGGCGTTGGGGGCCGATTCCACCACTTGACGGAATCGCTCCTCCAACTGCTTGCGCGAGGAGATATCGACGATGGCCGAGAGAACCATCGGTCCCTCGTCGGTCTCGATGGGGTTTAGCCCGATTTCTATGGGGAATTCGCCGCCGTCCTTTTTCAGGCCATAGAGATCTCGTCCCGCGCCCATTGGGCGAGACAGCGGCTTGGTGAAGAAGGATCCGCGAAGCTCCGGGTGGTTCTGACGAAACCGTTCCGGGACCAGCATCTCGATGGAGTTGCCGAGAAGCTCTTTACGTTCGTAGCCAAATACGCGCTCCGCTTGAGCGTTGACCATTTCAATGCGCCCAGTCCGATTGATCATGACCATGGCGTTGGGCGCGGATTCCACCACTTGTCGAAACCGCTCTTCGAGACGTTTGCGTGAAGTGATGTCGACGATGGCCGAAAGCACCATCGTTCCCTCTTCGGTCTCGATGGGGTTCAATCCAATTTCTATGGGAAACTCGCTGCCGTCTTTTTTCAATCCGTACAAATCACGGCCCGCGCCCATCGGGCGCGACTCAGGCTGGCCGGAATAGGAACTTCGTAGCGTCGGATGATTCGTACGAAATCGAGCGGGCACCAACATCTCGATGGGTTGACCGAGCATTTCATCGCGTTGGTAGCCAAAGACCCGTTCGGTCTGCGCATTCACCATCTCGATGATGCCCTTGGAATTGATCATGACCATGGCGTTGGGGGCTGCTTCGACGACTTGACGTAGCCGTCGCTCGCTTTTTACCACCGCGTCGGAGGGCTCCTTAGCCGTCTTCAATCGAAGCTTGCCTGCCTCTGTCGCCATGGTCACCCAGCCTTGGTTTAGATTTAAGAAGGCGCCGTAAATGTCGGATTCATAGTTGCGGGTAGATTATCGGATGACTGGCACGGCGGCCATCGCTTTTGTTTGTTGCTCGGAAGCATTTGATAGTGGCTTGTAAAAATTACACGATCGCAACCCCCTCTCAGCCGGCGCCCTTGCCGAATAGCATTTGGACGCGCAGCTTGGCGGCATTGCGCACGTGCAGCCGAGCGGCCTCCTCGGCGACCGAGCCATTGCGTCGCGCGATCGCCTCGACGACCTTCTTGTTCTCTTTCCATCCCGATTCGATACGCCCCGGCATCGAATAGGTCGTCGCACCGAGTAACTCCAGCGCATCATTCAGCGAATTTGTTGCACGCGTCAGGAACTCATTATGTGCCGCAGAGGTGATCGCCTCGCGCAGCAGATCGTTCGTACGGGCCGCCGTGGCGGCATCTTTTGCGCTCCCCTGCTGGGCCACCAGTTCCTGCAGCATGTGGATTTCCATCGGCGAGGCATGCTCGGCGGCAAAGCGTGCCGCCACACCGGCCAGCACCTCGCGCATAGCGTAGAGCTCCATAACACGTCGTTGTGTGAGCGCGGTGACGACGAAGCCGCGGGGCGGCGCAATTTGAATCAGCCCCTCGCTCTCCAAGCGCCTGAGCGCCTCACGCACGGGGGTACGGCTGACACTCAACCGCTCGGCCAGCTCGACCTCGCGCAGTCGATCGCCGGGCTTGATTTCTTGTTTGCGGATCGCCGACCGTAAATGTCCGTAGACGAAGTCGGGCAACGAATCGCTGCCTTTTGGGACGACCCTGACCTTCTGCATGTTCAGTCTAGGGTCCTCGATGTATGCAAAGGCATACTATAGCACCCGCACAGCATCGCCGATTGCCTAACGGGCCTTTGAAGTTGCGTTGGCGCTTGGCCGAGGCGTCATGCTGCGGCCGCTACGCAGCAGGGCCATGAGGTCGACCACCGGGACTTCCTCCAAGACGAGGACAGCATCACGGATGCGCTCAGCCTGATGCGCGGGGATGGTCATGGTCGCCGCGGCCATGAACTTCGATGTGACAGCGTCGGCTTGCATCGCGCGGTCGCCAGCACCGCTGTTGATCCTGACATGATGCTTCAGGATGCGACCGTCGCGCAGGGTGACCTCAACGCCGCCGGAAAAGTAGGTCGGAAATGCCGTTTCGGAATCCGCCTGACAACGCACCTTCAGGGCAAGCGCCCGAACCTGCGGATCGGCAATCGCCTGAGGTTGCAGGTCGGGCAAGCCGAAGCGGCCATTCAGCAGACATGAAGCTACCACGAATTGCGCGCTGAACTTGGCCTCGTAGTCCGTGGTCGGGCGCTCCTTGAGTTCCGCAGGCTCGGCGATGATGTGCAGGGTCGGCTGCGGAAGGTAGGCTTCGACGCTGACGATATCCTGCGCCGCGACCTGGCCACTGAGTTCGATCGCCGCGTCGGCGCATCCGTGAATGAAATGGCAGACGGGATAAGGTTTGAGTGCTGTCTCGCCGAATCGCCAGGCCTCGCCCAGACCCGCCGTCAACTCATCGAGGTTGATCCGTGGGTCCTCGCCGTGGAGGTGAGTCTCAAAAAGGCCGAACTTGCCTTCGTAGGGCCGTGATGGGCCGATGAAGCCGTGCTGCGCCAAGTGCGCGGCAGTGATGCCCGCCACCGCCGCCCAGCCGGGGTGAAAGCGCTTCGTCCAGGCGCCTTCCTCCAGGAACACCTGAATGCCCGACGCCGTGCTGCCCGCGATCCCTTGCGCAGCAACGTATTGGTCCTCGTTCAGCTCCAGCAACCTACTCGCCACGATCGCTGCGGCGAAGTGAGCGACCAGGCCGGTCGCATGATAGCCGACGTGATGGAATCCGCCCTTGGCGGCTGCGCCGATGCGAATCGCTGTCTCGGCGCCAGCCAGGAAGGCGGTGAGCATCGCCTCCCCGTTTGCATCAAGCGATTCAGCGAGCGACAGCGCGCACGGCAGACTCGCAGCGGTGGGATGCACGATGCCGGTGAGGTGCGTGTCGTCGAAGTCCAGGCCATGGATCAGAATCCCGTTGATGAGTGCCGCGTCACGAACCTCGAACCGCTCCATGCGGCCGAGCGCAGAACAGGCACCACGGCCCCCGCCCAGCGCGGTAACGCCGGCGACCGCGCGGTGTGCATAGTCATACGCATTGGACGCAAGACCCAACCCCAAGCCGTCCAGGATATGCAGCTTCGCTTGTTCGCGAACAGGAACGGGCACGTCGGCGAGACTCAGGCTCGCCGCGAATCTCGCCAGCTTCCTGCTCAGCGACTCGGGCTTCGATGGGATCGTGCTCACGGCGTGTCCTTCAGGGTAAACTGCGGCGTCTGTGCGGAACATTTCGAACGCCGCGCTCCTTCACCCGGCGTAGTTCAGGAGGAGCCCCGCCTCTGGCCAGTCCACTTCCACCAACTCGCCCGTCATCGACTGTGTCACGTAGGCCCTAGTCAGGCTGGGCCGTCGAATGCAATGTTGGTTGTGTGTGGCTCGGGAAACGTGACTGCGCGGACGTAGACCAGAGCGCCGCCATTCGGTGATGGGTAGGGACGCAGCTCCAGAACTCCGGGCGCAACCACAGGGTACGACCACAGCCGGCAGGTTTCAGGTTCCGACACGTACAGTGTGCGACCATCGGGCGACAGACCGACACCGTTGGGGTTTGCGATCGGATGAACCACCTCCGTGATCATCGAGCCATCGGGCAGCGCGTAGTACACGCTGCCGATGTCACGATCGCGAGCCCGTGTTTTGCCGAAGTCGGTGAAGTAGAAGCCCCCGTGGGCGTCGAACACGAGATCGTTGGGCCCGCACAGCGCAAGCTCGCCACAGTGCGTATACAGCGATTTCACGCTACCGTCTGTCAGGTCGACGCGCTGGATGGAACCCGTCGTATAATCCGGCGGCAGCCCATGGACCACGCGCATGCGGCCATGCTCCGTGAGGAAGCGCAGGCCACCGTTATTGCACACGTAAGCCGCGCCGTCGGGGCCAATCGCCAGACCGTTCGGTCCTCCGCCAGTTTCGGCGACTGGCGTGACCTTTCCGGACGGCGAAATACGCGAGACGCGCCCACCAGCGATCTCGACCAGCAGCACCGAACCGTCCCGCATCGGCACCGGGCCCTCGGGGAACTTCAGTCCGCTGGCCATCACACGCATGGCTGTTCGCTCCTCAAGTCCGGATTGCGAATGGATCGCGGCGATCGTTGGAGAAATCGATCATCACGTTCTTGCTGGCGAGATATTCATCGAGCGCCTGCTCGCCCTTCTCGCGGCCGAAGCCGCTTTCCTTGAAGCCGCCGAACGGCACCTGCACGGCGAGCGACCGGTAGGTGTTGACCCAGATTTGACCGGCCTTAAGCGCGCGGGTCACGCGCAGTGCCCTCGGCAGGCTCTCGGTCCAGACCCCGGCGGCGAGCCCATAGCGTGTCCCATTGGCGATGCGAATCGCATCCTCCTCGTCTTCAAAGGGGATCACGCCGAGGACTGGACCGAAGATCTCTTCCTGTGCGACTTCCATGCTGTTGACGACGTCTGCGAACACGGTCGGCTCGATAAAAAACCCCGGCTCGAGATTTGGTCCACGCGCAATGTTGCCGCCTGCGGCGATGCGTGCGCCCGCGGCGCGCGCGCGATCGATGAATCCCAGGATGCGCCGGAAGTGCGGTTCGTTGGCGGCCGTGCCCATGTCAGTCGCCGGATCCAAGGGGTCCCCCAAGCGAATCGAGCGCGCTCTTCCGGCCAGTGTCTCGACCAAGCGGTCGTGGATGGACCGTTCCACCAGGAGCCGCGAGCCGGCAACGCAGGTCTGGCCCGATGCCCCGAAGATGCCGGCGAGCGCGCCGATGACGGCGCGCTCAAGATCGGCGTCGGCGAAGACGATATTGGCGGATTTACCGCCGAGCTCTAGAAGCACCGGAATCAAGCTCCGGCCGGCCGCTGCCGCGATTTCCCGGCCGACGGCCGAGCTACCGGTAAAGCTCACCTTGGCGACGCCGCCTGACACCAGTGCTTGGCCCACCGCCGCGGGTCCGCACACCACATTGATGACGCCGGGCGGGAAGCCGGCGGCCTCCACCAGCCTGCAGAACTCGAGCGTGGTCACCGAGGCATGCTCCGAGGGCTTGATGACCACGCAATTGCCGGCTGCGAGCGCCGGTGCGAGCTTGTTCGCGAGCAAGCCCATCGGCGAATTCCACGCGGTGATGAGCGCCACCACCCCCAGCGGTTCGCGGGTCACGTAATCAAACACATCGCGTTGGTCAAGCGGGATTTGGCGTCCCCAGAGCTTGTCGGCGTAGCCGGCAAAGAAACGGTACTGGCGCGCGGCCAGCCCCATCTGCACTTCGGTCTCGCGGATAATCTTGCCGTTGTCGGTACTCTCGAGGCGGGCCATGCGGGCGGCATCGTTCTGTAGGAGATCAGCGAGCTTCAGCATGAGCCGGCCACGCTCGTAGCCATTGAAGCGGCTCCAGGTGCGCTCGAATGTGCTGCGCGCTGCGCCTATGGCATCAGCAACATCCTCCGGCTCGGCCTCCGACACGGTCGCCCAAATGCGTGTGGTATACGGATTCGTGGCATCGAAGCGGCGGCCCCGGCAGCCCTCGCGCCATTCGCCGCCGATGTGCAGGCGATAGTGCGGACGGTCAGTCGATTCGGACGGCAGAGTAGTCACGGCAATTCTCCTGCTCGTTCTGAATACATGACTTCTCCCACAAAGAGACGACGCGCAGTTCGGTAGACACTCGCGTGCAACACAGGGCCCTGACCCTCATCCTGCTCGGCGTCGACCAACACGGTGCCCGAGGCGTGGCCGATCCGCAGCGGTCCCGCCGGTGCCCTGCACAGCTGCGCCGGCAGCGTGCCAGGCGTGCGGCAGGCCACCGCCACGCATAGCGCCGACGTAATCGGGATCGCTCGATGTGGGCTTCCGCTGGCGAGCATTCGCACCGCGATATCCGCGTCCTCGGCAGAGCGCTCGACCCCGGCCTGGGTGCGCCAAGCTCGCGGCGGCCCCACCAGGCCGATGAATGGCACGCTGCGCGCCAAAGCCGCCGCCTCGAGGTCCGGCGATAGGCCCATGAGTATGGATGCTTGCTGGCGCAAGGCTTCGAGATCCGCCGTCAACGCCATGTCCGCCTCCAAATCTTGAGGCCGTTCGTTACCCATCAAGTTGAAGTCCGCCGCATCGACGAAAACGCAAGGATTAGCCGCATCGACGAGACTCGCACGGACGGTGCGACCGCTCGGCAATGACAGGGGCTGCAGGGGTGTGCCGGTCGGCAGCATGCGGCCGGTGCGAGCCCCTGCCAAGTCGCGAAACTCCAGTAAGATGGGCGCGCCAGTGCCCGCGACTCCATCGATGGCAAGCGGCCCCTGTATTGCGGCGTACCCACTTTCGACCGCGAAGCGCGCAACGATGAGCTTACGCGTATTGGTGTTGTGGATCCGGACCGTCGCTGGGCCATCGGCCGCGGTCTTGACCAGCCTCTCATCGACCGCGAAGGGGCCGACCGCCGCGGACATGTTGCCGCAGTTCCCACCGTAGTCGACCGTGGCGCGATCAATGCCAATCTGTGCGAAGGTGTAGTCGACATCGGCATCCGGATGCGTCGGCGGACCAATCACGCACACTTTCGATAGTGACGAGACTCCGCCGCCCATGCCGTCGAGCTGACGGCCGTTCGGGTCAGGTGTTCCCATTGCAGCCAGGAATATCGACGCCCAGTTCGCTTGTTGCTCAGGCAGGTCGCAGCGATGGAACATCAGCGCCTTGGACGTGCCGCCACGCATGAACACAGCGCGTAATCTATGCAACGGCATGCATGTCAGTCTTGTGTCCTTTGCCATGCCATGAGGCGGCGCATGCCCTCCTCGAGACCGACCTCAGGCTCCCAGCCGAGCTCGCGAGCGGCTTTGTCCCGGCTGAAGCCCAATCGTGTGCCGGCAGCTGAGCGCACCGCGCGATGGTCCTCGCGGTACTCGGGCTTGAGATCGTCTCGACCAAACAGCCGTAACGCCGTCTCGGCAACTTGGGTCGCCGTGGTATCGATGCCAGTGGCGATCGTGATCGAATGCCCGTGCGCGGCGCCCTGCATCGCCAATACGCAGGCTCGTGCTACATCCGTGACATACACGTAGTCGTGCACCTCGCTGCCATCGCCCTCGACCACCGGCGCCTCGCCGCGGTGCACTTGGTCGCACACGCGCTCGACAAACACCGCGTTGACGGCCCGCGCGTGCTGGCGCTCGCCGTAGACAGACGCAAATCGCAGTGCATTGTACTCAACTCCGTGCGACTTGGCGTAGCGCGCGCAGAGCGCTTCGCCGATCAATTTACTCGCTCCGTAGAGCAGGGAGGGGGGCTGCAGCCCCGCGCTCACGTAGCCCGCGTCCTCGAGGATCGGGAACGCCGAGGCATTGCCGTACACCGCCACGGAGGAAGAGAAGACGATGCGGCGGACTCCGGCGAATCGGCACGCCTCGAGGGTGTTCGCTATGCCCAGCGTGTTCACCGACAGGCCGGCGATCGGATCTTGAGCCATCGGCAACGTCAGAAAACCCGCCAGCGCGAACACGCCGTCGACCCCGGTCGATGCGTCCAGCAAGTCGGGCAACCGCAGTACGTCGCCGCGAAGGCGTTTGACGCGCGGATCGTCTTTCAAGTGTGCGATGGTCGAGGGTGTACCAAGTGAATAGTTGTCGAGCAGGCGCACCTCGTGCGCACCCTCAGCCAGCAGAAGATCGGCAATGTGCGAGCCGATCAGACTGGCACCCCCCGTGATGAGATAGATCCTGCGGCCTGCGAGCGCGCTCATGCTGTTACCCGGTCGCGCGAGTAGGTGGCGGCGGACGCGCCGGCGAGGCGGCCGAACACCGCCCCGGACATGAGCCCGGCACCGCCCAAGTAGTTGCCGTAGAAAATGCCGCCGACCAGTTCACCGGCCGCGAACAATCCCGGAATCGCGATTTCACTGGTGTCGAGCACCGCGGCCCGGCGATCGATGCGCAGCCCGCCGAAGGTGAAGGTGATGCCGCAGGTAACCACGAAGCCGGTATAGGGCGGCTTGTCGATGGGCAGCGCCCAGTTCGACTTCGGCGGGGTGAGACCCACCGTTTTGACGCCATCGAGGATCGAGGGGTTGTATTTGCCCGCGCCGCAGGCGGCGTTGAACTCCTTCACGGTGCGCGTGAGGCCCTCTGGATTGATCTCGAGACCCGCCGCCAGTTCCTCGAGCGTGTTGGCCTGGAGTTTGGTCACCTGCTTGATGCGGTACTCGTCCCGCACCATGTCGATGGTCTTGGCATCGAATATCTGCACTGCGGTGCGCTTAGGTTGCTTCATCACTTCGCGGCCATACTTCGCGTAGGTATGGTTGCGGTAATCGGCGCCCTCGTCGATGAAGCGCTCGCCATTCAAGTTGACGACGATGCCGATCGGATAGGAATGCTTTTGGAAGTTGTCCAGAACCACGCGATCGCCAAACGGCGGTGCGCTGATGTCCCATTGCACAGCGTGGCAGGTCGACCAACCGCCGAAGGGCTGCGCGCCGATGTCGAGCGCCGCCTGGATACCGCGGCCTGTGTTGTGGCGCGTGCCGCGCACCCGGCAGAGTTCCCAGCCGGGGCCGAGATAGCGGGTGCGCATCTCCGCATTGGACTCGAAGCCGCCGCAAGCCAACACTACGGATTTGGCCGCGATGTCCTCGTAGCCCTCGGGCGCCTTGACGCGCACACCGCAGATCGCACCGTCGCGCGATTGCAGCAGCTCGCGCATCTCAGTCGCGTAGCGGATTTCGATGCCGAGCTTCTGCGCACGCCGCAACAGTGAGTCGACCAATCCCCAGCCGCCGCCGACCGCCTCGATGTTGACCCCGCCGTAGAAGTGATGCCGACCCTCGACGAGGTAGGACTGGCGGCCGAACATCGGCAAAAAACGTACACCCTGCGACCGCATCCAGACGATGACTTCTCGTGAACTCCCGATGAGTATATCCGCCAAGGTGGCGTCGGTCTCGTCATCGGTGACCCGCAGCAGATCGGCGAGATAGGTTTGCTTTTCCAGAGGCGGCATCACGATGCGGTCGATCTCGGCGGGGGATAGATCCACGAGCACGTCCCGACGCAGATCCTCGATGCCGGAATGTACGAAACGAAAGCCGCCGGCCGTGAAAAGCGAGTTGCCGCCGCGTTCGTCTTCAGGTGCCTTCTCCACCACCAACACGCGGGCGCCGCTCTCGTTTGCGGAGATCGCCGCACACAATGCAGCGTTACCAGCCCCTACGACTACCACATCGTATCGAGTCTGTCCTTGCATTCTATAATCTCACATTGTATACAATAAAATACTATTGTACGCTACGAATCGACTTCGCTTCAATTCAACTTGTTCCGTGCATACGGCATTGTTGCACCAAGCGGATCGCCGCGGGAGGCCGATCCGAATCGGGCAGTGACGTGGACCGCGCTGGTGTGCCCGGAATGCACGGAGGCAACGAGATGCACGATCTGTTCCCAATGCGAGCGAATGCGCTCGAGGTCAACGCTCGCACGACAGATCTCCTGCACGCTCGCCGGGACAGCTTGCGCGTCGGCGGCTACCTGAACCGTGCCAGTGATGCCCCGCCAGGAAACACCGTCATCTGGCGCGGCATGTCCCGTCTCACGGATATCGAACTCGGCTTCCTGTTGGGCACTGAAAATGTGGGTAATTGAAAGGTAGATCGAGCGTTTACCAACAAGGCACCGATTACGGCGTAGGAAAATGCCTATGTTGAGTGGCGGCAAGGGTGACCTTACGACAACGTCCCGGATCGATAGATTTCTTACCAGTCATCGGCCCATTCTTACGTCCGCGCAAACGGGTGTCCCACTGGAGCGTGCGCGCTTTCCGATCGCTATTCGCAAGGAGTGTGTAAGGCTGCCACATACGCACGAAAAAGGCGGGCCGGGACCTCCTAGCCGTTTAACCCCTGCGATACACCCTGCCGGAAATGCCCATGCCTAGTGAGTCAGATTCCGAAATAAGCTGCGCTGAACGGGAGCAATCTGTTGAAGAAGGAGCTGACTCTCCGGCGACCAACCGCGGCCGCACAGCAAGCTGGCCGAAAGAGATCCCTGTCGCCGGCTGGTGGGACATTCTGTGGCGCGTGCTGAAACGGCTGAGTACCGAGAATCTCACACTGATGTGCGGGGGCATGGCCATGTACGCGCTAATGTCGGTGTTCCCGGCGCTTGCGGCGGCGGTCTCGATTTACGGCCTATTCGCGACGCCGGCCGATGCAATCAAGCACGTGCGGGTGTTTGCGGGCGTCCTCCCGCCGGGTGTCTGGGGGATTTTCAATACGCAACTCCAGACCATCACGCGGCATGAGACGAAAACCTTGAGTATTGCGGCAATTCTTGGCTTGGTGATCGCGCTATGGAGCGCCCGTTCGGCTATGAGCGCGCTGATGAGCGGTACCAACATGGCCTATGGCGAAGCCGAGAAGCGCAAGTTCTTCATGCAAGTGCTGACCTCTTTGGCGCTTACCATTGGCGCGGTGCTTGCCTTCTTGGTCATGTTGCTCCTGGGAATCGTCATTCCTATCACCTTGAACCTGCTGGGAACAAACGCCTGGGTTCAATGGATAGTGGATGTGCTGCAATGGGCGCTCTTGTGGGCGTTCACAGTTGTGGCGCTGGCGTTGGTCTACCGGTATGGCCCCGCCCGTCACCGCGCCCGGTGGCAATGGGTCAAATGGGGCTCGGTCATCGCGGCGACTCTGTGGTTGGTGATGAGCGCAGTTTTCGCGTTTTACGTGCAGGCATTCGCCAATTACGGCAAAACTTATGGAGCGCTCGGAAGTGTCATTGCCCTGCTCATGTGGTTTTATCTGTCCAGTGTCATTGTGGTGCTTGGCGCGCAAATCAACGCAGAAATGGAGCGGCAAACGCGGGTAGACACAACCGAAGGACCGCCTGCACCCATGGGCCAGCGCGGAGCGTACGCAGCCGACACCTTGGGGCCGAGCGCCACGGGCACAGACTCAGAACATTCGCCTGAGCGTTGATGTTGTGACCCAGATGCGGTTCTAGCTGCCATCTTCTACGGGATTTGTCCGATCCTCAGGAACAAGGCGGAAGTTGCCCCGCGGCTCGCGGCTGCTGCGCCTCCGCGATCTCCGCCGCCTGAGCAGACACAAGCTCGTCCTTCCAAACGACACCCAAACAGCGACCTAAATCTATTGAAGCACCCACGCTGGCGCAATCGGCAGCATCGCCATCTATTATCGAGATAGCAAGAACTTGGAGCGAGGGCTTCCGGTCAGTACTTCAGGCCTACTGCCGCATACCACTCTCGCGGAGCGTTGTAGCGCCCGAATACCACCCCGCGGGTGAAGTCCTGAATGCCGGAGGTGATAAAGCGCCGGTCTGTCAGGTTGGTGCCGCCGATGGTCAAATTGACTTTCCCATCGGATGACATGATCGATCCGAAGAGATTCATGAAATCCTCCGTCGGGCGCCGCAAGATCCAGGTATTTTGCACGTCATTGAAGATTTCGCTGGTATGGGTGAAGTCAATCCCCAAGCGAGCCGCGGCCCCGTTCGGCAATCTCGTGTGCACGTCCGGGCTCAGCGACAGCTTTAAACGCGGAGTCTTCGGCAGATAGGCACCGGTCGTTGCCTTCGCGTATTGGTTGACCTCGGTATATTTCGCGTCCATGTAGCCGACGTTGCCGTTGAGCGACAGATGACTCCCCAATAAGGATTCGAGTTCGATTTCCGCGCCTTTGATCTGCGCGTTGCCGGCATTTTGCGTGGTTGGGGAGGCAAGTTGGGTGTAGGTCAGCTGAATCTGGTCGTAGTTGCTGACGAACAGTGCTGAATTGACGATCAAATGGCGGTCGAGCCACTCACTCTTCACACCCAATTCATAGGTCTTGTCGGTTTCCGGTCCGAAGGACTGGGCGGGCGATCCAAGGGGTAGCGGGGCGGTGAGTCGGGTCGTCCAGCCGCCGGTCTTGAAGCCCTTGGCGAAAGAAACATATCCCATCAGGTCCTCCGTCACGTGGTACTGAATGTTAGCCGTTGGCGTGAATTCGTTGAAGGATTCATGATTCCTTCCATACGGATAGAGCTGGTTGGGGTTGTTGGGATTGGGAAACCCCAGCGCCTGTTGACAGGTCAGGTTCGCGGGACCGCCGATCAATGTCGCCGGCGCATTGTACGGATAGCAGCCCGAGATCTTGTAGAAGAACTGGTTCAAGTCCTGTTGGCCGCCCGTGAATGCCTTGCGATCGGCGGAATAGCGTCCACCGAGGGTGAGGCCAATCTTGTCGGAGACCTTGAAATCCGCGTGCAGATATCCTGCGTAGGAGGTCGTGTCCAATTGATTCGGTCCGTCGATTTGAATGAGACCGTCGCCGAAGGTCACCAGATCATTGATGTACCCGCCCTCGTTAAAATAGTAGAGACCCGCGATGACCTTGAGGCGCGACTCGACCAAATCACCGAGCATCTGAAATTCCTGTGAGATCTGGTGCTGACCCTCCTCGAAGCCGAGGTCCCACTGATCGACCGGCGAGCCGTCGGCATCGGTGTCGGCCGCCCACCGCAGGCGCCGCGACGCGGTGATCGAGCGCAGTTTGAAGGCCGAATTCAATGTCCAATCCACGGTGGCTGAGACACCATACGCATCGAGTTGATCGAAATTGGGTCCGGTCGCGTACGTCGTGTCGATGCTGCCCGTCTGGGTGACGGTCTGTCCGTACGGCAACCGAGTGGTACTCGGGTTGAGATTGGCCTGCCACAGCCCGGTTCCAACCCTCGCCCGGGGACCGCAGACCAGGGGCGCGGTGGGGACGAACGCGATGCCTTGAATGCAAGCGTCGTAGAAGGCACCAAACACAGCAGTGGGGCCGGTCGTGACCGTGTACAGCACGGACTCCGGCGATTCGCCCTGATCGGTATGGGTCCAGTCACCCGTCACCGTAACCGCAACCGCGTCTGACGGTCGCCACAGCATTTTAGCTCGAATGACCTGTTCGTTGATGCCGCCGGCCGTGGAGAAGGCTTCAGTCCCCGAATTATTAAAGGCGCCAATCGGGTCAGAGACGTACGGCGTCGGCGACGGATAGGGGATCCGGCGCTGATAGCCATCCTGATATTGGGTTGACACCGTAATGGTGGATAGCACGTTGTCCGCGAGCGGGACGTCTGCCATCAGCGATACGTCGCGCCGGCCGAAGCTTCCGGCCGTCACCTCGCCTCGAACCAAGAACTCCCTCCCCGGTGTGCGCGTCACAATGCTGATCGCACCGCCGATGGTGTTCCGGCCAAACAGGGTGCCCTGGGGGCCTTTGAGAACCTCGAGATGGTCTACGTCGATGAGATTTTGATTGGCGCCCACGGTGCGGGCGAGATAGACACCGTCGATATAAATACCGACCCCCGGATCGAGGTTGAAGGCGAAATCATCCTGCCCGATCCCGCGAATAGAGGCGGCGAGAATGGAATTCGATCCCGCAAACACGTTACCTTGGTCCAAATTGACATTGGGTAACAAGCCCGACAGCTGATGAAGGTCCGTGATTCCCTTGCTGCGCAGCAAATCCCCATAAAATGCAGTGATGGCGATGGGTACGTCCTGGAGATTCTGACTGCGTTTTTGTGCGGTCACGGTGATCTCAGCGAGACCGCTTTCGTCGCTAAGCGCTCCCGACGTTTGAGCCCCGGCCGTGAGGGGAATCCCGATGACGGCAAAGCACACAAGCCGGATCGGCGCGTTTGACACGTTCATACTTCCCTGTCCAGAATTTGCGGCACCCCCGCCATGATATCGTCGAGGCGTGGAGAGGTGTGGCTATCCGACGAACGCCGCAAAACCGGTATGAATGCGGGGAAACGCGAATCGAACGCCCAACGACCGCCCGCCGACGGGTCAACGGCGGCCGACCCCCCATAGGCAGGGTTGGCGTCCCGAAAAGGGGGGTTCGTCGCACGGTAACCCGGCCACGAAGATTGTGTGGATAATCGACAGAGGTATATGGAAATCGCCGCTCTGCTCGACCTACATTCGACATCAACCACCGCCGTGGTGTTCCCGGGCCGAAGGCATGCGGGTCATACCGCGCGGGCAGCTCTGGCCTTTGGGTTTGCCACCGCCATCGCGTTCGGCATGTCGCTGCAGTTTCTGGCGCAATTGTTCGTCTGGCGCAACTGGCCCATCAGCGAGGTCCTCCAAGGCTGGTTGTATATCTTTCGCGATCGCCTGATCGTCGCGATCCTGATCACACTTCCGATCGTCGTACTCGATATCCTCCGAACGCAGTCCCCCCTGATGCGCAGTACGCTACTCGCCGCCAGCGTCCTCGGCGGCGCAATCGTCGGTGAGTGGCTGGTACGGCTGCTATACGATGAACAGAACGCCCTCGCGCCGCTGCTTACGTCTGCATTGCGCTGGGGCGCAGTCGCCTTCGCGGTCGCTAGCACGTACTACCTGTGGCGAGCCTCTGCCGACTCGGGCGAGCAATTGCGCAAGGAAAGCATGCGCCGTCAGTCGGTCGAGCAGCAGCTCACCAACACGCGGCTCACCGCCTTGCGCAAGCAGATCGAGCCACATTTCTTGTTCAACACCCTGGCGACCGTCCGGCGCCTGCATCAAACTGACCCGGCTGCCGGCGCGGGCATGCTGGCCGGTTTCATCGACTATTTGCGTCGCGTCCTGCCGATGCTCGAGTGCAGCGAAGTCTCGCTCAGCGACGAGATCAATCTCATTCGCGCTTACCTGACGGTGATTCAATTGCGCATGTTGGGGCGCCTCGCCGTGACCTTCCAGGTGCCGACCAATCTGCGGGCGGCGCGAATCCCGCCGCTGGCGCTGGCAACACTGGTCGAGAACGCCATCAAACATGGATTGGCGCCGCTGCCGTACGGCGGGACGATCAGCGTCACTGCGTCGTTCCAGCAGGGCTTGTTGGAACTCATCGTCGCCGATAATGGGGTTGGCCTGAAGGCGGATTCCGGAGGAGGCACGGGCATCGGCCTCTACAATGTGCGTGCCCGCCTGGCGACGCTATACGGCGCGAAGGCGACGTTGCAGGTTCAGGCCAACCAACCAACCGGGGTCTGCGCGACGATCCGACTGCCGCTCGACGAGAAAATCGGATGAGCGGCGCAGTATCCTTCAGATTCAGCGCCCAGAGTGCTACCTCCTGGGGCGTTACTTGGGGCGTGGGAGTTGGCATTGTCGAGTATCTCGCCGTCGCACCCATCGATGACTGGGGCTCCTTGCAGCAACTGGTGTTTTGGCTGCTCTACTGGATGATGCCGTATTGGTGCGTGGTCGGCTGCATGTTCGTTAGGTTGGCGGACCGCCACGAGCACATCGCCCACCGCGGCCGATTCATGGCCGCGTTTATTGCGTATTGCGTGATCGCCGCGGTGCTGCAACCGTTGTTGTCGATAGGACTGATCCGCCTCACGACAGATGCATTTCCCGGATTTGAACGCTACGTTGAGTCGGCAGGAGCAACTCGAGTCCAGTGGTCTAACTGGAGCACAATCGCCCTGTATCAGCTTTGGGAGACTTCATTTTACGGTGGCTTGCTGGTAGCGGCACGCATTTTCACAATGCGGGTCGAGCGCACTCGGCATCTGCTGCATCAGAGCGCGATGGCACGCAGCCGCACCGAGGCGCTGCTTGATGCCGCGCGTCTGCAGGCGCTGCAGTCGCAGATTGACCCCAATCTATTGCTGGACTCCATGCAGGAATTGGAGCAGCGCTACCGCGCCAGTCCACACAGCGCGGAGCGGCTACTCGAGGCGTTGGTGGAGTTCCTGCGCTACGCCATGCACGGCTTGCGGGTCACGGCTTCAACCCTGGACGCTGAGCTGAAACTTGCGCGCGCCTTCGCGCAATTGCAGCAAGAGCGCGGCATGGCGGGAGCATGGCGCATCGTCGAAGAGTCGGCGCCGGCGACGGCGGCGATTAAGTTTCCCAGTCTGCTGATGCTGCCTTTGATGGCCCTCGGTGGCGAGGATGGACGACCCATGCTGCGCGTACGCGCGGAGAGCGGTCAGACGGTACTATCCTTGCACGGATTGTCGCGGAGTGTCTCCGCGGAATTGAGTCAACAGATACAGGGCCGCCTGTGCGCGCTGTACGGCGAACGCTTCCGTTTCGAGTCTTATCTATCCCCCTTCCATCATCTTCGAATCACGCTGCAACCCACCCCGACGCCACTAGGAGAATCCCATGCATGAAGCACCAATGGATGAATTGCGGCGCAGTCTGCTGCGCCTGCTGCCGATGTTGGCGCTGGCCGAGTGTGCGGAGGCGCAAGACGCCGCCAAGGTTCAACCGCAGGCCTACCGGGTTTCCTTTGAGAACGACAAACTGCGCGTGCTCGACTACAACGCCCGAGCCGGCATGGGTGTTTGCGGTAACGGGATGCACTCACATCCGGCGCATCTAACGGTGGTCGTGTCGGGCGGGTCGGTGCGGATCAAAACCCCCGACGGAAAAACGGTCGAGCAACACGACATTCCTGTCGGTGTGGTGATCTGGAGCGAAGCCGAAACCCACGACGTCGAGAATATCAGCGGTAGCAACATGCGGAGTCTTATCATCGAGCTAAAGACCGGTAAGGCATGATCCGATGCCACCGCCGTCTGCCATATTGGCCGAAGACGAGACTGTCCTGCGCGACGAATTGCGTCAGCACCTGCGCGAGCTGTGGCCGGCTCTGCGTATCGTCGGAGAGGCGGGAACGGGTGTCGAAGCTCTGGATCTGATCGAGAGACACGCGCCCGACATCTTGTTCCTTGACATCGAGATGCCGCTGCTGTCAGGCATCGACGTCGCCCAACAGGCCCAGGGGCGTTGCCACATCGCCTTTGTCACCGCGTACGACATGCACGCGGTCGCGGCATTCGAGACTGGGGCGGTGGATTACATCTTGAAACCGCTCGAACGTTCGCGACTACGAGTGGCCGTGGATCGGCTGCAGCAGCGCCTCACCTCGGTACCTCCTAATCTCGACGTACTGTTGCGGGAATTGACGCAGTCCACCGCACCGCGCCGGCACTTGCGCTGGATCAACGCCTCCGTCGGGCAGAACACGCTCGTGATTACGGTCGATGAGGTGATTTATTTCCAGGCCGACACGAAGTACACCAAGGTCGTGACGGCGACTCAGGAGGCGCTCATCCGCAAGTCCCTGCAGGAACTGCAGGCGGAGTTAGATCCGTCCATATTCTGGCCCATTCATCGATCCACGGTCGTGAACGCGAATGCGATCGCCGGCGTCTCCCGCGATCTTCGCGGCCGTCTTACGGTAGCCCTGAAGCATCGTGAGGAGCGCTTGAGCGTTAGCGAATCCCACCAACACTTGTTCAAATTGATGTAAACCCGGAGCATTGACGGCGTGTGGTCGGCCACCGCCGTTGTGGACTGAAGTACGGCGTTCGCGCCACTCCCACAATCCAGCTCAACCAAGTGTGCGCCACTCACTTAGCAACACGGCCCGCGTCCGCGGCGGCGCTCGTACCCCATTTGGCCGGTTTCAATACCAAAGAAAATGGCTTCGTCGCAAATATTAAAACGTTGCGTGCAAAGCGGCCAGAATATTTCTGGCAACGAGTCATGCCACGCGTTTGTCGAAGCCTCTGACCCGTCAGCTAGCTGATCACACAAATTCTTAAGGAGTATCCCAAATGAAAGTCGGCCAATTTGTTTCTCGATGGCAGGCGCGCCAGCCTGCATTTAGCGGGCTCTGCCTGATGACCTTGATGGCAGTCGGAGCCCTGTTCGTACAGTCGGCAAACGCAGGTTGCGGACAGTTCCAAGCAGCCCGGACTGCCATCTCATACGAACGATATTTTGGCGAGGGTCCGCCAGCACCGTCATTTTCCAAGGCCAGTTATTTGAGAATTGCCGACGCGGCGACGTACGATCAATGGGGAGACAGCAACGCACCTATCGTTGGGCTTTGGACCTTTACATACACTGCTGAAGGCAACGTAGGTGAACACGCGCCGCCCGATGGTACGGTGATCGATGGCGGCAATACCGCGTGGTACGTCGGCGGCAATGAGATGACTAGTTCAGCCATGCGTGCACCGGACACCGGTAGCATTTGCATGGGTGTGTGGAAGCGGACCGGAGAATGGACGTACGAATTGAATCACATTGGCCAATCATGGGACCCCGTGAAGAACGTCTACGTCGGGCCCGCATTCATCAAGCAGTACGTGACTTTGGAACAAGGAGGGAACAAGTATTTCGGCGCGTTCTTTGTGACACAATATGGAGCAGACGGAAAAACGGTAATAATGAAGGCGAAGGGCGTAATCACTGCCACCCGCGTGACCATCGACACCGATTGACCTGACTAGCGTCGGGTATCGAACGGCGCTCTCCCTCGCGATCGGGTTGGGGAGAGCGCTTGTTCGGCAGAGGAGCGCCGGGAAAAAAATAGAATAGGAACAATGGAAACCGTGTCAATCCAGATCGACCGCAAAACGTTTGAGGTCTGCGAGCCTGCAATGACTCAGCGCCCCTTCATGAGACGCACGCAAAGCCACGCGCGGCGCATGCCCGGCTAGCAGCGCCTCCTGCCACCGTGGCGCACAGAGACACCAGCGGTCGCCGGCTTTGAGACCCGCAAAGCCGAATTCCGCAACCGGCGTTGAGAGATCGTTCCCACGGGCCTTTGAAAAGTCGAGGAAGGCCGCGGTCATAACGGCGCACACCGTATGGCTACCCACGTCCTGGGGGCTGGTATCGCAGCACCCGTTACGAAAGAATCCCGTCATCGGACTCACGGAGCAGGCTTCGAGTGTTTCGCCTAGAACGTTTTTTGCGCCGTTGCGCCGGCCACCGCCGCCTTTACCAGCGTCCTCCCTCAACATCAGGGTTCTTCGCATTTTGGTTAATTTCCTTCGCTCGGAGATGAGTGGTTCTCTGCCGCCGAAGCATCTTAATCCATTTGCGCGTGGTCAGAATGATCGTCGCCGCATTGTTCTTGGTCTTCACAATGATGCTCGGAGTGACCGGCGTCGCACCGTACGTGATCTTCACAGTGGTGCCCCGAATGGCCATCGCCGTGCTCATCCCGGTCATCACATTCATCGGCGCTAGTCACGGGTTTGAGTACGTAGGCATGCTCATTGCCGGTGCGCGAGTCGACGCCGTTCACGACGATCCAGCCCTCATCATTGATACCCGGAGCGTCGGTCAGCGTGACGTGCTTCGCCAGCGGACTGGTTCTATCGAGCGTGTTCAAATCGAGCATTTTGCCGTTGCTGTACAAGAACGCGTGAGTACGGGCGTCGCCGGGGATGTCGGAAGTGCCCGAGACCTGGTTTCCCGCATTGATGCCCTCGCCGTAGCTGTTCGAGCCGCCGAGCGTGCCTAAATCGATCGCCAGAGACGCGGTCGATAGAAACGCGTGGGTATTTACATAAGGGTTGAACTCGGCCGTACCGGTGATCGAACCGCTATCATTGATGGCAGCTCCGCTGGCGGAACCACCGAACGAGAAGACAAACGCCACTCCATTGATGTAGACAAAAGCGTTGGCTCCCGGGACGAAGAACAATTCTCCGCCGCCGACTATCACGCCACTCGCGTTGATTCCGCTGCCGTAGCTGTAGTAGCCGAGAGTACTTTGCAGAATCTGCATCGATCCATTGCTGTACAAAAACGCGAGTGATTGCTCGTCCCCGGTGATCTGGCCGCTCGCGTTGATGCTGCTGCCGCTGCTGGAAGAGCTACTGCCGAACGGATCAATGTCTTGCATCACGCCGTTGGTGTACAGGAACGTATGATACGTAGCGTTCCCCGTAATTTCGGAATTACCGGTTACCTGGCCACTGGCGTTGATGCCCTCGCCGGTGCTGTTCGAGCCACCGAGCGTGCCCAAATCTTGCATCGAGCAACCGCTATAGAGGAATGCGTGGCTATGTACGTTGTCGCGGATGCTGGCGGTGCCGGTCACCTGACCGCGCGAGTTGATGCCGTATCCGAGGCTGGTCGAGCCGCCGAGTGCTCCCAGATCGGTCAGCGAGTACCGGGGAGGATTCGCCGCCTGCGAAATGCCTGTCAATCCGAGTCCGAGCAAAAGCGCTACGCCAAAGCACTTGTGGGCTCGAAGTCCCGCAAACGCTCGACGAAGGCGAGGTGAGTCTTCGCGGGAATGGCTCATAACAAGTGCTCCCAATGCTTGAGTTTCGAATTCTTGTAACCGATCGTAACTCGCCCGCGCATTTCACATCCCGGTTTCGCGTTGTGCATCGCGATCGCTTTGCTATCTCTGCTGTCGTAGCGGGACCTGGTGGAGATCATGGCCGAGCGCGGCATCGCGGTGGCGCACACGACCGTGCTTCGCTGGGTGACGCGGTACGCTCCGGAGTTCGAGAAGCGTTGGAGCCGGCTATGCAAAACCGTGGGCATGTCGAGTCGCGCGCTATGGCTTCTGCGACGCGAGCACTCTTGTTGGCGGAACGTGAAGGTTCGCAAGAACAAGGATCGCAACAATGTCATCGAGCAGGACCACCGCGCTATCAAGCGACGCTGCGCGTCGATGGCAAGGTTCAAGTCGTTCGCGAATGCGGCGATCACGATCGCTGGCATCGAGTGGCGCACCGCATTCGCAAGGGACAGTTCTCATATTCCGCGATGCACCAGAGCCGTGACGGCTCTGATGCATCAAGATACACACGCCAATTCGAATTAGTTGACTCGACAAAGCCGCGGTGATAATGCTTATGTGCATCCGTTCAAGGGAGCATCTCGGATGCGTGTGCCCCAGGTGACGCCCCCTGACTTCGCGGAGTGCCTTATATGAAAACCCGATTCAATAAGAGCGTGGTGGTGACAGGTGTCCTGTGTGTCTGCGCTTCGTTAGGCGCCAAAGCACAATATGCCGATACGGTTAATCTCGGCGAACTGCCGGCCAATACGGTGAGTTTGACCACGAATAGCGCATTCACGGGCGTAGCGTATTCGAATGGTCAGTACAGTAGTACCCCAGGGGAATATTACTTCGATACCGGCACCGGGCCGATTATTAACGGCGTCGTCACCGGGTCTCCCACCGGTGCCGCACCGGCATTCGTTTACGAGTTTTCAACACCTAGTAGTTTTCAAATGACGGGAAACGTCGACGGCCCGTTTGCGAATTTCCAAAACGTCGATCTGTATTCTGGCACTCCGACTGGGCACTCGAGTCTACTTTCGGCCGGGCAGGTCGTATGTGATTGCGGACCGGAAACACCTAACGCCAGCTTCACGTCGTTGAGTGGCGGCGGCGGCGCCGGAAATTACTTTATTGAGCTGAGCAATGCCGCCTACTCGATGTGGGCCGACATCGGCATTCCTGCATCGATATCGAGCACTCAGCCCTTCTTCGCAGGAGAAGGATTATTTATTTCAATTTGGCGCCGGTGAGCGCGAGCGCGCCGGAAATCGATCCCGCTTCAGCCGCGAGTGCAGTGACGTTCTTTTTAGGCGCACTGGCGGTAATTCGTAATCGCCGTAGGAAAGAGGCGGATTAGTCATAGTTGTCCGGGGCAGCGACGCGCTCGGTCGAGGGCTTATCGGCATTGCTTGCTCACGTTGAATTTCATGATCCCCTCATTATGTCAAATGCACCAAACCGCATTTCATCATCTCTACTAGTCCATATCTATAGAGGCGTAACCTGTCGGAAATTCGTGTCATATAAAAACCTAATTCGCCCCGTGTAGGCGCTACTGGAGGTCCCGATCGTCCCCTAAAGCAGGTAACCCGAGGCCCATGAGGCTCCAGTGAGTTAGACTTCGACTCTATGAACGCCGGAGTAGAGCGTCCCGCGACGCTGAATTTCCTCACTCATATGCTAGCTGCCCTTGAGGCGGGCAGAGTCGACTTACCAGCCTTTCCGAAAGTCGTCATACAGGTCCAGGAGGTTCTTGAGGATCCGAATTTTACAGCCCAATTGCTTGCTAAACCGATTTTGGCTGAGCCGACGCTCGCCGCTCGATTTCTCAACATGGCGAACTCAACGGCATTCAACGCCACCGGCAGGGTAATTATCGACGTGGGCGTGGCTCTCGCCCGCCTTGGCGCTCAGAAGGTGTACAGCGTCGTCCTCGCCCATGGGATTCAAGAGCTTCGCAAGGCAGAATCATTGCAGTCGATCGCCAGGCCACTGGAGGAAATGTGGTCGGACAGCATCGCGGTTGCACACTTTTGCAATGTGGTGGCCAAGCGGTCATCCCTTTCCACACCCGAGGCATTTGCGGCGGGGCTCCTGCACCGTGTGGGGCATATGTACATTTTGGTGCAGTCAACGAAGCAAGGCTCGTCTCGTGCGCGAGTGTTGGATAGCGCTGTTGTCAATGAATGGCATGCGGTAATTGCCAAAGCGGTATTGAAGAATTGGGAGATCAGCGAGACGGTTTGTGATGCGGTACGCGCGCAAGCCGATCTCATTGCGCGAACCGGCCCTCCGAATTTGACGGATGTCCTGATTGCCGGCATTCGCCTCGCCCATCGCATGAGAGATAGTCACGATAGTCGCAATCTCGCGTCGGGCGGCGCGCTGGTGCGCCTGAATCTATCGGCTGAGGAATGCCAGAAAATTATTGCGGAGGCGGCGGAAGAGGTGAGGGCGCTTGAGCGGGTGTTTCGCGCATAGGGTAGGAAGAGCAAGTTGGTGCGCTGCAGCTGACCGTCGGTTGCGCGGGGTATCGCCGCCGGTGACCCATCCCGCACCCTGGAGCCGGCGCTGTCGGGTGGTGGCGCCGACATTCCGCTGGCGTTTGCGCTGGACATTGGAGTAGGGTTACCTCCCGCTGCGCGAACACCAAACTGCGAAGTACGTCGCGCGCTTCGAGGTCGTGCGGCGCGCCGTTCGCCGGTATCATCATAACGATGTCATTCCTACCGCCCGCTTCACCATTTCTGAGTTCCTCTGTGCGCATCTCTCGCGGTGCCTCATCGGCGCTGCCGCTCCTGGCCGTCCTGCTCTGCTCCGCGTGCGCCTCCTCGGGCGGTCGCATCGAAGCAGTGGACGACCCACCGCTGGTCGCAGTAACCGCCGCCGCGCCCGATGTGCAGGACCTCCCGATGGCCATGAGCGAAGCCAAAGACGAGGGTGAGCCCGAGGTTCCGGCGGCCGTCGCCGAGTCGGAGCAGCGCGAGGCGCCGCCCAAGACTGAGAACTTGCCGGAGTTGGTCGTGAAGGGTCGCGAGCGGCACCTGGTCATCCGCGACTTGGTTGCCGAGGGCCAGGCGCAGCTGCGCGACGTGGAACTGCAGTACGTCTTCACCGGCAAGGGCGGCCGTGAGGTGCTGCGGGGCCGGCCGGTCGCCTTCGCGTTGTGGAGCGAGTCGCACAAGAACTGGACCATTGCTCACTTGGAGATCCCGCGCCCGCCGGTGAAATGGAAGCCCGGCCACGGGCCACTGCCCTTCGTCGTGCGCACGCCCGGTATCGAGGCGCGGCATGTGAAAGGCACGGGGGCCGAGCGGCTGATGTTCGCATTCTCGCGCAACGGCGAGGAGCTGAAGGTCTACGGCCGCAAGTTCCCGGTATTCGACAACACCCTCATCAAGAAGAAACGCTGGCGCGAGGCGGTGGCGACGGCACGACCCATCGTCTACCTGCCCTATACCAAGGATACCCTCGATCCGCGCTTCGTCGCGGGCGGCAGGGATTTCCTGCTCGCCACCGCACGGCGCGCCATGGACGAACTTCGTAACGCGAACGTGCCGAGCGCGGCCTTTCCGGGCGAGCTGCTCGCGGACGTGATACCAGCTGAGGTGATCACGACGCTCGCGGTCATAGAACAGACCGACGACGAGGACTTCCTCGAAAAGGGCAGAGATGCATTCGACGAGGTACTCAGCCAGTACGGCCTGAAGCGCGAGGAAGCGTATCGCTACAGCGTCTCGAGTGCGAAAGCGCTGGGCCCGATGCAGTTCACCAACCGGCACGGCAACGGCACCTATTCGCTCGTCGTGCGCAGTTGCCGCGGCGCGCAGCTGGACCCAAACTTCGAGCGCGGCGCGACCCGCTTGCCGAACGCAATGAAGGCGGCCGTCTGCCTGCTGGACATCGAGCTATCGCAGATGAGCAGTGAAATCCGCTCGGCCTATCGCACGAATCCGGAAGTGCTCGGCATCTTTGCAGTCGCCGCCTACAACGGCGGCCCGCGCAACGTCGCGAAGCTTTATCGCGCGCTCGACCGCATGGGCGTCCAGATCGGCGAGCTGCGCCGCGCAGGCCAGCTCACCCCGGGCTCCGCAGTCGCCTGCCCCTGTGTCTGGCGCGAGGAAGCCTCTGTGGTGCGAGCAGTCAGCATTCCGCCTTACAACCGCGAAAATAGCGGCTACATCGAAAAGTATCAAAGCATCCTCAGCATGTTCGATTGAGCCCGCATCGGTTAGATTGAACGCCGTTGGCTTTTGGCGCCACGTCGATGGTTCAACTAAACGATTCGACCTAGACAAAGCGGGTTACTCCACATACCCGTCGGCTATCAATGACCTCGCCGTTATCGCGGGTTTCGTGCACGACCCCAACTTCGCTGTGCACGGATTTTATGCAGTCTCGCGACCGACAGACATCAATGAAGCCTGTTTAGACGCCTTACCTGCGACGCCGACGCTGGGACCGGCATGACTTTTGGGCGTTCTCCGACGCATAACGGCAACGTGCGGAACTAGCATTATAATCGTGAGAATAATGAAGTTGTGGAATTACCTGTCGCGCATCAGAGTATTACCGGAACCATCGGGATCACGCACGAGCTGCTCGCTGCCATGCTCGAGCGCATCAACGGTTTCCGCAACGTGATTCTAATGGGCGATCACGCCGGCGGCCAGCCGCAGGTCTACGAGGAGGTCGCGAAGAAGCTCGACGCACGCGACGGAGCTCGAGTGTTCTACTGTGACCAGGTCTAGAGGGCCGCCAATGATGCGTTCGATCGGTACCTGGCGCAGCACGGCTATCCGCTCAGCCTCCACGGTGGCATTCCTGACACGTCGGAAATGATGTATCTCGACAAGGACAACACATGGGTGCGCAGAGATCTGGTCTCCTCGGCAGTGGGAGATCCCGTCGTCGATGGCAAGGCGCAGTTCGGGCCGCAGAGTCCGCAAAACGGAATCCTGGGTGACGCGCGTCGCTCAACCGCGGAGCTGGGGAAGCGAGCATTCGACATGAAGGTCGATTACGCGGTGAGGCAGATTCGCAGCTTCCTACCGACCTCATGATTCAACCCCAATCAGCTCACAACAGGTGATGAGAAAATGATTAAGGCTAGTATCTTATCCATGTGTCTCGCAGCTTCCTCACTTTCGCTTAATGCACGTGCCCAGGATGAGCGCCGGTATACTGACGGTCCGGTCACTGAGATGGCCTACATACAAGTTGAGTACGGGCATTTTGAAGAGTACATCGATTGGCTAAATTCGACATGGAAGCCACGAAGAAAGCTGGGCTAATCATCGATTACAAGGTCTTCAGGGCCACTCCAAAATCACGGGATCAGCCCAATATATATCTCTGCATCACTTATAAAAACATGGCGGCTTTAGATGACCGGGCCTTCTTCTCCGTTGCAGCGAGTTTGCGCCAGACGTTGGCGACCTTGAAAGGCGGCAGCTGTCACCAAGAGGCGCTCCTGACTCGGCCTATACTTGACGCCGATTTCGTACTGCGATGCTGTGAGCGGCGCAATCACAATCTTCTGATGCCGCACCTGGTCCGTGAAATCATCTCCTTGGTCGACCACCGCGATCGCGATTCCTTGTGTCCGGCCGCCGGTTCGAGGGCACCGGCCAGTTGGCCTTCAAATCTCTAGGAATTCCATGCTCCACCCTGGAGAATCGCGTAGCTCGGCGTTGCAGCGGCAGCGGTTTTCGTGACGAAATTGACGAGGCCGCCCGCACTGGAGACTCCGTCTGCAACCATAGCCAATGCGGCATCGCCGCGCGTCGCGGATTGCCAGTTGGTTTGAAATGTCGATTACGGGTTCGCGCAATGGTCGGATGGCATAATCGAGGCGCAGCAGCCGATTTGGAATTTGACGCCACCGCCATGGAGTTAGCTGCCTTCAAAGAGATTACAGGAGGGTGAAAACATGTCTTTTGAGCATAAGGTTATTTTGATTACCGGAGCCGCTCGCGGCATTGGCCGCGAATATTGTCTTCGGTTGGCGGCGCTTGGCGCAGCAGTCATCGCGGCGGACATCAATTCTTCCGACGAAACCGTAGACCTCATCAAGGAAGCCCACGGCCGGGTAATTGGTGCGACATTGGATGTCACCGATCTGGCGTCGATCGAAGCCGCGGTGGCAGCAGCCGAGAGTGCCTTCGGGCGTATAGACGGACTTGTTAACAACGCAGCGCTCTATGGGGCGCTGCGTGGCGGGCGCTTTGACTCAATACCAGAGAAGGACTGGGACGCCGCGATGGCGGTGAATGTTCGCGGCATTTGGAATTGCTGCAAGGCAACCGTTCCGGCTCTGCGGCGGGCGGGCGGCGGCAGTATCGTGAACATTGCGTCTCTGGCTGCCACCTATGGGCTTCCTTACGCATTGCATTACACCACATCCAAAGCTGCCGTCATTGGGCTGACGCGTGGACTGGCGCGCGAGCTTGGTCGAGAGGGCATCCGCGTTAATTCGATCTCACCGAGCGCTGTGCTGACCGAAGGAACCCGCGAATTCTTTGGTTCAAAAGCTGAGAAGGTTCTTGAAACCGTGCGAGCGGGCCAGGCGATTCCGCGCAATTTGGAGGTTGCTGATGTTGCGGGCTCGGTCATTTGGCTGCTCTCAGACGACAGCCGTTTCACGACCGGTCAGAACATCGCGGTCGACGGCGGCACGGTGATGCATTGAGCGAGCAAACACCCGCATCGGCGACGTTATCAGGGCCGTCAGAAGCGGTCCGAGAGGACGGTGAGCGCTCGCGAGCACGTGAGAACAAACTTGCCGCATCGCAACCCCAACTTCCGGGTACTCTCATGGTTCGCAGGTTGCGAGCCTTGCATTGCCCGCCAATTCTTTTAAGTCGGGATCATACGCGACAGAAGAGGCTTCACGGAGCAAAGGACAAATCGAGGAGGTTGACTCGTGCGTGGAGGTGAGCACCTGGGACAAGATATATAGGCTCTTGGCGAATTCATCACCCATCGCTTCCGGATTTGCCTTCCATAGATCTCTCCGGATAGCGACCGCCTCCTCGATTTCGCGTCGCGCCTGCTCGGAATTGCCAAGGTTCGAATGAAGGGCGGCGATGTTGCTCAGTGTATTGGCGACGTAGGGGGTGAAACCAGCCGCGTTGTCCTTCGCCAGTTGGCGATACAGATCGAGGGATTCCTGGTAGGACGCCTGCGCTTCCTTTGGTCGCTTGGTGGTCAGGTAAAGGTTGGCGATATTGTTGAGGGTTCCGGCGACGTAGGGCTGATAGGCGGCGGGATCCTCTTGCGCCATTTGGCGGCGGATCTCTAGCGCTTCCATCAGTGCGGGCTCCGCCTGTTGATTTGACTGCTCAGCGCGATACAAATTGCCCAGATTGTTCAGGGCTACTGAAACCTGGAAGCGGTAGGCGATTGGATTGGCTTTTGCCAATTGGCGAAAGGTTTCCAGCGCTTCCTTATAGGCACTCTCGGCTTCATTGAGCCGACCGCTACGCTTGTAGAGTATTGCTTTGTTGTTGAGGGTGTCGCCCAAACCCAGTGCGTAGGCCGAATTGGCTTTCGCCAGGTCACGCCAGATGTTGAGCGCTTCCGAATACGCGGCTTCCGCAGCCGCCAACCGTTGGGTGTCTCTGTAGAGACTCGCGAGGGTGTCGAGCGACTGAGCAAGATCTACTCGAAAGACGGGGTCGGCCCTAGCCAGTTCGCGCCGGACGTCCAACGCTTGCAGGTACAGCGTTTCCGCGTCTTTTAGCCGCTGAGTGTCCCGGTAGAGATTCGCGAGATCATTCAGGGTTCCGGCAAACACCGGCAGATACTCGGAATTGACCTTCGCCAGTTCGACAATTCTCGCAAGGATCGCCAGAAATACAGGCTCGGCGCGTTTGAAATCATGTTCCGCAGCCAAAGCGGAGGCATAGTGCAGGCCGTATGACACTTCGTCCGGGCGGTATTGGTAGGCCTTCTCGAAATGAGGAAGAGCGTCCAGAGGGCGAAACTGCAGTTCAAACACCAGGGCGCGCCTGTAGTGGTTAGCTGCAAAGCGATCGACCTTGGGCTCTTGCTTGGCGAGAATCTGATCGAGGATCGCCCCGGCTTGGTCCAAGTCACCCGCGTGGAGAAGATCCTCGGCACGCCTTGCGAGAGCACTGTCGTCGTTCCCCGCGCTGAATTGGGACTCAAGCTCCTTATACCGAGTAGCCCATTTGTCGGCCTCGTGGATTTTGTCCGCGAGCTGCAGATGCCTCCCGCTGAGTTCCTCGTTCAAGCGCTTGAGCGCCCTGGGATCCACGCCGATGCAGTTTACAGTCACATTGCCCACTACGTTGGCAATCGCGGGACTACACCAGCCGCTAGTTTGCTGGATGACGGCCGGATGAGCTTGAGAAACGGCCGCCAGTGCGAGCGAGACGTATAGGAAACTCGGCATATTATCCGTTGGATCGATTGAATTGATTCTTCGCCATCGACTTCAGTACGCCAATTCCACGGCGGGGCTCAGTGTGTGCTACAGGTTGCGGCAAATTCCTGGGCCGCTGCATTCTTCAATGTCTGGCTATACGCGGCGGACTCCGCTTCGCGAAGCAAAGGGCACAACGTGGCGGACGGCTGGCCGGCGAGCTCTCTTAGGTGAGAATCCATCAGTAAGCTGCGAGCAAGATCATCGCCGGCCATATCGGGATTGGAATTCCAGCGCACGCGATTTATAGACAAGGCTTGCTCAAGTTCGGTTTGCGCGTCGGAGTAGTGTTTCGTCTCGAGGTGAATGGCTGCGACGTTGTTGAGCGTGTTTGCAGGATTTCCCCGGAATGGGACCACCTGATTTCCTAGGAATGGGACCACCCGATTTCCTGGGAATGGGACCACCCGATTTCCTCGGAATGGGACCACCGGCCGGAGCCGCTTTTCGAGCCCGACGGCGTGCGTTTTTGCACGCTGCCGCGGTTTCAGGAGCGGAACGGCGATGTCAAGAGGCGATGCAATTTCGGGGGTAGCCCCTGAGTTCACCCGGTGCCCGATCGTGGCGCCAGCGCCTTCTACGGCGGTCGATTGTTCCGCAATCAAACTCAATCGCAGGGCTTCGGTCCCGCTCACACAGCAATCCAGCTATCGTCGTGCATTTTTTTGCACGGGAGAGTTGGATGGCGCGGAGGGAATTGACGGTGCAGAGACATGAAGAAATCAAACGACGGCTGGCCGATGGTCGCAGCATCCGCGAAATCGCGAGCGCCCTGAGTTGTTCACGCCGCTTAGTGCGCGAGATCCGCGACGGCGTGCGAGCGACGCACGAGACCGCGCTCGCCGCCGATCCGTTGTGGATGTCGCAGCTCGAGTGGCCGCTGATCATCCACGATCTGGGGCTCGGTCATCCGCTGAAGTTCATCTGGGAAGAGAAGGCGCACTCCCTGACGACGTACTCGAACTTCTGGAAGCGGTTCTATCGAAAGTTCCCGCAGTACCGCGAGGCGAGCATCACCGCGCGAACGTTCGAGGCCGGAGAGCGCGTCGAAGTGGACTACGCCGGCGATCCGATCGAGTGGTACGAGATCAAGACCGGCGAGATCCACAAAGCCTATGTGTTCGTGTCGGGCCTCGGCTTCAGCCAACTGCTGTTTGCCTGGGCGGCGCAGGACATGAAAAGTCGCAACTGGATCGCCAGCCATCGACGCATGTATACCTATTACGGCGGCGTGCCGCACGTCACGGTGCCCGATTGTTTGCGCCAAGGTGTCGTCAAGTGTCACCTGTACGATCCCGACCTGAACGAAGACTACGCGCACATGGCCGCGCACTTCTCAACCGCCATCGTCCCGGCTCGTGTCCGCAAGCCGAAGGATAAAGCGATCGTCGAGGGCCTGGTGAAGATCCTCTGTCGCTATTTTCGCTTCCGCTTTCGTCACTCACGATTTACCTCCATCGCCGAGATCAATCGAGCGCTCATGGTATGCGTCGAGCGGATCAATGACCAGCGGCATCGTCGCTTTGGCGTCTCGCGCCGCGAACGCTTCGAAATGATCGAGAAAGTCGCCCTCAAGGCGCTGCCCACCGCGGAGTACGACGGGGGTGAGTGGAAAGATGCCAAACTACATCCCGATTGCTTCGTCGCCGTGGAGGGCGATTACTACAGCGCACCGCACATCCATCGTCATAAAACCCTACGAATCAAGCTCACCGAGAACCAGGTGGAGATCTTTCTGAACTTGGATCGGCTCGCGGTCCATCCACGCTGTCGCATGAAAGCGGCCAGCGGATCAAGATCAAGGAGCACTTCCCGCCGAACTCCGATGCCTACTACGAGGCGACGCCGCAGCGGTTGTTGTCGCAGTCGCGCTTTATCCACGCCGATCTGAACACTCTGTTCATCGAGTTGTTCAACGAGGACGTCTTCGCCCATATCCGCCGCGCGATGGGCCTGGTGTCCGCGTGCACCAAGGAGATCAAACTCATTGGTCACGACCTCGCCAGCGTTCGTATCGCTGCGGCGATCGCCACGATGCGTCGCTACAACCGAATCCGTGTGCCTTACTTCAAGGATCTGCTCGATCAGGCGCGTAAACAATCGATGAATCCCCAGGCCGAGCGCGACATCGTGCGCAAGCCCGGCAACCCCATGCTCCGGTACGTTGGCGGCGCGGCGCTGCAGGCCGCTGACGAACCTTCCTTCCCTTCCACTGCAGCCCAGGAGAATCTACCTCTATGAGTATCGCTATCGTGAAAAATCAGTTGGCCGACATGAAACTGTTCGGCATGCTCGGCATATTGGAAAACGCGCTCGCCGAGGCAACCCACAGTCAGTTGAGTGGCAGCGAGCTGCTCAATCAGCTGGTGCAGGCGGAAGTCGATTACCGTCAAAAGCGCAAGACCGCGAACCGAATCAAAACCGCCAAGTTCCGCGACCGCCCAGCCTTCGAGGACTTCGACTTCACCGCGAAGCGTTCGATCAGCCGACCACAGATCAAAGAAATCCAAAGCCTCGCCTGGCTGGACGATGCGCGGCCACTGATGCTTGTCGGACCAACGGGTGTCGGCAAATCGTTCGTTGCGCAGGCCGCCGGACTTCACGCCTGTGCCAGCGGCAAGTCCGTCATGTTCACCAGCATCACCAAGTGGCTCGAGCATCTGAATCTCGCGCGCTCAAGCGGTAATTATCTTCGCTATCGCGACAAGTTGGCGAAGTTCGATCTCATCATTTTTGACGAAATGGGCAGTCGGAAACTAACTGCCACCGAGGCGCAGGATCTGTGCGAGATCTTGGAGGAGCGATCGAGCAATAAATCCGTCGCCTTCACGTCCCAACTACCCCTGGACCATTGGAGCGAGGTGATCGCGGACACAGTAATCGGCGACGCCATCTATGATCGCCTACGCCACTCAGCGCTTACAATCGAGGTCACCGGCGAGAGTTATCGCGGCGTCAAAGCCAAGAAACTTGCTTCGCGCAAAAAGGACGCGTAAAACTCCTCGCCTGCGGCTCCGCCGGTAACCCATCCAAGGTGGGTCCAATCAGAGGAAATCGGGTGGGTCCATTACGCGAAATC
>CAWCYX010000018.1:0-404706 GCA_963799885.1 uncultured Gammaproteobacteria bacterium | reverse complement strand
GCGGTCGTGCGGCATAAGCGTAACCCCGCTGGCGCTACTGTTCGCGATAGCGCAAAGCATCGACGACCAATCCGAACGCGGGTGACGACTGACGACGGCTGGGATAGTAGAGGTGATATCCGGCCCATCGTGGCGACCATTCCTGAAGGACCCACACAAGTTTCCCTCTAGAAAGGTGGGCCCGCGCAAGGTCCTCCGGGATAGAGGCAAGTCCAAAACCGTCTAATGCCGCGTCTCGAACCTGAAAGATATTGTTGAAGATTAGTTGTCCGTCGACACGGACTTTCAGCTCACGACCATTCCGCTCAAATTCCCAGGCCCACAAGCCCCCGTGTGTCGGCAGGCGCAAGTTGATACAGGAATGTGCAATGAGGTCCTGCGGAGACTTTGGAGCGGGATGCTTGGCGAAATAAGCCTTCGTTCCGACCACGGCAAAGCGAACATCGGGGCCAATCCGCACGGACACCATATCCTTGGCGACCTGTTCGCCCAGGCGAACGCCGGCGTCGAAGCGCTGAGCGGCAATATCAATGAGCCCGCCCTCCATATTGATCTCGACCTTTACATCGGGATACCTCGCAAGAGCTTTCGAAAGCTTTGGCCAGATAAGCGTCACGGCGGGATAATCACCGGCCGTGATCCGAATGGTGCCGGCCGGCTTTTGGCGAAGTGCGTTCAGCGCTGCTAGCTCCGTCTCGACTTCCTCGAAGCGTGGTCCCACCGTGCGTAGAAGCCGCTCGCCCGCTTCGGTCGGTGAGACGCTCCGCGTCGTACGCGTCAGCAATCGAATCCCTAGCCGTTCCTCGAGTCCGCGCATCGAGTGACTCAACGCAGATGGCGAGACTCCCAGTTGCGCGGCGGCCTTGGTGAAGCTTCGACTCCGAGCGACCATGAGAAAGGCCTGCAGGTCATTGAAGTTTTCGCGTGGCATTACTGAATTCCTCTCACGAGTACATGCGCATTCTGACCGCTAATCATCGGAGTGCACAGGCCGTACAGTGCGGTCATCGGGAACCAAATCTGGATCGATGTACGACCAGAGGACTCACATGATCAACAACCCATTGGATTTCAACGGCAAAGTGGCACTCATCACCGGGGCCGCCGCCGGAATGGGACTTGCGACTGCGCAGGCATTCGCGGAAGCAGGCGCCGCCGTCATTCTCGCGGATTTCAACGGGAATGCAGTGACTGATGCGGCTCAAAAGCTGACCACTGCCGGTTATAAGGCTCTCGCCATTCCCTGTGACGTGAGCGACGATGCCCAGGTGGCTGAAATGGTGCGTCGCACTGTTTCCGAATTCGGCCGACTCGACGCTGCGTTCAACAATGCCGGGGTCATGGCTCATATCGCCCCGATCGCCGAAAGCTCCCGGGACGATTGGGATCGCGTCATCGGAGTCAATTTGCGCGGCGTGTGGAGTTGCATGCAGCACGAATTGCGCGTGATGGAGCGACAAGGCAGCGGCGCGATCGTCAACAACGCCTCAGTGGGCGCTTTGACGGGCAACCCCGGAATTGCCTCCTACATCGCCTCCAAGCACGGAGTCGTCGGCCTGACGCGGACCGCGGCGCTCGAATACATCAAGCGCGGCATCCGGGTCAATGCGGTCAACCCCGGCCTAATTGACACACAGGTCGCTCGTGACGTCGTCAACGGAGACGAGCAGGCTTATGCCGAAATCGCGAAGCACGTCCCCATCGGCCGAGCAGGCAGGCCCGAGGAGATCGCCTCGACCGTACTGTGGCTTTGCAGTCCGGCAGCCAGCTATATCGTCGGACATGCGCTGACCGTTGACGGCGGGATGACGGTGCAATGATGGCAGCCTCTCACAAAAAAGCGGAACACAGGAACATCCGTTTGAGGGTCGGCGACACAACGATCACCGCGAAGCTGAAAGACGGCCCGACCGCGCGAGATTTCATATCGATGCTGCCACTGACACTGACGATGAACGATCTCTATCGGCGAGAGAAGTTTGCTCCTCTGCCGCGGCCGATCTCGACCGATGGCAAGCACACACACATACGCTGTCGGGGATATTGCCTATTGGCCACCAGGGCCCAATATCGCCATCTACTATGACCACGACGGCGAGATCATTCCCGACCCGGGCGTCATCATCATCGGCAAGCTCGGCACCGGCGTAGAGGCGCTCAATGTGCCAGGCAGCTTGAAGGTGATCATCGAGCTCATGAATCAATTTCGCGGGAGGTTAGCGCCCTCGCGAGCCACCAGATAACACCGAGGAGAATATTATGCGCGCAACCGTCATGCATGCCGCCGGCGATGTCCGGATCGACAACGTTCCGGACGCCACCATCGTGCTGCCCACCGATGCCGTGATCCGCGTCACCCGGGCGTGTATCTGTGGCAGCGACCTGTGGCCGTATCAATCGATGCAGCCGTCCGCTCAAGGTCAGCGCATGGGGCACGAGGCGATCGGTGTGGTTGAAGCTACTGGCACCGACGTGCGCACCGTGAAGCGCGGCGACGTGGTTGTCATGCCGTTCGCAATCTCAGATGGCACGTGCGTCTTTTGCCACGAAGGTCTGCCAACCGCGTGCGTCCACGTTGGGTTCTTTGGCAATAAAGGGAATGATGGTGCACAGGCCGAAGCCATTCGCATCCCCTATGCCGATGGGACGCTGTTCGCGCTCGAGGTCGGTAAAGACGATGCCCTCATGCCGTCTCTGCTGACCCTCGCCGACGTCATGGGGACGGGCCACCACGCAGCTGTGGTCGCCAAGGTCAGCCCCGGGAAGACTGTGGCCGTCGTGGGTGACGGCGCCGTGGGTCTCTGTGGCGTCATTGCGGCGAAGCGCTTGGGTGCAGAACGGATCATTCTCCTCGGTCGCCATCCGGACCGCATCGCGCTGGGTCGCGAGTTTGGTGCCACCGATGTGGTGAGCGACCGTGGTGCCGAGGCAATCGAGCGCGTGCGAGAGCTTACCGCTGGGTACGGTGCCCACGCGGTGCTGGAGTGTGTCGGCCTCGGTCAGTCCATGGAGACGGCGATCGCGATCACGCGCCCTGGCGGAGCCGTTGGCCGTGTTGGCGTGCCGCAGGATGTCGCCATGCCTGGCTCGCAGACCGCCTTCTATCACAACGTATCGGTCGGGGGCGGTCCCGCTCCTGTGCGGGCCTACATCCGGGAGCTCCTTCCCGACATTTTGGAGGGGCGAATCCATCCCGGTCGCGTCTTCGATCATACCGTCAACCTCGACGGAGTGCCGGGCGGCTACCGCGACATGAATGATCGTAAATCGCTCAAGGTCATGGTTCGACCGTAATCCGGCCAGCACACCGACGGAATGCACTTTTCCGTGTTACACACCAATCGCGCGCCGATCTCCGAGCATGCATTGCATTCAACGGTCGGGTAGCCGAGCTGAAGGACGAGGTCTTTCTGCGAGCTGTTGGTGCGACGGAGTTCATCGCACGCGGGGACGATGTTGTCAGGTGGGTACGGCGGTCCTTCGCGGCAGGTGTCGATTGCGTCGTGGACGCCGCAGGCCTGCGCGAGCAGATTGTTCCGGCTGTCCGTGACGGCGGCACGGTCATCAGCTTGCGTTCTTGGAAGAACGACGGCTTCGAACGCGGCATCCAAGCGGTGTTCGTCAACGTGCGCGATCGCGTTACAGACCATACCGCGATCGCTCGCCTGGGCCAGCAGGTCTCCGACGGACTTCTTTCTATGCGGGTCGCCGCCATATTTCCAGCTGCGGATGCCGCGGCGGCCCACCGGGAACTCGCCAAAGGCGGCCTGCGTGGACGGATCATTCTCAATTTCGATGGATTGGAGGAGTAATACAATGGAACTCAAGCGTGCAGGGTCCGTGCCATCCCAGCGAGGCCCGGAGCAGTATTTCACTGGCGTGGTGCGGATCGATCCGCTCCACAGCGCAGCCGCCCCCGCACGAGTCGCCTGCGCGAGCGTCACCTTCGAGCCCGGCGCCCGAAGTGCCTGGCACACTCACCCCTTAGGTCAGATCTTAGTGGTGACATCCGGCTGTGGCTGGACCCAGTGCGAGGGCGAACCGATAGTCGAGATCAGGGCGGGCGATGTCATTTGGTGTCCCCCGGGGCACAAACATTGGCACGGGGCAACGCCAACCACGGCTATGACCCACGTCGCAATCCAGGAGGCCCTGGATGGCGTCGCGGTCGTCTGGATGGAGAAGGTGACTGATGGTGAATATCTTGCGGGACCGAAAGGAGGCTCCCATGTCTGAGCAACCCTCACCCGCCCGCCAGGCGTTTGGCGACATCGCACCTGCGCTGGCGACCTACACCGACGATGTCCTTTTCGGTGATGTTTGGAAGCGACCAGAGCTGTCACCCCGTGATCGAAGCCTGATCACAGTGGCAAGCCTCGTTGCTCTCTATCGCGTGAACGAGTTGCCCTTCCACCTGAAGAAGGCGCTGGAGAACGGCGTCAGCCGCGCCGAACTCATAGAATTGATCACCCACCTGGCGTTCTATTCCGGCTGGCCCACGGCCAATACGGTGCTCCCCATCGCGCGCCGTGTCTTCGAGGAAGCAGTCATCTCAGCGGAACATCGAGGATGAAGCCCTACGTTATCTGCCACATGGCCTCCAGCATCGACGGCCGAATCGTCACCAGTCGCTGGCGCCCTGAAGGGCACGATCCCGGTCCGTCCTATGAGCGTCTCCACGCCACGTTTGACGCAGACGCCTGGCTGATCGGCCGAGTCACGGGACAGGATTACGTCAAAATGGATCGCTATCCCGAAACATCAGACCAGACCTTCCCGCGCGTAGCCTGGTTTGCCACACGGGATGCTGAGGCCTTCGCCATCGTTCTAGACAAGGACGGTCGGATTGCCTGGGGGCGCTCCGATATCGGTGGCGACCCGCTTGTTGTTGTGCTGTGCGACCACGTTTCCGATGCGCACCTGGCCGCCCTCCGGGCTGACGGCGTCTCCTACATTTTCGCCGGGAAAGCAGAACTCGACCTTGCCTTGGCCCTCGAGATCCTCAACGGTGCATTGGGGATCAAGCGACTCCTGCTCGAAGGCGGCGGAGGCGTGAACGGCGCGTTCCTCCGGGCCGGCCTGATCGATCAGATCAGCATACTCGTGTGCCCGGTTGTCGATGGCTCTCAGGGCGCTCCCGGAGTTTTCGACTCCGGCCCGAGCGACGGCGGCCGAGCAGCCGTCATCCGCGACATTGAACTTGAGCGAACCGAGCAACTCGAGAACGGGGTCGTATGGCTCGGTTATCAGGTCCGAAACCGGCCAGCCCTGAAACATGGCACATAGGTCCACAACAATCATGCGCCTGACGGCGCCGCCACTTCTTGTTTCGCCTGACTGAGTACTTGCGAAATCCGCTGAATCGGCCGCGCCGATTTGCGGGCGTTGGCGTCCAGCCTCATCTGCGACCAGCGAGTTTTTGCCAGTTTTGCCCACAAACTCAGGGTTCACTGCCGCTTCGGGCCGTGCCACAACGGGGTAGCGCCCTGGTCACTCCCACTCAATTGTCACCTGCACTTATAAGAGACTGAAACTGTTAGTATTTTTCTTAAGCGGACAACGAACTTACGGTCAGATCTACCGCCAAATGACTCCGCTTGGGGACCATAGACGGCGATAGATGCCGAAACCCTCGCGGGCGTTTATCGAGGACGATCGCTGCCAGAAGGATCCTTGTCCTGAATTCCTCTGATTTCATCCTAGGTTGGCAAGACGAAGACATAAGCCAATAGCCCGATCAGCAGCGCCACCGCCTCGGATTTTCGCCCATAGAGGCCAAGGAGACCCCACTCAAAGATCTCATTCGCCACGAACGCCAGAATGGCCAGGAGGACACGATCGCCGAGATTGGTCGCCTGTGTGGCGCCAACAATTTGCGTGCAGCAACGCGCCAATCACGCATTACGAACCTCTTGGCGGAGCTGGGCATCCACTTGCCGCGACATCGTCCGGGTGGCCGCATTTAGGGCAGGTCTTGGAATCCAGCAATGAGAACATCCAACGGCTTGCCAGTCCTTTAGACATCGAGTCCCAGATCCAGCGAGTCTTGCAGCCAGGGCAGCCAATCGATCTGCATGCAAAAAACATGGCTCCGAGCCAAACCAGTGCGCCACCCAGCTGCGCAATCACCACAGCGATCGAGTCCGGGAACGACTTGTACACCGTAGCACCCAAATACACGGCCGCCCCGCCGCATAGCAATCCAACAAGTGCGATTGCGGCCTTCGTCCCTTGCCCAGTGCGCCAAATGACCGATTCGCTGAGGCGCATCGGTGACCGTCATCGTTGCGCACGAGCGCAATCAATCGACATCCGCTTCGAGCAACGTAAACTGCGACCTTCCAATCAACTTCCTGAAGTCACGATCAAAACTGACCAAGCGCTCACCGAGGTGGATCGTCGCAGCGGCAAGCCATGCATCCGGCACGGCATTTCCCTTGAGCTGCTTCTCGATGCAAAGTTGCCGCAGGCGCGGCCACTCAGGGCCCAGCGACGCAAGGTGGACACCTTGAGCGGCAAGCAGCGCATCGACAAACGCAAGGGCGTCGTCGACCGGCGTTGGGTCCTGGAAAATCTTGGGACTGCTTACTAGCCGCAGGAAGCTGGCCAGCACCATTGGCATAAGAATTAGCGTGCCCCCCGAAGCGGCAGCTGAGGCGGCGTCTTCAAGCCAGCTGCGAGCGATACGATGGTGCGGATGGTCGCTGCGCGAAGCGGCAACGAGGACATTGACGTCAGGCGTCATCGCCCAATGCTGCCAACATTGCCTTGTTACTCAGCGGATCGACGCCAGCCGCCAATCCGCCGCGTCCCTTAAATACGGGAAGGCGCAGCTTGCCGCGTTGGGGCGCCGCATGGCTTCGAAGTCGGAGCTGGAGCCCCTCCTCGATCACACGGGTCAGGCTGGTGCGCTGCTGCGCGGCCAGCGCCTTGGCATCGGCAAGCAACTGGTCGTTGATGTCGAGCGTTGTCTTCATGTATCCATCATACAGAATTCTGTATTGGGATTGCAAATGAGAGCCTAGGAACCGGGGACACTAGCATTCCGCCACGGCGCGCCGGGAGGCAAGTTTCTGCCACTTTTGCCCCCAATCTCGGGGTTCACTGCCGCGCCTAATCGTGCCAAATTAGGAAAGCGCCTTGGTCACTCCCACTCAATTGTCTCCGGCACCTGTAACACCTGTAACTGATGGAAACAACTAGGATTTTTTTCAGGCCATCGCGGATTTACCGTCAGATACACCGATACACCGTCGAAAAATCTCGCTTGAGGGCGATAGGTGGCGATAGATAACGAAGGGCCCAAAGTGCCTTGGAGTCCATTCGAAGGCAAATTCCACCCAGCGGCGATTACATATCGTCGTCGAGTCCTTTATCCAGGCGCCCAGACAAATGATCCGGCTTGGCATCCTGGTCCTTCTCCGCGGAGCGATCAGCAGAATCCGGGGACTTTTCTGGCGTTTGTTGTTCCCGTAATTTCAGCCAGTCTTTACGGCCTTGCGCTCGCAATTCCTCAAGGGTCTCTGCCGAACCCTTCTGCTGTCGCTGCTTCAACCAGTCCTCGCGCCCTTCTTTCCTGGTTTGCTCAAGTTCATTTTGAGCGTTCTCGCCGGGAGCAGAGGGACTTTGCTGCCGGTCGATCTCCTGTTTCTGGCTGCTTTCGCGTAAAGCATCGACATCGATCAAGTCCTGGGCGCGGCCAGCCGCAAGCTTTGCAATCAACAAATCCTGTCGCGAGATAAAGGGTACGGATAAATCATCGTCTATTTGTACATCAACTCGCCGGCTCCATGCCTCCTCGAATTCAACGCCGGTGATTTTCGGCATGATGTCTACCATTACTGGCGGTGTACCCATGCGAAAGAAGTTATCGGGCTCTGCGAAGTCCTTGGCGCTCAAGCCTTCGATTGGTGCTCCAAACTTTGCGAGCGCGGCATATACGGCTTGGCTGTTTTCCGCATCGGCGCCAATCAAAATGTCCAGATCTTTGGTAGCACGCGGCTGGGCATGATACGAAACCGCGTATCCACCAACAATCAGGTATCTAACCTGCCCGGCGTTGAAGGCTGACAACAGTTCTTTGAAGTCTTGGTGCATCCGCGGCCTGCCTCTTCATCGCATACAGGTCAAGGTTGAGGTCCATGACGGCGCGAATGCGTTCGCATCCTGGCAAGCGCTGCCAGGCGCGATATTCGTCAGACTTCATCGCCTTCAGGCTGTTGAACCGTGTGATGGTCTTATTCATCAGATGAAGCTACCACATACTACTATCGGCCACACTTCGGGCACCCGGGTCTCGAAATTGACCTCTAAATTTTGGAGCGGGGTTTTCGCCGGTTTGCCCCCATTTTCACTATTCTCAACGTTTGAAATAGGTGACAAGCTAGGCAAGCGCCCTGGTCCGGTCACTCCCACTCGATGGTCGCCGGCGGCTTCCCCGAAATGTCGTACACCACCCGCGATATTCCCGTCACTTCGTTGATGATGCGATGCGCGACCTTGTCCAGGAACTCGTACGGTAGGCGCGCCCATCGCGCCGTCATGAAATCAATGGTTTCCACCGCGCGCAGCGCGATCACATAGTCATATCGCCGTCCGTCTCCCATCACGCCGACCGACCGCACCGGCAGGAACACGGCGAACGCCTGGCTCACCTTGTCATAGAGATCATGGCGCCGCAACTCTTCGATGAATATCGCATCGGCGCGGCGCAGCAGATCGGCGTGGGCCTTGTGGATTTCTCCCAGGATGCGCACGCCGAGTCCGGGTCCCGGAAAGGGATGGCGATGCACCATGTCGCCCGGCAAATCGAGCGCCAGGCCCAGCTTGCGCACCTCGTCCTTGAACAATTCGCGCAGCGGCTCCAAAAGCTTCAATTTCATGTGCAACGGCAAGCCGCCGACATTGTGGTGCGACTTGATCACGTGCGCTTTGCCGGTCTTCGCGCCGGCCGACTCGATGACGTCCGGGTAAATCGTGCCCTGCGCAAGCCACTTCACGTCCTCCAGCTTCGCCGCCTCCTCATCGAACACCTCGATGAAAACGCGGCCGATGATCTTGCGCTTTTTTTCCGGATCCGCCTCGCCCGCCAACGCCGTCAGGAAGCGCTGTTCCGCGTCGACGCGTATCACGCGCACGCCCATGTGCTGCGCGAAGGTGGCCATCACCTGATCGCCCTCGGCAAGGCGGAGCAATCCGTGGTCCACGAACACGCAGGTGAGCTGAGCGCCGACCGCTTTGTGCAGGAGCGCGGCCAGAACCGATGAATCCACTCCGCCGGACAGTCCCAGGAGCACCTTGTCCGTTCCCACCTGGGCGCGGACCCGCGCCACGCTGTCCTCGATGATATTGCGCGTCGCCCAGGTCGCAGCGCATCCGGCGATCTCGCGCACGAAGCGCCGCAGGATTTCACCGCCTTGCAGGCTGTGCGTAACCTCGGGATGAAACTGCAGCCCATAGAGCCGGCGCTCCTCATCGGCCATGGCGGCGAACGGCGCATTGTCGCTCGCCGCGATGACCGTGAAGCCGGGTGGCAGGGCGACGACGCGATCGCCGTGGCTCATCCACACGTCGAGCACACGGCGGCCTGCGGGATCGCGGTTGTCTTCCAGGCCATCGAGCAATCGAGAGGCGCTCGTGGGTCGGATCTGCGCGGCGCCGAATTCGCGGTGACTGGACGACTCGACCTGGCCGCCCAGTTGCGCGGCCATGGTCTGCATGCCATAGCAAATGCCGAGCACCGGCACGCCCATGTCGAATACTTCCTTGGGCGCCTCGGGACCCTTGACGTCGTAAACGGACTCGGGGCCGCCCGAGAGGATCACGGCTCTCGGCGCGAAGTGTTTGATCTCCTGAGGATCGACGTCGCAGGCGTAGATCTCGGAGTACACGCCGAGTTCACGCACGCGGCGAGCGATCAATTGGGTGTACTGGGCGCCGAAATCGAGGATCAGAATGCGATCGTCATGAATATCGGGCATCAACCGATCCGGTAGTTCGGAGCTTCTTTGGTGATGGTCACATCGTGCACATGACTTTCGCGCACGCCGGCGCTGGTGATTCGCACGAATTGCGGGCGAGTTCGCATCTCTTCGATGCTGCTGCTGCCCGTGTAGCCCATGGCCGCACGCAGCCCCCCCGACAGCTGATGCAATATAGCCACCAGGCTGCCTTTGTACGCGACACGGCCCTCGATGCCTTCCGGCACGAGTTTTTCCAGCTCGGTGGTCGTGTCCTGAAAGTACCGGTCGCTGGATCCGTGTGCCTGCGCCATCGCGCCCAAGGAACCCATGCCGCGATACGCTTTGTAGGAACCCCCTTGGTACAGCTCAACCTCGCCCGGCGACTCCTCCGTGCCTGCAAACATCCCACCGATCATCACGCAATGCGCGCCGGCGGCCAGTGCCTTGGCGATGTCGCCCGAATAGCGGATGCCGCCATCGCCGATGACCGGGACGCCGGTGCCCTCGAGCGCCTTTGCAACCCGGGAAATCGCGCTGATCTGCGGCACTCCGACACCCGCGACGACTCGTGTCGTGCAAATGGAACCGGGACCGATGCCCACCTTGACGGCGTCCGCACCGTACTTCACGAGATCCAGTGCCGCTTCCGCCGTGACGATGTTGCCGCCGATGATCTGGAGATCGGGAAACTTCTTCTTGATCTTGGCGACTGTTTGCAGCACCCCCAAGGAATGCCCATGCGAGGTGTCGACCACCACCACGTCGACGCCCGCTTCGCGAAGCGCCGCGACGCGATCCAGCGTATCCGGCGCCGTGCCCACCGCCGCGCCCACCCGCAAGCTTCCGACGTCGTCCTTGCACGCATTGGGAAACTCGGTCGCCTTCTGGAAATCCTTGACGGTGATCATGCCCTTCAACACGTGATCGTCGCCTACCACGAGAACCTTCTCGATGCGATGCTTGTGAAGCAGCGCCAGCACTTCGTCCTTCGGCGCATTCTCACGGACGGTGATGAGCCGTTCCTTGGGCGTCATCACCGACGACACCGGCGCGTCCAATTTGGTCTCGAATCGCAGATCGCGATGCGTGACGATGCCGACCACTTTGGCTCCGACCACCACCGGCACTCCCGAAATATTCTTGGCGCGCGTCAACTCGATGACCTGCCGGATGGTCATGTCCGGTTTGACGGTGATCGGATCGCTGATGACTCCGCTTTCAAATTTTTTGACGCGGTCGACCTGCCTGGCCTGATTCTCGATCGACATATTCTTATGGATGATGCCGATGCCGCCCTCTTGCGCGATGGTGATGGCGAGACGGGCTTCGGTGACGGTGTCCATCGCGGCGGAGACCACCGGGAGGTTGACGCTGATGTCGCGGGTCAATCGGCTTGCCAGCGAGACTTCGCGCGGCAGCACTTCCGAATATGCCGGGACCAGCAAAACATCGTCGAAGGTGAGTGCCTCTTCCAGAATCCGCATAGGTTCGCGTTCACAGGTTCGTCTAAGAGGCGGCGCATTGTACCTTGCGCGTACTCCCCGGTAAACCGCAGTATCATGAACAGATGGACACAGCCAATGGTGGCCCCACCAATCGTGGCCCGACGGACGGCCACCCCGTCGAGCGCGGCGGCCCGGCCGAGCGCCCTGGCCGTAAGATGGGCGCTGACCGCGATGTTTACACGGTTTCGCGCCTCAATCGCGAGGTTCGTGTGCTGCTGGAGCGCGGTTTTGGAACCTTATGGCTGGAAGCGGAGATCTCGAACTTCGCCCGACCGAGTTCCGGGCATTGGTACTTCGGCTTGAAGGATGCAGGCGCCCAGGTACGCTGCGCCATGTTCCGGCAGCGGAATATGCTGTGCCCGTTTACTGCGAAGGACGGCCAAAAGGTGCTGGTGCGGGCCCGGATCGGGCTGTACGAGCCGCGCGGCGAATACCAACTCATCGTCGATCACATGGAGGATGCCGGACTCGGTGCGCTGAAACGCCAGTTCGAGGAATTGAGCGCGAAACTCGAGCGCGAGGGATTGTTCGCCACCGTCCGAAAGCGCCCGGTGCCCGGCCTTCCCCGCCGCATCGGCGTCGTCACCTCGCCCACCGGCGCCGCGATACGGGACATTCTTCACGTGCTGGCGCGGCGCTTCCCGGCCGTCAATGTACTCATCTATCCGGTTCCAGTCCAAGGCGCACAGGCCGCGGCCGACATCATCGCCGCACTTCGGCTGGCGGGCCGCCGCGCGGAGTGCGACGTTCTGATCCTGGCTCGCGGCGGCGGGTCTCTGGAGGATCTCTGGGCATTCAACGACGAAGGTTTGGCGCGCGCCATCGTCGCTTCGCCCATACCCATCATCACGGGCATCGGGCATGAGGTGGATTTCACGATTGCCGACTTCGTGGCCGACGTGCGTGCGCCCACCCCATCCGCCGCGGCGGAGGTGGCGGTGCCCGATGCCGTGGAATGGCTTGACGCCTTCGTTCGCCTGGAAGTGCGCCTGCACCGCTCGCTGCGGCGACGGATCGATGAACACGCGAAACGGCTGCGCTGGCTGATCGGACGAGCCTCGCTGGTGAGTCCTTCCGCCAAGTTGGCGCAGCAATCCCAGCGCTTGGACGAGGTCGAACAACGCCTCTCGCGGGCCCTACGACGCCGGCTCAGCGCCTCGCGCGAACGCCTGAGCTGGTTGACAGGCCGGGCCGCGCTGGTGAGTCCCGCAGCTCGCGTGGCCCGGCAGCAATTGCGGTTGGAGGGTTTGCGGATACGCGCAGATCGAGCGTGGCGGCAGATCGCCAGACACGCACGCGAACGGTTGCAGCCGTTGATGCGCACTTTGAATGCGGTCAGTCCGCTCGCGACGCTCGACCGCGGTTATGCCATCGTGAGCACGGAGGCGGGAGAGATCTTACGTGACGCCGCCCACGCCAAGCCGGGTTCCATCGTCGAGGCGCGCCTCGCCCATGGACGACTGCGCGCCAAGGTGGAGGATTCAACCTGAGCGGCGCGGCGCGAATCGTGCTCGTGTTCGCGATGGTGTTCGGAGGGGCGGCGCTCACCTGCCGCGAAGCGGCCGCGGCGAGTTTTGATCTGCCCCAGGAGAATGCAGTGCCGGGCGGCGTCAAAGTCGTCCGGCTCGACGCACAGGGCTCGGTGCCGCCGCAGGTCGAAGCTGAAGGCCATCGGGTGCTCGTGGTGCAGGACGGCTCCGCCTGGGTTGCCGTGATCGGAATTCCCCTGTCGGCGCCGCTCGGAGACGAGCGAATCGCGGTGCACACCGCCGAGGGCAGCAAGGAACTCAGGTTCGACGTGCGCTACAAGCAATATGCGAGTCAATCTCTCAAAGTGCCGCCCCGCCAGGTCAACTTATCCAAGGCGGATCTTGCCAGGGTGGGACGCGAACACGCGCGTATCGAGCGAGCGTTGAGCTCGTTTTCCGAGCCTCCGCCTGAATCCCTGCGGCTGCCGCAACCGGTGCCGGGACCGCGAAGCTCATCATTCGGCATGCGTCGCATTTTCAACGGCGAATCGCGCAACCCGCATTCCGGCATGGACATCGCCGCCCCGGCCGGATCGCAGGTCTTGGTACCGATCGCCGGCACCGTCGTCGATACCGGCGATTATTTTTTCAACGGCAACGCGGTTTTCGTCGATCACGGACGCGGCCTGGTCAGCATGTACTGTCATCTGTCCGCAATCGACGTCAAACCAGGGCAGCGTCTTGCCGCCGGGACGCGGATTGGCACCGTCGGCATGACGGGCCGCGCCACCGGACCCCATCTGCATTGGGGTCTGTCGCTCAACCAGGTCTGGGTCGATCCGGAGCTGTTCGTGCGGTAGCCGCCCTCCGAGTCCTACGTCCCGCTCAGCATTTGATCCACCGCCGGCGCTTCCAACGCAGGCGCGTTGAGCGCAGCCTGCCGCAGCCGCGCGCTATGCTCCTGCACGGCTGCACCCGACGGCTGCATCTCGACCTGGCCCTGGAAAAGTGCGCCGTCTTGAATTGCGACGCGGGGCGCGAACACATTACCCTTGACCTTCGCCGTGGCGCGGATGGTCACCGATTCGGTGGCGTACAAGTCGCCGTCCACCTTGCCGTCGACAACGATGACGCGGGCCCGGATATTGCCCGTCATCGACCCGTCCGTGCCGATCGTCAGGCTTTGCGTATGCGTAATGGATCCCTCGATGCTGCCCTGGACGATCAGGTCTTCCTGTGCCGACAGTTCACCCCTAAAACGCAATGTGGGACCCAACACCGACGCCCGCGGCGCGGCTTCAGGTGCGCGCACCTCCGGTGCCCTGACTTCGATGGGGCGGGGCTCGGTGCCTTTGGTCTCGGCGGCGCGCTGCGTCGGTGTCCGCGGCTCGGGACGGGCAATCGTGGGCTCGGGCGCGCTGCGGTTGCTCGTGTTGGCATTCGTCATCTGTTCCTCTCCCTCATCCGATTTTTTGAACCAGGCCATGGTCATGCCACACTCGTCGCGGGCCGGGCCGGGCGGGCTTGGGCGGCATCCTTGACGGTTCCCTGCGCGCCCTTTTTGCCGTCCATGTCGATGCGTCCGCTGAACGAGGCACCTTCCAGGATGCTCACGCTGGGCGCGAAAATGTTGCCGACGATCTTGGCGGTCTCCTTCACGAACACCGCCTTATCGGCCTGCAGATCGCCGTCGACGGTGCCTTCCACGACGATGAGCTGGGCGCGGATATTGGCCTTCACCGTGCCTTGAGGTCCGACGGTCAGGCGTTGCGTGTGGGTGATGGAGCCTTCGACTCGCCCCTGGATCAGAAGATCTTCCTCTGCGGTCAAGTCGCCTTTGAAAAACAGGGTGGGTCCGAGGACGGAGACGCGGTCAGTCGCGCTCTTGGACGGAGGATTGGTCATTCGGGTTTCTCCATGTGGGAAGACGGCGAGGGCCGTGGGAGACTACCTGGCATAATCGCTTTTCGCGTGCGACCCACATCACGAAATCACGCACTGCTGTCCCATTATCGCACCGCCACAGCGACGGCCGCCGCGGCCATCAGCGTGCCGCTGCCGCGATTGATGACCTTGGTCGCCCGCGGAGTGCGAAACCAGACGCGCGCGCGGGACGCCGCCAGCACGTAGCAGCCCAGGGTGGAAGGCATGATGATCGCGATCGCGAGGGCAATTTCGAGGTAGCCACCCGGCCGCAAGCTCTCCAGCGGCACCACGGTGGGCAGCAGTGCGACGAAGAAGATCATGGGCTTGGGGTTGCCCAGGGTGAGCGTCAGGCTGCCCAGGAACAGCTCCGAAGGTTTCTTGTTGAGCGCCCCATCGCCCGTCGCCGACAGCGGACGCGCCGGCATCGACCATAATTTGTATGCGAGAAAGAGCAGATAAGCCGCTCCGGCATATTTGAGCAGCAGGAATGCGGTGTGAGCGGTCTGTGCCAGCGCACTCAAGCCCAGCGCGGCGCCCGCAAACCAGATGAGATCTCCGACCAGGAAACCGGCGATAAAAGCGGGTGCGCCGGCGGCGCCCCGAGCCAGACCTTGAGCGATCACCGCGGCAACTCCGGGCCCCGGGGTTGCGACGGCTGCGAAATAGACCGCGCAGAAGGTGATTAGTCCATACGACGACATGGGCACTCCGCTTTCGAGTGCCTTATAGTCTAGCTCACCATCGGCTCCGGCCCGATGCCCGCGGGTTCCTACTCGAGACTTTCGCCGTGCAGGGAAATGTCCAAGCCTTCGCGTTCCTGCTCCTCGGTCACGCGCAGACCCATCGTCTTGTCGATGATGGTCAGAATCACGTAGCTGACGACGAAGCCATAGACCACCGTCACCGCAACACCCTTGGCTTGGACCAGTACCGATCCATCCATGCCGCTGATTTCCTTGCTCGCAAACACACCCGTCAGCAGGGCGCCGATCATGCCGCCCACGCCGTGCACGCCGAATGCATCCAGCGAGTCGTCATACTTGAAAGCATGCTTCAAGGATGTGGCCGCGATGTAGCACACCACGCCCGCGACCAGGCCGATGACTACCGCCGCTGTCGGAGCCACGAAGCCGGATGCCGGCGTGATTGCCACCAACCCCGCCACTGCGCCCGAAGCGATGCCGAGCACGCTGGGCTTGCCCTTGCTCACCCACTCCGCCAACATCCACCCCAACGCCGCCGCGGCGGTCGCCATCTGGGTGGCCAGCATTGCCATGCCCGCACGGCCGTCGGCGGCAACGGCGGATCCTGCATTGAAGCCGAACCAACCCACCCACAGCAGCGACGCGCCGATGAGGGTCAGGGTCAAATTATGCGGCGGCATGGCCTCCTTGCCGTAGCCCAGTCGTTTACCCAGTACCAGGCAGCTCGCCAGGCCGGCCACGCCCGCATTGATGTGCACCACCGTGCCGCCGGCGTAGTCGAGGACGCCGCTGACGTTCAGCCAGCCTGTGGGTTCCCACACCATGTGCGCAATGGGCGCATACACCAGCAACGACCAGGTCGCGAGGAATACCAGCATTGCCGAGAATTTCATGCGGTCCGCGAATGCGCCGGCGATCAATGCCGGAGTGATGATCGCGAACGTCATCTGGAACATGGCATAGACGGTTTCCGGAATCGTCGGCGCCAAATGCGAAACCGTCAGCTTGCTGCCGGCAGCGCTGGCGATGAACCTTATGCCGCCAAAGAGCGCGCGCGATGTGCCGCCGATGAAGGCGCTCCCCGGAGTGAATGCCCAGGAGTAGCCGATCAGCCACCACAAAATGGTGACCAGGCAGGTGCACGCGAAACTCTGCATGAGGGTGGCGAGCACGTTTTTCTTGCGTACCATACCCCCATAGAACAGCGCAAGACCGGGTACGGTCATCATCAGCACGAGAGCGGTGGAGGTGAGCATCCATGCCGTGTCGCCGCCGCTGATCTTGTCCGCGTTCACCAAAAACGGCTCGGTCGGCGCGGCGGCCGGCGCTGCATCCGACGCTGCCGCCGGCGCGGCACTTCCCGATGCTGCCGCTTCGCTCGCGGCAGCGGCCGCACTCGCAGGCGCTTCCTCGGCCCAGACCGAAGGCCCATGTAATGCCAGTACGCCGAGCAAGGCCATTCGAGGCAAAATACCCATCAGTGCGAATCCCCTTTGTTATGTCTTAAAGTGCGCTGGCGTCCCTTTCGCCGGTCCGGATACGCACGACTTGCGTCAGGTCGAAAACGAAGACTTTTCCGTCTCCCACCTTGCCGGTCTGCGCCGCCTTCATGATGGCCTCGACAACTTGCTCGACCAGTGCATCATCGACCGCAATTTCTATTTTTGTCTTGGGCACGAACTCGACCGCATATTCGGCGCCGCGGTAAATCTCCGTGTGGCCACGCTGGCGTCCGAAGCCGCGCACCTCCGTCACAGTGACCCCTTGCACGCCCGCATCGCCGATTGCCTTTCGAACATCGTCCAGCTTGAACGGCTTGATAATCGCGGTGATCAGCTTCATCGAATGACATCCTTTCCACGCAAACCGAGTGATGGTGCTGGGCGCGCATCAAGCACCGTATGTGCCACCGCCTGAGACTCTAACGTGATCAGCGAGTTAGGGGACATACCCCCCCGCATTAAAAAATAATTTGCACCGTCCCGGCGCGTTCGCCGCCTGGGATGCATTACTTTGAAGCGCGCCGCGCCGCCGCACGCACCTTCATTTAAGTGTCAATTCCAGCCGCACCATGCCGTCCTTGGGCGTAGCCTTGTCGTTCCCCACCAAGAAGACCCGGTCCGAGCTCACCTGAGAGTCGGCCAGCAGTACTTGCTCCAAAGCTTTGGCGCGGTTCTGACCCAGTGTCTGGAGGTCGCCGTCTCCCAGTTGGATATGTTCGCGAATGGCCTTTTCCAGGAAGTCGACCTTGGCCGCCACCATGTCGGGCTTGGACTTGATGCCGGTCACCGCATCGGGAAACTTCGGCTCCGCGCCGAAATCCTTGGCGTAGAGCCGGATCAGAAGCTCCAGTTTGGCCGATGGGTCGACTTCATCATAGGACGCCGGGGCACCGGCAGCAGACGTTTTCTTCGAGGTGTCCTTGACCGATTGCACGGCGCCGAACTCCGCGGTGAACCGCGCAGCAACGAGCGCCGGCCGGTCGAGATCGGGCACGACGGCGATCGGCACTTCCATCTTGAGCTGCGGGCGCTCGACAAGCGCCTTCGCCACCGTCTTGGCCTTGTCCAGCGCGGCCGGATCCAAGGTGCTCACGCCGGGCTGGAAATCGATAAACTGAATATCCGGGCCGCCGCCGAACAAGGACCCCAGCAACGCAAACGGCGCGGTCACCGCTTTCTCCAGAATATTCACGAACACCTTCCAAATGATCGGCGCCAGCCGGAAGCTCGGATCGTCGAGTGAACCCGTTACGGGAAGATTCAGGTCGATTAAGCCATTGCGGTCCTTCAACAGGGACACCGCCAGTTTGACGGGCAACGACACCGCGTCCTTGCTGGCGGTCTTTTCGCCGAACTCGAGCTGATCGATGATGATGTGATGCTGCGCATCGAGCTTGCGGCCGTCGACCTTGTAGTGCAGCTCGGTGCTGAGCTTGCCCTTCGATATGTTGTAACCGGCGAATTTACCCGAGTAGGGATTGAAGATCGTCAGCTCCATGTTGCGGAAACTCATCGCGATGTCGGTGTAGAGCTTCGGCCCCAGCACGTTGAACTCACCGGTGATCGCAACCGGTGAGTATTGGTCGACCGAACCGTGCAGATCCATCTTCGCGCGCGACGCGGGTTTCGAGGAAATCCCGGTGATCGTCCCGGCCAGCGCTTGAATGCCGGTCGAGAAATTCGGCTTCACCGAGAGGTCCGTGAAGTTCGCCTGACCGGACTCGACGACGACTTTCTTGATCGACATCGGCATGGAGCCAGTCGCCGATGCGGTCGGCGCCGAGGTGGTATTGCGCTTCGCCGATCCGCGTGCGTGCGTCGCCGCAGGGGGCGTTGCGCCCGGCGCTAGAGTGCCCGGGGCGGCGGCACCTGGGGCGGTCAATACGCGCTTGACGTTCATGCTCTCGTCGGACTCAATGATGACCCGTGCATAGGGTTTGCGCACAACGATTTGCTCGATGTCCATTCGATCGGGACCTTTGCTGTAATTCAACCCGAAAATATCCAGCCGGTCCCAATTGACGAAGTCATCGCGCAGGGCATTGTCGACTGTGTGCAATTTGTCGACATTGACGTTTCCCGAAAATTGCAGAGCGGACGGGTCTTTCGGCGTGCCGTAGCGCAATTTCGCATCGAGTCCGAGTCTGCCGCCGAGCAAAGTCATGGAACTGTACTTTTCGATATAGGGTTGAATCGCCGCGAGCTCGAGGTCGGCGACCTTTAAGGTCAGGTTCGCGATGACGGGCCGCGGCGTCACGTCCCCATTCATGGAGAGCTTGCCCGATTGGTTGATGCTCGCATCGAGCGACACGCTGACCGGTTTGCTCAAATCCTGGCTCATCCCTTTCACCTGCACGGCGAAGGGCGACAACACCACTTTCACGGCTGGATGCACGGTGCGATCCTCGGCCGACAGGTTCGCATCGCGGATTTCGAACTGACGTACGTCGAATTGCCACGGCGCAGCGACGTCGCCCGATGCTGGACTGGTTGCCGCCGGGGGGATGGCTTGCGCGGAAGCGGCCGCGGGCGCCGGCGCAGCCGGCGCGGGTTTCACCGTCGACGGCGCCTGCGTGAGTTTGAGGAGATTGAAGGAGCCGTCCTGCTCCAGCCACGTCAGCAACTTGATCCCGGTGATCGAGATCAGATCGACGTGCGCCCGGTGCGCGGCGAGATCCACGGTGGTGCCGGTCACGGCCAGCCCGGGCACCGTGATCCAATCCGTCTGCGAATCTTTGGGTCGCACGGTCAAATCGCTCAGCGCCAGCTTCGACACCTCTACTTGCAGATTGGCGGGGCGGCCACCCGCCGGGCGGCCATCCACGCCACCCTTCACGGCGGGGCCACCAACGGCCGAAAACTTGTAGGTTGCTGCCAGATCAATGGCGCCCGAGTTGATCACGAAATTCAACCTGTCTTCGAGATACTCCCACAGCGTATGGGCGAGCAAACCGTCGATCCGAAACTCACCATCCGATTCGATCGGTTGAACGGACAAATGACCGTGCCATTCGATCCGCTCGCCGAGTTTCGAAGCCGCCGTAAAGTTGAATTCCCCCCCCTCGGCGCCCGTGGTGAATTCGCGCAGTTCGAAATTGACGGGTTCCAGATGTACGGCGAACTCGTCGGGCTGGCTGTGGTCCTCATAACTGAGCGCACCTTGGGACACCTTGAACGATCCGATGCGGATCGCCGGCAGCGGACCGCTCTTGTCGTCCGGTTTAGCCGGAGTCTTCGGCCGCAATTGCATGAGATTCAGCGAACCATCCTTGGCCACGGCTGCGTTCACGAACGGTGACGTCAAGTCGATGGCGGCGAAGGAGTACGCCCGGTGCCAGATCGACGACAATTCGAAATCGACGAACAGCCGGTCGAATCCCAGCAGCATCTGGCCGCCGGGCGCGGTCAGCGAAAATTTCTCGACGGTGACTTGCAGGAGGAACGGATTGATGCGGATGTCCCCCACCGCCGGCGTCACGCCGATGGCTTCGGGAATGTCCTTGAGCAGCGCGGAGCGCACCAATTTCGGCGCAAACACGAACCCGGCCAGGGCATAGAGGCCGACGAGCGCCGCGACGATGGCGGCCACCCGAAAGCTCCTTGTCTTCAAGAATCCCAGCACAGGACTTCCCCATACGCAGCCGGCTGCGACTTCGGCGCCTAGTCTAGCAAAACTTCCCTCAGCGCTTGTTACGCTGGATGAGTCGTTTGCGCTTGCGTACCTGGCGCGGCGTCAGCGGATTTCTCTTGCCTGCAAAGGGATTCTCCTCGCCCTTGAAGATGACGCGCACGGGCGTGCCCATCAGGTCGAAAGCCTTGCGGTACACGTTGACCAAGTACCGCCGGTACGCATCCGGAACGTGATCCGTTTGATTGCCATGGATGACGATGACGGGGGGATTTTGTCCACCCTGATGCGCATAGCGCAGCTTGATGCGGCGACCGCTCACCAGCGGTGGTTGATGGCTTTCGATGGCCGCTTCGAGCACCCGGGTCAATTCCGGCGTCGGCATGTCGCGCGTGGCGGCCGCGTATACCTTGCGCACGGCTGTAAATAGTTCGCCGACACCGCTGCCGTGCCGCGCCGAGATGAAGTGCAGCGGTGCGAAGGCCGCGAATTCCAGCCGCTGCTCGACCTGCTGGCGGATCAGATCGCGCTGTTCGGTGGGGATGTTGTCCCACTTGTTGACGGCGAGCACCAGCGCCCGGCCCTGTTCAATCACGGTCCCCAACAGGCTCGCGTCCTGTTCCGCCACATTGTCGTGCGCGTCCATCACGACCACCACCACATGAGCCGTCTCGATGGCCTGCAGAGTCTTGATCACGCTGAACTTCTCGACGGCCCCTTCGACGCGCGCGCGGCGCCGGACGCCCGCCGTGTCGATCAATGTATAGCGTTCGCCGTCGCGTTCGAACGGCACCAGAACGGCATCCCGCGTGGTGCCGGGCTGGTCAAAGGCCACCATGCGATTTTCGCCGAGCAGCCGGTTGATGAGGGTACTCTTGCCCACATTGGGGCGCCCGATCACGGCGACCTTGATACCGGTCATCTCCGGACCATCGTGCGGATCGGGCGTCAAGCCGTCGAGCGCTGCCTCGAGCAGTGAGATCACGCCCTGGTCGTGTGCGGCGGCTATGGGATGGGGCTCGCCCAGACCCAGTTGATGGAAATCGGCCACGGCAATGTCGTGGTCGAATCCCTCGGTCTTGTTCACGGCCAACCACAAGGGTTTGCCGCTACGCCGCGCCAACTGGGCCACGAACTGATCCTGCGGCGTGACTCCTGCGCGGCCGTCCACCAGGACCACCAGTCGATCGGCCTCGGCAATCGCGCGCTCGGTTTGCGCGACCATGAGACTTTCGATGACGTCGGCGTTTTCGACCAGCCCACCCGTATCGACGACGATGCACGGCACTTCCGTGCGCCGCGAAAAGCCGTATTGGCGATCGCGCGTAAGGCCGGGCAAGTCCGCCACCAGCGCGTCACGGGTACCCGTCATGGCGTTGAACAGGGTGGATTTGCCCACGTTTGGTCGACCGATCAGGGCGATTACCGGCAGCACGTTCGCTCGATAGCGTTTGGTCGACCGATCAGGGCGATTACCGGCAGCACGACGTGCTACGGTTGCGTGGGGGGGGCGGACGGCGCAGCTGGGGGTTCGGCGGGTGGCGACGACGGCGCTGCCGGCGGTACGACGGGCGGCGGCGCGGCAGGTGGCGGCGCGGCTGGTTTGGCGGCTGCATTGTTAGCTGCCTTATCAGCTGCCTTAGCCGACGCCTTGGCGTCGGCGGCGGCCTCTTTTGCCGCGGCTTTCGCTGCCTTGGCCGCGTCTTTGGCCGCCTTCTTCGCCGCCTTTTTCTCTTCCTTGGTCGGCAGCGCCTTGGGGGCGGGAACCGGGGTGCCGGCATGAGCGGGGTCGGCCCGAAACGCCGCCATTTTCCCGTCGTCGTCCAATACAACCACCGTATCGCCCGTCGCCACGGGCGGATTGCTGACGCGGGACTTGGAAACACGAACCCGTGCAACCAGGTAACCCGTCTTCTTGTCGAGCCAGTGCACGTAGCCCTGATAGTCCGCAACCGCCACGGCCGTGTTGGTCTCCACCGGCGTGCTCAAGCCGCGGCGCTTGATGTCCTCGTTGCGCCAAAGCTCGGAGCCGTCGCGGTTGTGTAGGGCGACGACCGCGCCATCGGATTGCGTCACGAACAGATTCTCGTCATCGGCGGCCAGGCCCCGATAGCTCGACATGTCATGCGCCCACCAGATCTGGCCCGAATCGAGCGCCATCATGGCAGTGCGCCCCTGAAATCCGGTGGCGAACACGTCATCGCCGACGACCCGTACGGCGGAGTCGACATCGACCAACCGGTCCAATTCGGTACGGCCATGCGGCGTCGCGAGCGCCGTATCCCAGACCGTATCGCCGGTGGTGAGCGAGACCGCCATGACTTTGCCGTTATCAAAGCCGCTGATGGCCAATTCCTTGGCGATGATCGGGGTCGCCGTGCCGCGCAAACTCAGGCGCGGCACCTGCTGTTCGACCTGCCACAACTCCTTACCGCTGGTGGAGTCCAAGCCGTGCAGCCGGCCGTCCACCGAGCGCAGAACCACTACCTTCTCGCTGATCGCCGGCGCGGACAGCAATTCGGAATTGACGCGCACGCGCCAGCGCTCCTTGCCGTTCGCGGCATCCAAAGCGATCACCGTACCCTTGCTGGAACCGAGGATCACCATTCCGGAGCCCGCCGCGGGGCCCGCCGACAGGGGTTGCTTCAATTTCTTGACCCAAACCTGTTTGCCCGTTTCCAGTGTTACCGCGAGAACCTCGCCCTTGTGCGAGGCGGCGAATACGACGCCGTCCGCGATAGCCGGCCCGAGGCCCAAGCGCAGCTTGACTTGCTTCTTGCCGCCGCCCAGATTGTCGCCCCACAGCTTTTTGACCGGCAACGTACCGGTGAACTTGAGCAAGGCGGCAGGCGGCTCGACGTCTTTATCCTTCGAGCAGCCAGCCGCGATCAACAATGCCGCGAGTCCCAGGGGGAGGAAAAAACGCATCAGGGTTTAGCCTTGTTCGTTGGATCGGTCGTTGGGGGAGCCGCCGCAGAGGACACGCTCAGATCTGCTATTTTCAGTTGAAGGAGCGCCGAATCGGCATTGCCCGTTGCCGCGGCCCCGAGTAATGCCGCCTGATATTCCTTCACCGCGCCCGGGACGTCGTGCTTCGCGTAGAAGGCATCGCCCCGGACCTCATGCGCCTGCGCCGCAAACGCGCCCCAGGTGTCCTCCGCAAGCGTCTTGATCGCGTCGTCCGGCTTGCCCAGGGCGGTCAGCACCCGCGCCAGACGCAACCGCGCGATGTGTCGGAGCTCCGCATCCTTCGAGTTGGCCATGACCTGGGTCAAAGGCGCGATCGCGTCGGCGGGCTTGCCGCTGTCCACGGATAGCCGCGCGAGCACTAACTGCGCCTGATCCGCGTAGGGCGAGGCTGGGTACTCCTTGATGAGGCCGTCCGCAACCTGCCGCACTTTGCTCTGATTGTCGCGCGCGAGCGCGGAGCTCAATTCATCGAATTGCGCCGCGGCGCGCAGGGCCCGGCCGTTGACATAACTCTCGTAGTAGCGGTACCCGAAAATGAGCGCCGCGCCCAAAACGACGCCGCCGGCCACCCACATCCAGTTTTCCGCAACCACGCGCTTGACGTGTTCCAGCTGCTCATCGTCCGTCAAATAATCTTCAGCCATGACTACTCCGTTATCCCAGCCTTCAGACCCAACAAGACCCCCAGGCGTTCATTGATTCGTTCGACGGCACATTCTTCCTGCGCCGCCTCCCGCCGCAAATCCTTGAGAGACACGACGCCGCGAGCCACCTCGTCGTCGCCCAAAATGACCGCGAATTTCGCGCCGCTCTTGTCGGCGCGCTTGAATTGCGTCTTGAAGCTGCCGCCGCCCAAGTTGATCTGCAACTTCAAGGCCGGCCAAGCGTCGCGCAACTGCTCCGCCAGACGAATGCCGGGAATCTCGCTCGCACCACCCGCCAGCACCAGATACACATCCGGCCGCTCGCGCAAGGCGGCGAGACCCTGCTTCTCCATCAGCATCACGATTCGTTCCTGCCCCATCGCCCAGCCGATGCCAGGGGTGCTGGCGCCGCCCAGCTGCTCCACCAGACCGTCGTAGCGGCCGCCGGCGCACACCGTGCTCTGCGAACCCAGAGCGTCCGTGGTCCACTCGAACACCGTGCGCGTGTAGTAATCGAGCCCGCGCACCAGATGGGGCTCGACATGATACTCGATGCCCGCGCTCTTGAGGTGCGCGCACAAGGACTCGAAATGCACCTTCGATTCCGCATCCAGCGACTCGAGCAGCAGCGGCGCCCCCGCGACGATGCGCTGCATGTCCGGATTCTTGCTGTCGAGGATGCGCAGCGGATTGGTATGCAGGCGCCGCTTGCTATCCTCATCCAGAGCGGCTTCATGCGCACCGAAATAGGCCGTGAGCTGGTCGCGATAGGCTGCGCGCGACGCGGGGGTGCCCAGCGAATTCACCAACAGCTTGAGGCGCGTGAGACCCACCCGCCGCAGCAGACGCGCCGACAACAGGATCAATTCCGCATCGATGTCCGGGCCCGCGAAGCCGAATGCCTCCGCGTCGATTTGATGGAATTGACGGTAGCGCCCTGCCTGCGGCCGCTCGCGCCGGAACATCGGCCCCATGCACCATACGCGCAACCGGTTCTCCCGCAGCAAGCCATTGGATATCACGGCCCGCACGACTCCGGCGGTGGCTTCGGGACGCAAAGTAATGTGATCTTCGCCCTGATCGACGAAGCTGAACATTTCCTTTTCGACGATATCGGTGAAATCGCCGATCGAGCGCTTGAACAACTGCGTCTGTTCGATGACGGGAACTCGAAATTCCTCGTAGCCGTAGCCCGCAAAGACTTGGCGCGTGATGCGCTCCAGATGCTGCCATGCGGCGGCTTGTTCCGGCAGCACATCGTGAACGCCGCGAAGGGGCTCGATGATCTTTCCCAAGAGTGACTCCGATCAGCCGCGAGGATGCGGATCGCCCGCTGCCGTGGCATGAAGATCACGGCGCAGCACGCCGTCCGCACCTGCTTCGAAGCGTGCCACGTCGCCGCTGATGAATTGCGGTCCGATGGCGACCGCGCGATTATTGACTTCGACCTGCACACCGCTCGCGAACCCGAGGTAGACCTTCATGGGAGCCGCGCCGGCGATGGTCTTGACGCTGTTGGCATGCCCGCGCCCGGCGAACAGACGGCGTCCCGATGCATCCCGCACATCGACCCACGAATCGGCTGAAAAACTCAATTTCAAGCGTGCGTGACCGAGTCCCGGAACCGAGTCGGCGCCGGCGCCGGCAACTGAATCGGCTGTCGCAGCGGCCGCCGCGGTTACCGCACGAGCGCCGCCGGGGGAGGTGCTGTCGGCGATCGATCCTGAACCGGCGACGCGGTCGGCGGAGCGGCCGTCCGGAGGGCCACCGCCGGTAAGGTCGCTGCCGGGCATTTTCCGCAGACCATTGCCGGGGGCGCTGACCATGTCGCTCGCCGCCGCCGGGCCCACAGTCGCCGCGGCACCGCGTGCGTGCCACGGCCGCCACCACAGGACGCTGGCGACGGCAACCAACATCGAGATAATCGCAACTCCGGCGACCGTTGCCCACGGCGGCGCACGGTCCGAGGTCTCCGCCGGCCGCATCCGCAAGGCCGGCGTCTGCGCAGCCGCCGGGCGCGTCTCGTACGCACCGATGATTTCATCCGCGGGCAGCCCGAGGAGCCCCGCGTAGCGCTTCAGATGCCCCTTGCCGTATACCGCAGGGCCGAGGCGCGCGTAGTCGCCGCTCTCGAGAGCCTCGATGACCCAAGCGTCCAAGTGCAATTGATCAGCTGCCTTTTGCGTGCTGAACCCCTTCCGCTCCCGCTCCGCCTTGAGGCGCCCACCGAGCGATTCCTCGGTCTCGCTCATCGGTCGGTGCCGGATCGCATCAACTGGGCCTGTTCGGAGTTCGGAAACTCGGTCTGGACGCGCCGCGCGTAGCCGGCGGCCGCCGTGGCATCGCCCAATTTTCGCTCGGCCCGAAATCCCAGCCACAGCACTTCCGGCGTGGGCGAGTTCACCGCAAGATACCGCTGCACGAAATCGAGTGCCGTGACCCCGTCGCCGCTGTCGACTGCCAGGTCGCCCAACTGCAGCATGGCTTCGGGCATGTTGGGCCTGATCGCCAACGCCCGTGCAAAATAGCGCTGGGCATCGACGACGTCGCCGATGGTGCGCACGCATACGCCGGCATTCACCAGCGCCACCTCCGGCGTCTGGTACACCGGGTCGCGCGCCACCTCGCCGAACAGTTTCTCGCCCGCGGCGGCTTTGCCGGTGCGGCAGAGAAACCCGGCATAGTTGTTCTGAATGTTGGGATCGCGCGCGCCAATGCGTGCGGCTGCGGCGTACGCCTTCTCCGCCTTGGGCATATCGTTCAGCCGCTCGTAGACGAGGCCGGCGGTCAATTGCACGTTCGCGTTGCCCGGATCTTGTTTCAATGCGCGTTCGATGAAGTCACGCGAGTCCCCCAGCTTTCCGAGTTTCAGGTACTCGATGGCCAGCTGTACGTTGACGCCCGCAGCTTGGGCGCCGGTTTTGCCCGGGGCCAGGCCGCTGTGCATGCAGCCCGCATTCAAGGTCAGCACGAGCGCCGCCGCCAGCAGGGAACGGGTCGCCATCAGACCTCCGCCGATGAGCGCGAACTCATCGTGCGCCGCGACCCCAAGCGCACCAGTGTCCGGTCGGTGACCTGGCCCGCGAGCTGCCCGCAGGCCGCATCGATGTCATCGCCGCGCGTGCGGCGAATGGTTGCAATGACGCCGTTGTCGTTGAGGATGTCGCGGAAGCGCAGGATCGTCGCCGCGGGCGAACGCCGGTAGCGGGTGCCCGGAAACACATTGAACGGGATGAGATTGAGCTTCGCCGGCCTGCCCCGCAATAATTGCGCGAGCTGCCGGGCGTGCTCGGGCTTGTCGTTGATGCCGTCGAGCATTACGTACTCAAACGTCACGCTGCGGCCGTTCTGCTTGTCGATATAATGCCAGCACGCCGCCAGCAGTTCGTCGATCGGATGTTTGCGGTTGATGGGCACCAGTTCGTTTCGCAGCGCGTCGTTCGGAGCATGGAGCGACACGGCTAGCGCGACGTTGCATTCCTCGGCCAGCTTGTACATCTGCGGCACCAGCCCCGATGTGCTCAAGGTCACCCGCCGGCGCGACAAGTCGTACCCCAAATCATCCGTGAACACCCGCATGGCCGGTACCACGTTGCGGTAATTGGCAAGCGGCTCGCCCATCCCCATCAGCACGATATTGGTGATTCGCCCAGACGGGCTGCCCTCGGGACGGCCATCGGTACGGCCGCTTGGGTTCTCCGCCGACGCCTCGAGCTCGCGATGCGCCAACCAGACCTGACCGACGATTTCCGCAACACTCAGATTGCGGTTGAAACCCTGCTGCGCGGTTGCGCAAAACGAACAGTCCATGGCACAACCGACCTGGCTCGATATGCACAGCGTGCCGCGATCGGGTTCCGGAATGTAGACCGTCTCGATGCCCTGCACCGCGTCCATGCGCAGCATCCACTTGCGGGTGCCGTCCGTGGATAACTGCTCGGTGACGATTTCCGGCACGGAAATCTTCGCCACATCAGCCAACCGCGCACGAAACTCCTGGGCGAGGTCCGTCATCACCGCGAAATCGGCCGCGCCGCGGCGGTAGATCCATTTCATCAACTGACGCGCGCGAAACGGCTTCGCCCCCAAACGTTCGGCCACGAAAGCCTCCAGTTCGGAGCGCGGCAAGCCGAGCAGATTCACGCGATCTTCGGCCACGTTGGTGCGTATTCCCTGATGAAGCCCCCACGCATACGCTAGCGCGTACGCGGGCAGACCTCAATTTCCCTGAAGAAGTAGGCAATCTCGCGGGCCGCGGTATCCGGCGCATCCGAACCATGCACGATGTTCTCATCGATGCTGGTCGCAAGATCGGCGCGGATCGTGCCCTTGGCCGCTTTTTTCGGATCGGTGGCGCCCATGACTTCGCGGTTCTTGGCGATAGCACCCTCCCCCTCAAGCACCTGCACCATCACCGGACCGGAGGTCATGAACTTCACCAGGTCCTTGAAGAACGGCCGCTCGCGATGCACCGCGTAAAAGCCCTCGGCCTCGGCCTGCGACAATTGCACCATGCGCGCCGCAATCACCCGCAAGCCCGCTCCCTCGAACCGGCGATACACCTCGCCGATCAAATTACGGCCGACGCCGTCAGGCTTCACGATGGAAAGGGTACGCTCAATAGCCATATTGACCTCGGGTGCTTGTAGGGGAAATCCGCCCCCAAAGGGGGGCCGACAAAGACCGCGAAGTGTACTGGAGAGGGGCTCTCCAAGCAATCAGGACGGGTGCCGAAGTCCCTGTATTACTTGGAAAAAGGCGTGATCACTGGGGCGCGCAGCGCGAGCCGATCAAACGTTGAAGCTTTCGCCGCAGCCGCATTCACCCTTGGCCTTGGGATTTTGGAACTTGAACGCCTCGTTCAAACCCTGCTTCACGAAGTCCACCAGCGTTCCATCGATCAGCGGCAGGCTGGTCCGGTCGACCACCACCTTGACTCCGCGCGCCTCGAATACCGAGTCTTCCGGACGAATTTCGTCGGCATAATTCACAACGTACGCAAATCCGGAACATCCGGTCTTCTTGATGCCGACACGCAGGCCGATGCCCGCTCCCCGCTTCTCCAAATGGGAACGGACCCGATCCGCCGCCGATTCCGTCAACAGTATTGCCATACCACGCCGCCCCTTGAGAATTCACCCGACACAACCACACGGCTATACATAACATGCATGCCGCCCGGCTGCACGGAACCGCTGCGCACTTTTTTGCATGAACTCATGCCGAGTCACCAAGATATGGGGACGATAGGGCCGCTATCCAGGCGTCTTCGACGATGAGGAGCCGCCCCAGCTTCTCTATCGGCACCTCAAACCGCTCCCGCAGCGCAGGGACGCTCTCCGGCAGGACAGGCGCGCAGGGTCCTCCCACGGCCTGCTGAGCCACCCAGTCCGCCGCCGCGATGACGTGCGGGCACGCATAGGCCAGGAACCGCACCACCTCGACGATCGACTCCTGGTGGCGCGAACCGATCTGCACATCGAATTGGACCCAGATACCCTGTGCGCGGCTGCCGGCCGCGCCGCGCCGCACGGCAGCGCCGGTGAGAACCCCGGCGCACGCCGGATTGTTGAAATGCTGCCAGGTTAAGTTGCTGTAATTCATGCTCCGGGGGGGCTCCCAGCCACTCTGCGGAGTCGCGTCACGGCCCGGCCAACCGCTTCAACGGCCGCGTCCACTTCCGCCTCGTTCGAGAAGCGCCCCAGCGAGAATCGCAGACTGCTTTCGGCCAGCCGATCATCGCGGCCCAACGCACGCAGGACATAGGACGGCTCCTGGTTGGACGACGTGCACGCCGAACCGGTCGAGACGGCGATGAAGGGGCGCACGGCGGCGAGCAGGCTCTCTCCTTCAACGCCCTCGAAGGATGCGTTGAGCAGTTGCGCCGCGGTATGTTCCGGCTCCCCGTTTCGCAGTACGCCTCCCAGTCGATCGAGGCCCTGCCACAAGCGTTCACGGAGCAGCGCAACGCGGAGACGCTCCGCGGCCTGTTCGGCGGCCGCGAGTTCGAACGCCGCGCCCATTCCCACGACCTGGTGCGTCGCCACCGTGCCGGATCGTAGGTTTCGTTCCTGCCCGCCGCCGAACTGCAGCGCCTGCAGCCGCACACCGCGGGCGCGTGATACGACTAGGGCGCCGGCCCCCTTGGGGCCGTAAGATTTGTGTGCCGACAACGAGAGCAAGTCCAGTCCCAGTCCGGCGAAGTCGAGCGGACACTTGCCGACGCTTTGGGCTGCATCCACGTGCAGCCGGGCCCTGCCGTGCGCCGCGCACACGGCGGCGATCGCAGCGATGTCCTGAACGACGCCAATTTCGTTGTTGATGTGCATGATGGAGACCAGCAGCGTGTCGGGCAGCAGTGCGGCGGCGACCTGTGCGGGGTCGATCAGTCCGCCGCCGCCGGGTTTAAGATAGGTCACGCGCCACCCGCGGCGCTCGAGTTCACGGCACGGATCGAGTACCGCCTTGTGTTCCGTGCGCGCCGTGACGATGTGTCCGCCGGCTTCGCGTTGGTAATTGGCTACACCGAACAACGCAAGGTTGTTCGCTTCGGTCGCGCCGGACGTCCACACGATGTCGCCGGGCGCGGCCCCGACGGCGGCAGCCACTTGTACCCGGGCCGCCTCCACCAGCGCCCTTGCCGCCTCTCCGTAATCGTGGCTGGTCGAACCTGGATTGCCGAATGCACCCTGCTGCGTAAGGCATTCGGCGATGCGCGCCGCGACCCGCGGATCCATCGGTGTGGTAGCCGCATAGTCGAGGTACACGGTCTGTCGCGGCCCGGGCTGTGGCGCCCCCGCCGTTCGCGGCCCGGGCTGCTGCGGCGCCCCCGCCTGTCGCGCCCCCGTCATTCGCGCTGCCGGCGCGAGGACTGGCCGCGCCGGCCTTGCACGGCGCTCAAGATGCCGCGCAGGATGTTGAGTTCATTGCGGTCGAGCTGCGCGCGGTTGAAGAGCCGCCGCAACCGTTCCATCAGATGTCCGGTCCGATCCTCGAAATCGATTTCGTTCAACACCTCATGGAGGTGATTGTAGAAATGTTCCACATCGCCGGCCGGCGCCAGTGGAAGTTCCAACTGCGTCTCGGAGTGCGGCTGCTCGCGGGCCATGAAGAGCTCATAGGTCAGGAGTTGCACGGACATCGCAAGGTTCAGCGAACAGTATTCCGGGTTCGCCGGAATGCGCACCAGGACATTGCAATACTGCAGGTCGTCGGTGCCGAGGCCGTAGCGTTCGGAACCGAACAACAGCGCCGCCCGGTTCTCGCCCGGCAACGCCACGACTCGCGCCGCGACATCGCGCGGCGTCGTAAATTCCCAATAATACGATCGCGGCCGCGATGTCGTTCCCGCGATGAAGCCGCACTCGGCGACCGCTTCCGACACGGTCGACACGACGCGCGCATTCGCGAGTATATCGTCCGCTCCCGCAGCCAGCGCATTCGATTCCGCGTGAGGAAAAGCCCGCGGCCGCACCAATACCAGATCCGTGATTGCCATGTTCTTCATGGCCCGCGCCACCGAACCGATATTGCCCGGATGGCTCGGGTCGATGAGGACGATGCGAACGAGAGCGGTCACTCTGTTATTCTACCGCCCTCTTATGCAACCGCTCCTCAATATCGGCATGCGCGCGGCCAGGCGCGCCGGTGATTTGATCGTGCGCAGCCTGTCGCGTCTCGATTCGATCAAAATCGACACCAAGGGCCGCAACGATTTCGTCACCGACATCGACCGTAAGGCCGAAGCGGACATCATCGCCACCATCCGCCGCAGCCATCCGCAGCATGCGGTGCTCGGCGAGGAGTCCGGCCGCAGCGGCAACAGTGAATTCGTCTGGATCATCGACCCGCTCGATGGTACGACCAATTTTCTGCACGGCTTCCCGACTTTCGCCGTCTCGATCGCCGTCGAGCACAAGGGCCGCCTCGAGCACGCCGTGGTCTATGACCCCATGCGCCAGGAATTCTTCACGGCGTCGCGCGGCGACGGTGCGCAACTCGAGGGCAAGAAAATCCGCGTGAGTTCCCAAAGGACGCTGGAGGGCTCGCTGATCGGCACCGGCTTTCCCTATCGCATGGACGCGGGTCACATCGACAGCTACCTCGCCATGCTGAAGGCCGTCATGGCGACGGCCGCCGGCGTGCGCCGGCCCGGTTCCGCTTCCTTGGATCTCGCCTACGTCGCGGCGGGCCGAATGGACGGCTTCTGGGAATTCGGCCTGAAGCCCTGGGATACCGCCGCGGGCGTGCTGCTGATTCAGGAAGCGGGCGGCCGCGTCGGCACGCCGACCGGGGCCGACTACACGTTGGGTCCCAACATCGTCGCAGGCAATCCCAAGGTCTACGAGGGTCTGGTCGAAGCAATCGGGCCGCTGACGCCCGCCGCCCTGCGCGTCTAGCGCTGCGACGCAGCTGGCAAAAACCACGCTTTTTGCCAGCGGAAACGAAGCTGATGTCCGAAAAAGCGCCGCAGGCGACTTTTTCCAATGAACTAGGGAACCGCTTTGGCGGTCGCGGTGTGCGGCGAATCCGGTTCCGGTCCGCGCAGACGGCTATGCTTGTAGCCGTAGACGAAATACACGAGGATCCCGAGTGCGCTCCACAGCAGCAGGCGCCACCAGGTCGCGCTCGGCAGGGAATACGCCATACCGGAGCAGAAGATCACGCCCATGGGCGCATTGAACCACACCGCGCTTACGCGAAACGGCCGCGGCAGATCGGGTCGGGTATAGCGCAGCACGAGCACGCCGAGACAGACGACGATGAAGGCAATCAGGGTACCGATCGAGACCAGCTCGCCCAAGATGCCGATGGGCAGAAGACCCGCAAAAGTACAAGCCAGCGAGCCGGTGATGAGTGTGGCGATATGAGGCGTGCGGAATTTTGGGTGCACCGCGCCGAAGAATTTTGGCAGCAACCCGTCATGCGCCATGGTGAGCCAAATGCGTGCCTGCGGAATAATCATGGTAATGATCACCGACGTCAGGCCGAAGAGCGCCCCCCAGATCACCCAGCTCGAAAGCCACGTAAGCTGCGGGTGCGACTCGAGAGCGATCGCGACCGGCGCGGCGTCGTTCAATTGTTTGAACGGCACCAATCCGGTGAGCACACTCGACATCAGTACGTACAGCAGCGTGCAGATGGCCAGGCTGCCGAGCATGCCGATCGGAATGCCGCGCTGCGGATTTTTCGCCTCCTGTGCCACCGTGGAAACGCCGTCGAATCCTATATAGGCAAAGAAAATGATGGCGGACGCCTGAAATATTCCGCTCCAGCCGAACTCGCCGAACGTGCCGGTGTTCTTCGGAATGTACGGCACCCAATTAGCCGTATCGACGAACATGAAACCGAACGCGATGACTGCGATCACGATGGCCACCTTGATCGCGACGATGATGATATTCACAACCGCCGACTCCTTGATGCCCTTGTAGCAGAGGGCGGTCACCGCGGCGACGATGATGACAGCCGGTAAGTTCACGAAGGCGCCCGTCTGGTGCACTTGGAAGCCCACATCCGCGGCCTCGAACGGCGCGGAACTCAGTGAATTCGGAATGAAGTTGATGCCGTAGTGGTCCAGCAGCTTGATGAAGTAGCGGCTCCAACCGACGGCGACGGTCGACGCGGCCATCATGTACTCGAGGATCAGGTTCCAGCCCACGAACCAGGCGATGAATTCGCCCAGCGTGGCGTAGCTATACGCATAGGCACTGCCCGCCACCGGGACCATGGCCGCGAATTCGGAGTAGCACAGGCCGGCGAACATGCACCCAAGGCCGGCGACGACGAAGGAGATCACGATGGCCGGCCCGGCATGTTGCGCGGCGGCGAGACCGGTGAGCACGAAAATCCCGGTGCCGATGATGCCGCCGATGCCGAAGGCGATCAGCGCCGGAATACCCAGAGCACGCTTCAGGCTCTTATCGGAAGCTTCCTTCTGATAGGCGGCGATCGGTTTGGTTGCGAGCATCCCCTTGATATTCATGTCTTGCACCCGATGTAGCTGAAATTGATCGAACTGTAAGCCCCTGACGCAATTGGCGTCGACTGTAGCGGCTTTCCTCCGCCGCATCCACAGGAGGTCGCCTTATTTGGCAAAGGCCGGCGAGCACCGTCAGTTCCGGTCCTGCTCCTGCCGCCGCAAGCGCAAGTTGAGCCACTCCGCTACGCCCGAGAAAGCCATCGCAAAATAGAAATAGCCTTTGGGAATTTCCCATCCGACGGACTCCGCGATCAATTCGCCCCCCACCAGCACCAGGAACGCCAATGCCAGCAGCTTGATCGTCGGGTGCCGCTCGACGTAAGTACTGACCGTCGAGGAGACCACCATCATCACCAGGACCGAAGCCACGATGGCGGCCACCATGATTTCGATCCGATTGGCCAGCCCGACGGCGGTAAACACCGTGTCCAGAGAGAACGCGATGTCGATTACGCCGATCTGCGCGACGATGAACCAGAAGCTGTTCATCAGACCCCGCCTACCCTGGGAAATCCTGCCCGCGAGCATGTCGCGGATCTCCAACACGCTCTTGACGACCAGAAACGCACCGCCGGCGAACAGCACCAGGCTGCGGCCGGAAATCGACCGCCCAAGGATGGCGAACAGGGGGGCCCGCATCGAGGCGATCCATGTGACCGAGAACAACAGCGCGATGCGCGTCAGCATGGCAAAGCTCAAACCCAACAGCCGCGCACTCCTGCGCTGTGCGGGCGGGAGACGGTCGACCAGGAGCGCCAGGAAGATGATGTTGTCGATGCCGAGCACGATCTCGAGCGCCGCCAGCGTCAGAAAGGATAGCCAGGCCTGCGGATCTGAAAGCACGCCGCTACGGCAGGCCGTCGATTTCTTCCGGCTTCGTGTGCTTGCGCTCCATCAAGTCTTCGGTCCGCAGACCAAAGTCGAGCGCCAGCGCCGCCGATATGTAGATCGAAGAATACGTGCCGGCAATGATACCGATCACCAGCGCCGCGGAGAAGCCGTGCAGCGTCTCGCCGCCAAAAATCAACAAGGCGACGACCACCAGCAAGGTCACCAATTTCGTCATCAACGTTCGGGACAGCGTTTGATTGATCGACTCGTCGATCACCTGGGCGATCGTGAGCTTGCGCGAGATGCGCGCCCGTTCGCGGATTCGATCGAACACGATCACCGTGTCGTTCAAGGAGTAGCCGATGACGGCGAGAATCGCCGAAATCGCCGTCAGGTCGAAGGTCATCTGGGTAAGGGCGAAGAATCCGAGCACGCAGATCGGATCATGCAGCACCGCGAGGATGGCGCCGCCTGCCAGCTTCAGGGTGAAACGCAGCAGCACGTAGATGGCGATGAGCACCAGAGTCGCCGCCAGCGCCCATCCGCCCTTGATGAACAACTCCTGGCCGACCTGCGGGCCCACCACTTCGGTGCGCTGCAGTTTCACGCCCTGGTCCACGCCCGCGAACACTTCGAGTATCCGCGCGCCGATCTGGTCGCCCTTGGCATTCGGATCCGGCGGCAGACGCACCAGGATATCCCGTGAGCTGCCGAAGGCCTGCACTTGCGCGGCGTCGACACCAGCCTTGGCCAACGACCGCGCGAAGCTGCTCGATGTTCGGCGCCTGCGGGAAAGTTGGTCTCCACCACCACGCCGCCGGTGAAGTCGACGCCCAGATTCAAGCCTCGAATCGCAACCAGCGCCAACGACGCCACGATCAACATCGCGGACAACCCGTACCACACCTTGCGGGTGTTCATGAACGGGAAGCGCGTTACCTTGTGAAAAAATTCCATTCTCGGATCCTCGGGCGTGCAGTCCGTTCCCGGCCCTGCATTTCCTCGTTTAAATCGACAGGCGATCGACCTTGCGCTTTCCGCCGTAAATGACCTGGACCAGGGCGCGGCTGCCCATCAGCGACGTGAACATCGAGGTCGCGATGCCGATGACCAACACCACCGCGAAACCGCGGACCGCGCCTGCGCCGAACAGCCACAACACCAGACCTGCGATCAACGCGGTCACGTTGGAGTCGGCAATCGCCGAGAACGCACGGTCGAAACCCGCCGTGATCGCCGCCCGCGGCGACACGCCGTTGCGCAACTCCTCACGGATGCGTTCATAGATCAGGATGTTGGCATCGACCGCCATGCCGACCGTGAGCACCACCGCCGCGATGCCGGGCAGCGTCAACGCGGCTCCCACCAGGGAAAGGAAGGCGGTGAGCAGGATGACGTTGGCCAGGAGCACGATGTCGGCGATCAAACCGAAGACTTTGTAATAGATCGCCATGAACACGAAGGCGGCCAGCATGCCGAACACCATCGCATGGACGCCCTTGTCGATATTGTCCTGGCCCAGGCTGGGGCCGATGGCGCGCTCTTCCACTGCGGACAACGGCGCCGCCAGGCCTCCTGCGCGGAGCAACAACGCGAGTTCCCGGCCCTCGATGGGGTTGACGCCGGTGATCTGGAAATTGTTGCTGAAGACGCCGCGAATCGTCGCGCGGTTGATCACCTCTTCCGTGGTGCGGTCGACGTCCTGTCCTTGTGCGTTCTTTTCGCGCGAGCGGTCGATGAAGACCACCGCCATCAAGTGGCCGATGTTCTCCTGCGTGTTTTTCAACATCTTCGCGGCGCCGCGGCTGTCGAGCCCCACGGATACGGCGGCGCCATCCTGCGTGTTGGGCTGGAACGACGCGTCGGTGAGCTGGTCTCCCGTGACCACGACCTCGCGTTTGAGCAGCACCGGCTGCTTGTCCCGCGTGTAGTACAGCTTCGAGCCCAACGGCACATGCCCGGTGGCCGCCGCTTCCAGCGGATTGCTGTTCTCATCGACCATGCGAAATTCCAAGGTGGCCGTCTTGCCCAGGATTTTCTTGACCTCCGCGGAATTCTGCAGACCGGGCAATTGAATGGCGATGCGATCGACGCCCTGACGCGCAACCTGGGGCTCCGACACCGCGAGCTCCGGACTGTTGAGGCGGTTGCGCAGAATGACGATGTTCTGCTGGACGGCGTAGTCCTCACGCTCCTTGATCTGCTGCGGCGTCAGCTTCAGCTCCAAGGCGGGCGCGCCGTCCACCGTCACATCGGTCACGGACAGATTGCGGCTATCGGAGAGGATCGCGGCCTTTCCCTTGGCGAAGCTGTCGGCGTCGCGGAACAGAACGCGTACGCGTTGCGCGGGGTAATCTACCTGCACATCTTGGTAGGGAATCCGGGCATTGCGCAGCGACGCGCGGAAATCCTGTTCGTAATGATCGAGCTGCTGTTTCACGGCTCCTTGCACGTCCACCTGGTACACCAGATACACGCCGCCGCGAAGGTCCAAGCCGAGCTTCAGCGGGCTCAGGCCCAGGTTGCGCATCCACTCGGGCACGCGCGAGGCCTGCGACAGCGCGATGGTGAACTGATTGGGTCGCGCCTCGTTGATGAGATCGCGCGCCTTCAACTGGTCCTGTTTGCTGGCGAAGCGGAGCGTCAGGCGGCCCTGGTCCAGGAATGCGCCGGTCGGCGTCACGCCCTTCTCGTGGAGGAGCTGCTCGACGCTCGTGCGGTCGCTTAGGCTGACCACGGCCCGATCACGGGCCAGCTGCAGCGCACTTTCCTCGCCGAACAGATTCGGCAGCGCCAGGAAGATCCCTACAACCAACACGATCGCAACCAATGCGATCTTCCAGCGCGGATAGGCCATCATGCGTTCTTAACCGTGCCCTTGGGCAATACTTGCGCGATCTGGAATTTCTGCAGCTTTACGCTGACGCCGGCAGCGATTTCCAAGGTTAGGAACTGCTCGCCCACCTCGACCACCTTGCCGAGAATACCGCCCGTGGTGGCGACTTCATCGCCGGGCGCCACCTTGGAGAGCATTTCCTTCTGTTCCTTGGCGCGCTTGTTCTGCGGCCGGATGAGCAGGAAATAAAACACCACCAGCAACAGCACCGGCAGCATCAGGGCACTCAGGATACTTTGACCGCCGCCTGCACCGGCCGCCTGCGCATGTGCTGAATTTATGAAGAAATCCATAGAGTTACATCCATTTCTTGGGGCGAACGCCGCGGCGCAAAGCCGCGTAGTATACAGCAGCCGGCCGCAAACTCCTCGCGCCGTTCGGTATTTCTGAGGCGCTTGTCCGGGTCATGCCGGACCGCCGTCCTTGAGCGCGTAGAACTCCTTCGCGTAAGCCTCGAAACTTCCTAAGCTGATGGCGTCACGGATCTCCGCCATCAGGCGCTGGTAAAAATAGAGATTGTGCACCGTGTTGAGGTGCGACCCCAGTATTTCATTGCATTTATCGAGATGCCGCAGATAGCTGCGGCTGAAATGGCGGCAGGTATAACAGCCGCATCCAAGTTCGATCGGATTGGTGTCCTTCTGATGCACTGCGTTGCGGATATTGAGCACGCCCGACCGCGTGAACAAATGCGCATTTCGAGCATGCCGCGTGGGCATCACACAATCGAACATATCGATGCCGCGCCGGACCGCCTCGAGGATGTCCTCCGGTCGGCCCACGCCCATGAGATAGCGCGGTTTGTGCGCCGGCATGCGCGGCAGCAAGCCGTCGAGCACCCGGATGCTTTCCTCGACGGGCTCGCCGACCGCGAGGCCGCCGACGGCAAGGCCCTCGAAGCCGACATCCTCGAGGGCCGCCAGAGATCGCAGGCGCAGGTCGCCGTACACGCCGCCCTGCACGATCCCGAACAAGGTACCCGGCGGCTCGGTCTCGTAGTATTTCCGGAAACCGCGCTCCGCCCAGCGCATCGACAATTCCATCGACGCACGGGCCTCGGCCTCAGTCGCCGGATATGCCGTACACTCATCGAAGCTCATGGCGATATCCGACCCGAGCGTACGCTGAATGCGCATCGACTCCTCGGGCGAAAGGAACACCGGCGCGCCATCCACCGGAGAACGGAAGCGCGCGCCCTCCTCCGTGATTTTGCGCATTTCTGCGAGACTCCACACTTGAAACCCGCCGGAATCCGTCAGTAGCGGGCGGTGCCACTGCATGAAACGGTGCAGGCCTTGATGGGCCTCGATCACCGCAAGCCCGGGCCGTAGGTAGAGGTGAAAGGTGTTGCCCAGGATGATCTGGGCGCCGACGTTCTCGAGATCCGCCGGCGTCATTGCCTTGACCGTGCCGTACGTCCCGACCGGCATGAAGGCCGGCGTTTCCACGGTACCGCGCAGGAACTCCAGGCGGCCGCGCCGTGCCGCTCCGTCATGGCGCAACAACTCGAAACGCATCCGGCTCATGCGCTCTCCAGCGCGCTGCCCGCGGGAGTGAGGAACATAGCGTCCCCGTAGCTGAAGAATCGATAGCGCGCCGCAATTGCATGCGCATAGGCGGTGAGCAGGGTCTCCCGCCCGACGAAGGCAGCGCACAGCATCAACAGCGTCGACTCCGGCAGATGAAAATTGGTCACCATGGCATCCACCATACGAAACTTGTCCCCGGGTTTGATGAACAGGCGCGTCCCGCCTTTGTAGGGCCGCAGCGGCAGCCGCACCGCCGCCGCGGCACCGGCGGCCGGGCGGGCGGCAGCGGCAGCCGTTTCCAGACTTCTCACCACCGTCGTACCCACCGCGATGACGCGGCCGCCGGCGGCGTGCGCGGCGTTGATCGCGCCGGCCGTGCTTTCGGGCACCTCCAGATACTCTTCATGCATGACGTGCTGCTCCAGCGCCGCCACGCGCACCGGCTGAAAAGTGCCTGCCCCGACGTGCAGCGTGACGAACGCATGCTTGACTCCTCGAGCCTCGAGGGCCGCGAAGATTTCCGCATCGAAATGCAGACCCGCCGTGGGCGCCGCCACCGCGCCTGAATTGCGGGCAAAGACCGTCTGGTAGCGTTCGCGATCGGAGGGTTCCGGGGCCCGGTCCACGTACGGGGGCAGCGGCATGTCGCCGTGAATCTCGAAGTACGGCAGGACGGGTGCGGAGAATTCAAGGCGGAACAGCTCCCCCTCGCGCTCCAGCATACGCGCCGTGGCACCGCCGGGCAGGGCGACCCGCGCTCCCGGCTTCAACCCCTTGCTGGCACGCACATGTACCAGCGCGGTGGTCGGGCCGAGTGCGCGTTCGAGCAGAATTTCGATCTTGCCGCCGCTCTCCTTCACCCCATGAATCCGCGCCGGCACGACGTGCGTATCGTTGAAGACCAAGAGGTCCAGCGGTTTCAGCAGCGAGGGCAAATCGCGGAACGCGAGGTCTCGATGCACCCCGCTCGCGCCGTCGAGCGCCAACAGGCGACTGTCGGAGCGCCGCTCGGTCGGGCGCTGGGCAATGAGATTCGGAGGAAGACCGTAGTGAAAGTCCGAGCGCTGCATGTGTCGAACCAATACTACCCTGGTAATTCTTTCTAGGGCGCCGATCGCATATACTGCGCAATCTGGCCTGCCCGGATGGCGGAACTGGTAGACGCGCCGGACTCAAAATCCGGTGGTGGTGACACCGTGTGGGTTCGATTCCCTCTCCGGGCACCAGACCCTTTAAATTTATGGACGCGCTTTGAATTTCTGCAGCAACTGCGGCTCACCCGTCATATCGAAGATACCCGATAGGGACCACCTGCCGCGTTTCGTATGCACGAGCTGCGGCATGATTCACTACAAGAATCCGCTGCTGGTCCTGGGGTGCGTGCCTCAGTGGGAAGACAAGATCCTGTTGTGCCGGCGCGCCATCGAGCCGCGCCTGGGGTATTGGACGGTGCCGGCAGGCTTCATGGAGAACGGCGAGACCATGCAGCACGCGGCCGCCCGCGAATGCTACGAAGAGGCACTCGCCAAGGTGGAAGTGGGTTCGCTCCTGGCGGTGGTGAACGTCACCCACGCCGCCCAGGTGCATGTCATGTTCCGTGCCCGCCTGCTGGCGCCGGAATTCGCACCCGGTGCGGAAAGCCTGGAGGTGGGTCTGTACGCCGAGGCCGAAATTCCGTGGGCCGACCTGGCGTTTCCGAGCGGCGACTTCACGCTGCGGAAGTTCTTCGAGGACCGCGCAGCCGGGCGCGAGACTCATCACTTCACGGAGCTGACGCGGCCGTTGAAGCCCTAGGCTCCGGGGCTGTGGCAGAATACCTGTCAGGTTTGGCTGTCCCATAGTCACGTTCAACTGTCCAATAGAAGGGTAACTCATGGCGTTCGTGGTCACCGAAAGCTGTATCAAATGCAAGTACATGGACTGCGTGGAAGTCTGTCCCGTGGACTGTTTCCATGAGGGCCCCAATTTCCTCGTGATCGATCCGGATGAGTGCATCGACTGCACGCTGTGCGAACCCGAGTGCCCCGTCGAAGCCATTTTCTCCGAGGAGGAAATTCCGACCGGTCAGGAGGAGTTCGCGAAACTGAATGCCGAGCTAGCGAAAAAGTGGCCGGTAATCAGCGAAAAGAAGGATGCACCCGCAGACGCCAAGCAATGGGAAGGCGTCAAGGACAAGGTCAAGCTGCTCGAACGGTAGGGACCGGCCCGGGAACGGTGGTGGAACCTAGCCCTTCCGCTTGGCGGATTGCAATTCCTTGATCTGTTCCACCAGGTCGTGCGGCGGCAGGTAGCCGCTGATGTAGTCGCCGGACTCGGTGACGATGGCCGGTGTGCCGCGCACGCCGATGCTTTGTCCCAAGGCATATTCACGCGCCACTGGATTGGGACCGCAGGTCTTGCTCGTGTCGACCGGTCCGCCGGCTTTGGCGCGCGTCAGGGCGTCGTTGCGGTCCGCCGCACACCACACCGCTTCGGCCTTGCGCCAGCTATCCGTATTGGGGCCGGTGCGCGGATAGAACATATACCTGACGCGCACCCCGAGCCGGTTGAGTTCCGCCATCTCGCTGTGCAGCTTGCGGCAGTACCCGCAGTCAACGTCGGTGAACACGGTGATGGTGTAGACGGGATTCTTCGGGGAGAAAATCAGCATCTGCGATTCGGGCACGGCGTTGATCAGTGCGACCCGCGCCTTGGTGCGCAGGTCCTCTGTCAAATTCTCGCGCGTGGCCATGTCGTAGAGATTGCCATCGAGGAAGAACTTGCCGTCGGCGGTCAGATAGCTCACATCCGCGCCCTGCGAGAACTCAAAGATTCCGGGGATGGGAGAGGGCCGCAGATCCTCGACCTTGGATCCGGCCGGCAGCAACTTCACCAGCGCGACCCGGGGATCCGGCGGTTGCTCGGGAGAGTCAGCGAACGCGCTGGGGCCGAAAGCTCCCAATCCCATCAGGATCGCAAGTGTTTTAAACATGAAACGCTCCAGCGGCATACGTCGATTGGACCCCGCCATGGCCGGGAGGTTCAGGAAATTCTAGCAGAGGAACGCGCGCCCCGGGCTCGGCGCCTCGGCTGCGCGCCCCGCGGCTACGCGCCCCGGGCTCGGCGCCCCCCTCAACCCCGCGGGTGATGCTGTTGGTGCAGCTCCTTCAGTCGTTCGCGGGCGACGTGCGTATAGATCTGCGTCGTCGACAGGTCGCTATGGCCGAGCAACATCTGCACCACGCGCAAATCCGCGCCATGATTCAGCAAATGCGTGGCAAACGCATGCCGCAGGGTGTGCGGCGACAATTCCTTGTCGACCCCGGCCTTTTTCGAATAGCGCTTGATGATGTGCCAGAACGCCTGGCGCGTCATACGGTCGCCGCGCCGCGTCGGAAACAGATAATCGGTCTGCCGTTCCAGCAGGATCTCCACGCGCGGGCCCTGCATGAACTGCTCCACCCATTTGACGGCTTCATCGCCGAGCGGAATCAAGCGCTCGCGGTTGCCTTTGCCGACCACGCGGATCACGCCCTGATTCATGTTCACTTGATTATGTTTAAGGCTGACGAGTTCCGAGACGCGCAGTCCCGTCGCATACAGAACCTCGAGCATGGTCCGGTCGCGATGACCCAACGGATCGGCGACACTCGGCGCCTCGAGCAAGGAATCGACTTCGGCTTCGGTCAACGACTTCGGCAGCGAACGGCCGATCTTCGGCATTGCAATCTGCGCCGTCGGATCGACCGGGATCAAACCTTCGCGCACCATGAACCGGAAGAAACGGCGGAAGCTCGAGAGCTGCCGCGCAGTCGACCTGGGCCTCGACCCGCCCTCCACCCGAGCCGCGATGAAGCCGAGCAATTCAATCCGCGTGGCCTTCAAGAGCGCGCTGTCGTGCTCTTCGAGCCAGCGCGCCAACGCGGTAAGATCGGCGCGGTAGGCGGCAAGCGTATTGGCGGACAGGCCGCGCTCCATCCAGACGGCATCGAGAAAGCGTTGCAGGGCGGGATCCGCGGCTTCGCGCGCAACGGACTCCGTGCCGCCCGAGGTGCGTGTATAAACCGTGCTTTTAAGAGCCGTCGCCATATGTTCCCGCGTGGTGATCGCACGAAATGGTGCAGTACGCGTTTATGTGCCGTCAGTATGCGAGCGGTGTATCCGAGTCGGCGTGACCAGTCTCACAGTAACTATTAAGTATTAACATAAGGAGAACCAGATCACAGATATTGACCCGCCGGCCCCCGACGAGATGCCCCCGGTCCCTGGGGTGCGCACGACTTCGGCGCCGTTGCATCCCCCGCTGCAGGCCGCTCTCCAGGCCCTGTATACGACCTACTGCCTCGTGCTGTTCACGGCCCTCGGGATGACCACGTTGGTCGTCAATCTGTTCGTCCCCAAGGTGCGCCGGCGCCGCCAAGTGGCCGGGGCATTCTCGCGGTTTTTTTTGCGCGCGGCGGGTATCCCGTTCACGGTTCACGGAGCGGACCGGCTGCCGGCGGCACCCTGCGTGGTGGTCGCCAATCACGCCAGCTACATCGACGGAATCGTTGCCATTGCCGCTTTGCCGCCGGATTTCGCCTTCGTTATCAAGAAGGAAATGATGCGCGTGCCGCTGGCGAGCTTGCTCCTCAGGCGGCTGGGCTCGGAATTTGTCGAACGTTTTGACCGGCACAAGGGCGCGTCCGATACGCGCCGCGTCCTCAGGCTGGCCGCGGGCGGCCAGTCCCTGGTGTTCTTTCCGGAAGGCACGTTCGATGAACGGCGGCACATCGGGAAATTCTTGGGCGGCGCCTTCGCGACAGCGGTGCGCTCACAAATGCCGGTGGTCGCGGCCGCCATACACGGTACGCGGGAGCTGCTGCCGCCCGGCGGCCTGATGTTCTATCGCCGGCCCATAAAGTTCGAGATTCTCGCCGTCCTCGATGCCGCCGATGCGCGGCAGCGGAGCCGGGAGCTGATCGCCCAGGCCGTCGGTGAGCCGCTGGCGCCTTGAGACGGCTATAATGGGTGATCACTCAGCAAGCCCCGGATACGACCCATGAACTCGGACCCCATCGTCATTCTTTCCGCGCGCCGCACACCCGTCGGAGCCTTTCAAGGCGTGTTCGCCGGCGTGACCGCCCCGCAACTCGGTGCGGTTGCCATCAAGGCGGCGCTCGCCGATTCCGGGTTGGCCGCGGCCGACATCGACGAGGTGATCATGGGCTGCGTACTCTCGGCGGGGCTCGGGCAGGCGCCTGCCCGTCAGGCGGCGTTGGGCGCCGGGTTGCCCACGAGCACTCCATGCACCACGGTCAACAAGATGTGCGGTTCGGCCATGCGCGCCGTGATGCTGGCGGCCGACCAGATTCTGGCGGGCTCCGCGGACGCCATCGTCGCCGGTGGACTCGAGTCCATGACCAACGCTCCCTACCTGCTTCCCAAGGCCCGAGCCGGTTACCGCATGGGCCACCAGGAGGTGTTGGACCATATGTTTTTCGACGGACTTCAGAGTCCCTGGGACGGTCAACTCATGGGCTGCTTCGCCGAGGCAACATCGGGTAAGTACCAATTCAGCCGGCAGGCGCAGGACGAATTCGCGACCGAATCGGCCCGGCGCGCCAAGGCGGCCGTTGCCAACGGCAGTTTCCGGACGGAAATTGCCGCGGTGACCGCGAAGACCCGCAAGGGCGACCTGCTGGTCGATACCGACGAGACCCCGTCCACTCTCGACGTCGCGAAGATCCCCTCGCTCAAACCGTCGTTCAAGAAGGACGGCACGGTGACCGCGGCAAGTTCCGCCAGCATCTCCGACGGCGCTGCCGCGGTGGTTTTGACCCGCGAATCGACCGCCGCCCGTAGGGGGTTGAAGCCGCTGGCGCGGATCGTGGGCTATACGAGTTTCGCACGCGAGCCGGAGTGGTTCACGCTGGCCCCCGTGGGAGCGATCCGGAAGCTGCTCACCCAGCTGAACTGGAGAACATCCGATGTCGATCTCTACGAGGTGAACGAGGCGTTCGCGGTGGTCGCAATGGCCGCCATCAGGGACTTGGATCTGGATCACTCCCGAGTCAATGTCAACGGCGGGGCCTGTGCGCTGGGCCATCCGATCGGGGCCACCGGTGTCCGAATCCTGACCACGTTGATCCATTCACTCAAAAGTCGCGGCCAGCGACGCGGCATCGCCAGTCTGTGCATCGGCGGCGGTGAGGCGACCGCCCTCGCCGTCGAATTGATTTAAATCAAGGCCGGGTTCAGATCCCTGCAGGGTGAAGTTGATGACCGAAATTGAACGCGACGCCATGGAATACGAGGTGGCTATCGTGGGTGCCGGGCCGGCCGGCCTCGCCTGCGCCATTCGCCTCAAGCAGTTGTCGCCGGAAAAGACCATTTGCGTGTTGGAGAAAGCGGCGTCCGTCGGCGCACACTCGTTGTCGGGCGCCGTCCTCGAACCGGGCCCGCTCGAACAGTTGCTGCCCGAATTTCGGACCGAGTACACGGGCATGAAAGTACCTGCCGGTGAGGACGATTTTCGCGTGCTCACTCAAAAAAGCTCGTTCAAGGCCTTCCCGGATTTTCTGGCCAAGATACTGCCCGCCTCGATGACCGCCGGCACGCCGATCAACAACCACGGCAATTTCATCATTTCCCTGGGGCAGCTCACTCCGTGGCTGGCGGCGAAGGCCGAGGCCCTGGGCGTCGATATCTTCCCCGGATTTGCCGCCGCAAGCGCGCTGTACGAGGACGGCGGAGGCGTCAAAGGCGTGCGCGTGGGCGACATGGGACTGAACCGCGACGGCACGCCGGGACCGAACTACGCCGCGGGCGTCGATATCCACGCCAAGTTGACCGTGCTGGCCGAGGGCTGCCGCGGATCGATTTCCAAGCAGCTCATCCAGAAATTCGATCTGTCTAAAGGGCACTGTCCGCAGACGTTCGCGCTCGGCTACAAGGAATTGTGGCAGCTGCCGCCCGGACGGGTGCGCCCAGGCCGCATCGAACATGCCCTCGGCTGGCCGGTGGACTCGAAGACCTACGCCGGCAGCTTCCTCTATCATCTCGACAACGATCGCATCTACGTGGGCTATATCGTCGGACTCGACTATGAAGATCCGCGCCTCAAGCCGTTCGAGGCGTTCCAGCAGTACAAGAATCATCCGACCGTCAAACCGCTGCTGGAAGGCGGTGAAATCCTGTCAGCCGGCGCGCGCACCATCGCCGCCGGCGGTTGGCAGTCGACGCCGACCTTGGAAATGCCGGGTGCAATCCTCATCGGCGACGCCGGCGGCACGCTGAATTTCGCCAAGATCAAGGGCGTGCATCAGGCGATACGCTGCGGCGTGCTGGCCGGCGAGCACATCGCGACGAGCGCGTCGAGCGCCGGATTCGATGCGAAGTGGCGCTCCTCCGAAGGAGGGCGGGAGCTGCACAAGGTTCGCAACTTCAAACCCGCCTTCAAGCGCAGCCTGTGGTTCGGGCTTCTCAACTCCGCGTGGGAGGCGGTGACCTACGGCAAATCGCCCTGGACCCTGAAGAACACTGCGGACTTCTCGAGGCTCAAGCAACTCGACGAATTCGAGTCTCCGGACCGGCATTGGACCGAGCGCACGCTGCCGCCGCGGGACCGCGTTTCCTTCGTCTTCTTCGCCGGAAACTCTCACGACGAGTCGCAGCCGATCCATCTCAAAGTGGCCGATCCCTCGATCTGCGTGACTCGCTGCACCAAAGAATACGGCAATCCGTGCGAGAACTTTTGTCCCGCAGGCGTGTACGAGATGGTCGCGGACGGCGCCGGCGGACGGCGGCTGCAGATCAATGCGGCGAATTGCGTTCACTGCAAGGCCTGCGACATCAAAGATCCGTACGAGATCATAACCTGGACGACCCCGGAGGGCGGCTCGGGACCCAACTACCAGAATCTGTGAGTGACGAGCCGACCCCACACGGTGCTGGAGCGCTGGCGGGCCGAGGTGGCGGCGCGCCGTTTGCAATTCGACGGCGCGCAACAGGCGGCGGCCATGCGCTTGGATATCTTGAGCGACGCGCTGCGGGCCGGCGAGCCCACCCTGTTCACACGGCTGCGCGCGAGCGTCCCCTGGCTGGCGGACGCATCGCGGACCCCGCCGCGCGGCTTGTACCTCTGGGGCGGTGTCGGCCGGGGTAAAACCCTGCTCATGGATTTGTTCTTCGCTTCGGTCTCGGAACGGGCCTCGACGTCGGCACGGCATGATTCGCCGCCGCGCACCGCCGAGCGCAGTCACTTCTATCACTTCATGCGGGATGTGCACGCGGCCTTGGGCGAGATCAAACAGCACGCCGACCCTCTGGACTTGGTCGCACAACGTTTAAGCGAGCGCACCCGGGTGATTTGCCTGGACGAGTTCTTCGTCGCCGACATCGCCGATGCCATGATACTCGCGGGGCTGTTCGACGGTCTATTCCGGCGCGGAGTGACGCTGGTGGCGACATCCAACCTGCCGCCGCAGGACCTGTACAAGGATGGTCTGCAGCGTCAGCGATTTCTTCCGGCCATCGAACTGATTCGAACGCACGTCGAGGTCATGCACATGGATGGCGGGATCGATTACCGCCTGCGTCAGCTCGAACGGGCGCCCACGTATATGGACTCCAGGTCGACCGGCACCCAGGAAGCCCTGCAGGAGCGCTTCGCCGCATTGACCGGCGCGGTCGCGGGAGCGGGCGCGATCAAGGAATCCACACTCACCGTCGAGGGGCGCGAACTGCGCGCGGTGATGTGGACTCCGGGCACGGCGTGGTTCGAGTTCACCGAACTATGCGAGGGTCCGCGCAGCCAGAACGACTATATCGAACTCGCACACCTGTTCCACACCATATTCATCTCGGATATTCCGACCTTCGGTCCCGAGGATGAAGACGCCGCGCGCCGCTTCATCATGCTGATCGACGAGTTGTACGACCGCGGAGTGAAGATCGTGGTTTCGGCGGTCGCAGCGCCGCCTGCTCTGTATCACGGCGAGCGCCTTGAGCTCGAGTTCGCGCGCGCAGCGAGCCGGCTCATCGAGATGCAGACGCAACGATACCTCGCAGGTCAACACCGTCCGTGAACTGCCTCGTGGCATAATCCGCCGATGACAATCGTCGCCGAATTCAAAATCGACTACAGGCAGATCCTCGATCCTGCGGGACGCCTCGTGGCCCCATTGCCGCGGTTCGCCGCGAACTCGGACGAAGTCGTGACGATGTACGAGGCGATGACGCGCGTGCGCGTGTTCGACACCAAGGCGGTGAATCTGCAGCGTACCGGGCAGCTCGGCACCTATCCGCCATGCCTGGGACACGAGGCCACGCATATCGGTGTCGGCGCCGCGATGCGGCCGGAGGACGTCCTCGCGCCTGTCTATCGCGAATTCGGCACGCAGCTCTGGCGCGGCGTCACCATGACGGAGATTCTCATCTATTGGGGCGGCGATGAGCGCGGTAACGATTTCGCGGGCCCCCGGCATGACTTCCCCTGGTGTGTGCCCATCGCCACTCAGACCTTGCACGCCGCCGGAGCGGCGATGGCGTTCAAAGTGCGGCGTGAACCGCGCTGCGCGCTCGCCTACATCGGCGACGGCGGCACCTCCGAGGGTGCTTTCTACGAGGCGCTCAACCTGGCGGGTGCACGCGCGCTGCCGGTGGTGTTCGTGATCGTCAACAACGGCTGGGCGATTTCCGTTCCGCTCGCCGCGCAGACCGCGACGCAAACCTTGGCGCAAAAAGCCGTGGCGGCCGGCGTTCCCGGAGTGCAGGTCGACGGCAACGACGTATTCGCTGTTCGCGAGGTGGTGAGCGAGGCGCTTGCCACCGCGCGGCGCGGCGGCGGACCCAGCTTGATCGAGGCGCTCACGTATCGGTTGAGCGACCACACCACCGCCGACGATGCGAGCCGTTATCGATCGGCGGCCGACGTCGAGGCGGCATGGGCGGTCGAACCGCTCATCCGGTTGCGGACCTACCTGCGCGATGAGGGCGTGTGGAACGACGCGAAGGAACAGGCCCTCCTGCAGGACTGCGCTCATCAGGTCGACGCCGCCGTGGCGGAATACCTGCACTTCGCGGCGCCAACCACCGATGCCATGTTCGACCACCTGTTTGCAGCGCCCCCCAAACACCTGCGCGAGCAGCGCGCGACGGCGCGCTACTATTCGTCATCGAAATCCGGCGCCTCGAAGACCAACGGTCATTGACTTGCCGAAGATAACCATGGTCGAGGCCATCGCGATGGCGCATGGCTGGGAGATGCAGCATGACGACTCGGTCGTCGTGATCGGTCAAGATGTCGGCGCCAATGGCGGCGTATTCCGCGCGACCGCGGGGCTGCAATCGCGCTTCGGCAAGGACCGGGTCCAGGACACGCCGCTCGCCGAGGCGATGATCGCGGGCATGTCCGTCGGCATGGCGACGCACGGTTTGAAACCGGTGGCAGAGATCCAGTTTATGGGCTTTCTCTATCCGGCTCTCGACCAGATCGTCAATCACATGACGCGCATGCGCCATCGCACGCGCGGCCGTCTCTCGTGTCCCGTGGTGATTCGCACGCCTCACGGCGGCGGGATTCACGCTCCCGAACATCATTCGGAGAGCACGGAAACGCTGCTGTGCCACATTCCGGGGATCCGCGTGGTGTGTCCGTCCTCACCGGCCCGCGCTTACGGACTGCTGTTGGCGGCGATCCGCGATCCGGATCCGGTGATGTTCCTGGAACCGGTGAGGCTGTACCGCGCGATGCGCCAGGAGGTGGCCGACGACGGGCTGGCTCTGCCGCTCGACCGCTGCGCCATCCTGCGCGCGGGCAACGATGTCACCATCGTCACCTGGGGCGCCATGACGCAGGAGACGTTGCGCGCCGCGGCGCAGCTCGACAGGGAGGGCGTCGGCGCCGAGGTGATCGATCTCGCGACCCTGAGCCCGATCGACAGCGAGACCATTTTATCCTCTGTGGCGAAAACCGGCCGCCTCGTGATCGTGCACGAAGCGGCGCGCAACGTCGGTGTCGGAGCGGAGATCGCGGCGATCGTGGCGGAGCACGGTCTTTTCGACCTGCAGGCGCCGATTTATCGCGTCACCGGCTACGACACGGTCATGCCGTTGTTCCGGCTCGAACACGATTATATTCCGAGCGTGCAGCGCATCGTGGATGCCGTGCGAACCGTCTTCTCGGACTAGGATATCCATGGGTACATTCAAGCTTCCGGATTTGGGCGAAGGTCTGGCCGAGGCCGAGATACTCGAGTGGCATGTCAAACCCGGCGATCACGTGGTGGTGGATCAACCCATGGTGTCCGTCGAAACCGCGAAGGCGGTGGTCGAAGTCCCGGTGCCGTTCAGCGGCACCGTGACCGTACTGCACGGCGCCGTCGGCGACGTCCTGGCCACGGGATCGCCGCTGGTCGATTTCGATTCGGGCACGGTGGTCGGCAGCATGCCCGCGACCTGCGATGAAGAATTCGTCGACTCCTCTTCCTTCGGGACGTCCGCCGCGCTCGCTGCCCCGCGGTTCCGCGCCGTGCCGCTGGCCCGCGCACTCGCCAAGCGTCTGGGGCTCGACTTGGGCGCCGTCGAGGGCAGCGGTTCGAACGGGCTCATCCGATTGGACGATGTACTGGCACGCGCCGGCATCGACGGATATCGGACACCGGCGGGTCGCGACGCTCCATCGGGCAGCACTGCCGAACCGCTGCGCGGCGCACGCCGCGCCATGGCGCACAGCATGTCCGTGTCCCGGGACCAGGTGTCGGGCAGCACGGTGTGCGACGACGCCGACATCCATGGCTGGACGCAGCGCGGCGATTACATGGTACGGCTGGTACGCGCCATGATCGCGGCCTGCGCCGCGGAACCGGCGCTCAATGCCTGGTACGACTCGGCGAACAATTCGCGGATCCTCCTCGACCACATCGACCTCGGCATCGCCGTCGACACGGACGGCGGCCTGATCGTACCGGTGCTGCGCGACGTCCGGAACAAAACGCCGGGCCAGCTGCGTGACGCCATCGCCGCGCAGAAGAAAGCCGCGCGCGGACGCACCGTGCAGCCTGCGGATCTGTGCGACTTCACCCTGATGCTGTCGAACTTCGGTACGCTGGCGGGGCGTTATGGAATTCCGCTGGTGATGCCGCCGGCGGTGGCGATTCTGGGTGCAGGATCGGTGCGCGAAGATGCGGTCGTGGCCGCCGGTGCGGTGGTGGCGCACCGCCGCATGCCGCTGTCCTTGAGTTTCGATCACCGCTGCATCACCGGCGGCGAGGCCTGCCGATTTTTGGCCGCCGTCATCGCGGACCTAGAAAAACCAGATTGACTTCCGGGGGGTTGCATCATGCGTCAAATATCGTCCGAAAAGCACCACAGGACCGTCGCCGCGGTCGTCGCGGCGGCCGGACGGCTGCCCAAGCCGCTGCGCGCTCCGCTGCGCGGCGCGAACCGTCGCCCGTTTCTGCGTGCCTACTATGCCAACGTCGATGCCGAGGACCTTGGCCAACGCCAGCCCGCGGAACTCGCGGCCATTGCGTCTTCGCACCTCAAGCTGGCGCGGCAGCGGCGCCGCGGTCGGCCGGTGGTCCGCGTGTTCAATCCGTCGCTGCGCGACGACGGCTATACGTCACCGCACACCGTCATCGAAATGGTCAACGACGACATGCCGTTTCTCGTCGATTCGATCGGCCTTTCACTGACACAACGGTCGCTGACCCTGCACTTCCTGGCGCATCCGGTTTTTGCCGTAACGCGCGATGCCGGCGGAAATCTCCGGTCGATTCAGGAGCGCGGCCAAACCGACGGCGCCAAGAAACAGCGGCTCGAGTCCTTTCAGCACATCGAAGTGGATCGAATCGTCGATCCCGCGACGCTGCGCTCGCTGCAGGCGGAGATAGAACGCAGCATGCGGGACGTGCGCGTCGCATGCACCGATTGGCAGAAAATGCAAAGTGCGGCGCGGCAGGCGGCCGAGGATTTGAGCGCCCTGGGATCGCGCTTTGATGTGCTCGATATCACTGAAACCCAGGCGCTGCTGGAATGGATGCTGGACCGTCATTTCACATTCTTGGGTTACCGTGAGTATCGGCTGCGAGGTACGGCCGGACGCGTATCGCTGCAGCCCGTGGAGGCGAGCGGGCTCGGAATCCTGCGCCCCGGCCACAAGCATCCGCACGGCGCCGGCCGCGTGCTGGCCAGCGACATCCGGCGTCAAAGCCGGTCGCGTGACCTGGCGCTGGTCACCAAGGCGAATTTTCAGTCGACGGTTCACCGGCCGGGCTATATCGATTATGTCGGCATCAAGCATTTCAGCCCCGCAGGCCGCTTGATCGGCGAGCGGCGTTTCCTGGGGCTCTGGACCTCCGCGGCCTACGCCACCAACCCGCGGGATATCCCGATGGTGCGCCACAAGGTCGCCCAGATCGCGCAGTACTTCGCTCTGGCCCCCGACAGCCACGACGGCAAGGCAATGCAGCACATTTTGGAATCGTTCCCACGGGACGAACTTTTTCAGGCCAGCGTGCCGGATCTCATCAAGGCGGTTACCGGCATTTTCGGGCTGCAGGAACGGCCGCGAGTCCGCCTGCTGTTGCGCCGCGACGCATTCCGGCGCTTCTACTCATGCCTGGTCTTCGTGCCGCGCGAGAAGTACAACACCGTGGTGCGGCAGCGCATCGAGCGGGTGGTCGGCGACGCGTTCAATGCCATCAGCATGGAGTCGCAGGTTCAGATCGCCGAGTCCAATCTCGCACGCATCCACATCGTCGCGCGCACGCTGCCCGTGGAAACCGAGCGGGTCGAGGCCGACGGCCTGGAGCAGCGCATCGCCGCGGCGGTGCGGTCGTGGGCAGATGCCTTTAAAAGCGCGCTGCTCGCGCGCTTCGACGAAGCCTGCGCCCTCAAGCTCTACACCGTTTACGCGCAGGCATTCCCGGCGGCTTACACGGAAGATTTTTCGGGCGACGCCGCCGCGCATGACGTGTCCTTTCTCGAAGCCGCGGACAAGGAGCCCAAGCGGCTGCACCTCGATATTTACCGCCCGGAACCGAAACGCAAGGAGAAATTCTTTCTCAAGATCTTCCGCGGGCAGGATGCCATATCGATCTCGGACCTCTTGCCCATGCTCGAGAACATGGGTCTCAAGGTCATCGCGGAGCGACCGTATGAACTGGAATTCGCGGGCGGGCGGCGCGCGTGGATCCAGGATCTCGAACTCGTGATGCAGGCGTCGACCGTCATCAAATTCGACGCACTGGATCGGGAGATCAAGAGCGCCTTCACCGCCGTCTGGACCGGCCGCATGGACAGCGACGGCTTCAACCAGCTGACGCTGACGACGGGTGTGCCGTGGCGCACGGTGACGGTGCTGCGCGCGTATTGCCGCTACCTGCTGCAAGCCGGTCTGCCGTTCAGCCATGGCTACATTGCCCAGGTGCTGGTCAACAACTCAGGCCTGGCCCGCGCGTTTGCCGATCTGTTCGCGGCGCGCTTCGATCCGCATTTGTCCGCGTCGACCCGCCGCAGCACCATCGCCAAGGTCGATCAGCGCATCCAAGCGGCGCTCGAGGACGTCAAGGGGTCCGACGAGGACCGCATCCTACGCGCCCTGTGGAACGCCCTGTCCGCCACCGTGCGCACCAATGTTTATCAGACCGCGGCGTCCGGCGAGTTCAAGGAATACCTGTCGTTCAAGATGGAGAGCCAGCGCCTGCGCGAACTGCCGCTGCCCAAACCGCTGTTCGAGGTCTTCGTGTTCTCGACACGCATGGAGGGGGTGCACCTGCGGATGGGTTACGTCGCGCGCGGCGGCATTCGCTGGTCGGACCGGCGCGAGGATTTCAGAACCGAGATTCTCGGCCTGATGAAGGCGCAACAGGTCAAGAACACGGTGATCGTGCCCGTCGGCGCCAAGGGGGGCTTCGTGGTACGGCGCACTCTGGCGGGCGACCGCGAGGCGCAGGCTGCGGAAGTCATCGCGTGCTACCAAACCCTGATTCGGGGGCTGTTGGATATCACGGACAACATCGTCGACGATGAGATCGTGGCGCCCGCGGCCGTCGTGCGGCACGACGGCGACGATGCCTATCTCGTAGTGGCCGCGGACAAGGGGACCGCCACGTTCTCGGACATAGCCAACACGATTTCCGAGGAGTACGGATTTTGGTTGGGCGATGCCTTCGCATCCGGCGGCTCGGCCGGCTACGATCACAAGAAGATGGCCATCACTGCGCGCGGCGCATGGGAATGCGTGAAGCGCCATTTCCGCGAGATCGGCATCGATATCCAGAGCCAGGATTTCTCCGTGGCGGGCATCGGCGACATGGCCGGGGACGTGTTCGGCAACGGCATGCTGCAGTCGCGGCACATCCGGTTGATCGCCGCGTTCAATCATCAGCATATCTTCATCGACCCGCAGCCCGACGCGGTGCGCTCGTTCAAGGAGCGGGAGCGCCTGTTCAAGCTGCCGCGCTCCTCGTGGGAGGACTATTCAGCCGCGGCGATATCGAAGGGCGGCGGGATATTTCCCCGCAGCGCCAAGAGTTTGGCCTTGTCGCGCGAGGCTCAGACGCTGCTCGAGCTTCCGGCGCAATCCACGCCGAACGAAGTGATCAAGGCCATTCTGAAGTCGCACGTCGACCTTCTGTGGAATGGCGGAATCGGCACCTATGTCAAGGCCGGCGGCGAGAGCAACATGGACGTGGGCGACCGCAGCAACGACGCGGTGCGCGTCGACGCCCGCGAATTGAACTGCAAGGTCGTGGGAGAAGGCGGTAATTTGGGATTGTCGCAACTGGGACGCATCGAATACGCGCGGCGCGGCGGCCGGCTCAACACGGATTTCATCGACAATTCGGCCGGCGTGAACTGCTCGGATGTGGAGGTGAATCTGAAGATCCTGCTGAACGGCGCCGTTCGATCCAAGGAGATCACCCGCAAGGCGCGCGATCGGCTGTTGGTGCAGATGACGGATGAAGTCGCGGGCTTGGTTCTACGCAACAACTACCTGCAAAGCCAGGCGATCAGCACGGGTGAGTTCCACGCCAAGGAGCGCCTCGGCGAAAGCGCCTACGTCATCCGCGCGCTGGAGCGCTCCGGGGACCTGAACCGCTCGCTGGAGTTCCTGCCGTCCGATGAAGAAATCGCAGAACGCCGCAAGGCCGGCGAGGGACTCACGCGGCCGGAACTCGCCGTCACCTTGAGTTACGGCAAGATCTGGCTGTACAAGGCGTTGATCCACTCCGACGTTCCGGAGGATCCGTATCTGTCCGCGGAACTGGCACGCTACTTCCCCACGCCGGTGCAGCAGCGCTTCGCTTTGCGGGTGAAGCGCCACCGATTGCGCCGCGAAATCATTTCGACGGCGATCACCAACAGCCTCATCAACCGCATGGGACCCGTGTTTCCCGTGCGCGCGCAGGACGATACCGGCGCGGAGCCGGCCGCCATCGCACGCGCCTACAGCATCGCGCGCGAGGTGTTCGCGGCGCGCGACATCTGGACGCAGATCGAGGCTCTCGACAACCTGGCGCCGGCGGCCGTGCAATATACGGCGATGTTCCAGACGACTCGATTGCTGCGCCACGCGACCTACTGGTTGCTCGAGAACCGGCGCAAGGACTTGGGGATAGAGCGTGCGGTCCGACGCTATGCGGCGCCGGTCGCGGAACTGTCGCGGACCTTGAACGACGTGCTGCCCGCGGTCGAGCAGGCGCGCCTCGGCGTGCTGCGTTCCCGCCTCGTGGAACAGCACGTGCCCGAGGCTTTGGCAACCCGCATCGCCTCGCTGGACTGGCTGCATTGCGCGCTGGACCTGGTCGAGGCGGCGATGGCGTCCCGCCTCGAGATCGGTTTTGCCGCCCGGGTGTATTTCGAAGTCGGTGAGCGCATCGGCCTCGCCTGGATCAAGGATCAGATCGAGACCCTGCCGGCGGAGGGACATTGGCAGGCTGTCGCCCGCGGTACGCTCAGCGACAACTTGTTCGAGCTTCAGCGCAAGATCACCGGCGCGGTACTGTCGCGCCGGGGTGCCTCCCCGGGCGCTCGCGTGGATCGTTGGCTCGCGGACCGTTCCGCGGCGGCCCTATCGCTGAAGCGCATCGTGGTCGATTTGCGCACCGGCACGGCGCCGGACTTCGCGACGCTCTCCGTGGCCCTTCAAGCCGTGAGAAGGCTGGTGCAGGAGGGCTCCCATGCAGGATGAGTCGATGTTCGGCAAGGATTATCTTCAGTTTCGGATCACATCCGAATTCGCGCTTGCGCGCCACATCGGCATTGTGGTCGAGCACGCCGACGACTCCGGAATCATCCTCTCGGCCCCACTCCTGCCGAATGCCAATTACAAAGGCACGGCGTTCGGCGGCAGCCTGTTTTCGGTGGCCGTTTTGACCGGCTGGGCCTGGGTGAGCCGGTACCTCGACGCAACCGGCCTCGCCGCCGACGCGGTGATTCAGGAATCCACGATCCGCTACCTCGTCCCCGTGCACGGCACCCTCCGCGCCACGCTCCGGCTGCCGGAGCCCGGGCACGTTGAGAAATTCAGGAAAATGATGCAGCGTGCGGGACGCGGACGCATTCGGCTCTTCGTGGACATTCACCACGGGCAGACGCCGGCGGCCGAATTCGAAGGCGTTTTCGCCGCTGCCCTGCGATGAGGAGGATATAACCCGTGCCCGGAAAACTGATTTTGGTTCGTCATGGACAGAGCGTGTGGAACGTCGAGAACCTGTTCACCGGATGGCATGACGTCGACTTGAGCGATCTGGGTCGCCGGGAGGCCGCGCGCGCGGGCGATGAATTGCTCGCCGAAGGGCTCGAGCCGAACATCGCCTTCACGTCGGTGCTGAAGCGCGCCATCCGCACGCTGTGGTTGATTCAGGACACCATGGATCGCATGTGGATCCCGGTGGAACGCAGCTGGCGGCTCAACGAACGCCATTACGGGGCGCTGCAAGGGCTCAACAAAGCCCAAACCGTCGAGCGGCACGGCGAAGCTCAAGTGAAGATCTGGCGCCGCAGCTACGACATACCGCCGCCGCCCCTGGGGATGGACGATCCCAGGCACCCGCGTTTCGACCCGCGGTATGCCGGCATCGATCCCAAGCTGCTGCCGGCCGCAGAGTCGCTCAAGGACACGCTGGCACGCGTTCTACCCTTCTGGGAGTCCCGCATTGTTCCCGAACTGCGCGCCGGTAAGAACGTATTGATCGTAGCGCATGGCAATTCGCTTCGCGCCCTGGTCAAGATGCTCGACATGATGTCGGAACGCGACATCGTCGAGTTCAATATTCCGACGGGCATACCGATGGTGTACGAACTCGACGAACAGATCCAACCGGTCGGCCGCCGGTTCCTCGGCGACCCGGCCGCCCTCGCCGCGGCACAGGATGCGGTACGCCGCCAGACCGAAAAGAAGTGAGGCGCTAGGTATCCGGCGCGATCGAGACTTTGATTCCGCTCAAAGCTTCCGTGAAATCCACCTGACACGACAGCCGCGAGGTCGCGTCGCGATAATCCGGCAACTCCTTGAGAAGCTCCAATTCGTCGCTTTGCGGCTTGGGCAGCCGGGCCGCCCAACTCTCGTCGACGTAGACGTGGCAGGTCGCACACGAGCACAAGCCCCCGCAAATCGCAGCGACGCCGTAGTCGAGTTCGCGCAGGATCTCCATCACTTTCAAACCGGGTTTTGCCTCGATATCGTGTTCTTTCCCATCACGATCCACTACGATCATCCGCGCCATTGAACTCTCCGTTAAAGGCCGCCCGCGTGAGCTCAGCCAAAGTCGGCTAGTGTGCCGGAACTTGCGGAGCACGACTACCGGAATCGGGTGCCGGCGGCGCTCGGGCGCGGCGCCGGGATACGCGTGTAAGCTATTGATTTTCCGTGATGATCTTCCGCTGCTGCTGAGTCAGCTTGGTTAGTTCAACGACGCGCTCAATCGGCTTGCCAACCGTTCGGCCCGGACCGCAACCTGACTCGCCGCTGATTCGCCCCGCTGGGCCAAGTAGAGTTCGCTCCACAGCAGACAGACATAGTCGTAGAGCCAGATGAGCAGCCGCAGACGGTCCGATTCGTGCTCGCCGGCGGCGCGCTCCAGGTAGCCGGCCAACACTTGCGTGGCAAAACCCGCCGTTCCGTCGTTATTGGCGATCCACGCCGCCAGGTCCCAGTAGGGATCCGACACGTGCGCATATTCCCAATCGAGCAGCACGAGGCGCTCACCGGCCGCCACGTTGTGGCGGTGCAGATCACTGTGGCATAGCACTCCGTGAGCGGATGGAATCGCTGCCAGATCTTCGAGCCGGGCTTTGGCCGCAAAGCGTAAGCCGGCCGATCGCACGGACTGCATCCCGGCCCGTGCCGCCGCCCGATTGTAGTGTGCGATCCAGGCTGCTGGACTCATGACACGGGCCGGCATTGGAATCGGAAGGGCGTGAACTTGACGCACGAGGCCGGTCAATGCGCGGATATTGTCGGGCAACCGCAGCTCTTCGGCGGTCCACGCATCGCCGCGGGTCCACTCGGTCACGAGGACTCCCTGCGACGGCTCGCAACAGGCGACGGCCGGGGCGAGCCCGGCACGCGCCGCGCACTCGAGAACCGTGCATTCCCAGTCGCGATCGAAGCCAAGCTCTGTCACGTCGGCCGCCAACCGCATCGAGTACACCCGCCCGCTCCGTTCGACCCGGTAGCTCTCGTTGACAAGCCCGGCAGCGAGCGGCCGCAGCGTCACCGGACCTCTGCCGGGTACCCAGCGCAAGGCAAGTTCGTCAGGCCCGCTGCGCGGCATGGGCTTCCGGCTGCAAGGTCCGATGCCACTCGCGCATGCCCACGACGATGAGCAGCAGGTACAGGCCGAACAACAGCATGGTGACGTACAACCCGCGAATGGAGTAGAGCCACATGCTCAAGGAGTCGATGACGAGCCACCAATGCCAGTTCTCATAGACCTTGCGCGCCACCAAGAAGGTCGCAAATACGCTACCCCACGCCGCCATGGAATCCACGAACGGCCATGCGGCCGGAGTGAAACGGCGCAGGAAAAAGCTGCTGATCAACGCCATTCCGGTGACCGCCAAGAGCCCCAGGCAGTGGCGCGACAACGGCCAGCGCGACACTTCCAGGCCCCCGCCGCTGCCGCCCCGAGTCCACTGCCGATAGCCGTAAACCGCCATGGCGGCATAAAAGGCGTTGAGAACGGACTCCATGTACAGGCGCGCCCCGAACATCACCCAGACATAGAGACAGGAGCTGATGAACGCCGCAGCCCAACAGCCGATCTGCTGGCGGATGGCAAGCAGCAAGTACGCCACGGCGAGCGCGGCCGCGACGATTTCGATCCAACTCGTCGAGCGCCAGGCGCCGTCGAGCTGGACGATGAGCTCGCGGATCACGGCGGCGGCGCTGGCGGTCGTTCCAAACCCGGGAGCACCTTCATGACGAATACGGGCTGCGGGCCAGCCGCGGCGGCGCGGCCCATCTCGGCAGCAAGCACCGCCATCACCCGATCGAGATCCCCCCAGATTTGGGTACTCAATGCATTGGTGACCACTTGGAGTTCCACATAGGTATTCAGGCGATCGATGAACGCCTGAATCAGCGGACGGTAGTCGCCCGCCAACGGGTACATGCTGATTTCAACGGCTGTGCGCATGGCACCTATTCCCTACGCCGGCATTACCCGGGTCAGGTTCAACGGGTTCGCAGGTAAGTCGGATAGTCGACACCCCACGTCTCAGGTCTCGCTCGAGACCACCCCAAGGTTCATCGAAGTGTAGCCTGGCGCCCCGATGCATGCAAAACTCCCGCCATTGGCTGCGGAGGACTACTTGCGCATATTCCAAGTCGACGCGTTCACTCGCACCCGTTTCACCGGCAATCCTGCCGCCGTCGTGCTCGACGCCGACGGCCAGACCGATGCCACCTTGATATCGATCGCGCGTGAGTTCGCGCACGCAGACGTGGCCTTCGTATCGGCCGCCACCGCCGGCGATCACGACGTCCGGCTGCGGTTCTTCAATTCCCGCAAGGAGGCACCCTTCGTCGGACACGCGACCGTGGCAGCCCACGCGGTTCTATTGGCACTCGGACGGCGGGGCGAGGGGGTGGTCCGGCAGCACTCCGGAACCGGCATCATTGAGGTGCGGGTCCACGAGCAGGACGGACCCCGGATCGAATTTCGCCAGAGCACCCCGGAGCTCGATGCGCCGTTGCCGTTCAAGACCACATTGCGGGTCGCCGAGGCGCTGCGTGTTCCAGCCACTCAGCTGCATGAAGTCATGCCCGCCCGAATCGCACACCGGGGCAGCTCGAGATTGCTCCTGCCCGTCGCGGATTCACGTGCGCTGGAGGCGCTGGGGCCGAATTTCGATACCTTGCTGGCTCTCGGCAAGGAACTGAAGCTGGATGGCTTTTTTGTTTTTGCGGTGAATCGAAGTCACGACGAATTTTCCACGGATGCGCGGATGTTCTGTCCGGCGCTCGGGATTCCGGAAGATCCGGTCAGCGGCAACGCGCACGCCATGCTCGCCGCATATCTGTGGGAACTCGGTCACTTCGGCAAGAGCGTGACTTCCTTTATCGGCCGCCAGGGACGTCAAATGAATCGCCCCGGTGAAGTGAGTGTCAAGCTGGAGATCGAGGAAGGCAGCTTGGTCGCGGTGCACATCGGCGGCGGCGCCGTGATCGTGAGCGAAGGCACCCTGGCGCTCTAGGCCTGGGCGCTTCAGGCGGCCGGCGCGTTCAAATCGATCTTCAATGTGCCCGCCAAGCCTTGAAGACTGGTCTCTAGGTTCCTGGCCGTGGTCACCGCTTCGCGCAAATTCCCGGTCGCGAACGCGGCCTGGGCCTTGGACCACACCGAAGAGTCTTCGGAGAGGCTGCCGCGGGCCGCATCGAGATCGACCCCCGCCGCCAGCTTCCTGTTCGATTTTTTGGCCAAGAACTCGATGCGGCTCTGCATGGCCGTCATGTATCCCGGCAATCGAGCGGCGAGACCGGACCACTCCTCGCTCAATGCCTGCGTCAGTTCGGCCTTCTTGGCCGCCGCAGCGCTCGCCAGCCCTTGCGCCCTCTGCATCACCGCGGGCGCCGCCCTGAGCACACCGGCGTAGTCCTGCCGGTCGAACGTTGCCTTCAAATCGCCCAACTCGCGCCGCACATCCGTCGATTGCTCCGGAACATACTTGGCCGCGTCGGACGCCGATGTACTGAGCGCAGCCTCGATGTCGCTGATGGAGCGCTGCGCGGGTTCCATCTGGTTTGCGCAAGCGGTGAACAGCAGCGCTGCGAGTGCAATCCGCGCGCAGTGACGACAGGTCGACGACATGACGGTGCTCCTTTACCGCGATCGGACTACAGTTCGCGGCGCGCGCGATCCAGCCACTCAGCCTGAGCCCTCCGGTAATGCGCCGGAGCCAGTCTTGCGCCATCGACCAGATCTTTTAGGATACGCCGTGCTTCGTCAAGCTTGCCCCGCCGTTTGAGCAGCAGCGCGTACCTGACCTTGGCTTCGGCACCCGGATATCCGGGCGCCGCCGCAGCGTACTCGTGCTCCGCCTCCTCGAGCGCGTCTTGCGCCTCTAAGCTGCGCGCGTACAACAGATGCCCTTCCGCCGACTTGAACTCCGGGTTGTGCAATATGAGCAGCTCGAGCGACGCTCGCGCCGGTCCAAAATCGCCGGATGCGAATCTCGCCCGCGCCACACCCAGCAACAGCACCGGATCGTGTTCGAATATGCCCGTGAGGCCGCCCTCGTACACCGCTGCCGCCTCCGCGTATTGCCCGCGTTCGTATAATTCCTCGGCAAGCCGCCGCCGCGCATCGACATTGCCCGAAAATTCCACGGCCGCCGCAGCGTGCCGCAAATCGCGATCGGGATCGATGATGCGTTGCACGCTCGCCTTGGTGCGGCGCGCAGTCCGTCCGCCGAAGATTTCCGGCAGGATTTCGACGCCGATATAGGCGAGCGAGCCCGCCGCCGGCAGCAACGCAATGGCCCAGATCCATAAGTTGTTTCTTCCCGTCTTGATGACGTGAACGATGAGCGCGGCCTGCAAGGCGAGAGTCAGAATGAAGAACAGCGGCATGGCCGTATTGTAGAGCACCCGGCCGCGCCGCTGGAGTGCCGATGCTCTGAGCTTATCGTTCTGCGACGTGAATCTTGCGCTGCACGTCCGGACACTTGGCCCAGCCGATGTTGGACAGGGAATACCCGAGAACGTGCTGCGTGCGGGCATCGACCGTCACTTCCATTTCGCAGCCGTGAAAACCCGCGGGCGCGCCGGGCGGCGTCTGCTCCATGAACCAGACGTACACGAGCTTGGTGGGAGTGGTATCGATCTTGCGTGGCGGCCCGAAAGCCTCCTGCAGCCGGCTCACCGGTTTGCCGACATTGTCCGCCGCGATGCGCGGTATCGGGCGGACCGCAAAGCCGGATTGGCCGCATGCGGCGAGCAGCAGAGCCGCCGTCGCAACCGTCGCAGCAGCAACACGCAACATATTCCACTTCCATACGACGAGTAGGGATCTGGAGTGTTGCCGCGCGCGGGCGTCTTGCCGCTGACTCACTTCGCAGATTGAAAAATCAGTTGCCGGGCGCGGGCGTCTTCGCTGACTTGCGTCGCATATTGAAAATCCGCCGCGTACGTGCGCCCCTTATGTAAATGCAGCACATGCGTAATGCCGCGCGGCAGGTCCTCCGGATGATGTACGGCGACGATGAGCGTGAGGCGCCTCTTCATCAAGCGCTCCAGCAGCCGCTTCATCGCAGCTCGCTGCCGCGGATCGAGCCCGGTCAGCGGTTCGTCCAGCAGCAGAATGCGTGCATCGCCGGCGAGCGCCCGCGCGAACAGCGCACGACGCAGCTGACCGTACGACAACTCCCGGGGCCGCCGCTTCGCGACAGAGAGAAGGGCGAAGAACCTGAGCCAGTGACGTGCACTTTTGCGGTCGGCGGCCGTCGGCGCATCGCACATGCCGATACTGGCGTAACGGCCGCTCGCCACCAGATCGGACACGGTCACGTTCACGGCATAATCGGTCTGCAATTCGGGCGAGATATAGCCTACCCGGCGCTTCCAAGCATCGATCGGCGTCCCGCGCGGAAACCCGGTGCGTTCCATTCTTCCGCCCAGAGCCGGCGACAGGTCGCCGTACAGCAATTTGAGGAAGCTGGACTTGCCGGCGCCATTCGCACCGAACACGGCCCAATGCTCGCCTGAGTGCAAGTCCCAGTTCACCTCACGCAGCACGGCGCGGTAATCGACGTACAAATCGGCGCGGCGAATTCGGAGCAGCAAAGAGCCCTTCGCGGTGGAACGTGCCGGCTGCACCGGCGCAGAACGCTTCCCACCCACCGCGCGCGGCGGAAACCGACGCGGCGGGCGTTCGCCCGCATGCCGCTGCAAACGGGCAAGGTCGACGCCGCTCAAGAGTCCGACCGAGCGCAGGCGCCCGGCGTGCAATTCGATCAGGCCCTGGGTGCCGTTGGGTACGTCCGCGGCGCGATGGCTGGAAGCGATCCACGACTGGCCCGCGGCACGCGCTTGCCTCAGTATCCGATCGATGCGGCGCCGATAATCGGCATCCAAGCCGTTGTAGAACTCATCGAGCAGCAACCAGTCCGGCGTCTGGACCAGGGCGCGGGCCAGCAGCGCGAGGCGCTTCTGGCCGTAGGATAACGACAAGAACCGCCGCTTCCCGAGGTGTTTGATTCCGCACCGTTCGAGCGTCGCCGCGGTGCGCCGCCCTTCCGTGGGCGTGACCGGCCGCAGCAGCAGATCCGTCCGGTGCAAGCCGCTGGCCACGAGGTCCCGCACCGGCAGATCCCAACCGTAGTGGACGTATTTATCCTGAAGTTCCGCGCCGATGTATGCGATCCGTTGCTTTGCCGCGATGAGATCGAGGGGCCGGCTGCCGAGAAAGTAGCTACGGGTTTCGCGGCCCGTGGGCGTCGGCCACACATCCGTGCCGAGCAGTTTGAGGAGCTGCGTCTTGCCGGCGCCGTTGCCCCCGATGAGCGCCCATCGCTCGCCCGCCTTCAGTTGCAGCGAGATGTTCCTCAAGGCCCACGTGTCGCCCCGCCGCACGCTGACGGCGTGCAACTCGATGTTCAGCCGATCGGTCATGGGCGAACGAGTTGCCAGCTACCCTTGTCTTCGGCGACGCGGCCGTCGCGGAGGAGTTTGATGAGGTGCGCCTCCAGGGTCAGCTTCGCCCAGGAGTGGCGTTCCGACGGCACGTCGTCGTAGACGGCGGGCGTCAACCGGTCGAGAGTGGCCGGACCCAAGTCCGACATCTTCGCCAGAACCTTCGCCTCGCGACCCAGGCGATGGGCGCGCAACAGCGCCAACATGCGTTTACCGTGCGGCAGAATTGCGCCATGCCCGGGCGCGATGCGCGCGAAATCGCGATCTTCGAGCTTTTTGAGCGAATCCATGTAGGCCGTCATGTCGCCGTCGGGCGGCAGAATCACCGGCGAGACGCCTTCGAGCACATGATCGCCGGTGAAGAGCAGGCGCTCGCTCGCCGACAGATAGCACACGCAGTTCGATGCGTGCCCGGGTGTATGAATGGCGGTCAGTGCGACCTCGCCCAACACCAGCGCCTCGCCGTCGCGCGGACTACGGTCCGGGCGGAAACTCTCATCTTGCCGGCCATCGGCGGGCGGCGCGAGGCCGATCAGGCACGCGCCCGTTTGCTTCGCCAGCACCGCCGCGAGCGGCGAGTGATCGCGATGAGTGTGGGTGACGATGACCCAGCGCACGACTCCGCCGGCTGCTGTCATGATCGCGCGCAAATGCTCATCGTCGTGAGGGCCGGGATCGAGAACGGCGATCTCGCGTGTTCCCAGCAGGTACGTATTGGTCCCCGGTCCCGTCATCAGCCCGGCGTTGCGCGCAACGATGCGGCGCACGCCCGCGCCCAAGGATATGGCGGTGCCGGGAAGGAGGTTTGACCGGGGTTCGGGGAGTTGCATTCGAGCTTTGGGCGGGCCTGTGATGTGGATCGCATTTTGACATAGTTGCGATGATCGCCGGAGCGGCTACACTGGGAGGCATGTCGAAGTCTCCGAACGCCAAGCGAGTGGGCGGACCGCTGTCCTGGGAAGAGTTGTCCCGACCCGATGCGGATCAGAATCAACGATTCCTGGCCGAATCTCTGTCCCTATTACTGGCCGATTTGCTGCGCTCCGTGCTATCCGATGCCAGCCCGGCACTGCCGGCCGACGAGTCCGCGGTCGAGCGCTATCGAAACCTGGCCGATTCGATTGCGGACGGGGAGTCGCGACGCCGCACCAGCCTCGGGATCACCCGGGCCGGGTTGGCCAAGCGCTGCGTCACGTGGCTGAAGCTGCTCCTGACGCCGGCGCCCAATGCGACGGCCACTGCGCCGATGCGGGAGTTTGTCGATGCCTTGGGGTTGTTTCCGGCGCTGTTCGACAGCGAACCGTCGGCACGGTCGCGCCGGGCGCGGCTGACCTGGTTGCTGACCCATGACCGGCGGCTGGACGCGAGCACGCGCGAAGCCGCCACGGCCCTCATCGAGGCCTGCGAGCATCTAGGGGTCCTGCTGTGGCCCGATGCGGAAACCGCCTGACAGAGCCGCTGTTTCCGGCGCCCCACGTAGTCGCTGTTTCCGGAGGGTGGGGAGGCGTATAATGGTTGGTCCTTCCTTGCGCGTGCCGGCCGGAGTTTCGAATGCAGATACCCACACCTGACCGACCCTCGACCCCGGTGGCATCAGTGGATAAATCACGCTTCACATTTCAGAAGCTGCTGCAGCCGTTCGCCGTGGACCGTGCCAGCGCCGCCCCCGTCGTTTGGTTCTTCCTCGACTGGCTGGTGTTGGGCGCCGCCATCGGGAGTTTGCTGGTGATCGAGGGGTGGTGGGTGAAGGTATTCGCATCGCTGGTGGCTGCATTATGGATCGCGAGACTGTTCGTCATCGGCCATGATGCCTGCCATGGTTCGTACACGCCGAACAAAACCCTCAACAAGTGGATCGGCCGCATCGCGTTTCTGCCCTCCTTGACGCCTTACAGCCTCTGGGAAGTCGGGCACAACCTCGCGCATCACGGCTTCACGAATTTGAAGGGCCGGGACTACGTGTGGACACCCTACTCTCCGCACGAATTTGCACAGCTGCCCTGGATACGCCGGCAACTCGAGCACATCTATCGCAGCGGCGTGGGTCAGGGTGTTTATTACATGATCGAGATGTGGTGGAAGAAGTTGTTCTTTCCCGGCCGCAAGCACGTGACCACCCGCCGCACGAGTCATCTCGTCGACAGCTTTCTGGTCGCGGGATTTGCGGCGCTGTGGATCGGCGGTCTGACCCTGTGGGGACTCTACGCCGGCAAATCGATCGGCTCGCTGCTGACATTCGGATTTGCGGTACCGTTTTTCCTGTGGAATTGTCTGATGGGATTCGTGATCTACGTCCAGCACACCCATCCCCGCGTGGCCTGGTACGAGCGCCGCGACGAATGGAGCGCCAATGCCGGTTATGCCACCACCACGGTCCACATCAAGCTCATGCGCCCGCTCGACGGCCTGATTCACTACATCCTCGAACACGGGGCGCATCACGTGAACATGGGTATTCCGCTGTACCGCCTCAAGGAAGCCCAGGCGCGCCTGAGCGCCACGCTGGACGAGAGGCTCAATTCGGAAGTCTTCACCTGGCGCTATTACTGGAACACGGTGCGGCGCTGCAAGCTGTACGATTTCGCGCAGCACGTTTGGATGGATTTCGACGGACGCGTCACCTCACAGCCGCTGGTTCAGGGCCGCTGACATAGGCGACACCGGCCATGGTGTCTTGAAAAGCCCGTTCGCGTAGTCGCTGCTGCCCGGTGAATGCAGCTCGCAAACTGGTATCGCCCTCCGTGTAGTTGCCGTCGACTGCGCTTTCACCGGTGCCGTATTCGCGCACAGCAGCGCAGCGCACGTGCATTCAACGATCAGGTATTTCAAAAACTCCGCTCAATCGCAATCGAGTCCCGCCGCCCTCATCCCTTCAAAATCTTTGCGTGATGCTGCAGATGGTCCGCCATGAAAGTTTGAATGAAATAGTACCCGTGGTCATAGCCCGGCTGCATGCGCAGGTTGAGCTTCTGCCCGGCCGCCGCGGCCGCAGCCGCGAATTTTTCGGGCAGCAGCTGCTCCGCGAGAAATTGATCGGCCGCGCCCTGGTCGATCAGGATGTGGACGGGAAACGGTTTGCGCGCCACCAGTTGGGTCGCATCATATTCGCGCCAGCTCTCCCGATCGGGTCCCAGGTAATTGGTAAACGCTTTCTGTCCCCATGGGCATTGCATCGGCGCGGCGACGGGCGCGAACGCCGACACGGAGCGGTATTGCGCCGGATTGCGCAATGCGAGAGTCAAAGCACCGTGCCCTCCCATCGAGTGTCCGAAGATGCCGGTGGCGCCGGCCAGCGCCGGCAGATTGGCCGCCACCACTTCGGGAAGCTCGCGGACGACGTAGCTGTACATGCGGTAATTCGCCGACCATGGCGCCTGGGTCGCATCCACGTAGAATCCGGCGCCCTGCCCGAAATCCCACATCTGCGCATCGCCCGGGATGCGGGGCTCGCGCGGACTGGTGTCGGGCGCCACCAGCATCAAGCCCAATTCAGCGGCGACCGCCTGCGCATGTGTCTTGATGGGAAAAGTCTCCTCGGTGCAGGTCAATCCCGCGAGGTAGTACAGCACCGGCACCCTGCCGGCCTTCGCCTGCGGCGGCTGATAAACGGAAAACTTCATGGGTCCCCGCGTTTCACGGGAATCATGTTTGTAGAATTGCTGCTTGCCGCCGAAGCAGGCATGCTCGGATACGAGTTGAATCGTGGTCATGTATACACCGTCACGCAGCGAAGTGAATTAACCGCTATCCTAAGCCTGGAACCCGCATATGAACATTGAATTTTCCGCCATCGAGGCGCGCGTCGTCGGCTGCCTGATCGAAAAGGAAATCACCACCCCGGATCAGTATCCGTTGTCGCTCAACGCGCTCACCAACGCGTGCAATCAGAAAACGAACCGCGAGCCGGTGCTCGAACTCACCGAGGCCGCCGTGCAGCAGGCGGTCGACTCCTTGATGAAAAAGCACCTGGTCAGCGATCGATCCGCCGGGTACGGCGGGCGCGTCACGAAGTACAAACACCGCTTCTGCAATACCGAGTTCGGTTCCTTCAAACTCTCGAAGCAGGAACTCGGGATCATTTGCGTCCTGCTGCTGCGCGGACCGCAGACTCCAGGCGAGCTTCGCAGCCGGACCAACCGATTGTGCGACTTCGCGGATGCCGCCCAAGTTGAATCGACACTCAAGGGCTTGATGGAACGCGAAGACGGACCCTTCATCGCGCGCCTGCCGCGAGCCCCGGGCGCCCGCGAATCACGCTACGCGCACCTGTTCTCCGGAGCCATCGAATCGGTGCCCGAGGCCCCGGATGAGGTGGACACTGCCCCCGCGGGAACGGGCATCACCTTGAGTCAACGCCTCGCGGTTCTCGAGGATAAAGTCGCCGCAATGCAACGCGAAATAGACGCTCTCAAAGACGCCGCATCGGAGCTGGTCCCCACGGACATCGACGAGTAGCGACCGGTACCGGACTCGCCCCCAGCGTGTCATTACTCGGCGTGCGAGGCATGCGTCGCACCCGCGTTAGTACTCGGCGCTGCGCGCCTCGCCCCTTCGGGGCCGCCGCGTTCGCGGCGTTCAACGCGGCCGGACGGCCGCGTTAGTGAGGCAGCGAGGCCGTCTGTTTGGCGATGCCCTCGCGCTCCTGCAGCCATTTGTCGAACGCATCGACGTCCGCGGCGCGCATTCCGCCGGCATCGGTCCGGTGCATGGTCAACCAATTCTGCATCGACATCATCAATCGATCGGCCAACGGACGCACATGGTTGAAAAGATCCATGTACGCCGCCTTGGTATTTTCCAGCCGATCGGTCGCGAGATACGCCTCACCGCGATGAAACGTGGCTTCGTACAGATCCGGCTTCAATGTCAGCGTGTGGTTGTAATCGTCGATCGATTCCTCATAGGCTCCGAGACGCAGATGGATGTAGCCCACCTGGTTCCAGGCATCGTACATGTCGCCCTTGTTGCTCAACGCCTCCGTAAATTGGTCGAGCGCGCGGTTGAACGCATCCCCCATCTTTTCCAACTCCTTGGATTTCTTGTCCGGATTTTGCGCTGCGGCGGCGGCGTTCTCGAAGTCTTTCGCCTTCGCCAAGGATTTCTTTCCGGCCGTATAGGCCTTCGTTGCTGCGGCGTCCGGCTTATCTACCGCCGGCGTGTTCTGGATCTCCTCGCTGGGCCGGCTCATGCCCGAAGGCCGGCCGCCCATGCCTTGGCCGCCCATGCCTTGGCCGCCCATGCCTTGGCCGCCCGGCATCTGCCCGAAGGCGGGCGCGGCGCACGCCCAGATTGCAGCCGCGGCCAGCACGGCGAGGTGACGGATAAAAATCGGCCGCATTCTGCCCTCCGGAAGGTCTCGAGCGACGTTGTGTAATGCTGATTGCATGGTCCGTAATATTAGGTTCTTACAGCCGTCCGCGTTTGCCTTTTTGAGCCAAGCGCTCCCGGCCGGGACAAGCCGAGCATGGGCGCGGCAGCGTCATGACCACTGCACCGCACCGGTATACCAGGTCGCGAGGATGAGCAACCCGAAGCCGATTCGATACCAGGCGAACACCTTGAAATCGTGGCCGCTCACATAGCGAATCAAGGCGCGCACGGCAAATGCCGCACTCACGAACGAGGCGATCGAGCCGACGCCGATCACTGCCAAATCGTCGAATGCCAAGGAGTTTCGCGCCTTGAACAACTCCAATACCGTCGCCCCAAATATGGTGGGGATCGCCAGAAAGAAGGAGAATTCGGTAGCCGCGGGGCGCGACAGACCGCGGAGCAAGCCGCCCATGATGGTGGCGCCCGAGCGCGAAGTGCCGGGGATCATGGACAGAGCCTGCGCGAAACCGATCCAGGTCGCATCCGCCGGCCGAATGTCATCCACCGTGGTTATCTTAGGCGCGCGCTTGCGGCTTTCGATCCAAAGAATCAAGAAACCGCCGATGATGAATGCCGCGGCGACGGGAATCGGCGCGAACAGGTATTGTTTGATCTTGGCGATCAGCAGAACGCCGAGCACCGCCGCCGGCAGAAATGCCAGCACCAGGTTCAGCGTGAACCGCTGCGATTTCGGGTCGCGCGGCAGAGTCGCGACCACTGTCCATAGGCGCTGCCGGTACTGCCAGCAAACCGCCAGGATCGCGGCGAATTGAATCACGATCTCGAACAGCTTGCCCTTCTCGTCGTTCCAGTCGAGAAGACTGCCGACGACGATCAAGTGACCCGTGCTCGACACCGGTAGGAACTCGGTCAGACCTTCGACGATCCCGAGAATCAGCGCTTTCAATGCGACTATTGGATCCATCTAACCGCGGCCCCCGGAAATAGAAACGCCCCGGCCGCCGTGCAGCAACCGGGGCGCCACACCCAAAAAGTAAGTTTACTTCGTGGTCGAAGGAGCGGGAGCCTTCTTCGTCTTCTTATGGTGCTTCTTGGCAGTCTTGGGCGCCGGCGCATCGGCCGAGCTGGTGGCGGCAGGCGAATCCGCAGCCATCGGCGCGGCGTTCTTGGGCATATCGGCGGCCATCGCGCCCGCGGCGAGGCCCAAAGTCAACAAGGCAGAGGTCAGCAAGGTTCCGGACTTATTCATAGCGTCTCCAACGGTGGGTATTAACAAGCAAATGAAAGAATACGACGGATCTGCAGAATTCAGCTCAGATGAAGATCATTTCACAAACCGATTCAGCGGCGCCCCCGGTCCGCCCGGGTGTTCGATTCCGCCGTGCTTGCGGCGGCCACGTCCGGAGCGGCGGCGCCGGTGATACGTCGCCCCTTGGAGCGGACATGCCAAATCAAGTAGGCGACGATCGCCGCATTGCCGATCACGACGGCGGCCTTGCCCAGATTGGGCCGGTGTACGAATTCCCATACTTCCAGCGGTATCAAGGATGCCGTAATGATGGTGGTCAGCCATTCCGCCCAACGCTTCTGCATCCAAAGTCCCACGCCTTCGAGGGCAAACACGGCGGCATAGGCGAATGTCGCAATACGCATCACGTGAATCTGGGTTTCGCTCAAACCGCTGAACAGCGTCAGTGCACGTGTCACGACCGCGTGCTCCAGTCCCAGCGGACGGCCCTGGGCCCAAGTTGCCAGCTTGGCCGAAAGGGCAGCGTCATGCAGCCGCAACTCACCGTACGCCGCGAGCAACAAAAGCAGGACTTTCAAAAGCTTGTAGAGCGCGATGATACGCAGCATCCCCAAGCGCGGCCTAGGCGCCTGCTCGTCGGTGGTGGTCATGGGTTTCTAAGCCTGACCCGCGGCCGGCTGGAACTCGAGCGTGGCATCGAGCAATGCCTGTATGTCGAATACGGCCCGTTCGTTGTCGATGAGCAGCGGTGCAACGCCGGCCGCCGCCACGAGCGCGGCCGGAACTTGGATGCGATCCCGCTCGCGCGTCACCGTCCAGGTCGCGAGACGCTTGTCTTGAAAGGCGAGATTCAGCGCACCCCAGCGCAGCAGAGCCGCACGCGCCAGCGGCGTGTCGCCGCCCCATTGGCGCTGCGCCAGGGTCAAAGCCGAACTGGCCGCGATTTCGCCATGCGGCAGCGTCATCAGGTCTTGAATGTATTTGACCATTTCGTCCGGAGGGACGTGCAATTTCAGGTACGGAGAGGCTGAATCGCTCATGGGTGTATTTTAAGTCGGATTCTCCAAGCTGAACATGGCATTCTCATCATCGTAGGCAAATGCCTCCGCGTAACGAGCCCAGCGAACCACCGCGCGGAGGGTCTGATCGGCCGCCTCTTCGCTCATGAAATCCTCGAGTTCGTCGATGAATCGGCTTTTTCGGGCCGAATGCGAGGCGCGTTCATCCAGTACCCTCCGTATGTGGGCGGCGAGAGGCACGTAGGTCAAGAAATGCCGCATGAAAATGCGCTTGCGTTCATCCAGCGCAGCGTGCGCGAACGCCAGGCCGTCCTCTGCGAGTTTGATGTCGCCGCCTTCGACTTCGGCGAAACGCAGCATTTGCAGGGTCTCGGCGACCGGAAACAACTCGTCGATCTCCATTTGCAGATCCGATGCGATTTTCGGCAAGTCCGCCGTGCCGTTGAAGGGAGGGGCCGCCACCGCCTCCATGAGACCGGACAGCAGATTGGTCGAGACCTGGGGCAAAATGCTGCCGATGCCTAAGCCGGGGAAGCGTTCCTGGCGGCCGCCGGCGGCCGCTCCTTTGGGCCGCGCGGTCATTTCCACATAGATCCGCTCCACCAATTCACGAAACGAGGGGTCGAGTCGGTTCCGCGGCTGCGGCAGGGACACTTTGATTTCACTGAGGATTCTGCCAGGGTTGCTGCCGAAGACCAGGATGCGGTCGCACATCAGGACCGCTTCCTCGATATTGTGAGTCACGAGGATCACGCCCTTGATGGGCATGCGTCCTTCGGACCACAGATCCAGGAAGTCGGTGCGCAGGGTCTCGGCGGTCAGGACGTCCAGTGCCGAGAAGGGTTCATCCATCAGCAAGATATTGGGATGAACCACCAGCGCCCGGGCGAAGCCGACGCGCTGCCGCATGCCGCCCGACAATTCCCGTGGATACGCGGATTCGAACCCGTCTAAGCCGATCAAATCGATGGCTGCCAGCGACCGCTTGCGAATTTCCGCCCGCGGCATGCGCTGCGCCTCGAGCCCCAGGGCCACGTTCTCGAAAACGGTGAGCCATGGAAACAGCGCGAAACTCTGGAACACCATCGCAATGCCGGGGGCCGGCCCGACGATCGGATGACCCAGATAGGAGACTTTGCCGGCCGTGGGTTCCGCCAGGCCCGCGATCAATCTCAGCAGGGTCGACTTGCCCGAGCCGGATCGTCCGAGAAGCCCCACGATCTGCCCCTCCTGAAGGTCGAGGTTCATGCCCTCGAGCACCAGCAATTCAGCCCCGTCCGGCTTGGGAAACGCCTTGCGGATGTCGGTGCACTGAAGTAGCGGAGATTGGTTCATTGTTGACCCTTCAGGTAAGTCGATATTTGCGCTCGGCGTAATAGTACAAGGGCCGCCAGAACAATCGATTGATGATGACGACGAACAGGCTCATGGTGCCGATGCCGAGGACGATGCGGTGGAAATCCCCCGCGATCGTGGCTTCCGCGATATATGTCCCGAGTCCGCGCGCCCGGACCTGAGTGTCGCCCCACGTCGCCAGCTCCGCGACGATGGCGGCGTTCCAGGAGCCGCCGGAAGCCGTGATCGCGCCGGTGACATAGAACGGCAGCACTGCGGGCAGCGCGACCTTGCGCCACCACAGCCAGCCGCTTACCCGGAAGTTGGCCGCGACGTAGCGCATTTCAGCGGGAATCGCGGATGCGCCGGCGATGACGTTGAACAGAATGTACCATTGGGTTCCCAGAATCATCAGCGGGCTCAGATAGATATCCGGATTGAGTCGCCACTTGACGATGCCGAACACAGCGATCGGGAACAGCAGATTGGCCGGGAACGCGGCCATGAACTGGGCGATGGGCTGGACGATCTGTGCGGCACGCGGGCGCATTCCCACCCAGACGCCGATCGGCACCCAAATGAGGCTCGCGAGCGCGATCAAGATGAACACCCGCAACATGGTGAGCAGTGCCAGCCCGCAGACCTGCAAGGCTTCGTGCAGCGGTGTATTCGCGATCAGCACGGCGACGATGTGCCACAGCCCAAGCACGACCGCGGCGACCACCAGCGATACCCAAAGCAGGTCCAGGCTTCGCTTCGGCCGCGCCTCGGCCTGGGGCAACGGCGTATCCCTGCGCTTGACCGCCCGGCTGGTCCATAGAACAGCGGCGTGAAACGCGACCGTGGCGGCCGTGATCAAACGCGACCGGCGCATCATGGTCAGCGCCCAGGAGTTCGGGACGCGGACACCCGGTTCCTGTTCCACGCGAAATCGGTCTACCCATGCCACCAGCGGCCGGAACAGCAGCTGGTCGTACAACAGGATGACGATCAACATCGTGAAGATGGCCCAACCGATGGCCTCCAGGTTCTTCTGTGCAATTGCCAGGGCGATGTACGAGCCGACGCCGGGCAGTGCGACGGTGGTGTGCCCGACGCTGATGGATTCCGAGGCAACCACGAAGAACCAGCCGCCGGACATGGACATCATCATGTTCCAGATGAGCGCCGGCATGCCGAACGGCACTTCCAGCTGCCAGAAACGCATCCAGGGCGACAATCGAAACGACTCGGCAGCCTCGGTGAGTTCGGTCGGTATGGTCCGCAGCGATTGGTAGAAACTGAACGCCATGTTCCACGCCTGGCTGGTGAAAATAGCGAAAATCGACGCGAATTCCGCGCCGAGAACGCGGCCGGGCGCCAGCGACAAGAAAAACACCACCGTAATCGAAATGAAACCCAAGATCGGCACCGATTGCAGGATGTCGAGTATAGGCACCAGAAGTTTCCCGGCGCGTTCGCTCTTGGCGGCCCACGTTGCATAGGTCAAGGTGAAGATCAGCGAGAGAACGAGGCCGGCCAGCATGCGGAACGTGGTTCGAGCCGCATACTCTGGCAGGTGAACGGGATCGAGCGACAGCGGAATCGAGCTGAGCTGCGACAACGGCGCGAACAGACCCCGCGCAGTTTCGCCGAGGAATGCGATGAGGCCGATGACGACGACGAACGCCAGTACATCCCACCGAGTCGCGAGTTCGCTCAGAAAGACGTAGGGTGCGAATCGTTTCATCGCCGCATTCTCGCAGGACAGGCGACGAAGTAGCTAGTTTTCCATCGCGCTTCGCGCGACCCGATGAATGCGGCTTACAATGTGATATGGACAACAGCATCGGCGTCACCACGGAAGCCGCGACCGGGACCGAAGCCACCCGCTTCAAGGTTCTCGGCGCCATCAGCTTTTCACATTTCCTCAACGACATGATCCAGTCGCTGATCATCGCCATCTACCCGCTATTGAAGGGCGAATTCGCTCTCACATTCATGCAGATCGGCGCGATCACCCTGACCTATCAGCTGTGCGCCTCGGTGCTGCAACCCGTGATCGGCATTTACACCGACAAACACCCGCAGCCCCATTCATTGAGCTTAGGCATGGGTTTCACGCTGATCGGCCTCGCGACGTTGGCGTGGGCGCCGAATTATGCCGCCGTGTTGGGCGCAGCCGCGTTGGTCGGCACGGGATCCTCGATCTTTCATCCGGAGTCTTCGCGGATCGCCCGGCTGGCATCGGGCGGGCGCCACGGACTGGCTCAATCGATCTTCCAAGTGGGTGGCAACGCCGGCAGCGCCATGGGACCTTTACTCGCGGCGTGGATCATCATTCCTCACGGGCGCGCGAGCGTCGCCTGGTTCGCACTCGCCGCCCTGTTGGCGATCGCCGTGCTGTGGAACGTGGGCGCCTGGTATCGGCGCCGGCATGTGCGCCCTGCGGTACGGGCGAAGCCCCGGGCGGTTCCCGCGGGCTCGGTCTCTCCGCGGCGTGTTGCCTGGTCCGTTGCAATTCTGTTGACTCTGATCTTTTCGAAGTATTTTTATCTGGCCAGCATCACGAGTTATTACAGTTTCTACCTCATCGAAAAATTTCATTTGTCGGTGCAATCCGCCCAGTTCTACCTGTTCTATTTTCTCCTCGCCGCCGCTTGCGGCACGCTCTTCGGCGGCCCGATCGGCGATCGTGTGGGCCGCAAGCGCGTCATCTGGTTTTCCATCCTAGGCGTTGCGCCTTTCGCGATGCTGCTGCCGTATGTCGATCTGTTGTGGACCGGGATCCTGAGTTTCATCATCGGACTGATCTTGGCCTCCGCGTTCTCGGCCATCCTCGTGTTCGCTCAAGAACTCATGCCGGGCAAGATCGGCGCGGTGTCCGGACTGTTCTTCGGCTTCGCCTTCGGCATGGGAGGCATCGGCGCGGCCGTCCTCGGGAGTCTGGCCGACCGGTATGGCATCGAATTCGTGTATCGCACGTGCGCGTTCCTGCCGTTGCTCGGGATCGTCGCCGTGTTTTTGCCGGATATGAAACGTCCGCTTCAGGAAGGTTGAAGCCTTGACGCAGCAGCTGTTGACGATCATCGGCCACTACGGTCTCACCATCGTCTTCTTCAACGTATTGGTCGAACAGATCGGCCTTCCCGTTCCAGCGGTGCCGACGCTGGTGATCGCGGGAGCGCTCGCGGCCGAGGGACAGTTGGCGCCGGCGGCGCTCTTTCTCTGTGCCGTGGCCGCCTGCTTGATCGCCGATTGCGGTTGGTACTTCATCGGGCAGACCTACGGGATCAGAGTGCTCAAGTTGCTGTGCCGAATTTCACTGGAGCCCGACTCCTGCGTCAGTCAAACCCAGACGCGCTTCGAACGGTGGGGAATCAACTCCCTGGTGATTGCGAAATTCATACCGGGTCTCGCGATCATCGCACCGCCGCTGGCCGGCGCCATGCAGATCGGTTGGGGGCGATTCATTGCGTTGAGCGCGGCGGGCGGAGCGCTGTGGGTCGCCGCCGCCCTGGCGGCAGGAGCCGTGTTCCGGGAGCAGATTGCCATGATACTGCGCCACCTCGGCGCGATCGGCAGCGCCGCGGCCCTCATAGTCCTGGGCGCCCTGGCGATATTCATCGCATACAAGTGGTGGGAACGCATGCGCTTCTTCAAGTCGCTGCGCATGGCGCGCATCGATGTCGCGGAACTGTATGAACTGATGCAGGCGGGCGCCGAACCCATCATCGTCGATGTGCGCTCGGCCACGGCCCGCGCGCTCGAGCCACGCTGGATACCGGGCGCGCTCCACGTCCCGCTCGACGAGATCGCCGAGCACATGAAGGACCTGCCGCGCGACCGGGACATCGTTCTGTATTGCACGTGCCCCAGCGAGGCATCCGCCGCCGGCGTCGCCCGGGTGCTCATGAACCATGGATTCAAGAAAGTGCGGCCGTTGCACGGGGGGCTCGATGCCTGGCGGGCGGCGGGATATGCTGTCGTCGGAATTGCAAATCAATCGCCGGAAGGGAGTGGTGCATGACGAAGGCAGGATTGTCGAGATTTCTTTGCTGGTCGGCCGCGATGCTAGCGGCATTCTCGACCACTGTGCGGGCCGACGTCAGCATCCAACAAAAGACCTCGTTGGACGTGGCGTCCATGATCCGCATGCACGGCGCGACGACGACCAACCTGACCGTCGACAAGAAGCGCGAGGATACCGAGTCGCATTGTGAAGGAATGATGTCGCTGTTGTGCGGCAATCTCCAAGGGGGCGAAATCGTGCGCCTCGATCGGGACGTGACATGGCATCTGGAGCCGGCCAAAAAACGCTACCGCGAGCAGACATTCGCGACTCCGGAGGAACTCGCCGCCATGCGCGCCAAGATGCAGGCGAATCTCGAGAAGATGCGCTCCTGTCCCGTGTCGCAGCAACAGCAGCCCGTCGACAAGTCGAAGTGTACGATGTCGCCGCCAAAATTCGAGGTGCACAAGACGGGCGAGAAAATGGCCATCGCGGGGCATGATACGCAGAAGACTTCCGCAACGATGACGGAGACCTGCACCGACAAGGAAAGCGGCGACGTCTGCGACACCGTCGTCGCTCTCGAAGTGTGGTTGACGGAGGACTCCCTGCCGGGAAGCGGCGATCGTCGCGCATTCGACGCGGCCTATGCAAGGAAACTGGGGCTCGACGATCCTCAAGGGATCATGCGCGCTGAATTTGCAAGGTTCCTGGCCCCGTACCAATCGCAAATCAAGCAGCTGACCGACAAGTCCGGCGACCTCAAGGGCCTGCCGCTCAAGACTTCCCTGCGGGTGCTGATGGGCGGCCCGCAATGCAAAGCGAAGGCAACCAATTCCACGGGCGGCGACTCTTCGCCGCCCGGCAATCCAATGGGCGACGTCAAGGAAGCCGGCAAGGCAATCGGGTCCTTGATGGGCGGCCTTTTCAAAAAGAAAAAGACCGATGAGCCGCAAGATGCGGCCGCAGCCGGCAGCCCGGCGGACGCCAAGACGCCGGATCCGTTCTCGCAGTACACACAAATGGCCGCGTTCAGCATGGAGACCATCAGCATCAGCACCGACGCGATTCCCGCCGCGCGCTTCGACATTCCGCCGGACTGGACCAAGGAAATGCCGAAGCCCTCAAAGGGCGGCGACGACGAATTTACCTGCCCCAAATCATAGATTGACGCCCTTGACCGAAGCAGTGCCGCATCACGTCGTCATCGTCGGCGCAGGCTTCGGAGGATTGGCCGTCTGCCACGGTCTCGCCGGCGCAGCGTTCCGGCGGAGGTTGCGCATCACCATCGTCGACCAGCGCAACCATCACCTCTTCCAGCCGCTGCTCTACCAGGTCGGCACGGCGGTGCTCGCGACCTCGGAGATCGCCTGGCCGATCCGGCATCTGGTACGGCGGCGCAAGGAAGTGACGACCTTGCTCGCGGTGGTCAACGGGATCGATCTCGAGGGGCGCAACGTATTGTTCGAGGACGGCGCCGCCGTGCACTTCGACAGCCTGGTGCTCGCCACCGGCGCACGCCACGCATACTTCGGCCACGACGAATGGGAACCCTACGCACCCGGGCTCAAGACCCTCGAAGACGCCACGTCGATACGCCGTCGGATTCTATTGTCGCTGGAGCGGGCCGAGCGCGAGACCGATCCCGAGCGCCGCGCCGCCCTGCTCACCTTCGTGATCGTCGGCGGCGGCCCGACCGGCGTCGAGTTGGCGGGCGCAATTGCGGAGTTGGCCCATCAGAATCTGCGCGAAGACTTCCGGTCGATCGATACGCGCAAGGCGCGGGTGCTGTTGATCGAGGCGGGTCCGCGCATCCTGTCCAGCTTCACGCCGGACTTGTCCGCCTACGCGCAAAGAGCGCTAGAACGTTTGGGCGTGGAAATACAGCTGGGATCGGCGGTGACCGAGTGCAACGGACATGGCGTTACCTATGGCGGCCAAGTGGTGGCCGCCGACGTCATTCTTTGGGCCGCCGGCGTTCGCGCATCACCGGCCGCCGCATGGCTCGGCATGCCGGCGGACAACGCCGGCCGAATGAAAGTCGAGCCGGATTTGAGCGTCCCCGGGCATCCGGAGATTTTCGTCATCGGGGACACCGCGACCATCAATGCCTGGCACGGCAATCCGGTGCCCGGCATTGCACCGGCCGCCAAACAGATGGGCCTGCACGTCGCGCAAACAATCAAGGGGAGGCTTGCCGCAGATACGCGTAGCCGTCCGTTTCGCTACCGGAATTCCGGCAATCTCGCGACCATCGGCAAACGATCGGCGGTCATCGACTTCGGTTGGATAAAAGTCCGCGGCTGGCTTGCCTGGTGGATCTGGGGGCTGGCCCACATCTATTTTCTGATCGGGCTACGCAATCGCCTCGCCGTCGCGTTGAGCTGGCTGTGGATTTACGTCACCGGCAGCCGCAGCGCCTGCCTCATCACCCAGGTCGACCACCGGCAGAAGTCGCGCTAGCCGAGTTTGTGCGCTAATGGTTTTCGCCATGTAGTTTTATACAGACATTCAAGGAGCACAGCATGAGTACCACCACCTGCCCCATAGCCCTCGTCACCGGCGCCAGCCGCGGACTGGGCAAGAGCACTGCTCTGCACCTCGCGAAGCGCGGCATCGACGTCATCCTCACCTACAAGAGCGGCGGAGCCGAAGCCGAGGCAACCGTGGCGGAAATCGAATCCATGGGCCGGCGCGCGCATGCGTTGCCGTTGGATGTCTCCAAGAGCACGACCTTCGTCGAATTCGCGATCAGGCTGCGCGATGCGCTATCCAGGAACTGGCAGCGGGATAAATTGAATTTTCTGGTGAACAACGCCGGAATCGGCATTCACGCAAACTTCGCCGATACCACCGAGGCGCAGTTCGACGAACTCGTGAACATCCACCTGAAAGGCGTCTTTTTTTTGACGCAGAAGCTGCTGCCGCTGCTGGCCGACGGCGGCCGCATCGTCAATATCTCGAGCGGCCTCAGCCGCTTTGCCTTGCCGGGATATTCAGCCTATGCCGCGATGAAGGGCGCAATCGAGGTCTTGAGCCGCTACATGGCCAAGGAACTTGGGTCCAGGGGCATCGCCGTGAACGTGGTGGCGCCGGGAGCCATCGCAACCGATTTCGGCGGCGGTATGATACGGGACGATGCCCAGGTCAATGCGATGATTGCCTCGCAAACGGCGCTCGGCCGGGTTGGTTTGCCGGACGACATCGGCGGCGTCATCGCCTCCCTGCTGTCGCCCGAGAATGGCTGGATCAACGGGCAGCGCATCGAGGCGTCGGGCGGGATGTTTCTGTAGGAACCTTCCGCGATCGCCGCTCACGCGAAATACTCGGGCCGGCTCTAGGAGAAAGCCTGGATGCCGGTTTGCGCCCGTCCCAAGATGAGCGCGTGGATGTCATGAGTGCCCTCGTAAGTGTTGACGACCTCGAGATTCACCAGATGACGGATGACCCCGTACTCATCCGAGATGCCGTTTCCGCCCAGCATGTCGCGCGCCATGCGTGCAATATCGAGCGCCTTGCCGCAGGAATTCCGCTTGAGCATCGACGTGATTTCGACTGCGGCGCTGCCCTCGTCCTTCATGCGCCCGAGCCGCAGGCACGCCTGCAGGGCCAGCGTAATTTCCGTCTGCATGTCGACCAGCTTCTTCTGGATCAGCTGATTCGCGGCAAGCGGCCGACCGAATTGCTTGCGGTCGAGTACGTATTGCCGTGCGGTGTGCCAGCAACTCTCCGCCGCGCCCAATGCGCCCCAAGAAATGCCGTAGCGAGCGGAGTCCAAGCACGTGAACGGTCCCTTCAACCCCGTCACCCCGGGCAGGAGGTTCTCCTCCGGCACGAACACTTGATCCATGACGATCTGGCCGGTGGTCGAGGCGCGCAATCCAACCTTGCCGCGCAACACCGGCGCCGACAATCCTTTCCAGCCCTTCTCGAGAATGAATCCCCGAATCACGTCATCGTCGGTCTTTGCCCATACGACGAACAGGTCGGCGAACGGGCTGTTGGTGATCCACGTTTTGGACCCTGTCAGATGAAATCCGCCGCCGCTACTGCGCGCGCGAGTGACCATGCTGCCGGGGTCGGAACCGTGATCGGGTTCAGTCAACCCAAAGCAGCCGATTAGTTCGCCGCGCGCCAGCGGCGGCAGGTACTTGTGCTTCTGAGCCTCGGTGCCGAATTGATGGATGGGCAACATGACCAGCGAAGACTGCACGCTCATCATCGAACGATATCCGGAATCGACCCGTTCGATCTCCCGCGCGATGAGGCCGTAGCTGACGTAATTCAATCCCGCGCCGCCGAGCGCCTCGGGAATGGTCGCACCTAGGAGGCCGATGCCGCCCATCTCGCGAAAGATGGACGGGTCCGCCAGTTCTTCGCGAAATGCCTGCACGATCCGTGGCGCCAGGCGCTCGTCGGCATACACCCGTGCCGCGTCCCGGATCATGATTTCTTCCGAAGTCAACTGCGCTTCGAGCAGCAGCGGATCGTCCCAATGAAAACTCGCACGTGCCATATTTCAGCCTTTGATTTTCGCCTGGCGGCGAGCATCGCATAATCCGGCGACAGTGTCTCCGGCTACAAATTCGAGCCCGCCGGTGGACCTCCGGCGGCCGACGCCCGCGCCCCGCCGCGCTAATAATGATCGCGGTCTGCATGGGAATCTCCCTCCGGTACGTTATGCTTCCTGGACCATGAGAAAGCCAACCTTGCTCGCCGCCATCGGCATCGGTTCACTCCACATCGCCGGCGCGTTGGCTGCTGCATCGCTGCCGCCGGCTGCCGACCAGCAGCTGGCGCGGGATATGCTGAAGACCCTGATCGAAATCAACACCACGCACGCCCATGGTTCCACGGAGGCGGCCAAGGCGATCCAGGGATGGGCGTTGACCGCGGGATTTGCGCCGAGCGACGTGGTGCTGATTGCGCCTCCGGACCGGCCGACCAAGGGCAACGTAATCATCCGTTACCGTGGAAAGCACCCCGGCAAGGCGGTGCTCTTCCTCGGTCATCTCGATGTGGTGGACGCCAAACCCGAGGATTGGTCGGTGAATCCGTTCGCACTCACGGAGCAGGACGGCTACTTCTACGGACGCGGTACCATCGACATGAAGGACGGCGATGCCGCGCTCGCGGAATCGCTGATCCGGCTGAAACGCGAGCGATTCGTACCGGAGCGCGACATCATCGTGGCATTCACCGCGGACGAAGAAGCCGGCGGCGACTCCAACGGCCCGGCGTTCCTGCTCAAGGAGCATCGCGATTTGATCGATGCGGATATGGCGATCAATCTCGACGGAGGCGGCGGAAATCTGAAAGACGGTGCGCCGTTTTATTTCGAGGTCGGAACGAGCGAGAAGACTTATGTGACGTACACCTTGGAGACCACGAGTCCGGGAGGGCACGGTTCGCTGCCCGGACCCGACAATGCGATTTATCGCCTCGCCGACTCCTTGAGCCGCCTCGAAACTTACAAGTTCCCGGTGATGCTGACCGCGACGACGCGCGCCGGCTTCGAAGCGCTCGCAGTTCTGGAGGCGGGCCCGGCCAGTGCCGATATGAAAGCCGTTGCCGGCGCACAGATGGATCCGGCTGCCGCCGAGCGTTTGAGCCAAAACGTTCGATTGAACGCTCTGCTGCGCACCACCTGCGTCGCGACGCTGATCTCCGGCGGGCATGCGGAGAATGCGCTGCCGCAGCGGGCCCGCGCGACCATTCAATGCCGCATGATGCCGGGCGACACCGAAGCCGACGTCCGTGCCCGGCTCGTAGGCGCGCTCAATGATCCGGCCGTGAGCGTGACGCTCGATGCAACGCCCATCGTCAGCCCGGAGTCGCCCCCGACGCCGCAAATCATGGAAAAAATTGCGGCCCTCGCACACTCGATGTGGCCCGGCGTGCCGATCGTCCCGACGATGGCGACCGGCTTCAGCGACGACCGGCAGACCCGCAATGCGGGTATTCCCAGCTACGACGTGAGCGGCGTGTTTCAAGACGTCGATGAGAACCGGGCCCACGGCCGCGACGAAAGGGTGGGGGTTCGAGCCTTCGACGAGAGCGTCGAATTCACGTATCGGCTCATCAAGGCCATGGGCCGTGCGAACTGAGAAGGAGCCTCAGACAGGCTCCTCGCGGGCGGCGACGTGCTGGTGCCGGTCGGGATGCCCGACTCGGGAGCCGCGCTCATACGCGAACTTGCAGGTGAATTCCGCCCCCAGCAGGAATATTTGCGCGGAGTAGTACACCCATAGCAATAGAACGAAGAACGAGCCGGCGACGCCGTAGGCCGATCCGAAGGCCACTCTGCCGAGGTAGACGACGATCACCCATTTGCCCGCCGTGAACAGCGTTGCGGTCACCAGCGCGCCCACCCAGACGTCGCGCCAGGCGATTTCCTCACGCGGTACATATTTGAAGATCATTGCAAACAGGATCGTCGCCATCACGAACCCCAGCAGCACGTCCAGGGTCAAGACCAGGCCGTGCCACTCCGCGATGAAGGTGCCGGCCCAGCTGCCCAGTGCCTCCAATGCGGCGCTCGCAATGAGGGACACGAGCAGTAGAAATCCGATTCCGAGCATCAAGCCAAAAGAGAGGAGCCGCGCGCGTAGCGCATGCCACAGCCCTTCGGCCACGCTGCGCGGCGGCGTGCGCCAAATTCGATGGAGCGCGTTCTGCAGTTCCGCGAATACGCTGGTGGCGCCCACGAATAGCGCCACGATTCCCACCGACGGGGAAAACGCACTCCTGCCGCTGTACTTCGCGCTTCCCAGCAGTTGACGGACCGCCTCGGCTCCGGCATCGCCCAGTATGTCGCGCAATTGCGCGAGGATGTCCCGTTGCACGATCTCGGGCCGGATGAACTCTCCTGCGACCCAAATGAAGATCAACAAGATGGGTGCGATCGCGAACAGCGTATAGAAGGCAATAGCGGCGCCCATGCTCGGCGCATCGTCCCTGACCCAGGACACCAACGACAGGCGGATCACTTGACGCAGGGCGGACGCCCGCAATTTGGTATTCACCACCTCATTATGTCGCAAGCCCATCGGCGGCAAACTGATGCTTGCCGTCGGTTTAGTCCTACAAGCCTTGCGTGCCTCCGGCCCTGGGGTTGCTCGACGTTTTACCGCATAGTGGTCTTCGGGGAATAGGTGAAGAGAAATCCGATGCCGACGGGCTTACATTCGAAGAAAAACGACAGCTTGTTGGTCGAGACCCCGGTCGGGGGCCGCAGCGAGAAGCCCAAAGTGACGGCGGTCCGTGTTCTGGTAGCGGGCGCGATCGGACTGCTGCTGTATTTCGCCCATGTCGCCTTCGTGCCGATCGCGCTCGCTGGTCTGTTCGCCCTAGTGCTCTCCGGTCCCGTGGAGATGCTGCACGCGCTGCGCGTTCCGCGCAGCGCGAGCGCCGTGCTGATCATGCTCGTTCTGCTGGGAATGGTGGCGGGTATTTCCGACATGCTGTACGAGCCGGCGCAACACTGGTTTGCGGAAGCCCCTCACACCGTGAGAATCATCGAGAAGAAGATACGCCCGCTGGCGCAATTCATGAATCGGGTCGATGCCTTGCGCAATTCCGCGGGCAACATGGGGGCCGCGCCTCACCCGCCGGCGCAGACGTCGGCGAATCCGCCCGAGGAGACTGCGCCTTTCATGCTGCTCGATGCCACACGAGGGGCCTTGTTGAGCACCGTTACGCTGATCATCTTGACGCTATTCCTTCTGACCGGCGGGCCGCCGATGCTGGCTCGAATGACCTCGGCGCTGGTAAGCGACCTCGAGTCCGCGCACGTTCTCAGCGTCATAGAACACGTCAGGCGCGAGGTGGGCCGCTTCTATGTGACGACCTCGCTCATCAATGTGGGGCTGGCGCTCGCGACCGGATGCCTCATGATGCTATGCGGCATGCCCAACCCATTTCTCTGGGGCACGATCGCGGGCCTCCTCAATTTCATTCCCTATGCGGGCCCCGCCACGACGCTGATCCTCTTGTCGTTGGTCGCCGTCGTCTCGTTCGATGGACTCGTTCCCGTGCTGTATGTTGCCGGTAGTTTCCTGGGATTGACCGTCATCGAGGGACAGGTGATTCAACCCCTGCTGGTCGGCAGACGTCTGCAGTTGAATCCCATGCTGGTATTTCTGTCGCTCTGGTTCGGCGGCCTGTTTTGGGGGGTTGCCGGTGTCATTCTCGCGACGCCCGCCTTGGTCGCGTTGAAAGTCGTCGCCAAGCGCTCCGCGGGCGGTAAGCCGCTGGCCGAATTTCTGAGCCCCGGTGACGCAGATCCCGGTTGACGCGAAAGCCGTTTAGTCCTACAAGAACTGAGGGCCAATTCTTACACCTTTGTTGCTCCGCGTCATCCCACAATCCGCCATCGGCAGCCGCTTGCGGGCAGGGATTGCTAGCTCGATGCACATATTTATCGCGATCATCTCGATCATCGGCGCACTGGCCTTCCTGGTGTTTGGACTTATCCGTGTGCTGCACGACCTCTTGGAGCGGGGGCCTTACGATGCGCCGCTGGTCGAGGAAACACCCCGCCAAGAAGATCTTGCGGCATGGCCTCCCGACGGCGAGCCGGGGCGCAGCGAGATGTGCCGTTAGATCTCAATTTGGCGTGCGATTTCGACCACGTTGGCGGGCGCAAGGTTGAACCGGTCGACGACCTTCACTGAGTTGCGGTATAGGAACGCGAACAGGGCCATGCGCCAGCCCCGCAGCGCGGGCTTGACCGGCTTCGACACCACCAGGTCCCGGGTTCCGACGAACATGGCCTTGTCCAGATGGACGGCCGGATCCAGCCCCTGAGCCTGACTGAGCGCCAGCCTGAGGTCGGGTATCTCGAAGAAGCCGAATCGCGCGACGACGCGCCATAAGCCTTCGCCGACGTTTTCCACCAGAATGCACTTCGGTCCTAAGATGCGCGGCGTGGCTTCGAAGACGACGCTGAGCGCGATGGCGTGCCGCGGCAGGACGCCGACGAAGCGGGCATGATCCATGATGAGATTGGAGACCTTCTGCGTGCTGCGGGTGAGAAAAACCGTGGTGCCCTCCACCCGGGGAATGAGTCCTTGTTTCAATTCGGATAGAAATTGTTCTCCCGGCTCGGCGGAACCCGCCAGCGTCGCTTTGATGGCATCCACGCCGGTGCGCCACGTCACCATGATGCAGAAAAGAATCGCGGCAAAGGTCAACGGGAGCCAGCCGCCCTCTGCAATTTTCCATAGGTTTGCAGTGAAAAAGCTGCTGTCCACCACGAGAAAGAATCCAGCCACGGCGCACGCCGCCCACAGCGGCCAGCGCCACAGGTCGCGCATGGCGCGAAACAGCAGCACCGTGGTCAACAGCATGGTGGTTGCCACGGCCGTGCCGTAGGCGCCCGCCAAACGATCCGAGCTGCCGAACGCTATCGTGGTCGCGACCGTCGCCGCCATCAGCAGCCAATTGACCACCGGAACGTAGATCTGGCCGTAAACTCGATCCGATGTTTGCCGGATGGAAACGCCCGGGAGCCAACCCAGTTGCATCGCTTGCCGCGTCATCGAGAAGGAACCGGTGATGATGGCCTGGCTCGCAATGATGGTGGCGACGGTCGCCAGGATCACGAGCGGGTAGATCGACCACGATGGGGCGATTTGGAAAAAGGGATTGCCCGTCACTGACCCTTTTTCCATCAAATACGCCGTCTGGCCTGCATAACTTACCAACAACGCGGGCAACACGATCAAGTACCATGAACGGCGAATCGACGCCCTGCCGAAATGGCCCATGTCTGCGTAGAGCGCCTCGCCACCGGTTATGCACAGGAACACGCCGCCGAGAACCAGGATTCCGGAACCGCCTGAATGGCTCAGAAACTGCACCGCGTAACGCGGATCGAGCGCGGCCACGACGGCTGGATGCCGCACGATAGCGGCCATGCCGAGAGCCGCAATCACCAGAAACCAGAGCAGCATCACCGGCCCAAATGCGCGTCCGATTTTTTCCGTGCCGAAGCGCTGCGCGGCGAATAACACGATCAGGATGACCACCGCCATCGGCATGATGAACGGCTTGAAGGAATCGGTGACGACATTGAGGCCCTCGAGCGCGCTCAATACCGATATCGCCGGAGTGATGACGCCGTCGCCGTAGATCAGCGCGGCTCCCAGCAAGCCCATGCTGGTCAGCACTTTGAAGCCCCGGGTGAAGCCGTTCGCACCGATCAGAGACATCAATGCCAGGATGCCGCCTTCGCCGTGATTGTCGGCGCGCATCACGAAAACGCAATATTTCACCGAGATCGTGATGATCAGCGTCCACACGATCGCGGACAGAATCCCGAGCGCGCTCTGCGGGGTAAACTGACCGCCGGTCGCCTGCACCACGGTCTGTAGCGTATACAAGGGACTCGTGCCGAGATCGCCGAATACCACACCCAGCGCGGCGAAGCTTGCCAGGCGTGGTCGTAAGTCGTCCGCTTGGCGGCTCGCCGAATCGGCGACCGCCGTGGAGTTGCTGGCCATGATTATTTATCCGAAGTGCCGAAGCGTTACCTTGAAGCGTTACCTTACTGGGTCCTGCGGCCTGAAGGAAAAAAAGAATTCCGGCGACCGGAACTCGTGAGCCGCCGACGGCTACGCACCGTAGGAGGCTTCTCACCGCCAACCTGCGGCACCGCCGATGCCCGATCCTGAGAAACGCTCCTATGAGGCTCAGGGAATTCGGCCTACAAGGGGAGGTGTAACCTACAAGAGGGCGTGCAATATGAACCGCAAATTTGGTTTGGCTGTCCTGGCGGGCGCGATCCCTTTGTTGCTTCTGGGAAGCGCAGCGTTGGGCGGTGATGGAATTAACGTCAGCATTACGAACGACGGGACCGACGACATCCTCGTTACCGTGTACGACATGACGCTCGGGCCAAACGCCGTCGTGCTCTCGCACGCTCGAATCAACGGATTTACCACCGTCCCATTGTCGGTCGCTCCCGATGCAACCGGCCACGGGAACGTATCGTGGACGGCGGTCACCACCGATCCCAACGGACGCAAATGCGGGCATGCCGACCACCTGGGCCTGAGCGACTCGGCGTCCGTCACAGTCCGCGCCGACTCCAACTGCCCGGCAAGTCGACCGGGCCCGACGGCCGCGTCATTCGAGCAGTGACGCCGGTCCCGCGTTGATCTGAATCTCCGCGCTTGACCTGATCTCATCGCTCACAGCACGGCCCCGCCGGCCAGCGCGCTACGGCCGGGGGTTGTAGACTGCATCGAAGGAATTCAAGCGGAGAGCGTCGTGCTCGTGAGCAGGCGATTTTTCATGGCCGGATTGGGCGCCGCCACGGCCGTTCCGGACGCCGTGCTGCCCGGCATGAAGCGCGCGCCATCCGGGTCGCGATTTCCGCATTTATCGGAATACTTCTTTTTCGATGCCGCCGAGGCGAGATTCATCGAGGCGGCGTGCGAGCGCTTGATTCCAGCCGACGCCTCGGGCCCCGGCGCGCTGGACGCCGGCGTCGCAGAGTATGTGGACTTGCAGCTTGCGGGTCCCTGGGGTGCCGGAGAGCAGCCCTATCGCAGCGGCCCGTGGCAGCCGGGGACTCCGGCCCAGGTTCGTCCGCCACGCTTCAAACCGGCGCAACTGTTCCGAACCGCCCTTTCTGCGATCCACCGTGACCTGACGGCGCGCGGAGTGCCCCGGGAAGTCGAATTCGGCGAACTACCTGGGGGGGTGCAGGACGCCTATCTTCGATTTCTCGAGGCCGGAGGGGCGGATTTGGACGGCGTGCCGTCGGCGATTTTTTTTCGTCTGTTGCTGACGATGACCGTCGAGGCCTTCTTCAGCAATCCCCGTCATGCAATTTCGCGAGACCGGGTGAACTGGCGAATGCACGGCTTTCCCGGCGCCCATGCGATCGCATCATCGGCCGGAAACGGAGCGCCGCGCCAGGAAACCCGATGCAAGATCCCAAAGCCAGCGCTGGACTGACCGCACCTCCGCTGGAGTTGGCAGGCGCAGCAGCAGCCCATCATTCGGAAAAACCAACCGGATCAACAGCGCAGATTTCACGACACGGTAAAAGTCGGTGGCATCCACACGCCGGAAATGCCGGGACCCGGCCCCGGCCTTCAGAAGCGCCCGTAGTCGCGCGTGCATCGCCGCGAGCGGGCCGGCCGAGAAATTGTCCTCGAATGACCCGCCCGCTGCCCGTTTCACGTATTCCATGCCGCCGTCGGGCGTTGCAAAGTCGACGAGCGCAAGGCGCACGTACGCCGGATGGAACATCTTGAACTCGACGAAGCGATTCAAATTCGCCCGCAAAGCCTCGACCGGCCGACGCGTGCCGGACGATGCGAACTGGGCGCCGAGCAGCGAGACGAAGCGCCGCGACACCTCCACCAGGACGTCATCGCGGCTCTGGTAGTGCTTGTATATGGCGGGAACCTTGAGCTCGAGGCGTTCGGCCACATCGCGCAATTTGAAGCCGTATACACCTTTAGTGGCAATCAGCCGCTCGACTTCGTCTAATATCCGATCGCGGGTGGGCACGGCGGCGCGGGGGCGTTTCATCCTACCTTCGGGCTACTGCTTTGCCAAAGGAGGCACTCTGGCAGATCCGGGCCCGCATCTCAACATGACGCAATCGGCTTGCGCAAAGTATCGGCCGTGCGCTAGCGTCGTTGCGGTTAATCGGATTAACCTTGGGGAACTCATGATGCACTTGCGTACTCGGCTGTCGCGCCGCGCCTTCGTGGTCGGTACCGTGGCCGCCGCGGTCTCGGTAGCGGAGGGCACAGCGCCCCGGGAATCGAGGCCCGCGGCGACTGAGCCGCTCACCGGATTGAGCGCTTGCGATGCCGTCCAAAGCATGGTTCGAGGCGAACTGACGGCCGAGCGATATGCCGGCGCGCTGCTGGCGCAATGCGAATCGCAACGCGCCCTCAACGCATTCATCACTTTGGAGCCCGAGCGGGTACTGGAACATGCCCGCGCCTGCGACCTTGAGCGCCGTAGCGGCGCGAAGCTCGGGCCGCTATTCGGTCTGCCGATTCCGGTCAAGGACAGCGTGAATACCCGGGATTATCCGACAACCGGAGGAACGCCGGCGCTGCGGAATTTCCGGCCGGCGCAGGATGCGCCGGTGGTCGCGTCGTTGAAGGGCGCCGGCGCGATCGTGCTGGGCAAAACCAATTTGCATGAACTGTCCTTCGGGTGGACTACCAATAATCTTGCGTTTGGCGCGGTTCACAATCCCTACGATGACAGGCGCATTCCGGGCGGGAGCAGCGGCGGCACAGCAGCGGCCATTGCGGCGCGGCTGGCCCCCCTCGGAGTGGCGGAAGATACCGAAGGCTCCATTCGCGTGCCCGCCGCATTCTGCGGCATCGCCGGTTTCCGGCCCACCACCCGGCGGTACTCGACCAAGGGCTGCGTGCCCATCTCGCCGCTGTTCGATCAGGTCGGCCCGCTGGCGCGGACCGTACGAGACCTTGCGTTGTTCGATTCGGTCGCGGCCCGCGACTCATCCGCTCTCGCGGTCAAACCGTTGCGCGGCGTACGTCTCGGCGTGGTCCGCGACTATTGGTTCGTGGATTTGCACCCCGAGGTGGAGAAGATTGCCGGCGCCGCGTTGGCGCGGTTGCGCGACGCGGGAGCCGTGCTCGTCGAGGGAACGATTCCCGGCCTCGCGCACCTCATCGACCTCACCACGGACCCGGTTCAAAATCACGACGTCCGCCCGGAACTCGCCCGGTACCTGAAGGAGTACGGTGCCGGTTTGAGCGTGGAAGAACTCGTCGCCCGTACGAGTCCGGATATCCGGGAGATCTTTCGCACGGATGTCATGCCGGGCGGCGTGAATGTCGTTTCCGAAGCCGCCTATGCCGCTGCGCGCGATCAATATCTCCCGGCGCTCCGGCGGCTCTTTCAGGAATATTTCTCGCGCACGCAAGTGGCCGCCATCGTCTTTCCGGCCACTTTGGTGCCCCCGCCGCTGATCGGCGAGGAAACCACGTTGACTGCCGGCGGCGGCCGGAGCCTGCCCTTCGAAGTCGCCGTAGCACGCAATATTGCGCCGGGAAGCACGGCGGGACTACCAGGCTTGGTGCTCCCCGCCGGACTCAGCAGCCAGGGTCTGCCGGTCGCCGTCGAGTTCGACGCGCCGGCGGCATCCGATCGCGCCCTGCTGGCTCTGGGCGTGAGTCTCGAGCGCGCCCTGGGACCGATCGCGCCGCCCAAGGGCATCTCTTGATTTCTTGCAAGGCGCCCGCTCGTCGACGGTACGCCCTACGGCTGCCTCTGGCCGCCGCAATCGCCGCGCTGCTTTGCGGCGCTGCACGGGCGGCTGCGCCGCTCGCTGCGGAGTCCACGACCGGCATGGCCGTCAGCGCGCAGCACCTTGCCTCCGACGTCGGCGCCGCAATCCTGCGCAACGGCGGCAACGCCGTCGACGCGGCGGTCGCGGTGGGCTACGCGCTTGCGGTAACCCATCCATGCTGCGGCAATCTCGGGGGTGGCGGCTTCATGACCATTCATCTCGCCGGGGGCAAGGACACCTTCATCAACTTCCGCGAGAAGGCGCCGCAAGCGGCCAAGTGGAACATGTTTCTCGATTCGGCGGGCAATCCGATCGCGGAAAAGAGCTTGACTGGATTTCTTGCCGCCGGCGTGCCGGGAACTGTGCTCGGGCTCGAAACGGCCCGCGAGGAATACGGCACCCTGCCGCGGGCAACGCTTTTGGCGCCTGCCATCCGGCTTGCCGAACAGGGTTTCGTCCTCACCCGCGGCGATGTCGACGTGCTCGAGGTCGGAACCGACGCGTTTCGCAGCCAACCCAACGTCGCGCCGATATTCCTCAATCACGGCGCCCCATTCAAGCCCGGAGATCGCCTGACGCAACCGCAACTGGCCGCGACGCTCCGCGCCGTCCGCGACGACGGAGTTCGCGCGTTCTATCACGGCGCCATCGCCGCCGCGGTGGCCGACGCGAGCAAGGCCCATGGCGGCCTGTTGACGACAGCCGATTTCGCCGCGTACACGGTGACCGAGTCCGCGCCGGTCACGTGCGCCTATCGTGGATATACCATCATGTCGGCGCCTCCGCCGAGTTCCGGCGGCGTCATCCTGTGCGAGATGCTGCGAATTCTGGAATTCTATCCCCTGAACCTGATGGGTTTTCATTCGAGCCGGTCGGTGCATTACCTCACGGAGGCGATGCGCTACGCATTCCGCGATCGCAACCGCTATCTGGGCGACCCGGCTTTCATCGACAATCCGACCGATCGTCTGATATCGGATGCCCATGCCGCGGAGATCAGATCCCACATAGCGGCACGGCGCGCAACCCCTTCGGTAACCCTGACCGGCGACAAGAGCCCCGCCGAACGCGCAATGACCACTCACTATTCCGTCGTCGATGCCCTGGGCAATGCGGTTTCGGTGACTTACACCATCAACGATGACTTCGGCGCCAAAGTCATCGCCGGCGGCACCGGTTTCTTCCTGAACGACGAAATGGACGATTTCACGGCAAAACCCGGCGTCGCCAATTTATTCGGGCTGGTACAGGGCGAGGCGAACGCCATTGCACCCGGCAAGCGGCCGTTGAGTTCCATGACACCCACCATCGTGCTCAAGGATGGCAAGCCCGTCCTGGTGGTGGGGACCCCCGGTGGATCCCGCATCATTACCACCGTACTCGAAATTCTGGTCAATGTGATCGACCACGGCATGAGCCTTCAAGAGGCCATCGACGCGCCCCGATTTCATCATCAATGGCTACCCGACACCCTGGCGGCCGAACCGTTCGCACTCTCGGTCGATACGACCAAAGCGCTCAGGCGGATGGGCTACCGCGTCGTACCATTGGACGTCTGGGGCGCCGGTAACGCTGCGGAAGGCATCGGGGTGGCCCCGGCGGATCCCATCCTCGCAAAGTCGCTCGGGTTTCCGCGGCCCGCCGTGATGTACGGCGCCAGCGACGTCCGCGCTCCGGCCGGCGCAGCCGCGTCGCCGTGACTTGCCCCCTAGATCGCCGGCTGCATCACTTTGACCACGGCGATTGGTACAATACGCCGATTCCGTCCGAGGCAGGCAATCATGATCAAAGTCAGTGTTCTGTATCCGAACAAACCCGGCAGCCACTTCGACATGGGCTATTACGTCACCAAGCACATGCCTATGGCCATGCGGTTGCTGAGCAAGGGATTGCGCAAAACGGAAGTGGATGCGGGGCTGCACGGCACGACCCCCGGCGCACCGCCGGCTTTCCATGGGGGCTGTCAGTTCTATTTCGATACCGTGGACGCCTTCGTCGCCGTTTGGGGCCCGGCGGCGGCCGAGCTGACGGCGGACATCCCGAAATACACCGACGTGGCGCCGTCGATTCAGTTCAACGAGGTCAAGATCTCGGTTTGAAGAAAAATGAATAAATTGGACAGGCTCGACGAGTTGATCGACGGCGCCGAGGAATTGCTGACGCAACTTGCGGACGCGCACGACCCCAACATCCAATGGCTTCGAGACCGCGTCGACCAAGGCGTCGCCGACGCCAAGCGTGCACTCTCGAGCGACGACGACCCGTCAGGGCGGCTTCGGGAGATCGCGGTCGCGATAGACGATTATGTTCGCGACTACCCTTGGCTTGCGGTCATGGCCGGCGTGGTCGTCGCAGGCACGGTGGCTTACATCGCCGGTGCCGCCGCGGGGAAAAGACGCGCGTGAGCATGCATGATTTTTTTCCCACCCATGTCTATACCTCGACACTCCAAAGAAGCGGTTCGCGGGACCTCAACCGGCAGCTTCTCCAGGAGGGGCGGCAACTCAGGTACGACGATGCCGCCGGTCGGCGTTGGTCGGCAAAGAACTATCGTGGCGGCTACACGTCTTACGGTTCGTCCCATCAGCTGCATCGGATCTCGCCGACATTCCAGAATCTGGAACGTAGGCTGAAGCGTCACGTCACGGCCTTCGCGCAGGCCGTCGAGTGGGACCTGACAGGCCGGGAACTTACCATGACCGATTGCTGGCTCAACATCATGTCGCGGAACGCGGTGCACGGACTGCATCTGCATCCGCTGTCGACGTTGAGCGGAACGTACTACGTGCGTGTGCCTGCGGGATCGCCCGGCATTAAATTTGAGGACCCGCGTCTCGACCGCTACATGGCTGCGCCCCCCCGATCGGTGCGCGCCGGTCCTAAGAACCGGTCGTGGGTTACGCTGCCCGCCGTCGCCGGACAAGTGGTTCTGTTCGAGAGTTGGCTGCGGCACGAGGTGGTCTACCATTCGACGGCGGCTGAACGCGTCAGCGTGAGCTTCAATTACAGCTGGTTCTAGGAGCCGTCGCGCGCAAATTCCGGGAGCCGCGGCGCCACACTGCTAGAATCCGCGGATGAACGACCGAACGACGCCGACTGCGGACGCCACCATGGCGGTGTATCTGGACCTGGAGAACATTGCGCTCGGTGCACGGGATGCCAAATACCCGAGCTTCGACGTCGAAAAGGTACTGGCTCGCCTGCTCCTCAAGGGTCACATCGTCGTCAAGAAGGCTTACTGCGACTTCGACCGCTACAAGGACTTCAAACGCGGTCTGCATGAGGCGGCCTTCGAGCTCATCGAAATCCCCCACGTGCGTCAATCCGGCAAGAACTCCGCCGACATCCGCATGGTCGTCGACGCGCTCGATCTGTGCTACACCAAAGGACACGTCGACACATTCGTCATTCTCAGCGGCGACTCGGACTTCTCTCCGCTCGTCAGCAAGCTGCGTGAGAACGCCAAGACAGTCATCGGCGTCGGGGTCAAGAATTCGACCTCGGACCTGTTCCTCAACAACTGCGACGAGTTCATCTACTACGATGACCTGGTCCGGAAAGAACCATCCAAGGCGCGCCGCCGCAGCGCATCAACGGCCTCACGCCAAACCGCGCCGGCGGCGGACAACGTGCCCGCGGAAAATGCGCCGTCCGAGAACAAGGGCCCCGACCTCGCCGATGCGCTCGACCTGGTGGTCGAAACCCTGGATGCCGTCATCGAAGAGCGGGGCGAGAATGAACCGATCTGGGGTTCGATGATAAAACAGGCCATCAAGCGCCGTCACCCGGGTTTCAACGAGCGCGCATACGGCTTCCGGTCGTTCAACGATCTGCTGGCGGAGGCACAGAAACGCGGGCTTTTGACGCTTCGCGCGGACGAGAAATCCGGCGGTTATATCGTCCGAGCCGCCGACAGAGCCCCGCCCGTCGACAGGACCCCCGCCCGCTGACGCTACCTTGAACTTGAGTCCCGCCGCCCTCATCCACTGAGTTCACGAGGCGACCGCGGTGGTGGGACATGAATTCACAACGTCGAAAATCCTGGATGTGGGCCGAGGCCTGTGCTCGCCTCGATGAGGCGGAGCGCCGGCACCGCCGTTTCTTCGACCTGTTGGCCGTCCCCTCCGACCCGCCCGTCTGGGAGCCCCCGGCCAATATCTTCTCGTCGGGCGAAGAATTGCACGTTTCAATCGCCCTGCCCGGCGCCCGGGCTGAAGACGTCGTGGTGCAAATCACCTCATCCGGTCTCCTGATTGAAACCACGGTGCCGCCTCCCGCATTTGCGGTGGGCATGCATGTCGTGCGTCTCGAAATCCCCTATGGTCGGATGCGCCGGCGAATCGATCTGCCGCCTGGACGATATGTGCTGCGCGAAAATCGATTGGAAAGCGGCTATTTGTTTCTCCGCCTCGCGGGGTCGAACCTATGAACACTATCGAACCTATGAACACTGTCGAGCCTTTGGAAACTAGCGAGAATCAATCCGTCGCCGCCTCCGCGCTGGAAGACGTCCTGGTCATCCTGCCGGTGCGGGACTTGGTTTTATTTCCCGGCGTCGTGCTGCCCATTGCCATTCAAGGCAAGCGTGCGCTGGCGGCAGCCCAGGAAGCGGTGCGCACTCAGCGCCGTGTCGGCCTATTGCTGCAGAAGGATCCCGCCATCGAGGACCCCGAGACCGACGGGCTGCATCAAGTCGGCACTGCGGCATCCATCGTGCGATTCATAACGGCCGCCGATGGCACGCATCATTTGATCTGCCAGGGTGAACAGCGGTTTACCGTGTTGGACTATGTCAGCAAGGAACCGTTTTTCGTGGCGCGGATCGAACCGTACAAGGAAGTCGCCGCGCTGGATCGCGAAGTCGAAGCCCGCGGCCTAAATTTGCGCGAGATGGCCATGGAAGTTCTGCAGCTGCTGCCGCAGGCGCCCGCAGAATTGGGCAATGCCATTCGCGGCATTGAATCGATCTCGTCGCTGGCGGACATCGTCGCGAGCTTCATGGACTTGAAGACGGCGGACAAGCAGGAGATCCTGGCCACTTTCGATCTCAAAACCCGGCTCGACCGCGTTCTGGCATTGCTCAATCGGCGTATCGAAGTGCTCAAGGTCTCCCGGCAGATCGATGAGCGAACGCGCGAGGCCTTCGATGAGCGGCAGAAGGAGGCCGTACTGCGTGAGCGGCTGCGCCAGATCCAGAAGGAACTCGGCGACACCGGTGGCTCCGGCGCTGAGATCGAGGAACTCAAGAAGGCGATTGCCGCAGCCGGAATGCCCGCGGAGGCGGAGGAACAGGCCCTGCGCGAGCTGGCGCGCCTCGAGCGCATGCCGGAAGGCGCCGCCGAATATTCGATGACGCGTACCTATCTCGATTGGCTCATCGCCATGCCCTGGTCGAAAGCCGATACCGAGCAACTCGATATCGAGCGTGCCCGCGCCATTCTGGACGAAGATCACTACGGCCTCGAGAAGGTGAAGAAGCGCATTCTCGAGTTTCTCGCCGTGCGCAAGCTGAATCCGGAAGGCCGCAGCCCTATCCTGTGTTTCGTCGGGCCGCCGGGCGTCGGCAAGACGTCGCTTGGGCAAAGCATCGCCAAAGCGCTGGGACTCCAATTCAGGCGTGTGAGTCTCGGCGGCGTGCACGACGAGGCGGAGATTCGCGGCCATCGCCGTACCTACATCGGATCGCTGCCCGGCAACATCGTCCAAGCCATGCGCAAGGCCGGCCGCCGCAACCCCGTGCTCATGCTCGATGAGGTGGACAAGCTGTCCGCCAGCCATCAGGGAGATCCGTTCTCGGCACTGCTGGAAGTACTCGATCCGGAGCAGAACAACTCGTTCCGCGACAACTACCTGGGCGTGCCCTTCGACTTGTCGAAGGTACTGTTCATCGGCACGGCCAATGTGCTCGACGCCATTCCGCCGCCGCTGCGCGATCGCATGGAGGTCATCGAGCTCACCGGCTACACCGAAGAGGAAAAATTGCAGATTGCCCGGCGCTACCTGTTAGTTCGCCAGTTGAAGGCGAACGGCCTGTCCGCGACCCAGGTGCGGGTTTCCGACGAGGCGCTGCGCAAGGTGATCGTCGATCACACGCGCGAGGCCGGCGTCAGAAACCTGGAGCGGCAAATCGGCGCCCTGCTGCGCAATTCGGCGGTCGCCATCGCGTCCGGTCTCTCGTCGAACATCGTCATCGATGTTGCCGACGTGGAGAAGATTCTTGGGCCACCGCGCTTCGAGAGCGATGTTGCGCTGCGCACCAGCGTTCCCGGAGTCGCGACGGGATTGGCGTGGACTCCCGCGGGCGGGGACATCCTGTTCATCGAATCGAGCCGGGTGAACGGCACCGGCAAACTCATACTCACCGGTCAACTGGGCGAGGTAATGAAGGAGAGCGCGCAAGCCGCGGTTACGCTCGTGAAGTCGCAGGCCGACCGATTGGGCATCGATCCGGCCATGCTGGAAAATGCAGACCTGCACATTCACGTTCCGGCGGGCGCGATCCCGAAGGACGGACCGAGCGCCGGCGTGGCCATGGCGACTTCGCTTGCGTCGTTGCTGTCCCAGCGCACGGTGCGCGCCGATGTGGCCATGACCGGCGAGATCAGCCTGCGCGGCGTGGTGCTTCCCGTCGGCGGGATCAAGGAGAAATGCGTCGCCGCCGCGCGCGCCGGAATTCGCACGGTGATCTTGCCGGCGAGAAACCGCCGGGATCTGGATGAAATTCCCGAAAGCGTGCGAAACCGTCTGGAGTTCGTCTGGGCGGAGAAAATCGACGACGTCCTGGCGCGGGCGCTCGAGGACCGGCCGGAGCGTCGCGCGGCGGCATAAGGGCGCCGGCCATAAGGGCGCCGGCCGCGGCGGCGGCTTCGTCTATGGCGCGCTCCGTGCTACTGCGTCGTCAGTTGCTGCAATCGCGTAATGCGCTCGACCGCGGAGGGGTGTGAATCGTAGAACGCCGAATGCAGGCGATCGGGCGTGAGGGTGGTGGCATTGTCGCGGTAGAGTTTCACCAGCGCCGACACCAGGTTCCCGGCATCGGCGTGCTTCGCGGCGAACTCGTCGGCCGCGAGCTCCTGCCGGCGCGACCACCACGCTTCGATCGGGGTCGTGAAGAAGGCGAAGGCCGGGACGGTCAGCGCGAACAGCAGCAACGCCATCGCGGAATTTTCGGGAACTGCGAAGGCGCTGTAATACGCGGGCACACGTGCCAGCCATCCCAGCAGCGCCAGGGCTGCCAGCGTCGACACCAGGGATGTGAAAAGTCGCTGGCGCACGTGATGCAGCTGGAAATGGCCGAGCTCATGGGCGAGCACGGCTTCGACTTCCGCAACGTCGATCCGAGCGAGCAGGGTGTCGAAGAATACGATGCGCTTGTTGCGGCCGATCCCCGTGAAATACGCGTTCCCATGCGCGGAGCGACGCGATCCGTCCATCACGAAGACCCCGCCGCCCGCCGCATAGCCACAGCGCTGCAGAAGCGCCTCCACCCGCTCTTTGAGGGTCGTATCGACGATCGGAGTAAATCGGTTGAACAGCGGTGAGATGAAGCGAGGCGCGGCCCAGGTGGCGATGATCATCGTGCCCACGTACACCAGCCACGCCCACACCCACCACCCCATGCCCGTCCTGTCCATGAGCCAGAGGGTGACCAGCGCGAGGGGCGCAACGAGTACCAACCCCAGCGACAATCGCTTGGCGAGGTCGACGGCAAACAGCCGCGGCGAAATTCGATTGAATCCGAATCGCGCCTCGATGCGAAACGTGCGCCACAGCGAAAACGGCAGGCCGAACAGTTGGAGCATCACGAACACCGTCAGGATGACGATACAGCCATGCCAGGGCTCGGTCGCAACCGCATGCCGGATCCACGCATCCACCGCCGCGAGACCTCCGCCTACCGTGAAGCCGACCTTGATCAGGGATTCGACGACCGTCGCCCACCGCCCGAGGCGAACCCGGGCGAGCGTGTAGTCGGCGGCCTTCTGTTGGTCGGCCAGTGCAATCTGCCCCTGAAAGGCCTCGGGTACGCGATTACGATGGGCGACGACCGCGTCGATTTGACGGGAGGCCAGCCACAGGCGCGTCGTCGTCTCCGCGGCAAGGGCCGCAAGAAACATCCAAGTGAGCCAATTCATCGCGGAATACTCAGAAAGGCTCCCGGCTGCGTCCCATTCACGGAAACAGCGTAGCCGAATTCGCCGGTGAGCGAAATACGAGGGGCTTTTCATCCACGCGGCGCGGCTCCTCCGGTGGACGCGGCCGCTCCGCCGCAGCCACCGCCTCGGTCACGAGGTGATGATGCGGCGACAGGTCGCAGACCGGGTCGGCGTTCGCCGCGTCGCCGGTCATCAGAAAGGCCTGACATCGGCATCCGCCGAAATCGCGCGTCTTTTCCGGGCAGCTGCGGCACGGTTCTTTCATCCAGTCATCGCCGCGGAAGTGGTTGAATCCCGACGAGTCGAACCATACATGCTGCACGCTGGTGTCACGAACGTTCGGAAATTCGAGCCCGGGCAGCATGCGCGCCGCATGGCAGGGAAGCGCCGTTCCGTCCGGCGTCACCGTGAGAAAGATGGAACCCAACCCATTCATGCACGGTTTGGGCCGGCGCTCGAAGTAGTCGGGCACGACGAAATAGATCTGCATGGGGCGGCCGATGCGCTCCCGGAAGCGCTTCGTGGCCGCCTCCGCCCGTTCCACTTGGGCCCGGGAAGGCATGAGCTGGTCCCGGTTGTGCCAAGCCCACCCGTAGTACTGGGTATTGGCGAGTTCGACGTACTCGGCACCGAGCCGATCGGCCATGTTGAGAATTTCCTCCACGTGATCGATGTTGAGCCGGTGCAGCACGACGTTCAGCACCATCGGATAGTCGTACTGCTTGATGAGCGCCGCGACCTTGGACTTCAATTCGAAAGTGCGTGTGCTGCTCAAAAAGTCGTTCATCTGCTTCGAACTGTCCTGAAACGACAGCTGAATGTGATCGAGGCCCGCGGCCTTGAGCGCCGCAATACGGGTCTCGTTGAGCCCGACGCCGGAGGTGATGAGATTGATATAGAACCCCAGCCGATGCGCCTCCGCGACGATGACTTCCAGGTCATCGCGCACCAGCGGTTCGCCGCCGGACAAGCCGAGCTGCACCGCGCCGAGGGCGCGTGCCTCCCGCAGCACCCGAAGCCAATCCTCCGTGTCCAACTCCGGACCCGTCCGGGCGAAATCCGTCGGGTTGTAGCAGAACACGCAGTGCAAGGGACAGCGATAGGTCAGCTCCAACAGCAGCCACAATGGCGGACCGGGAACTTTGGCTTGCGCATTCATGTCAGCAACGTGACCCATTTCTTGTCGACGGCCATCGCGATGAACGCGAAGACGTCGCCGGACAAGCCGGTAGCGGCGAACGACTGCTCGAGACTGGCCGTAATGTCGGCGAGGGTCGCTTTGCCGTCGCAGCGCTTCAGGATCTCGCCGGCGCTGCTGTTGAGCTTGATCATACCCTCGGGGTACAAGAGCACGTGCGCATTTTGCGCGGCCTCCCATTGAAGGCGAAACCGCCGGTCGATGGCGGGTATCGACGCACCGACGATCGGATTGGCGCCATTGATCCCATCAGCACTCATAGGGTAACTCCGTAGCGCAAGGCCATGGCATCGCTCATCTGCCACAGCACATCGAGCTTGAATTTCAAGATCTCGATCGCCCGCTCCTGCAGAGCGCGTGTATCGAAGTGGTCCAATGTAAAGGCCAGGCCGAATTCGACGTCGCGGCGCGCCAGACTCACGCGGCTCTGGAAATATTTGAGGCCGGAAGGGTCGATCCACGGATAGTGCTCCGGCCAATTGGCCAGTCGTTGTTTGTGTATTTCCGGTGCGAACAGTTCGGTCAGCGAGGAACACACGGCTTCCTGCCACGGCGCGCGGCGGGCAAAATTCACGTAGGCGTCGACGGCGAATCGCACGCCGGGCAGCACCAGCGAAAAATCCTCCACCGACCCGCGGGACAGGCCCACCGCCTCACCCAGCCGCAGCCACGACTCGATTCCGCCCGGATCATCGCCGTAGCCATCGTGATCGAGAATGCGCTGCACCCAGTTGCGCCGCACGGCCCGATCGGGACAGTTGCTGAGAATGGCCGCATCCTTGATGGGGATGCTGATTTGATAGTAAAAGCGGTTGGCCACCCAACCGCGGATCTGCTCTCGGCTGGCCGCACCGCGATTGAGCAGGACGTTATATGGGTGGTGGATGTGATAGGCGCTGCCCTGGGCGCGCAACTGCGCCTCGAATTCATCCCGACTCCAAGGCGCGGCCGCCGTGCGCGGTAATCCATCCATCAAAGGAAGATCTCCATGCCGTCGTGCGCCACCTCGACCCCGTGCTCCCGCAAGTCCGCGGATTCGGTCGAGCCCTCATCGAGAATGGGGTTGGTGTTGTTGATGTGGATCAAGATTTTGCGGGTATTCGAGGACAGCCGGTCGAGCCATTCCAGCATCCCGTCCGCGCCGCTTTGCGGCAAATGCCCGATGTCGCGCGCGCATTTGCGTGAAACACCGAGACGTATCATTTCGTCGTCGGTCCAGAACGTGCCGTCGACCAAAACGCAGGATGCCGCCCGCATGGCTCCCCACAAACGCTCGTCGATGGCGGCCAATCCCGGCGCGTATACCGCGCTGCGCCCGCTCACCTCGTCGGTGATGACCAATGCCAGGTTGTCGCCGCTCACCGGAGATTCGCGGTTTGGGGAGTACGGGGCGGGTTTGCTGGCCACCGGAAGGCCGCGCCAGCGGACCTGTTCCACCGCCTCCACCACGAATTCGCGATCCAACTCGATCCGCCGGCGATCCACGCCGCAGAAGTGGGCCAGCACGCCAAAAACGGGGTTTCCCTGGGTCAAGTCCGCGCAGGTGCTGTCGGTGCACCAGATCTGCCAGGGGCGCACGGATTCGCGCAGCATGTAGAGGCCGGTGGTGTGATCCACCTGCCCATCGACGAGCATGATGGCCGCAATCGCGGTGTCGCGAAGAGAGCGGTTCGGCTGCAGATTCGGCGTACGCTGCAGCTGGATCAGGACGTCGGGCGAGGCATTGACCAACACCGACGCCGGACCGTTGCTGCCCGTCACCGCGATCGAGGACTGGGTGCGGGCGGAGCCTTGAAAAGTGCCCGCCCGGACGCCGGCGCAGTTACGGCAATTACAGTTCCATTGCGGAAAGCCGCCCCCGGCTGCCGACCCCAGCACACGGATTTTCACGTGGAAAACAGGCGCGCCCGTCCATTCGGGGGGCGCGCCCTAATCGGCTTCTAGCGATTCGAGACGTACATCGTGATTTCCATACCGAATCGATAATCGATAGCAAGCGGGGTTTCCCATTTCATAATCAATCTCCTCATTGAACGAGACCCGATGTTCCTCCGTGCCGCCCTCCCCCGAATCAGCAGCATCATGAAACTTTGCTCATGATTTTCATGAGACCGGCCCACCGGCCCACCGGCCCACCGGCCCGCCGGCCCGCCGGGGAGTCTCCCCGCCCGGCGCCGCCCTCGACCCGCCCGTCGCTCCGGCCGGCGTCCACGCGCACGACGGGGCCCTGGTACCATTGGGGCCAAATGAGACTGCGGACCCGTTTGAATCTCGTGGTGGCCGGACTCAGCGCCACCTTTGTGATCGTCCTGATTGCGGCTGAAATCCAGAGCACCCGAGCCTCGATTCGCGAGGAAATAGAGGCTGCCAACCGAGTGGCGTCCCAACTGCTGGGCCAACTGGCCGCGATCTATTCCAATGTGGGGGGCCCCGACCTGGTCCTGCAGTTCTTGAGGCAAACCGGCCGCGTCCGTGCCAATGAAGTAAGCCTGCTGTCCGCGGAGGGCGCTGTCCTGTACCGCGCGCCCCAAGCGACCTACAAGGCCGGCCGCCAGGCCCCCGATTGGTTTGCGCGGCTGCTGGCGCCGCAGGTGACGAAAATCACCTTCCCGCTGCGCGGCGGTGTGCGCTTGGTGATCGAAGCACAAACGTCCCGTGCCGTGCTCGACGCATGGGACGACATTCTGCGGCTCACAGCGCTCGGGTTAGGTATGTTCGTCATCGTCAACGGGTTGGCGTTTTGGAGCGTCGCGCGCGTCCTCAAGCCCTTCCCGATCATCGCCGAGGGCCTCGAGCGCATTCAACAGGGCGAATTGTCCCATCGGCTGCCGCCGCTTGCGGGGTATGAAGCCGGCACCATCGGCAGCGCCTTCAACAGAATGGCGCAGGCCGTCGACGACAAGGTACGCGCCGAACGCCAGGCCCGCGACGCGGAAGCCCGCTTGGAGGAACGGCGCGAGATGTCCTCTTTGGCGGACCAGCGTGTGGAAGAGGAGCGGCGGCTGATCGCGCACGAGCTGCACGATGAATTCGGCCAATCGGTCACTGCCATACGCAGTCTGGCGCTCGCCATCGCCACCCAGACCGAAGCACGCGATGCAGCGACCGCCGAGATCGCCCGCCTGATTTCGGACGAAGCGGCGCGCCTCTACGACGCGATGCACGGACTGATCCCAAGACTTGCACCGCTCACTCTCGACACCCTAGGGCTCACCGCCACCCTCGAGAGCCTCGCGCGCGACTGGCAGCGGCGTCATCCCTTGGTCGCATTGACGCTGCGCCACGAGTTACCGCCCGATCTCGGCCCGAGCGTCACGCTCGCCATTTATCGCGTGATCCAGGAAGGCGTCATCAATGCCATCCGGCACGCGAATCCCTCGCGGGTGGACGTCGAAGTTCGCGGCGATCCACGACGCATCCTCGTAACGGTGACCGATGACGGCATCGGCCTGCCGGCCGAATGGTCGAAGCCCGGACACTTCGGCCTGCGGGGGCTCAACGATCGCGTGACGCAGCTGGGCGGAACCTTCCAGGTCGGCAATGCTGCCGGCGGCGGCACACGTCTGACAGCAGAAATTCCCTTGGCCGCATCGTCGTGATACGCGTACTACTCGTCGACGATCACGCCGTGGTGCGCATGGGATTTCGGCTCCTGCTGCAGTCGAGCGTGGAGATCACGGTGGTCGGCGAGGCCGACTCCGGCGAGTCGGCCTGTCAGATGTTTCTCGAACTCGCACCGGACGTGGTGGTCATGGATCTCGCGATGCCGGGCATGGGCGGACTCGAGGCGTTGCGGCGAATCCGCGCTCGCCAGCCGCAGGCCAAGGTGCTCGCGCTGTCCGCCCACGATGATCTCATGCACGCTCGCCGCACGCTGCAGGAGGGCGCGCTCGGATTTCTCTCGAAGCGCGGCGCGCCGGAAACCTTGCTCGAGGCCGTGTGCACGGTCGGCGCGGGGAGGCGCTACATAGAACCGTCCCTTGCGCAAAAGCTGGCGCTGTCGGAATTCGACGGTGGGAGCCGGTCGCCCGTGGATCAGCTATCGGAGCGTGAATTCGAAGTCTTCATACGGCTCGCGGGCGGTGCGACAGTGCAGAAAATCGCGCAGGATCTTAAATTGTCGTCATCGACCGTCGGTACCCATCTCTACAACATCAAACAGAAACTCGACGTGGTGAATCAATCGGAACTTACGCTGATCGCGATACGCCACGGTCTCATCGAGCCATGATGCGCCGCCGGGAAATACTTCGCGGAGTTGCGGGACTCGCGGGCTGCGCAATGGCGGCGCGCGCTGCAGCGCGCACTTTCGCCCGGGCGCGGCCGCTCAAAGTCGGTGTGGTCGGTGGCGGCATCGTCGGCGCCTGCATCGCGTCGACCCTGGCGCAGGCCGGCGCGAAAGTCACGCTGTTCGAGAAATCCGGGCCGGCGCTTGGGGCCACGCAGAACTCGTTCGCCTGGGTCAACGCGTTCGATGGCGACTCCCACTACCGGTCACTGCGCCTGCAGAGCCTGTTCGCGTACCGCGATTTGGACGGGCCGCTGGGGCTTAGGGTTACCTGGGGCGGGTATGCCAATTGGGCAGCCGACGCATCCGGCGCCGAAGCCGTGCGCTCGGATGCCCGGCAACTCGCGGATACGCCGTATGCCGTACGGCCGCTCACGCCCGACGAACTCGCGGCGCTCAGCCCCGCGCTGCGGCCGGGTCCGGTGACGGCGGCGTTCTATTCGGCCATCGACGGCCACTTGGATCCTGTCCATGTGACGCGCCGTTTCTTGGACCACGCCACCGGACTCGGCGCCGTCGTGCTTTATCCTTGCGAAGTGCAAGCGCTCGAATTTCGCGGCCCGCATGTCAAGAGCGTGCGAACCGGCATCGGCACGTTCGCCGTCGATCGGCTGGTCGTAGCCGCGGGGGTCGATACGCCCCGTATTCTCGGCATGGCAGGCTTTTCACTGGGGCTGCAGCACGCGCCGGGGATACTGGCGCATAGTGCGCCGCTGCCGCCGTTGACCACTCTGATTTGCGATGCACCGGGCGGGCTGTCATTCAAGCAGATGGCGGGCGGTTCGGTGGTCGGAACCGATGCTACGGCACCGCCGCACACCGCGATTCACGATGACATTCGATCGCGACCCATGGACTTCCCGGATCAGGCGCTGCGCGAGTATCACGGCAATCGCATCCTCACCAAAATCTCGACGTTTCTTCCCGCAGCCCGCGGGGTCTCGCTCGAGCGGCTCACCCTGGGCTTCAGGCCCTTGCCGATGGATGGATTTCCGGTGGTCGGTGCATTGCCGGCATCGCCGGAGGTGCACGTTGCGGTGACGCACAGCGGCGTCACGTTGGCGCCCATCATCGCCCGCCATACCGCCGAGGAGGTTCTTCACGGCGCACGCGTCGAGATGCTGGCGCCTTATAGACCCGAGCGTTTCTCGACGAGAATCGAGCGCGCCGGGTAACATCGTGGAGCGCCGGGTAACATCGTGGAGCCGAACGTGAAAGCAAAGCCCGGTCCGTTTCGCGAGCAGCTGCTGAAGTGGATCGGCAACAAGCAGAAGCAAGCCGATGCCATCATCGGCCACTTTCCGAACGTTTTCGGCACCTACTTCGAGCCCTTCCTGGGCAGCGGCGGAGTACTGGGGGTGCTCTCTCCGCCGCGCGCGGTCGCGAGCGACGGATTCCTGCCGCTGATTGAAATATGGCGCGCCCTGCTTCAGGACAAACAGCGGCTCAAGCAGCAATACGCCGATCGATACGCATTGATCGCGCGGCTTGGGAAACAGAATGCCTACGAGCAGGTCCGGCGCAGCTACAATTCCGCACCCAACGGCGGCGATCTGCTCTTTCTGTGCCGGGCTTGCTACGGCGGCGTGGTGCGGTTTCGAAAAATCGACGGGCATATGAGCACGCCCGTCGGCATTCACGATCCGATGCCGCCGAAGAGCTTTGCGGCGCGCGTCGATGCATGGCATGCCCGGACGTCGGGTACGGAATTCCACCATCTCGATTTCGCGCAGGCCATGCACCGCGCCGGAGACGGCGATCTGGTTTATTGCGATCCCCCATACCGCGACAGCCAGACGATCCTCTACGGAGCGCAATCGTTTTCCCTCGGCGGCCTGTTCGACTCGATCGCCGGCTGCAAGGCGCGCGGTGCGCGCGTTGCCTTGAGTCTCGACGGCACGAAATTCTCAGGACGTCGGGTGTGCGACATTGCCGTGCCGCACGGACTTTTCGTACGCGAGGTGGTCATCTCCGTCGGCCGCTCGATGCTGAAGCGCTTTCAAATGGACGGCCGCACGCTGGAAGCGCACGAAGTCAGCGACCGGCTGTTGTTGACCTATTGATGATTTGCCGCGCCGCGCGATTCCGGCGGCGCATGTCGGCGCGCGATCCGGGGTGTGCGACCCGTCACATTTTCGGAGTCTGAGGGCCGGTGCATCGATGATGTCGTCGATTGACGACGGATTTTCCCGGGTGTCGTTTAATTAATGGTGCAGACTTTCACCGCGGCCGACAATCCATTTGCGAGACTTGATTTGAGCGTACGGCCGCTCTGCCATTTACTTTTAAGAGGATTTTTCATATGCGTGTCATCACACTCGTTGCGGTCATGTGCGCCGGCATCGGCAGCGCTCAGGCGGGCGACCTGGACATCCGCGTCATGTTGTCGGGCCAGGTGGCACCGGGCGTGTACGGCCAAGTGCAGATCGGTAACGATCGTCCGCCGCCGGTGGTCTATGCCCAGCCGATGTTGATCGATCCGCAAGCGGCTCCGCCGCCGCCCGTGTACCTGCACGTTCCACCGGATCACGCGAGGAATTGGCGCCAGCACTGCCGCGAATACCACGCCTGCAACCGGCCGGTGTACTTCGTGCGATCGGCGGAATACGAACCGGAATACCAGCGCCACTATGCAGAACATGAACGCGAGCGTGCTGAGGAACGTCAGCGCTGGGAAGATCGCGAGCGAGATCACGACCGAGGCCACGGAAATCGGCGCGAAGGCGACGAGCACGACCATGGACACGGCCATGATCGGCACGACGACTAAGAGTCTCATTGCCGCCTTGGGCCTCGCGATCGCCTCGATGTTGCTGTTCCGGCCGGTGATGGCTGCGGAAACCTCGGACTCCCAGCCGCAGGAGTCCTCGGTTTCCACCCACGCCAAAGCCTTCGGCGGAGCCGTGAAACGCGACGCGAAAGTAGTGGGCACGAAGTCCCGGGAAGGGGCGCATCGGGTGGCGGTCGCCGCCAAAGCGGTGGGACATGAGGTAGCCACCGCCGCCAAGCGGGGAGCCGCGGAGACTCGCGCGGCTTTTCGCGGCGAGCAGGCCGAGACACCCGCCAACTAGCAGCGCAACGTTCTGGCTGCGCTTGCATCCGCCAGATAACCGCGCAGATCGGTTTCCCAGGGCACCCCGCCCGGCGCTCGGACGACCTACAAGCCACCCTACCTTCGCCGTCCCGTGATAGGGATGTATTCCTACATAAAGCGTTATCCCCGTCTTTGATGCTCCCCCTCTCAAGAAACGACGCGGGGAGTTTGATGTATGAATGCAACAGACACGTTGCGCCTGAGCATTTTGGCGATCCTATCGGTCTCCGCGGCTAGTGCCCATGCGGCCGACCCGCAGCCGCCGACCGCGGCTGACACGCAGCCGGCCAATGGCTCGGACACGACACTCGATACGATCATCGTCACGGGCGTGACTTCGCAGCGTACGCTTCTCAATTCCTCCGTGGACGTGACGCCCATCAACCCGACGGAGATCGAACAAAAGGCGCCGCGCAGCACGGTGGATGTGCTGCAGCTGATTCCCGGTGTGTTTGTCGAGAGCACCGCCGGTCCGGTGTCGAATAATTATTCCGTGCGCGGGCTGCCTGGCGGAGGCCAAACCTTCATTTCTCTGCAGGAAGACGGCATGCCGGTATTGTACGGCGGCGGCGGTGATGATGAGTATTTCCAAAACGACATCACGATCGATCACGTAGAGGCGCTGCAAGGCGGCAGCTCCTCCATACTCGGGCCGAATGGCGCGGGCATGTCGGTGAATTTCATCTCTAGGCCGCTGAACTTCGACGAGGGCGAAGGCATCGGCAAGCTGATGGCCGCGACTTACGGGGAGCAGCGCGCCGATCTGTATTACTCCGGTCCCATCAAGGCACTCGGCGACGGCGTCGCGTTCATGGTGGGCGGCTACGTGGACTCCAACAAAGGCGAGCGTAGCTCTCCTTTCACCTACAGCACCTATCACATCAAGGGCGCCCTCGAAAAGAAGTGGGACGACGGCGCATTCGTCAAGGTGACTTATAAGCGGTGGGACGAACACGATCCCTACTACGCGGACATGCCCTATCGCTACGTGAACGGCCAGGTGGAAGGCATACCGGGCCTCAACACTCAATACGGCAACATTCTGGGACCGGGCTTCGCCAATATCGGTCTGCCGGACTCGTGCGCGACCGGCAATTGCTTCCGAGATTTCAGCGGCTCCGAAGGGATCCATGCCACCGGCAATCAATATCGCATCGACGTGAACGTCCCCATCGGCGACCAGTGGAGCGTGTTTGCCCGGTCGCGCTTTCTACAGTCCAACTGGGACTTCAACGGGATATTCCCCGGCAGCGGTGCCGGAGGTAACCAGGGACTCGGCAGCGCCCTCTCCTACCTGACCCCCGGCGCCGCGTCGCCCATTAATTCGCTCCTGACCGCAGGCCTCGCAGCATTCCCGGGCGCCGCGCAGTTCGGGATCCGCAATCTGACGACGGGACAGATAACGCCTGCGTCCAACATCGCAGCGCTGAATGCGATCAGCGGCAACGGACTGCTGCAGCAGACGGTGCTCAACCATCAGTATTTGGCCACCCGCGATCTCGGCACCGATTTCGGGGCGAAGTGGAACTTGGAGGGAAACGGTTGGAGCAACTCGCTCACGGTCGGCGGCATGTACTATCGGGTGCGGCAGTCCAACGACCAATCGGGCGTTGCCACTCTCATCAACGGTGTGTCCAATAGCTCGACGATTTACGACATAGAGGCGCTGAACGCGGCGGGAACGCCCCTCGGCAGCTTGACCAACAACGGTCTGGAAAGCTACGGCAACTGGGGACAGGGAATTTGGACGAACACCCTGAATTCCTTCGCGGAATATTTCAACGACGAAATGGCTTTGCTCGACAAGAAGCTGCACATCGACTTTGGATTGCGCCACGAGGACGTGAACAATGTCCTATACACCGGAAACTATCCCGCGACCAATCCTCCGGTTCCCGCGGGGTTGCCGGGTGTGGCGCCCGACTTGGGGCAGTCCTTTAACGGCACGTTCACGCGCACCCAGGCCACGACGATTCCAACGTCATGGACGGTCGGAGCAAATTACGAGATCCTGCCGAGTCTGTCCGTCTATGGCCGCTACGCCAATGGCAATGAAACCAACGGCGGCAACAATCTGACCGGACCTACCCGACTGAGTCTCAGCGAAGCAGGGGTACGATACGCCGGTTACGGACTGACCGGTGTCCTGACCTACTTTCACACCAATTTCAACAACCAGAACTACCAATACATCCAACCCAACAATCCGGCTATTCAGGGGAGCGTGCAGGCGAACCTGAGAATCAATGGTGTGGACGCGGATTTGACTTATCGGCCGACGCTGCCGGCATTCGATGCATTCTCGATCCGCGTGAACGCAACTTATCAACAACCGAAGTTGGCCGGCGTGGTAACGGGTGAGTTCATCAACGGACAGATCGTGAACAATGCGGCGGCAGCGCAGTACAACGGCAACTACGTGCAGCGCACCCCGCAAATCATGTATGCGGTCCAGCCTACCTATGACTTTCCCAACCGGTTGGGCGCACTGTACCTACGATATGAATATACGGGCAAGATTTATACGGACGTTGGTAACGGACTGGCACTCCCGGGCTACGGCGTATTATCGGTGGGTTCCAACGTCAATTTCACCGACCGTATCAATCTGAATTTGAACGTCTGGAATGTAACCAACAAATTGGGATTGACAGAAGGGAATCCGAATTCCGGCATATCGGAGACTGTGGGCTTCACCGGTTATTTTTATGCCCGCGGCATTGCGGGAACGAACGCGACGGCGACTCTGACCTACAAATTCTAGAAATGCGGGCGCGCGGGCTATGCGGGCGGTTTGCTGCGAATGCCAACCGCCCACGTCTCGGGGACGCAGGGTGAATCGTCATGCGATACTCTTGATGTGAACGAGAATCGCATCCGGAAGATCGTCATCGTTGGAGGCGGCAGCGCCGGGTGGATGACTGCGGCCGCCCTCGCCCAGGCAGTCGATCTGCAGCAATGTTCGATCCGGCTCATCGAATCCGACGACATCGGTATCATCGGCGTCGGCGAGGCCACGATTCCGACGATCCACTGGTTCAACCAAATCATCGGTCTCGACGAACGGGAGTTCATGCGCGAGACCAAGGCCACCTTCAAGCTCGGCATCGAATTCGTCGACTGGGCCGCCTCTCGGCGGAGCTACTTGCACCCCTTTGGCCGTTATGGTTTTCCAGGCGACGGAATTTCATTCCAACACCGCTGGCTGAAGGCCCGCCTGGACGGCCTCGACGACAACTTCGAAGACTATTCGCTGAATACGGTCGCCGCTCGGGCTGGAAAATTTCAGTTTCCCTCCAACGATCCGCGCTCACTCATGGCAAACCTGGGATATGCCTACCATTTCGATGCCAGTCTGTACGCACGCTACCTCCGCGCTCGATCCGAAGCCAAAGGCGTGCGGCGTCACGAAGGCATCATCGATAATGTCGAGCAGCATCCGGAAACGGGCTTCATCACCACGCTGCATACGAACCGTGGTGAAACACTTACCGGCGATCTTTTCATCGATTGCAGCGGCATGCGCGGCCTGTTGATCGAAGGCGCACTCAAGACCGGTTTCGAGGACTGGTCGCACTGGCTGCCGTGTGATCGCGCGATGGCCGTGCCCTGCGGCAGGGTGTCGGCGCCCATCCCGTATACTCGCGCGTGTGCGCGCGAAGCGGGCTGGCAATGGCGCATTCCGTTGCAGCACCGCACCGGCAACGGCTATGTCTACTCGAGCCGCTTCATCGAGGACGAAGCCGCGGCCGCAACGTTGCTGGCGAACCTGGATGGGCCTGCATTGGCCGATCCCAGGCTCATCAAATTCCGCACCGGCCGGCGGCGGCGCGCCTGGAACAAGAATGTCGTCGCCATCGGCTTGTCGTCCGGCTTTCTCGAGCCGCTCGAGTCCACCAGCATTCACTTGATACAAAGCGGCATCGCGAAGCTGCTGTCGCTGTTCCCGACGCGCGACTGCGATGCCCTCACGGCCGAACAATACAATCGCGTGGTCCGTACGGAGATAGAGGGCATCAAGGACTTCCTGGTGCTGCATTATCATTCCACGACTCGCAACGAGCCGATGTGGGCCTATTGCCGCGAAATGCCGCTGCCCGAGGATCTCGAGTACAAGGAACAACAGTTTGCACGCACCGGCCGCATCGTGCTGTCCACGGATGAGCTGTTCCGCGATGCCAGCTGGTTCGCAGTGCTGCTCGGCCAGGGACATCTTCCAAGCGACTACAACCCCCTCATAGACTCCATCGATGCAGGCGAGAATCTGGCCTATTTGCAACGGATCAAGTCGGAGATACGCGCCACCGCCGCCAAGCTGCCGACACACGAAAGTTTCCTCGTTTGAGAGTTGCTCGCGACGCTGCGCCATCTGAACTGCGGATGCCCGATACCGGTCTGTGGAATCAACGCACCGCGACCGGGATCGTCGAGAAGCCGCGAAAACGCGCGCGGCCGCCGCGAAGCGGCGTCCCGGACGGCCGATAGTCGGGAAACCGACTGAGGAACCTGCCAATCGCCACCTTGCCTTCCAGGCGCGCCAGATTGACGCCGATGCACAGATGCGCGCCGGATGCGAACGCGAGATGCCGGTTCGGCGCACGCGCGATATTCAGCCGGTCGGGCGCATCGAATTGTTCAGGGTCGCGGTTCGCCGCGCCGATGCAGAGATTCAACAGGCTGCCGGCAGGCAATTCGACACCCCCCAATCGGGTATCCACGGCGGTCCGCCGATTTCCAAGCTGATTCGAACTCTCGAATCGAAGAACCTCCTCGACGGCGCTGCCGATCAGTTCCGGATTCCGCAGCAATGCGCGGCGCTCATCCGGCCATTCGATGAGAAGGTGCAGCCCGTTGCCGATGAGATTGGTCGTCGTTTCGTGCCCGGCATTCAATATGAAGATGCAGTTTTGCAGCAACTCCGTCTCGCTCAGCCTGGCTCCATCGCGATCTTGACCCAGCAAGCGCGTCAGCACGTCTTTGGCGGCATCGGCAGGATGACGGCGCCGATCGGCTACCAGTCTCTCGAGATACAGGAGAAAATCCCGCACGGCCTGGTTGCCGGTTTCCAGCATCGCCGGCGTGGGTGCCGGCTCGAGTGCTCCCAGAATCGCCAGCGACCAGCGGCGAAGCGATTCCCGTTCACCATGCGGAACACGCAGGAGATTGCCGATGATCTCGACGGGAATGACGGATGCGAACTCCGCGATCAAATCCGCCGCGCCTTTCGACTCGATTCGATCCAGCAAGCTATCGACTACGGTTACCAGGCCTTCCTCCATCTCGGCGATGGCACGTGGCGTCAGTGCGCCCGCGATGATCCGCCGAACGCGGGTATGGAGCGGCGGGTCGTTGAAAACCAGGCTCGTCGTATGATGCTCGTACAGCGGCGAGTCGCCGAACTTCGGCTTGAATTCGATTCGTTTGTCGGAACTGAACGTGGCCGTATCGCGATAGACCTGTTCCAGGTCGGCGTACCGGGTCAGGAAGAACGTGCCGTCGGGCAATCGCCGCACCGGCGAGGCGGCACGCAATGCGGCATAGGTCGGGTACGGATCGTCATAGAACGATCGCGGCAGATTTCGCAGATCGAAGTCGTCGATGTTCATTCAACTGAGCAATCGATCGAGAAGCCGCGAAACATCGGTGTCCGAGAACAACAATTTCCGATGAGGCCCGCGAATGAAGTCCTCCGCGACCGCCCTATCCACCATCGCGATCATCGAGTCGTAGTAGCCATTGACGTTGAGCAGCCCGCAGACCTTGTTCTGAATTCCCAATTGCGACCAGGTGAGCGCCTCGAATAGCTCGTCCCACGTTCCGAAGCCGCCCGGTAATGCCAAGAACGCATCGGAAAGCCCGGCCATCACGGCCTTGCGCTCGTGCATCGAGCCGACCACCCGCAACTCCGTCAGTCCCATGTGCGCCACCTCCCTGTCGGCGAGCGCTTGCGGGATGACGCCAACGACACGGCCTCCGCAATCCAAACATGCATCCGCGACAACCCCCATGAGTCCGACACGGCCGCCGCCGTAAACGAGCCGGATACCTCGCAGGCCCAGCAACCGCCCTACCTCCCCGGCCGCCTCCCGATAAATGGCCACGGTTCCAGAACTGGAACCGCAAAAGACGGCAATACTTCTTGGCACGGATCGATTGTCAGGCAATACTGCGGTCCTTCGTCTCCGGCAACACGATCAAGGCGACGATCGCGGAGGCAAGAGCGATCCCCACGGGATACCAGAGCCCCGCGAAGATGTTGCCCTTATAGATGACCAGGGCGGAGGCCACGAACGGCAGGAACCCGCCCAGAATGCCGACCCCGAGATGGTAGGGCACCGATAGCGACGTCGTACGAATTCTGGCCGGGAACATCTCGACGATGAATGCCGCCATCGGCCCATACACCATCCCAACCAGCGCCATCAGCCAGATCACGACGGCAACCGAACCGACAATGTTCACGTGCTCGGCCTTGGCCTTGTAGCCGGCGCTTTCAAGCGCCTTTTTATACTTCGCTTCGTCGAATCCGGCCAGTCTCGTCTCCCCGATGCTCGAGACCATCCCAGCGCCGGAAGACTCCGGCATCGATGTGTACGACAATCCGCTGCGACTGAAGAATTTGCGCGCCTTGTCGCATGCCGATACCGGCGCCGCGAACAGCGAGAAGGTGCAATTGCTCGCGCTGATGACGATCGGATTTCGCTCCGAAAAAGACGACAGATTCGGATTGGCGAAACCAGCCAATGCGTGGAAGCTCGGTATGAATGTCAATGCGCCCAAGAGCATCCCCGCGATCATGACCGGCCTACGCCCCACTCGGTCCGACAGTGCGCCGAAGATAACGACCAGCGGGGTGCCGAGGCTCAGCGCGATGGCAAAGATCATGTAGCTCGTCTTGTAGTCGACTTGCAGCGTGTTTTGCACGAAAAATAACGCATAAAACTGCGCTCCATACCAAATCACCGTCATTCCGCTCGTGATACCGAACAACACGATGAGAACGCCCTTCATGTTCGCCCACGAACCGAAACTCTCCCTGATCGGGGATTTGGAAATGCGTCCGCTCGACTTCATCTGCCGGAAGACCGGGGATTCCTCGAGCCTGAGCCGGATGTAGACCGACACCGCGAGCAACACAATGGATGTCAAAAAGGGAATTCGCCAACCCCATGACTTGAATGCATCGTCGCCCAATGAAAGGCGACAGGAAAGAATGACAAATAGGGAAAGCAGCAGCCCAACGGTTGACGTCGTCTGCAACCAACTCGTGTAGTACCCGCGATGGCCCGCCGGAGCGTGCTCCGCCACATAGGTGGCCGCGCTCCCGTACTCGCCGCCGACCGCCAAACCTTGCGTCAGTCTCATGAGCACCAACAGTATCGGAGCCCAGACACCGACTTGAGCGTAGGTAGGAAGCAACCCGACCACGACGGTTGAGAGACCCATCATGACCATGGTAATCATGAAGCAGCGCTTGCGACCGATGCGGTCACCGAGAGCCCCGAATACGATCGCGCCGAATGGCCGCACGGCAAAGCCGGCACCGAACGTCGCGAGACTGGCGAGAAACGCCGCGGTTTCATTGCCGGGTGGGAAAAACAAGCCGCTGAAGAAGACGGCGAGGCTGCCGTACAAAAAAAAGTCATACCACTCGAAGACCGTTCCGAGCGATGCCGCGATGACCACTAACCGCGGATTGTCGGCGGCTTCCAGGCCCACTTCACCCACTGCGACGGTCACGGCCATGAAATCCTCCTAAATCCGTGGGGAATGTTCAAAACCAAGCGAAGGCTTAGCTTACCGCAAATCGACGAATTGCGTCGATTTCATCGGGCAGTTCCCGATACGGTAAGCCGCGCATCTGCGATAAGCTAGGCATCGATGGAACCTACGTCGCCTCTGCTGACACGTATTGCTCTCGGTGCCGCGCTGCTCCTCGGATTGGCCTGTCTCGGCTTGGGTGCGGCCCATGCCACCGCTCAGGCCACCCAATGGAATCGACTCACCATCCATGGTCACAAGATTTACTACGCCGTACGCGGAAGCGGCCCGACCGTGGTGTTCTTGCACGGGGGAGGAGATTCCGGCGAACACTCTTTTGCCCGCCAACTCGATGTCTTTTCCGAACATCACCGCATCGTCGCGCCGGACCAGGTTGGTCAGGGCCGCACGCCCGAAGTGCCCGGCCCCTTGAGCTACACCGCGATGATGGACGACACGGCGGCGCTGTTGAAATTCCTCAATCTCACGCACGTCGACATCGTCGGCTTCAGCGACGGCGGAATCTTGGCGCTCATGCTCGCCGTGCGCCATCCCGAACTCGTACGGAGACTGGTCATCAGCGGTGTCAACATAGCCCCCGAGGGACTGCGGCCCGAGGATCTCGAAGAACTCCGGGCAACACAGATCCCGAAACCGAAGACGATCGATGAAAAGCTTGCGCAGCTTTGGCTTACCTCGCCGACGGAATCCGAGCTCAATGTGCAGCTGCTCGCAAAAATCACGCAACCGGTGCTGATCGTCTCCGGAGACCGGGACGCAATCACACTCGAGCACACCCTGGCGATCTTTCATGCCCTACCCGACGCCGAGCTCTGCGTGCTTCCCGGCACCGACCACGCGACTTTTTCAGGGCGCTCCGAATGGCTGAACCCCATCATCAACGCGTTTATCGATCGCGTTAAGGACCCTTGAGTCGCTGCACGGGGGCTGGCATCGCCCGGCGTATTTCGAATATGATCGCCAACCCGTGCTTGCGTAGCGGCCCACCGATTCGATCGGACATCGCGTTCTGCTTACACTTAACATCTAAAAATAAAGGAGTCCGTTTATGCATCCGCTCAATTCCGTCAAGGGAGCCATTACCACCGGCTTTCTGCTCGCCGCCATCATCAGCGTTTGGCTCAGCATTTGGGCCGGATCGAGCGCCGGCTTTCATTTTCCGCTGCTCGATCGCTGGCTGCACATCGTGTCCGGCGTCATGTGGATCGGTCTCTTGTACTATTTCAACGTCGTTCAAACTCCGGGCCTCGCTGCGGCCGCAGGCGATAAAGGCGGTCCGGGCGGCGCCGGGATTTCGAAGTACATCGCTCCACGGGCGCTGCTGTGGTTCCGCTGGGCCGCGGTTGCCACCTGGGTCACCGGGGCGATCTACTTAAGTATGGGATACGGTGAAGCCAGCGCACTCCTCAAGGCATTCACGCTGGAGTCCGGGTTTCGCGCGATTGGGGTCGGGGCCTGGCTGGGAACGATCATGTTGATCAATGTTTGGGTGTTCATCTGGCCGAGTCAGAAAAAGATCCTCGGCATCGTAACCGCGACGGATGACGAGAAAGCCGCCGCCCGCAAGATAGCCGCCAGGGCCTCCCGCATCAACTTCATACTGTCGGTGCCGATGCTGCTATGCATGGGCGGCCAGTCGCACGGATTGCCTTTCTGAGAACACACGAGCCCCGACGCGATCCGGTGGTAGGCCACCGGCCGAAGGGGCGAGTCGGCAGGGCTTTGCAATGGGTCGTCATTCGATCCGGCCAGCCTTCGTAGCGTTGCCCGATATTGCGGCGGCTTTCTCACCGACCATCCAATTGACGGCGAACTGCACCAGCTGAGTCCCGCTGCGCAAATTGATTTTTCCCTTGATTCGGCGCCTGTGCGACTCGATCGTCTTGACGCTCAAATGGAGCAAGTGCGCGATCTCGCGGGTGCTCAATCCTTTGCCGATCAAGTGCAGGACTTCCAGCTCCCGGTTGGTCAGGCGATCGACGGGATCCGCCGATAAATGTTTCCCTCTGGCAAATGCACGTCGAATCATATTGGAGGCGACCGCTTCCGACACGCAGATGCCGCCGTCGATCACGCGCCGCAAGGAGCGGAGAATTTCCTCCCTCGTGGCTTTTTTGGGTATGTAGCCATTGGCCCCCACCGACAACATACGTTCCGCATAGATGGCCTCGTCGTGCATGGACAGCATGAGAATCGGCAACTGCGGATAATGAGCGCGCACCTCTCGCACCAGCTTGATGACGTCGCCCTGAGTGAGACTGATCTCGGCGATGATCACGTGGGGGTCCGCCTGCTGGATCGCGATACGCGCGCCTCGCGCGGTATCCGCCTCCGCGCATACGACGAGGTCGTCCTCATGCTCGATGATCCGCCGCAACCCCTCGCGAACGACGGGATGACCATCGATGATCAGGACTCGCACCGCCCGGCTCTTGCCGCTCGAGGCGTGATCCTCGCCCGACGCCGATGAACGCGTCTGCTCGTTGCTATCATTCACCTGGCTGTTCCTCCAGCAGCCTGTCTATTTCCTGCACCGGCGCCGGTCGACAGTGGAAGAAGCCCTGCGACTGATCGCACTTCAACGCGCGCAGCACCTCGAACTGCTCGGACGTTTCGACGCCTTCCGCCACCGTCAGCAAACCGAATGCCGACGCCAGATTGATGATGGTGCGGGTGAGCGTCATGCACGCGTGGTCCGCCGGCAGATCACGGACGAAGCTGCGATCGATCTTCAGCAGATCGACGGGTAACTTGGATAAGAGACCGAGCGACGAGTAGCCGGTGCCGAAGTCATCGAGCGCGATACGAATTCCCGCCGAGCGCAACTCGCGCAACTGCCTGCCCGCGCCATCCGTATCCTGAAGCAGCGCGGTTTCCGTGATCTCCAAGTCGAGACCAAAGCCTTGTCGATCGCGCGGCCAGTGCTTGACCAAATCGAGCACGAAATCGATGAACGCGCGACCCCTAAACTGCACCGCCGAGACATTGACCGCCGCTCGCACCGGCCGCCGCCCGAGGCGCCGCCAACGTTCGCAGTCCTGCATGACGCGCTTCACCACCCACTGACCCACCGGAATGATGAGACCGGATGACTCGAGCACCGGTAGAAAGCGGTCCGGCGTCAACAGGCCGTGTTCGGGGTCGTCCCAGCGCAGCAGCGCCTCGACCGACTCGATGCGGCCGGTGGCGATGTTGATCTGCGGCTGGTAGAAGATCTGGAACTGCTGCTCGTCGATGGCCGCGCGCAACTTGTGCTCGAGCGCCAGCCGCTCTGCCATCGCACGGCGCATGTCGAGATTGTAGTGAAGGGAGGGCTCGCCGGTTTCCTTCGCATGCTTCAGCGCCGCTTCGGCCTGTTGCACCAGGGTATTGCCATCCACTCCGTCGATGGGATAGCGGGCGAGGCCCGAGTGGCACGAGACACGGACGCTGTTGTCCTCGATCAGAAAGGGTTGCGCAAAGACCGTTTCTTCAAACAGCGCGGTCAAGCCTTGGGCAGCGGTGACGGCGGTCGGTTGAATCAGCACAAACGTGCCCGCCCCGAGGTCGCCCACGTGATCGTCGTTTCCGACGTGGTGCCGGAGCCGTTCGGCCACCTGCTGCAATAGAAGATCGCCAAAGCGCCGGCCAAACGTGTGGTTGAAGCCATTGAGGTGCTCGATGTTGAGTGTCGCGATCGTCGGCGTCTGTTCCGGATCGGGATTTGCCCGCAGCAACCGGTCGAGACGTCGGCAGAACAACGAGCGGTTGGCCAGACCCGTGAGAGGATCGTAGTGCATGAGATAATCGGCGGCGTCCGCCTGCTGTTGGGAGCGCAGCGCGAACGACATCGACGCCGCGATGTCCCGCAGCAGCAGCAGTTCAACGTCGCGTACCTGGGCCGGATTCCGGGAAGTCAGGGTCAGTGCACCGACCGGTACCCCATCAACCATGAACGGCAAGGCCACCACTGACCGGATGCCGGCCGCGAACAGCAGTTCGCGGCCGATCACCGGCGGCTCGCTGTAAGTCAGGTCGCGGCATACGCTGACTTCTCCGGTGCGCATCGCGCGGGCGGTCAGGCTCACGTCACACTCATTGCCATCGCCGACCCGCAGTCGTTGCGGCGCGACATCGGGTACCGGACTTCCGGCGCGGTAACCCGGACGCGCGAACGGGGTGCCGGGATCGACGACCCAAACGACGGCGCTGTTATAGCAGCCGACCCCGACCGCGACCCGGCAGGCCTCCTCGAGCAGGCTCTTCGGATCGCGAATGCGCAACACCGCGGAATTGATCGCGCTCTGCATCCGCAGCACCCGCGTCAGCAATGCGATATCGGTCTGTTGGCGCTCGTAGTCGCGGCGCGTGCGCAGGGTTACGAGGCCAAAGGCAAGGTCGGCCGCGAGCTCACTGAGTAGAGCCACCTCTGACATCTCGAGGCCCGCCGAGCCGTCCGTATAGACCTCGAGCACGCCGAGGCATTGGTCGTCGGTCAGCAGCGGCATCGCCAACGCCGCCACGTGGCCGCGCTGGCGCGCGTGGCCGCGCCAAGCTGCGCTCCACCGTTCATCGTCGATCCCATACACGATCTGCGGCGTCCGCTCGCGCATCGCACGCAGCGACGGCGTTTGATCGCCGCGCGCCTGCATTGCCTGGAGTTGCGACGGGTCGAGTGCGCCGTTGCCCCACGAAGCGCATACCGTGGGCGCCGCCATGGCGCCGGCGTGCACGTCAAAGCAGCCGATCCAAGCGAATTGATACCCGCCGATATTGACGAGCGCGCGGCAGATGTCGGTCAGCAGTTCATGTTCGCTGCATGAATAGATCAAGGTGCGATTGCTGGCGCTGAGTACCCGATACTGGCGCCGCAGCTGTGTCGATGGCTCCTCCGCCGCGAACGGCGGGCCGTGACGTAAATCGGTGGCGTTCGGGCTCATTTTGATCGATGCCCCGAAGTCGGGTCCCCGCCATCGCGGGCGCCGGGGTCGAGCACTGCGGATTGCGCCGCTGCCGCCGGCAGGTCGATACGGACCGTGGTGCCCTGACCCGGGTGGCTGTCGATTTGCATTCGCCCGCCATGGGTGCGGATGGCCCTGTGGACAATCCGTAAACCGAGTCCGGCGCCGCACGCGTCGGCGGGCTCGAGAAGTTGCTCGCGCAGATTGCCGACGGTCGCGACGTCCATGCCGATGCCGTTGTCGGCCACGGTCAGCCGAACGAATGGGCAGCCGGGGTTGTCCGAGCTGGTCATGCCGGCGACGCCGATCTCGATGACCCCGTGAGGCTGCCGAATCGCTTGGGACGCATTCTCCACCAACTTCAAGAGCACGCGGTGCATGGCGATCGGGTTGACCTCCACCAGTGGCGCATGCGCATCCATCGCGATGCGCAGCACCGCCGTGTTCCCGACGGCCGCACGCATCACCGGCAGCGCGCCGCGCACCACGCTGCTAAGCGACAGTATTCGGCGCGCGCGCCTGTAGCTGCCCGGCTCGGATGGATTCATGCTGGTAATGCTCACGTACTTTGGGTGTCGCACTCTATGCCGCCGGGCAGAGCGGCGGGATCGGGTACTTTCCCGAGTGGAGCCGGGGAGACTGTGTAGCGAGAGCGCCGCAGCGCCTCTCAGGCGTCTACGATTTTGTTGCGGATCGCGTAACGCACGAGGTCGGCCAGCGAATCGAATTCCATTTTCCGCATGATATTGCTGCGGTGCGTTTCAACGGTCTTGACGCTCAATTCCAAGGCGCGCGCCACTTCCTTGTTGTTATTGCCTTCCGCGAGCAATTGAACAATGTGCCGCTCCCGCGGCGACAGGGCAACTGCGGCCTGCGTCACAGAATTCTCGCCGGAACGCAGATAGCCCTCGAGGACGAAGCGCGCCACTTTCGACGTAAAAAAAGGCCGCTCGTCGAGCAGGGCCTCAATGGCCTGCACGAGCACGCGTCCGGCGTCCGACTTCAGCACATAACCCATCGCGCCGGCGTCCAGTACGTCCCGAATCAGCTGTTCCGACTCGTGCGCCGTCACGATCAAGATTCGAGTCTTGGGCGTCGACGCGCGGATTTGGCGCGTGACGTCGAGTCCGTTGAGCTCGGGCATGGTCAAATCGAGAACCGCGATGTCGGGGGTCAGGCGGCCGGCCAGCTCGCAGGCCTGACGTCCGTCGGCCGCCTCCGCCACGATGGTCCATTCCGGCCGGTCCGAGAGCGCCGAAACGAGCCCGCGCCGGATCAGTTCGTGGTCGTCCGCAATGAGAATTCGAACATTGCTCATCGTTTCCCGACCCCTATAGATGCGAAATGTTCAGTGCGCGGACCCACGGTCGACGACATCGCGAGCCTGGCCTGTACACAGGTTCCCCGCGCGCCGCTGCGCACGCTCAACGCTCCCCCGAGCTGGCGCATCCGCTCGCGCATACCTGCCAAGCCGACGCCCAGAGCGGCAGCCTCCATCACTCTGCTGGATGAGCCGCTGGCGAGGATGCCGCGTCCGGCATCATCGACTTCCAGTATCGCGGCGCCGTCCTCCTCGAACAACCGAATCGCGACCGAGGGGCTTTTCGAGTGCCGATGCACGTTGGTCAGCGCTTCCTGCGCGACCCGGAATAAGGCCAATTCGTGCTCCGGAGGCATGCGCTCCATGGTTTCGGGCAACTCCAGATCGATTTTGATTCCGCTGCGCTGACGCAGACCGTCGGCCAGCCACCGCAGCGCGCTGAGCAATCCGATCTCATCCAATAGCGGCGGATGCAGCAAGTAGGAGGCGGTGCGAATCTCGGTGGAACACTGCTGTGCCAGAGTGACGCATTCGTCGACCAGCACGCTCGCGGGACTCGAAGTCTGATCCGTGATGCGCGCGAGTCGCGTGAGACTGAGTTCCAGAGCGGCGAGGCTTTGTCCGGTGCTGTCGTGCAGATCCCGTCCAATACGCCGGCGCTCATCATCCTGAACGTGGACCAGCGCCGCAGCCAGTTCGTGCAGTTCATTGAGTACGCGTTCACGCTCTTCATCCATCAACTTGCGCTCGGTTACATCGTGGAGCACGGCCAGGGTCAGGGTCTTGCCGTCCGCGTCGAGGCTCGCAAGATCAACGGCCGCGCAAAACCGCACTCCCGTGTCGAGCCGCTGATGGACCCACTCGAAACTGCGGGCGCTTCCGGCAACCGAATTGCGGACTCTCTCGAGACTGAGCGCCTTGGAGGAGTTGCCGTCCGGTTGCGTTGCCGGCGAAAGCTCCCACGTGCGCATGCCGATCAAATCACGGGGGCTGCCGGTTCCAAACATGGCGGCAGTGGTTTTATTAGCTTCGATGATCCGGTCCCCCTCCAGTACGAAGGCGCCGAACGCCGCATTGTTGAACAGCGTGCCGTAGTGAACCTCCCGCCGCCGTAGCGCACCCAGGAAATGGTGCAGCATGCCGGTGGTCACGACCACGAGTACGGTGATGCCAAGGCCCAGTAGCAGGATGCCGCGACGCCGCCCATACCAGGAAGCGAGCGCATCCTCGCGGGGGCGCGAAGCGGCGACCAGTATCGGGTATCCGCTCACCCGGTTATACGCCACAATGGTCAGCCTGTCGGCGTAAGGGCTGGGGCCTTCGATCACGCCGGACGGCGGACCACGGATGGCCCGAATAAACAGATCCGAGTTGCTGATATTGGTGCCTTCGGCCTCGCGCACATGCACGTCCGGAATCAGCAGAGACAAGGCGGTGCCGTTGTTCGAAAAAAGAGCGACGCCACTGCCCGATTCGGGTTGCTCGTAAGCGCCTTTCAGATTGCTGAATGCGATCAGCGCTCCGGCCCAGGCGTTTTGCCGGCCGCCATGACCGAAGCGCCGCGCGATCGGAACCACCTGTTCCCCCGGGTGGTCCGGATCCGGCATCGGCCCGCCCACCCAGGCATCGCCCGTCTTGAGGTCCAACGCGGGCAGCAGCCACGCGGGAGGCGCCGTTCGGCTATCCGACGTTCCCGACCGGCCGACGCGCACGAAACGCGCCCCGTTGACCAAAAACAAAGAGTGAACATAGGGACCGCCGGTCAGCATGTGGATGAGCGTGTCCGATACTTCGGCATCGCCGGCGGAAGAGAGTCTGCTGCCGGTCTCGAGTTCGTTGGCGGCGGCGAGCGCGGCGCCCACACCGTCCCCGAGCATCGCTTCCACTTGCGCCTGGAGCGTCCCGCTGACGCTGCGCAGATGCTCGCGTTCCGTTTCCAGGGTAGAACGATAGTCGATTTGAATATGCTGGAGCGCGAAGAGCCACACGCCGGCGCACAAAGCGAGGGCGTAAGCGGCCAGGGCCCAATTGACCGCCGCCGGCAGGAGACGCCGCATCAAGCTGGCAGATACAATGAGTTGTTTATCATACCGGGCGCCTTCGCTGGCCGCCCGTATTGTACTCCGGCGCCAGGCCCGCAGGACGGACCCGATCCTTCACGCCGTAGGGTGCAGGATCGGCCACGGCGACTGCTCCGCGCCCGGCTCCTGCCGCACTTCGATCACCGCCGGACGGTCTTGGCTCATCGCCGTCAATAAGGCCTGCCGCAGCGCAGGCGGCGTATCGGCACGATAGCCGGCCGCGCCGAAGGCGCGGGCCAATGCCTCGAAGTCCGGATTCTGCAAGTCCGGCCCGATCAACCGTCCACCGTAGGTCTGTGTCTGATCCCGTAAAACATTGCCGAAACTTCGATTGTTGAACACCACGGCGATCACATTGATTCCGTGCTGCACCGCCGTCGCCAACTCCTGCACGCCGAACATGAAGCCGCCGTCCCCGTTGACCGAGATCACCGGCACCTTCGGGAACGCCGCCTTGACACCCAATGCCGTCATGAATCCGAATCCCAGATTATCCTGATAGCCGCAGGTGACGTAGGTGCGCGGCGCCAAAACGGGAAATCCGAATCGCGCTGTGAAACCGACCTGGCAAATCTCCTCGACAAAAAAACCCTCACGCGGCAGGACCTCGCGGATCACATCCAGAAAGCCAAGCTGCGGCTGCACGGTCTCCATGCGCGCGCGGGCACGCGCCTTGATCTCGGCGAACTCTCGGACCCGTGGCGGGCGATTGCCGAGCGTGGGCTTGAGCGCATCGATGAGCGCACGCGTCGCGGGAGCCGCATCGGCGATGATGCCGATATCCGCCTTCCGGCGCGTCATCTCCGCAGGATCGATGTCGATGCGGACGATCTTGAGGTTGGGCGGAAACTTGCGCCAACGCACGAACTGCAGCTCCATGCGTGAACCGATGGCGATGAGCACATCGCAGCTGGCCCAAGGTTCATAGGCGGCCGCCAGATTGAAGCCGCAAGGCGAATCCTCGGCCACGATCCCCCGGCCGCTGCGATGGGACATCACCGGCGCTTGCAACAGCTCAGCCAGCTCATTGACCTCGGCGACCGCACCGAGCGCGCCGCCGCCCACCATGATCATGGGATTGACGGCCGTACCGATCATTTGGGCCGCGGCTTGCGCGGCTTCCGGGCTGATGGTCGGTGCGTCGCTCCGGGAGACGGACACGTTCACCTCGACGATGGCTCGCTCGCCCAGCGTATCCCAGGGACACTCCAACGCCACGGGCCGAACCCGTCCGCTGCGCAATTGGTCCATCGCATAGGCGATGGTGCGCGGCGCTTCGGACGGATGGCGAATGCGCTCCGCCCACTTGGTAAGGCCGCGCAGCAGATTCAGCTGGTCGGGAAGCTCATGCAGAATGCCATGGCCCTGGCCGATCTCGTGCGAGGGGATCTCACTGGTAAGGCACAGCACCGGCGCATTCGCCGCGTAGGCCGTGCAGAGCGCGGCGGTGGTATTGAGGACTCCCGGCCCCGGCACACAGGTATACACGCCCACCTCCCCGGTTGCCCGGGCATAACCATAGGCCATGTAGGCGGCTCCCTGCTCATGGCGTGTGCCGGTGAATTTGATTTCCGTGCGGCGCTCATACAACGCATCGAACAGCGCGTACGTATGCACGCCCGGAATGCCGAAGATCTGCCGCACGCCGTGCCGGATCAATCCATCCACGATGGCCTGAGCGGCCGTCATCATTTTCTTCATTCTGCTACGCCTCGAGATTACAGAACCGCGCCGCCGTCCACATGATAGGTTTGACCGGTGACGAAGGCGGCGTCATCGGAGCACAAAAACGACAACGCACCCACGAGGTCGCGCGGCTCGGCGGCGCGATGGATCAACTGCTGCTCTTGTACCTTGTCCCAGATGAATTCTGGCACTTCCCTCACAGCCGCGGCGGTGCGCGTCAGCCCCGGCGCGATCGCATTGACCGTGATGCCGTGATCGCCCAGCTCGCGCGCAAGTGCGCGCGTCATTCCCACGTTCGCCATCTTGGTGGTGATATAACCTGTGAAGCCCGGCGGCGGGGACCAGGCGGAACTCGAGGCTAGGTTGATGATACGCCCCCAGCGGCGCTCGATCATTCCGGGTGCAAATCCCTGCGCCAGAAAAAACGCAGCTTCCGTGTTGACGGCGAGCATCTTGCGCAGGATCGCCGCAGTCAGTGCGTTCCAGGGGGTCGGCGGCTGATAGGCGGCATTATTCACCAGGATATCGACCCGGCCCTCCTGGGCCAGCACCTGGGCGATGAGTTCGTCGATCTGCCGGGGATCGGCAAGATCACAGCGCAGCGCGCGGCCGGAACATCCGGCGGCCGCTGCCAAGGCCAGCGTGTCGGCGCAATCGATGACGTCCACCAACAGCACACGACAGCCGTCCTGCGCAAGGCGCTCCGCAAACGCCTGGCCGAGCCCTCGCGCCGCGCCCGTCACCAGCGCGACCCGTTCCGGCGGGTGACGCAACCGAGTGCCGGGCGGCGCGGGCGGCTTCGACTGATCGCTCTCCGTCACTTTCGTGCCCCGCGGAACGGCAGCGTCGCGAGGAAGGCGAGCTTGCCGAGGCCGAGCATCTTCAGACCCGCACGCGCCGACGGTCCGTCCAAGCGCGCCTCCATCGGCATGGTGCCGAAGCTCGTGCCCCTGATGATGAGTTCATCGCCATTGCGGTCCAGGGATTCGACGCGCATCAGTTCCTCGTCCGCCGGTCCGCGCAATACCATCCCCTCGCTCCGGATCGCCGCCGCGGGGGCGGCGGCTGTCGGCTGGGCGGCGGTATCCTGGCGGATCCCGCCCACCACGGACGAGAAATCCATCCCGAGCTGTTCGAACATGCGGATGGCCGTGGCGCGACCCGCGCCGTACACTCCGCCGCCGGGATGCTGAAAGGGTCCCGCGAGATACAAGCGCTCCACACCCGGCACGGTGAATTGCCCCAGATCCGGCGTCGGCCGATGCCCGGCGCTTTGGTAGAAATACGGCGCCACGCCGTGCACATCGCCGCGCATCATGCTGTTGGGGCTGGATCGTTCGAGATCCACCGGGCTCACGACCGTGCGCATGATGATATTGTCGCTGGTGAGATTGGCGACGAACTTACGGTAGTGCGCCAGCGACAAATCGCCGATCTCCTCCTTGAATTCATCCCAGTGCCGGCCCGCCCAGCGCGGATCGCGCACTGTATACGGCGCAAACGTGATGCCGTGAAACATTCCGGCGCCGGCCGGCACACGCGTCGGGTCGCCGATGCTCTCATCGCCGCCGGCGCAAAGACGGCGTTTGGTGATCAAACCGCGCTTCAAATCATCGAAATCGGCGATCAATTCGTCGAGCCGCTCGGTATCGACGAACTCGAGCATGGTCGCAAGACCCACCTCCTCGCCCGCGTGGAAACGGCACTTTTCCTTCAGATCATAGTGGCTGACCATGATGGAGAACGGCGCCAGGGCGGCGCGCTCGGCGCGGCGCAGCACGGGCTCGGAGACGCCGTCCACGAACTTGCGGATGACGTAGGGATGAAGCGCCCCGATCACGGCGTCCTTGGCGGCAATTTCCTCACCGGAGGTCAGGCGCACGCCCGTGGCGCGGCCGCCGCTGGTGAGGATCTTGGCGACCTCGGCATTGCAGCGCACCTCGCCCCCGAAACTCTCGATGCAACGCACCAACGCCGCGGTCAGCTTCCCGCTGCCGCCCACGGGCTGCGACACGCCATAGGTATGGATGATCCCCGGCATGAGCAGCACACCCATGCCCGTGCCGAGTTCGTTCGGGCTTTGCAGGTTCTCGCTCACCAGCCGCAGCAGATGAATCTTGATCTTGTCGCTTTCATACAGCTGATTGACCAGATCCAGACAATCGCGCGACATGAAATCGAGCATGAGCCTGCCTTGCTCGTTCCGGTCCAGCATCGCCACCAATTCGCCGAGCGGCGGCGGCGGCGCGTACAGCCCCGGCATGAAGAATTCCAGGATCTGTTGGCTCAACTTGACGAAATTGCGGTAGGTCTCCGCATCCTTCGCCGACACTTTGGCGAAGCTCTCGCAGGTCTTGTCGAGGTCCTTGTAGGTATACAGCACCGACTGATCGGGGAAAATCGTGGCGTGCGGCACCGGCGAGTACTGATATTTCAGCCCGTGCTTGGAGATCAACCCGAGTTCATCCTGGCGCAGCAGCGGATTTCCCTGGATCATGATATGCACACTCGAGTGCTCATCATGCCAATAGCCCGGGGTGTTCAGCTGCCGGGTGGAGACCCCACCGCCGGGGTAACCCTTGCGCTCCAGCACCAGCACCTTCTTGCCGGCCTTTGCCAGATACGCTGCCGCCACCAGACCGTTGTGGCCGGCGCCCATGGCGACGATGTCGTAGCTGCCGCTCATCTCAGCGAATGTAGCGATAGCGTGCGTCGCGCTTCGTGCCGTTCACGGACAGATCGGCGAATGGATTGCGCGTGGTATCGGTCACGACCCGGTACAGAGAATAGATCTGCGGCAGGAATACACCCCAATTGCCGATCTCCTGTGCGTTGTGCGCGGCCCAGACCTTGCCGTCCTCCACGGTCTCCTTCTTGCGCGTACCGATGGCGCTCGACTTGCCCTCGACGCCGTAATCGGTTTTCTGCCATTGATGGATCCGGTATCCCATGGGATCGGGCTTCTCCAAGCATTCCGCGCCGAGCCCGAGTCCCGCCACGACGACCACGTGCTCGTACACGATGTAATCGCGGATCTCGGGAGCCACGTCCTCGAGTTTCTCGAATCGGATATACAGATTCTGACGGCGGCCGTCGTTCCAGGTCTGCGGCGCGATGTGGATCGAGCCGACGGGATTGCCATGCTTGGGCGGCACGGCCCATTCCAGCGCCTCGTGCTGTTCGGGGTGCCAGAGAATGAAGCCCTTTTCCATGTTGCTCCAGAACCAGTCGATCATACGGGCGGTAACCCCGTCGTGTCGCCAGTCGATGTGAGTGCCCATCGAGTCGTGGGTGATCGAATGTTCCATGCCGCTTCTCCGATGTTTGCGTGTGATTCCGGTTGAGTTGTACTGGGGTTCAGCGCTTGCCCGGCGGCGCGCCCGGCGGCTTCGGAACGTTGAATTCGGAATAGCCCTGGGCATCGAGCATCCACTCGAGCGTCCCGGGCGTGAGCACCGCCGGCCGCGGCGTCTGGCGGCCCGGCGTCACAAAGTCGAAGACCACCCGTTCGGTGGTGACCATCGCGAACGAGCCGGGCGCCGTCAGGCGCGCGTCGCCGGCTTTGATGCGTTCCCACGCGGGATCCTTGCGCAAACGCTTGAGGTCATCCAGTCCGTTGAACCAATATTCCTCGATGCCGCCATGCTGTCCGACGCCGCCCGCCTCGAACAGCGTGCCCTTGAAAATCTGCGGATCCAGGGGCAGCGTGGGATTCTGCACGTACTTGCGCAGCACCCCCAACGGCCGCAGCGCTTCCACCACCAAAGGCGCATGTTCGTCCTTCCAGCGGCGATCGAATTCCTCCTGGGAAATCCCGGCATTCCGCCTCAAAAAGTGGATCAGCTTGACACCGCCGTTCTGAAAGTCCGGCGCTTCGTGCATCACCCGGCCACCGGTCAGCTCGATCGCAAAATTGCTGTCGCCGAATTTGTGCGGCAGCATGCGCTGGATGTAGTCCTCGCTATGCACCGAGGCACCGAGATCCTCGAACTTGTCGAGCCAATGATCCGCCATGTTGTCCCAGGCCATGGGTGAGAGCGGATGCCACAGCAGGTCGGCAGGTACGCCGTTGATGCTGTAGTGCTGCGCATAGCGTGTGAACGCGCGCTGCGTGGAAGCGTTGGTGATCATCAACGCCACGTGGATGATGCTCCACTCGTAGAAAAACTTCTCCTGCGTGTCCCCAGGCTTGCGGCGCGAGGCGAGTATGAACTTCATGCGGGGGTCACTCCCTGGTTGAATACGGGTCGGGTTTCCTTGAGCCCGGCGCACAGCAGCACACCGATGCCCATCATCAGGATGGGCAGCCCCAGGATGTGATCGATGCCGAAACGTTCGGCTACCTGGCCGCCGACGATGGGCGCAAGGCCGCCGCCGAGCAACTCGCCGGTGGCGATGACCACGCCCGAGGCCGTCGCCATCAGCGCGGGCGGCACCGTTTCAGCGGCCACCGGACCCACGGTCATGGTAATGAGCGTGTTGTTGCAAAAGTGAATGACGAACAGGCATGCGAACAGCAAGCCGGTGTTGGGCCCGATGGAGCCGAGCATGGCGAGGCCCGCGAGCGTCACCATGCTGCAGATCAGCATCACCGGTTTGCGGCCGAAACGGTCCGAGGCGGCAGAGAGCACGATGGTGCCGACCATCGCGCCGAACCCGATGGCCGACATAACCGTTCCCATGCGGCCGTTGTCGAGTTGCAGATGGTCCACGAAATAGCTGGGCAGAAATGCGCTGCAGGTAATGAGGCACGTCAACCAGCACAGCATGCCGCCCATCAACAGACGAATGTTGCGATATTTGAGCACCGTGCCCCAGTCCGCCAAGCTGTCGCGCCCGCTGGCTTCCGAGCGCCGGTTGTCGGGGATGATCCGCCAGGTCTTCCACGCCAGGATCAGACCCGGGATCACGAACAGGGAAAAGATATAGCGCCAATCCATGCCTTCGCGCAGCAGCCACCCCACCAGCAGCGGCGACAGGCCCAGGCCGAACAGAACCAGCATGGATTGCTGGAGCCCCACATTGCGGCCGTGGCGATCCGGCGAAGACTGATGGATGGTGGCGGCGATGCTCGCCGGCGTGTAGGCGCCGTCCGCAAATCCCATCACCACCCGAACCAGCACGAGGCCCGCAAGTCCACCGGCCAGCCCGCTGGCGCCGATCAGCAGCGAGAAAACGATCAGCGAGCCGGCGAGAACACGCCGCTGGCCGATGTGATCCGACACATTGCCCATCACCAGGGCGGCCGCGCCCCAGGCGATGGCGAGTGCGCCGGTGATGGTCCCGATATCGCCATAACCCAGATGCAGATCGCGCGCGATGGTCGGGTACATGGTCGAGATCAGAAAGCGGTCGACGCCCACCAGTCCAAAACCCAGCGACAGCACGGTCACCGCGTGCAATTCCTTCCGGGAGCCATGGGTCGAAAGCATCGCGAATCCTATCTGGACATCAAACCAGTGTGCGAGTATCTTGTATCACAATATAGTACATACACAAGAGGTGCACGATGGACTGGCGCGATCCGGATTTGTGCAAATTTTCCGAATCCAACCTGCAGAACAACATGGGGCTACAGATGTACGATCTGTCGCATCCCTGGGGTTTGGGGCAGCCCTGCTGGCCGTACTTCGAGGACGTGAAGATCGAACGCCTGCACGGCATGTCCCGGTCCGGCGTGCTGACGCAGCGTATCACGACGGTCATGCACTCCGGCACCCACATCGACGCGCCGGCGCACGTGGTGCAAGGCACTCCCTTCATGGACGAGGTGCCGTTGCCCTACTTTTTCGGCACCGGCGTGGTGGTCTCCATCCCCAAGAAAAAATGGGAAGTGATCACGGCCAAGGACCTGGAGAACGCGACACCCAAGATCCGGCGGGGCGACATCGTCATCGTCAACACCGGCTGGCACAAGTATTACGGCGACAATTCGCATTACTATGGCTATTCGCCCGGCTTCTACAAGGAAGCCGGCGAGTGGTTCGTGGAGCGCGGCGTAAAAATGTGCGGCTCCGACACCCAGGCGCTCGATCATCCGCTCGGCACGGCGATCGGGCCTCACGGACCCGGCTGGCCGAACGGCCTGTTGCCGAAGATCAACCAGGAATACGAACAGACCACCGGCCGCAAGGTGATCGAGGACTTCCCGGAATGGGAGCCCTGCCACAACGCCATTTTATCGGCGGGCATCTGCGGATTCGAAAACGTCGGCGGCGAAATCGACAAGGTCACGGGCAAGCGTGTGACTTTTGCGGCTTTCCCGTGGCGCTGGACCCGCGGCGACGGCTGCATCGTGCGCTTGGTCGCCATGGTGGATCCGTCCGGCCAATACCGCATCGAAACCGGCAGCGGTCAGTAGTGATGGAGGTCACCCGCTTCGCCGATGCGAAAGCCTATGAGGCGCCGCTGCACCATGGCGTGACGGCGCTGCGCCTGCAAGGTTTCAGCGCCAGCGGTGCCGATTTCGCCTGGACGGGATTGAGCCACATTCTCCCCGGCGGCGGCGCCGATATGGACGCGGGCCCCTTGGGCAAGATCTATGTGGTCATCGACGGCGAAATCACGGTGACGCTGGGCAGCGGCGAAGTCGCGGTCCTGCGCAAGCTCGACAGTTGCTTCATCCCGGCCGGCGAGGCGCGCGAGGTTCGCAACAAATCCAATGCGGTGGCTAGTATGATCGTTATCATGCCCTACCCGCCCAAGCAGTCATGACACTGCCCAGCATCGATCCCTCCAAACTGTTTGACGTGCACGGCAAGTCAGCGCTCGTGGTCGGAGCTACCGGCGCCTTCGGCAAGGTGGTGTGCGCCACTCTCGGTACGGCCGGTGCGCGGCTCGCCATCACGGCTGGCAACGCGCAGGAACTGGGGCAGCTGCGCGTGGAGCTGCGGGCGGCGGGCAGTCCCGCCGTCGAGATCGCCAGGCGGCCCAACACCGAAACTGACTGCGATGCCATGGTGGCCGCGGCGGTAGAGGCGCACGGGCGCATCGACATCCTGGTGGTGGCATCGGGCATGAACGACGTCGCGCCCATCGTGGAGATGACGCCTGAACGTTTCCAGAAAGTCATGCTGGCGAACGTCGAAGGCGCCTGGCTGATCGCCCGCGCCGTGGGCCGGCAGATGATCGCGCAGGGCGGCGGGGGCAAGGTGGTGTTCACGTCCTCGGCGCGCGGCAAGCTTGGGCACCCGGCCGGCTACTCGGCCTACTGTACTTCCAAATCCGCCGTCGACGGCATGACCAAGGCGCTCGGCTGTGAATGGGGCAAGCACGGCATCACCGTGAATGCGCTTGCGCCCACGGTGTTCCGCTCGCCGCTCACGGCATGGATGTTCGCCGACGACGAGAAGGCGACGGCCGTACGGCAGGGATTCCTCGCGCGCGTGCCCAGCGGGCGGCTGGGCGAGCCGGAGGACTTGGCGGGTCCCCTGCTGTTCCTGTGCTCGAGGGCCTCTGATTTTCACACCGGTCACATCATTTACGCCGACGGCGGATACACGGCGGGGTAACCCATGGCGGCCAATAAAGTCATTATCACCTGCGCCGTGACCGGCGGAATCCATACTCCCACCCTGTCGGCGGCACTGCCCTGGCGGGCCGAGGATCTGGCGGCGCAATCCATTGCCGCCGCCAAGGCCGGCGCGGCGATCCTGCATATCCATGCGCGAAATCAAGCGGACGGATCGCCCACGGGCGATCCCCAGGTGTACCAACAATTCCTGCCGCAGATCCATGCGGCGACGGACGCCGTCATCAATCTCACCACGGGCGGCAGCCCCGACATGTCGCCGGATGAACGCCTCGCGGCGGCGCTGCATTTCAGTCCGGAAATGTGTTCCATGAACATGGGATCGATGAATTTCTCCTTTCACGACATGGGGCGCAAGATCACCGAGTGGAAATTTCCGTGGGAGAAGCAGTACATCCTCAACAGCGAGAAATTCATCTTTCGCAATACGTTTGCGGACATCGCGCGCGTGTATGCGCTGATGGCTGACCACGGCACCCGCTACGAGCATGAGTGCTACGACATCGGGCATCTGTATAACCTCGCCTACTTCCTCGATAAGGGAGTGGCAAAGCCGCCCCTGTTCATCCAAAGCGTGTTCGGCATTCTGGGCGGGATCGGGGCGGATCCTGACAACGTGGTGTTCATGCGCCGCACCGCCGACCGGCTTTTCGGCACCGACTACGTCTGGTCGGTGCTGGCCGCCGGCAAGCATCAGATGCCGATAATCACACAGGCCGCGATGCTGGGCGGCAACGTCCGAGTCGGACTCGAGGACAGCTTGTTCATCGAACGCGGCACCCTGGCGAGCAGCAATGCGCAGCAAGTCGGCAAGATCCGCACCATACTGGCGGAACTCGGCATGCAGCCGGCCTCGCCGGATGAAGCGCGTCAGCTGCTTGCCTTGAAGGGCCGTTCGAACGTGCGCATTTCCGGCTGACGCCGTTGCTGCTAAAGCCATTACTGGCGACGCCATTACCCACGTGACCCCGCCTTCCGCCGCACCCTCCCCCGTCATCGCGCTGATCGGCGCCGGACTGATGGGCGGCGGTCTGGCGCGGGTGTTCCGGCAGGCAGGCTGGCGCGTCAGTGCATGGGATCAGAGTGCGCCGGCGCTGCAGCGGTTGTGCAATGAGGTACCCGGCACGCGAGCCGGCAACGATCTGAGGGACACCGTGCACGAGGCGGATCTGGTGATCGAAGCCATCGTGGAACAGGCGCCGGTCAAGCAGGCGCTGTTCGCGCGACTCGCGCAATTCACCGGCCCGCACACCCTGCTCGCCACCAACTCCTCGGTGATTCCCGTGGCGACGGTTGCGGCCCAGGTGACGGATGAGCATGCGGTCCGCGTGCTGGGTATGCATTTTTGGAACCCTCCGGATCTGATCCCGCTGGTGGAAGTCATTCAGGGTCCGCGAACCGCCGCGGATAGCATCACGCGGGCGCTGTCGCTGCTCAGCGCGGCGGGCAAGGAGCCGGTGCACGTGCGGCGCGACGTGGTGCCGGGCAACCGCCTGCAGCACGCGCTGTGGCGCGAGGCCATGGCCCTGGTGGACGAAGGCATCTGCACGCCGGAAGACGCCGACCGCATCGTCAAGCGCAGCTTCGGCGCGCGGCTCGCAGTGCTTGGGCCGCTGGAAAACGCCGATCTCGTCGGGTTGGAATTGACGCGGCAAATTCACGAGGTCGTGCTGCCGCATTTGAGTCGCGCGACCGAACCGGCCGCCGGCTTGAAGAGCCGTCTCGATGCGGGCCGCATGGGAATCTCCAGCGGCAACGGGTTTTACTCGGGATGGGACGAGGCAAAGATCGCCGCGCTGCGCGCGCGCCTGGCGGCACATCTGCGCAGCTCATTCGAGACAGGATAGAATGGGTCAATGGCAAAAAAAGCAACCGGCCGCGCCGCGGGCCAAAGCATCCAGGTCATCGCCCGCGCCGCCAGCGTATTGCGGGCGCTCGAGGGCGAGCAAGAGGGACTGAGTCTGGCCCAAATCGCGCAGCGTGTGGATCTGGCGCGATCCACCGTTCAACGCATCGTGGATGCGCTGCGCGCCGAGCATTTTCTGATCGCCGCCACGCCCACGTCCGGCGTCCGGCTGGGACCCGCCTTGATCCGGCTGGCCGCCTCCGCCAGCGTCGAGTTCGACCAGATCACGCGCCCCATCATGGCGGAGCTGTCGCAGCGTCTGGGGGAAACGGTCGACTTATCGGTGCTCAAAGGCTTCTCCGCGGTCTTCACGGATCAAGTTCAAGGCGCGCATCGGCTGCGCGCCGTCTCGGCCGTGGGCGAGACGTTTCCATTGCACTGCACGGCCAATGGCAAGGCCTTGCTCAGCATCATACCGGCCGCGCAATTCGACAAATTCCTGCGCGCTCCGCTGCCGAAATTTACCGCGACCACCATCACCCGGACGGCCGAGCTCCGCGCCGAAATCGAGGCCTGCGCCAAGTTTGGCGTGGCTGTCGACAACGAAGAGCATACCGAGGGAATCTCGGCGGTCGGGACCGCGTTCAACGATCCGCTCGGACGGTGCATCGCGTTGTCCGTGCCGGTGCCCACCACCCGCTTCAAGAAGATGAAATCGGAATTGACCAAACAGCTGCTGACCGCCCGTACCTCGATCTTGGAAACGTTGGGATCGGTCGCGGAGCGTTAGCCTGTCACGTTGGCGCGCGGCAGGCGCCCGCCGAAATGTTTTGCCGCCGCGATCGCCGAGCCTGAGAGCAACGCGACGCCCACCGCGCTGACCGCGATGGCGCGGGATCCCAGCTGATTTTGCAGTCCAACCACGAGGACGGGATTGACGAACATGCCGAAGAACAGCGCCGATTGAAATGCGCCGGTGCCGAGCCCGCGCCGGGCGAACGGTAATTCGCGCATGTTCCAGGTCACCATCGTGGGCAGCAGCAATCCCGCACCGAGCCCGTTGACCATGGCGGCGATCGTCAGGGACAGATAGCTGCCCGCCCCGTTCATCATGATGAAGCCCAGGGCCGTGATCGCCATCGATAGCGCAATCTGCGCGGTCACTGAGACCCGCGGCGCGAGAATCCAGCCGAACATCAACGTACCGGCGACGATGCAGACGCTGTTCAACGCGTAGGCGATGCCGATCTCCGCCGACGACGCCACCCCAATGGCATTGAACAGAAACCCCAGATGTACCGGCGGAATCAGAAACGCAATACCCGTGACGAAGGCCAGTGCGCAAATGCCGGCGAGCCGCCAGGGCCGGAATGTCACACCGGGAGGATCGGTGGCCAACAATGCGGTGTTGTCCGAACTGCCGTGGGGTTTGGGCTCCCATAGATAGATCGCCATCAGCAAAGCGAGCGGAACGCTCACCGCATATACCCAAAACGGCACCCGCCATCCGAACTCGCCCAGGTAGCCGCCGAGCAGATTCAGCAGGAATGCCAGAAACGACGCCGTGGTCGTCTGCAGGGCTTGCATGCGGTCCCGCCGCAAGCCCTGATAGTAATCTCCGATCATCGTGGTGCTGACGGTCATCACCACGGCATCCATGACACCCAAGGCGACTCTGCTGAAAAAGATCGACTGCAGGCTGTGCAGCCAGATCGGCGCCAAACCGAAAATGGAATAGCAGGCAGTGGCGCCGACCAGCAACCGCTTGCGGCCGAAGCGGTCCGACAGCGCGCCGGCGATGACGCTGAGGAACGCCATCATCAACATGGGCACCGTGAGGGTCAGCGGCACGAGGTAATCCACCTGGGAGACGCCGGCGAAATGCGCCTGCATCTTCGGCAGCACCGGTCCCAGAATGGCGGTGACCAGCGTAGTCAAGCCGCAGGTGGTCAATAGAATGAAGGCGTGGATCGGACGCAACTGCCGCGTCGCGGCGAGACTCGCAGCATCCGCGCGCCCGTGCATGCTACAGGCCCTGCTCGAATTGACCGTCGATGAGGACGAAGGCGATGCGGCAATTCTTGCCCGAGCGGTTGGCCCAAGCATGGTTGGTGCCGCGCTGCACGACCACATCGCCCGCCTTGACTGTGGTTTCGCCGCGATCGACGATCAGCGTCAGCTCACCGTCGATGACGATGCCGTAGTCCACCGTTTGGGTGCGGTGCATGAATGGATGCGCAGCACCTTCGCCGGTGTTTGTCGACGCCTCGAGGGCGCCCATTTCCGCGAAATGCTCACGGGCCGCGTTGGCATCCATTGTCTTCATGGCATCGGCCTCAGGGGGGATGTCGAGTATGCGTATGCGTGTACCGTTGGGCGGCGGCGGTAGCGTCAGCTGCGCTTCCGGCGGCTCGCCGCTGCGCCGGGCGATTCTCACCGGTGTTTCGCGGGTGTTCCATATCTCATAAAATACCGGACCGTGCTCGCCGATCTTTTGAACCCGGACCGGAGGAGCATCCGTGAGGATGATGGCATTGCCGTCGTCATCGTGACCGGTGACGACACGACGCATGATGGGTGGCATGGGTAAGTTCATCCTGTATGGGTATGGAAGGTTTCCGCGATCCAGTCGGCGATGAATGTTCTGCCGAAGGACATGTTGTCGACGCTCACATGTTCGATGCCGCCGGTGCGCTCATCGAAGATCCTCAATTCACGCTTGGGACTGTTGATGAGCTGGTCATAGGTTTGATGCGCGTAGGCCACGGGGATCTGCCGGTCGTTGGCACCGTGAGTGACCAGGAAGGGAACACGGATCCGGTCCAAAACGCCATCGAGAGTCACCGTCGCGCATGTGCGCATGAACTCGTCCATGCCCTGGGAGCCCCATACCCACTGCACGTGTTCCCAGTAATGCGGCACGGGACGATCGCCTTCGCGCGCCAGACGGCGCCGCTGCACTTCGCCCCAGTTGTGATTGGCGCCCCACACGGCCCCGAGTGCGAACCGCGGCTCGAAGGCCACGGCGCGCGGAGCGTAGTACCCGCCGAGCGAAATGCCCGCGATGCCGATGCGCTTGGGATCCACCTCCCGCCGCGTCTCCAGATAATCCACCACCTTGGAGGCCCAGCGCTCGGTGTCGTAAGTCGCGATGAGATCGTGCAGGCGTAGCGCCTCGCCGCTGCCCGGCTGATCGATGTGCAGAGTCGACACGCCGCGCCGTGCCAGCTCGCGCGCAAGTCCCGTCCAGTACAGCATTTCCTTGGAGCTATCCAGGCCATTGACGAACACCAGAATGGGCGCCGACGCGGCCGGGGCGTTGGCCCACACCGCGAAACCCGCGATCACGGCGCTTCGATAGGGGATTTCGATGCGCTCGTAGTTCTCGCGACCCAACCGCATGCTGGCGCGGAACGCCTCCTGGCCCTTCTGGAATACGCGTTTGCGCGGTTCGAATCCGTGCGATTGCATGCGCTCCGCCGTCTGGTAATACAGGGCGGCCCGATTGAGCTTGGTGGCCGCGGAGAAATTACGCCCGAGAGCCTCGTCCTCGCGCGCCAGATCCGCGAGCCGATCCGCCGTGGCCACCCAGGTAGAGAAGAACTCCGCGGTTCCAGCGTCGTCGCCGCGGGCCGCCGCCTCGCGCAGCGGCCTGCACATCAGATCGATCTCGCCGATCTGCGCACCGGACTCGAGGGCGATGTCCACCGACAAGTTCCAGACGTAATTGTTCGAAAAGTATTCGAACACCGCTACCCCGCACCTTGGGCGGCCGCGGGCTTGCGGCGGAACGGTTCCAGCGACTTGCCGTTGGGATCGAAGGTCATGTCCCAATCCTCGTTGAAGACCTCGAAGAAGCTCGGCGTCTTGTGCGCCCACAGCAGCGCGCCGAACTTCCAATCCCAGGCGCGCGGCACCCAATTGTCGTCCAGATAATCCGTATCGCAGTGATACTCCGCCTCGCCGCCGTTGGGATTGTCGACGTAGTAATAGATGGCGGAGGAGATGCGGTGACGCGACAGGCCGCCGGAGGAATTTTGCGAGGCGTTGACCCAGCCGCGCTTGGCCATGATGTTGGCCCCCAACATCACCTCATCGATGTCTTCCAGACCGAACGCCGTGTGCATGTAGCCGGGCTTGCCCGGCGTCACGGGAAGCGCCGAGTTCACCCAGAAAATGCTGTGATGCTCGTGGGTGCCGTCGGCCCGCGCGAACACACCCAAGCCCTTGCTGTGATCGGACATCCGAAAGCCCAGGCGGTCTCGATAAAACTCGAAGGAGGCGACGTAGTCGTCGGAGAAGAAGACCACGTGATTGATGGTCTTGGGATAGGCGCGCCTGCGCCACTTGCGGTGCTGGTTCAGGCGCACGATGTGCCCCGGCGCATTCACCGGATCCGGCTGGGAAATCACGGGACGTTTGGCCCACACTCTCAGCCCCAGCGGCTGGCCGTCGTCGGCAAAGAAATGCGCGCTACCGTCGGCATCGCGCCGCACCTTCCGGTCGCGGGACAATTCCGCGACCAGTTTATTCAGACTGTCGACAGTGTCCACGCCCCAGATGGTCTCGCGGATGCCCGGCCATTCGAAATATTGCGGCGGCAAGGCGGCATCGCCGCGCCGGCGTACGGTCACGCGCGAGCCCGAAGCCACTTCGAACACGCAAAGGTTCGCGTCCGCGTGCAACGGCGAAAGGCCGAAGTCATTCCAGAATCGCGTGCACTTTTCCAGATCGTCGACGCCGAAAATGATCTCGGCCACACCCAAAATCGCCATAGGAATCTCCCGTATCGAACTCAGATCTCGCCGCGCAAAGCCGTCTCGGACTCGGCCATCAGCTGCCGGAGATTTTCCGGCGACGCATCGCGCTGCTGCATCGCACCGATGGCCACCGAATTCTCAACGACCATGCGGCAGCGCTCGAAACGCCGCGCGGTAAAGCGCTCCAGCGCCTGCGCTACCGTGGCCGCGGAGGCGAGTTCCTCACTCAAAACGAGCGCATCCTCCACCGCAATTCCGGCGCCCGAGGCCAAATGCGGCGTGGTCGAATGCGCGGCGTCGCCGAGCAGGGCCACGCGCCCCCGGTGCCAGGGCGCGGGCACCAGAATACTCTCCAGCGGGCGGCTGTTGATGATGGAATCCGCGGACAAGCGCTCTCTCATGTCCGCAAGCACACCGCCAAACGGCGCCATCAATTCCTTCAGGTGCCTCCATTGGTTGGCCTCCTCCACCCGCACCTTCTGCGGCTCGGCCTGCAGCAGAAACATATACAGCTGAGATTGCGACACCGGCATCAGGCCGGCGGTGATGCGCCCGGCCATGTAGAAATTGGCGCGATCGATCGATGGGTCGCGGCGGTCCACCAGCCGCCAGCAGATCTGGCCGGTGTACTTGAGATTGCCCGCCTCCGGAAACAACCAGGAGCGGATCTTCGAGAGTGCCCCGTCCGCGGCCACTACCAGGGTGTAGTCGCGCGCGGTATTGTCGCTGGTTTTGATCGAGACGCCGGATGTCACTTCTGTGCGGTCGACAAGGGTCACGCCCAATCGCACATCCACGCCGGCTTCGCGGGTCTTCGTCGAGAGCACCTGATGCAAGGTGGGACGCAGAATGCCGCCAACCACCGGCAGATCCGGTTCCAATGGATAGGCCGGTACATCGGCCACCCTCTGGCCCGCCGCCGTATTGATGCGCGCGCCGAATTCGCAGCAGAAAGCGTGTTGCTGCAGTTCGCCCAGCAAGCCCAACCGTTTGAAGGCCCGAAAGGTGGTTCCGGTGATGCTGATGCCGGCACCGTAAACACGCCACAGCGGATCGGCCTCCACCAGATCTACCTGCCAGCCCAGTTGTCGCATACGGATGGCAAAGGACATCCCGCCGATGCCGCCGCCCACGACCAGAACCCGGGACGTCTCCATCCTCCCCCCCAACGATTCGCAAACCACGCTATAGTATCACTGTATCGTTCTACAGTACTATGAGCCATCCGTGGAATCGACTTGAGGATACCGTGAGCGATCTGGTCTACATCGGCGCACCGGAGGCGAATTCGGCCGAGTTCCTGCAAAGGGCGCGCGCGGATTTTCCATCCTTGAGTCTGTTTGGATGCGACGACCGCGGTACGGCGCTGCGCCATGTACAAACGGCGCAGGTCATCATCGGCCACCACTTCCAGTTCGACGAACCGCTGCTCGAAGCCGCCCCCAAGCTGCGCTGGATTCAGTCGCTGACCACCGGCACCGATGCCATCCTGAAACTGCGAAATCTCCGCAAGGAGGTGCTGGTCACGTCGACGCGCGGAATGCACGGTCCGCAGATGTCGGAACTGGTGTTTCTGCAGATGCTCACTCTGCTCCGCGACTACCCGCGGATCCTGCGCAATCAGGGCGCATCCCGCTGGCAGCGCTGGCCGCAGCCGCTGCTGTGGCACAAGACCGCGGTCATCGTCGGCGTCGGCGCCATCAGCGAGGCGCTGGCACCGCGTTGCAAAGCCTTCGGGATGACGGTTTATGGCGTCTCGAATTCGTCGCGCACACCGGCGGGGTTCGACGCGGTGTACGGCCGCGGGGAAATCGAAACAGCCGCCGCCCTGGCGGATTTCTTGATCCTCATCGTTCCGCACGGTCCGGACACCGAGAATCTCATCGATGCGCAGGTGATCGCAGCGATGAGGCCGGGCGCCTATCTCATCAACGTCGCCCGCGGCGGCGTGCTCGATGAAGCGGCGCTGGTGACGGCGCTGCGCGAACGCAGGATTGCCGGGGCCGCCCTCGATGTGTTCCGCACCCAACCCCTGCCGCCGGAGCATCCGCTGTGGCGCGAGGAGCGTCTGATCATCACCCCGCTGCTCGGCGGGATGAGCAATGTCTATCTTGAACAGGCCTACCCCATCGTGAAACACAACCTGGAGCGATTCCTCGCCGGGCGCCCTGATGAGATGATCAATCAAATTCACCACGAGCCGGCACAGTCATGAAATCCAACGAGCCTCGCGCCGTCAACGCAGTTTCACCCGCCGAATTGCAGCGCCGCTGGAGCGCTGTTCGCGAACGCATGCGCGATCGCGGCGTCGATGCTCTTGTCATGCAGAACTCGAGCGACTGGGTGGGCGGGTACGTTCGGTGGTTCACCAACCAACCGGCGACCAATGGCTATCCCACCAGCGTGGTCTTTCCGCTGCATGGCGGGCTGTCGCTGATTGAACAAGGTCCCTTCGACGGGGTGCGCCCCTCGGGTGCCGAGGAGGAGCGTCGGACCGGCATCGCGCGGCGCCTGACCACACCCAGCTACCCGTCGGTAGGCTACACCGGCGCATATGACGCCGACCTTGCTGTTCGCGAGCTGCAATCGCTGGGCGTGCAGCGACTGGGCCTGGTCGCCCCGGCCGCCATGTATCACAGCTTCGGCAGGCAATTGGCTGCCGCCCTGCCCGCGGCCGACATCATCGATTTCACCGACCCGCTGGACCGGATCAAGGCCATCAAGAGCGCCGAAGAGCGCGACTGCATCCGGCAGGTCGCGGCGATGCAGGATGAAGTCATGCGGCGCGTGGCTGCGTTCATCCGGCCGGGCCTCAAGGATTTCGAAGTCGCTGCCTATGCTCAATATGTGGGCCAACAACTCGGCAGCGAACAGGGCATCTTTCTGTGCTCGTCGGCCCCGCCAGGCCATGCCGCGAGCTTTCGTCCGCGCTCCATGCAGGGCCGCACCTTGCAGCCCGGGGACGTGTTCTCCCTGCTGGTGGAAAACAACGGCGCCGGCGGCTTTTATACCGAACTGTCGCGCATTTTCGTCCTCGGAAAGGCGCCCGAGGAACTGCTCACCGCCCATGCCGCGGTGATCGCGGCGCAGCGCTTCGCGCTCGAACTGCTGCGGCCGGGGGCATCGTGCAGGGAAATTTTCGCGCGCCACAATGCCTATCTGCGGGAACAGAATCTGCCCGAGGAGCGGCGCCTCAGCGTGCACGGCATGGGCTACGACATGGTGGAGCGCCCCTTGATCCGCGCCGATGAGGACATGCGCATCGAGGAACACATGGCGATCGTCTGCCACCCGGGGCTTCTCAACGAGCGGATGTTCGTGCACAACACCGACATCTACCTGATCGAAGCGCAGGGTCCGTCGGAGTGCCTGCACCGGACCCCGAAGCGCATCATCGAGCTCTAGCAAGACGCGCATCTGCGTCGCCATCCTGATACAGTTGAACCGATTTGTGGGACGTCTGACGACATCCTGGGGAGCAACGGAGTGGGGGACGACGGATGAAAGCGCGATTGCAACGACTGTTTTTCGCTTCCGCAGCGCTGGCCGCGACCTTCGCGCTGGCCGCGATCCCCACGGCTGCCTCTGCCGCTGAGGGCCCATTTCACGATAAGCCCGAGTCGCCTCGCAGCCTCCCGGCCGACAATCTGCCGCCGTTCCGCATGCTCGATGCCCAAGGCAACCTGATTCCCATACCGCCGCTGCCGCCCGGGGGGCTGCATCGCGGCCCGGGCTCGCCCCCCGAGTCCAGCGCACGCGGACCCTCCCTGGAACTGGCGATCGAAGCCGCGCGAACGGCCATCGAATCCTGCGGCGCCGCCGGATTTCACGTGGGCGTGACCGTCATCGATTCCGTCGGCGAGGCGCGCGCCATGCTGACCGCCGACGGCGCGGACGGCAGCCACGTGTTCGTCGCCATGCGCAAGGCGCTGACCGCGCTCGCCTTTGAAATGCCGAGCGCCAAGGCGGCCGAAATGCTTCCGGCCGACAAGGCGATGCTCGCGCGCGTCAAACCGAACATGTTCGTCATGGGCGGCGCATTGCCCATCATCGTCGATCACGCGACCATCGGGGCGATTGGTGTGAGCGGCGCAGCCGGCGTGCCGTTCGGCCACGCCGATGAGGTCTGCGCGGCCGCAGGCCTTCAGAAGATTCAGATCCGGTTGAAATGACGGCCGGCTGAAATGTTGCGCTAGTCGGCAGTCTGTCGACGCCAGGTGAGAGCGAAGGCCGCGCCCCCGCCGACCGCGACGAAAGGAACGATGGCTACCAAGACGGCGGCGCTGCCGCCGCCGCCGGCCAGCAATCCGCCGGCGAACAGCGGGCCGACGATCGATCCCAGGCGCCCGGCGGCCACCGCCGCGCCGACGCCTGTGCCGCGTATTGCGCGGTGGTAGTAGAGCGGCGCCAGCGCGAACAGGGTCAATTGGGCGCCAACGATGAACATCCCGGCTGCCGAACAGGCGGCTGCGATCAACGGGAAATTGGTTCCTACCGAGGCGACCGCCGCCAGCGCCGCCGCCATTCCCGCATAGGTCACCGCCACCCACAATCGCCGCCGGCTGCCGGCGTGCAGCAGACCCAGCATCGCGGCGCCGGCGCTGCCGCTGAGATTGAAGCAGATGGAAGCCCAGCTCGCCTGGGTGCGCGAGTAGCCGAGACCCACGATCAAGCTGGGCAGCCAGTTCAGCATGAGCAACAGCACCAGCTGCGTGAAAAAGAACGCAGCCCACAGCAGCACCGTGGTCCAGGCACGGCCGCTGCCGAAGAGCACGGCGGTCACGGCCTCGACGCGCGATCCGATCACACCGTGCGAATTGTCGGGCCGCCCGGGCCGCTCCTGCAACAGGGCTCCGGTCAAAATCGACAGTAAAACCGGCATCGCCCCTCCGGCGATGAATATTGAGCGCCAGCCCCAGCCCCATTGCGCACCCAGCGCCATCAGCCCCGCCAGCGCGCCGCCGAACGGCATACCCGCCATCACCAGCGTCACGGCGCTCACGCGCCGCTCCGCAAGCGTCGACTCCGACGCCAGTGAGATGAAATTGGGCATCGCGCCGCCAAGCCCGACGCCGGTAATCAGCCGTGCGGCAAACAGCCACTCGATACTGCCCGCGGCTGCCGTCAGCAGGGAACAAACACCGAACAGCAGCAAGGACACCGTCAAGGCGCGCTTGCGGCCGATATGGTCCGCCACGCGCCCACCGACCAACGCGCCAAAAAACAAGCCGATCGTGGCCGAACTGAAGATGACTCCGGATTGCCCCGCCGACAGGTGAAACTCGGTGATCAAGCGCGGTGCGGCGACACCCATGGTCTGGTTGTCGAACCCCTCCAAAAGCGCAGCGGCCGTGCAGAACCACAGCGTGCGCTTAGCCGTAGCGGTGGAGTCCTGGGAAGTCATACGGGGTGCGCAGCAACTTCCAAACGCTTGATGCCGCGAAGCGTATTGTTGAGGCCGCGCTCCATGTTGAGGATTTCGAAGCGCTCGACGCGCTTGGCGAGAGATTCCAGGATGGCCCGCATCTCCAGGCGCGCAAGCGGCAAGCCGACGCACAAGTGTTGCCCGTGACCGAACGCCAGCTGTTCGGCAGCCTTGCGCCGAATGTCGAATCGATCGGGCAGGGTCCACTTGCGTTCGTCGCGATTCGCGGATCCGTACAGCACCATGGCACGGGAGCCCGGCGGCAACGTTACCCCGTCGACCTGCACGGCGCGCGTCACGTAGCGAGAGAAGATCTGCACCGGAGATTCCAGGCGGAGCACTTCATTGATGGCACCCGGCATCAAGCCGATATCGGCGCGCAGCCGGTCCCATTGATCCGGCTGCGAGCCGAAAAGCCATACGGCATTTGAAATGGCGAAGATGGTGGTGTCCAGGCTCGGTGCGACGTAATCCAAAATGAGACCACGCGCTTCGTCCATCGAGATTTCACCGCGCTCCGCGGCCTCGAACGCTCTGGCCCCCCAGCTCCCCGGCTTGAGTCTGGACGGATCGATTTTGGTAAACGCGTATTCGATCAATCCCATCGAGACCTGGCGGGCCGCGAGACCGCGCGCGTTCGCGGGCCCCAGGGAGTCGAACGCTGCATTTCCCCATTCGATCATCCGGCCGCGATCTTCCTCCGGCAATCCAACCAGGTGCGACACCACGGTGAGCGGCAGATGCTGCGCCAAAGCGACGGCGGCGTCGAAACTCGGACGGTCGACCAGCTGTTCGACGATCTTTTCCGCCTCGCCTACGATCAGCGCGTTGATTTCGCGCATTGCGGCGGGCAGCAGCGGCCGCACCAGCACGTCGCGCAGCCGCTGATGCTTGGGCGGATCACTGCCCAGCGTGTTGCCCGCAATGGCCGCATTGATCTCCGCATTCATCGCGGCACCGCGCGCCGAGGAAAAGACCTCCCAATTCCGCAATGCCTCGCGCACGTCCACGAAGCGGGACAGCGCGAACATCTGGACCGGGCGCATCCAGACCGCCGCGCCGAGGTCGCGCAGCTCCCGATACACGGGGTAGGGATCGCGCAGAACGTCATCGCAAAATAAATCGATATCGGACTCTGGAGGACTCCGTGTCATGGATGCAATTCCTGTTCCGGATCGCTTTCAGCATCGATCAACTGCTTCAGTTTCCGCCGGGCTCGCACCGCTGCGGCATCCACCGGCAGCAACACCGGGGACAACGACCAGAAATCTCGATCGCCGATCCGCGCCTGCTGTTTCTCCAGCATGGGCTTGTCCTCCTTCGAAAACGCCTGCTCCAATGCACCGCGCAGGTACTCCGTAAATCCCGCGTCCTCGGTCCGGTACGGCCGTGTGCTGCAGTAAAAGTAGTGCGTCTTGGTCGACGACTCCGGCGTCATGTTGTGCAGCGTGACCGCCGTCTCCTGCAGCGTTCGGGGCGTGCCGACGGGCGCGGCGAACGTGGCCAGCGACATCACTGCGGGCGCGCTCCAGCGCACCTGAATCCAGATGTCGCCTTTCTGCGGCGGAGGAATCAGACCCTGGAAGGCGCCCGGCGGAGTGCAACCGACGGCATCCCATTCGACCACGACTTGATCGCCCTCCACGTGGTTGGTGGTCTTGGCGGCCGTCATCATGCCGCCCAGCGAGGTCGGATGCAGATAGTCGGCGTGACTCAAGTCCAGAATGTTGTCGGCGAGCAACTCGTAATTGGCCTTGGTGGGGAGATAGCCGAATATGCGGGCGCCCGGCGGCGCAAAGCGGTGCGCACATCGGTCCATCAGCGCCGCGGGACGGCCCGCGCTATCCCGCATGAACATCAAAGGCACTTCGGCCACCGTCCGCGCCAGCGGCGCATCGAGCCCCAGTTCCTCGCTCCATCCCGCTTGATACCAACAGTTTTTCAGATAGCGCATGCGTTTCCCGCCCTCGATCTCTTGGTCGCCTCCCGCGTTCAGACGACAATCAGCGGCTCATCCACCGTATGAAGCGGACGGCTGCCGTCGGCCGTGATCAGCATCATATCCTCGAGATGGGCTGAGCCGCCGACGCCGACGTCGAGCAGCGGACAATCGACGCTCAAGACCATGCCCGCGGCGAGAGCGAGGTCGAGCGGGCCGCCGTCGAGATCGGTGCGCGGCTGATCCTCGTGTGCGATGCCGACGGTGTGCGGCTTGAAGGCGACCGTATAGTCGTATCCGGCCTGCTTCAGAGTACGGATGCCGATTTCACGGATCTCGGAGAATCGCAGTCCGGGGCGTAGGCGGTTGCGGATCTCACTCCAGGCCAGCGAGAGCGCGTCGGCGACGCGGCGTAGTTCCGCCGTCGGCTCACCGATGCAGATAGTGCGTGCGTAATCGCCCTGGTAGAACGCGCGGTGGCTGACGCCATCCGCGAGAAATGCCCTGCCGGTAACCAGCGGCTCGTCGTAAGTCTCGTCCATGACGCCGTCGACCAGCATGAAGATTCCGGTGTTTCCGCGAAGTGCGGCTTCGCTAAAAAAGCGCTCCCGCAGCGCGCGCAAAGTCCCCGCCGCGCGGGCGCCCCGAACCGCCGCGATCAGGGCGCGGCTGTTCGCTTCCGCCGCAGCGCCGAGCAGTTCGAGTTCGGGTGCGGTCTTGATCAGCCGGATGTGCCGGACGATGTCCGCGGCCACCCGGATGGTCGCCGCCGGGGCGGCCGCCGCCACCCATGTTTGCGATTCCAGACTGTCGATGCCGACCGTACCGTACGGCACACCGAGGCGCTCGAGAATCGAGGCCACACCATCCTCCATGGAGGCGTGGAAGACCGCGCGGCGCATGGCCGCCCTGCGATGCAGTTCGCGCGCCTCGAGCGGCGCCTTGTCGAGCACCCGCATGAGGGCACCACCTTCGGCCTTCAGGGGATCAGCGGCGGCCGGTGTCACCAGATGCACGTCCACCCCGGCCGCGACTCCGTTATCAGCGACGTTGTAGTAGTACTCGAACGCGGACCCGCAGTAGAGCACCGGTAGCCGTGAGTCTGCCGGAATCACGGCGACCGATTGGTGCGACGAGGTCATCCGGTCGAGCACCGGGAGCTTGCTGGTTGCGTAGAAGACGTTGAGCGGATCACTGAGAACGAGCGCATCGAGACGCGCACGGGCCAGGATTTCCGTCGCCCTCTCGCGGTTGAGGAGCATGGGCGCGGCCACGCCCTCCCCCGGTTTCAGAAGTCCACTCTGAACCGCACGCCGGCGTACCGCTGCGCGTCGCGTGCGGGCTGCGCGACGACGGCGTTCGCGCCCCACGGACCCGTCCAGAAGTCTTCGACGTCGCCATAGTAGATGTGATTGGTGAGGTTATTGACGAACGCGGTGATCGAATACTTGCCGTTCTTTTCTTTCAGGGACGCCGACAGGTTCAGCAGCCCGAATGCACGCTGGATAGCCTCCGGGTTCTGGTCGGGTAGCATCTGGGCGCTGCTGCGATAGGCGTAGTTGGCGCCGAGGACGAGGTCGACCGGCGATGGATTCAGCACGATGCGCTGTTCCACGCCGAGATTTGCCTTGAACCGCGGTGAATTCGGCATCGGATCGCCGGACACGTTCTGGATGAACTGTCCGGTAGCTTTGTCAAGGTTGCACCCCGTCGTCTGCTGCCCCGGGCCGCCCCAGCACGGCGCATTATCATAGTCTTTGAACTCAGCTCGGATGTAGGCGGCATTCAGCGTGAGCGTGGTCAGGGCGCTCGCGGCGTAGGCGAGGTCGCCCTCGACACCGCGGGTTTCCGCCTTCGCGGCATTGGATAGGACCAATGGCGGCGCCGTGTAGCCCGGCAGGGCCGAGTAGGACTGAATCTGGTAGTCCTTGTAGATCGTGTCGAAAATCGCGACATTGACGCTCAGGCGATGGTCGAGATAAAAACCCTTGGTTCCGATTTCAAAGTTGTCCACGTGCTCCTGGCCGACCGGCTTCTGCGGTGTGCTGTCCGAGAGCGCAAGGGCCGTGTTGTAGGCTCGCGGCGAATAGCCCCGCGAGTAGGTCGCGTAGACCATCGAGTTCTGCGCCAGCTCGTATTTGACGCTGATGTCGCCGACGACCGCGGAGGAATTATCGCTGCCGGCGCTGGTCAAGGGACCGAACGGCGGCGCGCCCGGCGCCGTCGCGTAGACGCGCTCGTCCTCGAAGTAGCTCAGCCGGTCGGCGTTGTAGCGCAGGCCGGCGACCAGCGATAACGGTTGCGTGATCTTCCAGGTCACTCGGCCGTAGACATCGTAGGTTTTCGTCTCGGGCTTGACGAAATAGTCGACCGCGGCGGGCGTGAAGGTCCGGTTCTCGTCGAGCCCGACCTGCGTGTCGGAGTAGAAGAATCCCACCAGATAGCTGAGATCGCGGTCCGTCGGCGAGGCAAGCTTCAATTCCTCACTCACCTGTTTGACGTCCTCGAGCTGTGTCTGCGTGTTGTTGAACGGCGCCCAGCCTGCCGGTGTGCCGGGCGGCACCCCGGGCAAGTGGAGTATGTTGAGGAAGAAGTTCGTAAAGCCGGCTGCCAGATCATTCGAAAAGTAGGTCGCGAGGGCAAACAGATCCTGGATGTTGGTCTGCGTTTCATGCTGGTACGCGGTGGTCGAAGTCAGGGTGTTGCCGTTGAACCGGTACTCGAGGTTGATCGAGCCGTCGGTATCTTGAATATTGGATCCGGCATTGGTGACGGGGCTGTTGTACGAAAGATTGGTATAACTCGGAGTGATGCCGGACAACAGCGTCGCCTGGCTCAGGATGGGCTGCACCGGCGGCGGAAACGGGTTCGGATTCGCGGTACCGGCGAGCAGCGATGCACCTGGCGTGATATAGGTGTAGACGAAGTTGAAGCCCTCCGACTTCTGCTGCGCGGAGTGACCGGCGAGTAGGATGTCGAAGTCGTCGTTCACTTTGATCAGCAGCTTGCCGCGAATGCCGTCTGTCGTCTGATCGGTCTTCTTTCCGCTGGCGATGTTCGTGATCGGGTAATCGCGCGTGTTGGCGTACCCCGATACGCTGAACAGGACTCGGTCCGAGATCGGGCCGGAGATGAAGAAGTTACCGCGATATTCGCTATCGGTGGTCGCCGTGGCGCCTATCGACCCTTCGAATTGCTCGCTCGGTCCGCGGGTGACCAGATTGATGACGCCGGCGGCGGCCGTACGGCCGCCCAGGGTCGCCTGCGGGCCCTTCAGGACCTCGACCTTGTCCACGTCGTCAAGCTGATTGCCGTCGTAGGAATCGGAGGGGACGGGGACGCCATCGATCATGATCGCGACCCCGGACGGAAAGCCGACGGTTGCCTCGTTGGCATTGCTGGAGATGCCGCGCATGCCGATCGGAACGCGGCCGTTGATGGTCGCGTTCATGTCCACCGACGGCACCAGATTGTTGAGGTCGGTGATGTCGCCGGCGTTCGACCTGAGCAGAGCCTCACTCGACAGAACCGTAGCCGCCACCGGCACGTCCTGCAGCCTCTCGACCCGCTTTTGGGCAGTGATGACGATTTCCTCGAGCTCGCCGGCCGAAGCCGCCGGCGGCGACGTTTGCGCCGGCACCATGGCTGGAAATGCGGTGGCGCAACAGATCAGGGCGGCAGAACGAAGATGTGCATTCACTGGTGTCGACCCCCTTAGACCAAACCCTATTCGACCCGTGTCGCGCGTCGTCGCGCTTATTTATCGACCGTGTCGCGCGTGGTCGCGCTTATTTATCGACCGTGTCGCGCGTCGTCGCGCTTATTTATATATGTCGCGTTGCAGCCTCGCCGGCTCGCAACGTTCGCTAAACCGAAATCCCTCGACTTACTAGTACCACAGTGTAGCGTCTGTGTACCGTAATGCGATATTCTAAGCACAACCCACGAGCTTACGCAAGAGGTGCGGCGACGGACACCGATTATCGTGGAGTGGGAATATGCAGATCCGTCGAGTAACGGCACCGGCGTCGCCGCGATTGCTACCGCTATGCAGGCATGTGCACAGCGCGGGCTTCTAGAATTGCGCATCGGCGCAACTCCGGTTCACTTACGGACGCGAAGCGGAGCCCGCGCCGGCGGACGCGGGCTCCGCCTCCTCGGTAATGCGCGCGGTGATTGGGAGGTCTTTCTGCTGAAACTGCATGAGATAATCCAGAATGAGCCGGCTTGCATCGGGTCTCGACGCATCGTTGAATTCATAGCGCGCATCTCCGCCGCTCCAAGCATGCCCTAATCCCTCAATGAGGATCCGACGAAACACGGGCTGTCCCTGCAGCGTGTAGTCTCGCTGGTGGTAGGTGCGATCCCCGCTGTCGATACGCCGTTCGTCGGACTCCGACAACCTGCCGGCGCCGGGCTCGATCAGTGCCGCACGCGCCCGCAATTGCTCGATAATTCGATCGGCATTCACCGGATTGACGGTCATGTCGCTGTCTCCGTGAACCACCAGCGTCGGTACCACGATCGCGGATGCACTTGCCTCTCGCACGAGTTGCCACGCATGCTCCATCGAGGAAGGTGACGGTCCGGACCCCATCACGCCGAGCGCCTGCATGGCCGAAGATGCAGCCGCATACACCACGCCGGAATGGATCGCAGAGGCTGCGAATAGCCGGCTGAAACGGATGGCCAGGAGGCAGGCCATTGCACCACCCGCCGACATTCCCACGACATACACCCGGCGGCGATCGATAGGCCGGCGCTCCGTGACTTGACCGATCAGGCCGGCCAGCAATGCTGCCTCCCCTTGGCCGGTCAGTTCGGTTGATCTGAACCAATTCCAGCAACACAGGGGATTGGAGTGCTTATTCTGCTCAGGGTAGAGCACCGCACATCGGTATTCTTCGGCCAGCACATTCATCCGGGTGCCGTTGGCAAAACTCAGCGGATTCTGCCTGCAGCCATGCAACATGACGACGAGCGGCAGGCTGCCGCGGCGCGCGGAACCGGTCGGTAGATACAGCCGGTACGCGAGTGCACGCCGCGAATCATGTCCAAAAAGACTTGCGGCACGCGGATCCTTGAATCTCGCCGCAAGAAATCGACTGCGACCCTTCACGAATATCCGCGAAGACGCGATGCTCGACTGATGCGGCGGCCCGCTCCCAACCCGCTTCTTGTTCAGCCAACGGCGCAGCAATCTAAACATGCATCATTCTCTCATCTCGCTCGTCGGTGCGGGATCAGTTTTAACCTGCCGCGGGACGGGAACCGTCTCATGCCGGGTGCCAAGCGACCAGCATATGGCGGCTAGGAGCAGCGCGGCCGACGCCCCGGCCGCCAATTTGAAGGCGCTGCCGAACAGCGCCGGGGCCACCGTCCCGGATATCACGGCGAAGATCAACATCTGCAGGAAATTTTGCAGAGAGGCCGCCAGACCTCGCATGTCCGGAAAGATGCCCAAGGTCATCATGCTCATGCTGGGAACTGCAAGCGCCAATCCGAATGTATAGAGCATGAGCGGCAGTACCGCCCAGGGCACGACCGGATTCAGAAAAAAGGTGTAGGCAAGATTGACGCCCGCGGCTCCCGCCATGGTCCCGAAACCCATCCGAATCATCGCGCGGCCGTTCAACCGGTAAGCGAGCCGGCTGCTCATCGAAGATCCGAGCACTAAACCGCCGATCAGCGGCAGGAACAGCCAGCCGAAGGCGGTTTGCGGCAGCTTCAGTATTCGAATCACGAAATCTGGCGCCGCTGAAATGTACAGCGCAAAGCCGCCGAATGCACAGCCCAAGGCCAGGCAGCGCAGTAAAAAATGCGGATGAACGATCGCAGAGAGGTAACTCCGCATGATTGCCCGCAGGTGAAGCGGCCGGCGCGCGGCCGGCGCCAGACTCTCCGGGAGAGCCCACGTGCAGGCGACGATCAAGCTCACGCTGAAAATCGCCATGAAGGCAAAGCTCGCGCGCCAGCCGAAGGCAACCTGCAGCCAACCGCCGATGATGGGAGCCAGCGCCGGCGCCAGTCCAAAGACCATCATGATGTTGGCAATGAGCCGCTGCGCATCAGCGCCCGAAAACCAGTCACGCACGACGGCTTGACCCACCACCATTCCGGCGCCTGCAGAGAGTCCCTGCAGCACCCGAAAGCCGAGCAACACGGACAAACGACCCGCCACCGCACAGCCCACCGAGCCGATGCAGAACAAGCCCAGCGCAAAGAGCACGATGGGCCGCCGACCGAGCGAATCCGACAGCGTTCCCCAAAACAAGCTCATGACCGAATACGCAAGTAGATAGGCGCTCAACGTTTGCTGCATTCCGAGCGCCCCGACGTCGAATTCCCTTGAAATTGCCGGAAACGATGGGAAATAGGTGTCGGTCGCGAACGGGCCCAGCATGGCGAGACCACCCAACAGGAGTGTCAAGCGCAGCGACTTATCGTGCATGTTCTATCATGGCATGGGGAATTCGGGGTTCCGAAGGAGTTGCGGGTACTCTACCGTAAGGCGCGACCAATCTGCTGCCCTTCGCCTGCGCAAAATCGGGTTCGCGTCGCGTTGAAAATCGCCCGGGTTTCGCTATATTGATCCGCACACACCGGCTTCGAATTCAACGCGGGAGGCAACCATGTCGCGGATGCGGGCAGTCCAAGTATCGAGCGCAAACGGACCTTTTGAACTGGTCGAACGGGATGTGCCCACGCCCACCGCCCGGCAGGTTCGGATCAAAGTCGAGGCCTGCGGTATTTGCCACAGCGACTCATTCACCAAGATGGGCGCCTTTCCCGGAATGCAGTTTCCTCGAGTCCCGGGTCATGAGGTCGTCGGCCTATTGGACGCGGTGGGATCGGAAGTTCCGGAGTGGAAGGTCGGCGCACGGGTAGGCGTCGGCTGGCATGGAGGCCACTGCGGACACTGTAGGTCTTGCCGGAAGGGTGATTTCATTACCTGTTCAACCGGGCAAATCCCCGGTATCTCCTATGACGGCGGTTACGCCGACTACATGATTGCGCCTTTCGAAGCGCTTGCCGCCATTCCCGGCGACCTGTCATCTGCCGAGGCAGCACCCTTATTGTGCGCAGGCATCACGACCTTCAACGCGTTGCGGCACAGCGGCGCCGCGTCAGGCGATCTCGTCGGCGTGCTCGGCATTGGCGGATTGGGTCATCTCGGCGTGCAATTTGCAGCAAAGATGGGCTACCGCACGGTTGCGATCGCCCGAGGAACCGACAAGGAACCTCTGGCACGCAGACTGGGTGCCCAGCACTACATCGACAGTACGACGCAAAACGTCGCTCAAGAACTGACCAAACTGGGGGGCGCCAGGGTTCTGCTGGCAACCTTGACGGACGCCAAATCGATGAGCGATGCCGTCGGCGGCCTCGGCGTCGACGGCAAATTGATGGTCATCGGCGCATCCATACAACCCATCGAAGTGCCTCCACTGGCATTGATTTCCTCTCGCCGCTCCATCGCGGGGTGGCCCTCGGGAACGGCCAGCGATTCGGAAGACACGATGAATTTCAGTGTGCTGTCGAACATTCGTCCGCTGATCGAATCGTATCCGCTGGAGCGTGCCCCAGAGGCCTACGACAGGATGATGAGCGGCAAAGCTCGCTTCCGCGTTGTCCTTTCCATGAATCCAAGCGAGCGTTCGAAGTGAATCGCAATGTGAACAGCTCTAGTTTGTAGCGAGAACTCGAAAAGGCGAAATCAAGCGGACAAAACGCACTCCCGGGTTCGCCGCGCTATTCCGATGCCGGGAGAAGCACGTTCGATTCTTCGAATGCGATAACGCCCGCGCGTTTAAATTCAGTATCCCGCGACCCATCGTGCAGGGTAATCTGGGCGACGGAGATATGCACGGCGGCCAACAGTTCATTCCTCTGATGGATATCGAGATTCCATGATCGACATACGCGGGCCCGACATCGGCGCGCGGCTCGATCGGCTGCCGCCGACCCGGTACGTCTGGTTTCTGGTCGGATTGGTGTCCTTCGGCGCGTTTTTTGAAATTTATGATTTGTTTCTGACGGCGCCGTTGAGCCTCGGCCTTCTCGCGGCCGGGGTGTTTCACAGCGGCCGGGCGGGATTACTCGGCTTCACCGATCAGGCAACGTTCGCCGCTGTCACCTTCGCGGGTCTTTATCTAGGAACATTGGGGTTCTCCGCGGTGGCGGACCGTCTGGGCCGGCGGCCGGTCTTCACATTCGCGCTGCTCTGGTACGCAACGGCGACCGTGGTGATGGGCTTGCAGAACAGCGCCTTCGCCATCGACCTGTGCCGGTTCATCGCGAGCATGGGAATCGGTCTCGAATTGGTGGCAATCGATTGCTACCTGGCGGAGCTCATGCCGAAGACGGTTCGAGGGCGGGCATTTGCCGTCAGTGCCTCACTGCAGTTCCTTTCGGTGCCGTTGGTGTCGGTGCTCGCCTGGCTGTTGATCCCGGGAAGGCATCTTGGTGTCGACGGATGGCGTTGGCTGGCATTCGGTCCCGCTGTCGGTGCGCTGCTGGTCTGGCAGGTTCGCAGGGCGCTGCCGGAATCGCCGCGCTGGCTCGAGGCCCATGGACGAGCGGCCGAAGCCGATGAGATTACCTCGATGATCGAGCAGCGCGTTTCCCGCGACTTCGGACAACTGATTCTGCCGGTGCAGATGCCGACGGACACACCAATGCGCGCGCCGGCCAATGCGATGTCCATCTGGGCACCGCCCTATAGGCGGCGAACCATCGTGCTCGTCGCGTTTCACCTGTTTCAAACCATCGGTTATTTTGGTTTCGCAAACTGGCTTCCCACCTTGCTGGTGTCGCAGGGCATTGAAATAGGCAAGTCCTTGGCATACAGCGCGGTGCTTGCATTGGTGCCGCCGATCGCGCCGCTGGCGTTCGGTCTATTTGTCGACAGGGTAGAACGGAAGTGGATGGTCGCCGCCGGCGCCCTGCTGGCCGCCGTGGCAGGATTGCTTTTCTCGCGCATCACGCAGCAATCAAACTTTGCATTGTTTACGGTCATTGGAGCCGGTGTCGCCATCGGCACCTCTCTGATGTCGCTGTCCTATCACACGTATCAAAGCGAGTTGTTTCCCACCGCGATACGCGCCCGCGCCGTCGGTTTCGTCTATTCGTTCAGCCGGCTTTCGGCAATGTTTTCCAGCTACATCATTGCCGCGACGCTCGATCGTGCAGGCGGTGTCGGGGTGTTCATCCTCATCTCGGGGGCAATGCTCGTCGTCGCGCTGACCGTCGGTCTCTTCGGACCCCGGACACGCGGGCTTGCGCTCGAACATATTTGAGCGCCGCGCGCGGCGGAATAGCACCGCTCCCGCGTCAACCTCGCTTGCGTCGGCGGACGGTCCTCACCTTGCCGCTCCCTCCTCCACCGCAAAAGAAATGATCGCCGCCATCGGACTCGAGGCCCGAAACATTCACTCCGACCGGCATCTGGATCCTCTCCAGGAGTTCTCCAGTTCGAGGATCGATTCGCCTCAACTCGCTCTCGTCGCCTTCCCAGGTGCCGTGCCAGAGCTCTCCGTCGATCCAGGTGACCCCGGTGACGAAGCGGTTGGACTCGATCGTGCGAAGAATCGCCCCCGTTTGGGGATCGACCTGATGGATTTTCCGGTCTCGATACTGCCCCACCCACAGCGTCCCTTCGGCCCAGGTCAGCCCCGAGTCGCCGCCGCGGCCGGGCGCCGGGATCGTGGCGAGGACATGGCCGGTCTTCGGATCGATCTTCTGGATTCGATCCTCGGCGAGCTGAAACAGATGCTGTCCATCGAACGCCGTTCCCGCGTGCGCGGCGACATCGATCGAGCGCAGCGTCTTCCCGCTCTCAGGATCGAAGGCGTTCAGCTTGTCTCCGACGGCAATCCAGACTTGCTGACCGTCATACGAGACGCCATGCACGTGGTCGACGCCCGGAAAGGGGCCATACTCACGGACGATTTCAGCTGCTGATCTTTTCATGTTTCCATCCTAGCCGCTCGGTATCGAAGCGGGGAGTAACAATGTCGTCGTGAATCCCGGCGCGGGCGGAGTCATCCAACGACGCGCTCGCCCGCGACCGAAGGACTGCACCTTGCTTGCTGCCGCAAGCGAGTCAAGCGCCCGCTGCACGGTGCGCTGGCTCGTTCCAAGCGCCAGCCCAAGGGCCGAGCTCGACCACGATTCACCGTCGGCAAGGAAGGCGAGCACCGCCGCATGCTCCTCTTCGACGGGCCGCGCCAGAACGACCACCTCGCGTGCGCGGCGTGGGACCAGCGCAAAGCCGCGCTTGGTCGCGCTCACTTCGGCCAGCGTCCGGAGCATCGTGCGAAGCCGCCCCACTTCGACTCGCAACCGCGCGCGATGCGATTCATCGGCACGCTTCGCTCGGAATGCGCGCGCGACGAGCGTGTCCCGCGGTACGTCTCCCGGCCACGCTTCGCCCAGCGTGCGTGCGAGAGCGAACAACACCGGACGTCTTGCGAGCGAGACCACGGTACCTGCTTGACGCACGACGTGACGGCATGCGTCCACGACGAATGCTTTCGACGTCAGCAGCACTTCGACCTCCTCGAGCAGCAGAAGCCGTTCCTTGCCGCTCGCAATCAGGCGCGCAGCGGGTGTGTTCAGGACCAGCCATGCGCTTTCGACCTCCGCGGTCAGCGCAGGAATACCTGCGGCCCGGGCTGCGCCCTCGGCCCGGACGAGCGCGGCGCGCGCTGCCTTTGTCCGGAGACGCCGCACTGCGATCCCTGCGACCACCAGCTCGTGGGCGGTCCTGGACGCGGGCGGGAGGGGTGCGGGATCGAGCTCCGCGAGCCTGCGCTCGGCCTCGTCGAGCCGCCCGATCAGCAGGAGCCGCCGGACCTCGAGATATCTCGCATGCGCAGCGTTCACCCGGTCGCCATGCTCTTCGAGCGTCGCCCGCGCGGCGTCGAGCGCCTTTGCAGGCCAGCCCAACTCGCGCGAGACGAGCGCGATCTCCGCCTCGGCGATCACGCACCTCGCGCGGGCCACAGGCTCTTTCGGGCCGAAGCCACGCCCGGCACGCCGCAGGAGCGCCTTCGCCCGCACGAGATCGCCGAGCTGCGCCATCGCGATGCCGCGAAGCGCAAGCGCAGGCGCATCGTCGCGCAGGGCGACCCGCTTCAATGCGCCGAGCGGATCACCCGCTGCCAGTGCACGCGCCGCGGCAGTAATCAGCGAGTCCATCGAAATCCCTTCACATTCGTCACTCCCTCGCAGCGCGGCTCGAGTTGCTCGAGGCGGAGAAGGAGCTCACCCGGCGCAGCGACGAACTGGTGCGGCGACGGCAGGAGAATGCACTATGCGAGTGAAGTCGTGAACAAAGCGATCATGCGGCTCCAGGCCTTTTCGGCTTGATCATGATTGTAGACCGCCGAATCCGGGGGACACCAACCATGCAAGGTGCCGGTATACACTTCGATCTCCGCCGGCAGTTTGGCCTTGGCGAACGACTCGCGCAGCACGTCCTTCGCGCTCGGCTGCTGCTTGTCATCGTTCTCCGCGATGGCGATCAGATAATGCGCTTTCATTTGCGGGATCAAAAGATGCGGACTATCCGGCTTTTCCGTGACCAGGCCGCCGCCGTGAAACGTGGCGCCGGCGCCGACGCGGTCCGGAAACGCCGCGGCGGTACGAAACACGAATGGTCCGCCCATGCAGTAACCGGTGGTGCCGATTTTGTGCTTCTTGTCGACCGAGGGGTGCACATCAATATAGCTGACGAACGCCTTCGCGTCGGTGAGCGCGGTTGCCGGCGACAAGCTACCAGCGAGCGCCATGAGTGCCTGGCGAGTCGGCGGATCGCTGAAGTCAGGATGTTCGGGGGCGGTCGGTGCTTTCTTGGTGCGATAAAACGGATTGATGACGAGCACCGAGTAGCCCGATTCCGCCAGTCGAGTCGCCATTTCCTTGAATGCGGGACGCAAGCCGAAAATATCAGGCCAAATAAGCACGCCCGGATACGTACCCTTCGCGGGATGCACAAAGTAGGCATCGCAGGTGCCATCGGGCGTCTTGATCTCGACATCGGCGCCCTTTGTTTCCGTCGCGCTCGCCAGCCGCGGCAATGCCGCCGTCAAGCCGGCAGCGAGCGCCATGCCCCCAAATTGGCGCCGTGAGACCTCGCTTGTGCGCCGCGAAAATTCGTCGAAATCGTCCAGTTCACACATACGCTCGCCCCCTTTTTGACGATCATAATATATTTGGGGGCAAGAGGCGGAGCGGTACTACATACCGACTCCGCCTGGTACGATCGAGGCTTGGTAAACTGTCGAGGCTTAAGGGCTTAAGAGCGACTGCGCGATACTACGGCTGCCCCGTCGGTTCCGCCGATTACGATCTCCACACGGCGGTTCAGTTGTCGGCCGCCGGAGTCGGCATTGCTGGCCACGCCGAATTCCTTTCCATATCCTCGGCTCACAATACGCTCCGCTTCGATTCCCCGATGGACGAGTACCGATTTAACCGTATCAGCACGGCGCTGGGACAAGTCCAGGTTGAAGGAGTCCGTGCCGACACTATCGGTGTAACCATCGATTTCCACGCGCCGTTCCGCGTGATCGGTCAGAAACTGCACCAGTTGATCCAGGTTGCGAGACGCGCCTGGGTTCAAGTCCGCTTTGCCCGTGTCGAACAACACATCGCCGAGAGTGAGCACCAGACCGCGGTCAGTCGGTTTGGCCTTGAGAGCATCGATTTCTATTTGCAGTGCGGCGGCTTGTTGCGTGGCCTGATCTCGTGCCGCATTGGCACTCTCGGTCTTTTGCGTCGCTTGGTCGCGGGCTAGTAGTGCACTGTCGACCTCCTTGGTCCTGGCATTCAGCTGGATTTGATCGCGGTCGGCCCTCCCGGCGGCCACGCGCGCATCATTGGCCTTCGCGGACGCCTTGAGCTGCGCAAGATGTGCGGTCTGGGTTGCGAGGTAGGCCGGTTGGGCGATGCCCCGTTCGTCGCGCGCTACGGCCGCCGCTTCCGCCTCATCGAGTTCAGTCCGCGCCGTATGCAGATCCAATGCGGCATACTTGGAGACGTTCGGATCCGCCTCGGCCGTGCTAACCGCGCTGCGGGCATTTTCCAGGGCGGGGTTGGTTATAGGCACTGAGGCGCAAGCCGCCATCGTCAGTGCTAATGAGATTCCTGCAATGAGCTTTGTGTTCATGTGTTTCCCTTTATTGAGCCGGTTGCGAGGCGCGGCTGGTTTCTTGACGAAGAGTTTTCAGACTTGCATCGAATTCCACGGCGGCTTTGCTCGAGCGCACCTGGGATGCAGTCGCCTCAGCGACCTGGGCATCGATATTCGCCTGGTCGGCCCATGCGGCGGCGGGCTTGGGTTCATGCCCCGCACTGGCCTTCTCAGCGCGAGCTAGCTTGTCGCGTGCGGAAGCCATCTCCACCGGCGCCGCTTCCGGACCGCCCGCTTGTTCTGCGTGCTCGATCGCGGCCTTCGCAACCGCGATTTTGTCATCGGCGATGTGGTTGCCTGCCTCGGCCGCCATACAAAAGGCGGTCGCCACGAGTGCGACGGTAATCCGCGCGAGACTCGAGATTCTTTTATCCATATCCATTAGCTCCTTGTGATGTCTTCGAACAGGGTTGCGCGAGGCTCGACTGTCCGGCAGTCAAACCGCAATTAATGTGGTGTCGCAGGAACGGAAGCCGGGAGCCCCGGTGCGTTTAAAGTGACATGCGTTGGACCACTCTTGAGCAATGTCACGAAGTTCAGCCACAGCACAATGACAGCTGGCAAGCCAACGGCGCGTAGGCGCTGCAGGTAAACAGCTGTAGGTGCATTCCGCGATCGTAGCGCGAGACCACCGCCAGGGTGTGCAATCTCGCGGTGTATAGGGTGGGGGGGTATGCCATAATAGCTCATGAGCCACACGATTCGCGATCAAAAGAAGTTGTTGGCGCGCGTGCGCCGTCTTCGAGGCCAAGTAGAGGGAATCGAGCGGGCGCTCACGAACGAGGCGGGATGTGAGCAGGTCATGCATCTGATCGCCGGCGCACGCGGCGCCATGGCCGGCCTCATGGCCGAAATTGTCGAAGACCATGTGCGCTCGCATCTGGTCGATGTCGAGAAAAACCCAGGTGCCCTCAATTCCGAGGCCGCAGAGCAGCTGCTGGACGTCGTCCGAACCTATTTAAAGTGAGCATCATGACCATCAATACCAGGACCGCGGAGCCACCGTTCCATCAGCACGTCTTTCTTGGCGAGGGGCACGACCAGAGTGAGCGCAAAACCTGGACCGTGATCTGGCTGTGTGGCGCGATGATGTGCGCCGAGATTGTCGGCGGCCTGCTCTTCGGATCGATCGCGCTCGTGGCGGACGGTCTGCACATGAGCACCCACGCGGGTGCGCTGCTGTTGGCGGCGCTCGCCTACACGTACGCCCGGCGGCATGCCGGGAATGCGAACTTCACCTTCGGCACCGGCAAATTCGGCGATTTAGCCGGTTTCACCAGCGCGATTGTTCTCGCGATGATCGCGCTCTTGATCGGCTACGAATCCGTCACCCGCATGCTCGCTCCAGTCCAAATCCATTTTGCCGAGGCAATCCCGATCGCCTGTCTCGGCCTTGCCGTCAACATCGCCAGCGCCTGGCTCTTGAGCAGCGGCGGTCATCATCACGGCCACAGCCATGGGGATGAAGGCCACGACCACGGCCACGAAGAGGCGCACGTCATGGCGACGCCTGCCGGGGATCTTTTTCTTGAAGTATACGAGGAGGGAGTACCGCCGCGTTTCCGCTTGCGGGCGGCACTTGGTCCCGCCTCTTTGCCCGAAACCACATTCATTACGACAGTGCGGCCCGACGGTACAACGCAGGAATTCCCACTGACACAGCGCGGAGATTTTCTGGAATCGGTCACGACCATCCCAGAGCCGCATGCCTTCGCCGCCAACATCAAGATCGGCGCCGATACTTATACCACGGTGTTCGAAGAACACGTCCATGGGCACGGTGCAACCGGACGAGACAACAATATGCGCGCGGCCATCATCCACGTGATGGCGGACGCGGCCGTGTCCGTTCTCGTGATCGTGGGCCTGCTGCTTGCGCGCGCCTTCGGCTGGCTGTGGATGGATCCCTTGGCCGGCATTTTCGGGGCCTGCGTGATTGCCAGTTGGTCCTACGGACTCGTTCGCGACACCGGCGCAATTCTGCTCGACCGGATTCCGGACCACCGGTTAGCCCAGGATTTGCGCACGACGATCGAGAGCGACGGCAGCACGCTGGCCGATCTGCATCTGTGGCGCTTGGGGCCCGGACATCTCGGGGCCATCGTGTCGGTGTGTCCGAAGGAAGGCTGCACCGCCGATTATTACCGGGCCAAATTGGCGCGCTTCCGCGCGCTCTCACACGTCACGATCGAAATTCATCCCGAGCCGCGAACGAAGTCCACGGCTTAGTCCGTTTGTGCCTCGAAAACCAACAAGCGAGCACCGAGGATGCCGCTGGGCGGAGCCGCAATGTAGAGCCGGTCGCGTTTCGCGTACCACACGCCCGTGCGGGTGCCGATTGCGGTCGGGAACTTGCCCATATCCTTGTAGTGGTCAGCGTCGACCTGCTGCACTACGCTTAAGAAACCTTCGCCGCCGGCGACATAAATGCGCTTTCGGTCGGCGTCAAAAAACATATCATCCATGTCGCCCGCGGTCGGCAAACTGGCGACGACCTTGCCGGAATCCATGTCCAGGACGGTGAGTCGAGAGGGCTTGCGCGTGCCGATGAACACACGGCGGCTCGCCTCGTCGAGAACCATGGGGAAGTTGGCCGAATGTCCGTTGGGCAGCGACCACGTGACCATCTTTCCCGTTTGGCGATTGATGACCCGGATATTCTTCGCGTCGGCCACGTTGACGAAGATGCGCGGGCCCTTCGTTTCGAGCTGAAACCCTTCGGGGTGTCCCTCAAACTTGTATTCCGTGGGAAGGCGCTTGTTGGTGACCGGGTCAATCAAAGCAATGACGCCATCGCCATAGCCAAGGTAGACCTTCTTCGCAGCCGCGTCGTAGCGCAGGTTATCGGGATCAGAGCCCTCACCGAAGTCGATGTGGTCGAGCAGAGTGTATTTCTCGCCGTCGTAAATGTCCACGTGACCGTTCGCCGAGTTCGCCACAAAAAGCTTGTCCCATTCTGCGAGGTACAGTGTGCCCTGCGGCTCGGCAAGTCCGTCGATCTGGTGAATCATGCGCCCCGCAAACACATCCACGATCTGCACCGAGTTATTACCGAGGCCGGAGAAGATCACTCGCTTGCGCTTGGCATCGATCGTAAAGTGGTCGAGGCGTCCCTGTACGCCGGGCAGCGGTATCTCTTGCACCTCGCGCACGGGCGGCGCCTCGCGTTCCTGGGCGTAAGCAAAGGGACCGATAGCGGCTACCGCGCTGGCGCTGAATACGAGACCGAGTAGAATGCGACGAAGATGCATGATTGAATGCCTCACTCTGGGTAGTTAGGAGTTGCACGGGACATTTCAGGGGACAACTTCGAACACGCGCAGCTCAGCGCCGCGTTCTTTGTCGCGCGGCACGGCGACGTAGAATCGGTGCCACTCCGGCACGAATAGCGACGTACGCGCAATCGGGCCGGTCGGGATGCGCGCGATGCGCCCGTAGTGATCGGCATCGATCTGCTGGATGACGTCGACGAACCCCTCGCCACCGCTCGTATAGATGCGCCGTGTGGCCGAGTCGAAGGAAAGACCGTCGAGCGTCGCCACCGTCGGGACCGATGCGACCACGGCACCTGAATCTGAGTCGAGCACGACGATGCTCGCAGGGGTGCGCACCCCCAGGAAGAGGCGGTGGTTTTTCTCATCCAGGGCTAGGGCCACGTTTTTCTGGATCCCAGGAATTGTCCATTGAGCTACTTGCAACTTCGTTTTGCGGTCGAGCACAACGACCTCGGCCTTGTCCGGCACAAGGACAAATACGCGCTCGCCATGGCCCTGAACAACGCTGCCGCCCGCATGAGCGTCCGTCGTAAGGGCGGCCACCTGCGCGCCGCTCGCGACATTAAACACCGTGAGATCCCCTTGCTCCTTATTGGCATCCCCTCCACCGGATCCGACATAGATTTCTGTCGACCGCGGGTCATAGCCAATCGCATCGGCTCCGAGTGACACGCTGGCTGTGTGAATCACCGCAAGCGTGGCGCCGTCGAGCGTTTTCACCGAGCCATCCGCACCAGAAGCGACAACAAGCTTGTTGAGCTTGGCGACGAAGAGAACGCCCTGTGGCTTGGCGAATCCCGGGAGCGTGTTCGTTACACGGCCGCCTCTGAGATCAACCACCTCGATCGTGTTCTTCGCCAGTGCTGCGAGGAAAGCCCGTCGACCCTTCAAGTCGATCGCGAAATGGTCAATGCGCCCTTCGACCTCGGATAAGGGGATCGTCTGCACGAGCTTGAGAGCGACTCTATCCTCGGTCGAGGCAACCGAAGACAAAAAGAAAAACACCAGGGTGACGAAGAGAATCGCGTGTGAGTTCCCATCAATCTGGCGTTGTCTTACCATCTCGCTCCCCACCGTCGTTATTGTAATGTCTGACGCCACTTTCCGTCACCCCAGCGTTCGACAGTCTTTATCATACCTACAGCACGGAACAGAGTTGGCCAGTCGAGGACCGGACGCGTGAAATTGGATCGAGGAATATTCGCGGCGCTCGGAGCGGCGACGCTATTCGGGCTCAGCACGCCGATCGCGAAAACGCTCGTAGGTGAAATGTCTCCTCTTTTGCTGGCAGGGCTCCTCTACGCGGGTTCAGGCGCCGGCCTCGGCATTCTCCTGGCAGCTCGCGCGATTGGTCTGGGACGAGCAAGCATCGTTCGGCCGCGTGGTGCCGATCTCGGGTGGTTACTCGGCGCCGTTGCCTCCGGCGGCGCCATCGGCCCGTACCTCCTCATGTACGGGCTGCAGATGACCGACTCCGCCTCCGCATCGTTGATCTTGAACCTGGAGGGCGTCTTCACAGCGCTGTTGGCGTGGTTCGCTTTCAAGGAAAATTTTGACCGCCGAATTGCCGCTGGCATGGCGCTGATCGTCGGCGGCGGCGTGGTTCTTTCGACGGGCTCGGCCCTTCGCGCCGGGGGCATCGTGGGGCCTTTGGCCATCGCCGGGGCCTGTCTCGCGTGGGCAATCGACAATAACCTCACGCGCAAGGTCTCGATCAACGATGCCATGCTGGTCGCCTGCATTAAAGGGCTGATCGCAGGACCCATCAGTGTCGCGCTCGCTCTCCGCTATGGTGCGCACCTGCCGGCCGGCTTCCTGCTTCTTCGAGCCGGGCTGCTCGGGTTCATCGGGTACGGCCTGAGCCTGACGCTGTTTGTTGTGGCGCTGCGCAATCTCGGTACCGCACGAACCGGCGCCTACTTTTCGCTCGCCCCTTTTATCGGCGCTGCCCTGGCAGTGGCATTGGGAGCGCCGCCGACCGGAACTCTCATGATCGCCGGACTATTCATGGGCGCGGGAGTCTGGCTGCACCTCACCGAAAGCCACGCGCACTTGCACCGCCATTTACCGTCGGAACACGAACACTCGCATATCCACGACGCACATCATCAGCACGCGCATCCGGATGACTGGACGGGTCAGGAACCGCACTCGCACGTCCACGCGCACGAGCTGCTCGAGCACGAGCATCGGCATTATCCGGACGTTCATCACAGGCACGATCACTAGTACTAGATGTCACGGCAACCGCTAGGTGCGACGCCTGAGCGATGGTCCGGGCACGTACCAGATCGGCGATGACCAGGCACGCTCTTGGATCGTGGCCGGAACGGCCGGGGGCAGAGCCTCGCCGCGCTGCCACGGCAACGGCACGAGATTGATTCAACATAGAAACACCCTTCTCGGTATTTATAAATCCTTAACGCATGCGAGAAAAAGTAGCTGGCCTCACGTGATCGGACGACTACTGTTTTTCTATGTCGGTATAGATTTTATTTCTGTGAGCGATTTGTCATGTGAAAAGAATCGATGGGTATTGGCCGATGTCTGCGTCAGCGCACCGCTACGCCTACCGGCGCACCGCGAGATCCGCCGAGTAATCGGCGATCGCCAGCGCCGCCGTCAGCCCGGGCGACTCGATGCCATACAGATTTACGAGGCCTTGGACGCCGTGCACCTCGGGGCCTTGTATCAAGAAGTCCGCCGCCGGTTCCTGCGGACCCTGCAGTTTCGGCCGGATGCCGGCGTATCCCGGTTGCAGCGACCCGTCGGGCAACCCCGGCCAATACCGGCGAATCGCCGCATAGAAGCGCTCCGCCCGGCTCGGGTCGACGGAGTAGTCGAGGCGCGTCACCCATTCCACGTCGGGCCCGAACCGCCCTTGACCGGCCAGATCGAGCGTCAAATGCACACCCAAACCGCCGGGCTCCGGCACCGGATAGACCAAGCTGCCGAAGGGAACCTTTCCATGCACCACGTAGTAATTCCCCTTGGCAAAGTAGGCCTCAGGGATGCTCGATGCCGGGAGACCCTCGAATCGATGCGCTACGGCCTGAGCATGCAGCCCTGCGCAGTTGATGACGACGGCGGCCGTCAGCTCGATCGGCTTCTCGATCCCGGCTTCCAGATGTATGACATTGCCGTCGCAGCGCCCGCGCTGCACCGGCGAGCGAAATGCAATGACGCCGCCTGCTCGTTCGAAATCTCCCTGCAGCGCCAGCATAAAACCATGGCTGTCGACGATCCCGGTCGACGGCGACGACAGCGCGGTTACCGCCTTGAGCTCGGGCTCGAGCGCGTGCACCTCCTCGGCGGTGAGCCAGGTGAGGTCGGTTACGCCGTTTGCGACGGCCATGCGCTCGATGGTTTGGAGCGTCGAGACCTGTCCCGCGTGCGATGCCACGATCAGCTTACCGCAGCGACGGTACTCGATGCCGCGCGCCTCGCAGAATTCATAAAGGAGCCGTTTGCCGGCCACGCAAAAACGCGCTTTGGCTGATCGTGCCGGGTAGTAGATGCCGGCATGGATCACCTCGCTGTTGCGCGAGCTCGTCTCCGTGCCGATCGCGGCCGCCGCTTCCAGTATCAACGTATCGCGGCCCCGCAGCGCCAAGGCTCGCGCCACCGCCAAGCCCACGACGCCCGCCCCGATGACGACGCACTCGATCGATTCGGCCATCAATGCGCCACGGATATCCGCGGCTCGACGCCATCGCGCGCAATGAGTAGCAGTGATCTGATGAGCGCCATGCTCGTTGGCTATTCCTCGTCCGTGATCGTTTCGTGCGTACCCACGGCGCCGTGGCGCCAGTAACCCGCCGCTTTGATCCATCGCTTGTCGATACCGCGCTCGGACATGAGATAGCGGCGGATAGCGCGAGCCACATGCGACTCAGCGGCGACCCAGGTGAAGCAGGATCCGGTGGGATAGTGGAGATTGCGCAGCACCTCGATGATACGATCGGCCCGGCTCGCAGAGTCGCCGGGGGGCACCTTCACGACCTCGAACTGCGCAGGGCTCGCGAGCGGGTAGCCGCGTGCCTCCTCCTCGGTGTCCAGAACGACCAGCGCGCGCGCCTGCGAGGGCAGCTCCTCGAGCCGCCGGCCAATGGCGGGCAGCGCCGTCTCGTCGCCCACCAGCACATGCACATCGATGCCCTCGAGCGAGATCATCGAGGATCCGCGAGGGCCGCCGACGGCTAGTTCCTGGCCGACCGCGACCTGCGACGCCCAACTGGTCGCGGGGCCTGCCTCGTGCAGATAGAAATCGATCCAGAGCTCGCCGGCGTCGGCATCGTACCGTCGAGGGGTGAAGTCGCGCATCGCCGGCGCCGGGAAGAAGAGCTTCACATGGTCATCGAAACCAAGCGACGTGAATCCCGGCAGTTCCTCGCCCCGCAGAACGACCCGCACCATCTTCGGAGCCAGTCGATCGACACGGGCGACAGTCAACCGGCGGCGCTTTGTGTCATGGCGAACACGCGTGACGTGGGGGAGATCACTCACGACCAGACCCCTTGGAAATGGCCGCCGCCGCCTCTTCGATGATTTTGCGGACCCGCTCGGTCTCGCCGGCATCCCAACCGGCTCGGTGAAAGCTCAACGCGGCCTTCAACGTGTGCATCGCATGATGCACGTCCTCGGGCGGCATTTCGCCGGATGCCGCGCGGGCCGCCATGGCCATGCGCGACATGGCGCTATCGAGGGCGGCCTGGTTGTCCGCCACATAGCGACGGCCTTCATCGGTGATCTCGACCAAACGCTTCGTGCCCTCGGCGGCGGTCGAGCGCACATGGCCCAGTTCTTCCAACAGCGTCAGCGTGGGGTAGACGGATCCGGGGCTGGGCGCATAGGCACCGCCGAACTTGGCCTCCAGATCCTTGATGAGTTCGTAGCCATGGCGCGGCTTCTCGTCGATGAGGGCCAACAAGACCAAGCGCAAGTCGCCTGGCCCGAAGAAGCGGCCGCGGCCCCCCCTGCCACCGCCGCCAAAGCCGCCGCGGCCGAAACCGCCGCCGCCGTGGCGACCGCTGCGTCCTTCGCCGTCGCCGTGACCATGCCCATGGCCGCCCGCGGACGCGTGATGGCCGCCGGACCGGTGTCCGCCGGACATTGCCCGCTCAAACCGGCCGCCGTGAGCAGCAGAAAATCGTTTTCCAAACATACAAAACCTCAAGTCACTAAATTTAACACCGGTAACGATATATCGTTACAACGTATCTGTCAATTATATCTTACAGAGCTATTGTTAGAGTCGGGCTGTGAAAAACATGCGGGCGGATGCCCGGCTGGCAAATTTTGCGCACGGGCGGCGCGGGCCTACTGACGGATTCAAGGCGTGGCCCGCCACCGTGGCGGTTGAGGCCGCCGCCAGAGCCCTTACATCTGGTTAATCAGAGAAATTCGAACGGGGTCGGGGGGAGCGCCCCCCGACCGGCGTCATCCTCAGTCGTCGCTGCGCGCGAGACACGGGTTGACCTGCGGGCCATTGGTATTCTGGCCGAAGAACCAGGATAGATTCGGCGCACCATACTCCTCCGTGGCGCCCCCGAAGTTGTTCACGCCATGTCCCGTGAAGTTACCAAATAGCATCGCGCAGTGACCCGAGTCGGAATTCCCCGTGAGTGCATAAGACGGGTAGAACTTTGCGCCCACCGGCGGGACGACGCAGCCAACCCCATTTGTTTGGCAGGTGCTTTCCGAGGCCGAGACATCGGTCTCAATCTGCATGATTGGAAATGGCCGCGTGTAACCGCCACCATCCTCCGACCGGCTGAGCGGGCCGACGCCGCGGCCAGATACAGAACGAAGCGCAAATGAGGTTGCGTGCTGGAGCGTGCCGTCCGGCCAATCGGTCAAATACGATGAACCGTCGAAGTCGAGGTCACCTCCGGTCGCCAAATTGAGGCATCCGGCGACTGTGGGCCCCGGGAAACACGGTGCGTCGTCGGCATCACCGTCGCCATTCACGCCGGGCGTGAAGTGCCCGATTTCAACCGCAATGTTGATATTGGCCTGCAGAGCCGCCCACGGAACAAAGTTCCCGAATCGCGCGGTGCTGTACTCGGGATGAAAATTATAGTTCGTTCCGGCGCAGGTGTTGGGATCGGTGTGCTGGAATCCGTTTTTGCCGCTCGCCACCATATAGCCGGTTTGGCCGGTCGTTAAATCATCGATTTGGGTGAGCAAGCCGGACGGAGTATCGGTGATCGTGATGTGCAAGTGATCGCCCTGATTCATCAGCAGCGTGTGGCCATTCGGGGTGAACGTCGACGCGTTCGCGCCGCTCGGACTCGGTGGGCCCGTGGGGATTCCGTCAGTCGCGAGCCAAGCAAAATTAACCGGTTCGGTGCAATTGGGGTTGAAGTTTCCGGTGCTATCCACTTCCGCGCTGTCGATATTCAGCGCAGCGCACCAGCGCTTCAGATCGCAGCTGATTTGCGTGATGAACGGTGGAAACCCGGGCGGGTACAACTGGAGTTCCATGAATGCCGAACCCGCGTCCGCGGGCGTGTTCTCGTCGCTATCCGGGATGCATGCCCCATTGGGAACCGAATTGTTATCGCACAGAGCCATCGCGAACCAAATGGCAACGGTGTTCTCGAAGGTTTGTGTAGCGGGCACCGGGCGTTCAACCGGCAATGTCATATCCCATTGAACGCTGTTACCGGAACGCGGGAGCGTCGAAAAGAATTCCAAGCTGGGTTCGTCATGCCCGACATAACGGCCATTGTCGAATCCGCGATGGTCATAGTCGCCCCTAAAGTCGGCGCACGTCATTTGAGGCCGCAAAGGTTTTTGAATTTTACTGAAGCCGTTGCAATCCAAATTGCCGACTTGAGCGAACGCTTGGACTCGCGAGTCCAGTGAGCACACGGCAAGGACCACAACCGCGAGAAAAGACAGGTATGCACCCAGACGATTCATTTCTTGTACCCCCCTGTTATTCAATTATTCCTTCAACTCGTATTCCTTCAACTCGGACCCTTGAAAATAATTGCCATCCATATTTTGGGTTTACGTTTTGAGGCGGTAATTACGCACGAGTACGCGCTCCCGGCCCTTCTACATCCGGCAAAGCGCGCTGTCAATTTCGATGGGCCCGCCAGGTGGAGGCCAATATCTTCCGGCCGATTGCTCGTCCCGCTAACCGTCATTCCTCAGGACCAGCATCTTCTCCTGCGACATGGCTGCCATCGACCACGGTATGCCGCCCACGCCGTAACCAGATTGGCGCCGTCCCGCGAACGGCATCCAATCGGTGCGAAATGCGGTGTGATCGTTGACCAGGACGGTGGACGCGTCGAGGCGCTGGGCGGCCCGCATGATGGGTCCGATGTCCGTCGCAAACACACTGGCCTGAAAGGCGTAGAGCAGCGAGTTGGCGATTTCGATAGCCCTGTCAAGTTCCTGGAATCCATAGACGCAGGTGACCGGCCCGAACACTTCGAGCTGCGATACCTTCGCGTCGGCCGACGGATCGAGCAGGACGGCTGGAATGAGCGTGGTGTCGGACCGGCGGCCCCCGCCGATCACACGGGCTCCCCGCTGTGCCGCTTCATCGATCCAGGATGCCACCCGATTGACTTCGCGCGGGTGGATCAAGGGTCCGACTTCGGTCTCCGGCAGAAGTGGATCACCGACACGGAGAGAGCCCACCCGTGCTGCAAATCGTTCGACGAAATCGGCCAAGATGTCTTGGTGGACGAAGATCCGTTGCACTGAGACGCAAACCTGGCCCGCGTGATAGTAGCCGCCCTTCACGATGGGTTCGATGATCCGATCGAGCTTGGCGCTGCGATCGACGATGACCGGCGCGGCGCCGCCATGCTCCAAGGCGCAGCGCGCCCCCGGAGCGAGCTTGCTGCGCAGGTGCCAACCGACACGGGCGGACCCGATAAAACTCAAAAAGGCCACGCGCGGATCGGTCGCGAGGCGCTCCGCCAGCGCGTTGTCGTCCGTGACGAAGGTCTGGCACCACAGCTCAGGCAGACCAGCCTGACGAAGAAGGCCAACGAGTTCCAGACACGACAGCGGCGTCGCAGCGGCAGGCTTTACGATGACCGCGCAACCGACTGCGATGGCGGGAGCCACTTGGTGAACGATCAGATTCAGCGGGTGATTGAAGGCCGATATCGCGGCGACAACCCCGATGGGCTCCTTGGTAGTGAAGGCCCATCTCCCCTCGCTTGCCGGGGTGAGCCCCATCGGGATTTCCCGGCCGGCAAAGTTTCGCAGTTCCTCGGCGGCGTTGCGCAAGCCGTCGACCGCTCGGAGCACTTCGGCGGTTGCGTCCGTCAGCGGCTTGCCGCCCTCCTGCGCGATGAGCCTGGCGAAATCGGTTTGCCGCGCTGCCAGCAGGTTGGCGGTTTCCCGCAGTATGGCGCTGCGCTGATGGGGTTGGAGCCACGCGTCACGCTCTCGCATCACCCGCGCGGCGGACGCGAGTTTGGCTTCGAGAGCTCCGGAATCGTCTGCTGGAATCTCCGTTACGACAACGCGATCATATGCCTGAACGACCTGAAGGTTCTGTGACATCGTCGAATCTCCTGCGAGGCCTGCCGTGCGAGCCGGCCTTCAGATAGTCTACCTTGTCGAAAGGCTCGACGAGCGCGCAGCATACAACCGACTCATCACGCGCAGATCTCTCTGTTCTGTAGAATGTTGATCCAATCGCGGGGCACACGGGCATCTGCGTGAGTGCTCACAATCCGTGCACGCGTCCGCCACCACGACAATCCACAGCGCGTTCCGCCAACCGGAATAGTCATTGGCTGCGAAGATACTGAGGATACATTGGAATATCGTGGCAGCGTGATGGCGCGCTGGAATGACAACCCCAATCGCTTCCATCCTCGAGGCGCGCCGAGCAGACTTGTAGCGCGCACCTGAATGAGCATCACTGGCCGCGGCGCGGCCGCGCGGCGTCTCCAGCGACGGCGCGCACGGTGTCCCCGGCGGACGCCGTGAAATGCAATTCGCCCATGCAGACCGGAATCACGATGGCGAATTGGATATCGATGAACTGGCGGCTTTTGTGCAAGCCATCTCCTGGCCCGAAATCGACCAACGGTAGTCGCCGCCGGCAGAGAATCACCCCAACATGTGATGCAGATCACATTTTGAAAAAATCGCGTGGAAAATCACCTCTGCGCGCACCTATTCTCACGCTTTCCCCTCTATCGCCGAACTCCGCGCCCCGCTAGCCTTCCTCAGCGCAACCGCTCCCGGAGTATTCCCTCCCACTGTAATACGAAAGCACCGCAGCCGGTCGGACGGAGAAACGCCTTGCCCTCCCTCAGCGCAGCCTTGGTCAATCAACTGAAAACCAGCGCCGGATCGGGTGACACAGGTTCACCGGATAGCCCACCCGCGCCCCGCATCCGAACCGGGAGTGGGCTGATCGTGCATTTCGAAATAGTGGCCGGCCTGGCGGCGACCGTCGCCGCAACTGCGTGCACCGGCGGCTTGCACTCGAGCCTTCTGGCGGCATTTCTCCTCTTTCCGGTCTATGCCGGCTACGCTCTCGGCGTGCCCGCTGCCTTGAAGTACGGCGGCATTATTGTCGGTTTGATGCTCGGAATGCTTGGTCTCGATGCCGCGGGATTCGTGTTCGCGAACATTTTCTCGTCGCACGCAGAGCACATTTTCACTGTGGCGACGGTGATTGCCGTGCTTATCGCGCTGATCGGCGCGACCGCGGCGTTTCTGAATGCGCAACATCGGGTCGAGCTACGTCTCATGGCGAACCATCGGGAAATGGCAGTTGCGCGCGACCTGGCGGCGGCGGCGACGCGCGCAAAAAGCGATTTTCTCGCAAAAATGAACGATGAGATTCGCACCCCCATGACCGGGGTCATCGGCATGTCGGAATTGCTGCTCGACACGACTCTGACTGCCGGCCAGCGCGACCACGCGGAAGGAGTGCGCGACAGCGCGCAGGCGCTGCTGACGGTCATCAACGACATTCTTGATTTCACGAAGGTTGAATCCGGCGAGCTGGAACTGGAACTGGTGGATCTGGACCTACGCGACACCGTCGAGGATGTGGCGCGCCTGTTGTCGGTCCAGGCTCACGAGAAGGGCCTGGAAATCACGGTACAAATCGATCCGAAGTTGCCGGATTTCGTGCGCGGCGACGCCGGCCGTATCCGGCAGATTCTCCTCACCCTGGGCGGCAACGCAGTCCAATACACGCAGCGAGGCGAGGTCTCCCTGGACGTGCAGGTCCTCGACCACGATGACCACGGTACGTCCGTTCGATGCGAGGTCCTCGACACCGGCATCGGCATATCCGGCGATCGTCTCACGGATCTGTTCACATCGTTCCCGCGGACAGATGCCGCGGCCGCAGGAAAATTAGCCGGTACGGGTCTTGGGTTGTCGATCGCCAAACATCTAGTGGACCTGATGGGCGGTGAGGCCGGCGCCGACAGCGAGTTGGGTATGGGATCGGTCTTCTGGTTCACCGCTCGATTTGCACCCGCCGCACCCGCTAAGACGTTGCCGTATCCGCAAAAAATCACCCTCAAAGGACAGCGAGTGCTCCTGGTCGATGACAATTCCACCAATCGCCGTGTGCTGATGGCAAAATTGATGCGCTGTGGGACCGACCCGGTTTGCGCCAGCTCGGGCGATGAGGCGCTGGCGATAATGCGCGAGGCCCGCGCCAGCGGCCGTGCGTTCGAGGTTGCCCTGCTCGACCATCAAATGCCCGACTGCGACGGTTCGGAATTGGGACGACGGATCCTGCAGGACAAGGAGCTTAGAAACACGCGATTGATCCTGCTCACTTCCGCGGGTCGGCGCGGTGACGGCCAACTGTTTGCAGATATTGGTTTTGCAGGTTACTTGCAGAAGCCCGTCGCCCAACGCGACCTCATCGAGAGTCTGATGGTGGTGCTGGCACAGAGGGCTGAGGTGTGGCGCTCGCAAAGTCAACCCATTGTCACGCGGCATCAACTGCGTGCGCAGCGCTCGCGCGAAAGGAATCGCGTCTTGCTCGCAGAGGACGATATCCTGAGTCGGAAGATTGTGGTTCGCCTGTTGGAAAGGCTGGGCTACCGCGTCGATGTCGTGGCCGATGGATGGGCGGCGATCACCCAGTGGCATACGGGGCGCTATGGCCTCATCTTGATGGACTGCAAAATGCCCGAACTCGATGGCTACGAGGCGGCGGCCGAGATCCGACGACTGGAGTCCGCCGGTGCAGATCGTGTGCCCATCATTGCGCTCCTGGAGCGCGGCACGCAGGGTTCGGAGCTCACTTGCATCGACGCCGGCATGAACGAGTTTCTATTCAAACCGATTGCTCGCAATGAGCTCGTGGCGTGTTTGGATCAGTACCTGGGCGCGCCCTCGATGGAGGCAGCGGGGCGATAGCCGCCGAATCCCGGCCGAGGAACGCGCGCCGTCCTTATCAGCCCGCATCGCCGCCGGGTGGATCTTTTTGCGGCGCGACTTGGTGCATGGCGATGCGCCGCAACGCTTCGCGCGGCAACTCCTCCAGGCTCGAATCGCCGTCCCGCGCCAGGTGTGCGGCGAGTTTCTCGCGCATGCGCTTGGTCCAGAATTTGGCGATGTGATTGGCGATGCCGGCGATGGCATCCTCGCGCTCCGGTTCCGCGCCAAAGAAGTGACCGATGTCATTCGCCATCTTCACCAGGTGCCCCGCGCCGCCCTCTGCATCGCCGTGCGCCGCGGCGCGGGACGAATCGCTATTCATGGCGCGGCCCTATTTGGCCACGAACATGACATCGGCACTCTTCATGAGCGATTCCTGAGTCTCGCTGAACTCGCGAAAGCGCCTTTGCCATTCGGAGGGCTGGCTCACGCGCGTCGCCTGGACGGCGGTCACCTTGTACTCGGGGCAATTGGTGGCCCAATCGGAATTATCCGTGGTGATCACATTGGCTCCGGACTCGGGAAAGTGAAACGTGGTGTAGACCACGCCGGGCTGAACTCGCTCGGTGACCCGCGCCCGCAGCACCGTGTCGCCGGCGCGGCTCTCGATACCTACCCAATCCCCCTCGGCAATGCCCCGATCCTCCGCATCTTGCGGATGGATCTCCAAGCGATCCTCATCGTGCCACTGATTGTTCTCCGTGCGCCGGGTCTGGGCGCCCACGTTGTACTGGCTCAAGATTCGCCCGGTGGTGAGGATCAAGGGGAAGCGCGCGTTCACCTTCTCCGCGGTGGGCACGTACTCGGTGACCAGGAATTTGCCCTTGCCGCGCACGAACTCTCCGACATGCATGGTCGGCGTTCCCTCGGGGTGCTGCGCGTTGCACGGCCACTGGATGCTGCCGAGCTCGTCGATGCGCGCGAAGCTTACGCCCGTGAAGGTCGGGGTCAGGCGCGCGATCTCATCCATGATCTCGGCGGGATGAGCGTAGCTCATCGGGTAACCGACCGCGTTGGAGAGCAGCTGCGTGATCTCCCAATCCGCGTAGCCGGACTTCGGCTTCATCACTTTGCGCACTCGTGAAATGCGCCGCTCGGCATTGGTGAAGGTGCCATCCTTCTCCAAGAAGGACGAGCCCGGCAAAAACACATGGGCGAACTTCGCCGACTCGTTCAAGAACAAGTCTTGCACGATGATGCACTCCATCGAGGTGAGCGCCGCGGTGACGTGCTGGGTGTTCGGATCCGATTGCGCAATATCCTCGCCCTCGATGTACAGCCCCTTGAACTCTCCGTCCAGCGCGGCCTCGAACATGTTCGGAATGCGTAGTCCAGGTTCGCCCTGCAACTTCGTCGCCCAGGCATTCTCGAACAGCGCACGCACCGAGTCATCCGACACATGCCGGTAGCCGGGAAATTCGTGCGGGAAGGAGCCCATGTCGCAAGAGCCCTGCACGTTGTTCTGGCCGCGTAAGGGATTGACACCCACCCCTTCCCGGCCGACATTCCCCGTGGCCATGGCGAGGTTCGCGATGCCCATCACCATGGTGGAACCCTGGCTGTGCTCGGTGACCCCGAGGCCGTAATAAATGGCACCGTTGCCGCCCGTGGCGTACAGCCGCGCGGCGCCGCGCACGTCGGCTGCGGGCACACCCGTGATTTCTTCCATCGCTTCCGGAGAGTTCCTCTGCTGGGCGACGAAGCTGCGCCACTTCTCGAAGGAAGGCATTTCGCAGCGCGCGTGCACGAAGTCCTCGTTCACCAATCCTTCGCTGACGATGACATGCGCGAGTGAGTTGATGAGCGCCACATTGGTGCCGGGGCGCAGCTTCAAGTGCTGCTCGGCCGCGATGTGCGGCGTACGCACCAGATCGATGCGCCGCGGGTCGGCCACGATGAGCTTCGCCCCTTGGCGCAGCCGGCGCTTCATCTGCGAGGCGAACACCGGATGGCCGTCGGTCGGATTCGCGCCGATCACGAAGATCACGTCGGCCTTCATCACGGAGTCGAAGTTCTGCGTGCCGGCCGATTCGCCCAAGGTATTCTTCAGCCCATAGCCCGTGGGCGAGTGGCACACGCGGGCGCAGGTGTCGACGTTGTTGTTGCCGAAGCCCGCTCGCACCAGTTTCTGCACGAGGTAGGTCTCCTCGTTGGTGCAGCGCGAGGAGGTGATGCCGCCGATCGAGTCGCGGCCATACTTCGCCTGAATGCGCTTGAGCTCCGAAGCCGCATAGGCGATGGCCTCCTCCCACGACACTTCGCGCCACGGATCGCTGATCTTCGAGCGGATCATCGGCTTGACGATGCGATCCGAGTGCGTGGCATAGCCGATAGCGAACCGTCCCTTGACGCAGGAGTGACCGTGATTGGCATGGCCGTCCATGTTCGGCACCATGCGCACCACTTCCTCACCCTTCATTTCGGCGCGGAACGAGCAGCCCACCCCGCAATAAGCGCAGGTCGTGGTGATGCTGTGCTCGGCCTGACCTTTGTCGATCAGCGTGTTCTCGGACAGGGTGGCGGTGGGGCAGGCCTGCACGCAGGCGCCGCAGGACACACACTCCGAGTCCATGAAGGACACGTTTTGGCTCGCCGACACGGTCGAGTCGAAGCCGCGGTTCTGAATGGTCAACGCCAGAGTGCCTTGCTGCTCGTCGCACGCCCGCACGCAGCGCGAGCAGACGATGCATTTGCTGGCATCGAAGGTAAAATAGGGGTTGCTCGTGTCCTTCTCGGCCGTCAAGTGGTTCGCGCCCTCATAGCCGTAGCGCACTTCGCGAAGGCCGACCACCCCCGCCATGTCCTGCAGCTCGCAGTGCCCATTGGCGGGGCAGGTCAAGCAGTCCAAGGGGTGATCGGAGATGTAGAGTTCCATCACGCCGCGGCGAACCTCGGCGAGCTGCTTATTTTGCGTGGTCACTTTCATTCCCGCGGCCACGGGCGTGGTGCAGGACGCGGGTAATCCCTTCATGCCCTCGATCTGTACCAAGCACAGACGGCAGGAACCGAAGGCCTCCAACTGCTCGGTGGCGCAGAGCTTGGGGATCTTCACATCGGAGAGCGCCGCCGCGCGCATCACCGAAGTGCCCGCGGGCACCGTGACCTCCTGACCGTCAATGGTGAGGGTGACGAGTTCGGCGCTCTCGCGCTTCGGAGTACCTAGGTCTTTCTCGACAATCGATAGCATGGGTCAGTCCTCGTAGACGATCAACCGGCGGCGCTCGACGCCCGGACCGGTTTGACGAAATCTTGGGGAAAATGGTTCAGCGCAGAGATCACGGGATACGGAGTCAATCCCCCGAGAGCGCACAGCGAGCCGTAAGTGAGGGTTTCGCACAGATCGCGCAAAATCGTCTCTTGCTTGGCCGCGTTCTCGCCGGCCACGAGGCGATCAATGACTTCCACCCCGCGGGTCGAGCCGATGCGGCAGGGCGTGCACTTGCCGCAGGACTCGATGGCACAGAACTCCATCGCATAGCGTGCCTGAGCCGCCATGTCGACACTGTCATCGAAAGCGACCATACCGCCGTGTCCGAGCATCCCCTTGATCGCGGTGAATGCCTCGTAATCCAGGGGGGTATCGAATTGCGACTCCGGGTGATAGGCACCCAAAGGACCCCCTACCTGGACCGCGCGGATCGGACGGCCGCTGAAACTACCGCCGCCGAAATCATACAGAATCTCTCGCAGGGTCATGCCAAAGGCGATTTCCACCAACCCGCCGTGCTTGATGTTGCCCGCGAGTTGCATCGGCAAAGTGCCGCGCGAGCGGCCCATGCCGAAGTGCTGATAAAACTCGCCGCCGCGGTCGAGAATGATGGGTACCGAGGCGAAGGTAATCACATTGTTGATGACCGTGGGCTTGCCCCACAGCCCTTGCAGGGCCGGGAGCGGGGGTTTGAATCGCACTTGGCCGCGTTTGCCCTCCAAGGACTCCAACAGCGAGGTTTCCTCGCCGCAGATGTAGGCGCCGGCGCCGATGCGGACTTCCAATTCGAACGCTTTGCCGCTGTTCTGAATGTTCTGCCCCAGATAGCCGGCCGCCTTCGCCGCGTCAATCGCGGCCTCGAGCGCGAGCTTGGCTTGGGGGTATTCCCACCGTAGATAGATATAGCCCTGGGTTGCCCCCGTGGCCAACCCGGCGATGGTCATGCCCTCGACCAGGACGAAGGGATCGCCCTCCATCAGCATGCGATCGGAGAAAGTCCCCGAGTCGCCCTCATCGGCATTGCAGACGACGTACTTCTGCGCGCTCTGTGCACCCAGCACCGTCTTCCACTTGATACCCGCCGGAAAGGCCGCTCCGCCGCGCCCGCGCAGGCCGGATGCGGTGACGCCGGCGACGATGTCCTCGGGCTCGAGGGTCAGGGCGGTGCCCAGGCCCCGGTAGCCGCCGTGCTGTTTGTAATCTTCCAGGCTGCGTGGGTCGGTGATCCCAACGCGGGCGAAGGTGAGGCGTTCTTGCTTTTTCAGGTATGGAATCTGCTCGGTGACCCCGTGGCTCAACGCATGAGGCTTACCCGTGGTGAAGCCCGCCTCGAACAAGCCAGCCACATCGTTGAACTGCACGGGACCGTAGGCCATGCGCGTGCCCGCAACGTCCACCTCGACCAACGGTTCGAGCCACAAGAGGCCGCGTGAGCCGTTGCGGATCAATTCGATGGCGATTCCGCGTCGCTGCGCCTCCGCCAGGATGGACCGGGCAGTCTCATCGGCGCCGACGCCGAGCGCCGCCGCATCGCGTGGTACGTAGATCTTCAAGTACGCCCCCGAATTTGAGTCACCAGCGCATCGAAGCGTTCGACTGAAACGCGCCCATGCAGCTGTTGATCGATCATCAGCGAGGGACCCAAGGCGCAGTTGCCCAAGCAGTACACCGGTTCCAGCGTGATCGCGCCGTCGAGCGTCGTGCCGTGGAAATCAACGCCTAATTTCGCCTTCACATGCGCCTCCAGCGCCACGCCGCCGAGCGCCTGACAGGCCTCTGCACGGCACAGATGCATCACCTGGCGACCTGGGCGCTCTTGAAGAAAGTAGTGATAAAAACTAACGACTCCGTGGACCTCGGCGACCGAGAGATTCAATTCCCGCGCGATCAGCGGCACGACATCCCTGGGCACAAATCCGAGTGCTTCTTGTACGGCGTGCAGAATCGGCAATAGCGCGCCCGGCAGTGCTTTCAAACGCATACACGCGTCGAGCACGGTCGACTGCTCGTTCGAAGTCAGGTTGGACTTCCGCTCGACTTTTATCGGGATCACTCGCCGCGGAGATTGGCTACTCATCAGGGCACGCCCATAGATATATCAGATATTACTCCTCTCGAGCGGCCCGGTCACCGTGGTCGAGCGTGCGCACTGTCGTCAAATCTCGCAGTTTGGATTTGTAGGCTTGAAGTGTCGCGCCAGGCGACCCGGCCGGTCTAAGTGTTTGGGCCGATCGGCTGATAAGCGGCGCTTATCAGCCGCCCGTTTCCGGCAGCTATCGCGGATCCCCGAAACGCGCCTCCAGGTCGATCGTTTGGGTCGTGGACCAGGCGGCCGCCACGATGGGCGGCAACGGGTCATGCTCGAGGGCGATAAGGCCGATGGCGCGATTGAGTTCGGGCGTGAGCGGAATGGCAGTCAAACCATGGCCTTCCCCCAAGGCGCTCAAAAGGTTGTGCGGCACGATGCTAAACACGTCGGAACACAGTACGTGGGAATAGAGCGCGAACATCGAATCCGTTTCGATGACCACCAGCGGAGTTGTCTTGGCCCGCCTGAACGCGGCCGTGATGATTCGCCGGTTCTGCATGTTCTGGGTCAACAGACACAGCGGCAGCGCGGCCGCCTCCTCCCAACTCATGTCGGAACGGTTCTCGATCGAATGAGTATTCTTTGCCAGTAAGACGTACCGTTCGCGAAACAACGGCCAGACTCGAAATCCCTCCAGGCGTTGGTCCTCCAGGTAGGTCAAACCCAGATCAAGATCGAAGTCATCGAGCCCGCGGATGATCTCCTCGGCACTCAGCGACTTGACCAGCTGATGCATGTCCGGAAACGCGGCGCGATAGGAGCCGGTCAGAAAGGGCACGATCGGCATGGTCGTGGGAATGGCGCCAATGCGTAGCGTGCCATTGAGATGAGCGCGCGCGCTCGAGGCCTCCTGCCGCAGACCTTCCCAGGCGGCAACCGTTTGCTTCGCCCAATCGAGGATTTTCTCCCCTTCCGGAGAGATCCCCATATAGCGTTGCCCGCGCTGCACGATGGACACGCCGAGTTCTTCTTCCAGATGTCGAATCCCGGCGGACAGGGCGGGCTGCGAAACGCAGCAGATTTCCGCCGCACGGGCAAAATGCTTTTCCCGCGCGAGCGTCACCAGATATTCAAGCTGACGAATGAACATGGATTGGCGCTCAAACGCTTATGGTGCGCACCTTTGGGTTCGTGTTCAAGGCGGCAATTATGGGGCACCGGGACGCCGTCGCCGCATGTTCACATTCAAAGAGCAGTTCCGAGAGTACCCGCTCCATCTGCTCGAGCGCGGCGATCTTCTCGCGGATATTCGTGAGCCGGTCGCCGGCAATCTTGCGGACTGCGTTGCGAGCGCCACCTTGTTCGAGCCGCATGAGCTCCCGGATTTCATCGAGGGAAAAACCCAGGTTTTGCGAACGCTTGATGAACCGAATCCGGTCAATCATGGCCGCCGGGTAGCGTCGTACGCTGCCGGCGCCATGGGGGACCGCCAACAGATGCCGGCGCTGGTAATACCGAACAGTCTCAACACCCACCTGGGCGGCGCGAGCCAGGCCGCCGATGGTCATCGAGGCGGCGTCTGACGGCCGCGGAGCGGCTGGGGCGCGGTTGCCGGTTGTTTTGGACATGACTTGACTCCGTACCTAGGTACGGAGCCTAGACTACACTATGACACAAGTACACCAGCCGGGAGTCACCATGAAGTCTGCCGCTGAAAAGGCCTGTTGCTCCGCGGCGGCCGCCGACAATTCTGAGGCTACGATCACGCTGAGCGCTCCCTCTGCCCAGGGCACGATCTACACCTGTCCGATGCATCCGCAGATCCGGCGCAATGAGCCCGGCAGTTGTCCGATCTGCGGAATGGCGCTCGAGTCCGAGGGCATTCCTGAGGCCGAAGGCGCGAGCCCTGAGCTCAAAGATATGACCCGCCGCTTCGTCATCGGGGCAATCCTCGCGACACCGATCTTTATCCTTGAAATGGGCGGCCACCTGCGGGTCGTGACCATGGATCACTACGTGTCCATGGCGGCGTCGCTGTGGACTCAGTTCGCGCTCGGAACGCCGATCGTACTGTGGTGCGCATGGCCCTTCTTTCAACGCGCCTGGGCATCGGTCCTGAACCGCTCGCCCAACATGTTCACGTTGATTGCCTTAGGGGTCGGGGCGTCCTATTTGTATAGTCTGGCGGCGACATTTGCCCCCGGACTGTTTCCTGCGAGCCTTCGCCGGCATGGCGGGCTAATCCCGGTCTACTATGAATCGGCAGCGGTCGTCACGGTTCTCGTGTTATTGGGCCAGGTGCTCGAATTACGCGCAAGGGAGCAGACCGGCGGCGCCATTCGGGCGCTCTTGAAGTTGGCGCCTAAGACAGCGCGGCGCCTGCGGGCCGATGGAACGGACGAAGAGGTGCTGCTCGACCAAATCCACGTGGGCGATCGACTGCGGGTGCGACCCGGTGAAGCGATTCCGGTGGATGGCGTCGTTGCCGAGGGAACGAGTTCCGTCGATCAGTCGATGGTCACCGGGGAGTCCATGCCGATCGAAAAGATGGAAGGGGCCAAGGTGATCGGCGGCACGATCAACGGCACCGGCGCATTGGATGTCACCGCGGAGAAGATCGGTGCAGACACCATGCTATCCCGGATCGTGTACATGGTGGCCGAGGCGCAACGCAGCCGAGCGCCCATCCAGCGACTGGCCGACGCGGTGGCTGCTTGGTTCGTTCCCGCCGTCATGGCCTCGGCAGCCATTGCCTTTGCCGCATGGATGACCTGGGCGCCGGCGCCGGCGTTGGGACCCGCGGTGGTTGCCGCCGTGTCGGTGCTCATTATTGCCTGTCCGTGCGCGCTGGGTCTCGCGACTCCGATGTCGATCATGGTGGGCATCGGCAAAGGCGCCGGCGTTGGGGTGCTGATCAAAAACGCCGATGCGCTCGAGCGCTTGGAAAAAGTCGACACCCTGATCGTCGATAAGACCGGCACGCTCACCGAAGGTAAACCGCGCGTCACTGCGGTCGTGGCCGCGGCCGGCTTCGACGAATCCGCCGTGCTGTCGTTCGGCGCGAGCTTGGAAAAATCGAGCGAGCATCCGCTCGCCGCCGCCATTCTGGCCGCGGCCGCGGAACGCAAGATCCCACTACACGAAGTCGCAAATTTTGCATCCGTCACGGGCAAGGGAGTGACCGGGACCATCGGGGGTCGACGCGTGACGGTTGGGAACGCAACGCTGCTCAAGGACCGCGGGGTGACCGGCGCCGATCTCGAAGCGCAGGCGGAGGCACTGCGAAAGGACGGTGCCACGGCCCTCTTCGTTGCGGTTGACGACAGACCGGCAGGCATCATCGCGGTCGACGATCCGATCAAGGCGACGACCAGGGTCGCGCTCGTTGCCCTACGCAGCGAGGGCATTCGAATCGTCATGTTGACCGGCGACAATCGCACTACGGCGCACGCCGTTGCCGCCAAGCTCGGCATCACCGAGGTGGACGCCGAGGTGCTGCCCGATCAGAAGAACGCCATCGTTCGTCGCCTCAAAAGCGAGGGCCGTGTGGTCGCAATGGCCGGGGATGGTGTCAATGATGCGCCCGCGTTGGCGGAAGCCGATGTCGGCATCGCAATGGGCACGGGCACCGATGTTGCCATGCAAAGCGCCGGCCTCACCCTCGTCAAAGGCGATCTCGCCGGGATCGCGCGCGGCCGGGCCTTGAGTCGCGCGACCATGCGCAACATCAGAGAGAATCTCGTGCTGGCGTTCGTCTACAACGTCGTGGGAATACCGGTGGCAGCCGGCGTGCTGTATCCCGCTTTCGGACTTCTCTTGAGTCCCGTTATTGCCGCGGCGGCCATGAGTTTGAGTTCGGTGTCGGTAATCGGCAATGCGCTTCGTCTGCGAGTCGCGAAAATCTAGCAATGCGCGGCGGTCAGCGCCTATAGATCGACTCGAATGCCCGCTTATAGATCCACTCGAATGCCTAAGTTGAAAGTGCGACCGTCCAGAGGTGCCCACACCTCGGTAATCGGATTTCCTCCGAGCCCCGGAGAGGGACGAACCAGAGGGTCGAAGCGTGTCTGGCGCACGTCGGTCAAATTGATCGCATTGATGAAGATCGACACATTGCCAAAGCGGATTTCGCCGAGCGCATTGAGTTCGAAGTACGGCTCGCTGAGCGACCGGTAGGGGTCATCCTCGAGCGCCTGCCGTCCCGTGTATCCCACTTCCAGGCCAACCCGCCCGCGCTGGTTTTTCTCCAGGATCGCGCCGAGTTCACCGGAGTCTCGCGGCACCAATGGCGCCGCCTGGCGTATGCCGGAGACCTGAGCTTCAGTGGCATTGATATAGCTCCACGAGCCGATGGCCTGGAGCGATCCCACGACATAGTGTACGAGTATCTCGGCTCCTGGTGCGCGCCGCGGTCCAGGAGCGTTGAACAGCTGTAGTTTGTCGGCGGGAGCCTCTTGCACGGTCAATGCATCCCGGATCTCTGAGCTGAAGACACTGACATTCACCTCCAAACCGTCATTGGCCCACTTGGCATCAAGCGACTCCGTGACCGCGCGTTCAGCGTGCAGAGCTCGCAGCGGCAGAAGTGAACCGAGGCCCGTGGCCTCGATTTCATCAACGAAGGGCGTCGGCGCGGAATAGCCGCCACCCACCGACGCACGCAGGCTCCACTTGCTGCCCGGCTGCCGAAGAAGCGCCGAGAGACGCGGGCTGAAGAACGTCCCATACTCATTGTTGGAATCGATGCGTGCACTCCCCGCAAATTTGAGCCATGGAGTCGGCGAGAATTCATCTTGAACGAACAGCCCCGGGACGTTGTAAGAGTAACCGACGCCGGCGACGGCGCCGGCCGACAGACCGTCGTGTTGGAAAGCCAGCCCCAACACCCAGGCGTGGCCGCGCACCGTACCGCTCACCGCCTCTTCCCCGGATACGGTGGTTTGCGTCGAGTCGATGCGTTGGCCGCCGAAGATGCGGTCGAGATTGGTCGACGTCACCGAGAGATGCCCGTCTAGGGCGACCGCGTCGTTCACGCGCCAATGATCCACCACGCCGCCATCCACACGCTGCGTATGCAGCGCTTCGGGGAAGGGCATGCCGCCTGGCAGCACACGGTCGCTGAGTGTACCGCCGTCCCGGTACTCATCGGTCAATCCGGCGGTGAAGAACAGCGTTTGATCCTCTCGGAGGTTCCACCATACGCGCGGGCGGACGGTATACCGACGGTATCCCGGGATATCCGCCCATCCTTCGCCGCCTACGTCTTCGCGCGACTGATCGTGCACGCCGGCAGTCAACGTGCCACTCAAGCTCGTGCTGCCGCCTTGCGTAAAAAATCCCTCCAGATCCCGGCCGCCGCGAGAAGTCACGTTGGCGAGTATCGAGGAATCGGCTGCCGCGGATTGTGAGACGAGATTGAGTACCCCGCCCAATGACGCCCCTCCATAGAGCGCCGACGCGGCTCCCTTGATGACCTCCACGCGCGCCAAATCCAAGGGCGGCGTTTGCAGCAGCCCAAAACCATCGGGCTCCGCGCCGAGCAGCGGCAGCCCATCCATGAGCACCAATGTGTGCCGGGTCGGCATCCCTCGCAACTGCAGCCCGGCACCGCCCAGGCCCGCCGCCGTCGACTGCACGCGCACACCGGGTAACTCGTTGAGCAAGGAGGATAAGTTCCCCGGCTGTACGGTGAGATTCTCCTCGATCTCCTCGGCGGGCACAGCCTCGACCCGCAGCGGCTCATCACGTATCAACCCGGGAGTGCGGGTGGCGGTGACGACGATTTGGTGAAGCGCGGCATCATCATCGTCATCCGCCCAGCCGCAAATCGGTCGAGCAAACAGCAGCGCCGTGGCAACGACAACGCCTCGGAAATGCCAGCGGCGCGCGGCCGGTAGTGATCCCATAAGTCATCCTACGACGTACGTCGTAGATATGCGAATACCGTGCCCGACGCGATGCGCTCGGCGACTGCGTAGGCGCAGCGGCGTCGTCGGTGCATGTTTGGCAACTACGGTATTCCCCGCCAAAAGCGCCGGTGCGACCTTGATCATGAGTAGAATCATCGGGAAGTTCCACGGCGTGTTGGTAATCGCCTTTGCAATTCCACCGCGGGAGTCAACCATGCCGCAAGATCCTGACCATGAATCCAAGCGAGAGCGCTCGGTGATTCGCATTGCGCCCCTGCGAGTCTCGGAGCGCTCCCGATGGGAAGCGCTTTGGGGCGAGTACCAGCGTTTCTATGCCGTGCAATTGCCGGGCGCCGTAACCGACTTGACGTGGCAACGACTTCACGATGGACGCATTCATGGACTTGGGGCCCGCGATTCAGCCGACTCCCTGGTCGGGATCGTGCACTTCCTGTTTCACGAGGACACCTGGTCGAGCAAGCCGGCGTGCTATTTGCAGGACTTGTATGTGGATCCCACGGCACGTCGCACCGGATGTGGGGCTCAATTGATCGCCGCCGTTGCGGCGGCCGCTCAATCAGCCGGGGTCAGCCCGCCTTACTGGCTCACTCACGAATCCAACGCCGTCGCCCGGCACCTGTACGAGCGTGTCGCGAAGCATCACGGATTTATCCAGTACACCTACGTGCCTCCCGATGGGGGAGGACTCGCCACGAAGTAACGCCTCAAAACTACCAGTAGTGGGGATACGGGTCTCCCTGCACGCCCAAAAGCATCCGCCCGCCAGCACCGCGGTCTGCGGGGGTCAGCGGTGGTCTGCCCCCAGGATCACTCTTACCCGGTGAGTGCAGCCGTCGTCGGCCAGTACAACGTGGGTTTCGCCGGCCGGAAGCTCCCGGCCATCCACTTCGACGCGAGCGACGCCACGGCTCACGCGCTGCGGGTTTTCCACCAGTATCTCGTAGCGCGCGGACGCATGCCTGAAGATGACTTCGAAGCTGGGCCAATCCGCAGGGATGCACGGTGTCAGAAGAAGTTTTCCTGCCCGCACCCGGAATCCCAGAATCCACTCGAGCCCTGCGCGGTACATCCAGCTGGCCGAACCCGTGTACCACGTCCAACCGCCACGTCCCACGTGCGGCGCCACCGAATAGACGTCCGCCGCCACCACATACGGCTCGACCTTGTAGCGCTGCACGTCAGCACGCGTGCCCGTGTGGCTGATCGGATTGAGGAGCGAAAACAAATTTGCGGCCTGCTCGCCATTCCCCAGGATGGCCTGCGCAATCACCGTCCAAGTGGCGGCGTGGGTGTATTGTCCGCCGTTTTCCCGAATGCCGGGCGGATATCCCTTGATATAGCCGGGATCGAGCGGGATGTGATCGAACGGCGGCGTGAAGAGCAAGACGAGACCCGCGTCATGCTGGACCAGCTGGCTGTCCACGTTGGCCATGGCGTGTGCCGCGCGGTCGCGGTCGGCGGCCCCGGAAATCACACTCCACGACTGCGCGATCGAGTCGATGCGGCATTCGGCGCTCGAGGCCGATCCCAGCGGTGTTCCGTCATCGAAGTAGCCGCGCCTATACCAGTCGCCGTCCCACGCCCGCTCGAGCGCGTTCTGCAGCGCTGCCGCGTGCGCCAGCCATCTGGTTGCGCGGACATGCTCGCCGCGTGCCGCAGCCACGGGCGCGAACGACGCCAGCGTCGCTTGCAGGAACCATCCGAGCCAGACGCTTTCGCCCTTGCCCTTCTCTCCGACACGGTTCATCCCGTCATTCCAGTCACCGGCTCCGAACAACGGCAGGCCGTGCTCTCCGACCTGCAGCGCATGATCGAGTGCCCGTGCACAATGTTCAAAGAGCGTCGCGGTTTCGTCCGAGACCCCTGGCATGAAGAACGCGTCGTGCTCCTCGGGCTGCAGCGCGCGACCTGCGAGAAACGGCATCCTTGCGTCGAGTACTGCCGCGTCGCCCGTGGTATCGATGTATTGAAGGGTGCAATAGGCGAGCCAAACCACATCATCGCTGATGCGAGTGCGAACTCCCTGGCCGGTCGAGCCGGCGGCGACCGGTGGCAACCACCAGTGCTGAAGATCTCCCTCGACGAATTGCCGCCCGCCGGCGCGCAGCAAATGCTCCCGCGTAAGGTCCGGCCTCGCGACGGCTAGTGCCATTCCGTCTTGCAGCTGGTCGCGAAAGCCGTATGCGCCGCTGGCCTGATAGAAAGCGGTCCGCGCCCAGATGCGGCAGGCAAGCGCCTGATAGAGCATCCAGCGATTGAGGATGATGTCCAAGGACCGGTCCGGCGTTTTCACTTGGACCGCGCCGAGCACCTGCTCCCAATGTTCGACGACCTCCCGATAGACTGCGTCGAGATCGGCATTGCGGTAGCGAATGAGCAGGGATTGTGCGGCCGATGCGCTTTCAGCTTCACCCAGTAGGAAAACGACCTCCGCGGTCTGGCCCGGTTCCAGTGCAATCGATGTCTGCAGAGCGCAGCATGGATCAAGGCCCGCACCTGCTCGTCCGGACAGGGGTACCCGTGAGGCCAGGGCGGCAGGCATTTCGAGCGTGCCATGGCGCCCGAGGAATTCCGCCCGGTCCGCGGTCCACTGCGATTGCCGCCCGCCGAGGTCCGCAAACGCGACTCGGGTGCCGAAGGCGGCATCCCATGGATTGCGGGCGAACAGGGCGCCGGTATCTGGATCGAGATCGGTCAGGATGAAGGGCGCCGAAGCGCCGCGCGAAGTGCCGAGCACCCATTCGGCATACGCAGTGATCGAAAGTCGCCGCGTGTTCTGCGATGAGTTGCGGATCTTCAGGCGGACGATCTTGATGGGGTCGCCCATCGGCACGTACATGAGCAGATTCAGCTCAATGCCGTGTGCGGAGTGCTCGAATCTGCTGTATCCCTGTCCGTGCCGCGCAACGTAGGTCGCGCCCGGGTCGCGGATCGGCGCGGCGGTCGCTCCCCACACGTCGGCGGTTTCCTCATCGCGCAGATACAGGACCTCGCCGGGACGATCGGCGACCGGATCGTTCGACCACGGAGTGAGCTGATGTTCCCGGCTATTGAGGGACCAGGTAAAACCGCTGCCGTCGGCGGCCACCTGAAATCCAAAATGTGGATTGGCGATGACATTGATCCATGGCGCGGGTGTCGACTGTCCCGGGCCCATAACAGTCACGTATTCGCGGCCTTGCGCACCGAACCCACCCAAGCCATTGAAGAATTCCAGGTCCTGCGCCGCCAGGGAGTTCGGCGACGCTTCGGCCTTCGGCACGCGCTTCGCCGGCAGCGGGGTCGCCACGGCGGGCTTGCGCACGCGATCGAGTTGATCGGCGAGGTCGCCGCGCCGCGCCACCAACACCACGCGCGCCACGGCCGACAGCAGCGTGCGCGTCTGCTCGGAAATGAGATCGGCGCGAAGCACGAACACAGAACCGCGCACGCTGTGCGCGCCCGGCTGCGGCCGTGACTGACTCATTCGCACTTGGGTTTCCAGGTCGTTTTGCAGATCCTGAATGTAGGACATTGCCCGCTCGTTCAGAATCACCAGATCCGCGGCGAGGCCCTTCATTCGCCAGTATTCATGCGCCAGCAGTAGTTGGCGGGCAATGGCAATGTCTTCCACCGCGTCGATTCGCAGGAGCAGAATCGGAACGTCGCCTGAGATTCTCTGTGCCCACAGCCCCGCCGGCGGACCGCTGCCGCTGCGTATGGTGTTGGAAGGCGGCCGCATCGACGCGTCGGCGTAAAGCATGTGGCCTGCAAGACGCTGAAACAGACCTGCCTCGGCTGAGTCGATGCCAAGATGGCGCAGCTCAACCTGGGCCTGGGTCCAGGCCAGTGTGGCCGCGCGTACGAACGAGTTGGCTTCGTGGTGCTTGTCCAGCAGATCGAGCACACCGTCGCGCGACGACGCTACGCCGGTCCAGAAGGCGATGCGTGCGGTTGTGCCGGCGGGCACATCCAGCCGATACCGAAGCGCGAACACGGGATCCAGGACGGTCCCTACCGTGTTGGACAAGCGCCGCCCATCCATTACTGCCATGGGCGACCTGGTCTCGCGCCCACGACCCAAAAAACGCGCCCGATCCGTTTCGATTTCCGGCTCGACCGATACGGTGCCTTCGACGACTGCGTGTTGACCCGCCCAAATATCAGGCTCGTCGGGCGTGCGCTTGCGGCGCGTCGCGAGAAGCGTGTTCAGTTTGGCGACGTACTCCGTCTGCACGAAGAGCTTCGAGAAGGTCTGATGCGCCGCGTCGGCGGCTGGCGGGGCGAGCACGAGTTCCAAATAGGACGTGACCTCGATCTGCCGGTCCCGATGACCGGTATTGGAGATCGACACACGTCGGACCTCAGCGTCGTCCTCGGGCGATACGACTACCTCGAGGGTCGTCGTGATCGTGGCGTCGGTACGAATAAATTCTGCGCGATCCTCGGTAAACGTGACCTCGTAGGTCTCAGGCTCGACACCGCTCGGCTGATAGGCCGCCGACCATACGGCGCCGCTCTCGACGTCTCGCAGGAAGATGTAGCTCCCATGGTCGTCACGCGTGACGTCTTCCCTCCAGCGTGTCACCCCGATGTCGCGCCAGCGACTGTAGCCGGAGCCGGCACTCGTGAGCATGACCGCGTAGCGCCCATTGGAGAGCAGATGGGTCTGCGGCGCGGCATCGTGTGCGCTGTGCAGACGGCGGACGTCGGGGGGCCGGGTGCCCGTGAACGGCGCAGCTGTTTTCACTTCCTCTGCCCGCGGAAGAACTGCCGAGACGTCGCGTGGCGCGCGCTCCTGCAAGAGCAATTCCGTCGCCTGAATACTAGGCTCGGAATGAAGTCGTCCGCGCATCTTGCCGTCGAGCAGGACGTTCGCAATGGCCACGATCGTCATGCCCTGGTGATGTGCCATGTACGCCCGAACGATAGCAACCTGGGCACCCTCCGGAAGCCGCGAACGGGTGTAGTCGAGGGCCTCATGAAAGCCGTATCGGCCGCGCGCGCCGATGACGGCGAGCCGCTCGAAATTGCGCATCGCGCTTTCCGGATCGACCATGGCCGCAAGCGCCGTGGCGTACGGAGCGATGACGGCGTTCTCGCGCAGGCCGCGCTTGAGCCCCAATCCGGGAACACCGAAGTTTGAATACTGGTAAGTGAGCTCGAGGTCCCGCGCATTGTAGGCGGATTCTGAAATACCCCACGGAATACCCAGTTCACCACCATAGTCGATCTGCCGCTGGACGATTAAGCGGCTCGTCTGCTCCAGCAAGCTCCCCGTCGGCGCACGCATGACGAGCGACGGCATGAGGTATTCGAACATGGAGCCTGACCAGGAGATGAGGGCGGCGCCCTTTCCAACGGGTGTGACGGACCGCCCGAGGCGGAACCAATGGCGGGCCGGAATGTCGTTCTTTGCGATCGCAATGAAGCTCGCCAGGCGCGCCTCGGAGGCGAGCAGGTCATAGCAGTTGGAGTCGAGAGTGCCGTCCGCAGTGCATCCGATCGAGAGCAGCCGGCGTTGCCGATCGAACAAAAAGTCGAACTGCATGCCTTCAGCCATTCCTCGAGCCCGCGCCTCGATGGCTGCCAGACGCACCTTCAGACCGTGAGACGAACTTTCCGTCTGCAGGACATCATGGCGCCAACTTTCGATGGACCGCCGCGTCGCTTCGCACCAGAAGAGCAGATCGCCGCCCCCATCCTCGCCCCACTCGCCGGCCAGCGATCGAACGATGTCGGTCAGCGTCGCGGCGATGGGGCTGAGGGCAGCCAAGCGTGTCGCAACGTCGGTGGCGGCACCTTCGGAAACCATGAGCGCCGCTGCGAGAGCAGCGATGGCTTCATCAATCTGATCCCGCGAAGTGGCGTGCATCCTGCGATCGTCGGGCAGCTGCCGCCGGGCTTCACGCGCGAGAGTCAGGGAGTCGCGGATACCGGGAAAACACTGGCCGTGTTCGAGCGGGAGATCGATCCAGCCGCGGCACGCGTTCGCCAGCGCGATCAGGTGGGCCGCAAGATTACCGCTGTCGACCGAGGATACGTATCGCGGATCCAGAGGCCGCAGATCGCGCGTGTCGTACCAATTGTAGAAGTGACCGCGAAACCTCTCGAGACGATTCATGGTCGCAAGCGTCGCCTCCACCCGTTCGACGAAGTCGAGGGCTCCCGACCAGCCAAAATCGCGGGCGCTCACAGCGGATAGCAGGTAGAGGCCCATGTTGGTCGGGGACGTTCGGTGCGCCAACACGGGCCGCGGGTCTTCTTGGAAGTTGTCCGGCGGCAACATCTGGTCGTCCGCGGTCACGAAAGTTTCGAAGTATCGCCATGTGCGACGTGCAACCAGCCTCAAGTCGCGCGCGTCCGCTTCCGATACGGCGAGACGGCCCGCCACCAGCGGCGAAATGCTGATCCAGACTGCAACGGCGGGAGATGCCGCCCACAGAATCAAGAAGGGCATCGAAAGCCAGCCATTGTCAGGTCGGAAGTGAATGATGAGAATGCCGCCGATGACGGCGATCGCAACGGCGCCGGCCATCCGACGATAGGCGCTCGGCAGCGTGAGGCGGAAACTGAGTTTCGCCTGCGCCGCGGTCACCCACTGGAGCAAATTCCGCTGGCTCACGAGCAGGCGGAACAGCGTCCGGCCGATCGCATCCATCATCAGCGCCGACTGGTGCGCCAGGAACGTGACCGCGAGGGCAGACTGCGTCGCCGCAAGCCAGACATCGTTGCGCAGTGCGTGCAGATGGCTGCGAACCGTTGTGCGGGAACGGCTCGGTACGATCGCGGCAAACACGGGTAACAGCGCCGGCAATGCAACTGTCACCAGGATGAAGGCGCTCCACAGGAGAGCGGAGCTCGCGGGAAGCAGCCATCCGATCAGAAGAGCGGTGACACTGGCGGGCGCGGACAGCGTGCGTCGCAGGTTGTCCAGCATTTTCCACAGCGCGATGAGAGGCAGTGTGCCGCTGCCGCGATTGTCGCCCGCGGCATCGCCGCGGCCCAGTATCCAGGGCAGCAGTTGCCAGTCGCCGCGAGCCCAGCGGTGTTGACGCGCCGCAGCCACGTCATAGCGTGATGGGAATTCCTCGACAACTTCGATATCTGAAACCAGGCCTGCCCGGGCAAAAATCCCTTCGAAGAGGTCATGGCTGAGAAGTGTCCCTTCGGGCACTCGATCGGCCAACGCCGCCTCGAAGGCGTCGACGTCATAAATGCCTTTGCCGGCATAAGAACCCAAGCCGAAAAGGTCTTGATAAACGTCGGAGACCGCGGCGGCATAAGGATCGATCCCGCTCGCACTAGAGAATACCCGTTGAAAGAGGGAGCCTTCGCGTCCCATCGGTAGCGAAGGCGCGACCCGCGGCTGCAGCACGGCGTAGCCCTCGAGCACGTGACCCGTCGCCGCATCGAACCTGGGTCGATTCAACGGGTGGGCCATTTTGCCGACCAAACGCCGCGCCGTGTCGCGCGGCAATCTGGTATCCGCATCGAGAGTGATGACGTACCGGATGTCGGACGGAATGGCCGGATGGTGGCCGCCGACTTCGATGAAGGTCGTGTCCAGTGCGCCGCGCAACAGCTGGTTCAATTCGTGGAGTTTGCCGCGCTTCCGTTCCCATCCCATCCATTGTTTCTGCCCGGTGCTCCAGACCCGCCGCCGATGGAGCAACACGAAACGGTCGCCTGCGGATGCAGGTCCGTGCAGACGGTTCAGGCGCGCAATGCCATCTGCGGCGATGTCGAGCAGCGCGGTGTCCCCGGCGGTCTGCTCGGCCGGCGCATCGGTCCAGTCCGAGAGCAATGCGAAGTACAGCTCGACTTCCGGCGAGGCGAGATAGTGGATCTCGAGACGTTCGATGTGTTCTTCGATGGCCGCGCGTGTCGTCAGCAGTGCGGGCACCACGATCATGGTGCGCAGATGCGACGGGATGCCTTCGCGTAGTGCGAGACCGGGCAGAATCGTCGCGCCTTGCCCTCTCATGACGGCGCGGTTCACGAGAGCGATGGCCGCGTCGAGTGACGGCACGACTCCCAGAAGCGCCAGCAGTGCGAGGCGGAATCCGCTCACACCCCACGAATGCAGCAACATGATAGGCAGGGAAACGACGATGCCGGTGATGAGGATGATGGCCGCAATGTAGTCGCCGGCCTCGCGGGTGCTGAAACGGCCGAGGGAAGTCCATCGCGAGACTCGATAGCCGACGGTCGTTTCAAAGGCGCGCCGGCCGGCGCCGATCAAGTGGTAACCCGGATCGCGCCTGCGGTCCGCGATGCCGCTGCTGTCGTCCGCGGCAGACGTACTTCCGGCCGACAAGGCTGCGCGCGCAAGGGCGAGCTCGGTCTGCTTTGAGCCGCGCGCGAGCTGCTCGATCGCGCGGCGGTACAGATCGCGGCTTGCGAAATCCATTGCCGCAAAGCCGCTCCCCGAGCTCAACAGTTCGTCGACGAGACTGACACTCTCGAAAAACTCCTGCCAGTCCACGTCCGAGAGCAATCTCATGCTCGTGATGATGTTGCGCACGGTTACATTCGATGTGCCCTGGCGCTGGTGCTCTTCATGGACGATCTCGTCAGCTGTAGTTCCCTGAGAGGTCAGTCGCTCGTCCAACCATCGCCGCGCCGGCGTAACCGTGGGATCTTGATCGCGCAGCCGCAGCACCAGCTGGACGGCGAAGGCCGGAGGCAAAGAGGCTCCGGTCGTATCGAAGTGAGCCAGCGCGTCCGGCTCCGCCGCATATCCGTTCAGACCCAGCAGGCGGTCGGCCATGTTGTCCGCGTCCTGGCGCGCCGCACGGCCGCTGACGATGCGCGCGGCGGCGCGCCGCAGGTTCTCGACCAGCACGATGCGGAGCGTGATAGCGACCGCCCAAAGCTCCCCGATGGTCAACGGCTGAACGCGTTGATAGGCGCGTACGAACAGGCGCAGCGAGTCCGGATCGAATCGACTATCGCCATGGGCGACAAATGCCCAGGCCAGTCCGAACACGCGGGGATAACCGACGAGCGGGCCGTCGGCGAGCTTCGGCAATTGTCGATAGAAGCTAGGCGGCAGATCTTCGCGAATCTCGCGGATCTGCTCTTCGACGACATGATAATTGTCCAGCAGCCATTCGGCGGCCGGGGTGATCGGGCGGCCTTCGCCGACCGCTGCCCCGATCGCCCGATAGGCGGCAAGCAGTACGGATTCGTTGTCCTTCAACCGCACGTTGAGGGAGCGGCGTGCCGAGCGCCGCTGCGTCACCTGTTGGGCGGCCGCGAGACTCTCGGCATGCTGCTCGAGCCGCTCGCTGCTGAAGAGCTCGGCACGAAGAATGTCGTCGTTGCCCCAAAGCGAGACCGGCGATCCATGTTTAAACATCGATGCCGTCCCGGCTTGAGTTGATTACATCGCTGCGGCCCGCCGAAGTCCTCTCTCTTTGACTGTAATCGGAAATTGCAGGTTTCGCCTGCAAGGGCGGTGTTACATGTCCATTCCGCCCATTCCTCCCATTCCGCCCATGCCGCCGCCCGGGGCGCCATGTGCATGATCTTCGTCCTTCGGCGACTCGGCGATCATGACTTCCGTCGTGAGCAGGAGACCGGCAACCGAGGCGGCGTTCTGCAGAGCCAACCGCGTGACCTTCGTCGGATCCAGGATGCCCATGTCGAGCATATCGCCGTACTCACCCGTCGCGGCGTTGTAGCCGAAGGTGCCCTTGCCCTCACGGACTCGGTTCAGCACCACAGCCGCGTCTTCACCGGCGTTCGTCACAATCTGACGCAGCGGCTCTTCGATCGCGCGGGCCAGGATCTTGATGCCCGTCGTCTGGTCATCGTTCGCGCCGACCAGCTTCTCGATGGCCTTGAGCGCGCGCAGAAAGGCTACGCCGCCGCCCGGCACCACGCCCTCTTCGACGGCTGCACGGGTTGCGTGCAGCGCATCTTCGACCCGCGCCTTCTTTTCCTTCATTTCGATTTCGGTCGCCGCGCCGACTTTGATCAAGGCTACACCGCCGGAGAGCTTGGCTACGCGCTCCTGCAGCTTTTCCTTGTCGTAATCGGAAGTTGTTTCCTCGATCTGCTGACGAATGCTTTCCACGCGGCCCTTGATATCCGCCGCCTTGCCGGCGCCGTCGATGATGGTGGTGTTCTCTTTCTCCACCAGGATCTTCTTCGCTTCGCCCAAGTCGTTGAGCGTCGCCTTCTCGAGCGACAAGCCGACTTCATCGGAAATGACGGTTCCGCCGGTCAGAATGGCGATGTCCTGCAGCATGGCCTTGCGACGATCGCCGAAGCCCGGCGCCTTGACGGCGGCGACCTTGACGATTCCGCGGATCGTGTTGACAACCAGAGTGGCCAGCGCCTCACCCTCGACGTCTTCGGCGACAATCAGCAATTGGCGGCCGCCCTTCGCGATGGCTTCGAGCAGCGGGAGCATTTCGCGGATGTTGGAGATCTTCTTGTCCACCAACAGGATCAGCGGCTTTTCGAGCTCGGCGCTCTGGCTCTGCTGATTATTGATGAAATACGGCGAGAGATAGCCGCGGTCGAACTGCATGCCTTCCACCACTTCGAGTTCGTTCGCGAGGCCCTGACCCTCTTCGACGGTGATGACGCCTTCCTTGCCGACCTTCGCCATCGCATCCGCAATGGTCTTGCCGATGCTCTCGTCGGAGTTCGCGGAAATCGTGCCGACTTGGGCAATCGCCTTCGGGTCCTTGCAGGGTTTGGAGAGCTTTTTGAGCTCTTCCGTGGCCGCGATGACCGCTTGGTCGATGCCGCGCTTCAGATCCATCGGGTTTGCACCCGCAGCAACCGATTTCAGGCCCTCACGGATGATGGCCTGGGCGAGCACAGTGGCAGTAGTGGTGCCGTCGCCGGCCTCGTCGGAGGTGTTGGAAGCGACTTCCTTCACCATCTGCGCGCCCATGTTCTCGAACTTGTCCTTCAGCTCGATCTCTTTCGCGACCGAGACTCCGTCCTTGGTGACGGTCGGGGCGCCGTAGCTCTTGTCGAGCACGGCATTGCGGCCCTTGGGACCCAGCGTCACCTTGACGGCATTCGCCAGAACATTCACACCCCTGAACATCCGTTGCCGGGCGTCGTCGCTGAAGCGTACGTCTTTAGCTGCCATTTGCTGATACCTCTAGTTAAATTTGTCTAGCGATGACATCCGATCGAAGCGTTACTTGCCTTCGATCACTGCCATGACGTCTTCCTCGCGCATAACGACCAGCTCATCGCCATCCATCTTCACTTCGGTGCCGCTGTACTTACCGAAGAGGATCCTGTCGCCGACCTTGAGGTCGACCGGGCGAACGTCGCCGTTTTCTAAAATCTTGCCCTTGCCGACTGCCACAACTTTGCCAAAGATGGGCTTCTCGGTCGCAGTATCCGGGATGACGATGCCGCCTGCGGACTTGCGCTCCTCTTGTTCTCGTTTCACGATGACACGGTCATGAAGGGGACGAATCTTCATAAAACAAGACTCCTGATGGTTGGCTAACGGGTCTGCTGCAGCAAAGGATTGTGATACCCCCTGCTCGGAACCCTACATACTGATGGCAGATTTCGCCATTTCAAGGGGATGTCGCGAATTCGCGTATCCCACGCATGATCATTTGGAGCCAACGATGTTGCGACACAGCAGCAAGACCGTCAAACACGCGCCGAAATCGTCCAAAGAGGGTAAACAGTGTTCGCTTGAATAGATACTCGCTCCCCGGACACAAGCGCCATTCACGGTCGGCTCCGCCACTCAATGCATTCCAAGCACCCGAAAGACGAACAGGAGCGCCGCGCCAAATAGTGCTGCACCCAGCACAACGCAGACGGGTAGCGTCAATATCCAGGCGAGCAGAATGTTTCTAACGGTTTCACGCTGAATGCCCGAGCCATTCGCCACCATCGTGCCGGCGATGCCAGATGACAAAATATGAGTCGTACTGACGGGCAAACCGAGCACATCGGCGGCTTCGATCGTAGCGAACGCGACCAGCTCGGCCGAAGCACCTTGCGCGTAAGTCAAGTGTGCCTTGCCAATCTTCTCCCCGACCGTCACGACAATGCGCTTCCACCCGATCATCGTTCCCAGACCCAGCGCGACGGAGACCGCGATCTTCACCCAAATCGGAATAAAGTTGGTCAGACCCTTCAGCATTTTCTGGTAATCGCCCGCCGCTTTGGCATCCAGGCCGTCCGGCAATTGCTTCGCCTTGAGCATGCGCGACAACGTTTCCGATACCAAATACACATCCAGGCGAAGGCTGGTCCTTTCCGCCGCCGGCATTGTGCTCAAGCTGTCCACGTGCGCCAATTTCGATGCGACGCGCGAGTTTACATTCGCGAGTGCCGGCAACGTCACGGGAACTATCTGGCCTAAGCGCAGGTAATTCGTGAGTATCTTGTGGCCATCGGCAGAGTCAGGAACAACCGCTTGAGCTTGAGGCAGCTGAGCCAGGGACTGTGAAAAAGCGGCGGACTGAGCGGTAATTTGGTGCAGCACGTCGGTGGATGCTCCCATATTGAGCGCGAATGCAGCGGGAACGATGCCTACCAAAATGAGGACGATCAGTCCCATGCCCTTCTGCCCATCGTTTGATCCGTGCGCAAAGCTGACGCCGGTGCACGTGAGGACCAGCAGGCCACGAATCCACGGCGGCGGTGGCTTATTGCCCTCGGGCGCCGTAAATAAGGCCGGTTTCTTCAGCAACGCCTTGGCCAAAAGCAGCAGCAACGCCGCGGCGGCGAATCCGATGATCGGCGACAGAACCAAGGCCTTCACCGTGTCTGCCACTTTTGCCCAGTTGACCCCATCGCCAAAGGCACTGTCGGGACTCATCAGCGAATTCATCAAACCCACGCCAACGATCGAGCCGATCAACGTATGAGAGCTCGATGCGGGCAGACCCAGGTACCACGTGCCGAGATTCCAAATGATGGCCGAGAGCAGCAATGCGAAAACCATGGCGAACCCGGCGCCCGAGCCGACGTTGATCACCAATTCGACCGGCAACAGTGCAACGATGCCGAAGGCAACCGCTCCCGTCGATGTCAGCACGCCGATCAGATTCCAAAGTCCTGACCAAACGACAGCCTGGGTGGGAGTGAGGGTATGAGTGTAGATCACCGTGGCCACGGCGTTCGCGGTATCGTGAAAACCGTTGACGAACTCGAAGCTCAAGGCCAGGAGAATGGCGAGGCATAACAGGACAGTCGTGGGTACGTCGATTCCGAGGCTGGCGAACACAGTCGCTCCTTTCTTGTTGGCGAGATTTCCTCAGGCCGATAACAATATGACCAGCAGGTGACAATTGTGTGAACTGCGCCACGCTTGATGCACGTTTCTTTCGGCCGTACCCGCTTGGAGGCGTAAAGTATTGGACATGATGCTGCAACGGATGGAACTGAAGGGAGCCGAGAAGGCAAAATACTTTGCCGCGACAACGATTTGTGTCTATCTCGCGACGCTCTGTGCCGCACTCATCATAACGTCCGCTTTTTTCAGCAAGATGCAGGATGCAGTTGCGGTGACGGCGGCCGGTCTGTTTGGTCTGGTCATGTCAGGGCTGCTCGGACTGGCTTTCTTTTGCTCTCAGCGGCGTGAGCTTCGGTACGACCGGATTGTCACCTCAAATGATGCGGGCACGAACTTTCGGGCTGTCCGAGCCGCGTTACTGGATGTCCAATGGCGGGTCACATCCGCCCTGCCGGACCGCCAACTGGATGCGCAAACCCCCGATTCACGGTTCACGGTGGGGGAGCGCGTTCAGATTCGATTCGCCGGTTCGGACGTGTTGGTCGCCAGCATCTGCGATCCCAGCGTCGGATTCTCGCTGGTGGGGCGGCGGCGCTGTGTCGAGCACCGCGCGCTGGTACGCAAGGCCGTCCTTCAAGCACGGGCCGGCTCGCGAAATCTGACGGCTGAGGCCTAACTCACCGTTGGGATCGAGCTATGGTGAGTGCGCGGCGAGAATGTATCGTCGGAGCCGATAGGAAGCATCGAAAGAGAGTGGCTTCCCTGTCCGAGTCCTCGGTACTAGTCTCTGCCGCATGGACAGGCCGCCCTCAATCGTCAGGATCCTGTCTTCGCGATGCCTTGTTGCGGGCCGCGGTCCATGCCGCGGTAGTTTCGTTGATCGGACTTGCGCTTATCCGCCGGCGCTGTAATAAGGACATCGTATTTGCTGATCCATTACGAGACGGACCCAGATGCGTTGCGCGCATTTTTGCCGGAGCCGCTGGAGCCGGATGGCAACGACGTGTTTTTGAAGAAATCGATTTGAAATTTGCGTTTACCGGTGGGGCGCGTCTGCATCTGGTACCGCATGCCAATTGCCGACTGGCGGATTTACCGGTACGGAAAATTCTTTACGGCCAGCATTTATGTGCCGACCTGACGCTGCCTTACGGCAGGGTTCTGCACGACTATCTCGCTTGATTGTGTAACGGAGGAACGACACATGGCTCTTAAGGGAAAGGTTGCGCTGGTCACCGGTTCGACGAGTGGCATCGGGCTCGGGATTGCGCGTGCTTTGGCGGCCGAGGGTGCCGATATCATGCTGAACGGATTTGGTGACGCCGGCGACATCGAGAAATTGCGGGCTGATCTGGCGAGAGAATGCAAGGTTCGAGTCGAATATGATGGTGCCGATTTGAGCAAGCCGAGCCAGGTGGCGGCGATTGTGAAGAAGACCCAAGACGATCTGGGCAGCCTCGACGTCCTGGTGAACAATGCCGGAATTCAGTTTGTGTCACCGGTGGAGGAATTCCCGGAGGCCAAGTGGGAGGCGATTATTGCGATCAACCTCTCGGCGGTCTTTTACGGGATGAAGGCGGCAATTCCCGGGATGAAAGCCAAGAAATGGGGGCGCATCATCAACATTGCCTCGGCGCATGGCTTGGTGGCGAGCCCGCATAAGGTGGCGTATGTCGCGGCCAAGCATGGCGTCGTGGGGGCAACCAAGGTTGCCGCCATTGAGCTTGCGAATGAAGGGGTTACGGTGAACGCCATTTGCCCGGGCTGGGTGTTGACGCCGCTGGTTCAGCATCAGCTCGAGGACCGGGCCAAGCAAGCCGGCACGGACGTCCCGACCGAAATGAAAAAGATGCTGCAAGAGACTCAGCCCATGCTGAAATTCTCAACGCCCGAGGAAATCGGCGCACTGACCGTGTTCCTGTGCTCCGATGGTGCCGCCACTATCACTGGTGTTCCACTGCCGATTGATGGGGGCTGGGTCGCGCACTGAGACACTTTGCATGGACGTGACAACCGATCCCGGAGCCCCGCGGCCCAAGCCCCTTGACGACAATCTCGAGACGCTCGGTCGGCCGAAAGGCTGCGAGGGCATCAGCCTGGTCCTGCAAGGTGGCGGAACGACGGCTGGAACGGCTCGAAGAATTCTGGACCACCATTACCGCGAGCGACCCCATCACCGCCTGGCCGGAAGGCGACGCGCTGCGAAAATTCCGCAACGCCTTCTCCGCCATGAATGCCATGCTGTTCGGTCAGCCCGGCTTTTTTGCGCCCAATACCAGCAACGCATGGCTCGCCCAGCGCGGCTCGAAAGCGGCTACCGCGATGTACGACACGTCACCGTTGCGCGAAACCCTGGGAAGACTCGTCGATTTCGATCTGCTCAACAGCGGCAAAGTCCGCTTCGCGGTGGGCGCGGTAAACGTTGCCAATGCCAATTTCGCGTATTTCGACAATGCCAACATCACCATCGGCCCGGAGCACGTCATGGCCAGCGGCGCACTGCCCCCGGCCCTGCCCATGGTGCGCATCGGCAAAAATCATTATTGGGATGGCGGCCTGGTCTCAAACACCCCGCTTATGCATCTTCTCGATAACTGCGGCTCACGGAACACCCTCGTCTTCCAGGTCGACCTATTCAGCGCCAGGGGCGAAATTCCGCGTGACCTGCCCGAAGTGATGTCGCGCACCAAGGACATCCAATACTCGTCCCGCACGCGCCTCATCACCGATTATTTTGTGAAAACCCACAAACTTCAGCAGGCGCTCTATGCAAACTCTCCGATGCTCAGCGGGCGCAAAAGGCCGAGCTGGCGCACCTACCCGCCATCAACATCATGCAGCTCATCTACCGCCAGAAACCCTGGGAAGGGGACGCGAAAGATTACGAATTCAGTCGCCTCTCCATGAAGGAACACTGGCGCAGCGGTTATCACGACACCCGCAGCACCCTGCAACACAAAGACTGGCTGATAATGCCCGAACACAACGACGGCATCAGTACCCACGACATTCACCGGCCCTGAGCGGCGAGAGGCCCGCGCTGCGGTGGAACGTCGGCGCGCGCCCGCAATCCGCGCGCCGCAGCGACGCGAGTATTCGCACCTGCACGGGCAAATCAATTTAATTACATGCATATGCTTACAATATTAATAGCATATGCTAGTATTCAGCGGACGTAGCCAGGGGTTAAATCTTACATGCCGGAGTCAGGTCGCACACACTCCCCCATCGAAGGGGCGGTGCTGTCAAGTCAATGCAATTGCACGGCGCTGCGCAAAGCGACACGGCGGGTCTCGCAACTCTATGATGTTGTGCTCGCTCCTTGCGGACTACGGACGACCCAGCGAGCCATCCTTAAGCACATTCTTCGGGCCGGGATCCCGACGATCGGCGAATTGGCCGAGGCTCTGGTCATGGACCGCGGCGCGTTGGCGCACAATTTGACGCCGCTCATCCGGGACAGACTCGTGAGCATAAAAATCGATCCGAAGGACAGGCGCAATCGTCTCATCACATTGACCAGGGCTGGCCGGAAACTGTTGGAGCGGTCGGAGATACTCTGGGTGCGTGCCCAATCCAGTTTTGAATCTGCATATGGTGCGACAAAGTCGGCTGCGCTTCGCGAAGCGCTGGGATTTATCGCGTCGGGCCAATTTGCTCAAGCGTTCGAACACGCGGGCTGATACCGAGAGATGCGCACCGCGATATCTAGCCGCCGTCTATCCGCACACGGAGTCCGGCGACGCGGTCGGCCGGCAAGTTATTAATCTCCGATCCGCCCGAGCCGCCAGGGAGATAATTCATGCCGACCTATCGCTGCACGACACCTCCGGGGCTTCTGGGCGCGGAGCGAAAAGCGGAAATCGCGCGTGAGATCACGCGCATCCATAGCTCGGTCACAGGAGCGGCCAGCCTCTTTGCCCAAGTCATTTTCGACGAAGTTCCGGCGGAGAACTATTTTGTCGGCGGCGCTCCGCTCCAGGGCAAGCAGATCTTCGTGAACGGTCAAATCCGTGCCGGGCGAAGTGAGCTCGACCTGCATCGCCTTTTGAAGGATCTGGTGGCGGCCGTTGGGACAGCCTCGGGCCTTTCCAATCTTTGCGTGTGGGTCTATGTGACCGAACTACCGGCGAAGCTTATGGCGGAATACGGTCATATCCTGCCGGAGCCTGGTGACGAAGAGAGATGACTGTCAAACCTGCCGGCTGATGACCGGACCTTCATGCTGAGTGTGGGGCGCTAATCTCGCCGGCCGGGCAACTGGGCGAAAACTTTGAAGTCTGAAGAAAGGATCAAACGTGCCACTAGCTAGAATTGACATTAACAAGGACGCACCGGCGGGAATCGTCCGCATCGTGAGCGAGGCGGTTTACAGGGCCATGGTAGATATCGCCAATGTCCCCCTTCACGACAAGTTCCAGGTCATCAACCGTCACGCGGCCGACGAGATTATTTACCCTGAAGAGGGATATCTCGGTCTGAACTACACCCGTGATCTCATCATCATCCAGGTCACCTGGGTTAGCGGTAGATCGACGGAGGTGAAGAAGAAGTTCTTCCATCAGATTGCCAACGAGATCCATGAGAAGGGCGGAGTACGAAAGGAGGACGTGTGGATCAATCTCCTCGATACCGGCCGTGAGGATTGGTCCTTCGGTAATGGCGAGATGCAATACGGGCCGAAGTAACGGGCAAGAGATGCTATTTGTTTACGAGCGATGTCGCCCCAGGTGCCGCACCAACCCTGCGCTCGTCCAACTGCTGTCGAAGCGCTCCGTTCTCGGCTTCCAGCTCGCTGAGCCGCGCCAGGGTGGGCGCCAAAGCCGCTTGCAATTCCTCTTGCGTAAAGCGCGGCGTGATGTGTTGGGGACAATTCCAATCGAAAGCCTCGAGATGAAAGAGAAAAGCGCGTTCGACCTTCGCGCGGTAGCCGGGGGTCATCACGGCCTCCGCCAGCGCTGCATCGTTCTTCAGATCGCGCATTTCGGCACGCGCGTAGATTTTCAACCGATGTCGATGCGGATAGTCCACCAAAATCAACGCCACCCGGTTATCGGCTTGCAGGTTGCCTAAACTGATGTATTGGCGATTGCCGCGGTAGTCGGCAAAGGCCAACGTCTTATCATCGATGATGCGAACGAAACCGACCGGGCCGCCGCGATGTTGAATGTATGGCCATCCAGTCTCAGAGACGCTCGCCATGTAGAACTGATCGCGCGCCGCAATGAAGGACTTTTCGGTTTCGGTAAAGACATGGAAAGACCGGTCGCCTTCGAACCGCGCGAATCGGTCACCAGTCCCATTGGCGCCCTGCGCGGCCCTAACGCTCGGCGTGGCGGCGATATCCAAGAATCCATACGGCATGTCTACCCAACCTCGTGAACTGTCGATTTCCGGGTGTAAGATTAATCCTCCCGACAGGCGCTGATAATCCCGCATGGTTAAGAACCATTATTTCAATTATTGAGAGGATGCATGGACCGACTGGAATCGATGGCGCTGTTGATCGAGGCGCTTGAAGCGGGCAGTTTTTCAGCCGCCAGTCGAAAACTGCGGGTGCCGCTGCCGACTCTGAGTCGCAAGATCGCAGAGCTCGAGCGACGCTTGGGCGCGCGCTTACTCGTGAGGTCCACTCGGAAGCTCTCGTTGACGGAAACTGGCACACGGTACGTCGTCGCCTGTAAGCGCATTCTCGACGAGGTGCGCGATGCAGAGGCGGTAGCCGGGGGTGAATATCGGGCACCGAAGGGGGATCTCATCATGACCGCCCCCATCGTGTTCGGAAGACTCCATGTGCTACCCATCGTTTGCGATTTCCTGGCACAATTTCCTGAGATTCGAATTGGCATGGTCCTCTCGGATCGAAACGCGAACCTCACCGATGACCACATTGATGTGGCCGTCCGCATCGGTGAGTTACCCGACAGCAGCATGGTGGCTGCGCGTGTCGGCTCCGTTCGTCGAGTCGTCTGCGCAAGCCCGCGCTACCTAGCCGCCCACGGTACGCCGAAGACCCCTGATGATCTGAGCGAACACGCCTGTATCACCTTCGCAGGCTTGGTCTCCGGTGAGTCCTGGGGATTTGCCGCGGGCGGTCGCCGCGCGAAGCGATCGATCGAGGTGCCCTGCCGGTTAAATGTCAACACGGCGGAAGCGGCTATCGACGCCGCGATCGCAGACGTCGGATTGACGCAGGTACTTTCCTACCAGGTCACAAGGGCTGTGGGACGAGGCGCACTGCGCGTCGTGCTCAAGGATTTTGAAACAGACCCCATGCCCGTAAGTCTCGTGCACGCAAGCCAGGGACTCTTACCCTTGAAGATGCGAAGTTTTCGAGACTTCGCGGTCCCGCGCCTGCGACAATCGCTCACGCGAGCAGCCAAGCAGTAGAGTGACAGCGCGCCGCGGCCCTTGTTCCTTCGAGCGCCCGCGCCTGGATCGGCTAACGATCAGGAGGCGTCACCGGATTGTAGACGACCATGCTGAGATCCGGCCGACCATCGACCGCGAACGCCGAATATTCGAAGGCGAGCGGGCCGAGTACCGGATGCCGTATGTGCTTGACGCCCTCGCCATGGCTTCGAACATCGTTGTCCCGCCATAGTGCCTTGAACTCGGGGCTGAGCCGGCAGAGTTCATCGACCAGAGGTTCCACCTCCGCCGCCGCCCCCGCCCGTGCCGCGTCCACCCGGAACGCGCCCACCACGAACCGCGCCACGCTTTCCCAATCGTACTGGGCAGCGCGGACGCGAGGATCAAGGAAGATGAAGCGCAGGATATTGCGCTGCTCCGGCGGCAGCGATCCGTAGTCGGTCAGCATCACGGTCGCCGCCCGGTTCCAAGCGACCACGTCCCATGTGGCGGTCCTGATGAGCGCGGGACTCGGCTCCAGCGCATCGAGCACGCGTTGCAGCCGCGGCGTGACGCCTTCATCCTTCCGATAGCGCACCTCAGGCGGGCGGCCGAGGCCGAGAAAGAAAAGATGCTCACGCTCCACATCCGTCAGCATCAAGGCCCGCGCAATCCGATCGAGCACATCGGCCGAGGGCGCCCCGCCGCGTCCCTGTTCGAGCCATGTGTACCAAGTCGGGCTTATATTGGCGCGGTGCGCCACTTCCTCGCGGCGCAGCCCCGGAGTGCGCCGTCGCGCCGGCGCAAAGCCGAACGCTGCTGGATCGAGCTTCGCGCGGCGGTCCCTCAGATAGATCCCAAGCAGGGTCTCAGTCGCGATGTGTTGGCCCACCCTGTTAGTCATTATACCATGATGATGTCACTACTTTACCAGGATAACTTGCACGCGCACAATTGTCTCTCCCGGAAAGCTGGAGATTTTGCCATGCGTATATTTGTCACTGGATCGACCGGGTGGGTCGGTTCGGCCGTCGTCAAGGACCTGATCGCCGCCGGCCATCAGGTGCTCGGTCTAACCCGCTCGGACAAGGGGGCCGAGGCACTCACCGCGGCGGGCGCCCAGGTCCACCGCGGCTCTCTCGCGGATCTCGACAGCCTCAGGCGCGGCAGCGCCCAATCGGATGGCGTGATCCACACTGCCTTCAATCACGACTTCTCGAAATTCGCGGAGAACTGCGCCGAAGATCGGCGCGCCATCGAGGCGATCGGCGCCGTGCTCGAAGGCTCCGACCGCCCGCTGCTCGTGACCTCCGGTGTTGCGCTCCTCGCCCCTGGCCGCATGGCGACCGAGGAGGATGTGCCACCGTTCGACTCTCCCTCCTATCCCCGCAAATCGGAGGCGGCGACGGCGGGGCTCGTGGAACGCGGCGTACGGGCATCGACCATCCGGCTCGCCCCGTCAGTGCATGGCCACGGCGATCACGGCTTCGTGCCGCACCTGATCGGGTTCGCGCGCGAGAAGGGCGTGTCCGTCTATATTGGTGATGGGCTCAATCGCTGGCCGGCCGTGCACCGGCTCGACGCCGCCCGCATCTATCGGCTCGCGCTGGAGCGCGGCGCGGCCGGTGGTCCGTTCCATGCCATCGCCGAAGATGGCGTGCCGTTCAAGGAGATCGCCGAGGTGATCGGCCGCCGCCTGAACATTCCAGTGGTCTCGAAGTCGCCCGAAGAGGCGGCCGCCCACTTCGGCTGGTTCGCGATGTTCGCAGGCATCGACGCCCCGACATCGAGTGAGCGGACACGAGCGCTGCTCGATTGGAAACCTGAGCAGCCTGGACTCATTGCCGATCTCGATCACCCGGCCTATTTCGCTCGGTAGCGCCGCGGTATGAATGGCGCGCCGGCGCGTGCTAAACCTAAGCACGCCCGCGCCGGGCGGACAGTACCAGCAGGCTCGCTAGCGCGAGGAAGGCAACTTGACCCACGATCGCACCGGCATAGGAGCCGGTGCGCGCATAAACCATCGACGCGGCCGGCACGCTAACCACCGAAAAGGGCAGATTGATCAGGTTGACCAGCCCGTAGGCGCGGCTGAAGTTCTCGCGACCAAAGCCTTCCGACAGCGCCACGCTGAGCACGGGAATAACACCAGCGCCGTGCACGCCAATCAGCCCGACAATTACGGCCGTCGCTGCAAAAGGCGGGTGCAGCAGCAGCAACGTCCAGAGCAAGGCAGCGTCGAATACCAGGATGGCAAGCGCCAGGGCACCGCCCAATCGATCGGCCACCCAGCCGAACAGAACCGTGCCGGCGATGCCCGCGAAGGATTGGATGGAGAGCAGCGTGGCGGCGAGCGTGGCCGAAAAGCCCCAGGATCGCACCATCGGCACCATATGCGAAGTGATGACAATCGACCCGGTGACGGACGCGATGAAGGCGAGCGTCAGCGCCCAGAAGCGTGGCGAACGCAGCAGCTGAGGCATGGTCACGGCCCCCACCGCCGCCGGGTCGTGGGCACCATGCGCGTCGGCAGCCGTCGATGCGCCGCTTGTTTCCGGTGGACGATCGACGATGAACAGGTTGGCGATTACGCTCACCGCGGACAGGGCGGCGAGCATCGCATAGGTCGCCGGCAGGCCATGGGACTGGAGCATCCAGGTCGAGACGAGCGGCACCAGCACGATGACGCTCGGCGCGCACACGATCCCGAGCGCTCGGCCTCGGTTCACTACATACCATCGCGTCACCAGCGTGGCCGGCAGAATGGCGCCGACGGCCATGCCCGGGCCGAGGAACAGGCCGAACGCGATGAGGTACAGCGGATAGCTTGCCGTTAGAGCCAGCATGGCGAAGCCGGCGACGCTGAGAGTGGTGCCCACGAGCATGATCAGCCGCAGCGAATGCCTGGTCGCGAGCACCCCGACAATCGATGCGCAGGCAGCTGTCGTGAGGTTGACGACCGGCACCGCAAGCGTACTCAGCTCACGGCCAACTCCCAGGCGCGTCTCAACCGCTCCGAACAGCACGCTGAACGAGCCCCAGAGACATGCGACCGTGATGTTCTGATTCAGAAAGGCAATGGCTGCCATCCTAAGGCTAAGCGGATGATTGCTCTCCGTAGTGGACTCGGCTTCTTCGGTTTGCGACATTGGCACCTCACTCAACTGCTGGCGCAAAACCGATGCTCGCTGACTCCGCGCGCTCGCTCCAACCTCTTTAGGAGGCTGCGCCTGTTTCGCTCCGCCTCGAAGCGCGCGCGTTCCGGATCCTGCGCGAGGATCGCGTCGATGATCTGATGGCGCCATTGCCGCCAGGCGCGAAGCCCGTCCTCCCCCTCGAAGATCTGTGGAATCGGCCGGCTCCGGTAGAAGCGCATGCTGACTTGCGCGAGCAGCTCGATCAGCGGTCGATCGACCATCTTGAACAATATCGAGTGAAAATCGTCCTCAAACAGGACCCGCTCCTCGGCGCCGAGGCATTGATCAACGCGGTCTTTGAGACCGCGCAGCCCGTCGAGGAGTCCCGCCACCGTGCAATGAGCGGCTGCGGGCATTAACTCGCAGTCAAGCAGTGTCATCATCTCGAGTGCTTCATAATCATCGGCTCGCCGGATACGGAGATACGTCGCCAACGACCGCTCGAGCGTTGCCGCATCGGGCCGCCGCCCGAAGTAGCCGCCGCCCGGACCCCTGCGAACAGCGAGAAGTCCCTCGTGTTCGAGCACACGCGCCGCTTGCTGTACAGTGGCGATGCCGACACCAAGGATCTGTGCAAGCTCGGGCAGCGAGCCGATCATTGCGTCGGGCGCTTGCGTCAGGATCAGGTCCCGCATCTTGTCCACCGTTGCACTTACGAGACGCTGCGTAAGGGTGGTCGACTGCTTGATCCTTGGCGCCACGATCCTCAGGGTCTCAGTACCCAGCCGCCGTCGACATGGATCACCTGGCCCGTGATCCAGGCCCCCGCCTGCGAACAGAGCAGCAGCAGAGTACCGACCAGCTCGTCGGGTGCGCCGCGCACGCGCATCGCCACATTCATCTCGAGGAACTTGATAAAAGGCGAGTCGTCGGGCGTCAACAGCTTGCCCGCGTCGCTCGTGGTGTTGCCAGGCGCAATCGCGTTGACCGCGATGCGCTCGCGTCCGAGCTGGCGTGCGAGCGTCGTCGTCAATCCGACGAGCGCGAGCTTGCTGATGCCGTAGATCGAGATCGCAGGAAACGCGCCGCCTGAGACCTGATTCACGATTCGGCCGCCGCCGCGCTTGCGCATCTCGGGGACGGCCGCCTGCGCGCAGATCAATGCCCCGGTGACATTCACGGACATGATCCGGTTCCACTCTTGAAGCGGAATATCCGCGGCAGCGAGCTGGCCCAGTTCCGCCATCAACGCCGCATTGTTCACGAGTATGTCGATCCCGCCGAACGCATCGACCGCGGTCTTGACCATGCCGGCGACCGACTCCGGATTCGTGATGTCGGCAGCCGCGGCGATCGCCTTGCCGCCGCTCGTGGCAATCTCGTTCGACACTACCGCCGCACCCTCGCCATTGATGTCCGCGACCACCACTGACGCCCCGGCGTTGGCGAGACCCAGGGCGTAGGCACGCCCGATGCTGTTGCCGCGTCCACCCGCGCCGGTGACGATGGCCACCTTGCCGTCCAAACGAAATTGATCGACTGAGAAAGTCATTGTAAGTCTTCTTCGCGCAGGGTCACTGCGCAGCTGCCGGCTTGGCCAGGTTCACCCAGACATTCTTGACGCGCAGGAACTCGTGCAGCCCCGCCTCGCCGCCGAGCCGGCCATAACCGCTCTGCTTCATGCCGCCGAACGGCACGCACGGCGTCATGCCCTCGCCCGATCCATTGACATGGATCATGCCGGCGTCGAGTTGGCTCGCGACATGATGCGCGCGGCGCAGATTCTGCGTGTGGATATAGCCGCCGAGGCCATAGGCGGTGCCGTTGGCGAGCGCGATCGCTTCTTCCTCGCTGTCGAACGGCGTCACCGTCAGCACCGGTCCGAACACCTCGTGCTGGGCGATGCCGGCGTGGTTGTCGACGTCGGCGACGATGGTGATCGGCAGGAAGAAGCCGTGAGCGCGCTCGCCGCCGAGCCTCTCGCCGCCTGCGACAAGACGGCAGCCGTCCTGCTTCACCGCGGTATTGACGATGCCGAGGATGCGGGTCAGTGCGGCCTGCGAGATCACCGGACCCAGAATGGTCGACTGCTCGAGCGGATCGCCGATCGGGATATGCCCCGCCATCGCGCCCAACATCTGGAGATACCGATCGTAGATTGGGCGCTCGACCAGCAGCCGCGTGCCATTGACGCAGCCCTGACCATTGGCGCTGATCGCGCCGGACAGGCCGCGCTTGGCCGCTTCCTGAAGATCGGCGTCGGCGAAGACGATCACCGCCGACTTGCCGCCGAGCTCCAACCCGCAAGGCTTCAGCGTCTCGGCCGCGTTGCGCAGCACCTTCTTGGCCGTCGGGCCGCTGCCGACGAACTGGATTTTGTCGATGCCGGGATGCGCGACCATCGCCTCACCGATGTCCGGTCCGCCGGTGACGACGTTGAACACGCCCTCCGGAAAGCCTGCCTCGATGAACAGCTCGCCCAGCCGCATCACCGAATAAGGGGCGAGGTCCGGCGCCTTGACGACGATGCAGTTGCCCGCTGCGAGTGCCGGCGCAACCACCATCGTCGCCGCGAACATTGGCCCGTTCCACGGAATGATCGCTCCGATCACACCATAGGGCTCGTAGGCGACATAGTCGTGCGCCGGGCCGCCCCAGGTGCTCACGGTGCGACCCTGGATCTTGTCCGCCCAGCCGCCGAAGTAACGGAATTTCTGCGCCCCATCCCAACCGAGATAGCCGGTCGTCATGATTGTCGAGCCGTTCTCGATCGTCGAGAGCTGAGCGAGTTGCCGGCTGTTCTGCTCGATCAGCGCGGCGAGCTTGAACATCAGGTCGCGGCGCTTGTCACCGCTCAGCGCGCGCCATCCCGGCGCCGCCCCCCGCGCAGCCGCCACCGCTGCATCGCAATCGGCCACCGAGGAAAGACGCAGCTGGGACGTGACCTCACCGGTCGCGGGATAAATGTGGGGTACAGACACCCCCCCACCCTCCGACATCTTCCGGCCGGCGATCACGGTATAGCGAGGCAGCAGCGCCATATCAGGGGTCTGGTAGGTCATCCGTCGCATCTCCTAAGGCGGTGTCAAGGGGTTTCGCCGATCGTTTAGCTACTTGAAAAGAGCTAACGCCTGTATTATTACGCTTCACATCGCTCTAAATTTGACTTTTTCGCTTCTTATGGGGATTAATATGCATATTATTGCTTCCCATGACAAATTCCAAGCCTATCTGGCGTCTCGTGAACGAAACCGCACACGATGGGAAGATTGCCTAGGCACGGGGCGGTACCATGATGCTCCGCCCGTCGGAGTACCTCACCAAGGAGACGGCAATGCTGGAGGGATATCACTACCAGAACGCCTATGTGACGCGCGACGTAGAAAAATGGGTGGAGGCTTTCCGGCAGCGGGCGAAGGTTGATCGCGTACTTACCTACGAAGGATCCACGCCCGTGACGACGCCGGAAGGCGCCGTCATACAGACGAATAAGCTGGCCTTCATCTGGGTTGGCGATCTGCAATATGAGCTGATCCAGCCAATTTCAGGCTCCGTGCGGGTGTACCGCGATGCGTTGCCTGCCGGCGACGGCCTCCAGTTCCACCATATCTGCATGCGCGTTGCGGATTGGGACGAGTTCCGCGCGCGTGTGGCCACGCAGCCGTATCCGGTCGTGCTGGAGGGCGGAAACGAAAAGCTCCGCTTCCTCTACCTCGATGCACGGCCGTTCTTAGGCCACTATCTCGAATATACGTGGATGACCGACGAACGCTGGACGCAAATGGGCGGACACTGAGTCGCTCACGCCAAAATCCGAAGCCGCGATGGTCAAGCTCCTTGCGGGAAATCCGCAGGGGCGTGCCGCCGCCGCCAAGCTTGCGTACCTAAGAATTCGTTCCGCTTTCTATGTGTCTAAGAATCGAATATTCGGACCATGACGTCGCAAGCGTCGCACCCTTCCCCTCTGCCTGGCTCGCTGAGACGGTGGCGCGATCACGTATCGTGGTGGCGCCCAAATACTCTCGCAACCGTTGCCGTTCCGACAAATCCGCGTTCCATTCCTGCGCATGACAGCCGGCGCGCAGCTGGATCGCGTCTCCCGACAAAAGCGCATCCGCAGCTGCTGCGACCATCAGACTACACAGCGATTCTCGCCCGCATTCGGGACATTTGACAGGCATCATTATCTCAGGCTCCCTCATAACAACCCCCGCTTGAGAACTGTCAACTGCCTCGGTAGACCAGCTATAGACCCTGCGCGATATTCATGCCCATTCAGTTCAGTTACCTTTGCGAGCGGATGGATCTCACGGCGCTTACCAAAAGAGCCCCAGCGCCGAGCGCGAGCAACAGCGCCGTCACCGGATTTTTCTTTGTATAAGAAACCAAGCTCTTAGAGATGTCGGTCGCCGTTTCGATGGCCCGATCGGAGATATCGCTTACGATTTCGCCGCCTTGCTCGAGCAATACTCCGGCTTGACGTTTGGCTCGTTTGACCACCGGCGCGGTACTGCGCCTCACTTGGTCCACGCGATCAGAAATACCATCGACTGTTGCATCTGCAATTTGCCTACCGGAGCTGATCCCGCCTTTTGCATGGTCGGTCGCCGTCGCTACGAGATCGTGCGCTTTCTCGCTCAGAGCCTCTACCTTGGATGAAAACATAGTCTTCCCCTTGTGCATGTGATGCGTTGTATATGTGATCCGGGCGAGCCCGATGGAATGCTGCAAAATTATGCGGTGAATCTCCAGACTGGGCGACGGCTCATCCGCCTAACTTCGTGTGGGAGAGACTGCGCCAGGGTGTCAGACAGGGCGAACAAGCGCTTCGGCTGGCCGGGCGGATTCGGTCATTGCGCTTTGGAGGACGCGGAAGATTTTGGGATCTTCCATCATCGCGACGTTGAAGCGCATGAAACTTCCGGCCGATTGCGAAACGCTGAATACATTGCCCGGCGCGAACAGGACGTCATCGGCGAGGGCGCGTCGGGCGACGTCGGCGGCATCGATGGCGTCAGGCAGCTTGCACCATAGAAACAGCCCTGCAGCAGGCTCGATCCAGGGTATGACCCCGATGCCCTTCAGACGTTTGATCGTACGATCCATCTTTTCTTGCAGACGGGTGCGCACCTGATCCATGTGACGACGATAGCCGCCGTCCGCGAGCGCGTGGTGCAGAAGCTTCGCGGCCAACGGGCTTCCCGACATGCCGGTGGCGATGCGCAGATCGCTCAGCTCGGCAATCCACTCGAGTTTCGCGATGATGTGGCCGCATCGGATCGAACTCGACACCGACTTGGAGAAGCTGCCGACACGGATCACCCGGTTGAACCCGTCGAACGCCGCCAGACGCGGTGCCGATTGCGTCTCGAAGTCGGCGAAAATATCGTCTTCGACCACGATGAGATCGTGCGCATCCGCGAGCTTCATGATGCGGTGAGCGGTCGCCGCCGACAGAGTCGCACCGGTCGGATTGTGGATGGCTGAGTTCATCAGGTAGATGCGCGGGCGATATTCCGTGAGTGCCTGTGCAAAGGCGGCGATGTCTGGGCCGCTCGAGGTATAGGGGATGCCGACGATCCGGGCTCGGTGAGCTCGCAGCAAAGCATGAAAATTGAAATAGCTCGGGTCATCGACCAGCACGACATCGCCAGGCTCGATGAGGAAGCGGCAGACGAGATCGATCGCATGCGTTCCGGAATCGGTCAGAAGCACCTGATCGGGTGCCGCGTCGATGCCTTGGTCGACCAGGCGCCGTGCCAGGAGGCGGCGCAGGGGTTCCGTACCCAAGGGTGGCGCATAGCCGGTGACAGATGATTTTCTGACCCGGGCAATGGATCGCATTCCCTTCCGCAGTAGTTCTTCGGGCATCCAGTCATCCGGCAGCCAGCCGCATCCCGGCTTGAGCGAGGCCATCCCGGAAGTCAAGGATTGCCGCAGCATCCACAATGGATCGATCTCGCGATCAAGGCGTGGCCCGACCTGCGCCAGGGACAGTGGCGCCAGCGGCGCCGCGATGAAGAAGCCCGATCCCGGACGAGAACGGATGACTCGCTCCGCGACGAGACGATCATAGGCCTCGACAACCGTCGATTTGGAAAATCCCGTGGCTTCCGCCATGGCGCGCACCGACGCGAGCCGGGCGCCCGGACTGAGTACGCGCCGTTCGATGCGCTCTCGGACCAGCGCCATGACTTGCTCGACGCGGGTCGCTTCGCCGGCAGGTACACTCATAACTGTATTCACCAAAGTACCAGTACAGTATGGAAGAATTGTACTGCACTGTATCTGGAGGATCGGAGCCCGGTCAACAAGAATGACTCTTCATCGACAACGGCGGAGACTCGAGATGAACAAGTGGATCGTAGTTGCTTTCATGTTGGGCGGGATTGTATCGACGGAAGGCCGCGCAGCGGCGACAGGATCGGAAACCACCGAAGTCCGAGTGCGATATGAACGCCGGGAGCTGACCTCCCCCGCCGCTGCGCGCCGTCTATTGAGACGGATCGGCGATGCCGCCCTCGAATCGTGCGGCGCCTCCTCGTTCAGCCTGGCTGAGTTCAAGATTGCGACTGTGGTGTCTCTATGCTGGAGAGACGCCGTCGACGATGCCGTGCGTCGCATCGATGATCCTGTGCTGACTGCAGCGGCACGCGAAGGTCGACGGTATCAGTGATGAACAGACCGTTCCAACTGGTCGACGTATTCAACACCGCTGCGTTCAGCGGAAATCCATTGGCGGTCGTGTTCGATGCGGATGATTTGACTGCATCGGCTATGCAGACCATGACGCGTTGGTTGAACCTGTCGGAAACCGCGTTTCTACTGCGCCCGTCTTCGCCCAAAGCCGATTATCGGGTGCGCATTTTTACGCCAGGTCGCGAAATGCCCTTTGCCGGACATCCGACCCTCGGTAGTTGCCATGCATGGCTATCCAACGGCGGCCAGGCTGCAAATGGCTCAGAGATCGTGCAGGAGTGCGGCGCGGGCCTGGTCGCGATTCGGCGCACCGCCGAGCTGCTTTCATTCGCAGCGCCCCCCATCATCCGCGGCGGATCGGTCGATGAATCCAAGCTGCTCGAAATTGCAGCATTTCTGCGAATCAGCCGCGGGCACATCGTCGATGCCCAGTGGGCGGACAACGGACCGGGGTGGATCGTTGTGCTTCTCGCGTCGGCCGATGAGGTAATCGCCCTCGAACCCGCACGCGATCACCCCACGCGTCTCGATATCGGCGTGGTCGGCCCGCATCCGTCGGAAAACCCCGTCGCATTCGAGCTGCGGGCATTTTTCACGGACCATCAGGGCGGCGTGAGGGAGGATCCGGTCACAGGCAGCCTCAATGCGTCGACTGCGGAATGGCTTCTGTCCTCAGGCCGCGCATCGGCTCCCTACATTGCCGCCCAGGGAACTCGCGTCGGCCGCTCGGGCCGCATTCATATCCAACACGACAGCCGAGGCGTATGGGTCGGGGGGCGCACGGTAACCCTGTTTTCAGGAATCTGCACCGCGTAAGTCCATTGCGACCCGCCATGTCTCACTTATTGGTTCGGGCTATTGCAGCGAGATACTCCCGTATCTGTTCGCCTTCGATCTCAGACGCTACCCACACGACGCTGCAACAACTTGCAGACAGGTAGACGTCTTCACCCTTAAGTAGGGAGTCCGCAATTTCGGCTACCGGTAAGTCAATCAACTGCTCCTTACGGCACAGAGGACACGTAACGGGAAACCTGATGAAAATTTCACGCACAACGCACCGCTTTAAACGTAGGCGCTTCTTCCAAGCACCATTAATGCCGCCGGCACCGAGTATAGCCGATTACTTTGCACTGCAAAGCATCCACGTCGCAGCGCAGCTGGTGTTGACACCGCAGGTACGGTCTCGGTCTTTGTCGGCGGCACACCAAACACTTACGGGCGGAGCACCTGACCGGCGGAGCCGCTTCTCAGCACCGCACACAATTCAGCCATGAACGTCGTTCCGGTTGTCGCAGAATGGCGGAACTCTCCGTGGCCCCCCAAAACGGCCATCCGATGTTGTAGTCGTGACACCGTTAAGGGCATTAGTTCATCACTCCGCAGCAAGCCGTCCGAATTGATCTCAAGCGACACTCGATCACCGTTCACGCTCACGCGTATCGAGAGGGTGGCAACCGCTTGATCCTTGAGCAAGGCATCGAGCACCTCCTGCGATATTCGGTAAAGAGAGGTTGCGGTGGGCGCTGAAAAGCACGGCTCGGCCTCGGGCGTTTGTAGCGTGCAGCGTATTGCCGATCGGTCGCAGATCTTATGCGCGTACCACCGTAGCGCCGCGATAAAGCCGACGTTGTCGAGCAGCGTGGGTCGCAAGTGTTCGATCAGTTGCCGTTCCCAATCCACAGCGGCGCCAAGTACCGCCCGCATACGTACTAAACGCAATTTGACAGTATCAGAATGCGTGCCCAACTGCTGCTCCACCCAAGCAAGATCCATCAGAGCAGCGACCAGCTTCCCCCCAAGGTCATCGTGCAATGTTCGTGCAAGCCTCAGTCTTTCGCTCTCCGTCACCTGTTCCATGTGCGCGATCAATTGTGATGGCGAAGGCGTGTCTGCGGCGGCAAGGTCGGTCGTCAACGTCATAATCGCCTTCCGCCTGCCGTTGAGCGCAGCGCAACCGCGGATGCGCGTGTTTGGAAGGCTAGAAGAATCATGTAAATACCTTGAGCTTGTAGACAATCACCGATCCCCTCGCTAGTGGTGCCCTCGCTGGTGGGACGAAGCTACGCCGACCGACTGGCGCCCATCAAGCAGGCGTGCGTCGGACCTTGACGCAACCCGACGTGAGCCGCATACCCGGAGCGAAGTAGTCAGAGGATGGGGCGTAGGACATGCCTGACCCGTGCCCGCGCCGCTTCCGCGATATACCAAGATTGACTTGAGAGTAGGCTCACATGACGACTGGCTCATCCTGTGGAACAGCCCTGTGGCAAAGGACGAATTTATGGAAACGCAAGCGCAAGATCCGAGCGATCAAAATCAGCCTCCCTCACCCGGCGGCGATCCCGATCAGGGGCCGAACGATTTGCCGACGCCGAGAGCGGGACAGGACAAAGGAAAGGATAAGACCAAGGATAAAGAGGGTTTCGGGCATATTGGCAACAAGGATGTACCCTCATCCAAGGGAACACCTGAGCCGCACCAACTCTTCTAGCGGGGATAAGGTCGGCGTCGGGCATCGTTGTATCCTTTTGGGTTCCTGCTCGCTGATCTCATCCGTCCATACGCGAAATGACTGCAAGCACGGCGCCCCGAACGCGGTGCTGATGGCCACGTCGGCAGCGTCGCGGCCGCGGGCGATGATGATCCGACCAATCCGACGCGCATTGTTGCGCGGGTCGAAAATGTGCCAAGCACCGCCCAAATAAACTTCCATGCATCCCGCAAAATCCATTGGCGCGTCGACCGCGGGAACTCCAATATCGCCCAAGTAGCTGGTGCAATAACGTGCGGGTATGTTCAAGCAGCGGCAAAAGGCAAGCGCGAGGTGAGCTAAGTCGCGACACACGCCCTGTCCCTCCCGGTACGTCTCCAACGCCGTCTTGGTCGGCCGCGCGAATTGATAGCCGAACGTCACGTGTTGATTGACAAAGTCACAAATGGCCTGTACGCGCGACCATCCCGGCGCGACATGCCCAAACAGGCGCCACGCATCGGCCATGAGCAAGTCCGTCTCGCAGTAACGACTAGCCAGGAGGTACTGCAAAGTATGCTCAGGAAGATCGCGCACCGCGTGTTCCTGAGCAGCCCATTGCGCGGGCTCGGGTGTTCCGCAATCCTCCATGATGGCGTCCGTCGTCAGGCGGAGAGATCCGGCAGGTGCTTCCAATCGGGTGCAGGTATTTCCAAAGGAATCGATGTAGCTGGACAGGGGCACCTCGGGCGAGGTGCACATCACATCGGGCTTTACGATGTACTGATCACGGTTTGGCTGCGAATGCAGCATCAGGATCATAGGTGACGGCTGTTGCATGACGTAGACCAGCTCGTATCCAAATCTAATTTTCAAATTAGTGGCTCCATTTCGGTACTTATTCGACCCAAGGCTATAGCGGCAGCTCCGACGTCGGCGCACTGTAGCGCCCCTCAATGAGAATGCAGCGGGATCACGCAGGATTGTTTCGTCGGAGTTTCCCGACACTTCAGAACGGGTAGGACGAGGCTGACAGGTGTTAGCGCACCCCTGGGCCTTTGGGTCAGGGTACTCTGCCACGAGCGGACTCTCGCTCATGTCGGGCGATGGGAGAAACATTCAGTGGATCCAAAATCGAAGTCGATCGCCGAAGTCGCGTACCAGCTATGGGAGGCACGGGGACGCCCGCATGGCACCTCGGACGTGGACTGGCACGATGCTGAACGACAACTTTCAGGAGATAGCGCGGACACATCGCGCGCCCTAGGTGCGAAAGTCGAGGAGTCAAAAGTCGAGGAGTCAGTGGTGGGAACCTTTCCGGCGAGCGACCCTCCCTCAAGCCACATTCCTGACAATCCTCCAAGCAATACCGATGCCAAATGGGAGGCCGCCGGCATTGAGCGAAAAGTACCGAACAATGATACTGGAGGCCGAATTCATCGGAAGTGATTTTTTCTGCCCGCAGTGCGCATCACAGCACAAGCCGAGCATGATTAGGTTGTCCCCCCACGCCACGCCACTCGATGTTCCAGTATTCAAGCCGCCGGCGATGTCGCTCAAGGTATCCGACAGGTGTATCAGATGGGCATCACCTCCGCGCACGCGGCCACCGTCGCCGCCGCATTCCCCGTTCGATCGATTCCCGGAGATTATAAGTGAAGCAGAGCCCGCTTAGTCGAGTCACAGAAGGCAGTCCCGCCGCGCACGGCGCGATTTGGGATGGAAAGGGAACAAACTTCACTCTTTTCTCAGCCCATGCGACCAAGGTTGAAGTGTGTTTGTTTGACTCGGCCGGCCGCCGGGAGGAGGAGCGCCTGGCGCTCCCCGAATATACCGATCAAATTTGGCATGGCTACATTCCGGATGTTCATCCCGGTTCTGTCTATGGCTATAGAGTTTCTGGTCCTTACGAGCCACTCGCGGGTCACCGCTTCAACCCCAACAAGTTACTGCTCGACCCCTATGCTCGCGCGCACATCGGGGAGCTCAAGTGGGCCCCGGAGTGCTTCGGTTACACAATCGGCGCGGCAGAAGAGGATCTAACATTCGACGAACGGGACAGCGCGCCATTTATGCCAAAATGCGTGGTGGTGGACCCGAATTTCGACTGGAAAGGTCAACCCCGCTCCCGAGGCGTGCCGTGGGATCGCACTATTGTGTATGAGCTGCACGTAAAGGGATTTACCAAGAAACATCCCGCAGTACCGGAGCACCTGCGCGGCACCTACGCCGGACTTGCGAGCAAGCCCGTCATCGAGTACATCAAAAGTCTAGGGGTAACTTCCGTCGAGCTCCTCCCGATCCACGCCTTCATCAATGACAGCCACTTGCTCGAGAAGGGGCTTACCAATTATTGGGGTTATAACAGCATCGGCTTTTTCGCTCCCGACACGCGCTACGCGTCCGCAGCGGACCAGACGTTGCGAGAATTCAAAGAGATGGTGGCGTGCTTCCACGACGCCGGACTCGAAGTCATTCTGGATGTCGTCTACAACCATACCGCCGAAGGAAACGAGCGCGGTCCTACCCTGTCGTTCAAGGGCATCGACAACGCGTCATACTACCGCCTGCTTCCCGGCAATAAGCGTTTCTACGTCAACGATACCGGCACCGGCAATACGCTCAATCTCTCACACCCCAACGTCATCCAGATGGTAACTGACAGTTTGCGATACTGGGTAAATGAACTTCACGTTGATGGCTTTAGATTTGATCTGGGAACCATCCTGGCGCGCGAGCCGGACGGCTTCGATAACGAAAGCGGCTTTCTGAAGGCGTGCAGTCAAGACCCGGTCTTGCGCACCGTTAAACTCATCGCGGAGCCCTGGGATTGCGGCCCGGGGGGATATCAGGTGGGCGAGTTTCCACCGGGGTGGGCTGAGTGGAACGACCGGTTTCGCGACACTGTCCGCGATTTCTGGAAGGGCAACTCGGCAGCGAGTGATCTCGCCCAGCGCCTGTGTGCCTCCAGCGACGTATTCAACCGCCTGGGACGCCGACCCTGGGCGTGTGTGAACTTCGTGACCGCGCATGATGGATTTACGTTGAATGACCTCGTGACGTACAACGATAAACACAACGAGGCCAACGGCGAGGAGAATCGTGACGGCAGCAGCGACAACCGGTCATGGAATTGCGGCGTCGAAGGTCAGACCGATGATGCTACCGTCAACGCGCTTCGCGAGCGCCAAATTCGCAACTTGCTGGCAACGTTGCTCTTGTCGCAAGGGACGCCGATGATTTTGGCCGGCGACGAATTTCGGCGGACGCAAGGTGGCAACAACAACGCGTATGCCCAGGACAATGAGATCAGTTGGCTCGATTGGGCGCTCGCCGAGAAAGAGCGATCAATGATCGGGTTCGTACAAAAGCTTTGCGCGTTTCGGCACAAATACCCGGTACTACGGCGAAATCTCTTTCTCACTGGCCAACTCGATTCGGAACTTGGCATCAAAGACGTCGCCTGGATCAACGCCAGCGGCGCGGAAATGCAGAGCATGGATTGGGCTGACTCGGCCATGCGATGCTTTGGAATGCTGATTGACGGTCGCGCCCGGCCCACAGGTGTCCGTCAGCGTGGAACTGAGGCGGCGATGCTCTTGGTACTCAATGGACATCACGACCTCGTCGAATTTACGTTGCCCCCTTTCGAAGGCGGAACGGAGTGGATGCTGGAACTCGACACCAACATCCCGGGCAGCCCGCCCGAGTACCGGGGTAAAGCCCAAGATAAGTATGGAATGACCGGCCGCTCAATGATTTTGTTGGTGGGTGTGACTGTGCGGGAGACCCATTAGCGCCCAGTGGCGCGGCAAAGCTTTCTCCGCTTCATTAAAAAGCCTTAGGACATATCCCACGCGGACTGATGGTCAGCCGGCGACACCGGCCTCTTCAAAAATTCCTTAGGCTCACTCCCTGCATTCGCCGCCCGTCCCATCATCCGCCAAGGATTTCCTATGAAAGCTCTCGTTTATCATGGCCCAAAGAAGGTTTCTGTCGACAAGGTTCCTGACGCCAAGATTGAAAAATTGACCGACGTCTTGATCGAACTGACCACAACCAACATCTGCGGCTCGGACCTCCACATGTATGAGGGCCGAACAGATGTCAAGAAGGGAAAAATTCTGGGCCATGAAAACCTCGGCATTGTCGTCGAGGTCGGCAAAGCTGTCGATACAATCAAGAAGGGAGACAAGGTAGTTCTGCCCTTCAATATTGGTTGTGGATTCTGCGCGAATTGTGAGCGCGGATTGACGGGTTATTGTCTCACGTGCGCGGATCCCTCGGTCATGCCTGGAATGGCCGGCGCAGCCTACGGGTTTGCTGGAATGGGGCCGTATTCTGGAGGGCAGGCGGAATTTCTTCGTGTGCCCTATGCAGATTTCAATTGTTTGAAACTGCCCGAGGACGCATCCGAAAGAGAGAGGGACTATGTGATGCAGTGAAAGCGACCGGAACCCTCGGCATTATCGGCGTTTTCGTTCCGCAAGATCCGCACGCGCATGACAAGCTCGCGAAGGTCGGACAGCTCGCGTTCGACTTTGGCAAATTTTGGTTTAAAGGGCAAAAAATGGGTACGGGCCAATGCAATGTCAAGGCATACAACCGCAGACTCATGAACTTGATTCATCATGGGAAGGTCGCTCCCTCATTAATCGTGTCCCACGAGTTATCACTCGATGAGGCTCCAGAGGCTTACAAGCATTTCGACGACCGGGACGAAGGGTGGACAAAGGTCCTTTTACATCCGAAAGCGGCTTAAGATGGCGGAGAATACAGCGTATTCGTTGGGAGGGAATGATTATGCGAATCGCTACTGGGCTTCTAAGCACCATGCTCCTGGCCGCGTGTGCACCGTCCTCTCATATCTTGACCGGCACCGCGCGAGCGCCGATCTCTCCAGCCGATGTGAAAATCTATTCGACGCCGCCGCCAAACTTTGAGGAAATCGCCTTACTTGATGCCTCTAGTAAGAGTGCATTCGGGCCCGGTGGTCAGAAGTCCATCGACAAAGTCATCGAGCGCTTAAAAGCGCAGGCAGCGCAGCTCGGTGCCAATGGCGTCATTTTAGGCGACGTGTCGGATCGCGAGACGGGTTCGTTGGGGGCCGGCGTCGGATCTGATTCTTATTCCGGCCACTCTGCGGTTGGCGTGGGCGTGGGTGGGTCGCTGGGCATCTACAAAAAGTCCGCCAAAGGTCGCGCCATCTTTGTCCCGCCCCCTTAAGCGCGGGCCGGAACCATGCATTTCGCGGTCCTCTGGCACGTTGGGGCCAAGTTGCTGCCGGTTAGCGACGCTTAGTTCTTGCAAGCCGCCTGGCGTTCGAAACGGCTTTACGGTGAACAGGGGCTAGTCCTTTATCCAACACACCAATGGCGGCCTTCTGAACTTGCGCCACAACTGATGCCGCGGAGGGGTTGTTGTGGGAAAATGGCGTGAAGAAGAAATGAATCACGGATGCCGTGAGGGCTTGATTTGCGCGAAAGGCCTGCATGGCCATGTCGCCCCAGGCTTGGGCAAAAGCCGCCTGCTTTTCTTCGATCATCCTTTGGAATTCCCTGCGGTCGCGATCAGAGGGATTCGGCCCGGCGAGAGCCATCCGTGTGACCCGGTGCGCAACTACCTGAGGCACCGCCATTGCAAGCTCCATGGATTTTACCGCGACTGAATGCGACTTGCCTGTGCTTCGAGTTGTCATAGCTTCCTAAGAACGCGATGGGGCAGAGATTCTGCGCCCACCGCTATTAGTTACGATTTCGGCGCGACCTTCAAATCATTGACCACATTCTGCTTGCCCGCCACCTCTTCGGCCAATCCCGCGACCTTTCTTTTTTCCTCGTCGCTTCGCACCACGCCGTTCAATGTGACCCGCCCGCCTATTGCCACAATTTTCACATTGTGTGCGTAGGTCGACAGATCCTTGTCCGCCATTAGGCTCTTGCGTATGCGTTGCACCAGCCCGCGATCGGTCTCATTCTCCTTCTGTGCGTCCGCAGTAGCTTCCCTGTTGGACTGGTCGGTTTGGTTGCTCTTCGTGTTATCGGCAGGCGGTACGGCCTGCGCGCCCGCCGATTGCAGCGCAATGAGCGCGGCCGCATTGACTATGATGGCGCAAAAAACTTTAGCGTTCATATGCTCACCCTGCCTTGGGTTCCGGTTGCTGCCGCGCTTTCTCCCGTCGAGGAGATGTCCGTCGCGCCTGTTGATTTGAGCATGTCCTTCGCCCGCGAGACTTGATCGGAGGTGTCGCAGTGCACAGATAACAAGGTCCCGCCATCCTTTACATGGCCCTCGTAACGCTTCGCTTCGTATTCGGGAATTCCCATCCCGACGAGCGCCCCGACGAGTCCGCCGACCGCTCCCCCGATGCCCAAGCCGGCGAGCCCCGCCATGATCGGTCCAGCAGCGATGAAAGGCCCAACACCCGGGATGGCAAGCGCACCTACACCCGCCAAAACGCCCAGCGTGCCGCCGATGACACCGCCCGTCGTGACCCCGGCAGTCGTACCCTCCGGCGCCTTGGTGTCCTTGTGGTGTGCAAAATCGTGGGTACTGCTGGTATCGGGGGTCAGCACGGAAATCGCGGAGTTTGCGAATCCAGCCGCGATCAGCGTGTCGACGGCTCGCTCCGCATGTTCTACTGATGTGTAAATGCCAAAAACTGCTGTGTTTTTGCCTGCCATAAAATTCTCCAGTTAATGTTGATGATTCAATCGTCGATGGAATCAAGCACAGCGGTCGCCCGCTGCGCGCAGTAAGCCGCAGTCAAGGGGGCGGAGCATGTAGGAGAAGGGCGCTAAACAGCTTCCGATTTGGCGCTTTTCAATCCGCTCGAGAACCTTCACGACGGTAGCGACGAAGTCTCGACGTTCTATATCGCGGCGCGCAGGACAGCAGCAGGTTCAGACCGACGCACGCACTACCGGCTTCGCCTTCTGCGATCGGCACTCGATTATTTCGCGATCGCCACCGACAGGCTCGATGCATTCCTTGCGGACGCTGTGGCTCGGGTCGATGAAAGCCCAGATGATCGCGCTGACCAGAGCCAAGCAGGCGCCGAGCACGAAAGCAGCGTTCCACGCACCGTGCCCGGACAGATAGGCCACGATCGGAATCCCGACCACGCCGCCGAGGCTCCCGCCCAGGTTCAGGACACCGCCGACCACCATCGTGTTGTCACGCCCAAGGGTCATGGCGGTGGCCCAAAAAGAACCTTCGGTCAGTTCCACGGCAAAGTAGCAAAGAGTGAGCAGACCAACCGCGATGAGCGCGCCGGCGGCATGCACTGCGAGGAGCAGCAGCAGTCCTGCGACCGGCAGAGCGACCACAGGCATCAGCTGCAATCCGCGCCGGCAGCCCATGCGCGTAAATAGGGTGCTGGCGAGCACACCGCCGACGCCGGCACCGATACCCGCCGCGATGGGGGGCGCCATCGCCAACCAGCCGCTATCGAGCACCGAGAAATGGCGCTGCTGGATGAGGTACAGAAAGCACCAATTGCCAAGCAGATAGTAGACATAGTTCATGGTGAAATAGGCGGCGGCGAGCATCAGAACATGCCGGTCGCGCAGAATGCGCGCCATATCGGCGAGCGTCACGCGGCCCTTGGTCGGTTCGACGGCCGCCTGCGGCACCTCAGCCAGTTCCCGCGCCGACACGCTCCGGTGCTCACGTGGATTATTGCGGCCATACCATCCCCACCACAGGAACAACGGAATGGCAGGCAACGCCGTCCACCATAGCGCCTTCTGCCAACCGATAGTCGTCATGAGCGCCGCGATGAACGGCGGCGCCAGGGCGCCGCCAAGACCTAGGCCCATGGTCTGCAGTCCCTGGACCAGCGCCCAGTGGCGCGCGGGAAACCAAGTCTCAAAGACTCCGGTGGAGACCGGGAACGTTGGGCCCTGCCCCGCTCCCAAGAGAAACTGCATGGCAAACAGCACGACGAACAAGGCGCTGCCCGTCAATACTTCGGGCGCGACGGCGGTGGCGGCGATGCTGACCACCGACACCAGGCCGATGCCGAGGAAGCTCCAGCGCGCGCCCCACCGCTGACAAAAGATACTTCCCAGGAACGTGAACAACGCGTAGCCGATGACGAAGGCTTGTTCTATCCAGCCGATCTGCAGCTGGGTGAAATGCAATTCCGGCATCAAGCGTTCGGCGGCGATGGTGAGGCCGCGCTGCTGCAGGTATTCGAGAAATCCGATCGCGAACAGAAAGCCGAAGATCCGCCAGCGGATGGGCACACGCCGCGTTACCGTCGGAATTCGATCGGACGGCGCCACTAGCCGGGCGAGCCCTGCCGAGCATTCAAGGGCCGCTGACCTTCGATGAGCTGCCGCAATCGCCGGCGGAAGCGCAGCGGCGCTGAATCGATGGCGATGTCGATGTGCGGCGTCCGGGTGTTCGCAAAACCCTGCTGGATTGCATTGAGAATGACTCGATCCTCCTCGAACGCGCCGCGCACGCCGTCGGCCATCAAGCGCGAGATGGCCGCGTCGTTCGGAAATGCGTTGCGCATCTGAAACCAGTAATAGCGCGTGTGGCCCGCATCGACCGGCGTCAGAAAATTGTATGAGTCCATGATGAACGCGGACTCACGGCGTTCGGCGTCCCGATCGCCGGCGCCTGCGGGAACGAACACGGCCTTGATGAGCGCATGACTCGGGTAGCGGACCTCGTAATGCTGTAATCGGTCGCAGAGCCCGGAGAACTGGACGAAGGGAACGTAAAGCGGCGCCACTTCGACGCCGCGCATCCATCGATAGGCGGTCACGCCGGACTCGGTCGCCTTGACCTCGACCGGCGTCGATTCGCAAGCCGCATTGCCGAAGGACCCCGGATGTACCCATGCGACATGCGAAGGGTCCAGCAAATTGTCCGTCATGTAGAGGTAATTGCAATCGATGGTCATCGCGTCTCCGCGCGTGATGCCCCACGCGGGATCGCTATAATGTTCGACGCCGAAAATGCCGCCCGGATCGGCGCCAGCGGGATCACCCATCCACACCCAGAGCAGACCGTAGCGCGAGACGACCGGGTAACTGCGGACGCGGGCTCCGTTCGGAATCCGGTCCATGCAGGGGATGCGCACGCACTGCCCGGCGGCGTCATAGGTCATGCCATGGTACGCGCATTCCACGGTGTCGCCACGGATACGTCCCATGGACAGGGGGAGTTTGCGGTGGACGCAAGCGTCCTCGAGGGCCGCGGGTTCGCCGCTCGATTTTCGGTAGAGCACAATGTGCTCATCCAGCATCTTGATCGGCAAGAGGGCTTCCCGTAGTTCGCCGTCGAGGGCAGCCACATACCACGCATCGCGCAAGAACATCGTTAGCTCCGTGAATCGGTATGACAGATCCCGGCGGAGTCGGTTTGCCCGAGTCGCCGCGCCATGTATTGGATGATGTCCCAAACGGTTCCCTCGACGTGATCGGGACCGAGGGGACCGGGGACATAGGAGCCACTGTGCAAGCCCAGTTGTAGCCGCTCGAGCTGCGCGCGGTCCTCAGCACAAAATTCCTTGCAGAACCGCACGTAGCTCTCGACCTCGGGAGATTTTGGATCTGCCGGAATCCCGGTCACGCCCCAGCGGATGCCGACGCTGTCCGCCGATAATGGGCGTATGCACATGTACAGCGTGAAGTGCGGACAGAATCCCACAACGAAACTCGGATACACGCAGTAAAACACGTCGGAGCGGCGCTCCTGCGACGTCAGGTCCGCGTGATAAGGTCCCCGCTCGGGGCAATCCGGATGGAAGTTCGCGCGGTAGCCGGTGAATGCATCGCCGTCGGGCAGCTTCTCGCACAAATTCGTCGGCGTTACCGGATGCAGGGTTTTGAGATGTAGAGGACTCAGGTGGTAGCCCTCCATGAAGTTTTCGACCAAACATTTCCAATTTGTATTCCATACTTCCTGTGTTTCGAACAGAAAGTGCTGTTCCGCGGGATGATAGTTCTTGACCAGCGGATCGGTTGGGGACAGCGAGGGGACGAGCGGGCTCGCCTGGCCGTCCAGGTTGACAAAGATGTAGCCCTGCCAAATCTCACTTGCGAACTGCGGCAGTCGGCATCCGGCCTTCGCGAAGTGCGGGCCCTCCTGGATCAGCGGCGCAGCGAGCAGCCGGCCATCGAGCGCGTAAGTCCAGCCGTGATATCCGCACACGAATCGCACCGCGTGACCGGCACCCTGCGCGACGGGACTGCCCCGATGGCGGCAGACGTTGGACAGCACCTTGACCGAGCCCGGCGATTCCCGGACGACCAGCAACTGCTCGCCGACCAGTTCGGTCGTGAAGTAGTCGCCGATGGCCGGAATCGAACCCACATGACCCAGGCAGATCCACTCGGTGCGAAACAGCGTCTCGCGTTCGAACGCATTATATTCATGAGACGTATAGAATCCGGCGGACAGGCCTCGCGCCTGCTCACGCGGAACCTGCCGCAGTTCGGCGAGTTCCGCGCGCAGCCTCCGCACAGTCGGTCCATTTGTCTCTGGCCTCAGGTCCATGGGCACTCTCGCTAATTCGCGGGCACGATCGCAAGGCATCTTTCCAGAAATTCTCCGTCCCGGATCGCGCCGATGATGTGCCGCATGTTGAAGATTCTTTTGCCTTCCTCGCCGATGTGCAGCAGCGGCAGCAGAAGTTCGTACACCCGGCGAGGTCCCTCGCCCAAGTGCGCGGGCGCGAGACGGCGGCGCGCCATGGCCCAGACCGCGATCGCCATTTCGAGAGCAGCGGCTTCCCAGGCCCGGTCGATGACTATCTTGGTCTGACTCACTGACAGCGGCAAAAGGCTGGTGACGTCCTCCACGCCGTCTGCGGTATGACCCACATAGTGCAGGAATACAGGTGCCGCCGCCGCCAGCAGCGATCCCATTCGCGCGGAGCCGATATAGTTGAGATTGATGGACAAAACTCCGCCGTCGGCGGCCCCGTCTTCGGCCAATCCGACCGGCAGTCCCGTGAAGGGCGGTGATTGCAACTTCAGCGCGCGCTCCATGCTCTGGATGGACACCTTGGCCAGCGCCTGACGCAACGCATCCATCGAGAGCGCGGGCAGCAGCGAGACCATGCTGGACGACGTAAAGAGCTCGCCGGATTCGAGATCGACCAGCGGATTGTCCGCGGAAGAATTGATCTCGGCCTCGAATTGAGTCTTCGACCAATACCACGTTTCGTAGGCGGCACCGTGTATTTGCGTGATGCTGCGAAAACTCAAAGGATCCTGGAGAAAGCGCGCCTCGGAGGCGTCGTGAAGGCGGCTGCCCTGCAGCAGTCCCAGCAGATTTCTCCGGGAGCGTGCCTGGCCCTCGCCGCGGTAGCCGCCTGCGGCCTGTTCTGCCTGTGCGCGCAGGCCGCCTCGAAAGCCTTCCAGTGCCGTGGCGGCTGCTAGGTCGAATGCGGCCAGCAGGCGCTCGACTTGGGACAGCACCAGGGCGCCATCCCCCAAGGCGAAGCTGTTGTTGTCGATCAACGACACCGATTCCTTGGGAGCGAGATCGAAAGGTGTGGGCAACACCGGCGCACGGTCGTCCAGAGACTTGCCGAGCAACGCGACGCTGAGCTGCGAAAGCGGCGTGAGATCGGCCGTGCCGAAGGCCGTATCGGCACGCACGGTGGGCATGCGCGGAGCGGCATAGAGTTGCAGCAATCGCTGCACGAGCGTCGGCCGCATGCCGGTGCGGCCGGCGGCAATCATGTGAATCAAGACCACCAGCGCGGCGCGCACCGCGGGATCGGGAATCGGCGGACCGGGAAAATCGGTCGCCTCGCTCACGATCATCCGATTGCTGAAATCCGCGAGATCCTTTTCGGCGACTTCCACGTCCTTCTGTGAACCGATCCCGGTATTGGTGCCGTAAATGGTGGCCCCGGCCGCGATGTGCCGCTCGACGATCGCGCGCGATGCGGTGACGCGCTCCCAGGCCCGCGGCGACAAGTCCACCACACCGGCCGATCGCGACAGCTCCGCGATTCGCGCGATCGACAACCGTTGACCATCGAATAGGTGCAGCATGTTACTCCGGTTCGAACTCACAACTTATAGCCAAACCGAATGCCGATCGTCCGCGGCCGATTCGGCGTGACCAGATGCACGGGTGTAAATCCGTCGTTGACGTACAACTGCGCGCGCGTGTCCGTGAGATTGTCGCCAAAGAGCTCGGCGCTCCAGGCGTCCTTTCCAACCCCCAGCGATCCGTCATAAGTCGTATAGGCCTCCTGATTCTGCCGCGGCGACTCAAAGGTGCCGACCGTGATCACCGACGCGTAGGAGTGCGCGGTATGCTGCGCTCCGAGTTGCCAAAAACCTCCATACTCGTGCATCGTGAACTCATAGCGAGCGCGCAACGTGCCCTCGAAAGGCGGACTCTGTGCCAGTGTACTGCCGAGGCCTGCCGTCGGGAAAATCGAGAGCGGCACGCCATTGCTTCCTACGAGCGACGGGGCATTTTGCTGCGAACTCGAGTTCCACGCAAAAGTCGAAGTCAGCGTCAGTTGATCGGCCGGCTTGAAAATGACGTCGCCTTCGACCCCGCGGACCCGGTAGTCTGGACCATTGGCGGTGAAGATCTGGTTGCCATACAAACCGGGGTCGAAGATGCCTAATTGCACGTTGAGCCAATCTTCCTGATAGATTGCGCCGTTGACCTGTAAATGATGACCCCACCAGGTGGTTTTCCATCCTATTTCCTTATTCTTGAGCGTATCCGGCGAATAATAGACCGGTATCGTGAATTTCCCGTACAGCGGTGAACTGGTCGGCACGATGTCCTGGCCGCGGTTGAAGCCGCCGGGCCGAAAGCCTTCGGAGTACGTGGCATAAACCAAACCATCGTCAGTCACGTTCCAACTGAGATTGAATTTGTTCTTGTGGCCCGAGTAAGTTTTACTGAGATCGGCGGCGTCGAGGTTGACGCCGATATGGCATTCGCCCCGAGGCACGAAACGACAGCCGTATCCAAAATTGGCGGATCCCAATTCATAGGTGTCGATGCTGTAGAGGCGCGTGCCGATCGACACCGTCAATTGCTTCGGAAGAATCTCATAGCTGAATTCGCCGAACGCCGCCTTTTGCTTGTAACCACGCGTGATGTCGTCGAAGAAGGTATCGCCGCCGGGACGGACCGACCGATCGATTTGCGTCGTGTCTGGTAACGGAGAACTGCCCAGAAAGCCGGCCTCAGCATTGCCGTAGAACCAATTGGTGTTGTCCTTGATTTTGTAGTCCTCCCAGAACAGACCAAAAATCCCCCGCGCGCGCCAATCATCCGGCGTGCTGAGGCGCAGCTCATGCGTCTGGTGGGTATTTTGTTCGCTGTCCCTCCACACGGCGCTCGGCGAATAACAGACATTCGTCGCTCCCGTTCCGAAGACTCCAGGCCCGTTGCACTGGTAGTAAGCGGCAAAGACCCCGCGCGCGTAGGCCGTGTAGTCCTGTACCTCATCGACCTTGCGATTCAAGAAACCGCCTGTATAGACCAGCTTCAGCGCTGCGATGCGACCGCTCAGGGTCCATGCCGTATCCTCGAACCTATCCTTGTTGCTCGAAGGATTGTATTCCTGGACATTCAAGTCGCCCAGCGCGGGCGCATAGGCGAACGACCCGTCGGCTTCGAGACTTTGGTAGCTCTGCTGCAAGAGCAGGTTCCATTCCTCGTTGAACTGAGCCAGTCCCGAGACTCGAATGCCTGTGTAAGTGGTAGGGTTATAGGCATTGTTTACCACTCCGGCGTTCGACAATGTGGGACTGCCCGCCGGCACGACGCCGCCGAAATAATCCACGATTCCGATGTCTGTGCCCGACCTGGCAAATGTTCCGGGGATGTTGTGAATGTAACCGCCGCGGGAATCGTCATAGACGACTGCGCGTAGCGCAAGCGTGTCGGGAATCACCGGCACATTGAGGTAACCGACCACGCTGCTACTCGGGTCGCCATGCGCCGTGGTGGAGTAGCTTGTATTGAAACCCGCTTCAGTCTTGTTGATCTTCGGCTTGTTGGTGATATAGCGAATGGCTCCGGCTTGGGCACCGGCCCCATACAGCGTACCCTGCGGACCCTCCAGCACTTCGATCCGTTCGATGTCCGCGGCATAGACGTCGAGGTTGCGGCTCGGTAGCTGAGCCGATTGATCGTCCAAATATACCGCGACATTGGGGAAGCTATTGATGCCGCCTCCGCCTTGGGCGCCTCCCTGCGTGGTCGACAGTCCGCGCATGTAGATTTCGTTGATGCCCGGCCCCTTGCTGGCCGTGCTGACGTTTGGCAGGTATTTCACGATGTCGTCGAAGGTTTGCACGTTGAGCTGTGCCAGGGTTTCGCCGGTGAGCGCCGTGATGGCAATGGGGACGTCCTGCAGATTCTCCGAACGGCGCGTGGCAGTCACCACGACCTCGGGTATTTCACCGCCCGACGCAGCCGGTTGCTCGGACGGGGCAGCGGCGGCGGCGGTATGCGTGGCCAAGGTCGCGGCTATCGCACAGGAAAGCCGTGAATACTGATGCATGTTTCCATCCCTTCTTACTATGGTTTTCAGGCACTTGCGCAGAACGTTGGAGACCGGTCGAGGTCGGAAGATGGGGTGCAAAGCGTCCCCACCAAGCTCGAACCGAGTCTAGTGTTTAGTTTTTGGGAGATCATCAGCCTTTCGCTGCGATATGCTTTAGTCCTGCTAAATTCACGCTCGGAACGAACACCGATGTCCAAAGCCCGACTATGAAAGGTCCTCCGCTTGCCGCCATTCGCGCCTTCGAGGCGGTGGGACGCACCGGCAGCGTGAATCTCGCGGCGATGGAGCTCGGAGTCACGTCCGGCGCGATCACTCAACACGTTCACACTCTCGAAAAGCATCTGAAGCGCCGGCTTGTGGAGCGCAGCGGGCGAGGAATCGAGCTGACGGTTTGGGGAAAATCCTATTTACCCCGCTTGACGCTCGGATTCGCGGAACTCGCCAAGGCGCTGGAAGACCTCGAACGCGGGAGCTGCTCGAATCACCTGGTCATCAGCACCTATCCTTCTCTCGCCACGAAGTGGCTCGGGCCTCTGATGTTCGGCTGGAAGGCGCTGCATCCGGCTGCCACCGCCATGCTCGCAGGGGTTCACCCGGAACCACGGCTCGACGACGGTGAGGCAGACTTTCGAATCTCCTACGGCAACCGCTATCGTCACCACACCCGCTACACGCGGCTCTTTTCGGATCACGTGCTGGCGGTTGCGAGTCCTGCGCTGCTCGCGAGGGTAGGAAACATCGCCGGACCGAGGGAATTATCGCGATGGCCTCTATTGTGGGTCGACTGGGGCAACGAGTACGTCGCGCTTCCATCCTGGCACGATTGGTTCTCCGCCGCCGGGGTCGATGCCGGCGAACTGCACCGGGACCTCGTTTTCTCGCTGCCGAGCGCAGCCGTGGATGCGGCCGTGGAAAGCCAGGGCTTCGCCTTGGTGCAGCATTCCCTGGCCGCCAGCGCACTGGCCCTCGGGACCTTGGTGCGCGTGCTTCCACCCGAATTACCGCTGGCGGAATCTCATTTTCTCGCCTGGAGCGGGGCGGCGCTCGACAAGCCGCTCGGGGCTGCGTTCCGCGACTGGATCATCGGTGAGTCGCGGCGCTTCGACCGGCAAGTAACTATCGGCGGTGGGTGAATTCGAATCCCAATCTTCATCCGCCCTCTCTCGAAGTGATCAAGCACCGGGTCAGGTGCGGCACAGGCAGCCGCGAACAATAGCGATGCTAGAATGACACGCACTTTCATTTGGCGAGAAAGTCCGTGACGATTTTGACGGTTGCTTTCGGATTCTCTTCCATGATCCAGTGACCTGAGTCAGGAACGATCGCGCCACTGACATTGCTCGCGACAAACCGCAACTCATCCACCATCCCACGGACCGGTGAACGATGACCGAATCATCGTCAAGCGTCTCTCCGCCAGCAGACGCGTGTTGGTAGCGTCGGCCGATTATCTCAAAGGCTGCGGTAAACCCGCCTCGCTTCGAGAGCTCGCGGAACACCGAGGCATCATTTTCCGAGGATGAGAGTGGATCAAGAATGCAACAGTGCTCGCCTTTTCCGGGTTAGCATTGGGCTCCAATCGGCCTCGGGTGACCGAGATGAGCGCGCCCATACCGAAAGATCCTCCCACTAGCCTGCCGCAGCCGGCAGCCGCTACCGCGGCATGGGCTCCATTTCGCCATCGGACATTCACGGTGATCTGGACCGCGACCGTAGTCTCGAACATCGGTGGCTGGATGTACAACGTGGCTTCTGGCTGGCTCATGACAAACCTTGACCCCAACCCGCTCACCGTCTCGATGGTGCAGGTTGCCAACAGCCTGCCAATGTTTCTATTTGCGATTCCGGCCGGTGCACTCATGGACATCGTGGATCAGCGCCGATTCTTGATCTGCGGCGAAGTCGCGGTCACGATCACCTCGACAGCGTTCGCCGCGCTCGTATGGCTTCATCTCGTCACGCCGATCGGGCTCCTGTTATTCAGTTTCATTGTGACTGTGGGTTCCGCCATCACGTATCCGGCATGGCAAGCGGTGGTGACACGGCTGGTACCGAAGCCGGAGCTGCCTGCCGCCGTTGCTGCGAACAGTGTGGGCATCAACGTCAGCCGCGCCGTCGGTCCGGCGCTCGGCGGCATCATCGTCGGAGCGTTCGGCATTGCCGCGCCGTTTTGGCTCAATGCATTCAGCAACATCGGGGTAATTGCGGCCCTCGTATGGTGGCGCCCTGCGAGAACCATTGGCACGCGCCTGCCGCCCGAGCCCCTCGGCAGCGCCATTCGCACAGGTTTTCGGCATGCGCGATACAATGCCCATCTTAGCGCGACGCTGATCCGGGCAACCGGCTTCTTCGTGTTTGCGAGCGCATATTGGGCGCTGCTGCCGCTGGTCGCACGCCATCAGATCGCCGGGGGCCCCGGCCTCTACGGACTATTGCTTGGCGCCATCGGGGCCGCCGCCGTCGGCGGCGCGTTTCTGTTGCGGCAGCTCCGGGTGAAATGGGGTGCAGATCGGCTGGTTGCGGCTGCCACTCTTGCCACATCCGCGGCGACGGCATTATTTGCGTTCGCCCATGACCCAGTGACCGCGGTTGCGGCAAGCCTCATTGCGGGCGCGTCGTGGATCGCCGCGGTGTCCTCCCTCAATGTTTCGGCGCAGGTTGCATTGCCCGAGTGGGTGCGCGGTCGAGGCCTGGCAATGTATGTAACCGTGATGTTCGGGGCGTTGACCGTCGGGAGCGCGCTGTGGGGCGAGATTGCCGCCGTCGCTGGGTTGCCCACCGCTCTTGTCGCCGCAGCCGTCGGCGCGAGTATGGCGATTCCACTCACGTGGCGCTGGAAGCTGCAGACGGGCGTCAACGTCGACTTTTCACCTTCGATGCATTGGCCGGATCCGGTCACGACTCGAACGATCGAGCCCGATCGAGGACCGGTGCTGGTGACGATCGAATACCGCATCGATCCGAAGCTTCGTGACGAGTTTTTGCGCGCGCTTGCGGAATATTCGGATGCGCGACGCCGAGATGGAGCATACGATTGGGGTATATTCGAGGATCCCGCCGAAGAGGGCCGCTTCATTGAATCCTTCCGAACAGACTCCTGGCTCGAGCATCTGCGCCAGCACCAGCGCGTAACGAAGGCGGATCGCCTGCAGGAACAGGCCGTACGAAATTTCCAATTGGGTGACGGGCCGAAAACGACGCATTGGATAGGCGCACAACCACGGGGGGAGCCGGGGGGCGACGGGTGAATTGCGAATTTGCCGCCGCGCCCGCCGCTCTGCCCTACAAAAGATCTCGACTCTTTTTCCCACCACGATCGAGCAAGCGCGCAATTCCGCCGCCTAATTTCATGAGCGTCACAATCGTTGATCGAGGCAGCGCAATCATCTGGTCGTACCATCGGCTGATGCGTTCGACGAAGTCGAGCATCTCTCTAAGCCGCAGTTGCACGACCGGATCCACGCTCTTGTCGTCTCGACACATCTCGACGCATTGGCGCAACGCGGCCGTAGCAGGATCTAGTTCGCGAGCCTTGCGACCTGCTGCGATACGGGAGACAAGCGTCCATAGATCCGTTTCAGCTTGGTAAAAGGTACGCCGATCGCCCAGCACGGGAACCGGTCGGATAAGATTCCATGTCTGCAATTCCCGGAGGGAATTCGACACATTGGAGCGTGCTATCCCCAGGGAATCCGCGATATCTTCCGCCGCGAGTGGTTGCTTCGATGCGTACAGTAGCGCATGAATCTGACTCACCGAACGGTTCACGCCCCAGCGCTCGCCTAGGTTTCCCCACTCCAGGACGAAACGCTGGACCGCATCAGGGACACCGCTCTTAGTGTCTGTTATTTCTGTCATGACGGAAATTACAGACCATTAAGGACGTCTTGTCAAGATCTCCATCAGCGCATCGCCGATGTGGCGTCCGTTGCCAACGCGGCCATCGAGCGCGTCGGCGTCGGTCGAGGAGAGCTTCCACCCGCCCTGCAATGCAGGGCAGGTGGAAGCAGCGCCGCTTCTTACCACCACCCGCCGATCGCAAAGAAAAACTCCGGGCCATGGGGCGAACCCACTCCGGTCTCGTCGTCATAGCCGACGGTGTCGTGCAAGGTCGAGGTTTGCACGTCGATCGTTCGCAGCCGGAAGAACTTGCCCTGGGTGTCGTCAAGGAAATTCACGTAGTCGGTGCGCACCTCGGCCAACGGTGAGGTTGGCGCGACCAGGTCGTGCACCGCCCGGGTTCCCAGCATGTGGTAGTAAAGGGGATTGATGAACCCCAGCGGGTGATGCCTCGCCTGGTCGGCCACCGCCACGACGCCGGCCAGCAGCGGCGAGGACAGGCTGGTACCGCCGATACGGTATTGCGCCCAGTAGACGCCATCGGGGAACACCTGGGTCTGGCCGACTTCGAAGCCCGTGTTGGGGTCGCCTGCCATCGCGATGTCGGGCACCGCCCGCATCGGCGAGCCGCCATAGTATTGGGAGATGCTCGGTGGCACGTGTGAGACCTGGTAGAAGGGCTGCGCGAAGAGTTGGCTCGTTCCGCCACCGCCGCCGGATGAATAGTTGCCGGGAGGGGTTGGCGTCCACGCGTTGCCGCTCAGGCCGGAGTAGGCGTTCTGCCAGCCGAATTCGGCGAGCCACTCACCGTTCCGGCCGACCAGAAGGCTGGTACCGCCGACGCCGGTGACATACGGAAGGTCGGCAGGGAATTCGACGGTCTTGGCCGCCAGGTCCGTACCACCCGCTGTGTGATCGCCGGAATCGCCGGCGGAGAAGTTCACCGTGATGCCGGTCAACGCCGCTTCCAGCGAGAACTGCTGGTAGAACGCCACATAGGCGGCGCCCAAATCGGGGAGGTCATCGACACCGTCGGTCCAAGAGTTGGTGATCACGTCGGCGATGTGGTTGTCGATCGCGGACGCCCACGCATCGTCCAGCCCGCTCAAACAGTCCGCCGCCCCGACAAAGACGATATTGGCACCGGGTGCCATGGCGTGCACCGCCTCGACATCGAGCGTTTCTTCCCCGTACCAGCCCTGCGCACCACATAGATCGGCGTTGTCGTAACCGTCAGGACCCGGCGTGATTTGGGAGAACTGGTGGCGTTTGAACAGGGGTTGATGGTGCACCAAATTGTAGTGTTGGGCATCCTCGAAGATCGTCGGCGAGGCATAGGCGTCGGTGATCGCCACGGTGATCCCGCGGCCGTCCACACCCGCTTCCAACAACTCGCTCTCCCCATAGGCCGACTGGTACTGCTGTGGCCCATACCCGCAGATCACATACGGCTCATGCTTGCCGTAAGCCTTCGGCTGGTCGAAGGCTATTTTTTGGCCGTAGTAGTCAGAGCATGGCTCCACCCCGTACCGGCTCCCGGGCGGCGGCCCAGGCAGAGTGTCGTCGGGGCGAATTGAAGCCGGTTGCTTCATCGTGGAGCCCTGATCGATCCCGATCACGCCGGCGAGCACGCGACTCACGGCCGCTGGGGTGCCGTCCGGGAGCGACAGCGCCGCGGAGTTAGCACGCACCGTCTTACCCCGGTAGGAGTAATTGTGCAGTTCGGCGCCGAAGATCTGCGCCACGTGCGCTGCCGAGCCGCTGGCCTCGATATACATGCCGCTCGGCAGCGTTTCGGTGACCTGGAAGCCTTGCGAGCGCAGCCAGTCCTCCACAGTGGCGACATCCGCTTTGGCCGGTGCATATCGGGCGTTGAATTCTGCATTCGACAACCAATTCCCATAGCTGGCGCTGCTTGGATCGGCGATCCGTTGCAACGTAGCCTCCGCCCCGGCTTGATCGCGCATGCCTAGAAGCACGCCGAAATGGACCGGCGCCGCCGACGGCGCGGCGCCGAGATCCTGGGCCCGGTGCAACCAGCCGGGGCTGCTGTCGCGGAGCGCCTGACGCCCTACCGAAGCCGCGGCGGGCTCAGCCGCTGTGGCAGCTACGGTCGTCAGGACGAAGCAAGCAGCCACAGTTGCACAAAATAAAGGTCTCGTATTCATCTTGAGTCACCCCTTCTTTATCTAGTTGCCTGAATTAAAAACGGGACAAGTCATGCCCCAGCACGATCCGATGAGCGCGTATCCCGACAAATGCAGCTCACCTTACGGACTTGCGCTGTGAGTCCAACCAACCCCTCCTGATTCTTTATTTTTTTCGACAGTGCGCCCCGGAGGGCCGCGCAGTCAACGAATTTTTGCACTAACGTGATTGCTCTTAATCAGCGTCAGTTGACATAACATGGGTTGCTTTCTGCAGTTGGTATACCTTCTGCAGTTGGTATTCCAGATCCGCCCACACGTGAGTGACCGGCGGAAAACCACGGCATCTTCCTCGGGGTCGAATTCCTGGAAATGATCGCCCGGTTGAGCCGGTAGGAGACTCGCCGGGAGCGTAAGGCGGCGCTTGGCATCGAGAGCTAGCATCATGAGTGGGATCATCCCACCAGGCTCGGCGATGTCATTTGACTGGATCGGAGCGGCTCGGACGTTGGAATGCTCGCGGAGGTGTAGGCGCTCGATCTTAGAAAATCGAATTCCAGCCGAATCCTCCGCACAGCACGAACCCGCCAATCTTCGAGAGATCGAGAAGCATCGCGCCGTCGCGCACATGCGGCCCAGGGTCCATGCCGATTCGGCATGCGAACGATGAAAACAATGTGTTGGATCGGGCGCGGGCTAAGGACATATGGTCGCTGTCCATGAGTGATTGCCTAGGGAGTTCAAAACGATGGCACATCAGCGTGCGAACACGAAAGTCGGACGCCGGCTGTGGGCCTCGGTCGCGATCCTGACACCAATGTTGGGCGTCGCCGACCCCGCCCCGGCCGCCGAGACCTCGCCGTCCGCTTCCGATGCGAACGGCACGCTGGCGGAAATCGTGGTCACCGCCGAAAAACGCGAATCGACGGTGCAGAAGACGCCTTTGAGCATCACCGCCATCTCGGGTGCCGAACTTCAGTCGCGGGGCCTGTCGAACGCCCAGGACGTCGTTCGGGCGGTGCCGGGCATTGCCGTGACCTCGGCGGGACCGGGTCAGGCGCAATACGAGATTCGGGGTCTATCCGCGAGCGGCGGGGAGTCGCCGACAATCGGTTTCTACCTGGGTGAAACGCCGATCACACCGCCCGCCACCGCCACCACCGGCAAGTCGGCCATCGATCCGGACCTCTATGACTTGGCGCGGGTCGAGGTGCTGAGAGGACCGCAGGGTACCCTCTACGGCGCGGGGTCCATGGGTGGTACGGTCAAGCTCATTCCCAACGCGCCCGATCCCAGTGGTTTCTATGGCAGCGCGCAGACCACCGTCTCGGGAACCCAAGGCGGCGGCCTCAACTATGGAGAGAAAGCCATGCTCAACCTGCCGCTCGCCGCGGATACGATGGCGCTGCGCATCGTCGGCGAGTATGGGTACACGAGCGGCTGGATCGATCACCTCGTCGTCCCCAATTTTCCGCTCGCGACCAACGGTGGATTGACGCGCGGGGATGTGCTCGCGGCTCGCGCGGCCGCTACGCACCGCGGCGTCAATGACGAGCGGCTCACCGGTGCGCGCGTGAGCTTGCTGATAAAGCCGAGCGATGCCCTCACGATAACGCCGAGCATTTTCTATCAGCGGATTAGCCAGGGCGGCGAGAACGCCTACGACAGCGACCCGGGAACGCAGGCGCACTATCAACCGTTCGACATCGCCGAGCCCTATTCCGATCGGTTCACGGTCTATAGCCTCCCGGTCACCTACACCTTCGCAAATCTCTCGCTGACCTCCGCTACCTCTTATTGGAGGCGCACCAGCACGCAGATTCAGGATGGCAGCGAGGCGACGCAAAACGCCTTGGGAATTCCGACCTTCGACGTCGCGGCCGGTGGGATCGGGCCCGTGGCCGCCCATGAAGCCGACAGCACGAACCAGTTCACACAGGAAATTCGCCTGGCCTCGAGCGGCGAGGGCCGCTTGCAGTGGATCGTGGGTGGCTTTTACAGCACCTACTATTTCAGCATCGATACCGGCGCCACCGACGTTCCGGGCTTGGTCACCGCCGCCGGCGGGGCGTTCGGCACGGCTAATCTGTTCCATGTGTTTTCACCGCTTCGCATCAAGGAGGAGGCGGGCTTCGTGCACGGGAGCTACCAGTTCGATCATGGCGTGAAGTTCGAGGCCGGCGCGCGCTACTACGCCTACCAGAGCACTGTAGGCTCGGTCGCGAACGGTTTTGCCTACGGCGGCGACACGCCGGTGCTGAACGCCGCGAGCGCGTCCGCCAACGGCGTCAATCCCATGGTGAATCTGTCCTGGACGCCCGACGGGGGTCCGCTCCTGTACGCCACCGCCGCCAAAGGTTTTCGCGAGGGCGCCGGCAATTTCCCGATCCCGACCACGGGGACGGTGGGTTCGGTGTGCCTCGCCAACCTGCAGGCGATCGGCCGCAATTCAGCGCCCACGTCCTATGATCCGGACTCGGTGTGGAGTTATGAGATCGGCGAAAAGGGACGATTCTTCGACGGACGGGTGATCTTCAATGCCGATGCCTTCTATATCGCCTGGGACCATGTGCAGCAGTTGGTGGCGCTCGGTTGTGGCCTGTCATTCACCGCCAACGGTCCGAACGCTTCGGTGAAGGGCGGCGAGGCGGAATTGCAGGCAAAATTGGCGCGGGGACTCACCCTCACGCAAAGCGTGGGCTTTGCCGATGCCACCTTTTCCGAGGCCTACCCGGCCGCCGCCATCGTCGCGGGGCAACCGCTGCTCGATGCGCCGCGCTGGACGGTGAGCACAAGTCTTCGCTATGAGCAACCCTGGCGCGCCTATAACCTCGTCGCGCAGGCGCAAAACAGCTATCAGAGCCCGAGCTACGATCTGTCTTACCAGCTCAACAAACTGCCGGGCCGCGATCTGACCAACTTGCGCATCGGCCTCGAGGCCGATAAATGGTCCATCTACACCTTCGCCAATAATGTGTTCAATCGGCATTACGCGCTCGAGGACCTGAATCTCCTGACCTTCACGGGGCCCGATTACAATCGCGTCGCCACCAACCAACCCCTGACCGCGGGTCTCGAGCTTGAATTGAAATTTTAGCGCCGCTGGAATCCCATCAGCGCCGGAGTTAGTAACATGGATTTGGATCATTTCAATATTCGCACGCAGAAGCTCGCCGAGACGAAACACTTTTATGAGCAGATTCTCGGGCTGACCGCCGGCGCACGCCCCGCGCAGCCCTTGAACGGCGCCTGGCTCTACAATGATCGGCAGCCCGTGCTGCATCTGTTGGAGAGCGCGCCTTCGTCGCTTGCCACCGGACCTCTCGATCACGTCGCCTTTGCCTGCACAGGCCTCGGGGCGCTGCTCGCCCGCCTGGACCGCGCGGGCGTCGCACGGCTCGCACGGGTGATTCCCGGCACACCCTTCGTGCAAGTGCAGTTCCTCGATCCCAACGGCGTCATGGTCGAGGCAAATTTCACCGACGAAATCCTAGAGGAGCCGAGCGCCTCGCTGGCCACCGATGGCCACACGCACTTCGCTCAATTGAAGGCCGCCGCCTCGCGCGAGGTGCGCATCCTCGATGGCAATGGGATCACCACCGCGTACGAACGATGCGGCGCCGGGCCCCTGCTGCTGCTCATTCACGGCGCCGAAGCCGATCGCACCAGCTTTGCACCGTTGCTGCCCCTCCTGTCGCAGCACTTTACTTGCATCACCTACGATCAACGAGACACCGGCGATACCGCCAATCCATCCGACGACTATACCGCCGCGGACCTCGCCGATGACGCCGCGGCGCTGATCGCATCCCTTGCACCGAAGGTGCACGTCTGGGGCAATTCGTATGGCGGCATGGTGGCGCAGGAACTGGCGCTGCGGCATCCGCACCGCATCGATTCGCTCGTCCTGGGCGTGACCTTTCAGCGCGGCGCCTCCGCGCTCGCCAATCCCGACCTCTTCTACGCGCTACGCCAGCGCCAACTGACCGATCCGGCCGCCCGCCTCGAGTTGCTGTCGCTCTTCTTCTCGCCGCACGCCGCCGCCCACCGTCCCGAACTCGTCAACCGCGCGCTCCAGGCGTTTTCGGCGCGAACACCGGAATCGCAAGCCCGCCGCTCGCGGGTCACGCAGCAATTCAATTCCGAGCGACGCCTTGCGGGTATTTCCGCACGCACGCTGGTGCTGGGGGCGATGCAGGACCGGGTGATCGACCCCTTGAATACCTGGCGAATTGCACAAGAGATTCCGGGCGCCACCCTCACCATGCTCGGCGGGGTGGGACACGCGCTCGCCTTCGAGGCGCCGGATCGTACGGCGCGCGTCATCGCGGATTTTTTGGGAAACCCTCCCCGTGGCTGAGGTGCCGCCAGAGCGCGTCGCGGTCACCATCGTAGGCGGAGGCCCGATCGGCCTCACCATGGGATTGCTGCTGGGGCGATTCGGCATTCCCGCCATCGTCCTCGAGCGCAATGCCACCACCACCGATCACCCCAAGGCCCGCGGCTGTTTTGCGCGCACCATGGAGCTGTTTCGCATTTGGGGGATCGATCATGCGATTCGTGAGCGGGGCCTGCCGGACGGCGCGGATCATTGGACCGTCGGCCGGACGGTCGCGGATCTCCGTGCCACGCGCCCGGAGATCGATCCGCAGCAAACGCCGGTGTGGAAGAGCGTGGTGGCACAGGATGCCGTCGAGGAGGAATTGCTGCAGGCGGTGCGCGGCTACGCCACCACGCAACTGCGCTTCTCGACCGAGTGCTCGGGGTTCGAGCAGGATGAGGGCGGGGTCACGGCACAGTGCCTCGACCTGCGCACGGGATCCGCCTACTCGCTGCGCAGCGACTACCTCATGGCCTGCGATGGCGCCGGCAGCCGGATGCGCAAACTCACCGGCATCCCGATGACGGGCATCCCTTCCATCAGCTACATGGTGAACGATTACTTGCGGGTGGATTTGAGCGACTTCCCCGTGGCCTGCGCGGCGGCCGGCATGATTCTCGCGCCGCACAGGGCGGGAGACCCCTGGCTCAGCTTCTTGAACTCGAACGGCCGTGATCGCTGGCTCGTACTGCGCCGAATCGGCGCGGATCGAGACGAGCGCCCTCACATCCCGAGCGATGAAGAGATCATCGCCGACGCCAAACGGCGCATGGGCGTCGACGGTAAGATTGAAGTCATCAATCGCTCCACTTGGCGTTCGGCTCGCGAAGTCGCAGCGCGTTATCGCAGCGAGCGCGTTTTTCTGGTCGGCGACGCGGCGCATCGGTTCCTGCCCACCGGCGGCCAGGGCATGAACACGGGCATCGCCGATGCGCACAATCTTGCCTGGAAGCTCGCGCTGGTCTTGCGCGGCGCGCTCGAACCCTCGGTGCTGGACAGCTACGACACCGAGCGGCGGCCGGTCGGCAACATCACCGCGGATTTTCAGTTGAGCACGGGCGGGCGATTGCTCGCGATGCAGCAGCATATCGATTTGGACGATGCGGACAACCGCGATTTTTGGCTCAACGAGCTCGAAAAGCATGTGAGAAGCGTCGGCATCACCTTGGGGCAGTGGTACCCGCAAGGCTGTCTGATTCCCGACGACACCACGCCGCCGGCGCTGGATCCGGAGCGCTACACGCCGGTCGACCGGCCCGGACATCGCTTTCCGCATCGGTGGGTCGATGCCGCGCAAACCGAATCGACCATCGACTGGTTCGACACGGCCTTCGTGTTGGTCACCGGACCCGACGCGCACGCGTGGCGCACGGCGGGGACCGCGCTTGCCGCGGATATTCGCGCGCCGCTGCTGATCAAAACGCTCGCCGCGCCGGACCGCGAGCACGGCATCCTGATCGGCGCGACTGGCGCCGTGCTGGTACGCCCCGACGGCTATGTGGCGTGGCGCTCGCCGAGCCGCTCGCCGCAGCCGCTCGAGCACCTGCACCAGGTGATGCGCACTTTGGGCGTGCTCTTGGCGCCGCGCTGATGGAAGTCTTTACCGCGCGGCCGGAGCTGTCCGGTATTTTCGGGGCGGTCGCCTCCACTCACTGGATCGCCTCGGCGTGCGGCATGAAAGTGCTGGAGGCAGGCGGCAGTGCGTTCGATGCGGCGGCGGCGACCGGCTTCGTGCTGCAGATCGTCGAGCCGCATCTGAATGGCCCGGGAGGCGATGTGCCCATTCTGCTGGCGCGCCACGATGATGCCGAGCCGACCGTGATCTGCGGCCAGGGCGGCGCGCCGGCAGCCGCCACGCTCGAAGCCTTCGCAGCGCTCGGTCTCGATCTCATTCCGGGCACGGGGTTGCTCGCCGCGTGCGTACCGGGAGCCTTCGGCGCGTGGCTCACGCTGCTGCGCGATTGGGGCACGCTGCCCTTGCGTAGCGTTCTCGAGCCGGCCATCGACTATGCACGGCGGGGCCATCCGCTGCTGCAGGGGACTGTCGACACCATCGCATCCGTGCGCGATCTGTTCATGGCCGAGTGGCACAGCTCCGCAGCCGTATTCCTACAGGAAGGTGCCGTGCCGGCGGCCGGCGCGCTGTTCGCCAATCCCACCCTGGGCGTGCTCTACTCGACCGTCCTCGCGCATGCCGAGAGTGCCTCGAGCGATCGACGAGCGCAGATCGAGGCCGCACTCCGCTACTGGTATGAAGGCCCGGTGGCCGCCGCCATCGGTCGGTTCAGCCACACCACCGAGGCGCTCGATGTGTCCGGGCGGCGCCATCGCGGCCTGATTCGCGCGTCGGATCTGCACGGCTGGCGGCCGCCGATCGAGAAGGCGGTGGGCGTCGAGTATCGCGATCAGGTGCTCTACAAATGTGGCGCGTGGAGCCAGGGGCCGGCGATGCTGCAGGCGCTGCGCATTCTCGAGGCGTATCGCATCGGTGACCTGGATCCGGACGGCGTGGAATTCGTGCATCTCGTGACGGAGACGATCAAGCTCGTCATGGCGGATCGCGACACGTGGTACGGCGATGAACCCGACGTGCCTTTGAGTCGGCTGCTGAGCCGGGAGTATGCGCTGGCCCGGCGAGGTCTGATCGGCGAGCGCGCCAGCTTGGAATTTCGGCCCGGGATGATTGCGGGGCGGCGCGGCGCGCCACCGCGACTTCGGCGCGCGACGGCGGCGGGTACCGCTATCGCCGGCGGCGGGGAACCGACGTTCGGAGCGCCGTTGGCCGCGTTGGGAACCGCCTCTCTCGCGAGCGCGCCGCAGGCGGCGCGCGGCGATACCTGCCACCTCGACATCGTCGATCGCTGGGGCAACATGGTCTCGGCGACGCCCTCGGGCGGCTGGCTGCAGTCGAGTCCTGTCATTCCGGAACTCGGGTTCGCACTGGGAACGCGATTGCAAATGTTCTGGCTTGACCCAGGCCACCCCGATTCGCTCGCGCCGAAGAAGCGGCCGCGCACCACCCTGACGCCCTCCTTGTCCTTCAAGAACGGTCGGCCGTATCTGGCCTTCGGCACGCCGGGCGGCGATCAGCAGGAGCAGTGGTCGCTGCAATTTTTCTTGAAGCACGTTGATATGGGACAGCCTTTGCAACGTTGCATCGAGTCGCCGGCGTTTCACACCGATCATCTGGTCGCGAGTTTTTGGCCGCGCGAAATCGCGCTGGGTTCGCTCAATCTCGAGGGGCGCTACCCCGACGCCACGGTTCAAGCGTTGCGCGATCGCGGCCATGTGGTCACGGTCGGCGGGCCCTGGTCGGAGGGTCGCTTGTCCGCCTGCGCGCGGGAGCCGTCCGAGCGTGCGACGATTCTGCGCGCGGGGGCAAATCCGCGCGGCATGCAGGGCTATGCCATCGCGCGCTGAAGGCTGGTCCTGGCGCTCTTCGGGTTACGCCTGGTGGGTGGTCATCGTGCTGGCACTTGAGGATCGCCGACCGCGGCAGCCGGCGCGGGTTGGCCGCGCTCAGCGTCATGACATGGAGCGTGATGACGATGATCTGCGGCCTCACGACGTCCTTCCGCCAGCTGTTCATCGCGCGGCTCGACGTCGGCGTGGGCGAGGCGGGTCTCTCTCCGGCGGCCATCTCACTGGTCAGCGATTATTTTCCTCCGCACCAACGGGCGCGGCCGCTGGCTTTCTTGAGCATCGGCGCCACCTTGGTGCGATGAATATCTTGGCGCGGGGATACCGCGTGACAGCCTGCTAAGAGGACGGCTCTGGTCTTGAGCATACGTTCAAGGTGAAACCCGCCTCAGTGAAACAGGAACCCACCGAGGCGACTATTCGTGAGGTCACTCATGCATAGCGCGGTAGGAATCCCCTGCCTTGAGGCTGCCTTGAGGCTGCCTTGAGGCAGGGGAGGATGTCAAGGTTCCGCAACGCGGGCTGGCGGCGGCAAGATCCTCGTGCAACGCGCATCGAGAATGTGGTACATAGCGCCATGCCAGGCATCCATGTGGATCTGCGCCAGCTGCGCTATTTCAAGGCGATCGCCGACGCCCGCAGCTTCGTTCGCGGGGCCGACCACCTGCACGTAGCGCAGTCCGCGTTGAGCCGCTCGATTGCCAAGCTCGAGGAACAGCTAGGCCGATTGCTGTTCATCCGGCACAGCGGCGGGATCAGCCTGACGGACTCCGGTGTGCTCTTGTACCAACATGCCGAGCATGTCTTGAAGGGCATGCAGCGCCTCACCGATGAAATGGCGGCAGACACCCAGGTGCCGCGTGGCTTGGTCTCGATGGGCGCCCCGCCCTCCATGCAATCGACCCTCACGGCACCGGTCGCGGCACGATTCATCAAGGCCTTTCCGCACGCCTTCCTCAACGTCATCCAGGACACGAGCGGCCGGCTCCGGGAAGGCGTGGCGGCCGGACACCTCGATGTGATTGTCGTGTCATCGATGGCTCCGTCCGGTGGCCTGCACTACGCGCCGCTGTTCACCGAAAGCCTGTGTCTGGTCTATGCCGCGAGCTCGCCGCTGCACATGAAGACCCATGCACGACTCGAGGACATGCTCGGGATCCCACTGATTCTGTGCGGCTACCCGGATACCCTGCGGCTGTATTTGAACGAAGCCTTCGCCGATTCCGAACAGAAACCCACGGTGCGTTGCGAAGTCAATTCCGCGGGGCTGGTCGCCGATTTGGTTGCGCATGGCGCGGGAGTCGGAATCGCACCCTACGGATCCATCCCACAACAGAACCAACGGGGCTTGGTGGTCATCCCCATTCTCGGCCTCGAAGCCTCATGGATGATCGCCACTTCCTTCGAACGTATCGGTTCGACTGCCGTGCAGCAACTGAGCAAGATGATCGTGGACCATGTGCGGCACGCGGTGGCTAGCGGAGATTGGCCGACGGCGCGATTCGACGGCCCCGCGACGTCGGATCCCGACCTGCAAAGGACGCAACTGCCCGCGTGGCAGGAGTCGGTTGAGGGTGTGGTACCGACACATTCCATACTCCCGGTGCGCTGACACACTCTTCGATCGGTGATGCTTAACCATTCTCTGGTATTGCTCGTGTCGCCGGCAGTTCGCTCCACCGCGCTCAGTATGTACAGCACTCAGTCCTCCCAGGCATCGCTCTCGCGCACCTGCTGCAGCAGACGGTAATAATCGGCTTTTCTACGCCAGCCTGCACAACCCCGCCTCCTCATCCCTCCAGACCTGAAACAATCGGCAGCTGCGGACATACGCGGGTAATGCTCGCACGATACTGTCCCTCCTCGCGCAGCTGCGGGATCAGCTCCTGGATCAGAATCTTTTGGGAACAGAGCCACAGGCGCAGAAAGCGATTGCGGACGCGAAAGTGCGATCCGACTTTATCCACCAGGGAATCGGACCCTTCAAGGCACGGTTTGAGCGCCTTCACAACAGCTGAGCGATGGGCGGCGCCGGTTTGGCGGCATTCCACACCTCATGCGCCAGGTGCTGAACATCGTTCGGGGACTGTCCACCGACCGCCAGCAGCACATCAGTCAGCTCCTCGTGAGACCTTGAATGCGCCTTTTTCGAACGCCGTCTGTTGGCGTGGCAGCGACGTGCGTCCGAAATGCCCTTGAGTCCGGCCAGTGCGGCCCGAAGGGTACGCGCAGCAAAGACGATTGACCAAGAGTAGACATCGCTGGAAACGCTTGGGAACCTGGGACATGGAGCTTTGCATTGCAGGGCCTTGTAATTGTTACAAGCCGCGAATCCATTTTGGTTTCACCAACAAATTGTCGGTAGTATTCATGCGGCGCTTGCCAAATGGAAAAATAGGGTCGGGGGTGCATGGGAGCATTCCTAGTCGCTAGAGCAATGGACGCAGAGCCCGGATGAGCAAATCAAGCTATGGCCCCCGCTGATCGAGCCGCGAATGCCTTCCGAATACCGATTCGTCGATCAACCGCTCAATCTTCCGTCGCAAGACTGGCATCAGGTCCCAAGCCAGCGTCGAGATTGGTGCCCCTCGCACTTATCATAGTTTGTCGCGCAGGCATGGCCGTCGGCGACACGTCGACGCCCGATGATCTCACTCAGATGTCGCTCGCGGATCTTGCCAAGATTGAAGTTACCTCGGTCTCTAAAACGAGCGAAGTACTGCAGCGCGCGCCCGCCACAATCTTTGTCATCAGCCATGATGACATCGAGCGCTCCGGTGTCACGAGTGTCCCGGAAGCGTTGCGCTTAGCGCCCAACTTGCTGGTGACACAAACCTCCTCCAGCGCCTACGTGATATCGGCCCGTGGCTTCAGCGGAAACCCAAGCTCGCAGAATTTCTCGAACAAATTACTCATCTTGATCGACGGACGCAGCGTCTACACACCGCTTTTTTCCGGGATCTACGCGAATACGCTTGACGTCATGTTGGAAGACATAGACCGCATCGAAGTGATCAGCGGGGTGGGTGCCACGCTCTGGGGCGCCAACGCGATGAACGGGGTCATCAACATCATCACGCGCACCTCCTACTTGACTCAAGGATCATTCATCGATGCCGGTGGTGGCAATCAAGAGCAACTCGGGGGAGCACGCTACGGGGAACGGATCAATCCGGACACCACGTTCCGCGTCTACGGTTTTGGCTTTCACCGGGGCGCGATGGAGCTCGCCGACGGTTCAAGTGCCCACGATGGTTGGTCAAAGGGTCAAGCGGGCTTTCGCGCGGATTGGAGCACGGAGCGCGATTCGGTCACGGTGCAAGGGGATGTTTATCGGGGCACGGAAAACACCTTGGATAATTCCGACGGATCGCTGCTAGGCGCAAATCTCGTCGCTCGTTATCAACATCACGGCGCGATCACGGACACGCAAGCTCAAGTTTATATCGACCAAACGGAACAATTCGGTCCCGCCGGTGGCACCGCCTTTGTGGTGCACACCTATGATATCGAGCTGCAACAAGCGATTGCAGCGGGTTCAAGAAATCGGGTGGTCTGGGGCGGCGGCGAGCGGCTCTACAGTTATGGCATCACCAACACGGCTACGTTTTTATTCGAGCCGCCCCATCGTGATCTCGCCCTGGGTGATATGTTTGTTCAAGACACCATCTCTTTGACCAGTGCGCTAAGTGCGGTCTTGGGTGTCAAACTCGAAGATGACCCGTTCTCCGGATGGGCGCCACTACCAGACGCGCGACTCTCGTGGGCTATCGCGGATCACGCCACGCTGTGGGCGGCGGCGTCGCGGGCGATCCGTTCCCCTACTCCGTTCGACACGGAAGTCATTGAGAAGCTCGGAACTGTGACCTATTTGGCGGCCAATACGCAATTTCACCCGGAAGAGGTTCGCGCGTATGAACTCGGCTCGCGCTTGCAGCCAAGCGCTGACGTGTCGCTCACGGTGGCCGCGTTTTACGACGTTTATGATGACTTGCGGACCGTCGACCCGGCACCCGTCACTGTTTTGCCGTTGTACTGGGGAAATTCTATGCGCGGCGACACTTTTGGCGTCGATGCCTGGGCGAATTGGCAACTTACGGACTGGTGGCGGCTCTCCCCCGGTGTGAGCTGGGTGCGAGAACGGTTGGCATTTAAGGCAGGAGCCAATCAGCTGCTCGGGGTCGGCCAGGCGGCCGATGATCCGAGTTCGCACGCCAGCCTCACTTCCTCCATGAGCTTTCCTCGTCACTTCAGTTTCGACGCCTCGTTCCGTTATGTAGGGGCTTTGCCGGGCCCGGCGCTACCCCACTATTACGACCTCGACGCGCGCCTAGCATGGCAAGCGAGCCGTGCCGTTGAACTATCGATACGGGGCTCGAATTTGCTGCACACACGACACTTTGAACTGCCGGCGACCGCGGGTGAACAAATTACCCGCAGCGTCATCGCGGAGGCGCGGCTAAAGTTCTGATATGAGCCCGGACGCAGCTCACCACTCTACCCGCTCTATCATCGCCGCGGGGGCGCTCGTCGGATTATTGGCGATGCCGTTTTTTCTCCGCCCCGCCCATGCCGCCGAGCATTCCGAAGACGCCGTTAAGGCAGCCTATTTGTATCGATTTGCCGGCTACATCGACTGGCCGGATCGAGGATCGGTCGAGACGCCGTTCGTCATCGATGTGCTCGGCGCTCCAGGAATTGCACGGGAATTACGCCGCCTGTTACCCGTGCATCCCATCAAAGGTCACGTGGCCGAAGTGCGCGAAGTGAGCGGCGATCACGACTTGGGCAATCCTAAAATTGTTTACATTGCCGCGGGGCACGCAGATTTGCTGCGCACGCTGTCGCCTGGAGTGAGCGGCGCTTCATTGCTATTGGTGACGGATGAGGAAGGCGGTCTGAGCTCCGGAAGTACACTTAACTTCTTGACGATCGACCGTAACGTTCGTTTTGAGGTGTCTCTCTCGTCGGCAGAGCGTTGGGGCTTGAAGATTAGTTCCGAGCTCCTCGGTGTTGCAATCCGCGTGCAGGGACGTTCAGGCCAATCGTTTCTCGGCTGCGGCCCGCCGAGCGACGAAGATGCCATTCATGGCCCTTGCCTGCCTCGCGTGGCGCATCAGGGAAATCGCAAGTCGCCAGCGATACGGGCGCCGAACGGACGAGTTGTCCCTTGTCCCTCTTGAGCCGCCTAATGCGCTTATTCGCCCCGTTGCCGAGTTTTGTCGGCGTTCGCCGCACGGTACGTGGCAAACTCATGCGAGTGGTGCTGATCACCACGTTGATCGCCGTGTGCGTTGCAGGCATTGCGATGCTCACTGTCGATTTGAATCGATATCAGAACTCATGGGCGTCCGACTTGACTACGGAGGCCTCTATCCTTGCGGTATCCATCGCTCCTGCTCTTGCATTTGATGATCACGAGGCGGCGGTTCGGAACCTCTCCGCACTGAAAGCCAGGCCGGGGGTGGCGGCGGCGGCGCTCTATTCGGCCGATGGCAGTGTGTATGCCTCTTTTGTGCGCGACAGCGCGTTGTTGCCCCTCCCGAGCCCGCCGCCGGCGGAAGGAATCCACACCTCCGGGCAACGGGTCGAATACACGCATGCGATCGTACGCAATGGCGAAGTACTCGGAACGCTTTACCTGCGAGCACGATACGATGTGGCGGGGCGAGTCGCGGCCTATCTCAGTATCTTCGCTCTGGTCACGCTGCTCGCCAGCGCGGTGGCGTTCCTTTTGTCTCGTCAGTTGCAACGAGGCATCACCGAACCCCTCGACGCCATGGCCGTGCTGGCCCGCGCCATTGTCACGCGCCGAGACTATTCGCTGCGGGTCAAGAAGACATCGGACGATGAAATCGGCGTGGTGGTCGATGCGTTTAACAACATGCTCGAGGAGGTGGACACCCGTTCTCGCGCCTTGGAGGACTCCAATCGAGCGCTGACGGAAGAGGTAGAAGTTCGCAAATCGACGCAAACGGCATTGGATCTCGCGACAGCCCGCCTCGAGAGTACCCTCGCCGCCGCGGAGATCGGGACTTGGCTCTGGGACATTGTGAAGAATGACTTCACCGCCGACCGCAATCTGACGGCGCTCTATGGTCTCGATGAGCGCGCTCTCAATGGCTCGCCGGACTTGCACTATCGGCACATACATCCCGAGGATTTGGATGCCGTCAAGAAGTCCGAGCGGGACGCATTGAGCTCGGGAGTTTTTGCCTCGACGGAGTTTCGCGTCAAGCTCGCCAACGGCACAGAAAAATGGATGGCCCGACGTGGCAAAGTGCAGTTGGACGAGAACGGAAAAGCTGTGTTCATGTCCGGGCTTCTGATCGATATTACGGCCCAAAAGGAAGCCGAGAAGGCACTTCGGACGAGTGAAAAGCTTTACCGCGCGATCGGAGAATCCATCAACTACGGAGTTTGGGTCTGCGACCGGCAGGGCCGGAATGTCTACTTGAGTGAATCGTTTCTGAGTTTGATCGGCTTTAACCAAAAGCAATGCTCGAATTTGGGATTTGCAGAGGCGCTGCATCCCGACGATGCCCCCGCAATGATGAAGGCCTGGGAGGAAGTGGTCCGATCAGGCGCCGTATGGTATTGGGAATATCGCATCCGCGGTCAGGACGGCCTGTACCATGCACTATTGGCCCAAGGTGTCCCCATTCGCGGCGAAGACGGTGAGATTTCAGGTTGGGCGGGCATCAACCTAGATATCAGCCGCTTGAAGTTGACCGAGGAGGCGCTGCGTCTCGCCGATCGGCGCAAGGATGAGTTTCTCGCCACCCTGGCGCACGAGCTGCGAAATCCGCTCGCCCCGGTGCGCCATGCGGTCAAGGTTCTCGAGTCGAAAGCCCTCAAAGCTGAGCAAGATCAATGGGCCCGAGACGTGATATCGCGTCAGGTGCACAGAATGGCGCTGCTGCTCGATGATCTCCTCGACGTGTCGAGAATCACGCAAGGTCGCCTCGAATTGAAAACCGAAACGGTGTCATTGAATTCCATCATTGAAGCGGCGGTTGAGACTGCGCGCCCGCTCATCGAAACAAAGCACCATCAGTTGACGATTCAGTTGCCCAACGAGCCCCTGATGTTGATGGTAGACCCTCTGCGGATGTCGCAATCCTTGTCCAATCTTCTCACGAACAGTGCGAAATACATGGATGAGCGCGGCGAGATCATTCTGCGCACTCACCTGTCCTCCGAGGAGATCATTCTATCGGTTGAAGATAGGGGCATCGGTATTGAGCCAGAAGACCAAGCGGGTCTTTTTGAGATGTTCTCCCAAGTAAAATCCGCCAATACCCGATCCGACGGGGGCTTAGGCATCGGCCTTGCCTTGGTGAAAGGGCTCGTTCAACTACATGGCGGCACCATTGATGTGCAAAGCGCCGGCACCGGTCTTGGCAGCGAGTTTAGAATTCACTTGCCCCGATCGGTGGTGGTGCCGCTCTGGGTAGAGATCCCACAAAGCTCGCCTGCACCGCCGAGTCAGACGTCGGGTCAACAAGTGTTGCTCGCTGATGATAATCGTGATGCTGCGGACAGCCTCGCGCTGTTTCTTGAAATGAACGGCTACCGAGTCACCGTCGGTTATAACGGCACGGAAGCCTTACAACTCGCACGCCGGTCACTTCCGAGCGTCATGATTCTCGATATCGGGATGCCGGACATCACTGGCTTTGAGGTTGCACGGCGTGTTCGAACAGAACCTTGGGGCCGTGAGGTGTATCTGATCGCGATCACCGGCTGGGGACAGAAAGACGACAAGGCTCGCGCCATTGCCGCGGGATTCGACCACCATTTGACCAAGCCGGTCGATCCGGATGAGGTTGAAAGGGTATTGCAAGCCTTTTTTAGGCGAGCGCTCGACCATGACGTCCCCGCTTCATGACATTCGTCAAAATGAGATTGACGAGCGACATCAGACCAAAGCCCGCGCCCTCGTCGAGCGCGATCTTGCCGACATGCGTAACCAAGACGTCTCGCAGGCAGAGCTACAACAAGCCAAAGCCTTGCTCCTTCGTCAGATTCCTTTGAGTGAATCGAGCGAGGATGCGGTCGCCCGAGGACTCCTGAGGCGTGCGGAAATCGGACTTCCTCTTGATGAGCCGATTCTCGCTGCGCAGAGATACCATGATCTTCAAGCGGAACAGGTGAAGGCTGCGTTTTCGCGGCAGATCCGGCTCGAGGATTTGGTCCAGGTGGTCAGCGGCCCTCCTCCGCGCTGAATTATCGCAAACAGCGTGATTATTCCAATCTAACCGTCGATTACCCGGCCCCGGTCGCCTGCCATTAGCTTTTCGTCCGTTCAATAAGCCGTGCGCAGTTGCGGTATATTGCGGGTACCGGCCGCGCTCAGGGCCGCGACCCGAGGGGATGCTCATGTCGAGACGAATCACTGCCGCCGTCCGCTCCGTCGCGGCGCTCTTGCTCGCCTGCGCCGCGCCAGGCTTCGCGTGTGCCCAATCGCCGGCGCCGCCAGACGCGCTGGCCGCCCCGGACACGCCCGACGCGGTGGCGACCCAGGAGATAGCAGCCGCCACAACCGAAGCGCGATTCTCATCGCCCTGGGTGTCGTACCTGCCCGCCTCGTCCACGGTCCCTTCGCCTCGAGCCTTTCTGCAGCGAATTCCGGGCGCCCCCGGAGAGCTGGTCAACTCCGAGACCGCCTATGCCTACGCCTTCGCACTTGCTGCCGCCTCACCGCGCGTGCGCGTGTTCACGATCGGGCGCTCCGAGGAGGGCCGCGACATTATCCTCATCGCCATTGCCGACGAGAAAGGCATCCAGAACCTCGATCGGCTGAAGGCTGACACCGCTGCGCTCGCCGATCCTCGCAAGACCGGTCCCAAGGCCGCCGAGCGGATCATCGCTGAAGCGCGGCCAATTTATTACTTCAACGCCGCTCTGCACTCCGACGAAACGGGCTCGACCGAAACGATGTTGGAGCTTGCGTACCGGCTCGCCGTCTCCGAGCAGCCGATGATTCGGCGCATCCGCGAGAACCTGGTGGTGCTGATCAATCCGGTGTCAAATCCCGACGGACGTGACAAACAGGTGGAGTGGTTCTACCGCTTCTTGAAGGGCAAGACCGATCTGGCGACCTTGCCGCGACAGGCACCCCCCTACTGGTCGCGGTACGCCTTCGTGGACATCAACCGCGACGCCATTCAACTCGCACACCAGACCACCAAAGCGGTGCAGCGCATGTTCTTCGATTGGCATCCGACCGTAGTGCACGATTTGCACGAGAGCGTGGCGCTCCTCCTCACTTGGAACGGCACGGGTCCGATCAACGACAACATCGATCCCGTGAGCTACGGTGAAAGGTTGGAGATGAGCTTTCATGAGGTGACGACGCTCACCGGCTTCGGTATGCCGGGGGTGTGGACCTGGAACTTCGGCGATGACTTCGCGCACGTCTTCCTCGATTCGATCGGCCTCAATCACAACTCCATGGGCCGCGGCTACGAGACGTTCGGGAACGGCACCGCCGAGACGCTCGTACAAACAGCCCCTACCGACGAGAGTAGTCAGGAGTGGTACCGTCCGGACCCGCCGCCCAGCAAACCCTTTCGCTGGTCGGCGCGCGATAACGTGAACTACATGGAAACGGCGGCGCTCGCGGCGCTCGACTCGAGCGCCCAGCAGTCGAAAGCCCTGCTGCATGATTTCTATCGGAAGGGCCTCGACTCCTGGCGCAAGGGAGCGGACGAGGCACCGTTCGCCTTTGTCATCCCGAGTGATCAGGGTGACCCGACCCGAGTCGCGCAGCTCGTCTCGCTGCTGCTCGCGCAGGGCATCGAGGTGCATCGCTCGACGGCCGCACTCGCGCTCAAGGAAGGCACGTTTCCCGCGGGCACCTACGTGGTCCGGCTCGACCAGCCGTATCGAAATTACGCGGTCGATCTGCTGACGCCCAAGTTCTATCCGAAGAATGCAACCGAGCCCTACGACGACATCTCGTGGGAGTTGCCCGGGAACTATCATCTCAGCGTGATTGCGATCGCCGATGCAGCGGTCCGTCAGGCTGCGCTCGAGCCCATTACCGAGCCGCCGCATCCGGCCGGACGAGTCGCAGGCGAAGGCCCAGTCTATGTGCTCAAGGATTCGGGGCAGGAGGGCCTGCTCGAGGCGAGGTTCCGCCTGGCGCGATTCAAGCTGGAGATCGCCGAGCAGCCCTTCAACGCCGAGGGCCTCGAGTATCCTAGGGGTTCCTGGATCTTCAAGCCGCAGCCTGGCCTGGAAGCCGGCCTCGCGGACACCGCCGCGGGCCTCGGGCTCAGCTTTCAGCGGCTGCCGGCCGCGCCGCAGGCGGCCGCACACGCGGCGCCCGTCCCCAGGCTCGGCCTGTGGGTGCCCTGGGCGGATACGGACACGATCGGCTGGGCGCGCTACTCGCTCGATCGACGCCACATTCCCTACGCTTACGTCCGCGACGAGGATATCCGCCGCGGCAACTTGCGCGGCAAGTACGACGTGCTGCTCTATGGGCACGTCGATCTCGAGCTCGCTGAGCAGATCGAGGGCATTCCCAAGGCCTGGGGACCGATGCCGTTCAAGAGAACACACGCGACACCGAGTCTCGGCACGCCGGCCGAGTCGGACGACATCACTGGAGGCATCGGTTATGCGGGCCTCGCCGAGATCCAGCGCTTCGTCGACGACGGCGGCCTTCTCATCACGCTCGGCAACGGCTCGATGCTGGCGCTCGAGGGCGGTCTGGTGCGCGGTATCCGGCGCGAGTCCGGCGGCGTGCCCCGCAGCTCACAGGGCGGCGGTGCCGCCGCCGCAGCCTCCTCGCAGTTCACCGAGACGCGGACGCCCGGCTCCCATCTGCGCGTGACGTTCGCCCAACCCGAGCACCCCATCGCCTACGGGTATCCGCAGCACACGCACGTATTTCGCCAGAATTACGCACTCTACGCGCTCCCGCGGCGCTGGCTGCGGATGGCCTACTGCACGACCTGCCTCGACGGTCCCGTCGATCCGAGGGGAGTCGTCATGACCTGGGGCGACACCGATGGCGCGCCGCTGCTCGTGAGCGGGCAGGTCTGGGGCGAGGAGAACTTGATCGGACATCCGGCCATCTTCGACATGCCAGTGGGTAAGGGCCGCGTCGTGGCATTCAACTTCAACCCACTGCACCGCGACTTGAATCGCGGCGATCAGCGCATGCTCTGGAATGCGATCCTGAACTGGCAGGCGATCCTCGCCCATGCCGGGGTGTCCAGGTGATCATTCCCAGCATGCCATCGTTCCGCCACGCAACACCGCAAACATCGCTGCGATTGTCGCCGCTCACAAACCGGTAATTGATGCCCGTCAAGGAGTCCTGTCCCGGTCGCGTTAGAATAGCGGCTAGCCACCTAGGCTGCGACCCACGGAGGACACCAAGTCATGAATTACTGCACAGTCCCTGCGACGATATGCGGGCTGACATTGCTATTCACGGGTCCGGCCGCGTCGCCGGCGAACGTCAACTTTTCAGTGGGGATCACGCCGCCTGCACCCGTCGTCGAAACCGTGCCTGCACCACCCACTCCGGGGAGCGTGTGGACGCCAGGTTATTGGAGCTGGGACGGAGTCAAATACGTTTGGGTACCCGGGCAGTACGTCGTACCGCCGTTCCCGGCCGCCGTCTGGATCGGCGGCAGGTGGGTGCCGCACGGTGCTCGTTGGATGTGGGTGAACGGGCATTGGGGTCGGAGGTGAGGGAGACCCGCCTCTGCCACCTAAACGCGCCGGCTATCCCGGCGCAGAGTGCGGCGGCGGCTCGCCCTGCGGCACCGTCTTCTTGCCGATTTGGATCCCGAAGGCTCGAAGGCGAGATTGCAGCGTCGAAGGCCTGAGGCCGAGAAGATCCGCGGCACCACCGGGACCCTGAATTCGTCCGTCCGCCCTCTCGATCGCCGCTAGCATGTTCGCCCGCTCCCGCCGGCGCCATTCATCTTGCTTCAAAATCATCACCGGTTTGAGCGGCCCCGGAGCGTCTGGCGACCGACTATCATGACTCGATGGAGCGGTATGCGGGCGGTCAAAGCGCAGGCACCCGTCACGCGCGAGTATCACCGTACGCTCGATGAAGTTCCCCAGCTCGCGCACGTTCCCAGGCCAGTCGTAGGTCTTCAGGTCGTCGCACTGCGAATCGCTGATCGAGGGCTCCGCAATTCGCAGCCTCTGGGCAGAAAGCGCGGCTAAATGCTGGGTCAGCAAGGGAATGTCGTCCTTGCGCTCTCGTAGCGGCGGAACACGCACGGCAAAGACGTTCAACCGGTAATAGAGGTCTTCGCGGAAGCGCCCAGCCTTGAGCTCAATCGGGAGTTCCCGATTCGTGGCCGCGATGACTCGCACATTGATCTCCCGCGTCGTATCGTCGCCGACGCGTTCGTATTGGCCCTCCTGAAGGATGCGCAGGAGTTTCGGCTGTACTTCGAGCGGCAAGTCTCCAATCTCATCGAGAAAGATCGTGCCCCCGTCAGCGAGTTGGAATCGCCCCGGCCGGTCGCGCATGGCGCCCGTAAAGGCGCCTCGTACGTGACCGAAGAACTCGCTCTCGAACATGTCGCGCGGGATTGCGCTGCAATTCACCTTGATGAGCGGTTGATTCGCGCGGGTGCTCCGATGATGGATCTCTCGAGCCACAAGCTCCTTCCCGGTTCCGGATTCGCCCAGAACGAGGACCGTGGCCTCAGTCGATGCCACGAGTTGCACTTGTGTGAGAACATTCCGAATTGCACTACTGCGTCCGACGATGCCTCCGGGAGATATCGTGGATCGAACCTCTTCGCGCAGATAGGAGTTCTCCGCGGCCAGACGATGGCTCATCCGCTCGTGCTCCCTCAGGGCCGCTTCGGCGCGCGACACAGCATATAACAGAGGTTTTCCCGCGAATACGTCCTTGAACCATTGCATGCCGAGCTCGTCGACACACAAGGATCGCCGACCGTGTTTTCATCTCCGGGGACGCAAAGCCATTCATTGGTGCCTTTCCTCAATATCCGGCATGCACTGCTGCGCGATCGACCAACCCCTCCCATGCGGTGATAAACACCAGCGGCACAGCTGCGGTTTCGCGCATTGACAGATTCGCCGGCTTGATTGCCAGTAGGTCTGCGTCGACTGCGGCGAACTCCGCCAACGAGCCCTGATGGCCGCCGACACCGCCGGTCATGCCATACACTTCATCGCCGCAGTGAAAGCGGTGCACACCGGGGCCGACCGCTTCGATCACACCCGCCGTGTCCAGCCCAAGAATAGCCGGCAGAGGATGGCGAGTATGCGCCGCCGTACCCGAGTGGATTTTGGTGTCCAACGGGTTGACGCTGCTCGCGTGGATACGCACCAGCACCTGGCCGGCGCCCGGAGTGGCGGGAGCGTGGCAATGCGCAACGGCCCGCCGTTGGTTTCCGCAATTGCCACTATCATGTGGGATTGAGTGCTCATACACGCTTTACCTATCCGGTCGCGGCTGCGTCAGATTGCGTGCCAGGAAGCGGCCGATTTCGGCTCCGATTTCGGGGCCGCTCGTTTCCAGGGCGAAGTGGCCAGCATCGTAGAAATGCGCTTCGGCCTCCGGGATGTCCCGCTTGAAGGCCTGGGCGCCCGGTGGCAGGAAAAACGGATCGTTTTTACCCCAGACCGCCAGCAGCGGCGGATGCCATTTGCGGAAGTAAGCCTGAAACTCGGGATAGCGCCTGACGTTATTAGCATAGTCGAGAAACAGGTCGAGTTGGATCTCGTCGTTGCCGGGGCGAGCCAGCAGGGCTGAGTCGAGCGTATAGGTCTCGGGCGCCACCTTGGTTGCGTCGGGAGCGCCATGGGTGTACTGCCATTTGATCGATTCCGGGGTGAGAAAGTCGCGTAGCGCAGCGCGATTGGCTGCGGTCGGTTCCTTCCAGTACTTCTGAATCGGATTCCAGCCGTTGCTCAGGCCTTCCTCATAAGCGTTGCCGTTCTGGGTGATGATCGCAGTGATCCGCTCCGGATGCGCCGCCGCCAGGCGCCAACCGACCGGCGCGCCGTAGTCGAACACCTCGATGGCATAGCGTCTCAAGCCGATCGCATCGGTAAAGGCGTCGATGGTGCCGGCAAGGTTGTCGAAGGTATAGCGGTAGTGCGCGCTATCGGGCACTTCAGTGAAGCCGAAGCCGGGCAGGTCCGGCGCGATTACATGGTAACGGTCGGCGAGCAGTGGAATCAGGTTGCGGTACATGAAAGAGGAAGCGGCGAAGCCATGCAGCAGCAGGATGGTCGGCGCTCGTGGGCTGCCCGCCTCGCGGTAAAACATTTTGATTCCCTGCACCTCGATGGTGTGGGTGTTGACCTCGGGCGGTTGGGTTGGCGGAGCGGGCGAGGCGCCGCCGGAGGTGGCAGCGGCATCGCCGGTAACGGCCGCCATCGCAAGTAGAACGCTGGTTATGAAGCGAGGGATGGACATGGATGCAGCTCCGTAACGCGTGTGTTCATGTAACCTAATAAACTAACAAATTCAGGTTACGAACAAATTGGTAACTAGTCAAATTGTTTTTTACAAGTTACTATCTGCCGTCGACTAACAGGCTAAATTTCATGACTACTGCATCCGAATCGAATCTCGAACTCGCCCCCCCTCTTTTCATTGGGGACGATCTGGCGTTGGACTTCGTCAATACCGCTTACGGTGTCGACGAGGAACAGCGGGAATGTTTGGGCAGCGATGCGCAAGTTCTCGACTGGCTGAGGCGCGCCCGCCTGCCAACACGGGTTGAGGGCGCGCCGAGCCGCCCCGGCGCGCTGCTTAAGGCCGCGCTGGCTCTACGAAAGACGGCGCGGAAGCTGTTGGAAGAGCGCAAGTCCGGAAGCGTCGGCGACGTCACAGCGCTCAATCGCTTGCTGGCGCTCGGCAGTTCCCACAAGGAGCTCGTGTGGACCAAGCGGCAGGGCCCGAGGGTCGAACAACGCCGCAGGTTGGGCAGCGTCGAGGCGCTGTTGGTCCCAATTGCAGAGTCCTTGGCATTGCTGCTCTCAGAAGGTGACTTCGCTCTGGTGCGCCAGTGCGAAAGTGCAAACTGCACCTTGTGGTTCCACGATCACACCAAGTCGCATAGGCGCCGCTGGTGCAGCATGGCGCAATGCGGTAACCGCATGAAGGTCGCGGCTTTCCGCGCACGCCGTAAGTCGCCGTGATCTAGACTCAGGCCCGTTGACACAATCACAAGGTAACTATTGCGCTCCGCCATGGTTTCTCGTTTCTCCCCCCTGTTGGCCGCCGTTCTTATTGGAGCATTTTCCATGAGCACTCAAGCAAATCCACCTCCCGGTGTCGTTGTTCTGGCGTCATACTACCCGGTGACCCAGACCGTCGACCGTCTAGAATCACTCTTGAAGGAGAAGGGTGTTATGATTTTTGCGCGCATCGATTTCAGCGGTGATGCTGCGCGCTCGGGTCTCCATATGCGACCGGAGCAGATGTTGATATTCGGCAATCCGAAAGGCGGCACGCCCCTGATGCAGGCGGTACCCACGGTCGGTCTCGATTTGCCGCTCAAGGCGCTCGTCTGGGAGGATGCCGAAGGTAAGACTTGGCTCGCCTATAACGATCCCAAGTACATCGTTCAACGTCATGCGGTAGAAAGCAATCTGAGCGCCAATTTGGCCGGGGTTATTCCGCTTCTCGAACGGGCCGTAGCGCAGTAGCAGGGGAGCTGGCACTCTTGGCTAAATTGACCAGAATAGTCGTTCCGGCCGGGTTTTTCGGAATCGTTCTGGGGCTGGCTGGACTGGGTAGTGGCTGGCGGCTTGCGGCGCACATCTGGAATGTCACGCCGTCTGTCGGCGAGGCCGTCAGCCTGCTGGCCGCGACAGTCTGGCTTCTCCTGATGCTTCTGTACGTCGCCAAGTGGATCTGGCTTCGTGCCGAGGCACTCGCGGAATTCAACCACCCGGTTCTGTGCTGCTTCGTCGGCATCGTGCCCGTTACCACCGCTCTGGTCGGATGGGCAATTCGCCCGTATTGCTATCCACTTGCGGCGGTGCTGGCGGCCGTGGGGGTGGTGGGTCAGCTGGTATTCGGCGTCTACCGGACCGGCGCGCTGTGGAAGGGTGGACGCGATCACAGCACGACAACGCCCATCCTTTACCTTCCAACTGTTGCCGGGAGCTTTGTGAGCGCCCTAGTATTGAGCGCCTTTGGGCATAGCTCCTGGGCGGTACCTTTCTTTGGTGCAGGTCTGCTGTCCTGGCTGGCGATCGAGTCGGTTTTACTTCATCGCTTGTATGTGGTGAGTGAGCTACCGCCGCCGCTTCGACCCACGCTAGGAATTCAACTCGCACCTCCCGCCGTGGGCTGCGCGGCGTATTTCAGTATCGCTCCGGGCCCACCGGATCTATTCGCGCAAGGGTTGATCGGTTACGCCCTGTTCCAGGCGCTGGTGTTGATTCGCCTGCTTCCATGGATCGCGCGCCAGCCCTTCACCGCCTCCTATTGGGCATTCAGCTTTGGTGTGTCTGCGCTTGGTCTAGATATGCTGCGTTGCGTGGAGCGCGGCGACACTGGTCCACTTGCCATCGCGGCCCCTTATGTATTTGCCATCACTAACATCATTATTGGCGCGCTCGCGGTGGGCACAGTCTTGCAGATGTTGCGCGGTAAGCTGTTACCTCCGCCTTTAGTAGCCGCTTCGACGGCGTGACCGCCGGCACTGGCCAGCGGATAGGACTAACCGGGAAGCCATGTAAGAACATATCCGCGATATACTCAATATGTTCGGCTGGATTCACTAATTTAGATAATCACAAGCGCTCCTGATTCGGCTATGCCTGCCCTCCCCGATCCTCGCATACTGTTGCCGTTGAGCGCACCCTACTCGCCTGGCAACGATCCGGATGCCGCCGGCGAAAATCATGATGCGGCCGCCGTTCGAACCATGAATACCGTAGAACTGCGCACCGGGTTGCGCTGCCGTAGCGAGATCTTTGGTGGCTATATCGAAGGCGCGGGACGTGAGCGAGCGGGCTTTATTGCTCGATCGCGCCGAGCAACGTCGTGACGTGGACACCCAAGAGACCTTCCGGCGCTCGCCGGCCCATCCCGTCCGTGACGAGCGCACCCCAGTCGCCACCCTGGGAGACGTAGCGCCGATAGCCCAGTCGCCTCATCAGCTCAACCCAAGCGCCGGCGATGCGTTCGGGGTTCCAGCCTGTCGCCCGCGGTCTGGCTGAGAAGCCGAAACCGGGCATTGAGGGTAGGACGAGATCGAACGCGTCCTCCGCGCGGGCTCCATGGGACTCGGGATCGCTCAGTGGCCCGATCAACTTCACGAACTCGAGGAACGAGCCCGGCCAGCCGTGGGTCATGATCAGCGGCAGCGCGTTCGCATGCGGCGAGCGCACATGGATAAAGTGGATATCGAGCCCGTCGATTTCCGTGATGAACTGGGGGAACGCATTCAACTTGGCCTCGGGCTTGCGCCAAACCGCATTTCCGTCAACCGAAGTATGAGTATCGTCCAAATGCGGTCACGGATTTGGATCTCACAAATTGTGACCTCCAATTTTCTTACCGTCCCTCACTCGTCGTCGATGATGAACCCGATGCGCCGCTTCGTCACCGGCGGCAGCGCCTTCATGTCTTTGACCTCGCGCGCCAGACGGTCGATATCCTCTACCAACACCTCGATGACCGAAGCGGTGCGATCGTGGCCGCGCTCCAGTTTTTCGACACGCGCGGCAATATCCTTGTTTGCCGCCATCAGCTCGCGCATGCGGACGAAGGTGCGGACAATGGCAATGCACATCTGAATGGCGCGCTCGCTGCGCAGCACCGCCGAGAGCATGGCGACCCCCTCCTGCGTAAACACGAACGGGGCGTGGCGCAGCCCCATTCTCGCGGACGGATTGGATATCACAATTTGTGATTTCCAATGTTCGAACTCCGCTTTGGAGAGACGGAAGGCAAAGTCCTCCGGGAATCGTTCCGTATTGCGCCTTACGGCCTGGTTCAGCGCGCCCGTCGGCACCCCATACAGGTCTGCCAAGTCGGCATCCACCATCACCTTTTGTCCCCGGATCACATGGATCAGGGACTCAATCGGCCGCGGCGTAACAGTCTTTTCGCGGGGATTCGATTTCTTTGCCATAACTTGTCTGAGTTCGACCGCCAGCGCTTCGTTGTCACCCAGCCCGTCATTTCTCCCACACTGCAGGCTCCAATGGCAAAGCGCGCAATTCTCTCAGCTCTTTGAAAACTTTCTCGGCCGGTATGCTCGGGCGCGGGTCGTCGATTGCCGCCTGAAGTGAACGAACAAGTAATTCGCGCCGAAGGTCGGTGTGGGGCTCCAAATCCTGATGCTCACCAAGGATGACGAAGACGGCCTCGCTTGGATCATGGAATGTTCCTTTTTCAATGAGGCCGAGCAGCCAGTCGGCCAACCCCGGCGGAAGATAGGCACTGAAACGTAGTCCCCCTTTTTCCGCCTGCACCCGTAGCGCTTTGGCTTGCGCTATGTTCTTTGCCTTCTCTGCGGCGCTCGGCCATTCGTCCTTGGCAGCTTGGGAATTGCTCATATGCCTGCCCACACTACTACGTCGCTGAAAGCTCGGGATGATCGCAAATGTCAATGGAGACCAAGTCGACCTTCGCATTTTGTATTGAAGCTAGAGAATCAGTTTCGCACCACCGATAATGAAACCGGGGATTAGGCAAAAACACTTGGGGGTCGGCAGCAACAATGCCTTCATTGTAGTCACCTGCGGAGCGGCTCGGACGTTGGACAGTTGCCGTATTGCTATATAAGACTGTCCGCTAAGCTGGCGGTCAAGCCCACTAATTAGTGGCTTCGACAAAATTTGAATGGTGCACCCGGACGGATTATTCGCGCTGCGCGCTCACCCCTCGGGGCCGCCCTTTGGGCGTTCAACGCCGATGCGGCGCTGTGCTCGCGACTGCGCCGCTCGTCCTCCGCTTCGCTCCGGACCGCCGCCGCTGAGGCGGCGATGTCCAACCCGGCGCGGCGCCGGGTTGTCGAACCGTCTTGTTGTCCGTCAGGGGTTCGATCTGCTCGTTCCGATCTCGTGGCCAGGGCGGCCGACCCGAGTGCTCACGCTTGCACTCGGCCTCGATGACCAAACGATCACACAGCCTGCGATCCCGCTTGCGGTTCGGCAGCGAGACCCATGGCTGGTCGTCCGGCCAAAGCCCCTCGGCTTTTGTGATGCGCAATCCCATAACGTCATGAGGCCGGAAAACCCTGCTTAGATTTGCCGCCAAACAGTCGACGGCGGAAACGGCGTGTAATTTGTATCGGTCAACCGGCTGCGGATGCCGTCTTGCCCAGTTTCGTCTTCATCATGGCGATCGAAGGCCGAAGCGGAAACATGAACTGTTCTAGGATGGAGAGGCGCTTGCGATCGTCTTGGCCCACCACGCTCGCTTCGCCCTCACGAAACGTCCCGAAAACACGATCGATCAGGATCAGCGAATTGGCATAATTGCAGCGGGTGTCGTTGTAGGGCACCGAATGGTGAAGACTGTGGGCCTCGATCGTCGTAAAGAGGTACGAATACCAGCGGGGAGCTTTGTTGCGAACATTGGCGTGAGCGAAAATCGACACGACGTTGAGAACGTTGAATGCACAGAAGGTCGCATCTTTGCGCAAGTCGAATAAGGCAACCACGCTCAGGGAGACGAGGAACAGCTCAAGCGGGTTGCCTACCAGGCCCTTCGCTGCATTCAGCTGCGTGATGTGATGATGCGGAGCGTGGGTCCACCACACGAATGAATTGTGCATCAGCCGGTGCATCCAGTACTGACCGAATTCGACCACGAAGATCACCAGGCCAACTTGCACGAGGAACGGCGAATGTAGCGCCCATTCGGTGGTGATGCCGAGTGCTTGCTTGGCCGATGCCAGCGGGGTTTCGGCAAGGTGATCCTCGACACCTTCGATCACCGCATAAAATAGGACCACATAGAAGAGGTCGGTCAGAAATTCCAGCCGATACATGCGCCATCCCGCATGCCGCTCAATGAGGCGTTCCAGCACCTGCACGATCGACAGCGTAGCGATGCTTACCAAGGTCACGGTGAAGTGGTTGTCGATCCAGGATGTGGGGGCGCTTGCCCAGAATAGGACGATCAGCGCGACCATCGCGGGCTGAAGCAGGCTATACATCGTTCTCTTCATGTCGCTACCCATCTGGCTAATTCAACACTTGATCACTTATCAGCTACTCATGGAGTGCCAATCGATCTGCGCGTTATCCCATTTTTTCTCGGAGAAGTCATCCATGACCCGCGGATAGAGGCGCTTGGTTTTTCACTGCCCATCGAGACGGACGAGAAACGCACCACTGCGGTGCACGTGGCCGGATTTGTGACGTAGAAAGTGGTGCGCGGGCTGCGCCTCATGTCCACCGCCTGCGCAATTTCCTCACATGGACCAGGTCGCCGTGATTCCGTAGGGGGCCGGCCGCACCGTGTAACCCTCCGGCATCGAGTTCACCGAAGGGTATTGGATGATGTTCTTCCAGTTAAAGAGGTTCTTCGCATAGAAGCCGACCGTGAGCTTGTCGCGTGTCAAACCCATATTGAGATTGACGATACCGTAGCCCGGCGAGAACAGCTGTTGAGCCCGCCGCTGTCGAAATTGCTCGCGCGCGTCCGGTGTTAGGGTAGTCGGCGGGCACGAGTGCGCTCATCGAGTCACCGACCGGCGTGTCTGCGTGTCGCAGTCGACGCTCGGTGTGATGGTCTACTTCGGCACATTGAGGTGGGCAAATGTAACCGTCACTTCGAGCGCTTACGTTCGAAGTCGGAATGATGATTTTATTATTTGTTATTTTTCAACCACTTAGCAGGCCTGCCCTCACTCGAAATCGGCACCGTAGCGCATCAAACGGCATCAAACGCTACGTTTTCGCTACGGTCCCGGTTCGCAGCGGGAATCGGTTTCGCCATCCGACAACTATGCGGCGCGTATCTTGATGACTCACTCTTCGACGTCGGTGGAGGCACGAACCGAAATTCAGAATGGCCTCGACTCGGGACCAGGCGGTGAACTCGATATCGAAGGGACAATCCGGCGCGGCAGCCGCTTCCGCCGAAGCCGCCCCGGCCTGGTGGCAAGGCCATATTGTTGCGCCGAGTACTACCGCATACGCTAACAGAGTTTTACTGGTCACCCTCGCCTCCCAAAAATCCGAAGTTTCTTTGCTCGATGTGGCCATTGGACGTGGCATATTCACGCCATGTCGCCGCAGGCTAATCTCTTCGCAATTGGGATGGCAGCGACGTGGGGTACAAAGCTGCTATATGTTTCCCGATATGCCAGGGCTAGCAGCTGCAGGCACAAGTGAGCAAGCGTTGCACGGAATCGACCCTAAAGCGGCTCGTGCTGGGGGTTGAACCGCGAAATGCAAAGGATCGGTTACGATTGGCGAAAACCCAGCGCCGAAGCTGAGGACCAAGGGAATGATTGATTCTCAGGACTGCCGGGATTATTAGAAGGTAAGCTATAGGCGCGTTAATCCGGGCTCATTTTGCAGCGTCAAGTTCCGCGAGGGTTTGCGCTTCAAACGAGATCAATTGTTGAACGCTGGCGCGACCCGACATCCGAGCGAAATGGCCGCGGCAGTTCGGAAATCCCGACACATCGGCACCGAACATCATGCCGCGCCGAAAGCACCAAAAAAAATAGGCATCGGCAACCGTAAAGCCTTGAAAAAGCCAGTTTCGCCCCTGCAACTGATTTTCCGCGATTTGATAATTTTCCAACAGAAGCTTTTGCGCACAGCGGCGGACGCTGTCTTCCGATCCCGGCAGATCGCAATACCGCTGCGGAAGTGCGTTCGGAGTCAGGGATGGATGAATTCCTGAAGCGCACCAGGTCAGAAACGATATCGCCCGATACTCATCCAAGCCGCCGCGCGGGAGCAACTTGGCCTCGGGGAAAGCCGCTGCAATCCACTGCAGAATCGCGACATTCTCCGTGAGCACTTCCCCGTCGATCGTCAGCGCCGGCACTTTATGTTTTGGATTGATTCGTAAATACTCTGCGCTGACATGATCGCCCCTCTTGAAATCGATGACATGCACGTCGAAATCGGCGGCCGCTTCGACCAACGCGATGTAGGGCACAAGAGAACATGCGACCGGGGCGTAATGTAAAGTGAGTTTCATAGTCTCTATGCTTCAATACCGAGGCGACCAATCAATCGATACCCCAATCCTCCAGGGGATCGGCCGGCAGTCCGATTTCGATTGTGCCTGAAATTAATCCGCATCGTTAGAGAGATAAGGCCGCAGCAAGGCCGCCGATCCCACCGAGGAACTTCGCACGCATCGGCCTGACGCTCACGTGCTCGGTTAAAGGCGTGTCAAGCTTATTGTGCTTGCTGCGCGGATCGCGTGCCTTGAGCCGCCTCGTAGTGCGCAAGAAAATCTTGAATTGCCGCGCGTACGCCGGTTTTATTGAACAGGAAAAACAATTCGTTCGCGCGCGGCGCACGCCGAAAATAATCCTCTTCCGGGATCCGAGGATAATCCGCACGGCGCGCAATGGTTGGCGAACTGCAGGTCATCTGCTCATCCGGAGAGAGTCGCAAGTCATGCATGGACTCCAAAGCAAATAATTTCCGGATTTGGAGGGCGTGCGCGGTCGGATACGAATAGATCTTCTGCAGGCTGACGTGCCGCTCGCCGGTCGGCAGCGACACCACGGTGCCCGCGGGTCCGTAGGGATACTGGTCGGCGTCGGTGTGATTGGTGTAAAGCAGAAAAATTGGGCTGCCTTGCCATTGCTCGAGTGCTTGGCCCAAGGCCACGCTGGTGAATTCATGATCTGGATGAGTGTCAAGTCGTGGATCGGGCATCACCACGATCCCCGGATTTACCTTACGCAGCACCTCCACCAAATCCTCCACCAAATGTTGCCAACTGTTGCTGCGCGCCCCGCCCGAAACCAGTTTGCTCAAGTTGGCGCGGCGATAGCGCGCCACATCGGTGTTTGCACCATAGACTTCGGAAAGCGTCTGCGTGGGTGCCAGATACATCGCATCCAATCGACCGTCGAAAAACCCAAGATTGGCGGTACGTTCCGGAGGAATATTGCCCTGCCACGGAATCGTCACGCTGTCGACCGCGCGCAAATAGCCTTTGAGGGCGTAATGCTCCGCTGGGTCGCTGACGTTGGCACGATAGTTCATGTCGCCGGCATTGCCTGCGGTAATCGTGACCACGCTGGCTTGCCGGTCGGCATATAGGCCAAACGCCGCAATTTCGGCATCGTCGGGATGAGCTGCAACAACCAAGATGCGCTGCTGCAGGTCCATGTGATTGTCGAACAGGCGCAGCGTGGCCGCTTCCGCTTCGAGCGTTACCCCATGAGTGCGGATGATGACTTCGCTACCACCGGCCAGTTGCTCCCGCAAACCGCTCAAGTTCAGCCACCGCACACCCACCGCATTGGGATCGAGGTACTGTAGAATGCGGAACTCACCGACCGACACTTCGACGTAAGGGTCGTGTTCTGCGCCCCAACTGCGGACTGCGAGCAACGCGGTGTCCCATGGAGCGGCGGTGCGTGGCCAGGTGAAGCGCACGCCGTCGGCCACTCTCGATAGTCGCAGCTCATGGGCAACACTGTCCGCCGCCGCAAATTCATACGGGTCGATTTCATAGCGTGCTTCGGTTGCCGCACTCGCCGCCGGCGGCACTTGAGGTGCTGAGGGTGCTTGAGCGCCGCTGATCCGCGCAGTGGCCGCCAATATCGCAATGACTACCCTTGCAACGTTTCTAGACATCGATGAGTCTCAATCGCGGGTATCTTTCGGGCCGCCCCTGGTGGCGTTGCGAATGAGCGGTCGCGCCCATACGCCGACGCTCAAGACGACCCCGAAGGTGAGATACAGAAACAGCATGCCGATTCGCAGGCCGAACAGGTCCCCGAGCCAGCCAATCACGAAGGGCACGAGCGCTCCACCCATGATCCCCGAGCACAGGATCCCGGCGAAAGGGCCGTGGTGCTGGGGCACCGAGTTCAAGCCCAGCGACACCAGCGTAGGCCACATGATGGAGGCGAAGAAGCCGATGCACGGAAAGGCCACCCGGGATACTTCGGCCGGTCCAAACAGAGCCGCCGACAGCATGAGGAGCGCTCCCACCGAAAATCCGATCAATACGCGGCGGCTGTCGAAGAGCTTCAGCAGGCCCATCCCCAGAAGACAGCCGGCCGTCATCAGTCCCCAGTAGTAGGCCACCGCATCCGAACCTCCCGTGTGGGGATCGACCTGGTGATAGCGCTCGAGAAACGGCGACATCCAATCGGCCGTGCCCTGCTCGCAGCCGACGTAGGCAATGATCGCGAGAAAATACAGCCAGACGTATGGATTGCGCAGCAGCTGCCGGTACATGGACAGCGTGCCCGCCGACTCCTCCTCCGTCCGCTCCACCTTCGGCAGGCGCAGCAAACTCACCACCACCACGCAAAGCCCGGAAACCACGGCGAATATCCAATAAATCGATGCCCACGGAAAGGCGGGAGTGGTCACGCTGCGCAGGATCGCGTAGAGACCCGTCAGATCGCGATTCGCAGGATCGAGGTGCTTCACGAGATCGGAATAGACCAGCGGACTCAAGAAGGAAGCGGCGCCGAAGATGAGCTGCGCGAACGCCGAGTTGAATGCGAAGTGCTCTTCGCCTCCGGCCACCCGCAACAGGGGATTGATGGCCACCTGCAGCACGGCCATCCCGGCGCCGATCACGAAGAGCGATGTCACGGCCATTGAATAACTGGGGTAGGCCGCGAAACTGGTCGCGCCGAGGGTCGCCGCGACGAAGGAGCCGACCATGAGTTTCTTCTCTCCCCAGCGCTGCACCGCAAAGCCGGCTGGAATCGACATCACGCCATAGGCAATGAAAAACGCAAACGGCAGGACCGCGGCCATCGCGAGCGACACGTGGAAGCCGGCGATGATGTCGGGAATCAATGGTCCGAGAATATTGGTGAGGAAGGAGATCACGAAAAACACGAAGAGCACGACCGCCACCAGAAATCCGCTTCTGACTCTGGTCTCGGCGTGCATCGTGGATGTCATTGTCATTTGATCGTCCATCGTTACACGACCGGCACTTGGCTGATGTTGTTCTTCGGGTCCATCCAGAACGATTCGTTCAAGAAGCGGGCGAAAATCTCGCGCGGCAGGATGGCCACGCGCTCGATCGGCTCCACCTTGGGCCGCACCCGATGCAGGCCCGGCATGCCGATGCGTGCGTCGAACTCGTCTGCGTTGTAGGAAATGTGGTCGAAGTCATGCTCGTACCAGGGCTCGCCGACGAACTGGTAGACCGCGCGCATGGCCGCCGATGGGTTGCGCGCCAGGCTTTCGTAGGTCAGCAGCAGTAAGTGGCCCGGGGCATATTGGCCATAGAAGGCATCCTTGGTGGCCTGGAAGGAAAACCCCACCATGCCGCGCGGATCGGTCAGCGCGTCGACGCGCGAGTACACCGTGGTGTTGGTGTCGAACCGGAACACCTTGCTGACGCCCACCGGTTGCCTGCGCACCAGCCGTTCCATGCTATCCAATACCCAGGACAGCTGCCGAACACACGCAATGACCTTCGCCTCCGGAAACAGGGCTTCCAGCAACTGCATCCGGCTGCACCACAGCCGGCTGGTGTCGAATACGACGCCGGCGTCCGCCTGTCCCGCGTAGAAGTTTTCGACCAGGCCGCGCAGCATGGCAATGCGCTGGTCGTCGGAGACGTCGAACGAAAAATCGTTCTTGCTGCTGGCCTCCGCCATCACCACCCCCATGATGTCGGCCAACGGACTGGTCATGCCCGAACGGAACCGGGGGTTCTGGTTGAGGATGGCGGCCAGGAGCGTGCTGCCGGAGCGCGGCATCCCGGAAATGAAGTGGAACTTCCGGGTTGACTTCGCGGCCGGGGGTGCGGCAGGCATGGTGGCCCTCTCCTGGGTGAAAAAGATCGTATAGTAGCGCCCCGATCATTGATCGGCACAGGCGTCATGAGAGTGCGGGCGGATTCAATGAACCGGTTCCTGCGAAGCGGCCGTCCGGCTCTCGACGACCGGGACGCTGCGCGTTGGAACGTTCCATCCACTTAACTCCACGACCGGCATCTCTGCACCCGGCGTCGCGAGATGCGCGGTCAGGGTCATCGACTCGCCGGGCCACAGCGTGACGTCGTTGTCGCTCCACAGGATCGGCAGCACGGGTTCGCCGCCCGCGGATCGCTTGATCGCCACGTGCTGGAACAGCGCTACGGCATTCGAGGATGGGGGTACTGTCAGCGTGACCGAGACGATGTCCCCGGCTCCGTCGTGCCGCAGCGTTGCCCGGACATCGTTGGTGGCGGTCGGCAGGGACTGCAATGGGGTCAGGTCCGCGTAGCGCGTCACCGGCGTCAGGTACCAAGTCGAATGTGCCCAGTCGAGCTCGTCGGTTTGGGTGGAGAGCCAATAGACGTTACGGCTGATCGACGTCCCGCCCAAGGAAGCTAGCTCGAGCTCGATGAAGTACGTGCGCGACAAGCCCTCCAGCTCCGGCAGCATCGCCAGTTGCCGCGCAGCGTTTCCCTGAAGATCGATGTCCTTGAGGCGTCGCTCGTAGGCCACGCTGCCGTCCAAGTTGCGCACGCGGATGACCGCCCGCAATCCGTGCTCACGGATGAGCGTGTGATTGACCCCCATGATCGCGCGCGTGTCGTAGGAGTACTGGATGTGCACCGGCTCATTGGCGATCCTGGCGCCGAAGTAGGCGCCGGCCGGATTCAGGAAATAATCGTATAGATGCCAGTGCAGCGAAGGCCAGGCGTTGTTGAGCATCCAGTAGATGACGCCGGTCGAGGGCTTGGCCGCCTCCATGTGCGCATTGAATGCCTCGAATTGCGCCCGGACATTGTCGTAATTGTCGAGCTGGGACTTGGCGACGTAGTCCTCGAGGCTCTTAGGCTGCCCGTAGCGCTTCGCCAGCGCGGAGTCGAACGGCTCGATCGTCGCAAATATCGACCACGCGGCCGACGCGTGATATTGCCTAGCTTGCGGGTATTTCCACAGTGCCTCGAGCTCCTGAGGCGAAAGCATGCGGTTGAGGTCGTCCAGCAGCGGAATCGAGGCGCCCGCGCTCACTTCGGAGTCGAACCCGAAGGCGCCGCCCAGCTGATCGGCATACCAATACGCCGGCGGGATCCACGAGTACGGACCGGCCATTTTCATACCGGACGGTCCGGTCTCGGTCGTGGCCTGATCCACGGCCGCGGCGATGATCGGCAGCGGCCAATTTTCCGCGTGCAAAGTGTCGACGTATCTCTTGGAGAGCGCTCCCGGCGGCGCGTTGTCGCTGCCGATCAGAAATGCGATCACGGAGGGGTGGTTTCGCAGCAGCCGCGCCTCGCTCGCCATCGAGGCGTCCGCCACCTTCTCATCGGCTGCGTCCCACGGCTCGCCGCCCGTCTTCGCCCACGATTCCCATTTGTCGCAGCATTCCCAACCGGCGAGGATCAGGACACCGTCGCGGTCGGCGAAATCGTAGAAGCGCGCGTCCTCGAGCTTCCCCTCGCTGCGGATGGTGTTGAGCCCGAGGTTCACGACATAACTGAACTCGGCCTCCAGGCGTTTGGGATCGTCGCGCAGGAACAGATCCGGCGCCCAGCCCGCGCCGCGGATGAGGACGGGCTTGCCGTTGATGACGAACTGCAGATACCCCTGCGGCGTGAGGTGGGAGCTGACGCTGCGGATGCCGAAGGTCTCGCCGGTCCGGTCGGAGATCGCGCCATCGACAACGGCGGTCATCTCGAGTTGATGCAGCGGATGGGCGCCCATGCCGATCGGCCACCAGACCTGCGGATGATTTAAGCCAAGGCCCGGATCGCTCTTGGGGGAAAATGACACGGTCTGCGTCTCACTCGGTTGGAGGTGGATGGTTCTTCGCAGCGACACGCCTGCCACTGTGCCCGTGATCGTTGCGTCGTGCGCCGACGCATCGAGGTTGCGCGCCTCCACTTTCACGGTCAGCGCGGCGTGCTTAAGATCGGGAAGCGACAGCGTCGAGGTCACCTGCGGGAAATGGATCCGGACCGGCCCAGTCCGGATGAGATCCACGCCCCGCCACGGACCCATGTTGTTGTCGGGCGGCGTCGGGTTCCAGTCGACCCAGCCAATCGATAGACTTGATCTCGGATCAGCCGGATGCACGCGCAGGGCCAGCGTGTTGGTTCCCGCGTGCACCCACCGGGTCACGTCGAGCTCCTGCACGGGATAGGCGCCGGCGACGTCTGTTGATGGGGCGATGAGGTTCCCGTTCAGCCACACATCGGCGCTCGCGACGATGCCGTTGATTCTGAGCAGCGTGCGGGTTTCCTGCCCGCCTTGGCCCAAGGTGAACTCGGTGCGATACCACCAAGGAATCACGAAGACGTTGCCGCTGGAGTCGGGCTCCTCGGCGGCGCGCAGGTTGTCGCCGTAGAACACGTTCTCGTACGTGCCGTTTTCCAGGAGCCCCGCCATCACCGTCGCGCGGCCGCTTACCGGGTACCAACCGCCGGTGGAGTAACCGGCGGAGGAAACGTCCGCGCCACCTTCCTGTGCTTTGGCGCTCGATTGAATCTGCCAATGAGCAATGGCGGTTGCGGACCCGGCGGCGCCCACCGGAGTTGCAGCAATGGTGCTCTCCGCGGCAGCGAGCGAAGTGCCCGCCATCGCCGTCAGCGCTGCCATTGCCGCCATCCCCGCCACCGCCGCCAGTGCCTCAATCGCGGCCATCGCGGCCTTCGCGGCGATCACCACTGCCCGCGGACGCCCAAGGTGAACATGCGTTCGGAGAAGGTCGAGTGCCCAGGCTGGTCCTTCCATACCAGGTAGAAGTGCTGGTACTCGTTGGTGAGGTTGGTGCCGTCCATGAACACTTCGAGGTACTTGTTGAACTTGTACGCAATAGACGCGTCGAGGTATCTCTGCGGCGCCTCGTATTCTTCCATGCCGGCGATGCCGCCCACTTTATCCATGTAGGCTCGCTTCGAGCGGTAATTGTAGGCCACACGGGTTTGGAAGTGCTTGTCCTGGTACCAGAGGATGAGGTTCCCCGACTCTTCCGAGTTGTCCTGGAACGGAATCTTGTTTCCGGCCAGATCGGTTTCACCTGTTTTGCTGGGCGCGTACGTGACGTTGAATTCCATGCCGGTATTGGTGAGGAACCACGGAAGGAACGTGAATCCCTGGCGATAGTCGAATTCAACGCCCTGAATGCTGTTGCCCGAAGCCTGCAGGGGCTCGGTGATCGCAATGCAATGGTGCCGGACCACCCCGTCCTCGTCCGGCCGGGTGCAATCAATCACGCTGCCGTTCACGATGGAGCTTTGCACGTTGATGCGGAACAACTCGAGATTCACCATGCTCACGGGGTTGATGTAGTACTCGAACGACGCACCGTAGTTCGTGGAGCGCCACGGATTGAGGTTGGGATTGCCGTTCGAGGAGCCGGTTGCGACCTGGTAAATCGGACCCGTCTTGGTTTCCAACAGCGAGTAGTTCAGCTGCAAACCTCCACCCCACTGGCTCAAGTCCAGGGGCATCATGTTCTTGGAGACGGAGAGGCGCATCGTCAGCTGCTTGGTCAAATTCAGCGCAAAGTTGACCGCCGGCAGGACGTCATTGTAACTGCGCTGGGTGACCGCCGTGCCAGCATCGGCGGGCTCCGTGCCGTATTGACCCGGCAGGCCGGTCAAGTGCTGGATGATGTCGAGGTTGGTATGGATCAGGCGCGCACCCACGTTGCCGCTGTACGTCATGCTGCCCAAATCGCCCTTAAAATCGCCTTGCAGATAGCTCGAGAGTTCCTTCATATGGACGGCCCAGGTGATTTCAGGCGCGGCCTGCGTCGTGGTATCCGGATAGAGCGATTTCCAGTACGCCAATGGATTATCAAGGGCGCGTGGATTGATCGCCCAAAAGGTGACCCCCGACCCCAGCAGGTTGGTGTATTTCTGGAAGTTGCCAGCGAGCGGCGCCGGTGTATTCGACAGCAGCTGCGAGGACAATGGACCGGCACGGAAGTACCCTTGCGAGTTGCCCGCAGTACACCAGGTGCTCGGCGTCGTGTCGGTCGCATTGCCGCTCAAGATCACATCGGAACCGACGTAGCGCACCACGCATCCGTTTGGGTCGCTTGCACCCTGCCCGGCGTACACGGGCGTGACCAGGGTGTACCCGTCGTTACTGGCACTGCGAATACTGTTGCGCACGCCGAAATGGAGGTGGTAATCGTCGGTGAACTCGTAGTGCCCATCCATGCGCAGCGCGGTGATCGCGGTGCGGCGGTTGTAGTCGTCGTTGGATTCCAGCGTCTTCATCGCCCACCCGTTGGGGTTGGCGAAGGCGCTGGCGAGGGTCGCCGGCATCGTGATCTGCAGGTTGCGGCCCCGGAAATCCGCGATGATCGGCTGCGTATTCTGGGGAATGCCGTTCGCGTTGAACACGCGGTTGCCGCCGAGTTGTGCCGGATAGACGAAGGTCCCGCACGGCAACGACGTGTTGGGGTCGGCCCACAGGCAGCCGTCGGAATCGGAAATGTTGACGTCGGTCTCGATGTACTCCTGCTGCGCCGTTTCGCGGATGCCGCGCACCGTTCCCTTGAAGGGGCCGCCGTTGTCGAAATCCATCTGGAGATTGAAGTTCTGCGCGGTGGAATTCCTGCGGATGCCCTGCGAGTACGATTCGACATCACCCGGCCATTTTTCGTAGACCTGGGTGGCGTAGATGTTCGAACCGGCCCATGCCGGGTCGGGCGGCGGCGCATTGTACTGACTCAAGGCGGTACTGCCGGTGTTCCTCGATTGCAGCGGCACGTAGGTCGCGCCCTGCCAATTGGTGGAATTGAATTGGAGGCCGACGCTGCGTTCCTGCTGCAACTGATGCGCGTAGAAGTAATCGCTCGTGAGCTTGAGCCCATGGTCGAGGTCCAACTGGAACGACGCATTGGCGGACTGGCGCTTGCGCTCCAGGGTGCTGTCGTACAGGCCGATGTTCTGGCTGCCGATGAACACGCCGTTGGACTTCCCGTCACCGTTCACATCGACGCTGCCGTCGGGTTTCTGCACGATCCGGGAAGGAATCGGCGCGCCGTTCCACGCCCCCAGGAAGCCGTTGTAGGCCCCCGCGCTCGCGGCGTTCTCGCCATGCAGGATGACGCCGTACTGGTCGAGGCCCTCGCTGGGACTGCCCTGCGAGTTAGCCCCGCCCACCAAGCCGGTCCGCGTGGTGTCGGAGAAATCGCCCGACACCTGCAGACCCCAACGCCCGTCGTCGTTATAGGAGACGAGACCGGCGGCTTCCGGTCCCGTCTTGCGCGAGCTGCTTCCCCGTTCTCCGTCCGCGGAATAGCTATAGGTAAACCCATGCGGCAAATCCCAGGGCCGATAGGTATGCAGGTTGATCGCACCGCTGATGCCGGTCTCGGTCTGGCTCGCAGTGGACGACTTGATGACGTCCACCTGATTGAATAGCGTTGCCGGCAGGGTGCCGAAGTCCGGTTGCTGCGAGTCGATCTGATCCGGCGAGATGAAGACCTCGCCGTTCATCATGGTGCCGACTTGAGGCAGGCCGCGTACAGCCACCGAGGAGCCGACGCCCGCATCGCGATTGATTTGCACGCCGGTGATGCGCTGCAGGGAGTCCGTGATGGTCACGTCGGGCAACTGGCCGATGTTCTCGGCCGAGATGCTGTCCTGGATGCTCGGCGCCAAACGCTTCAATTCGATCGCGCGGATCTGCGACTCACGCACGCCGGTGACGGTGATCTCCGTCAAGTCGTCCGCCCTGCCGGCCCCCGCAGTCGGGCCGGCGTCGCCGGTACCGGACTCTGATGCCGTAGCTGCCGGGGCCGCGATCGCCGCTGACGCCGCCGCGGCGAGCAATATCATGGAGATCGCCACGGACAAGGGGTGCTTGCGATGTACGGTAGACACAGGCTCTGCTCCCTTACGACTCTATTTATTCGGTCGATTGACGAATCAATGTCGCACGATGTACGCTTTTCGTCAAGCATGGGTGGTTTTTTCATCTAAACGGGTTATGATTGTTCGGATAGGTGACGAATCAATGAGAACGACCATCCCTTCTCCGCCGATCTCCAGCGTGACCCGCCAGCTGTCGCGACGGAGCGTGTTCGAAGCACTTTTGCACCGCAGCCCCATCTCGCGGGCGGACCTGGCCAAGGTGACGGGGCTCTCGAAACAGACCATGTCGGAAGTCATCGACGTCTTCGAGCAGCAGGGGCTGGTGCGTCAGACAGGACGCACCAGCGGCAATGTCGGACGCACAGCCGTGTTGTACGAATTGAGCCCCGAAGGCGGTCACGTGCTCGGGATCGACCTGGGAGCCCGGCGCTTGACCGTCGCGCTGGCCGATATTGCCGGTCGAGTGCTCGCGGAAGCGGATGAACCCACCGACAACCGCGGCGGCGCCTGGACCATCGATCAGATCGCGCGGCTCGCGGATCGTCTGGCGCGTGACAATCACACGCACCCCAGCCGCATTCGCTCCATCGTGATGGCAACCCCCGGGGTGGTGAACCCCAAGAGCGGCGCCATCGAGATGGCTCCCAACATCACCGGCCTGGATCATCTCAATGTCGTCGCGCTGCTCGGTGAGAAACTCGGCAGTCCCGTCGTCCTCGAGAACGACATCAATCTCGCGCTGCTCGGGGAGATCTGGCACGGCTGCGCGCAGAACGTCGACAACGTGGCGTTCCTCGCGCTCGGCAGCGGCGTGGGACTCGGGCTCTATGTCAACGGCCGGCTGGTGCGCGGTGAGAACGGCGCCGCCGGCGAGATCGGCTATCTGCCCATCGGCGGCGATCCGCTGCAGGCCGAGTCCCGCCTGCAGGGCTGCCTCGAGTACCAGATCGGCGCGACGGGTGTGGTGCGACGCTACCGGGAGGCCGGCGGTTCCGAGGTGGATTCGGAGCGACAGGTGTTTGAACGGGCCCAGGCGGAGGATCCGATTGCCGTGACCGTGGTCGACGAGACGGCGCGGTTGACGGCGTTTGCGGCCGCGGCGGTGATCGCGACCGTGGATCCGCAACTGCTCGTACTGGGGGGGTCGGTCGGAGCGCGTCCGGATTTTGCGGACAAGGTGGCGCGCCTGCTGGTGCAGGTCTCGCCGCGGCCCGTGGAGATTCGCACCAGCACCTTAGGCCGGCGCGCCGGCGTCGTGGGCGCCTTGTCTGTCGCCTTGCGACGGCTCCATCAGGAGTTCTTCGGGGTGGCGGAACACGCGGCGGCTCTGCCTCTTCCGCCGCCGGCGCAGCGCAGCGCACGTCGATGACGCGCCACACGGCCTATTGTTTTGCCGCCGACTTAGGGGGAACGAAGCTCGCCGCGGCGATGGCCGATGCGCAGGGCCGTATCGTGGCGGAATTGACGGAGCCCACCGACCCGCGCGGCGCCGCGCACGTGGCCGAACAGATCGCGTCGTGCGCCGAGAAGCTCGCGCAAACCGCCGGGATCGACGTCGCGCGGGCGCGTCATGTCATGGTGGGGATCCCCGGAGCGATCGATCCTCGCACGGGCCGGGTGTCCCTCACGCCGAACATCGCCGGGCTGGAGGACTTCGACGTACTCGGCTTTCTGCGCGGCCGCTTCGGACCGGATGTGGCGATCGAGAACGACGTGAATCTCGCGATGCTGGGCGAGCACGCGCTCGGGTGCGCCAGCGGCTGCCGCAACGCGGCGTTCCTGGCATTGGGAACGGGTACCGGGCTCGGGCTCTTGATCGACGGCCAGCTGTTCCGGGGGGCGCGTGGTTCGGCGGGGGAAATCGCGGACCTGCCCCTCGGGCGCGACCCGTCGTCGCAGATGCTCGTTGCCGGCGGCACCTTCGAGCTCGAGGTGGGCTCGCCCGCCATCGTGGATCGCTACCGGCGCGAGGGGAGAACCAAGGCCGCCACGGTGCGCGACATTTTCCAACTGCTCGAGCAAGGAGACGTCGTGGCGGCGTCGGTCCTCGACACGACGGCGCGCTGGGTGGCGCTTGCGGTCGTGACATTGCAATCGCTCCTGGATCTCGAACTCATCGTGTTCGGGGGCAGCATCGGCGTGCGGCCCGAGTTGTATGAGCGGGTGCAACGGGCCCTTCCGGCCCTCTTCTCACGACCCATTGCCATCGCACCCAGCCGGCTCGGCGATCGCGCGGGGCTCATCGGCGCCGCGTGGGCCGCGGGGCAGGCGCTGCGTCAGAACCCTGAGCCCGCGTAGCGAGCGCTGGATCTCGGGTGAGCCATTCCGGACGAAGTTGTCGCGACTGATAACGCTTTGAACTTGTAGATACGGTACCTTTTTTATAGCACAGCTATGCGGAACTCGACCACCAGCGCTTCGCAGGTTGTCACCCAGCCCGTCATTTCTCCCACACTGCAGGCTCCAATGGCAAAGCGCGCAATTCTCTCAGCTCTTTGAAAACTTTCTCGGCCGGTATGCTCGGGCGCGGGTCGTCGATTGCCTGAAGTGAACGCGCAAGTATTTCGCGCCGAAGGTCGGTGTGGGGCTCCGGGCTGCCGAAGAATTTTGACGAAAAGTGCGCCCGAAGGGATTCGAAACCCTGACCCCCTGGTTCGAAGACGCGTACTCCAAGCCACGTAAGTTACTGAAAATAATAGCAGTTTGGCATTTAAATTGTGCTACGAAACTGCCGGTTATCCCAGGATAAGGCTTTGAAATGGTAGATACGGTACCTTTTCTATAGCACAACTACGCGGACCCGCGACCCGCATTGGCAGCTACCAGTTTTCGGTCTCGAGACTGAACCCGTCACCGAGGAAAATGCCTTCCGCCTCATCGGGAGTCGACGACATACCCAAGAGCTCTGTAGCCCTTTTCGCGCTTTATGGCCATTCGCGCGAGCACCGGTACCGCTCTGTCAACGTAGTCATACACAATGACCTCACTCTTTCCGTCGTGGTCACGATGCAACCGACCGACGTATTGTGCCAATGTGCCTTTCCACGAAACCGGCATTACGAGGAACAGCGTGTCGAGACGCGAATCGTCGAATCCCTCGCCTAAGTAACGCCCGGTCGCGAGGACCAGTCGCTCCTCGTTCCGACCCGCCTGCAATCCCGCCTGGGCTGCACGACGCTCACCACTCTTCAGTCCTCCGTGGAGTACGACGAGATTCCGAGTAAATCGCTCGAAACGACCGCGAAGGGCCTCCACATGGTCACGCCGCTCGGTCAGAATCAATGGACATCGCCCGGCTTCCAACGCAGTCAAGACATCGTCAAAGATCGCCGCGTTGCGCGCTTCATCGCGCCCGAGGGCAGAATAGATCGCCGGCATCGACATCGGAGTTCCTTCCAATTCCGGCGGCAACGTGAATACCGTGTCGCGAACGCGAACTTTGTGGAGGAAACCTCGCCTCAACGCCTGGGATCTTGGGTCCACTCGATGACGCACCGGACCGCACTGCATGAAGATGATGGGTTGGTGTCCGTCCTTGCGAGTCACGGTCGCAGACAATCCGACCCAGTAACGCGCTTTGGATCGCCGCGCCACCGATTCGAAACTTGTTGCCGATAAGTGATGGCATTCGTCAACAATGATATGACCGTAACCGGCCAACAGATCCGAGTTCTCGACCTTGAGGGAAAAACTTTGTAACAATGCCACGTCAATGCGGCCGGTCGGTTTGCGGCGGCCTCCACCGATCGTGCCGATACAGTCCGGAGCCACGGAAAGAAACTGCTGAAGTCGCTCGACCCACTGCTTCAGCAACTCCTTTCTGTGTACCAGGACGAGTGTGTTGATTCTCCGATGAGCGATCAATGCGGCGGCGATGACTGTTTTTCCAAACGCGGTTGTGGCCGCTAGCACACCGCTATCGTGCTGCGACAAAGCATCTACCGCGGCCTGTTGCTCCTTCCGTAGCGTCCCAAGGAAGCGGCAGTCCAACTCCGTGCCGTGTTCGCGCAAGTCCTCTATATCAATTTCGACGTGATGCGCTTTTAGGAGCTCGAGCAGTTCTTCCAGGCATCCTCGTGGCAGCGCCACGTGTTTTGGATGCAAAACTGCACAGGATATGATCCGCGGCTTACCATAGGTAGACCGACGCATCGCCTGTGCCTGGTAGAACTCCGGGTTTTGAAATGCCGCCAGTCGAATGAGCCGCGTCACCATCGAGGATGGAAGCGCCGTGCGATCAACGTAAATGTCATCCGACAAGACGATCTTGACGCGGCCCGGCAGGGGTTCCGTTATGGGCTGTAGTGAGTGCCGTCGGGATGGCGGTAGATTCCAGGGTTGATCGCCATTCTCATCGGCTACGGGCATCCGAACGGCAAGTACGCGGTCGCGCGCCTCCGCTGCGCCAATGAGGGAATAGACGTCCTCTGGTGTCAAACGGCCAAGGGAGTCAAGAAATGCCCATTGGTCGCGATAGGCATTCAGATTGTGATCCACGAAGACGCTGTTGCCGTAATCGCGTGCGCGCCGCTGAAGGGGCAATGCGATGAGATTGCCAAAACCACCCTTCGGCACTGTATCTTGACTAGGGAACAGTCGGTCGTACGACGTGAACCCCAATTGTGGTCGACGCTCCATCGTCTCGGTCAACAAGACAGCGCCCAATTGCCGGGCGTCTCTCGCCGGGATCGGCTGCGAAAAGAAGATCCAGACATGGCCACCCTCCCCCGATCGGGATCGTTCGAGCGCCGCCGGCACGGCCCTGATGCGACACGTCTCCAAGTAGGCTAACGCATCGGCAGACCAATTCTCCCCATCGAAATCCGCCGCCACGAATCGGCAGCTTCCATCCATCAGAATCGGGTAAACGCCCGCCACAAATCCTGCGCCAACGGATCCGTCGTCATCCACGCCACGCAAATGCTTGGCGATTACTTGGTCAGATACAGCAAGAAACGCCTGATTTGGACAGTCCCCACACTTCACCTGTGGCTTGCCACAGACGCCACGCACCCACTCATTCGCGCACGCAGGAGCATAGCCCGACTTTCCTGTATTGCGGTTCTCCCAACGAAGCGGAAATACATCCGTCCGACCGGCAAATAGGCGGCGAAACAGCGCGATCTTTTCAGCTGCTCTCGACTCCCCAGTGACTGACGCACTCCCGGTATTCAATACCGAGCCGGTGGCCGCCTGTGACTGCAAGCGGTCGAGCCGCTCGCTCAGCGTGCCGCGCTCTACCTCGAGTTCGTTCAGTCGTGCTCGTAATGAAGCAATTTCCTTGCCGTCATGGGCTGCCATACGCGGGCTTGGTCACTGAAGGCGTCGATTGCGGCAAGCACTGGCCATTGCTATCGGCCCAGACCGGCAACTAGACGCGACAGCGCGGCGGTCAGTTGCTGCAACACGTTCGGGTCAGGCAGAGGTAACTTGAGCACCGAACGCCCCGTTGATCCGTCGGTCTCGATCCATCCACCCGACTTATCCGTACCACCGTTCCCAACGCCATTGCCAACGGCTTCACGTGGCGGCGTCGCGGCCAGTGTTTCCAACAGCTTTAGGCCCACGCTGAGCAGCGGCGCCCAAGGATTGTCACGTTTGGCATCCGCTTGGTCCTTCGCCTCCGGCGCAATCGGTAAGACCGCCTCTTCGATTTCCAGCGCCTGTTTGGCAGCCACGCTCGACGCCGGCGTCGCCGCAGTATCCGGGTTCTCATCGCGCCGCGTGACCGCGTCCACGCTTTCCATGAACTTCGTGAGCCGCGTCCCACCCAGGAATATCTCACTCTCCCCGCCATCGAGCACGCCGGCGAACAGAGACTTCTTAAACGCGAGTATCGAGAGCATCTTCTCCTCGATCGTGCCCTCGGCGACGAAATTGACCACCTGCACGCTCTTCGACTGACCCAACCGGTGCACTCGGCCAATGCGTTGTTCGAGTACCGCGGGATTCCACGGGAGGTCCATATTGATGATGGTCGCCGCGGCATGCTGTAGATTGAGGCCGACGCCGCCAGCGTCCGTGGAGAGGAACACCCGGCAAGCGGGGTCGGCGTGAAAGCGATCCACCAGACCACCACGCTGCTCGCTGGGTACGCCGCCGTGAAACAGCGCGTAGTCCCAACCCCGCTTTTTCAGCCGCCGGATGATCAACTCAAGGGTGCCCACCCACTGACTGAAAACGACGGCTTTGGCCTCGGGTCGTTCAAAGAGTTCCGCGAGCAGGGTCGCCAGTTCATCGACCTTTGCGCCATGATCGGTCTTGTGATCGAGCAAGAAGGTGCTGTCGCAAGACATTCGCATGTTCATCAGGCAACAGGTCAGGCGGCGCTGGTCGGCGTCCGATAGATACCCGGTCTTGCGCCAGCGGCTGACGATGCGATCGACGATCTCTCCGTTCTCATCGTGATGGGCCTGCTGCTCGTCGGTCATCGCCACGAATACCGTGTTGTCCACGCGTGACGGGAGCTGTTTCAGCACTTCGGATTTGCGCCGCCGCAAGAGAATGGGCTCCAAGGTTCGACCGATCTGCTGCAAATTCCGATAACCAATGACGCGTCCCGCCTCGTCCACGGTTTGATGCTCGTGCCGCAATCGCCAGGTTGCCCCGAGGCGATGGCGATCAACGTACTGCACAATCGACAACAACTCTTCCAGCCGATTTTCGAGCGGCGTGCCGGTTAGTACGATGGCATAGGGACTTTCAATGCGCTTCAATGCACGGGCTGCGATGGTATTCCAGTTCTTGATACGTTGCGCTTCATCGACGATCACGACGTCCGGCGACCAGGCGTCGATCGCCTCAAGATCCTTGGCTAGCACGTCGTAGTTGGCGATCTTGCAAAAGCACGATCGGGCATACTGCTCTTGCCGGACGGCACGCGGGCCGCCCATCACCAGGGCCTGACGATCGGTAAACTTGCTGATTTCCCGCAGCCACTGATGCTTGAGCGACGTCGGACAAATCACTAGCACGCGCTCCGCACCGAAGTGCCGCACAAACAGTTCCACGGCGGCGATCGCTTGGATGGTTTTTCCCAATCCCATCTCATCGCCGATCACGCAGCGCCCGGCGCGGACCGCGAACAACGCCCCCTCGGCCTGATAGGGGTAAAGATCCGTCTTCACCAATTCTTTAAGCCCCGGGCTATGAGCGCCCTTCGGGTACGCCGCATCGAGGATCCGTCGCCGTTCCGCGGCATCGCGGGTCTGCGCTATGAATCCCAGCGCATCTTCGTAGCATCGCAGATCGTGGCCGCTCCTTTGCGCGCTCGCGAGAAAATCATCCAATTTTCCGAAATTCTTAAGAGGCAGAGCGCCGGCGGGCGATCCATCAAACAGCTTTGCCGCCCTCCTGGCTAGCGACACCGGACAGTCAGTGCCGGCACGGAAGCGCACCTGGCGCTCGCCGCCATAGAGCAGATAGATTTCGCTATAGGGAGGATGGAATCCACGCGCAAGCGTCGATTTGCCACCGCGTTTCTTCTCCAATTTCCCGAGGACGAACTCAATATGCTTGCACGTCCCTAGATCATTCGTCGCAAAATCAGGGCATGCGCAAAAATTTTCACCCGTATTCGCGCCACGAATTGCGACCCGATAGCGATTGCCGTTGTGCGGATTGGTCACCTGAAAATCCGAGAACACCGCCTGGCCGCCGACATTCTTGAGTTTGAAGGACTGGGCGCGCCCGAATTGGTACCGCAATTGGGTCTGCCAGGCCTTGACGTCCATGCCCATTGGGCGGCGCAGATGGGACACGGACGGCTCGTGAGCAACCCGGCGGATTTTACCGGTGCCGTTCTTGCGCGGCTTCCGCGGATTGGTGGACTTCAGCCTGTCCGACATCTCAACGACCCTTCATTGCGCTCGTGCGAGCTGGACTTGAATCCCGCGTGCCGCGCGAGTCGGCCAGCATCCCCGGATGCATCAACCAATTCACGAGTATTGGATGACGCGCGGTCCAAAGGCAATCCTTCGCTTTACGCGCGCCCCCGAGACCGCAATACGATCACCGGCCGGCACTTGCATCGTACTTCCCTCGATGTAATCCAGCGCAGCCTGGCTCGGCTTCGGCGAATGACCCAGACGGCGCAACGCCTGGTAGCCGATTTCGATTAGAGGAGCTGACGGAATCGGCTCGCCTGAAAGCACCGACCGTTTCGCTCGCGCGTACAGGCCGTAGCCCATCTTAACGAGCAGACCTTCACCTGCGAGTTTCCGCAACTCGCGACCGACGACATCGTAAGCACCGAAATCGGCAAAATCGTCGCGCACGAATACGTCCGTCCGCCGGGTGCGGCGAATACGCTTGGCAATGCGATCTCGGATGATAGGCGACCTAGTCATGACACAAACATACGACGTGTAAACTGCAATAACATTAACAGAAATAGATAGTTACTGCGGTCTGCGAGTTCAAGAGGTTGAGTTGCATATATTAAAGATAATTTGTAGAATACGCATCTTCTAGGAGTTCCGCATTATGCGCACAGATGACATTGTAACGGTGACCTCTGCCGAGTTCCATCGCAACATCGGGACGTACCAGGACATCGCACTGACGAAGACGGTCACCATCACTAAAAACGGTCGTGAGCGGACCGTCCTGATCTCCGCGGAAGAATATGCCCGGCTCAAGCGCCGGGATCGTCGGGTGATCGCAGCTGGCGATCTGTCGGACCGTCACATCGCGGCGCTGCGTGATGCGAGGGTTCCGGATCAACACGCTGGCCTTGACCGAGAACTCAAAGACTGGAAGCCGTGAGCTTCCCGGAACCATACGCCGGTCTAGTTATTCGATATTCTTATCTTTGGAAGCGGGAGTTCGACGCGGGGCGCGAAGAAGGCACGAAGGACCGGCCTTGCGCCATTGTCATGGCCATCGTGGATGAGGACGGCGACAAGGAAGTCTTGGTAATTCCCATCACGCACAGTCCACCGGCTGATTCTGCCGATGCTATTGAGATCCCTCTGACGACCAAGCGTCGGCTCGGGCTCGATGGCGAGCGATCGTGGATCGTGATCACTGAAGCAAATGAATTCGTCTGGCCCGGTCCCGATCTACGGCCGGTTCCCGGCCGGGATGCGTCAACGATTGCCTATGGTCCGTTGCCACCGCGCTTGTTCGCTCATGTACGCGATACGTTTCTTGAGCGCGACCAACGCGTAAAATCTGGGCACGTGAAGCGCACTGAATAGAGATCCTGCTTAAAAATCGGAAATCCAGGGCCTCAACTCCTCAACTCCGGGCCGACCGGTGAACTCGATATTGAAGAGGTGATCCGGCGCGGTCGTCGCCGGCTTACCGCTCGCGTCCACCGGGCTCGTTTACCCGCCAGTCAAAAGTTCGACCGACAAGCACGAATAGTGGGTGAATTACGGGCTACACCGACGCATTCCACTGGGCGACATTCGCGCTCGTCGGCATGAGAGCACTTATCCAACCGAATCCGCGAATCTGTTCAATGCACCGCTTGATTCGTGGACTGACTTTCGTAAGCGATCGAGTAACTACGTGTAGACAAGCTAAATTGGAGAAGGTGAGTGAATCCGGATGTAAGAATGTCAGTCTTCTTACACAATGGGGGCGTGACTAATCCTCACGCCTGAGGAGGAGCGGTTCGAACGTTGGTTGCCGTATTGCTATATATGAGGCCTGCGCTTTTGGGGGTCAAGACGCTTATTCGGTGCCTTCATTGAATTTAGAGGCACAAAGTCAGAGCCTCAGATCAAGAATCGGTCAGTCGATGAGAATATCTCGCGGTTCGGCCAAACGGGACACAGCGCCTCGATAACCGTCATCAAGTCATCCAAGGCTTCAAATGGATCACGGCTCGTAACCGCCGGCACGTGAGTTACACCGCCATCGGCGGCAAAAGGTTGTTCGACATCGAGAGGTACGCTCACTTTAGAATTTCCTCGAGCAATGCTTCACGATTGAAGAGCCGGAAATACTCCCGCACCTCGTCCATCTTCAGCGCCTGCCGATTCGCAGCGATAAGCGCCTTGATATCCTCCAGGTCCTGCGTGCGGCGCGGATTGTTGACGAAGCCCTGGAGCTTCAGGCCAATCAATCCCTCGGCACTGACGACGCGCACTTCGCCGAAAGCAGTTTGGATCGATGTGGCATTGCTGAGCAAACCCCGCGCTGCGGGGCGACTGGCGTAGATGAAGTCCACGCGCTCGTCACCGCGCAGGTAGTTGCCGGCATCGGGGCTGCGATGCAGACAGTGGTAGCCGAGCGCAACTAACTCGCGGTCGATGTCCTCGGCTCTTTCAGAATCGGTGAGCAGGTCGATGTCCTGAGTGGCGCGGATCACTTTGTGAGACGCCAGGGCGAGCCCGCCAATCAACGCAAACCGAGCGTCCACCTTGGTCAAGCTGGCGATGACTTCTTCAAGCTGTCTGCCGAGACGGGAGGCTGCTGCCACTGACACTACCTGTTATTGGTGCGCCGGAATGGGTTCGGTTCGCCAACCCTTCGGTTCCGCGAAAGACCGCACAATTCCGTGAGGCAATCGCCGGCCAGCATCCTTAACAATATCTTATAAATTGACAAAAGTGCGCCCGAAGGGATTCGAACCCCTGACCCCCTGGTTCGAAGTCGGATTGATGATAGTATTGTTTGTTATTTTTCAACCACTTAGCAGGCCCGTCCTCACTTGAAATCTTGAAATAGGCACCGTAGCGCATGAAAAGGCATCAAACGCTACGTTTTTGCTACGGTGCCCCGTGTCACCGAGTTCAGGTGCGTCCGCTGCGCCAATCTTTCCGGCGAAGCCAGATGTGGACCTCGTCGCGTCGAATTTTCGCGATGAAGGGCCCACGCTCGCTGGCTACGGTTGCTGCAATTTTCTCCCGGCATTTGAGGAACGCTTCTGCCGCCTCGGCCGTCGTGAGTTTGCCGACGAGAACAAAGAGCTGCGTGCCGCATTCCATCAGTACGCTGAGCGCGAGCCGCGAATAGCGGATGCGGGCATCCCGACTGACGGCAATCCACCCGCGCCGGCCAATCTCCCCTATCCATTCCTCATCGGGATTGTCCGGCCCGAAGTGATCGTCGTGCCGTTCAAGTCGCACGCCTGCGGCACGGAGAAGCGCTGGAAACTGTCGGCCCAAATCTCGATCAGTGAAAAATATTAGCTCACGCGGCTCGTTCATAGGCGAGCGCGTCCATAATCTCCTCGCTAGTGGCTCCGTAGTCCTTCACGAGATCGGCCGCGCCCTCCCCCGCGTTTATCCGGTCGACGATGACCGCGGTCGAAACGCCCAAGCGCGCCAACACTGGCCTTCCGAAAGATACGCGGGGATCGAGCATTACCGACTTGGCTTCGGGTCTGCTCGGCAATGGCGGAAAGAAGCGCACAGCCAGCCCCTTGTCCCATTGAATTCTGCGCAGCAGGCCTTGCAGCACTGCCTGAATACCGAGTTGTCCGGCGCGATTGAGGTTAATGAGTTGCCCGTAGCGCTCGATAAATAGCTCGCCCGGACGGGCGTACAAGTCCTTGCTTGCAAGGAGATCGGTTACACCCAGTTCTTGACCCGCATAGTCCAGAGCCGTCCTGACGGCTGACAGCTTAAACTCATGTTCGGTGCGCAGCGCCCGAAGGGCCGCCATTTCAATCAAATTACGAAACGACAGCCGGTGATTAGGATCGACTGGAGTGACCGTGACCACTACCGGCTTAAAGCGACCCTTGCCTGACTGCCGCGGATAGTCGCGACCCAACACCCATGATCGCACCGTTGGCGCGGGAATCTTCAGGCAATGGGCCGCCTGTGCGATGGAATAGGCAGGGGCAAGGCGCGGATCAAGTTTTGCCACGGGTCTGAACCCTCGCGGTTAAAGATGTTGAATTGTAGCTGGTTAGCGGAGATCCGCCATCAGAAAGCCGTCAGAAGACTGAGAAATGCTCGCGGACGATTCTAGGGGCTTCAGCATTTCCGACATTAATCCTTGGGCCCATCTGTTTGGTCGTCGTCACCCAGTCCAAACCGACGCTACGAGAGGCGAACCTCTTTTGCAGGCCGTCCCGCGCCGCGTTGTTTCTTTCGACCGAGCGCCTCCCGTCGCCGATAGCTCTCCACGTTCATTTCAAAGATCGTCGCGTGGTGCACGAGTCGATCCACCGCCGCGAGTGTCATGGCGGGATCTTGGAAGATTTTCCCCCATTCGCCGAACGGCTGATTTGCCGTGATGGGCAGAGAACGGCGCTCGTAGCGGGCGCTGATCAACTCGAACAGCACGGAGGTTTCCGCCTGGTCTTTGGCGACGTATACCAGATCGTCCAAGATCACCAAGTGATATCGATCCAAGCTCTGGATGAGCGCTTCGAGCACGAGGTCACGGCGGGCGAGCCGCAGCTTTTGCACCAGATGCGAGGTACAAGTAAACAGCACCCGCCAACCTTTCTCGACCAGTGAGAGCCCGATGGCCGAGGCCAGATGCGATTTGCCGCCACCGGGCGGCCCGAACAGCAGCAGATTGGCGCCCTTCTCGAGCCAGCCATCGCCGGCGCACAGCGCCGAGACCTGCGCTTTGGAGATCACCGGCACCGCTTCGAAGTCATGGTTCTCCAGCGTCTTGCCGGGCAGCAACTTCGCCTCCCCGAGATGGCGTTCGATGCGCCGCCGATCGCGTTCGGCAACTTCATGTTCGGCCAGCGCCATCAGCAAGCGGGCGGCCGTCCAGCCCTCCTTGTCGGAGCGCTCGGCGAACTTCTCCCACAGGTGTTTGATGGCCGGTAGGCGCAGTTCGTTGAGCAGCAGCGTCAGGCGTGTCGTGTCGATGGTGTCGTTCATGCCGCCTCTCCGATGCACGAGTCATTCAGCGCCTCGTACAGCTTCAGCAGCGTGAGCTCGACGCACACCCGCGGAAGGCTCGCCAGGTCCGGCACAAAGCGCGTGCGCAACGATTTGAGGTCCGGCAGCCGATGCGCGTCGAGATCATCGGTTAAAATGACGGCGAGCTCGGCTTCGCGGGCGCGGTCGTGGGCGAGACTCAACAGTTCGACCATCAGTTTGCAGGCGGCACGCGCAGGCAGTCGCTCGCACAGGTGATCGAACATGTGTCGATATGCCTCGCGTGGCCAGAGTTGGTCCCGGTACACGAGATTCAAGAGCGCCATGGGCTTGCGCCGCAGGGCGTGGATCACGTGGTGGTAGTCGACCACATGACCGTGCTTGCCGTCCCGGCCAGGCCGGCCGCGCACCAAAGTGAGTACGCGCGTGCCGCCGATGATGAGTTCCACGCGATAGTCATACAGACGTCTCGATATACGTTTTGAGATATAAGGACGGCTGGGGAGACGCGTGGAATATTGAGTCCTTCGGAGCCGTCGCTTGCTCAGAACCACCTGGTTCGTAGCTATGCGCACTGTCGAAATTTGCGCCCTGAGACTCGGTAACCGCCCGGTTTTAGATCGCCTTGCCGGCGGGGAAAGCATAAATAATGGACCCGAGAGCATAACGAGTCACGACTGAGTCACGCGGAAGCTCCGCAGAATAATGGAGGATTCGGGCGGCGAGGACTCGAATTGATCATAAAGCAAGTCGCGCAAGCCGCGACTCGTCACGCCGCTAGTCCGCGACGCCGCACCGGGGAGACTAACAAGTCCGCCGAGATCTGGAATCGATCGCGAAGCTTGCGCACCATCGACATGCTCAAGTCGCGCTTGCCCCGCAACACTTCACTCACCCGGCTTGGTGTTCCCAGAAGCGGCACGAGATCAGCGCGCGAGAGACCATGCTGCTCCATCAGATAATTAAGTAAATCCGGTAGTGACGTTGCCTGACGTGGCCACCGGCCTCGCTCATACGCTTCGATCAGGCGCGCCTGAGCGGTCATCCGCGCGCGATCCGCCGGATCGTCTGATTTCATCAGCCTCTCGATCAGCCCTATTGCCAGAGCATGGTCTGCGTCGTTTTCAATGACAAACAATGTGGCCTTCATTACACAGTCTCCGCATCAACCTTATCGTATTCCTCATGAGATCCAAAGAACCGTATCATGACAACGCCGTTTTCGTACCGCACCAACACGATCAGGTGATAGTCATTTGCCTTGATGTTGAAAACCACTCGACCGCCTTTGAGAATGCTTGCCTTCGGATGAGCTGCCTTTACGTCCTGCGGGGTCTTCCACCGCGCGCCCTCTGCGATGGCTCTCCACGCATTGTATTGCGCTCGGGCGGCCTTGATCCCTCGATTTCCGGCTCGCGCCGCGAAATAGCGCTCGACGACATCCGTGCCGATAACGATCATGAGTTGGCATATTATATATGACTTCCAAAAAATGGAATCTCAATTTCCATATTCTGGAAAATGGTCGCTACAGGCCGCTGCAATTGGGGCGCACAACAAGGACACCATCACCTTGCGGCTATCGGCGGCCGCGTACACGACGCCCATTCTCGTCGCGACGGCAATCGCTATTCTTCTGAAAAACTTTTGTGCTATTTATTTGGGTCAATAGCACAGCACCCAAAAACATCGCGTCTATCGCGGTAGGGACGCTCATTGCTGAGCGCCCCACCGCACAGATCCCGGCGGGCGCAATTCACGCACTGGGCTCCCACCTCGGGCGTTTGACGGCAAATCGGACGCTGGGCCAGGGATGAAGGACACGCGGCAGCGGCAGATAGGCTGCCGCCAGTCGCGAGATTCGCTCCCACGTCGTCCAGTCCTTCTGGCTGCGACGCCGAAGCGTCCGCCACCAAAGTTCAATGACGTGGAAGCGGAACGCGGCCAGACGCGGATAGTTGGTTGGCACCGCGTGGTACTGGAAGTAGCCACGCGCCACCTGCCCCAACCATCGCCCCTGTTGTGGAATCGGTTCGTGCATTCGCCGCTTCAGTTCTCCTTTCAAGGCACGCAGCTTGGCGCGCATCCGATCACGGCGCGTCTTGCGGTGAAGCGAGAAGAGGCCGCCACGGGACCGACCACAGATGTGCGTGAACTCTAAATAGTTGAACGTCTCCGGTTTGCCAAGACCGCGCTTCTTCCTGTTCTCCGCCGCAAAGCGGCCAAACTCTATGAGACGCGTCTTGTCCGGATGCAGCGATAGCGCAAACTTCTCCAACCGCTCGCGCAGTTCCGCCAAGAACCGCACGGCATCGCTCTCGTGCTCAAAACCGGCGACAATTGCACCGGTTGGCGCGCAGTTGGCGCGCTGGAACGGGCCTACGGCGACAGGGTCATCCCGATGGCCGTCGGCATGTCGTTCGTACTCTGATGCAGATCCCCCCTTTCAGTGGTCGTGAACGGGACCCGTCCAAGGCCCCAAGTGAGGCCGAGAATATTCATCTGTGTGGCCGCGGGATGCTCGCCGAATTCGGAGGGACCGTTGATGGTGCGGTGTTATTCCTAACGTACTTAACCCGCCTTCAGTGCCCGCACCACCGCCTTGGGTTCGCGCTTAATAATCTTCAGCAGTGTCTTCGCGGCTCCGGTTGGGGAGCGCTGTCCCTGTTCCCACTTCCGCAACGTCGAAGCACTCACGCCAAACGCGTCGGCAAATTGGCCCTGTGAGAGACCCAACTGCTTGCGGGCGTTCTGAATCTCGTCGGGACTGACCGGCACCTTGTGCGTGCGTACACCGGACCTTTTGCCCTGAGCATGGGCCAGCGCCTGCGCCATCGACTGAATCAGTTCATCACCAAGCTTGCTCATTTTCGCTTCCTCAAAGCCTTGATTGCGATTGCAAATGCCTTCACCGCCTTGCGCTGCTCCGCCGTCAGGTTCGCGCGTTCGTTCTTGCCGTAGATGAGCAGCGCATATATCGGCATGTCCTCATCGTAGAAGTAGTAAATCACTCGAACACCGCCGGATTTGCCTCGACCCATCGCGCCGTATCTGACCTTACGCACGCCTCCCGTTCCGACGATCTCGTCACCAACAGTCGGGTGAGTTGCCAGATAGGTGATTAGATCAAAATGCTCCTCTTCACTGAGGAGGCTCTCCGCCCGACGGATGAATATCGGAGTCTCAGCGACGGTCTGCAGGTATAACTATAACCCACTGGGTTATAGTCTGCAACGTGGACAATGCGATCAATAGAGTGCTCATGCGGCGGAGGCGTTCGGCGTGCTCAAAGATGCGAGCTCGCAGTTCTACGCGCTCGCCTATCTCGCGATGTTCTTGATCCCGATCTGCGACGCACGCCCACTGCGCGCCGCGCTGCCGCCGTGGGTGGCGGTGATCTCGGCAGGCGGCATAGCCGCGATGCTGTGCTTCCTGGTGCTCAACACCTACCCGTTCGTCGACGTGAGGAGCCCGAGTCTCTTTGCCGCCAAGATTCTGGGGACGTTGCTGGTCGTGAATGCCGGCGGCTATATGTTCTATCGGTCGCGCGGGGGCAAAAAAACGGACCATCCCAGCCCAGCGTTAACCGTATGTAAGGTCTGTGCTCTGTCCGACCTCGATAATATATCCGTCAGGGTCGCGGATATAGCAGCGCGTCTCGCCGTACTTCGGGATCGGCTCCGTGATGAACTCCGCTCCTCGACTTTTCCATAATTCATAGCACGCTTGAATATCCGCAACGCGGAAATTCATAAAGCTGTTGATGTGATTCGGGTCGGGGACGCTGAGCGTTACCGTCGGCTTATCCGGGGTCGGCCCGCCGCCAACGTTCAGAATCATCCAAATATTCGCAAGCTGAAGGTACCCAGGCGCGTTGCCGTCACCCAGGCTCAGAATGCGGGCGCCGAAGACCTTTTCATAGTAGCGAGCCGATCGTTCGACGTCGGCGACGGTGAGAAAATGCGCGATGCTGGTCCCCTCTCGCGGGGGCATCTCATAAGTTTTCTGTCCGATTTGTACGCCGCTCATTGAGGACTCCAATTCCGATGAACAGTGCGCATCGGCTGATTCTGGTCTTTTCCTATTCGTGCCTGCAGCCGATTAAGACTGACGAGGAAAGGCAAAACAATTGGACCAAGGTATCGGGATCGTGTCGCAGAGTGGTCGACAGCTCCTGCGCCGAAACCTGAAACGAGCACTCGCCTATGAACGGCAGGTGACGCAGATTCGGCGCTGCGGTCAGTGCGCCGAGCAGGGCTCAATCCCAGTAGCCGATCAATCCCAATTGATCGAGCGTTTACAAAGTTATCACCGCCGACCCCCTGGTTCGAAGACGCGTATTCCAAGCAACGTAAGTATCTAGAAAACAAGGATTTTTGGCAATTCGGTTGTGCTACGGAACCGCCGGTTACCCGAACTTATGGCCTGGAAATTGTAGATACAGGCACTTTTCAATAGCAACCCACACTTTCACTGCCAGTACGCCAGTACGAGTGCCCGTCACGATTGATTCCTCATCACGATGTCCGTCATCACAATGTCCTCCGAATCGATAGCGGTACCCAGTATTCCCGTTCCGCCCTCCACCGAGACGCCGTGGAAGTGGCTGCCCTTCGCGCCCTCGAACGGCAACGTACCGGGGTCCACACCGTTCTTGACGAAGGTCTTAATGATCTCCCGACCATTGGCTTCTAGCGCCCGCTGATTAGCGGCGTCGGCTCTGCGTTTGGCCCGTGCCGCTGCTCGGCTGATTGACCTGGTCCGTTTCCCCACACTACGGCTTCGTGCGCTGTCTGATATCGGTGGCTTTCACATCGGAGTCAATCGACACCATGGAATGATCGTTGTCGGTATCCATGCGCGATACATCCATGGTGCTGTTGATCGCCAGAACCGTGCCCTGCTTGATGCGCGCACCGTTCATCGCCTTGAGAATCTCGTCGAGCGCTTTCGGGCTCGTCCTGGTTCGATCAGTCACTTGGTCCGCTTCCTGGGTTTGCCGCGCGCTGCCGAACACCCCGTGGCCTTGACGTTCGTATTGATGGCCGTAAGCAGGCCGCCGTCAAAGCCAACGCTGTGCAGGTTTTTCAAGGTGAGCATCCCCGCCGTCTTTCAATAGGATCGCTGGCATCTTCATGCCCGCCTTATGCATTGCCTGGATGGCAGCCTGACCGTGGGCGTGGTCGCGCTTGTTTGCGGTTACCTTCCGGGCCTCTTTCATTGCACCCCTCCACCCCATCAGGGCTCGTTTCCTTGGTGCGCTGCTTGAGGTCTTTGACCGTCACGTCGCCGCCGATGCCCAGCACGGCGTGTTCGAAATCGGTATCGAACCGCGACACGTCCGTCTTGCCCCCGATGGTGGTTACCGCTGCCTGCTTGAGGTTGGACTCCTTCATCGCACCAATTGCCTTGGTGATGTCCTTGATGCTCGTGCTTGGTAGAACAGGAGTGCCGAGCCAGATCACCGATACGACCCATCCCAACGCGGCAACGCCGGCCAGAGCAAGCAAAGTCCAGGTAACCCAGGGCTTGTCGTAGTGCGGGATCGCCAGACAGCCTGCAGAGACCGTGATGACCCCGCAGAATCTTCCAATATCGGCCCGATTGATCCGTTGCATGACACGTCCGAGCTTTAACCCCGTGCGCATGATCGAGATCATGGTCATTGCCTTGCCGGGCGACTGCGTCATGGCTGTCCTGACGAGCATGGCATGTTTAACCTGAAGGGTGGGTGATGATGAACTCAGTGCTTCAAACAGTGAAATTGGCGACCAACGCAGCAGTATCCTGCGGGAATTCCCAGTTGAGTGAATGCCCGGTTCGCGGATCTAGATGTATTTGTGCATTCGACAGACTCTGCGCCAGCAACCTTTGGTCAGAGGCGGGAAAGATGGCGTCCATTTCTCCACCCAGGACAAGAGTGGGCGCTTCCAACCGCTCCAATGCTGCTGGGTCGAAGGTGGCAGGCCGATACTTGATCAGGCCAGCCAGCGCGCTCCGCCACACATGCGCTGGCAGTTTGGCACTCTCGTCCACAATGGAATCTAGAGACATGCCGGGTCCCAGTGGATTGACACAGATGCCACTCTGGAACCCTTGCGCGAAAGCGCGTGGCACCGGGTCGGTCAGAGACAATGTGGATCCGTACAGATCGCGCAGCATCTCATTGTCCGCCGTCACCGCGGATGCGATCAACACCAACCGGTCGACGCAAGCCGGGTGACTCAGAGCCAGTTCCTGTGCGACGAAGGTCCCCATCGAATGCCCGACTATCGTGGCTCTACCAATATCCATAGTGCGGATGAAGTCTGACACGTCGCTGGCATAGCGCATGATGGAATAGTCGGCCTTCGTTTTGGTCGATCCGCCGTGGCCAGACAGGGTCACCGAATAGGCATCGAACTGGGGCGGGAGTGCGTCGAGCACACCCTTGAATGAATACCAGCTGTCTGCGTACCCATGTACAAAGACAAGTTTGTGGCCACTGCCTTTGCGACGAGCGTATTCCAGCTCCACACCCGGAGACACCGCGACACGCAAAAGTTCGATCACTAGTTTCTCCGTAACGCAGGCAGTGCCACCCCGATAAGGGCGGCAGCCACAAAGGCGCTGGGCAATGTCCATACTAGCCGGCTTCCGCTGCCCGCCAGCATGGGTAGATTGATCAACGCCAACAGCAGGATTGCGGCAAGTCCGGCGCCCGACAGCAGCGGCGCCCACAGCCGATCCCAGAGTGTGGTCTCCTGCCGGTTGCGACGAAAGAAGGCCACGACCGAAAGGCACACCAAGATCTGCACCGTCAGAATTCCAATGGCGGACGCGGCCGCCAGCCAGGAATACAGCACGCTGTAAGGATCGAGGCGCAGCAGCGCGCCGGCACCTATGGCCACTGCGGCGACAACCGACTGGGTTCGGCAGGCCACGATGGGCGATTGGTAGGACGCGTGAACCCGGCCCAATGCCCTCGGCAATAATCCTTCGCGACCCCATGCAAAGAGATATCGGCTTATGGTGCTCTGGAAACTCAATACGCAGGCGAACAGGCTGGTCACCAGGAATGCTGTCATGGCCAACTGCAAAGCATGACCGCCGCGCGCGGCAGCAGTGTGCATAAACAGATCGGCCAGATCCGCATTGGCCACCGACTTGATCAAGGCGGGGCCATAGGCCACCACCATGCACCAAGCCGAGAAGCCGTAGAAGAGAGTGATGAGCAGCACCGCAACATAGGTTGCCCTCGGAATGGTCCGCAGCCGGTCCCGGGCTTCTTCGGCGAAGATGACCGTGGCCTCAAAACCCAAAAAGGAGGAGACCGCGAACAGGAGGCTGATACCCAGCCCCGGGGAAAAGACTTGGGCCGGGGCAAAAGACTTCAGAGTGATGCCCTCCGGACCGCCGCCCTGCGCCAGAATGCACAGGTTCAGGATGGCCAGTACGGTGACTTCTCCCAGCATACACACCCCGAGAACCCCGCCAGTGAATTCGATATTGCGGCTGGCGCAAAAATCCACCGCCAGTATGCAGGCGAAGGTACACACCCACCAGGGCAAAGCCAGTCCCACGGCTGCGGCGAGGCCACCAAGCACCGAGCCAAACCAGGCATACGCCGCCAGCTGTATGGCATTGTAGGTGAGTACGGTCATGGCGCCAGCGGCCAAACCCCAGGTTGGCCCTAGACCGCTGGTGACGAAGACGTAGAAGGCGCCGGCACTGCCGACGTAGCGGCTCATGGCGACGAATCCAGCGCTGAAGATCAAGTAAATCAAACCCGCTATTACATAGGCTGCGGGCGCCCCTGCACCATTGCCCAAGGAGAATGCCAGCGGAGTTCCTCCGATAATGGCAGTCAGCGGTGCCGCCGCGGCAACCACGAAGAACACGATATGTGCAATGCCCAAGGCGTCGCGTTTCAGGGCCGAGTTTTCAGATGACGTCATATCCACCGGTTTTCTTTCCACGTTCTCCGGGGTTGTCACTCGAACCGGTACGTGACATCGACACCCACGGTCAGAGGCCGCAGGATCACGAAACGGTCAAACGCCGTTGTCTGCAGGCCACCGTTGGGCTGTGGGTCCACCAGCGAGTGACTGTTCGTGAAGTTGTCGACGAACATCGCAGCACTCCACTTATCTCTCTTGGCCCCGAAGCGCAGCTTACCTACCGCGTAGGCGGGCATATGTACCAAGACCTGCTGTACGTTATCCAGTGTGGCGGTCACGCCGAAGGGCAGATCGGTCCTCGTCCCTGTGTAGTCCCCCTCCATCGTGCCAAACAGGGAGAGGCTATTCCCCAGATCGTGCGTCCAACGCAAGACCGCAGAACCCGATGCCGCCGGCGCATCGGGGATCTGCGTGCCCTTTGTGTATCCGGTTATGGCGCTGTCTGCAAGGAACTGCGAGTTGGTGTAGCTGCTATTCAGCGAAATATCGAAGCCCCCGGGGAGAAGCGTTTCCAGTTGCAGCTCGATGCCCCAGATGCGGGCGTCGGCTCCGTTGACCGTCAAACCGTATCCAGCCAGTTGGGTGGCCAGCTGAGGGTCCTTCCATCGCTCCAAATAAGCGTCGAGATTCACAATCACGCGATGGTCGAAGAGATAGGATTTTTCGCCGATTTCGTAACTCCACACCGAGTCAGAATTAAAGGTGACCGGTGCCGGGATAAATACATTCGGATTGCAGGTCTGGGTGCGGAGTATCTTCGACTGCACTGCGCACTCGTTCGCGATTTGCGCCCCCAAAAGCGGATTGGTGCTGTTAGCGGGAGCCACGGGGATCGGCCCGACGTCTCCACTGACTCCACCGACGCGAAAACCCTTGTCGATCTTCGCATACACCATGTGGTCCGGGTCGATCTTGTACGTCAATGTGAGACTGGGGATCGTGCCGCTGGCCGCTATCGAGGCCGCAGAATAAAATCGACACGTATTGCACAATGCCGCCCCTGCACTGAAGGCACCGTATACGAAAGAGGATGCATCCAGGCGGTACTGGTAGTGCCGAAATCCACCCGCCACTTCGAAATTCGGCGAAAGCCGCCAAGACACATGCCCATAGACCGCGTTCTGCACGAGTATCTCGGGCTGGGCTTCGACATAAAGGGCCGGACCGCCCAAAACTTTTGTGCCTTCCTGCGCCTGCACGTCGGTCGCAACTGTGGAATGAATGTCCTCGTAGAAGTAGCCGGCGACATAGTCGAAGTTTCCCGGGATGAAGGGCAGAGAAACCGGATTGCTAGAGTTGACACGAAATTCCTCTGAGATCTGCCGTGTAGTGTCTTGCTCTAGTATGCCCGCGCCCCTGTTACTTACGGCATTCCCGATCCCGCCCGCGGACGCGTCATACCCCGGCAGTCCCAATGCGGCATCGAATCCCTCTATGCCATCCTCCAAGCTAATGAAGTTATGATTCCAATACCCGGTCGCCGAGGTCAGCGATACGCTGGGAAACCGGTAGACCATGTTGAGGCTGCCGAAGCTGAGCGTACTCGTTTGCGGCTCGGGTGTGTCAATGGGCTGCCAGTGAGCCCAAGTCTGCGGCGTCGTGGGGTGGGTCGGATTGCCATTCACATCGATCGAGGGAGGTGCGGCGAGCTGCGAATACTGATACCAGAACGTCGGACTGACCGTGAATTCTTCCACCGGTTGCCACAGAAACTGCGCCCGGATCGAATCGATGATGGAGGTATTCACCCCGGTCAGTCTCTCCTGGAGGGGGGCCGTATAAAAATTACTCGGACGCTGCACATTGGGATAGACACCGGTATCAATACCGACGGCACCATCCTGAATCACATTGCGCTGGACCCAGCCGCTGTCGTTCGAGAAGGAACCCACGATGCGCATGGCAGCGGTATCACCCAACGGCATGTTGAGCATGCCGTTTTCTGCGTGATTGAAGCCGCCGCCGGAGGCGGTGCCGGAAATCGCTTCCTCCACACTGGCAGCGGAGGTGTTTAATTGTGGGTCATTGGGAATCATCCGAATGGTTCCACCCATGGAACTTGATCCATATAGCGTTCCCTGCGGCCCGCGCAGCACCTCGACTCGGTTGAGGTCATAGAGGCCGGGATTAACAACCGCCTTGCCGAACTGAGAACCAAAAGCCGAAGCCAGCGGTATCTCACCGAAGTAGGCACCCACCTGCGATGAGTTACCACCCTGGGAATTCAGCCCGCGGATCTCGAACTCGGCCATGGGACCTCCCAAATCGCGAATGGCGAGGCCGGGCGTTGCTTGAATCACACTATTTAGGTCTGTTAATCCCCTTGACGCAATCTGTGCCGCATCGACCGCTGTGATGCTGATAGGGGTGTTCTGAACAGTGGTTTCGCGCCGGGTCGCCGTCACGATAATTTCCTCCAGCGCGTTGCCAGTGTCGGCAGCTGATTGTGCGCGGCTGCCGGTCGGCGCGATGGTGCCAAGAATTAATACAATCGCAATCAATAACGGCCTCACTGTGTCCATCAATCATCCCTCCATCGTTCTATGTTCGAACAAATTAATGCGCTCATCTGTGCCCTTATCTCGACAACTTGGCTAAGCTGGCGGCTGGCACGATCACAGGCCCCCGAGAAATTTGTCATCGAGGTAACGCCGAGCGAGCTGCACGGTGCCGTCGGTGAATGGCGCGCCCAGCTGCTGTGCAAATGGCGCATCAGCGTGAGAGGCAACCCAGGCTGTGAGCAAAATTCTGCGAGCCATCACTAAGGTGGGCAGCACCTGAACGTCGCTCGCCTGAGGGCTGCCCTTGCGCGAATATCCTTTCAGCCATGCTTCAACGAGCTGAGGTATGTGAGGTGCGTCTTCGAAAAAGCTCACCGCGCTGGCGAAATCATAGAAGAACCACGAGAACCCCGTGTCATCGAAGTCCAACACTTTGAGACTCGAGCCCTCGACCAGGAGATTCGCGAGCCGTAGATCTGCGTGGATCAACCCGAACCGCTCGGGAGTTTTCCCATAGCGATCCAGCACATCGGCAATCATGCCGACGGCGGCGTCGAGCACTTGATGACCGTCTGCCGTCAGGCCCAGAGCGTCCTGCCACGGACCCCACAGGTGGCGAGATCCGTGCATCGAGTCCGTGTCCCAGACGTGTCGTACGAATCCCTGGGGTCGCTGCCAAGCGCGCGCATGACTGTGAAGGTGCGCCGTGAGTTCGCCCAGCTTTTCGAACCAGGCCGGCAGTCCTGCATCATCGGGCTCGGGCTCGACGCCCGACAGATACTCGAACACGACGGCGTGGCGTGCAGGTTGGTCCGGCCCGAGGTCGAGAGTTTGGATCTCGCGGCCGTCGCCGTCACGCAAAGGCGCGGCGGTCTCCACGATCAGTGCCGACCGGAGGGCCTCGATCCATGAAAGCTCAGAGCTGATCGCCTCATAGGTGTGATAGCCCGGCCGATGGACTCTTACCACGGCTCGACGCGCAGAGTGGCGATCGCTGACGAGAAGCGTCAGATTTTCAGACACGTTCAACAGCGACAAGCCGCTGTCATCGGCAAATTGATATCGTGGCAAAAAGGCTCTTACCGCCGCGTATACGCGCTCCTGTGGCGCGCCCTCCTCTGAGCCGCCGACCGCCTTATCGGCCACGCCCGGCAACGCCCGCCAGCGCTTCCGCAATGGCTTTTCTGGCAACTGCAACATCTTTGGCGAGCCCGCTCAAATAAACCCGTCCGGCAGCGCCGATCATCTGTACATCGACGAGTGTAAGCCCGGGTGCGGCCTTCTCCGCCTCGTTCGCTGCGAGGGCCGCGAACAATGCGGGCGCGACCTCGAGCAGCAACAACGTCTGGCCTGGCAGCACCATGGAACCCTGCCGTGTACGGTTGATGATGACGGCGTGCTGGTCCGTGAGATCTTCGATCACGTCCGTGAAGAGGATGCTCGGCGCAAGCTGGTCCGAGGCCGTCCGGCTCAAGTTCGCAAGAATCGTTCGGCCCGCCGCAGCCAGCCGTTCGGCGTCGGCGCCGTGCAATTCCAGAATGCCGAATTGCCGCTCGACGAACAAAATACCCGCTTCGAGCGTCGGGTCCTGACGCAACGCCCAGTCCATGACCCGTTCGATCAGCAGTCCTGGCGCGACTTCCACGATCAGTGCGGTCTGTCCCGCAAGGGGGGGATAGCCCCGCGCCCGCGTCGGGGTTCCCAGATATGCCGCAAACTGCGGCTGCAGCGGGGAGAGGGTCAGATACACGCGCAACTCAGCGTTCGAGCCCTGAGTCGGGCGTCGCGGCTGAGTTGCCGCGCCCGGGTTCGCTGCGGTCGGCTCTGGCGTATTCATTCAGATCGGATCCGGCTCGTTCACCGTCACTTCCCGAGGGGCGCTGTGGCGTGCGCTGTGAAGTGTTTGGAAACATCGGCATGGGGCCGAGGAATCACAGTGACGGATACGACGGTGCCGATCTGCCCTGCGACTTCGGCTCCGGCCTCGGTGGCCGCCTTGACGGCTCCCACATCGCCGCTGATGATGACCGCGACCAGCCCATCTCCTACCTGCTCGCGACCTAGAATCGTCACGTTTGCAGCCTTCACCATGGCATCCGCCGCGGCCAGCGCCGCGACATAGCCCTTGGTTTCGATCAGACCGATTGCATTCGACATAAGCTTGTCCTCCAATATCCTGAACTTTTTACTTCTCAACGCTATTTTGTGTGGCGACAGACTCATCGATGATCCCCACGATCAGAGCATCGACGGGCGGGGCCGCTCCTTTGAACCAAGCCGCGGCGACAGACCCGGTTGCCACGAGGACCTGCTCCCCATCCCCACAACCCAAGGGATCGAAGGCGATGACGGACGAGGTACTCCCGATGACGCTCACTTCGACCAATGAGCCCGGCGGTACTTGCTCGAGTTTCTTGGTCGCCCAAACGCGACCCACGACGGTTGCGCGAATCATCCGTGTCTCCAGTCGAAGGTGATACTTAGGCTCCGCGCGAGATCGCGCGCGAGCGGCGTGATAGTGGTGCCCGAGGCAACTGACAGGCGGGAGCCGCGTGCGATGCCTCGCAGACGGCGCTCCGTAATCACGCCGGTCATGGCAGCCGTTTCGCTCTTCGCGCCCGGCGTCGACGTCTGCGTATGAAGGGCGGCCGCCGCTGTCCCGCCAAAGACTGCCGGGCGCACGAGGGCGAATCGCGCCTGACCTGATCGAAGAGCGGCGCCCTGCACCGGGTCATCGAGCCGCTCGATCAGCCGTGCGACGAAGCGGGCCAGATCGGCATCGCTCTCGATCCGCACCTGTTCCGGACGATCATCCGGTCTCGATGCCGACGCCGGCAGGAGTTCCGTCAACGCTTCCCGAATCATGGCGCGCAGCTCGTCGGAAGATACGGCCTCCCGTGACATCAGACCCGCTCCAGCGCTTGTTCGGCCGCGAGTGCGGCCGCGCGGACTTCGGCATCGGGACCGGAAAGATACAGGCGCCCGGTCGCCCCGATCATCCGATAGTCGACGATTTTGATGTTGGCCGCTTTCTCTGCCTCGTTACAGGCCAAAATAGCGTATGCCGCGGGTTCGGTCTCGAGCACATAGAGCGTCTCACCCCCCAGAATCATCGAACCGCCCTTGTTGCGGTTGATGAGAAAGGCGTGCATCGGATCGATCCGCGTCACGATTTTTGCGGCCAGTGTCTTCGGCCTTATCGCTTGTTCCGGACCCACGCCCAGGGTATTCAGGACTGCCTGCGATGCGGCTCGAACGGCGGCCGTCGACTCTGAGTGAAACTCGAGGTAACCGAACTGTCTCTCGACGACGAGGATACCGGCGTGCACATCCGCGGCCTTGATTGCCACATCCGTCAGAGGTTCGATGTCGATGCCCGGGGCCACTTCGATGATTTGCGCGGCCATTCCCGAGCGCGGCAATACACCCCGAATCCACGATGCCAGCGAGCACATCGTTTGCGGTTGCAGCTGATCGAGGAATATGAAGGATCGTAGGGTTGACATGGCAGGCGGCGTCAGGACTTCAGCGCTTCGCGCAACTCTTCGAGGACGATTGCCTTGAGACGCTTGCGCAAATCCGCATCCTCAGGCTGTTCGTCCCGCGGCCGTCGATCCGGCGGGACCGCGGTGCGATCGGCATGAGGATTGAGCCGGAGGGCGCTGAAGTCGCCAAACTCCTCCTTCGAATCCTTGTTGTACGCAATACGCGCCCAATTGACGAGATGATGAGGACCCAGGTTTTCACCGACCGACGAGCCGCCCGCGAAGCCGGTCCCGATCGTCATCGAGGGTCCTAAATGGGTGTGAAGCCCCGAAGCGCCCTCCGAACAGCCTGCGTTCACCACAATGCGCAGCGCAGGGACCGCCGCCGAGAAGGCGAGAATCGTCTCCGGATCACGCGAATGCACGGCGGCGGAGTGACCGCAGCCGGAGCGGCGCATCATGGACCGCGCGCCGGAAATTGCGCTCTCGATATTCTCAAAACGCGCGAACCCGAGCACGGGACATAGCTTCTCGCGCGCCAGCGGCTCCTCGGGCTGGACGCGGTCGAGGGGCGCCACCAGAATCTTCGTGCCAGAAGCCATAAAGCCCGCCTCGCGCGCGATCCAGTCGGCGTTCTTGCCGATGGCTTTGACGTTGAATTGGCCCGCGGCGAACAGGAAGTGGCGTAGCTTTTCCACTTCATCCGGAGAACATAGATGGGCGCCGGCCACACCGAGCGCGTCGAGCAACCGGTCCGCAATCGGTTTGAGCGCCAGCACCACGGACTCATTCGTGCAGAGGATCGAATTGTCGAAGGACTTGGACACGACGAGTCTCTGCGCCGTGCGCCGGAGGTCTGCGGTCACATCGACGAGTACCGGTGCATTGCCGGGTCCCACGCCGATCGCGGGGTGCCCGGAGCGATACGCCGCGCGAACCACGGCGGGACCGCCTGTTGCCACGATCAAATCAACCCGGGAGTCGACGAGTAGTTGCTCGAGAAGCGGGATGCTCGGCTCCTCGATCGCTTGCAGGATGCCATCGGGTGCACCCGCAGCCTCCGCCGCCGCGGCCAGATATCGGGCGGCATCCGCCGTGCAGACCTTTGCGGCGGGATGCGGACTCAGCACGATCGCGTTTCGCGTCATCAATGCCAAAATTGTCTTGAAATACAGCGTCGCAATCGGATTTGTGCTCGGAGCCAGTGCGAATATGAGGCCGGCGGGACGCGGCAATTCGACCACCTTGCGCGCGGGGTCGATGCGAAGATCGGTGAACGTCTGACCTGCGTAGTATTCCAGGAGTCCTTTGGAGCAGCTCTCATTCTTCAGGCGCTTGTCGGCAACGACGCCGAATCCGGTCTCCCTGACAGCCCATTCCGCATAGTGCGCCGCGCGATCGAATGCGGCCGCAGCGACGGCATCTACGACACGTTTGACATCGGATGCGCCGAATTTGGCGTATGTCGACGCGGCCCACCGACCGCGATCGAGCATGTGTCCCGCGCGGGCGAGCTCGGCGTCCGGCAATCGCAGACGAGGAACCGGGGTATCTGTGGCGATCGGGGGCGTCACGCGGCTCGGCCTCGATTGGAAGAGACGCTTGAGCGACCCATGAGCGCCCGGGCGCGGGGCATTGCCGCATCGAAGCGATCCAGGATTTCCTGACACAGCTCCGCGTTCATGAGGACGCCCGGCTTGAACTGCAGGACACGTTTGTCCAGCGACGAAAACATCGCCCACACACCGTTCTCATAGAGGGCGCGCGAGGCGTGCACGGCTCCTTCCGGATGATTGAATTCCACCCCGATGACAAGCCCGCATTGCCGAATGCCGACGAGCAGGTCCGGATAGCGCGCCTTCAGTTGGGCAAATCCCGCGGTGAAGTACTCGGTAATAGCCTGAACGTTCGCGATCACTTCGGGGCGTTCAAGTATTTCAAGCACTTTGATGCCGACAAAGCACCCGACCTCCGCGCCACCGGCTGTTGAGATATGCGCTGAGCCATCAACCTTGAGCCAACCCCCGGCATGCTCGTTTACGACACACGCGCTGACCGGATAGATTCCTCCCGATAAGCCCTTGGCGGTGACGAAGAGGTCGGGTTGGACGTCAAAGGTCTGCCACCCCCACATGTTTCCGGTACGCAATAACCCGGTCTGAACTTCATCGGCGATGTAGAGACTCCCGTATTGGCGACAAAGATCCTTGACGGCCCGGTTGTAACCAGGCTTCGGCATCGGAAAACCGTAGGTGGCCGGGATTGTCTCCAGAATAACGGCGGCGGCGTCTCGTCCCGCAAGTGCCCGCCGCATCGCCTCTAGGTCGTTGAAAGGGACCTGCACGAACTCTTCGGGGTTATTCGCGAGGAAGATCTTTGAAAAGCGCTCATCGCCCGTTGCGACGGCCAGCCCCGTATGCCCGTGATAGCCTTTGATAATGGAGATGATCTTGCGGCGCTGCGTCGCGTAGCGAGCGCTCTTGATGGCAACATCGACCGCCTCACCACCGCCGGGCGTGAAGATCGCGTACGACATCCCAGGCGAGGCTTGAACAAGCCGCTCTGCAAGCGCGGTACGCGCAACCGATGGAAACCAATGATTGCCGATATCAAAGTAGTCGAGCGCAGCTTTTAGCGTCTCGACAAGCTCGGGGTGACGGTGCCCAAAGTTAAACGTGCCCCCGTTGATATGCAGATCGATCAAGCGTCGTCCGGAGAGGTCATAGAGGAAATAGCCCTCCCGTCGATCAACGACGAGGTCGACCCCCACGTTTGCCCAGAACTCGACCTTGCCTGGGTTCCAATAACGAGTCGCGCGCGCGAGAAGGTCTTCCTTAGATTCGAACTGGAAAAGTCCGTAATCAAACATGTGCAACGCTCTTCGTTATACGCAGGCCTATCGGACGGTATTGCCCGACATCGGTCATAAAAACAATATCAACGGTCATATAAGTTGTCAAGTCGGGCAATACATGGCCAAAACTTGGCCGTAATGCTATCTTCCCCATCGAATTGAGGGCGCACGCTGCTACATCGGGCATTGACGCGCTAGAAGCCCAGCGGAGTTATTAAATTGGGACGCCAGTCAAAAGTTGACCGACAAGCACGAATAGTGGGTGAATTACGGGCTACACCGACGCTCCGCGTGTCGGACTTGGTGGAACGTTTGTCCGTTTCGGCGGAAACCATACGTCGCGATCTCGCCGAACTCAACGAGCGCGGCCTTATCAAGCGGACGTACGGGGGAGCCGTCGGTCCATCGACGGTGGAGCCGGCGCTGGCTGAGCGACAGCACATGCTGGGTGTCGAGCGAGAACGCATGGCGATGCGTGCAGTTGAACTGCTTACTCGTGACGACATTCTAATGATCGGTGGGGGTTCTACAACACTCTATGTCGCGCGACGACTCCCTACGCTCGGTATTCGCCTCACGGTGATCACGCATGCGCCCAGTATCGCCATGGCGATCGGTGCAAACCCGCTAATTCGGATCATCATGTTGCCCGGTGAGTACGACGCGCACGAAGGAATCATCGTCGGAGCCGATACTATCGAAAGTCTTCAGCACTACCGTGCCAACGGCGCCATCTTGGGTGCGACCGGCCTTACTGCTGAAGGCCCCAATGATGCCGGTCTCGCTGCCGGGCAAGTCTATTCCGCAATGATGCGCCGCGCAGCATCCACGATAATTGTTGCCGATCACTCAAAATTTGATCGTCAATCGCTTGTCGTGATTGGGCCATGGAGCGACACCGTAACACTGGTCACTGATTGCCCGCCGCCGGCTCCCCTTTCGCAAGCAATTGAAATTGCCGGGTCAAGAATCGTTGTGGCTTGACGTGGATCTGTTGTGCTGCGAAGTTCGGAGGCGCGGCGAAATCGGGACAACCTGCTTTCTATCGGCGGCCAGTGTCCCGGAACTGACGATGACCTATGGCGGCAGGCCGCTACGGTATATTTCGTGTTTGGAGAAAACTCGTCGCGATTGCTCATGTGCCGCTTTAGACCATCCAACCATCCACGATTTTCATTAAACCGCATTTCCGTCAACCGAAGTATGAGTATCGTCCAAATGCGGTCACGGATTTGGATCTCACAAATTGTGACCTCCAATTTTCTTACCGTCCCTCACTCGTCGTCGATGATGAACCCGATGCGCCGCTTCGTCACCGGCGGCAGCGCCTTCATGTCTTTGACCTCGCGCGCCAGACGGTCGATATCCTCTACCAACACCTCGATGACCGAAGCGGTGCGATCGTTGCGCCTTACGGCCTGGTTCAGCGCGCCCGTCGGCACCCCATACAGGTCTGCCAAGTCGGCATCCACCATCACCTTTTGTCCCCGGATCACATGGATCAGGGACTCAATCGGCCGCGGCGTAACAGTCTTTTCGCGGGGATTCGATTTCTTTGCCATAACTTGTCTGAGTTCGACCGCCAGCGCTTCGTTGTCACCCAGCCCGTCATTTCTCCCACACTGCAGGCTCCAATGGCAAAGCGCGCAATTCTCTCAGCTCTTTGAAAACTTTCTCGGCCGGTATGCTCGGGCGCGGGTCGTCGATTGCCGCCTGAAGTGAACGAACAAGTAATTCGCGCCGAAGGTCGGTGTGGGGCTCCAAATCCTGATGCTCACCAAGGATGACGAAGACGGCCTCGCTTGGATCATGGAATGTTCCTTTTTCAATGAGGCCGAGCAGCCAGTCGGCCAACCCCGGCGGAAGATAGGCACTGAAACGTAGTCCCCCTTTTTCCGCCTGCACCCGTAGCGCTTTGGCTTGCGCTATGTTCTTTGCCTTCTCTGCGGCGCTCGGCCATTCGTCTTTGGCAGCTTGGGAATTGCTCATATGCCTGCTCACACTTCTACGTCGCTGAAACCTCGGGCTGATCGCAAATGTCAATGGAGACCAAGTCGACCTTCGCATTTTGTATTGAAGCTAGAGAATCAGTTTCGCACCACCGATAATGAAACCGGGGATTAGGCAAAAACACTTGGGGGTCGGCAGCAACAATGCCTTCATTGTAGTCACCTGCGGAGCGGCTCGGACGTTGGACAGTTGCCGTATTGCTATATATGGCCCTTCTCAATTGGCGGTCAAGCTGCTTATTCGGTGTCTTCAATCAATTTTATACAGGAGCACCCGCACGAATTGCTCGCGGCTGCGCCGCTCGTCCTCCGGCTTTGCTCCGGATCGCCGCCTTGCTGTCCGTCAGGGGTTGGGATCCTCGAACCCCAGAGGAAACGAAATCTCCGCCCCGCACATCGTGGCGTACCAGTCCAGATCCGCCAGCCGCTGGCGCAGAGCGGGCTCGAAGAACGACCACATGCCGTGGTTCGATGTTGCACCTGTGCTACGGCATCCCCATCGTAGGCATTTGAATTGTCTGCTACGTTGGATTTCCAGTAGCACGCGGCCGCAAGACTCCTACGAGAAGCCACTCTCCTCAACCGCGCTCAAATATTGCAGCGATACCCTGACCGCCGCCAATGCACATGGTGGCTAGCGCATAGCGACCCCCGGTGCGGAGTAGTTCGTAGAGTGCCTTCGTAACGAGAATGGCACCCGTGGCACCGACCGGATGCCCGAGCGAAATACCGGAGCCATTCGGATTCACTTTCTCAGGATCGAATTCAAGCTCACGCGCCACGGCACAGGCCTGAGCCGCAAAGGCTTCGTTTGATTCGATCACGTCCATGTCACTCACCTTGAGGCCGGCTCGCTTGAGAGCGAGTTTGGTAGCGGGGACTGGCCCGATCCCCATGAACGCGGGATCCACGCCCGCGTGGGCGTAGGCCACCAGGCGCGCCAGCGGCGTGAGATTCAATGCCTTCACCTTGGCCGCGGAGGCAAGGACCACTGCCGCAGCACCGTCGTTGACACCGGAAGCGTTGCCCGGTGTGACCATTCCATCCTTCTTGAATGCTGGTTTGAGCTTGGCCAGTCCCTCAAGTGTGGTGTCCGCGCGTACATGCTCATCCGAATCGAATCGAACCGTTCCCTTGCGTGTTTTGATTTCTACGGGAACTATTTGACTCGTGAAGCGACCCTCGGCGAGAGCGCGTCCGGCACGCTGCTGGCTCTCGTATGCCAGGTGGTCCTGCATCGCCCGCGTGATTCCATAGCGCTCCGCAACATTCTCAGCCGTCACGCCCATATGGATGCCGAGAAACGGGTCGTGCAGGATGCTGACCATGTAGTCCAACACTTCTGCATTGCCCATGCGGGCTCCCCATCGAGCGGAAGGCAACAAATAGGCGCCGCGGCTCATCGACTCCGCACCGGCGCCGATCGCCAAGTCGGCATCGCCCAGCATTATGGTCTGTGCTGCGGAGATGATGGCCTGAAGGGCTGACCCGCACAATCGATTGACGTTGAAGGCCGGGGTTTCTTTCGGAATGCCCGCATCCATCGCGGCCACGCGACTCAGGTACGCGTCGCGAGGCTCAGTCGGTACTACATTCCCCATTACAACGTGGTCAACTTGCCCCGGCGGCGTGCCGGCGCGTTCGATCGCGGCACGGACTGCGGTTGTGGCCAGGCCGCTGAGCGGTACATCCTTCAACGAGCCGCCAAACCCACCAATGGCCGTGCGGGCCGCACTGACGACAAAAACCTCAGGTGAAAGCATACGAGTGTCCTAGCAATTGAACCCAAATCCGAGATGTGACTACTGGTCACTGATCCCTCCCCCGGATTACTGCGCCGTGTAACCACCATCTACTGTCAGCGACGAACCGGTGATGAACGAGGCCTCGTCGCTTGCGAGGAACAGTACAGCGTTTGCGATTTCCTCTGCTTTTCCGGCGCGTTTCATCGGTGCAGCCGCTTCGACAGCAGCGACATAATCTCTCGGTAGTGCTTCAAGGATGGCGGTGTGGACAGCGCCGGGGCACACGCAGTTTACACGGATGCCCTTGTCGGCATATTCCACGGCAGTTGTTCGCGACATCGCCAGTACGGCACCCTTGGTCGCACAATATCCCATCATCTGAGGGAACGCGACCCAGCTCGCCATTGATGCAGTATTGACGATTGCACCACCACCGCCTTTGACCATCACCGGTATTGCGTGCCGCATACCGAGATACACGCCGCGCGCATTGACCCTCATCACCTTCTCATAACCGGCCTCGTCATAGTCGGCCGTCAATTCCATCGGTCCCTCGATACCGGCATTGTTGCACAGGATGTGGAGTCCACCGAAGCGTGCAACCGCTTCCTGGATTGCTGCTGCAATCTCATCGCTTTTCGAGACATCAGCATGCATCGGGTAGCAGCGATCTCCCGCGCGTGCCGCCACCTCCTCTTGCTTACCAGAGATATCTACTGCGATTACTGAAGCGCCCTCACGGCAAAAGCGTTCCACGATTGCAGCACCAATGCCCGAGCCAGCACCGGTGACAACGGCGACGCGATTTTCCAATTTTCCGGCCATGGACATTCCTTCTGATCGTCGACGTTCAGGATGCCGGTCTGTCGGACAGCTTCTGCCCGAAACAGTTCACGCTAAGCTGCGTGGGATCCATGAACTCAATCAGTTCAGTTACCTGTTCGCCTTCAATACGGAAAACGAATGCATAGTGCTTTTGCTGGTAGAGTCCGAAGGTTCCGGGGCCTTCGCCAAATCCAAGCGCAACGCCACGATCGCCTTCTATGATGATTTCAGAGCAATTGACGACTGGCGCTCCTTTGAACCCGTTAGCCAGGAGCGGTACCAGTCCCTCTTTCACACCCTTCGGCCCCACATAGGTTTTAGAGGCTGGCGTGTCACCAATAATGGTGTAGGTTCCATGCGGCGCGAACATCTCGAACGCGCCGATGAAATCACTGACGCCCATCTTGTCCATATAGGTCTGGATGACCGAGCGCGTCGACATGAATACCTCCCTTTCGCGATCAGGAAAGCCGGAAACCCTGATAATTGCTCTTCGCGCTTTCCCAGCAATGCTCGAGGAAACGCGGCAGACCACCAGCGTAATACAGGGGCTCCATTTGTTTGCCTGGTATGTTCGTGCCGAACCACCAACTGCTAGTTTTTGGCAAAAGTGTTCCCATGGCGCAGTCCATCACTTGCTGGCGCCAGAATGCCTCCGCTTCCGGAGTAGCCTCGATACGGTGAAGCTGGTGATCGTACATGTGCTTTATGCAGGCGACGACCCACTCGCCCTGATATTCGGCAGTGGATGGCCCGTTGGTCCACGCCGCCGGCGACTGCGGGCCGTAGATGAAGAACATATTTGGGAAGCCAGCGCTCGCGCTGCCAAGCGCCGTGCGGAACCCGTCTTTCCAGTATTCGGCAAGCGACCGGCCATCGGTGCCGCGAATGTCGATAGCGGCGGGTCCGCCGGTCACGGCGTCAAACCCGGTACCGAACAGGATGATATCGAGTTTGATCAAGCCGTCTTTAGTTTGAAGGCCCTCAGGCGTCGCGCGAAGAATCGGAGTTTCCTTCAAATCCACAAGATCGACATTGTCCTGATTGAAAGCCTCATAGAACCATTGTTCAAGCGGCATGCGCTTGGTGCCGTAGAGAAGCGGAGGTGCCGCTGGCGCGAGCTTCTCGGCAATTTTTGAGTCCTTGACGCGCGCATGCACGCGCTCGCGCCAATACGCGTAGGCCTCATTGCTGGCCTCCTCTTCGAGAATCAGTTCCCGGAAGCTGCCGAGCCACGGACGAAATGCGCCGATTTTCCAGACTTCGTCATAGTACCGGCGCCGCTCTTCGGGTGAGAAGTCGTGCCAGGAGCTGGTTGCGAACTCATAGTCGAACCCGGCAAACGTCTTAGGGCGGATGTCATAGATGGCCTGATAATCCACCTTCATCGCCTCCTGTTCCTCGGACGTTATCTTGCGTTGGCGGAGTGGCAATGCAATGGCCGGCGTGCGCTGGAACAGCGTTACATGCTTGGCCCGCAGGCTTGCCTGTTCGGTTAGTTGCACGCCGCTGGCTCCTGTGCCGACGATGCCGACCCTTTTATCGGTGAAGTCGATGTCATCCTGTGGCCAGCGACCCGCGTGCGCGGTAAGACCCTCAAACGTGTCCATCCCGGTAATCTTTGGATAATGCGGCTTTGAGGCAAACCCCGTGCAAACGATGAGGAACCGGGTTCGCACTGCGTCCCCCTTGTCGGTCGTCACCAACCACTGATCGCGTTCCCCGTCAAAGCTCGCCGTCTCTATACGTGTGTTGAGCCGGACGTCCTTACTGAGACCCATCTTCTCATCAACGTACTTGAAATAAGCTCTGATCTCATGCCACGCGGGAAACATTTCGGTATATGACCAATCGCGCCACAGGTCCTCGCGCGAAAACTGATAGAGGGGACAGGTCGTGTCCACCCGTGCACCGGGATATCGGTTCCAGTACCAGATCCCCCCCAACTGCCCTGCCATATCGTATAACTTCGCGTTCAGTCCCATCTCACGCAGGTTCATCAACTGATAAACGCCGGCGAAACCGCCACCGATGATGAGCGCATCGATTTCCTCAATGTCGGACGCCGAATGTTCCACAGTCATTTCTGCGGTTTGCATAATCCTGATCCTCTGCGATTGCGGCAAAACCAGTCGGCCGGGCTTGTGCCTTTCATTTCAAGTCGCGTCGATTTTGAGCTTTGATTTGAGCCAGACCGCAATCCGCGCAGTCGCATCATCGGCCTCCGGCGCGGTGCCCGCCATCAGCTGAAAGCAGTGCTGCATCTCGGGGAAGATATCGATCTTGACGTCCACTCCGGCCTGGCGCGCCATTTCCGCCGGCCTCGTGCTGTCGCTCAGGACGGCCTCATGTGAGCCAACCTGAATATAGAGGGGCGGAAAACCGGTGTAGTCAATTCGCAGCGGATTCGCGAGTGGGTCTTGGGCGTCCCCGTTGGCACCGAGAAATAGTTGGCCGATGGCAACTGACATAGCCCGGGTCACCAAGACATCCTTCGCGGCGTTGAACTCATAGCTATCGCCCGAAGTGTCGCTTCCCGCCCATGGAGACATCGACACGATGGCGGCCGGTAGGGACTCATCAAGACGCTTGAGGGCCGCCACCGTTGTGAGAGCGAGCGAACCGCCCGCCGAATCGCCCAAGATCGCAATATCTGCCGGATTTAATCCCTCGCGCGAGACGAGCCAGCGATACGCGCGCACCATGTCGTCTACGGACGCTGGATGGACAAATTCCGGTGCAAGACGGTAATTCACACTCAGCGCCCGGCAGCCTACCGCTTTTGCAATATGCCCATGCAGTTTTCGATGGGTGTACATCGAACCCGCGACATACCCGCCGCCGTGCGCGCACAGTAGGACCTTGCCCTTGGTCGCCGCCTTGGGCGATATCCACATCGCCTCCATGGAGTCCACTTCGACTTCTGTGTAGTCGATGCCGCCCGGCTCCGAGGTCACATCACCCCAATGATCGAACATGCGTCGCATCTCGCTTATCGACATGTTGGGTTGCGCGGCCTGAGCGCCCGCCCAGCGACGATACAGATTGACGAGTTCCAAGGATTCTGTACTTGCCATAGGGGTCAGTCTTTGCGATTTACCTGAAGTCCTTAATGCCGAATTGCTTTACTCTTCCGCTAATCAGGATAGGCATCAAAACTTATACATCGCATTGAGTCCAAACGTGCGCGGCGCTCCCGGGGTATAGAAGACGGTACCGAACGCCCCGGTCGTATCATAACCAATTGGGAAGTAGCGCTTATCGGCGGCGTTTTTGATCCACGCGGCCACCGTGAATCTTGGCGCCACGAATGCCAGCCGGCTATTGATTAGTGCATATCCCGGTTGATTCAGTAAGTTATCCGCTCCGGGTTGAAGCAAGAGGTTGTCTGCCCCCGGCTGGTGCCCGTCGAATGGGTCAAAATAGAACTTCGAGACGTAGTTGACTTCCGAACTCAGCACGATTTTACCGGCGTGTGTTTCGAAGGCCGTCCAGTCGCCACCGAGATCGAAGTTCCACTTCGAGGCGAACGGCAGCGTATTGCCTCCCACACTAATGTTGCTGGAAGATGTCGCGAGAGATTGATTCGAGTCGTAATGCGAGTTGAGATATCCAATGGATCCACGAATGGTTAGATCCGCGATGGGGCGGGCCAATATCTCCAGTTCTGCTCCCGTCTCCGTAGCATTGAGACTCCGCAAAAACCCCACGGCACCCACGATGTCCTCAACCTGCTGGTGTTCGTAGTTATAGTGGAATACCGCCCCGTTGACCTGAAGCCGATTGTCCACAAACCGAGTCTTGAAGCCCACTTCATATGAATCGAGTTTCTCGGGCGGCACAAAATAGATCTCCGACGCCGCCGAGTACGCAAAGCCGTTATAAGTGCCCGCACGATATCCGCGGCTAAAGCTGACGTAAGTACGAATATCGTCCGTCCACCTATAATTGAAAATGGCACGACCCGACACGTTGTTCTCGTCATTTGACTGATCAAAGCCACTGTAGAGGGGAAATAGCAACCTTCCCGGGACATCGACATAAGCGTCCGAGAAAGCGTCGAGAAATTGCAGCTTATCGTGCGTGTAGCGCAAACCGAGCGTAAAGTCCAATTTGTCAGTGATACTGTGCGTACCCTCACCATAGAGCGCGGCGGATTGGCGCTTTTGGTAATAGCCTGTCTGTACGTTCAACGAAGTCGGTGGCAGGGCCGGGTTGACGCTACCCCCGGGATTGAAATCGGCAGGGGAAGTCGCATCCGGAAAATTATCGTAAGCCCGAATAGTGTTGAGTGCCAGGGAGATATCTCTGGCGTAATACGCCCCGAAAAGCAGGTGCAGGCGATTGCCAGCATAGCCCACCCGAAAATCCTGGCTGATGTCGTTCGCGTCCGAAGTGTATCGGGCATCGAAGAGAGTCAGTGGCGAGCCATCGGGATCTTCCCGGATATCGAACCGCGAATCCGAGTACCCGCTTACCGACGTGAGATTCCAATCCCCTAGTCGATAGACCACATCGAGTGCCGTCCCATAAGTCCGGGTGTAGTACACTCCTTCAGTATTGAGTTGATACTGGTTGTAGCCCAGTCCAGCCTTCGGACGGCTATAACCAAAGAAATCAGTGCCTCCGACCCCACCGATTAGGCCGACTGAATACAACGGTGTTCCGATCGGATCATCCTTAGAGTAATAGCCCTTAAGCGTAATTTCGAATGCGCTATTTGGTTTGATTAGCAGCGTCGCACGTGCGCCCACATTGTCCGACGATGCATACCGATTTACGTGGTTCAACGAAGTCGCAGGATCCGCCTCTTGCCAATAGCCTTCGCCAGAGGAGCGCGTGAATGCCACCCGCAAACCCACCTCATCCGCGATTGGGGTTACTTCAATTGCCCCCTGCACTTCTTTGCGATCGTAATTGCCATATCCAACATCGATAAATCCCGTGGTATCGCCAAGAGAGGGGCGCTGGGTATAGATGTTGACCGCACCGCCGGTTGTGTTTCGCCCATACAAGGTGCCTTGCGGACCGCTTAACACCTCGACGCGATCTAGGTCATAAAGTTGCAGCCCATGGGTAAAACGAAACGTCTGGTATATCTCATCAACGTAGACGCCGATCGGTGATGCCGTGTTCGTGTTGTACTCGTTAGCGACTCCTACACCCCGAAGGCTGAAGTTCGGTTGGGTATCGCCGTATTGGGAATTGATCTTAAGATTCGGCACTGCCTCGGCCAAGTCTCCGGTTTGAGTAATTCCGCGAGACGCGAGTTGCGCGGAGTTTATCGCCGAAACGCTAATTGGCACGTCCTGCAGATTCTCTGATCGTCGCGTCGCCGTAACGACAACTTCCTCGAGACCCGCGGGTGCGGCACGAGTGCTACTCGTTCCGTCTTCAGCAGAGGTGGTAACGGAAGCGGCGGCGGATTGCTGCGCAAGCGCCCATTGTGCCGGCGAAACAATGCAAGCGGCCGCCAACAGGAGAGCCGTTTTGCACCCCACGCGGCGCGTCGGCGAGACTGGAATTAAAAAAAGCATAGTCGCCCCCACTTTTGGTCCCAGCACCTTTGTTTGGTAATAGCCTAAATGAAGAATCCGATTTGTCAACACTATCGTGGAATTATGTTCCACGAGGACATGGAAATATCGCACCGAGCGCAAGAAACCCGGCTCGGATGGGGATGTCCGAGCCGAATTTGCGTCGCTTTGAAGAAGTTAGACCTGCCGCCGGTCGGCGTCAGTAAGGAGATTCCAACCCAGACAGCACAAGTTCAGCGAATGTCTTGCCGACCTCTTCGGCAGGTTCGGACTTTTCAGGTTTGAACCAGCGGTGCGACCAATTGAGCATCCCCAAGATGCCGTAGGCCACGGTGCGGGATGAACCGATTCGCCTGAAACTCTGATCGGCATATCCTTGCTCGATGATGCTGATAATCGCCTGCTCGATGCTCCGATTAAGCTTGCGCATATGCTCGGACCAGCTCGACCGCTTGTCGCTGACGTGAGCAAGGTCTTCCCGAATATAGATGTAGAGAAGGGGGTAATTTTTGGCATAGGAAATCATGAGTGCCGAAACGAGCTCGCGCAGCTTGCGGGCCGGACTGATCGTGCTATCCGCAATGCGCCGGGCTAGTTCATCATTGCCTTCGAGAACAGACCGAGTAATTTCGTCAAACAGCTGCTCTTTCGACGAAAAGTAGTAATAGAGGGTCGCACGGTCGATTTCCATTTCAGCGGCGACCGCACTGAGGCTTGAACCCTTGTAGCCGAGCCGGTTGAAAACACGAACGGCGGCCTGCGAGATTTCGCCGCGCCGATTCATGTAAGATTTGCGCGATTCTTCCTTGGCGGCTGATCTTCGCTTACCAATGACGGTCGATGGTTGGCTCAATTCTTCGTACCCCGTGAGAAACCAGGAATGCTCTACGCCCCTGTATGACAGCACGGATCGAAGCGTTCCGCCGCTGCTTGTTATACTTGGGCCGCAACGTCCAGAAACTCGCGCAAATGAGAGGAGATGTCAACCTCGTGGAGCGCCCGCCACGTAAAGCACCTGGCCCGTGACAAAACCCGATCGTTCGTCGATGAAGAAGGCAACGGCGTTGGCAATATCCTCAGGGATACCCGGGCGACCAACATGGATTGTTGGCAGCATTTCGGCAGTCAATTCCTCAATCGAGAGGTTCATCCGCCCCGCCACTTCGCGTGTCATATCAGTCACAACGAAACCGGGCGCGACCACATTCGCCGTTATCCCATACCGCCCCAACTCGATGGCGAGCGTCTTGGTAATGCCCTGAACGCCCGCCTTCGCGGCCGAGTAATTGACCTCGCCCATCGCACCGAGGGCGGCAATACTGGAGAGATTCACGATTCGACCCCAGCCGGCTGCGCGCATATGCGGTTGCACTTGACGGCACATGAGAAAAACTGAACGAAGATTGACGTTGATCACCAATTCCCAGTCGGCAAGAGTCATTTTTGCCAGTGTCCGGTCCCGTAGGACCCCAGCGTTATTGACCAGGACGGTCGGCGGTCCCAGCGATTCGATGGCCTTTGCGACACCCGTCCGAACGGCTGCTTCGTCAGACACGTCGGCTCCGATGGCCACCGCACGACGCTCGAAGGCTTCAACGGCCAGGACGGTTTCAGCACAAGCGTCCGGGTCAAGATCGAACACCGCAATGTCATGTCCGTCCTCGGCCAGTCGCAGGGCTATCGCAGCGCCAATGCCGCGCGCCGCGCCCGTGACGATCGCAACCCGGTTTTCCGGGGCGGTGAAGATTTTGGTCATGCGAGTCCCAACATGCGGATGGCTTGCTGAGAGAGCATGAATTTCCGCGCTCGACCCGAGGCGGTGGTCGGAATTTCGGTCTCAGTGACAAACAAAAAGTGGCGCGGAACCTTGAACCTAGCCAGGCGTTCGCTCGTCAGGCGGTGGAGGCCTTCGGCGCTGACATCGGAACCGGGCCGTGCGACAATGAACGCGACCCCCACTTCGCCCATCCGTTCATCCGGCACGGGCACGACATGAGCTTGAAGCACGGCCGGATTCGAAACCAGCAAATCCTCGATTTCCGAGGGTAGCACTTGCTCGCCGCCGCATCGATAGGATTCCTTGGAACGGCCGAGAAGGGTTATGTACCCGTCCTGATCGATTATCCCGAGGTCCCCGGTCTTGAGCCAACCGTGTTCAGTGAATGCCGCAGCCGTCGCCTCAGGCTTGTTGTAGTACCCTCGGGTCACGCCAGGCCCTTTGGCAACAAGCTCGCCCAGTTCACCGGGAGAGAGGACGGCACCACATTGCGTGTCAACTACTTGATACACAACAAGTTTGCCACCCAGTTCGGGAGTTCCTGCCGCACCGGCGTCGCGCTGGACTCCATTCGTAGTCAGCAACCGCTCGATTGGGTCATCCGGCCTCGTGACCGTCGTTGAGGCCGTTGTTTCGGTCATTCCATAGCCTGTGGTGATTTCACGTACGCCCAAGACGTCATGAATCTCCCGCCAGATCCGCCCGGGTGCACGTCCTCCCGATGCCAGTACCGATTGGAATGACGACAGATCATATGGCTTCGCCCGCACTTCGTTGATTACGGCCATCGTCATCATGGGAATCAGCAACGCATCGGTCGCTCGGTGGCGTTCGATCCCAGCGAGAGTATCCGTAGCATCAAAGCGCAACCGTGGAATAGCGGCGCCGCCGACAAACAAGACCGAAAGCAGCCCCTCGACGTAGCCAAAGACGTGATACATCGGCAGGGAAAACAGAATACGATGCCCATCCTCGAAGGCCCGTGAATAGGCGCTGGCATACGCTGTCCGCACCAGCATGTCATGGGTAACCAGCACCCCTTTCGGTGATCCCGTCGTCCCAGAGGTGTAAATGATGTCGCAATCCGTTTGCGGATCGACGGATGCAGTGGTACAGGCATGAGATCCTGATGTCTCGAGCGAACCAAACAGCACCGCGTTCGCACGCGGCGTGACATCGGTCTCTGTCGGGAAAACAATAATGTTTCGCAATTTTGGCAGGAATTGCCCACCGCCGTCGCGCTCCCATCGAGGCGCAATTTCGTCCAAAGCCTGTAAGTAGTCGACATCCCGAAAACGGTCCATCGTCACCAACACAGCCGCGTCCGACTGCTGCAACAGATAGTTCATCTCATCGCGTCGATTGAGAATGTTGATCGGGACCGCAACCCCGCCAACGCGGGAAATTGCGAACTTGAGCGCAATAAATTCCGGATAGTTAGCCATGACGAGGGCGACTTTTTCGCCTGGGCGCACACCAAGCGCCCACAGGCCATTTGCGACGCGGCTCGACCAATCGACCATCTCGGTATAGGTCCAGGAACGCGAATCTGTAATGACGAATGGGCGCTGCGAAAATACAGTCGCCGCATGGTCGAGCACCTCATGAAGTGCGCGCGTCGTCCACGACGGATGGCGAGCTTCAAGCGCGGCCTGCCGCTGGGCAATCGAATTCGTCACGTCAATGATTCCCGCATCCTGTTCCGCTTCCGCTTCAGGGTCTCAAGAGAGCGATTGCTGATCGCCGATCGGTGCAACATGTAAACCAAATCCGAGCCATTCGTCAATGGTATCGTGGAAACAGTCAACCCGCAGGCAGGAAACTGACCGCCGGTAATGAGGCGTTCGCACCCTAAAATGGATTATTGGGCGGCTTACAAGGGAAAACGAGCAGCGCGGCAGTTGATTGTCCGTAGGCTCCAACCTGATAAATTGACGCGGGTCGATTTCGGCTTCTAGCGAGCGTATTGATAGCTTTTTCCACGCTATCGTTGACTATTTTGACCAAGTGTGGCAAATCAATACCCAACAGGAGGCTGAATGACGAAGTTTGTAGATTCTGTGGTGGTTGGCGCAGGCTTCGCGGGCCTCCGGGCACTCTATACGCTCCGGTCCATAGGGCAATCGGTCGCCCTTCTCGACGCGGCGGATGACATTGGCGGCGTATGGTATTTCAACCAGTATCCGGGCGCGCGCTGTGATGTTGAGAGTTTTGACTATTCCTATCGCTTTTCGCCGGAGCTCGAACAGGAGTGGCGCTGGAGCGAGCGCTATGCGACGCAGCCCGAAATTCTCCGTTATATCAACCATGTTGCTGATCGCTTTGACCTAAGGCGCGATATTGAGCTGAGATGCCGAGTCACCCGGGCGGAGTTCGACGAGGCCCGTTCGCGATGGGTCATCGAGTCGGAAGATGGGCGCACTTGGAACGCCGAGCGGCTGATCCTGGCCGTGGGCCAGCTCTCTGCACCGAAGGAGACTGTCTATCCAGGACAGGAAGCTTTTGCCGGACGCATTATTTACAGCGCAAGATGGCCGAAGGATGCCGTGGAGTTTGCTGGTAAAAGGGTGGCGATCATCGGCACGGGCTCATCGGGCGTACAAATGTCTCCGGTAATCGCGCGTGACGCGACGCAATTGATCGTGTTCCAGCGAACCGCGAATTATTCCATCCCCGCCGCGAATGCGCCCGTCTCGGACGACGAGGATAGGGCGGTGAAGTCACAGTATCGAGAGCGTCGCGAAGCGGCGCGCAATTCTCCCAGTGGCCTGGGCTTCGTACCGGATACAAGGTCGGCGATTGAGGTGCCCGCGGACGAGCGTGAAATTGCATTTGAGGCCGCCTGGAACCGGCTGGGCTTCGGCTTCGCGCTGACCTTCAAGGATATTCTTCTCAATCAGGAATCGAACGACAAGGCATCCGAGTTCATCTGCCGAAAGATTGCCGAGCAGGTTGAAGATCCAACGGTGCGCGAGAAGCTGACGCCGAAGGGGTTTCCATTCGGCACACGTCGGCCGTCCGTTGACAGTGGCTATTTCGCAATGTTCAACCGGCCCAACGTAAAATTAGTCGATATAGGTGAAGCGCCGATACAGAGCTTCACTCAGGCAGGCATCAGGACCACCGATGCGGAATATCCGTTCGATATTGTCATCTATGCAACGGGATTCGATGCTTTCACCGGTTCGCTGCTCAAGCCAGAGATCGTCGGGCGCAACGGACGCACACTGCGCGAAAAATGGTCGGCGGGCCCCACAAGCTATCTTGGGATCGGCGTCAACGGCTTCCCGAACATGTTCATCATCGTTGGCCCTGGAAGTCCCTCCTTGCTCAGCAACGTGCTGCTATCGTCCGAAGAGCAGATCGATTGGCTGGCCGCGTTTTTTACCTATTGCCGCGAGAAAGACATCCAGGAAGTCGAGGTGACCGCGGAGGCAGAACAGGATTGGGTCAATCACGTGAACGAGCGGGCGCAGGAAACGCTGTATTTGAAAACCCCATCCTATTATATGGGCGCGGAGATGCCCGGAAAGCCTCAAGTCTTTATGCCCTACTCCGGCGGCGTGCGTGGCTATCGCCGCATTCTGGAAAAGACGGCTGCCGACGGCTATTCAGGGCTGACGCTGCGCCGGTCCAAGCAGAAAGCGATGGCCTGAACCTATGGGACCAGAGGATCGGGTAGACCCGGCATTTACCGGCCTTCTTGTCGATCCTCGTATCGCGCTCAGGCGCGCGCCGTTACATATCCCGATGGCCGATTTCCGCGCAGCGGCTAACAAATTCCTCGCAAATGCGCCTAAGCCAGAAATCTCGTCGGTAACCGATCTGGTGGCGGACCGCGCCTCGGCAGCGATTCCTATCAGACTGTACCGTCCATCGCCTGCGGATGACGGTCCATTGATCCTCTTCATCCATGGCGGCGGATTTCTGTTTGGCAATCTCGATACGCATGACGCGCTTTGCCGGACGCTTGCCATTCAGTCTGATACGGTCGTGGCGGCCATCGACTATCGACTGGCGCCGGAGCACCCGTATCCTGCCGCGCTCGACGATTGTGAGGCGGCGTTGGAATGGCTGGTGAGCCAAGCACATGTGATAGGGTTCAACCCGACACAGTTGGCCATTGCGGGTGACAGCGCTGGTGGGCAACTGGCCATCACAACCGCGCTGCGCTTTCGGGACAGCGCGATGCGAATCAGGCACCTCGGCCTTTTCTATCCAATGATCGACCCCGCTGCACCGTCCGTGCAGGCGTTCAGCGAGGGGTACATGCTGACCGGCTCGTTTGTGGACTGGTGCTGGGAGGCGTACGGTGCCACGCCGGAGACTCTCAGCGACCCGATGTTCAATCTCACGCTGGCCGGTCTGGCCGGTCTGCCGCCGACCACGATACTGACGGCCGCCTTTGATCCGCTCCGCGACGAAGGCGAAGCGTTCGCCCGGCGGCTGCGCGGGGCGGGCGTGACAACCTGCCTGAAGCGCTACCCCGGCATGATCCACGGTTTCGCGGGGCTGCCCCAACATACTCCCGTCGCAGATCAGGCCATCACTCATGTTGCGCGTGCAATACGCGCAACATTCTCGGCCTGAGTGCCTTACGCCTTTAGAATCACCGAACCACCGTTTGCGCCCAGCCCGAGTACCGCCGACATGCCAACCCTTGCATTTGGCACCTGATGGCCCTCGGCCTGACCGCGCAATTGCCACGTCAGTTCGCACACCTGCAGCACTGCTTGTGCGGTCGTCGCTTCGCCGAACGACAGGAAGCCGCCGCTTGGATTTACCGCCAGATCGCCACCGATGTCGAGCTTGCCATTGTTGAGCATCCAGTCGCCTTTGCCCGCCTCGTAGAATCCCAGCTCTTCGGGCCAAGCGAGAAGATGCCAAACGGTGTTGTCGGCCATTTCCAGTACATCGACATCTTCCCGTCCGATCCCGGCCATCTCACAGGCGCGCCGCACTGCCGTCACCACCTCGCTGGTGTGTGGCACATTGGGACGAACCGTGCTCGAAACCGTCGGGATACGACGGGCAGGATCACCAAACTGACCCGTAGCCGCCGCACAGCCGGCCACATGCACCAGCTTGTGGCCGGATCGCCTCGCGTGCTCCTCGGTCCCAAGGATAATGGCTGCGGCGCCATCGCTGACCGGACATATCTCGAGCAAATGAAGCGGATCTGCGACCATCGGTGATGCAAGCACCTCCTCCACACTGCTTTCCTTGCGGAAACGGGCAAGCCGGTTACCCGCGGCGTTACGCCGCATCAGCACCGAAGCGCGGGCGAGCGTTGCGTCGGTCGTGCCGAAGTTGTACTTCCGCCGCTGCGCCTCGATAGCCCAATAGGCGGGATTGGTCGCACCCATCGCGACCCAGCGTAGATAGTCGCTGTCGGAGATGTCGTCCTGGCTGCCGGGCGGACGCGGGATGAAGCCCTTGGGCATGCGCTCGGCACCCATCGCCGCAACCACGTCATACTGACCGCTGGCGATCATCGCATAAGCGGACTGGACGGCGATCACGCCGGCGGCACAGGCACCGCCCACATTGACGCAGGGGATGCCCTGCTCCGCCACTGCCTGAACTACCTCATTGGCGTGCAAACCCCAGCCCATCCCCCCTTCAAAGCGTGAACTGGCGGCAACGAGTCCCTGAAGATCCGGCCATGCGAGTGAGGCATCATCGAGCGCGGATGTCATCGCCTCCAGCGCGAGCTGAAGCTGCGGCTTGTCGGGCCATTTGCCCCAAGGGTGGGCACCCGCGCCAAGCACGTAAACCGGGCGCGTCATTCTGATTTCAGCGCGCCATCGGGCGCAAACTTATAGGTGCACACTTCGACGCGCCCGGCGTCTACAAACAGCGGTTCAACCACCAGCCTGACCGCCATGCCGATCTCGATTGCATCAAGTGCGATATCCGTCAGCATACCCATCACCTGCAAGCCCTCGCCTAGATCGACCAACCCCAGTGCGTAGGGTGCCCAATTGTCAACCCGGAACAAGGCTGGTGGCTGGTAGCGCTGCACGGTGTAGCTATAGAGCGTGCCGCGATCAGGAAGCAGGGCGCGCTCAATCTTCTTGTCACGGCATTGTGGATTCCGGCAACTCAGCGATTGTGGGAAATAAAGCGTGCCACAGGACACGCAATGGGAACCAATCAACTTCGCCCCGCCGTCCATGACCTCAAACAAACCGTCCGCGACGGGTCTCTGCATCATCCCCGCCGTCACCGCGACAGAATATCGCGGACTTCGCGAAAATAGTGCGTACCGTTCTCAGCATCGGTCACATTCACTTCGTGGCGCACGTAGCGGCGTCCACGCTTTTCATATTTGTCGGTCGCGCGAGTCGTGATCCGCACAGTCGCGCCAACCGGAATCGGCTCGATGATCTCGGAGTCGTGGTAGGTGTGGATTGAGCCGATCGCGAATGGCTTGGTGTGATCGAACTGCACCGACAAGACGAAATGCGAGACCAGCATCGGAGGAACAATCGCGCCGCCAAAGGGCGACTCACCTGCAATGCGCCAGGTGTTCATGTTCCAGCCTTCGTACCACGGATTGAAATCCTCGACCGCATCAGCGTAGAGAATGACGAGTTCAGGTGTGATGTGCAGATCGCGAGAGAGCTCCTCGCCGATTTCGACCATGTCCCAATAGGGCTGCGATTTCTGTTCCAGACTCTCGATGAATGCGCGGGTCTGCGCAATCTGGATGTCGCTCATCGGACGGAGCTCGTCAGTTCTGCGGGTTTCGATGCTCATGTTGATCGTTTCTCTGCTTCAGCCTGGTCAGACGCCGACGTCGACTTCGACCCTGCCGATCGTCTTCTTCGCGCCCACCTCGTTGTCGGCCCAGATGTCGACGATGAAACGGAAGCCATTGCCCTTCGGCTTCTTCTCGCGCACCACACCGTGCGTAGTGATCACCTCATTGGCGAGGGTGGAGGCCACATATTTGCAGACCATCCGCGCGTTCTTGAACATTTGCGCGCCGAAGTGATTGACACACATCTCCGCCAGGTAGGCAGACGACATCTCGCCCGTCTGGATTGGTGCCTTTAGGCCCGTCGCGGCGGCGTATACCGGATCCCAATGGTTAGGGTTGAAGCGCCCCCACAGGCGCGAACCCATCAACTGGATTGCCGCCTTCTTCTTGATCGGCAGCAATTCGTACCCGACGGGCGTATCCCGTGTGAATAGCGTAGACGGCCGCTCCGATTGAACGCTGGCACTCATCTAGACAGCTCCTCTTTCTCGCCTGCCCAGCGGTGCGCGCAGGACTCGTTTCGCTCTAGAAGCAAAGATGCACCAGGTGCCATGGATTAGTCAACACTACCGTGGAAAATATTTTAAGGTTATCGCTTTCGTGGCCTATCAATCATTGAACTCACCGAATCTGGTGTCGGATAGACCGGTACGTTGGAAAACATTTCAACTAATCCGGGGGACCAGCCGACTTCAACCATCTGGCCATTTTTTCACTGTGATTATTAGCGTCAGCGTTTTGATGCCCGCGCGGTAAAACATTGCTTTAGATTTCAGTGCGCCCGGACGGATTATTCGCGCTGCGCGCTTACCCCTTCGGGGCCGCCCTTTGGGCGTTCAGCGCCGCCGCGGCGCTGAGCTCGCGGCCGCGCCGCTCGTCCTCCGCTTCGCTCCGGACCGCCGCCGCTGAAGCGGCGATGTCCAACCCGGCGCGGTACCGGATTGTCGAACCGTCTTGTTGTCCGTCAGGGGTTCGATCTGCTCGTTTCCGATCTCGTGGCCCTGGCCGCCGAAGAACTTTGATAAAAAGTGCGCCCGAAGGGATTCGAACCCCTGACCCCCTGGTTCGAAGACGCGCATTCCAAGCAACGTAAGTGTATAGAAAACAAGGCATTTTGGCATTTCGATTGTGCTACGGAACCGCCAGTTACGCCTTGATACGCCCTTGAAATTGGAGATACAGGTACCTTCCGATAGCACACCTACGCCGACCAATTCCTCATGACCTGCGCGCAGGTCGATGCAGTCGACAGTTTGCTGTTTGATTGCATATATGCAATCATTTGTTCGGTGAACATCGTCGTCGACACCGATGTGTGGGTGGCCGGTGTCCGTGGATCGGGCCACGCAAATCGAGTATTGCGTCTTTGCCTGGAAGGACGCTTTCGACCCCTCATGAGGGCGGCTCTTCTGGCCGAATACGAGGATTTGTTGGGCCGCGAATCGATTTGGCGCGGAGCACGATTGACAGCTACCGAGCGTGAAACTTTCTTGGATATATTTCTGTCGATCTGCCAGTGGACACGAATTTACTACGCTTGGCGGCCAAATCTCCGCGATGAGGCAGATAATCATCTCATGGAATTGGCGGTCGCTGGGCAAGCGGATTATCTCGTCACCCGTAATGTGCGCGATCTGCGCGGCGGCGAGTTAAAGTTCCCGCGTGTTTCGGTGGTCACCCCGACACAACTGCTGAAGGAACAACAATGAGCGCTTTGATCATACGGCTGCCAGAGGAGAAAAGGACGCGCCTGAAACTGGTGGCGAAGTCACGCAAGGTGAGCGTAACAAAGCTCATTGAAGAGATGGCCACGATTCTGTTGGCAGATTTCGATGCCGAAACGCGCTTCGAGTTACGTGCGGCACGCGGTCGCGGACGAGTCGCGGACGGTCTCGCGCTGCTGGACAAAGCGGCGGGGAAACGGACCCGGTCGAAGCGGAGTTTGTAGGTTGGCACGCCCGGACGCATTGCTCGGGCTGGTCGTCCTCCGCTTCGCTCCGGACCGCCGCCGCTGAAGCGGCGACGTCCAGTCGTCCAGAAGAATCTGCGAAGTTTGGTCCTCGACACGCATCCGAGGGGCACAATCGCATTGGCGGGGCGTGCGAATTCCATGGCACAACTAACTCTCAACGCGTGCCCATGCCGGTGGAGATAGAATGCGGCCAAAGCAGATCAACCTTGCAGTCCTTCGTTCGAATCCCAAGACACAGTCGATTCGGCGTAACAGCTGCACCATGAGCCTTCAGTGAGGGGTGTCCGTTGTGTTCGTCAAAAATCAGTGGTACGTGGCAGGATGGGACAATGAGATCGATCAGGCGCCGGTCGCCCGAATTATTTGCGGCGAACCGATTGTGTTCTATCGAAAATTCGACCGCACTGTCGTCGGACTTCGCGACGCGTGTCCCCATCGGCTTTTGCCGCTATCCCTCGGGATAAAGGAGGGAGACAACATCCGCTGCCGGTATCACGGCTTACTCATCAACTCCGATGGCCAAGCGGTCGAGATGCCCGTGCGATCCGAGCGTGTTCACAAGAGTATCTGTACGAAGAGCTATCCGATCGTTGAGCGACACCGGTTCGTATGGGTTTGGATCGGTGAAGTGGAACGCGCGGATCCGGCTCTGATTCCCGACTTCTGGCCGTGCTCTCATCCAAAATGGACATTCGATGGCGGCTACTACCATATCAAGTGTGACTACCGATTGATTATCGACAACTTGATGGACCTCTCACACGAGACCTATGTGCACCAAGGATCTATCGGTCAGCCGGACATTCTCTGTGCGCCGATCGACACGCATGCCGAGGGCAACGAAGTTGTCGTCACGCGTTGGATGGCAAACATCGACGCGCCGCCTTTTTGGCGAAACGCCTTGAAAATGGACTGTGCGGTTGATAGGTGGCAAATTTGCCATTTCCTAGCCCCGTCCTCCGTAATCATCGATGTAGGCGTGGCTCCCGTTGCCGCCGGGGCATCGATCGAGACACATGACCAAGGTGTGCGGGGTTTCGTTATCGACGCGATGACGCCGGAGAGTGAAACCACCAGCCACTACTTCTGGGGAATGGCCCGGAATTTTGACATCGCCGATGCGGGATTTACCGCCCGCTTCAAGCAGCAGCAGGGAGGCGTTTTCATGGAGGACGTAGCGGTCCTCGAAGCCCAGCAGCTATCGATTCTGCGGAATCCCGCTCTCAAGTTGAAAGCGTTCAGCATTGACACCGGTGGGATTCGTGCCCGTCAGGTGATTGAGCGCATGCTTAAATCTCAATAGCATCGCGACAGGCGCTCACTCAAGATTGAATTCGGACAGGTTGCTCGGGCTGCGCCTCGTCCGCCGCTTCGCTCCGGACGGATTTTGTAGCTACGTAGTCGCCGGCGAAACCTCGCGCGCGACCCGCTTTGCGTTACTAATTTCCGCCACGCGCAAGTCATGGGCCGTCTGCAGGTCCAGCCAGGAGCGCGCATCACCGCCAAAATAGCGGGCCAGTCTCATGGCGGTGTCCGCGCTCACGCCACGGCGCCCGCGCACAACGTCATTGATCCGCGGCGCCGGCACGCGCAGTGCCTTGACGAGGGCATTGGCGCTCATGCCAAGCGGCTTGAGAAAATCCTCCAGAAGCACTTCACCCGGATGAACCGGTCGCATACCATTCTTGAACATCTCATTCACCATTAGTGGTAGTCCACGATCTCAACATCTGTCGGCCCTTCTGCGGTCCAGCGAAAGCAAAGGCGGTATTGGTCATTGATTCGAATGCTGCATTGACCGGTCGGTCTCCAGCCAGGGTCTCAAGTCGATTGCCGGGAGGCGACCGCAAGAATTCCAACGTCTGCGCAGCATCAAGCTGAGCCAGCTTGCGATGGTATAACGCTTAACGTTATACGTCAAAGACCTGACGGCCCTGCATCGCGCGCAGGAGGGGCGCGAAATTTGTGCTATTTAATTCGGTCAATAGCACAGCACCGAAAAACATCGCGTCTAACCCGTTGATTTAAGATTTAAGTGCGCCCGGACGGATTTTCAATAGCACACCCATACACACGCGGGAGTCTCCGGACTCGTCGGGGCGGTTCATTTGCCGGCCGTTTGGGTTGGCTGCCACTTGCGAGGATGGTGTACGGGCGACCTTTGCGATCGACCATCGCCTTTAGCGTCGCAGACGCCGCACCGAGCACAAGAGGATCGGCTGGGCAAGGTATTCTGCCGCATGTGCATTTTCATCGAAAAAGCGCGCGAGATGCTCCAGCCCCTCGGCGACGAATCCAAATGCCGCAAATCCCTCACCGTCGGGATGACGCGACCCCCCTTGATCGAGCCCCGGTTCGTCGCGCATGCACACGAACCAACTGTGATACGCGGCACCCGGTGCGAAGCGCGCCAACGACACCGTTCCCGTGCGATGCCGCAGCCCTGTCATCCCGGTTGTCTCATGACGTATCGACGGAGGGATAGCAGGATCTGTCTCGCGCCATCCCATTTGAATCACTTCGATTTTCGAGGGATGATCGGCCGGTTGATTGTGCAAATTCACGATGCGGAATATCGACGAGCCATCGAGCGTACCTGCATCGACGTCCGTCAAGAAATAGGCGCTGCTGATCGGCGCCTGAGCGGTGCACACGGCGATGACGAAGGTGAAGTCGTTCGCACACACCTCGACCAGCGTCGAAAGATCATCTGTCACGGTTTACCCGAAGCGAGACGGCGCAGAGGGCCGACGCTCATGATGAAGTATGCGAATGCCGCAATGAGGATCGAGTCCACTGCGGGTATGCTCGTGAGGGAATGGCGATAATACGTCCCCGCAAGACCGGCGGCCGAACCGAGAATCCATGCCCCGAAAGCGCTCGCCCGAATGGCGGGTAATGAATCGATGGTGCCCTGGTCGTACCGCTGGTGATTCACGCAGAAGAAGTCGACCACGTAGACGCCGGCAAGCGGTGCACTGATGACGCCGAGGACGATGAGCACGGGTATGAAATGATCTGCAATCCCCAATAGCGCGGCAACGAGGGCCACGAGAGCTGCGCCACATCCGAGTTGCTTGCCGGAGCTCCTCTTGAAAAAGGTCGCGAGCGTTAGCGTCGACGAGTACAAGTTGCTGGTGTTGCTGGTCCACGTCGACATGACAAGTATGACGATGGCAAGGCCTGGAATGCCCAGAGTCGTCATGACTTTCATGACGTCCCCTTCGCCGAAAACGGCGGCCGGAATCGCCGCCATGATGAGCGCCGTGGGAAATCCGACGACGAGGCCCAACACCGATAGCAACGCATGCCGGTCGTTGCGCGCGTAGCGAGTCAGATCCGGCGCCAGCACTGCGGTGAGGATGATGGCACCAATGACGGACGACAACGCGTCGACTGTTGAAAGACTGTCATCGCCGGGCCGCGAGAGTGCGGCCGTCAAGCCGCCGCGCAGCAACGACAGCCACACCACGTACGCCATCAGCCCCGCCAACAAGGGCACCGTGACCCGAACGAATCTCTCCATCACGCGAAAGCCAAAAATTCCGGTCAAAGTCATCGCGAACAGTGAACCCGCGGTGTAGATCCATTGAGGCCATGCTGTTCCATGGATTTCGGCGACGGCATGCTGGATCGCTGCGCCGAGCATCTCGCCGGTGGTCGCAAACCAGCCAATCAGCATCACACCCAGGACTAGATTGACCAGTCGCGCCCCGCGGACGCCGAACGCGAAGGTAACCACTTGATAGGTCGAAAGCCGCGCTCGCGAACCGACGATGGACGTGAGCGTACCCAGCAGACCCACCAGCGCGCATGCTGCGAAGCACACCGGCACGGCGAGCCGCAGTCCCCGGCCGACCGAGATTTGCGCTCCGAGAAGAAACATCGGCAATGTCGCACCGATGCCCGCGACCACCATGGCGACCCTCAGACCGTGAATAGTCGCCTCGTCGGGCACGGGGGCATTCGTAAAATCCTTGGTCAGTCGGGGTTCCTCAGTCATCAACGCCGCGCCCGGTACATCGCCGTCACCAGCACCCACACTCCAGCCGAAATGAGAACCGAATCGATCGACGCGATCCCCGACACGGTGAAATATCCGTGGGAGGTGAAATAGCCCGAGACCGATCCGGCGATCCAAGCCAGGGCCCCTGCCCAACGAATCGACGGCGGCCGCACGGACGGCTGCCCGGGCGCGTGCTTAGCAGACGGCCAGAGGGCGTGCAGAATGTTGATCGCCGCCACCGGTGGAAACGTCACACCCAGAAGGGCCAGGAACGGTAGGAACAGTCTCTCGGCATGGCAGATCGCGAACACGCAGCCGATGGCGGCCGAGCACACCGTGACCCAGGGAAGCCGGAAGCGCTTGACCTCATTGGTCAAGCTCAGGCTGCCGGAATACAGACACGCAGAGGCGTCGATCCAGGCACCGAGCACCAGCAGCGCAATCGCAGGCAGGCCGATGCCCACGGCCACCATCACGCCGATCAGATCGGCGGCGGAACATCTGAACGTCGGAATCGCCGACAGCGTCAAAATGCACGGAAACGCCACGCCGAGCGCGAGTCCGGAGGCGATGCCGGCGCCCGCCGGACGGCGCACGAATCGGCCATAGTCTGGTTGGATGACGATGCCGACGACGTACTCGCCGACCACTGCGGACACCGCGGCGCCGAAGCCGAGACTCGTAGGTGCAGGCAGGCTCGTGACCGCACTCGGTGCACATCCCTTGTAAAACGTCCAGGCCAGCAACACCAACAAGAGCGGCGCGATGACCATGCCCACTTGTTCGAGGCCGCGCACGCCGTGCAGCGCAATACCCGCCACCGCCACGGCGGCAGCGACCGCGATCCACGCCGAATCGATGTCGACGCCGTACAGACTGTGGATCGCGGTTCCGGCCGTCGCGCCGAGAACACTCAAAATGACGCCAACCCAACCGACCAAGCTCAACGCGATCACCGTCTTGACAATGCGGCCGCCGATCAAACCGAAGGCCTCATCGGCGAGCATCGCCAGATTCATTCGCGTCCGAGCACCGCAATAGGCGCTGAGAGCTCCCAGTGAGCCAGAAATCAGGCCGCCCAGGAGAAAGGCATAGCGCGCACTAGTCAGACCCATGCCGCGCACCACTTGGGCGGCCAGAACATAGACCGGCAGACCACAGAGTGCGCCGGCCACGATGAAGAACACTCGGTGCGCACCGCCCAGCTGGGCATCGGGCACGAGCTGACGCGCGTAGCCCTCGGCGATGAAGCCCGTCGTCGATTCGCTCATCCGTGGTCCTTGGTGGCGGTCAGTGGCCGCCTCGCCTCATCGATCTTCACAGAGCGCTCTTGAAAAGGACACCGCTTTTCATCATGAGATCCAGATGACGTCCCTGCTCCTGTAGTAGACCCAGGTTTTCTAGCGGGTTGCCGTCCACCGCAATCAGATCGGCGAGAGCGCCCGGCGCAATCGTACCCAGCCGCCCGCTCTGCCCGAGGATCTCGGCATTGACCGCGGTCGCCGACTTGAGAACCGCGCGCGGCTCCTGGATCCGGGCGCGAATCGCGAACTCTTCCGATTGATGAGCATGAAAGTCACCGAGCAAGTCGGTGCCGAATCCGAGTTTGACGCCGGCAGCCAACGCGATTTCGATACTTTGCAGGCCCGCCTCGAGCACGGTCTCCAGTTTGGCCACGCTGAAGGCGGGCAGCCGCGCCCGCGGCGCCTCGCGGCGCATGACCTCATAGGTCACGAGCGTGGGGACGAGATAGGCGCCGCGCGCCGCATGCAGCCGGGCGGCCGGCGCATCCAACAGGTTGCCGTGCTCGATGGTGCGGACACCGGCGTTCGCCGCGCGCGTGATGGCGGCGGCTGTGTAGGCATGCGCGGCCACATAAGTCCCCCAACTGGCTACCTCGTGAACGATGGCCTCGAGTTCTTCATCCGTGTACTGCGCCGACGCCAAGGGGTCGGTCGGCGAGACCACTCCACCCGACAGAAACACCTTGAGATGATCCACGCCCTGACGCAGCTGTTCGCGCGCCGCGGCCTGAACGCCGGCCTTGCCATCCGCGACCACCGACATGAAGCTGAGCGCGCTGCTGCAGCTGCAGAAATTCTCGGCCTCCGTGCGCCGGCGCAAATCGCCGTGGCCGCCGGTCTGCGAGAGCGCTCGGCCGGCAATGAAAATCCTCGGACCCGTGAGAGCACCCTCGGCGACGGCACTGCGCAATCCCCAATCCGAACCGCCCATGTCGCGCACCGTCGTGAAACCGCGCTCCAGCGCACCCTTGAGCAGCTGCCCGGCCCGCGCCGTCATGAGCGTCGTGGGCACGTCCCGCAAGTTCGCCGGGTTCGTGTCGGTGAGCGTCGCATGATAGTGGGCGTCGATCAGGCCGGGAAGCAGATACCGCCCCTTAAGGTCGATGCGCTCGGCGCTGCCGCCGGCAGGGCGGCTCTCGTCGACGGCCACGATGGTATCGCCCTCGATGGTCACGAACCGACTGGGATGAACGTCGCCCGACTCAAGGTCGAGCAGGGAAGCATTCTCGAGTATCAGCACAAGGCCTCCACGTAAAGCGACCTCAGGACATCAATGCGGCGGCCACGTAGCGCGTGTCGGTATACATGCGCAGCCGTTCTATTTTTCCCGCTCCGAATTCCAGCACGGCGGCGTAGCGGCAATCGAACGGACTGCCCGTGGTCAGGCGGCCGCGGGCGGTGTGTTCCACCAGGACCCGTTGCTCCTCGGCGAGCGTCGCGTCAATCGTCACGTCGAAACGCCCGCCCTCGAACCTTGGATAGACGTCCCGAAAGATCTGCGGCAGGACCTCGGCCACCGGTGCCGGCGTGACCAGGGGCAGCGACTTCGCAAGTTCGATGGTGGCGCCGGGCGCACAGTGTGATAGCGCGGCCGCGAGATCCGCGCGCCAGTACGCCGCGAGAAAATCCCGGGCGGTGTCGCGATTCCGGGTGCGGCTCAAGAGTTCGGCGTCACCGCGGAGAAACCATAGTCCTCGGCGGCCTGTTTCAGCGTGATGAAGCCATTTTTTAGATCTTTGACGATATCCGCGCGCGCGCGCGCGGCCGGATCCCCATACCCGCCGCCGGTGGCCGTCGTGAGACGGATAAGCTCACCCTTCTCGACCCGCACGCGCGTGCACATGTCATAGCTTTGAATCGTGCCGTCGTGTCGGTAGATGCGCGCGCCGTTGAGCGAACCCGGCTGCCCTCCTGCCAGCGACCACGGCCGATTCGCGGAGCGGCTGGTCGCGTAGGTGAGAAAGGCCTCGTCCGCGGTCACGCGGTAATCGAGCACCACACCCTTGCCGCCGCGATGCTGACCGGCACCGCCGTCCTCGTCGTGGAATGCGTACTGCTCCACCTTGAGGCCATAGCGGGACTCGAACAATTCCACCGGGATGTTGTACGTCTCGCCGTTGGCGCAGCAAAACTGTCCGTTGTCGCCGTCGCGGCCGGGGGCGGCGCCCCAGCCGCCCACCAGCGGCTCTCCCATCACGAACAGGTCGCCCGTGTCCGGGTGCAGCCCCGCGACGAAGGTGGCATTGACCGAGCGTTGGTGGCCCGCGGGGAGCCGGTCGGGGATGGCCGCGGCCAGCGCCTTCCACATGACGTCCATGGCCGCTAGCAATGATTCGTAGTAAAGCGACACCGGCGCCGGTGATTGGGCCGAAATGAACGTTCCCGGCGGACACACGATCTCGAGCGGCCGAAAGCAGCCGCCGTTGGCCGGCAGTTCCGGATTGGTGATGGACTTGAAGACACAGCGCACACCCGTGACCAGACCCGTGAGCGTGCAGTTGATGGGACCGGCGGCCTGGGGGTCGGTCCCCGTAAAGTCCGCAATCAATTTCTCCGCCGACACCGTGATCTTCACCTTGACCCGGAACGGCCCATGGCCGAGGCCGTCGCTTTCGACCAAATCATCCGCCTCATAGGTCCCGGCGGGCAGCTTGGCCAGTTCCTCCAACGTCATGCGCTCACCGTAGTCGAGCAGACTCGCCATGGCTTCCACCACGGTGTCGACGTCGTACTTCTCGACCATGTCGGCCAACCGTCGCGCTCCGACTTTCGCCGCCGCCACACCGGCATGCATGTCGCCGATGGTGCTCTCGGGCAGCCGTACGTTGGCCTCGATCATCGCCACCAGCGCCTTGTTGATTCGGCCGGCGTCGTACAGTTTCACGAACGGGAAACTGCAGCCCTTCCTGGTAGATCTCCGTTGCTTCGGTCGACACGGAACCGGCCTGCGCACCGCCCACTTCGGTCCAATGCGCCTTGTTGACCGTCCACGCTATCAGCCGCTGCGCCATGAAACACGGGCACGAGAATGACCACGTCCGATAGATGCGTACCGCCGCCTTCGTAGGGAATATTCGTGATCAGAATATCTCCCGGCGCCAGATCCTCGGGCGTTGGGTAACGCTGCAACGCGGATTGCACCGCCGTATCGAGGGTGGCCAGAAATGCGGTGACGCCGTTGCCCTGCGCGATCAGGTTGCCGCCGGCATCCGTCACGCCCACCGCAAAATCGGTGGTCTCGTAGATGATCGGACTCATGCTGGTGCGGATCATGGCGTCGAACATTTCGTGGCCGATGGCCACGAGAGCATCCTTGACGATTTCGAGCGTAAACGGATCACGGTTCATGGCTAGCCCCTCAGATCTTGAGTTGAACGTGGTAGCTGCCGTAGTCGTCGATGGTCACGCGTTCCCCGGGCGGCACGACCAGAGTGACGACGGGTTCCTGGATCACGGCGGGTCCGTGTAATTGCATGCCCGGTTCCAATGCGGCTCCGTTGTAAATCACGGCCTCGACCACACCCTCTGCGTCGAAGTCGACGCGTCGCGCACCGATCACCGTGTCCTCGAGCCGCCGGCCCGTGGCCGTCATCTTCGGCAAATCGGGCTTCGGCACCGCGACCCGCGCCACCAGATGAAAATTCACGATCTGGGTGGAATTCGGCAGCCGATAGGTATAGCGCTTTTCGTAGGCCGCATGGAAGAGATCCGCAACCTGTCCCACGTCGAGCAGCGCCGCGGTCAGTGCAATGGGCACCTTGACCGTGTGCTCCTGCCCCTGATAGCGCATGTCGAGCAGGTATTCGAAGTGCAGCGTCCCCTTACCCACCTCGATTCCGTCCCGGACGAAATTGGCCGCCGCTTCGGCCTCCATGGCTCTGAATTGAGCCACCAGCGCATCCGCCGTCGTCGGCTGCAGCGGCATGAGATAGGTCTGCAGCGAGTCGCGCCGCAAATCCGCGAGCAGCATCCCCCAGGCAGAGAACACCGCGGAATTCACCGGCACGATGACGCGCGGTACCTTGAGTTCGCGGGCCAAGGCCACGGCATGCATTGGACCGCCGCCGCCGAATGCCATCAGCGCGAAATCCCGCGGATCGTAGCCCTTGTTGGTGGAGACCAACCGCAGCGCATTGGTCATGTTGGCATTCGCAATCCGTACCACGCCTCGCGCCGCATCGATAGAGGACACCCCGAGCTTCTTGCCCAAGGCCTCGAACACCCGGTTCACGCCGTCCCAATCAGGCGTCAGTTCCCCACCGGCGAAGCTCCGGGGATCGATGCGGCCGAGCAGCAGATTGGCATCCGTGGTCGTGGCCTGCCGCCCCCCCCGGCCATAGGCCACGGGTCCAGGTACCGCGCCTGCGCTTTGCGGCCCCACGTGTAGTTTTCCGCCGGCATCGACCCAGGCAATGCTGCCGCCGCCATTGCCGATCTCGACGATCTCCGACACCGCGGTCTGGATCGGATAGCCCGGCGATTGCCGGCTGCGTTCGACGTAGTAGTCCGTCGAAATCTTGATCGTGCCGCCCTCGACTAGGGCGCATTTCGCCGTCGTACCGCCAATATCCAGCACGATCAGATTCGGCTCACCGATGAGCTTGCCCAGATGAGCAGCGGCATAGATGCCGCTGGCCGGCCCGGACTCCACCATGGCGACCGGATTAGCCTTGGCCGTGGCGACGGTGGCGATGCCGCCGTTCGACAGCATCATGTAGGGCGGCTGTGTCAGCCCCGCCGCGTTAAGTTCGCGTTCCAACGAGTCAATGTAGCGCTGCGTCACCGGATGCACGTAGGCCGACAACACCGTCGTGCTGGCCCGCTCATACTCGCGCCACTCGCGGCTGATCTCGTGCGACGCGACCACCGAGACCTCGGGCCACGCGGCGCGAATAGCGGCGGTCACCTTTTGTTCGTTCGCCGGATTGCGGTACGCGTGCAGGAAGCACACCGCGATCGCCTCCACTCCCTCGTCCCGAAAATGCCGCAGTATGGCCGGCAGGCCGGTGAGGTCGACCTCCCGTTCGATCTCACCCTTGTAGTCGCAGCGTTCGACTAGTTCGCTGCGCAGGTGCCGCTCCACGAACGGCCGCGGCTTCTGGAAACTGAAGTTGAACAAATCCGGCCGGTTGCCGCGCGCGATCTCGAGCACGTCGCGAAAGCCTTGCGTGGCAATGAGTCCTACCCGGGCCCCCTTGCGCTCGGTAATGGCATTGATGACTACGGTGGCGCCATGCGCGAAAAAAGCCAGCTCGGCGCTCGATACGCCGCCCTTCACCAGCGCCGCCATCACTCCCTTCTCGAAGTCAGGCGGCGTGGTGTCGACCTTGGCTGTTCTCACGGCACCGCACCGCCCCGTCTCGCCGTCGACGGCGTAGAAGACGAGGTCGGTGTAGGTACCCCCGACGTCGGTCGCCGCGCGAATATGCATGGCGTATGCCTTAGAAATTGTAGCGCGCTTCGATGGTCCACTCGCGCGGCGGTGCGGGCTGGGCGAATCCGCCCAGTACGAATTCCGCGTTGTAAGCCTTGTTGGTCGCGTTGGTCATAGCTCCCGTCACCGTCCACCGACCGTTGGCATCCTCGAGTCCGGCACGCAGATTCAGCAACTCAACCGCACTGCGCGCCGCCGTGTTCTCGGGATCCCAGTACTGAGCACCTTTCACGATGAAATCCGCGCGGGTCAGCACACGCAACTGCGCCGAGATGGGGAAGCGGTACTGGGCACCCAAATTCTCGGAGGTCTGCGGCACGTACGGCGCCCAATTTCCGACGTCCTTCGGGTTGAGCGCGTATTGCTCGATCTTGCTGTCGCTGACACCGACCCCGGCATACAGATCCAGCCCTTTGAATGGCGAGTAAACGGCCTGCAATTCGCCGCCCTTGATTTGCACCTTATCGATGCTCACGAGAATCTGCGCACCGATCCCGCCCAGGAATACGAAGTACTGCTGGCCGCGCACGGTGGTGTCGTAGAGAGCACCGTTCAAGCGCAGGCTATGGTCCAGCCACTCGCTTTTGAATCCCACTTCGTAGGAATCGGTCAACTCGGACGGCAGCACATCGGTGACGCCGATCAACCCCGCACCTGCGGCCACGGCCGAAGTGCCGTATGGGTTGTACAGACCGCTTCGAAAGCCGCGGCCCCACGATGCATACACCTGGGCTTCCGGATCCAATTGGTACTTGAGAGAGACTTTCGGCTGCATCCGGTCGAAGGAGGTCGACCGCGTGCAGTTGCTGCCCGGTGCCGACGAGCATCCGGGAGGCACACCGCCGGTGTTGCGGGGATCGACGATCTGCGACGCATCATCCTTATCGTAGCGCAGGGCGAGCGACGCTTCGAGAGCCGACGTCACGTCATAGGACACGTTGGCAAAGCCTGCGTACACCTTGTCAATGTTGGTATCCGCGAACCAGGACAGCGTCGGATTCGCGGCGCTGGTGAATGCCGGGTTGTATTCGATCTGCTCGATTCCGAGCCCTAGGTCGGTGCCGGTGGTCGAGGAGATGAAATCGGTGGTGCGCAAAAAGTAGCCGCCGACCATCCAGCGCAGCGGCTGATTCGTCTCCGAGGTCAAGCGCACTTCGGCGCTCGAGTTCTCGATATTGAAGAACTGCGTCTGGGTGCCGTCCGTACCAAAAAGGTTGCGGCTAGCCGTATAGGGGAACTGATCGCCGTCGGTGAATTCCTTCACCGTGTTGTACGAGAAGATGCCCGTCAGCGTCGCACCCGGCAACTTGTAGTCGAACTTTGCCGTGGCTTCCCGCAGATCGCGTTGGTCGGTGCCGCGGTTGTTGGCGCAGAAGTCATACGACACCGTGTTCGGGTTTGCCGCCGGGCCGCCGAACGGGTTTGCGGGATCGGCAAAGCAGGGATGCGCCGGGTCATACAGCGCGCCCTGATAGTGATAATTGAGTGAAGGTCCATTTGTGTGCGAGTAGCTGAGCCGCAAATCCGCGGTCAACTCCTCGATGGGCGTCCACTTCAAGAGACCGCGAACGGTCGCATCGCCGTATGGATCTGCGGTTTTGTTTAGATAGACGTTGTTGAAGTAGCCGTTCAAATTGCTGTAGCTGCCGGCGACTCGAAACAGCAGCTGATCCTTGATGATCGGCCCGCTCAACACGGCCTGAGCATCGGCGTACCCTGCAGAACCGCCTCCCACCTGAGCGTAGCCCTGGAAGTCATTGGTCGGCTGTTTGGTGGTGATCACAATGGCGCCACCCGAGGCATTGCGGCCGTATAACGCGCCTTGCGGGCCCATCAGCACCTGCACGGACTCGAGGTCGAACATGGTCTGGGTGAACTGACGATTGCTGGATTCCTGCACGCCGTCCACCACGAAGGCGACAGGTGCCTGGCCGTTGCGTACTTCCGTGAGGCCGCGGATGGTCAAAAAGGACTGGCCCACGCTTTCGGCTTCGACCAGCGAGACATTCGGCGTCAATGCGACGAAATCGCCGTAGTCGCGGACCCCCGCATCCTGCAGCGCCTTGGCGGAAAACGCGGTGACCGCCATTGGCACTTCTTGCAGGGATTCGGAGCGCAGGCGCGCGGTCACGACGATCTCCTCCAAGTCCGTGTTCGACGACGACGGAGTGTCGGCCTGTGCGGTCACCATCAGAGTGCAGAAGGCACCCGCCATTGCAATCTTCAACCCATGCTTGGCATTCATCGTGCTGTCATCCCCTGCTTTTGAGAGTTCGTCGCCCCAACGGCCGCTGAGACGTGTAAGTGCGAAGGTAGATGGTGTCTTAGAACCGGTCAACGGCGACGCCGGGTGAGCCAATCCCACCCCATTCCAGGGACTACCCGAACGAGTAGGTACCGGCCGCTAAGAGGACCGCTCGGCTGTTTCTGGGGCGAGGTACCCATAGTCACGGGCCGCCTGTTCGGCGGTCACGTAGCCGTTGCGCAGGTCGTCAGCGAGCGCCGCGCGGTCGCGTTCCCGCGGATCGCCAAATCCGCCGCCATTGGCCGTGGTGATGCGGATGATGTCGTCGCGATTCACCGTGAGCCCGCTCACCACCGCGTAGGTTTCCCGGCGGCCTGCGGCACGTAGCACCTCGATCTGATTCGGGGATCCCTCGCACCCGCCCCGGGAAGACCAGGGTCGATGTTTGTTGCGCGAATAGGACGCGGTCAGAAAACAGCCGTCGCTGCGCACCCGGTACTCGAGGACCACGCCCTTGCCGCCACGGAAGCGGCCCGCGCCGCCGGGTTCATCGCTCAGGGCGAGACGGTCCACGTACAAGCCATAGCGCGCTTCGGCGACTTCCGCGGGACAATTGTAGGTCTCGCCGTGAATCGCGGAGAACATCGCGTTGTTGCCGTCGGCCTGACTCGAGCCGCCCCAGCCCCCGACTTCCGGTTCGATGATGGTAAAACGCTGTCCCGTGTCGGGATGAATGCCGCCGATGATGGTGCCGCAGATACTCGCGAAATGTCCGCTCGGTAAACGATCGCCGACGTGCGGCGCGAGGCATCGCCATAGCATGTCGTACAAGCGCATGCCGACTTCGTAGTACACCCCCATGGCGGCTGGCTCCTGCGGTTCGAAGACAGTGCCCGGGGTGGTGAGCATGCGGATCGGACGAAACGTGCCGCCATTCGCGACCCCATAGGGATCGGCAATGTTCTTGAATATCATCTGCAGCGAGCCAAAGCAGTCGTCGCGGCTGCAATTATTCGGACCGGCGTCCTGCGGCGGGTTGTTCCGCAAATCCACTATGAACTCCTTGTGGGTAATCTCAACCACCGCGTTGTAGATGACCCCTGTGTCCTGTTCCTCCGAAATGCTGAACCGCCCTTTCGGTAAGGATGCCAAGCCCTTGAGCGCCAGTTGTTCCCCATAATCCAGGAACCGGCTCATCGCCGTGCTGAAGGTATCGCTGCCGTACTTGCGAACGATCTCCTCGATGCGCTTGGCGCCGATGCGCACCGCGGCCACCCCGGCCCACAGATCTCCGAGCAGAAACTTCGGCAGGCGCGAGTTCACGGTCATGATATCGATGACCGAGCGCAGGGGTTCGCCGCGCGAGATCAGTTTCACCGCCGGCACGCGCAAACCCTCTTGAAAGATTTCGGTGGCATCCAGAGAAATCGAGCCCGGCGACATCCCGCCGACATCGTTCCAGTGCGCGATATTCGCTGTCCACGCCAGTAATTGCCCGTCAACGAAGACGGGCATCAACAGCACATTGTCATTGAGATGCGTGACGCCGCCGTAATAGGGATCATTGGTAATGAATACATCGCCCGGTTCGATGTCCCCCGGTTTGTCGTGAATCTCAAGAATGCGTTTGACGGCCTTATCGAGCACACCCACGAATCCCGGGATGCCGGCGCCGCTCGAGGCAAGATTTCCGTTGGCATCGGTGATACCGGTTCCCGCGTCCAGTACCTCGTAAATGATGGCGCTCATCGCTGTTTTACGCAGGGCCGCGAACATTTCATCGGCGATGGCCTGCAGCGAGTTCTGGATGATCTCGAGAGTGATGGCGTCGTATCGATCGTTCATGCCGTGTCTCCGGAACCGCCGTTGGGGGCCAACTGGATGTGAATGTTACCGTAGTCGTCCATGTGGACTTGATTGCGCGGGTGTACGAGCACCGTGGTGCCGCGCATTTCGATGACCGCGGGTCCCGCCATCTTCATGCCTGGTTCGAGCAAGTCGCCGTCGTAGATATCCGCGATGTGCACGCCTTCCAGCGCAAAGTCGACTTCACGCCGGCCCTTCTTCGTCGCATCCAGCAATCGAGCTGTTCTCGCGAGCTTTGCCGGCTCGAGCTTGCCGACGTCCGCGCGCGCAACCAGATGCGCTCCGACGAACTCCACCGGCGCATCGAGGCGGTAAGTGTACTCGCGCTCGTAGACAGCGTGAAATGCGGCAGTCACTGCGTCGATCGCTTGGGCATCGATCGCGCCACCCGGCAGCGCCACTTCGACGTGATGTTCCTGGTTCTCATAGCGTAACTTGGCAAACCGCTGGAAGCGCACTCGCGCGACGTCGACGTGCTCTGCGGCGAACTGCTCTACAACGGTAGTCGTGACTTCCCCCAGCAGCTGATCGACAATGCCGGCGTGGGCGGCGTTGAAGGATACCAACCGGGTAATAAAATAGTCGCGCCGCAGTTCACTCATCAACATGCCCCAGGCGCTGAACACATCAGCGGCGCGAGGCACGATCACCCGCGCGATGTTCAACTCTCCGGCCAGCGCGACGGCATGCATGGGACCGCCACCGCCGAAGGCCACCAGCGTGAAATCCCGTGGATCGTGGCCGCGATTCATAGAAACGAGCTTCAGTGCATTGACCATGTTGCTATTGGCAATGCGCACGATGCCCCGCGCCGCCTCGAGGCGCGTCAGCCCCAACGGCGTGGCGATGTCTGCGAGCGCCCGATCGATGGCGCGCAGATCCGCCTTCACCGAGCCTCCACAGAAAAATTCCGGGTTGATGCGCCCCAGCGCCACGTTCGCGTCTGTGGTCGTGGCTTGCGTGCCGCCGCGGCCGTACGCCGCCGGACCCGGTGTAGCACCCGCGGACTGCGGGCCGACGTGCAGTTTCCCGAACTCGTCGATCCAGGCAATGCTACCCCCGCCGTTGCCGATCTCGACCAGATCGACGACCGGAACCATGATGGGATAGCCGGCGGATGTTTGGCTCCGTTCGATCCAATAGTCGGTCATTATCTTGACCTGACCGTTCTCGATCAGACTGCACTTCGCGGTGGTGCCGCCGATGTCGAGTGCGAGTACATTGGGCAGGCCGAGGAGCCTCCCTAATTCGGCCGCGCCCCAAAAGCCGCTGGCAGGACCCGATTCGACCATGGCGATCGGCACGGCACTGGTGTGTTCGACGGAGTCCACTCCACAGTTGGATTGCATGACATATAACTGACCGCGAAATCCGTGAGATTCCAATCCCTTCTTGAGCCCGGTCAGATAACGTTCGGCGATAGGCTGCACGTAAGCCGAGAGCACGGTGGTGTTACTGCGTTCGTACTCGCGCCACTCGCGCGTGATCTGATGCGAGGCCACTACCGGGATCGCGGGCCACAACTCATGCACAGCCGCGGCCAAGCGACGTTCATGGTCGGGATTCGCGTAGGCATGCAGCAGACATATGGCGATGCCTTCGACCTTCTCTCGGCGAAAATCGTCGAGGATCTCCGGCAATCCGGCAAGATCGAGCGGTTCACGCTCCTCGGCTAGATAGGTGATGCGGCCCGGGATTTCGCGGCGCAGATAGCGCGGCACGAACGGTTCTGGTTTGCGGTAGGCCAGATTGAAGAAGTCCGGGCGGTTGCCGCGGGCGATCTCGATGGAATCGCGAAAACCCGAGGTGGTGATCAAGGCAACTTTGGCGCCCTTGCGTTCCGTCAGAGCGTTGATGACCACAGTGGTGCCATGGGCGATGAAATCCACCGTGTCGATGGCCACCCCCGCCTTGGCGATGACATCGAGTACGCCCTTGTCGAAATCGGGGGGAGTGGTGTCCGCCTTCTCGGTGAGCACCTGCTGCGCACCAGTGGCGCTGTCCGTACGGAAGTAGACCAGGTCGGTAAAGGTGCCCCCCACATCGGTGGCGACCCGCACGATCGAAGTTGACGTCATGAAGTACTCGCGATTAAGAATCCCACCGGTTGACCACGGGCTGCCGATCTTGGGGCCGACAATAGAATGAGACATTCCTCCGGGTCAACGCCGGCGGCGGGTAAGCGTGCGCGCAGCTTGAATGAGTACTACCCGACCGGGTAGCACCTGCGTCCCAAGCCAATGGCAGCTCTACCGTTTTCGCAAGCCGTCGTCAGGAATGACTAGATTCTTTTGAAGCGCCGCCGTCATCGCGCCGGCTCGCGACTCGGCTCCCAGCTTCTTGAAAATGCGCTTCAAGTGGAACTTCACCGTGTTCTCCGACAGGTCGAGGAACTGGCCGATGGCCTTGTTCGAGCGGCCGTTGCACAGTTCCCGCAGCACTTCCAATTCCCGCGAGCTGAATCCGTCATGGCTGCCCGGGTAGGCCGCATTGAGGAGCGCCAGCACATTCGCAATTAGGTCGCGTTGCGCTCCTGAAAGAATGAGTTCGCGGTTACGGCGCAGCGCGGCGTGCAACAGGCTCTCGATCGGCCGCCCCTGTTCGACCAGGATTCCGCTCGCGCCTTCTGCCACTACGAAATCGAGCAAGGCATGGAGTCGCGCCAAGGCTTCTTCGGTGCTGCCGCGCAGTTTCAGGATCACGATGCTGAGCGCGTCGAGTCGGTACGCAGGAAGCATCAGTTTGCTCGCCCGGAACTCGGCTCGGGCGCCGTCGATGAGATGAAGCGCCTGCCCGGTGGCGCCGCTGCCGGCCCATAGCCGGCCCACCGCCAGCGTCGCGGCGAGCCGGACGCGCCATCGAAAGTCGGGGCGACCGAGCTTCTCAGCCGCAGAAAATACGCCCGCCGCGCTCGCTTCTCGCTCGGCGTCGCGATGCAGCCCGGCAAGCGCTAACAGCTCAACTCGCCACGCCGCCGACAGCTGCCCCAGCTGTTCGAGCTTTCGGTCTTGGGCGAGTCTCGCCGCTTCTGCGATGACCGAAATTGCCTCTTCGAGACCACCGCGAACGAAGGCTTGGCGGGCGCGCACCTCAAAGGCGGTCGCAAAGACTTCAAGCCAGCCGTCTGTCGTGTCGCCCAACGATCCGATCAAGGTGTTCGACCCTTCCACGTCGCCCTGCAGATACAGACAATATCCGACGAACAAGTTGCATAAGGCCTTCAACCCGCTGTCGGCGCCGAAATTGTCTTCGGCCATCACTAACGCCTCGCGGAACACGGCATCGGCCTCGCGCAGTCGCCCACTTAAGAGTTGGCTTTGTGCGAGATGCAGGAAGGCGTAGTTCAATCCAAGGATGCTGCCCGCAGCGCGCATGTCGTGAATGGCGCGGCGGCTCTCTACTTCAGCAACCTCTGGGGCGCCCTTGCCGAGCGCCGCGACAGCTCGTTCGCAATTGAGGGTACCGCGACCGAGATGATCGGATGGATCGAGTTCGCTTATGTAGGCTTCGATCTGCTCGGTCCAACCGATGGAGGCTACATTGTCAACGTAGCCGTTCCACAGTGACTGTACGATGTTGAAATCGCGTCGAATCCGAGGCCCTGCCGTGTCCAACATGGTAGAGGAGAGGGCGAGCAGCTCCCGCGCAGCGTCGAATCGCGCCAGTTTGATGTCAAGATAGGCCTGCGTAAGCTGTAACACGGGCTCCGAGCGAATTGTCAGTTCGCTGAAGCACTTGAGCAAGCTGCGTACATAGCCAATTCCCTTCCACAAGATCAACTCCCAGCCGCCGGCCTGCTGGGTGAGGGCCACGGCGAGCGCGGTGTCGCCCGCGCTGATTGCGTGCTGCACCGCTTCTGGCAGATCCCCGAAGGCGGCGAGCGCCAGGGCCGCCCGACGCCGCAGGACGGCGACACGCTGTGCAGAACTGCGCTTCAAGCGTTGGCACAGAAAATCGGCGAACAAGAGGTGATACCGAAACCACTCGCGGGAATCATCGAGCGGTATGAGCAGTGCATCGAAATGCGCGAGGCGCTCCAGTAACTCCTCGCTATCGCTGCGGCTGCGCACGGCGTCGGCGAGTGGTGCATTGAAGCGCTCGAGAATCGCAGTATCGAGCAAAAACTCCCGCAGGTCCTCGGACAGATCGGCGACAATTTGTTCTGCCAGATAGTCCGTCATTTCACTGGTGCGGCCTGAGAAATCCTTCAGGCTCTCTGGTTTGCGGCGGCCGCGGTCGAGCCACAGCCGCGCTAGCTGCAAAGCCACCGCCCAACCCTCCGTCCGCGCATGCAACAGCGCAAGGTCCGCTGGCGAAACTCCCGCGCCCACGACTTGCGAGGCTTGTTCCAACGACATCGCCAAGTCGCCCGCATCGAGCAGCATCACCAATCCTCGCGCCAAGAGTGCCGACACATGAAACGTGGGCCGGAACCGTCCGCTCACCACCAGATGCAGCTCGCCGTGACTGTGCTCGAGCAGGGTTTCCACCACTTCATCCACCGCAGGCGATCGCGACCGATGAAAGTCATCGAGGATTAATACCGTCCGCCGGCCTGAACGGCGAATCGCTTCCAGCAGCGCAAGCGCAATGGGCCGGACGTTCGGATCGATGGACAGTTGTCGGGCGGCGACTTCGAGGTGTCCGACGTCCACTCCCGCGCGCGCCACAGATAGAATCACACCGGCCACGAAGCGGCTCACTTCGGAGTCAATTTCATCGAGCGTGAGCCAGCACGCGTAGATGTTCGGCCGCGTCTCCAGGATCCGCCACCATTGGGTCAGCAGCGTGGTTTTGCCAAACCCTGGGGGCGAAACGATGACCGAGACCGAGCGGTTCAGACTCTCATCCAAACGAGCCAACAGGGCGTCGCGCGAGGCCACCGTGATCCGCTGCTCCGGCGGCGCCAGCTTACCGGCTAGCAACCAGCCCGGCCCCGAGTCCGGATTTGGCAAATCGGCCAAATCGCCCGACTCGAGGTTGCGCATCTCGCGATCGCCGACAAAGTCTTTAGCCTTCATGGATATCCGGTAGTGACGGTGCCTGACGTGGCCACCAGCCTCGCTCATAAGCTTCGATCAGGCGATAGTCATTTGCCTTGATATTGAAGACCACTCGACCGCCTTTGAGAATACATGCCTTCGGATGAGCGGCGACCTCCAACCCGGCGCGGCGCCGGGTTGTCGAACCGCCTTGTTGTCCATCAGGGGTTCGATCTGCTCGTTTCCGATCTCATGGCCCGCTGCCGAAGAGCTTTTTTGACAAAAGTGCGCCCGAAGGGATTCGAACCCCTGACCCCCTGGTTCGAAGACGCGTATTCCAAGCGACACAATATACTGAAAAATAAGGCATTTTGGCATTTCGGTTGTGCTACGGAATCGCCGGTTATCCCTTGATAAGCCTTTGAAATGCTAGATACGGTATGTTTTCTGTAGCACACCTAAGCCGTCGGATCTTCGGGAAGTTCTCGAAGCAGTACGTGTAGCGTGCGAATGAGCTCATCCACCTTGTGCGTCGCCGCGTCGTACACTCGCCGATGGTCGAGGGTGGCGTAGCCGTGGGCAAGTACGTTGCGAAACGCGACGATCAACGCACCCTCCGGCACTCGGGCGAAGAGATCGAGATCCAGCTTGCGCACCTGACCCAGCGCATCCCCGGCCACCTCCAGTTGTCGCTCGACCGCGGACCGGCACAGGTCATCGGCTAGGTACGCCTCCAATGATCGGCCGGCCAGAAATCGCGGCACCCGCTCCAGTGCGCTCAGCGCCAACTCGAGGTAGACGTCAGGCCGCTTGCTCATAGACGGGCACTTGGGTTCGCTCGATGACCCGCTTCAGGCGCGAGTCGGCCATGGCTTTCATTTCTACCAGGTCGACCGGACGTCCCACCAGACGTTCCACCGCCGCCTTGAATTCGAAGTACTGGTCCGCGGGTCCGTAGCGCCGCGATGACGCGAACTCCACCGCCAGATCGATGTCACTCCTGGCGGGATCGAAATCCGGTCGCAGCACGGACCCAAATGCGCTCAGTCGCCGGATCATAAACCGCCGACACAGGGCGCGGAGCGGCTTAAGGTGGACTGCCAGAGCTTCGGGCGCCGTCGCTTTGGTTTCACCGGGCCTCGCCCGTACAGTGAGTGTCAGGCGTTCGCCAAGACGGCTGGCCATATCCAGCAGCCGCTCAATGCTAAAGCGCTCGAGTTGCCCCTGACGCAGTCGCGAGAAGTCGGCTGCGGCGTTGCCGGTCCGGGACTCGGCCTCCCGAACGGTCAGCCCCTGACGGTGCATCGCGCCGACAATCCGCTTCGCCAGCAGGATCTTGACACCCGCTGCCAGCGACGTGCCACCCTCTTCCTTCCCACTTCTTCGCCCGACTGTCGGCATAGGATGATGTTGTCATATCTGACAACATCATTCAAGTGACCGAATTCGGAGGTACGCTGAGAGCTTACCGACACATAGGTTACAGACCGTTCCGGTCCGGTATAAACCGTCCCTGCCCGGTTAGGACCTTTGATAAAAAATGCGCCCGAAGGGATTCGAACCCCTGGCCCTACTCCCGAGTCGCTGTTCCGAACCCTCGGCCGCGCAGGACATCGCGCAGCAGGCATTGATCAAACTGTTCAATCATCTGGGAGTCGAGCGACGGGCGGCAGATGAACGCGTGCGCGAGGCGTTAGCTGAGCTTCGACCGCTGGATTTCGGTGCCCTGCACGTTCGGCGTGTCGAGTCTTGGCGGCGGCAGTCGAGCAGCTTTTGCGATGCGGCGATTGGCTTTCGCGCGAGCGCCACGCTGCAGGAGTCCTCAGGGTGCAGGATTTCGAGTGATTGGACCCACCTGATTTCGTCGGAATGGGACCACCCGATTTCGAGGTAATGGACCCACCCGATTTCGACCCATTGGGACCACCGGCCGGAGCCGCTTTTCGACCCTGAGCGGTGTGCTTTTGCGCATCGCCAGGCTCCAGGAGCAGACGGCGATGCCAGCGCAGATTGATCAGTTTTCGAGGGTAGCTTGGATCCGGGGCCACCTCGATCGTCGCTCCTGGGACCTCTGCGTCGGTCCGTTTTCCGTCATTACCTCCAAAACCCGGGCTTCGGCCCGGGCTCACACCGCAATCCAGTACCGTCGTGGCACTACACGAACGGGAGAGCTGGATGGCGCGAAGGAAGCTGACGGTGGATAGACACGAGGAAATCAAGCGCCGCCTGGCTCAAGCGATCAGGCAGGGAGCTTGAGTACACCGCCTACCGGCAGCTGGGGGGACTCTCGGGGAGCGTGGCCACCACGGCAGGGAAAATCCCGGAGGCCGAAGCCGCCGGGTCGCCGCGTACCGCCGCGCGCGTCTTCAGGTCTCTGGTCAGTGTCGATGAGACTAGCCGGGCTGTGCGCCGCTATGCGCCAATCGCCGAGATCACTCGCGACGCGAGCGACAAGGCACTGGTGACGCGGCTGGTGAATGCGCGCTTGTGCATCACGGACCGGCGTGATGGGGAGCCAGTCGTTGCGTTCGCTCACGACTCGCTACTCATCACCTTGTCTGCGCTGACCCAATGGCTCAAGGAAGAGGGCGCGCTGCTGCAGACGCGCGAACTCGCCGAGCGCGAGACGCGGCTGTGGCGCGAGCACGGGGAGTCGGATTCCTGGCTCGCGGCTGTCGGCAAGGTTGCTGCCTTCAACGCGCTCGAGGCGGCCGAGATTCCCCTCGCTGTCGACGTTCGCACCTTTATCAGCCGGTCACAGAGCCAGGTATGGCGCACGACGCGCATCAAGCAGGCGGCCCGCTAGCGAGGCTGACGCGTTATTGCTCGAGGCATTTACGCTTGACGCGCGCGCGGCGGAGCATGGCCGGACACTGGACTGGCCGGACGCCGTGTGGAAATCCTGGCGCTACCGTCGAGCGACGCTGGCGAGAGTACTCGCTGCCGATGGCCTGATGCAGCAGACAGCTGACTCATTCAAAAAAGTGCTCGACGAGAAGCAGCGATGGTAGATCCTTTCGGGCACATAGGTTACTTGTGTCCGGAACAGACCCTGGATAAAAAGTGCGCCCGAAGGGATTCGAACCCCTGACCCCCTGGTTCGAAGAAGCGTATTCGAACCGACGTAAGTCCCTAGAAAATAAGGCGCTTTGGCATTTCGGTTGTGCTACGAAACCTCCGGTTATCCCTCGATACTCCCTTGAAATGGTAGTTACGGGCACTTTCCAATAGCACACCCTCCTACGCGCGAAAGTCTCCGGAATTGCCGGGGCGGTTCAAGGGTTTGCAACCACTGCTGGATGCAGAAATCTTCGCCAAAGTGACCGACGCCAAATAAGCCTACTACGCAAGCGGCAAGCGCCCCGTTCCTCGAACCGTGCTATTAGCTTGCAAGGGCTGGGAAGCGGAACGAAAGGCCGCATGACCGCATCAGGACTTTTACGGAGCGACCTAGGCGATGCAGCAGCCGCGATCGAGCGATCCTTCAGCTAGGCTCCTCGATTCGGGCCTCCGCTCGTAAGCGCTCGAGATCATGCCGGTAGGCATCGCCGTCGCCATAGTCCACAAAGCTGCCATAACGCGCGTGAACTCCGAGCACGCGCCGCGCGTGCTTGATGGGACACCAAAACTCTTCTGTACGTGATGCGACTTCTCGGACATAGGCGAGCACACCATTCGCGTAGGAGCAGTACGCGCAGTTGAGCTTCTCGATCGCATTGAGAAACGCGAGCTGTCCGCGGTCAAATGCCAGATAATCGCTGCGGCGTACGCGCGGGATCCCATATACCGGAAAACACACGGTCTGGTACACCATAACAAACAGATCCAGCAGTAGAAACGGAATGATTAGTGCATAGATTGCCGGCGCACTGAGAATCATTGCCGGACGTGCACCGAAGATGTATTTCAGCAGCCGCGCTTTCAGCAGCCGGTGCCGCTCGATGATGACCTGTTCAAAGTGAACGGCGCCGTCATGTATCTTGTAATTCAGTTCAATGCGCCGCTTGGCGAGCGCCGTTTCGAGCTGTCGCTCGAGCGTGCGAATTGATGTGGCCAGCTGGGTAATCTCGTCGCGTACGGTGTCAGCCATATCGAAAGCTTCCTATGTGCCAGAAATTGATCCACCCCGAAATTGTTGAACCGTCGCCAGCTGTCGGACCACCGAACCGCACTTTGATAGCCAATGTCGATCATCTGCTCGGCTTGTCGCGGGCGGCTGACAGTCGACCTCAGTCAGTTCGCACACTCTCTCCACGCGCAATCTCGGCTCGGCGAACTTCACGCGACGCGTGGTCCACCCACGACGCCTCGCAGGTCAAGCAAAGGAATAGCGCAGGAACAAATGACTGTACCCCTGTCGCACGTCAATCAGCCTCCCCCACAACGGATTGCGCGGCGCAAACTCCTTGCCCATGACCATGCCCAGCCTGCCATCGCCCGCCACCCGACCCGCAATCTGCGGCGCCAGCGTCAGGTACTGCTCCGACACCAGCCTTTGCTTGAAGAAATCGGCGAGTAGTCTCGGGCCTCCTTCCACCAGTACCCGTTTGACTCCGCGGGCACTGCAAACCTCGCCGCAGATCGCGCTAGGCGCTATCTCCCCCGCGGCGCGACGGATGGCGCGAATCTCAACGCCATCGGGAATTCGCTGCTTGGCCAATTGCTTTGCACCCGCGCTCGTCGTGATAACCATTACTGGCACCTGTCCGGACGAAAACACCGGCAGCCGCAGGTTGAGCGATCCACTACCGCTGACGATGACATTGAGCGGCGGTCCCGACTTACCCAGTGCCTTCCGCAGTTGACCATATTCGGGCGCGAGTTCCGGACAAATGCCTTCCGGCGTCCAGACCTGTTGGCTATCGGCCGCCAGGGTCCCGGAACCGACGATGACCACATCGGCTACGGCGCGCAACAGGCCCATCACCATTCGATCCTGGGCGTTGAAGCCGCTGATGTCCCCGCCGTTCGCATGCCCTCGCACGCGCAGCGACACCACGCCATCCAGGGTCGTTACGAAATTGCTGTAAATGTACGGAACCGAGCCGGCCTGCGGCAGGCAAAAACGGCCGTAGAGGCGCGTCAGCGTCGCCGGCAGCAGCAGCGCCTTACCTTGGCACCCCGTCCAAAGCGTCTCGAGTGGCATTAGCGCGCGGGCTGTCGCTTTCAAGTCCACTCCGGGTCACGACGAAGCACAGCGGAGCAACACCGCATTATCCTTTGACTTTGACCACCGGCCGGTCATCTCCGGCAGATCGCTCGGAGTGCCAATGGCCCTTCTTATCCTCGTACGATATGGCCGTTGCCTTGCCTGGCTCCTCTTGCTCTATTGCCGCCTGTTCGGCTGCCTTGCGCGCAGCATCGTGCGTTGGAAATGGTTCTGAGAACGTCTCATCCACGCGGTAAGCCCAGCCGCCATCATGTTTCACGATCTCATAAGTGATTTTCGTCATTGGCTACTCCTACATACAAGGACGGGATGGATGGACGCCGTTGAACTATAAGCCACAGGGTACCGGTGTCGCCAATCCGCTGACGGCGGCGATGTCCTCGCCATTCAGGCGGCCGCCACCGACCGCGTCAGTTCTCCGGCATAGTTCTTTCGGCTGCTATCCTGGAACGTCTTGAGCGCACCGACGAGACACGGCATTCAGTGCCCCGTCGGATCGCCGTGCCGGCTCGATTCAAATAGAAACCAGGTGCGCCGCTCGGCTTCATCGATCCAATTCTCAATCAGGCTCGCGGTTGCGATGTCGCGTGCCTCATCGACGACGTCATGAACCTCGCGTAGCCGGGCAGCGAGGGTCCGGTTGTCCTCGCGCAGTTCGGCAAGCATATCGAGCGGATCGACATATTCCGCATCGTTGTCCTCGATGCGTTGGATGCGGGCAATATGCCCGATCGACCGCAGTGTTGAGCCGCCCGTTTTGCGGATGCGCTCGGCGATCGGATCAGTCATCCTGTACAATTGACCCGCCTGCTCGTCGAGCAGCAGATGATAGTCGCGAAAATGCGGCCCGCTCATATGCCAATGAAAATTCTTCGTCTTCAAGTAGAGCGCGAATACATCGGCGAGAATCCCATTCAGTACGCCGGCAATGTCCGCGGAAGCTTTTGCGCCAAGGTCGGTCGGCGTGATTAGCGGAGCTCTGCGACGACCCATCATCTCGTCTTGGGTATGCGAATCGTTTCTCGCCATCATCTACACTCCGTACAAATGCCACGCGTCAGGTGGCTTTAAAGCTTTGGTGACAATCAGTTTGGAAGCCGGCTTCCCACTTTGGGAACGCCGGCCTGTGCGCAGACTTCACCCCGCATCCCGAAAAACAAAGTAGGGAGCGGCGAACTCTTCGAGGCAAAAGCCGGTCTTGCGACCGGTGTTGCCCAGTTGATCATGTGAAGTCAGCACCATCAAACTCTTTATGGGTCCCTCTCCTTTGGCGCCACTTTTTCTTCAATTGGGATGACAACATGACCTACAAACCGCGGCAATAGAACGAAGGTATTGGCGACCACTTGGTCGTAATTGCTCGTTCCGCCGAGTACCGTGCGCACTTTTCGTCTGAGTCGCCTTAGCACCGCGGCACCCAATAGCGCCGACTGAGCCAATGGACCTAACGTCAGCCAGCCGTCAACCGCCGTCGTCACGTCAAGGAGTACGGGTAGCCAGCTGCCAAACCTGCCTCCTTTCACTGCGACGTTGCACCCTTTACCCGCTGACGAAACACTTGGGCGACTGTGCACAGCTGATGCGCGACGAATCGGCATTGACGGTATGGCAATCACGGTGCTCTCCGACGGGCTGGGTAAATGTAGCGCCGCGCTCATCACATCAAAGAAGCGACAGGCGAGCGATTGCACAATGGTATGAACGGCACTTTCGTATACGACAACGTCGCGGGTTTAGTGGCCGGCCGACCTATACACAGGTATCGCCGACACCATGGTGCAATGGATTCTGCTCCGCGCCCGTGGTCTAGTAGCGCTTCGTCATTGGAGCTGAACCATTCGGCACGCAATCAACACACCGCAATTCAATCTGGAGGCCGAGGATGAGTATTATCGACAGTGCTCTAAAGGCGAACCGCGAATATGCGAAGAGGCACGATCTGAGACTCGGGCAAGGTCCGGCTCCCAAAATTGCCGTTGTAACCTGCATGGATCCTCGCCTCTCAAGCCTCCCCGAAATCTTGGGACTGCCGCACGCCGATATCGACGTTATTCGAACCGGCGGACCCGCGGTAACTGAAGATGGTCTCGGCTTGTTGTTTCCACCAGCGCACTCGGAACGATTGAGATCATGTTCATCAACCACACCGGCTGCGGATTCACGGCATTCACCGTCGATGAGTTGAACGCGAATCTCGCCTCTTCGACCCGCGACGCCTCACCCCGCTCCCATGCGCTTCTTCTCTTACAAAGACAGTGAGTGGAACACTCGAGAACAGATCGAAAAGGTGAGATCGCATCTTTGGATCGCCAAAGAAGTGCCTGTGCGAGGCTTTGTGTTCGACGTCGAGACGGGTCTTCTCAGCGAAGTTCAGGCGGTACCACGGCAAACCGCTGCCGCAAAAATGCGACGGACACCTGTTGCCGTGCTGCGGCGCCTAAACACGCCACTTCAATTGGGCAAGCTGACTGTAACCGCGCGGGAAGTTTACGATCGCGGCGTAGAAGGCACAGAGCAATGACGATAAGCGATACCCAAGCATAAGGAGTCGAGCTATGCGTTCTGACATCGCGCCGGGAGGCGTCTTTCCCGACTACCAGCTGCCCGATCACACCGGCAACCTGCGGAAGCTCAGCGAACTGCAGGGCGACGATCCCTTGATCCTCACGCTGGCGCGCGGCCACTACTGTCCGAAGGAGCACCAGCAGCATCTGGAACTCGCCGCGTTCTATCCGAAGATCGCCGTGGCGTACACTCAGATTGTCACCATCACCACCGACGACCACCATACGCTCCAGGAATTCCGGGCGTCACTCGGCGCCGAATGGACCTTCCTGTCCGACCCCGACCGAACGATTCAGAAGGATCTTGCCATCCAAGAGTACACAGACCCCGAGCATAACCCCATGATTCCGCATACGCTCGTGCTCAAGCCAAGTCTGGTGATCCACAACATCTACAATGGCTACTGGTTCTGGGGGCGCCCGTCGCTCGTCGATCTTTGGCACGACCTACGCGCCGTGACGAGCGAAATCCGCCCCGACTGGGATCTGAGCACCCCCGGACTGCGCGAGGCATGGGATGCGGGTGACTTCTCGCGGTTCCATGGGTGGAACAAGCGGGTCAGGTTGGAATCGGCTTCGATTGCAGGGAAGGAGTAGCGGCGTCGCTTCGATGTCTGAGTTTTGGATCAGTCTTACGCAATGAAGCTTGAATTACGCAACATGCCGCCACGCCTCCTTGCCGTCAACGTTGGACTGCCGCGCGAGCATACGTGGCGCGGAGGGAGCGTACGAACAGGAGTCTGGAAAGAGCCGGTTGCCGGGCGGCGGATGGTGCGGCGACTCAATATTGACTTCGACGGGCAAGGAGCCCTGGAAGGTCACGGCGGCGAGCAGCGCGCAGTGATGAGCATGGCGCAGCCATCAACTACTTGAGCAACCGCATCCGCTTCGGAGACCGCCTCGAAGTGAGCGCACTGAGAGGCGCATTCAGCTCGATGTCTGCCGAATATTCGACGAGCTGATGCGATGCACCCGAACGCCGCCTATACCATCGTACAATAGATCAACCTTCATTCATCTGGTTTGATCACGCGAGTGCTCTGAGCATCGCCGGCTCGCGATCCGAGACGTATGAGTTTTTGGAGTGAGGTACGGTCATGATCACGCTCACGATCAATGGTGAAAGTCGGGAGGTCGATGTTCCCCCCAATATGCCGTTGCTCTGGGTACTGCGCGACGTGTTGGGCCTCACCGGCACCAAGTTCGGCTGTGGCATCGCGCTGTGCGGCGTCTGTACGGTCCACCTCGCGGGCAAGCCGGTCCGCTCCTGTCTACTGTCGGTGGGCATGATCGGCGCGCGACCGATTACAACCATCGAGGGGATCGGCGCTACCCAGATCGGCACGAAAGTTCAAAAGGCCTGGCTGGACCTGGAAGTCATCCAATGCGGCTACTGCCAGTCGGGCCAGATCATGTCGGCGACGGCCCTTCTCGACGCCATTCCGCACCCCAATGACGCGGACATCGATGCCGCGATGGCCGGTAACATCTGCCGCTGCGGGACCTATGTGCGTATCCGGGAAGCAATCAAGCGCGCAGCGACGGTGGGCTGACCCATGACCAGCAACCGTCGGCAGACGGGTTCTGTCGCATCCTCGCTTCCCGACGAAACTCACGCTCTGTCGCGCCGGGGCTTTCTCGAAATGTCGGCCGCCACCGCGTTCGTGCTTGGCTTTTCCGTCCCGCCGTGCCGGTCCCGCGCAGTTGTCGACGTCGCAACCTTGGCACCGAATGCCTTCATCAGAATCAACCGGCAAGGGGAAGTCTCACTGATCATGCCGCAAGTCGAGATGGGCCAGGCGACCTACACTTCCATCTCGATGATCCTGGCGGAGGAGCTGGATGCGGACTGGAGTCGCGTGAGGGTGGAGCATGCACCGGCCGACGAGAAGCTCTACGCCAACCCGGACCTCGGCATCCAGGCGACGGGCAACTCCAACTCGATTCGTGCGTTCTGGAAACCTTTACGCCAGGCCGGCGCCGCCACCCGCGCGTGCTTGGTCGAGGCCGCGGCGCACAGCTGGGGTACCCCCACCGGGGAGTGCCGGACGGAGAATGGCAAGGTAATTCACGATCGGACGAGTCGCACACTCGACTACGGCGCGTTGGCCAGCCGCGCCGCCTCGGTTGCGCCGCCGAAAGACCCGCCACTCAAAGACCCAGGCACATTTCGACTGATCGGCCGATCGTTGAAGCGCCTGGACACTCCCGACAAGGTCAATGGGAAGGCGAAGTACGGCATTGACGTCCTGCCGACGGGACTGAAGTTCGCGACGCTCGCGGCGAGCCCGGTGCTCGGCGGAACGGTGGCTCACGTCGACGATGCTCGAGCGCGCACGGTTCCCGGTGTGCGTCAGATCGTGGTGCTGGATGACCTGGTTGCCGTTGTCGGCGATCACATGTGGTCAGCCAAGTGCGGTCTCGAGGCACTCAGTGTCACCTGGAATGACGGACCGAACGCCGAGGTGTCCTCCGACCTGATCTGGGCACGGCTGCGCAGCGCCAGCGTTCGGGACGGTGCGGTCGCGAAAGAGATCGGCGACGTCAAAAAGGCGTTCGGCGCCGGCGGCGAGTCTTCGAGCGATGTGGTGACCGCCGACTACGAGATGCCGCTGCTGGCGCACGCGTGCATGGAGCCCTTGAACTGCACGGTGCATGTCACCCCGACTTCAGCCCAGGTGTGGATCGGTACCCAGGTCATGGAGCGCGTCCGTGCTGCCGTGGCCAAGGCGGCGGCCCTGCCGGAAAGCCAGGTGACCGTCCACAATCATCTACTCGGTGGTGGCTTCGGCCGAAAGCTCGAACCCGATATGGCATATAGCGCCGCGCGGATCGCCAAGCAGGTCGACGGGCCTGTCAAAGTGGTGTGGACGCGCGAGGAGGATATCCGCCACGACATCTATCGACCGGTCTATCGCGACATCCTGTGGGCGCGCCTGGAGGGTGAGCGAATCGTCGGCTGGAAGCACCGAATATCAGGCTCGGCGGTGCTGGCGCGCTTTCTGCCGCCCGCCTTTCAGAAGGGCGTGGATCCCGACGGCGTCGACTCCGCCCGGGACATCCCTTACGACATTCCGAACTTGCGGGTCGAGTTCAATCGGGAAGAGCCCCCAGGGGTCAACACCGGCTTCTGGCGCGGAGTTGGCCCGAACAACAACGTGTTCGCCATCGAGAGTTTCATCGAGGAGCTGGCACGCAAGGCGGGCAAGGACTCCATCGCCTTCCGGCGCGCCCATCTCGACAAGACTCCGCGATTACAAGCGGCGCTCGACCTGGTGCGGGAGAAGTCAGGGTGGGGCACGCCCCTGCCGGCACGCTGCGGGCGGGGGATCGCGGCGCAAATATCGTTTGCCAGCTTTATCGCGACCGTCGTGGAGTGCGAGGTGGATGAGGCCGGCGAGGTGAAATTGCGGCGCGTAACGAGCGCGGTCGACACGGGAATCACGGTCAACCCGGACACGGTGATAGCGCAACTCCAGGGCGGCCTGATTTTTGGCCTGACGGCGGGGCTCTACGGCGAAATTACGCTGAAGAAAGGCCGAGTACAGCAGTCGAACTTCCACGATTACCGGATGCTGCGCATCGACCAGGTGCCCCAGATCGATGTGCATCTCATCAAGAGCGGCGAGGCACCGGGCGGCATTGGCGAGACCGGCACGACCGCCTCAATCCCCGCGCTCCGCAACGCCATCTATGCGGCGACTGGTGTAGCGCTGCGGCGTATGCCGGTCGACCGTAAGCTATTGGCCGTAGGATCGCGAACATGAAACCGAGCTCGCACGGGCTCAAGATCTGGATTGTCGGCGCTCTTGTGGTCCTCGTACTGGGAACTCTCGCCGTCTGGACGCCGCTTGGGGCGTTTGCCAATGTGGGCCTGGTTCAGAAAGCGACACCCAAGGCGCTCCCATTGCGCGTAGAAGGTGAATTGCCTGCTCTCGGCGGAGCGATCGAGTGGATTAATTCGCCGCCGTTTACACCGGCCGAGCTAAGGGGAAAGGTTGTCCTCATCGATTTCTGGACCTATACCTGCATCAATTGGCGGCGCACGCTGCCCTATGTCCGGGCTTGGGCGAACAAGTACAAGAGCCAAGGGTTGGTGGTGATCGGCGTGCACTCGCCAGAGTTCGACTTCGAGAAGGACATCGGCAACGTGCGTCGCGAAACGAAAGACATGGGGATCAATTATCCCGTCGTGATCGACAGCGAGCTTGCGATCTGGCGTGCTTTCAGGAATGACTATTGGCCAGCTCTGTATTTCATCGATACGCGGGGACGTATTCGACACCACCAATTTGGCGAAGGCGAGTACGAAATCTCGGAAAGAGTAATTCAACAGCTCCTGGCCGAGACTGGAACCGGCGCCACCGATCATGACCTGGTTGCGGTGGAAGCCCGGGCTGCGGAAGTGGCGGCGGATCTGGGCAGTTTGAGGTCCCCTGAGACCTATGTGGGCTATGAGCGCGCCGAGAATTTCGTCTCTCGGGACGGAACGATAGCTGACAAGCCTCACGTCTATGTCAGCCCCGCGCGCTTGTGGCTCAATCATTGGGCTTTATCGGGCGATTGGACGGTGGGCAAACAGGCTATTGTGCTCAACAACGCGGGAGGCCGGATCGTGTACCGCTTTCACGCCCGCGATCTGCATCTCATCCTGGCGCCGGCGGCTCAGGGCCAATCCGTGCGCTTTCGTGTGCTCCTCGATGGCCAGCCTCCGGGTGCCGCTCACGGAATTGACGTTGATGACCAGGGCAACGGGACGGTTGCCGAGCCCCGAATGTATCAATTGATTCGCCAATCGACCCCTGTCGTGGATCGATTGTTCCAGATTGAGTTTCTCGATTCAGGCGTGGGAGCTTTTTCCTTCACGTTTGGCTGAGCGGCGCGGCCGCGAACGACTCGCGTACCAGCCTGAACAACGGATGGCCCCGTCGCCAACTCCAATTGCCTCGGCGAAGACCCTTCGAACGCGGTGCCTTCGGTCCGCGCTCGATCAACACCTTCGTACACTGGATGCAATTCAACCCTTATGGTGCAATCGCGTGTGTGTTCATTGGCGTGATCAAGGAGCTGCGGCGATGAAGGGCAAAAGCATACTGTTCAGTGTGGTGGGTATTACGGTAGCGACGGGCGTCCTGGCTACCGGGGCTGCGATTTCCGCCCAGGACAAGTACACCCTCAAAGTTCCGAACGGGCTCGCGTTCTCCGAGTTTAAGGGATACGAAGGCTGGCAGACCATTTCCATCAGTCACAACGGAGAGCTGCTTGCAGTGATCCTCGGGAACCCCGCGATGATAGACGCCTATAAGGCTGGTGCTCCTTCTAACGGCAAGCCTTTCCCCGACGGCGCCAAAATGGCGAAGATCCATTGGAACGCGAAAAAGAACGAGACGGCCCCCGGTCAGCCGCTGGTGGCCGGCGCCCTCCATGACGTTGATTTCATGGCGAAGGATAGCAAGAGGTTCGCGGACAGCGGCGGATGGGGATATGCCGAGTTCGAGTATGACACCGCGTCCGAGGCATTCAGGCCCGGAACGGAGGCGGACAAGCCACCACAAGGGAATGACGCCAAGTGCGGATTCGCGTGCCACACGGTGGCTCAAAAGCAGGACTATGTATTCACGGAATACCCCAAGAGGTGAGTGAGGTAGCGTCCTAGCAGGCGGTTCCACGCACGATCAGAATGTTCGTGGTCTGCTTTCCGCGATTTCTAAGAATCGAAATGGCCATCCGTGCCGACGGAAAGCGATCGCCACTGCCGGATTTCCTCCAGCATCGCCTCGAGCTTGGCATCGGCGGCATTAACGGCAATCGATCCAGCCAGAAACCGCATAGGAGGCTTGGTCTCATCCGCGAGAATGACCATAGCTTGCGCAAGTTTCGCTGGGTCGCCGGCCTGTTGACCGCTCCGTTGTTCGAAGGATGCGCGAAGTTGCGTGCGACGCTGGTCGTAGTCAGCTACTTCTTTCCCGCCGAAGCGTAGGGAATCGCGTGTCAGAAAGTCCGTGCGAAACGGGCCCGGCTCAATAATTGTCACAAGAATGCCGAACGGTGCGAGTTCCTTTGACAAGCACTCAGAGAATCCCTCCAGGCCAAACTTGCTGGCGCAATAAAAGGAGGCCAACTCGCCCCCGATTAGTCCACCCAAGGACGAAACGTTAAAAATTCTTCCCTGACGAGCAGCGCGCATGTGAGGGAGCGCCGCCCAAGTAACGTTGAACACTCCAAAAAGATTGGTTGCCAACTGCCTGTCGGCATCTTCCCGCGTCATCTCCTCAAATAGACCTAAGTGGCCGTAGCCGGCATTGTTGACCAGGACATCGATCCTACCGAATCGTGCTGTGGCGGCACTCACTGCTTTTTCCGCTTGATCAGCTTGGGTCACGTCCAGATCGACGCTGAGAAGTCGCTCGTTATCGGGACCGATTCTCTCAATCACGCTTGCTCGCTGGCGCCCGGCCGCAACCACCTGGTGACCCGCCCGAAGAGCCGCCTTTGCGATTTGAACGCCAAGTCCGCGGCTTGCGCCCGTGATAAACCACGTTTTCCTCAGGACAGCTCTCTCACAGTCGGCGTTTTGCTGGCACCGCATGACCCAGCCTTGCAGCCATGTTCGGTTGCCGTTCCTCGACGGTGCGGTCTTCCGCAACTGCCTTACCCGCAGTAGCCATCAATGTGTCGCGCAACGCAGCATCGCTATTCTTGCAGTGCGGCCCCCTGAGAAGAAATAGCGCGAAGTCGGCATGTTGCTCGATCAAGGTGCGTATTTGGTGAAAATATAATCGCGAGCTTTGACCGGCACGTGACATCCAAAGCAACCGCTAAGCGCAGTTGCGTCTACGGGGTTGCCGTCATTGAATTGGGCGAAGCCCCATCCGCCAGTCGATGTGTATTTGGTCGAATCTTTGAACATAAATTGCACGTTCGTTGCACTCCCGGCCACGAATGATTGGGGACGACCAAAAACTTGGTTATTTTCCTCGGACGGGACGTACTTCCAAGCTAGCCGGGCAATGATTGCGCCGTCCGGAAACGACAGTCTTCCCTCCCGATAGGCTTTGATCGCTATATCGTTACCCAAGACCGCACGCAAATCGTTCAGATTGCCCTCCTCGTGCGCTACAGAGATCAGCCGCCAATCGCGGTATCCAGCGGGGAGTTTGCCCTCTAACACCGGCGCGACCTCTCCATCCGCACGTGCAGGCGGCAGACCCATGTAACCGCCCACCCCCGTCAGCGTCATAACTCCAAACAGCATGTACGCAATCCGTCTCATGAGCCTTCTGCCTCCAGATATATTAAATGGGACGCGCACTCGACAAATTCATCACACCAGATTGGTACCAGCGAGCCTATTGTACGAAAGTATTGTCCAAGACCGCCACGGGCATCACCAAACATACACTGTCTTGGTCACGGCTCCGGACTCCTGCGCAACGAGAATGACGGGAGCACAAATCACACAAGACAGCCGTGGCGAACGCTGCTGTTCATGCGGTCGACGCAAAGCCAATGACGCCAAGGCCCGCCGGTTATCCATGCCTTCAAATCACCAACCAATTGTGCGGCCTTCGTGCGTTCCAACGGAGCGACGGACTAGAATTGGACCAGGTGGACTTGACCATCGATATCGCAACGTGCGCCTTGGGAACGCAGACCCTGGCTACGCGCTCCTTCCACCGTTCTCCAATTCGCGCGGATGCCGACCCACGTGAAGGGCATCGCAGCGCCTCTGCTGCCAGTGGTTCGCGCACAAGACCTGCCATTTTGCCGACGAGAGGCGGCGGGTGAATAACTGTAAGGGTCTTCGAGACTATTCCGATAGCCGACATAGTTCACTAACTGCCACCGAGGTGGCGTACCCAGCACCGAAGGAGGGGGACACGTCACAGCGCCCTACTCCGCGCCTAGCCCAGCGACGCGTTGTTTGAACGAGCATTTGCGTTGTGCAGCGGTCCCGATGGTAAGCGGTTCGCCACTCTGGGCAATGTGACTAGCTTTCGGATAAGCCGACCGGTCGCGTCCATGGCGCGACTCGGGAACGATGTCCAAGCCTCTACTTGGTAACTACGATGCTCGCCGTGCAGACACCACTCACAGAAGTGCTCGCAGTTGTTGCTGAATACCCGGTAGTGATTATCACCGACTCTGGAACGCGCGCGGCGGATGACTTCACGTGAATCGAAGTTAACGCGGGCATGACACCTAACCCAGACGGCGCGCCCACACGTGAACCGATCGAGGGGAACCTCCTCTACGGGTCCGGTATGCAGGCCGTTCGTCAAGCCTGAGTAATGAACGACATTGCCGCCGCCCACGTAGATGCCATGATGGAGATAGCCGCGGCGCGGTGTGACAACGTGAGACCCTAGGGGCAGATCCCACTGCGCGGAGCAATCGACCAGCTGGTTCCCGGCATTCACGGCGTTCGATTCCTACTTTCCTGTGACCAGCACCATTCGGAAGCGAGCCTTACCGGCCATCATGCGCCGGTACGCATCAGCGGCATGTTCGAGTGGCACTACTTCAATCAGTGGGCGAACATTTCCGAGAACACTGAACGCAAGTGCGTCTTCGCCGTCGATGGCGGATCCTGTCAGAGACCCGTTTATCGACCTCGACGCCAGCACAAGTGCTGCTCCCGGCACCTCGATCGGATCGCTACCCACCCCGACGACAATCATTTGTCCGCGCCGCGCGAGACCAGCAATCAGGGGCGACATCGCCTTCCCACTGGTGCCGGTTGCGAGTATTACCTTCGCGCCACCCATGCTCTGCAGACGCGCCACGGGATCTTCCGCCTCACTGTCAATATACATATGAGCGCCCAATCTCAGTGCGAGGGCCGCCTTTTCTGGGCCCCGTGCGATCGCCGCGACCCGAAATCCCATCGCCCGACCGAACTGGATACCTAGGTGACCAAGACCGCCGATCCCTTGAATGGCAACGAGGTCACCCGCCCGGGCAGGTGAGTTTCGAAGCGCGTTAAACGTTGTCAACCCCGCGCAGATCAATGGTGCCGCCTCGGTGGTCGAGAGTTCGTCCGGGACTCTGGACAGGGCGTGCTCCTGTGCGAACATGACTTCTGCGTAGCCACCGTCATAAGAAATGCCCGTGATCCCTTGATTTAAGCAGGTGACAAAATCGCCCCTTCGGCAAGGTTGGCAACGAAAGCAGGGCCCTCCGAGGTAGCCGACCGCAACCCGCTGACCGATCATCCAATCCCTAACGCCTTCGCCAACGGCATCAATGCGGCCGATGACCTCATGGCCCGGCACTCGCGGGTACTCGATGCCTGGGATTAGGTGTTCTACAGTGAGGGCGTCCGTGTGGCAGACCCCACATGCTTCGATTCGAATCCGGACCTTCCCGGGCGGCGGCTCAGTCACCGCCCGTTCTACAAGTTCGAATTGACCTGGCGCGTCGACTTGAACCGCGCGATAGTGTTCCCTATGCATTTTGATGTCCGCGTGATTGAGAGTTCAATCACACCAGACGCTGCGATGAGTGTTGATTGCACGTTGGTATCGATCGATACCTTTGTGTGTAGCCGGCGGGGAGCCCATATCCACTATGAAGCCGATCATTCGCCGCGATCCCCGGTTCGCGACACAGCCGTGTATTGGCGACTTAGATGTGATGCCCCTGGATGAATGGCCTAAACAACCGTGGCTACATCGCGCAGCCGGATGACGCGAGACAACAACGCCCGAAGACCCGAGATGACCGTGGAGCGACTTCCGAGCTGACCCGCTTAGCGGGTCCCATACGCGGTAAAGATGTAGTCCTTCTTTGCTACGGCCGTGTGGCAAGCGAAACCACAGGTGATAGTTCCGGTCTTGTCGGGTGCATACGTGCTGGTTGCGGGATCGTAGTCGAACACCGCGTACGCCCACCCCTTCGTCTCCGGATATTTCTTGCTGTCCTTCTCGATGAGGAAGACATCCTGCAGGGAATCTGGCACTCTGACCCAGAACGGAGACTCAGAATTTACTTTAGGCTTCCACTCGATCTTGGCGATCTTTGATCCATCGGGGAATGGCTGGCCATTGCCGGGAACCCCGGCGCGATAGGCCTTGATCATCGTGGGATTGGCGACCATGACTTTGATAAGACTCTCCGTCTGACTGACGGCCACCACTTGCCAGTCTTCATACCCGCGAAAGTCCGAGAAGGGGAGCCCATTCGGGAGCTGCAGTGTGTACTTGTCCTGCGCGGAGATGGCCGCGCAGCTCAGCGCGGCGAGTACAGCGCCGCCGGCGACAAACAGACTGAAACGCGCACGGTGGAACTTCAAAAGACCTTGGTTGAACATGGCTGTCTCCGGCTAGCAATGTGAAGAATGCACTGCTGATAAACCTTAGCGTGGCGCGATGTTCAGGGTCCAGTGCGCGATCCGCTTCGGTGAGCGCCATCAAATCAAACACGATCTCAAGATGCCATTAGACGAAGGTGTCGGACCGCGCAACCGAAGGTAATTCGGCTCCTCCGACTCTCGATTACGGCAACGCGGCCAACGCGTCATTCACCGTACACGGCAGCACAAACGAGAAGGTCACGCCCGCTCCCTCGTTGGGCGTGGCCCACAGCCGGCCGTTGTGACGTTCGATGATGGAGCGGCTCACGAACAAGCCCACGCCCATGCCCTCTGATTTGGTGGTATTGAAGGGTTCGAAGAGCTTGTCCGCGAGTGCCGGATCGAGTCCAGTGCCCGCGTCCTGCACGTCCAGTCGCACGATGTCGGCACCATCCCACGTGGTACGGACAAGGAGCTGTCGCGGGCGATCCTGGACGCTAATCATCGCGTCCGAGGCGTTGCGCACAAGGTTGGAGATCACCTGCTGGAGCTGGACCAGATCGGCTGTGACTGGCGGCAGATCTTCCGCTAGCTCGCAGCGGAGGATCATCTGGTCGCGCTGCAGCCCGGCGGACACCTGTGCAATCACCTCGCGGGTCGCTTCGTTCAGGTCGACGGTCGCCGTGGTCATCTCCTTCTTGGCAAACAGCGCGCGCAGGCGCGTGACGATGTCAGATGCGCGATTGACATCGCGGATCGTGCGCCGGACCGCCGCACCCAGGCGCTCAAGATTGGGCGACTCGTCAGCCAAGATGAGCTGACAGGTGCTGGCAGTCGTATTAATGGCCGCGAGCGGCGAGTTGATCTCGTGTGCGATCGACGCCGCCAGCTGGCCGACGCTCGCCACTCGGTTCGCATTGGTCAACCGCATCTGCGCCTCGTGGAACCGTCGCTCGTTGTCGCGCGCGGCTTCTTCGGCCCGCTTGAGTTCGGTCAAGTCCACGACGAAGGCCACGCGCTCGTCCGGCGTCGCCTCGAAGATCGCTCCGCCGGCGAGCACCGGCACCCGGCTGCCACTCTTATGGATGTACTCCCGCTCCTGGGTCTGCGCCGTTCTCTCCGTGCCGGTCCTCTCCAGCGCCCCAACATCGTGGTCGCGCCACTCTAGCGGCACGAAATCGGTCCATCGAACGCGGCCCGACGCGAAGTCCTCGCGGTTGTAGCCGATAAGATCCAGGAACACGTCGTTGATGTCCAAGATTCGCCCGTCGGCATGCCAGATCGCGATACCGACGATGTTGGAGTCGACCAGCCGCCGCATCCGCGCCTCGCGTTCCTGCAGGTCACGATACAAGCGTGCGTTTTCCAGCGAGAGCGCCGCCTCGGACGAAAGCAGGCGCAGCAGCTCCGTTCGCTGCGGCGTGAATACGCCGGACGCCAGATTATTCTCCAAGTACAGCACTCCGACCAGACGCGTCTGTTTGTGCAGCGGCATGCAGAGCACCGAACGTGCCCCACAGGCCCGAACATACTCGTCGCCGGAGAACGACGGATCGGTTGATGCGTCCGGCAGCAGCACACTCTCGCCCGTGCGGATCACGAACTGCAGCGCCGCCATCGGCAACTCCTCGCCGTTGAGCACGGCAGGGCGCGGATCAACCGTCACTGCCTCGCCGCTGATGCGCGCCTCGGCATGGATGTGATAGCCGCCGCCCTGCGGCAGGATTAGCAGCCCGCGCTCGGCGCCGGCGTGCTCTACGGCTAGGCGCATGATCGTGACGATCAATCGGTCCAGATCGATCTCGCCCGACACCGCTTGCAGTACCTTCGTCATCGTCGCGAGGTCGAGCTGTGTGACCGGTGCCAGCACCGTGCTACTGTGGCTACCCCGATCCCGCTCCTGCAAGTGCGGATACCTCTCGTCGAGCTGCCGCACTTTGCCGTCGGCGCCCCAGGACACATAGCCGTCTCTTGCATCGCGCAGATAGGTTCGGGCGATTTTATCGAAACCGCGCGAGAAGTAGAAACGCGCGGCGAGCTCGTTGGCGAGCGCCTCTTGATGAACGAAGCCGTTCTCGCGGGCAGAATTCTGCGCCCGGTCGTAGAGCCGCATCGCGTGGGTATCCTCTTCTTCCAGGCGTGCAACTTCTGCAGCCACCAGAAGAGCGCGATTCTCGAAGTTTTCGGGACAATCGTGAGCCCATGCCTCGAGCCGGCCCTGAAGACCGATCGCCACCTGCAGATGCTGCCGGCCCTCTTCGGATGCGGATTCGCACAGGGCCGTATGAGTCAGCGCGGTGTAGAACTGGCATTCGGCCACTTCAAGCATCGCAGACGAACTCCAGAGCAGCGACTGCGCTTGCAGTCCGGTAGCAAGGGCTGCGGCAAAATCCCCTGCGAAATATCGGGCCTCAAGCTTGCGCACCAAGTACCAACATTCGTTGAGAGGCAAGTGAGGCTGGCTGGCATAGAAGGCCTCCATCGTGCTTTCGCTGAACCGCTCGTCGTTGAGTGTCCCGAACCGAGGCGCCGATCCTCGCAGGTTGCGGACGAACGCAGCCTGTGCGTCCGCCACGTTGACAAAGTCACCGAAGTGCACTTTGCGGGCGAACGCCAGGCTGATCTCGGCTTCAGCCTCCACCATGGCCAAGGGTTCGCCAGCCGCCAATAGATCGGAGACGAGAATTCCCCGGCAGACTGAAGCCCCGAACGGGTCGCCCGATCTCTCGGCAACATCCAGTGCGACGCGAACCTCGCTCACGCAGCTCGCGACATGTCTGCTCCATGCGACCTGGGTCGCATACGTGAGGCGAACCACCGACTCATATCCCTGCATCCCCGAACGCTGGACGAGTTCCAAGCCCAATCGATTGAAGCGCAGCGCAGTCTGCATGTCGTCGAAGAACCAGCCGACCATAATTCCGGCATAGGCATAGATGAGGCACGCGCTGTCGGTGTTGCCGTGCTCCAGCGTCAGATCGAGACCCGCACAAATGACCAGCGAGAAGAAGTTCTTGCCCATGGGCAAGACGGACGTGGCCAGCTTCGCCAGCACGCTCATGCTCGCGCGGGCCGCGGGATCGGCCATCGCCGGCAGATCTGCGAGGGTTTCGATCGACCGCTGCCCGAGCCGGGCGCGCACCCGATCGTAGGCAGCCCGCGCCTGCGCATCCGCCGGCTGCAGCGGGAGATCGATGCCCGCCTCGTGCAGGAAGCCGAGGCACGTACCGATGCCAAGATCGGGCCGCTGCACCGCAAATAAGACATCCGTCAGCAAGCTCGTGACCGCACAGCGTTCGACCGCGTTCGTGGCAAGTGACGACATTGCCTCCAACCGCTCTCGCGACGCGGCCATCTGCCCGGTGAGGAATTCGCATTCGGCGCGAAGGATTTCTAGGCCGAAAGCCAAATCGTGGCGTCGCTGCCAGGCGTCCACTGGCAGAAGGCCCGCACCGGAGGCCGCGTAGTTGAGCGCCGAGGCGTAGGCCACCGCGGTCTTAGCGCGCAGTGCCGCAGCGAGGTGGAGATCGGTCACGGCCTCGCGCTCGTCCTCCGACTCGATCAGCGCCGCCCCACGATTGAGCTGGCCGACGATATCGAAGAGCGCTTCATCGCGATCCTCATTCCCGAGGCGTGCCAGCAGCAGACGTCCGATCCGTAAATGCTCTCGCGCTCGCTCCGGCGCGGGTACCAGCGCATAGGCGGCCTCCTGGACGCGGTCGTGCGCGAAGCGAATCGTATCGCCTGCCCGCACGACAAGCTCGGCGCGCATCGCCTCCCACAGATCGGCCTCCATCTGCTCCGGCGATGATTCATGGACGATCACGAGCGTGGACGCTTTCGCCTGGTTGCCGAGGCAGGCGAGTTCCTTCAAGGCTTGTCGAGTCTCCTGCGGCCAGCGGGTCAGCTTGCCGACCATGAGATCAACAACGTTCTCGGTGTAGCCTTTCGCTTCGATGTCACCGGTGTCCCATCGCCATTGGCCCGAAGTGGGATGAAAGTGCACGGCCCGCTCGTCGGCCAGTTCCTGCAGGAACTGATTGGCGAAGAACGGGTTACCGCCGGTCTTTGTATGTATTAATCGCGCCAGTGACGTCGCGTCGGACTTGGCGCAATACAGCGTGTCCTCAATCAGGTGCGCCAGATCCTTTTCCCGCAGCGGCCCGAGGACGACCTCGCGCACATCGGCCCCGGCGTGACGCAGCGCGTCGAGCTTGCGCCTCAGCGGGTGCGCGTCGTCGACCTCGTTATCCCGATACGCTCCCACCAGCAGCAGGTGCTGCACGTCTGACTGCAGAACCAACTCATCGAGGAATTCAAGCGTGGCCCCATCGAGCCATTGGAGGTCGTCCAGAAACAACGACAGTGGATGCTCGGGCCGGGCGAATACGCCGATGAGGCGCCGCAGCGCCCGCTGGAAGCGGGCACGCGCAGCGGGCGGCGGCAAATCCGGAGCAGGCGGCAGTTCGCCGAGCACGTGCCGCAGCTCAGGAATGAGGTCCAGCAGGATGGCGCCGTTGAACTCCAACGCGCGCCGGATCGCGGCGCGCCAAGCCGCCAGCTCGATCTCGGGCTTGAGCAGCAGCGGACGTATCAAATCGCGCATCGCCAGAGCGAGAGTCGCATACGGGACGTCGCGGCTCAGCTGGTCGAATTTGCCGGAGGCAAAAAGGCCACGCGCCGGCACAAGCACCTTGTGCAATTCGTTGACGACGGAGGACTTACCGATTCCGGGAAGCCCGCTTACCAGTACGAACCGCGGGCGGCCGTCCTTTAGCACCAGATCGAAGGCTGAGACCAGCGCATCGATGTCGTCTCGGCGCCCGTAAAGACGCTCAGGGATCAGCAGCCGATCGGTGCGGTCGCGCTCCCCGAGCGCGAACGCGCTGATCTCACCACGAACTTCAAGCGCGGCCAGACAGCAGCGTAGGTCGTGTTCCACGCCCGTGGCCGTTTGGTACCGTTCCTCCGGCATCTTTGCCAGTAACTTCATGACGATCGCAGCGATTTGCGGCTCGACATTCGCGATACGGGTAGCGGGGGACTCTGGCCGGCGCGCGATATGGCAGTGCACCCACTCCATAGGATCCGACGCACTGAAGGGCAAGGCGCCCGTCAGCAAGTGGTAGAGCGTCACACCAAGCGCATATAAGTCGCTACGCGAGTCGATCGAGCGGTTCATCCGCCCGGTCTGCTCCGGCGCCATATGCGAGAGCGTTCCCGCGATGAATTCTGGCGGCTCGGGTCTCTGCCGCTCGCGCGGCAGGCGCGTCGCGACACCAAAGCCCGTCAGCCACGCCCGGTCGGTGGCGGCGTCCACGAGAATGTTTACCGCTTTGATGTCCTTGTGCACGATGTCGCAGGCATGCATGCGCGCCATCGCCTTCGCCACGGCCGCCCCCACGCGCAGGAATCGCTTGCTCTCGAGAGGAACCGCAAACGCGCGATCGAGCGGCCGGCCGTCGCAGTTCTCGGCGAGGAGCGTCGGCACGCCACTGTCGCGCATGTGGGCCAGCGGCCGTAACGCCCACGCCGCATCAAGTTCGTCTCGCAACGCAAATTCGTGTGCCAGACGCGCGGCACTGGCATCGTTGCGCTGCTCCCGTGCCGGCTGCACAGCGATGTATCCCTGCCGTTCCCCGTCCGCGCCGCCGCGCCAGATGCGGGAGAACCGGCGCTCGCCGTCCTCCCATAGCAGTTCTGGATCGCCGCCGTCGCCGCGGGCGTCGACATTCGAGGATCCCGTCATTGCACACCCCTATCGAAGTCCAATCGCGAACGCCCAGTACTCAATTCATGCCGAGCTTCCGGGAGACCCACGAAGTCTGTTCGCCAGAATATCAGATGCATGGGTAGGTCATCGGCGCACGTTCAGCGATTTTTGAATTGTCAATGCTGCCATCGTCTGCTTTATACTTTGTGTGAATCTGTGGTTTTCTTGCGACGCATCAAGCACGAGAACCGTTCTCGGAGGGGAAACCGTGCTGAACTCCTGTGCGCGCCGCGCTGTGATCTTCTCGGTATCCTCAATTTTCATCGCATCAATTGTTTACGCCGATCCCACAGACGGCTCCGCGACAAAGGAGGACCAGGCGACACTGGAGGAAACCGTCGTAACTGCACAACGTCGCTCGGAAAATCTTCAGAAGGTTCCTCTGACCGTGACGGTCGCTTCGGGGACCGAGCTTATCAACGCGGGTGTCACCGATACACCATCCTTGTCGCTGGCAATGCCTGGTCTCTCCTACACACAAACCGGAAGTTCAGCGACGCCATTCATCCGCGGTATCGGAACGACTACCGCGACCATCGGCGCTGAAGCGTCGGTTGCAACCTACGTCGACGGCGTTTACTTAAGCAGCATCAATGCCTCGCTGTTCGAACTTAATAACGTTGATCGAATCGAAGTCCTGAAAGGTCCGCAAGGCACGCTGTTCGGCCGCAATGCGACCGGCGGCGTCATCCAGATCATCACGAAGGATCCGTCGTTCACCCCTTTGGCCGACATACAAGTCGGCTACGGCAACTACGCCACGAGCAACGCGTCGTTTTATGGGACGACCGGCCTTGGCGAGAGTGTTGCGGTGAATCTGGCGGCCTACGGAATAAACCAAGCCGATGGCTGGGGTAGCGATCTGGCCACCGGTCAACCAACCTTTACGCGCCACGACTTTGGTGCACGCTCGAAACTGCTTTGGACTCCCGAGGACGGCACGCGAATCATCATTGCTGCGGACTACAACCGCGCGCGCAACGAGGACGGGGTGGGTTGGCATGTCGTTCCGCCTGGCGTCGGAATAGACGGAGTTACTCGCTACAACGGTTTTTACAATACGTACGACGACCCGAACGATTTATCGAATGTTTGGCAAACGGGGTTGAGTGTGACTGCGGAACAGGATCTGCCCGTCGCCCGATTAGTAAACATCGCCTCGTGGCGATATGTGAACGGGACTGAGCTGCTCGACCAGGATGCGACACCGCTTGAGGTGGTGGGGGTGAACTCCGAGCAGCACGACAAAACGATCACTGAGGAATTACACTTGCTGTCAACGGATGCCGCGTTGCTTCCCTGGATTGCCGGCCTTTATTATTTCAACGACCGATCAGACTATGACCCAGTGAGTCTGATGGGTCTGTTTGCGTCGCCATTGAACGGAACACAGATCCGGAGCGTTCAGAAATCAAAATCCTACGCGGCATTCGGGCAAGCGACCCCGCAAATTGCAACCGGCACGCACCTGACGCTAGGTGCGCGTTACACGGAGGACCAGCGGGCTGTTACCGGATCGACGCTTGGTCTGGCCGGCCCGGAGACGGTTGCGCTCGGCACTGCGTCGCAGAGCACGTCGTGGGGTAAGCTCACCTGGAGAGTTGCCCTCGATCATCAATTCACTCCCGATATCATGGCCTACATCTCTGACGATCGAGGCTTCAAGAGCGGCACTTACAACTTGGTGACTTATGGCGCAGCGCCAGTTCATCCGGAAACTCTGGACGCGTATGAGCTGGGCGTCAAAGCGGAATTTGACGATCATCGCATGCGCCTCAACGCAGCGGCGTTTTGTTACGACTACAAAGATATTCAAGTTCAAGAGGTTGTCACCGGAACAGTCGAGTTGATGAATGCGGCAGCCGCGAAAATGAAGGGAGTAGATGTCGACTTCGAGTTTCTGCCCATCGATGCGCTCAGCCTGCGCGGCGGCTTTGAGTGGATGAGCGGCCATTACGCGAATTTTGACAATGCGCAGTTCTTTAGCCCCACGCTCGGCCCGGGCGGCATACCCGTCGGGGGTAATACGCAGAACGTGGGCAACGCAACCGATTTCGATACGGTGCGAACTCCAAAAGAGACCGTTGCCGTCAGCGCAGCCTATCGTGTGTCGGCGCCCGGTGGTAATCTCGAATTCGTCATCAGCGACTATTACAACGGCGGCTTTGCCTGGGACCCGGACAACCGTCTACGCCAATCGAGTTACGATGTATTGAATGCATCCGTCGATTGGAGGACCGCCAATAATGCGTGGGGTGTTCGGCTATGGGGGAGAAATCTGACGCGAACCCAATATTGCGCGTTCGAGACAGCATCGGCCCTGAACGATTCGTGTGCCCCTGCGCCACCGACGACCTACGGCATAACGCTTAGCGCACACTTCTAGCGTCCGTGGCGAGAGCGGCGTTCCGCCGACCGTCTGCGCGATGACGAAGGCAAGGCACCCTGTGGATAGATATCCCCAAGACGCAGGAAAGCGAGAGTAATGGCTGGGTTCAGACGTAACGCGGAATCGGTCCGTTGTGCGGCGTCTTGCTGCCCGTAAGATCGATCATCACTTCGTCCACATAACACCATCCCCACCCCTCTGGTGGATCGTACCCCTCGATAATCGGATGTCGGGTCTTATGAAAGTGCTTGGACGCATGCCGGTTCGGCGAATCGTCACAACAACCGACATGCCCGCAAACGCGACAGAGTCGAAGGTGCACCCACCGCGCCCCCATCCGCAGGCACTCTTCGCACCCCAAGGCACTTGGTGCGACTTGCGCGACCGATCCGAGATGAGAACATTTGGCTGACATCAAAGGCTCCTGACCTGCTCAGTAGTGGCGGGATAGTTGGCCGCACGACCCAGATAACGATGGATCGTCGCGATTACCTGTGCCCCCTCGCCCACGGAGGCGGCCAGTCGTTTCGTGGAGCCTGAGCGCACATCTCCGATGGCGAATACGCCGGGTATGCTCGACTCGAAGGCCCATTGGCCCGCGGTGCAGCCTCCTTCGGTTTGCACGAAGCCATTACCGTCGCGGACAAGCCCAGATGCAGCGAGCCAGTCGGTATTGGGATCCGCACCGATGTAGACAAACAGATGACGGACGGGCATGCTGGTTTCCGTTCCCGATGGATCGCGCCATCTGATCGACTCGAGAACTCCATCGTGGCCTTCCAAGGCACTCAGATGGGTCTCGAGCAGGACCTGAATATTGGGCTGCGCCGCGATTCGCTCCACGAGATAGTTCGACATGCTGGCGCGTAAACTACCCCCGCGCGCAAGGAGCCATACCTTGGCGGCCTGTGTTGCAAGAAACACGGCTGCTTGACCGGCCGAGTTCCCAGCGCCGACTAACGCGACTTCGAGGCCGTGACAAAGACGGCCTTCCACGGGTGATGCCCAATAATGGACTGATGTTCCTTCGAAGTCCGCAAGACAGTCCGCTGTGAGCCGCCGGTATCGCGCCCCGGTCGCGATCACAACGGTGCGCGCCCTGACCCGTTCATCGTTCGCCAAATGAACCACGAGCGGTTGGTCGGGCGCGAGGCGCTGCAAGCGCACAGCTTCGCTTGGTATGGCCATCTCGACACCAAATTTCTGAGCTTGGTTATAGGCGCGAGTCATGAGCACCTGCCCGGAAATGCCAGCAGGGAACCCCAAGTAGTTCTCAATGCGCGAGGAAGCGCCGGCTTGTCCGCCGAAACTTCGGCCCTCAATCACAATCGCGGCCAAACCTTCCGACCCCGCGTACACCGCTGCCGCCAGTCCGGCGGGCCCCGCCCCGACAATCGCCACATCGTATATGTGCGCCTCATCAATCGCCCGGACCATGCCAAGGCACTGCGCGAGGCTCAATTCGCTTGGATTTCGCAGTACTTCCCCGTTCGGGCTGAGCACAACCGGCAACTCGGCATCGGTCAGGCCAAAACGCTCGATCATGGTGTGCGCCGCTTGATCGGTGTCGGGGTCGAACCGCTGGTACGGATGCCCATTGCTCGCGAGGAAGCCTTCGAGCCGCAGAACATTCCGATTTGCCGCTCGCCCGACAATCACTGGTCCGCCAATACCCTCTTGAAGAAGACCTACTCTTCGCAAAAGCAGTGCGCGCATGATCCGCTCACCGAGATCGGCCTCCTCCAGCAAGACAGTGCGGAGCGATTGGGGCGCCAGGATGAGCGCTTCAACCGCCCCCTTGGCCTGTGCCTCAACCAGCGCCGGGTGGCCTGAGAACTGCGCCAGCTCCCCGACGAACCCACCGGGACCATGCACGAAAATCGGCCCGCGATCGACCGCAGCGTCGCGCGGCGCGACTACCACGTGGCCGGAGATGATGACAAACATGCCGAAGGCAATCTCGCCAGTTCGAAGGAGGTACCCCCCGTCTCCAAAGCAGCGCGTCTGACCAAAGCGAAGCAACCGCTCAACCTCAGAGGGCGCCAGAACGGGAAACGCCTGCCGGCGGTGCGTTTCAAAAACTGACTCTGTGGATATCGCCATACGCCTGGTACCTGATGAAGCCGATGAGTCGCTCCGAGATGACGGGATGTATCAGACTCGAAAAGTCCGCGAGAATCGATTGCACGATGGTATCGCCAGACGCCTTGGATGATGCCGCGGCCTAGAGACACCGACGAAGTCCCGCGTAGGACGCGATGCGAGCGATGGGACGCGCCGCCGGCGCTGCTCCACAATCAGACCCTTAAGTCGGTCCCTTGCTTGGCAATCGTTCGGTGAAGCGTTGCCCGGGTCATAAGGTCACCGGCCCATTCGCTTGCTCGTCGACCATGTACTGCGCATACCAGTCCGGCCAGTTCGAATCTTGTTGGCCGGTCTGCTTCTCGTGTTCCCCGTGCGCTGCCGCAGCGCGGCGCAGCGCGCTCGCCAGTACCGTCGCGGACTTAAAGGCCGTGACTTCCATTTCCAAGCGGCCAGGCAACCGCACAGTCACCTCCTGCACCAGCCACGCGTTACCGTCGGGATCGCTGAACGAGACAAACGAAGCATAACTGTGCCGCTGCGGATCCGGCCCGAGCAACATCTCCTTGCCGGGCGAACGATGGAAGATCTCGCTCACATCGACGCCGCAATCTGCCAGTTCTTTGCGTGCGGCCTGAATATCGGACGCGACAAGATACAACCCACCTTCCGATCCTGGCGCCGCGGGTGTCACCCCCTTGCCAAAATGGATCGAGCAGGCCGAACCCGGCGGGGTGAATTGGACGAGTCGAAAATCGTCGCCGTTCGAGATATCTGCATCGAGCCTCCATCCTAGGCCGCCGTAAAAGCGCATCGCGCGGTCAACGTCCGCCACCGGGATAACCACGACCTCAAGTGCCATGTCGATCGGGTGCGATTTAGGGGTGCTCATGTGTAATTCCTTGAGTTGGGTAACACGCGACTGCCTCGTGGGATCACAGCAAAGACCTCCACTGGAGGCGATTGCACCAAGGTATCGGACCTGCCTCGCCTCAGGCGGGCATCGATGGGTTTCAACCCCGCGAAGTCAATACTAAGGTCCGATCGACAAAGAGCGCCATCGCGGCCGAATAATACGGGGCGATAGGTAGCTGCCCTCAATACGGAGATCCAATGCAAAGTGTTGCGCTCGGCCCTCTGTGGGCACCGATTCGCCAATGACATTCCTCAAGCTGCTCGGTATTGACTTGCCGATCGTTCAAGCCCCGATGGCCGGTATTTCGACGCCATCGATGGCGGCCGCCGTCTCCAACGCGGGAGCACTGGGTTCCATTGGCGTCGGCGCGACCGGCCCTGAAGGCACACGAGCCATGATCGCACAGGTTCGCGAACGCTCCGACCGCTCCTTCAACGTCAATGTCTTCTGCCATCAGCCCGCGACAGCGGACTACGCTTTGGAGGCCGCGTGGCTCGAGCGGTTGCGCCCGCACTTCGTCCGCTTCAATGCACAGCCCCCTGTGCGCCTGAAGGAGATCTACCGCAGCTTTGTCATCGACGATGACATTCTGGCGGTGCTCCTGGCGGAGAAGCCACGCGTGGTGAGCTTCCATTTTGGCCTACCGCCCACTGATCGGATTCGTGCGTTACGTGAAGCCGGCATCATATTGCTTGCCACCGCCACCAACTTGACTGAGGGAACGGCGGCGGCAGAGTCCGGCGTGCATGCGGTCGTGGCACAAGGCTACGAGGCCGGTGGCCATCGGGGTGTTTTTGACCCCTACGCCGAAGACAATTGTCTAGGAACGCTAGCTTTGACCCGGCTTCTCGTAAGAATACTGGGAATCCCCGTCATCGCGACGGGGGGCATCATGGATGGCGCCGGAATCGCCTCTGCCCTTCGCCTGGGTGCCAGTGCTGCGCAGCTCGGTACAGCCTTCATTGCCTGTCCCGAGTCGGATGCGGACACAGGTTACCGAGAAGCCCTCGCCAGCGATGCCGCGAATCATACCGTAATGACATGGGCCATTTCCGGACGCCCGGCGCGGTCTCTGCGTAACGCTTTCACTGCGTTGGGCTTCGGTATTCCAATGCATCAAATTCCCGTCTACCCAATTGCCTACGATGCCGGTAAAGCACTCAACGCGGCGGCCAAACTTGCGCACGATACCGGATACGGGGCGCAGTGGGCCGGACAGGGAGCGCCTCTTGCACGGGAACTTCCCGCGGCAGAACTAGTGTTGGCGCTCGCCGCGGAGCTCGACAGGGCGCGCGAGCCGTCGTTGCAGAAAATAGTCGGTGACGGTACCTCGAATTTTCACCCCTCCCGCGCATAGATCCATCAGGAGAACGACGGATGAGCAACACCGCACAGTCTACACATGCCGAGCAGCGCCTTAAGGATCTTCAAATTGCCCTACCGCCGCCGCCGAAGCCACTGGGTGCCTATGTGGAAAGCGTGCAGAGCGGCGCCCTGCTGTTTCTCAGCGGCACCCTGCCAATCGACAATGGCGCTTCCCGGTTTTACGGACGCATCGGCGACAACCTGAATATCGATGACGGACGAGATGCGGCGCGGTTGGCCGCGCTGAACGCTCTAGCGCTTGCAAAGGCACACTTGAAGTCTCTGAATCGAGTCAAGCGGGTCATTCGGCTTGGCGTTTCGCTCGTGACCACGGAGAGTTTTCGAGAGCATCCTCGAGTCGCCGATGGTGCCTCCGAATTGCTAGCCGCCGTGTTTGGGACCGATAAAGTATCGACTCGCCTGGTGTTGGGCATGCACTCATTGCCGCTCGGCCTGTGCGTCGAGCTCGAGGTGATTCTCGAGATCGCCGATTGATCGGCCTAAAGCCCTCAAATCTGCAGTTCAGCCCGCGGGCACATCAACCCGATAGGGGTACGTTGTGCTCACGACTAGCGGCCATTTTGACCAGTGCCGCGAGAGAGTCCGCCCGCATTTTCCTCATCGCGCGACCCCGATGGGCCTTCACCGTGATTTCACTAATGCTGAGCTCCGCAGCGACTTGCTTGTTCAAAAGGCCACGAACAACCAAATCCATGACCTCCCGCTCACGCATACTCAGTGATAGGTAGCGGGCTTGGATTGCAGACACGTGCGCCTCGCGCTGCAACGCAGAATGACTGCGCTCAATGGCATTTTTGATAGCGCCGAGGAGGACTTGGACGTTGAAGGGCTTCGTTAGGAACTCGACAGCGCCTGCCTTCATGGCTTTTACGGTCGTCGGCACATCGCCGTGACCCGTAATGAAGATGATGGACATGTGTGGGCGTTCGCCCGCGATACGCTCCTGAATCTCCAGACCGTTGAGATCCGGGAGCGTATAGTCTAGCAACACGCAGCTAGCGCGGTGCTCGCGCTGATGGCGCAGGAACTCCTCCCCGCACGCAAACATTTCGCACCGAAAGCCGGCGGCTCCGATGAGCCATTCCAATGACTCGCGCATGGAAATGTCGTCGTCCACTACATAGACTACTGGCTTCGCATCTGCCGGCGTTGATGGCCTATGCGCCGAGACGCCCCTGCCCTGTGGAATCATATCGATCCCCTGTGGTCATCGTAAAGACTCATTTCCCCGTCAGGCTGCGGATGCATGTCCTCGTTACCCGTTAACATAAGCCACAGCCAGGAAAAAACATATCACAGGTTCCTATGATGCGCGGGGCGCTCGAAATCGGTGACAATCTGATTTCAATCGCCTTCGAGTTGCTTTCTTTTGTCTGGATGGAAAAAGAAACCGAGAATTGTCTCCTGCCCAGTCCCTGGGTCAGCGGCAGTTACGCGGACTTAGGAGACGCACGGTTGAGTATCTTTCGCGTAGCCGTTGTCGAAGATGATGAGAGCTTCCGGGAATCTCTAGAAGGGCTATTCCTGTCCGTCGGTTACGAAGTGCTGTCATACCTATCAGGCGAAGACTTCATGCAATCTGGTCGCCTTGTCGATATCGACTGTCTGATTACAGACTTTGGGCTCCCAGGAATGAGCGGAATCGATTTGTTACGTGCCGCTCATGCGATTCGACCTGATCTCCGAGTCATCATTGTGACTGCGCGTATGGAGCCCTCAATCCTAAGCAGCGCCTTGGCCGCGGGCGCCCACCGGGCCTTTATGAAGTCGGTCGACAGTTCCGAGTTACTCAAGGCCATTATGACCGCGAAGTAATGCCCGTCAATTGTCGGCTGGCACACCTGACGATGGAGTGATAGCACGATCTGGAATCCCGATCAGGCCACACATTCGCACGAGATCAGCAAAGGATGTCGCCGCCATTTTGCGCATGATTCGCCCTCTGTGAATCTGCACGGTGACCTCGGAAATACCGAGCATCGCGGCGACTTGCTTGTTGAGGTAGCCCATCACCAACAGTGGCAACACCTCGCTCTCCCGGGGGGTTAAGAGTAACAGTCTATTGCGCAAGCTAGCCATGTCCTCCTGGCGCGCCCGAGTACCGCGATTGACCTCTAATGCCGCACGAATTGCCGCCGTCAGAACCTTATGATCTACTGGCTTTGTCAGAAACTCCATTGCGCCGCCCTTCATGGCGCGCACGCTTGAAGGAATGTCTCCGTGACCGGTGATAAAAATAATGGGTAGATCCGCGGTCTGAGCGAGACGCGTCTGCAATTCGAGCCCATTCATCTCCGGAAGCTCAAGATCCAGGATCAGACAAGCTGCAGTGTCGACTCGCTTGTGCCCGAGAAATGACTCCGCCGATTCGAAGCTGATCACGGCAAGATTCAACGTCTCAAGCAGACCCGTCATGGCTTCGCGGATGGAGATATCATCGTCCACCACGTAGACCACTGCCCCAGACTGCGGCAAGGTGCCACCTCCCCGCTGTACCCAGCGCGCTATTGAGGAGGCAGTTTACCTTGTTCGCCGACAGGTCGTCGCAATTTGGCTTGGCGCTGGCATCCTTGGCACTCGGTGGCTCGCACATTACCATTTGCCAACGTGTGAACCACCATCCACGCGCAGCACCTCACCGGTGACCTGTCCTGCATCGGTCAGATACAGCACCGCATTGACAATATCGCCGACCGAAGAGAGCTGTCCCATCGGCTGCAGCGTCTTTAGGAACTCCCGAGGATCGTCCTTGTGCATTGGTGTATCCACAATACCTGGTGCGACCGCGTTCACGCGGATCCCCTGATCCACATACTCGATTGCAAGGCTGCGCGTAACGGCCTCCAATCCGCCCTTCGTAATCATTGGCACCGAGGAATTCGCCCCTGCGATCGGATGTTCCGCGAGCGTCGAGGTAATATTGACAATACTGCCGCCAGACTTCTGGGCCACCAGCTGCTTGATTACGAGCTGTGTGATGAAGAAGAAGCCTTCTATGTTCACTGAGACCAGAGACCGCAGATCCGCGACGGTATAGTCGGTAAACCCCTTCGAGAAATAAATACCTGCATTATTGGCAAGGACGTCAACCCGGCCAAAACGCGACAAGGCGGTTTCCGCGATTCGGGCGGACGTACTTGAGTCGGCAATGTCTCCTTCGACCAGTGCAAGGTGGTCGGACTTGGGAAACGGATTGTCTTTCGCGATATTCCGGGAGTTCGCGATGACGCCATATCCGCGGTCCAGGAATGCCGTCACGAGGCCGGCACCGATGCCTTTGGACGCACCTGTCACGATTGCTACTTTCTGTACAGAAGCCATGGGTCACTCCTTGGATTGGTAGGGTTACGGTGGCTGATCTCAGCATGGGCCGTACCCTCAATCCATTACACCAAGGTGTCGTTAGTTGTTTCTAAAACTACTGCAGCCGAAATATCCCGCTCGCCTACGGTTCCGGCAGAGACTCAAGACCCAGTTTGATCGCCATATTGACGAGATCTGCGAGAGAATCGGCTTTCATTTTTCTCATGACCCGTCCGCGATGCGCCTTCACTGTAATCTCGCTAAGCCGTAACTCGCCGCCGATCTGTTTATTCAAACGACCGGCCACCACCAAGCACATGACCTGGCGTTCGCGTCGACTCAGCGTGGCATAACAGTTCCGCAACCGCCGAAGCTCACTCTCCCGGTGCAGCGCGGCGTGGCTGCGCGCGATTCCTTGTTGAACTGCACACAACAGTGTGTCGTCCCCAAACGGCTTGATCAAGACCTCAAGCGCGCCGGCCTTCATCGCCTGGACCGCCATCGGCGGATCGCCATAGCAGGTGATGAATATGATCGGCAGGCAAACCGCGTCGGCAACAATCCGTTTTTGTAGATCAAGACCGTCGAGCTGCGGCAGCATGTAATCCAAGATGAGGCAGCTCGGAACCGTGGCGCGCGGACGGGCCAAGAACTCCTCTGCAGAGGCGAAAGTTTCAGTTTGCCAGCCGGCGCAGCGAACCAATGATTCGAGCGACTCGCGTATGGAAATGTCGTCGTCCACTATGAACACCTTGGGTGTATCCGGCAACGATCGCGGGGGCTTTAATTGGACGCTGGCTGACTGCATGGCATCTCTCCCTTGGGGTTAGTTAAGGCGGCCTACACGAAACGCGGCATGGAGCGCGGAAGTCAGTGCTTTGTCGCTGAATGGCTTGAAAAGACACTCCACCGCACCCTCCTCCATAAGACTACATCTAAGAGCGTTATCAACATGGGCGGTGACAAAGATGACCGCAACCACCACCCGTCGAATGCTCAATTCTTTGATGAGCTCCGGCCCCGACATACCCTGCAAAAAGATGTCGAGGATCAGACACTGGGTTTCACTCAATGATTCCGACGCAAGGAACTCCTCGGCGGACGAATACACTTGGACTCTATAGCCCAACGCCCGCAGCAGGTCCGGAAGCGACTCGCGTACCGATTCATCATCATCAACCACCGACACCAAGGCGCACGTAGTCGTCACAATCCCAAGCTCGTCGCGCGTGGATCTTCCAACAACGCTCGACTCGGCGCGCCCGGGCCGCGGTGGCTCGGAGCGACGGATCGCGCGGACCCGGCTTTATGTCGTGCACACGGAACGGAAAAGGAGAACGTGGCGCCGGGACCCTCGTTCGGAGTCGCCCATAGGCGTCCGCCGTGGCTGGCAATGATGTCGTGGCTGATAGACAGACCGATACCCATGCCATCACTCTTGGTGGTGTAGAACGGTTCAAATAGCCGAGCGCCGTGAATTCCGATGCCGGTCCCGGCATCCTGTACGGAAAAAACCATGCAATGGGCGCTGTCCAGTTGCGTGCGGATTTCTAGCCGTCGGGCTCGATCATCGATGCCACCCATGGCATCGGCGGCGTTGAGAATCAGGTTCAGGATGACTTGGTGCAATTGGATGCGATCGCCCCGCACTATAGGAACCTCGTTAGCAAGTTCCGCCACCACAGTGACCCGCCGGCGTTGAAGATCACCGAGTGCGACCGTAAGTGCCTCCTGCGCCACCTCGTTCAAATCCACCGTCTCGCCGCTGACGGTCTTCTTGGTGAACAGTGCGCGCAGCCGCGTGATGATGTCCGAGGCGCGATTGCCGTCGCGAAGAGTGCGTTTCGCGGTTTCGCGCGCGCCAGCCAAGTCTGGGGGGTCTGATGCCAGCATCCGCAGGCAGGTACTCGCATTGGTAATAATCCCGGAGAGGGGCTGTTTGATTTCATGCGCGATGGACGCCGACAGTGCCCCGAGGCTCATGACCCGGGCCGCATAAGCGAGCTCCGCCCTCGCCTCGCGCAGTGCCGCCTCACAAAGGCGGTACTGCGTTACGTCCTGGACCGCTCCGATGCACTCCCACCGACCATGTGAATCTCGACTTGCGCGGACCGCCATGCGCACGTAGCTGACCGCGTGATCCGGCATAAGTAGCCGGAACTCGTGCGTGATGTCGCCGCCTTCGGTGCGCCCGCGTTCGAGCCGGACACGAAGAGCTAAGAGATCCTCCGGATGAACCCGGGACAGGATCAGTGAGTAGGTCACTGGCAAGGTTCTGTCGAGAGCGAAGATGCGGTAGAGCTCTCCGGAGCAGCTGATTTCATCGGTTGCCAAGCGCCACGTAAAGCTTCCGGTTGCACTGAGACCTTGCGCCTGGGCCTCTGCCGCAAACCATGCGCTGTATCGCGCAGCGCCCGAGACCTCACACTCGAGTGGCTGCGCATTACCCGGGGAGCCTGCGAAGACCATGTCGAATCGCCTTCTTAAAGCAGCTAAACCTAGTTTCGACGGCCGAAGCCTGACTTAAATCGCTTTTATCTATATTAATAGTTATAAGTAGCCCTTTGTCAACCGCTTTTTTCGCAATTTGCGCAATTTACTGGCTCGCAAGCACGGCACCCAAGGGTTTGACAACTGCCAAATGTCCAAACTGTTAGTCAAAAGCGACGTTAGGTGTATACTAAATTGTCAATAGCACTACCCTACTGGAGGGTGCTCAGGTGGCGGAAAGATAGAGATGGCGATTACAGGAACCAGTCAGCAGGCGGTTCTGAATCACCTGCTTGAGAACAAGGCAGGAAGCACATTGGAAGAGCTGGTCAGTGCCGTCAGCCTGAGTCGAACTGCCGTCAATCAACACCTCCTTGTGCTTGAGGGCCAGGGCTTCGTTCGCAAATCGACCCCGCGCAAAACCGCCGGGCGCCCGCAGCATGTCTATGTGCTGACCGAGCTTGGCGCGAATCTCTTTCCTAAACAGTATTCCTGGTTTTCCAAGCTGATGTTCGAGACGCTCCGCGAGCAGGTGGGTGAAGCGCAGGCTTCGCAGTTCATGTACGACCTGGGCGTCAAGCGCTCCGCGGCGCTGATTCCTCGACTAGTCGGCAAGAATCGCGCTGAACGTATCGATGAGATCGTAAAGATCATGAACGAGACCGGATTCGTGGCCAAGACGTTCGCCCCGGCGGGGTCCGAGAAGCTGCCGCGCGTTGAGTGCCGCAATTGCGTGTACCACGACCTGTCGAAGGAGTATCCGGAAGTGTGCCGCTTTGACATTGGCTTTCTGTCCGGATTGATGGGCGCGGAAGTCGAACACCTGGCATGCATGCAGCGCGGCGGGGACGCTTGCCGCTTCCGGTTTATTCCCCCAGCATAAGCCCTTCTCCGCACGGCCCCGGTTTCCGCAGCCGGCGGCACCACTCAGCAGGTACATGCAGGGGCAGCCATGGCCATTGATTTCACCCTCAGCAGCGCACAACAGCGGCTGCAGCGAAACGCCCGGGAATTTGCGCTCGAGGTACTGCAGCCGCTGGTCAAAGCCGCGGATGAGGAACCCGACACCCAAAAAGCCTTCCAAAGCCTCAAGGGAGCCTACATTGAGTGCCACAAGCTCGGGTTCGCCATGGGATTTCTGCCGAAGCAGTACGGTGGCGGCGGCGTCAGCAACGTGGATCTGCAGATCGTCGCCGAAGAGATCACTGCCGTAGATCCCGGCTTCGCCACCATCCTTCTGGTGAATGGCTTGGCGCTCATGCCCGTGGCGTGGTTCGGCACCGAAGAGCAGAAGCGTAAATGGATCGGTGATGCCACTAGCGATCCACGCGGGGAATTCATTGCCGGTTGGACCGTGAGCGAGGCAGCCGGAACCCCCGGCGGGACGGCCAATTTCGATCATCCCGGCGCCCATCCGACGGGGATCGGGCTCACGGCCACTCGCGATAAGGGCTGCGGCGAGTATGTGCTCAACGGCACGAAGCATTGGCCGTGCAATGCGGGGGGCTGGGACCTCCAGGGTGCGAATGTCAATGTTTGCATCGTCCGGACCGATACCCAACGCGGCGGCAAGACGGGGCTGAGCGCCGTCCTCGTGCCCCGTGGAACGCGCGGTGTGACCTACCGGCAACCTATCTCCAAACTCGGCCACCGGCTGTGTCAGAACAATTCCATTGTCTTCGAGAACTGCCGGGTGCCCGAGGAAAATCTGTTTGCGCAGGGAAACGGCGACCTGGTCATCAGCAAGGCCTTCACCTGGTCAGGTCCCGTTGCCGCCATAGCAGCCGTCGGCGTGGCCCGCTCCGCTTATGAATACGTACTGAAATGGGCAAAGACCTTTACGGCGGGCGGCAATTTGCCCATTCTGCATCATCAGGCTGTCGGCTACCTGTTGGCCGAGGTCGCCATGAAAATCGAGGCCTGTCGCGCCTTCTCCTGGAAGGCCGCGCACTACCTCGACCAGTACAACTCCGAAGGCCATGCGGTAGGGGCCATGGCGAAAGTATTTTGTGGAGAGACCCTGTTCCAAGCCGTATTTCGTGTCATGCAGGCGATGGGCGTCAACTCACTGGACCGGACCCATCCGATTGAGAAATACCTGCGCGAGGCCGCCGTCTTTCCGCTCTACGACGCCGGCAACATCGGTATGCAGATGCGCAAGATCTGGGGCGTCATGCTGGACAGCGACTTTGACCCCCGGGCGATCGCAGACACCCGCCCGATGCCCTTCAAGAAATCCATGGAGGGTGCTGGAACCGACGCGTCGGCTGAGTACCCTGCCTCCGGGGCCGTCCCGGAATCCAAACACGCTCAACGGCACCCGGCCCGGCGCCGTGCGCGGGGTGCATCCAAATCCTAGGTGCGTATGCCAGCGTGCGATCACTGCGGATCGAAGCTTTGGGTCGATTGCGCAGGCTGCTCGTTGCGACTCCGCTGCTGTGTGGCGCTGACATTCTAAGAGCGGCCGCGGCCTATGAAGACAACGGCTTGCCATGGGCCGCGGCCTTGGCACGGCGCAAGGACGCTTGAAGCCCACTCACCGCTCTCAAAGGACCACCGTCAAGGTCTCCCGTCAAGCGTACGGTAATCTCTTGGAACACCCAAGCATTCCCGTCCGGATCGCGGAACGATGCGTAAGAACCGTAACTGTTTCGCTGCGGTTGCAGGCCTTCGGTCAGGGATTCCCGACTGGCGTGGTGGAATAGACCGCCGGCGTCGTAAAAGGGCTCGCCGACCTCAATGCCCCGGGCAAGCAGCTGAGCACGCACGGCCACGATGTCGGACACAATGAGATGCAGGCCCTGTGCGGAGCCGGGCGCGGCCGTAGTGACTCCCCGACCAAAGATGATCGAGCATGAGGAACCCGGAGGCGTGAACTGAATGACCCGATACTGGTCATCCGCGGTGATGTCCAGATCCAGCCGCCAACCCAAATCAGCGTAAAAGCGCTTGGCGCGATCCACGTCCGAGACCGGAATAACGACCACCTCGATTTTCATTTCGGCCGGCTGCGCGGTCGGGGTCTTGATTGTCGCTTCACTTTGCACCTGAGTACTGCTCATGCTGGCCTCCAAACGTTTGAGTGCTATAGATCAATCCAGTGGCGTTCATTGCAACAGCTGCAGGCGATCGAATCGATTGCACGATGGTATTGGTCGATATCCGCGTGGAATCTGTCACCGGTGCCGACATCGTTCTCATTCGCTATCCTTGTCACGGCGAGTCTTCAGAAGCAGGTTGAAAGCCGCAATGAATGCAGCGTTGAGTGGAAGAATGATAGAGCTTCGCGCACGAAGCATGGGTCGCCGCCCGCAGCCGGGCAAAAACAACTGCGGCCAGTTGCATGCCGAGAATTGGCGCCACAAGATAGATCCAAAATGACGCCCACTGATGCGCCGGTACAGCGGAGGCGAAACTACGCGCCGGATTGATACTCATGCCAGATAGCGGCGCTTCTAGGCTGATGAACGCAAAGATAAGAATCCCGGCAAATATCCCCGTGTACGGCGCAAGACGCCGACTGGCAGTACTTGCCAGTAACGTCAGCATCAACAGCGCGGACATGGATAGTTCAGCGAAAAATGCAGCGAGTTCGGCGCCCTCGCCGGGCACAGTGGTCACAAAGCTGACGGGAGGCGAACTGAAAGACGCGCCGAAGGTCGCCCACACCAGAACGACGCCCAAGATGCCACCAACAGCTTGTGCAACTGTGTAGCCAAGCGCATGTCGAAGCGTGATCTTGCGCAGGTGCAGGAAGGCCAGCGTCACCGCCGGGTTCATGTGAGCGCCCGATCTTTGTCCCCACGGGCTGTAGATTAACGCCACGGCTGTTATCCCCATAGCAGCCGCCAGTATGACGCGACGCAGATGGGCGTCTGGGACCCAGTAATGTAGCGGCGATGAAGAGGCCTCGAGTAGCACCGCGAACACTCCAACCGATATCATGAAGCAGCCCAGAGCCCAGGCTTCGATTAGGTATTCCTGCCACTCGTGCCCTTGTGATTGTAGGGAGATTGCGCTAACACCACCTTCAGGCGGAATTAAATATTCCAAATCGCTCGGAATGGTCTCGTTTCGCGCGCTACCCTCCAGTGTGGGAGGTAGGCATTTCCTGTCTTTCCGCCTGCCACAACAGGAATCTGTATCAGTACTCATAGCATTACGATGTCTAGCAGTGCGGTGTCGTATGCGTGTTGGTCTCATGGTGTGGGACGAGTACCCGATCGAACGGAAAGTGCTTCCCTCCCCGCATCGATCAGGCCTCATCTACTTTCGAAAACTCAACGGTTCACTTTCTCCAGGTAGTGACCGATGCGGTTTTCCACGTCTCCGGGTTTATGAAATCCGATATCCATAAAGGCTTTGATCCTAGCCTGCGTTGCGGGGCGCGCAACGGAGGCCATGCAGGCATCCCAACCAGCCGCCATTTCGACATCCGGCGGTAAGCTCGCGGCGTTCACCAGGCGCTTTGTGTTAGCGATCGCCCATTTGTCGAATGAACTTATGCGCGTCGCCAGCGTATCCACAAACGCATCGAGTTCGGCGTCTGGCAGTGATCTATTTACATATCCATAAGCTTCGGCCAGGTCACCGTGGATGTCTTCCGAACTCATGAGCACTTCCAACGCACGTGACCTGCCGATCAGTCGCGGCAGGCGAGTCATGGGCCCGCCGCCAGCGACCATGCCAATGCCAACCTCCCACTGTGAGAGAAGTGTCTTTTCTCGACTGGCGAAAGTCATGTCACAAGCCAAACTGATCTCGCTGCCATTTCCGGTTGCCCGACCCCGGATTTTGGCGATTGACACGACAGGCGCGTGCGTAATGCGAACTAGAATGTCAGGCCATGCTTCCAAGCCCGTAGGCCCTTGAGGCAGGCTCGTCAGTTCCTCCATTTTCACGGAGAAATCGCTATGGTTCAAAAAGAACCCTTCGACCGCGCTGTCGAAGACGACAACCCTGAGATTCTCGTCGGTCTCAATCGCCGACATGATTTCCCTGAATTTCAAAACAAATTCTGGACCCATGAGATTCAACGGCGGGTTATCGAATGTAACCCGCCAGTACGTGGGCGACGCTTTGCTGAGTCGGATCTGCGGTGACTTCGTAGCCGGCGTCGTCCTGTCTTTCGACGTTGTCTTCATTGTCGCGTTCATCGGTGCCTCCTATAGCAACCACACTTGGAACACTCGAAGTCTTAGGCCGGCGCCGAGAACTCGCTAGTGCACGTTGGTATCACGACACTTTGGTATCGGACCCGGTGTCCGCGCTATGAGGCAACCGAGTTCGCACTACGCGAGGCAAGTGCACTTTTTTGAACCGATACCATTGTGCAATCGAGCAGAAACGATTCCTGTGATCTGATAGCGCCACAGACGTCAACACAGGAGCTTCCCATGACCCGCGCAGCCGTATCCTTAAATCTCGATGACGCACGAAAGATCATTGCTTCCGGTGAACGCAAAGCGATCGAAATGGGAGTCCCCTATAACATCGCTGTTGCCGACGCCGGCGGAGGACTGGTAGCTCATGTACGCATGGATGGTGCTTGGTTAGGCAGCGTGGATATCGCAATCAACAAGGCTTGGACAGCGCGGGCATTCGATACGCCGACTGAAGACCTCGCCCACATGACGCAACCCGGTCAACAAGGCTTTGGGCTCAACACGACCAATGACTCCAGGGTCGTAATCTTTGGCGGCGGAATTCCCCTGAAACTTGACGGTGTAGTGGTCGGCGCCGTAGGGGCAAGTGGCGGAAGTGTCGAACAGGATGTTGCCGTCGCTCGAGCCGCTGTCGCGGGCTTTTCGGGGCGATGAGCACGTAACCCCGGCAGCCTACCCGGTCCGTTGGCTTCGCGGTCGGCGGCCTGGGCTCGCGTTCGGTCTAAGCGACCTCACAGGAAATCCCGCGGCAAGGCAATCCCGCGTAGACCCTGATTCTGTGCGGCGCCGCCGTCAGGCGCCGCCCCCCATGACAGCGTCCGATCTAGGGCCGGAGGCCACGGGCGACATCGCCACGGGCCGCCTGATCGAAACCTGGATCGACGAAGCGGAGCGGCGTGCTTGGTTCCTCTATGAGGCATGCCGATCAGGGCAGGCCATAGCTTTCGATCGACACCGTTGTCAATGCAATGGCAAATGATTCTCCTGCCGTGCCATGTTCAAAGATTCACAGACAGCCTGAGTGCGACGATCACATCGTTCGTGGTGTGCGTGTTGCCACCTGGCTGATAGATGTACTGGACGTCCGGTCGCAGTTGCAGCCATTGGGCGATCTGAAAACTGTAGAACATCTCGCAGACATACTCCGACGCCTGCACCGGTACATTGCCCGCTCTCGATGCGTTGAATTGCGATTCCACCGCCGCTATACGGCTGTTGACGTGCGTCCTGCCAACAGCGAGCCCTATCGCATCTTGATAACGCGGAGCGAATGGTCCAGTAAGGAGCAGACCGGCTGCGATCTGGTTGTCGAGGCGAGAGGTGCGTCGATCCGCAAACGTAGCATTGAAAAAGGCGCTTAGTCCCCGTTTGGGATCGCTAGAAGAGGGAGCCGTCAGGCGCTGCAAAAAATTGACGTACTCGCCATACTCCCCAGGGTGGATATACGGCTGGCCACCATCGAGAAGCAACGTCTTCCCCTCGCGGTTCTCGACGACATCCGACGCGCGAGACGAGTTGTACCAGCCTCCGAACTTGTATGTGCCATCGTGCCCGCCGCCGAAATGCGGCTGCCACCCGATCTCGAATGGTGCCAGCACACCGCTCGAGCCGCCCGGTTCACCGAGATTCAGAGCATTTTTGGTTAGTAGATATCTGGGACTGAATTCAAACGCACCGAACTGGAGATATCCAAACCCGCTAAACAATGCCTTAACCCGGGTCCCCCACTCGCTGACGGGCCAGTTGTACCAATAGTTTATTGCTATGTTCCCCGGCGGCGGTCCGCAGAGGGCAAGATTCGTAAACTCGCATAAGAAATCGGCGAAATCTTCGCCGCTGACGAGACGTCCGATCTTCCAATCGAGCCGTCCGTCAAAATACTTCTGGTCGTAAGAGAATTGCGTCCAATGCCAAGTCTGTCCACGACCATAGATCTCCTGCACTTCTTGCAGAGAACCCAGGTGAGCGTCTACGCTGAGATTGCGACCATTTCGGTCGGTTACCGTGACCTGAAACTGCGCCTGGTTGATGCCGAAGATTCTTTGCAGATCAAACAACGCCGCAATGCTCCATTGATCGGCGTAGCGCCACAGTTCCTTCTCGCCTCCCTGTACGTTACTCGCTGTTTCGGATACATAGCCGATGTGAAGATCGACTCCTCTCTCGCTCAAAGCGCTCCGAATCCCTCCCCATTCAACGCCCAATTCTGCGAAAGGATTTCTTACGTCAGCCTGCGCGACCGTCGCGCAGACAATCACCATTGCTGAAAACCATCGAGCTCTCATGTTCATGGTCCCGTCGCGATACGTCATCATTGACGGGGACATATGTGACTAGAACACAGAGTCTGGTCCATCGTACCTTGGTATCGACGACTTCACGCCCGATGGCTCGTGTATCAAGACGAGTTGCTGTGTTGGCGATCAACGAGGTCCCAGACAAACAGTGGCGAACACGCGAGACATGATCCCGGCTCGTAATCACGAGGCGCGCATGCGATACCATCGTGCAATCGACGGCGCCTCTGCTCCTGATGTTATCTACACGCATAGCGTTTAATCGACGAAGGAGATAGCGGTGAGCAAGAATAACATCGGCCTCGCAGCCCTCGGCACCGCCGCCACCTGCTGCTTTCGAGCGATTTGCCTCCTCGGTCCTTCACTGACTATGGGCGGTTTGCTGATGAGCGGGATGCCAGCGTCGAGTAGAGCCAGCGATGTCCAGCCACCGCAGCTTGTCGAATCGTTCGAGGGCACGTTTGGAGTGCATCCTGGCCTGCGCCGAAACCATACCAAGGGAACCTGCGCAACGGGTGAATTCGTTGGGAAGCGGGCCGCCCAAGACCTCAGCAGGTCGGCTCTGTTCTCAGGATCGAGAATATCTGTTCTGGCGCGCTTTTCAGTCGGCGGCGGCAACCCGGAAGTTGCCGACGTCGACTCCTCACTTCCACGCGGCATGGCGCTTGAATTTCGTCTACCTGGAGGAGCGCTCCAGCACATGACGATGGTCAACATACCAATATTTGGTGCGGCAACACCGGCGTCCTTCAATGATGCTCTTGTTGCTGCCCGTCCTGATCCCACGACGGGCAAGCCAGATTCGAAGAAGCTGAATGATTACATGGCTAGTCATCCGGATACCCGTCCACTCGCGGAGTGGTCCCGGCTACATGGACCAACTGCGACCTATTACCAATCCACGTACTTCAGCATTCATGCGTTTCAGTTCCTGGATGCGAAGGGTATCGCGCATCCGGTGAAGTGGCGTTTCGTGCCACATGACGGCGTGAAAGAATTGACCGCAGCTCAGGTGGCATCCGCACCCCACGACTTCCTCGAGAAGAGTCTGATCGCTCGGGTCCACAAGGGGAATCTGTCTTGGGACATGGTGGTGTACGTCGGCGAACCAGGAGATCCGCTCGACAATCCTTCTCTGGCCTGGCCCGAATCCAGGCGACATTTTGTGGCCGGCACGCTCACAGTATCAGACGCGGTAGCGCAGCATGGCGCCGCCTGCGAGAACGTCAATTTCGATCCTCTGGTCCTCGCGGACGGTATAGCTCCGAGCAATGACCCGGTACTGCTTTTCCGATCACCTGCCTACGCGATCTCGTTTGGCAAGCGAATATCCGGCCAATGAACGATTTTGAGCATCCCAGCCTCGCCCCTTCGCTTAAATTGAGCGCGATTTCTCCCACTCCCCCCAATCGCGCGCGAGGAAGGGGCATTTTTTTTCGTAGGTCGGACAACAAGCGAGATCGTTGGCCGGCGACGCCGCTTTTGTGACTATCGGATGAGGGCATGAAATGAAAGCCACACTTCGACTTTGGCCACTGTTCTTCCTGATGCTCATCCTGTCAACACACTCGGAGGCAAACGCCATGGGACAGCCAGTTTCCTATCACTCGATCAAGGTAGACGGACTCTCGATTTTCTATCGCGAGGCGGGAGCCAAGGACGCGCCGGTGATCCTTCTATTGCATGGCCTTCCATCGTCGTCTCGTATGTACGAACCTCTACTGCAACGGCTTGGGGACCAATTCCATCTGATTGCGCCGGATTATCCGGGGTTCGGTCACAGCGATTGGCCGAATCCGAAAGAATTTGAATACACGTTTGACCGGATAGCGACGGTGATGGATCACTTCGTGCAGGCGATGGCGATTAAACAGTACACCTTGTATATGCAAGACTATGGTGGCCCCGTGGGCTTTCGCCTCGCCCTTGCACATCCCGAGCAAATACGTTCCCTCATCGTTCAGAATGCGGTCTCGCACAATGAAGGGCTTGGTCCGAACTGGAAGGTTCGGCGTCAGTTCTGGGCCGATCGGGCGGCGCACGAGGCTGAGCTTAGAAGAAATCTTTTGTCTCTCGAGACCACACGAGCGCGCCACTTAGGGACGGATCCCGCCACTGAATCGTACGATCCGGACCTCTGGACAGATGAGTTTGCTTTCCTGAACCAACCGGCGCAAGCAGATATTCAAACCGAACTGTTCTATGACTATCGGACCAACGTTGCCTCCTATCCAAAGTGGCAGGCATGGATGCAGAAGAATCAGCCACGGCTGCTCGTGATCTGGGGCCGGCACGACCCGTCCTTCGACATCTCGGAGCCGGAGGCATACCGGCGAGATGTGCCCAAGGCATCGGTTCACGTGCTCGAGGCTGGGCATTTTGCCCTCGACACTAAAGCGGACGAGGTCGCCGCCCTGGTCCGAAGCTTCGCGGCACCATAGCGGGAGGTGGGCCAACTGCCTGCCTTGTCGATCAGATAAGCCGTATTGAAACCAGCGGTCCCTCACGGAGTCGAGCGCATGCCAGAACCGCATGGGGCATATCGATGTAGCCGACCATCGAAGCGATGATGTGACCTCGGCGTCGCCCGCGCATCGACGGCAGCACCGCATTGGTCATTGCCACGGCGCCGAAGACGTTGACCTCGAATTCGTGGACGTTCGAATGCGGCACCGCCGTTCGATGGGATCCAACACTTATGCACCATAGTATCGGTCGATACCTTGGTTCTATCCGTCTTTCCATGAATTCCTGTTTTGATGTTTTCTCGGAGAGGCACGGGTATTTAATGAGGAGGCAACTATGCGCCGGAATTGTCATCTGAATTTGGTCATGTGGCTGGTCTGCGGAGTATCGATCACAAGCTTTCTGCATGGTCGGAACGCATTCGCTGAGTCAACAGTGAAGCGCGCCGCAACGCCAAGGCAAGAAGTCCATATAGAGCGCCTCACGCCAGCGTACTGGCGCATCACATTCGACATTCCACCTTTCAACATTTTCGGGCCGGAGACCCTCCCCCAACTGAACGACGCGATCACTCAACTGGAAAGAGACCCGCAGGTAAAGGTGGTCGTGTTCGACAGCACAGTGCCTGGATTCTTCCTGACGCACTACGATCTTGTTCCGCCACTGTCGGATACGACGAACCTCGCTCCGGGACCAACTGGGCTGCCGCCATTGCCCGACATGTTGGTGCGTCTTAGTCGAGCACCAGTCGTATCCTATAGTTTCGATTCGAGGTCGGGCAACCGGCGTCGGGAGCGAGTTATCTCTCGCGAGTGACATACGTTTCGCAAGCAGAGAGAAGGCAATTTTGTCTCAATGGGAAGTAGGCGCGGCGTTGGTACCCGGAGGCGGACCCATGGCACGCCTGCCACGCTTGATCGGGCGCGGCCGCGCGCTGGAAGTCCTGCTCAGCGGCGAAGACATCCCCGGCGATCTGGCGGAACGCTACGGCTACGTCAACCGCGCGCTGCCCGACGCCGAGCTGGATCATTTCGTGGACGTGCTGGCCCGGCGCATCGCCGGATTCGACAAGCAGGCCATCGCCGACATCAAGCGAATGGTCGACATCCCGAGCCTGCCGCCTGATATCGAGATCGGCGCCGAGTGGGACGCGTTCCTTGGCTCGGTGCACCGCCCGCAGGCGCAGCAGAACCTCAAGCGCCTGATGGAGATGGGCCTGCAGAGCAAGCCTGACGTCGAGAAGCGTCTGCCGTACTACACCGGCACTCTCGCTCAATAGCCGCACCGCGACGAACCAAGGAGTCACGCACCATGTTCAATCACAACGGACCGTTGGCGGTCGCAATAGGGGCGGCCAGCCTGTTGACCTCGGCAGCAGCCGGAGCGGCGAACGCTTCCCCCACTACGGGTTGTCCGGAAACCGAAGCTGGCATCACGTTGGCGCCGGGTTTTTGCGCCAGTATTTTCGCGGATAGCATCGGTCACGCCAGGCACCTCGTGGTCTCGGCCTCGGGCGTCGTCTATGTCAATACCTGGAGCGGCGTCTACTACAACTCGGATCCCGTACCTGCGGGCGGTTTTCTCGTCGCTTTGAAAGATACCCAAAACACGGGTAAGGCTGATGCCGTGAAACGGTTCGGCGAAAGTAAAGCCGAGGGCGCGGCGGGCGGAACGGGAATTGCGCTCTACCAAGACGCGATATACGCCGAGGTCAACGACAGCATCATGCGGTACGCGTTGGGCGCGAACGAGATCGTCCCCTCGGACAAGGGCGAGGTCATCGTGTCAGGCCTCCCGATCACGGGGGATCATCCGATGCACCCCTTCATCATCGATGCGAAGGGCAACTTATTCGTCGATCTGGGATCAGCGACCAATGCGTGCGAGGAGAAGAATCGCGTGCCGAACTCGCCGGGCCTTCAGCCCTGCACCGAGAAGGAAACCCGCGGAGGCACGTGGCGTTATGACGCGAGCAAGACCAATCAGAAGTTCTCGGCCGCTGATCGCTATGCCAGCGGTATTCGCAATGGCGAAGGCTTTGCGATAGACGCCGACGGCAGACTGTTCGTCACGCAACATGGCCGGGATCAACTCGCGGAGGACTGGCAGCAGTTCTACAAAGTGCAGATCGGCCCAGATCTGCCAGCCGAGGAAATCGTTCGACTCGAACAAGGTCATGACTACGGTTGGCCGGAATGCTATTTCGACGGCTTTCAGAAGAAGCTGGTTCTTGGGCCTGAATATGGCGGCGATGGCGGCAAGAAGGTGGGTCTGTGCGCCACGAGGACTCCGCCCGTCGCATTCTTCCCGGCGCATTGGGCGCCCAACGATTTGTTGATCGCATTGAACCCTGCGCTCCCCGCTGTCTACCGGAACGGCGCGTTCGTCGCCTTCCACGGGTCGTGGAACCGCGCACCGGCCCCCCAAGCCGGATACAACGTGGTGTTTCAACCGATGAAAGATGGCAAGGCATCCGGCAAATTCATCGTCTTCGCGGACGGATTCGCCGGAACCATCAAAGAGCCGGGTCGGGCTGCGTTTCGTCCCTCCGGACTCGCGCAAGGGCCCGACGGCGCCATCTACATTTCGGACGACTTGCACGGCAGAATCTGGCGCGTGACCTATCACGGTGGGTTGAATGCAGTGCTCGCCTCCGCGCCGGCATCTAAGGGTCAGCCGACGTCCTCCTCTGCGGCTCTGCCGCCTGAGGGAGTGCATCCCGACGCGGGCCGCGAGGACGTCGCCTCGCTACCGACTCCCCCGGGCGCGACCAACGCGCAGGTGGAGATCGGCTCCCGCATATTCCACGGTCAAGTCAGCAACGGAACATGCGCTGGATGCCACGGCTCAGACGGCAAGGGCAGCCCCATCGGGGCCGATCTGACCGCAGGCACGTGGCTCTGGAGCGATGGCGGTCTCGAGGGCCTCACTAATACGATATCGGAGGGCGTCGCTACGCCGAAAAAGCATCTGGGCGCCATGCCGCCGATGGGAGGATCTCCTCTTTCTGCCGCGGACTTGGTACGTTTGGGCGATCGGTCATCACCATTGAATTCTGATCGAAAAGGCGGTCATAGTCGGTGAAAAGTGGGTAGCGTCCGACGACCAAATTCCTACCCGGAGTTGTGCCGCGCTCAATTATCGCCTCCAATTCTAACAGCGGCGTACCGAATTAAAGCTCACCTGCATCTTTGGCCTCTTGATGAACTGCCGATATGATCCTGTCACCGTGAACCGGCGCCGTTGGTTTACAGTGCACTCGTACTAGCGTGTTCTACGACCAGCCCGCAAACCTCAATCGTAGAATGCAGGGAGGAGCTTAAGCTTGTCGCTTTGGCTTTTGTCATGATTGATGAAGAACGTCGCCTTGTACTCAGCGATCAACTGCCTGACTTTTTCCATTGAAGCGATTGATTCTGCCCTATTGGTATTGAGGGACGGAACAATGTTCTTCTCGAAATTCTCTTCCAAATGGACAACATCGCCGGACAGCATGATGAAGCCTGAATTCTTAAGATGGACCAGCAGCGACTGGTGGCCGGGAGTGTGCCCTGGCGTGGAAACCAAAGTCACGCTCCCATCGCCGAATACATCGGTATCACCGTCGATGAGCTGCAGGTTCTTCGGCGTGCCCAAGAGCTTACGCGCGAGTGCCATCAATTGATTTACGTTGTCGTTGGGCCCGTTGGCGGAATGTATCCAGCTGTATTCAGCTCTCTGCATCACAATGGTGGAGTTGAGGAACAACCCCATGTTACCAATGTGGTCTCCATGTGTGTGCGATATTGCAACACGGCCGATGTCGTCGGGCTTCAGTCCGATTTCGGCTATTTGATCTTTCAGTGACTTGTCGAGGTGATAGACGATCAATTTGGGTAAAGTGGACCAACCTTGGGGGTCGTTGAGCGCAGCTTCCGGAACACCGGTATCCCAAAGCAGCCACTCGCTTCCATGCTTTATAAGCCAACAAGTGGACGAGAATTCGATATTACGTCCGAAGTTTTCACCCGGCGTCCACACTGACTCGTCGTTCGCGAGGGAGTGACCACAATCCAATCTATAAAGCTTCTCGGCGACACCGGCGTTGATGGGATCTGGTAGTTTGGACCGTGCGTTAGCATCTCTCGTACCTCCCAGCATGAGCATGAGCGCAAGAATGACAAATGATGCTGCTACTCTTGTTTGTCTCAACATGAGGACTCCTCCTCTGGGAAAACGCAAGGCTCATAGCAACGACAGGACTTCCCCGGAGTACCAGTCTGATTGTGGTCGGAAATACGCAGTTCGATTGGCAATCCGCTACCTTGCTCAGCATCAAATCAAACACGATCTCGTGGTGCCATTAGACGAAGGTGTTGGGGTACTCACGCCACCCATATTTTCCCCGTCTTTAGGGGCGAGTGGTCGAGCTGAGATTCTTCAGGACTCTCTGACCAGCTGGTCGATTTTCAGGCGTGCATGCCGCGGAGGCGTTCGGCGTGCTCAACGATGCGAGCTCGCAGTTCTACGCGCTCGCCTATCTCGCGATGTTCTTGATCCCGATCTGCGGCGCACGCCCACTGCGCGCCGCGCTGCCGCCGGGGGTGGCGGTGATCTCGGCGGGCGGCATAGCCGCGATGCTGTGCTTCCTGGTGCTCAACACCTACCCGTTCGTCGACGTCAGGAGCCCGGGTCTCTTTGCCGCCAAGATTCTGGGGACGTTGCTGGTCGTGAATGCCGGCGGTATATGTTCTATCGGTCGCGCGGGGGCAAAAAAACGGACCATCCCAGCCCAGCGTTAACCGTATGTAAGGTCTGTGCTCTGTCCGACCTCGATAATATATCCGTCCGGATCGCGGATATAGCAGCGCGTCTCGCCGTACTTCGGGATCGGCTCCGTGATGAACTCCGCTCCTCGACTTTTCCATAATTCATAGCAAGCTTGAATATCCGCAACGCGGAAATTCATAAAGCTGTTGATGTGATTCGGGTCGGGGACGCTGAGCGTTACCGTCGGCTTATCCGGGGTCGGCCCGCCGCCAATGTTCAGAATCATCCAAATATTCGCAAGCTGAAGGTACCCAGGCGCGTTGCCGTCACCCAGGCTCAGAATGCGGGCGCCGAAGACCTTTTCATAGTAGCGAGCCGATCGTTCGACGTCGGCGACGGTGAGAAAATGCGCGATGCTGGTCCCCTCTCGCGGGGGCATCTCATAAGTTTTCTGTCCGATTTGTACGCCGCTCATTGAGGACTCCAATTCCGATGAACAGTGCGCATCGGCTGATTCTGGTCTTTTCCTATTCGTGCCTGCAGCCGATTAAGACTGACGAGGAAAGGCAAAACAATTGGACCAAGGTATCGGGATCGTGTCGCAGAGTGGTCGACAGCTCCTGCGCCGAAACCTGAAACGAGCCCTCGCCTATGAACGGCAGGTGACGCAGATTCGGCGCTGCGGTCAGTGCGCCGAGCAGGGCTCAATCCCAGTTGATCGAGCGTTTACGAAGTTATCGAAGGCCGAATGCACCGGATGGAGCGGCACCCTGTTCTCGTCGCGATGACAATCGCCTACTCTTCTGGAAAATGATTGTGCTATTTATTTGAGTCAATAGCACAGCACCCAAAAACATCGCGGCTAACCATTGATTTTAGTGCGCCCGGACGGATTCGAACCGCCGACCACCTGGTTCGAAGCTCGCCGCACCTTCGAAGTTGGTGTTTTCGCGAACGTATCTATTTGATTTCTAACAACCTCGCTCGCGGGATGTCCGTTGCAAATCCACCCCGAGCACGACGAAGCACAGCGGAGCACAACTGACTCCCGCAGAAGTCCCGCAGGCATCTGGCGACCACTGGCGACCCCCCGTCAGCAGCCCGCAACGACAGGGAACTGACCTCCGATCCACCCACCCCGGGATGCTGACGTCCGTAAGCAGGCAGTAAATAGATCTCCCAATTAACCAATAGCAGGCGTCAACGCATTGTCTTGGCGCCCACCGGCGAGGCCTTAATAGCTGGTCGTAGCGCCGCGACCCCATAGGCCGCTGTAAATCCGATGATTACCGCAGCTCCAATACCGTCCATGTGACCCTCTACCCAGTCGATCATCGCGCTCCCGTGGATCGCGACGAACTGTTTAATGGCCGTGGCGGCTTCAAAGAGGCCAATGAACAGCGCCAACAATGCGGAGACTAGTGTAACGCCGAAATTGTAGATGAGATGTCTGCTCGGCCGCTTTAGGGCCCATCCATACGCACGCTCCATGAGCACCCCGTCCAAGGCATCGACGAGCACCATCCCAGCGGTGAACAAGACCGGAAATATGGCCAGGTTCGCCACTCTCAATCCCTGCGCTGACTGCGTACCCACCAGCGCCATCATGCTCAACGCGGTGGCAGTTTCAAACCCGAGTCCAAACAACGCTCCGATGAGCAGCATGTGCCAGCCTCGAAGGCGTGCAGTTAAAAATCGGGCAAGTAGGCTTGATACCAGACCGCCTGGCTTCGAGCCCGGTACGGAGTCGTTTGGCGCCATGCCGGTTCGCAATATCCGGCAAGCCACACGCCAATTTCGTGGGGCTAGATATAAAAGGATGGCAGCCGCCAGCACCGACGAGAGGGTCGCGACAATGGTTTGCAGGTGGCTCATCGAACCCTGGAGCTTCGATGCACCGACCGCGGCCAAGAGAGTCGTGGCACCGACGACCGCCGAGTGACCCAATGCGAATAGCAGACCGACGCCCGTCGGGCGCTCGCCGCGACTCAACATGCTCCGAGAGACGTTGTCGATCGCGGCAATGTGATCGGCATCCAAGGCGTGCCGCATTCCCAGCGTATATGCCATCAGATACAGGGGCAGATATGGACTCGTCATACCGCCGTACACTGTGGCAAACAAAGCCGCAGCGATTTGCGTGAATCCGACGATCAGTATCACCCCCGTCGTCCCATTTCCGCTCATGGAGCCGCTTGGCAACCTGGGAAGCGGGAGGCGACCTCTGACATTTTGCGAACCAATTCGTCAGGGGTCACAATTTGCTTGGCAAACAAAAGATTGGCGAAACAAACCGTCCACCGTTCATAGTACGTGAGCTTCGCAATGTTTTCCGCCCCAAGACCCTCAACGCCGCGACGTTTCTCCTCTGTGCTTATGATCTTTTGTGCATCCAGCACATCGGCCAGGGCGTGACAGCGCTTCTCCCACGGCTGCATTGGGTGATCGATTCGTTTAAACGCATCAGATGGCACTCCACCTAAATCGTTGGGCAACCAATCAACGGCATTGTTTGGATGTAGGTCCATGCATCCGCTCCTTATACGGGCCGTGGCAGGGTAATTTCCGTTACGCCGATCATCGCATCACGTGTGACGAGCGCCGCGAGTTGTTCCTCGGTAAATCCGTCCGAACCGACCGGGCGGCGCGGCAACACCAGATAACGTACCAGCGCGGTGGCGTCGCTGACTCGAATCTCCACATCATCCGGAATGATCGTTCCGAATTCCCTCAGCAGAGCTCGCGGCTCCTTAACCGCTCGGGCTCGATAAGGCTTGAGCTTGTACCAGTCTGGGGGCAGCCCCATCACCGCACGCGGATAACACGAGCAGAGCGTGCAGACCATGAGGTGATGCACCTTTGCCGTGTTTTCCAGCACGATAAGTTCGGTGTCCTCGTAGCTGGTGATACCAACCTCCTCGCAGGCTTTTCGGCCGTTTGCGAGCAGCCGGGCTTTGAAATCGCTATCGAGCCACGCCTTGGCGACCACTCGCGCTCCGAGGGCCGGGTTTCGCGAGTCGAGTACCTCCAATTGGCGCCGAATATCCGAGGCGCCGATCAGACCCTTCTCGACCAGCAGTTCAGCGAGGGAACGCTCGAGGATCTCGTAATAACCCGGGGTGTAATCGCTGCTCCCCTCATCATTCTGATGCGTGTGAACTGATGAATTCATGAATTAGGTCCTTTCCAACCAGGTTTCGAACACCTCAATTCGCACACCATCGAATGGCGAGCCGGTGTAGCCCGGCCACAACTCTGCCAGCGAGAGCGCGATTCGATAGTAGTACCGCTTTCCGCCGGCGTTGCGGCCAAAGCCCTCCTCCTCATTATTCACGGCCCGAGGGAAGATCACTGCTTCGACTTCAGCGCGCTTCCCTCGGATATAGCGAGGGACCCGATAGTGACCGATGGGATATCGTTCGCAGACCCTGACCTTGTCTCCCGGGACAAATAGCGGCTCCTCACCTGCTGCCATCACCGGGCCGACAAATGCCCTTCCCCTTCCGACGTGTTGATCGTTCATGTTGCTCTCGCGTAGATCCTGTCGATGTCTACCTACCCTACCGCCGGTCACCTCGAAGTCCATCATGTCTTTCTATGGTCCGCCCCGGGATGTCGTAAAATGGTCAGTCGGCGCGGCGTCCCGACTCATAGAGGAACCAGGTGCGCCGTTCCGCCGCGTCGATCCAGTTTTCAATCAAACTCGCCGTCGCGATGTCATGATGATCTTCGACCACGCTGTGCATCTCACGAAGGCGTGAAGATAACGTGCGGTTGTCCTCTCGAAGTTCCGCCAGCATATCCATGGGCTCCACGTACTCCGCATCGTTGTCCTTGATGCGGGCTACGCGAGTGATATGTCCGATCGAGCGCAGGGTGTTGCCGCCGGTTTTTCGCACCCGCTCCGCAATCGCATCAGTCATCGCGTAGAGTTCATCCGCCTGCTCGTCCAGCAAAAGGTGGTACTCCCGGAAGTGGGGTCCGCTCATGTGCCAGTGGAAATTCTTAGTTTTTAGATATAGCGAGAAGACATCGGCCAGGATGGCGTTCATCCCTCCTGCGATGTCCCGCGATGCAGTGGCACCCAGATCGGTGGCGGTCGTCAAAGGGGCGCGCCGTCGAGCGATTAGCGAGGCACGCCGGTCCGAGAGGTTTGTTTTCATGACCAACACCTAGCGCTTGTCGAAAAGCCGGTTCGCGACGTCCGCAATCAATTGGCCTTGATGCCTCCCACCCGCCAGCTCGAGCGCGCTGGGCATCCGCTCGCCCGCGGTTCCCGCGATCGTTGAAGCCCCATAAGGGCTGCCCCCGACGATCTCGTCCAGGGACATCTGCCCCAGATGACTGTACGGGAGGCCGACAATCGTCATTCCGAAGTGCAGCAAGTTCGTAATGATCGAGAAGAGCGTCACCTCTTGACCACCATGCTGAGTTGCGGTTGAGGTGAAGGCCCCGCCGACCTTCCCATTCAATGCGCCCCGCAGCCACAATCCGCCGGCTTGATC
>CAWCYX010000017.1:0-48493 GCA_963799885.1 uncultured Gammaproteobacteria bacterium | reverse complement strand
CACCAATTGCGCCTCCAGAACCAATTCTTACCAGATTGAACGAACTTGCCACGCGCAAAGTTCCGATGGCTGACAGAGAGCGATTCCGGTTGCTCAAATCAGCAGCCGTTGAGTCAGACTCCGAGTCGGAGGTCCAATCTCCTATCCAATTGGAAGATGAATCTTCTGAAGACGAGTTCGTTGCCGGTGGTATTGATGAAGAAGAAATCGAAGAATTAGACCAATTGCAGGATGATATGGTCGAGCTGGATGGTAGCAAGAAGCGGAGTAGAAAGCCGACCAGAAAGCGCACCAAGGACGGTGAAAAGTTGTCGAGACCACGAGACCAGCGCCACAATAAAGCCATATCTGAAGGTGTGCGCCGGAATTGGGCACTCAGAAAGGCCGCCCAAACCAAGGATCCCGCGGAGTAGGTACTGCAGGATCGGGCATGGTAGTGTCCCGAATGACGGACCCGGACCGGAGGTGTGCCGATGCCTGAGCGCGAAATCCGAACCGAGCGCAGCTATTGCCGCATCTGCACCTCCATGTGCGGGATACTGGTCGACATCGAGGGCGACAAGGTCGTGCGTGTGCGGGGCGACCACGAGCATCCGGTCACGCGCGGCTATATGTGCCCCAAGGGGAGCGCACTGCCGAAAATGCACCATGATCCGCGGCGCCTCGAGCATCCGCTGCTCAGGACCGGAGGCGCTCTGCTGCCAACGTCCTGGGACCATTGTTTGGGCGACCTCTGCACGCGCCTGCGCGGCATCATCGACCGGCACGGTCCCGGCTCAGTCGGCATCTTTTTTGGCAGCGGCCTAGGTATGGACGCGGCCGGCTATCGCATGGCCAGTGTGCTGCACGCAGCGCTGGAAACGCCGGCGCGGTTCAGTCCCCTGACCATTGATGGCACTGCGAAGTCGTTGATCGCGACCCTGGTGGGCGGCTTCACCGGCTTCAGTCCGCGGCCGGACTACGATCACATCAACCTGGTCATCTATATCGGCATCAATCCGATGGTCTCGCATGGCCACACGGTCGCGATGCCCAACCCCGCCGAGACGATTCGCGCGACGGCGGCGCGCGGCGAGGTCTGGGTGATCGACCCGCTGCACACCGAGACGGCGCGCTTTGCTTCGCGACACATGGCGCCGCAACCCGGTACCGATTATGCAATCCTGGCGCATCTGGTGCGCGAGCTGCTGCTGGAAGGCGCCACTCGAGAAGTATTGGCGCGGCATACCCAGGACAGCGATGAGCTGCGTCAGGCCGTCGCACCCTTTGAACGCGAATACGCTGCCCGCATCGCGGGCGTTGCAGTTGACGAACTGGACCTGCTGCTCGCGTCGGTGCGTAAGGCGGGTCGTCTGTCGGTCGAGACCGGGACCGGCGTGACCATGTCGGCCGGCGCCAATCTCACGCAATGGCTGGCGTGGGTGCTCATGATCATCACGGATTCGATGAACCGGCCCGGCGGCGTGTGGTTCCATCCCGGCTTCATCAACCGGATGGACGCCGCTCCTTTGCCGGTGATGACCGACATCCTGGGCCCCGGCCCCAGGAGCCGCCCGGAACTCAATGGCATCCTCGGCGAGTATCCCTGCGCGGCGCTACCGGATGAGATCAATGCCGGCAATATCCGTGCATTGCTGAACCTGGGGGGCAGCATCATTCGGTCTTTCCCGGATGCCCATGCCTTGCGCCCTGCACTGCAGCGGCTGGAAGTTTTTGCGACTCTGGAGATCGTGGAAAACGAAACGACGGCGCTCTCCACGCATGTGCTGCCCACCAAGGATCAGCTGGAACGTCCGGACATCGCCCTGTGGGATTTCTTGAGTCCCCGCGTCAATGCGCAATACACCCGGGCAGCCGTCAATCCCGTCGGCGAGCGGCGGGCGAGCTGGTGGATCCTGGCGGAACTCATGCGGCGCTTGGGGCTCGAAACGCCGGCCTACGTGCCCGTCGACGACAAAGCCGCCGGCGCCGATGATGCAATGCTCTCGGTTCTCACCGAGCACGCGCGTTGTACGTTCGCCGAATTGACCGAGCGCGGCTACGTCGAAACGGGGCATGAAATCCCGGCTCGTTGGGTCGACGCGCATATCGAACGGGTGGGGGGCTGGCGGCTCGCACCCCGTGTTCTGGTCGAGCAATTGACAGCGCTCAGCGGCACGCAGCTGGCCGCCGCCGGTGAGCCGGTATCGCTCAACCTGACTCCCCGTCGCCAGCGGCGCCACTTGAACGCGCAATATCTGTTCCTCGGAGATATCTTTGACGTGAGGCTGCACCCCATCGACGCCGCCCACGCCGGGGTGCAAGACGGTCAGCCCGTGACGGTGCGCACCACGAAGGGAGAAGTCGTGGGTACGGCACGCTTGGACGCGCGCATGCGTCGCGGAGTCGTGTCCGTGCCGCACGGCCATGAGCATCACAACGTCAATCAGCTGACCAGCATCCGCGAGGTCGATCCACTGACCGGCATGGCGCGCTATTCGGGAATACCGGTCAGCGTGCATCCAGGCCCCGCCGCGTCCCGCTAGGGCGTCCCGCCACGGCGTGCTCATGCAGATTCCAACTCGCTACCTGCATTTAGAGGGCGGCTGCAACTTCCGGGACATCGGTGGACATGCCGCGGCGGATGGCCGCACTGTGCGCTGGGGATGCGTCTATCGAGCCGGCGTGCTGAGTTATTTCACGTCCGCCGATGCCGCACGGCTGTCGGCGTTGGGCGTGCGCGCCATCTGTGATCTGCGGCGCGCCGATGAACGCGAACGCGAGCCCACGCGCTGGCCGACGCCGCAAGTCACCACGCTGACGTGGGCCGACGGCGACTGTGCGCCCACCGTCACGGGACGCCCGATGTCGAGCCAACCCGACGGGGAGGGCATGCGCGCGGCGATGCTGAATCTGTACCGGAGCCTGCCGCGCTGGATGGCGCCGCGCGTGCGCGGACTTTTCGAATGCGTGGCGGAGGGCCGCATGCCGCTGGTGGTGCACTGTTCCGCCGGCAAGGATCGCACGGGGTTTGCGGTGGCCATGTTGTTTGCGGCGCTGGGCGTGAGCGCAGAGACTTGCATGCAGGATTACGTGTACACCAACGAAGTCGGCAACTTCGAAGAGTTCGTCCGGCGCCGCCGCGGTACGTCGCTGGGCGTGACCGACGACCGGCACCCGTTGCTCAGAATGCCGGCAGACATCCGCCGCGTGTTGTTCGCGGCCGATCCCGATTACCTGCATGCGGCGCTCGCACAGATCGACAGCGAATTCGGCGGTCTCGAGCCCTACCTCGAGCAGGCGGTTGGACTGTCCGCCGGGTTGCGCAGGCGCGTGCAGGATGCGTTATTGACCGACCGGCCTGTCTTCGGTGCCGCCGGCGGCGTCGTTGTGGGATAGGAGGATTCGTGCTTCAGCCCGCCGCATTTGTTCGCACCACGCTCCCCCTGGACCTATCGCAACTGAGGGTTCTGGACAGCGGCCGCTATCATTCCATCTGGCTGCCCGATCACATGGTGAGCTTCTGGCCGGACGCGATCTGGACGCCCGAATTCACCGATCTGGCGACGTCTTCCGCATCGCCGCATCGCCATCTGGACGGACTCGCGGTCGCTGCGGCGGTTGCCGTGCTCACCCAGAATGTGCCGATTGCAACCTGTGTCGTGGACACCGTGCGGCGCCACCCGTCGTTGCTGGCGCAGACCGCGCTCACCATCGATCATCTTTCCCGGGGGCGATTCATCTTGGGTCTGGGGAGCGGCGAGACCGAGAACACGGTGCCCTATGGATTCGACTTTTCCAAGCCCGTCAGCCGCTTCGAAGAATCGCTGCAAGTCATCCGCCTACTGTGGGATAGCGACGGCCCGGTGAATTTCGCAGGGCGATTTTACAAGCTTCACGAAGCACGCCTCGACACGGAACCGTTCGAGGGCCGATTTCCCAAGATCTGGATCGGTGCCAACGGTCCGCGCATGCTCAACATCGCCGGGCGCTATGCGGACGGCTGGTGGCCGGCCGGCGCCTGGACGCCGGAAGAATATGCGGACAAGTTGCGGGTCGTGCGTGGTGCGGCTGAGCAGGCCGGACGTGACCCGAGGGCCATCGTGCCGGCATTGATTCAGATCTGTCTGATTGGGGACGAAGCGGAACTTGCGGAGATTCTTCAGGCGCCGCTGGTCAAGTCCCTGGTCATGCAATTCCCGGCTGCGGCGCTGAAAGCGCGCGGCTTCAAACATCCGCTGGGGGACCAGTGGCAGGGTATGCAAGACATCAATCCGGGTCTGTTGACGCGCGCAAGAATCGTCTCGATGCTGGCTGAAGTGGATGTGAGGGCCATTCTGTCGCTCGTGCCGCACGGCACACCGCAAGAGGTTGCCCGTGTGTTCAAGGGCTTTGCCGAGGCCGGCCTGCAAGTGCCGAAGATTCTCGACTACAGCGGCATGGCGGGACTTCGGTTCGCGGCCCGCTCTGCTGCCAAGGTGCGGGAAACCGAGGATGAACTATTGCGGCTAGTGAGCGCAAACGCATGAATTCGAAGATTCCGGTGCTCGATGCCGAAGCACTGCTCGCGGCCGCACGGTCCTCCACAGGCCTAGATGATTTCGGCGACGAATCGCTGCCTTCGCGGTTCCAGGCGGCGGTGTCGCACATCCAGAGAGTGGGCCTGGACAACGCGGGTCAGCGTGCGGCCGCGGAAGTATGCCATTGGCTGCTCACCTCGAGACTGCAGTTTTTCGAGGACCGCAAGCGCTATCCCATCGCGCAGGAGCGCATCGAACGACCGTTGTTCGCCACCGGCGAAGCGCGTGCCGGGACGACACTGCTGCACGCGCTGCTGTCCGTCGATCCGAACGGGCGTGCACTGCGGTTCTGGGAAGTCATGTACCCGTCGCCACCGCCCGGCGTGGCTCGGCCCGGAGATCCGCGCCTCGCGCGCGCGGACGCCGACTGGAGAGAGATCCTCGAGAAACTTCCGAAGTGGCTGGTGAGTCACCCTTACAACGACATGTTGGGCAACGGGCTGCCCGAATGCGAGCGCACCTGGGCCTTCGATTTTCGCGTGATGACGCCGACGGCCTGGTGGCGCGTGCCGATGGGGATGAATATCGGCGGCCTACCCGCCGACCCGCGCGCCCAGTATCGGCTGCACAAGATGATGCTGCAGCAGTGCCAGTTCAACCGCCCGAAGAAATACTGGGTGCTGAAGGGTTTCCACGGACCGCGCCTGGCGGCGATGTTCGAAACCTACCCGGATGCGCGCATGATCTGGACGCATCGCGACCCGGTACAGGCAATCGCTTCGCGCATCGTGCTCACCGGAGAACTGGTCGAAGGAATCTCCGGTCGTGTGGACTGGAAGGCGCACGCCGCACTGCATCTCGCGGCGTGCCGCGCGAGCTTCGAGGCGACGCTGCGCGATCCGCTCACCTCCGACCCGCGCATCCGCCATGTTCGCTATCCGGATTTTGTCAGCGACCCGGTCGGCACCGTCCGCGGCTTCTATGAGCGCAGCGATGTACCCTTTACGGCCGCCGCAGAGGCCGCCATGCGGGATTACCTGCGCAACAACCCGGGCGACCGGTATGGCAAGTTTCGGTATTCGACCGACGTCATCGGCGTGGACCTCGACCAGCTGAACGCCGAGTTTGCTCCTTATCGCGAGCGCTTCGGGCTGGTCATCGAGAAGCGCTGAGAATCGGAGGCATCAATGGCGTTCGGAGACAGTCCACACGATGAAGCACTGCGCCAGGCCTGGCGTGGGTTCTGTGAGCGACTACGAGATGCGGGTGACGGTGTCTTCAAGGATTTCAATCCGGCGAATCCGCTGCAGCGCGCGGATGGTTTTCGCTTTCTGACCCAGAACCTCGGCCAGGCCTTCGATCTCGCGCTCGAGACCAAGGACACGCGCTATCCGGTGATCCATGCCTTCTGCACGCCTTTCTGCAAGCTGGGCGGCGATGCCGCCGATTTCACCTACCATCAGGCCTGGATCGACGGCGAATCCATGTACCGGATCTCGGGCAACCGGGGAACGGCCCGATTTCTGAACATGACGGTTCAGGGTCCGCGCCCCGACAAGATGCCGGGTACCGACACGAGAAGCTTGCATGAGCCGTTCGGCGACATTCCGGAAGCCAACCTGTTCGGTCAGCAACTCGAAGCCGCCGCCGACGGCAGCTTCGAGCTGTACTTGGGTGGAGCGAAGCGCGGGCCCAACTGGCTGGCAACCACGCCCGGTACGAGGAAGCTCTTCATTCGCCAGGGATTCGATCGTTGGGACGAGCAGCCCGCGCAGCTGCGCATCGACCGCCTCGGCATGGACTCGCCACGGCCAGTACCGACACCCGCCGACATTCTCAGCTCCGTCGGCTGGGCGGAGCGCTTTGTCGCCGGACTGATGCGCGATTGGCCGGAGCATCCCTATCTCTACAGCAAGGCGTCCACCAACCCCGCCAACGTCAATATCTTTCCGCCTGAGGATCCCGCGGGCGATGCGGGCGCCGATCAGCGGCGTGGCCGTGTCGTCGCCAATATGTGCTGGCGCCTCGGCACGGACGAAGCGCTGATTGTCGAGTTTGACCATCACGACGGCTTCTGGATGGTGACCAACATGGGGGGCTTCTTCAACAGCATGGACTATCTCTACCGACCCGTGAGCTACACGCCGAGCCGCGCCACGGTCGATCCCGACGGCAAAATACGGCTCGTGCTCTGCCACGATGATCCGGGTCTGCACAACTGGGTGGATACGCAGCGCTTCGAAGTCGGCAATCTGACCTACCGGAATGTGCAAGGCAGCGTCGCAACTGCGATTCGCACGCAACTCGTCAAGCGCGCCCAACTCGACGAGGCGCTGCCGCACGACGCGGCCCGGATCACACCTGCCGAACGGATTGCGCAGATGCGGGAGCGCTTCGACGGAATTCGCCGTCAGCGTTTGGGTTTGTGACCGATCCGACCGCGCGGACACGGACCGGGGTACGCCAGCAGACTGAATTGCTCGGCGCTCCTGCGCCCGAGCCCGGCACGCCGTTTGAAGCGTCATGGCGTGATTATGTGTTCGCGGAGGTGTGGACGCGTCCGGGACTCGACCGGCGGTCGCGATATCTCATTTCGATTGCCGCCGCGGCGTGCGCCGGCGGCCCGCCGCAGGTGCTCGATGGCTACGTCCGCGGCGCCCTGCAGCTCGGCGAACTTTCGCTGCTCGAGCTGCGCGAGGCAGCGCTGCATCTTGCGGTGTACGCCGGCTGGTCCCGGGGCGCGACGCTCGATACGGCCACCACGCGCGCCGCGAGCGAATTGGGATTGCCGCACGCCGGGTGGGCGCCAATTCGAGAGACACCTTGGGATCCGCAGCAGCGTCTCAGCGAAGGCGCAGCGAATTTCACTTCCGTCATGATATTTCCGCCGCCGCAGCCAGTGACACCCTATTTCGAGTGCGGCATTCTCAATTTCGTATTCGGGGAAATGTGGATGCGGCCCGGCCTGGATCAGCGTGCGCGGCGTTGGGTGACCCTGGTCGGCGTGGCGGATTCCTCTTCGAGCACTCCCATCCGCACGCACACTTATGCGGCGATGGCGAGCGGCAACGCAACAGTGCAGGAAATGCAGGAATTCGTGCTGCAGTACGCGATCCACGGCGGCTGGCCCAAGGCATCTGTCATGCAAGCCGTGGTGCTCGAGATGGGGGAGCGCGTGACGAAAGGTCTTCCCTTCAAGTAATTGAGGACAAGCATGCCAACGGCAAGCAACATGACCGGTAAGGCCGCCCTCGTTACCGGCGCGGCTTCAGGATTGGGCCGCGCCACGGCGCTCGCACTCGGCCGTGCCGGGGCAGATGTCTGCATCGTCGATCTCAATGCCGCCGGCCTCGAAGAAACGGCAAATCAACTGCGCGCGTTCGAGGCGGGGGTTCTGATACATGCGACGGATTTGTCCCGGCGAGACAACTGCACCGCGGCCGTTGCGGCCGCCGTGGCAGGATTCGGCAGACTGGATGCGCTGTGCAACGTCGCCGGCATCATCGTCCTGTGCAACGCGCACGAAATGCTCGCCGCCGATTGGGAAAGGACGCTTGCCGTGAACCTGAGCGCGCCCTTCTTTCTAGTCCAGGCCGCGATCCCCCATTTGTTGCAGGCCCAAGGCGCGGTGGTCAACGTCACGTCCTCTGCTGCCTTCGTGGGCGAGGCCTATGCGGCGGCCTATTGCGCGGCCAAGGCGGGCCTGAATCACATGACCAAGGCGCTCGCGATGGAATACGTGCACAAGCCCATCCGCTTCAACGCGGTGGCGCCGGGCGGCATGGCAACCAACATTGCCGCAACCCTCAAAATGCCCGAAGGCGTCGACTACGCGCTGATCAAGCGCTTTAGCGGACTGCGCGGCATGGTTGAGGTCGACGATGTGGCAGAGATGATTGCCTTCCTGGCATCCGACGCCGGACACAGTTATCACGGCGCATGCATCTCGATCGACCGCGGCATCACCGCCGGTTGAAGGCGCGGTTCGCGTTTGCCCGGCCCGAGCCGCGCTCATTTTGAGTATTATCAACAGTGTTGTATAGTATCGCGTAGGGTGCCTGGGGGGGGAACATGAATACGACGCATGCCAAATCGATTCTCTATGTGGCGATGGTGTGCGCGGTGGCGCTGCTCTGCGGCAGCAGGGTCCGGGCGCAGCAAGTCGCGGCGGCGCCCGTTCAGGCGCCGCGCGAACTTGAGGAGATCATCGTCACCGCACGTAAGCGGTCGGAGTCGCTGCATGATGTCCCGGTTACTGAAACAGCCGTCACGCAGCAGACGTTGCAAAACCTTCAGGTAACGGAAGTAACGGATCTACCGAGTCTCGTTCCCGGTCTGGTGGTCGGCCATTCGTTGCTCTCGATCGGCTCTTTGATTTCCATACGCGGGATCGGGACGAGTTCGAACGATCCGGGTGTCGATCAGTCGGTCTCGCTCAATCTCGACGGCTTGCTTCTCGCGCAGGGCCTCGCTTTCTCGGCAGGATCGTTCGATCTGGCGCAGGTTGAAGTTCTCAAAGGGCCGCAAGAGCTGTTCTACGGGAAAGGTACCCCCGGCGGCGTCATTTCGCTTCGCTCGGCAGATCCCACCGACCGGACCGAGGTCATCGCACGAGCACAATATGACTTCGAATCCATCAATCCGCGCGCCGAATTCATCGTCTCCGGTCCGGTATCCGACACGGTCAAGCTGCGGCTGGCCACCATGTATTCGGCCAGCGCAGGTTATTTCTACAATGAACCGGACCCCGTCGCCGCTACGGGTGCACTGCCCTCGGATTATTCGCGCGCTCCGCGCTCGCGGGACTACATCGTCAGGGGAACGGCGCTGTGGAATCCGTCCAGCCAATTCGACGCGCGCCTGAAGCTGAACCTCGTGCGGGATTCCGCGGCGAATGCAGAGACCTTGCAGCTGACCTCATGCCCGCAGGGAGCCAACTTTGCGCCTTTCGGCATTCCGTTCACCGGCGGGGATAATTGCGTGCTCGATCGGACCTTGCGCATCGTCAACATGAATCCCGCCGCCTTCCCCGGCATTCTCAACGGCGGCCAACCATTCCTTGATATGGACCAAGATTACGGGACTCTGGAATTGAACTATCGCCCGGTCGAGGATCTGACCTTGACGTCCTTGACGGCCGGCTACGTTCTAGTGTCGTCCAGCTTGGTCAATACTACGGAGACCTCGGCGGCCGCGCCCGCGCTCGCCGTGGAAAATTACTTCAGGCGCCACGAATTCACGGAGGAGCTGCGGCTCAACAGCAATTTCAAATCGCCCGTGAACTTCACGGTCGGCGGTTTCTATGAGGATGGCTATGTCTCTGACGATGTCATTCTCATGGGGAATACCTTTCTTGGCGTTCCGGGGAGTCTCCTCAACGGTTTGTCGAACGTCGATATCAAGACCTTGTCGGCCTTCGGTCAGCTGCGATGGCAGATCATGCCGCGCCTCGAGCTTGCGGGCGGTCTGCGGTGGACGGACGAGAAGAGATACGAATATGAGAAGAACCTGCAATTGAACCTGAGCGAACCCGTCGGCGTCCCCAACATCCGGGCCAATCACAGTGCCCCGGAAGCCACCCTGACTTTCAGGCCGACCGATGACGTCACGCTGTACGGAGCCTACAAGCAAGGATACAAATCCGGCTCATTCAGTATCGCCACGCCCCCGTCGCCTGGCCAGAACAACGCCTTTGGTGACGAGCGGGTGGTCGGTTACGAGGTGGGCGCGAAGAACCTTCTGCTGGACCGCCAACTCGAGATCAACGTCGCCGCCTATAATTACAAATACATCGGGCTGCAAGAGTCCGTGGACGTACCGGAGGCCACCGGCGGCGGCCTGCCTGTGATCCAGACCATCAATGCGGCATCGGCGCGAACCTACGGCCTGGATCTCGATCTCAAGTATCGTCCGGCAGCGGTCGAGGGGCTCGATTTGAATCTTGCGGCGAACTGGGACCATGCGCGCTTCTTGAAGTACGACAACGCGCAATGCTGGGGCGGCCAGACCATTGCCGAAGGCTGCAACCAGACGTTCATCCCGGCCACCGGACTCTACGTGGCTCAAAACGCTTCCGGAACACCCTTGGTGCGGGCACCGGATCTGCAGTTGAACTTCGGTTTCGATTATTCGTATCCGCTCGCGAATGCGTACAAACTGGTTTTCACCAACAACAATTCGTTTTCATCGAGATACGTCGCCGTCACCGCCGTCAATCGTCCCAACAACGACAACTACCAGGCTTCTTACGCCAAGGTCGATCTCGGCGTTACGCTGCAAAGTCCCGACAAGCGCTGGGAAGTTTCGCTGCTCGGAAAGAACATCAACGATAAGATCATCGCTGGATTCTGTTCGAACTCCAACTATGCAAATGGCGCTATTTTAGGGGGTCAGATCACCGGAGGGACGGCCCGGGGGCCCGCCGGCGTCGACGAAATGGGTTGCTTCTCGGATCCGGGCCGGGAAGTCTGGCTCCGCTTCACTTGGCGGCCGCTCGGCTGAGGACATTCACCAATGAACACCAAATCGCGCCTTCGCGTCGTCCAATGGGCCACGGGGAACGTCGGCTCGCGCGCCATGCGCAGGGTAATCGAGCATCCGCGGCTCGAGCTGGTCGGACTCTACGTCCATTCGCCGGCGAAGCAGGGCCGCGACGCCGGTGAGTTGTGCGGTGTTCCCGCCGTCGGCATCATGGCCACGCGCAGCGTCGATGAGATCATCGCGCTCAAGCCCGACTGTGTGCTCTACATGCAGGAATCGTACGATCTGGACGACATCTGCCGACTGCTCGCGTCGGGTGCGAACATCGTCACCACGCGCGGCGAATTCATCAATCCGCGCCGGATGGATTCGGGTGTGCGGCAGCGAGTCGAGCAGGCCTGCCGGAAGGGCGGCTCGACCATCTACGCCACCGGCAGTAGTCCCGGCTTCATTACCGAGGCCATACCGCTCGTCCTGACCTCGATCCAGCGCCGGCTGGACGGCATCATCATCGACGAATTCGCCAACCTGGAAAGCCGTGACTCGCCCGCCATGCTGTTCGAGGGCATGGGATACGGGAAGGACCCGAAGGTGTTCCAGAAGGCGCACATGGCGCAGGGACTCGACGGGTTCTCCCATTCGTTCGATGTAGTTGCAGACGCACTCGGTCTGTCGTTCGAGTCCGTCGAAGTGAGTCACGAGGTGGCGGCGGCGCGGAATGACGCAAAGATCGTGGCGGGCGTCGTTCCCAAGGGCACTATCGCCGCGCACCGGATTGGAATTGTATGTACGCGCGGCGGGCGTCCATTGATGCAGATGAGGCTGAACTGGTACTGCACGACCGATATCGATGCCGATTGGGAGTTGGGCGACAACGGTTGGCGCGTGCAGGTGGCAGGCGACGTGCCGCTCGATGTGCGGATCAGGTTTCCGGTCGCCCTCGAGGATTACGGCGCGATGACGCCGGGCCTCACCGCTCATCCGCCCGTCAATGCGATCCCCTACGTTTGCGCCGCGCCGCCGGGCATCAAGACGGCCGTCGATTTGCCGAGGATCATCGCGTATTTGGCCGACGCACGAAGAGACAATACATGAGTTTTGCGGAACGCTACGGCCCCTGGGCGGTGATCGCCGGAGCATCGGAGGGCACGGGGCGCGCGTTCGCGCACCAGATCGCGAGCCAAGGCGTGCACTGTACTCTCATTGCCCGGCGGGATGCCCCGCTGAACGCGCTGGCTGAAGAGGTCCGCGCCCGACATGGGGTCGAATGCGTTGCCGCGAGCGTCGACCTCGTCGCCGCCGACGCCGTCGATCGCATCAAAGCTGCAGTTGCAGGACGTGACGTGGGACTATTCATCAGCAACGCCGGTAGCGACAGCAACGGTTCCCGCTTTCTGGATCGGAATATCCAGGCCTGGGTCGATTTGGCGAACCGGAACGTCATGACCGTTCTGCGGTGCTGCCATCATTTCGGCGGCTTGATGCGCGAGCGGCGGCGGGGCGGCATCCTGCTGGTTGGCTCGGGCGCCTGCTATGGCGGGGCCAGCTTCATGGCCGTCTATTCGGCGAGCAAGGCCTTTGACCTATGCCTCGGCGAAGGGCTGTGGGCTGAGCTGCGCCCCTACGGCGTCGATGTCCTGAACCTGATTCTGGGACGGACCGATACCCCCATGTTTCGGCAGCATCTTGCCGAGCGTGACTTGCCGGTTCCAGTCAATCTCGCTGCGCCCGATGATGTGGCACGGATCGGTCTCGAGCGCCTGCCGCATGGGCCCATTCACAATTGGGGGCAGGCGGATGACGCGGCGGGCTATGTGTCGAGTTCGGCTGCCGCCCGCCGGGATCGCATTTTGGCGCTCGACGTCATGACCAAAGACGTGTTCGGTAGTAAATGACATGAACACCAGCGAGCCGGTACTCATGCCGCGCTACCAAACGCTGGCACTCACTCGTGCCGGGCGCGTATTGACCATTATTCTCAATCGGCCCGAAGTGCTGAACGCCGTCAATCTGGCAATGCACGATGAATTGGCCGAAGCGTTTGCCTACGCGGGCACGGACGCGCTTTCCGACATCATCGTGTTGACGGGCGCCGGCCAGGCCTTCTCCGCGGGCGGCGATCTCGAACATCTGGCGCGTAACGCCGCGCATCCGGAGTTGTTCGATCACGAAACCGACGTCGCACGGCGCATCGTGTTGAACCTGCTGAATATCGACAAACCGCTGATCTGCCGGCTGAATGGCCATGCGGTGGGCCTTGGGGCAACGCTGGCACTCTTGTCGGATGTAATCTTCGCCGCGGACACCGCCAAAATCGGCGACCCGCATGTCGCGGTGGGCCTTGTGGCAGGGGATGGCGGCGCAATCGTGTGGCCGTTGCGAATCGGTTTTGCGCGCGCCAAGGAGTACCTGCTGACCGGTGAATTGTTGAGCGCCGAACGAGCGCGGGATTTCGGCCTCGTGAACCACTGCGTGCCGGCCGGCGAGTTGGATGCGGCCGTAGAAGCCTTCTGCCTGAGGCTGCTGAAGTTATCACCGCCGGCATTGCGCGGTACGAAGCAGCTCCTGAACCTGGAATTGAAGCGCATCGCCAATACCGTGCTCGACGCGGGCCTTGCGCTCGAAGCCGCGTCAGTGCGTTCGCCCGAGCACCGGGCAGCCGTCGAGGCGTTGCTGGCCAAACGCACGAGGCCAAGGCTCTGATTTTATTAAACTAATGTTGGTGCAGATGCGGCCTTCGCCTCGAGTTGACAACCGCTACTTAATTGAACAACATTGTTGGCTATCTAAGGATTGCACGTGGTATTTTAAATAAATGAACTGCGAGGCCACCCAAACGTCAATCGACATCGATATCCCTGCGGTCCGGGAGAAATATCTACGGGAGCGCGACAAGCGCCTGCATAGCGAAGGCCAGAAGCAATACGTACGTCCGACCGGAGATTTCGCGGACAACTATGAGGCCGACCCGCACATGCCCGTGGTGCCCAGAGCCCCGCTCTCGGAGGATCTCGATGTCGCGATCCTGGGGGCGGGCTGGACGGGAACCCTGGCGGCCTATCATCTGAACAACGCGGGCATCACCAATTTCCGCAACATCGATCACGCCGGCGACTTCGGCGGAGTGTGGTACTGGAATCGCTATCCCGGCCTGCAATGCGACAACGATGCCTACTGCTACCTGCCGCTGCTCGAAGAGATGGGCTTCATGCCGTCGAAAAAATTCGCGGACGGCTCGGAGATCCGCGAGTATTGCCAGCAGATCGCGAAGCGCTTTGGTTTCCACGGCAATGCACTGTTCCATACGCTCGTCACCGGGATGCGCTGGGACGAGAAGATCAAGCGCTGGCGAGTCAGCACGAACCGCGGTGACGAGATCCGCGCGCGCTTCGTGATCATGGCGAATGGCCTCCTGAACATACCGAAGCTCCCGGGCATCCCCGGCATCCATGACTTCAAAGGACGCATGTTCCACTCGGCGCGCTGGGACTATGCCTATACGGGGGGAAGTGCCAGGAATCCCGTGCTCGACAAGCTGGCAGACAAACGCGTGGCCATCATCGGTACGGGCGCCACCGCCATCCAGGCGATCCCCTTTCTTGGCCGCTACGCCAAGCAACTCTATGTGATACAGCGCACACCATCCACCGTGGATGAACGCCCCAACCCGCCCACCGATCCTGAGTGGGTAAAGACCTTGAAGCCCGGCTGGCAGAAAGCGCGGCAGGCCAATTTCCATCGCGCCGCGATGGAATTCTTGAGCCCGGGCGAGCCGGACCTGATCTGCGACATCTGGACCGAGATCAGCCGCAACCTGGCCATCGAGCTTGCGGCCGAAGGCTGGCCGCAGCTGTCGCCGGCGGAATTCATGGCACGCCGGGAAGCCGTCGATTACCGGGTGATGGATCGTCTGCGCCGCCGCGCTGAAACCGTCGTCAAGGATCGGGAAACGGCCGAAGCATTGAAGCCGTGGTACCGCTTCCTGTGCAAGCGGCCCCTGTCGAACGACGATTTCTATCCGACCTTCAACCGTCCGAACGTAAAGCTGATCGACGTTTCGGCGACCAAGGGCGTCGAGCGCATGACCGAAAATGGCTTCGTCGCACAGGGCGTCGAATACCCGGTCGACTGCATGATCTTCGCCAGTGGTTTCGAGGTCACGAGCGATCTCGATCGCCGCTGGGGCATCGATGTGTTCGAAGGCCGTGGAGGCAGGTCGATCTACCAGCATTGGGCCGATGGCCCGAGGACGCTTCACGGCGTGATGACCCACGGATTCCCGAACCAATTCTACCTTGGATATATTCAGGGTGGTCTGAACGCGAGCACCACCGAGCAGTTCAGCCGGCAGGGCTATCACGTTGCCTATGTCATCAGCGAGGCGCTCAAGCGCGGGATCAAATCCGTCGAACCGACTGAGGAAGCGCAGGACGCCTATGTCCGGCACTTCAACGAAGTGCAGTTCGACAGCACCCAGTTCCAGCGCGAATGCACGCCCAGTTATTTCACCAACGAGGGGCAGGTAAAAGCTCCTTGGGCGCTGTTCCGAACATATGGTCCAGGATGGGTTGCTTTCCAGAAGTTGCTGGAGGACTGGCGGAACAAGGGTGACCTTGAAGGTCTCGCGGTCGGATCTTGACAGGAGAAAGCGATGAGCAAGCCGACAAGCATCAATGCCCTGAACAAACCGGCCGATATCACGGTTGAAGATCTGTCGGAACCGCTGACTTATCCCGTCGAAGCCTTCATTTCCCCGGAGTATGCCAAGGCGGAAGCCGACAAGCTGTGGGCCAAGGTATGGCAGATGGCCGGCCGCGTCGAGGAGATTCCCGAGGTCGGCAACTACATCACCTACGACATCGGCGATGACTCGATCCTGATCGTCCGCACTGCGGCCAGACCGGATCAAGGCGTTTCACAATGTGTGCCCGCATCGCGGCCGCCGCCTCGTCGACACGCCCGGCGGCGAGAACCGCGCCTGCGGCAAGAAGCAGCGGTTCGTCTGCGGCTTCCACGGCTGGACGTTCAATCGTGGAGGGCAAGAACACCTTCGTCCTCGACCCGCAGGACTGGAAGGGTGCGCTGACCGAAGAGCGCACCTCGCTCTCCGAGGTCAAGGTCGACACTTGGGGCGGCTGGATCTTCATCAACATGGATCCCGAACGGCGTGTCGCTGCGCGAATACCTTGAACCGGCGGCCGGCATTCTCGATCCCTTCGAGTTCGAGAAGATGCGCTACAAGTGGCGTCAGTGGGTGATCTACCCCAGCAACTGGAAGACGGCGCTCGAAGCCTTCATGGAGCCCTATCATGTCGCGGGCACGCATCCGCAGCTGCTGAAATACGGCGAATTCTACGCCTACAGCAAGGCCTACGGGCTGCACGGGGTCAGCGGTTTCGACGAGCGCGATCCGGCACTGAAGATGAAATCGAGCAGCACCATCACGCGGGCCGGCAAGGGCGGCGATGCCCGCATGTCGACCTACGAGCTGCAGTCCGAAATTTATACGACGGTGAACAATGCCAGCTCCACCGAGACGCTGGTCAACGCGGCGAAGCGCCTGGTCGATGAGCTGCCCGAGGGACCCCGCCGCAACGAGGTGATCAAGCACTGGTTCGCGTCGGCCAGGGCCGACGATGCCGCGCGCGGCGTCGAACTGGCCGACGATCAACGCCGAGGAACAGCTGGCCGAAGCCGGCCTTGCCTGGCACATCTTTCCGAACATGTCGGTCCTGCAGGGATCACCTTCGCCCTGTGCTACCGCGCCCGGCCCTATGGCGACGATCCCAACAAGTGCATCTTCGAGTCCTACGCGATCGAGCGCTTCCCGGAAGGGCAGGAGCCGAAGACCGAATGGGTCTATGCGGAACCGACCGCGGAGAAGTGGGGCTCGGTGCTGGCGCAGGACTTCTCGAACATGGCGTCGGTGCAGAAGGGCATGAAGTCGCGCGGCTTTCGCGGTCCCCTGCCCAATCCGCATCAGGAACGGAAGATCACCAACTTCCACCGCAACCTGGCCAAGTATATGGGCACCGGTTCACCGCGCCTGCTCAAGTAGCTACGGACAGGGTCTGGTCTCCGGATGGGGTGGGGAAATTCCTTGGCGCAAGCATTCTTTCGCGCAATATTGAAATACTACAGGGCAACAAATAAGGCGAGTTGATCATGGCCGTAAAAGTTTATGAACGCATCCTGGATCTCTTTGAAGCTGAGGGCATCAACACGCTCTTCGGCATTCCCGATCCCAACTTCGTTCACTTGTTCCTGACGGCGGAGCAGCGCGGCTGGCAAGTCGTCTCTCCTCATCATGAGGCGGCTGCGGGCTTCATGGCTGAGGCGGTATCGCGCATGACGGGCAGACCCGCTCTGGCCATCGGCACGTTGGGCCCGGGTATCGCCAACTTGGCCCCCGCGATCATGTGCGCCAAGGTCGAAAACTCGCCGGTCATTTTCTTGGGCGGCCAGCGGGCGCGCATCACCGAGCAGCGCGTGCGCCGCGGTCGTATCCAGTTCGTTCAGCAAGCCGCCCTGGTTGCGCCGTCGGTGAAGTACAGCGCATCGATTGAATATGCGAGCCAGACGGATGAAATTATCCGTGAGGCGCTGCGTCAGGCGATGTCCGGTACGCCCGGGCCGGCGTACATCGAATATCCGTCGCATGTGATCCAAGAACAGCTCGACGTCCCCAAGGTGCGTGCGCCTTCCGCGTATCGCCTCGTCAATCAGAGCGCAGGCGCGGCAGAGATCGCCGAGGCCGCCAAGCTGGCGCGCGCGGCGAAGAGCCCCATATTGCTGGTGGGGCATGGCGTGCACACCTCGCGTGCGCAGGAATCGGTCGGAGAACTCGCGAAGCTTCTCGGATGCCCGATCATCCAGACCTCGGGCGGCACCTCGTTCATCAGGGGACTCGAGGACCGCACCTTCCCGTACGGCTTCTCGCAAGGTCGGCGATCGAGGCGGTGGTGAAGTCCGATCTGTGCATTGCCTTGGGCACCGAATTGGGCGAGCCGGTCGCACTATGGCAGACTGGCGACACTGGGTGGAGAATGCCGCCAATCGCAAGTGGATCTATGTCGAACGGATCCCGCGGCGATCGGCGTGAACCGTCCGATCGACGTGCCGCTGGTCGGCGACCTGCGGGCCGTCGTTCCGCAGCTCGTTGCGGCGCTCAAGGACTCGCCGCGCAAGCCCTCGGCCGATCTCGATCGCTGGATCAAAGAGGATGCGGACCGTCTTGCGAACTCTGGCCGAAACCGCGCCCAATCCGGCAAGAAGCCGATGCACACGGCGCGTTTCGTGGTCGAGGCGACCAAGGCGTTCCCGAAAGACGGCATCATGGTGCGCGACGGCGGCGCGACCGTCATCTTCCAGTGGACCTATTCGCAGTGCAAACCGCACGATGTCATCTGGAACCAGAATTTCGGCCATATCGGCACGGGTCTGCCGTACGCGATCGGCGCCTCGGTAGCGGACGGCAGGAAGCGACCGGTGATGCTGCTGACCAGCGACTCATCCTTCATGTTCCATATCGCGGAGCTGGAAACCGCCTGCCGCTTGAAGCTGCCGCTGGTCTGCGTCGTTGGCGTCGACAATCAGTGGGGCCTCGAAGTGGGCGTCTACAAGCGCACCTTCGGCCAGGGCATCGTTGGAAACCGGGGTGCACTGGAGCAAGGAGGTGCGGCTTCGACAAGATCGCCGAGGGCTTCGGCTGCTACGGCGAATATGTCGACCGCAAGGCGAGGAGATCGCGCCGGCGATCAAGCGCGCCTATGCCAGCGGCAAGCCGAGCGTCATTCACGTCCCGATCGACCCGAAGGCGAATTCGGAAGAAATGCCGAATTATGACGAGTTCCGGACCTGGTACGCCGAGGGAACACAGTAATCCGCGGGCTCGCCTTGTCGCCCGTAAAGCACCGCAACGAGAAGGTACCTAAGTTATGCGCGAATATCTGAAATTCTATATCGACGGCAAGTGGGTCGATCCGGTCGAGCTTAAGACGGTGAATGCCGTAAACCCCGCGACCGAACAGGTTTCCGGCAAAATTGCGCTCGGTGCTGCCGCCGATGTCGACAAGGCGGTAAAGGCCGCTCGCAAGGCTTTCGCCAGCTGGTCGAGGACCACCCGCGAGGAGCGGCTGAAGGTCCTGTAGCGCATCCTCGAGGAATACCAAAAGCGCTCCGCCGATCTCGCCGCGGCGATCACCGAAGAGATGGGTGCGCCGAAAGGACTCGCCGGAGGCTTTCAGGTGGGGCTCGGGGCCGGCCATCTCAGTACCGCCATCGAGGTGCTGAAGAACTTCAAGTTCGAGGAGCAGCGCGGCGCCACGCTGATCGTGAAAGAGCCGATCGGTGTCTGCGGCATGATCACGCCGTGGAACTGGCCCATCAACCAGGTCACCGTGAAGGTTTTCCCGGCGCTAGCGACCGGCTGCACCATGGTGCTCAAGCCGTCGCAAGAGTCGCATTTCTCGGCCCAGGTCTTTGCCGAGATTCTGCATGCCGCCGGCGTGCCCGCCGGCGTGTTCAATCTGATCCAGGGCAAGGGTTCCGTCGTGGGTGCGGCGATGTCCAGCCATCCCGATATCGACATGATTTCGTTTACCGGTTCGGAGCCCGCCGGCATTGAAATTGCGAAGAACGCGGCGGCGACCGTCAAGCGGGTGTGCCAGGAGCTGGGTGGCAAGAGCGCCGAACATCATTCTCGATGATGCAGATTTCGGCGAGAACGTCGCCAAGGGCGTCGCCGGGATGATGGTCAATTCCGGCCAGACTTGCAGTGCAACCTCGCGCATGCTCGTACCGAAAGCGCGCATGAAGGAGGCCATCGCCGTCGCGCGGGAAGCCGCTGCAGCGGTAACGGTCGGCGACCCAACGGGCGATTTCGCCATGGGACCGGTTGTATCCGAAGGCCCAGTTCAACTCGATACAGGACTATATCCAGAAGGGCATCGACGAGGGCGCCACGCTGGTCGCCGGTGGCCCCGGCCGTCCGGAAGGGCTGAACAAAGGCTGGTTCGTGAAGCCCACCGTGTTCGCCAATGTCACCAATGATATGGTCATCGCCCGCGAGGAGATTTTCGGGCCGGTGCTGGTGATCCTCGGCTACGACAGCGTGGACGATGCCATCAAGATCGCCAACGATACGGAATTCGGCCTCGCCGGCAATGTGGCGGGCGCGGATCTCGAAAAGGTACGCGCGGTCGCCCGCCAGATCCGCGCGGGCTGGGTGTCGATCAACGACGGCTTCGATTTCCATAGCGGCGTTCGGCGGCTACAAGAAGAGCGGCAACGGGCGCGAGTGGGGCGAGTTTGGCTTCCACGAATACCTGGAGATCAAGTCGCTGCTCGGCTACGCGCCATAGGGTAGGCGGGCGCCGGTCCGATGCGGCGGTCGACGAATCATATTTCGCCACAGAGTTGGTTCGACAAGGTCTTCGCGGCAGACAGGAGTGCGTCCTGCAGCGCCGGCAAGTCCGACTCGCTTCAAAGCGCTGCCGATGCCGATGGCGACCAGCGCGTGGCTCGAGCTTTGCCCGGCGCCCTCCAGACCGGCGCCGCGACCACCGTTACGCCGGAGATGTAGTTGCCGGCGTCGACGGCAAACCCTTGCGCGCGCGTCTGCCGGACTTGCGCCTTCCATTCAGTGAACGTCGGCGGCTCGTCCCAGCGCAGTGTCTTGAAGCGCGCCTCCAGCTCGGCTTCGGAGTGATCGCCGAACGCCGCGATGCAGCGGCCTGTGGCGCTGATCAGCGCCGGAAAGCGGCTGCCGATCTGCGTGCTGAGCTGGAAGTTCTGCCCGGACTGGGACACCGCCACGACGATGATGTGATCGAGGCCGACGATCTGCACGCCGAGCATCGTCACGTCGAAATGCTTGGCCGATGCCGATCGAGCACGGGCTGGGCCAGATCGTTGAACCGGTTGCGCCGGAGCCAGTGCCGCGCCAGCGTGAGCACGCCGGCCTCCAGCGAATAGCGCTTGGTCGTCGGGATCGAACGAGACGAACTCCTCGGCGACCAAAGCTCGCAGCACGTGCAGGCAGGTGCTCGGCACCAGGCCCAGTTCGCGTGCGATGGACTGCACGCCGAGCGGCGCATCGCTTTTGCCGAGCAGGCGCAGCACCGCCGCCGCGCGCGAAATGGCGGGCGCCTTGCTCGCTTCTACGGCGCTGCGCGAGCTCCCGGTCCGGCCGCGGGGGCCGTTGCCGCTGCTCGTTCGCTAGAAGTGCTCGTTTCGCGCATATCATGAGCTCGTTTCGTCAATTATCGGTTCAATATAGCATGTTGCATATATGAAACGCAATATTCGATATTTGCAACGACGCGCTGTCCTGTGGCAGATTCACTGACCCATGCCGAAGCTCACCGAATACACCCGCTATGCCGATGCCCAGACAGTTCGCCGATTCGCAGGCGCTGTGGGAGCTGTTCGACGGCGATCGCGAACACCTCAATATCGCCCACGAGTGCATCATCCGGCACGCCGATGGATCGGGCCGCGCCGCGGTGCGCATCGCGCATGCCGATGGCACCGACGAGATTCTGAGCTTCGACGAGATCGCCGCCGGTTCCGCGCGCTTCGCGCATTGGCTGGTGGCGAACGGCATTCGAACCGGGCGATCGCATCGCCTTCATGCTGGAGCCGTCGCTGCCGTTCTATCTGAGCCTGTTCGGCGCGATGATGATGGGCGCGATCAGCGTGCCGCTGTTCACGCTGTTCGGACTCGACGGTCTGCGGCTGCGGGTCGATGACTGCAAGCCGAAGCTGCTGATCACCAATGCGGAAAAGCGCGAGATCGCCAGTCAGATCGACGGGCTGCGCGTCGTCGTGGCCGATGCCGGCCTGCTCGAGGAGATGGCGCGCTTTCCGACCACCTATCAAGCGGCGACCCGCGCCGACGACATGGCGGTGTTCCAATACACCTCCGGCACCACGCGCGAATTGCCGGCGGCGGTGAAGCACTCGCATCGCACGCTGGTGACGCTGATGTTCGCCGCGCTGTACGGCACCGGCATCCGGCCGGGCGACGAGTTTTTCTGCCCGTCCTCGCCCGCCTGGGGACACGGCCTGTGGCACGGCACGCTGGCGCCGCTGGCGCTGGGCGTCACCACCGGCACTTTCGCCGGCCGCTTCGATGCGGTGCGGCTGATGAAGGCGCTGCAGGATTACAAGATCACCAACATGTCGGCGGCGGCCACCCACTACCGGATGATGAAGAATTCCGGCAAGGCGGAGGACTTCACCTTCTCGATCAAGAAGCTGTCCTACACCGGCGAGCCCATCGATCCGGCGACGCTGGAGTTCATCGACGAGACCTTCCATGTGCCGGCCTGCAGCATGTACGGCACCACCGAGATCGGCGTGGTGCTGGTCAACTATCCCGGGCGCCGACGACTTCGTCGTCAAGCCCGGCTCGCTGGGCAAGCCGGTGCCCGGGCTGAAGCTCCAGGTGCAGAAGCCGGACGGCACCCCGACCGAGCCGGGGGTCGTCGGCGAACTCATGCTGTGGCGACGCGACAGCTGGGAGACCACCAAGGACCTCGCGAAGATCGACGAGGACGGCTATTTCTATCATGCCGGCCGCGCGGACGACGTGATCATCTCGGCCGGCTGGACGATGAGCGCGGTTGAGATCGAGAACACCCTGCTCAAGCATCCGGACGTGCGGGAAGCGGCCGTGATCGGCGTGCCGGATGCAACGCGCGGCCAGGTCGCCAAGGCATTCATCGTCACCGACCGCGCGCCCAGCGACGGCTATGTCGACGAACTGAAGACCTTCACGCGCGAGCGGCTTGAGCCAGCACGAATTCCCGCGTCACATCGCCTTCGTGAGCGAGCTTCCCAAGACGCCGGCGGGCAAAGTCCACCGCAAGGTGCTGCGCGATCGCGAAGCCGCGGCCGCGATCCACCACTGAACAATTCCAGGAGAAAACGCATGTCGACCCCCGCTAAGGCCACCACCAACCGCTTCCCCAAAATCACCGAAGAAGGCCTCGACGACCTGCGCAAGCGCATCGGCGTCCAGATCACCGATACGGTGGAGCCGTGGAACTACGAGGCGACGCGCGACGCCATCCGCCACTACGCCCACGGCATCGGCGACGACAACCCGCTGTGGAGCGATCCGGCCTACGCCGAGAAGACCAAGTTCGGCACCATCGTGGCGCTGCCGAGCTTCCTGTTCTCGACCAGCCGCATCGTCTCGGGCTATTGCGGCGGCCTGTCGGGCATTCATGCCATGTGGGCGGGCGCGGACTGGACCTGGCACAAGCCGGTGCTGCGCAACGACATCGATCACCACCGAGGCGTATCTGAAGGATCTGATCGAGCACCAGACCCGGTTCGCCGGCCGCAGCTTCCAGCAGATCTACCACGTCGATTTCTTCAACCAGCACGGCGACAAGGTCGCGGAGTGCGATTCCTGGGTGTTCCGCACCGATCGCGACGAAGCGCGCGAGCGCGGCACGAAATACACCGAAGCGCGCGGCCGTGTCGAGCCGTACACCGAGGAGCAGCTGGCCGAATTCTACAAGCTCTACGCGGCGGAGAGAAATTCGCGGCGCGACTCCGCGCTACTGGGAGGACGTGAAGGAAGGCGAGGCGCTGCCGCGCATGATGAAGGGCCCGATGACGGTCACCGGCTTCATCTGCTACGCGCAGGGCTGGGGCGGCCTCTACATCCGCGCCAACAAGCTCGCCTGGAAGATGCAGTCGAAGCACCCGGGCCTCGGCATCAGGAATCGCTTCAACGTGCCCGACTGCCCGGAGCGCGTTCATTGGGACGAGGCATTCGCCCTCGAAGTCGGCGCGCCCGGCGCTTATGACTACGGCCCGGAGCGCTGCTCCTGGCTGACGCACCACGTCACCAACTGGATGGGCGATGACGGCTTCCTGCGCAAGAGCAAGTGCCAGATCCGCCGCCACAATCCGGACGGCGACGCGATGTTCATCGACGGCTTCGTCAGCCGCAAATTCGTGGAAGACGGCAAGCATCTGGTGGAGATCAGCCAGAAGGCCCGCACGCATCGCGGCGAGCTGTCCGCGACCGGCGCATCGATCGTGGAGTTGCCGAGCCGCGGCGAGCCCAGGTGAGTCGGGCTAACCTAGGTGAGTCGGTGCTAGGCTGGTTCAGCCGGGACTAGCCTAGCTTGGCCGGCCGGCTGGCGGAGCGGCCAGCCGATGCCTCACAATGACGCTCATGGATAAAAAAGCTGATCCGGGCTGGGCGGGCCCCCTGCGGGGAGTTCGTGTTCTCGACTTTACTCGCGTGCTGGCGGGACCAGCGGCTTCTCTCGCTCTGGCGGATCTCGGCGCAGAAGTATGGAAGATCGAGCCCCCGGGAAGCGGAGACGAAACCCGTTCCTTTCCGCCGTTCCGCGCGGGTGAGAGCCACTATTTTCTGAGCGTGAACCGCGGGAAGAAGAGCATCGTCGTCGATTTGAAAACCGCTGCCGGTGTGGCGCTGGTCAAAGATCTTGCGGCCAAATGCGATATCCTGATCGAAAACTATCGGCCGGGTGTCATGGATCGCCTCGGCCTAGGGTATGAGGCCCTTTCTGGCGTCAATCCGCGGCTGATCTATTGTGCGATCTCGGGCTTCGGCATGACCGGACCGCTGCGTGACCGCCCGTCCTTCGACATCGTCATGCAGGCTTTGTCCGGTGCGCTGAGCGTCAACGGCGAGTCCGACCGGCCGCCCACCAAATTGGGACTCCCGCTGGGCGATCTGGTCGGCGGGATTAACGGGCCGATGGGCATCTTGGCGGCGTTGTACGAGCGCAGTGTCACGGGACGCGGACGTCTGATCGATATCAGCCTGTTTGATGGGCTGATCGGTATGCTCGGCTATCTGCCGCAACTGGCATTCTTCACCGGCGAAGATCCCAAGCCTCAAGGGTCGCAGCATCCCAACCTTGTTCCCTATGGCGTATTTCCCGCCAAGGATGGATCGATCGTCATTGCCTGTCTGACGAACAGCTTCTGGGCAAACATTTGCCGGGCCTTGGGAATGGACGACTGGATCGAGGATTCCCGGTTCAATACCTTGGAGAAGCGCCGCGACATTCGCGGCGTCGTGAACGAGCGGATCTCGGCAGTTACCCGCGGGAAGTCCGTGAACGAGCTCGTGGACTTGTTCACCCAACATCAGGTTCCGCATGCGCCGATCCTGGGAATCAAGGAGGCGTTGTCGCAACCGCAGGCCGTGGCGCGGGAAATGGTGGTGGAGACGGATCATCCGGTCCTCGGGAAGATTCCGATCGTGAATCGGTCCATCAAGTTTCCGGGCGACCATCAGCCGGTACCCGCGGCGCCCCCGGTTCTAGGGCAACATACCGACGCGATCTTGCGGGACATTCTTGGGCTCACACCCGAACAGATTGAGGCTTTGCGTGCATCCAAGGTCGTGGCCTGAAGAGTGCGCGGTCGCAGCGACAACGAGGAGTACTAGATGCCGGAACTTAGATTCGACGGTCGCGTAGCCGTCATCACGGGCGCTGGAAGAGGGTTGGGCCGCGCCTATGCCTTGCTTCTCGCTTCGCGCGGGGCGAGAGTTGTCGTAAACGATCCGGGTGCCAGCCTGAAGGGCGACGGCATCGATGCCGGTCCTGCGCAAGAAGTGGTGGGAGAGATCGCAGCCGCGGGCGGCGAGGCGATCGCCTGCACCGAGTCCGTGGCGACGCCCGCAGGCGGCAAGGCGATCATCCAATCGGCGCTCGATCATTTCGGGCGCATCGACATTCTCATCCACAATGCCGGGATCGTTCGCCGCGCCTCCCTCAAGGAGATGACGTATGAGGATTTTGAATTGGTCCTGGACGTTCACCTGCGCGGAGCGTTCCATGTCGTCCGGCCGGCCTTCCCACTCATGTGCAAGGCCGGCTACGGCCGCATCGTGCTGACTTCGTCAATCAATGGCTTGTATGGAAACCCCAATACGGCGAATTACAGTGTGGCGAAAGCGGGCATCATCGGTTTGTCCAATGTTGCGGCGCTCGAGGGAGCGGAGATGGGTGTGAGGTGCAATGTCTTTCTTCCCGGAGCGTTGACACGCATGGCCGAGGGATTGGACACGAGCGCCTATCCGCCCATGGAGCCGGAACTGGCTGCGCCTGTGGTGGGTTGGCTGGCGCACGAAACCTGCTCGATCACGGGCGAGATGCTGAGTTCCATGGCCGGTCGGGCCGCGCGTGCCTATGTGGCCGAATCGAAGGGCGTGTACCGTGCTTCATGGACCATCGAACAAGTTGCCGAGCAGATCGATGTCATCAGAAGCACTGATGCGCCCGTGGTTTTTCCGGTTGTCCCTTTGGGGCAGGTCGGCCATATTCTTTACAGCTTCGAGATGGCCAAGGACGGTTTGAAGAAGCAGGGATAAGAAGCAGGGATAACACTGGGGTTCCGCGCGGCCCAGACTGGTAGTCAGACCGGGACTTCAGCCAGCGTTCTTGCAGCGAGCGCGCGCAAGTGGTCGGTTTTCACCTTCGCGCTGCCGGTCAATTGCAGATCACCCTCGCCGAAGAACAATACGCTGCGCGGCACTTTGTAGCTCGCCAGCTTTTTGCGCGCGAAGTTGCGCACCGTAGCTTCGTCGAGCGTCGCGCCTTCATGGGGCACGATGCAGGTGACGACCAGCTCGCCCAGCGTTTCATGCGGTACTCCCACGGTCTGAGCGACCTTCACGCCGGGGCAGTCCTGGATGACGGAATCGATCTCGACCGGGGAAACATTGGCGCCGCCCGTCTTGATGATGTCGTTAAGACGGCCGTCCCAGAACAGGCGACCTGCCTGGTCGACGTAGCCGCCGTCGCCGGTGCGAAAGTAGCCTTCATCGTCGAGTGTTTCGTCGAGCGGTATGCCGAGATAGCCGAGCATCAGGGTGGGTCCCTTGACGGCGATCTCGCCCCGCGTGCCGACCGGCACCACGATCCCCGTCAGCGGATCGACGACCTTCAGGCTGTTGCCCGGCAGCGGCGGTCCATGGCTGTTGCCCGCGGCCTCTCGAGAGGTGTTCGCGGGATAGCCGGTGCTCAACGTGAATGTCTCGGTGTTGCCATAGCAATGGCGGGGTTCGACCCAACTCGACCTGACCGTTGGGTGCCGCGCGATGGGGGAGTCGACATCGATGTATTTCAATGCCGAAAGATCGACGCTTTTGCCAATTGGCGGCGTTTTCCAGCGCGGCCCATTGGTGCGGCCAGGCAAACAGGAAGCTGACTTTTTCGGAAGCTATCAGATCAAGCGCTGCTTCCGGTTGAAACGTCCGCTGGAGCACCAGCGTGCCGCCGGCCGAAAGCGTTCCACCGATCGCCATGGCAAAATTGCCGGACCAGAAAAATCCGTTGGCCGTCCAAGTGCGGACGTCGTCGCCCAGCCCCTGCTGTCGCCGCATGCGCCACAGCTGGATCGGCAACGCCGCGGTGTGCGCTCAAGATCCCCTTGGGCTTGTTGGTGGAACCGGAGGAGAAGAACAGCGCCCCAGGATCGGAAGGCATGACGGCGGCAGCCCGTGCCGCAACTTGCTCTGGAGGGACCTTGGCACCGCGTGCAAGAAAGCTGCGCCAGCCTTCGATCGCGCCCATCGGTATGTCGCTGTCCACCATGGCCACCCGCCGCAGAAATGGGAACCTGTGCGATGCCGGGCCGCCGGGTGAAGCGGTGCCGATTGCCGGCTCGAGATCGCGCAGGATCTGCGCAAAATCTCTTCTTGAGTATGTGCCGCTCCAGCACGAGCACCGAGCAGGCCGATTTGGCGACGAGATAGTCCAGTTCGTGCGGAGTGGAGAACGTGCTGAACGGCACCGCGACGCCGCCGGCCAGCGTGCTGCCGAACACGGCCGAGCAAGAACTCGGCCCGGTTGGTCATGAGGACGCCGACCCGCTCGCCCTTGCCCAAGCCCACAGGCGATCAAAGACTGCGCCACTGCGACCGAACGGTCCCACAGGTCGCGATAGGACCAGCGCTCCGTCGTGCCGTCGGGACGCCGTTGCACCAGCGCTTCCCGGTCGGAAAAGCGCTCGGCAACCTGCCGGATGAAACCGGGAACAGGGTCAGCTCGCCCAACCCGGGCTCCTCCGACAGCGGGATGCCCCGAAGGATCGACACGGATTTGTCCCGGAGAATCTCCTGGTCATGCATGGGCGAATACCTCTGTCGCTCAGCTCGGCTCCGGTGCTGCTCAGAACGGCAGCTCAACCTCGTTGAGCGCGGTGACGACGATCTTGCCGTCCTGGTTGGTCATCCTCACCTTCACCTGCACGACCGGGAAGCCCCAGCTCGTGTGCTCGATTTTGTCGACCACCTCGCCGTCGATGTATGTCACATCACCTTCAAAAGCCGGTCCGCGGAATTCCGATTTCGCGTGCCTGACGAGGCCATCATGCCCGGCCCACAGGGCGAGGTAATCGGTGTTCCAGGCCGCCATGGTGGCGCCGTAGCCATAGGCCCGGTGCATACCGATTTCGCTGGCCCGGCTGTCGTCGATATGACCGCGCGACGGGCCGACATAAATGCCGTCGCGCAGGCGCGGGTCGATCATCGCGCCTTCCTCGTCGAAGCTGAACCCTTCGATCCAGCCCATGTCCTGGTGGACCCAGGGATCTTCGACACCTTCCGGCGCCGTCCAGTAGAAGCTGCCCCAGATATTGAAGATGAAGGCGCGATATTCGGTCGTGAAGCTGGCGATAGAGTGCGGGCCGATCACACGGCGCGGCAGCCTGCCGCCCACCTTCACCTCCTTCCAGTGCGGCGACTTGCCTTCGCGGTTGGACATGAACCAGTCGCGGCGGACCTTGCCGATAGCGTCGAGTTCGGCCGCCGTCCAGCGTTTCGGTGCACCGGCGGTGGCGGCATACACGCCGCGTTTTTCCGCTTCCTTCGCAAGATAACGGATGACGGTCGGGCAGGATTTGGCGATGAGGTCGCCGCGCTGGTTGCGGTGGATCGTGTCGCCACGCTGGAACAGGGTGGGGCCCGCGAACTTCGTTTCGGCGACCTTGTAGCCGGTGAAAATCCGTTCCTGGAAGAGTTGGTCGCCGGGGCGGACATGGGTGCCGTACCACCACCATTCCTCCCCGCCGAAGATCATGTGCTGCCCCGGGATGTGGCCGACGCATGCCTGGTTGTTGCCGTGGCCATAGTCGAGCGCGACGGCCATGGACTGCGGCGCGATGATGTCGCCGAATTTCGTCCCGCGGGCGAAGCGCTGGTCCCAGTGCAGCGGGTTGACATAGTCCAATGCCATGACCCAGCGGCGGATGTCCGTTTTGTTGCAAGGCTCCCACAACTGCCCGCCGCCGACCTTCTGGCCCAGCCGGTGTTCGACATCGCTGAGGTCAAGCTTCACCACGGATTCTGAATTCTCCACTGCATTCTCCAGTCAAACTATCCAACCACTTCTTCTCGGACCGGTATGCAACAGAACGGCCTGCTTCGACTTGACGGATTTAGACAAAATGCGGTTAGTCAGCCGCTATGAGCGAGACCACGCCCTTGCAATCTCAACCTTGTCGGAGACGCGGAAAACCAGCGGTTGCAGGTCCGCGTCATCACCGATTGCTCTGCAAAACCCAGCCTTTCCGAGATACGGGCAAATTCCAGGTTGGTCTGTTTCAAAAAGTACAGCATGCGGTCGCGACGGACCTCGTCCTTGATCTTCTGGAACGACGTTCCCTCTGCCTTGAGGAGCCGGTGCATGGACTTCGGATGTAAGTTGAGTTCGGCGGCGATGCGCTCGTTTCTGCACTGCTCGGTACCCAGCAACCGCATGATCGCACCGCGTACCTGCGCGTCGAGCGGCGGTTTGTGTCGGGTGAATTTGGCATCGATGAATGAGGTGGCTCTTTCGTAGACCTTCGAGTCGGGGTCAACGATCGGGGATGCCAGATCGCGGTCGGAAAAAACCACGCCGTCCTCGTTCTGACCGAAGCGGATCTCACAGCCGAAATAGCGACGATAGGTCCGGAGCGACGAGACGGGTTGGTGGCGGAAATGGACCCTCCGCACTCGCGCACGGCCGCCGGTGATCTCGACCGCGGCTAGATGGCCGACGAGCAGCAACTGCTCCATTGCCTGGCTCTTGTTGGGCATTCGGCCCAGCAGGATGTCGTGACCGACAAACACCGCTTTCCGGGAATGCGACCGCTTCACCCAGACTCGGGCCGCAAGACTGTGTGCGTAGGTGTGCTTGCTGACGTAATCAAGCGCGTCGCCGAAGGTCCTGGAATTTCTCATGACCAATCCCAGCGGACCAAACATACCGCCGCCGCCCTGGAGCTTCGCCAGGCGCATGCCGAAGTCCGGGCATCGCAGTTCTGCCGCGGCCAGTTCGATGAGACGGACCATTTGTCGATAGCTTGCGCCGGATTGGCCTTGCGCCAACTTCTTGGGATGAATCCCGGCACGCTGCACCAAGAGCATCGGATCGCCTCCCAGCCCCGCAACGAGTTCGGGAAAGAAGCGCAGGATCCGCGCATGCACGACGTCGAAGACTTCGGCTTTGGCATCCAGCTTCGGCAACGAATCCCGGCCCACTCCACCCTCCGTATTTACTCGGGTCCACGAAAATGCATTTGTCCAAATTTGTCAAGCTGCGTCGCCGACGCGGTGCTAAACCATGTTCCTTGGATCGTGCCTTGATAATCACGTTTATTCTGGCAATCACGGGGGCTGGACGGAAATGGACGCGATCACTGATGAACTGAAGAGCTTGCTAGCGCGCGAGAAGATCCGCGACTGCGTCGCCCGCCTGGCGCGCGGCGAGGATCGCCGCGACGCCACGCTGATCAGCGCCTCCTACTGGCCGGACTCAACGACCGACTATGGGGTATTCCTCGGAACCTTCGACGAGTACCTCGCCTGGGTTGTACCGGGCTCGCCGGCAATTCCGGTGACGCAGCACGTCCTGGGGCAGAGCATCATCGACCTGCGAGGCGACGCGGCCCTGGTTGAAACCCATGTCACGTCCTATCACCGGATCATCATGGGCGAGGAAGAGCGCGATACCGTCATCGGCGGACGCTACCTCGACCGGATCGAGAAGCGCGGCGGCGAATGGCGCATCGCGCAGCGCACGATGCTGTATGACTGGTTCCAGGACTTCGGCCGGTCGATCGATTGGTCGAAGGGCGTGATGGGCCTGCCGTTCAGTGCCGCGCATTACTCCGGCAGGGCGATCGGCGATTATAGTGAAACTTTCTTCGCCAAGCGGCCGTCGGGATCATAGGGTGGGACGATGAGTTCTCTGACAGGCAAAGTCGCGGTGGTGACGGGAGCCAGCCGCGGCATCGGCAAGGGAATCGCGCTGGCGCTCGGGGCGGAGGGGGCCACCGTTTACGTGAGCGGTCGGACGGTCACCCCGGGCTCCTACCCGCTGCCCGGCACGGTGGGCGAAACTGCAGCGGAAGTGAGCCGCCGCGGCGGCCAGGGCATCGCGGTCAAGGTTGACCACGCCAACGACGCTGAAGTTGCGCGCTTGTTCGATCAGGTCCGGCAGGAGCAGTGCCGGCTCGACATCCTGGTCAATAACGCCTTCTCGCTGCCGGAGGACCTGACCGAACCGCAACCATTCTGGGAAAAGCCGCTGTCCAACTGGGAGATGTTCGACGTCGGCGTGCGTTCCAACTTTGTCGCGGCATGGCACGCGGCGAAAATCATGGTGCCGCAGAAGATGGGCCTTATCGTCGCCATCTCGGGCTACGTAGGCGTGACCTATACCTACGGCGTCGTCTTCGGCACCTGCAAGTCCGCGGTCGACCGGATGGCGCGGGACATGGCGATCGAGCTGCAGCCGCACAACATCGCCTCGCTCTCGCTGTGGCAGGGGCTTACCTTCACGGAACGGGCGCATCGCAACCTGGAAAGGAACCCCGCTATGAAGAAGCTGACCGTCACCAACCCGGCCATCGGCTGCACTCCCGAGCATCCGGGGCGGGTCATTGCGGCGCTTGCCGGCGATCCGGACGTGATGAAGCGCTCGGGCGGCACCTTCATCACCGCCGAGTTGGCGCAGCACTATGGGATCACCGACATCGACGGCAAAATCATCCCGTCGCTGCGCGCCGAGCGCGGCGCGCCCATTTGGCGCCCGATCTCGGAGGCAGCCCATGGACGCTGAACGTCTCGCCCGGCTCGAGGTTCTGGGCGAACGCCAGGACATCCTCGATTGCCTCAACCGGTTCAGCCGGGGCCTGGATCGGTTCGACCGGGAGCTGTTCCTGTCGGCCTTCCACCCCGATGCCAGCATCGCAGCGGGCGTTTTCGTCGGCCCACCGGTGCCTCTCTACGACTGGGCCTTGGCCATGCACGATCAGGGACAGATAGCGACGCATCACAACCTGCTGAACCACAGTTGCGAAATCGCGGGCAATACCGCCCACACCGAGACCTATTACCTGTTCGTCGGACGCAACCGGGATGAGACCAATTGGATCGCCGGCGGCCGCTACGTCGACCGGCTGGAACGCCGCGATGGAGCGTGGCGGATCGCATTGCGGACAACGGTCATCGAATGGTCGGGCGTGGTGCCGACCATGCCGCTGCCCTTCGCCGATGTGCCGGACATCCATGGCAATGGCGCGCCCGCGCGCAGCAGGGACGATCCCTCCTACCAGCGTCCGCTGACCAACCGCAGGGCTACGCACATTCCGCCGGGATTCGGAAACTGATCGTGAGCGGAATCAGCAAGGCATCGCTGGCCGGCAAGATCGCGGTAGTGACGGGCGCCAGTCGCGGCATGGGCAAGGGGATCTCCCTCGCACTCGCGGAGCAGGGCGCCACGGTCTATGTCACCGGGCGAACAGTCGCGCCCGGCACTTGTCCGCTCCCCGGCACCGTCGGCGAGACCGCCGCGGAGGTCGACCGGCGGGGCGGCAAGGGCGTCGCCGTCCAGGTCGACCATGCCGACGACGAGCAAGTCGCCGCGCTTTTCGCGCAGGTGCAACGAGAGCAAGGCCGTCTCGACATACTCGTCAACAACGCCATCGCCATTCCTGCCGAGCTCACCCAAGCGGGTTCGTTTTGGGAAAAGCCGATCTCGAACTGGGAGATGATCGATGTCGGGCTGCGCTCGAACTTCGTGGCGGCACGGCATGCAGCGCGCATCATGGCGCCGCAAAAGTCCGGCCTGATCGTCGCGATCTCGGGCTACGTGGGTGTCACCTACACCTACAACGTCATTTTCGGCACCTGCAAGACGGCGACCGATCGGATGGCCCGTGACATGGCCATCGAGCTCAAGCCCCACAATGTGGCTTCGCTGTCGCTCTGGCAGGGGTTCACCTACACCGAACGGGCGCGCGAGAATCTGAAGACGGTCGCGGGCATGGCATCGCAGCTCAACAGTGCCGTCGGTACCTCGGTCGAGTATCCCGGAAGGATCATCGCCGCGCTTGCCGGGGATCCCGACGTGATGCAGCGCTCGGGCGGCACGTTCATCGCCGCCGAGCTCGCGCAGCAGTATGGCATCACGGACATCGATGGGCGGGTGATCCCATCGCTGCGCGCCGAGCGCGGCGCGCCAATCTGGATGCCGGTGTAGCGGCGGATCATTAACGAGAGGGGATAGCAGTGACGGAACGCAGGTTCGATGGCCGGGTGGCAGTCATTACCGGGGCCGGCAGGGGACTGGGGCGCGAATATGCCAGGCTGCTGGCTTCGAAGGGCGCGAAGGTCGTGGTCAACGACTCCGGTAGCAGCGTGAAGGGCGAAGGCGCCGACGCCGGCCCCGCCGAACAGGTGGTCCGGGAGATCAAGGCGTCGGGCGGCGATGCCGTCGCGTGTACCGCGTCGGTCGCGACGCCTGAAGGCGGCAAGGCGATCATTACCGCGGCGCTCGATCACTACGGCCGGATCGACATCCTGATCCATAACGCCGGTAACGTCCGCTACGGGTCGCTGGAGGACATCACGCAGGAAGACTTCGAAGCGGTGGTCGATGTTCACCTGATGGGTGCGTTCCAAGTCGTTCGGCCGGCCTTCCCGGCGATGTGCCACGCCGGTTACGGTCGCATCGTGCTTACTTCCTCGATTGGCGGCCTCTATGGAACGCACCAAGTGGTGAACTACGGCGTATCCAAGGCTGCCATGATTGGGCTCAACAATGTAGTTGCGATCGAGGGTGCGGCGAAGGGCGTGAAGTGCAACATCATCGCCCCGGGAGCCGTGACGCGCATGGCCGAGGGCCTCGATATCTCCCAGTATCCGCCCATGGGGCCCGAACTGGTCGCACCGGTGGTGGGCTGGCTCGCGCATGAATCCTGCTCGATCACCGGCGAGATCCTGATTTCCATGGCGGGCCGTGTGGCCCGCGCGTTCATCGCCGAAACGGAAGGCGTGTATCGTCCGTCCTGGACCATCGACGAGATTGCGAGCCAGATCGATGCCATTCGCGATACCGGAAAGCTGTGGATGCTCCCGCCCGTTCCCTCCGGCTATATTGATCATCTACAACGCAGCTTCGACATGGCCCGCAAGGGCGTGACCAGCATCTGAAATAACTCACGGAGTAAAGCATGACCCAACTCGAGACGCGATGCGACCAAGCCGATACCAGCACACAGGGGCGGGTGATCGGATGTTGAAAGTAGCACTGGTTACCGGAGCAGCGGCAGGGATCGGCGCGGCCATCAGTCGCCGCTTGGCCCGTGACGGCATCGCGATCGGAGTGCTCGACATCTTGATCGCCGATGCCACCAAGGTTGCGAACGAAATTGTGGCCGCCGGCGGAAAGGCGATTGCGCTGCAAGCGAGCATCACCGACCGTGAGCAGGTCAAGGCGGCGGCGGGCAAACTGCGCGAGACCTTCGGACCGGTTACGATTCTGGTGAATAACGCGGGAATCACCGGCGTCGTGCCGTTCGAGGAACTCACCGATGCGCAGTGGGACAAGATGATGGAAGTGAACCTGAAGGGAACTTTCATCGTCACTCAGGTCATTCTGCCGGATATGAAGGGCGCCGGTTGGGGCCGGATCGTCAATATTTCCTCCTCGAGCGCGCAATCCGGCGCGGCGAAAATGGCGCATTATTCCGCCTCCAAGGGAGCCATCATTGCGCTGACCAAAACCTTGGCGGTAGAGCTGGGACCTTTGGGCATCACCTGCAACAACATTCCGCCGCGTTTTGTAATGAACACGGTCATGTCCGAAAAGTTCTTTGCGGAAGGTCACCGGCTCCGCGAGACGTCGATCAATGCCGGCCCGATCCGCCGTCAGGGCGAGCCCGAAGACATCGCCGGTGCATGCGCGTGGCTGGTTTCCGATGAGACCGGTTATGTCACGGGCCAGACCATCGGCGTCAACGGCGGTCGCTACATATGACCCCGCACGATGATGGACGGCTTTTTTGAACAAGGCGGAGGTCCAATGAGCACTCTCGCATCTGGCGTCTCTATCAGCACTCCATCGCCGGGCGACTGGCCTGACAGCTGGCAGGTGCTCAGTCATGGCATCCGCAGCGGTCGCTACACGGATCCGGCGTTTGCGCGACTGGAGTATGAGAGGCTCTGGAGCCGTGTCTGGCAGGTTGCGGCGCGGCTCGACGAAATTCCCGAGGCCGGCGATTACACCACCTACGACATCGGCGACCAGTCGGTGTTGATCGTCCGCGTCGATGCTGGGACGATCAAGGCATTCCACAATGTCTGTCCGCACCGCGCCACGGCCCTATCACCCGGAGGCTGCGGACACTTTGCCGGCGGCAAGATCATCTGCCCGTTTCACGGCTGGCGCTGGGATACCTCGGGGCGCAACGAATTCGTGTTGGAACGCCGGGAATTTCGCGGGGGTCAGCTTGCCCACAGCGATGTCGCGCTGCGCGAGGTCGGGTACGTCGTGTTTGCCGGCTTCGTCTTCATCAACCTCGATCGGAATCCCGAGTCTTTCGACGACTTCATCGCGCCGGTCCGGCAACTCCTTGAAAATTTGGCCATCAGCGAAATGCGCAACTACTGGTGGAAGGCGATCCCGGTGCCGGCCAATTGGAAGGTGACCCAAGAGGCCTTTTTCGAGGGCTACCACGTGCCGGCCACGCACTCCCAGCTGGAAGTCGCAGCGGCCGAGGTCATCTACAAGGGCAGGCCCGAGTCCGAGGTCGATTACACGCACCGCTACATAGGTTACGACGCGTATCCGCACGGGCACGGTCGTTTCGCGGGGAAAAAGACTCCGATGCAGGGGCAAGTCAGAAATGAAGATAGCGATGGCATGGTCGAGGGGATGGCCGCGAGGTTGAATCTGTTGGCTGAAGGCATGGACGCACAAGTGCTGGCCGAAGACGTCGAGGTCGTGCGCTCACTCAGGGGCAAGCCTATCCCCACGGATTCGAGCCTGGGCGCGGAGTACGTCAAAGCGCTGTACGCCCGTGCCGCGAGGCAGCAACGGCCGATGCCGAAGCCGACGCCGGAGAATCTCGGCATGTGGGGCGGCGAGGTGTTCATCTTCCCGAACTTCCTCATACTCCCGATGGCCGGCAACGCCATGATGTACCGGGCTCGACCGGACCGGCTCGATCCGGATCGTTGCATTTTCGAGATCTATTCGACCAAGACGTATCCCGTCGCGGTCAAACCGCCGCGTGCGGAAGTACAGCCGGTAACGGACCTCAGTGACCCGCAGCAGCTACTGCTGATCCCGCGGCAGGACCTCGGCAACATCCCGCGCATGCAAAAGGGCCTGCACTCGCGCGGATGCAAGCAGATCTGGCTTGCCGCCGAGCACGAGAAGTTGATCCTGAACATGCACCAGGAGCTCGATCGGTACTTGCGCGGCTGAACGCCAGACTATGGAAGGGCGACCGAAGCGCCGTCATCGGAAGATTTCTCCGCATGTCGGCTTTCGCCCCTGCTCAACGTATGTACTAGTGTTACATTGAACACAGAGTGCCATGGTCGGTTTGTGATCGTGAACAGGATGCACTAGCCAAAGGTGCGGCGAAGGCCCGCCACGGTGAAATGCAATTGACACCTCAAAGATATTGGAGACAGATATGCTATCTCAGGAAAGCTTGAGCTTCCTTCTTCGGCTTACAGACTATTTTAAAGGACATTGGGAAGATCCCAACTGGGGTAGGCGAGCCTCTTCACAGATCTTGGTCGGATTGGCAGTACGAGATCTAGCAGAAGGCATCGAAAACACAGAGCTCCGTGCTCAAATCCAAAGCGGCGCCGACAAAGTCATCGGATCGAACAGTCAAATCGTCGCGCGAACTTGAGCATCGCTTTGATTGCCGGAGAATCATTGGAACCCTTGGCGCCGTCAGTCGCGGCGCCAAGGTAATATCACGCCTCACCACAATTTACCGGTCTACCAGCGACATCATGGTATCGCCGTAGCGGGGACCAGCAACCTTGTTTGGGCCCAGAGCGTCGTCCAGGGTCTTCATGTCGGCGGCGTTAAGGGAAATCGTGGCGGCGGCAACGTTCTCTTCGAGATAGGTGCGGCGCTTGGTACCGGGGATTGGCACGATTGATGGTCCCTTATGCAGCAGCCAGGCGAGGGCGATCTGGCCGGGCTTTGCGTGTTTGGTGTCGGCGATGTCGCGCACCACTTCCGCCGCGGCGATATTGGCGTCGTAATTACTTCCTTGGTAGCGGGGATCGTTGCGGCGGTAGTCGTCGGCGTGGTACTCCTCGGCCCGCTTGACTGCACCGGTCAAAAAACCCCGGCCCAGCGGGGAGAACGGAACCAGTCCGATCCCAAGTTCCTCTAAGAGGGGAATCACGTCTTGCTCGAGATTGCGCTCCCATAGGGAATATTCGCTTTGAACGGCGCTCACCGGGTGCACGGCATGGGCTTTTCGGATGTTGCTGACACCAGCTTCCGAGAGGCCAAAATAGCGAACTTTTCCCTCGCGCACCAACTCGGCCACGGTACCGGCCACGTCCTCCATCGGCACATTCCGATCGACGCGATGCTGATACAGCAAATCGATGTGATCGGTGCGTAAGCGCTCGAGGGACGCATGCACCACCGCGCGGATTTGGGTCGGGCGGCTATCGGTCCCGCTGATTTTGCCGTCTTTGATCTGGAATCCGAATTTGGTGGCGAGGGTGACGTGTGCGCGCTTAGGTCCCAGCACCCGACCCAGGAGTTCCTCGTTGGTGAAGGGGCCGTACGCCTCGGCGGTATCCAAGAAGGTGCAGCCGAGTTCGATGGCGCGCCGCAGGGTGGCGATGGATTCGGTTTCGTCCGCCGGGCCGTAGGATTGACTCATCCCCATGCAACCCAAGCCTATGGCTGATACTTGGAGTCCTTGGCTTCCGAGCTTGCGGGTAGTCAACGTCATACGAATACCCTTAGTGAATGATGGACGGAGGTATTTTGACCGGACGAGGAGGGAGTGGTTCCGTCACGCGGAAACGCGGCCGCCAGCGACGATCATCTGGTCGAGGATTACAGGAGAATCGCGCTATCGAAAATGAGGCGTCCGCCCGCGATCGTGGCTAGGGCGCGCGCGATCAGGTTTTCGACGCTCGTGGTACGGAACCCCGACATACACCGGATACGAGTTGTCCGCTAATTGTTGCTCGCTCGAGTCCGGGTACTCAGCTGCGTAGCCTGATTGCGTTTCCCGAGAGAGATTGGATCTAGATATGGGGGTTGGATCCATGGTGTTAATTGGACCAATTTCGCGAAGTGAAGGTTTCTCACCGCACCGCTTATCGGAAAAGATCCTTTGACCGTTAATCGCGCATTCCCATATTTGGGTGCTTTGCTCCATCCGCGGGGTTACCGTTTGAAGTTGCGCGGTCGCTAATGCCGGCACCGGCACCACGACTGGCACGGCGACAGGTACGGTCTCCGCCGGGGCCGGGGCCGGGGCCGGAGGCAACGCATAGGCGGTTGCTAAGCTTGACGCTGGGGCATTCTTGGGCTCAGGTCTGTTATTGGTGCCAACGATGATCGCGATCGCTACGGTCGCCATCGAGAGTCCGCCAAAGATCCAGGGCAGAAGATCTCTATCCTTTTCCATTGCGCAATTATCCACCGATGCTTCAACATGTGCAGCAAATCTAACAGATTGTCGACGATTCCTCTCCCCAGGGAGGTCGAAATCGGGCGCCTGGGCCGCCAGGCGCCCGAGAACTTCGGTGAGCAGGCAGGTGAGCGCGCTTGAGCGCTCGCCGTCCCGCGCTCTCAGCGCGACTTGAGCAGCGACCAGCCGGATTCGATGTGCTTGCGCATTGTAAGCATGGCGGCCGACGCGTCACCGTCCAACAGCGCACGCAGAATCTCATCGTGCTCTTTGGCGGCCTCCTTGCCGCGGCCTTCGACCGCATTGATGAGATCAAAAGGATACCGCGCCCACAGAATCTGCACGAAATGCAGCGTTTGCGGCATCGCTGCAATGCTGTAGAGGCGTCGGTGCAGGCGATAGTTGATTCCGCGTGCCGCCGCTCGGTCGCCGACTTTGAACGCCTGTTCGAACTCGTCGGCAAGTGCTCGCAGTTCAACGATATCCTGCGCCGCGATCTTTTCGGTCGTGGCGCGAAGAAGCCGAGATTCCAGCAGCAGACGCAACTCCAAGACTTCTTCCGAGGCCGATGCGTCGAAGGGAGCGACGCACACGCCTCGGTAGGAGTTGCCGGTGACATAGCCTTCGGCCTCCAATAGCTTCAGCGCTTCGCGCACGGGAGTGATGGAGATCTGGAGCCGCTCGGCAATCTCAGCCTGCTTGAGCCGCGAGCCGCGGGGAAACATTCCGGAAATGATCCCCTCGCGCAGAAAGTCCGCTACTTGTTCTTCTTTCGTTCGAAGATCAATCTGCTGCGGTGGTCTCACTCGAAAGCCACATCTCTCGACGACGTGATCATGCAGAACCGCTGCAACAACTTGATCGCGCTTTCGTGTTCCTCTGTCGACAAGGCGCAACAGCAATCTTCCAGCAGCACCATTTCGTAGTCGCGGTCGTGGCCCTCGCGCACAGCGGCCTGAACTACGGCGTTGGTCGAAATACCCGAGCAGTAGATGCGCCGCACGTCATGAGTACGCAGGATCAGGTCGAGCGCGGTGCCGTGGAAGGGGCTCACGCGATGCTTTACGATGTCGAAGTCACCTGGCTGGATCCCGAGGTCCGGGTGGACCTGGGTGCCCCATTCGCCCAGCTTGAAGATCCCGTTCTTGCGAGCGCCGGAGAAGATCGGCGAGTTGGCCGGACACTCGCGATAATCGGGTGAAAAGCCGACCCGGACAAAGCCAACGTGCAGGCCGGCGGCACGGGCCTTATCCAGTGCATTGCGCGTGTTCTCCACGATCCGGCGCGCCCGCGCCTGCTCGCCATACGGAGCCTTGCCGTTCGGTCCATCCACATGAACCAGATCGTTTTCCATGTCTAACGCGAGGTAAATGCTGTTGGTCACGATCGAAAGCCCCCCAATGTCAAGAATGCATTATGCATGCCCGGTCGATGCTCACACAAATGCACGGTCACGCAACTCGCACGCGACTCACAGAATCACCTCGCGCGCTACCAGGCCGGCGCGTTGTGCAGCGCTCAGGCCAAGGAGTTCACCGAATACATAGTCCTCGTCCTGGCCGAGTGCCGGTGTTGACCGCCGGATACCGACGTCGTGCGTCTTGGAGAATCGTGCGGGTGCGCCGACCGCAAGTCTCGGCGGAAGAGCAGGGGCACTGACCTCGGTGGTCGCCCCCCGCGCGCGCAGATGGGGGTCGTCCGCAATGTCCTGCATGTTCCATGAAACGTGAGCGCACACGCCTGCGCGCTGCAGCCGTTCAGCCGTGGCGTCGGCGTTGCGTGTGGCGAGCCATTGCTCCAGCAGCACATCGAGCTCGTGGCGATGCCGCAGGCGGCCATCGGCTGCGGCAAAGCGGGGATCGCCGGCGGCATCAGGTTGATCCAACTCACGCACCAACGCCTGCCAATCGGCATCGTTTCGCACGGCCAGGGTCAACCAGCGATCGGGCTGCTCCGTGGGGTACACGCCGTGCGGCGCCATCGAAAGGTGTCCATTACCGGGCCGCATGGGCGTAAGCCCCAGGCTGGCTTGAATGAGCGCATCGCCAATCATCGCCGAGGCGACTTCGCGCGCCGCCAGATCGATGTGCTGGGCCCTGCCCGTGCGACCGCGCTGATGCAGGGCAGCCATCGTGGCCACCGCCGCATGCGCGCCCGCCGAGTGGTCCATGACGTGCCGCATTTCCACCGGAGGGCCATCGGGATAGCCCGTCATCCACCCGAGACCTCCCCACGCACCGAATAAGGGGGCATAGCCCGCAAAGTGCGCGTCCGGACCACTTTGACCGCACGAAGACAGAGACAATAGGATGACGTCAGGCTTTACCGCGCGCAAATCGTCGAAGCCCAGGCCCAAACGCTTCATCACGCCCGCCCGAAAGCTCTCGGCGGTCACGTCCGAGATCGCTACCAACCGCTTGGCCAGCGCCACCGCCTCGGGCTGCTTGAGATTCAGTCGCACCGACAGCTTGTTCATGGAGACCTGGTCGAAGGTCGCCGCGGACATCCGCCCATAGACCGCGTGGGGTTTGCGAAAGGCGTCGGGTCGCGTCTTGCTTTCGATCTTGATGCACTGTGCGCCGAGCTGCGAGAGAAGCTGTGTGCAGAATGGGCCGGCCGCATGAATCGTGAAATCGGCGATCCGAATCCCGCCGAGCGGTGCCTCAGCGCGACTCATGCCGCCGGCTCCGGCAGTCTTTCGCCGAGAGCCGGTACTGGACCGGGGGCCCGCAGCGGCGTGCCGCGGAACTGAAACGGCGCGACCAGAACTTCGGCCTGGACGCCTCGATCCAACTCGAGGGTGGCGAACAGCCCGCGCGATCGTTCGTGCTCGCCATGAATCACTTCGGCCGGCGTGCGGTACTTAGCCGCCGGCACGCCCAACTGCTGCGCCGACTGCACGATGTCATCGACGTTGTGCCGGCTCATCCACTCGCGGATGTGATGGTTGATTTCGTCGCCGCGCCGGCTGCGCTCCAAGGGATCGCGCAGCGCCTCGTCCTGCGCCCACGCGGGACGACCCAGCAAGTCCACCAGAGCGGTCCACTGCCGGTCCTCCAGCGTGAGCAGCTCCACGAAGCCGCCTTGCGCTTCGAATACTCCGCCATAACGGAAACGCCGCGTGCTTCGGTGTTCCAATGAACCGTCGCCGAGCCTTTGAAGCGCGAACGCGCCTACCGAGAGTGCCGCGTCCTGTACCGATACGTCGACATACTGGCCGCCGAATTCGGGCACCGCCCACCACGCCGACAGCGCCGCGAAGGCCGCCATGGAACCGCCTTGATACCCGCTGAAATGACCGTAGATTTGCAGCGGGGGGCGATCCGGGAAGAGTTCGTTGGAGAGGCCGTTGGGAAGCAGAAAGCCCTCGCCGCCGGCATGCAGCAGATTGATCTCCTCGCCGTCCCAGTCGGCTTTGGGACCACTGGCGCCGAACGGCAGCACGCTCACATGAACCAGTTTCGGGAAGCGCTCGGCGACGAAGTCTGGATCCAGCTTGTGCGCTCCTCGTGCGCGCACCGGTGTGTCATCGATCAGAATGTCGGCGGTTTCAAGCTCGCGCCCCAGCACCCGCTGCCCCTCCGGCGAGAGCAGGTCGCACACCAGGCTGCGTTTGCCGGCTGACAGAAAGGCAAAGAGCGCGCTGTGACCCGTCCCGTCCAGCAGGGGAGGCGCGGTTCGCAACGCCGAGCCCTCGGGGGGCTCGGCCATCACGACGGTGGCTCCCATGGCGGCGAGCAGGCGTCCTGCATAGCCCGCCGCGACGGTGCGTGAGTGCTCGATGACTCGGCAGCCCGTCAGGGGCTGTCCACCGCCGTGCAGCGAGTCATCGGAGGACATGTTCGGACGCTCTGGGGTGATGCGTGACTAGCGAATCACGGGCAATTCGAGATCGACGCCCGACCCGTCGATAAAGGCGGGAAGCTTCACGTCGCGCGAGGGCAGCGCCACCGTCGCCAGACCGGGGGTCGTCACTTCACTTCGCTGGTTCTCTGCTGCGATCTCGATGTCGACCAGCGCAGTTTTATCCTTGACGTACTTGCGTACGACCTTTCCTTTGCAGAACGTGGTGTCACCCACGATGTTGAAGCGCCGCATCTCGCTGCGTACGCGCTTGAGGACGCCCGCATCGCCCATCCAGTTGGTGATGAGGGAGCACATCCACGACGAGCGTTGTGGACCGTAGTCGTAGGTGCCCGGCACACCGACTTCCTTCGCAACCGACTCGCGATGATGACCGATTCCGGTGTACTCCGTTCCACCGCCTGCCTCGGGGTTGCGAAAGAAATGGCCGGGATGCTTCACGGCGGCCTGCAGCAAAACGCCGTGCGTGTGTCCGCGGCCGCAGCCAACCAGGAAACCCATCGTGTCCATCAGCGAGAGCGGCCCACGCGCGATGGTCGCCAGCTCTTCGCCCTCATTCACGTCCTCCCAATAGCGAATGTTGGCACCACGAATGCTCTTGGGCTCATCGAGCACCGCCTGATCGATGCGGTCGTGTTCCTCGTTCGAGTATTCGTGCTGCTCGATCTCCTTGTACTTGCCGGCGTCGCGAGCGGCTTTGCGCTCATGGCGGGTGCAGGTGCCAAGGCCGCGAGCTAACAGCTCGCTGCGCTGGTTGTAATAGCAAGCCTCGACGTATTGAAGCACCAAGCGCCCGGAGAACTTGCTCTGCTTCTCTTCGACGCCTACGACGCGCTCGATGGCGCTGATGCGATCACCGGGTCGCACGTGCCGGAATAGCTCCCAGTCATTGCCGGCATAAAAGCCATGCACGCCGGGAAGTCCCCAGCGCGTGCGGCCCAGCCAACCGAAGGCCATCGGGAACATGGGGTGCGCCAGCATCGTGCCGTAACGAGTTGCCGCTCCATAGCCGATTTCCCGGTAGAGGGGGTTGAGGTCGCCAATGCCGTTGCACCAATTACGCATGGTGTCGGGTGTCGCGTCCTGCAGGTAAGGCCCTTCGGGGCGCAAGTGCAGCCCGATCATGGCCTTTGCATCGGCGACGGCTTTGTCGGTGATGAGGCCTTCGGCGGGCGCCGAACCCACTTCAGAGGACGTGACGGTGGTGCTCACTGGGGGATCTCCTATAAGAAGAATGCATGATGCATTCTTTGGGAACTGCGGTCAACGCGCTTCGCGACGCACCGCAGCCCAGGCGAACGTATCAGGTGCGAATTCCACTACCGCACCCGATCTCAGGCATGCTTCGTATTCCGCTTGATCCACTCCGGCCGACTTGAGCAGGGCTGCGGTATGCGCGCCGAGGTCGGCAGGAGGTTCCGTCGGCACGCTGTCTTCGTCTTGCGCCAAGCGCGGGAACTCCGGTACTTCGAATTCGAGACCGCGAAAGTGCACATTGCGCAGCTTTCCCGGGTGGCGCGCCTGCGGAGCATCGAGCACGCGCTCGAGCGGCAACACCTCCGTGAAGCCCATTCCGGCGGCTTTCAGGCGGGCGGACACGGTGTCGAAGGTGTGCGCCGCGACGCTCGCTTTCACCAGGCCCTCTACCTCCTCGCGTACCTTCTTGCGCTGGCGCAACGTCGCCAGCGATTCATCATTGGGGAGCTCCATGGCCTGGCAAAACTTGAGCCAGTGTGAGTCGCTGAGCATGAGCAAATAGACCCAACGCTCGTCTAAGGTCCGGTATGCGCCGTAGCCTGGCATGCTGAACTCCCCGTGCGGTTCGCGTTCTGGTTTACCGAGGAGCTGCGTCTTCAGTTGCACGCCGACCAGGTCTCGCGAGGCGACATGGAGTCCTGTCTCGTACAATCCAATTTCGACCTGCGCGGCTTCCTTGCCCTCTCGTAACTGCAGCATCGATGCGAGAATCCCGATCACTGCGTACGCCCCAGCAAACTGATCGTGGTACGAAGGTCCCAAGCGACTCGGGCGCCCATTGACACGGTTGGCCTCCATGACTCCCGTGGAAGCTTCCGCCACGGGATTCGACGCCAGGTCGTCTTCCTGTGGGCCGGCGCCGTAACCTCGAATATGGCAGTAGATCAGCCGGGGATTGACCACCTCGCAATCCTGACGCGTAAGTTTCAGCTTCCGAGCAGCCTTGGGCGAGAGGTTGTGCACGAGTCCATCGGCGGTCTTCAGCAGCTTGCAGAACGCTGCGTGGCCCGCCGGTGTCGATAGGTCGATGCACACGCTCTTCTTGCCGTGGCTGTAAGCGATGAATGTGCCGCTCGGGCCACCGCGCACCAGGCGTCTCGTGGGATCGCCGGCCGGCGGCTCGATTTTGATGACCTCCGCGCCAAGCTGCGAAAGAATGTGTGCCGCAAAGGGGGCAGCAAGCATGGTGCCTAGTTCGAGTATTCGTCGGCCGGAGAGGGGAGGGTGTTGCACGTTGCGTCAAGAATATCGTGACTTCATAAAGAATGCATTCTATATTATCCTGGAAATGGAATCGGGTAACGGGGGCGAAGCGTGACTGTCGCGTACGAAGAGTGGATCGGCCGCGAGGAGGAACGGAGTGAGCGAATTCTGGACTCGGTGGTGGAGGCGATGGCCGCCACACTCGATCTCGAGCGCGCGCCCCAAGCAGGCGAGGCATTGCCGCCGGGATGGCAATGGTTGTTCTTCAATCCGGTGGTGCGTCGCAATGCGCTCGGTATCGACGGTCATCCGCGGCGCGGGGGCTTTCTACCACCTATCGAATTACCGCGCCGCATGTGGGCGGGCGGCCGCATTAGCTATCTCGCAGATTTACCCGTCGGGGCGCAGGCGACGCGACGTAGCCGGATCCTCAAGATCGAAAATAAGGCGGGCAAAAGCGGCTCCCTGTCGTTTTTGACAGTCGAGCACACCATCAGTCGCGACGGCACGCCCTGCATCTGCGAGGAGCAGGACATCGTGTACCGTGAGGCCGTGCCGCCGGGCGCGGCGCCTGCACGAGCACCGAAGCGTCACGAGGGAGTGCCGCAATGGAGCCGCGGTTTCGAGCCCGATACGACGCTCCTGTTTCGCTTTTCGGCTTTGACCTTCAACGGCCACCGCATCCACTACGACCAGAGTTACGCGCGCAACGAGGAGGGATATCCGGACTTGGTCGTCCATGGCCCGCTCACCGCCGTGCTGCTGCAGCAGTTCGCGCGGGAGCACGGTGCCGGCCGTCCGCTGGCTCGCTTCGATTTTCGTGGTGCGAGCCCGTTGTTTGTCGGGCGCGCCTTTCAACTCGAGGGGCGGCAAGTCGAAGGCGGTGCGCTCCAACTGTGGGCGCGCGGACCCGATGGCGAGTTGGCGATGTCGGCCACGGCCGCATTCCGGTGAGCCGTCGCATCGGCTGTTTACAATTTATATAGCCCCGAGGAGAAGAGTTACATGGCGCAGCATCTGAGCGGACCCTCCAACCTCACGGGCCAGGTGGCATTGATCACCGGAGGCTCGGGCGGCATGGGCCGCGCGATTGCCAATGCGTTCAAGGCCGCCGGCGCCGTGACGATCGCGACCGACCTTGGCGAGCACGAGGACATCGGTGCCGCAATCGAGTATCGCCGCTACGACGTCACCTCGCGCGTGCAGACGGACAAGGTGATTGACAGCGTGCTGGCTGCTCACGGCAGGGTCGACATCTTGGTGCTGTGTGCCGGCGTCATTGCGCGCACGCCGCTCGCGCAGAGCACTGACGAGGAGTGGAATTCGATGCTGTCCGTGAATGTGCTTGGCGTCGTCAATCCCACGCGCAAGCTATTCCCGGTCATGTGCGGACACGGCTTCGGCAAGATCCTCGCCTGCGGCTCGATCGCCGCCAAGAACGGCGGCGTCGCCTCCGGCCCGGCCTATGTGGCTTCCAAGTCCGCCGTGCACGGGATGATGCGTTGGATCGCCAAAGCGGGCGCGCCGCACGGCGTGTATGCCAACACGCTTGCGCCCGGCCCGGTGGAAACTGCCATGTGGGCGAGCGTCACCGGTAATCAGGCACCGGCGGCAAACGCGACCGTTCCGTTGGGCCGCTTCGGGAACGCGGAGGACATCGCACAGGCGGCGCTCTACCTGTGTTCTCCCGCGTCCAACTGGATTACCGGCACGTCGTTGGATGTCAGCGGCGGCATGTGGATGGATTGAAGTAACGGAGCCGCACTATGTCAGCTAACGCAGTACCCGTGATTGGTTTCGTCGGCCTCGGTGTCATGGGCGGACCGATGTGCCGGAACGTCGCACTCAAGCACAGCGGCGACGTCATCGCTTTCGACACGAACGGAGCTGCATTCGCTGCATTGGATGGGACCAAGGCGCGCTGCGCCGCCACGCTCGAGGAAGTTGCGGCGCAGGCCGACATCGTTTTTTTGTCGTTGCCCGGCGGCCGGCAGGTCGAGCAGGTCTGCCTCGGCCCGCAGGGGCTGGCGAGCGTGTCGCAGTTGCCGTCGGTGATCGCGGATTTGAGCACGACCGCCGTGGCAGTCGCGCGGTCGACGGCTGAGCGCTTGTCGTCGAAAGGCATTGCGTTCGCCGATGCACCGGTCGCACGGACCCGGGAGGCGGCGCAGCGCGGCGAACTCTCCATCATGGTCGGCGCCGATGAGGCCCTCTATGCGCGCATCGAACCCTTCTTGCGCTACATGGGCTCCGACGTCACGCACTGCGGCGGCGTGGGTTGCGGACAAGTCGTCAAACTGGTCAATAACGCGCTGGTGTTCGAGAACACGGTGGCCATTGCCGAAATGATGGTACTCGGTGAGCGGGCCGGCGTGATGCCGGCAGTCCTCCTCGATGCCGTATCGAAGGGCTCGGGTGACAGCTATGCGCTACGCAACCATGCCAGCAAATCCATGTTGCCGAGACAGTTTCCGGAAAAATCATTTCCTCCCGAGTACGTGCTCAAGGATATTGGCTACGTGCTCGAGCTGGCAGCGCAGGTGGGTGTTGCAGCACGCGTCACCCAACTGGCGCAACGCTACTACTCCGCAACCGCAACCAATGGGTGGTCCGGCCGCTACTACCCTGCCGTGATCGAGGTGGTGGACCGCAATATCGACCTGCCATCGCAGCCGTGAATATTTGCGCGCCAATCAACTAGGAGACTAGCGATGCTCGAGCTGCAAGGCCGTCTGATGGCATCCGGATTGGGGTTTCCGGAGGGTCCGGTGGCACTGCCGGACGGCAGCGTGCTCGTTGTGGAGATCGCTGCAGGTCGGTTGACGCGGGTGCTGCCGAACGGTGAGCTCAAGGTTATCGCTCATGTTGGCGGCGGCCCCAATGGCGCGGCAATTGGTCCCGATGGGCATTGTTATGTGTGCAACAATGGCGGTTTTAGTTGGCGCACGGATGACGGGTTCTCGCGGCCGACCGGCGAGGCGTCCGACTATCGAGGCGGCAGCATCCAGCGAGTCAACCTCTCCACTGGAAAGGTGGAGACGATCTATACCCACTGCGACGGCAATCCGTTGCACGGACCGAACGATATTGTGTTCGACGCGCAGGGAGGATTCTGGTTTACCGACTTCGGTAAGAAATTCGCTGATCGCCTGATGCTTGGTGCCGTGTACTACGCCCGCGCCGACGGCACGTTCATTCGGCGCGCGGCATTTCCCGTACTG
>CAWCYX010000016.1:0-209084 GCA_963799885.1 uncultured Gammaproteobacteria bacterium | reverse complement strand
GGACCTCGGTCTGGCCGATCCGACGGCGGCATGGCCAGTGCACGATCTGCCCATCGTGCGGCAGGGAGGAGGTAGGCGCCTCTAGACAACGGGTTCACGTGTCTCTAGAGAAAGATGACAAGGCACAGTGTGTGTGTTTAAATGAGACCTTCCTAAGATGTAAGGGGTAGAGGCATGCATCATTCGAAGACCGTCCGCGTGATTGCTCTGATTGCGCTCATCGTCATGCCCACCACGTTCGCGGGGCACGATCATCCGGCAGTTGCGGCGACGCACAGCAGCGCCGGGGCGGTGACCATTACCTGGTGGAACCCGGATATCGTCTCCTGGCAGCCGACCTATCAAGCAATCGCCACCGCTTTCATGCACGCAAATCCTTCGATCAAGGTGCAGGTGGTCAATATCCCGGAAACCGGCTACGACACAAAGGTAACCACCAATATCGCCGGCGGCCGTGGACCCGATGTATGGGTGCTCGACCCGGCCCATCGCCTGAACAGTTCCCCACTCGCCGGCCCAGCCGCTCAACCTATTCATGACCGCGGACCATTTCAACCCCAACATCTGGTTCCAGCCGGCGGTCGCAACGCGCTCACCTACAAGGGCCGTACTATGCGGTGCCGCGTGACCTCGGCATCAGCGCCCTGGCCTACAACTCACCTTGTTCAATGCCGCGCATGTGCCGCTGCCGACCAGCCGCTGGACGCTCGGGACATGGTCAATGCGGCCCAGAAACTGACCAACGCGGGTAAACGCCAGTGGGGTCTCAACTACGAGGGCAACTTTGGCGTGATCACCGACCTCTCGCCGATCCTCTGGGACTTTGGCGGCTCCTTTGTCAGCGACGATGGGCACAAGGCCGTTGGGTACATGGACTCTCCCGGCACCATCAGGGCGGTGCAGTTTGTCTATGACCTCATCAACACCTGGAAGATCGTGCCCCCGGCGGCGATGATGAGCGCGTTCGGCGTCGCCGGCAGCTCTTCCTCAGGCAACGCCTTCCTGGCCGGGAACGCGGCAATGGACCCGATCGATGGTGATTACGCGCTAGCAAACCTCAATAGCTCCAGCTTTAAGTGGGGTGAGGCGCCCTATCCCACGGTCGCCGGCCAGCCCCATTACGCCTACGTCTACCCCGCAAGCTACGCTATGTGGCGCGGCTCCGCCCACAAGACGCAGGCCTGGCAATTGCTCAAGTTCATCTCAGTCGCCGGCAGCCAACGCTATCGTTGCCAAATCACTGGTCTGGACGCCGCCGACGCTGCAACCTGGCAGCAGTTCGGGCTCGACAAGAATCCCGCCTGGGCCGCATTCTGGCAGGCCCGTACCTTTAGACGAAATTGCCGCCGTGGACGGTCGCCCAGTTCTGGAATGACTGCACCCGGCCGCTCAACGACCTGGCCAGCAAGATCGAGCGAAACGCCGTTTCGCGGGCGCCATCCCTGCCCAGCTCAAGACCATTGCCGCCAGCGTGCAGAGTTGTTTCGACCGCGACTATCCGCTTGCATTACTTTCAGCCTGCGTTGCCGGGCGGGGGCTTGCCCTTCCCGCCCGCGGCGCTCTCTGACCCTCACGCCGAGCAGGGGGCGTGCACCCCCTCCTGCGTGCCCCAACGCGCGAGCCGGCAGACGGCCTCGGCAGAGGAGGTGACTATGTCCAGTACGGGACAGGCGCAGGACCACACACGGAGCAGAAGCTCGGGCGACTCGCGCGCCGGGAGGCGATCGACGGCTATCTGGCTATCTCGCCGTGGATCATCGGCGTGCTGGCCTTTTCGGCACTGCCGATCCTTGCCTCGCTCGGCCTCAGTTTCACCGAATGGAATCCGACGACGATTCCGCCGCCGGCCTGGATCGGCCTGCGCAATTACTCCGATCTGGTCAACGATCAGTATTTCTGGACCTCGCTGCGGGTGACTGCGGTCTACTCTGCACTTGCGCTCCCGCTCAACCTGATTTGCGGACTGCTCCTCTCACTCCTGCTGAATCAGAAGCTGCGCGGGATGCATCTGTTCCGCACCCTGTTCTATCTGCCCTCGGTGGTGGCCGGCGTGGCGACCGCGACGCTCTGGCTCTGGATCTTCAATCCCATCTCCGGCTTGTCAACGTGGTCCTCTCCCTGTGGGCGTTGCCGGCCCCGACTGGCTCTCAGATCCCGCATGGGTGATCTATGCGCTGGTGATCATGAGCCTGTGGGGGGTCGGCGGCAACGCGGTGATCTATCTTGCCGGTCTGCAAAACATACCCGCCCATCTCTATGAGGCGGCGTCGATTGACGGCGCCGGTCCCTGGGCACAGTTCCGCTGGGTGACGCTGCCGATGATCTCGCCCACCATCCTGTTTCTGCTGGTGACCGGGATCATCGGCTCCTTTCAGACCTTCACCACCGTCTATGTGCTGACCGGCGGCACCGGCGGCCCGGAGGAGTCAGCCCTGTTCTACATGCTCTACCTCTATCAGAACGCCTTTCAGGACTTCCAGATGGGCTATGCCTCGGCGATTGCCTGGGTCGGAGCGGTCCTGGCCATGGTGCTGTCGCTGGTCGTCTTCAAGAGTTCGCCACTCTGGGTGCACTACGAAGCGGAGCGCAAGTAACCGATGGCTGAGGCTATCAACCGGTCGATCACCTGCGGTCGCGTGCCCGCCCACAGCGGCGCGCCAGGCGCCTGCGCACGGTGCGGGCGGCTATGGTCTATGCGCTCTGATCGTGCTCGGCGCCGCTGTGCTGGTACCCGTCCTGTGGATGCTTTCCACCGCGTTGAAACCACAAGGCAGATCTTCGCGTTTCCGCCGGTGTACATCCCGCACCCATTCGTCTGGTCCAACTTTACCGATGCCCTGACCGCGGAGCCCTTCGCCCTCTACGCGCGCAACACTCTTTTTCTGGTCGCGGTCAACGTCGGCGGCCAGGTGATGTCCTGCACCCTGATCGCCTACGGCTTTGCGCGCCTGCGCTTTCCAGGACGCAACGTGCTGTTCATGGTCATGCTAGCCACGCTGCTGATCCCTGATCAGATCACCATGATCCCGCTGTTCATCCTTTACCGCACGCTTGGCTGGGTCGGCACGTATTTCCCGCTGACCATACCCTCGTTCTTCGGCAACGCCTTCTTCATTTTCTTGTTGCGCCAATATATGCTGACATTGCCCGGTGAGCTGGACGAGGCGGCACGTCTCGACGGCTGCAACAGCTGGCAGATCCTCTATCGCATTCTGCTGCCCCTGTGCTTGCCGCCGCTGACCATTATGGTCGTCTACACCTTCACCGGCGTCTATAACGATTTTCTTGGGCCCCTCATCTATCTCTCCGATCCCAATTCGTTCACCCTGGCCATTGGGCTGGCGAACTTTGTGGGCCGCTACACCTCCCAATGGAACTACCTGATGGCTGCGTCCCTGGTGGTGCTGCTCCCCCTGCTTGTCATCTACTATTTTGCGCAGCGCTATCTGATTGGCGGCATTGCACGCTGGGTATTAAGGGATGAGTGCTCGAAGGAAGGCCACAGATGCCACGCGAACTGCTGTTTGAAACAGAATCCCGACGTTTTGGGGTCCACGACTATAGCTGCCACCCCTTGCAGCGCGCAGGTGCAGGTGCGCATCAAGCTGGCCGCGCCGAAACATGGCACAGAGTCGCATGCCTGGTCCGGCCCGGTGAACCGGGGCCGCCGCTGGGATCCCCACCGCGTCTGTTCCTGGATCCGCCACCGGCGAGACGCCCGCGCGACCCGCCGGATGGGCGTGGGCAACATGGCGGTCGGCGTGGTCACCGCCGTCGGGCCTGGTGGAGCGCTTGCGCGCCGGCCAGCGCGTCTACGGCTACATGCCTGTGCGCGAGATGCACCAGTGCGCACGGGAGCGCGTGCATATCCTGCCGGGGACTGACGCCGGAAGGTGCCGTCTGCATGGATCCGGCGCATGTGGCTTTCGTGGCTATGCGGGACGGCAATGTGCGGCTTGGCGACGACGTGGCGGTCTTCGGCCTGGGCGCCATCGGCCTGCTCACCGTCCAGGCCGCGCATGCTGCCGGCGCGGCATCGTGGCCATCGATCCGTTGGCCGCACGCCGCGAACGCGCGCTGCGCATGGGCGCCACATTGCCTGTGATCCCGCCGCAGGTGAAGTTGGCCTGGCAATTAAACATGCCACCCAGGCGCAAGGCGTGGACGTGGCCATCGAGACATCCGGCGTCGACCGTGCGCTGCGGGAGGCTATCCGCTGCCTGCGGCAATGCGGGACGGTTGTCGGCGTGGGCTGGGGGAGCGGCACAGGCGCGGGACTGTATTTGGGGGAGGAGTTCCACGTGAATCGCCCCACGATTGTTGCCAGCCAGGCCAGTTCCTATTGGGGCAACCCTGATCGGTGCACCCTCTCTGGGACGAAGCCCGGGCGCAAAATGCCTGCGCGGACCTGTTTCGCCGCGGCGCCCTGAGCCCCCTTGGCATCCTGGATCCGATCGTGAGCCTTGCCGAGGCTCCCCATGCCGTGCAGGCCATCCATGACGACCCGGCACGGGTGCTCAAGATAGGCATTCGCCTGGAGATGAGCCGAAACGCGCGGGACTCCATGACACGTGCCCATGAAAGGAGATTCGTGCCGATACTGTCGCCTGTCAAGACCATTTACCCGGGCGAGACGCTTCGCGAGCGCCTGACGCCTTGCGAGAGTATGGGTTTGACGCTGTGGAACTGCTGGGCTGGGGGCTGCTCGATCGCCTTGGGAGACGCGCGCGGCGTTGGACGAGACCGGGGTGCCGGTCTCAGCGATCTGCGCCGGCTTCGAGGGCAGCCTGGTCATCCCGAGCCGGCAGCGCCGCGTGGCCCTGGACGGCATCAAGCGCCTGCTGGATGTGGCCGAGGAACTCAACGCCGGTGGGCTGATCATTGCGCCCGACTATGGCACGCCGGCGCTTCCGGATCTGCGACCGGCCGTCGATCCCGCGGCGCTGCACCACGAACTGCTGGTGGCGGGCCTGCGCGAATTGGGCGAGCATCTACATGGCATGCGTACAGCGCTCTATCTGGAGCCGCTCAACCGCTACGAGTCCCGCGCGCTGCGCCGCACTGCGCCGGCAGTGGCGCTGTGCAAGGAAGTGGGCTGCCCAACATTATGGTGCTGTATGACGGTTTCATATGGCCATCGAGGAGGCCGACCCATCGCCGCGCTGCGGGAGGCCGGCCCGTACCTGGGCTATGTCCATCTGGCAGACTCCAACCGGCAACTGCCGGGGCACGGTCACACAGATTTTGCCGCATTGATGAGCGCGCTGCAAGCCATGACGTACGACGCCGCCGCGCACGCGCAGCACTTTCGCGAGATGTTGGGCCGCGGCCGCGGGCAGCTCGAGCACGCTGCCGGCGTCCAACACGGCGTCCACGAAGACCCGGTTCAGCCGCATATCGCACACCCGGCGTTCATATACGGCGGATTGTCGCATATGCTGGCGTCGGCAACGGCGGACAGGACATGGCGACTTTTCACATAGATCCCGCAAGCGGATTACTGCGCGGCGCGCGCCTGGTCGAGTCGCCGAACCGCGATTCGAGACCCGACGGCGTGGAAGCGGACTTGATCGTCGTGCACGGCATCAGCCTGCCGCCCGGCGAGTTCGGCGGGCCGTGGATCGATCGCCTGTTCACGAACTACCTTGCCGCCCGAAGCGCATCCCTACTTCGCCGAGAGTTCAGGCCGTCGGGTTCTCGGCACTCCTGATGATCGCGCGGGACGGCGGCGTCACTCAGTATGTGAGTTTCACCGAACGTGCGTGGCATGCGGGCGCCTCCAGCTACGCAGGGCGCCAGGCGTGCAACGACTTCTCGATCGGCGTGGAGCTCGAGGGCGCCGACACGGTGGCCTATGACGAACGGCAGTACCAGGCGCTCGCGGCAGTCGTCGCGGCGCTATGCAAGGCGTACCCGGGGCTTTCTCCGGACCGCGTGACCGGCCACAGCGACGTCGCCCCCGGACGCAAGACGGACCCCGGTCCGGCCTTCGATTGGCCCCGTGCGCGCCGGCTGATCGCGGCGGCGGTCGCCGCCGATAGGACATAAGCCGGCGATCGACGCCGCGCATCGTGAGCTGCGTCACCTTTCAAGCCAGCAGAAATCGCCTCAAAAGCCGACATCCTGGGTAGTGCGGATGTCCGCAGGGAATCCCAATTCCGGAGGTCTCGTTGATTCGTTGGTTTGCAGACCTCCCGATCGAGCGAAAGCTGCGAGCGGTCGTTGCGGTGCCCGCGATGGCGGCATTCGTCATCGCGCTTGCGATGCATGTCGCGACGAACGCCGTCCACGTGCGCGACGGCATGAAGCGGCGCGCCGTGCGGATCGCACACGTCGTCGGCGTCAGCGTCATCGAGGCCCATCAGGCCGGCGATGACAAGGGCGCCGCCGCCGCGATCAATGGATTGCGCGAGGAAAACCTGGTCGACTCGGTCGACTTCTATCTGCCGGACGGCAGCCGCATCGCGGCCTATGCGCGCACCGGGATTGCGGACCAGGTACGGTTCTTCAAAGCGGATGAGCGGGGCGGCGCAGCCGGGCATTCCCTGCCGCAGAATCCCGATCCGCGGGCGGCCCATCTCGACTTTCGAGGCCATCATTTGCAGATGACGGCGGCCGCCGTGCAAAACGGCCAGGTGCTCGGCTTCGTATCGATCATTGCACCGCTCGACGCGCTGTATCCCGATTGGCAAAGCTTTCTGTCGATCACGGCGGCCGCCATCGCGGCCGCGCTGTTCAGCTCGTACTGGCTCGCCGCGCGCTTCCAGCAGCAAATATCGGGTCCGATAGTGAACCTCGCGCAAACCATGCAGCGGGTCTCGCTCGAGGAGGACTACACGCTCCGGGTCGAGCGATGCTCGCAGGATGAGATCGGCTCTCTCATCGACGGCTTCAACCAGATGTTGAGCCAGATCCGCCAGCGCGATTCGCGCCTGGAGAAATATCGTCAGTTTCTCGAACAGCAGGTGACGGAACGCACCGTGAATCTCGGCAACGCGAACCGCGAGCTGCAGCGCGCGATCGGCGATGCGACCGCCGCCAAGGAGGCGGCCGAGCGCGCGAGCAACGCCAAGAGCGAGTTCCTGGCGAGGATGAGCCACGAGATCCGCACCCCGATGAACGGCGTCATGGGCATGTCGGAGCTCCTGCAGGGCACCGACCTCTCGGCGCGCCAGCGGCGGCTCGCGCAGACCATCACGCGTTCCGCCGAGGGCCTGCTGCAAATCATCAACGACATCCTCGACTTCTCGAAGATCGAGGCGGGAAAGCTCGAGCTGGAGCGCATCGACTTCGGCCTGCGGGAGATCATCGAGGAGACGATCGAGATTCTCGGAGTGCGGGCCAGGGCCAAGGGCCTCGAGCTGCGTTGCGTGATCGAATCCTCGCGTGCCCGCCGCGGTGCGCGGCGATCCCGATGCGGCTGCGCCAGGTGCTCATCAACCTCGCGGGCAATGCGATCAAGTTCACCGAGACCGGCGAGGTGGTGGTGCGGGTTGCGGCGCTCGACGATCAGGGGCGGCTGCGCTTCGAGGTCACCGACACCGGCATCGGTATCTCAGAGGAGGCGCAGACGCAGGTGTTCAGCGCGTTCAGCCAGGCGGACTCCTTCACCACGCGCAAGTACGGCGGGCACCGGCCTGGGCCTCGCCATCTGCCGGCAGCTCGTCAGCCTGATGGGAGGCGAGATCGGCGTGCGCAGCACGCAAAACCGCGGCTCGACGTTCTGGTTCGAGCTGCGCATGCAACCGATGGCGGACCCGGTGCCGACCTTTACCGCGATCAGCAGCGCGATGGCCGCCGGGCCCGAGCCGCGTCCGGCGCCCGGCAGCGGGCCGCTCATACTGCTGGTCGAAGACAACGCGGTGAATCGCGAAGTGGCGGTCGGCATGCTGGAGAATCTCGGCTATCGCACGGAAGCGGCCGCGAACGGAATGCTCGCGCTCGAAGCGGTGAGCGAAGCCGCCTATGCGGCGGTGCTGATGGACTGCCAGATGCCGGTCATGGACGGCTTGACGGCAACGGGCGAAATACGGCGGCGCGAAGCGAGATTGGGAAGCCCGCGTCTGCCCATCATCGCGCTCACGGCGAATGCCATGGAGGGCAATCGGGAACGCTGCCTGGCGGCGGGCATGGATGACTTCCTGACCAAGCCCTTCTCCCAGCAACAGCTCGCCGCCATGCTCAGACGCTGGTCGCCGGCGGCCGGCGATGAGCCGCAAGCCGCGCGCACCCAGCTGATCGATGGTGAGGTATTGCGTGACATCGCGGCGCTCGGCCGGCCGGCGCTGCTCGGCTCATTGATCGATTTGTACATGGAGCATTCACCGGCACTGGTTGCCTCGATCGAATCGGCCATGCGCGAGTCACGGCCGGACGCGCTCGGCGATGCGCTGCATACGCTCAAATCGAGCAGCGCCAATCTCGGCGGTTGCCGCCTCGCGCAGCTGCTCAAGGAATGCGAGGTGCTGGTCAGTGAACGCGACATGGCGCGTGCGGCGCCGCTCATCGAACGCGTGGCCGGGGAATACCGGGCGTTTTGCGATGCCCTGGGCCGGGAAAAGCGGGCAAACGCGGCATGAAGACGACGCCCATGGCCGCCTTCGAAATCAATGCGGATCACTCCGCCACGGTGCTCATCGTCGATGACGATCCGGGCGCGCGGCTTCTCATGGGCACCGCGCTGGAAATGGCGGGATTTCGCGTGACGACCGCAGCCGACGGAGTTGCCGCGCTCGCCGCCTTCAAGGCGCGACCCCGCCGATTGCGTCATCCTCGACGTGGTCATGCCGGGCATGAGCGGCTTCGACGCCTGCGTCGCGCTGCGGGCTCTGCCCGACTGCGGCCACGTGCCGATCTTGATGCAGACCAGCCTGGACGACATGGAATCGGTCAGCAGGGCATACACCGCCGGCGCCACCGATTTCTCGTCCAAGGGCATCAATCCGATGCTGCTCGCGCAGCGGGTGAAGTTCTCTGGTGCGCACCAAGCGAACGCAGGATCAGCTGCGCGCGAGCGAGGCGCGGGTGCGCCATCTCGCCTACTACGATCAGCTCACCTCACTGCCCAACCGCCAGCGCCTGCGGCGAAATCCTCGACGCAGCAGGTGGCGTGGGCAGTGCGGCGGCGTCGCGGCGTCGCGGTGCTGATCCTGGACCTCGATAATTTCTCCCGCATCAACGACACCCAGGGCCCGGACGCTCGGCGACGTGCTGTTGAGGGAGGTTGCGAACCGTCTGCAGAGCTGCCTGCGCGATTGCGAGCAGGCGCTACTGGCGGACGCCGGCGAGCGAGCCGGAGAGCGACCATCAAGGATTGGGTGGCGCGCACGGGCGGCGACGAGTTCGGCCTGGTGCTGCCGGGCGTATCCACCGTGGACGGCGCCGAGATCGTGGCGCGGCGCGTGCAGATGGCGCTCGCCCGGCCGTTCGTGATCGCCGAGCAGGAAATGCCCTTGTCGGCGGCATCGGCATCAGCATGTTCCCGCCCGATGCCGCCGAGCGCGGAGGCGCTCTCAACAACGCGCGACGCCGCCATGCATCACGCGCAAACGCACCGGTCAGGGCGGCATGCGAATTCTTCAAGAAATCGATCAGCACGCGCGCGGCCAACGCATGTCGCTGGAAGCGGATCTGCGCAAGGCGCTGGAGCGCGGGAGTTCACGCTGAACTACCAGCCGCGCCTGTCGCTCAAGGATCTGCGGGTCGAGGCGCGTCGAGGCGCTGCTGCGCTGGTCGCACCCGCAGCGCGGCTTGGTGCCGCCGGATGAGTTCATTCCGCTCGCCGAGCAGAGCGGCCTGATCGTGGAAATCGGCGACTGGGTGCTGCGCGAAGCCTGCGCGCAGGTGCGCCGCTGGCGCGACGCCGACGACCTCGTCCTGGCAGGTCGCGGTCAACGTGTCCGGGGTGCAGTTCCGCGACGGCAGCCTGGTGCGCCGGGTGGAGCGACGCCATCGACTGCCGCCGGCATCGACTCGCGCATGATCGAGCTGGAATTCACCGAAGGCGCGCTCATCGAATACTCGAGCGCCGTGAGCAAGGCGGTCAAAGTCGCTGAAGGACGCTCGGCGTCGCCACGGCGCTGGACGACTTCGGCACGGGCTACAGCTCGATGTCGTACCTGCGGCACTTTCCCGATCGACACGCTGAAAATCGACCGGGTGTTCGTGCGCGACATCGCCTCGAAGAGCGCGGGCAATGCGCCGCTGGTGGATGCCATCATCGCCATGGCCAAGAGCCTCGGGCTTGCGACGGTGGCCGAGGGCGTCGAAACCGAGGCGCAATGGCAGTACCTCAAGGATCGCGATGCCAATCAGGTGCAGGGCTTCCTGTTCTGCCGGCCGCTGTCGGTCGCGGATCTCGAGCGCTGGCACACCGACTGGCTGCACTCACCAATCAGCTGCGCGACGCAGGTGCGCTTAGAGTCCCGTGCCGGACGACCGGTCCGCCTTCATCGCCGTGCCGCCAGAGCACCTCGCTGCCCTGTTCCTCGCGCGCCAGCACGCGCGCGATCACGAACAACAGATCCGACAGCCGGTTCAGATATTTGAGCGCGTCGGGCGAGACCTTCCTCGACCGCGCCAGCGACCAGCAGCGGCGCTCGGCGCGGCGGCACACGGCGCGCGCCACGTGGCAGGCGGCCGCGGCCGGGCCGCCGCCGGGCAGGATGAATTCCTTGAGCGGCGGCAGGTCTCGTTGAAGCCGTCGAGCTCGCGCTCGAGACGGTCGACGTAGGCGGCCGTGATCATGCGATGCCCGGGAATGCACAGTTCGCCGCCGAGATCGAACAGATCGTGCTGCACTTCGGTGAGGCAGCGCGCACCGCAGCCGGCAAGCGTCGACGGCCAGCACCACGCCGATGGCAGCTGTTGGTCTCGTCGACGCGTGCCGTAGGCCTCGACCCGCAGGCTTTCCTTGGGCACGCGCGCGCCGTCGCCCAGCCCGGTGGTGCCGTCATCGCCGGTGCGGGTATAGATCTTGCTCAGCCGATTGCCCATGACGTCTCACCTTCGATTCGAGATTGCGACGGTAGCACAACGGTTTGATAAGGTGGCGCTGCACCTGATGCAATCGGAGTCCCTATGAACCTTCGCCGGAACTCAAGGCGGCGCTCGACGCCGCGCAAGCGGCCGCGGTCATCGCGCGCTCGCTGTACCAGCACAATCTCGAGGTGCGCATCAAGGCGGACAAATCGCCGGTCACCGAAGCCGACGTGCGCTGCGAGATCGGCGATCCGCGAGATTCTCGAGGCGCGCTTTCCGTCGTACGGATTTTACGGGGAGGAGACCGGCTCGCACGATGCGGACGCCGAGAACCTGTGGCTGGTCGATCCGATCGACGGCACCAAGGCGTTCGTGCGCGAATATCCGATGTTCTCCACGCAGATCGCGCTGATGCGCGGCGGCGAGATCGTGCTCGGCGTGTCGAGCGCGCCGGTCTACGGCGAGCTGGCCTATGCCGAGCGCGGCTGCGGGCGCCTACTCTCAACGGCAAGCGCGATCTCGGTCAGTCGGATTTCCGACGCTGCACGGCTGCGGCGCTTTCTTCGGGCAACCTGAAATCGCTGGCGGCCGGCGCCGCAGTGGGCGCGCTACGGCGGGCTGGTCGCGCGGTCAATCGCATCCGCGGCTACGGCGATTTCCTGCACTATCATCTGCTGGCGGCCGGCAAGATCGACGCCGTGATCGAGTCGGACGTGAACATCCTCGACATCGCCGCGTGCGCCGCCATCGTCACGGAGGCGGGCGGCCGCTTCACGCGACTTGGGCGGAGCGCCGATCACGCTCGCAATCGACCACGGTGCTCGCCACCAACGGCCCTCTGCACCCGCTGATCCTGAGGCGCTGGACGAGACCGTGCGGTCCGGCTAGGGCGCCGCGACGGGGACGGGGGCCAGCGGATCTCGAGCGCCGTCGCGGCGCCGATGACGACTTCGTCGAGGTCGCGCGGCCTGTTCCCACCGATCGGCGGAGAGCATGCGCCGGCCGGCCATGATTTCGGCGACTTGCTGCGGATACAAGCGGCACCTGCGCGCGGGTCGCCATAGCCGTCCGGAAACCGCGGCGCGTCGTTGTGCAGGATCGTATTTGTCGGTCGCGCCCAGGGTGTGCAGCAGCTCGTGCGCGATGACGACGTCGTTCGCGCCGTTCATCTCGGGTGCGGCGAAGGCGTAGACCACGCCGATGAGACCCTTTGGTGAGGCCCAGCGAATGCGGCACGATCGGGCGTCAGCGCGGGATCGTGATACAGCACGAACATGCGGATGTCCTCGGGCTCGCTGCGCGTGCCGGCTCACGCGCCAGGCCCAGTATCGCAGCTCGCAGGCTCCAAAGCAGCGGTGGCCGAGCACCCCGGCGTCGGGCGAGCGCTGCGGCGGGCGCTCGCTGGAGTTCCGGGCGCAGCCGGGTCTTCACGGGTTCGTCGATCGCCAAGACGATAGCGCTGCGCCTCGCGCGCGAAAAACCGGTCGATGGGCTTGAAGCGTCTCGGCATCGAGCGATCGCCACGTAACGCGCGGGTGACCGGGCTGTCGTCCGCGGCGATCGGATAGATCGCGACGTACAGCGGCTGCCGCCAGCGGGTGCTGCGGTACCGGTCCTCGCACGTGGTCACGCTCACCGAGCAGCAACACCAGCAGCAGAATCAGCGATGCGCAACCGTTGAAGGCGCCAGCGGGCGCGCTGGACGTGGGCCCGGTCACTCGGCGGATTCGACGCGAGAGTTCCACGACTTCTCCGTCGGCGGCGATGCAGGAGACCGCCATGGGCTTGCAGCACACCGGACAGTCCTCGATGTAGGACTGCTCGCCGACCGACAGATCCAGCGTGAGTTCGATGCGTCTCCCAGCAATGCGGGCAGGTCGCCTCTGACCTCTGCAGCAGGTTCATGGCGTCAGGCTGCAATCGCGTGACGGTCCACTGCGGCGGCCCGGCGCTCGCCGAGCCGCATCGATGCGCGTCCATCGCGCACGGTCGTGGATGCGAAACTCGCCCTCGACCCACAATTCGACGCCTCGACGTTCAGGCGATAGCCGCCCCAGTGCGGCGGCCGCGGCACTTCGACGCTCACCTCGGCGGGTTCCGGCGTTCCCGGGCCGGCGTAGGGAATGCCGAAGCGCCGGGCCGCGGCGGCCACGCGTCGCCGAGCGCATCGCGCGATGCCACCGGCTCGCTCTGCTGGCTGGCCCAGGCGCCGAGGCGGCTCTGCCAGGCGCGGGTCTGAAAATAGGCGTCGTTCTCGGCGTCCGACAGCGCTCGACACTGCCCTCGGCGCGCACTTGGCGATGGCGGTGGTCCCAGTGAAACACCACGGCGGCGCGCGGGTTGGCCTTGAGCTCGCGCGCCCTTGCGCGACTGGTAGTTGGTGTAGAACAGGATGGTAGCCGCGCGTCGGCTCGATTTCCTTGCACAGCACCACGCGCGCCGAGGGTTGGCCGCGGCCATCGACGGTGGCCAGCACCATGGCGTTGGGATTGGGCTGCGCGGCATCGATCTCGGCCTGCTCCAACCATTGCGCCGCGACCTGCGAGCGGATTGGCCGGCAGCGGATCGGGCAGCGTTTCGGTCCAAAATGTCTTTATGCTTGAGCTCATGATGAATGGTAGCGGTGCCCGCTTACTTGCGGTAGCGGCATCGGCCAGTAAAGGGATCATTGTCAGATGAATTTGGATGAACTGCGATCGAGCTCTGACCGAACTCGACGGCGCAGCTGCTGGCACTGGTCGCGCGCCGCCAGGCGCTTGAGCGAACAGGTGGCGGCGGTCAAGCGCGCCACCGGACGCGCCACCCGCGATTTCGGCCGCGAGCGCGAGGTCATCCTGCGCGGCCGCACCGCCGCGGAGCGTCTGGGGTCTCGCCCGATCTGGCCGAATCGCTGCTGCGGCAGCTGATCCAGTCCTCGCTCGCCACGCAGGAACAGGCGCGGGTCGCGGCGCAGGCGCAGGGCAGCGGCAAGCGGGCGCTGGTCATCGGCGGCCGCGGCAAGATGGGCGGCTGGTTCGCGGAGTTCCTGGCCTCGCAGGGCTTCCAGGTGACCATCGCCGACCCGCGAGGGCGGCCTGCCGGGATTCGATCAGCTCGCCGACTGGCAGACCATCCGCTCGACTTCGATCTGATCGTGCTGGCGACGCCGCTTGAGCGCCACCGCCGAGCTGCTGCAAGCTGCTGGCGCAGCGCGCGCCGCGCGGCCTGATCTTCGATCTGGGCTCGCTGAAGACGCCGCTGCGCGCCGGCCTCGACGCGCTGGTGAAGGCCGGCTGCCGGGTCACCTCGCTGCATCCCATGTTCGGCCCGGACACCGATTTGCTGTCCGGGCCGGCACGTGATCTTCATCGATCTGGGCGACGCCGCGGCGCTTGCGCGAGGCGCAGGAGCTGTTCGCGCCCACCATGGCGGAGCGCGTGGTCATGGGCCTGGACGAGCATGATCGGCTGATCGCCTATGTGCTCGGGCTTTCGCACGCGCTCAATATCGCCTTCTTCACCGCGCTGGCCGACAGCGGCGAGGCGGCGCCGCGGCTGGCGCAGACTGTCGAGCACCACGTTCGATTCGCAGCTGGAGGTCGCCAGCCGCGTCGCCGCCGAGAGCCCGGATCTGTATTTCGAGATTCAAAGCCTGAACGAATACGGCGGCGAATCGCTGCTGGCCCTGCAGACAGGCGGTGGAGCGGTTGGTCGCTGCGGTGCAAGACCAAGAATGCCGGCGCATTCACCGCGCTCATGAATCGCGGCCGTGCATATCTCGACGTGCGCGCCGCAGCGCGCGCCGGCGAAGCCGGACCGAGGAGCTGCGCCATGGACGAGATCCACGCCAGGAAAACGAAGAGCTCAAGAAGCGCCTCGACGGAGCTGACCGCCGAGGCGGCCAACAACGAGACCATCCTGAAGCGCACGCAGGCGCGCGAACTGACGCTGCTGCGGGCCGACAGCCTGGCGCAGCTGCTGCACGCCATGGTGGACGGCCTGCGCGAGTCCTATTCGCTCGATGCGGTCAGCGTGGTGCTGCTCGATCCGCAGCACGAGATCCGGCATCTGCTGGTGGCCGGCGGCGACCGGCCGGAGGAATTCAAGCAGATATTCTTCGTCGATTCGCTGGTCGGCCTGGCGCCGCAGCTCGCGGCGCTGCACAAGCCCTGGCTCGGGCCCTTTGTCGGGCGCCGATCACCATCTGCTGTTTCCCGGGCGGCCAGAATCTGAAGAGCGCGGCGCTGGTGCCGCTGCCGCGCAAGGACCGCGCCACCGGGGCGCTGTGCTTCGGCAGCCGCGATGCCGACCCGCTTCACGCGCCACCACGGCACCGATTTTCTGGCGCACCTGGGCGCGGTGGCCGCCGTGTGCATCGAGAATGCGGTCAACCGCGCGCGCCTGCTGCGCGCCGGCATCACCGATTTTCTGACCGGCTGGCACAACCGCCGCTATCTGCAGCAGCGCCTGAAGGAAGAGCTGGCGCGCGCGCAGCGCCGCGGCGGCACGCATCGCCTGCCTGATGATCGACATCGACCGCTTCAAGAGCATCAACGACGGCTATGGGCACCTGGCCGGCGACACCGCGCTCAAGGAGATCGCGCACCGCGTCGAGGCGCAGATTCGCAGCATGGACACCGCGGCGCGCTTCGGCGGCGACGAGCTGGCCATCTTGCTGCCGGAGGCCACGCACGGCCGAGGCGGCGAGCTGGCCGAGCGCATCCGCGAGGTGCATCGCCGCGATGCCGTTCGCGCTCAACTCGCAGATCGTGCGCACTTTGACGGTGTCGGTGGGCGTCGCGGCGGTCGCGCCGGGCCGGCATGAAACGGATCTGAAGGCGGTCGCGGACCGGCTGGTCGCCGACGCCGATGCGGCGCTGTATCGGGCCAAGGCGCTGGGCCGCAACCGGGTGCAAGTGGGTGCGGGTTGACGCCGGACTCGCAGCTGGATCACTCAGACTGGCGCGCGATGTGGAACAATTGACGTCATGTCCGATCAGCCCGCCACCGATTACATCGATAAGGACGGCTTTCGCGCCAATGTGGGCATCGTTCTGATGCGCGCGGCAGCGGCGAGCTGTTCCTGGGCGGCCGCGTCGGCGGCCGCGGCTGGCAATTTCCGCAGGGCGGCGTCAATCGCGGCGAACAGGTCGAAGAGGCGCTGTTTCGCGAGCTGAAGGAGGAAATCGGCCTGGACCGGCAGGATGTCGAGGTGCTGGGGTCGACGCGGGGGTGGCTGCGCTACCGGCTGCCGCGCCAATACGTGCGCGACCGCTGCATCGGCCAGAAGCAGCGCTGGTTCTTGCTGAAGCTGACGCCGACGAGGACAAGATTGCGCTTCGATCAGCACCGCCCAGCCGGAGTTCGATCGCTGGCGCTGGGCCGATTACTGGACGCCGGTGCGCGAGGTGGTGTATTTCAAGCGCCGCGTCTACGTGCGCGCGCTGCACGATCTCGGCAAGCTGATGTTTCCCGACGGCCTGCCGCCGTATCCCGACTGGTGGCAGAGCTCGAGATCCGGCCGCAAAGGCGTCTGCGCCGCCCTCCGAGCTCAGGGCTTCACCACCGCCAGAATCACGATGCCGACCAGCAGCAGCGAGGGCACCTCGTTGAAGCCGCGATACCATTTGGCCGTGCGGGTATTGCGGTCGTCGCGCGAAGTCGCGCATGTGAACTTGTAGCAATACACGTGATAGACGATCAGCAGCAGCACGAGCAGCAGCTTGACGCGCAGCCAGCCCATTGCAAGATAGGCGGGCGATGCGAGCAGCATGGCGGCGCCGAAAACCAGCGTCGCGCGTGCCGCCGATGGTCATGATGATGAACAGGCGCCGCTCCATGACGATGAAACGCTCGATGCCGATCGTGTCGTGGGCGTCGGCGTGATAGACAAACAGCCGCGGCAGATAGAACAGGCCGGCGAACCAGGTGACCACCGCAATGACGTGAAAGGCTTTGAGCCAGAGCATGGATCATATCCGTCACGCGCAAAGCCGGATCATACGGCCTTCGGGCACGGATAGGTCGACATGGCGGATTCTTCGGCAAACTGGTCGTTCGATCGTACGCGCCCAAGCGGCGCGCGGTGCTGTGGGGCGGCGCGGTGCTTGCCGCGCTGCTGCGTGCTGTACGCGGTGTTCGAACTCGGCCGCTACGATGCGGGCTTTCGCGTGGTCGATTCGGTGCGCGGCGCGCTCGCCGGCGAGCTCGCGCATCCGCGCGCTGGAGGCCGAGAACGACGCGCCAGCGCACGCAGCTCGAGGCGGCCGACGTGGCGCGCCGCGTCGATCGCGAGGGCTACAAGCAGGTGCAGCGCAGCCTGGGCGACATGCAGAGCCAGATCGCGCGCCTGAACCAGGACCTGTCCTTCTACCGCGGCTTGGTGCAGCCGGACTCGCTGATCCACGTCAAGGTGCAGCAGATGCAGATCGTGCCGCAGGCACCGCCCGGGCAGTTCCAGCTTGAAGTTCGTGCTGATGCAGACCGGCAAGCCGGACAAGGAGGTGATCGGGCAGCGCGTCGCTCACCATCGACGGCCTGCAGGAGGGCAAGCCGCATGAGCCTGAGCTTCGCCCAGGTCTCGCCCAACCGCCGCGTCAGCCTGGCATACTCGTTTCGAGTACTTTCAGGACTACGACGAGATCGTCGCAGTTGCCGCAGGGCTTCGAACCCACGCGCGTCGGAGTGGAGATTCACAGCGGCCGGGATGCGAACACAGTTTCCGGCAGGCCTTCGTCTGGAAGGCGCAGGGCATGTCGGTCGAAACCGAGGCCAACGGCAGCAACGCCGTCAAAGGGAGACGCGGATGTTCAAACGGAAACCGAATAAGACCGCAACGATCGACACGCTGATCGGCGCCGAAGACGCGCATCAACGGCGATGTCGAATTCGCCGGCGGCTTCCATCTCGACGGCACATCAACGGCAACGTCGCCTGCGAGTCGGTCGCCGAGCGATTCTTGTCGGTGAGCGAGCACGGCTGCATCGAGGGCTCCGTGGTCGTGCCCAACTGCTGTCCTGAACGGCATGGTCAAGGGCGACATCGAGGCCAGCGACCGGGTCGAACTGGGCGCCAAGGCGCAGGTTCTCGGCAATGTGCACTACACGGTCATTGAAACCGCCGTGGGCGCCCAAATTAATGGGAAATTGATCCATCGGGCAAGCGGGTGGCGCCGGCAGCCGGGCCGCAACCCGGGTCTCAAACCTGAGCCACGTGCTTTGATTGGCACGCGAGCTCGCCGAGTAGACTAGCGCCTATGAGCACCACATCCGAAATCGCAGTTCGACGCCGATCCGCCGCCCGCCGCCCGACGTGCTGGTTTTCACCGATGCCGCCGCCGGCAAGGTGGGCGAACTGATCCGCGAAGAGGCCAACCCGAATCTGAAGCTGCGGGTGTTCGTCTCGGGCGGCGGATGCTCGGGCTTCCAATACGGCTTCACCTTCGACGAGAAGCATCGAAGAAGGCGACTTCTGCGTCGAGAAGCACGGCGTGCAGCTGCTGGTCGATCCCGATGAGCGCGCAATATCTGATGGGCGCGGAAATCGACTACAAGGAAGATCTGCAGGGCGCGCAGTTCGTCATTCGCAACCCGAACGCCAAGACCACCTGCGGCTGCGGGTCTTCATTCTCGGCCTAGACGATGCTGACGCGTAGATGAGCGGCGGTCAGGTGTCGTGCCCGACGTGCTCGCGGCCGTCGATCTGGGCTCCAACAGTTTTCACATGGTGGTCGCGCGCTACTCGCACGGCCAGCTCGTCATCCTCGATCGTCTGCGTGAAATGGTGCGGCTCGCCGCCGGCCTGGGCGACAGCGGGCGTCTGGATGACGGCGCCACCGACCGCGCCCTGCGCTGCCTGGAGCGCTTCGGCCAACGGCTGCGCGCCATGCGCGCCGACAGCGTGCGCGTGGTGGGCACCAATGCCCTGCGCCGCGCCAAGCGCAAGCGCTGGTTTCTGGAGCGCGCGCGCGCGGCGCTCGGGCCATCCCATCGAAATCATCTCCGGGCTGGAGGAGGCGCGCCTGATCTACTCGGGCGTGGCGCATACCAGTCCCGATGAGCCCGGACAAGCGCCTGGTGATCGACATCGGCGGCGGATCCACCGAGGTCGTGATCGGCGAGGGCTTCAATCCGCTGCTGCTGGAGAGCTTGTCGGTGGGCTGCGTGGGCTTGAGCACCAGTCTGCTTCGACGACGGCAGGATTTCCGGCGAAGCGCTTCGAGCGGGCGCGCACCGCGGTGCGCCTGGAGCTCGAGCCCATCCAGGAGGCCTACCGCAAGCTCGGCTGGCTGCAGGCGTTCGGCAGTTCGGGCACGGTGCGCGTGATCGGCGATGTGGTGCGCGCTGAATCCGGATTCGCCGCGCATCACCCTCGACAATCTGCGCAGCCTCAAGCAACACGCAACTGAACGCGTCAACATAACATAACCATTCGGCTGGACGCCCAACGGGATCGGCTTGTCGCCCGACGGTGCTACGCTCTATGTGTCGGAGACTGAGACGAGCCGCTTATGGTCCTATCCGGTGATCGGTTCGGGCGAGTTGAAGCTACAGCCGTTTCCATCGCCGAACGGCGGCAGTTTGGTGCACGGTCTGCCGGGGTATCAGCGCTTCGACTCATTAGCGGTGGAGGAGGGCGGTAACATTTGTGTCGCGACGCTGGTGCGCGGCGGCATCAGTGTGTTCTCGCCGGGTGGTGCCCTCGTCGAATTCCACCCAGCTCCCGAAGGCTACTGCACCAACCTCTGTTTCGGCGGCCCGGACCTGCGCACGGCCTATATCACTCTGTCCGGCTACGGCCAACTCTTTGCGGCGAATTGGCCCAGGACCGGCCTGCGCCTCGCCGCCCAGGAACCGCCGCCCGCAATCGCCAATTTCAACTCTTGAGCAGCGACTTGTGGCCCTTGTGGGTAAAGTCGCCTACCGCAAACGTGCCGTTCTCGGTATAAAAATCACTGATGTTGAGGCCCATATTGGCATCGATCTCATGGCCGAACTCCGCCAGCATCTGCTGCAACTCGATCGCGATGATTGCAGTCTCCTGGTCGAACTTGCGCATGTCTGTCCCCTTGTTGATGCACTGCCCGCACCATAACCGATAATTTTTACGATGGGAAAATCCTCACGATGGGAGAATCTTGCGCACACGCTCCGCCCAGTTCTTCGGCAATTCTATTTTCTTCGCCGTCGGGAACCCGAGATAGCCGTTCTGCGCGAAGGTGTAGGCGTTGGTGCGCAAGGGGTCGCCGGACACCAGCACCATGAAGTCGTCGGGGTCGAAGACGATCGGCACCAGCCGGTTCGGATCATCCGATTCATGGAAAGCTTGCGGAAGGCGGCCGAGATTGACCTGCTGCTTCAGCGAGTCGATCGGGAAATCCGCCCACTTCTCGGTCCAGGATTCAACGCGCCATGCCGGCAGACGCGCATGGTCGAACAAGTACCGCTTGACGTCGTGCTTGGTCCAGCCGGCACGCGCAATCGTTTCCGCAAGGATCGGACTGAGCACCAGCGCCGGACGCAGCGTTCCGAAAGTCAGGCCGCCCACCGTGAAAACGATCTCCCAGCCGGTTTCCTTGGCAACGCTGTCGGCGATGTAAGGCATCATCTGCTCCGGTGTGCTGCCGGTCACGGAGACGATGACGCCGCCGCCGGTGAAGCGGGAAATGGTGACGGTGTTGTCCCCGGCGGCGAACCCCATGTCCGCGCTGTTCGGCGGCCAGCCGATGCGGGCGAGCGCATCCTCGTTCTCGGCGAGCACGACCCGGAACGTATTGCCGAAGGTACCCTTGTCGGTCTTGTGCAGCAGGAAGCCGGCCATGTTGCGCAGTGCCAGCCGCCAGAAGCGGCCGACCGAGGTATTCGGCATGAAGCCGTCGCGCAGCACGCCCTGTGTGTAGTTGAAGTTCAGATCCTTGATGATCGGCCCGTTGAGCACGATCAGCGTCTCCGCCCCCGGCGTGTTGCCGCTGTGTTCGACGCCATAGACGGGATCCGCCATGGCCTCGGCAAGCGCCACCAGGATCGGCATGTACTCCGGACGGCAGCCGGCCATCACGCCGTTGACCGCGACCGCCCAGATGGTCGCGGCACGACTCTCCGGCAGCAGAACGCCTAAGGATTCCGTCCGGATCGCGGTCGGTGAAGCTCAGGAATGCCTCGATTTTTTCGATGGTCGGCGGAACGATCGGCAGGCCGTCGCTCCATTCACGCTCATAGAAATAGGCGTTGACCTCCTCGAACGTGCCGCGGAACACGATATCGCGAGCGGCAGGCTCCGCGCCCAGTTCGGTTTCCTTGGGCTGCGTCAGCAGATTGTCGATCACCTGCTGGGCGGTGACGTTCTGCACATTCGCCCGCAGTTCCGCAAGGCTCTGCGCGCCGGGATGGCCGGGTATCATCGCCACCGGCAGATTGGGCATGCCCAGACCCACCGACGTCGCGGCCGCCTGGCCGAGGAACCCCTCGCAGACCAGCGACGAGGTCGGGAAACCGGCCCGTTCGCACGCTTCACTGGCCCGCAACACGGCGGGCGTGCAGCTGCCTCAGCAGGCCATCGATGAGATGGCGGCGTCCACTCCCAGTTCTTTGAAGCGCTGCGGCAGCGAGGCGAGCAATTCCTTTTCGTTCACCGCATGGGTAGAGCCGAATTCGCGCCAGCTGACGAATTTCACGTCGCGGATACTGCTCGCGCAGCTTCTCTTCGAGAGCGGTAAACACCTCGTCGCCGGCGAACAGAAAGTCCCACAGCTGCGCGATGGTCTTTCCGTTGAGCGTGTCGAGCCGCTTGCCAGCGGGCGCATGCGCCTGCTTGCGTTCGCCGCACGGCCATACGACCTCATAGAGCCCATTGCCGCCGGATTTTTTCGCCATGACAAACTCCTTCCATCTATGCATCAGTGCCGGGCTCAGTGACGATAGCTCGCCGTTCACAGGGTGATCAATGCAGCAGCAGCCGAGCCGCAGCCTCCGCCGCACCGACGCCTTCGGCCATGGCCTGGACGATGTTTCCACCATAGTCCGCGCGAACCGCACCGACGGCAAACACGCGGGAGTCGGCGGTCGCAAGATCCGGACTCGTCTTGATGTGCCCCGTCGCCGTCAGCAACGATGCAGGCACGAATTGCGCGTTCGGCACTCCGCCGATGAACGGAAACACACCGGGGCATTCGATGTCCGAGCTCGTGCCGTCCTTTACATTGCGCAGGCGGACGCCGGAAACTCCATCGTCGCCGAGGATTGCGCTCACCTCGCTCTCCCAGATGAAGCTGACGTTCTCCCGCGCGGCAAGCTTGTCGATGTAGTCGCGCTTCGCCCGCAGCGGGCTGCGGCACACCATGATCACGCGCCGGCTGGTCTTGGCGAGCACCAGCGCCTCATGGACCGCGCCGTCACCGCCGCCCACGACGACGACATCCTGGCCGCGAAAAAAGCCGCCATCGCACGTCGCGCACCGCGAGACGCCCCGGCCGACGAATTCCTCCTCACCGGCTACGCCGAGTTTGCGCAGCGACGCACCGGAGGCAACGATGATTGCCTCGGGACGATAGGCTTTTGTTTTCCTGATCCATCAAGGTCAGGCGTTGGCCCAACTCGATCTTCGCGATAACCGTTTCGACAACCTGAACGCCGGCCTTGCGCGCATCGTGCAGCAGATGGATGGCAAGATCCTGGCCGGAGAAGTTCCCGGGCGCAGGCAGGCCGTCGACCTCGCCGACGGTGGCGACGAGTCCGCCATAGAGCCCGCTGCCCTCGAACAGCGTTACCAAGCGCCCCAAACGCGCCGCGTGACGCGCAGCGCAGAGTCCGGCAAGACCACCGCCGATGACTGCAATTTCACACAGGTTCTTGAGCGGCCTCATCCGTTGGTGTCCATGTACGTCCGTTAATGTTCATGTAGGTACCATACCGTGACGGCCAAAAACCGTGAAGCCGATTTGCACAATCGTCTGCCAACATTGACAACTCCTGAAGTTATGAACTATCGTAGTTCATAAGTAGCGATCTGATCGGCTGGGGCCGCGTGGAGTAAAGCATGACCTCGATCTCTGAAGGTGCTGTCGATTGGGATCCGTATCGACCCGATTTTTGGATGAATCCCTATCCGGTATTTCGGCGCCTGCGGGAAGAGGCGCCCCTGTATTACAACGCGCAGTACGGCTTTTATGCCGTCAGTCGCTTCAGCGACGTCGAGAGTGCCTTCACGAACCGGGAAACTTTCAGCTCCCGCCGCGGCGATGTGCTCGAGTACATTAAAGCCGACATGGATATCCCCAGCGGAATGTTCATATGGGAGGATCCTCCTCTCCATACCGTGCACCGTAGTGTTTTGACACGGGTGTTCACGCCAAAGAGGATGAACGAGCTGGAGGATAAGATTCGCGCCTACTGTGTCCGATGTTTGGATCGATTGGTGGGCACAGGCCGTATCGACTTCATTGCTGATTTCGGCGCGGAGATGCCCATGCGCGTCATCGGCATGCTGCTCGGAATCCCCGAGGAGGACCAACAGGCCATTCGCGAAAAAACCGACGCGTCATTGCGCACCGAAGCCGGCAAGCCGTTGGAAGTCTCTCAGGCCAGCTACAAGGGCCAAGGGTTCGAAGAATACATCGATTGGCGCGCTAAACATCCTTCCGACGACCTCATGAGCGAGTTGCTGCAGGTCGAGTTCCAGGATGAGACGGGCACCAAACGCAAACTCACCCGCGAGGAAATTCTCATCTTCGTCAACGTGCTCGCGGGCGCCGGAAATGAAACCACCACGCGGGTGATCGGCTGGGCCGGCAAGGTGCTCGGCGATCACCCGGAACAGCGAGCCGAGCTCGTGAACAATCCCTCCCTCATTCCGAACGCCATCGAGGAACTCCTGCGCTACGAGCCGCCGGGCCCTTCAGTCGCGAGATACGTAGCGCAGGACGTCCAGATTCAAGGTCAAAAGGTGTCTGCAGGCAGTGCAATGCTGTTGCTGGTGGCGTCCGCGAATCGGGACGAGAGCCGCTACGCCGACGGCGACCGTTTCGACATTCACCGGCAGGGTCCGCCCCACATTTCCTTTGGACGCGGCGTCCATGCCTGTCTGGGCTCGGCGCTCGCGAGAGTGGAAGGACGGGTCGCACTGCAGGAGCTGCTGAAGCGTTTTCCATCCTGGACCGTGGATCTCGATAACGCAAAGCTGTCCTCGACGTCCACTGTGCGCGGGTGGGACAGCCTTCCCGCATTCATCGGAAGCGGTCGCCCCCAATCAGGTCGGCGCGGGGCTGCGCAAGCCGACACACCAAGCGCAGCGAACGGTGCCGAGAGTTGGGAACTCACCCTCCAGACGCCTATGGGGCCGCAAGTGATGACTGCGCAAATCGCCAGAAATGGCGGTAATTTTGCGGGCACTATTTCCTCGAGCGAGATGGGCGTTCGAGACATTACCGGCAATATTGCGGGAAATACGCTCACCTGGACATTGAGCCTCACGAAGCCGATGTCCATCAAACTCGGTTTCGAGGCCAAGGTCGACGGCGACGTGATGACGGGTGCGGTGAAGCTCGGCATGTTCGGCAAGGCTGCCTTGACCGGTAAGCGTATCTGATGAGGCCTGCGCTTCGTCGACACCGTTTCCCTCAGGTGGAACTTTGATGGCAAAGATCACTTACATCGAGATCAACGGCAAGGAGCATGTGCTTGACGTCGCTCCCGGCCTCTCTGTCATGCAAGGCGCGATAGCGAACAATGTACGGGGGGTCATTGCGGAATGCGGCGGCGCCTGCTCGTGCGCAACGTGCCACGTCTATGTCGATCCATCCTGGGTCAACAGGCTGGCCGAGAAGAGCGAGATCGAGGAGTCGATGCTCGAGGCCGTTTGTGAAATGCATTCGAACAGCCGGCTCTCTTGTCAGATCGAAGTGACCGAGGCGCTCGAGGGTCTCGTCGTGCGCATGCCGGAGAAGCAGGTGTGACTAACGAGCCTTCGCACGACGAGCGCCTCGTCCGGCGGTGATGGCTTCGGCGTTTACCGCAGGCCCCATGATGACTCGTTCATGAATGTCCGCCACTTGTTCGGTCGTCAGGGGCCTTTTGTCGCGCAGCCACCAGGACAGAAGCTCAATCGTCGAACTCACTACCAGAATGGTGGCAATATCGGCCGGAGGCCAAATACCGGGTCGCGCTCGAGTAGCCGCGATTTGCCTGGAAAGTCGCATGAACTCGTCACGCATTGCACCCGCCGCGCCGCCGGTCAGGAGCGTGGCCCACAACTTGCGATGCTCATCCACGTAGGTACACAGTGCCAGCGAAGCGGACCGCGTGTCAGAAGTGTCCAGCACCGACAGCGCCAGCCCGACGAGCCGCCCAATCTGCTCCGCAGCGACGTCGTTGAGCAGGGATTCCTTCGTCGGGTGATGACGGAAGAACGTGGTGTATCCCACATCCGCTACTCCGCAGACATCGCGAATGGTGATTTGCTCCAGTGGTTTCAGATCGAGAAGCCGCAGGAGAGCCCGGCGCAGTGATTCACGCGTGCGAACGGCACGGGCGTCTCGCGCCGTGCTCAAGTGAGGTCGATGAATTTTATGGCCCATTGGTGTTCCATCGCCCGATAGCGAGCAAATCGTGTCATATGACAAACCGAAGTAGTAATTTAGACCAAGTGTGCGGCCAGTGCTGGCCATTCTCCCTTTGCCGGAAGAGTTATGATTCATGGTGAGTCATTAGTTGGGGGCGATTGATATGAATATCACCGGCGAACAGCGTATTGCTGTCCCTCGTCAGCGAGTTTGGGAGGCGCTAAACGATCCCGAGATCCTGCGCGCAAGCATTCCCGGCTGTCAGAGCCTCGAAAGGGAGGCGGATGATCGCTTCACCGCGACGGTGGACGTGAAGGTCGGCCCGATCGGCGCACGCTTCAAAGGCACGGTTTCTCTGGCAGACCTCGATCCACCGAACGGCTACACCCTCATCTTGCAGGGCAACGGCGGCATCGCCGGATCGGTCAAGGGCAGCGCGCAAGTGCGGCTGAGCGAGGATGTCGGCGGCACGCTCATCTCATACGAGGTTGAAGCGCAAGTCGGGGGCCGCATGGCTCAGCTTGGCGGCCCGATCATCGATGCCACCGCGCAAGCAGCTTGCGGGCAAGTTCTTCAGTCGCTTTGGCGAAATCGTCGGCGGAGCAGGCGGCCCGCAACACTCGGCCATGACGCTCGGGTAGCGCCGCCGGCGCGTCGCTTACTCCCACGCCCGTGGCTTCGCGGCGGTTTACCGATGGCTTGGATATTGGCGACTGTCGTCGCGGCGCTTGCCGGCTTCCTTATCGGTCGCGGTCAGGGTGTTGCCGGCTCCGACTGGGCAGGGCTTGCGATCGGCCTGCTGTTGATCGTGGTGGCGGGCGCAGCTTTCGAATACGGCCGGCGCTCGGCCGCGCCCGTGCGTAATGCTTGACAGCGCGCTGCTGCGGCGGTTGATTGAAGGAGCGAAGGAATGAAGCCCGCCCCGTTCGATTATGTTGCCCCAGCCACCATCGATGAGGCCTGCTCGGTCCTCGCGGAAGCCGGCGGCGGCGCGGCTGTCCTTGCCGGCGGACAGACATTGATGCCGCTTCTCAACTTGCGGATGAGTCAGCCGTTCATCATCGTCGATCATCAACAAAATCGCACGAGCTTCAGGGTATCGCCCGCGCCGATGGCTGCACCCGCATCGGGCCGATGACGCGGCAGTGCGAAGTCATCGCCGACGAGGCTCTGACGCGCGACCTTCCCGTGCTGGTGCAGGCGATGCGCCACGTCGGGCATCACCAGACACGCAATCGCGGCACGATCGGCGGCTCGATCGCGCTCGGCGAGCCTGCGGCGGAGGTGCCCGCCACCGCGGTGGCGCTTGACGCGACGATCGAGGTGCGTTCGACACGCGGCACTCGCACGTATCCCGGCCGGCGAGTTCTATCTCGGCCCCTATATGACGGTGCTGGAAGCGGATGAGTTGGTGACCGGCATCACTTTCCCGGATTGGCCGGCAGGGCACATCACCCTGTTCCGCGAAGTGGCGCAGCGCCCCGGCGATTTCGCGTTGGTCGGCCTGGTCGGCGCATTATCCGTCGCGGGCGGCAAGATCGCTCGCGCCGGGCTCGCCTGGTTCGGCATGGGACCGACGCCCATCAGGGCGAAGTCTGCGGAACAGATGCTTCTCGGCAAGGCGCTCGATGGGTTTGACGCACACGGCGTTGCCGAGCGCGCCATTGCTGACACGGCACCCTTCGACGATCATCACGCCAGCGCCGAATATCGCCGCACGGTCGGCAGACGCATTTTTGCCCGCACGCTGCGTGAGGCGCTCAATATTGGGGTGGCCGCGTGAGCAAGCACCACGATCGAAATGACCATCAACGGCCGCCGCCACACCGGCGATGTCGAGGCGCGCGTTTCGCTGTCCGACTTCCTGCGCGACGATGCCGGGCTACACCGGCGTCCATGTCGGCTGCGAACATGGCGTGTGCGGCGCCTGCACGGTGATTGTCGACGGCAAGGCCGTGCGCAGCTGCCTCATGCTGGCCGTGCAGGCGGATGGACGCGGAGGTCATGACCGCGGAAGGCCTCGCCGCCCCGGACGGCACGCTGCATCCGGTACAGCAGGCCATGCTCGACGAGCATGCGCTGCAATGCGGCTTCTGCACGCCGGGCGTGGTGATGACCCTCGCCGCGCTCACCGAACGACGCGCAAAAACCGAACGAGGACGAGCTCCTTGCCGCAATGTCCGGCCACATCTGCCGCTGCACCGGCTATCAGGGCATCCGCCGCGCGGCAAGAAGGCTCGGCGGCGCCGACACGCGGAAAGTATCATGAACGCGCTCCCGAAATCGTCCCCGACACAGGTCCCGGCATCGCTACCGACCCCGGCATCGGCCCCGGGCGCTACATCGGCCAGCGCGTCCGCCGCAAGGAGGATCCGCGCCTGCTGACCGGCCGCGGCCAGTTCGTCGACGACATCTCGCTGCCGGGCATGCTGCACGTCGCCTTCGCGCGCAGCCCGATCGCGCGCGGCAACATTCTTTCGATCAACACGCAAGTGGCGCGCGAAGTTCCCGGCGTGCATGCCGATCTACACCCAGCAGGACCTGGCGCGGTTCAAGGTCGACATGATGAGCTTCTTCTTCTCGCTCCCGCGAGTGCCGATCACCCCGCTGGCCGACGGGCGCGTTGCCTATGTCGGCGAACCGGTGGCGCTCGTCATTGCCGACAGCCGCCATATCGCCGAGGACGCGGCCTCGCTGGTCGAGGTCGAGTATGCCGAGGAAGACCCGGTCGTCACCATCGCCGACGCGCGGCGCGGACCGCCGGTTCATCCCGGCACCGAAAGCAACATCGCCGCACAAATGGGCGACGAAGAGATCGACGAGGATCTCGACGCGCTGCTCAAAGGCGCACCGCACCTCATCACCCACAAGGTCGTTCACCAGCGCATCTCGCAGTCGCCGATGGAGACGCGCGGAATCGTCGCCGTCCGCGACGGCACCGAGGAGCTGACGCTCTACATCACCTGCCAGAGCCCGCATCTGGTGGCGCGCTGGACCTCGCTGGCGCTTGGCCTGCCGCAGACCGCGATCCGCGTGATCGCCAAGGATGTCGGCGGAGGTTTCGGCCTCAAGAACCATCCGTGGAAGGAAGAGGTCTGCGGTCATCCTCGCCGCGCTCAATATTTGGCCGGCCCTTGAAGTGGATCGAGGATCGCTACGAGAATCTGATCGCCGCCAACCAGGCGCGCGAGCAGGAAATGGTGCTGCAAGTCGCGTTCGATGCCGACGGCAGGCTGCTCGCCTCGCATGGCGACTACAGCTGCAACAACGGCGCCTATCCGCAGCTGGCGGACTGCAATATCGCGGTGCACATGTTCCTGTGGGCCGCCTACAAGATGCCGGCGTATGGCTTCCTGACGCGCGGCTGGTACACCAACACCGTGGGCCTTGCCGCCTATCGCGGGCCCGTGGGCGATGGAATCGCTGATCCGCGAAACAGCGCTCGACATGGCCGCCCGGCAGCATCGGCATCGATCCGATCGAGATCCGCCGCCGCAATCTGGTGACGCCTGAAGGACCAGCCCACGCACCTCGTGCATGGGCATTCCGCTCGAGGACATCACGCCGGCCGAATGCCTCGAGAAGCTGCTCGAGTACTTCGACGTCGCCGCCTTTCGCAAGGAGCAGGAGGCCGCCCGCAAACAAGGGCCGCTACCTCGGGCTCGGGATTGCGACCTATGTCGAACCGACGGGATCCGCCGGCAGCATCCCCACGATGACCGGCGAACTCGCGCAGGTGCGCATCGAGCCGACCGGCAAGGTCACCGCCACGATGAGCACGCATTCGCAGGGCCACGGCACCGCGACCACCATGGCGCAGATCATTGCCGACCGGCTCGGCGTGGCTTACGAGGACGTCACGGTTTTCGAGGGCGACAGTTCGCGCGGCGGTTTCTCCCCGGGCGCGGCAGGCAGCCGCCAGGGCGTGATTGCCGGCGGCGCCGCGATCAAGGCTTCGGACCTGCTCGCTGACAAGGTGAAGATGCTCGCCGGCACACCTGCTCGAGGTCGAGCCCCGACAGCATCCGCATCGAAGACGGCATGGTGCATGTCGGCGGGTGCACCGGAAAAGTCGCGCACGCTGCGCTCGATCGCCGAGATCGCCTATGGCGAGCCCGACCGTCTGCCGCCCGGTTTCGAGACCGGGCTCGAGGCGCAATACCGCTACCAGCCACCGCCGATGACCTTGACCAGCGCCGCCAATGCCTGCGTCGTCGAGGTGAGCGCCGAGACCGGCTTCGTGAAAATCCTGCGCTGGATATCCTCGGAGGATTGCGGCACGCCGATCAACCCGGCGGTGGTCGAAGGCCAGATCGCCGGCGGCCTGGCGCAGGCCATCGGCATGGTGCTGCTGGAGGAGATGGCTTTCGACGCGCGCGGCAATCCGACCGCGGCGACCTACAAGGATTACCTCTTGCCGGCGATTTCCGACATTCCGGTGTTCGAGTTCGTCCACGCCAACACGCCGTCGAAATCGGTCGGCGGCATGCGGGGTGTCGGCGAAGGCGGCGCCATCATCGGCCCGCCGACGCTGGTCAACGCCATCGCCGACGCGCTGGCTCCTTTTCGGCGAAGTGCCTGTGGACCTGCCGCTGACGCCCGCCAAGCTCCTCAGCGTGATCGAGGGCCGCGACATCGCTGGAGTCATTGCGGCTGAAAACCCGCGCTCCTAACAGGGCCCCGGCCGTCGCCGGTGAACGCGCGCGACTGAGGCTCGATCGCCCGCGAGCCGACGTCGCTCCGGACCGTGATCGACGGTGACTGGAAGATGGTGCTGTCCACGCCAATGGGCCCGCAGGAAATGAAAGGTCACTTCGAAACCGAGGGTGAGTCTCTCAGCGGTTACCTCAGCAGCCCAGCACGGCCAGCAGGCCTTTACCGGCACCGTGGAGGGCAACCGCGTGAAGTTCGATCTCAAGGTCGAGAAGCCGATGAAGATCACGCTCAAGTACGACATTGCGGTGGAAGGCGACAAACTCACCGGCAAAGTCAAGATGGGCATCTTCGGCTCGGCCAAGCTGAGCGGAGCGCGCGTGCGCGCAGCACAGAATGCCTGAAGAGAAATATATTTCCCGGAGTTGATGTGATCCCAAGAATAAGATTGCTGGCCGGAGCGTCGGCCTTTGTCGCCTTGCTTGCTGCCTGCGAACTGCCGTCGCGCTCGTCTGCCCCTCCTGCCGCTCCGGATCCGTCGGTGGGCACCGGCGCCGAATGGCACAACGTGAACGGTGACAGCGAAGAGACGGGTTACAGTCGTCTCGACCAAATCACCGCCGCCAACGCTCGCCGGCTCGGCTTGCCTGGTATCTTAGACCTGCCGGGCGAGGCGAGTCTGGAGGCCTCGCCGCATCGAAGTCGACGGCCTGCTGTATTTCACCGGCTGCCTATGCGACAGTCTATGCGGTCGATGCTGCCAGCGGCAAGCTGAGGCTGGAAATTCGAGCCGAAGACCTGGGAGCACAATCCCACGAAGATGAACTACGGCTTCGGCGCCAACCGCGGTGCCGCATATGCCAACGGCAAGATCTTTTCCGCCGCGCTCGACGGCCGGCTGTTCGCGCTGGATGCGAAGACCGGCAGGCTGATCTGGAGCACCGAGACCACCGATCCCAAAAGGCGGCCAGACGATCACCGGCGCGCCGCGCGTGTTCAACGGCAAGGTGATCATCGGCCAGGGCGGCGCCGACTTCGGCATGCGCGGCTATGTCACCGCCTATGATCAGGAGACCGGCAAGCAAGTGTGGCGATTCTACGTCGTGCCCGCCAGCCCGGAAGCGAACAAGGGCGATCCGGCGATGGAGGCGGCCGCCAAGACCTGGAGCGGCGAGTTCTGGAAGAAGACGGGCGGCGGCGGCGGCCCGTGGGACAGCATCACCTTCGATGCCGAGCTCAATCGCATCTATGTCGGCACCGCCAATGCCTCGCCGTACGATGCCGAAGCGCGCAGCCCCGGCGGCGGCGACAATCTCTACACCGCCTCGATCGTCGCGCTCGATGCCGACACCGGCAAATATGTCTGGCACTACCAGATCAACCCGCGCGACAGCTGGGACTACGACTGCACCCAGCAGATGACGCTGGCGACGCTCACGATCGACGGCAAACCCCGCAAGGTGCTGATGCAGGCGCCGAAGAACGGCTTCTTCTATGTGCTCGATCGCCAGCACCGGCAAGCTGATCTCGGCCGAAAAGCTGGGCAAGGTGACCTGGGCGGACCACATCGATACTTGCCACCGGCCGCCCGGTCGAGAAGTCCGAACATCCGCTACGAGACGGGCCAATCGATCATTTATCCCTTCAATTCCGGCCTGCATAGCTGGATGCGCATGGCGTACAGCCCGGCGACGGGTCTGGTCTATGTGCCGACCATGCAGATGGCCACGCGCTTCCGCAGAGGCGAGCCGGAAGACGAACGACTTCAATGTCTTCGGCCTCAATGTCGCGAGCGTCGGCGGCGATCCCGGCGACGGCAAGGGCTCGCTGGTCGCCTGGGATCCGGTGGCGCAGAAGGCGCGCTGGACGCGTGCCGCTTGACACGCTGTGGAATGGCGGCGCGCTGTCCACCGCGGGCAATGTCGTGTTCCAGGGCACGGCGGATGGCTGGTTCTCCGCCTACGATGCCCGCACCGGCACGCGGCTTTGGCGCCGGAATGTCGGCATGGGCATCATCGCCGCGCCGATGACCTATTCGGTGGGCGGCAAGCAGTACGTTGCCGTTCTTGCCGGCTATGGCGGATCGGCAGCGGTCCTGAGCGACATCATGAACGTCGGATGGAAATACACCGGGCCGCGCCGGCTGCTGACGTTCGCACTCGACGGCAAGGCGTTACTGCCGCCCTCCGATCCACCGACGCTGAAGGTCAACGTGCAGGACGATCCCGCGGAAGTGCTCGACCCGAAGCAGATCGCGATGGGCAAGGCGATGTACATGGCCTGCGCCGCCTGCCACGGGCGTAATTTGGTCGGCGCCGGCGGTCCTGGCGCCGGACCTGCGGGAGTCCGCGATTCCGCTCAGTCCGGAAGCCTTCTGGTCGGTGGTTCACGACGGCGCGCTCATCGAACGCGGCATGCCCCGCTTCGGCATGTTCGGCAAGCCCCAGATCGAAGGCCTGCGTCAATATGTTCGGGCACGCGCACGGGCCGAGCTGGCAAAGCAATGACTCCGCATGGTGTCGCGCGCCGGCACATCGATTTTTACGCGCCGGCACGTCGATTTTCAGCACCGGTGCGCCAGAAAAATGGCGGAAGAGGTGGGAGTCGAACCCACCGAAGACGCATGGCGCCTTCCTCCGGGTTTGAAGTCCGGGCACCCCACCGGGGATGTTTATCTTCCGAGTTCCTATTTTGCACCAAAATGCTCCTTTGTATTCACGGCAACCTCGCGCGGCGCGTACGGGGCGGCGCTCCCGACTACGAGCTCGTATTCGGGCCGCATCCTACGCAGATCGCCGCTGCGACGGGTGACGGCTATGCCGTCGAAGAATTCCAGAATCTGTATCACCAGGTTGCGGCCGGCGCCGATGGCATCGCGATACTGAGCTGCGGTGAAGCCCTTGCCGCCAACCTCCCGTGCCAGCAGCGCAGCGCTGGCGGCGAGGGCGGCGACTTGCTTGCGGAGCATGAAGCGCTCATCGGTGATGCGCCAGAGCTCGCCGTGGCTGCGCCTGTGGTAGAGCAGCGCCTTGATGGCAGCTTCGCTGCCGCGCAGTTCGCGGGCCAATTCCCGCGCCGTGAACGCCAGCGCGCCGCGCTGTTCAAGCCTGGGCAGCAACGTTTGCCACAGCGCTTGCTCAGCGGGGCTGAAACTTGCGCGATGGCCGGGCAGTCTGACAAAGGACCCGACCGACACGATCAGGCGCTTGTCCGCCAGCTCTCTTTGCAGAACCAGAAATGCCTCGGCTGAGATTGGCGCTGACAGATTTTCCTTGAGCGCGCGGGACGTCAGGCCGCCCGCTTCAGGATGCGCGCGATGAAAGGCATGCAGCGCCTCGATGATCTGTTCGCCGATCATGGCGACGCGCCTTGCGGGCAAGGCCAGCGTATGGGTGCCGCCGAGAAGCACGGCGTGCGACACGCGGTAAAGTTCCTGTGCGGCGCCGGGTTCAAGATTGAAACAGCGCTCGAACTGCCGCGAATCGACCTCATGCTCGGGAATGGCCAGCAAGCCGGCGAGGGCCTGGGCCGCGTCCGGCAATTGCAAGGCCGCCGAGACCGCTGCCCGGCCGGCCTGATTGCGCCCATGGCCAATGACGAAGGGATCGATGACGCGGCCGCCTCCGATCAAGCGGCGCCCCGATTGATCGCGCAGCACGAAGCGATCGCCGGTCACTGCGCAGTGGTGGTGCTCGAGTACCAGGGTAACGATGGACTCGCCGCTCGGCGGTATCGCCGCCTGCGCCGGAATCATCACGCGCGCCGCGACGTCCGCGGTGCCCAGATGCAGGTGCACGGGAGTGTCGTGTCTCAGTGTCTTACGCACGCTCTGCAATATCCGGAGCCGCACTTCGATGCGCGACGTCGGCGCATGCATTTCGGGCACTAGTAACCAGTCCCCACGATGCGCCTGGGCCAGTTCGACACCGGCCAGATTGAGAGCGCAGCGTTCCCCGGCTTGAATCCGGCTCACGGGCAGTCCACCGCTGTGCAGGCCGCGAACCCGTGTTTCCAGGCCGTGCGGCGACAAAACGAGGCGCGCGCCGATCTCGAGCACGCCACTGTGCACAGTGCCGGTCACGACCGTGCCCACTCCGGTCACCGTAAACGCGCGGTCGATGGCGAGGCGGAAATTGTGCCCGGTGGCGGCCCGCGGCGCTTCGGTGCGGCCGGCAGTCCGTAAGGCCTCGCCTAGTTCGGCTACGCCCGCACCGGTAACGGAGGAAACTTCGAAGATCGGCACGCCGGCGAGCACCGTGGTCGCGAGCAAAGCATGCACCTGGTCACGCACCGTGTTAATGCGTTCACGCGAACAGCGGTCGCATTTGGTGATTGCGACGACGCCCCGTGCAACGCCCAGCAGATCGAGAATCTGCACGTGCTCCACGCTTTGCGGCATCACGCCATCGTCGGCCGCGACGACCAGCAGGGCAAAGTCGACCGCACAGACGCCGGCCAGCATGTTGCGCACAAAACGCTCGTGGCCGGGCACATCGACGAAGCCGATCGTCTTGCCCTGGTCCGGCCTCCAATGGGCAAACCCAAGATCGATCGATATGCCGCGCGCGCGTTCCTCGGGAAGACGATCTGTTTCCACCCCGGTAAGGGCGCGTACCAGAGCAGTCTTGCCGTGGTCGATATGGCCGGCTGTGGCGACAAGCATGCTATGGTTACCTTATTCGAGTTCCCCCAGTCTATTCAGGCGCGATGGCATCCTACAAGCCGGCAAGTACTTACCCTTCAGTAGACCGCGTGGCGCGCTTCGCACCGGTCGAAAGCCTGATCGAGCGCTACGGCCGTAGCGCGGTGATCGACGCGATTCGCGCGGTGCTCGACGGCCACCGGGCGCTTAGGCAAGAACCGGGACATGCTCCGCCCACCGATGAGCAGATCGGGAGCGAGGTCGCCGACCGGTTGAAAAAACGCAGCACGCCGTCGCTCAAGCGCGTGTTCAACCTGACCGGTATCGTCTTGCATACCGGGCTCGGCCGGGCGCTGCTCTCGGACGCGGCAATCCAGCACACCTGCATGGCCATGCGCGAAGCCTGCAATCTCGAATTCGACTTGGGCAGCGGGGGCCGCGGCGAGCGCGACAGCCTGGTGGAGGAGGTGCTGACGGAATTGAGCGGTGCCGAGGCCGCGACGGTCGTCAATAACAATGCAGCGGCGGTGCTGCTGGTGCTCGCCGCGCTGGCGCCAAAACGCGAAGTGCTGTTGTCGCGCGGCGAATTGATCGAAATCGGCGGATCGTTCCGCATTCCCGACGTGATGCGCAGCGCCAACACGCGGCTCGTCGAGGTGGGCACGACCAACCGTACCCACCAGATCGATTACGAGCGCGCCATTGGACCGGCGACGGCGGCGCTCATGAAGGTTCATGCCAGTAATTACAAAATTACCGGATTCGTCGCCGACGTATCTGCGCCCGAGATCGCGGCGATCGCGCACGCGCATCATCTGCCTTTCATCGTCGACCTGGGGGCGGGCAGCCTGCTCGATCTCTCGGTCTATGGTCTGCCAAAGGAACCGATGGTGCGCGATGCCATCGCCGCCGGCGGCGACGTCGTCACCTTCAGCGGCGACAAACTTTTGGGCGGCCCGCAAGCGGGCCTGATCGTCGGCAAGAAGGCGCTGCTCGACCGAATCAAGCGCCATCCCTTGAAACGCGCGCTGCGGGTCTCCAAGCTGACCCTGGCGGCGCTCGAGGCTACTCTATTGGCCTACCGCACCCCCGACCGTCTGGTGCAGGAGCTTCCGACGCTGCGCTTGCTGACCCGGCCGCTCGCGCAGATTGAGGCACTGGCGCTGCGCCTGCTGCCACGCGTCGCCGCAGCGCTCGGTGCGCAATGGCAAGTGACGGTCATGCCGGCGTCAAGCCAGGTGGGCAGCGGTTCGCTGCCCGTCGATGTCATTCCCAGCATGGCGCTGGCCGTTTGCTCCACCAAGGGCAAATCGGGATCGGCGCTGAAAAATCTGGCGGGGAGACTGTGTCGCCTGCCGGCGCCGATCGTCGGGCGCATCGCCGACAACCGCCTGTTGCTCGATCTGCGCTGCCTGGAAGACGAAGACGGATTCCTGGCACAGATCGACCAGTTGACCTAGGGACCCATCATGAAATTCGACAATCCCGCAGAACCTCGCCTGACCTCGCTGTCCCACGGCGGCGGTTGCGGGTGCAAGATCGCGCCGGGGGTTTTGTCCGAGATCCTCAAGGGCACCGCCTCCATGCCCATCCCCGAAGAGTTGCTGGTCGGCATCGAAACCGCCGACGACGCGGCCGTGTACCGGCTCAACGACGAGCAAGCCTTGGTCGCCACCACCGATTTTTTCATGCCCATCGTCGACGATCCGCACGACTTCGGGCGCATCGCCGCCACCAATGCGATCAGCGACGTGTACGCGATGGGTGGGCGGCCCATCATGGCCTTGGCGCTGGTCGCGATGCCCATCAATGTACTGTCCGTGCAGACCATCGGGCGCATCCTCGAAGGTGGCGCATCGGTCTGCCGGGCGGCGGGCATCCCCATCGCGGGCGGGCACACCATCGACTCGGTCGAAGCCATCTACGGCCTGGTGGCGCTGGGTCTCGTACACCCGGGGCGCATCAAGCGCAACGCCGATGCCCAACCGGGGGACCTGCTGGTGCTGGGCAAGCCGCTCGGCGTAGGTGTGATGTCCGCCGCCCTGAAAAAGGGCGCACTAGGTCCTGCCGGCTATGGGCAGATGATTGCCACCACCACGAAGCTGAATACGCAGGGACCCGATCTGGCCGCGCTACCCGGCGTGCACGCGCTCACCGACGTGACCGGATTCGGTCTAGCCGGACATTCGCTGGAGATGGCTCGGGGCGCACATTGCGATGTGCGGCTCGACTGGTCGGCGGTGCCGCTGATGGCCGGTGTGCGTACGCTGGCAGAGCAGGGCTTTGTCACCGGGGCCTCGGGCCGCAATTGGACAGGCTACGGCCCCGAGGTCACATTGCCGGCAGCCTTCGCCGCCGAAGACCGGGCCCTGTTGACCGATCCGCAGACCAGCGGCGGGCTGCTGGTGTCGTGCGCACCCTCCGCATTGAACGAAGTGTTGACCGTATTCCGCCGCCACGGTTTCGAGCAAGCAGCTGTGATCGGCACAATCACCGCAACGAGTGCCGCGCCACGCTTATTGGTGAACTGAGGGACTGGGCGAGCTGAGGGGCGGCGGGGGGCCAAGGCTGACAAGCGCTATCGAGCTTGCCGCCATCATGACCACTGTCAACAGCAGAAACGGCAGATAACTATGATAGTGGTCAAACACGGCGCCGGCGGCGAGCGGGCCGAACGCCGTGCCGAGCGTGAGCGCCATCACCAGCGCCCCGTACAACGAGCCGAAATTCTTGAGCCCGAAATGCTTCGCCGCGAGATAAGCGATGACATCGACCTCCGAGCCGACCGTGAGTCCGACGAATGCGGCGGCTGCGGCTTGGCTCACGGGCCTGGCGCCATCCAGTAGTAGCAGGACACACGCGATGATCGGGAGCAGGAAGGCGACCGCGCCGACCAAGTGTCCCGGAAACCGGTCCAGCAGCAGGCCCGTGCCGAGCCGGCCGAAAATTGAAAAGACGCCGATGAGCGAGGCGATCCCCGCTGCGGCGAGCGGAGCCGCACCACTGTCTTTCAGGATCGGTACGAAATGTACGAGGATAGCGATGAGGGTGAACGAGAAAAGGCCGCCGGCCATCAGCAGCTTGTAGAGCACCGGCGAACGCAGCCCTGCGGAAAGACCGATGCCCGCGAGTTCGCGCGAGGCACGGGGAATTGCGCCATGCGCCCTGCGCCCCGGATCCTGAGCGCCGCGAAAGAACAGAAACAGGATGGGGAGTACCAGCGCCGCCCAGATCCCTCCCATGGCTGCGAACGCTGTCCGCCAACCATGAGAACCGATCAACCAAGTCGCGAGGACCGGGAAAACCGTGGCGGCCAGCGAGGCGCCGGACAGCGTGATCGCAAATGCAAGCCCGCGCGACGCCGCGAAGCGGCCGGCAACCGCGCTGGTCCAGACCGTGGTTTGCACAAAGAGATTCCCGACGGCGAGAATGCCCCACAGCACCAGCCAATTCGCCGGCTTTCCAGTCGCGGTGCTGAGCAGCGCATACGCAGTACACATCAAGAGCACGCCGAGCAATCCGATGCGGCGCGGCCCCAGCCGGTCAACGAGCATCCCGACCGGCACGCAGAAAATCCCGCTGCCGAACGAGGCGACGGTTATTCCGGCAGAAATCTGCGCGCGCGACCAACCGAACTCGTGCTGCAGCGACCCGATGTACGCGCCGATTGAATAGACATGGAGTACCGAAGTGGAATAGCCAAGTGCGGCCGCAATCGGCAATGGCCAGAAGCTTCGCCATTCCGCCGCCGCGTTGTCGGCTGCGCCGGTTGTCACCTGAGCCTGATCTCGGCAGTTTGGCTCATGAAGTTCTCCCATTCTGTATTTGCGCGCTCGCGCTGCGGAAGGATTCTCAGTATACAATCACCGGTAGCAGGAGGTGTTCCCATGAGCGACGAATCAATGGCCGAGATCGCTAAGGCACGACGCGAGTGGAAGACCGTACATCTGGAGATGTATCTGCGGTCCAAAGGCGTGGAGGGCCACATCATGGACTTGCGCGATATCGGTGGGCACCAGTTCACGACTCAGTGCCTCGTCAAATATATCGGCCGCAAGAGCGGCAAGACGATCATCACTCCCCTGATCTACGGCGACATCGGGGGGGAGGTGGTGATCTGCGCATCGAAGGGCGGCGCGGACCATCATCCTGCCTGGTACCTCAACATCGTGGCCGGCAAGGAGGTCTGCTTCCAGATCGCCACGCAAGCGTACCGCGCCACTTGGCGTGAGCCCGCGGGCTCGGAGCGCGAGAAGGTGTGGGAGTTCATGCAGGGCGTCTTCCCACCCTACACGACCTACCAGGCCTCGACCGAGCGCCAGCTGCCGCTTGTCATGATGTCGCCGATCGAGCCGGTTGAGATCTTCAAGTGATGACCTAGCATCGGCGTTCAATCCTCAAATGTCGGAATGCACCGCGGAATCCGATTGTCGGGACCCACCGGGGAGTCATGTTCCTCGACGGTGCATACCGGATTGCTGTTCGTCGCGAACACTTTCAGCTCGTCCGCCAATCGGGCCGGCAGGTGCTCCGGGCTGCCGAGCCCCTGCATCGCGGCTTCGAAGTCCGCCCTGGTGTTCCACCAGATTTCCATGATGCAGTCATAGCCCGAATGGATCACCTCGCCGGTGAGCGGGTTCTTTTCAGGGGTGATGTAGCGCCGCACATAGCGTTGCGCGTTGGGCAGTGGCGGCTTGGCGCCGATGCGCTTGGACAGCTGAGAGTGCTGATTTTCATAGTAGTCCATGAACTGTTCCATGGTCATGTCCTGGCGCCTTTTCAGGAAAACTACCTGTTTGATCATTGATACCTCATCGCCAGCACGCTGCCTTCGGCGTCGCCCGAGACATAGAGCGTGCCGTCCGGTCCGGCGGCAATGCCGGCAAACGGACCCATCGGCCCGGCCATCGTGCCGATTGCACCCAGGAATTTGGGAGTAACGCCCGCAGGTGCGCCGACCGGCAGGTCGGAGGCGAGCGTGCGGCGGACCTTGCCGGCCAGGTCGTATTCGATCAGTTCTTTGCTGCCGGCATCGACGACATAGAGTGCGCCTCGGTGTGCCAGGATGCCTTGGGGCTTTTGCAACCCATCAAGCACGATCTCGGTCCGGCCGCCGGATAGTTTGACGACCCGTCCGCTGCCCGACTCCGCGACGAAGCAAACGCCGTCCGAGGCGACCGCCACGCCCGATGGCTGACTGAGGCCGGCGGCCAGTTCCTCGACATTCCCAGACTCCACGGACAACACGCGTCCCCGGCCCTGCTCCGCGAAGATCACGGCACCGCGGGGCGCGATCGCCACACCATAGAGCTGGTCAAAGCCCTCGGCGAGCACTTCGCTTTCCTGCTTCGCAGGACGGTAACGTGCGACCGCGCCGTTGGCGGTGGTCACGATGAATTCGCCCGGTCCCGCAGCGACCACGCCACGGGAATATCCCGGGTAACCGGTTGCGAACAGAAAGCCCGCGCGCTGACGCTCCTGTCCCGGTCGAAGCGTGTAGGAGAAGGGCCCGTCGGCCACATAGAGCAAGTCTTGATCGTCCACCGCCAGCCCCAGCGGCCAGTTGAAGCCATCCGGCACTAGCTCCCTCGTCTTGCCGCCCTCGAGGATCTCGGTGACGTAACCCGATATATTCGACACGAATATCCGCTTGCCGACGAAGGTCACGTTGTCCAGACCGGGAGTCAGATTGGCCAGCACGGTCCGGTCGCCGGTGCGCGGATCGATCCGCAGCACCTGGCCGCTCGCCACCTGGGTCGAGACGATATAGCCCTCGGCGTCGAACTTGACCGAGTCCGGCACGCCGAGATCCGCCAGCCACTTTTTCCGGCGCGCCGCCGTCGAGGCCGATCCGCCAGATCTCGTTGGTTCCCATCACCGGGATGTACAGCTTGCCGTCCGGTCCCACTTCAAAAGCATTGGGCATGGGCACGTTCTCCAGCAGGATCCGCGGAGCGCCGCCGTTGCGGTCAAGCTCCATGATCCGGCCGCCGAGCCGGCATTCGCCGGCAATCAGCCGTCCCTGGTGGAAGGTGATGGGATTGGCGCACGGGCATGTCGCCGTTCAGTACCCGGGTCGTGCCGTTGGGTTGGCGAACGCTGACCCGTCCTTCGGTGATTTCGGTGGCATAGAGATTTCCTTCCGTGTCGAAGACCAGGTCATCGGGCGCGACGATGTCGCCGCCCTTCGGGCTGATGGCTTCGATCGCACCGGTATCGACATCGATGGCACTGATCTGGCTGCCGCTCACTTGAGCCACATAGATGCGTCCGTCAGGGCCGGTGCGCATACCATTCGCGCCGAACAGGCGGCTCGGTTGCGTGCGTCGTTCCAGAGTCCAGCCTTCGGCGATACTCGACGGCCTCCCGGCTGTGTAGCGCCCGTATTGCAGCGGCATCCTGAGGGTCTCCTTGGGTTGTGGCTTAGGCTCCTGTGGCCTCGATGACCGTACCATACTCCGGGGCCGGGATCGACGGTCGCGCAGCGCACAACAGCGTTGTTCAGGGACGGAATTGAACGTCCGCATAGTGTCCTACGGCCGTGCTAAGATCTTGGCGATGAATTTCGATTGGGACGTTGAACAGCAAACATTTCGTTGCGCGGTCCGTGCTTTTCTCGCAGCCAATCTGCCGCGCGATTGGGAGTCGCTGGCGCACGGCCCGGGATCCGAGTCGCAAAGCGCCTTCTCCAAGAAGTTTTGCGCCGAGCTCGCGAGGGCTGGTCTCCTGGTGCCGCATTGGCCGAAGCGATGGGGCGGCCGCGACGCGGATCCCTGGACCGCATTTATCCTGGCGGAAGAGATGTGGGAAGCGGGAGAACCGCGCGGCGGGCAGTACATGAACGTCAACTGGATCGGTCCGACGCTCATGCGCTTTGGTGCTGCCGAACAACAGGAACGTTACATTCCGCCGATGGCGCGCGGCGAGACCATCTGGTGCCAGGGTTTCTCGGAACCGGAAGCAGGTTCGGATCTCGCGTCGCTGCGCACGCGCGCCGAGAAGAATGGCTCGAGCTATCGCATCAACGGCCAGAAGATTTGGACTTCCTACGCCGGTCATGCCGATACCTGCTTTTTGCTGGCGAGAACCTCTCCCGGGAAGGACGGCATCTCCATTTTCCTGGTGCCGATGGATACGCCCGGCATCATCGTGCGGCAGATCCCGAGCATCATCGGCGAAGGCGATATTCACGAAGTGTTCTTCGACAACGTCGAAGTGCCGAGCAGCACGTTGTTGGGCGCCGAAGGCCAGGCGTGGGAGATCGCGCGCACCGCGCTATCGCTGGAGCGCGTCGGCATCCCGCGCTTCGCGCTGGCCACCAAGATGCTGCACCGTGCGGTAGAGTCTCTGAAAGGAGCGGGACGCTTCGGCCCCGGGGCGGTCGAGCAAGCGGCCAAAGCGCGCGCCGCCTGCGAAGCGGCGCGGTTTTACAGCTATAGCATCGTCGATCAGCGTCGCCATGGAATTGCGATCGGGCCCGAGGCGAGCGCTGCGCGTTTCGCGACGGTAATGGCCGAACGGGCTGGTGGGCGAATTCGTGGTCGAGCATGTGCCGGAAGCATTGTCCGGCGCCGATCCCATGCTGCTTGCGCACCATCAGCGGGCCATCGTCGCCGGCATTGCATCCGGCGCTGCGGAAATTCAGCTCAACCTGATCGCCACCGAGCTGCTCAGGCTGCCGCGGGAGCCGCGCTGATGGATTTCAGACTCACTCCCGACCAAGATGCATTGATGTCCGCCGTCGACAAGCTGGCGGAAGCGTTCGAACTCAAGCCCACCGAGTTTCGCGGCTTCGCACTCGTCGGCCAGGAGCTGGAAAGAGAGCTCGAAGACGGTCAGTACTTCGAGCTTGCTCAAATCCCGGAGCTTGGAGCACTCTGCTGCGGCAATGGCCGTGGAACGACTGGCTCGCCTGCCCTATGCATCGGAAATAGCGCTTTCGATGTTGGTGCGACCGCAGCTCCCGGGTGAATGGCCGCGCCCTTTGGCCTTGATCGAGAACGGTCGTCCGGGACGTTTCGTCGTGGCCGCTCGAACGATACTGGTGATCGACGGCGGGACCTTGGGGCTCGTGCAGCCCGCGGCGAATGACGTCGAACCCGTCGAATCGTTGTTCGCGTATCCGATGGGAACCTTGAAAACGGGTGCGAAGCAGCGGCAGCTCTCCAATGAGGAGGCCGCGAAGGTACGCAAATGGCTGCGCATTGCGCTGGCCGCCGAAGCCAGCGGCTTGTTGCACGCAGCCATTGCGTCGACCGTTGAACATCTGACTCTTCGCAAACAATTCGGACGACCGCTCGGTACTTTTCAGGCGTTGCGCCATCGAATGGCCGAGTGCGCGGTGTTGGCCGGCGGCGTGCGATGGCTTGCACTGAAGGCGGCGGCCACGGCAGACGAAGGCGATGCCGCCATGGCCGCCATGCATGCTCAAGAGAGTGCAACGCGCGTCATCTACGACGTTCATCAAATGCTCGCGGCAATGGGGATGACGCTCGAGCACCCGTTGCATCTTTGGACGTATCGCCTGAAGGCGTTGCTTTCCGAATTGGGCGGGCGGGGCGGACAGGCGAAGGCCGTGGCGAGGCATTGTTTCGCGGCGGTTTAGTTTTAGTCCGCTAGCGTGGTCCCTTCGGAAGCCCGAGCACGCGCTCGGCGATGATGTTGCGCTGAATTTCCGCGGCGCCGCCCGCGATCGTTTCCGAGAATGCGTCCAGATAGTCATGGCCCCAGCCATGCATACCGACGACTTCGGGCGCGTCGATGCCGTAAAGGTCGACGGCGGCCGCCGTCACGCGCTGGGCAAACTCGGCGAAGCTCAGGCGGATGATCGAACCGCTTGCGTCGGGCACGGCGCGCTCGGAGTCGAGTGCGAAACGATAAGTCATCGCGCGGATCGAGGCTCCTTCCGCGCGCAGTCGCGCGAGCCGCATGCGCAATTCCGGTCTGTCGGTAGGACAGGAGGCGAGCAGTTTTTCCACCTTGAGGGCGAGTCCGATGAGCAACGCGAGGGCGGCGGTTCCGCGCTCGAAGCTCAGCGTGGACATTGCCGTGGCCCAGCCGTTGTTTAGACCGCCGACCACATTGGACAACGGCACGCGCACGGAGTCATAGAACACTTCGCAGTACTTGCGTGGTCCCGCCATGGTTCGAATCGGCCGCACCGTAATCCCGGGAGAGTCCATGGGGCAGGCGACCCAGGAGAGCGCGGCCGAGGTCTTGGCTGTGGGATCCGTGCGAATCAAAAGCTCCTGCCAATCGGCGATGTCGGCAAAACTCGACCAAGTTTTCTGACCATCGATGACGAGCTCGTCACCCTCGACGCGACCGCGTGCTCTGAGGCTCGCCAGGTCGGATCCGGCACCGGGCTCCGAGAAGCCCTGACACCAAATGACATCACCGGCGAGAATCTTGGAGAGATGAAATGCCTTCTGCTGCGGTGTGCCGCAGGCGATCAGCGTGGGCCCGGCATGATTGAGCCCGACGAAGGACGCGTTGAGAGGAGAGGGGGCGCCGGCGCGCGCATATTCCTCGAACCAGATGATCTGCTCGAGGACCGAGAGACCCCGACCACCGAATTCCTTTGGCCACGCAATTCCCGCCCAACGGCCTTGCGCCTGCGTTCTTTGCCAAGCCAGCACATAGTCTCGCGAGGCGCAACCGTCCTCGGGCGGCGGCTGGGACGGCACATTCGCCAGCAGCCACTGGCGCGCCTCGCTGCGAAAAGTTGAGATCGATGCGGTCACGTCCTTCTCCACAACAGCCACGTTCCTCTCCACGACGACATCTCAACTCTTCTGCGCGAGCGCCGCACGGATCTGATGCTTCAACACCTTGCCGGCGTCGTTCTTGGGCAAGGCGTCCCAAATGGCGACCTGCTCGGGCGCCTTGAACGTGGCGACGCCTTGAGCGTCGAGGAAGTTGCGTAAGCTTGCGACGTCTGGGCCGGGCGCGGCTTTGGGGACGATTACGGCACAGGCACGCTCGCCGGTGCGCGGATCAGGCAGGCCGACGACTGCGACTTCGGCGATTTGCGGATGGCCGGCCAGGACGTCCTCGACTTCCTTCGGCGAGATATTCTCACCGTTGCGAATGATGATGTCCTTGGCCCGCCCGGTCACGACGAGATACGCCTCATCCACCCAGCGCGCGACATCTCCCGTTCGGAAGTAGCCCTGCGAATCGAAGGATTCCGCCTCATCTTCCGGATGCAGATAACCCACCAGCATCTGCGGTCCGCGGGCATGAATCTCGCCTTCGCCCGCGGGGGCGGCATCATGCCCCACGAGCTTGATTTCGGCCAGTCCGGCCCGCCCGTCGGTATCCGCGGCATGTGCGGCATCATCGCGCTGGGTAACGCCAACCGTGGTTATGGGCACTTCGGTGGAGCCATACACGCGCGTGACCACGGCGCTCTCGAAATACGCGGCCGCTCGGCGGATCAAGGAGGGTGGTACGGATGCGCCGCCGCAGACGAAGAGCTTCAGGCTCGGAATACTGGTGTCAGCGTTCTGCGCGGCCGCGAGTAGTTGTTCGAGGAACGGTGTCGCACCCGCCATGTGCGTACAGGCTTCGGCATCCAGCAATCTGACCGCGTCGTCCGCGTTCCAGCGGTCCATGAGCACGGCCGTCGCGCCGAGCAGCAGCGGGCATTCAAATGCATAAATCGAGCCGCCGATATGTGCGATCGGCGAAGCTACCAGAAATTTGTCCCCCCGCCCGACCAGCCAATGTTCGCCGATCTGGCAGATCAGCGCATGAATCGAGTTATGGGTGTGAAGCACACCCTTTGGGCGGCCGGTCGTGCCGGAGGTGTAGAGAATCATCCGGACCGCGTCCGGATCCAGCACCGGCAGGTGATGCTTGCCGTGATTGCACTGGAACAGAGACGGGTAGGGCGTGTGGTTTGCGGCGTCGCCGCGCACGACCACGACTTCAGGCGGTGATTCCATTTGCGCGACCACCCGGCCCAGCATCGCGGCATAGTCCACCTGGCGCAGAGCGGAGGGCACGAATATCACGCGGGTCTGAACGTCCTTCAAGATGAACAGCAGTTCGCGATCGCGCAGCGAAGGCAGGATCGGGTTCACCACCATGCCGGCCAAGGTGGCCGCCAGGTAGATGACGGCCGCTTCGTACCAGTTGGGCAACATGAAGGAGATCACACTCCCGCTTGGAGTGCGATCCAGCAGGGCCAGCGCCAGCGTCCTTGCCTGTGCGTAGAGGCTGTCACAGTCGAGCCGGCAGTCGCCGTCGATGAGCAGTACGCGGCGCGGAGTCTCCGTCGCCGCCTTTTGGAGCCGACCAGCAAGCGTGTCATGGACCCATAATCCGCCGGCATAAGCTGCCGCCGCGCGCCCCGCGTGCCGACGGATCCATCGTCCGTTCACCAACTTTCGATCCTTGTTCCGGTCGCTCGTCACGGCAGCGGGGCCCTTTCAGAAACTGTATACTAGACAACAGTGGCGATTGATCAATACGATGAGTTTACCTCGAATTGGATTGGCGCGATGTCATACGTGAGGCAGATTCGTGGAGGCTGAGACCCGCTTTCATCCCAGCCCCGAGCAGCTGGAGGTGGCCGGCTCGATCGACCAGTCGTTGGCCGCGCTGCTGCCGTTGTCGCGCCTGCATGCCTCGCATCTGGAAGACCCCGGGATATGGACCAGCCTCGAAGAGATCGGGGTTTTCGCGATCGGAGTCAGTGAAGAGCTGGGCGGAAGTGGTCTGGGCGCCGTCGAGGAGGCCCTTATCGTCATGGGCTTGGGAAGCCGCCTCGCATCGCCCGGGGTGCTGGCGACGGTCGGCGCGGTACACGTGCAGGGCGATGTGCGGCCAGAGTCAATCCGCGGCAAGCGTGTTGCTGCTGCATATCGGAGCGGGGATCGAACCATCCTGGTGGACGAGCCCGGGGCGGCGCTGGTGCTGGTGCGTGACCGCGGCGGCGCCGTGCTCTGTGATGCAAGTATCGGCGCCTCGCGGATGATCGATGACCGGCTTTGGCTCGCCACGTTGCGCGAATCTCGCGTGGGTGAGCCACTGGCCCGATTCGATGAATCTCAGTTGGCGCGAGTGCGCCTGATCGATGCTGCCGCACTGGCCGGCATGGCCGAGGCCACGCTTAAAATGAGCGTCGCCTACGCGGGAACGCGGCAGCAGTTTGGCCGTCCCATCGGCAGTTTCCAGGCAGTGAAGCACCACTGCGCCGACATGGCGATCGCCGCGCGTTGCGCGCGCGACCAGACGACCTTTGCCGCGGTAGCGCTGGATGAGGGACGCGCCGATGCGCAGCTGCAGGTCGAATGCGCGTTTGCCGTGGCCGCTTCGGCTGCGCTCGAGAACGCGGGCAAGAACATCCAGATCCATGGCGGCATGGGCTTTAGCGACGAGGCCGATCCCCATCTCTTCTTGAAGCGCGCGCAGCTGCAAATCGCAATCGCCGGTGGATTGGAAGCTGCAAGCCGGCGCATCGCAAACACCAAGGCGGATTTGTAATATGCAGGTAGCAATCGTCACGGGCGCGAGCAGCGGTATCGGCTTCGGATGCGCCGTCAAGCTCGCGGAAATGGGCATGGCGGTCCTGGGCACGGGAAGGGATGCGAAGAAGCTCGCCGAGCTGCAGCGGGCCGTCAACGATCCGGATCGCCTGGCGACGCTTGCCATCGATCTGACGCAGGATGAGGCGCCGCAGCGGATTGTGGATCTCGCAGTGTCTCGGTGGGGCCATATCGACTTCCTCATCAACAATGCCGGCGTCGGCAGTCCCAAGCCGCTCCATGAAACGGACGATCAGTCATTGGATTACTTCCTTGGTCTGATGCTGCGCGCGCCGTTCCGCCTGGCGCGCGATGTTCTGCCTCACATGAAATCCGGCTCTGCCATCATCAACATCACCTCGACGTTTGCCGTCGTGGGCGGCATGCGCGGGGGCGCCTATTCCGCGGCAAAAGGCGGACTGACCGCGCTGACGACGCATATTGCCTGCCAATATGGTCCACAAGGCATCCGCTGCAACGCGGTGGCTCCCGGTGTTACCCTGACACCGATGGTTGAGAATCGACTGCAGGACGAGCGATTCCGCAAGATCAACATCGAGATGACTCCCTATCCGCGGCTGGGCACGATTGACGACATCACCGGCACCGTGGCTTTCCTCTGCTCCCCCGGCGGCAGCTTCATCAATGGGCAGACCATCGTCGTCGACGGCGGCTGGAGTTCCACCAAGTACCTGTCGGACTTTGCGCTCAAATCGGTGTGGACCCCGCGGGAGTGAAGCTGCATTTCCACGTCGACGGCGCCGGCCGGCCCATCGTTTTCACCAGCGGCATCGGCAACACCTCCAGCGACTGGGCGGAAATCGCCCAATTACTAAACAGTAGAGCCGCCGCACTGTGCTGGGATCTTCGCGGTCACGGCCGATCGGAGCGCTCTCCAGAGCCGAAGGACTACGCCTCCCACCTCGCCGTGGCGGACCTGGCGACAATGATCGCCAACGCCGGCGGCAGCGCCGACAATCCGGCGGTTCTGATCGGACATTCCCTGGGCGGCTACCTATCACTCGGTGCGGCGGTCAAATATCCGAGTCTCGTCAAGGCGCTCGTGCTCATTGCGACCGGCCCCGGCTTTCGCGACGAGGCCGCTCGCGAACAATGGAATCAGTTCGCACTCGCGATGAACATCGGCACTGATGTCCATCCAGCCGCCCGGCAGTTGGGCGTCCACAGCGATGCCACTGTCATCAACGGACTGAGGTCCATTCAGGTGCCCACCCTCGTCATAGTCGGCAGTGAGGACCGTCGCTTCCTGGCGGCCAAGGACTACCTGGCCAGTAGAATTCCGAGTGCCTCCGGCCTCGTGATCGCGGGCGGAAGGCACTCCGTACACAAAACGCATTCCGCAGAGGTCGGTCGGGCAATCCTGTCATTCCTCGAAGCGCATTCTCTGCTGTGAAGCGGTGCGCGCTCATCGTGGCGCGAGGCCGAGACAGAGAATCCCCACCATCGCCGCGGCAATCTCGCTGGGCGCTGATTGGCCGTCGGAACGATACCACCGTGCGGACCAGTTCAGTGCGCCCGCCAGTGTGAAGGCGGCCAGCCGCACATCAACCACCGCAATCGAACCGTCGGCAACCGCTTCTTTAACGAGCTGTCTTAGCGCCTGGTCGATATCGGCTTTCAACGATCTGAATCGTTTGCGGCTCGCCGCCGAGAGCAATTCATCCCCGGTCCGAATAACGCAGGTGCCGAAATCGCCCAGGATGATTTCGGCGTAGCGCTGCAGGAATCCTTTGAGCCGGTCGAGGCCGGTTCCCGGCGACCCGCGCATCTGCACGGCAGCATCGCGCAACTGGTCGAGGCCGATACGTACACACTCGAACAACACCTGATCCTTGTTGCCCAAATAGTGATAGACAACCGGTTTGGTCACCCCAAGGCTTGCGGCCACGTCGTCGAGCGATGCGGCGTGAAAGCCGCGCTCATTGAATATTCTGACCGCAGCATGCAAAAGAGCGTCACGCTTCAGAGCGCGATCTTTCACGCGCTCTCCGGGAGAGCGGAAGGGCGATCTCGACATTGCATTGCCTTTCGGCATTGCGACCCTCTAGGTAACTGGATATACTCGTGAGTATAGCTTGTACCAATGGGTACGGCAACGCTGTGCGAGGCCCCAGGAGAGCCAGTTGACCACCGCATACATTTACGACCATGTGCGCACGCCGCGCGGACGCGGCAAGCCCGACGGGTCGCTGCACGAAGCCACCAGCGTTCACCTTGCCACAACGGTTTTGGCCGGCTTGCGCGACCGCAATCGTCTCGACACCAGTCACGTGGACGACATCATCTTTGGGATCGTCGGGCCCGTCGGCGAGCAGGGTCAATGTCTGCCCCGCGTCGCGGCGATCGCGGCGGGCTATTCGGAGCAGACTGCCGGCGTGCAAATCAATCGTTTCTGCGGCTCGGGGCTCGAGAGCGTCAACATGGCGGCCGGCAAAATCGCCGCCGGCGCGGCGGACTTCGTGGTCGCCGGTGGTTGCGAATCGATGTCACGGGTTCCAATGTTGTCGGATGGCGGTGCATGGGCGGTAGATCCCGCGATCGCGTTCGCCTCAAATTTCATCCCGCAAGGGATCAGCGCCGATCTGATCGCCACGAAGTGGGGGTATACGCGCGGTCAGGTGGACGAATTTGCGGTGCAGAGCCACGTGCGGGCTGCGCGAGCCTGGGCAGAGGGGCGCTTTGCCCGCTCTGTCATAGCCGTGCGCGGTGTGCTGGGACAGGTCCTTCTGGACCGGGATGAGACGATACGCCCGGGGTGCAAGCGTGAGGATCTGATGGCCCTCAAAGCCTCCTTCGCTGACCTGGGGACCAAGGCGGGTTTTGATTCGTTGGCAATCGCGCGCTATCCCGACCTGGCGAGAATCGAACACGTGCATCACGCCGGAAATTCCTCAGGCGTGGTGGACGGCGCTTGCGCGGTCCTGATCGGCACTCGGGCGGCGGGCGACGCCGCAGGCCTGAAACCGCGTGCGCGGATCCGGTCATTCGCTGAAATCGGTTCCGAGCCGACGATCATGCTCACCGCGCCATCCTTCGCGGCCGAAAAGGCACTCAAGCGTGCGGGCATGTGCCCGACCGACATTGACGTCTATGAAGTCAATGAGGCCTTCGCTGCGGTCGCCCTGCGCTTCATCGAGGCGCTCCACCTCGATCCCGAGCGTGTCAACGTCAACGGCGGCGCCATTGCCATGGGTCACCCGTTGGGCGCGACCGGCGCGATGATTCTAGGGACGGCATTGGACGAACTCGAACGTATCGGCGGCGCCAACGCGTTGGTCACCCTGTGCATCGGCGCCGGCATGGGCGTCGCCACCATCATTGAACGCGTTTGATCCGCAGCGCGAGAATCGTGTAATCATGATCGCCTCCCGAATTCAAGACCGCATCGCCATCCTGACGATCGATATGCCGGGCCGCACGATGAACGTGCTGACGCCGGACTTTGTAGACGCGTTTCGCACGGCCTTCGATGCGGTTGCCATGGACCCCGAAGTTGTCGGCATTATCATCACCAGCGGGAAGGCGAGCTTCATCGCCGGAGCCGAGCTCTCGCAGATGCGGGGTATGGCGGCTGCCGCCGTTACCACGGCAACCGCCGCCGAGATGATCGCGATCTACGGCGATTTGTTCCGGCACATTGAGACTTGCGGCAAGCCGGTTGTCGCGGCCGCGCCGGGCACTGCGCTTGGCGGCGGTCTCGAACTGATGCTCGCCTGTCATTACCGTGTCGCCGCGGATAACCCGGGCGCGCGCTTCGGCCAGCCCGAAGTCAAGCTCGGGCTGCTGCCGGTTGCCGGCGGCACGCAGCGACTGCCGCGATTGGTGGGAATCGCGGCCAGCATCCCTTTCTTGACGGAAGGGAGTGAACTGACGGGGGCTGCCGCCCGGAGCGCGGGACTGATCCACGAAGTAGTGCCGGCAGACCGGCTCTTGGGGGCTGCCTTGAGCGCCCTCAAGGAGCGGCGTGTCAAGGCGACGGCGCCTTGGGATGAAAAGGGCTTTCGGCTGCCGGGCGGAGATGCCTACGCTCCGGCCAACCAGAATGCCCTGTCCTTTGCAAACGCGAGCTTGCATGCCGCGACACACGGCAACTATCCGGCACCGCCGGCGATTCTGCGTTGCATCTACGAAGGCACGAAATTGCCGATCGATAAGGCGCTCAAACTGGAGCAGCAGCTCTTTGCGACGCTCGTGCAGGGTCGCGTCGCGCAGAGCATGATTCGTACGCTGTTCTTCGCGAAGCAATCCGCGAATAAGCTGGTACGGCGGCCGGCCGGTGTGCCTTCAGGGAAAATCGGCAAACTAGGCGTCGTCGGCAGTGGATTCATGGGGACCGGTATTGCGCGGGTGTCGGCGCTGGCCGGCATCGACGTGATACTGCTGGATCGCGAGCTTGTCATCGCGGAGCGTGGCCGCGCCGACGTCGCCGCGTCGCTCGACTCCGATGTAAAGAAGGGCCGACTATCGACGGAGGCGCGCGATTCTGCGTTGGCGCGCGTCGCCGCTACCGCCGGCTACGAGGCCCTGGCGGACTGCGACCTGGTGATTGAGGCCGTGACGGAAGACTTTGCAGTCAAGGAAGCCGTCACCCGAGCGACGGAGGCGGTGTTGCGCCAAGGTGCCATCTTCGCCAGCAACACGTCCGCATTGCCGATCAACGACCTGGCCAGGAGCAGCCGGCGGCCACAGAACTTCATCGGACTTCATTTCTTTTCGCCGGTGCCGAAAATGGCGCTGGTGGAAGTGATCGTTGGCCGACACACGGCGCCGGACGTTTTGGCGCGGTCACTGGACTACGTTCGCCAAATCGGCAAGACGCCGATCATCGTCAATGATGGCTACGGATTCTATACCACACGTTGCGTAGCGGCCTACGTGAGGGAAGGCGTTCGGCTGTTGGTGGACGGTGTGGCACCGGCGCTGATCGAGAATGCCGCCAGCGCGTTGGGAATGCCGGTTGGGCCGCTCGCGCTGGGGGATGAAATCGGGTTGGACGTGATGCAACACATTGCGCATTTCTTTCGAGAGAAGGAAGGGGGCGCCTGGGCAGACGATCGTCATGAGCGTGTGAACGCGCTCCTGGATCAACTCGTGCTCGAGCGCCGCTTTGGCCGCAAAACGGGCGCGGGCTTTTACGCATACCCCGCGGGTGCTGCGAAGCAGCTGGATCTGGCCGATAGCGCCAAGCGTGTGTCACCTGCCGAGATGCAGCCGGCCGTAGTGGAGGTGAAGGAGCGGCTTCTCTACGCCCAGCTGGTCGAGGCGGCGCGCTGCTGGGCCGACGGCATCATCAGCGATCCATTGGAAGCCGACCTCGGCGCCATATTGGGCTGGGCGTTCCCCAGCTGGCTGGGCGGACCGATGGCGGCCATCGACGGCATTGGGGTGCCGGCGTTCGTGGCGCGGTGCGACGCGCTGGCCGAGACCCAGGGCCGGCGTTTCGCTGTACCCCAGTCACTGCGCGATGCTGCCGGATCGGGATTCCGTTTTCATCCCGCCGCATGAATAGATGCGAAAGGAGCAACCCATGAACGAGCGCGATGGGAGTGAACTGAACCCCCTGCGGTTCGAGCGCGAGGGCAGGATTGCCAAGCTGACGCTCGATCGACCCGCCGTCGGCAATGCGATCGACGTGCCGATGGCGCGTGCGCTGATGGAGGCTGCCATCGCGTGCGACGAAGACGACTCCATCCGCTGCGTGTTGCTGAGCGGCACGGGTCGGTTGTTCTGCGCAGGCGGAGATGTGGGCGCCTTTGCCGCGGCGGGTGATGCCATTCCATCCCTTCTCAAGGAAATCACGGCTTACCTGCACATGGCGATCGCGCGCCTCGCGCGTATGAACAAGCCGCTCGTGACGGCGGTCAACGGTGCGGCTGCCGGCGCCGGATTGAGCTTGGCGATTCTGGGCGACATTGCGCTGGCGGCGCGCTCCGCGCACTTCACGCTGGCCTATACGGCGATCGGCCTCTCGCCGGATGGGGGCTCCACTTGGCTGCTGCCGCGGCTCATCGGAATGCGACGCGCCCAGGAACTGGTATTGACCAATAAGCGCGTTGCAGCCGATGAGGCGGCGAGCATGGGACTGATCACACGCGTGGTTGAGGATGGGGACCTGGTCGGCGAGGCGCACGCGGTCGCGAGCCGGCTGGCGGCGGGTGCCACGTTTGCTCTCGGCAAGTCGCGCAATCTCCTGCTGGCAAGCTTTACTTCGAGCTTGGAATCGCACATGGAGGCCGAATCGCGGGCAATCGCCGAAGCCGGCCGTTCGTCGCAGGGGCGTGAGGGTATCAACGCCTTCCTTGAAAAGCGCAAACCGAATTTCGACTGCTGATGAACTCGGGCGAAGTTGGAGCTTGCAGTTGGAGGGGCTCGTGAAGAAGCTGACATTCGGCTATCTCTATGATTTCCGAAATCCCCAGCAATGGCGCAGGCCGTGGGCCGACCTGTATGCGGAGACGCTGGATTTCATCACCTGGACCGAGAGTCTCGGGTTCGACGGAGCTTGGGTACCTGAGCATCACGGCGCCGACGACGGCTATGCACCTTCGCCGCTGGTCGCACTGGCCTCGATCGCGGCGCGCACCAAGACGCTTAAGCTCGGTTCGGCGGTCGCGCTTGCGCCGCTCTACCACCCGGTGCGGTTCGCGGAAGAGTGCGCGGTGCTCGACATCCTATCCAACGGACGGCTCGAAATGGCTGTCGCGGTCGGTTATCGCCGGCGGGAGGCGGAGGCCTATGGCGTGGACTTTTCGTTGCGCGGACGACGGACGGATGAGTTTCTTGAAATCGTCCGCAGGCTCTGGGCCGGCGAAACGTTCTCTTATGAGGGCAAACATTTTACTCTGAAGAATGCCTCGATCGTTCCGACGCCCAGCCGCGGTCGCATACCTCTCTTCCTGGGCGGATTTACCGAGAAGGCGTTGGAGCGCACCGCGAAGTTCGGCGACGGCTATTTCGGCAACCTGGACGTGTGTGACCTCTACCTCGAGAAGCTGCGCGCCTGCGGCAAGGATCCGGCGAGTGCGCGAGTCCGCATTCAGGGCTTGTTCGTTCTGGTCGCCGACGATCCCGAGAAAGCCCTGCAGGAGGTGGCGCCCTATTTTCATTATGTGAACAATGCGTACGGACAATGGCTCAACGAGGATCGGGCCTCAACGGGATTCGGCGACACGGCGCACCTCAAGCCGATGACGCTGGAAGCCTTCAAGGCGGCCGGCATATTGAGCATTTTGACGCCAAGCCAAGCGATTAGAATGCTCAATGGCATGCTATCGAAGGCGCCTGTGGAACACTTCATGATGATGGCGCCGCCCGGACTTCCGTTGTCGAAGCTCGCCCCCTATGCGGAGGTCTTCGCCAAGGAGGTTATCCCAGCATTCAATTGAGCGCTGTTGCCGTGACAGGCGACGGCTGTAGACTTGGCAGTAACGGTTTCGCGCATCCACCGGCTCCTACATTATGGATTTTTCACTCACAGCGGATCAGCAGAACATCCGGGACGCGATCCTGAAGCATTGTTCGCGGTTTCCGGACGAGTACTGGCTCGAACGCGACCGGGAAGCTGTCTTTCCGCACGAATTTTACAATTCAATGGTCGAAGGAGGTTGGCTGGGGATCGCAATGCCGACCGAATTCGGTGGCTCGGGGCTGGGCATCACTGAGGCCGCCGTGATGATGCAGGCGATCGCGGAGTCAGGCGCTGCCATGAGCGGCGCGTCGAGCGTTCACATGCCGGTGTTCAGCCTGCAGCCGATCGCGCTGTTCGGCTCGCAGCAGCAGAAGGAGCGAATCCTTCCTCCCGTCATGCGCGGTGAAGACAAAGTGTGCTTTGCCGTCACGGAGCCCGACGCAGGGCTCAATACGACCGAGCTCAAGACCCGCGCTGAGCGGCGCGACGGCGGTTATCTCGTCAACGGGGAGAAAATCTGGATCTCCACCGCGCAGGTCGCGAACAAGATGATGCTGCTCGCGCGCACCACGCCGCTGGCGGATGCGAAGCGCAAAACCGACGGACTTTCGCTCTTTTTGACGGATCTCGACCGCACCAAAATCGATGTCCGGCTGATTCACAAGATGGGCCGGCATGCGGTCGATTCGAACATGCTCTTCATCCAGGATCTATGGATCCCCGAAGAGGATCGGATCGGCCCGGAAGGGGAGGGCTTCAAGATCATCCTCCACGGAATGAACCCGGAGCGCATTTTGATCGGCGCCGAGGCGATCGGCATCGGCCGCGTTGCCATTGCCAGGGCCGCCCGCTATGCGCGCGAGCGGATCGTGTTCAACCGGCCGATCGGCATGAACCAGGGCATTGCCCATCCGCTGGCCAAGTGCTGGGCGCAGCTCGAGGCGGCCAACCTGATGGTGATGAAAGCCGCGACGTTGCTCGACCAGGGATTGGATTGCGGCGTCGAGGCCAATGCGGGCAAATATCTGGCGGGCGAGTTCGCGTTCGAAGCCTGCCATACCGCGATGCTGACGCTGGGCGGTATGGGCTACGCGCAGGAGTACCATGTCGAACGTTACCTGCGCGAAATCCTGATCCCGCGGACCGCGCCGATAAGTCCGCACATGATCCTGAATTTCCTGGCCGAGAAGGTCCTGGAGCTTCCCAAATCCTACTAAGGCAGCTGAGGCTCGCGGCGCCGCCAAGATCAGACAGTGCCGTGCTTGCTTCGCGTCGCCGGGGGGGGCCCTGCGACGGCCCCGCGCATCGGGCGCCTTCCCAATACCAGGAACAGGGCGCCGGCTCCGCTGCCGGCCAGTCCGGACGTCGCGAAGACCAGCGTCGGCGTCGTATACTATCCATCAACAGTGTTGTTAAGCAGCGGTACATGACTGACGGGAAAACCTTGGATTCGACGAGCCGGGGCCCTCCGCTGGCGGAGGAACCACTGGGTGCGCTCACGCTCGGAGGTTTTCTGCGCGAGGTCTGCGCGCGCCACGGACAGCGCGAGGCGCTGGTGTTTCACCCGGCCGTGGGACCGGTCGTCAGGCGCAGCTACGCCGAGGTGTGGGATGAGGCGCTGGCGGTGGCGCGGGCGCTGGTCGCACGCGGGGTAACCAAGGAGACGCGCGTCGGCTTGATGGCCACCAACCGCCCGGAGTGGGTGAGCGCCATGTTCGGCATTGCTCTCGCGGGCGGCACCGGCGTCGTGATGAGCACGTTCACCACGCGGGCGGAACTCGAGTATCAGCTGCGCATTGGCGATGTGTCGCTGCTGATCTTCGAACGCTCGATCATCGAGCGAGACCTCGCGGCTGAACTGGTCAGTCTGTGCCCGGACATCGGCGCGGCGCCCGGCGAGATTCGTTCCCCTCAGCTGCCATTCCTGCGCCGCCTGGTGTGTATCGGCGAGAAGCCTGCGGCCGCGGGTGTGATTGAACCTTGGGCCGATTTTCTGCGCCCGAATGGTCTGGCGGCGGCGGCGCTGGTCGAGTCGATTTCGAATGAAATTGCGCCGACCGATCGCGCACTGATTTTCTTCTCCTCCGGATCGACCGCAAGGCCCAAGGCCATACTGCACATGCATCGGGCCGCCGCGATCCAGTGCTGGCGCTGGCGGCGGGTGTTCGCTCTGGATCCGGGTGTACGCACCTGGACGGCGAACGGATTCTTCTGGGTCGGCAATTTCGCCATGGCCGTCGGCGGCACCTTTGCGGCTGGCGGCTGCCTGGTGCTGCAGCGGCTGTTCGATGCAGGCGAAGCACTGCGGCTGATGCAGGAAGAGCGCGTCAGTAAACTTCTGGCCTGGCCGCATCAGTGGGCGCGACTCGTCGAACATCCGCTCTATCACAGCGTCGACCTCAGCGCGTTGCACTATGTGCCCTTGTGTTCACCCCTGCGCACGCATCCTACCGTCAACACGGATTGGCACGAGCCCCTGTCGGCCTTTGGGAGCACCGAGACCCTGTCGATCAATACGATCTTTCCCTCGGGGACGCCACGGGAAATGTACGAAGGCAACCATGGTGTGCCGTGCCCCGGCAACACCATTCGCATCGTTGACCCGCTGACAGGCGCGGTATTGGCACGTGGCAAAAGCGGCGAGATCGCGGTCAAGGGGCCGACCCTGATGCTCGGTTATTTGCGAGTGCCGCCGGAAAACGTCTTTGACGACGACGGCTTCTTTCATACGGGGGACGGCGGCTTCGTCGACGATGCGGGGCGGCTGCATTGGCATGGGAGATTGAACGACATCATCAAGACCGGCGGCGCAAACGTCTCGCCGCTCGAGATCGATGCGATTCTCGCGACCTGTCCCGGGGTGAAGATCGCAGCGACGGTTGGTGTACCGCACGATACCTTGGGCGAACTGGTGGTCGCCTGCATCGTGCTCGAACCCGACGCCCTGCTCGACGAGGGCGCGATCCGCACCTTCGCCGCCAAGAGCCTCTCGAGCTACAAGGTCCCCCGCCGCGTCATCTTCCTCGCGGAGTCGGAGGTCGCGCTCACCGGATCCAATAAAGTAAAAACGGCGGCGCTGCGCGAGCTGGTGGCGCAGCGCCTCGCGGCCGGTTGAGCGTCAGCGATCGACGTCGACGATCAGCGATTGACATCGACGACCAAACGGCCGCGAATCGCCCCGCTGATGATGTCGTTCGCAGCGCCCAGGGTTTCCTCGAGCCCGATTACGCGGCTCATACGCTCCAGTGCCGTGGCATCGAGGTCCCGCGCCAGGCGACCCCAGGCCGGCTCGCGCAGCGTTTGCGGCGCCATGACGCTGTCGATGCCGAGCAGCGACACGCCGCGCAGGATGAACGGGGCGACCGAAGTCGGAAAATCCATCCCTTGTGCCAGACCGCAGGCGGCCACGGCCCCGCGGTAGCGCGTCTGCGCGCAGGCGTTCGCGAGCGTATGGCTGCCGACGGAGTCGACCACCGCCGCCCAACGCTCTTTCTGCAGCGGCTTGCCGGGTTGCGACAGCTCGTTGCGATCGATGATCTGTTTGGCTCCGAGCGCCTTGAGATACTCGGCTTCCGTCGGCTTGCCGGTCGAGGCCACCACCGTGAAGCCCGCCTTCGCCAGCAGCGCGATCGCAACGCTGCCTACGCCGCCGGATGCGCCGGTCACCAGCACCTCGCCCTGTCCGGGAATCAGCCCATTCCGCAGCAGCGCGCCGACGCATAGGCTCGCCGTGTAACCGGCGGTGCCGATTGCCATCGCCTGCCGCGTTGTGAAGCTTTCCGGGACCCGCTGCAGCCATTCGGCGTTCACGCGTGCCTTCTGCGCGAAGCCGCCCCAGTGCGATTCACCCACGCCCCAGCCGTTCAACAGCACGCGATCGCCCGCGCGCCACGCGGTGCTGGCGCTGGTCTCCACGACGCCGGCGAAGTCGATACCGGGCACCATCGGGAACTTGCGCACCACGGGCGACTTGCCGGTGATCGCGAGCCCGTCCTTGTAATTGACCGTGGAGTAGTCGATCCGCACGGTCACGGGCGCATCCGGCAGTTCGGACTCGCCGACATCGGCGAGTCGCGCTCCGTACGCGCCGTCCTGCTTGGTGATCAGTATTGCCTTTATCATATTGTGTGGGACGCCAGGGTCCCGTCCTCGTCTTCAGGTTGAAATGCAACGCTAGCCGACCGGCAGTGGCTAGTCAACAGTGGTGTTGATATACTGACCCGGAACTGATCGGGAGCAATCCGAATCGACAACGCCGGGGATGCGGGATGCGGACGCAGGAACACACGAACAAGCCGCTGACGGGGGCGGTAGCGTTATCCAAGAAGATCCGCAGGAAGCGTGATCCGGGCGGAACGCGCGAAGCGATACTCGAGGCTGCGCGCGAGGTGCTGGCGCAGGGCGGCAAGGAGGGCCTGAGTGTCGCCCAGGTCGCGCAGCGTGCCGGAGTCAATCGCGGTACGGCCTACCAGCATTTCCAGACGCGTGCGCAGTTGATCGAAGCCACGGCTGCCTGGGTGAGCGACAAGCTCTATCAGGCCGTGTTCGGCGATCCGGCCCTGGCCAGCCGGCGGCCGGTCGAGAGCGTGAGCCCCAAAACGGTACACGAGCACCTCGCGGCTTTCGCCATGGAGAATCCCGAGCTCGGTCGCGTGTGGCTGTTCGAGGTCCTCAGTTCGCGGCGGCCGGCCAACGACCCGTTCTGGAAGCAATACAGTTTGAATTTCGCGGCATTTGCCAAGACCGAGTCGGCACAACCCGATATCGACACGGAAGTGGCCTCCGTGCTCACGCTCGCCGGGGTCTTCCTGTGGCCCGTCTGGGGACGTTCGCATGCGCGCAGCGCGCAAGAGCGCCGGGAGCTGGCACGACGCTACTCGGACGAAGTGATACGGCTGTGCCTGCATGGCACGCTCCGCCCGGAGAAATTTCGCGAACTCGATGAACAACTCGGCAATCGGTAGATAGGGCATTGGCAGCGATATCACGCAGAACGTCATCCTCGACTCGGTTGCTAATCAACACCATTGCTCATTATTATTGCCGGGATCAATCATTGTTGACCGGATCGTGGACCAGTGGAGGCACTATGGCCAATCGTTCTCTTCTCACGCCCCGCATAGGCGCCTAGCCCATGCAGGATGAATCGACCCCGCGTGTCCGGCCGATCATGCCGCCGGACTGGGATGCGGCGATCTACGATGCGCTGAGCGTCATTCCCCACGCCCGCGACAATGTATTGGGAACGTGGAAGGACGGATCGCCCGTGCCCGGTGCAAACCTGCTGTGCACCCAGCTGCACCATCCGGCGCTTGCCAAGGCGTTTCTGACATTCAATGCGCACCATTTCTACGCGAGTACCCTGGCGGCGCGAGAGCGCGAAATCCTGATCCTGCGCATCGGTTGGCTGCTGCGGGCCGAGTACGAGTTTCTGGCGCATGTGGTCCTGGGCAAGAGAGCGGGACTCACGGACGCAGAAATCGCCGGCATCCAGCTCGGCCCGGATGCGCCGGGCTGGGATCCGCTGGATGCGGATCTGCTGCGCGCGGTCGACGAACTGCACAAGGAAGCGCGGATCGCGGACGCCACCTATCGGCGATTGTCGGCACACTTCGATACCCGGCAGTTGATGGATCTGGTGGCCATCGTGGGTTGCTACGCCATGCTGGCGATGTACCTGAATACCTTTCACGTACAGCTGGAGGCGAGCGTGACACCGCTCGACCCTGCGTCGCGCGCGCGTATGGGCGACTCAGATAAACAACACTGTTGACTTGCTGTACCCGGTCTTTTGGCGTAATTTGTCAGTGCGAAATACCAGTATCGATAGGGAAAATTATGAGCCAAGCGGCCGCATCGAGTGACAACGTGACGATGGATATCAGCGACGTCGAATGGCGTGTCGGTCAAGAGGTCGGCGGTGGGCAGATCATCGAGCCCTGCACCGCGATCGACATTCGCCGCTGGGTCATGGCGATGGACTACGCGAACCCGGTCCATTGGGACGATGAATTCGCAAAAGCGTCCCGCTACGGCGGGATCATTGCTCCACAGTCCTTCGCGGTTGCGATCGACTACGGACATGGCTGCCAGCCCGCCTGCGTCGGCCATATCCCGGGCTCGCACCTGATTTTCGGCGGCGAAGAGTGGTGGCACTACGGCCCGCGCATAAGCCCCGGCGATCATACGACGCAGAAGCGCGTGTTCCGCGATTTCAAAGTCACCGAGACCAAGTTCGCGGGGCCGACGATGTTCGCGCGCGGCGACACGACGCACTTCAATCAGCACGGCGTGCCGATCTGTAAGGCGCGCTCGACGACCATACGCTACCTCGCGGCGGAGGCCGAGAAGCGCGGCTCGCTGGCCGGCTCCGCGGGCCAGGCACCGCAGTGGACGCCGGATGCGCTCGCAAAGGTCGACAAGCAGCGTCACGACTGGATCATGTCAAACCGCGAAGGGCGCACCCCGCGTTTCAATGAAGTGCCGATCGGCTATCGGCTGCCGCTGCGCGTCATCGGACCGCACTCGCTGGTGAGCTTTGCGACCGAGTATCGGGCCTTCGCCTTCAATGTCTGGGGTGCCTTCAAGTGGGTCGCCCCCGCCGGGGTGAAGGACCCCTGGGTCAATCAGGATCCGGGCTGGGTGCCCGGCTTCGGATTCGACGAGGAAGGCGCCAAGATCGATCCGAGAAAGCGCGATGGTCTCTATCTCGGACCGTCCCGGGGTCACGTGGACGCTCCCAGGGCCAGCAAGATCGGTATGCCGCGCGCTTATGGCTACGGCGCGACGATGGCAGCCTGGGTCTCGGACTATGTTGCCTACTGGGCCGGCTTTGACGGCCTGGTGCGCTATTTCAATGCCAATTTCCGCGGCCCGGCCTATGAAGGGGATGTCACGTACTTCGAGGCCGAAGTAGTCGATCGCCAGGAGGAGTCATCCTGGGGCGAACCCATGGTTTCTTTGGCGGTCAAGCTGAGCAACCAGGACGGCGCGGTGCTGGTGACCGCCAAGGTCGACGTTGAACTGCCACGCTGAATAGGAACCAACATGACACTGAGAGGCAAGAATGCGATCGTCACCGGCGCGGGCTCGGGCCTGGGGCAGGCAACCGCCAGGCGCCTGGCGCGTGAGGGCGCCGCCGTTGCCGTGTGGGATATCGACGAGGCAGGCGCACGGCGCACGTTAGACGACATCGTGGCCGCGGGCGGCCGCGCCATCATGAGTCGAGTCGATGTGTCCTCCCGGGCGCAGATCGACGCCGGCGTGGCGCGCGCGCATGCCGAACTGGGCCCGGTGACCATACTCGTCAACAACGCCGGCATGACCGGTTTCGTGCCGTTTCTCGAGATCACCGAGGAAGCTTGGGACCGCATGATGACGGTGAACTTGAAAAGCATGTTCATGACGACGCAGGCGGTGCTGCCCGACATGCTGGCGACCGGCTGGGGCCGGATCATCAATATCTCCTCATCCAGCGCCCAGAGTGGCGCGACCCGCATGGCGCACTATGCCTCGTCCAAGGGTGGTGTGATCGCCTTCAGCAAGTCGCTGGCCGTGGAGTTCGCGGCGCAGGGCATCACGGTCAACAACGTGCCGCCCGGCTTTGTCGACACGCCGATGCTGCGCGCAAGCGATGCCCTCATCTCGGCCGGCAGCATAGAAAAGACGGCTGCCGCCTCGCCGATGAAGCGGGCGGGCCGACCAGAGGACATTGCCGCCGCGTGCGCCTTCCTCGCCTCGGAGGACGCGGGCTACATCACAGGTCATACGCTGAGCGTCAATGGTGGGCGCTACGTTGCTTGAGCGTAACCGCGGTAACAGGGGGTGGAATGAGCGGTTTCGATGAGACCTTCGACTTTGTCGCGGTTGGAAGCGGCGGCGGTTCCCTGTGCGCGAGCCTGCTCATGCGTTGCGCCGGCAAGAGCGTGCTGATTCTCGAGAAGACCGATCTGGTCGGTGGCATCACGGCACGCTCCGGCGGTGTGATGTGGATACCCGACAACCCATTCATGCGGCGCGACGGCGTCGAAGACAGTACCGATAAAGCGCTGGCCTACCTCAATGCTGTGATTGGGGATGCGAGCGATGCGCCGGGCGCGACGCCCGCGCGGCGCCGCAGCTTTGTGACCGAAGCGCCGCGCATGGTCGAGTTTCTCGTGAGCCAGGGCGTCAAACTCACGCGCGCTGCGTGCTGGCCGGATTACTACGATGAGCTGCCGGGCGGTTCGGTGCCGGGCCGCACCGTCGTCGCCGAGTTGTTCGATGCGAATGAACTCGGCGAGTGGAAATCAAAATTGCGGCCGAACTTTCTGCTGCTGCCCGGAATGTTGGAAGACATCATGAAACTGCAGCTGCTCAAGGTATCTTGGGAGTCCAAGGCGTTGGCGGCCAAGGTCGGATTGCGCGCAATCGGCGCCAAGCTGACGGGCCGGCATTGGGTCACTGCCGGCGCCGCGCTGCAGGGTCGAATGCTTCAGGCGGCGCTCAAAAATGGCGTTGATATTCGCACCGAGTCGCCGGTGCGTGCGCTGATCATCGACGGCGGTGCCGTCAGGGGTGTGGTCACCAATAGAAATGACCAACCCTGGCGCGTGGGCGCGCGTCTCGGCGTGCTCATCAATGCCGGCGGCTTTTCGCACAATCAGGCCATGCGCGACAAATATCAGCCTGGCTCCCAGACCAACTGGAGTATGGCCATTCGCACCGATCAGGGCGAAATGATCGAGGAAATGATGCGTCACGGGGCCGCCATCGCACAGATGGAGGAGGCTGTGGGAAATCAACAGACCATTCCGCCGGGTGCGGAGGACAGCGAACTGAAGCCGCCCGCGCAATCCATGACGGCGAAGCCGCATGCCATGCTCGTCGATCAGAGCGGCGTCAGGTACATGAACGAGGGCGGCTCCTACATGGCTTACTGCAAGGCCATGTTCGAACGCCACAAGACCGTACCCGCCATACCGAGCTGGGCTATTCTCGATAGTCAGTATCTGCGCCGGTATATGCTCGCGGGTACCATGCCGGGCAGTAAGAAGCCGCAGCGTTGGTATGACGAAGGCTATCTGCGCAAAGCCGACACCATCGAGGATCTTGCTGCGCAACTCAAAATCCCACCCGAAACGCTGCGGGCGACGGTCGATCGTTTCAACGGCTTTGCGGCAAAGGGCAGGGACGAGGAGTTCGGCCGCGGTATGCGCGCCTACGATCGCTGGCTCGGGGACCCGCATCATAAGCCTTCGGCGGCACTCGGCAGCATTTCCGAAGCGCCTTTCTATGCGGTGCCCGTGGTACCGGGAGACGTGGGGACCTATGGCGGAGTCGTCACTGACGAGTTTGCACGGGTGCTGCGCGAGGACGGTTCGATCATTTCCGGCCTGTACGCGACCGGCATTTCGACGGCCTCGGTGATGGGACGCGTCTATCCGGGTGCCGGCTGCAGCATCGGCCCGGCGTTTACCTTTGGTTACATCGCCGCCAAACATGCCGCGAGGACGAGTCCGGTATAGCGCGGCCAATGCGTATACTAGGGCCATGACGGCCGGACCGGTGCTGCAATTCGACCTGCAAGCTTCGGACGTTGCTGCCGGGACCGCGATCGTCGATCTTGCAGATGACGCATTGCCGGCGGCGGTGCCGCCGGCAACCATTGTGATCGGCGTCGACCGCGCCGGCGCGACACCGATAGTCGACACGGCGAATTTCGATCTGCTGCTCACCGTCGCCCCGCTGCTCGGCGACGCCGCGCGACCGGCAGGCGACTGGATCGCAGTGAGCGCCGCCGAACTCGATTCGGTGGTCGAGCACCTTTGCTCCCAGGTGCGCAGGTTCGGGCTAGCCGCTGCCGTACTCGCGCAGGTTTTGCGCATCGGCGGCGGCCTCGCCGTTGCGGAGGCCTTGCTGCTGGAATCCCTCGCCTATTCCGCATTGCTTGGCGGTCAGGCTTTTCGGGACTGGCTGCTCGAGCGCGGACCGCGGGCGATGCCATCGCCGGGTAGCCGGGTGCGCTGCACGCGAGAGGGCGGGACATTGACGATTACTCTCGCCCATCCCGCGCGCCGCAACGCGATCGATGCCTGCATGCGCGATGAACTGGTCGAGTATCTTGCCTTCGCCTGCGATGACCCCTCGCTACCGGCCGTGCAACTGCGTGCCGATGGCGCCGACTTCAGCGCCGGCGGCGACCTCTCTGAATTTGGCGGATCGACCGACTTGGTGCTGGCCCACGCGATTCGCACACTGCGTTCGCCGGCGGGGCTGATGAACGCTCTGGCGGCTCGTACCACGGCATTTTTGCACGGCGCCTGTGTCGGTGCCGGAATCGAGATTCCGGCTGCCGCCGGACGTGTGGTCGCTGCACCCGATACCCGCTTGTGGTTGCCGGAGCTTTCGATGGGTCTGATGCCGGGGGCGGGTGGCACCGTAACGATCGCGCGCCGCATCGGGCGGCGGCGGATGCTCTTCTGGGCGCTGACCGGCCGGCAGCTCGATGCTCGCACGGCCCTCGCGTGGGGACTGGTTGATGAAGTGCGGGGTCATTGATGAGTGCGCCATCCGCAGTCCGCGGGACGGCCATCGGCGGGGCGGCCATCCGCTGGGCCCGGTCTGGGCTCATGTCGTTGACAGGCCCGGAGCACGGCGCACCCCTGGTACCCGCGTTCGATGCCATGACGGGCATTCACGACTTGATGGACGAGCTTCGCTCCCGTGCCGTGGCGTTTGGTGCACCGCTGGACGTCGACGAGAGTGTGCTGGGCGGGCGAGCGCATCTGGCGAACTTGCGGCGTGGCGGCGTGCAATCCTGCAATCGCAGCTGCCGCCTGCTCGAGGCGCGCGACGGCTGGATTGCGCTGAGCTTGCCGCGGCTCTCGGATATCGAAATGTTGCCTGCGTGGCTCGGCATTGAGGTCGGTGCCGATCCGTGGGCTGCAGCGGGTCAAAGCGTGAGGCGCTTCGAGCGGGCTGAGCTCGCTGCCATGGCCGAAGGCTTGCCGCTGGCCTTTGCGGTACTGCCGGAAATTGCCGGGGCGGTCGCACCTGCGGCCGCCGCCGCCGGCGGATTGTCGCGTCGCCCGTCAACTCCTTCGCAGGCCACGACAAATTCACTGGTGGTGGATCTATCTGCGCTGTGGGCTGGGCCGTTGTGCGGACAGCTGCTGCGCCGGACGGGCGCGCGAGTCATCAAGGTGGAAAGCGCGGCACGTCCGGAGCCAGCGCGGCGCGCGGCGCCGGTTTTCTTTGATCTGCTGAATGCCGGCAAAGAATCCGTGGTGCTTGATTTCGACGACAAATCGCATCGGACCCGGTTGCGCAGACTGATCGAGGCCGCCGACATCGTTATCAGCAGTGCGCGGCCGCGCGCCCTGGAGCAATTGGAGTTGGATCCCGAGGACATAGTCCGCGGCCGGCCCGCACTGGTGTGGATCGCCATCACGGCCCATGGCTGGCACGGCACGGCCGGGCAACGCGTGGGTTTCGGCGACGATGTCGCAGCGGCGGCCGGACTGGTGGCGACCGGCGACGACGGACGCCCGGCATTCATGGGCGATGCCATTGCCGATCCGCTGACCGGTCTATCGGCAGCAGCCGCTGCGCTGCGAGCCCGCCTGCAAGGCGCCGGCGGGCTTTATGATATCAGCCTGCGCAGTTGCGCGGAGCGCGTCGCCGGCGGGCGCCGCCTGACGCCGAGCGAGCGCGGCACGGTGCGCGCATGCGGTGCAGACTGGTGCCTGCGCGTCGATGATCTTGAAGCGCCGGTGTCGGCTCCATGGGCGCCGACCGCCGGCAATGAACGGGCCGCGCCGGCAGGCGCGCATACGCGACGAATCCTCGAAGAGATCAATCGACGGGGTTAAGGGGGAGACCGCTGCACGCAGGTCGGCGCTCTCCTACGTGAATCGCAGATGTGCGCCTCGCCACGCGCGCGCTTGGCAGCGTCGCGTAGGGCAGTTCCTAACTACCTTTGTTACCCAATACGGTACCATGCGTTTCTGGAGGTTGAGGAACACGTTGCGCTAATGACTGGTCAAGATGGGAATTCACATAAGATTTGGGTGGCCTAGGGTCGACAACCAGGCGCCGCGAGCGCCGTCACGGAATCAACCTGTCGACGATGAGATCCGCCGCCGCCTCGGGCGTCATCTTCGTGGTGTCGATATGAATGTCGGGCGCCTGCGGCGGCTCGTAGGGTGAGTCGACGCCGGTGAAGTTGGCGAGTTGGCCGGTGCGCGCCTTCTTGTACAGGCCCTTGACGTCGCGCCGCTCGGCTTCCGTCAGCGGCGTGTCGATGAAGATCTCGAAGAACTCGCCCGCCTTCATCATGTCGCGCACCAGTTGCCGTTCGGCGCGGAACGGCGAGATGAAGGCGGTGATCACGATGAGGCCGCCATCCGTCATCAGCCGCGCGACCTCGCCCACCCGGCGGATATTCTCCACCCGGTCGGCATCGGTAAAGCCCAGATCCTTGTTCAGTCCGTGGCGCACGTTGTCGCCGTCCAGAAGGAAGGTGTGACGGTTCATCCGCACCAGTTTCTTTTCGACCAGATTGGCGATGGTCGACTTTCCCGCGCCCGACAGCCCGGTAAACCAGAGCACCGCCGCCTTCTGGTTCTTGAGGTTGGCGTGTGTTTCGCGCGTGACGTCGAGCGCCTGCCAATGGACATTCTGGCTGCGGCGCAGAGAGAAGTGCAGCATACCCGCGGCGATCGTCGCGTTGGTGATCTTGTCGATCAGGATGAAGCCGCCCAGATCGTGATTGATCTTCGTAGGGATCGAAGCACATCGGCCGGTCGGTCGAGAGATTCGCCACGCCGATGGCGTTGAGCGTCAGGGTCTTTGCCGCCAGATGCTCCAGGGTATTGACGTTGACCTGATACTTGGGCGCCTGGACTGCGGCCGTGACGGTCTGCGTTCCGACCTTCAGCCAATAGGGCCGCCCCGGAAGCATGGGCTCATCGGCCATCCAGACGATGGTCGATTCGAACTGGTCGGCGACTTGCGGTGGATCATCCGCTTGCGCGATCACATCGCCGCGCGAGCAATCGATCTCGGTCGCTCAGGCACAGCGTGATCGACTGGCCCGCCACCGCCAGATCCAGATCGCCGTCCAAAGTGACGATTCGACTCACCGTCGAGGTTTTGCCGGACGGCACCACGCGGATCTGGTCTCCCGGCTTGACGGTGCCGCTGACGATGAGCCCTGAAAATCCCCGGAAGTCGAGATTCGGACGATTGACCCACTGGACCAGCATGCGGAATGACTTCGCCTGATCGACGTCCGCATCGATCTCGACCGTCTCCAGATGCTCGATCAAGGTTGGTCCCTGATACCACGGAGTGTTCGGGGAGCGGCTGGCGATGTTGTCGCCGGCCAGGCCGGAGATCGGCACGGCGAGAAAGTTCTTGATTCCGATCGACGTCGCAAAGCTGCGGTAGGCCGCGACGATTGCCTCGTATTTTTCCCGATCGTAGCCGATCAGGTCCATTTTGTTGACGGCCAGGACGATATTTCGAATGCCAATGAGGTGGGCGAGGTAGCTATGCCGTCGGGTCTGCGTCAGGATTCCTTTGCGCCCGTCTATGAGGATCACGGCGAGGTCCGCGGTCGAGGCGCCGGTGACCATGTTGCGGGTATACTGCTCGTGGCCCGGGGTGTCGGCGACGATGAATTTGCGCTTTTCCGTCGCAAAGAAACGGTATGCGACATCGATGGTGATGCCCTGCTCGCGCTCGGCAGCGAGCCCGTCGACGAGCAGCGCAAAGTCGATGTTCTGGCCCTGCGTGCCGACCCGCTTGCTGTCGCTCTCGAGGCTCGCCAGCTGATCCTCGAAGATCATCTTCGCGTCATACAGCATGCGCCCGATCAGCGTCGATTTGCCGTCATCCACGCTGCCGCAGGTGATGAAGCGCAGCAGACTTTTGTGTTGATGCTGAACGAGATAGGCATCGATGTCCTCGGCAATGAGTGCATCGACCTGATAGGAAGAGGCTTGACTCTCGGTGGCCATCTCAGAAATACCCCTCCTGCTTCTTTTTCTCCATGCTTGCCGCCTGATCGTGATCGATCGCGCGGCCTTGACGCTCCGAGGTCCTCGTCAGCAACATTTCCTGGATCACCTGCGGCAAGGTCTTCGCCTCGCTTTCGATGGCGCCGGTCAGGGGGTAACAGCCCAAGGTACGGAAGCGGATGGAGCGCATCTGCGGCTGTTCGCCTTCCTTCAACGGGAAGCGATCGTCGTCGACCATCAAGATCAGTCCGTCGCGCTCGACGGTCGGCCGGGGTGCCGAGAAATAGAGCGGCACGATCGGGATATCCTCGAGATGGATGTACTGCCAGATGTCAAGTTCGGTCCAATTGCTGATCGGAAACACCCGGATCGACTCGCCCTTAGCCTTCTTGGCGTTGTACAGCCGCCAAAGCTCAGGGCGCTGATTTTTGGGGTCCCAGCGATGATTGGCGGAACGGAATGAGAACACCCGCTCCTTGGCGCGGCTTTTCTCCTCATCGCGCCGCGCGCCGCCGAAGGCCACATCGAAATGATACAGATCGAGCGCCTGCTTCAATCCTTCGGTCTTCCACAGGTCGGTGTGCAGCGAACCATGCTCGAACGGGTTGATTCCCCGCTCCTTGGCCTCCGGATTCTGATAGACCAGCAGCTTCATGCCGCTCTCGCGCGCCATGCGGTCGCGCAATTCGTACATCGCCTTGAACTTCCAGGTCGTATCCACGTGCAGCAGCGGGAACGGCGGGCTCGACGGGAAGAAGGCCTTGCGGGCCAGATGCAACATCACCGCGGAGTCCTTGCCGACCGAATACAGCATCACCGGATTCTCCGCTTCGGCGACGACCTCCCGCAGGATGTGAATGCTCTCAGCCTCGAGCCGTTGCAGATGGGTCAGCGACATTTAAAGTCCTCTGGGCGCCGCCACCGCGCCGCGGGACGCTGCCACCGCTGCGGAGGGCTCGAGTCCCCAGGCGGCAAAATGCGGATTGGCGAAGTCTGGTTTGCCGTAGACCAGAGCGTCTCCAGCCAGGGTCTTGACCATGCCGCCGGCCGCCCGCAATACGGCATCGCCGGCGGCGATGTCCCACTCCATGGTCCGGCCCAGGCGCGGATACAGATCGGCTTCGCCCGCCGCCACGAGGCAAAGTTTGAGCGACGAGCCGGCATTGGTCCGACTGGCCACCTTTCGTCCGGCGAGGAATTTGTCCAGGGCTTCGGCATCGCCATGGGAGCGGCTGGCCACGACGGTGAGGCCGGCGGCCGGCACGGCGCGGCAGGCAATCGGGCGCCGTTGCGTGTTCTCTTCGAGGAATGCGCCAATTCCCCTGGCGCCGGCAAACATCCGCGATAACGCCGGTGCCAAAACCACCCCTAGGGTCGGGTAACCGTTTTCGATGAGGGCGATGTTTACGGTGAATTCGCCGTTGCGGTTGATGAATTCCTTGGTGCCATCCAGGGGATCCACCAGCCAGAAGTTCTCCGCGACCGCGGGGGCTTGGCCGGCGGCTGCCGCCTCCTCGGAGACCACCGGAATGGAGGGCGTCAGCTTTGCCAGCGCTTCCAGAATGATGGCCTCGGCGCGTTCATCGGCCGCTGTAACCGGCGAGGCATCGGACTTGGCCCGCACCTCGAAGTTCATCGCATAGACGTCGAGAACTGCTTGGCCTGCTGCCCTCGTGACGGGCAACACCTGTTCCAGAAGTTCTCGGCGGCTCGGGATGGAATTCATGTGACGGACTATAGGTATGGGTTGTACGGTCGTCAAATCAATACTATTCAACACTGTTGCATATTACCAGTGCGATGCGCCGCGGGGTAGTTGTCCGAGGGCCTATCCCCGGGCAGGCCTACGCGGCCGCCCGCTTCTGATCCTCGACGACCGTCTTGGTGGCCCGGTAGGCGTGCCACGTGGCCCAGAATCCGGCCGGCGCAAGCATTAACAACGCGAGGCGCAGCGACGCTGCGTCGGCACCGTGGTCGCCGGCAAAGCGATCGCTCAGCATCCCGATGACTTGAGGTGCGATGATCAGATTGAAGATGTTTCCCACCAGCAACGACCACGCGATAAACATCGATCGCATCTGATGCGGCGCCAGATTCTGCAGCAGTCCCATGCACGGACCTATGTAAAAATAAATAGCCGGGATGAAGAGCCAGAACATGCACTTTGCCACCCACAACGTATGTGTCCAGTAAGCCAGGAAGGAGGGAATGGTCGTGAACCCCACGCCGGCCACCAGTACCCACAAAACGCGGCGCGGGTCGACCATGGAGGGGCGGGAAAGCAGCCACGCGGTGCCGAGCGAAGCGAGTATTCCGCCGACCAGGTGGATCGGCCCGGTGACCGCTCCGGCTTCGCCCACGTTGAGGCCGTAGGTCCGCATCAAGAACGTGGGCGTCCACCAGATCAGACCCCAGCCCCACAACGAGCAGACGCCCGTGGTCATGAGCACGTGAACCGCGGCGCGTTGGCTCAAAAGGAATCGCAGCGAGTCCAGCATCGACGGCTTTGGCGCTTCGTGGGCCGCGTCCAGGCGTCCGCGGACCGGCTCGCGAATGGTCAGATAGACGGCGACGCCGACGATGAGACCGGGCGCCCCCAACGCCAGGAAGGCGGCCCGCCAGCCATAGGCGTGAGCGACCGCACCCGCCATGTCGGCGCCCAACCAGGCACCGATGGGGGCTCCCAGAGCGAGTACGGTGAACGCCATGGGGCGCCGTTCCGCGGGAAAACAATCCGAGAGGATCGCCGAGGACGGCGGCAGTCCACCCGCTTCGCCCACGCCGACGCCGATGCGTCCCAACAGAAATTGCCAATAGGTTCGCGACATGCCGCAGAGCACGGTGAACGCCGACCAGATGACCAAGGCAGAGGCCAGGATGTTGCGCCGGTTGGATCGATCGGCGAGCCAGGAGATCGGCAGTCCGAACGTCACATAAAACAGCGCGAGCGGGATACCCGTCAGAAACGCCACGCCGGCGTCGTTCAGATGCAATTCGATCCGGATCGGCTCGAGTACGGTGGAGACAACGTACCGATCGGCGATGTTGATGGCGTAGATCACGCAGGTCATGACGAGCACGTACCAACGCTCTATCGATGTGGGAGCCTGCAAACCCGCGATCCCAACTGCCGTGCTGCGCAAAATTCGAGAACCTCGCCGTGCTTACCGCGCACCATACAGGGTCCGGAGGGCTTACGCGACGGCCGCGCATGCCGGCACGGAAATCAGCGGGCGGCCGCCTCAAGGTTCTCTCTGTTCCATCCGCCGCCCAGCGCCTTCACCAACAATACGCTGGCGTTCATCCGTCGAACCTGAATGCTCACGCCCGAGAGCTGCGCCTGGAGGAAAGTATTTTCGTTGGTCGCAACCTCGAGATAGGTGACCAGTCCCGCCTTGTAGCGGTACTGCGCCTGTTGCAGGGCCTTGGCCGTCGCGGTCACGGCCGCCGCCTCACTGACGTTTTCCTGCTGCAATTGCCGAAGGGCGGCCAAATTGTCTTCGACCTCCTGATAGGCGGTGAGGACGGTGCTTCGATACCCCGCAACCTGCTCGTCGTAAATCGCCTTCGCCTGCGCGGTTTGCGCACGATGTCGACCGGCGTCGAACACGGTCAGTACGCCCGCTGCGGGTCCCAGCGACCATAAGCGGCTGGGTGCCGTCAGCCAATTGGAGGATCTGGTGCTATCGAAACCCGCCGCGGCGGCGAGACTGAAGACCGGAAAATACGCCGCACGCGCCACTCCGATCGTTGCGTTGGCGGCTGCGACTCGGCGTTCAGCCGCGGCGACGTCCGGGCGCCGCTCCAGGAGAGAGGAGGGTAGGCCGGGATCGATGGGCGGCGGAGCTGATTCCAGGGGCAGCGGGTTCGGCTCCGCGTGGAATGCCGATGGATTCTCGCCGAGCAGGACGGCGATGGCGTGTTCGCTCTGCGCGCGTTGCAGCCGAATATCGGCAGCCTGCGTGCGCGCGGTCTCGAGTTGCGCCTGCGCCTGCGCGACGTCCGCGATCGCCGCACCGCCGCCGTTGTAGAGGTTCTGCGTCAGTTGCAGCGACAGGGTATAGTCCGCCACGGTTTTGTCGAGGAGCAGTTGCTCGGCATCTTCGGCACGCAGTGTGAAATAGTCGGTCGCCAACTCGGCGTGAATCGACAGATTCAGGGTCGCAAGGTCGGCGGCACTCGCTTGCTGGCTGGCCTTTGCGGACGTCACGGCGTTGCGCACTCGACCCCAGACGTCGAATTCGTAGGAGAAATCGGCTTCCAAGTCGAAGTTATTGTAGGTGGGATTCCTGCCCGGCACGTAGGCCGGCGAATTGACCGACGCCTTGGAGCGGGTCGCGGAAGATCCTACGTTCAGGTTAGGCAAGAAGTCCGACCGCGCGATTCGCGTGGCGGCGCGCGCCTGCTGCAGCCGCGCGACAGCCGCCTGCAAATCCTGGTTGGCATCGCTCACCTTGGCTTCGAGCGCATCCAATTGCGGATCTTGGAAAAGCGTCCACCATGCACCGCGGCTCTGGTTGTCCACGGGTTCGGCCGCTTTCCATTCGCCGGACTCCTGGTATGCGCCCGCGGCCGGCACGCTGTCCGGGGTCTTGTAGACCGGCGCGAACGAGCACGCCGTCAGAGAGCCGATGAGCAGCAGCGTCGCGCCGCCCGCGAGCGAACCGTTCATGTAGTTTTACTCTTGTCCTTCGCCTGGTCGGGAGGCGGAGAGGAAATACGCACCTGCACTCCGTCGGTGAGCGAGTCGGGCGGATTGAGAATCACTACCTCGTCGGGTTCGAGGCCCGAGAGTATTTCTATGCTATTACCGAAGTCGCGCCCTTGAACGATGCTCTTGAGCTTCACGCGCTTTTGCCCGTCGATCGTCGCCACCTGCAAACCGGCTGCTCGAAACAGTACTGTATTCGCCGGCAAGCGCAAGCTCTGGGCGCTGGCCGGGAGCTTGAAATGCACTTCCGCATAGGCGCCGGGAAAAACTTCGCGGTTGGCGTTGTCCAATTCGAGTTCGACTTGCAAGGTCCGGAGCGTGGGGTCGAGAGCGTTCGAAGTGCGCACGGTTTTCGCCGTGAATAGCTTGTTCGGCTGCTCGGCAAAACGCAGTTCCGCCTCAAGTCCCGGACTGGTCGCCGCGGCGTAGGCCTCCGGCACTTGCACGTATATTCGCAACTTATGCGTATCGGCGATCCGGAACAGTTCGGCCCCGGTACTTTGACCGGCATTGATCAATGCCCCGATGTCGGTGTTGCGCGCGGTAATGACGCCGCTGAAGGGGGCGACGATCCGCTTGAAGGACTCGAGTTCGTGCAGTCGCGCCACATTAGCGGCCGCCGAATCGGCGGCTGCCTTCTTGGCGGCGGCATCGCCCGCCTTCTCATCGGCGTCCTGTTTGGAGACCGACTCCGTGGCGAGCAATCCTTGCCAGCGCACGTTGGTGGTCGTCGACAGGGCTTCGTTGGCCCGCGCGGTCGCGAGATCGGCCTCTGCCTGGCTCAGCTGCCGGTCGACTTCGGGCGTCTCGATTTCGCCCAACAATTGGCCTTTGGTCACTTGCGTGCCGATATCGGTACGCCACTCCTTGAGATAGCCGGTGGTGCGCGCGTAAATGGGAGCCTCGATATATGCCTGGACGCTGCCGGGGAGCACCAGTTCCTCTCCCAGCGGCGTGCGATTGGGGGTAACGGTGACGACCGTGGGAATCGCGGCTTGCGCCGTTTCCTTACCGAGCGATGAACGCGCCCGCACGCGGCTGACCTCGCCCCACACCGCCAGGGTGAGTGCGAAAATGAGCAGAATCAGCGAATAACGACGTATCTTGCGGCGCAAATTCTTGTCCGCAGCGTCGGCGCTTGGCTCAGGCATTGGGAATCTCCACGGAATGAATCGGGTGCGACGAGGGGCGCCCATGAATGATCGAGAATACGGTCGGTACGAAAAACAGGGTAGCGACGGTTGCAAAGAGCAGGCCGCCGATGACTGCCCGTCCCAACGGTGCATTCTGCTCGCCGCCGTCTCCCAGCCCGAGCGCCATCGGGATCATGCCTATGATCATGGCCAAGGCCGTCATGAGAACCGGCCGTAGCCGCGTAAATCCGGCCTGCATCGCGGCCTCGAATGCGTTGTCGCCGGCGTTCATGCGCTCGCGCGCAAAACTCACCACCAGCACGCTGTTCGCAGTGGCCACGCCCATACACATGATCGCCCCCGTCAGCGCCGGAACGCTGACCGTCGTATGGGTCAGGAACAGCATCCAAACGATTCCCGCCAATGCGGCCGGCAGGGCGGTAATGATGATGAACGGGTCGAGCAGGGATTGAAAATTCACGACGATCAGCATGTACACCAGCACGATGGCGCCCACCAGGCCGATCAGCAAACCGTTGAACGAGGCCTTCATCGTTTGCGCTTGGCCGCGCAGCACGACGTGCGAACCCTTTGGCAGGTCTTTCTCGGAATCGGCGATGATCTTGTTGATTTGCGCGGATACATATCCAAGATCCGTGTCCTGAACCGCTCCGTAAATATCGATGGCCGGGGTCGCGTTGTAGTGGGTCACGACCGCAGGGGCTACGCTGCGGTGGATGCTGGCAAGGTTCGACAGTATCTGCGACGAACCGCCGACCCCGCCGCTGAGCGGGGTATTACCGAGGTCGTTGAGGTTTTGCAGGCGAAATTGCGGTGTTTGACTCGCGACTTGATACTGCGTCCCGCTCTTGGGGTCGACCCAGAACGAGGGTGACGTCTGGAAGCTGCCGGACAGAGACACCAGCATATTGCTCGCCACGGATTGTTCGGTGAGGCCGACGAGCTGAGCCTTGGTGCGGTCGACATCGACGTTGAATTGCGGATAATCGCCGGATTGCTGGATATGCAGATCGACCGCGCCGGCCACGCTGTGCAGTTTCTGCATCAGCGTGTTGGCGAACGCGCGGTTGCCTTGCACATTGAAGCCGACGATTTGCACGTCGATCGGCGAGGGCAAACCGAAATTCAATATCTGGGTGATCATGTCCGCCGGCAGGAACGCAAACGTCGTCGACGGATAGACGGCCGCTAGTCTGGTGCGCAGCTCGCGCACGAAGTCCGCCGTTGGCCGATGGCCTTCATTGAGATTCACGAATATATCGGCATCGCCCGGACCGACCGGCGCCGACGTGCTATACGCCAGATTGATGCCGCTGTAGGGCAGACCCAAATTGTCGACGATATTCGCTATTTGATTCTTTGGGACCACCTCGCGGATCGTGTCCTCGACCGCATCGCAAAGCGCAGCGGTTTCCTCGATTCGCGTCCCGGTACGCGCGCGCAGGTGCAGCTTGATTTGGCCGCCGTCGACGGAGGGGAAGAAATCCTGGCCAAGCCCCGGCAGCGGACCGAGCGGAAAGGCCAAAACGGCAGTCGCTGCCATCGCACCCAGGAATATCGCGGCAAAACGCGGGCCGCTGTGCAGAGCCGTTCCCAGCAACGCGCGGTAGCCTTCGCGCATTCTCTCGAAGGCCAGTTCAAATCGGCTTTGAAAGCGCCCCAGAAAGTTGCGGCTCTTGGCCTTCGCGGCGCCGTCGTGCTGCTTGAGCCAGAACTTTGCGAGCGTCGGAACCAGGGTACGCGACAGAATGTACGAGGCCAACATCGCGAACACGACCGCTTCGGCCAATGGAATGAACAGAAATTTGGCAATGCCGGCGAGCAAGAACATGGGTACGAACACGATGCAGATCGACAAGGTCGAGACCAGCGCCGGCAGGGAAATCTGGTGTGCGCCGTCGAGAATGGCAGTTTCCACATCCTTGCCGTGCTCGAGGTGGTAATTGATGTTCTCGATGGTCACCGTCGCATCATCGACCAGAATACCGACCGCAAGCGCGAGTCCGCCGAGGGTCATGATGTTGATGGTCTCGCCCAGCGCGGACAAACAGCAAATCGACGCCAAGATCGACAGCGGGATCGAAATCGTGATGATCAGGGTACTGCGCCAGCTGCCGAGAAACAGCAGGATCAGCAAGCCCGTCAGTGCTCCGGCGATTGCCGCTTCGCGCACGACGCCGGCGATGGCCCCGCGCACGAAGACCGATTGGTCGCTGAGCGCCTCGATTTTCAAATTGGACGGCAGCGACGCACGGATCTGCGGCAGTTTCTGATTGATGCTATTGATGATGTCGATCGTGGACGCATTGCCGGTCTTGAGAACGCTCATCAGCACGGCCCGCCGTCCTTCCAATCGCACCATGTTGGTCTGCGGCGAATAGCCGTCGCGGACATGCGCCACGTCGCGAACATAGGTCACGGTGCCGCTACGCGTGCGGATCGGCAGATTGTTCAAGTCGTCGATTTGATTCGGGCTGGCGTTGAGCTTGATGAAGTACTCGAGCGCGCCCATCTTCTGCGTACCCGCCGGCAGAATCAGGTTCTGAGCGCCGATGGCATTGACCACGTCGTCTGCGGACAAGCCGTTCGCGCGCAGCGCCTGCGGATCGAGATCCACCTGCACCTGGCGCTGCTTACCACCGAACGGGAAGGGTATGGACGCGCCGGCGACCGTTGCCAATTGGGTGCGCAAGATGGTGTTGCCGAGATCGTAGATCTGCGACTCGGGCAAGCTGTCGCTCGACAGCGCCAATTGTAAAATGGGCACGCTCGAGGCGTTATAGGACAGGACGAAGGGCGGCGTCGTACCCGGCGGCGAAAACGCCAACTGGGTTTGCGACACCGCGGTAATCTGCGCGAAGGACAGGTCCTGATCGACATCGGGCTGGAAGAAATACTTGACCACCGCCGTGCCGTAGACCGACTGCGACTCGGTGTGCTCGACGTCATTGACCGTGGTTTGAGCGATCCGCTCGGAGAACAGCACGATTCGATTCGCGATCTCCTCCGGCAATATGCCGTTATAGCGCCAAATCACCGCGGCGATCGGAATCTTGATGTTCGGAAAGATGTCGGTGGCCGTCTTGAGGATGGCGTACCCGCCCATCAGAACGATCAGAACGGCCAACATGATGAACGTGTATGGTCGTTGCAGCGCTACTCTAACAATCCACATGATGTGCTCCGATCGGTTGCCGCGAGATTGCCGGACGATGTCTGAAACGACGCTCGGCCGGTCGGGCGGATAAGTCAGAATCCAATGGAAAGCTCAACGCAGCGGCTGCGAATCCAAATCGCGGTTGTTGGCGATGTTCAACAGCACCGCCCGCAGTTCCGCCGCGGGGTCCTTGCCGAAAATCGTCTCGAACCGGTTCTCCGCGCGGCGCCAGAGTCGGCGCGCCCGCGGCAGCAAAGACTTCGCTTTGGCAGTCAGTTCGACGTAGTGCTTGCGGCGGTCGTGCCGCGCCTGCCGGAGGACCACCAGATCGTCGCGCGCCAGCGGACGCAGATTATGGCCCAAGGTGGATCTGTCCATCACCATGGCGGACGCGAGCTCGCACATGGTGACGGGTCCAGCGACGCTGCCGCGCTCGACCTCGGAGAGTATCGAGAACTGCGTGGATTTGATGCCGATGGGCGCCAATGCCGTGTCGTAGAACTGCGATATCCGGCGGGAGGCCTTACGCAGGCTACCGCACGTGCAGTCGGCGCGCGGCGCGGCGGGTCTCCGGGGCTTTACTCGCGCCATCATGGGCATATGCCCCTATTCTAGCGCAAGTCAGGCGGCCGCGCGTAACTTCTCGGGGAGCGTGTGTGCACCGACGATTCGCTCCGATACTTCCCAGAGACGTCCGGCGAGATCGGCATCCTCCAGCAGGGCGGGCCCCGCGGTAATCCGGCAGTCCGCCCAAAGTTCTCCGCTGATGCCCGTCACCCGCGGACTGGCCGCGAGCAGCGCCTGCGTTGCCGCGGCACGCTGCACATTCTTACTGAACAACCGCGCCACCGTGCGGAGCAGCGGCGACTGGCGCAAATGCCGCTCCAGCTGCGTACCCTTCGCGGCTCCGGGATCGACCGCGTTCACCAGGATTCCCCGTCCTTGCAGGCGCCGCGCCAATTCCCTTGCGTACACGGCAACCGCCAGCTTGGATTGGCGGTAGAAGGTCGCGGGCTGGTAGAAACGGCGGCCATCGAGATTGTCGAACATGATGCCCTCCGAGGGCGACGGCTTGACTCGTGTGGCGCCGCTCACCAGCACGATGCGTCCCGTGCCGTTGCGGATGGTCTCGCATAATTGCTTGACCAGGGCGAAGTGGCCGATGTGGTTGACCAAAAACTGCATCTCCACACCGTACCGAGTCCGCAGGGTGGGCAGATAAGCGGTACCGGCGTTGGCGATGAGCGCATCCACAGGTACATTGAGTGCGCGAATCGCACCGGCAGCGTCCGCCACGGAATCGAGATCCGACAGATCGCAGGCCACCGCCGTGCAGCTCGGACTGACCCGGGCGCAGGCTTCGCTCGCGGCCGTCAACGACTTTGCGAGGCCGACCACGTGCGCGCCGTTGGCCGCAAGGGAGTTCATCGTTTCGAAGCCGATTCCCGAGTTGCAACCCGTCACCACATATCGTTTGCCCGTAAGGTCAATGCCCGCGAGGACGTGGTCGGCGGTCGAGCGGCCGTTGAATGGGTTTGAATGGAGCATCTGTTATTCCTTGTGGCTCAGCGGCGCACAAAACATGCGTGCCGCGGCGGTCATACTCCGCACGAATTCCTGCCGAGAGTTAGACCCGTGTTTCAGACCGCGGGCGGTGGCGTGCAGCGCCTTCGCGGCGTCCGCCGGCGACACGCCGGCGGCGGTGCAAAAGTTGAGCAGCGGCGACGCCTCAATGGCATGCGCCAAAGCTCTTTCAAAAAGTGCCTCGTAATGCGCCAACGTATCGCCCGCCAGGGACGTGCTCGCGCACATGAGATCGGCCGCATCGGCGCCCATGGTTCCGATGAATTGCCCCGCCCATTCGTCGCAGGCGGCAACCAGCCGCGCCTCCAACGGATCGCCGAAGCGCGAGAGCGCGATCACCGTCGCGCTCAATTGCCGCGCCAGCTTGTGAGTGAGCGCCTTGCGAAACAGTTCCTCCTTGTCGGCAAACAGCAGGTAAAGGCCCTGCCGGGACACTCCCGCAGCGCGGGCGACTTCGTCCATCGATGCTTTTCGGAACCCATAGCGCGCAAAGACGCCCACAGCCGCCTCGAGCAGCGCTTCGCGCCGGGAGTCGCCGGCGACAATTTCGGCATGCTCTTCGATCTCCATGCCCACATAATAGACAATACCAACCTACCTTGTCTAGGGCGTCTATTCTGTCAATGCTGTCAAGGACAGGCGATTTTATTGCGAAGACCACGGCGGGGTTTCCGACGGCCAATTGACGGGATCTCCTACAGGCTCGAACCGGATCGGGTGCCATATTGGCTATGTCGTAGACATATCGATAGCGGAGGATTTCTTTCATGGGTATCAATAAAGATCAGGTCGAGGGGCGAGTTAAGGAAGCCGCTGGGAAGGTCCAAGAGACCGCGGGTAAGGCCGTGGGCAGCAATAAGCAGCAAGCCAAGGGAATGGCCAAGAAAGTCGGCGGTGCGGCGCAGGCGACGTACGGCGATGTGAAGGAGGACGTAAAGAAGAGTGTCAAGGACGATGAGCGTGAGCACCGCTGAGCGTTGTTGAACGCGTTGAGGTTTGCGCGGCTCGCGCGGCTCTCGCGCGCGGGGCTGAGAGGAAGGCCGGCCGTGGGGCCGGCCTTCGCGCATCCGCGGCGTCATTAATTCTTCACGGCGAGTATTCCATCGCCGATTTTCTCCGTCGCGAAGCCGGCGTTTCGCAATCGCTTGGCCACCTCGTTCGGCACGTCGCGCCCGGTGGTCAACTTGTTGGGGGCGCCCGTGTAGTGAAAGAGGCGTCCGCGGCGCCTGAGCACGCGCGCGAGTTGCCGGTAAAAGCTCAGCGAATAGAGTTCCCCGGCAATACCGAATCGGGGCGGATCGTGCAGGATCGCATCGACTGAACCGGCGTCGAGGGTGGTGACTGCGCCGGTAACATCCTCGTGAATCAGCCCGAGGGGCGGCGCGGCAGCCGGCGACCAAGGATTGATGCTCCTCAGCCAGAGCACGCCGGAATTTACCTCGTACGATATGACCTGTTTGGCGCCGCCCCGAACGCACCATGCGCCGAAGTAGCCGAGGCCGCCGCACGTATCCAGTATGGTTTTGTCCTTAGGTTGAATCAAAGCCACTTTGGTTCGAGCATCCTCGAATGGAGAGATCTTCGCGCTGGGCAGCATCTTGATCCCGTCGATCTCGAAAGTCGGCGCACCCCACTCGGTCGGCACCAGCTTGATCAAGGAGGAGGAGTACCGCGCCGCCGGCTGAAAAGCCCCGTCAGCATCCGCCCAGTAATAAACGGTCCGCTCCTTGAACCGCTGCGGATACGGGAACCGCCGGCCATCCCATGCCCAATCGTTCGCGCCGATCTCTATGGTGCTCGTCGACAGCTGCAGATCCAGCGAACACTCGAGCGTGACCGCGCGCGCTTCCCGCGCAAGGAACATCTGTCCGATTTCTTTCGAAGTCAGCAGCGGAGAACGGGGTGCGGGCGGCATTTGACCGATCTTACGGATAGAATAACGGATGTGCCTGATTCTAGTCGTCTGGCGTAGGCATCCGCAGTACCCGTGCCTGATCGCGGCGAACCGCGATGAGCTTCACAGCCGCGCCACCGAGCCGGCGCATTGGTGGCGCGATCGGCCGCAAATCCTTGCGGGGCGCGATCTCGCCGCCGGCGGCACGTGGCTCGGGATCACCCGCAGCGGACGCTTCGCCGCACTGACGAATTACCGGTCGCCGCAACACAAGCGGACGGATGTACCGAGTCGCGGCGGACTGGTCACCGACGCTCTCGAGTCGCGCGGCCCGGCCGAGGATGACTTGGACCGCCTGCAACAGACAGGTCCCGGATACAACGGCTTCAATTTGATTTTTTCCGATGGTCAACACCTGGCAGTTCATGAGAGTGTTCCGGGCGCGGGCCGTGTCCTCGCGCCGGGGATTTATGGTCTTTCCAATCATGTTCTGGATACGCCGTGGCTGAAGGTCGAACGCGCGAAGGCGCGCCTGCATGCCTTGCTCGACCACAGCATCGACCCTTCCGCGGTGCTCGAACTCCTGCGTGATGATCGCCCGGCGCCGGATGAGGATCTGCCGGCAACGGGGCTGAGTCTCGAGTGGGAACGCCTCCTGTCGAGCGCCTTCATTCGCGGCAGCGACTACGGGACGCGATGTTCAACCGTCATCAGGATCGACCAACGCGGCGAGGTATACTTCGACGAATGGTCTTGGGATGCATCCGGCGCGGAGTCGGGCCGGGCGAGTTTTCGGTTCCAGATATCGAACTTCAACCACTGAGCGAAGCGAGGCTGTGTGAACTTTCCGACTGTCAATTTGTTTGACGCGCACAGGCTCGCAACCCGGGTACTCGCCGCGCTCGTCGTCGTCGGCGTCGCCGCGCTGGCGTTCGGCCGGGCGAATGCGGGTGCATCGGCTCCGGTGCCTCCGGCCCCGACCCGTGCCCTTGCGCGGGATTTACTGGAGCACTTGATCGCGATCAACTCCACTCACGCGCATGGTTCGAGCGCGGCAGCCCAGTATGTGGCGGATCAGCTGAAAGCCGCCGGTTTCACCGACGAAGACGTCCGCCTGCTGACGCCTTCGCAATATCCCACCAAGGGCAACGTGATCGTTCGTCTGCACGGCAGGGGCGGCGCCAAACCGCTGTTGTATATCTGTCATCTCGACGTGGTCGAGGCGCGGCGCGAGGACTGGAATTTCGATCCGTTCGTTCTCACGGAGCGGGACGGCTGGCTGTACGGCCGGGGGACCATCGACATGAAGGGTCAGGATGCCGCTGTCCTGGCCACGCTCATTCGCCTGAAGAAAGAGGGCTATGTGCCGGACCGCGACATCGTCGTTGCGTTCACCGCGGACGAGGAGGCCGGGGGCGACGCGAACGGCGTGAAATGGCTGTTCCATGAACACCGGGACCTGGTCGATGCCGGCCTCGTGGTCAATCCCGACGGCGGTGAAGCCGGGATCAAAGCCGCACGGAAATTGTATGTCGCGGTCCAAACCAGCGAGAAGGTGTACATGACATTCGGGATCGAAGTGACGGATAAGGGCGGGCACAGTTCGCGGCCCACCGCGAACAACCCGATCTACCGGCTGTCGAGGGGACTTGACCGATTGTCGGGGTATGCCTTTCCGGTGCATCTCACCGAGACCACGAAACTGTATTTCGCGGGCCGCGCCGATTTATCGAGCGGTCAGACGAAATCGGATATGCAGGCCATGAGTCGGACACCGTTGGATGACGCTGCAGTCCAACGGCTTTCGGCGGACGTCGAGACCAACGTCATGCTGCGGACCACGTGTGTCGCGACGATGATCGAGGGCGGACACGCGGAAAATGCGCTGCCTCAGCGCGCGCGGGCCACCGTGCAATGCCGGGTGATTCCCGGTGAATCTCAGGACGACGTGCAGCGCAAGCTCGAAGAAGTATTGAAGGATCCCGAGATCAAAATTTCCGTGGTGACTGCGGCCAACCCAAGTCCGGATTCCGTGCCCGCGCCCGCAATCCTGAACGCCGTCAGGCGTGCGACGCAGTCGATATGGCCCGGTGTCATGGTGCTGCCCGAGATGTCCCCCGGCGCAGACGACAGCATTTTTCCGCGAAGTCTCGGCATTCCTGCGTACGGCATCGACGGCATGTTCGATGATCTCGACGACGGCCGCGCTCACGGCAGGGATGAGCGAATCGGGGTGGCGGCCTTCGATGAGGAGGTGGAGTTTACCTACCGCTTGATGAAGGAGCTGAGTGCCCGTTCGTCTTAGATTCCCAGCAATCTGCGCGCAGCCCGCAGATGCGGAATGTCGAACATCTTTCCGTCCAGGGAGACCGCTCCGGCACCGGTACTGGTACTGAACGCATCGACCACGCGCTGTGCGTGCGCTCGTTCGGCGTCGGTTGGCGTAAAAGCCTCGTTGATGGCGGGTATTTGATCGGGATGGATGGCGAGGCGGCCCGTGAAGCCGTCCTGGCGTGCGGCGCGCGAGCTTGCCCTCAGCCCTTCGGGATCCTTGAAGTTCACATAGATCGTGTCGAGGGCCTCGGCGCCCATCGCGTGAGCCGTCAGCAGACATTGCAGGCGAGCATGGACGTACGTGGGCCGCCACGCTCCGTCGTCAGTTCGCGGATCCGCGGCCCCCAATGCGGAGCTCAGGTCCTCGGCGCCCCAACTGACATGGCTGATCCGCGGATGCCGCTGCTTGGCGAGTTCTCCGAGTCGCAGCAATCCCACGGGCGTTTCGGTCACGAGGGCAACGATCCGCACGCGACCCGCCGGCAACCCGTGAACCGCCTCCAGCGCATCGAGGTAGTGCCCGACGGCGGTCACATCCTCCGGACCGTTGATCTTCGGCAGCATGATGCCTGCGGGCCGGGCCGGCACGACGTGGGCGAGGTCCTTGAGCAATTCGCCCGATGCAAGGTCGTTGACGCGAACCCAGAGCTTCGACCGGTCCGGCTGCGCCGCGAGCCACGATTGCATCATGGTGCGCGCGAGGGGTTTGCGCTCCGGCAACACCGCATCCTCCAGATCGAGCACCAGGGCATCGGCACCGGCGGCCGACGCCTTGGCCAGCTTCCTCTCACTGTCGGCGGGGACAAACAGCATCGAACGCATCATGTCGTATCCTCTCGAATTACTTGGGACGCTTCATCTGCAGACCGCTGCGCTTGCATTGCGCCACCAATTCGTTTTTTTGATTCCAGGCCCGGTGCAGGAAGGTCACGATGCCGGCATTGGGCCGCGATTTGCTTTCGCGTAATTCTAAAACCTCTGTTTCCACGTGGACCGTGTCGCCGTGAAACAGAGGAGCCGGGAACCTTACCTCGTCCCAGCCGAGATTGGCGATCGCCGTGCCGTGTGTCGTTTCGTTGACCGAAATTCCCACCATGAGGCCCAGAGTAAAGGCGCTGTTGACGATGCGGTGCCCGAATTCGGTATGTTCCTGACAGTATTGCTCATCCAGGTGCAGATAGGCAGGATTGTGCGTGAGACACGAAAACCAGACGTTATCGGCTTCGGTGATCGTGCGGCGAATCGGATGCTTGAAGACCTGGCCCACGGAAAGTTCATCGAAATACAGTCCCGGCATCGTTCAGCTCCTCAATCGTTGTAAACCTGGCGTTTTAATCTCAGCATATCATGGACCCGATGCACCCCCGATCGAGGTAAATTACCGCCATGAGCAACACGAATTCCCGCTGGCGCAACGACGGCGTGCGCATCGTTCGCGCCGGGCATCTCGATTCCAATACGCCGCAGACTCCCGGCATGCAGCGCCGCGCCGCCGTGACGACCGCGAGTACCGGAGCGAAGCAGCTTTGGGCTGGTACGGTGACGATCGACGCAAATGCAAAGACCGGAGCCCACCACCACGGTGGGCTCGAGAGCGTCATCTACGTGGTCAGCGGAATCGCGCGGTTACGGTGGGGCGACCGGCTCGAATTCGTGGCCGAAGCGGAAGCCGGCGATTTCATATACGTGCCGCCCTACGTCCCGCACCAGGAGATCAACGCCAGCGGCGATTTGCAACTGCACTGCGTGCTTGCGCGCAGCGGACAGCAGGGTCTGGTCGTCAATCTCGACATCACCCCCGCGGAAATTCCGGAACTCGTGCGCTGGATAGACGACCTTCACAAGTGACAGGGCGGGCGGTCAGCTCGAGGCGGCTCACGCGCCGGCACGCTCCTCGGCGATCGCCTTCTCCAGCATGCTGCGAAAGCTCGCCAGCGCAACATCCATGCGCATCGCCAGCATGGGAGAATCGGGAGCCAGATCGAGAATCTTCTGCTGGGCGAGAATGATGTCGCGGTCTTCCTCGAAGCCCGCCAGGACGCTTTGAGTCAATTTTTCCGTGACGCGGGGGTTCTCGAGCGCGAATCCATGCGATTGCTGGAAGAAGTAGTGCGACGTTTTTTCAGTTTCGGGCGTCACGGCCTGGCACCCGAAGAACTCAGCCGCGTCAACGCGCTTCCCTTCCGGCGCGCCCGTGCCGGTGGGTGCGCTGCCTGAATCCATGAGCAACACGCCGGGCAGCACCACCTCATAGATGTTCCAGCGATCGACATTTCCCGGCCAGGTTTTCAGTTCTCGCAGGAAGGGCGCGGGTTCGTCATCGACCAGCCAGCGCTCCACGCGCACGCTGCGGCCGTTGCGGGTCACCTTGGGGCGGATGCCCGCGTACTTTGCGGAGCCGCCCAGCGTCGTTTCGTGAACATAGGACAAGTGCGAGAAATCGAGCAGATTGTCGGTAATCAAGAGATAGTTTGCGGCGTAATGCATATATCCCGGGGTGCCCCGCCATCCCGCATCGTCGAGATAATGGGTATCGGGGATGAGCGCTGCATCGGCTTTATCGGGGTCGCCCATCCACACCCAAACCCATTTGAAGCGCTCGACTACCGGGTAGGCACGCACCTTGGCGGCGGGCGGGATGAACTCCTGCGACGGAATCTCGATGCATCGGCCGGACGTGTCGAACAGCAGCCCGTGATACATGCACCGCACCCGATCGCTCTCGAGGCGGCCCTTCGACAAGGGCGCGGCGCGATGACAGCACCGATCCTCGAGTGCCACGGCCCGGCCTTCCGTGTCGCGCCAAAGTACCAGCGGTACTTTCGCAATGGTCCGGGGCAGTAGCCCGTGCGCCGTGATCTCGTTGGACCAGGCGGCCACGTACCACGTGTTCTTCAGGAAGTGCGACGCGGTAGACATGAATCGAGTATCGGGCGCTGTTCGTTTTTTTGTCAACTTGGGTCCGCTCCCGACTTAGCCAGCGTCAGGCCGGCAAGTGCGAGAGCGGCAACCGGCTGGAACGCTTCACGGTGGCCAATACCACACTCGACTGCAGGTCGCGCAGGTTCGGTATGCGCAGGAGTTTTTTGAGCACCACGCTGCTCAGGGACTCGAGGTTCATCGCGTATACCTGAAGAATGAAATCATAGGCGCCCGTGATGGCATAGCAATTCGTCACTTCGTCCAGCAGTTCGATTTCGCGCTCGAATCGAGCCACGGTCTCATCGGTATGTTCGGCGAGTTTTGCCTGCACGATCGCCAGCACCCCGAGCCCGACCTCGGTTGGATTGAGAACGGCGGCATAGCCCTCGATCACGCCCCCCGCTTCCAGTGCCTTGACGCGGCGGGCGCAGGGCGTGGGTGATAATCCGATCGACTCGGCGAGCTCGACCACGGGCAGCCGCCCATCGCGCTGCAGCTGTAACAGGATGCGTGCATCGTAGCGATCGAGTGCCATTATTCACTCCAAAAAGCACTAATATTAGAGATTATCGCTAAATAGTATCCCTATTTTTACTACTTTTGGCGATTATTTTCGCGTAAGCAGGCTTAGTGTGGCCATTAGTTCACTGCCCGAGGATGCGATGGCCGCACTGCCGAACGCCCAAGCGCTAGACGCGAAGAACATAGCCCCCGACTGGCGCACGGTAGTTCGCCAAGTCGCGGTTTCCCGCGCGCTCGATGACCTCGAGGAGACCCGGCTCCTACCCGAGCGCAAGGTGCTCTACCAATTCTCGGCGCGCGGTCATGACGTAACGCAGGTGCTGCTCGGAGGGCAATTGACCGGCGCACGCGACGGAGTGGGCGCCTACTATCGTTCGCGGCCTCTGTTGTTGACGCTGGGATTGTCCGTCGACGAGGCGCTCGCTTCGACGATGATGAGAGTCGGAGGAATGAGCGAGGGCCGCGACATCGGCGTGGTGTTCAATCTGCCCCGGAAAAGCGGTGCCTGCGTGCTGCCGGTGTGCGGCGGGGTAGGAACGCAGTACACGCCCGCGGTAGGATGGGCGCAGGCGTTGCGATACCGTCATTCGACCCTCGGCGATACCGAGTGCGCCGGTAGCATCGCGGTGGTGCATGGCGGCGACGCTTCGATCGCGACCAACGGTTTTTGGGCGGCGCTCAATATCGTCACGACCGAGCGGTTGCCGCTCTTGTTCTTCATCGAAGACAACGGGTATGGAATCTCCGTGCCCTCGAAGCTGCAGACTCCCGGCGGCAACATCGCCAAGAATCTCGCCGCATTTCGCGGCTTGCGAGTCCTAGACGGCGACGGCTCCGATCCCGTCGGCGCGGCGATGCTCATCGAAGACGCGGTGCGCGGCGTTCGCACCGGCGGCGGCCCCGCGCTGCTGCGGTTGACGGTGCCACGTCTCTCGGGTCATTCCGGCCAGGATACGCAGGCGTACAAGAGTGCGTCCGCGCTTCTATCCGAGCGAGACCGCGATCCGTTCAAAAGACTGCGCGTTCAGCTGGTTCCCGACGTTCTTACCGAGGCCGATTGGGATGCGGAAATCGAAAGCGCTCGAGCTATCGTCGCCGGCGCCCTGGAGCGGGCCGATGCGCTGCCCCCGCCCGACCCGGCAGGCGTGCGCAGGTTCGTATTCAGCGAGCCGCGCGACGATGGACTGCCCGACATTCAAGCGCAGGGCGGAATCTGGGCGGAGGGGGTGAGTCTGCCCGCCGGCACTACGCAGGCTGACTCCCAGGGTCCGCGCATCAATTTAGTCACCGCCGTACGCCGCACCCTCGAGCGCGAGCTCGCGGTGAATCCCCGCATGGTGATTTTCGGCGAGGACGTCGGCCAAAAAGGCGGAGTACACGCCGCAACGCTGGGTTTGCAGGAGAAATTCGGTCCGGCCCGAGTATTCGATACCAGCTTGTCGGAAGAAGGAATCATCGGACGGGCGGTGGGAATGGCGGCCGCCGGCCTCCTGCCGGTACCCGAGATCCAGTTTCGCAAGTACGCAGATCCGGCCGCGGAGCAACTGAATGACTGCGGCACGATGCGTTGGCGCACCGCCAATCGATTTGCCGCGCCGATGGTGGTGCGCATTCCCGGAGGGTTCTTCAAATGCGGTGATCCGTGGCACAGCCAGTCGAACGAAGTGCAATGGGTGCACGGTCTTGGTTGGCGGCTCGCCATGCCGTCGAACGCGCAGGATGCGGTGGGATTGCTGCGTTCGGCGCTGCGCGGCAATGATCCGACCATCTTCTTCGAACATCGATCGCTGCTCGATGCGAGCTGGGCGCGGCGCCCCTATCCCGGCGACGAGTTTATCGTTCCGTTCGGCAAGGCCAGTCTGTTGCAGACCGGCAATGCGGTGACCGTCGTTACCTGGGGAGCGATGGTGGAGCGCTGCGAATTGGCCGTGCGCCGCGCGGAGATTTCCGCCGACCTCCTCGACCTGCGCACGCTGTCGCCGTGGGACCGCGAAGCGACGCTGGCGTCGGTGCGCAAAACGCGCCGCTGTCTCATCGTCCACGAGGACACCGTCACCGCGGGCTTCGGTGCTGAAATCGCTGCCGTTCTGGCCAAGGAGGCGTTCTTCGATCTTGACGCGCCGATCGAGCGTCTCGCGATGCCCGACGTTCCAAGTCCCCATAGTCCCGTGCTGCTCGACGCGGTGCTGCCCAGCGTCGCCGCAATCGCGTCGGCGCTTGCGGAGTTGGCGGCAATTTGACTGAGTCAACCCTCGCCGACGTCGTTGCCCCCATGAATGAAGAGGGCACAAAAGCGACCATCTTGAAGTGGGGGAAGCGCGTCGGTGATCGGGTGCGTCGGGACGAACCGCTGTTGGAGCTGGAAACGGACAAGGTGACAGTGGAGATTTCCTCGCCGGCGAGCGGTGAACTCGCGGAGATTCTCAAGGGTCCCAATGAGGAAGTGTTTCCCGGCCAGCTGCTCGCACGCGTGCGGATCGGCATGGACGCCGCGATCGCGGGGGCGGACGCCGAGTCTGCCGGCGGCTTACCCAAGTCCGCAACCAGCGCTGAACCCGCCGCCGCTGGGCGTCCGCTTTTGAGTCCCTCGGTACGGCGGTTGCTCGCGGAACACGAGATTGCCGTGAATGAGGTGACGGGAACGGGGCGCAACGGGCGAGTCACCGCCGGAGACGTCGTGCGCGCCGCGTCGGGCCATGGCGCCGCAGCGCGCTCCCCCGACCCGGGACCTGCGGTTCGCGAAGCTCCGGTGACCAACTCAGGCGTGAGCGACCCGGGCGAAGCTGATTCGCGGATACCGCATACGCCGATTCGGCGGCGCATCGCCGAGCACATGGTGCGTAGCCTGCAGCAGGCGCCGCACGTCACCACGCTGTTCGAAGCGGATTTGACGCGCGTGCATGCACATCGAGCCCGTTTTGCGGAGAACTTCGCAGCGCAGGGGGCGCGTCTCACGCTCACCGCATATTTCATTGTTGCCTGCGCGCGCGCGCTGCGTGCCCATCCGCAGCTCAATGCGACCTTTCGCGACGATGCGCTGGAGCTGCACACGGACGCCAATATCGGAGTCGGCACGGCGCTTGGGCAGGATGGTCTCATCGTCCCGGTGCTGCACCGCGCCCAGGAATTGAACCTGTTCGGCGTCGCATTGCGCCTCGGGCAGTTGGTGGCCGGTGCGCGCGCGGGCAAGCTTGCCCCGTCAGACGTGCGCGGCGGGACTTTCACGATTTCGAACCACGGGGTCGGCGGCAGCCTGCTGGCGGCGCCCATCGTCATCAATCAGCCGCAGGTGGCGATTCTCGGCGCCGGGAAAGTCGAGCGACGGGTGTGTGCCGTGATGATCGACGGCGCGGAGATGATCGCGATCAGATCAATGTGCTATCTGACGTTGACCATCGACCATCGGGCGATCGACGCATTTCAGGCGAATGCGTTTTTGGCGAACGTGGTCGCCGTGCTGGAGCAGTGGCCGGCCGACTGATTCCGCCCGCGACCCGCCGGTCATAGTTCCAGACCGCCGAAGCGCTGCATGACGGTGCGGTCGGGCGCGGGCAATGCGCCGTTCAACCGCGATGCACTTGCGGACAGATAAGCTTCCGACGCGGCGAATACGTGAACGTAGATTTCCCTGCAGAGTACCGCGGCGCGCGTGCCGGGCCAGTTCGCCGGCAACAAGCTATACGGCAGCAGCGGGTCCCTGAGGTGCAGCCGGCGATATTCGTGAATGAGCAAGGTGCGCAGAATGAACGCGGCTTCGGGTTCGATGGGCATGCGCTTCAGGGCCTGGAGCGCCCGTTCGAAACGTTGCACGAAGCGCCGGTAGCGTTTGCCCAAGTCGGCCAAATCCCAGCCCAGTCCCACCAATGCGCCGGGTGCGAGGTGGTCGGCAAGATTCGCATCGAAGACCAACGTACTGGCCGGTAACGGCGCTGCAGAGGTCCGAAGGGCAGCCTCGTTGGCCTGGGCTTCGGGGTGTGCGAATACCGCGGTCGACAATTCGCCGAAGCCGCGCCACACGAGTTCTTTGCGCAGGCGTTGTCGATCCGCGGCGCGCATGGCCGGCAGCACAACCAGCGTCCAACGGCCGGTCCAATCGGCCGAAGGTCCACCGTAGATGCGCATGGTGGCGTCCGCGAATCGCTCGCGGCCGTCCTTCGACAGGCGGTACTCGGACAGTTTGCCGTGGCGCCGCGCCTCGACCCACCCTTCCTGCGCCAGGCGCGCGGCGGCTGTGCGCACCAGCCGCTCGTTGAGCCCAAAGGGAACTGCAAGCCGAATCAAACCGCTCAATGCAATCGCGCCCCCGCGCGGCATGATGGAATCGCCGAAGATCGTCACGATGAGCGAGCCCGCGCGCTGCGGACGCTGCCGGCGGAAGCGCGTGAGTAGTTCGTGGGCGGCGGCGGTGGTGTCCATGGGCATTTTCCCGGCATTGTAATCTGTCGCGGCATATGACACAGAAAAAATTGCATTGAAGTGAATTGTGTATCACAATTGTGGCCACAGGTTGGCGGGCGGCGCTAAATTCGGAGCCAGATGTGTATACGCAAGGCCTTGATGTTCCATCGCCGGAACCGTCGGCGCCGCTCGACGGGGAATTGCTGGAAAAGCGCTTCCTCGAGCGGGTCGATGCCGAGGAAAAGATCGAGCCCAAGGATTGGATGCCTGAGCGGTATCGCAACACATTGATTCGTCAGATATCCCAGCATGCGCATTCTGAGATCGTCGGCATGCTCCCCGAGGGCAACTGGATCAGCCGCGCGCCCACGCTGCTGCGAAAATCGATCCTGATCGCCAAGGTACAGGACGAGGGCGGCCACGGCGCCTATTTGTATAGCGCGGCCGAGACTCTCGGTGTGAGCCGTGATCATCTGGTCGAACAATTACTCTCGGGCAAAGCGAAATATTCGAGTATTTTCAACTATCCGACCCCAACCTGGGCCGACATCGGCGCCATCGGCTGGCTGGTCGACGGCGCCGCGATCATGAATCAGATCCCGCTGTGCCGATGCTCCTACGGTCCGTACGCCCGCGCCATGGTGCGGATCTGCCGCGAAGAGAGCTTCCATCAACGACAGGGTTACGACCTGATGCTGCAGTTGGCCCGGGGCCAACCTTCGCAGAAACGCATGGCCCAGGAGGCGCTGGATCGCTGGTGGTGGCCCGCACTGATGATGTTCGGTCCTCCCGACACGGAGTCGGCGCACAGCAGCGACTCGCAGCGTTGGAAGATCAAGCGCTTCTCGAATGATGAACTGCGGCAGAAATTCGTCGACTTCACCGTGCCGCAGGCGAAGTTTCTCGGACTGATTGTGCCCGATCCGCTGTTGCGGTGGAACGAAGCGGCGGGGCGGCATGATTTCGGACCGATCGATTGGAGCGAGTTCAATCGGGTGCTCAAGGGCAATGGCCCTTGCAATGCGGAGCGTCTGGCGGCGCGCCGCAGCGCCCATGAAGAGGGCGCCTGGGTTCGTGAGGCGGCCATGGCATATGCGCAGAAGCAGCGGGTGCGCAACGAGACGGTTGCAGCATGAGGAGGCCGTATGGAAGATAAGCATCAGTGGCCCCTTTACGAAGTGTTCGTTCGGTCGCGCGGAGGTCTCGATCACAAGCACGCCGGCAGTTTGCATGCCGCCGATGCGCGGATGGCTCTCGAGCATGCGCGCGATCTTTATACGCGGCGTCTGGAAGGCGTGAGCATCTGGGTGGTACGCTCCACCGACATCACGGCGTCGGATCCTGCCGACGCCGACTCGCTGTTCGAGCCCGCGCGGGACAAGGTGTACCGTCATCCGACGTTTTACGACATTCCGGACGAGGTGAAGACACTGTGAGCGCCCCGATCAAGGTCCGAGATGAAGATTTGTTCCGCTACGTGTTGCGCCTGGGGGATTTGAGTTTGGTGCTCGGCCAACGGCTCGGCGAATGGGTGGGGCACTCCCCCGCACTCGAGGAAGACTTAGGGCTGGCCAACATTGCGCTCGACCTCATCGGCCAGGCCCGGCTCCTCCTGGGATACGCCGGAGAGATCGAAGGTCGGGGCCGCGATGAGGATCAACTCGCATTCCTGCGTGAGTACGGCGAATATTTCAACCCGACATTGGCCGAACAGCCGAACGGCGACTTTGCCCGTACTATCGTGCGGCAGGTGCTCATCGATGCTTTTCAACTGGAACTTTACGAACGGCTGACGACCTCGTCCGATGGGCATTTGGCGGCGATCGCGGCGAAAGCAGTGAAGGAGACCCGCTATCACCTGCGCTACAGCGGCGGCTGGCTGGTGCGATTGGGCGACGGCACCCAAGAGAGTCGCGCTCGCATGTCTGCCGCGCTCGAGCACCTCTGGTCCCTTACGACGGAGTTATTTGCCGAGGACGACGTGGATCGTGCGATGGCCGAGCGAGGCATAGCGCCGCGGTTGGTCGATGTGCAGAAAGCTTGGAGCGCGCGCATCGATGCGCTGCTGGCCGAAGCGACCCTCGCACGTCCGCTGGATCGACCGTACTCGTGGTTCGGCAAGCAGGGCACGCACAGCGAACACCTGGGCTATATGCTGGCGGAAATGCAATATATGCAGCGGACCTATCCGGGTGCGCGCTGGTGAACGCGCTCGCCGTGTCCGATCCCGCGGCGCGCGATCCTGCGGCGCGCGATCCCGCGGAGGTTCCCGCTGCGCCGGGCGCCGCTGCGCGCATCGCCCGTGCCTGGAGCGCACTGCGCGACGTCGAAGATCCGGAAATACCCGCCGTGAGCGTGGTGGACCTCGGCGTGATTCGATTCGTGACCACGCAATCCGACGGCAGCCTGGAGGTGGGTCTTTCGCCCACGTACACGGGGTGCCCCGCCACCGAGGTGATTCAGGCGCTGGTCGAACGTGCGCTCGCCGACGCCGACGTGGGCGCATGCCGTGTCGCGCGGGTGCTTGCGCCGGCTTGGAGCAGCGATTGGATCACGGCCGAGGGGCGGCGCAACCTTGCCGAGTACGGCATCGTGCCGCCCGATCATTCCTCCTCGAGCTTACGGGATCTGCGCTCCGGCGGCCGGCCGGTAGCGTGTCCGCGGTGTCATTCTACGCATACCGAAACCGTCAGCGAATTCGGCTCCACCCCATGTAAGGCATTGCTTCGCTGCCGCGAATGCCTCGAGCCTTTCGAATACTTCAAGTGTATTTGAAGTCCTCATGCTCGAATTCCATCCGCTGACGGTGACGTCGATCGAAAAAATTGCCGAAGATGCGGTATGCATCTCGCTGGTCATCCCGCCGGCTTTGCAACAGATATTCACATTTCATGCGGGTCAGTACGTGCCCTTGCGACGGACCATCGACGGGCGGGAGGAGCGCCGCACCTATTCGATCGTGACCGCCCCCGGGGGCGCCTTCCTGAAACTCGGTGTGCGCGTACAGGCCAACGGCAGGATGTCCGGGGAACTCGCGGGGTCATTGCGAGCCGGCGAAACGCTCGAGGTGGGATCCCCCACCGGGCGGTTTCGTACGCAGGTCGATCCTGTGCGGTCACTTTCCTATGTCGCGTTCGCAGCGGGCAGCGGGATCACGCCGGTGTTGTCCCTGGTGTCGGACATTCTGGCGCGCGAGCCTGCCAGTCGTTTCACGTTGATCTACGGCAATCGCTGCATGTCGCGCACCATGTTTCTCGAGGAGACTCTTGCGCTCAAAAACCGCTATCTCGACCGGTTTGCGGTGCACTTCGTCATGAGCCGCGAACCTCAGCAGACCGCGGTTCTCAACGGGCGCATCGACGGGCCCAAGGTGCGTGAACTGGCGCGCCGGATGGACGACGTCGCCACCGCCGACGAGTACTTCGTGTGCGGGCCGGGAAATATGGTGGAGGAGGTTCGTGCCGCCATCAAGGATATCAACGCCGACGCCCCGGTTCGTAGCGAGCGGTTTGCCACCGCGGGGAGTCTGGCCCGACCGGCGGCCGGCGCTCTGGCGACCACGGCCGCTGCACCGGAACTCCTCGCGACGGTGTCGGTCACCATGGATGGCCGTAGAAGGACATTTCCCATGGCGCCGGGGGATGCATCCGTGCTCGATGCCGCCGAGCGGGCGGGACTCGAACTCCCGTTCTCTTGCCGGTCCGGCATCTGTGCAACTTGCCGCGTGCGCTGCGTTGCGGGAAAGGTGGACATGATGCACAACATCGCCCTGGCGCAATGGGAACTCGATGCGGGCTTCATTCTGTGCTGCCAGGCGCGCCCCACCACCGGAACACTCGAGTTGAGCTACGACGAAAAATGATCGACACGGGCACTGGGAGTTCATGATGTCATACGAAACCATTCTCTTCAGCGTCGACCAGGGCATTGCCCGGTTGACCTTGAACCGCCCCGACAAGCTCAACAGCTTTAATACCGTCATGCACACCGAAGTGCGGCACGCCCTGGAACGCCTGCCCGCGGCCGCTGCCCGAGTGCTGGTGCTCAGCGGCACGGGCCGGGCCTTTTGTGCGGGACAGGATCTGGGGGACAGGGCTGTCGCACCCGGCGATCAACGGATCGATCTCGGCGACTCGATCGAAAAATACTACAAGCCCTTGGCCCTGGCGCTCTCGTCACTTCCCATTCCGGTCATCGCGGCGGTCAATGGCGTCGCGGCAGGGGCCGGGGCCAACATCGCGTTGGCCTGCGATCTCGTGATCGCGGCACGTTCGGCAAATTTTGTGCAGGCGTTCTCAAAGCTCGGGCTGGTGCCGGATTCCGGCGGCACATGGAGCCTGCCCCGGCTGGTCGGCAATGCTCGGGCACTCGGTCTGACGCTGCTGGGAAACAAGCTGCCTGCCGAGCAGGCAGCGGCATGGGGGATGATCTGGCAATGTGTGGATGATGCCGAATTGCAGTCGACGGTCGAAACACTCGCGGAGCAATTCGCCATGGCGCCGACGCGGGGTCTCGCGGCGACGAAGGCGGCTATCCGCGACAGCTGGCGACACTCTTTCGAAGAGCAACTCGACATCGAGCGGGATCTGCAGCGCGAACTTGGGCGATCGGCCGACTATGCCGAAGGCGTCGCCGCCTTCGCCGGTAAGCGGCCGCCGAATTTTCTGGGTCGTTGATCCATGGACACGGCACCGGATGAAGCCACCGCCGATGCGCGTCGTCGTGCGCGCGCCGCCGCGGATGCATTGTACGCGGGCGACACGGCATCGCAGGCTCTCGGCATCGAGTTGCTCGACGCGGCACCGGGCTGCGTCCGGGTCGCCATGACGGTGCGCGCGGACATGGTCAATGGTCATGGGATCTGCCATGGCGGAGTTCTTTTCACGCTGGCCGACAGCGCCTTTGCGTTCGCCTGCAACTCGCACGGCCAACCGATGGTGGCTGCCGGTGCCAGCATCGAATTCCTGGCGCCGGCTCCCAAGGGAGCGCACCTAACCGCAACCGCAACGGAGACTTCAAGGACTTCGCGCGGCGGCATCTACGATGTGGTCGTCGCCGGGGAAACCGGCGAGCCGCTCGCTTATTTTCGTGGACGGTGCGCGCGCCTGCGCCTGCCCGCGCAACCGGCCCAACAGGATGAGACGAAATGACCGACGCGTATATCTGCGATGCGATCCGCACGCCAATCGGGCGCTACGGCGGCGCACTGGCGGCGGTGCGGCCGGATGATCTGGCGGCGACCGTGCTGCGCGAATTGCTGCGCCGAAACGCCAGCCTCGAGCCCGCGGCGGTGGACGACGTCATCCTCGGGTGCGCGAACCAAGGGGGCGAGGACAATCGCAATGTGGCGCGCATGGCGGTCCTGTTGGCCGGGCTGCCGGTCGACGTCCCGGGCGTGACGCTCAATCGACTGTGCGGATCCGGCCTCGATGCGGTGGCAAACGCGGCACGCATGATCATCGCGGGCGACGCCGACCTGGTGCTGGCAGGCGGAGTGGAGAGCATGAGTCGCGCGCCCTATGTGATGTCGAAGGCGGCAATGCCCTTCGCGCGGGACGTGCAGATGTTCGATACCACCATCGGGTGGCGTTTCGTCAATCCGGCGCTCAAACAAGCGTACGGCGTCGACTCGATGCCGGAGACCGGCGAGAACGTTGCCGCGGACTTCGGCATTTCGCGCGAGGATCAGGACCGGTTCGCCTTGCGCAGCCAGCAGCGGGCGCTGTCGGCGCAGGCAGCGGGACTCTTCGCGCCGGAAATTGTGCCCGTTTCGATTCCGGGCAAACGCGACCAAACGGCAGTGGTCAGCGCCGACGAGCATCCGCGCGAGACCAGCCTCGAAGCGCTGGCAAAATTGCCGACGCCCTTTCGTGCCGGCGGCACCGTCACCGCCGGAAACGCGTCCGGGGTCAACGATGGCGCCTGCGCTCTGGTGGTGGCCGGCGCCGATGCGGTGAAGCGGCATGGATTGAAGCCCCGGGCCCGCATCGTCGGTACCGCCGTCGCCGGCATCGCGCCGCGGATCATGGGGGTGGGGCCGCTAGCCGCGACCCGCAAGCTCTTGTCTCGCCTGAAGCTGACTCTCCGAGATATCGATGTCATCGAATTGAACGAGGCGTTCGCATCGCAGGCGCTCGCAGTCCTGCGCGAACTGGGAATCCCGGATGACGCTGCGCACGTCAATGCACAGGGCGGCGCCATCGCCTTGGGACACCCGCTGGGTGCGAGCGGCGCGCGACTGGTGACCACGGCCGTCAATCAGCTCGAACGCCGGGGCGGACGGCGGTCGTTGTGCACCATGTGTATCGGTGTGGGTCAGGGGATCGCCATGGTGATCGAGCGCGTGTGAGCGGCAACCTCGACGGGCGCGAAGAGGGCGGGGTGCGCGTCGAGCACATCGGTTCCATTGCGGTGGTGATCATCGATCATCCGCCGGTGAACGCGCTATCGCATGCCGTCCGCCAGGCGCTTCTGGCCGCGATCGAAAGCCTGGACTGGCTACGGGTTCCCACGCGCACGCGGCGGCCCGATGCACTATGCCGACAGCGTCGGTCTGGGGCATGTGTTGACGGTGGTGAGCAAATTACGACAGGAGCACGGCGATCGCTACTGGACGGCGGCGCCGTTGCTCGAACGATTGGAACGTAGTGGCCAGAGACTTGCTGACTGGAGCTGAAATCTATGCAACTGCAGAGCTATGCGTGTGGACGATGGATTACCGGACGCGACCGGGGCGTCGCCATGCGCGACGCGACGACCGGCGAGGTCGTCGGCACCGCGTCGTCGACGGGCCTTGAATTTGCCGCCATGCTGTCGCATGCGCGTAGCGTCGGCGGTCCTGCGTTGCGGGCGCTGACCTTCCACGAACGAGCGGCCCTGTTGAAGTCGCTGGCGAAGCGGCTATCGGAACTGAAGGAGGAGTTCTACTCGTTGTCCTTTCGCACCGGCGCGACCAGAAACGACTCGGCGATCGACATCGACGGCGGCATCGGTACAGTGTTCGCGTTTGCCGGCAAGGGCTCCCGCGAGTTGCCCAATAGCCGGGTATATCTGGACGGTGCGGTGGAAGGTCTCTCGAAGGGCGGAACCTTCGTCGGCCAGCACGTATATGTCTCACGCGAGGGGGTGGCGGTACACATCAATGCGTTCAATTTTCCAGTCTGGGGAATGCTGGAGAAATTCGCGCCCGCGATCCTGGCCGGAGTTCCCGTCATCGTGAAGCCGGCAACGGTGACGGCGTATTTGACCGAACTCGTGGTGCGCCGGATCATCGAGTCAGGCCTGCTGCCCGAAGGCGCGCTGCAGCTGGTATGCGGCAGCCTCGGCGACCTGTTCGAGCACCTGAATTGCCAGGACACGGTGTCCTTCACGGGATCGGCCGACACCGCTGCTCGATTGCGTATGCATCCCACCCTCACGCGGCGTGCCGTGCGCTTCGTGGCGGAAACCGATTCATTGAACTCCAGCATTCTTGGGGCCGATGCAGGATCGGGCACGCCGGAATTCGATTTGTTCATCCGGGAAGTGGTGCGGGAAATGACGGTCAAGGCGGGCCAGAAGTGCACGGCCATCCGTAAGGCACTGGTACCGGCGCCCATCGTCGACGACGTCGTCGCCGCCCTGCGGACCGCTTTAGGGAAGATTACCGTGGGCAATCCGCGGGTCGATGGCGTCCGCATGGGACCCCTCGTCAGTTTGGATCAGCGCATGGATGTGTCGAACCGAGTCGCTGAATTGCGCAATGACGCCGAACTCGTCGCGGGCAGCCTCGATCAATTTGAATTGCTGGATGCCGACCGCGAGCGCGGAGCCTTCGTGGCGCCTCTGCTGCTCTTTTGCCGCAATCCGCGTGCGGCCCGCGCCGTTCATGAAGTGGAGGCATTCGGACCGGTCGCGACCGTATTGCCATACCAGGATACGGATGATGCCATCACGCTAGCACGGCGCAGCGAGGGTAGCCTTGCGGCATCGGTGTTCTCCGCGGACGATGCGCTCGCGACCCGACTCGTGCTGGGCCTCGCTCCCTTCCATGGGCGAATACTGGTCGTGAATCGCGACTGCGCGAAGGAGTCGACCGGGCACGGGTCGCCGCTTGCGCCGTTGGTCCACGGCGGACCCGGACGCGCCGGTGGCGGCGAGGAGCTGGGCGGGATTCGCGGCGTATTGCACTACATGCAGCGCACCGCGCTGCAAGGATCGCCGCAGAACATTACCGTCGCAGGCGGCCGCTGGGTACGCGGCAGCCGGCTGCGCGATCCGGGAATACATCCGTTCCGTATTCCGTTCAATGAACTTCAGCTGGGAGATACCCTGCGCTCCGCGGAGCGCGAGGTGACGGTGGACGATATCGAACGCTTTGCCGCGCTGTCCGGGGATAACTTCTACGCCCACATGGATGAACAAGAGGCTGCGCGAAATCCCTTGTTCGGGGGTCGCGTCGCGCATGGGTATTTTCTGATCTCGGCGGCTGCCGGACTATTCGTCGATCCCGCCTATGGGCCCGTTCTCGGCAACTATGGCCTCGACACCTTGAGATTCGTCAAACCGGTCAAACCGCGCGACCGCATCAAGGTGCGACTGACTTGCGCCGAAAAGAGCCTGCGAGCGGAGAAGGGCTGGGGAGAGGTGTCCTGGAATACCGAGATCACCAATCAGCACGACGAGACGGTTGCCGCGTATACCGTGCTGACGATGGTGAGCATTCACGCGGTGCCGGATCTGGCCGTGCCGGAATGCTCGAGCCGATAGAACGCGCATCGACCGACGAGCTTCGAGCCCTGCAGCTCGGACGACTGCAATGGTCGTTGCGGCATGCCTACGACAACGTCGCCCACTACCGGCAAACCTTCGATACGGCCGGCGTGCATCCCACGGATTTGAAGCGCCTCGAGGATCTGACGCGATTCCCCTTCTTGACCAAGCAGGATTTTCGAGCGCAGTACCCGTTTGGACTGTTCGCGGTGCCTCGAACACAAATCGCCCGAATCCATGCCTCGTCCGGCACCACCGGCAAGCCCACCGTGGTGGGTTATACGCGCGAGGATATCGACACCTGGGCCGGTTTGGTCGCACGCAGTATCCGGGCTGCAGGCGGGCGGCCGGGCGATATGGTGCACGTGGCCTATGGCTATGGGCTGTTCACCGGAGGTCTTGGTGCGCACTACGGCGCGGAGCGCCTCGGCTGCACGGTGATTCCGATGTCCGGCGGGCAAACTGAAAAGCAAGTTCAGCTGATCGCCGATTTTCGGCCCCGCATCATCATGGTCACACCATCGTACATGCTGACCATCGCCGAGGAGATGGACCGCCAGGGGATAGACTCGCGAGCCTGTTCCCTTGAAATCGGCATATTCGGCGCCGAGCCCTGGACCGATTCGATGCGTAGCGAGGTAGAGCGCCGGCTCGGACTTGCCGCGCTCGACATCTACGGTCTATCCGAAGTGATGGGGCCCGGCGTGGCCCAGGAGTGCGCCGAGTCGCAGGACGGCCCCTGTGTCTGGGAGGACCATTTCTATCCGGAAATCGTCGATCCGGCGACGGGCGCCGTGTTGCCGGAAGGAGCCGAGGGAGAACTGGTCTTCACGTCCCTCACCAAGCAGGCGCTCCCCGTGATTCGCTATCGAACGCGCGATCTGACGCGACTGCTGCCGCCCACCGCCCGCAGCATGCGGCGGATGGGACGAATCAGCGGCCGCTGCGACGACATGCTGATCGTGCGCGGGGTGAACGTGTTCCCGACCCAGATCGAGGAATTGATATTCCAGTGTCGCGGGCTGTCCGCGCATTATCACTTGGAACTTACCCGCGAAGGACACCTGGACGCGTTGGCGGTTCACGTGGAGCATGCCGCGGACGCCACCCCCGCGCACCGGGAGACGGCTACCCATGAGTTGGCACATCTCGTGAAGGCGCACCTCGGCGTGAGCGTGCGCGTCGAGTTGCATGCACCGGGCGCCTTGGAGCGCTCGACCGGCAAGGCCCGCCGCGTCATCGATCGGCGCAATCCATCCTGACTTCAAACTTATCCAATAAAACGCTAAAAATCCAAAGGTTACCAGATTTATTTAATGTAGAAAATAAGATTGTGACGGTACGGCAGGATGCGCCTGCGGCGAGCCCAACGCCGCCGTGCTGAAGCGCGAATCGGCGTGTGTGTCGGTCTCGGCATGCACCTCATGTTCCGTGGTTGTCGCCGCCTGAGCATGATCTTGGTTCATCGGCAGCCACACAGCTGCGCGTGCAACCGGGTCCGCTGAAACGCCGCGACCGGCTTCGGCAATTGCGACGTAGAAGACCTCGCGGCGGGCCCGCGACGCTCGGGGAACGAGCTTGATGAAGAAGCTCATCGATTTCTTCCCCTTCGGAAACGATTGAATCACCTTACTCTGATGGACGTAGTCGATGCCGGGTTTGGCCGATGCCGCCTCGGTCCACCACACGAATTGGGTGTCGCGCGACGAGAGGGTCGAACGGTGCACGCGAATCTCGGCAAAATGTTCATCGGAGCGCACCATATAGTTGCCGGCAGAAACCAACAAGGGGCGCTCGGATCCGGCCGATTGCTTCGGCCTACCGACGTCACCATGCGCCGGATTGCCGGAGAGTCTTGGCGGGCTCTCCGCAGTCCGCGGCGGCGTGCTGGAAGGCACCGCATTGCGCACCCCGGAGCTCGCCACCGCCGCCGCGCCATTCTGATTTGGCGCAACGGGAACGTCGCCGGACTGCTGGTCAGGGCGGTCGGGCCGATTGGCTACCACCTCCGGCACGGCGTCGCTGCCGGTCGCCCGGCTGCCCGCCGCCCAACGGACAAAAGAAACCCACACGCTGACCGTCATCAACAGCACGACAAACATCGTTGTGGCTCTCAGCGGCACAGCCGCGCCATGATCGACCGGCGCACTTTGCAGATCCCGGACGGGGGGCACCGGACGCACCGCAGCGCGCTCCATACTCAGTCTGCTGAGCCATGCGCGTACCGAATTCGACCGACCCGCCCGATGCCACGACAGACCCATGGCAAGCGTTTGCCATTGCTGTCGGGTCAGACCGGGCGGCCGCTTCGGTACTATTCCAAGGGCACGCGCCTCGGTCGCCGGCCGGCGCTGAAAGGGATGCTCGCCTGCGAGCAATTCGTAGGAAAGGCACGCAAGGGCATAAACGTCGTCGCGCGGATCGGGAGCCCGCCCCGCCAGAATTTCGCAGCTTGCATAGGATAGCGTTCCCGAAGACAGCGTATTTCTCCGCGCAGTGTCCTCGGAATAATGTCCGACGGCGTTGCTAAAATCCAGGATCCGCACTTCGCCCGAGTGCGTGATCATGATGTTCTGGGGCTTCAAATCTGCGTGAATTACATTGCGCGAATGCGCGTGCGCCAGCCCGGAGCCAATGTCTCGAATGATTGCCCAGGCTTGTGGCCGCGACATCGGCGCGCGGTGCAGTCGAGCCAGCACGCTGCTCAAGAGCTCCCCTTCGAGAAGCTCCATCGTGAAAAAGTCAATGTCGGCGTCGCGGTCCAGTTGGTATACGTTGACGATGTTTTCGTGAGAGAGCGTCTGAGCGCAATAGAACTCGCGCCTGAGGTCGGCCACCAAATCGCCGCGATTATCGGCGGGCCGGTGCAATATCTTTATTGCAACATAGCGATCTTCCTCGGGAAGATCCAAGCGGTAGCGATCCAGCGCTTTGAACACCGTGCCCTTGCCGCCTATACCCACGCGCTCCTCGAGGACATACCGGTTTCGGATGACGCACCCAACCCGCACAGGCGCTGCGGCACGGGCCTCATCGTCGGCATTTGACGAGGGCGCCACCCGCTCCTCCTGCAGATCGACGGCCGCGCTGCCGGCGGCTGCGGATCTGTCCGTAGGGGTTAGTGTCTCGCTCATATTTATGTAAAACCGCTGCCTCGGAAGCCCTTGTGGGTTAGACGCAACAACGACGCGAAGTCCCAGTCGCTCGACGATACTATGAATGCGGGGAATTGGCATGTATGTCAGACAAACCCGCAAGTTCCGGTTGCGATTGCGCTTCACCCAGCAACGTGATCGCCATCGTCGTCTGTCGGGCGTTGCCGCCCCGCAACACAAAAAACACGCCTTCCTTGTCCCCGAAATCACCCGAAAAGCCCTGGTGGTCGGTGATGCCATGCCAGGGTTCGATGCAAATAAACGGCGCTCCCGGTTTCGTCCAAATGCCAAGATATGGTGCGTCGGGAAAGCTCACCCGGATGCGCGGTCCCGCATCGCTTCCGTATGTGACCGAGCGGCTCTTGACTTCATCAAATATGAGGACATCGTCGCGAAACAAGCTATCCGCCAATGTCAGCCGCCGATGCGAGACCGGCGTCGGATAGCGCTCGGGCATCAGCAACCCGGCGCTGTCGATGCGCCGGACGGGGGCATTCTCTTCGCATTCAAACTCGATGAAGTGCGATGTTCGTGCCTGTCCGTAGGGAAGCGGCCAGCGAAATGCCGGGTGGTAGCCGAAACTGGCGGGCATGTCCGTGTCTCCCATATTGCGGATCGACGTCGTCAGCGACAGCGTCGCATTGACCAATTCGAACCGTACGGCCAGTTCGAAGCGAAACGGATAGCTCAAGAAACTGGTCTCATCGGCGTTCAGCCTGAAGTCGGCGGTGGACGAGGTTGCTTGGTCGATCGAGAACGTCCTGTCGCGCGCGAATCCGTGTCGCGGAAGCTGGTAGGTCTTGGAGCCCCACCGGTAACTGCCGTTGACGAGCACCCCAACGATGGGAAACAGCAGGGGTGCCCGCCCCGACCATACGGCCGGGTCGCCGTCCCACAATAGGTCGCGGGCTGCGCGATCTCTCAGGATGGACAACTGCGCGCCGTGAGCGTCGATCTCGGCGGTGAGTTCCGAAGAGCGAAGTGCCACGCAGCTGCGAGGGTGATCCGTCATGTGTCAGCCTCCTGAATGACCGCCTGATAGCGGGTGCCGACCGCTATTTTCCATGACTTGACGGATCCGGTGGGGAGAATCATTCTGGCGTGCAACTTGTTGCTGCACGCGCAGTCAACCTTCATTTTACAGGAGACTTGGAATGGCTACAGGTTGGGCGGCCGAGGGCGCGGTTCAGGATCAGATCGATGCAACCGTCAAGGACGCAGTCGATCGTGCGAAAAGCCGCTTGCCTAACGGTCCGGGGCTGACGCATTGCGAGGAGTGCGATAACGAGATCCCGGCCGCACGACGGGCGGCGATACCCGGCGTTCGCCTCTGCCTGATCTGTCAAGATGCGCGCGATCGGGAAGTGGAACGGTTTAGCGGATATAACCGTCGCGGCAGCAAGGATAGTCAACTGCGCTGAATCACCGGTGGCGGGACGACATCGCGGGGTGGGACGACGCACAGCACACGGGTGCCGCCGGTTCGCGCCCGACGTATGTCCACCAAGCCGCCCAGCATGCGTACGCGATGACGCATGATTTCCAAGCCCATACCGACGCTGACCTGGCCGCTGTCGAATCCAATCCCATCATCGGAAACGGCGAACCGAATCTTTGACGCACTTCCATGCACGGAAATCAAGAGACGCCTCGCGCGGCCGTGTCTGATGGCATTCGTAATGGCCTCCTGTGCAATCCGGTACAGGTGCTCCGCCACCCGCCCCACTGGAAAATAGGTCCTGTCACCGCTGAAGCGCAACACCAGGCGCACGCCGGACGAGCGTCGCGTCGTCCGTGCCAGTTCCTGTAGGAACAGTTTGAAGTCGCCATGACGCAGCGCCATCGGCAGCATTCCGTGTGCCATGTCGCGCACGGCAGCGATGGATGAGCTGGCCAGCCGTGAAAGGTGAACGAGATCGCCGGACAGCGTCGGCGCTTCGCGTCGCGCGCGCGCAGCGAGGGCATGCAACATCAGAGCAAAGCCAGTGAGTTCCTGTCCCAGTCCATCGTGCAGATCCGCGCCGACGCGCTCGCGTTCCTGGTCCGCGGAGCGTGCAAGGAAGTCGGCAAGGCGCCGCCGCTCGGTAATGTCCTGCAAAACTCCGATCAGCGAAATCAGCCGGCCACGGCGAATCGTGGCGCGGCACACCTCCCGCACCCAAATGCGGTTGCCGCGCGCGGTGACCACTTCCAGCTCAAGATCATAGGGGATCCCGTGCGTCACGGTGGCGGTGAACGCCTCTCTGACGATGGCCTCGCTGGCGGCGGAGTAGAAATTGAATGACCGCTCGATCGTCATCTCTTGGTCCGCATCGGGGAGCTCCATGATCCGCCGCAGCTCCGAGGTCCAGATCACTCGTCCAGTTGCGATGTCGAGCTCCCAAGCCCCGGTGCGTCCGACACGCTGCGCCTCCAGCAGCAGCCGTGATTGGCGTTCCAACGCCTCGATGACCAAACCATCGGGCGCCAGCTCGCGAAGGATCCAGACGCGCTCGTCCGGCAGATCACCGTGACATTCTCGAACCAGCACATCGACGGCCGAATTATTGCGGCGTTTCAGTGTGAACGCAGTCTGATGTCCGCCGTGCCCCTGCGGCGCCGCGAAGATATCGATCGGTACGGAGGTTCGCCGCACTTGCACGAAGTCTTGAACGCGCCTACCGATGAGCATGTCCAGCGGCTGACCCAGGATACCGCAAGCGGAATGATTCGCCTGCCGGATGACGCCTGCCGGATTCATCGTCAATACCCCGTCGAAGGTGTAGGCCAGCGCACCGCGAAGCGACCGGTTCGATTCAGGATCACCGGCCTTGTAATCAATGGAATGGAGTAGTTCTTCACCGGGCACGGATGGCTCCCTTGTTGTCATTCTTGTGGTGATATTAGCGTCCCCCGGGTCTTGTCGCGGCTCAGAATCCAAAGTGCCGCGGGCAACGCGGTGAAATCGGCGAGAAGCGCCAGAACGAATGCGGATGCGGACACGACCCCGAACTGGCGCATCGGCGGCAAGTCCGAGAGCGCGAGCGCCAGAAAACCACTGGCATTGATGAGCGTGGCGAACACGATGGGGCGGCCGGCCACCAGCAGTGCATGACGCAGAGCGGCGGCCGTCGAGCTGCTCGCGCGGACCTCTCGAAAGTGGTAGAAGAAATGAACCTGATCGTTCTCGGTGGCGCCCAAGATCGTCGAGCCGATGAGGATGGTGGCGATATTCAGCGGGATGCTTGCCGCGCGCATCACGAGGAATACGGAAAGAATCGCGAACAGCGACGGGATCATCGTTATCAGCAGTGCGGTCGGGCTGCGAAACACCACCAGAAAGGCGAGGAAAATCACGCTTGCCGTGAGCACGAAGCTCTGGGTAAGCGTCGGCAGCAGACGCTCGGTGATCTCTCCGGAAAGCGCTCCCTTGCCGGCAAGGCGGCCGCTCACTTTCGCGAATGCCGGGTCCTGCGACTGCGCCGCGCTCCATGTGCGTTCGACGAATGCGCGCATCGCTCCGGCCGGGCCGAAGAGTTCGCCGCGCCCGCGGATCGTGAGCCGGACGCTCGCGAGATTCGCCACGTCGACGTAGCTGCGCGCGCCGGGTTCGGTGAGCAGGATCTGCTCGAGATCGGCCGCAAGCTTGGGCCAATCCGCGGGTGCGGTGGGCAATCGATCGTTGCCTGATTCTATATAGCGCGCCCATCTCAATACGGAAGTCGGTCCGTCGACCGCATTCACCCCGGGGTGCTCCTCCAGCCGGCGGGTCAGGAGTTCCACGGCACGCAGGAATTCCGGGTCCAATGCATGACCCGGAGGCGTCTGCAGCCAAAGATCCACGACGTCGAGTCCGTTCGATTGTTCGAAGCGTCGCGTATCCTGCGCTACCCGTTCGTTGGGATTGACGTACGTCAATGCGTCGGTCTCGAGCGCGAGCGGCGCGAGTCGGCCGGGAATGCCGAACAAGGCGGCTGCTCCGCACAGCATCATTAGAATGGCGCCGCCCACGAGCGGCCAACGGTAGCGGCAGGCAGCAGGAATCAACCGGTCGACGAAAGCCGAAAACCAACGACCGGCCGGAACCGAACTCGACAGCAGCGGCGCGCGCAGCAGCGATTGGAGCGCCGGAAACAGGGTGAAGCAGCTCACCCACGCCACGATGAGGCCGGACGCAGTCCAGAGGCCCATTTCACGTATTGGGCGTATCTGCGACACGGTGAGCGCGGCGAAGCCGACCGCCGTTGCGAATATCGAGGCGGTGCAAGGCAGGAATTTATTGGCGAGGGCCCGCGCGTGATGCAGGGCAGGTGTCGGCGCATCGTCGGGTTCCATGTAGCGGGAATGGATGTAGACCAGCGTGGCCGTGGTAGTGACCATGACGGTCAGCGGGACCAGGGTCGAGACAATGTTGTTGGACCAGCCGAACACGTCGCCCAATCCCACCGCCATTGCCATCACGGCGCCCAGCGTGAGAACGATCGCGGCCAACGTGCGCCATGAGCGATACACGATCGCCACCAGCGTCAACAGGAAAACTCCGAAGAGCGGCATGAACTTCTTCGTGGCCGTGCCGGTCTGCCGTTCCAGCCACGCGTCGAGCCACGGGTTCCCCACGCGCCGGATGGCGGAGAATGCCGTGGAGTGACCGCCGTTCTCGAGGGGCAACACGAAAGTATCGATTGCGCCGAGCACACGATCACGCTCTGCCGGGGAACTGACTCGCAGGTCGAGAGCAATTCCAAAGTAGTGCTCGCCCAAAAGCCCCGCCCGACGGAAAAGCGACGTGCCGGTGGCGAACGCCCGTATCCGCGCGGCGTCTTCCGGGCTGATGTCCGCAGAAGAATCCGCGCGACGAAAGAGGGTGAGCAGGCTGTGCGCCTCGACCTTCGGAATCTTGCCGAGTTCGCGCTCCAGTTGCTCGGCACCTTGCAGAGTGGCTTGGCTCAAAGGGTCCGTTGCTTCGAGCATGAGGAGCGCTTGCTCGCCTTCGGGAAACACCCGCTCGAATTCGAGAGTCGCCTGCGCCACGGGATCGCCGGCCACCACGAGACGCTCGATGGCCGTATCCGTGGGTATCCGCGAGGCGCCGTAAATGCCGGCCAGCGCGAGCACCACGTAGCTGCCCGCGATCCAGTACCGGACCTGCAACACGTGCAGAAAGAGCCGAAGCAGCTTCGGCGAAACGACGATATTCATGGATCCAGCGCCCTCTTGCCGAACCAGTAGGCTCTCAGCGCCCGGGAATGATAGCCTACCGGCATGAGCACACTACTGATGGCTGCGGTGGCGACCCTGGTGTTCTGCGCTCCTGGATATCCGGGCGGAGCGGGGGACGCCCAGCCTCTCATCGATCAATTCGCGAAAGCGGCGGTCGCGGCCGCGCACTGGCCGGAGGGAAGCCTCGCCGCCGTCTATGATCCGTCCGAGCAGAGCGGCCTGTCGAAGCTCGGCGGTCCCGATGCAGTGCTCGCCTTCGTGCCGTTTGCGTTCTTTGTCCAACACGCGGCGGAACTGCATCTGACTCCGCTCGTGCAGGCGGACGTCGTGGGTGTCGGGCCGCAGGAACGATGGAGCCTGGTGGCAAAGGCCGGAGCGGTGAACGGGCCGCCCTTGACGGCGGAGTACACCATCCTCAGCGTCGCGGGATATGCCCCCGAGTTCGTTCGGCACTCGGCATTGGAGGCGTGGGCGCTGCCGCCGGATGCCCGTATCGAATCGACGGGGCAACTGCTCAGCGCACTCCGGCGGGTGGCCGCGGGCGAGCATGTGGTGGCCTTGCTCGATCAGACCCAGGCTGACGCGCTTCCGACATTGCCGTTTGCGGCCGAGTTGAAAGTCGTGGGGCAGTCGCCGCCGCTGCCGGTTGCCGTCATAGCAATCGTCGACTCTCGAGTACCCGCCGCTCGTGCCAAGTCCTTACAAGCTGCGCTGCTGAAGATGGGCCACGGGGCCGGCGCCGACACCCTGAGCCCGCTGCGGCTGCAGGGCTTCGTCATGCCCCAGCTTCCAAGGCCTGCGCCGGCACCGTGAAGCGTTGGCTCGGGTGTTGGATCCTCACGCTGCTGGTTGCGTGCCGGGCGCCGCCGCGGCCGGCGATCCAGAGTTCGGTTCCGTTGCCCGCTTCGGTGGAGGCATTGGCCGCGGCCATCGACGCGGACGCCCGGCGCAGCGATCAGGAGTCCGATTCGCGAATCCGTGGGGAGCTGGCGACCGATGCCAGCCGCGACGCCGAAGCCTGCATGGCACGGGACCCCTCGAACGTCGCCTGCCTTTACGGCGACGCAATCGCCCTGGGCCTAGAGGCGCGGGCGCACCCGACGCGTGCCGGTGAGCTGCTCCGTACCATGCTCGAGCGGCTGGCGGCCGCCGAAGCGGCCGACGCCGGGTACGACCATGCCGGTCCTGCGCGTGTGCGGGCGTTGGTGTTGATTCGCGCCCCGGGTTGGCCGTTGGGTCCGGGCGATCCCGACGCGGGATTGGCCGCCGCGCGTCGGGCCGCGGCGTTGCGGCCGGAATATCCTCCGAACCATCTCGCGCTGGCGGAGGCGCTGGCGAAGACCGGAGACTCGAACGGCGCCCGCAAGAGTTACCAGCACGCCCGCGATCTGGCGCAGGCTCTGCCTTCCGCGAGCGATCGCGACGCGTGGCTGCGCGAAGCCGATCAGGCTCTGCGCAGCCAGTAGGCATGCCGGTCCGCGCAAGTGGCGGAGCCTCACGTGGTTTGAGGCTACAGCGCGGCTAGATTGTCCGATTCGCGGCGCAAATTCGCCAAGAACTCCTGCAACTCGGTCTTGCGCCGCGGAACCTGGGCGCGGCCGGCCGGCGAGAGTACCCGGCTCGGGACCTTGTCGAGATTCTCGTCGAGCATCTTGATGACCGCGGGACCGTCCGGCGGCCCTCCCATTGGATCCGCCAGCGCGATGACTCTGGCAATGCCGATCGCGCCCAGCCAGTCGAGTGCGTCGGCATCGTGGAGATACAGGGCCTCCGGGCCAACGGGATCGCGATAGAACATGTGCGTGCGGATTGCGCCTCGGACCGCCTCGATCTTGGGGATGGGGAAGCCGTAGTCCTGCAGGATCTTGACGACCACGTCGGCGCCCACGTCGGAGTGGTCCAACTTTTCGTTCTCCCACGGTGGAAACGCCGCGATGTCGTGCAGGAAGGACGCGGCGAACAACACGTCATCGTCCAGCTTCACATGATCCGCCGCCGCCAAGGAACGCGCCAGCGCGTAATCGCGAACCGAATGGGAATATCCCCAGGCCGGCTGCTTGAAATGTTCGGCGGCGAATTTTCGTACCGCCGTGCGCCAGTCCGTGGGCTCCGCCGGTGTCTGCGCCGCGCAGGGCCGTGGCGCGAATCCCAGGAATGCGGCGAGCAAAAAAGCAAGTCCGGCGGCGCCACGCCCCGTTCCTCCCGTCAACATGTTCATTCTCCCTTGGCGCTTGATTTCAGCCTCAGACTGACGTGATACATGAAAAATTGTGTGGAATAGTTCTTTGTGTCAGAGTTCTGAATATAACGCCCCGGCGAATCATCGCACGGCGGCAATGGGATCGGTCGTGATTCGCCTCAGTTTCGGGAGAACCTACATGGGGATTGGCAGCCGTGGCGTGGTGTGGTTCGGTGCCGCCTTGTGCGGGGCCGTGGTCGCTGCCGCGAACGCAGCGGAAACTCAGGCCTCGGCGGAACTCGAGACGATCACCGTCACTGCCCAGAAGCGCTCCGAAAGCGAACAGACGGTGCCGCTGTCGATGACCACGTTCGGGGCGGCGGCGCTCGAAGAAAAAGCAGTGGTCAATTTTTTCGATTACGGCACGAAGGTCCCCAATCTTGGTTTCGCGGCTACCGGCGACGGCCTGGGGACGGCGCGCACCGTCTCCATTCGGGGCGTATCCGGCGACAATGTGACCGGTTTTTATGTGGATGAGACGCCGCTGCCCGACTCGATCGACCCGCGCGTCCTCGATATCGATCACATCGAGGTCCTGCGGGGACCGCAGGGGACGCTCTACGGCGCCCGCTCCATGGGTGGAACCGTTCGAATCATCACCAAGGCACCAGATTTCAACGAGTTCAACGCGACGGTTCACGGCGGGGCTTCGTCCACTGCACGCACCGACCGCGCCAACTGGGACACTGATGCCGTGGTGAACATTCCGGTGATCGCCGACCACGTGGCCGTGCGACTGTCCGGCTTCTATGACTCGGAGGCGGGCTATTTCAAGAGGCGGTATTGCACCGATCCCGCCACCGCCGGCGTTAGCTGCTTTCCGCAGACCATGGATCCGACGTTGACGGCGACCGTGAAGAACGTCGGCGCCATTCAAAATTACGGGGGTGCTCTTGCCGTCACCGTCAAACCGATGGACGCGTTGACCATCACTCCGCGGATGATGCTGCAACGTAGTGACTACAACGGGTTCTGGATGTCCGATGTGCTCACGACCAACGACAATATCGGCTACCCGTACCCGGCCGGTCCGTCGCAACTACCGCGCCTGCAACCCACCAATTTCACGCAGGGCCGGTTCTTCAATATTCCCGAGGGCGGCTTCGACTCCTGGCACCTCTACAGTGTCGGTATCAAATGGACCACCGGATTCGGCGATTTGGTTTCCTCGACGGCGTACTTCGATCGAAAGGTGATCGAAACCGAGGATGAGACCGATTTCATCTGGACCGCATTGTTGCCGGCGGTGACCGCGACGCCCGGTTTCAACCTGCCGGGCCCCATCCCCAGCGGCATCACCGAAGAAAAGAACTATCAACGCTTCGTTCAGGAAGTGCGCTTCGCCTCGCAGCTCTCCGGGCCGCTGCAGTTCGTGACCGGCGTGTTCTATTCCGATTTGCATGGGGCGCTGCCGTTTGCGGGAAACTATCTGTCGGCACTGGCACCTGGTTACGGGGCCGCACTCACCGCAGCGGGCACCTGCAACGTCGTCGGACTGTGCCCCAACCCCAACAATCCGGATGAGATTTTCGGACAGCAATATCACACGGACATCAAGGAACCCGCGATTTTTGGCGAGTTATCCTATGAACTCACCACGGCCCTGAAGGCGACGGCGGGTCTGCGTTGGAGTCAGGTCAAGACCACCGCCGGCGGTTATCTGGAAGGCACCGTGACGCAGGCGCCTGGTGCTCCGGGACGCATCATCGATCCAACGACCACGACCAAGGAGAACAGTACGACTCCGAAGTTGCAGTTGGACTACAAGGTGGCGCCCGAAGACATGGTCTACGCCTCCGCCTCCAAGGGATTCCGACCCGGTGGACTCGTTCCCTCCGTTCCCGCCGCACTGTGTGCCTCTCAGCTGCCGACCGGCGTGACGGTGGATGAGACCCGGGCGTACAGGTCGGATTCGCTATGGAATTACGAGATCGGCACGAAGACCGGTTGGTTCGACAATCGGTTGACCGTCGATGCCGCCGTCTTCTACATCGACTGGAAAAACATCCAACAGAATATTCTGTTGAGTTGTGGATTCCAGTACCGTGCGAACGCCGGCGCCGCGACGAGTAAGGGCGGGGAACTCGAGATTCGCTCGCGTCCCTTGGACCCGTTGGAATTGTCGGCCGGCGTCGGCTATCAGGACGCCAAGATCACGAAATCCGGTGCGCTCTCCCCGCAACGGCCGGGCGACCCGGTTTTCCAAGTTCCCGATTGGACGGCCAATACGTCGGGAACTTGGACGGTCCCTCTGTGGACGGGCTGGAAGCTCGTGAGCACGGTGGACTATTCGTACGTCGGCCGCAGCTTCAGCGCCAACAATCTCGCGCCGAACGGCGACGGGACCTTCTCGACGAGACTGCGGCCGTCGTATGAATTGCTCGACGCGCGGATCGCCATGACGCACGACAAGCTGGAGGTGGCGTTTGTCGGGAAGAATCTCGCCAACGAGGCGGCGAATCTCGGCGACAATCGTTCGCTGGCCGCGGAAACACCGGGGCGGCCGCGGTTGATCGTGAATCAACCGCGAACCATCGGTCTCGAGTTTCGCGAATCCTTCTGAAGACGGATCGCAGGGGTGCGGCGCGGGCCCGCAACTGCGGGGGCATGTTAATCTCCCGACCATGCGCAATACGACACCTCGTGCACTGCTGCTCGACTATGGCGGCGTCATCAGCATCTCGGTATTCGAACGGCACGCGGACACCGAGCGCATTCTACGGCTCGTTCCGGGTTCATTGACGTGGTTGGGTCCGTTGGACCCGACGACCGATCCGCTCTGGAGCTCGATGCAGCGCGACGAAATCACGGAGCGCGAGTATTGGGCTTCTCGGGCGCGCGAACTCGGGCTTGCGGTGGGCGAGTCGGGCTGGGATATGTTGACCATGGCGCAGCGTCTGCGGGGAGAGAATCCGAACTCCGTCATCCGGCCTGAAATGCAACACCTCGTGCAGCGGGCGCGCGCCTCCGGAGTTCGGGTCGGCGTGCTGTCGAACGAATTCGAATTGTTCACGGGCCAGGGCATGGCGCAGTGCGTTGATGTGCTGCGCGACATGGACGCGTTCGTCGATGCAACTCACACCAACATTCTCAAGCCGGATCCTCGAGCCTACGCTCTGGCGGTGGAGGCCCTGAAATGCCGGCCGCGCGAAGTCCTGTTCGTCGATGATCAATTTCGCAATATCGCGGGCGCCGTGCGGGCGGGCCTGCAGGCACAATTCTTCGATCTGCGCGACGTGCCCGGCAACATCGCCGCGATCGCGGCTCGGCTGAAACTCGCTCTTTGACCGTGCAAAAGCATTTGCGAGCGCAGGCGCGACAATCGGATCGAAACCCGCCCGCCACACTTGGACGGGGGCGAAAGAAACGTGCGGGACCCGCGAAGCGACCGCCGTGGAAGGGCGGCCGTCGGCGTTGGATGCGTTCCCTGCGGCGTTGGATGCGCGCCTTGCGGCGTGCGCCGGGAGCGCTGCAGATTATCGCAGGGTTCTTGATCGTTCTTGTCCTGTGGTCGGCGGTCAATTGGATCTATCAGGTGATCCGCAAGCCTTCCGAGCTATTTTTTCCGGTCAGCGGCACTCTGTTCAAGACTCCATCCGAGACTTGGGCGAGCTACGCCCCGGTATTCCGCCGACATTCCACCAAGGCGATTACCCCCGAGCTTCTGGCGGCACTCGCTCAACAAGAAGGGGCCGGCAATCCCGTTGCGCGAACCTATTGGCGGTGGTCTTGGAGACTGCGGCCGTTCGAGATCTACCGACCGGCATCGAGTTCGGTCGGAATGTATCAAATGACGGATGGAACCTTTGCGGAAGCGAAGAATTATTGCATCCATCATCATTCTCTGGCGCAAACCGGTGCCTGGAATGACTGGCAGTCGTGCTGGTTCAACGGTCTTTACATTCGGGTGATTCCAAGCGACGCGGTTGAACTCACCGCGGCATATCTGGACTTGCACGTGGCCGGTGCGCTTGCGCGGCATCGAATCAACAGCGCTTCGCTGTTGGAAAAGCAGCATCTGGCTGCGGTGATCCATTTGTGCGGTGCGGGGGCCGGCGATCTGTACGTGCGGCTCGGTTTTCGCTTCCTCGACGGCGAGAAATGCGGCGACCATGATCCGCGAATCTATCTCGCACGCGTCGATGCCCTGAAGGGCGAGTTCACGCGCCTCGCCGCCCGCGAGTAACTCTTGCGACGGACGCTTAGCGGGTTGAGGTCTGATTGTAAAGTGCATACTCTGCTCATATTGGCGTGGGAATGCACCGATTGCGCCCGCAGCGGCCCCGAGCCAGGCTGAGGGCCATACATGACCGCGCCTCACCGTATGCCCCTGGGAACCCAATTGATGCCCGGCGCTGGGGTGCATTTTCGATTGTGGGCGCCGAATTGCAAGCATATTGCGCTCGAGACCAGGGATGGGCCGGAACCCGCGCGTTCGGTGCCCTTGGTAGCGACGGGCGACGGCTGGCACGAGAGTCTAGTGTCCCACGCTCGCGCCGGTACGCGCTATCAATACATCCTCCCCGACGGCATGCGAGTGCCCGACCCCGCGTCGCGCTTTCAGCCCGACGACGTACACGGACCGAGCGAGGTCATCGATCCAACCGCGTACTCATGGTCCGATGCCTGCTGGACCGGGCGATCCTGGCACGAGGCGGTGTTGTACGAATTGCATGTGGGCACCTTCACGGCAGCGGGTACTTTTCGCGCCGCGCGCGAGCGGCTGGATCACCTGGTAACGCTCGGCGTCACCGGTATCGAGATCATGCCGGTTGCGGACTTTCCGGGCCGGCGCAACTGGGGCTACGACGGCGTCCTTCTGTATGCACCCGACTCATCCTATGGTCGGCCGGAGGACTTGATGGCGCTGGTGGATGCGGCACACGCGCGCGGCCTCATGGTATTGCTCGACGTGGTGTACAACCATTTCGGGCCCGATGGAAATTATCTGCCGCTGTACGCGCCCGCCTTCTTCACCGAGCGCCATCAGACGCCGTGGGGAGCCGGCGTCAACTTCGACGGGCCGGAGAGTAAGACGGTGCGCGAATTCATCATTCGCAATGCGCTGTACTGGCTCGAGGAGTTTCACTTCGACGGTCTGCGTTTGGACGCTGTCCATGCCATCCTCGACGACAGCCCGTACGACGTGTTGGACGAGTTGGCCGAGCGGGTGCGCGCCGCGGGCCGCCGCGATGTCCACTTGGTGCTTGAAAACGAAGAGAACCAGTCCCGGCGGCTGAAGCGCGACGCGGGCGGCCGAACACTGCACTACACCGCGCAATGGAACGACGACGTGCATCATGCGCTGCACACGGCAGCGACGGGCGAGGATGCAGGCTACTACGCCGAGTACGCGGGCGACACGGAAAAACTGGGTCGAGCGCTGGCCGAGGGTTTCGCCTATCAAGGCGAGATGATGAGTTACCGCGGACGTCCACGCGGCGAACCGAGCGGCGTTCTGCCGCCGACCGCGTTCGTGGCCTTCATCCAGAATCACGATCAAATCGGCAATCGGGCGTTCGGCGACCGTCTCTCCACGGTAGCGTCACCGGAAGCCTTGCGCGCTCTTGCCGCGGTCTATCTCCTCTTGCCGCAAATTCCGATGCTGTTCATGGGCGAAGAGTGGCATGCCGGCCAACCCTTTCCCTTCTTTTGCGACTTCGAAGGCGAGCTTGCGAACGCGGTGCGCACGGGCCGGCGCCAGGAGTTCGCGAAATTCCCGGAATTTCAGGCTGAAGCGGCGCGCGAGCGCATACCCGATCCGCAGGCCGAGAGTACCTTCGCGTCGGCCAAATTGGACTGGACCGATCTGGAAAAATCCGAACACCGCCAGTGGTTCGATCTCTACCGGCGGCTGCTCGCGAAGCGACGCGAGTGCATTGTGCCGCTGCTCACGGGGATAGGCCCCCATGCGGCGACCTACGAAGTGCTCGGCCCATCCGCCGTGGCGGTGCGCTGGCAATACCATCGAGGCGCGGAGCAAGGCGTGCTGACGCTCGCTGCCAACCTATCCGGCGAGCCGGTGTCCGGCTTTCCGGCCGAGCGCGGCCGAATCCTCTGGCAGGAGGGACGGTCCAATGAGAGTGCCGTGGCCGAACCGTGGTCCGTTCGCTGGTCCCTTGATTCGCCGGTCCGGCGATCGGCGCACGTGAACCGCTGAACGTATGCGACTTGCAAGCACAGCAATCGCACTGATCTGGATGGCAGCCGCGCACGCGGCACAACCGACGCCGGCCGCGAAGGTCGAAATCGAATACTTGCTGTCTGCAATAGAGAGTTCCGACTGCCGGTTCTACCGGAATGGAGCGTGGTACGACGCCAAAGCGGCCACGGCGCACCTTCGGGGCAAATACGAGACTCTGGCAGCCCGGGGATTGATAGGGGATACCGATGATTTCATCGACCGGGCCGCTACCAAAAGCAGTCTCAGCGGCCGAGACTACGCGATCAAATGCGAGGGCATCGCGGAGATGTCCTCGCGGCAATGGCTGACTAATCTGCTCGTCGCGTATCGCGCGGCACATGCGTCTGCGCCGCATAGGGATTCGTGACACCGGGCACGCACTATGGAGTGGTGACTGGGCCTCAGTTGAAGGGCCCCAGGATTTGCGTCGCGCCCTTGCCGTCGCTCGCGACCAGATCGCCGGGGGCCTCGGACTTTTCCACCCAGGACTCCAGCGCCGCCTGCCAGTTCACATTGGTCGGCGCGTCGCCTCCCGAGCAATGCAGCATTCCGGGCACCATGTATAACCGATAAAAATCACTCGCGTCGGCGGTTTTGGCGGTCAATCGGTCGCGATATTCCAGCGAATATCCTGGCGGAATGGCGGGGTCGTTCCAGCCGTGATACTGGATGAGTTTGCCGCCGTGCGCCTTGAATGCCGAGAGATCGGGATTGTCGGAGTCCATGATCGGAGCATACCGGCGTTCGCCGCGGATCAGATCGGTGTCAGTCACTTTGACGATATCCAGCTTCGGATCGCGCATCACCATGTACGCCAGATAATTCCATGTAAAGCTGCTGCCGGCTGGATGTGCCTGATCATCCGTTCCCGTGAGCCACGCATCCCAGCTGCCCTTGACGGACTCGGCGCCCGGCAGCACGCCATAGAGCGGCCCGCCGCTCGCAGGATCTCGACGCTCCGCGTACATGACCTGTGCCGTCTTGATTTGTACTTCGGTCAGACAAGAGTCCGTCACGCCGCCCGTGCATTTGAAGGCTGCAAGGTCGACATGGCACTGACGGGGGTCCTTCAAGTACGTTCCTCCGTTGCCGCAGCTTTGCAGCGCGCGGCTCTGTAACAGCATCAATTGCGGGGCCGGCAGATGGGCGGCGCTGCCGCCGAGCTCCACGGTGCGCAGCGCTCCGCCGGTCAACAGGCGGGTCATGGTGTAGGCAGGCGCGCCGGCAATGATGCCATCGAAATACGTCGGGTAGCGCTGCGCCATCATCAAAGCCTCGCGGCCGCCGTCCGAGCATCCGACGAAATAAGATTTCGCCGGCGGCTTCGAGGTGAGCTCGCGTAAAATACGCTTGGATTCGACCGCTGTCTCGCGGATGGCCCGCCAACCGTAATCCTTGACCTTTTCCGGATGATTCAGCGCCCAGCTGGCGTCGGTCATCTGGTCCGATCGATGTCCATCGTCGGTTCCCGCCACGGCGTACCCGAGCGATAGCACGCGTACCATTAGTCGATAGGGAAGCGATCCCGCAAAGCCGCCGTTGCCCAATTGTTCGAATTTGCCGTTCCATGCGCCGCCCGACGGCACCCACAGCTCAAAACGAATCTCCGAATCGGCGGTTGGCCGCGAGGTCGCGAGCACACGGCAAAAATTGAATTTGGCGGTGGGTAGCTCCTCTCCGCCGGGAGTCGGTATCGCAGAACCCGCCGCGATGATTTCGGTACCCGTGACGGCTCCGTGGCCGATCTTGAGTCCCATCACGCGGCCGCAATCGCCGGCCTCGGCGGCATTCGCGCCGATCGACCAGATCGTCAAGGCACTCAGAACCAATATTCGACGCAACATGATATACGCTACTCGGGTGGTCGTCCGGTTGAAAGGAGATGGCGAGCTTATACCGGCGCACGCAGCGCGACCACCGCGTCGATCAGCCGCGCAGCCGATCCGGCGACAGTTCGTCGGCGCCGATCCCTAGACGAGCAAATTCCTCCGGCAACTGCCGTCCGCGAACCAGGGCCGCACAAGCGCGCGATAGGGCAGGCGATGTTTTTATGCCGTAGCCGCCTTGCCCCGCGAGCCAGCAGAAGCCGCGCGCGTCGCCGTCGAGTCCGACCACGGGCGACGCGTCGCGGGCAAAGGTACGCAGTCCGGCCCACGAGTGGGCGACTCGGGTTACGTTCAAGTGAGTTGCGCGTTCCAATCGTTCGACGCCGGCCGCCACATCGAAATCGTCCGGATAGGCATCGAGCGGTGCGCTCGGCGTTGCGTCCGCCGGCGACACGAACAACCGGCCCGCGTCCGGCTTGAAGTAGAATTCTTCCGCAACGTCATCGATCATCGGCCAACTGCGCGACTCCAGGCCCGGAGGGACGGGAACCATGAAGGCCGTGCGGCGCTTCGGTGTCAGGCCGAGGGGTCGAACCCCCGCCATCTCGGCAACGACATCGGCCCACGCGCCCGCGGCGTTCACGATGACCGGCGCCGCAAAGACCCCCGCCGGCGACGTGACCCACCATTGCCCGCTTCTGCGCTCGACCGCAGTGACACCGGCGTCGACCACGACGCGAGCGCCGCGCACGCGAGCGCCTCGCAGATACCCTTGATGCAGGCCGTGAACATCGATTTCCATCGAATGCGGTTCGATGAAAGCACCGGCGACGTAGTCGCTACGGAGAATCGGTACTCTCGACACGGCTTCCGCCGCTTCGATTTCCGTGATGCTCGGAACCAGGGCTCGCGCCTGTTCGAGTTGCTGCCGAAGCAGCGGCAGTTGGTCGGTGCGCGCAATGGTAATCACGGGTTGCGGGGTGAGCAGCGCGTGCTCGCAAAAGCCGGGCGGTGGGTGATCGAGAAACGCGCGACTCGCGATGGCGAGACGGCGGACTACGGCATTGCCGTAATTCTCCGTGAAACTCGCAGCCGAGCGACCGGTAGAATGGTAGCCGCAGCGCGACTCTCGCTCGAGCAGGATGACCGAGGCGAACGCCGCGATTTCATAGGCCGCTCCGGCACCCGCGATGCCGCCGCCCATGATAATGACATCTGCACCTTGCATCGTTCAGCACCCAATCATGATGCCGCTCTCGACGGCGACGCGGTCAGCAATCCACAACCAGTATGCCCGGGACCTGTAAGCATTGAAAACCGCGCGCGGCAATACTGTTCCTTCCCAGGTTAAATGTCCCTGGGCTTGCGGTATCCTATCGCAGGGTCTTCCCCCCGCAGCTTTGCGGGATCAACTACAAAAAGAGAGTTCACCGTGCCGTCAGACATCGAGATTGCCCGCGAAGCAATCCTGGAACCCATCGGCGACATCGCCGCCCGCCTCGGCATCCCGCCCGAGAGTGTCGAAAACTACGGCCGCTACAAGGCAAAAATCTCGCTCGACTATATCCGGAGCCTGGAAGGCAGGCCCGACGGCAAGCTGATTCTGGTCACCGCTCTGAGTCCCACCCCGGCCGGCGAGGGCAAGACCACCACGACGGTCGGAGTCGGCGACGCACTCAATAGGATCGGCAAGAAGGCCATTATCTGCCTGCGTGAGCCCAGCTTGGGTCCCGTTTTCGGGCTGAAGGGCGGGGCCGCGGGCGGGGGATATGCGCAAGTGGTGCCGATGGAAGACATCAATCTGCACTTCACGGGCGATTTCGGAGCCATTGGGCTTGCGCATAACTTGCTTGCGGCGCTCATCGACAATCACATACACCACGGCAATGAACTCGGATTCGACGTTCGGCGCATAACCTGGAAGCGGGTCGTCGACATGAATGACCGCGCGCTCCGCAACATCACGGTCGGCCTCGGGGGTCCAGCCAACGGCTTCCCGCGCCAGGACGGTTTCGACATTGTAGTGGCTTCCGAGGTCATGGCCATCGTGTGTCTGGCCGGAAGCCTGGCCGATTTGAAGAGCCGTTTGGGCAATATCGTGGTCGGCTATACGCGAAACCTCACGCCGATCCGTGCGCGGGATCTTCGCGCCCAGGGCGCGATGACGGTGCTGCTCAAGGAGGCACTAAAACCGAATCTCGTGCAGACGCTCGAAAACAGTCCTGCCTTCATTCACGGCGGCCCCTTCGCCAACATTGCCCACGGCTGCAATTCGGTGCTCGCGACGCAAACGGCGCTCAAGCTCGCCGACTACGTCGTGACCGAGGCGGGCTTCGGTGCGGATCTCGGGGCGGAGAAATTCATCGATATCAAATGCAGGAAGTCCGGACTGCGGCCGGCGGCCGTGGTCATAGTTGCGACCATCCGCGCGCTCAAGTACCACGGCGGATGCGAGCTCTCAAACATCAACACGGAGAATCTCGCGGCTCTCGAGAAGGGGCTCGCCAACCTTGTGCGGCATGTCGGCAACATCAAGGACCAGTACGGGTTGCCCTGCGTAATTTCCGTGAATCATTTCGCCGCCGACACGCGGTCCGAGCACGGGTTGCTCGCCGAAAAAATCAGGACGCTCGGTGTTCCTCTGGTGCTGGCGCGCCATTGGGCAGAAGGCGGCGCCGGGGCGACCGGCGTCGCCCGTCAGGTCGTCGAACTGGCCGAAGCCGGCGCGGCGCGCTTCCGCTTTGTCTACGATGATGAGCAGACGTTGTGGGATAAGGTCAAGTCGATCGCGACGAAGATCTACGGGGCGGCGGACATTTCCGCGGACGCCGCCATTCGACGGCAATTCGAGAAATTGCAGGCGGACGGCTACGGAAGGTTCCCGGTCTGCATCGCCAAGACCCAGTACTCGTTCTCCACCGACCCTGCGGCACGCGGCGCTCCGAGCGGCCACGTGGTCAACATCCGCGAGGTGCGGCTCGCGGCCGGCGCCGAATTCGTGGTGGTGGTGTGCGGCGACGTCATGACGATGCCGGGACTTCCCAAAATCCCATCCTCCGAGGCCATCGATATCGACGATCACGGCCGGGTGATCGGCGTGTTCTGACCACCCAGGGTTCAAAATTGCCGGATTTGGCGGGGCGTTGCTGTGTTTTACCCGGATTATGCGACTTGGGCACGGTGTACCGAAGGGAAAACGTCGGTAAACTCCCTGGTCAGTTCCATCGAATCGATCGCTCAATCCATGCAAACCACGGACCTGTCTGCCCTGCGGAACTCCCATGCACAACCGGCCGACGAGCGCAGCAAGCGGCTCCTGAAGATCGATCCCAGCCAATTTGCCGATAAATTCAACAAGCAGCAATTCCTCGTCGAACACCGCCTTCAGGATCATCCGCTGTTCGAGATCCCGCGGTTGTTGGAACTCGCGAAGGAAGTCTCTGAAAAATGGCCCGATGACCTGTATTACGATCATGGGGTGACGAATGTGGGCGCGCGTTGGGAGATGAACAACGCCTTCCCCATCGACGAAACCATCCACAATATCGAATCATGCGGAGCATGGATCGACCTGAAATCGGCTGAGCGAAATCCCGAGTACGGCAAGGTGCTCGACAGTTGCATTTCCGATCTTCTACAGGTGAGCGGCAGGCAACTGAAGAGGAAAATGCGACGGACGCAGATGGCGATCTTCATCACGTCTCCGAAACGGCTGAGCACGTACCACATCGACAGCGAATGTAATTTTCTGCTGCAGATCCGGGGCCGCAAGGAGATCAGCGTGTTCAGCCGCTACGACCGCGAAGTGCTGCCCGAGGACGAGATCGAACGATCGTGGGCAGCGGATACCAATGCCGCCATCTACAAGCCTGAATTACAGAGCCACGCCGACGTCGTGACCTTGTCGCCGGGAATCGGCGTGCACATCCCGGTCAACGCGCCGCATTGGGTGCAAAACGGCAGCGACATTTCGGTTTCCGCCGCCATTCTGTATCACTGGTGGAATAGCGCGTACGCGAACGTCTATGCTGCCAACTACATATTGCGCAAGAAATTTCACATTACCCCGACGCCGCCTTTCCGGTCGCCGGTGCTGGACGCCATCAAGCAACCATTGGGCGCCGCGTTCCTCTGGGCACGCAACCTCAGACACGGGCCGTTGCGAAAGTATTGAAATTCGAGGCTCGAAATCCGCGCTGGACCTGGTATTCGTTCAGCTTCCTGCTGCTATTCTGCCTGATCCGCGGTTTGTGGGTCACGCGCGGCCTGAGTTCGCCGGCGATCATGGACACGTTTCGTGATGCCGGGTTCGTGCAGGGTATCGTCGACGGCAATTGGTTCGGCGATCCGGCGATCGGCGGCGCGTGGCGATACTACCCACCGTTGGCTCATGCATTCTTCGCCGCCGTGGTGGCCGCCACCGGAATCGAACCGCTGCGCCTGCTCACGATGTCCGCACCTTTGTTGAACCTCGTGGTGCCCGCGGGCTTCTTTTTGATGACCCGTCACCTCTTTGGTGCGGCTGCCGCGGCGGCCGGCACGGCACTGTTCGTGTTTTTCAATGACCTGGCGCTGCCGTCCTGGATCAGCGCCGCGTACCACCCATGGTCTTCGGTACCGTTGTTGGCGTTGGGCGGGTTTTTTTTCAGCGTATGGCTGATCCATGCGCGAATACGATCCGAACGCTTGAGCGATGCGTTGTTGGTCGGTAGCGCCATCGGCTTGACTTTTCTCGCGCACACCGTGCCGGCAGTGATTTTGGCCGCAATGGTGCCCGTTGCCGTATTGATGGCCCGGGAATTCAACCTGCGGACGCTGGGCTGGACAGCAGTTGTCGCCGCCACAGCGCTGCTGTGGAGTTTGCCGTTGCTTCTGCCGCTGCTCGTGTCGTACCGGCTGCACATTCTTAACCCCGGCCCCGGGGCGATGGTCGATCCGCTGTTTGCCCATTGGCCTCCGAGCCGCGCGATGCTGGTGACATTGCTGCCGGGGCTGCTGGGACTGCCCGCGATCGCGATGCTCCGCACCGCAGGCCCGATCAGCCGCGTGGCGGGTGCGATCCTTGCCGTCTGGGTCATCGTGCCGATGATTTTTCTCACGCGGCATTACGCGTGCGGTGCGGCTTCGCAGACCGCGGTTTGCACGGTATTCGTGGTCGCGGTGCATCACTGGTTCATTTATCTGCAAGCGGCGCTGACCTGTCTCGCCGGACTTGCCGTCTGGCTGTGCGTGGCACGTGTGCGGCAAATCTCACCCGGTCCGCAGCGCTGGACCGACGTGCGATTTTTAGCGGGGGTGCTGTGCGGCATCGCCGCCTGTTGGCCGCGCCCTTTCGATGACTCCATGCGGCAACGGGCGCTCGACCTGGGCGCAACCTTCGACTGGGGCGCCTATTCCTGGGTCACGCGGCACACCGGGCCGGACGACCTGTTCGTCACGGAATTGCCCGACCCATCCCTCAATCCGGCATCGCTCGCGGTGATGGCCGCCGGTCGACGCAGCGTAGCGCTTCCGGAAACCTATTCGAACCCCTACGTCGAGTGGCAAGCACGCAATCGGCTCAATTCGGAATACCTCGCGGCGGCGCAAGCGCCGGCCGGTCTTGGTTCTGCAGCGCTCTGCAACCTGCTCGGAGAGACCACCCAGGGCGCAAACGCCTACGTGATCCTGCCGAATGAAGGTGCCGTCGCTTCGACGGCATTGCAGCGGGACTCCGTGGGGGAGACCAATACAATTTATCGCGTGACGGCAGCCGCCTGCAGTCGGCGGGAGAATGAGGCCGCGAAGCTTTAGCTGCCGCAAAGCTTGAGCCCTCGCGAGGCTTTGGCCCTATAATCTTCCGGATGAGAGCGCATACCTTGCGGGCCGAGTTGGCTTACGTCAAAGCATTCGTCTTGTCCACGGCCTCTCTGTGACGCCCGAGGCACATTGAAAATCCGGGAGCTGCGAGCCGCAGTGCTCGCTCTGTGGTGGGTGGGGCCGCTCGCCGCGCAAACGGCAGCGCCCACGCAATGGCAGGCCAAGGCGGAGGCGGCCGTCGCAGAGATTCGCGGAACAATCCAGATTCCGGGCCTGATGCAGGCGGTGCGCGTTCAACGGGATCGCTGGGGTGTTGCGCACATCTATGCCAGGAACAGCCACGATCTTTTCTTCGCGCAGGGCTATGTCGTGGCCCAGGACCGTCTGTTTCAGATGGAGCTCTGGAAGCGCTCGGGACAGGGGCGGCTCGCCGAGGTGCTCGGGCCGGAAGCGGTGGCACGCGATCTGAATGCGCGACGGCTGCGCTATCGCGGCGACATGGAGGCGGAATACCGTAGCTACGCGCCGGATACGAAAACAATATTGGAAGATTTCACGGCGGGAATCAACGCGTACATCGCGGAGGTCGAAAAACCCGGCGGCCGCGGTCTCCCGGTAGAATTCCAGATTGCCGGCTTCAAGCCGGAAACCTGGCATGCGGAGGATTGCCTGAACCGCATGGCGGCGTATTCGATGACCGGGAATGCCGGGAGTGAGCTGAAACATGCGCAGCTCGTGACGCTGCTCGGCGCCGACAGAGCCACCACGCTGTTCGACTTCGATCCCGCCGTCAAGCTCGATCCTTCGCCCGGTTTCGATTTTTCCGGTTTGTCGCCCGCCGTGCTGAAGAATTTGATCGGAAGCGATGTGCGTATGCCGTTCGACCCGAACGTTCTGCATGAGAGCAACAACTGGACGGTGTCCGGAGCGCTCACCGTGTCCGGCAGGCCGCTGCTTGCGAACGACCCGCATCGCGTGCTCGCGGAGCCGTCCCTGCGGTATCTCGTGCACTTGGTCGCCCCTGGATGGAATGTCATCGGCGCCGGCGAGCCGGGATTGCCGGGGGTGGCGGCGGGACACAATGAACGAATCGGCTGGGGATTCACGATTTTCGGTCTCGACCAGCAAGACCTGTACATCGAAAACCTCAATCCGGCGGATCCCTTGGAATACGCAACGCCGGGCGGGTGGGAGCGCATGACCGTCGTTCGAGAAAGTATCGCAGTCCGGGGAGCGCCTGCGATTCAGGTTGAGCTGAAGTTCACCCGCCACGGACCCATTCTATGGGAGGAGGGGACGCGCGCATTGGCCCTCCGCTGGGTGGGCGCGGAACCGGGAACGGCGGGTTATCTTGGAGCGCTGGCACTCGATCGAGCGCGCAATTGGCAGGAATTCGAAGCCGCCATGCCGCGCTGGAAAGTGCCTTCGGAAAACATCGTGTATGCCGATCGGGAGGGCAACATCGGCGAGCACTCCACCGGGCTTGCCCCATTGCGGGAGAACTGGACCGGGTTGTTGCCGGTCCCCGGGAAGGGCGGTTACGAATGGGCCGGGTTCATACCAAACGCTAAACTGCCGCACAGCTACAATCCCGCCGCCGGCTTCGTGGCCACGGCAAACCATAAAATGATCCCCGATGGATATCCGTACGCCGTCGGCTTCGAATGGACTGCGCCGGTCCGCTACCTTCGAATCAAAGAGGTATTGGAGGGCGCAAAAACTCGCGGCGGCAAACTGGGGGTGCCCGACATGGAGGCGCTGCAGACCGACGTGGTCTCGCTGCTGGCGCGCGATCTGCAGCGGCTGCTGCGGGAGGCCGTCGAAAGACCCCGTATGCCCGGAGCCGCCGAACGCGGGTCCATCGTGCAGTTGCTGCTGCAGTGGGACTGTGCGCTGCGGGTGGACTCACCGGAAGCAGCTGTGTATGAGTTCTGGGCGGGTGAATTGCGAAGTGCGGTGACCGCTCGTGCGGTTCCGGCGGAAGCGCAGAAGGTATTCGGAAAGTTGTCCTTGTCGAGGGTGCTGCGGGAGTTGTCGAGTCCGCAGAACGCCCTGTTTGGCAGCGACCCGCAGGCGGCCCGCGACGCGATGCTCTTCGCGACGCTTGAGACAGCTCGCTTGAAACTCAGCGCACGGCAGGGACCCGACATCAAGGAGTGGGCCTGGGGACAGCTGCATCGGATTAGATTCCAGCATCCGCTGGATGCGGCGCCGGGAGCTGCTGCGTTGTTCGACCGCGGCCCGATGAAGCGGTCGGGCGATGGGGAAGTAGTACAGGCAACCGCATATCGGGACGATTCGTTCGAGCAGGTCTCAGGTGCGAGTTACCGGGAGATCTTCGATCTAGCCGATTGGGACCGGTCGGTGGGGATCAACGTGCCCGGGCAGAGCGGACAGCCGCAATCTAAGCATTACGACGACTTGCTGCCGCTTTGGATCGAAGGGAAGTACTTCCCGCTCAGCTTTACGAAGGGTGCGGTGGATGCCGCGACGACCGATGTTCTCGACCTCACTCCTGCCCACAAACTCACTCCTCCCCACAAGCTCAGTGCTGCCCGCAAGCTCAGTGATGCAATCAAGGTCTTCCCTTGATCAGCGCTGCCCGAGGGGGTGGGCGCCGGCCACGTCGTTCATGTTCATCCTCTTAAAAAGTCTGGCGCGAAACGCCATCCTGCCGCCGGCGGGCCCCCTCATCCTTGCCGTCGTTGGACTCCTGTATCGCCGGCGGCGTCCCAGATTAAGCATCGGCTTACTCGTCATCGGCCTCGGCTCACTTTGGCTCCTGGCCACACCGTTGGTATCGGACGCGCTGCAGCGGCTCGCCGAACGGTATCCACCGCTCGATCCCTCCCAACCGGTCAACGCGCAGGCCATCGTCATCCTCGGGGGCGGGAGTGTTCGCATCGCCCCTGAATACGGCGGCCCGGCTGCGGCGCACGACACGCTGGAGCGGATCAATTATGGGGCCTTTCTCGCGCACCGAACCTCCCTACCAATACTGGTGTCGGGTTCTCCGCAGGAAGCCGATGCGATGCGAACCACGCTGTCGCGCGATTTCGGAATCAACGCGCGTTGGGTGGAAAATCAATCCGGCGACACGTTCGAGAATGCACGCTTTTCCGCACCACTGCTGCGCGCCGACGGCATCAGGCGCATCGTCCTGGTCACCAGTAGTGCGCACGAGTGGCGCGCAGCGCACGAATTCATGGGTACCGGCCTCGAGGTCGTGCCCGCGCCCGTTGGATACCTGCAGTCGAGCGATATCCAGGCGTTGAAGTTCATACCCAACGCCGGGGCAATGATGCACTCGTATGCATCGGCGTACGAACTGATCGGCGAGCCGGTCCGTCAGCTGTTGCAGGCGTTGCATTTGCGCAATCAGCAGGAGCAGGGCTGACGACGCGCAAGGCGGATCAATCGCGGCGCGCTGTGGCGTCGCCGGGGCGCCCCGGGAAGTCTCATCTCACCCCAGGTCGCCGATCTCGGCGGCGGTCTGCGACATCGTCTGCCTTTCTTGAGTGGATTTTTCAGTTATTCACTGCCAATATTTATCGGTGCTCGACGTCGCCGAAGATTTTGCCAATGACCGTCGTACCAACGTCAGGTTTGCGGGCTGCGTTGCAGTATTACTGCTATGGTTATCGTGCCTGCGGACGTCTCCCTGCGAAGCCGGACCGCACGACGGCCATCGCGACGCGGCGGCTGGGCAACAACTGATCGGCGCTTGGCGTCTTGCGGCAATCGAGTATTTAGGACCGCACGGGGAGACCGTCGACCCCTATTATCAGGCCGGTTCATCCGGAATCATCATCTACGACTCATCCGGGTGGATGAGCGTGCAGATCACGGCGCAGGATCGCCGGAAAGGGGAGGTACCGGCCGTTCGAGTGCCTCGTCCCGTGCGGGAGGAGGATGCGGCATCGAAGGCCGAGGCCTTCGACACGTACTACTCGTACTTCGGCACGTGGGACTACGATGCAGCGACCTCGGTGGTGACGCATCACGTCAAGTCGTCGCTCATCCCCGCGGAATCGGGTTTGGACTACGCCCAGACGATCACCCTGGGGGGTGGGCAACTCATTTTTACCGTACGTAGCGGCGGCCCTGGAACGGAGACCATACGCCGGAAGGTATGGGTGCGGCTGCCGAATGCAGCGAATGAAGCTAAAACCATGAGGTAGGGCTGAGTGAAGTTCAATTGTCAAAAGTGTCCGGGCTATTGCTGCAGTCACCCGCGCATCGCCGTAACCGATAACGACCTCCGCCGGCTCGCCGCACACGTAGGAATTTCAGAGGCGGCCGCGCGCAAGCGATACACCTACCGGTATCAGGCGGCCGACGTCGATGAACAGATCATGCGACATCACAAGGATGAAATTTATCGATCCGTGTGCAGTCTTTTCGACCGGGAGACGCGCAAGTGCACCGTGTATGCGGCCCGGCCCCATGTATGCCGCCGATATCCGTACGGTAGTACGTGCGGGTACTACGATTTTCTCAAATTCGAGCGCGCCCATCAGGGCGATGAGGATTATATCCCGACGTTCTGAAGGCGGTGCGGTAGGGGCCGCAATGCCCGCCTCGGTGCTTACGTCGCTCTCTTCAGGGGGATGCGACCAGGAAATGTGCGGCCAGCAGCAAGGCGATCAGCGCGATGATGAGATTCAGGGCCACTCCCACGTTGGTCCAATATCCGGGCGGCACGACGGCGGGAGCCAGCGCTTTCGTTACCTGGCGAAACTGCCGAGCGGAGATCAACGCCACGATCGCGCCGAGGACCAGAAGGACGACGCCGAGTCCAAGCGAAAAGGTACGCTGAGACCCGCCGGTGGACTCGTGCAGAACCATCTGGAGGAACAACCCAAACCGCTCGATAACGAAGCCGAATCCCATCAGCGCAATCGCCGTGCGCTGCCATGCCAACAGCGTGCGTTCCGCGGCAAAAAGCACGCGAGGATCACCAGAATAAGCGTTCATTGCTGGGACAGTCCTGAGCGAGGCAACAGACCACCATTATCGGCCAATTTGGGGAGGGTACAACACCGCGTGCCTCCCGCAGGGCTCGCGGCGTTGCGGACCTTTATCAATCAGGCATAGACCGGCACGACATTGTCGCGGCGCATCCGATTGAGTTTGAGTACGGCCGCGACTTCAGCCGCCGGGAGCGGCCGGTGGAGATAATATCCCTGGGCCGTGTCACACCGCTCTTTGCGCAGGAACTTCAGCTGATCCGCAGTTTCCACGCCTTCGGCGACCACACGGAGCCGCAGGCTATGTGCCATCGCGATTATCGCGCGGGTAATCAGCTTGTCGCCGGAGTCGGCGGGAATGTCTCGAATGAACGAGCGATCCACTTTGAGCGTATCGATTGGAAAGCGCTTGAGGTAGGCGAGTGAAGAATAGCCCGTTCCAAAGTCATCGATCGCGATCCGCACCCCGAGCGACTTCAACTGCTGAAGCACGGCTATGGCACTTCCCCCGTGGGACATGACCAAGCTCTCTGTAATTTCTAACTCGAGACTCGACGGACCGAGTCCGCTGCGCCGGATGATGCTGGTCAGCTTCGGAAGGAGCATCGGATCGGCAAACTGACGTGCCGAAAGATTGACCGCGACATCCAACTTTGCGAAACCTTGATCCTGCCACTCCTTGGTTTGAGCGCATGCAGTAGCAAGCACCCATTCACCGATGGAGGAGATCAAACCCGTCTCTTCGGCCAGAGGAATGAAATCCATGGGCGATATGAGCCCGCGGTTCGGGTGCTCCCAACGAAGCAGCGCCTCGATCCCCGTTATCCGGCCGGTCGCGACGTCCACCTTTGGCTGATAGTGCAGAAGGAATTCATGTCGTTCCAGGGCGTGTCTCAGGTCACACTCCAACTCGAGGCGTTCCACCGTATGCACGTTCATCGCGGCGGAGTAAAATTGATAGCTGTCCCGCCCGGTGTCCTTTGCCCGGTACATCGCCACGTCCGCCGCCTTGAGCAGTGCCGGTGCGTCGCTGCCGTCGGCAGGGAAGACGCTAACGCCGATGCTCACGGTGACGTGACAGTCGTTGCTTCCCAGCAAGTAGGGCGCGCTCAATTGTTCCACGAGGCGCTGCGCGTGGGCGGAGATGTCCGATAGATCGCCGGAGTTCTCGATCAGCACCACGAACTCGTCACCGCCCATCCGGGCGATCGTATCGCCCTCCCGTGAATGGGCGCGCAGGCGGTCGGCGACCTGACGCAGCAGGACATCTCCGGTCTCGTGTCCCAAAGAATCGTTGATCACTTTGAAGCGGTCCAGATCCAAAAACAGGATTGCCAGCTGCGAGCCGGCGCGGCGGTGTCGGCTGAGCGCTTGGTCGAGGCGCTGGCTGAGCATCAGCCGGTTTGGCAACGAGGTCAGTTCGTCATGAAACGCCATGTAATTGACCCGCTCCTCCATGCGTTTTCGTTGTTGGAGTATGCGCAGCGACAACACGATTCCGAGCAGGAGAAGGCCGGGGGTGGCGGCCAGCATGATTCCTTGGAGCAATTGGTAGGTCGAGCGCGAGGCGTCGCTCATAGCCCCGACGAATTGGTTTTCGATGAGGGTCAGGTTATCGTTGATCCGGGAAATCTCGGCCAGCGTCGCTTTGATCTTCTCGGAATTGGGCGTCGGAGACGCCATCTCGGACTGCAATAGCGTTCCCGCCTCGTCAAGCTTCGCGATGTAGAGGTCGCCCGCTTCCCAGGCCTGAATGGCGCGCTGCATGAAACTGACCCACTCGAATCGCCGGTATAAGTTGACCATGCCGTCGATGTCGTCGGGATAATTCCCGCCGCGCAGAAAGCCTTGCCGTACCATCTTGAAATCGGGCTTCGGTTTGTTCATTTCGACCCGAGCGTCATGATCTCCGAGTGGGATGGCGACGTTCGCGCGAAATTGCCGCAGATCCTCCGGATCGTGATTGCCGGCGAACTTCTGTAAATGAAACACGGCGTCTTTCTGCGCTTTTGACCACAGACTCTCCCCGCCTACATACGCGCGCGTCGACGACAGCAGGCCGAAGCTGAAATTGGCCAGCACCAACAGGCAGAGAACGATGCCTGCGAACATCCATATGATCGCAAATGGCGAACTGCGGTCCGGTGTACGTGGTGAGGACAGTGTTTCGATCATTCTATGGGCTTGGCGGAGAGTGGCACTTGGTTTTCCATAAGCCGCGGGTTGTACCCGGCGCTTGATTGTAGTCCGCCGCTGCAAGCCGAAACGTGAGGTAAGCGCCACAACCCACGCTGTAGGGCAATGCCTTAACCAACACCAAAGACGGGCGCCTCTCCACAACGCCGCACTCGTATCGGATATATCTCGAGCCTAAGCGACGCGCCCCATGGCCCGCGCCCGGCCACTATTGCGTCGCAGTAGGGCGCCCCCTTAAAGAATCCATTTCATCTGCCGTCACTACACTCACGGGTCAAGACAATTCGCCGAGGACGCTCGATGTTCACGACTATGTTTCTGCGACGCTCTCTGGGAGTCGTCTTCTTGCTTGCAGGGGCAAGCGGTGTGAGCGCTGCCGGCGATATGCAGACAAAGTCTCCGTTCGCGACCGAGGAGCAAGCTTTGCGCGCGAATTACCTGCGGCCGACCACGGTCCCGCAGCCGAAGAACAATCCGATCACGGCCGACAAGGTGACACTCGGCAAGATGCTATTTTTCGATCCTCGACTTTCCGGCTCAGGGGCCATCTCCTGCGCGACTTGCCACAACCCGGGACTTGCCTGGGGCGATGGACTGGCCAAAGGGCTCGGTCATATGGGCACTCATTTGGGACGGCACACACCGACGATTCTCAACGTCGCTTATGGCGAACCGTACTTCTGGGACGGACGCGCGGCGACGCTCGAAGATCAAGCCAAGGGGCCTCTTATGTCGTCCAAAGAAATGAGCATGTCGGCGGAAAGTGCATTGCCGCTGCTGCGCTCCATCCCGGACTACAGGACTGCGTTTTCGCGCGCCTTTCCGGGACAAGCGATTTCCCTCGACAGCATCGCAGCTGCTATCGCCACTTACGAAAGGACCGTCATATCGAGCGACGCGCCATTCGACCGCTGGGTCGATGGAGACAATCAAGCCATATCGGCGGCTGCAGTTCGGGGTTTTGTCCTGTTCAACGGCAAAGCGAATTGCGCGGTGTGCCATTCGGGTTGGCGCATGAGCGACGACGGCTTCCACGACGTCGGCATGCACGATGCCGACCTGGGCCGTGCGGCCGTCATGCCCGGCATCGTGCAGTTGGAACGAGCGTTCAAAACGCCGACCCTGCGCAATATCGCGCAGCGTGCGCCGTACATGCACGACGGGTCCGTACCCACCCTGGCCGCCGTGATCGATCACTACGACAACGGCTTCGAGACGCGTCCCAGTCTCGATTCGAACATTCACCGTCTCGGCCTCTCGTCCGACGAAAAGACCGACCTTCTGGCATTTTTGAATGCCTTAACGAGCGTCGATGAGGCGGTCACGCTTCCGGTATTGCCCCGCTGAAGTCTCACAATCGTGCGAGAACCAAATGCCTACACCAAAACACCTGATACCGGCCATAACCCTTTTGCTTGCAAGCGGCGCAATGGCAGAACCCGTGATCGTTTCACAAAAGGGCCTGAGCTTCACGCCCAGTGAACTGAGCATTGCGAAAGGGCAGAGCGTCGAATTCGCCAATGATGATGCGACGGCGCATAACATCCTGGTCACCGGCGACGGCGTCAGCTTCAACGGCGGACTTCAGCCGGCCGGGGGACACGTGAAATACACGTTCGCAAAAAGCGGCACCTATACGGTGGGCTGCGGTATTCACCCCAAGATGAAGCTGACGATCACCGTCAACTAGATCGACGTAGCCGCGCAATCCCGTGTCAATCGCAAGTCCGCGGGGCAGATACCCGCCGCTCCTGCAAATCACTCACTGGCTGATCGGCCTGTTCGTGGTCTGCCAACTCACTATTGCCGTCCTCCTCGGCCAACTGCGGTCGCTGGAATATGGTCAAAGCGTTCTCGGCCTGCACCGGCAAGTGGGTTTTGCCATCTTGCTGGTGTCGTTTGTTCGACTCGCAGCGCTCGTCCGGCACCGGGTCCCGCCGCTCGATGCCCATCTTCCTTCTTGGCAGATTGGGGCGGCCCGACTGTTGCACTGCGCCTTTTACGTCACGCTGATGGTGCAGCCCATTTTGGGCATGTGCATCGCTTGGGCGCGCGGCGACACGGTCACGGCATTTGGGCTCTTCACACTGCCCGCACCGTGGGATATTTCGGACGCAGCACGCGACCGATTCATGACGGCGCACCTCGCCATCGCGTTGGCGCTGGTCGGTCTGGTGGCGATCCACCTGGGCGCCGTGGTCTTCAATCATTGGTTCAGGCGCATACCGGTCATGGAGCGCATGCTGCCCTCGGCGCCCGCCGATCAGTTGGTGAACCGCGTTCCGGTCGCCGGGCAGATGCTGGCAGGGCTTGGAATCGTGGTCGTCATGGCCCTAGCAACAGGCATCAATGCCGTCTCCAAGTATCGAGCATTCACGCAAATGACGGCGGCCTATCAGGACACGGAGCAGGCGGAGGCCGATGAAACGCGCGCAGCGCAGAGCGCTTGGAAGGAAGTCGTCGGATTGGCATCCGGGGGAGCGCCGGCAGGTGGCAGCGAGCGGTTACGCACGACCGCCGAGGTCGCGCGCGGTCATTTGGAGAGTGCTGCCGGCCATGCGTCAACCCCGGACACGCGCGCTGCGATAGCGGCGCTCAGCGCGTTGATTGCGAGCCTGGCCGCTCCAGGTGGGTCGATCTCCACCGATGCTGTTGGAGAAGTGGACGCAAAATTGCAGGAATTGATCGACACTCAGACCGCGTCTGCGCAGCAGGTATTGGGGGATATCGCCGAGCGCGCAGCTCAGGGCCACGATCTCATCATTGTAACGGTCGCGCCGATGACTCTCCTCGGCGTCGTTCTAGCGCTGCTCCTGGCGCGGAGCATGTTGGGTTCGGTCGGGCGGCTGCGGGCCCTCGTTCGCGGTATCGAGTCCAACGAAGGATCGGGCGATATCGTGGTGCGCGGTCGAGGCGAGTTCGCCGAACTGATGCGCGACATGATCTCCATGCGCGCAGCGATCGAAGACAGGGCACAAGCCGAAGCCGATCGGCGCCTTTCACTGGAGGCCGATCGAGCGCGGGCGGCCGAGGAGCAGCAGGCGAAGCAACGCGAGGCGGAACAGCGACTGGCGGACGAGCATCAACTGCTGCAACGCGAAACGGAGCGGCATCAAGCGGCCGAACGACGGGCCCTGCGCGAGCAGTTGGCCGAGGAATTCGAGGCCCAGGTCGCAAGCATCGTGCACGCGGTCGCCGCCACCGTCGATACCCTGAAAAACACGGCGGGCGATTTGGCGCGTAGCGCAGCGAGTACGACGAAGTGCAGCTCCGACGCCAGCGTCGTTGCCGAATCCACGAAGGAGTCCGCGTCACGCATCGTCGGCTCGAGCGCCCATCTATCCGGGGCCGCGCAGTCGGTCCGCAAGAATGCCGAGGAGTCGAGGGCGCGGGCCGTACTCGGTGTGCAGGAAGCGACCGCAGCAAGGGCGGAAATCGATTCGCTCGCGGCGGCATCGGGCCAAATTCGCAGTATTGCGGAGCTCATCTCGGGGGTGACGCGCCAGACGAACCTCCTGGCAATCAATGCGCGGATCGAAGCGGCGCGAGCGGGCGAGGCGGGGCGCGGATTTTGCATCGTGGCCGACGAGGTCAAGACGCTGGCCGCCCAAACGCAGAGCGCGACCGACGGAATCGGCGACCACGTGCATCAAGTCGGTTCCGCAGCCACGCGTTCGATGGAGATACTGCAGAACATGCGGTCGATCATTACGGATCTCGAGGGTAGCTCCTCGATCATCTTCGCGGCCTGCGATGAGCAGTTCAAGTCGACGGAAGACATTGCATCCCAAGTAACCGAGATCAGCGCATCGACCGTCTCCGTCGCAGAGAATATCGCGGAAGCGGAGCGGACCGCTCGCGCCACGGAAACCATGGCGGCCGAGGTCGTCGAGACAGCCGATGTACTGCAGGGGCAGGCCGACTCCCTGCAGGAGCAGGTGGCGAACTTCGTCCTGCAGCTGAGGTCCGTGAATTCGAGTGCGCGGCAAGGCGGCACGAATGGCGGTGATAGCGCGAGCGCCGAGAACCGGCACATGATGCCGCTGAGCATTGCGCGCTCGGCATAAGGTTGGTGCGGTCCACGGTGCTTGCGCATCCCCAAGCGCGTCGTTATTGTGCAAGGATCTTGCAAAGATGCTTGCGCATTGCGCGGCGACTCGCGTCGCCGGCGGCGGCTGGTACGAGGAAGGACACCATGTTGCGCGGATCGATGATCCCCTTGATTCTCTGCGTATTGGCAGGCTGCGCGACCGCACCGGTTGCGACGGTCCCAAAACCGGTCGAAGTCAAGGTCGTGGTGGTGACCATGTTCGAGATCGGCGCGGATAGCGGCGATGCCGCGGGTGAATTCCAGCTCTGGCACGAACGCCAGAAGCTCGACGTTCGCTATCCGTTCGCACATCATCACGACCTCTTCTTCAATCCCAAGACCGGCGTGCTGGGCATGGTCACGGGGGTGGGCAGCATCAACTCGGCGAGCGCGGTCATGGAACTCGGCATGGATCCACGCTTCGATCTGTCGCACGCCTACTGGCTGGTTGCCGGCATCGCCGGCGTCGATCCCGAGGACGCATCGATCGGCTCGGCAGCCTGGGCCGAATACCTGGTTGACGGAGATCTCGCCCACGAAATCGATGCACGCGAGATTCCGGCGGACTGGCCCACGGGATATTTTGCGCTCCGCACGAAAAAACCATATGACCCCGACAAGCCGGCGCCCAGCGGAGAGATGTTTCGGCTCAATCCGCAGTTGACGGAGTGGGCGTTCGAACTGACGCGCGCAGTGAAGCTCGACGACGACGCCGGGTTGCAGGAGACCCGGTCGCAGTTTGTCGGTTATCCCAACGCTCAGAAGCCGCCGTTTGTGCTCAAGGGAGATACTTTGTCAGGCATGACGTTCTGGCACGGCAAGATCCTCAATGAATGGGCCAATCGCTGGGTCGCATATTGGACCGACGGTAAGGGGCAATTCGTGACCTCCGCGATGGAGGACACGGGCACGTTTCAATCCCTGACCTACCTGCATCCCACCGGCAAGGTGGACAAGAACCGCGTCCTGGTGCTTCGTACGGCCAGCAACTACACCATGCCGCCTCCCGGCATGAGCGCCGCAGATCATCTGCTCAGAGAGAACGACGGATATTCGGGCCTGCACGCCTCCGTGGAGGCGGCTTACCGCGTGGGCTCGGTGGTGGTCGAGGAGCTGGTCGCCAAGTGGGCAATCTATCGCGAGCACCGACCGCCATTGACACCGTGAGCACAAGCGGCAAATTCTCGCGGCATTTGCTGGGGTACCTCTGAAGGCGCAAGATGCGTCCCGAAGAACCCGCACGGAGCGTTAGGATGCCATCGGAACCCATAGAGAAGATCTTCATCTCGGCCAATTCGCTGCTGCGCGATTCGATGGAGCTCGGGCTGCAGGTCGTGCGCAGCGGTTTCCGGCCGACCTTCCTGGTCGCGGTCTGGCGCGGCGGCGCGCCGATCGGCATCGCGGTGCAGGAGATCCTGGAGTACAACGGTATCGAATGCGACCACGTTGCGATTCGAACCTCGTCGTACACGGGCATCAATCAGCAGAGTCGCACCGTTCGGGTCCACGCAGTCGACTATCTGGTGTCATCGCTCAATGCCGAAGATCAGCTGTTGATCATCGATGATGTGTTCGATTCGGGCCGCAGCCTCGAAGCGGTCATCGCCGAATTGCGCCGGCGCTGCCGGCGCAACCTGCCGCAGCAAATTCGTGTGGCCACTGTTTACTATAAGCCCGCCCGCAATCGCAGCAATTTGGTTCCGGACTTCTACGTGCGCTCGACGGATCACTGGCTGGTGTTCCCGCACGAGGTCCATGGCCTCACCCGCGAGGAGATCCTGGCGAACAAGCCCGTGGACGAGACCTTTTTTACGGCGCGCGGGGGTTCGGGCTAGCCATTGCCGGCATATTCAAAATTTGGCGCGGATCTGTGCGCCGATGCGCATCACTCGAGTATACCTCGTGTCAGGGCAGCAAGCAGAGTTGGTAATGCCTGCAGAGAAATCCGTAGCTCAGCGGATTGGCCCCGGCAACGCTCGCCCAGCCGCTGTGTTGGAATTGCAACGCGAAGGTGGCGATGCGCTTATCGTAGTTTGCGAGGAGCCGCAGCTTGGTGGCTTGGTCGAGGAAGGAGTACTGCAGCGAGTTGCGGCCTAGCTTGACGATTTCCTCCCATGACAGGTTGAATTCCCTCACGGCCACGAAGAATTCATCGGTCATGTTGGAGTCCCACATGCCGCGGTCGTCCGTCGACAGCGCCACCGGAATGCCCACCCTCAGGTACTCCGGGAAGGGATGCTGGGAATAATCCTTGACGTACTCCAGCAGCAGGTTGCTGATGAGATTGATCTCGATCAGATAGGGCCCATTGCGCATCCGGAGCATGGTTTCCGGATCGGTAATCAAATTGACGCCATGGCCGATGCGTTGCGCGCCCAGCAGCAGCGTGTCGCGGACGTGGAAATTGGGCTCGTCGGATTCGCCGGCGTGAATCGACAAATTAATGTCCGGATACTTGTGGCGCAATTCGCGCAGCACCGGCAAAAATCGCAGCGGATAACCTTTTTCGTTATCCTCGCGGCCCACCATGTTCACGCCGACGTACAAATCGCGATAGCGATCGGTGATTGCGTACAGCTCACGCAACCGCTGCTCGGCATCGGGGGTGAAACGCAGCAACGCATTTTGGAAGCGGACTTCCACGCCGGTGGCTTTCGCTTGCGGCGAGCTCAGCAGCTGACGGTAGATGGCGACCGCCTCTTCCACGGAGTAGGGCGAGCCGTCCGGCTTCACGGCGCCTTGCACGCCCTGCTGCGTCTCGAGATACACCACGCCCTCCGACCCGAAAGCCTGCATGTTGCGCAACAGGATGTCCGCGATCAGATGCGGATTGCGGACCATCTCGTTGATGCGGTCCCAGATGGCGTCGAAGAACTCGTTGCGCCCCTCATAGGGCTGATCGAGGCGCATGCTGTTGAGCCAGGCTTCCTTTTCGCGAGCGTCCAGATCCTGCAGCCGTTTGAACTCGGATTTGCCGCAGGCATCCAGCAATTGATAGCTGCTGGCTTGAATCGTCTTGAACAGGAGGAGCGCCTTCGCCGGCCCAAATTCATCGTGCCCATAGGGCGCGCAGTTCCCGATTCGCACGCGGGTGAAGTAGATGTAGCCCCGCGGCTCCTCGGCCATCGCGGCATCCCAGAACCACTCCGAACGTGCCGCTCCGGGTAGATGATTGTGCAGGTCGCCGCCTTTGGGCAGCGCATAGAGAAATCGATACATCTGTGCAGGTGTGGCGGTGGCCTTGACCTCCTCGAACCAACGTTCGGCGGCACCGGCCGGCTTTAGGAAGCTCAAGAGCAGCGACCCGCAGACACAAAACAGGGCACCGATGAACGACGGCGTATTAGGCATTGCAGAATCCCCCGAGGTTGCGGATCACGGCTTGGGGGCGCGCCGGCTGAGCAAGTCCACGGCCAGTGCCTCGAATCTCGCCAGGTCGATATCTTGCACGACTTGCACCATCTGCTCGCCGAGACCGGGACCCTCGCCGGCCGACCAACTCAGGATGTTGCCGTAACCGGCCGTAAAACTCGTGTCGACGTCGACCAGCAATTGCGAACTGTGGGTGACGATCGAGGGGTCGAGCCAAACGGCGACCGCCAGTTCGTCCCACATGGGGTAGGACTGGCCGAATTGCCCGATATACGCGTCGAATGCCGCCGTGCCGAGACTCACGCGCTTGATCAATTCGGGTGTGAAAAATGTCTTGGTCGTCGGGTCGACCGGAACCTGAATGATCTTCTGCCACGGTTCGTGCAGCACCATCGATGCCGCCTCCGGATCCCAACGCATGTTGAATTCGCGCCGCGGAGCATTCGCATATTCGGCCGCGAATGCATTGTTCGCGGCTTTCGGATTGAAGCTGCCGCCCATGAACACCAGTTCCTTCGCGAGTCCGGCGAATTGCGGGTCCAGACGCGCTGCGAGCGCGAGGTTCGTCAGCGGGCCGGCGGCGATGAGAGTCACTTGTCCGGGGTGGCGCCGCACCTCGCGCACCAGAAAGTCCGCCGCGCTTCCCGCCGCAGCCTTGATCCGCGGCGTGCCTGCGGGCGATGGCGGTATGAGGTAGGGATCCGTCGGGTGCGGGATGCGCCGTACCACGCCCTGGTCCGGCCACGACTCGGTCCATGCGCCCTTGTAGTAGAGTTTGCCGTACAAGCTCTCCCAAGCCTTGGTTCGCGCGAACGAGTTCACGAGCGGCAGTACCGCGCCGGGAATCACGGGCACTTCCGGCCGGCCGGCGATCTCCAGCAGCCGCAGGGCGTGATCGACCTCCTCGTCGCGCCAGCCGTCGCCGCTGGTGATGGTGATGCCGAGCACCTCGACGTCGGTTGCTTGCAGCAGCATCAGGATCGCCTGCATATTGGAGCCCGCCGGACCGAATGCGTCCTGGTCGATGATGACCAGGCGTTGGTGGACGCGGTTACCGGCGTCTGCCGCGACGCAGATCGTGCCGAGGCTGCACGCCGACATGCAGACGGCCGCGATAACCGCTCGTACGCACGACCTGATAATCATATGGGCTCCTCGACCAAATCGGCAAGCCGGAAACGCGCGATCCGGCAGATTTCCTGCAACGCCGTGCTGCGTTCCTCGTCCTTGCCGTGAGTGATGCGCCGCTCCAGGGTCGCGATGACGCTCTCGGGCGTGTGACCTTTGACCGCCAGCACGAATGGAAAGTCGAAGCGGTCCCGGTAGGCCGCATTCAGCGCTTGGAGGCGTTCGTACTCGAGCGGCGTGCATGCGGCGAGCCCCGCGCCCCTCTGCTCGCTGGTCGATGCGGACGTGAGGTCGCCGCGGATGGCGGCGCGGCCCGCGAGTTCCGGATGCGCGCGGATCAATGCCAATTGCTGCGACTCGTCGGCCCGCAGGAGCGCGCCGCACATCGCCTCGTGCAGGGCGATGCCGCTGGCGAACGGTCGGGATCCGGCAACTTGTTCCGGAACCCAGGGTGAGTGCTCGAATATTGAAGCCAGGGCCGCGACGAATTCGCGCGGCGGGAAGGCGTTGAGTTCCTGGACAGTAATCACGGCGGTGGGCGCTCGTCCGCCGCTGCCTCGAACGGATGAGCGGCAATCCAATGTCGGGCGATGTCGATGCGACGGCAGATCCATACTCGATCATGGCCGCAGGCATGATCGAGAAAGCGCTCCAGCGATGCGATCCGACCGGGCCGGCCGCAGAGCCGCGCGTGCAACCCGATGGACAGCATCTTGGGTTGGTCGAGGCCCGCGGGATCGCCTTCTCGATACAGCGTATCAAAGGAATCCTTCAGGTAATCGAAGAATTGCGTGCCCGAATTGAATCCTTGCACGGCGGCAAAGCGCATGTCGTTGCTGTCGAGCGCGTAGGGCACGACCAGATGAGGCCGGATCGAGGAGGCGCCGGCACCAGCGCTGCCCGGGTGCACGGTCACTTGAGTCCAGTAAGGCAGGTCGTCCGCGTAGGAATCCGAGTCGTAGAGAAAACCGCCGTGTTCGACCACCAATCTGCGGGTGTTGGGACTATCGCGCCCCGTATACCAACCCAGAGGAGCATGGCCGGTCAATTCCCGCAAAATAGCGACTGCTTCAACCAGGTGCCCGCGCTCGGTAATTTCATCCACCAACTGATAACTGATCCAGCGCAAGCCGTGCGCGGCGATCTCATGGCCGAGTTCCCGGTAGGCCGCCACCGCCTCTGGATGTCGCTGGAGGGCTCTGGCCACCCCGAAGACCGTCAGCGGCAATTCGCGGCGTTCGAAGACGCGCAACACGCGCCACAGGCCGGCGCGTGAGCCGTATTCGAACAGCGACTCCATGCTCATATGGCGCATGTTGTAGGGCGCCGCGCCGATGATCTCGGAAAGAAACGTCTCCGACGCCGGGTCGCCGTCGAGCACGCAATTCTCCGCACCCTCTTCATGGTTCAAGACGAACTGCAGCGCGATCCGCGCGCCATTGGGCCAGCGCGGGTGCGGCGGGCGAGATCCGTAACCGCGCAAGTCGCGAGGGTAAGTCATTGTCGCGCTCCGAATACCGATCGCAGATCGACCCGAGTTTCGGTGCGATCCTCGAGCATGAGGTCTGTAAATAGATGGTCCAAATGCTGGGTCATGAGCTTGACGGCCGCCCGCTCGCGCCGTTCCAAGGTCGCGGTCAGTTCGCGATGAGCGTCCGGCGGGCAAGGCGATGCGCCGGGAGCTTGATACACCGCAATGATGAGCGAGGAGCGGGAGATCAAGTCGCGCAGGAATTCGAGCAGAATGCTGTTATTTGTGCTCTCGGCGAGCAGCAGGTGAAACTCGCCCGAGAGTTTCAATATCGTGCGGCGATCGTTGTCCCGCCAGGCTTCTTCCTCGCGCGCCAGATGATCCTGCACGTGCTTGATGTCCTTGCGTGTGGCCGTCTTGAGGAAGGTTGCGACGATGTTTGCCTCGATGACGCGGCGGGCGGCGAATACTTCGCGGGCTTCGCGGACAGAAGGCTTCGATACCATCGCGCCGCGGTTGTGCATCAGAGTCACCACGCGTTCGTGAGCCAGCTTTTGGAGTACTTGGCGCAACCGCGTCCTGCCGAGGCCGAATATTTCACACAACTCGGTCTCCACCAGACGCGTCTCGGGAGGCAGGCTGTGGTCCATGATCGCGCTCCAGATGCGTTCGTGCACGTCGGCGATATCGACTGCTTTGGGCAGGGCACGGCGCGGACGCAGGGGCTCGACACCATCCGAGGCCCTCCTGCGTTTATCCAACGGATTGTGGAGGCTCATGAGGTGCCCGGCTTCGTCGACAGTGTGGTTGCGGTTGCGGTCGGATCTCCATGAACTTGCCGGCCCAGAATGTAGGTGGCTTTGACCGCCCGGTCATCACCCAGCGTCATGAGTATTCGCAGGACGTCGCTCAAGGTGGTCGCGGCCGCGGTGCGCCGCGCAATGAGCTCGGTTGCCTTCAGATCGAGCACGATGAAATCCGCCTCCGCCCCGACCTCGAGGCGCCCGATGCGATCCTCGAGCCGCAGACAGCGCGCGGCGCCGAGCGTTGCAAGATAGAACGCCCGCAGCGGCGCAAGATCCTGGCCCTGCAACCGCGCCACCTTGCGCGCCTCGTCCAGGGTGCGAAGCATGCTGAAGCTGCTGCCGCCCCCCACATCGGTCGCGGTCGAGAAGCGCATGCCGGCGGCATCGGCGGCCGCGATGTCGAACAGCCCGCTGCCGAGGTACAGATTCGACGTCGGGCAGAAAGCGGCAGCCGCACCGCTCTCGGCCATGCGCGCCCGGTCGTACGCATCCAGATGAATACAATGGGCATAGATCGCGCGCTCGCGCAGCAACCCGTGGCCGTCGTAGACGTCGAGGTAGCTGCGCGACGACGGAAAGAGCTCGCGCACCCAGGCGATTTCGCCGTGCGTCTCGGCGAGGTGACTGTGGATGAAGGCGTCCGGGAAATCCCGGGCGAGCCGGGCCGCCACCCGCAACTGCGCATCGGAGGAGGTAACCGCGAAGCGCGGCGTGATCGCATAGTGCAATCGATCCTTGCCGTGCCAACGCTCCAGGAGCGCACGCGACTCGCGATCCGACCGCTCGGGCGTATCGCATAGCCCTCCGGGGGCATTGCGGTCCATCAGCACCTTGCCGGCGATCATGCGCAGGCGGCGTCGCTCGGCGGCGCCGAAAAACGCATCGACCGATTCGGGGTGCACGGTGCAGAAGACCAAGGCGGTAGTCGTGCCGTGGCGGGCCAATTCGTCGAGAAAGAACTCCGCGACCTCGCGAGCGTGCGGCGCATCGCCGAAGCGCGCTTCTTCCACAAAGGTATAATCCTGCAGCCAATCGAGCAACTGACGGCCGCCGGCGGCAATGACATCACATTGCGAGTAGTGGATGTGATTGTCGATGAATCCGGGCAGCAAGAGGTTGTCGCCATGGTCCGCCACCGGGATCCCGGTCGGCAGTTGCGCCAATATCGAGTCGGCGGGCCCTAGCGCCGCGATGAGGCCATTCTCGACGACGAGGGCGCCGTCGGCAAAATACCGGTAGCTCGCGGCATCCGTCCCATCGCCCGGGTCCGACAGGAAACTCAAGATCCGACCCCGGTGCACCGCCGGGCCCGCGGCGTCAGCGAGGCGAGTCACGGCGAATCCAGTCGAGCAGTTGAGCGCGCTCGGCATCGGTCATGCCGGTCAGATTGCCGATGGGCATCGCATTCGTGGCCACCTGCGGCGCGATCGCCGCCACATGCGCCAGGATGGCCTCGGGCGAATCGAGAAGCAATCCCTTGGGCGCCGTTGCGAATCCCGGCTGCGTCGGCGCCGCCGCGTGACAGGGCGCGCAGCGCAGGGCCACGATGTGCTGAATCGCTTCAAAGTGCGCGCTCGAAGCGTCCGCAGCCCCGGGCGGCGCCGGTGGCGGCGCCAATGCGGCAGCCGTGGCGGCGATCACAGCCAAGCCCAGCACTGCCGAGGTTGGCGAGGTCCTGCCGCCGCGCTCTTGACGCTTATGGCGCGCGACGAAGTACACGCGGATCAACACGCCGGCCGCCGACATCGCGATCAACACCAGCCAGTTGCGGCGCGCGCCGAAGGCCACGGCATAGTGATTGCTGATCATGGTGAAGAGCACCGGTAGCGTGAAATAGGTGTTGTGCACCGAGCGCAGCTTGCCTCGCAGTCCTGCCTGCGGGTCCGGTTCGCGTCCTTCGAGTTTGGCGCGCACCATCTCGCGTTGCCCTGGAATGATGACGAAGTACACATTCGCCACCATGATCGTCCCCAGCATCGCGCCGAATTCGATGAAGGCGCCGCGCCCGCTGAATAGGCGGCACAGCGCGAAAGCCGCGGCGCTCGACAGCAACGCGATGAGGCAACCGAGCCACGCGCCGCTCTTGGCAAGCGGACTTCGGCACAGCAGGTCGTACACCACCCAGCCGCCGATGAGAAAGCCCAGTCCGATGCCGATTGCCGCGGGCTTGCTCAACGCGGCAACGCGCGGGTCGATGAGATAGACCTCCGCCTGCGCATAATACAAGAGGCTGAGCAGAAAGAACCCGGAGAGGAAGGTGGAGTACGCCTCCCAATAGAACCAGTGCAGCGAGTTTGGCAATACCTGCGGCGCAACGCGGTATTTTTGAGCGTTATAGAAACCGCCGCCGTGCACCGCCCACAGCTCGCCGGCCACACCCTTGCGGAACAGCGCATCGTCGGTGGGAGCAACCAGATGGTTGTCGAGCCAGACGAAATAGAAGGACGCGCCGATCCAGGCGATGCCGGTGACGAGATGCACACAACGGCCCAACAGGCTCAAGAAATCGATGATATACGCGCTCATGGTCGCGGCCGCCCGGGAGCGTATCTCAGTATTTCCCGTGAGCCGTTGCTAAACATCGGGGTGAAAGCTCTTGCCGAGAGCAGCCGGTTGGTTCAGCAGAATCGTTTTCGGATCGCGGCAAATGATGACCAGCACGACGATGGTGGCGGCATAGGGCAGCATCGAGAGAATTTCACTGGGTACCCCCAGACCCAACCCCTGGGCATGCAGTTGCAGGATCGTCACGCCGCCGAACAGATATGCGCCGAGCAGTACTCGCAGCGGCTTCCACGTCGCAAAGACAACCAGCGCCAGCGCGATCCAGCCGCGTCCTGCGCTCATCCCTTCCACCCACATAGGGGTCAGGGCAGTGGACAGGTACGCGCCTGCGATGCCGCTGGTCGCCCCGCCGAACAGCACGGCTGCGTAGCGCGTCAGCAGCACCGGTTGCCCCAATGCATGCGCGATAGCGGGCGACTCGCCGACGGCGCGCAACTGAAGTCCGGCGCGAGTGCGATTGAGCACATGGTCGACGGCGAAGTAGAGCAGAATCGACCCGTAGACTGCCGCGTCGAAGCGAAATAGCAGCGGCCCGGCGATGGGGAGATGACTCAAGCCGGGAATCCACATCGCACGCAGGCCCTGGATCGGCAGACCGGTGAACTTGCGGCCGGCAAAGGCGCTCAAGCCCAATCCGAACAAGGTCAGCGCGAGCCCCGTGGCCACCTGGTTGGTCTGCAGACTCAACGTCAGGACCGCGAACAACAGCGCCAACAGCATCGACGTGCAGACGGCCGCCAAGTAGCCCAGGGCGAGACTGCCCGTGCCGACTCCGACCGAGAAGGCGGCCAGCGCCCCTACCAACATCATCCCTTCGACCCCGAGGTTCAGGACCCCGGCGCGTTCGGCGATCAATTCTCCGAGGGCGGCATAAATCAGGGGCGTGGCCGCGATCACCGTACCGGTGACTATGGCCACGAGGAATTCGATGTTCATGCTGCCCTCACGCGAGAGACGCGGCGGAGCCGGAAACCGACAAACAAATCCGCCGCTAGCAGGTAGAACAAGAGCATGCCTTGAAACAACCCGGTCACCGCAGCGGGCAGCTGCAGCCCGAGTTGCACCGACTCGCCTCCCAGATAGAGCAGGGACATGAGCAGCGCGGCGAGCACGATGCCGGCGGGATGCAGCCTGCCGACGAACGCTACGATGATGGCGGCGAAGCCGTAGCCGGGCGAGATGTCGACCTGCAGCCGGCCTATCGGGCCGACCACTTCGCAGACTCCGGCCAAGCCTGCCGCGCCGCCGCCGATCAGCAGCGCGAGCCAGACGTTGCGCCGCTCGCTGAAGCCCGCGTAGGCGGCGGCGGCAGGTGCCTGTCCTCCAACCCGCATTCGGAAGCCGGCAAACAGCCGGGTGGAGAACACCCACGATATCGCGGCTACGCCTAGCATGATCGGAAATGCCAGATTCGCGCGCTGCCCGTCGAACAACAGCGGCAGGAGGATGCGTTCGTCGAACGCCCTCGATTGGGGGTAATTGAAACCCTCCGGATCGCGCCAGACCCCGTGCAACAGGTAGTTCAGCAGCAGTTGAGCGATATACACCAGCATCAGGCTGACGAGAATTTCGCTGGTATTGAAGCGCGTGCGGAGATACGCGGGAATGGCGGCCCAGGCGGCGCCGCCGGCCATGCCGGCGAGCAGAACGACGGGCAGCGCCAGCGGCCCCAGAAAGTCCCCCCAGTAAAGTGCGACGCCGCCGCCGCAAATGGCGCCCAGCGTCAACTGTCCTTCGGCGCCGATATTCCACACGTTGGCGGAGAACCCCAGCGCGAGCCCGAGCGCGCACAGCGCGAGCGGCGTCGCCTTGAGGAGCAGCTCGCCCCATCCGTAGCGGGAGTTCAAAGGTTCAATGAAGAACACGTCGAGCGCGTTCAGCGGATCCTTGCCGAGAAACGCAAAGATCAGAAAGCTGGTGGCGAGCATCGCGGCCGCCGCGATCAACGGAGCGGCAATGCGCATCGCCGCCGACGGCGCGGCGCGTCTTTCGAGCCGCCATTGAAATGGACCCCACGGCAGCTCAGGCATTCGCATGACTCTTCTGCAGCGCCGCTCATCACTTTCGCGGCGCCGGTCATCAACAGGCCGACCGCCTCGACCGTCAGCTGCGAGCGGGGCTGCGCCACGGACAGGCGGCCCGCCGTCAACACGGCGATTCGATCGCAGATCGTGAACAGCTCGTCGAGTTCTTCGGAAATGACCAAGACCGCCGAGCCCGAGTCGCGCAAGTCGACCAGCGCTCGATGAATCAATTGGGCGGCCCCGACGTCCACGCCCCACGTGGGTTGGGCTGCCAGCAAGACCTGCGGTGCAAGCCGGATCTCACGGCCCACGATGAATTTCTGCAGGTTGCCGCCGGAGAGCCGTTCGGCCGCGGACAGCTCGCTGCCGCACTTGACCTGGAAAGCGGCAATCGTCGCGCGCGCCGAGCGCGCGCGCCACACTGCGCTGGACGACACCGTGCCGCACCATGCCCGCGCGCGCGCCCGTGAGCAGTGCGTTCTCGGCGAGGGACATGCCCGGCACGGCGCCGCGCCCCAAACGCTCCTCGGGCACGAATCCCAAGCCCAAGTGCGCGGCGCTGCGCCGCGCCGATGGCGTCGACGCGTCGGCCGCACAGGCTGATCGAACCCTCGTGGGCAGCGACCGATTCGCCGGAGAGCGCGGCCAGCAGTTCCTTTTGTCCGTTGCCGGACACGCCGGCGATGCCGACGATTTCACCGGCGCGCACGTCGAGGTTGATTTGACGCAGCGCCGTGCCGAACGGATCGCGTGCTGCCATCGAATAGTCCTTCAGTTCGAGCCGGACTTCGCCGGCCTCGCGCGGTTGCAGCGGCCGATCCGTAAGGTCGCCGCCCACCATCAGGCGCGCCAGGCCGGCATTGTCCAGTTCGCGTGGCCGTGCCGTGCCGCTGACCCTGCCGGCGCGCAGCACCGTCGCCCTGTCGCACAGACTGCGAATTTCCTCCAGCTTGTGACTGATGTACAGAATGCTCGTGCCTTCCGTTGCGAGGCGGCGCAACGTGTCGAATAGCTGCCGGACGGCCTGCGGCGTCAGGACCGAGGTGGGTTCATCCATGATCAGCAGCTTGGGCGACTGCAACAGACAGCGCACGATCTCCACGCGCTGACGCTCACCCACCGACATGCTGTGCACCAGCCGCTGCGGGTCGATGGGCAGCCCATAGCGCTGCGCGACGGCATCGATGCGCGGAGCCAGCGCCGCGGGCGTGATTCGCTCATCCAGCGCCAGAGCGATGTTCTCCGCGACATTCAAGGTCTCGAACAGGGCGAAATGCTGGAACACCATGCCTACACCCAAGCGCCGCGCCTGCGCAGGGCTGTGAATCGTCACCCTGCGGCCCTCCCATTCGATGCTTCCGGCGTCGGGGCGTGTGACGCCGTAGACGATCTTCATCAATGTGCTCTTGCCGGCACCGTTCTCGCCCATCAGCGCATGAATTTCCCCCGCGCCCACCTCGAGGTCGATAGCGTCGTTGGCGAGTATGGTGGGGTAGCGCTTGGTGATACCGCGGAGAATCAAACGCGGTACGGCAGGTTGATCGGTCATGTTTTCGCCGGACGCTCCACGCCGCATGACGCGCATGCCGCGCCGCAAGCGATGTCTTGCTTGGCGGTGGGCGTCGACGTGGCCGCGCTGACTTGCTGCAATAGCTGGGCGGCGATGGAAATCGCGATGCTCGCAGGCAACTTGCTGTCGATTCCGGGAACGCCGATCGGGCAGGTGAGGGCCCTGAGGGTCTCGCGGTTGATGCCGTCGCGCAGCAGGCGCGACCGGAAGCGGGCCGCTTTGCTGGCCGAACCGATGAGCCCCAACCAGGACGAATCGCCGCGCCGCAGGATGGAGCGGCACAATTCATAGTCGAGCGCATGATCGTGCGTCAGCACCACATAGCGGGCACGGGCCGGAGCGGCATCGATCAGATCGACCGGTTTGGCGCAGGCATGCGTGGTCATGCAGTTGCTAAGGTCCGGCGGCAGCAACTCGGGACGCGAATCGACCCATGTGATGTCAAACAGCGCAACTTCGGATAGCAGCCTCACCAATGCTTGGCCCACGTGGCCGGCGCCGAACACCCACAGCCGCGGGCGCTGCGCAGACAAGGGCTCGCAGAGGATTAGGTCGCCGTTTGCAGTTCGCAACAGCTGCAGGCTCAACGCTGCCGGCGTCGAACGCTGCAGCCGGTGGGATGCGCCGCCGCCGCCCACTTCCGTTATCAGCACTTTCGCGGCTGCGTGTGTCACGGCACGGTGATCGCGCGCCGGCAACCCGGTTCGCGCCGCCTCGAGCAGCCAGGGCAGGTCATCGCGGGTCAACCGCTCGAGCCACAGTTCCACCCGGCCTCCGCAGCATTGTCCGAGGTCCAGGCCCTAGAATGAGATCCGCCATGCGCACCGGCGCGGCGATCGCGGACGCCGAGAAGTTCCCGGGCGGCGAGGGTGGCCTGCCATTCGAGCCGCCCGCCGCCGATCGTAGCCCACAGTGCTCGAAGCATCGACCAGCATGCTCGCTCCGGCCTCGCGCGGCGCGGAGCCGCGCAGCGCGACCACCGTCACGCGTACCACCGCCGGATGTCGCGAGAGATGCGTGCACGCAGCCTCGATCCAATGACCTTCGAGCGGCGCTAGCCAGTCGCCGGCGGCGATCGCGGCGCCGGGTCCGGGCAGGCGCTGCGCGGTGTTCATGCGGCGCGACTCAGGCGCAATGCGTCGATGGGGCGCAACACCGCTTCGGGTGTGGCGGGCGCCGGCAGATGCGGCAGGCAGCCGCGGGAGCCGCAGGCCGCGCAGGCATCCCGTATCGCGTGGAACACCGACAAGGCCAACATCAGGGGCGGCTCGCCCACCGCCTTGGAACGATAAATCGAGTCCTCGCGTTGGGCGCCGCCGGCAACATTTCCACGCGAGCGGCCGCGGGCCAGTCGCGCGCGGTGGGAATCTTGTAGGTGGACGGCGCATGGGTGCGCAGTTCACCGGCGCCGTTCCAATACAGTTCCTCGGAGGTGAGCCAGCCGACGCCCTGCAGAAAGCCGCCTTCGATCTGGCCCAGGTCGATGGCCGGATTCAGCGACGTGCCCACGTCGTGCAGGATGTCGACGCGCAGACAGCTGCGTTTCGCCGGTCAGCGTATCCACCGCCACTTCGGCGACCGCCGCGCCGAAGGCAAAATAATAGAAAGGCCTGCCGGACCTGGGTCTGCTTGTTCCAATGGATCTTCGGGCGTGCGATAAAAGCCGGTGGCCGACAGCGACACGCGCGCTTCGTGCGCGGCGCCGCGCCAGGGCGGCGAACGGCATGGCGCTGTGCGCCCGATCATGCACGTGGCCGTCCGCGAAGCGCACGTCCTGCGGCGCGACGCCGATGCGATGCTGCAGGCCAGGTCGGCCAGTCGCTGCCGGATGGTCGACCGCCGCCGCCTGCGCCGCCTTGCCGTTCAGATCGGAGCCGGAGGAGGCCGCAGTGGCGGAAGTATTCGGCACCTTGCTGGTATCGGTCGCCGTGATGCGGATGGCCGACAGCGGCAAGCCCAACTCGGTGGCGACGACCTGCGCCACCTTCACGTGCAAACCCTGGCCCATCTCCGTGCCGCCGTGGTTCAGCAGCACCGTGCCGTCGGTATACACCTGCAGCAATGCGCCCGCCTGGTTGAAAAGCGTCGAGGTGAAGGAAATGCCGAATTTCACCGGCGTCAACGCCAGGCCGCGCTTGATGATTGGACTGGGCGGCGTTCCAGCGGCCCACTCGGCTCGCGCCGGCGACGGTAGTCGCTGCTGCGCTCGAGCTTGTCGAAAATGTCGGGCAGCAGGTTACCCTGCACGATCTGCCCGTAGTGCGTGACGTTGCGCTCTTCGAGTGCCGTAGAGATTGATGCGCCGTACGTCGAGCGGATCGCGATCCGAGCGTGCGCGCGATGTCGTCGAGAATCGCTTCGATCACCATCATGCCCTGAGGTCCGCCGAAGCCGCGAAACGCGGTATTCGACACCGTGTGGGTCTTGCAGCGATGCGACGTGATCTTCGACGTTTTCCAAATAATAGGCATTGTCGACGTGAAACATGGCGCGATCGTTCACCGGGCCGGACAGGTCGGCCGAGTACCCGCAGCGCGAGGCCAGCATTACGCACAGCGCCAGCAGGCGCCCCTCGTCGTCGAAGCCGGCCTCGTAGTCGGCGATGAAATCATGGCGTTTGCCGGTCATCAGCATGTCGGCATCGCGATCGAGCCGCAGCTTGACCGGTCCGCCCGGTCTTGCGCGCCAGGACGGCGGCGGCGGCGGCGATCAGTGCGGCCTGGCTCTCCTTGCCGCCGAATCCGCCGCCCATGCGCCGGCATTGCACCACGACGCGATTGGCGCGGGCTCTTCCAGGGCGTGCGCGACGATGCTTCTGCACTTCGGTGGGGTGCTGCGTCGAGCTGTGCACCAGCATGCCGCCGTCCTCCTGCGGGATGCGCGACCGCGATATGTCCTTCGAGGTAGAAATGATCCTGGCCGCCGATGACGACGTGGTGGCGCAGACGCTGCGGCGCGTGTGCAAGGCTGCGCGCGCGGATCGCCGCGCCGCATGCGTCTGACTGGGCAGCACGATAGCTCTCGGCGGCCAGCGCGGCGCGGATGTCGAGAAGCGCGGGCAGCGGCGTCAATCGTCGATCTTCTGCCCGGCGCGCGGCCTTGCGCGCGGCGCGCATCGAGTCGGCCGCGACCGCGAACAGCGGCTGGCCGGCGTATTGCACCAGTCCGTCCGCGAAGATCGGGATCGTCGTGGACGGCGCCGCCGTAGTTGTTCTCGCCGGGGATATCCGCGGGCAGTGCAATCGCCGCTACGCCGCGCTGATTCCAGGACGGGCGACGAGATCGAGCGACGTGATTCTCCCGTGTGCGACGCGGCTCAAGTCCGAAGGCGGCATGCAAGGTATTCGCCGGCAGCGCGATGTCGTCGCAGTACTGCGCCCGGCCGCTGACGTGCAGCGGCGCGCTGTCGTGAGTCTGAGACGTGCCGAATGACATGCCGGTCAGCCGACGTCCAGCAAGGCATCGGCCGTGCGCAGTGCCACGGGGCCGCCTTGCTGCTGCAAGTAAAAACGGCGCAGCAAATTGCCGGCCGTCGTCAGACGATATTCACGGCTGGCGCGCAGATCCGTGAGCGGTTCGAAGTCCGTGGCGAGCGCGGCGACGGCCGCTTCGATTCCCGCGAGGCTCCAACCACCGCTCAGGAGCGCGCGCTCCGCGTGCCGCGCGCGCCGCGGGATACCGGCCAGGCCGCCATAGGCGAGGCGGGTTGCGGTCACTTGCGCCCCCTCCAGCGTCACGCAAAACGTTGCGGCTACTGCCGAAATATCCTGATCGATGCGCTTGGAGAGCTTGTAGCTCGCCAGCAATTGTCCCTTCCCCGCAGGTGGAATGGCGACTCCCGCAACAAATTCGCCTCCCGCGAGATCCTTCTTTTGGTACTCGAGGTAAAAATCCTCGAGCGGCACTCTGCGCACCTTGGTGCCCCGCCGCAATTCGAGGCGTGCGTCGAGCGCAATCAGCATTTGAATCGAATCGCCGATGGGCGAGCCGTTGGCGAGATTGCCGCAGAGCGTGGCCGAATTGCGGATCGGCGGCGACGCGAAACGGGCCGCTTGTTCGGCGAGCGCGGGAAATCGCGCCAGCAATACCGGCCAGGCATCGGTGAGCGTCACCGCGGCACCGATCCACAGTTCGTGCGCGCGTTCGTCGATTCGGGCGAGCTCCGGCACGTCGCCCAAATAGACGAGCGCCGGCAGGTCGCGCAGCTGCTTCGTGACCCACAGACCGACGTCCGTGCCGCCCGCCAGCAGGAGGGCACCGGGCGATGAATCGAGGGCGTCGGCGAGCTCGTCGAGCCCGCGCGGTGCATGAAATCCGCGGTAACGCAGGGAGCATGCGGCACCGGGTTCGCGTGCAATGGACCTCAGAGCTGCGACGTGAGATTCCGAGTGAGCTTCTTCGCGACTCCAGTGCACGGGCGAGGCGTAAGCATACTGGCGCATTCCGGCTTCGATGATGGGCCGGTAGCCGGTGCAGCGGCAGAGATTTCCCGCCAAGGCATCGAGGACTTGTTCGCGGTCGGCCGCATCGCGATTCAAGTACAGCGCGAACAACGACATGACGAAGCCGGGAGTGCAGAATCCGCATTGCGAGCCATGGTTGTCCACCATCGACTGCTGCACCGGGTGAGCGGCCGAGTCGGGCTGCGTCAGGCTCTCGACGGTGACGAGTTCCTTGCCATCGAGAGTCGGCAGGAAGCGGATGCAGGAGTTCACCGCCCGATAGCGCACGCTCGCCGTGGGTGGCGAGTTCCCCGAGGACCACGGTGCACGCACCGCAGTCCCCCTCGGCGCAACCTTCCTTCGTCCCGCAGCGTCCCGCGACATCGCGCAGATATTCCAGCACGGTCATGGTCGGCAGGGGTTCATGAAGGGAGACCACCGCACCGTCCAGCACGAAGCGCAGCGTTTGAGGCGAATTGGCGGCGCGGCAGAGGGACATCGCAGCGCTCAACTCCCACGATAGGTTGAATAACTCCACGGCGAGACCAGCAGGGGCACATGGTAATTTTGTCCCGCATCCGCGATGCCGAACGCGATCACCACTTCGTCGAGGAAAGGTGGCTCGGCGAGGACATGTCCCAGGGACCGAAAGTACGCCGCGACATGGAAGGTCAGTGCATACCGCCCGGCTCGAAAGGCGGCACCCTCGAGCAGCGGCGCCGCGCAGCGTCCATCCGCGTTGGTTCGTGCGGCAATCGGCATTCCCGGCATCTCGTTCAACGAGCGCAACTCGATGCGCATCCCCGCCGCCGGAGTGCCGGCCGCAACGTTCAGAACATGGGTTGTCAGCGTAGCCATCGGACCTCTCGCCGCCATAGATTACAGTATGTATCGGGAGTTTTGTACACAATCGGGTGCACTAATCGTGTGCACTCCGAGGACGCCGCGCCTCATAAAAGTGCCGCGCCTATCGCAGCTCCGACAGGTCCGGGTCCGCATCTTTGGTTGCGCTCGGCGATACGCTTGTGCATTCTCCATCGGGTGCCACTCGAGGTCGTACCGTGATGCCAAGTCTCCGCTCCGTCGCCTTATTGGCGGTTATGCTGACCATCGGCGTATTGCCGGCGCGCGCGTCCGCGCCGCTCAAAGTGGCGTTCATCTATGTCGATCCCGTGGGCGATACGGGTTGGTCCTTTCAGCACGATATGGCGCGGCGCGAGGTCGAGCGCGTGCTCGGCTCCCAGGTGAAAACCACCTATGTGGAAAGCGTGCCGGCAACGGCCGACGCGGAGCGCGTGATTCGCCAGCTGGCCGTGGCCGGGAACCAGCTCATATTCACCACCTCCTTCGGCTACATGGAACCCACGTTGCGCGTCGCGAAGCTGTTCCCGAAGGTGAGCTTCGAACATGCGACCGGCTATAAGACCGCGGCAAACGTGGTCACCTATCAAACGCGCTTTTATGAAGGTGCGTATCTTCTCGGGGTTCTTGCGGGCAAGACCACGAAGTCAAACACGCTAGGGATCGTCGGATCGTTCCCCATCCCAGAAGTGATTCGCAATATCGACGCATTCGCCCTCGGCGCGCGCAGCGTCAATCCCAAAGCCGTGGTCAAGGTCATCTGGGTGGACACCTGGTATGACCCCGGCAAGGAGCGCCAGGCGGCCGAAGCGTTGATCGCACAGGGTGCCGACGTACTCGGTCAGAACACCGATTCGCCCGCGGTCGTCCAGGTGGCGGAGCAGCGCGGTGTGCACGCGTTTGGGTGGGATTCGGACATGTCCAAGTACGGACCCCATTCACAGCTCACGGCGAACACCGAGAATTGGGCCGACTACTACATCGATGAAATCCGCAAGGTGATCGCGGGAACCTGGACCGGCGGCCGGCAGATCGCATACGGCCTCAAGGAGAAGATGGTCGTGCTGACGCCCCTGAACAAATCCGTACCGGCCGACGTGGCCCGTGTGTTCGAGGAAAAGAAGCGCGACATCATCGAAGGCACGCTGAAGCCTTTCGCGGGGCCGCTCAAGGACAGCACCGGCGTGGTGCGGGTGGCGGCCGGCTCCGCCCTCTCCGACGCGCAGCTGATGGCCATCAACTGGTATGTCGACGGCGTCGATGCACCCGTTCCCAAGTGATGAGCCGTGCCGCTCTCCGTAGCCCGGCGGGTTGGCAGGCCGAGCTTGACCTCGGGTTCGCGCGGCGCGAAGGTCGGACCGTGTTGGGCCTCAACCAGCACCGCGGCCCTTTGCAGGTGCAAAAGGCGCTGTACCCGGAAGGTAAAGAGACCTGTCACATTGCGATTTTGCATCCGCCGGGCGGAGTCGCTGCGGGCGACAGCCTTCATATTCGGGCCTCCTTGAACGAGCAGTCGCGGGTGTTGTTGACGACGCCCGGTGCGACAAAGTGGTATCGTTCCGAGGGCAGCTGCGCGAGCCAGCAAGTGCATTTCTCGCTGGGTGAAGACGCTGTCCTCGAATGGCTGCCGCGAGAGAGCATCATTTTCGATGGCGCGAATATTTCGATGGAGCTCAATGTCGATCTGACGGCGCGCGCCCGGTACTTCGGATGGGATATCTTGAGCTTCGGCCGGCGTGCATCGGGCGAATCCTGGGGTCGCGGCAAATTGAACATGCAAACGAACATTCGGAGAGCCGGCAGCCTGCTCTGGTCGGAAGTTGCCGACATCGATGCGCAGAGCGGGTTTGCCGAATCGCCGGTGGGTCTGTCGGGATTTACCGTCTGCGGCACCTTTTTAGTTGCCGGATGCGACGTCGACGCCGCGTTGCTGCGCGGGTGTCGCGCGGTAACTCCGTCTGCCGCGGAATCGCGGAGCGGCATCACGCGAGTACCCGGCCTGTTGATTGCGCGATATCTTGGCGGCTCGACCGAAGATGCGTTTTACTGGTTCACGGCATTATGGGCAGTGCTGCGACGAGCACTGTCGGACAAAGCGGCATGTCCGCCGCGGGTGTGGGCGTGTTGAGCGAACTTGGAGCGGGCACGCGATGGAATTGACTCCCCGGGAAAAAGATAAACTGCTCGTTTTCACGGCGTCCTTGGTCGCCGAGAGGCGCCGCGCGCGGGGCCTCAAGCTCAACTATCCCGAGGCTGTCGCGTTGATCACCGCGGCCATCATCGAGGGCGCACGGGACGGCAAGACGGTGGCCGAACTCATGAGCTTTGGCAAATCGATTCTGACTCGCGGCGAGGTGATGGAGGGTATCCCGGAAATGATCCCGGAGATACAGGTCGAAGCCACGTTCCCCGATGGTACGAAACTGGTTACCGTTCACCAACCCATTGTTTGAGGCGCAGCCATGATTCCAGGTGAACTGCTGGTCGCGGAGGGTGAAATCGAACTGAACGTGGATCGCAAGACCGTGACGGTCAACGTAGAGAATATCGGCGACCGGCCGATTCAGGTCGGTTCTCACTACCACTTCTATGAAAGCAATTCGAGTTTGCGATTCGACCGCGAGGCGTGCCGCGGGTATCGACTCGATATAGCGGCGGGGGCGGCGGTGCGGTTCGAGCCGGGCCAGGCGCGGACCGTGCGTTTGGTCGAATACGGCGGCCTGCGCCGCGTCTTCGGCTTTCAGGGGAAAATCATGGGGGACCTCTGAATGGCCACGAAAATCGCGCGGCAGGCCTATGCCGAGATGTTCGGTCCCACCGTGGGCGATCGGCTGCGGCTCGCCGATACCGCGTTGGTCGTACAAGTGGAGAGGGACTACACCGTATACGGTGAAGAGGTGAAATTCGGCGGCGGCAAGGTCATCCGCGACGGCATGGGGCAGGGGCAGTTGGTCAGTGCCGCGGTCGCCGACACGGTCATCACCAATGCGCTCATCATCGATCATTGGGGAATCGTCAAAGCCGATGTGGCTATCAAGGGCGGTCATATCTGGAGTATCGGCAAGGCCGGCAACCCGGATGTTCAGTCCGGCGTCACCATTCCCATAGGCGCCGCCACGGAAATCATCGCCGGCGAGGGCATGATCTTGACGGCCGGAGGCGTCGACACCCACATTCATTTCATTTGTCCCCAGCAGATCGACGAGGCACTCACCTCCGGGGTCACGACCATGATCGGCGGCGGAACGGGGCCGGCGGCCGGCACGAAGGCGACCACGTGCACGCCCGGCCCATGGCATATCCACAGCATGCTGCTCGCGGCGGAAGGTTTCCCGATGAACCTCGGTTTCTTGGGAAAAGGCAATGTCAGCCTGCCTGAACCGGCTCGCGAGCAGATTCGTGCAGGCGCGGTCGGTTTGAAGCTCCATGAGGATTGGGGCACCACTCCCGCGGCGATCGACAATTGCTTGGCGGTGGCCGACGAACTCGACGTACAAGTCGGCATTCACACCGATACGCTCAACGAATCCGGGTTCCTCGAGGCGACCGTGGCCGCCATCGGCGGACGCACGATCCACACGTTCCACACCGAAGGCGCGGGCGGCGGGCACGCACCCGACATCATCAAGATCGCTTCTCACGGCAATGTCCTGCCGAGTTCCACCAATCCCACCCGCCCGTACACGATCAACACCGTGGATGAGCATCTCGATATGTTGATGGTGTGTCATCATCTGGATCCTGCTATTGCCGAGGACATCGCCTTCGCCGAATCCCGCATTCGCCGCGAAACGATTGCGGCAGAGGACATCCTGCACGACATCGGCGCCTTTTCGATGATGTCCTCGGACTCGCAAGCCATGGGCCGGGTCGGCGAGGTGATTATCCGAACGTGGCAGACGGCCCACAAGATGCGCGAAGTGCGCGGCTCGTTGAGCGGCGACACCGACTTGCACGATAACGCCCGAGTCAAGCGCTATGTGGCAAAATACACCATCAATCCCGCCATCACGCATGGTGTCTCGCACCTGGTCGGATCGGTCGAGGTAGGCAAACTGGCCGATCTCGTCCTGTGGAAACCGGCATTCTTCGGCGTAAAGCCCAGCCTGATTCTGAAGAGCGGCATGATCGCGGCCGCTCCGATGGGTGACCCGAATGCCTCGATTCCCACGCCGCAGCCGTCGAGCTATCGGCCGATGTTCGGTTCGTTCGGGCGTGCCCTCGAGAAGTCGGTGACTTTCGTTTCTCAAGCGGCGCTGACCGACCCAGGCTTCATGGCGTTGGGCCTACGCAGGCGGATCGAGGCCATCAAGAATACCCGCCGCGTACGCAAGCAGGACATGATTCTTAACAGTGCCTGCCCGCAAATTGAAGTCGATCCGGAAACATATGCTGTGCGTGCCGACGGCGAGCTTCTGGTGTGCGAGCCGGCGGTGTCCTTGCCCATGACTCAACGATACTTCTTGTTCTGAGGGATCCCGTCGTGACTCTTCGCGCCATCCTGACATTCGAGGCCCGCTGCAAGAGCCGATTGCTGTTGCGGCTGGACAATGGCGAGCAGGCTGCGCTCATCGTCGAACGCGGCCGGCTGCTGCGCGACGGCGAGCGCGTCCGCATCGAAGATGGCCGGGAGGTCGAGATCGTCGCGGCCGAAGAGTCCTTGCTCGAGGCGGTCGGCAGCGACCCGCTCTTGATCGCCAAGGCGGCCTATCATCTGGGTAATCGGCACGTCGCCGTGCAATTGATGCCCGACCGCCTGCGCTTCCTCGCCGATCACGTCTTGTCGGAGATGGTTGCGCGGCTTGGCTTGAAGGTCAACGCACTCGTCGCGCCGTTCGAACCGGAGGGCGGCGCCTATGGCCACCATCACGCGCACGGCAGCGAGAGACCGGCGAGTCCTCCCAAGATTCATTCATTTTCATCACCGTGAATAATTCGTCGTCATGAATGGGCTCGCGCGCGTTCGCCTGTTGCAAATGACCAGCCAGGCGTTTCCGATCGGCGGCTATAGTCATTCCTATGGTTTGGAGGCCGCCGTAGAAAGCGCATTGGTGTGCGACGAGGCGTCGCTGCTGCGATGGGTCGCGGACGTGCTGTCGTACTCGATCGGGCGGTACGAAATACCTCTTTTGCACCGGATGAGCGAGGCGTGGACGGCCCTGGATCCAATGGAACTCGGCCGCCTCAACGAGCAGTTTCTCGCCACCCGCGAAGCGGCGGAAATTCGCAGCGCGACGGTACAGACGGGATTCTCGATGAGATCGCTCCTGGCGGTTCTGCCGGCCTTGCCGGACTTTTTGCAGGACACCCTGCGCCGCATGCATGAACCGAGTCTCCCCTGCGTTTGGAGCGGTGCCGCCGTCGCCTGGGCAATACCCGCAGCCGACACGGCGGCATCCTACTTGTGGTCCTGGGCGGAAAATCAAGTGCTGGTCGGCATGAAGACGGTGCCAATCGGCCAATCCGCCGGACAGCGCGTGCTGTTGCAAATCGGCGAGCACATTGCCGAACTCGCGCAACACGAACCCTCGATTGGCGCTGCGCTGTCAAACTTCGCTCCGGGTCTTGCGATCCAGTGCGCGCGGCACGAAACCCAGTACTCACGCCTATTCAGGTCCTGAACATGAAACGAGAAACGTCGCCATTGCGCGTGGGAATCGGCGGCCCGGTCGGTTCGGGAAAGACCGCTCTGACGCTGTCGCTGTGTCTGGCGCTGCGCGACCGGTATGAGCTGGCGGTGGTCACTAATGACATCTACACGGAAGAAGATGCGCAATTTCTCGTGCGCAATCGAGCATTGCCGCCGGAGCGCATTCTGGGGGTCGAGACCGGCGGGTGTCCGCACACCGCCATTCGGGAGGACGCCTCCATCAACCTGGAGGCCGTCTCCCGGTTGAGTCGGCGATTCCCGCACTTGGACCTCGTGTTCGTGGAAAGCGGGGGGGACAACTTGGCGGCGACTTTCAGTCCCGAGCTGTCCGATCTCACCCTGTACGTGATCGATGTCGCCGCGGGCGACAAGATACCGCGCAAAGGAGGCCCGGGAATCACCAAGTCGGACCTCTTGGTCATCAACAAAATCGACCTTGCGCCCTACGTGGGAGCCTCGCTCGAAGTGATGGACACCGATGCGAAAAGAATGCGCGGCGATCGACCGTTCGTGTTTACCAACTTGAAAACCGGTCATGGTCTCTCGACGATCACGGAATTCATAGAAAGGAATGGCTTGCTCAACGAGAACAACGGCGAATGATCGAATCGAATCTGGACCCATGGCCCGTTCAGGCGCTTGAAGCGACCCTGGGTTTGACCATCAATCGGCCGGACGCCGCTGTCGACCTGCCGCCGTTGTGGCATTGGTTGTATTTCCTGCCCACTGCGCCCCGCCAATCGATCGGGCCCGATGGTCATATGGTGAATCAAGAATGGGTTGATTCCACGTTGCGGCGGCGGCGCCTCTTCGCGGCGGCCCGAACCGAGTTCCTGCGCCCGCTGCGAATCGGAGAACGCGCACAAATGACGGAGCGGGTCGTTGCACGGCGCGACAAGCAGGGCAAGAGCGGCCCGTTTCAAATCGTCACGGCGGAGTATCAGTACTATCAGGACGGAGCTCTTTGCGTGCGCGAGGAGCGGGACATTGTCTACCTGCAGGGGCCCGTGCCCGCGCAACCTGCTCCGATGGATGGCTTTTCGGCCGATACCGCTGCGACCGACTCCTGGGCCATCACTCTGACCCCCGATCCGGTCATGCTCATGCGCTACTCCGCATTGACCTTCAATGCGCATCTCATCCATTTTGACCAACTGTATACGCAACGCGAAGAGGGCTACCCGGAACGGGTCGTGCATGGACCTTTGGTGGCCATTGTCTTGGCGCGACTGCTGGCGCTTAATCAGGTGGATCGGATTCAGCGTTTTGAATTCCGTGCCCGGAGTCCCTTGTATGTGAATCGCCCCATTCACTTCATGGGTAAACCCGCGGGTGACCGCATCGACTTGCGTGCGATCGGACAGTCCGGGATGCTGGCCATGGAGGCGACGGCATGGCTTACCCAATAGTCCGCCGGGATTGCGGCTGTACGCCGCGCTTCACCATTTCCTGATTTGATGACAGATTCTCGATCTGACGATATTATTCCTCATAATAATCATATTGTTATTGGACTAATGATTAAATAACATTAAGTGTATTCGTGCCGATCGAACGCCCGCATCAAGGTGAGAGGTGCAGTTCCGAAAAAAGTTGATTCAATACCCGAGGAAGGGACTGTGACAGATCTCGAACCAGATCGCGGGGCGATAAATTCACTTTCGCGGCGAATGCGCGCAGCACCCCGGTGCCAAAGAGTGCGTGCAGCTGCTCACTGAAAATGGGCTCGTGTACGTTGCTATATAGCCAAGAACGGACGACCGATCCGAGACCCATTTGTTCCATGCGCGCCACCAGACCATGAACCGACCCATGCCGCTGAACAAAATCGACCACGGCTAGGAAGAATTCCTCGCTGGCTGATTGACCCCAAAACGGACCCGGCATTCGTATCGATCGTTGCATGACGTGCGCCTGCAAAGTGATGCGAATGTCAGTCTAGTCGGGTCAGGGTAAGACCGCGAAATATGAACGCAACGTCATCGGAATGTCGGCGGTCGGAGACATGAGCGTCGCAAATTCACCGCGCAGCGGATTTTCGTGGAGCGGCCCCTGTGAGAGTATTGCCGGTCTTCAGAAGATAAGGAGGGGTGGGACCTGCATGAATACATCCGCCGCGCAAAAATTCATTCAGCGGGTTCTGGGATCGCTGGCCCTGATTATTCCGCTCACTGCGGACGCCGCGGGTCAAGGTCTGGAAGTCCGGCGCGCCGAGCTCGATCGCCTGTTAGCCGCCGAATGGCAATACACGCTGCGCACTCAACCGGAATTGGCGACGCGGGTCGGCGACAGCCGCTACAACGACCGCCTAAATGATTATTCCGACAAGGCGATCGCCGACGATCTCGTGCATTCAAGTGAGTCACTGCACCGGTTCGAAGCGATCGACGTGACCGGCTTGCCGGAGCGGGAGAGGCTCAACCAGGTGCTGATGCTCCGGAGCTTGCGGACGCAGATTGAAGCCGCCCGGTTCAAGGACTGGGAAATGCCTGTGACGCAGTTTAACGGCATCCATCTTCAGTACGCGTCGCTCGCCGTCGATGCGCCTTTTCGCAATGTCAAGGACTATCAAGACTACTTGGCGCGGCTGCATCAGATCCCACGCGGACTCGAACAGGCGACCGCTCATATGCGCAAGGGGCAGCGCGATCATCTGATGCCGCCGAAATTCATTCTAGGACTAGTCTCTGCGCAGGCGCAGCAGATCGCGGACAACTCGCTGGACACGAGTCCGTTTACCGAGCCGCTACGCAAATTCCCCGATGCTGTTTCCGAGGCAGACCGCAAGAGCCTTGGCGACCGCATCGAAAATGCCGTGAAGATCGAGGTCGCGCCGGCGTATGCGAAATTCGCCAAATTCGTCCGGGACGATTACGCGCCGCAGGGGCGTACGGATCCCGGCGTATGGGCGTTGCCCGACGGCGAGACGCGCTACCGCTTTGCGGTCCGGCAACAGACGACCACCGATATGACGGCGCAGCAGATTCATGAGCTCGGACTCAAAAGCGTGTCCGAGATCGAAGGGGAGATGTTAAAGATCGCCCGCGCGCAGGGCTTCTCGGACTTGAAGGCGTTCAACGCCCACCTGATGCAGGATCCGAATCTGCGCGCGAAGTCCGGACAGCAACTTCTGGATCTTTACACCCAGTACCGCGACCAGATGTACGCCCAACTGCCGCGGTTGTTCGGGCGTCTTCCGAAAAACAAGCTGGCAGTCGTGCCGATGGAGTCGTTCCGAAGTTCCGACAGCGTTCCTGCCGACTACTCGCTCGGCGCCGGCGATGGTTCGCGGCCGGGGCGGATCAACGTCAACGAGTACGCGCCCGAGAAGCGGTTGCTGCTGAACGTCGAGGCAATTGCCTACCACGAAGGGGTTCCGGGCCATCACCTGCAGTTTTCGATCGCGCAGGAATTGACCGATCTGCCGGCGTTCCGCAAGTACAACCTCGACGTCAACGCTTACACGGAAGGTTGGGCTTTCTACTCCGAGCGGCTTGGAAAGGAAGTGGGATTCTACGGCGAACCTTACAGCGACTACGGCCGCCTGCAGAATGAGATGTGGCGTGCGGTGCGCTGGGTGGTGGATACGGGTGTCCATGCGCAGCACTGGTCGCGACGACAGATGATCGACTTTTTTCACGAACACACCGCCATGGACGATCAGAACATCGAAACCGAAGTGAATCGCTATATCGCCTGGCCGGCACAAGCGCTGTCCTACAAGATGGGCCAGCGAATGATTCTGGAGTTGCGCGAGCGGGCGCAGCAGGAGTTGGGTTCGAAGTTCGATATCCGTGCATTTCATGACGCTGTCTTGGAGGAAGGCGCGCTGCCGCTCGATGTCCTGGAGGCGCAAATCAATGCGTGGATTGCGAAGCGCAGATGAGGGGAGACATTTCTCGCCCCGGGGGGTCCGGAAATTTGGTACTTTCTCCCCGAGGAGACAATCGCAATGTATATCCCCAAAGACTTCGCCATCGCCGAGACAGCCGCCTGCCACCAAGTGATCATGGAGAACGGCTTCGGCGAGCTGGTCACGCTGGATGACGCCGGCCTGCCCTTTGCCAGCCACCTGCCATTCCTCATCGATCCCGCGCGCGGCGCCGGCGGCACGCTGATGGCTCATGTGGCGCGCGCCAATCCGCAATGGCGGCACTTCGCCAACGGGAAACCAGCGCTCGCCGTGTTCCGCGGGCCGCACGCCTATATCTCGCCTAGCTGGTACGCGACCCATCCGGCGGTGCCAACCTGGAACTACATCGCCGTGCATGCCTACGGCGTGCCGAAGATCGTCGACTCGCCGGATGCGACGGCGGGCATCCTGCGGCGGCTGGTCGCAGCCAATGAAACGGCGAACGGCACCGCTTGGAGCATGGACGGGCTCACGGAGCAGTACCTCGGCACCATGATGCGCGGCATCGTCGCATTCGAGATTCCGATCGACCGGCTGGAGGGCAAAGCCAAACTCAACCAGAATCGCGACGCGGTCGACCAGGCGGGAGTGGCGGCGGCACTCGCCGCCTCCGGCGATCCATCCGCCCAGGCTACGTCGAGAGCGATGCGAAGAACTTGAGGCACGACTGTCGCAGTATCTTACGGTTGAGCTGGAGCCGGCGGGCCAGACCGAGGGATTCCCAAAACTTCGTGAAGCGATCGCGTTGCCGCTCTTGTCAAATAAGACTTCCGGAGGAGAGGGCTGCGCCATGGCCGGCGTACCGTCCTCCCCGTCGATGGCCCCGGACTCGGCGTTTTGAACGACACTTGGGTTCCGCCCGCTCGCATATGCCACCCTTATCCCCTCGTGCGCTTGGGCGTCATCACCCAAGGTGGGAGCCGGATGCGTAATGCCGCTCGTCCGGATCTGTGGAGGGGGTGGTCAGCGATGATCATCTCTACTCCAACTTATTCATTTTCAGTGGACGGTTTTCGCCGGAGCTCGAGCGAAAACGGGGTGGAAGGCTGACGCTACGCGGACCGGTCGGACGTGTAAATTCGACCAACGTCTAAAGGTGACCGGCTCTTGGAGATATTACGTCGTTGATCCTGCAACATGCCGGTTCCGGGCGCGCATCGCGCGGCGCCAGGCCGGCAAAAACACCGGGGCTCTGCACGGCGGCAAATGGATAGGCATTCAAAACCAGGATGAATAATTTTTTCTATTCGATGACCTAATTTGATTTCTCTTCGCGTTTTACCTTAGGCAAGCAAACTTCAAAGGTGAAATGGCAATGAAATACCAACCGCCGAGAAACTGGCTCAATCCTTATGGTCCGACCCACTATTATCCCGTGGTTCAACTCCCCCTGACGGAACTCGGACCAAAGGCGAATTCAGACGGTCCAACCGAGGACGAGAGAATCCCGCACTGGGCAGTACCGCAACTGATCTTTGCGCTTACCCTTGCGGAGGCGGCTGCGCACGTGAGCGATCCCGCTGCCGCACGGCAGATCGTCGCAAATGGTGAAGCCTCAATCTCGCAGTTCTTCGACGACTACTGCGGGACACCTCCTCGCCACGGCCACTGGATTTTCCCCGGTCCCGCACCGTGGATCTCGGTGATTGCTTCCGAACTCGTGCTGGCTGCGAACTCGCTGCAAGAAGGCCGCTTGAGAACGTCATTGCTTAGGCTATCCGGTCGATTCATGGAAAGAATCGCCTTGAACCCTCAGCCGCTGCCGCCGTAATGGCCAGTGATCCCCAACCGCCGGGAGGTGTCAACCGCCGGGCGTAAATAGTTTCCCGCCCCTGTCGGGTTTCGCTGCGGATTTACGTTTCTCCAACTGAGATGTCGGGGAAACGACCCGCAGGAGGAACGGTTGAAAGGTAGGCGGAGCGCAGACCGGAAGTGAACCGCGGCTCCGATTGATACAGGGCCATGACTATGATCGTGTCCAGCGCAGGCGAGAACCGATATAGTGGCGGTCAGCGGACTCCAAGTGGGCGAGGACGCTAAGTGTTGCTACATTCGATGGAGACAATAGTTCATGAACAGGCGTTTGCTTCTCATTCCCTCGGTCACCCTTCTAACAAGCCTCGCCTTGAGCGACGCGCATGCGCAAACCGTCGGGAAGCAGGCGATTTCGTCGCCGAATGCGCCAGAGGCGATCGGCCCCTATTCCCAAGCAATCAAATCCGGCAAGACCGTCTATCTCTCAGGACAAATCGCGATCGATCCAAAGACCAAACGACTGATATCCGATGCCTCCATCGAAGACCAGACGCGGCTTGTGCTGGAGAATCTCAAGGCCGTGCTCGCGGCAGACGGGCTGACCATGGATAGCGTCGTTTCGGCGACGGTCTTCTTGACCGATCTGACGGATTTCGCAAAGATGAACGAGGTCTACGCCACGTATTTCAAGAATACGCCGCCGGCCCGCGCGACTGTCGAAGTCGCGCACCTTCCGCGAAGTGCCAAGGTCGAGATTTCGGCAATCGCGGTTCATCCCTGACTTCAGATCTCGCTTACGGCGCCGCGCGGGCACCGGCAAATCCAAGAGATTTAGTGCATTAAGTTCTACTTAACAGAGGGTCAGGCCCTCTTTGCAAGGCTGCGGGCTTTCGCGCCGTACGCGGCAATACGACCCCACAAATTTGCCATATTACATTTCAGGTTGAGTACCGTTCCATCGCTTGATTTCCCGGCAGGCTATAACCTTAATCGACCCGATCAACAGCCGCCGCCCGCCGTGCGACGCCTGCCCGGACTTTTGGATCCGAAGTGAAGAGACATGCTTATGGAACTGCTTACTCGATTGTTTGGCGCAAATCGCGACCCGATTAGGGCACCGAATTTCGACCTCGGGAGCAGAGCGGTCGAAATATCGGCAACCCTGCTTTGCGAAATCATCGATCGCGGATCTGCGGGGTCAGATGGACCAAACCGAGGCCGCTTGGCCACGCTCTTTGCACGTGGCTATCTATTTGGGTTCTCCGAGTGCTGCATTCAGCGTTTCGGGGTGTTCGACGAAATAGAATCCCTGGCGCACATCACCGTCGTTCATACCAAGATGTTTGGGGGCCAAATCGGCTGGCTGCTCGTTCAAGATGCACTTCGAAATCAAGGCCACACAGAGTTCGGTCGTGGACAAGCCGCTGGTGGCGAAGATTTCCTTCGCTGGCTGAATGAGCGCTCATGCACGCCTCGGTCACTTACGGACTATTTGCTGGAGGAGGAGGCGCCTTCACGACTGATAGCGCCATCATACATGTCCGCCGAGGTTCGCCATTGAACACGCGACGGTGCCCGGCGAGATCGCAATGATCCGCGTATACCGCATCGCTGACCTACTTTGCGGTGGTGTATATCTCCGAGCCCGCCAACAGATACCCACCTACGCCGTAGACGTAGCTGCTCGTCTCAGTAAGAGGGCCAGGGGCAGTTCCTACGGGCTGGATGCATCCGAGGCGCCCGTCGGCGTAGACATGCGAAACCATGCCTGCCCATGCTTTTTGGATGATGGGTTCATAGGTCCTGCGTGGCAGCAGTTGGTGGTTCACTCCGTAGGCCATTGCGTAGGTGAAGAAGGCGCTGCCTGAGATCTCGGCAAGAGAATAGTCGGCAGCATCCAACATACCAGGCTTCCACAGACCATCGGTGCCTTGTAGCGGTGCCAGCCCAGCCATCATATCCCGCAACTGGCGGACATACTTTGCTCGCAGCGGGGAGTTGGCGGGTATGCGGTCGATCACTCGAACCAGGCCTGCTGCCACCCATCCGTTCCCACGAGACCAGAAGACTCTGGCGCCATTTTTCTCATGTTTATCGAGATAGGTGGCGTCGCGCGCGAAGAGATGCGCCTCGTTGTCGTAGAGCAGTTTGTTCGTCCGGTCCCATTCGTGATCCATAAACTGCAGGTACTTCGGATCGCCAGTCGTAGCAGACAGGTCGGCGAGCACCGGCGGGGCCATAAAAAGGGCATCGCACCACCACCACAACTCCTTTCCGGTGTCATTGAGTGTATTCATCTCTTCGTCCATACGGCTCTTGATGGGAACCAGCATCGCGGGATCTCTGTGGAGCATGTATTGCTCCAAGTACATCTGCCCCACCGCCTGGTCATCCGCGTGAAGAACTCGTGGTCCTGGCTGCCAGCGCAATTGCTCGCCGATTCGTTGCATGGCCTGTTTGTACGTGTCGCCTGCAACTGCTGTCGGTACCGCCATCATGCCGGTATAGAGTGCGGCGAATGTCCATTCGTATTGAGCGTCCGCGGGGAGACGATGCAATTGCCAGTCCCCGACCAGCTTCATCGCCCTCGCGAGGTCGCGCCGTGTGAGCCGAGAGGAGAGATTGGTTGCAAGCGGACCGGCGTCGGACGGCGAGTCTCCTGCCGCTGCGGGTGTTCCGACAACACTGCGGGAGCCTGTCTGTGCCGGCCAACTAATAGGCGCGCAGGCAAATAGTGCGGCGGCGGCAGCATAGCCCATCATTTTCATCGGCATCGGACGAGTCTCGGTGATTGTCCTGCGATCGATGTTTCAAAATACCCTAATAACGTACTAGCCGATCATCAAAGTTGACAAGTTAACTGAGCCGGAGGAAAAGGATAGTCCGGTGACCGTGAGATTCGCCCGAACGAGTCGAAAGAGAACACCGTTGGCCGGCACGCCGGTCCGTTGACGGCAACACCTAGTTCTCGTTGGCGCGCCCCAATTCGATAATGGAGGAAGCATGAAAGCCGTTCGGTTATACGAATACGGGGGTCCTGAACACCTCAAAGTTGAGGATGATGTTCCCGAGCCCACGCTGACCGCCGACTCTGTGTTGGTCGCGGCCGTGGCGGCCGGCGTCAATCCGATTGATTGGAAAATTCGCTCAGGTGCCCGGCAGAAGGATTTTCCTCTAACGATGCCGGCGATCCTCGGCTACGATGTGAGTGGAGTGGTGCGCGCGGTGGGCAGCAACATTCGGTCCTTTAAACCGGGTGACCATGTGGTGGCGTTCGCCGCCGCGACTTACGCGGAATTCGTTGTGGTCGAGGGCGCGATCCTCACGCATTTACCAGACGGATTGAACCTGGTCGATGCGGCGGCGATTCCGCTGGTCGTCTTGACGGGTGAACAGCTCATCAAGCTGGCGACTCGCGTTGAACCTGGGCAAACCATCATTGTGAGCGGCGCGCTGGGGAGCGTCGGCCGCGCTGCCGTGCATAGCGCGAAAAAACTCGGTGCACATGTCATCGCCGGAGTTCGCGCACGCCACTTGCCGGAAGCAGAGGCACTCGGGGTCTCGGATACCGTGGCCATCGACGACGATAGGGCAATCGCCCAACTTGCATTGGTGGATGGCGTTGCCGATACGGTGGGGGGCGAGACCGCGGCGAAGCTGTTTTCCAAAGTCAAGAATGGCGGCAACTTTGGGTATGCATCGGTATTTCCCGACGGGGTGTCCGCGACGAATTCCACCGTGAAGGTCACCCGTGTGTTCGCCCGTCCGGATGCATCGAAGGTCCGAGAGTTTGCCGATGATATTCGCGATGGAAAATTTGTACTGCCGGTCAGTCAGCGCCTGCCGCTGCGCGAAGCGGCCAAGGCGCATGCATTGGGGCAAAAAGGTGGCTCAGGCAAGATTGTCCTCGTGATCCGCGATGAGGCACCGCAGTAGTATCGGCCGACCCCTTGCCGGGTGACGAATGGCACAGGGACTTCCCACATTGGTGTACGACGGCGACTGCGGAATCTGCCGCTACTGGGTGAGCTATTGGCAGGATCTGACCGAAGATCGCGTTATTTTCCGCGCGTACCAGGCAGCCGCGACGGACTTTCCAGCGATTCCACCGGTGGCATTTCAGCGAGCCATCCAACTGATCGAATCCGACGGGCGCGTGTATTCAGGCGCGGCGGCGACATTCCGGGTGCTGCGTCACGCGCCGGGACGCGCACCATGGTGGTGGTGTTACTCGCATCTCGCCGGATTTCCGGCGCTCACCGAATGGGCTTATACGGTGCTCGCTCGCCGGCGAAACTTTCTGAATCTGCTCAGCAAACTCCTCTGGGGGCCCTCGCTGAAGGCGGAGCGCTACACGCTGGTGAGCTGGGTTTTTCTACGGGTGTTTGGTGCGATCTATGTCGCAGCGTTCGCCTCGCTCGGCGTACAAATCCTGGGATTGGTCGGCCATGACGGGATATCACCGGCGGGCGAGTACTTTGAAGCAGTGCACCAGACTCTCGGTAACTCCGCGTATCGCTTGCTGCCGTCCCTATTCTGGGTGAATTCGAGCGATACGGCATTGGCCGCGGGTGCGGTCGTCGGCATGGTTCTGGGAGTGCTTGTCGTCATGGATAGGTGGACGCGGCTTGCGCTCATCGGGCTATTCGCGCTCTACCTGTCCTATATGTATGCGGGGCAGGAGTTCATGAGCTTCCAGTGGGACTCGCTACTGCTTGAGGCGGGATTCTTGTCGATATTTCTTACCGGTGGATCGCGGATAGTGGTGTGGCTCTACCGCTGGTTGGTCTTTCGCTACCTGTTCATGGCGGGTGTTGTGAAACTGCTGTCCGGCGACCCCGCGTGGCACAGCTTAACGGCCCTCGAATATCACTTCTGGTCGCAGCCATTGCCGACCCCGCTGGCATGGTACGCCGCGCAACTGCCATCCTGGCTGCTCAACGCCGGAACAGCCGCCACTTTGGCCGTTGAGCTGGGTAGCGTGTTTTTCATCTTTCTGCCACGTCGCATACGCGCTGTGGCTGCCGCTTGCGTGCTGTCGTTTCAACTATTGATAGCGCTGACCGGCAACTACAATTTCTTCAATCTGCTCACGATGCTGTTGTGCATTTTTTTATTCGATGACGCGGCGCTGCGCCGCGTCACCGCCCGGCGGCTCGACTCGCTGGCGCAAGATCGTGTGCGGCTGCCGGGGCGCTCGGCAACGATCATCGCGACGACGCTGGCAGTTGTGGTGGTACCGGTCGGACTGGACCGGATCTGGCAGACGTTATTGCGAACGGACTTGCCCGTGCTCGGTGCTCTTGCTCGGACTGTCTCGCCATTGTCTATCGTCAATCCCTATGGACTGTTCGCGGTGATGACAACCACCCGGCCTGAGATCGTGATCGAAGGTTCAGTTGACGGCAATGAGTGGCGCGAATATGTTTTTCGCTACAAACCGGGGCCGCTATCCAGACCACCACTGTGGAACATTCCGCACCAACCAAGGCTTGACTGGCAAATGTGGTTCGCTGCCCTCGGCAGCGCAAGAGACAATCCCTAGATCATCATGCTGATGTGGCGCCTGCTGGAAGGCAGTCCGCCCGTGCTGGCCCTGCTGGGATCCAATCCATTTCCCGGGGGTCCTCCCAAATATGTGCGAGGCCAACTCTACGACTATCGCTTCACCGATCGACGGACGCACCTCCTCACAGGCCAGTGGTGGGAACGTCGCCCAGAGGGACTGTACTTTCCGCAAGTCAGTACGGCCGATTTCAGGCGCACGCCCGACGCCGAGCGGGCGCCGTCGCTATAGGGCTATCGGCTCAAGACATGCGCGCGGACCTCGAGTGTCTGTTTGTCGGCGGTGACGGCACGAGCGGTGGCGTGCTGTTCTTGCGCGGCGCGACGACGACCCTCGTCGAGCGCTTGCAACCACAGCGCTTCGGCGGCGTGGGCCACGGACTCGGGGAGCCGGTGCCAAGTTTCTCGCGGACTTTCTCGATGGTGGGCCGTTGGCCGGTGCGCAGCAGGTAGTAGATGCTATTATTGGATTAATGAGAATTGCCGCGGGAATTTGGGGGATGGGCAGCTCTCTTGGCAACATCAAGTCCTGCGTCAACCAAAGTAGATCATGACGTCATCGGCAACTGTACGTAATCCAAACGTGGCTTATGGCGCGGAAACGCTGCCGCGGGGCATTCGGTCGCGCTTCGTCGACAATAGCAACGGCCTGGTTATGCACGTGCTCGAGGCGGGCTTCGAAAGCAGGGGTCGGCCCTGCATTTTGTTGCTGCATGGCTTTCCCGAGCTTGCCTATAGCTGGAGAAAGCTGATGCCGGCGTTGGCGGCGGCGGGATATCACGTCATTGCTCCCGACCAACGCGGCTATGGGCGCACCACGGGGGGTGATTCCCGCTATGACGGGGACGTCGGTCTTTCCCGCATGCCCAACCTCGTCAGAGATACGGTGGGCCTCCTTTGGGCACTCGGATATCGATCCACCGCCGCCGTCGTTGGGCACGACTTCGGCTCTCCCGTGGCAGCATGGTGCGCGCTGTTGCGCCCTGATGTCTTTCAGTCTGTGGTGCTGCTGAGCGCGCCGTTTGCAGGACCACCGGCGCTGCCGTTCGACCAGGGCAATGATCTCGCCCCTGGAACCGCTGCAGCGCATCGTTCCGGAGCAGCTATTCAGGAGGCGCTGGCGGCATTGCATCCGCCGCGGAAACACTACCAGTGGTACTACTCGACGCGAGAAGCCAACCAGAACATGCAGCACTGTCTCCAGGGAGTGCATGCATTTCTACGAGAGTACTACCATTTCAAAAGCGCGGATTGGAAACGTAACAAGCCCTTTCCGCTCAAGTCCTGGAGCGCCGACGAACTGGCGAAGATGCCGAGGTACTACCTCATGGAGCTCGATCAGGGGATGGCCGAGACAGTCGCGCGCGAAGCGCCGTCGGCTCAGGAAATCGCAGCGTGTCACTGGCTGCCGGAGAACGAACTTGGCGTCTATAGCGGGGAATATGCGCGCATCGGGTTCCAAGGTGGTTTGCAGTGGTACCGGTGCAATACCGATGCCCGATTCCAGGTAGAACTCGAGACCTATTCGGGACGCACCATCGATGTGCCCGTCTGTTTCATCGGCGGGGGGAGCGATTGGGGCGTGTATCAGACCCCCGGGGCGCTCGATTCCATGGCTTCGACGGCTTGTACCCAGTTCAAAGGGGTCCACTTGATCGAGGGAGCGGGTCACTGGGTGCAACAGGAGCAGCCCGCCGCTGTGCTGGACGGGATTCAGCAATTCCTTGCGCGGCCCGGCTGAGCATGCCGATCAGTGGCGCGTGGGAGGGGGGCTGCGATGGACGGAGCTTTTGGGGACTGTCACACTTAATACACTCGCAACTCGTGGAGATCTCAAATGGGCGTCGATTCTAAGTTTCGTACGCGGGTACTCGTCGTCTTGGGTTTATTGCTCGGCTGTGCGGTGGCCCATGCGCAAGCGGATAGTGGGGAGATAAACGCTGCGGCGGAGGACATACAGGGGGAGTGGCAACTAGTGCCGATGCCGGACGCGATGCAGTTCAAAGTGCTGCAATTCAATCCGTGGCCGTCGGAGTGCCAATACTTTTCTTACACCCAAACGGGTGGTCTCAAGAGCACCGAGAAACTCAAGGGACCGTGCGATGTCATGTCGGCAGCGCAATTGCGCGAAACGCTGAAGAGCGTTCCGGCCGTCGCATCCTGGAAATACGATTTCAGTACTTCACACCACAAGGGCATCCTGATCGTCACCCGCAGCGATAAAAAGGACTATATGGAGGTGTGGGAGCCGCACATTGTCGATAAGGCATTTGCCAAGGGCGGCGAGCAATTCCTCGCCGGCGATCTGATCCTGTATCTCGCGGATATGGAATCGAAACAATTGGTGTGGGTGCGTCACCTGCGGAAACTGTCCTGAACTTCGCATCTCGGTTGCGCCCGGGACGCGCATGCCAACGCGCGCTTCGACATCCCTACTGCCGATATCTGCCATCAAAGGAATGTCGCCAAAGCACTTCCTTGACTACGTGCGATTGACCCTTGCGCAAGATCACGGACGCGCGCTCTCGGGTGGGCTGAATGTTCTGGAGAAGATTTGGCAGATTGATTGACCGCCATATTTCCTGCCCAGTCGTCCTGACTTCCGCCGGCCGCAGATCCTTGAAGTGATGAAAATAGGAGGTGGGTCGCTGGAATACTGTTCTCTGGAGTACCGAGAACCGCTCGACGTACCATTGCTCCACATCATTTTGATCCGCATCGAGGTAGACGCTAAAATCAAAGTAGTCTGCGGCCACGGCGATGCTATCTCGCGACCACCCCTGCAAGACATTGAGCCCTTCGAGAATGAGGACTTGGGGCTGGTTTATGGTTTGAAACTGTCCTGGTATAATGTTGTACAAATTATGGGAGTAGACGGGCACCTGAAGCGCCGCCTTCCCTGCTTTCAGCTCCGCCAGAAACAGCAGCATTCTTTCAAGATCATAGCTTTCTGGGAAGCCTTTACGACGCATTAGGTTTCGTTTTTCAAGAATCGCGGTTGGCCACAAGAAGCCGTCTGTCGCGACCAATTCTACCGTTCGGCCTGCCTGAGCCAGCAGGGCACGGAGAACCCTGGCGAAGGTGCTCTTTCCGACGGCTACGCTACCGGTCACTGCAATCACGAAAGGACGAACGTCATAGGCCTCTATTTGACTGTCAAGGAGTCGGCAAAGAGGTCCAATGACCTCGTCCACCTCCGATACAAGCATTGGCTCATTGATGCCCTTGAGCAAAGTCAGCGCGGCCGGGGCGAGCCGGTAGCTTCCCGCATCGAATCGAGCCCACTGTTTTCGAGTGAATAAATCGTAGAAGTATGGTGCCGTGTCACGTCTCATTGGATCGGATCCGCTCCCCACGGGCGCTCATCGAATATCGCGTCGAACGGCAAAAAAGCCGGCGACGATTCGGCGGTATGCTGAGCGGTATCATATCGCTGTTCGACGGCCAGCCGCAGCACATGCTGTTTTTTCTCTCAGGGACTTCCATTCGTCGCGTCAACGAATATGTCGACACGCATTACTCGATCAAAAGCATCTTCGGCGGTTGATACGTTGCCCTTCTCACATGAGCCACATTGCGCTTGTCCCAGGGAAGCGGTGACGGACGGCGGCCGGGCGGGTCCGCGGCGCACGCATTTGCATATGTGAGAGACCCTATGTAGACTTACGACTATGGGTAAAGAAGATCGCAATGTAAGGATGTCTCTTCAGACGTTGCGCGTGCTGGAGGCGTTCCTGGAAAGCCCGACGGATCAACTATCGGGCGCGGATGTCCACCAACGATGCGGAATCGCGTCAGGCACGCTATATCCGATTCTCCTTCGGCTCGAGTCGGCAGGTTGGTTTGTCAGTCGATGGGAGTCCATTGATCCATCCACCGCGGGTCGGCCGCGGCGTCGCCTGTATCGACTGACCTCAACGGGCCTCAAACGAGCCAGCGAAGTCTTTGCGAGCTTCAACCGAGGGGTCCTCACATGATCAAGCGCAACGTGAATCCGGTTCCACGAGCGGCCGCGTCCTCCGACACCTTGCCGGCATGGCCGGAAGGGCTTACCCATTGGTTGATTCATCACGCGGCACGCAGGGCGCCACCGGATCTGTCGGAGCGGTTGGAGGAAGAGTGGCGGGCTGATTTGGCGGTCCGGTCCTCAGCCAGTTCGCGTTTGGGCTTCGCACTTGGGTGCTGCTGGGCGACGAGAGTGATCCTTCGCGAGCACGGCCCAGCGAGTATTCCGGTAGCCAGTGCCGCCCTGGGGCCGAAGGTCACGCTCGGCTATATGCGCGACGAGTCCGGAATTGTCGCACGCCGCTCAATCACGTTTTTCGTGGTCGCCGGCCTTCACATTGCGCTGTTTTACGGACTGATGACCGGTCTTGCCTTTAGGATTATCAAGGAGATTCCAAAATCGATCCAGACCGCGCTTTTGCAGCCGCCGCAGAAGCGCGCACTGCCGCCGCTACCGCCGCCGCAATTGACCAAGCCGAGAATTGAGATTCCACCTCCGTATTTTCCGCCGACGGAAGGTCCTAGGGCGAACGAGGACATCATTGCGGCACCACCCGACGTTCTGCCATTTCGGGCCGAGCGCCGCCGGCGATGCCTCCTCACGAAGTGATCCGCGTGCCGGGAGGGCCGGGAAGCGGATTTCCGAATACCGATGACTACTATCCATCGATCGCGAAGCGCATGGAGGAGCAGGGTGTCACCACGGTTCGCGTTTGCGTTGGCGCCACCGGGCGGCGACCGAAGATGGCCGAGCGGTGAATTCGTGTTACTCGTATCGGGTTCGCTTCGCCCTCAGGGCGGGGTGGTGATTCGACGGAACAGGCCGATCTTCAGAGCCGTGGCTTGAAGAAAATCGGATTTATCCACAACCAGCTGTTTAGTGATGCTATGGGCCCCGCAACCAGCGGGGCTCATGGCACCGAAGGGTCTCCTAGTTTATCGGTCGCGGTCGTCGTGGTCGTGGTGCTCCCAATGCGGATCCCATTTCCTGCCGGTGTACTCGTAATGACACCGGTCCCCATCGGAGTCGCAAATCCATCGGCCCGGATGACTATAAATCTCCTTCTTACTATATTCCGACTGGCTCCAACATCTGTCTCCATCATGGTCGCAGGTAACACGGACACAGTGATCGCCGTCCGCGTCGCAGCGCTCGTAAGTATGACCAAGTGCTATTGTCGAGAGAGCAGACAATGCTATGAAGCCAGTCGTCGCGATAAATGGATGCTTAGAACGGTGGAACATCTCGGCCTCCCAGAAGAATAAGTGGACTCCAGTATCACCCCTGGTCAATTTACTGGAATCGGCAAAGTCCGAATTCTACGTAGGACGTCAGGAACAATTATGAAATGATCTTATGCATTTTCGTCCTAACGGGCGTACAAGGTTAGTGCGCCACTTGTGTAGAGTATGAGAGATGACATTTCAGGACGGCATACCGGTGGTCGTTCCGACCGGTGGCGGACTCGGCGCCGAAATCCGCAGTGTCGATCTGCGCCGGCTGGGCGACGACGCATTCGCTGCGATCCATCGCGCATGGCTGGATAATCTGATGCTGCTGTTTCGCGGCCAGGAACTGACGGACGCGGAGCTGATTGCCTTCAGCCGGCGATTTGGCGAGCTCGATCTGGCCCCGATCCAGGAGACGGGGCGCTGGTTCGTCGAGGGCATGCCCGAGCTTTACGTCGTTTCCAATGTCCTGAAAGACGGCGAGCGGATCGGCAGTCTCGGTCATGGCGAGGCGGTTTGGCACACCGATATGTCTTATCTACCCCACCTCCTGCCGCAAATCCGTTCGCGGCATGGTGTGGGATTCGCTTGAAACTCAGGTCGTGTAGTCCCAGCCCATTTGGACCATGGTTCGCACACAGGCGGCGGGCAGGTACGAATTCCATCGCGCAATGTTCTTGGCGGAGCGTCTCGCATCCTCCCGCGACAAGGGCACATGGCATAACAGTGATTCTTGATCAAGGTCCCGTCGAAGCGGGGGTTCAGCAGGTTCGCGGATGTGTGTCGATTCGGTCACGGCGTGCCTCCTTTAAATCCGGCGCGACATGGGGTCGACGATCTATCAACCACCGAATGCGAAGGCTACTCACTTCAGACGAAGAATTCGAGACGATTGGGCGTCGCCAAGTGACGACTGGGGGATACATTTTTTCAAGCAAACACGATTTCCATTGAATGGGATTTAAATCGGCAATGATCCCATTGTGGGCTTTTACGCGGCTTCATCCTTCGGACAGAATCGACAGCGCAGCGCGGCAGGCGGCCAAGCCTTGTCCAAGCGCCATGCCCTGCCAAAGCACATCATCGGAGTGGAAGACGCCCTTCAGGGACTGCGAGATTTGTCTCCCTTGTGCAGACCGGGGATCGCCGTGGGCATGGACCCAGGCGTCGGCCCGCAGCGCATTGAGGACTTCAAGTTCGGGGCGCACACCGCACTCAAGCGCCACGCAATCCACATCGGCGCGGGGCAAAAGGGAAGGGAGGTTGCCCATGCAATCGCCTTTGATTTCGGCGCTGACCGAACCGTCTCCGTATAACGACCGCGCGGCCGCACCGATCCAGGCGCGTGTACGGTCGAAACCCGCGGCACCGCGCGGCTGTCCAATGATGGGCTCCGCATAGCCATAGGGCCCAAGGCCGGTGTGAAAGTCTATCACGCACGCGCGGCGCGCCTCCGACAACGACGACCGAAAGATTTGGGTTAGGGTGTTCCTGGACCAACTAGGGGCAAGACCGCCGAAAAAGAGACCCTTCGGGTGCGTATGTTGCCCTTCGGTGACTGCTCGCTTAAATTCAGCAAATGTGTGCTGGCCTATCCAAGCCGTGAGCCGCTGCTGCGTCTGTTGCTGAGTGGTCTCGGACCAGTCCGCGGGACAAAGATCATTGGACAGTTCATCGTAAAGAGGATTGGTCGGGAGCGGTGCGCCGAAGTCGATCCAATTTCTATTGATATCCACATTGTCCTCGTTTGTGCGCCGCATCCATGCGAAACCATACGGATTGATAGCGTGGATGTGTAGGGCGGCTACATCTTGAGGTAAAGCCTCGGCTCTATGACGGCGCAGCCACTCGACCTGCGTGGCGGAGCCAAAGAATCCTTCGACACCATGGGTCGCGGACGTGGTGACTAAGACCTTGGTAGCGGTGCTCGGTCCCACCCACGCTGTATCGGTGGCCAGTTCTTCACCAGAGGGCCCCAGTTCAAAGAGGAGTCGAGTTGCGATGGTCGCCTGACAGGCGCGTGCCGCCTCCAAGAAGTTCGCGCGCGCTTCGGCATAGGTAGTGCTGTAAGGGGATCTCATCAGGTGCCTCGACATCGTATCGTCGGCCAGGTCACGACTGACCTCAATGCTACTGCAAAGATTGCAGCAACGGCTCGGTTTCGAGCGCAGACTGTCGTGCCGCGGCCGCGGACGGCCGCTAGACGAGCGTCGAGGTAAGTGTGCGGGCATGAAATAATTCCGACGAACTGTCGAAATGTATGGCTGTCGCTCGTTTTATACCTATCGCGAATCGCAAACCCCGCCATTGGATTTTTGAATCATGCGGGAGCGGCCGGCGAACTATTGTCACAAGCCGATCAGCGCATACTTTCCTGTCTTTTCAAAGTGCAACGGATCAGTGAAGATTTGCCGCCTCGGTGCGACGTGCTCTTCCTTACCGAAATATCAATCCTGAGGCAGCTACTTCCACGCCCGCCATTCGCGAACTCATCAAGAGTGCGGGTGCTTGCCGGTTCCTCTCTTCACGTGAAATTACGAATATTTGTCCAGCGGATGTCAATTTTTAGCTCTGTCATTCGTCTTTAAGTTAGTAGACGACACTTTATGGAGATATTTATGATGCCCGCCGGCGAGTCCACACCGACCCTCTTTTCGTGGTTGGTTTTCAACCCCAGCCGGGAGATGCAGCCGGGCAGAGCGCGGCGACTGCGGACCGGCGATCCGGCGTCCATCGCCGCAAGACTACGGGAGCTCGCGCCGTATGCGGCCATACTGGTACTCCCGGGCGGTTCGCTGATGGCGTTGCTGTTGTGGGTATATCGCCGAAAGAAGAACGCTTCGCTTGTTGCGACGTAGGTCCTCAACTCATGGCTGCAACACGATCTTGCCGGTGTGCCGTTTGGAGAGAAAATCGCGTTGCGCGTCGGCCATTTCGCGCAGGGGATATGTTCTCGCCACAACGGCATCGATCTCCCGGCGTTCGATATAGCCAACGAGGTTTGGAAATACCTCGGGCTCCGGGATGGTGCATCCAAAAAAGCGAAGATCCTTCAGGTACAGAGTGCGAAGATCCAAACTGACCACGGGTCCGGCAATGGCACCAGCCACCGCGTACCGGCCGCCGGCGCACAAGATATCGAGCAGACCGCCGAATTGTGGCCCACCGACTACATCGATCACGACTTCCACGGAGTCCCGACCCAGGGCAGCCGGCAGATCCGCGTCGCGCGGCAGGACGCGCGCCGCACCGAGCGTTTCGACTTGCGCGGCCTTCGCCCCGGCCGCGAGAGCAATGACCGTGGCGCCTCTACGCTTGGCGAGTTGCACCGCTGCGGAGCCGACCCCGCCTGACGCGCCGGTGACGAGCACGGTCTCTCCAGGCCGGACACCCGCACGCGTCAACATGTTCTCAGCGGCCGAATACGAGCACGGAAAGGAGGCCAGCGCCGAATCGTCGAGAGAACCACCCACGGCATAGGCATTGACTGCTGGGACACAAACGTACTCTGCAAAGCCGCCGTTGCAGTCCGAACCCAAATACAGCGTCTTGATGCCGCCAGGCACAGGGCGGTTGCGCAACACCGGATCGACGAGCACGCGCTCGCCAATGCGGCTCGCCGGCACTAGCGAACCCGTCGCAGTGACAACGCCGCACACATCGGCTCCTTGAATCAGAGGAAAGGCAACGGTGTCGCCGGCCCATCCGGTGTCACGCGTCGGAACAGGCGATGGTTCGGAAGCGCCGCCATTCTCGGTTCCTCGCGTCACACTCTTCGAGTACCACCCCACACGCATATTGACGTCCGTGTTGTTGACCCCTGCCGCACGAACCTGAATGAGTACCTCGTCCGGGCCAGGCGCGGGAATTTGCACGCCGCCGCGATAAACGAGCTGCTCGAATCCGCCGTGCCCCAGTAGTAAAACGGCGTTCATAATGGTAGGCATACCGTATCTCCCTCGGACATCGAATCATTTTGACGCAAACCCTGCAGCAACGGGGCAAATATCGGAATGCAAGGAGCTGCCAGCATGGTATGTATAAGTTTCTGGGTTCGCGTAGCATGCGCAGGACATTGCAGAGCGCCAGCGCCTGCTCGGATTTCAGTTAGTTGGCAATAAGCCGCAACTAACAGCCTGGCCAGAAACTATCGATTGGGGGGGCTTTAGATGGCAAAATTTGTAGGGTTGGTCCAGGCGACATTGATGATTCTCGTGAGCGCCCTTGCGACTGGGCAGTCGCCGGCGGATGCTCCAGCGAAACCCGCGCCGCGGCCGCTCTACGCCTATCGTGCGGAAATGATTCCCGTGCGGGACGGTGTGCACTTGCAGACGGTGATCATGGTGCCGCTGGACGCACGGGGGCCGCTGCCGATCTTGCTGCGGCGGACCCCTTATGGGGTGCCGGAGAAGGCTTATACGGAAATCCCAGAGAGCCTAACGGCGCTGGCTGCCGACGGCTATATCCTGGTGGTGCAAAACATCCGCGGACGCTTCAAATCCGAGGGCGTCTTCAGTCTTTCGGAGGACGTCAAATTGGACCCCGGCAAGGGGACCATCGAGACGCGCGATGCCTGGGACACGATCGACTGGCTGGTGAAGAACGTGCCGGAGAGCAACGGCCGCGTTGGCATCTACGGCGTGTCTTATGCGGGGTACACTGCCGCAGCCACGCTGCTCGACCCGCATCCCGCCCTGAAGGCTGTCAGTGAGCAGGCGTCACCGGTGGATCAGTGGATGAACGATGACGACCACCGGTACGGGGCGCTCAGGCTCAGCTACGATTTCGAGTATGCGGTGCTCGAGGAGGCCGACAAGAATGCCAACACGAATTTCGAGTTCGACCGGTGGGACACCTACGAGTGGTATTTGGCCGCCGGCCCCCTCTCGACGCTGAACGATAAGTACCTTCACGGAAAGATCGGCTACTGGAACGAGTCGGTCGAACATCCGGATTATGACGCGTTCTGGAAAAAGCAGGCCTGGATCCAGGGGTTGCACCGGTCGTCCGTACCCAACTTGAATGTCGCTGGCTTCTGGGACCAAGAAGATCCTTGGGGTCCCTGGGAGATCTTCCGCCACGCGGCCGAGGATGATCCTGCTCATACGAACCTAATCGCGGCAGGCCCCTGGTATCACGGCTCCTGGCGCCACAGTGTCTCGAGTCTAGGACCGATACCACTCGGTCAGGATACGGCTCAAGCGTATCGGCAGCTCATCGAAGCCCCATTCTTCGCCTATTGGCTACACGACAAGGGTTCAAAGCCTGACTGGAGCGCCACGATCTTCCAAACCGGAAGCAATACATGGCACACCTATAAAACCTGGCCGCCGGCGTCGAAACCGACCAGCCTCTACTTCCACTCAGATGGTAGCTTGAGCTTCGATCCGCCGCTAGCGAGTGAGCGTAACGCTCACCGCGACTATGCTTCCGACCCGGCGAACCCTGTGCCCTACCGCCCGCGGCCTATCTCGCCCACGTACGAGGGCGGCGACTGGCCGACCTGGGAGTCGGCCGATCAACGCTTCGTCGACCATCGGCCCGACGTGCTGACCTATGTGAGCGCACCGCTCACGGAGGATCTCACCATCGCCGGGCCAGTATCGGCGGAGCTTTACGCCGCGAGCTCCGGCACGGACAGCGACTTCATCGTCAAGCTCATCGACGAGTTTCCGGAAGTCGCGCAGGAACTGCCGTGGGATCCCAAAGAGGGGCCGGCACCGGGCAAGTTCGCCCAGACCCCGAATGGTTACCAACTACCGATCGCGATGGAGGTGCGCCGTGGACGTTACCTCGCCAGCTTCGAACACCCTCGGGCTCTCGTCTCCAATCAGCCGATGAAGTGGGACATTCCGTTGCGCGATCGGGACCATGTCTTCCGCGTCGGCCATCGGATCATGGTGCAGGTGCAGTCGAGCTGGTTCCCGCTCATCGACCGCAATCCGCAAACCTTTACGGCGAGCATCTACGCCGCCAAGGCGAGCGATTTCGTCGCTGTTACCCAGAAAGTCTATTCGGATCCTAAAATGCCATCACGCGTCGTCTTGCCGGTTATCCAAAGTGGAGGCAGAGATCGCCCTCAGGAGAACATGCCGACCCCCGTTCGTGGTGCCTTGTGAGTGTGTAAGCGTGCGCGGTATCAGTGGAGAGCTTCTGTGATCGACCAAGCGTGGGCATACGACTTTGCCAAAGAGTGGATCGCGGCGTGGAATTCCCACGATCTGGATCGGATCTTGTCGCACTATGTTGAGGACTTTGAAATGTCGTCGCTGACCAACGAGAGGTCGTTCGAGGAGCCGGCCTCTATGGTGGGGTGGGGCGGCTTGAAGCGAAGAAACCGGCCAGGTGGTGCAACTTCTACGCAGCGCAGGAACCAGCGCTACCGTACCGCACCGGATTATGTTGGAGGGCACGTAGATGATCTACAAGTCCATTAGTTTGACGGAGAAGTTTGGGCGGCTCGCGGAACACTGGCAACCGAGAGTCGTCGCTGAAATGAACGAGTATCAGTTCAAAGTCGTCAAGCTCAAAGGCGACTTTGTGTGGCACGAGCACAAGGATACGGACGAGACGTTTATCGTGATCGACGGCGATCTGCGAATCGATTTTCGGGATGGCGCCGTCCATATATTGAGCGGCGAGATGTTCGTGGTTCCAAAGGGCGTCGAGCACAAGCCTTACGCGGAAGACGAGGTCAAACTGCTGCTCATTGAGCCGCGGGGGGTGCTCAATACAGGGCAGGCAATCGGTGAACGCACTGCTGAGAACGACGTTTGGATTTGACTACATGAGACCGGGAACGGGGGCAACCTGTCTTTTTTCACGGGCTCGGGTTGCTGCGGGGAGCACGGAGGCCGGCTCTGCGGTCAGTGGACCGTCCCTGGCGCACCCTTTTGTGCAAGTGCTAGCGGGAGGTTGCGTTGCGCCGGCGGCGTGTTGTGGTGTAGGGGAGCGGACATGAAACAATTTCGACGGAACTGTCGGGAAATAGGGCGGTCGCTCGTCCTGTTAGTATATCGCCCCGACTATTCGGGCATTCGCACACCAAGGAGGCTTCTTTTTGCCCATGATCACCTCATACCTCCGGTTCGAAGAGTCGAGTGGCAGCCTTTGATTCGCCGTACCGGGGGCGAGTGCGGGGACGCATCACGCGCCGGACTACGCGCTCCGGAACGGGGACAACCAGTTGACTACTACACGCCGGCGCAACGCTGCTTACTGTGAAACTGCCTAGGAGGATTGGGACATGCGAAAGCTCGGATTATTTTTAACGTTGGCTATCTCAATGGGCGCTGGAACGAGCGCATTTTCGCAATCCGCACCAACGGTCGATCCCGCTTGGAAAGCGCCCGAGGTCATCAAATTTATTGGGCTCAAAAAAGGCGACAAGGTCGCCGATATCGTGGCACGGCGCCTTACCGCATCACTTGCCCAGGCCGTCGGGCCGTCCGGAAAGGTTTACGCGGTTGAAACGGCCGAAGTCGTGAAGGCCCATCCCGAGGCATTAGTGCACATGAAAGAGCTGGCGAGTCAGTCGCCCAATGTCATCGTCAGTGAGGAGCCGGTCGCGGCGGCATTGCCGTCGGGACTCGATGCCGTGTTCATTCGACAGAATTATCACGATCTCTACGACAAGTTTATGGGACCAGCGGATGTACCCGCATTCAACAAGGCAGTCTTTGCCGCCCTGAAGCCGGGCGGTGTCTATGTCGTGTTGGATCATGCAGCGATAGCGGGCTCAGGAATCGGTGCAACCGATACACTGCACCGGATCGATCCGGCAAGAGTGAAGACGGACGTGCTGGCAGCGGGCTTTAAGCTGGATGCAGAGAGCTCAATTCTTGCAAACAAGGACGATGACCACACCAAAAATGTGTTCGACCCGTCTGTCCGCGGTCACACCGACCAGTTCCTGTTTCGTTTTAAGAAGCCGAATTGATGGCAAGGCGCGGCACCTCTTCGAGCGCATGAAAATTTCCAGGATTCGAAATGGCGGGCGCTATACCGCCGTCGTTATGGTGCTTCTGACGTTGGCCGTGCACCAAGCCAACTCGAGCGCAGCGGGCGGCGCGCCGACGGGCACCTGGCCGACCGCGCCGCCTGCGAGCGTGGGACTCGACCGGAAGCGACTTGCAGCGCTCGGTGCTGATCTTGCCAGGGGCAAGTATAGTCTGGTCGACAGCTTTCAGGTGTTTCGCTGCGGCAAGGTCGTGTACGAACGCCAATACTCGCATGACTATTCGAAGATCTACCACAAGCAGGCGGGTATCCGCGGTCCTCTGAACGCGCGTCTGACAGGACCGTACAATTATTTCGATCCGGCATTCCATCCGTACTATCAGGGTACGGATCTGCACACGATGCAGTCGATTAGTAAGACGGTGACGGCAACCGTTATTGGAATCGCACTGGCGCGCGGTGATTTTAGGTCTGGCCTCGATACACCGGTGATGACTTGGTTCGATGCAGCCAGCGTCAAGAACGTGGACGATCGCAAGCGTCGAATGACACTCAAGCATGTGCTCACCATGACGACTGGCCTCGATTGGAATGAGAATACGGCTTACGACGATTGGCGAAACGATGCGAGCGCAATGGAAGCCACCGATGATTGGGTCACATACACCATCGACAAGCCGATGGCGCAGGAACCGGGCACGCATTTCGCGTACAGCAGCGGCGCCACGGAATTGCTGGCATTCATCTTTCAGAAGGAGACGGGCCAGGACATCGAGGCATACGCCGAGCAGCATCTGTTTCAGCCCCTGGGCATGAAATACCACTGGAAGCGATCGCCCGCGGGGCTCATCGACACAGAGGGGGGCCTCTTCCTCAACGGCGCCGATCTCGCCAAGGTGGGTTATCTCTATCTCCACGACGGAGTGTGGGGCGGGCAGCGCCTTCTCACCCACGAGTGGGTCGAGCAGGCGACGACCCCCTACATCGACACGGGCTGGCAGGGGCTGAAATACGGCTTCAAGTGGTGGCTCTATCCGCGCAAGGACGGGATGCACTTCGTCTGGATGGGTATCGGATTCGGAGGACAGCGATTGATGGTCTTTCCGGAGGAACAGCTGGTCGCGGTGTTCACCGCCTGGGACATCCTCAAGGACCCTCCGTTCGATGCGGTGCTCGCCGAGCGGCTGCTTCCTACCATACTAGTGAAGTCGTGTCCGGCCGGGGAACCATGACCCTGGTTGACCTGACGGAGGTCTGTTGGATTTGAATCTCCATACTCGCGGCACAATTCTGCCGCCGCAGCGGCCCGACGGGTTCTGCGCGGATTTACCATATCATCTTTCGGTTTGAGCACCGTTCCATCGCCTGAGTTCCGCGCACGCTATACGCTGATCCGACCCGATCGAAGCAGTCGCCGCTACCGGTGCGGTGTTTGCCCAGATCCGACGAAGCGGCGGAGGACTCTGTCTATGGGACTTTTTCAACGCATGTTTGGTGCTACCCGCGAGGCGATCACGCTTCCGAATTTCGACGGAAGCAAAGCGATGGAAATATCGATGACCATGCTGCGCAAGTGCATCGACCGCGGTTCTGCCGGGCCTGATGGGCCCAACCGGGCGCGTTTGGCCAAACCCTTTGCGCGCGGGTATCTACTTGGGTTTTCCGACGCGTGTATTCAGCGATTTGGAGTGTTTGACGAACTGGAATCCCTCGCGCTCATCACCGTCGTGCATGGTATGCTTTTTGGTCAAAAGCTCGGCTCACTGCTTGTTCATGATGCCCTACGCGACCAGCGCGACGCCGAGTTCGCTCGCGGACGAACCGCCGGCGCCGAGGATCACCTTCGATGGCTGAATGACTGCTCGAACACACCTCTGCTACTCACCGACTTCTTGAGCGCGGATGACGCACCTTCAAGTCGAATGGCGCCCACAGGCGAATCGGCAGCAGAGTCCGGAATTGAACCATCCGATGTTCTGACGAGGCGAGCGCCGTCAAGGTGGAGCAACGCCCTCGTCAGGAGGAAGGAGATAGCGGAAGCCACGCCGAACCAGAGTGCAAATATTCGCGGGCGACCGCTCCACCCACGACGGGATCAGGTTCGCGACTAGCCGGCGACCCGGAGAAGACCTATACAGTGTTCTGGCTGCCCCACTACTGGATGGACGCTTCGGCATGACTTCCCTAACAATGGCACCGCCATGGCGAGCAAAGACCGACTGGAGCAACCGAAGGTACGGCGGGGTCGCGGGAAGCTCCCGGACCCGTTCTATTATCTCACCAACTTTCAAGCAGTCCTGACATCGATCGATCGGCGTTACGCGGAGCTATTGTCCTCCGACGAACGGCAATTCATTGCGCACTTCAGCGCCTTGCCACAACCGTCCGGTGCACTACTAGTCCGTATGGTCATGCGCCAGGGTTCCTTGTTTCGTCGCAGCCGACTGAGATACCCTGAAATCGGCGAGACCGCCGCCGCGGTAACGCCACTTCTACAGGCGGGTTGGGTCGACGATAGCCCAGAGCTTGATTTAAATCAGCTGCAGAAACTCCTCACGAAAGCGGAATTGCTTCGCTATTGTTTCATGTCGCGCCCGTATCGCGCCTTCAACAAGTCGGACCTCGTCGCGGCCCTGCGTGTCCAGTATCCCGGGTCAAAGCCGTTTCTCGCGTGGTGTCCCGACTCGGGTGATCGTGTCTACCACTTGACGGTGGCTGCCCTGTGTGAGCGGTTTCGGTGGATGTTTTTTGGTAATTTTCACCAAGACTGGACCGAATTCGTGCTGACCGATCTCGGCATTTTCGCTTACGAGACGATCCCCGCATCGTTCCAGTCGCTGGCCTTTCGGACGCGCGCGCACGTCGATTCGTTTGAACAGATTTACCGCTGCCGCCAATGGTTGGATGCCGATTTGGCATTGGATGAGGTCGTCGCCGGTGTTCCGCCACGGATTGCCAATTGCGACTGGTTGGAGGACCGTCGGCAGAAACTGCTGTTTGAGATTGCCAGAGCGTTTGAGCGGTCTGGCGACTGTGGCGCCGCATTGAGCGGCTTCTCGGCCTGCACGCATCGCGGGGCGCGCCTGCGCACGATCCGGCTCCGCGAGCGTGCTCATGAATGGGGTATGGCGAGGGAACTCTGTCTGAACGCACAGCGGAACCCGGAGAATGAGAGCGAGCGCCAACAGGTTAATCGTATCTTGCCCCGACTGAATCGCAAGCTCGGTCTCTCCGGTGTCAATCCGCCTGAAACAATCGGGATACCCACCTTCGACATGATGGTCGATGTGCCGAGCAAAGACTACGCCGTGGAATACCTCGTGCGTGATTGTCTTGTGCGGCAGTCTGGAGGGAACACTCATATTCACTATGTAGAAAATGCACTCGTCATGTCGCTGTTCGGTCTGCTGTGCTGGAAAGCGATCTTTGCACCGATCCCCGGTGCGTTCTTTCACGATTTTCAGTACGGGCCCGCAGATCTTTCGAGTGGGCGATTTTATGAGCGTCGGCAGGGTGAATTTATCGAGTGCTTCTCGCAGCTAGAATCCGATCGATACAAGTCGACCATTCGACAATGCTTTACCGCAAAGGCCGGAATCCAATCTCCGTTTGTCGCGTGGGGGACGTTGAGCAAACGGCTTCTCGACTGGGCGCTGTGGTGTTTCCCCGCAGCGCATCTGCGACTTTGGTTTGAATGGATCGTGCGCGACATCCAAGCGAACCGAGCCGGATTTCCGGATTTGGTGCAATTTTGGCCGCTGGATCAACGTTATCGAATGATCGAAGTGAAGGCCCCCGGTGATCGATTGCAGGATAACCAGCGTCGTCTGCTGGAATTCTGTATCTCCCATCAGATGCCGGTCTCAGTGTGCCACGTGCGCTGGGCTCAGCCTTGAGCGAGGGGCTGCGGCCGGCTCAACGGTGGCCCTGCGCTCGATGGCTTCGCGAGCGCGCGCCAGCCGTCGGCGGGCCCGGCGTTGGGTTCGTTGCTACCGCTATCGGGCCAATATTAGGGGAGCGGGCGTCCGTCGTTTTGGTCATGCGCCATTGTGCAACATGGACAGCAATCCGGGGAAGCGCGATCACATATTCTGCGCCCGATCCCAGCTCAGATACCGGAGACAGTCGCCGGTGAGGTGCCGACGGATTTTCCTTCGCCCCGGAGGGAGGCTGAGCACCAAGGAGCGGCCTTTCGATTAATATACGTGGGATGCCAATTCAGCAACAAGCTGTACCAAGTGATTCATTGCTGAAGACCTACCAAGGAGGCGCGCGACCCGAACACTGGGGTCTGCAAGCGGACTGCTTCGCCGTCGTGGTCGATGCGCCGGTCACGTTGAACGACTTTATCGTCGCATTTTATACATCCCCGGTGTTTCGGCTGGAGCGGCTCATTTTGCGAACTCTGGCAGGCGCTCCATCGAGCGATTCTGACGTTCAATCTGTCGCAGACGGATCGGGAACGTCATTTGCTGTGTGGCGCGTGGGCGAACGCACGGCGACGCAGTTATTGATGTGCGACCGCTATGAAAAGACCCGGTCGTGGTTTCAGGTGGTGCCGATGGAGTGCGGCGATGCCACAGTACTTCGGTTTGGATCAGCGATCTCCTCGAGCAGGAATCGCGAGACTAAGATCCTCTCGACGGGCCGTTGGTTCCGATGGCTCATGGGGTTTCACGTGCTCTATTCGCGGGTACTGCTGAGCGCGGCTCGCCACAGGTTGATGAAAAGGCGCAGGCGACCGCCGTGAATGCCGTCGACCTCCGGCACTAACGGACCGGTGTGAGCGTCCCCGGCTCTTGCCGTGGATGTAGGTGGTCTCCCACACCGATCTGTGGTTCCGCAGCATGGCCAGCCTCTCCGCGCGTCGCTAGTATTTAGGGCACGCGAACCCGCGATAATGAGGATAAATAAAATGCTCCACTACGCAGTTGTGTTTCTGGTCATTGCATTGATTGCCGCGGTTTTTGGCTTCGGCGGAATCGCCGCCGGTGCCGCCGGGATCGCGAAAATCCTATTTGTGGTCTTCTTGATCGGTGCGATCGTCACGTTCTTGATGAACGGGCGCAGCCGGATCTGAGCCGTCATCGTTCAATCTCATGTAGCAACCAGGTGAGACTATGCAACGTTTACTGATTCCGTTTGTGGGTGCCATCGCGATTGCGCTTTGCGGCTGTAACAACGCCAAATCGCCGGACGCGGTCGCCAACGACGTGGCCAGGACCGCGCAAAAGGCCGATGCAAAGGTCGATGACAAGTTGAAGGACTTGAACAACAAGGACGCTAAGGGGACCTATGACGTCGCAATGACGGCTGCGGAAGGCGATCACAATGTGGCCTTGGAACAATGCAATGCACTGTCGGGCGCCGCGCAGAAGGACTGCAAGGATAAAGCTGATGCCGACTACGACTTGGTCAAGGCTAGGGCCAAGGCGGACCTCTCGGTAGCCAAACAGTAGGCAGCTCGGCGCGTCCACGGGTGTGGCGCGCCGATCCCACACGGCAGCGAAACTGAACCGACATCGGGGAGAGGACGGGGCGTCTGCTTCATTCACCGAAGATACCGACCACGAGGTCGGTGCTACATGGCGAGCATGGGCTCTGGCATAATGGTGAGATGCTGCAGCACTATTGGCCGGGCGGGTTTTCCCGCGTTCTCATCGGGTCGAGTTTGCTGATCGCTGGTGCTTCTCATGCGGCCGTCGCCGACCCGGGCCACAATGGATCGAGCGGTCGACTGGTTCAGTGTGTCGCCCTCGGACTTTCCACTTGTCCACGACCATTCGATGCGGTATTACCGGCTCCTGCCGACATGTTGAATTGGGATCAGCAAACTCGAGTGATCGGCTTTCGCAACACCTATCGTCAGTACCCCGGGGATGTATTTCGCACGCAAAGAGGTACCACCTATCCGCTACTGAAGGGTCGTCTCGCTGCTACCGCGATGACCGCGTCCCTCGCCGGCTTCATGCTCGCGGGCGCCATCCGTCCGGCGCGCGCGATACTCGAGCGCTTCGTGCTGCCCAAGCCCGGCGAGGGTCCGAGCCCCGAGGCGCAGCGCAAGGGCTTCTTCGACCTTCGCTTCCTCGGTACGACGGCGGACGGCCGCCAGATACGCACCAAGGTCACGGGCGACCGTGACCCAGGCTACGGCTCGACCGGCAAGATGCTTGGCCAGGCTGCCGCGTGCCTCGCGCTCGACGTCGACAAGACGGCTACACCCGGCGGCTTCTGGACGCCCGCCATGATTTTCGGCGACCGCCTGATCCAGCGGCTGACGGCTCACTCCGGACTTACTTTCGAACTCCTTCCGGACCCGTGATCCGGTGGCAGCACCCGGACAAACCGGAGCTGAAAGCCGAAGGTGGCTCGCGCCCTACGATGGAACTGAGTTGATCCAATGCAAAGTCGAACGGCAGCGAGGGTTCAAGCCGTGGCCGAGCGCGATTATACAGTGGTCTCGGGGCTCGAGTACTGGATGGACGCCGGCGCGCTGCCTCGTGACAATCTTACGTATGCCGTCCGAATTTCATATCGATAAGCTGAGCGACGAGTTTGGTCAATACACCCTCGTGCTCAAATGCTCAGAATGTGGTCACGAGCGAAAAACGGAGCCGCACACGCTTGGAGGGCTTTGCGGCTGGGATGCGCGTTTGGACGATGTCGCCAAGCGGATGCGGTGTTCGAAGTGCGGGAAGAAGAAGTGCAATATGAGAGCGTTTCCGCCGACAAAGCCGCGGGGGTATTCGGGGTTGCCGAGATAGAGAGCCGCTGTCGCGCACGCTGGGGGGTATGCTCGCCGCCAAAATAAACCGGGCAGCTGCGGACAAGCGCGGCGTCAATGCCGATGGCATACTCAGCACTCGCGTCGACGTGCGTCATCTGGCGGTGACGCCGGTTGGTCGGCGCATCACCGGCGAGGCGAAAGTGACCAGCGTCGATGGGCGCCGCATCGAATATTCGATTCGTGCGGCCGACGGGAACGAGGAAATCGGAGTGGGCACACACGAACGTATGGTAATACAGCTGTCAAAGTTATCTGAACGGATGAAGGCCAAATTGGGCTAGCGGCGCACCGATCGCCGGTTGCGCCGTCACCAGGTAACTTCGAGCGGCACATGGCCTCGCTCGCTCGCGACCCGCTTCAGCCATGCGCCGACTGCCGGATAGGCGGCGAGATCGAATCCGCCGTCCGCAGCGCAGTGGGTGTAGCCATAAAGCGCAATGTCCGCGATCGAGTAGCGGCCGCCGGCGAACCAGTCGTGCCGTGCAAGGCGAGCCTGCATCACCCCAAGCGCGGCATTGCCCTTTGTATGCCACTCAGGGATTAGATGGCGCCTCTTCTCGAGTTCCTCCTTCGGTGCAAAGCAAAGCCAGAAGCGGGTCACGGCGACAAAGGGCTCGTGACTGTATTGCTCGAAGAACATCCACTGCAGCACCTCCGCGCGGCCCCAACGGTCGGCGGGCAACAGGAACGTATCCTCGCTTAGGTACCAGAGAATCGCGTCCGACTCGGAGAGCGTACGTCCATCCTCGAATTCGAGTACCGGAACGCGGCCATTTGGATTCTTGGTGAGAAAATCGACCTTGCGTGTGGTTCCGTCATGAAGCCCGTAGTCCTTGAGTGTGAGCTCTACGCCGAGCTGTCGCGCTGCCAGTCGGACTTTGTAGCAATTGCCGGACACCTGCATCTGATGAAGCACGGGCACAACGATCAATGCCTCACGGAACTCATTAGTGTCGCCACTGAACGAAGCTTCCAGCCATGACTCCTCTCCCTTCGATAGGCGCTCAGCTTCCCGTTATGCACGGCGTCCACGGCATTTGCCTCCGCGTGGTTAATGCATGCATTCCATTCGCTCCAATACACCCGGTTCACGAACTGACTTCCTTCCGTTGACTTGCAGACAACGACGGCGGCGGCGTGAATTCGCTCGTATAATTCCGCTACCCCATCCGAACTATTCAAATTGAGGTCGTGATACCGCACAGTTACTGACGGCGCCTCGTCGACGCGAGCAGCAGCCACGGCTGACTCCGTGTTTGATAGTGTCGATATTACAACCAGCGCAAGCACCAGCAAGTTGAATTTATGAAATGGCAACATGACACCTCTCCTTACGCTGTGTATCCACGATTGGTCAGTTGCCGCAGTGTGCCAGCCGCAGATGTACGAGGGTCTCGAAAAGCTATACGGTCGTTAACTTTTGCTTAACGCCCGACCAGGACTCCGGACTGCCTACGTTGCCCGGCCAGAGACCTGCCGGAGGGACGCCGCGATCATTCATTCGGGTGGATAGGTTATGCTTGGCATCGAGAGAGTGCCTGCAGGAATACCGCACGCGTGGACCGCGTACCTAAATTACATCCTTCCCGACAGCATCTGGAGTCGTCGGCGCTCATCGCGGGCCTGCTGGCGCCCGTGACTTGGGGACTCACCGGTGTCTTCGTGCGGCTGTTGCACGAGGTACCGACATTGGCAATCGTCGCGGGCCGCCTATTCATAGCGGTTCTCGCACTTGGCCCGTGGGCGGTCTATCGCATCCGGGAGTTTCGGTACGCGATTCGCAGTCCGGTGGCCGCGTTGATGGGCGCTTACTACATCTTGGCGACAGAAGCATTTGCCCGAGCTCCGGTCGTCGAAGTCACGCTTCTCATCGGATGTGCTCCCGTGATTACCGTTGTGCTGGAGCTCATACGTGGCGATCGACCGGTTCGGCAGCAGATAATCGGGGCTTGCGTCACGTTTCTCGGGCTGCTTCTCTTCCTGAGTCCTGAAGGACACCTCAGCGCCGACCGCATGTCCGGCTATCTGTTAGCACTCGGCGCGGCCGCCGCTTCGGCCACCTACGCGGTGGGACTACGCGCTCGGGCGCAATCTGAGCGGCCGCTTGATCCGCTTGCGATGACGGTTTGCGGGTGTTTGCTTGGAGCAATACTAAGCTCGATTTTCCTGTGCTGGAGTATCGGGAATCCAGGATTGGTCCTTTCTCGGTCGGATTTCATTTACCTGGCGCTCCTGGGTCTCGTATCGACGGCGGTACCCACCTTAGCCTTTGGCGTCGCTTCGGCGAGGCTGCCTTCGGTGCTGACGACCAGTCTCGGGGTGACGACGCCCTTCTTTGCCGCATTCTTTGCTGGATTGATCCTTAAGGAGTGGCCGGTTCCCACCGCTTTTCCCGGCGCAGTCGTTGCGATCGCTGGTGTAGTGATGGTGCTGCGTTCGCCGGCGCGCGTATTACACAAGGTGTGAGAGAATGCGACTCGGAGTCGTGCCTTCCGCACGATGGGACCTCTTCACAATGACTCTAAAAGCTATCTCGCTGATTCGCCTTTGTAGTGATGTACGCTGCGTGGCGTTCGCCCTGGTAATTTCCCTTGGGTTCGGCACTGCCGCGGGCAACGCCCCACATTTGGCGAACGCGACTGCTCATGACTCCAGCGCTGCGGTCCCGGACTGGTTGCGCGGCGTATGGACTCGCGAGTGGATTCAGGAGGGGAAGGCCAGATCCAATATTCTTGACGTGTATTACCTCCAAACCTCGACCTATTTTGCGGATATGCGCATTCCGAAGGATCGAACGCGTTTTCCGAACGCGAAATCGTTCGCCGACTTGACGGATCAGCAGCTGCGATTGCTCACCCGCCAAAATGGCTTCACCGGCTTGACGACGACATCGGGGCCTATTGCGACCTGGAATCATGATATTCAGTTTCAGCCGTCCGATGGCGCTCCGGATAGGGGTCGCCTACAGCGGACAGCCCGAACCCGTATGCAAGAGCACGGTCTCGATGGTTCGTACATCGAATCGTGGAGCTCCACGACCGGCGGCAACGGTCACTTCCTGGTGATACGCGTAAAGCATACGGGGCGCCTCCTTAAAACTCTCGTTGTCGTCGGAAATCAATTCGTCTACGTTCGCAATCGAGCCGTCGATTTACCCGCGGCAGCATCCTTTGATGCCCTCTTCGATTTCACCAAGGCGCGCCGGGCGCAGATCGAGGAGTATTTGGATTGTGAGTTTTCGGCGGGGCGTGTGCGAGGCGGATCAGTCCCCTGGGAGATTGAGCACTCCACGCTGCCTTGGCGAGAAGGTCATCATTTGGATTTTGTAGATGAGGTCGCGGCAGGCGAGGGGGGAACAGGGCTTGCGCCCCGCGCGGTCGGCAACGAAGAGTGGACGGTGCCGGTCAATACTTGGGCGCCACGTGAAATCGGCGAGTTGTTTGGTAGGCAGTAAATGCTGAACGTTGATCTGCGTGGCGAACTGGATTTGGAACACTGCAATTCCAAAGAAGCGCGCGCCACCCGCTTGGAGTACCTGGATTATGAAATCGATTGAGTGGTATTTCGATTTCATCTCGCCATTTTCTTATCTTCAGATTGAGGCCTTCGACCGATTGCCGTCGGACGTGAATTTGACGTTTCGTCCCGTGTTGTTCGCTGGACTTTTGAATCATTGGGGGCACAAGGGACCGGCTGAGATCCCAGAAAAGCGGCGCTTTACTTATCGGTTTGTACAGTGGCTTGCCGAGCGGCAGGGTGTGCCAATGAAATTTCCGCCGGTTCACCCCTTCAATCCGATCAAAGCACTGCGCCTGGCCATCGCGGCAGGGAACGACATCGGGTCCATACGAACAATCTTCCGGCATATCTGGCGTGAGGGAAAATCCATCGATGATGCGGCAGGTTGGAGCGAGCTTTGCCAGCGGATCGGAATCGCCGATCCAGACGCGAGAATCAACCACCCGAGGGTCAAGGAAGAACTCAGACGTAACGGCGAGAGGGCTGTGGCCGCCGGCGTGTTTGGCGTGCCGTCATTCGTCATCGGCAGCGAACTATTTTGGGGCGCCGATGCCACCGACATGATGTTGGATTACTTACGCGACCCCCGGCGGTTCGCAAGCGGCGAACTGGGTCGCGTGGCCACACTTCCCATTGGGGTCGAACGACCGCAACGGTGACGCGGCGGAGCAGACTAGCCTAGCGGAGCACGGCCGAACGGTCCGGCGCATCGAAGAAAGACTGTCCCTCTATCGGAGAAGTCTGTCCATGTCGGCCTGCATACGCTCTTTGTATTCGTCGGACCAGTGAGCGCCAGGCTTCAGGTTCGCCTTGCTCTGCGGCTTCGCAAGAGGTGGTGTCTTGCTCTCTCTTGCCGACTTTCGGGCGCCCACTTTTAGCTTGAGGGTGGCACGTGGTGACGTGGGGTTAGAGGGCGAATTCGAATTGTTCATGCAGTTGTTAGGCACCTATTCCATTGGTTAGATTGCTCAGTGTGACGTGCGCCGCCGGCTTTCTCGAACATTGGATCTCAAGATCGTCTATTTTACCGTGCGGCCGTCCGCAAAAACGCCGCGGAGACGCCGGATGATATTGTATCTGGACATAATGTACCAAATGTTAATTGGTGAAAGTCCCAAGATACGAAGAGGGATATATCCTGGCGCCGCTACTGCCCGGTCTTGAAGTTCTGCCAGATCCGCGTGATGGTGCGCGTTTGCTCGGGAGAAGGCTGTATCGGTACGAACAGTCGCTGCTGCAGATCCGGCGTCGGGTAGATGGCACTGTCCGAGGCAATTGATGTATCAAGGAGCGGCGTCGCGGCTGAATTTGCGTTGGCAAACCCGGTGACGTTGGAAATGTTCGCGATGACCTGCGGGTTCAAGAGGTAGTTGATTAACAGGTAGGCGTTTTTGAGATGCGGTGCGTCCCTCGGGATGGCCAGCATGTCAAACCAAAGGAAGGTGCCTTCCTCAGGAATTGCGAATCCTATTTCAATGCCATTCTTCGCCTCCTTCGCGCGTTTGCGAGCCTGGACGACATCGCCGTTGTAGGCGAGTGCGACACAAACATCACCGTTTGCCATCGCTTCGATGTCGCCAGACGTGTCGATGTTGCGTATGTAGGGCCGGATTTTACTCAAGACCGTTTCGACGTCGGCAAAATCTTGCGGATTCGGCGCATTCGGATTTCTTCCCAGATATCCGAGCACCACGCGCACCACTCCGAGAGGATCGTCCATGATATTGATTCCGCACTTGGCCAACTTCGCGGCGAACGTGGGGTCGAAGATTAAGCGGCTGCTATCGCGCGGAGCGTGGGATAGAGCCTGCGCCAGCATTTGCTGATTATAGCCGATGCCGACTGTTCCCCACATGAACGCGACTCCATAGGTGTTCCCTGGGTCATAGAGGGCTACCTGCGCAGTGATTGCAGGGTTGAGATTCGCGAGATTCGGCAGCTTTGTTTTGTCGAGGGCCAGATAGGTGCCGCTGTGAATTTGTCGTTGGATGAATACGCCGGTCGGCACAACAACATCGTAGCCGCTGTGTCCAGTCAGCATCCGAGATTCGAGCGTCTCGAGGTTATCGAAATACGAGGTACGCACGGTGACGCCCGTCTGCTTCTCGAAAACTGCGAGGGTGTCCGGTGCCAAATAACCAGCCCATATGTAGAGATTTACGGTCATCTCATCACTGCCATTGGTGGTCTGTGGAGCGGACTGAGAGTCCGAGCCACGCCTACCGCAGCCGGCCAATAGGGCGAGGCCAATCAGCGTAATGATGAAACTTGGCTGACGAATGATCTCGGGGATCCTAAGCGTCCATGGCGCCCATGATGAATTATCATTCATATAGTTATACATTAAAAGATGAAATTACATTAAGTGTTTAAGCCTGGCCGTTGTTGCGTCCGAGCTGCGGCGGGGCTGTGGACGTAAGACCTCGTTTCATTCGCATAAGCTTGGAACGGCGGCCCCGATCTTGGGGAAGCTGCTGACGGTGTCAGAACTTTCTGACAACCGAGCGCGCTCCAGCGTCGATATTCCAGGGTGTGCTTCTAGAAGAAAATCACGCGCGATACAGCGAAGAAGTAGCTGAGATGGTCTCCATGTCGTGCTCCCTGTGATAGGCGGCCGTCTCGGTGCAGGCATTGCCATGCGCCTCGGCGTGCTGGCGATTGTGCTCCTCACCGGCTGTGGGCATAAGGCCCCGCCGCCGACCCCGCCACCGCCGAAAGTCTCGGTGGTGACCGTGCAAGCTCAGGCGGTGCCCATCACCACCGAGCTTCCCGGACGCGTGGCCGGTTACCGTACTGCCGACGTGCGACCGCAGGTCAACGGTATCATTCTGAAGCGGCTGTTCGTCGAGGGCGGCGACGTCAAGGCAGGGCAGCAGCTCTACCAGATCGACCCGGCGCCTTACCAGGCCAGTTACGACAGCGCCGTCGCGGCGGCGGCTTCCGCCCGGGCACTCGCGGAGCGCTACAAACCGCTGGTCGAAGCGAATGCAGTCAGCAAGCAGGATTACGACAATGCCGTGGCCTCGCACCTACAGGCGCAGGCGGCGGTGGAAACCGCACGCATCAATCTGATCTACACCAGAGTGCTGTCTCCGATCACGGGCCGCATCGGCCGCTCGTTGATCACGGAAGGGGCGCTGGTCACCGCCAATCAAGCCACCGCGCTCGCCACCGTCCAACAGCTCGACCCGGTGTACGTGGATGTGACCCAACCAACCACGACCGTGCTGCGCTTGAAAAGGGAAGCCGCCGCGGGACTGCTCAAGCAAAACGAGGCGGGACAGGCCCAGGTGCGGGTACGGCTGGAAGATGGCAGCGACTACGCTCGCCCCGGCACCCTGGAGTTTTCCGAGGTGACGGTGGACCCGGGCACGGGCTCGGTCACGCTGCGCGCACTGCTGCCTAATCCCGAGCGGGTCCTCCTTCCGGGCATGTTCGTGCGCGAAGAGATCCAGGAAGGCGTACGTCAGGGCGCCGTGCTGGCGCCGCAGCAGGGCATCAGTCACGATCAGAAAGGCGCGCCCAATGCACTCCTGGTGGGTCCGGACAATACCGTCGAGCTGCGGACCCTCGAGACCGATCGCGCTATCGGCGATCAATGGTTGGTGACGTCGGGGCTCAAGCCCGGGGACCGCGTCATCGTCGAGGGGATCCAGTCGGCGAAGCCCGGCGCCAAGGTGGTGCCCGAGCAGTACCGGCCGCCGGATGAGAAGACGGCGCAGCCGCAACCCGCGACCGCTCAGGATTCCGCAAAATAGGCGCCGGCCATGGTCAACTTCTTCATCGACCGCCCGGTTTTTGCCTGGGTACTCGCCATCGTCATCATGCTGATGGGGGCCCTCGCCGTCACGACGCTGCCCATCGCGCAGTATCCGAGCATCGCCCCGCCTGCCATCTCCATTCAGGTGACCTATCCCGGTGCCTCGGCCGACACCGTGCAAAGCGCCGTCACGCAGGTCATCGAGCAGCAGATGAGCGGCATCGATCACCTGCTCTATTTCGGATCCGAAAGCGATGCCGATGGGAGCATGACCATCACGCTCTACTTCGAGCAGGGCACCAATCCCGACATCGCCCAGGTACAAGTGCAGAACAAGCTGCAGCTCGCCACCCCGCTGCTGCCGATCGAGGTGCAGCAGGAGGGGTTGCGCGTCGCCAAGGCCACCCGCAATTTCCTGCTCGTCGTCGGCTTCTACTCGAGCGATGGTTCGATGGGGAGCGAGGACGTGAGCGACTACATCGCCTCTTACGTTCAGGATCCGGTAAGCCGCACACCCGGGGTCGGTGACTACCAGCTATTCGGTACCCAGTACGCGATGCGCATCTGGATGGATCCGGTGAAGCTCAATAACTATGGGCTGACACCGACGGACGTCAATAACGCGCTGCAGGTGCAGAACCTGCAGGTTCCTGCCGGGGAGCTGGGGGGGCTCCCCTCCGTGAGGGGACAGCGCCTCCACGCCACCATCATCGGCCCCGAACGCCTCACCAGTGCGGAGGCGTTCGGCCGCGTGCTGCTCAAGGTGAACACCGACGGCTCGCAGGTGCGGCTCCGGGACGTTGCGCGCATCGGCCTCGGCGCCGAGAGCTATTCGATCCACACCGAGTACAACGGCAAGCCGGCGGCGGGCCTGGCGGTGAAGCTCGCTACAGGCGCGAACGCTCTGGACACCGCCAACGCAGTGCGCGCTACGATGGACAAGCTGGCGCCGTTCTTCCCGCCGGGCCTCAAGCTCATTTATCCCTACGACACCACGCCATTCGTGCGCGTCTCCATCGATGAGGTCGTGAAGACGCTCTTCGAGGCGATTGTGCTGGTGTTTCTGGTGATGTACCTGTTCCTGCAGAACTTCCGCGCCACGCTGATTCCAACCATCGCCGTCCCCGTGGTGCTCTTGGGCACCTTCGGCGTACTCGCCGCCGCGGGATTCTCGATCAACACGCTTGACCATGTTCGGCATGGTGCTCGCCATCGGCCTCTTGGTGGACGATGCGATCGTCGTCGTGGAGAACGTCGAGCGCGTGATGGAGGAGGAGAAGCTCTCACCGAAGGATGCGACGCGACGCTCGATGGGCGAGATCACGGGCGCGCTGGTCGGCATCGCCCTGGTGCTATCGGCCGTGTTCCTGCCCATGGCCTTCTTCGGCGGCTCTACGGGTGTCATCTACCGTCAGTTCTCCATCACCATCGTCTCGGCCATGACTCTGTCGGTCATGGTGGCGCTGATCTTCACGCCTTCATTGTGCGCGACGCTCCTCAGGCCGCCGGTGGCAGAGGCCCACGAGCGCGAGCGAGGGTTCTTCGGCTGGTTCAATCGCGGCTTCACCCGGATGAATCGCGGCTACGAGCGCGGGGTTACTCACGTCACGGCGCGCACCCGGCGCTACTTCTTGGTGTATGGGGTCATCGTGGTGGTGATGGGCCTATTGTTCGTGCGCGTGCCGAGATCCTTTCTGCCGGATGAGGACCAGGGTATTTTGTTCGTCCAGGTGTCTGCACCGCCCGGCGCCGCCAGTGAGCTCACGCAACGCGCCCTCGATGAGGTGCGCGACTACTTCCTCAAGGATGAGAAAGATCTCGTGAGCGGCGTGTTCACCGTCAACGGTTTCAGCTTCGGCGGCCACGGGCAGAACGCCGGCCTCGGTTTCGTCCGCCTGAAGGAATGGTCGGAGCGCCCGGGGGCAAAGAACTCCGTGTTTGCCCTGGCGGGGCGCGCCAATCAGCACTTCCACCAGATCCGGGGAGCGTTCGTGGTCGCGTTCGCACCGCCGGCCGCGCTCGAACTCGGGAACGCCACGGGATTCGACTTCGAGCTGGAGGACCGCGGCAACATCGGCCATGCGGCGCTGATGCAGGCGCGCGGTCAGCTACTGGGGATGGCGAGCAAGGACCCGGCGATCGGCATGATACGGCCGAACGGCCTCGATGATGAGCCGCAGTACAAGCTCGACATCGACTGGGAAAAGGCGAGCGCGCTCGGCCTTGCGATCGGCAACATCAACGATGCCCTCGGCGCCGGCTGGGGCTCGGCTTTTGTGAACCAGTTCGTCGACCGCAACCGCGTCAAGCGCGTGTTCCTGCAGGGCGATGCCGACTCGCGCATGCTGCCGCAGGACTTGGGCCTCTGGTATGTGCGCAACGGCGCGGGTCAAATGGTGCCCTTCTCGACCTTCGCCTCGGCGCACTGGATCGTGGGCTCGCCCAAGTTGGAGCGCTACAACGGCACACCCGCGCTGGAATTCCTGGGCGCCCCCGCGCCCGGCAGGAGCACCGGAGATGCGCTCGCCGCGATGGAGGCAGCGGTGACGAAGCTGCCCAAGGGCGTGGGCTACGAGTGGACCGGCCTCTCCTTCGAGGAGAAACGCTCGGGCTCGCAGGCGCCGGCGCTGTACGCCATCTCGCTCACCGTCGTGTTTCTGTGCCTCGCAGCGCTGTACGAGAGCTGGTCGATACCTTTCTCGGTGATGCTGGTGGTGCCGCTCGGCATCATCGGCACCATCTCCGCCACGCTCTGGCGCGGACTCGGTAACGACGTCTTTTTCCAGGTGGGCCTGCTCACCACCGTGGGACTGTCGGCCAAGAACGCGATCCTGATCGTGGAGTTCGCGTTGGAAAACCACCAGCGCGGCATGCATCTGATCGAGGCGACGGTCGCAGCGGCGCGCCAGCGCCTGCGGCCGATCCTCATGACCTCGATGGCCTTCGTCCTGGGCGTGTTGCCGCTGGCGATCGCCACCGGGGCGGGCGCCGGCGGGCGCATCGCCATCGGCACCGGCGTGATCGGCGGCATGCTGACGGCCACCGTGCTCGCGGTGTTCCTCGTGCCGGTGTTCTTCGTCAGCGTCCGCTCGGTGTTCGGCGATCGCCGCAGGCAAGAGACGCCCGCGCTGCCGCCGCAGACCCCCGCGCCGGCTTCGGAGAGCTGAGGATGGCTTGCAGAAGCACCTGTCTCCTCGCCGCGGCGGTGGCCACATTCCTCGGCGCCTGTACCTTGGAGCCGCATTATCAGCGCCCGCCCGCGCCTGTGCCGGCGCTCGAAGGCGGCACAGCGGGCGGCACGGCCGCCGCCGACATCGGCTGGCGCGAGTTCTTTCCCGATCCGCAGCTTCAGCAGCTGATCGCACTGGCGCTCACCAACAATCGCGACCTGCGCGTCGCGGCTCTGAATGTGCAAAGCGCTCAGGCGCAATACCGCATCCAGCGCGCCCGCTGTTTCCGACCGTCGATGCGAGCGCTGTCGAGCAGGTGCAGCACATTCCCCTCGGTGTGTTGGCGGCTGAATTTCCCAGCGCCGGAGCAGGCGGGGCAGGGGCCAGCCCCCTGCCGACCGGCGGGATTACCCTGCACACCTATGACGTCGGAGTCGGCTTCACGAATTACGAGCTGGACCTTTTCGGCCGCATCCGCAGTCTCAGCCATGCAGCCCTGCAGCAGTACTTCAGCTCCGGCGAAACCAGGCGCAGTGTGCAGCTCACCCTGGTGGCCGAAGTCGCCACCGCCTACGTCACGGTACTCGCCGATCAGACGCTGCTCGATATCACCCGTGACACATTGAAGAGCCAGGAAGACTCCTACGCGCTGACGCAGAAGCTGTTCAGCGGCGGCACGAGCACCGAGCTCGCGCTGCGCCAGGCCGAGAGCACGGTCGACACGGCACGCGCCAACCTCGCTCAGTACAACCGGCAGCTGGCTCAGGACCGCGATGCGCTGCAGCTTTTGCTCGGCGCGCCGATACCGGACGGCATCGATTTTTCCGGCGGCCTGGACCGCGGAAACATGGTGGCCGAACTCGAGGAGGGCATTCCTTCAGACGTGCTGGTGCGCCGGCCCGATGTGCTCGCCGCCGAGCATCAGCTCATGGCCGCCAACGCAGAGATCGGCGCGGCGCGTGCGGCGTTCCTGCCCGCCATCTCGCTCACCGGCAATTTCGGCACCGAAAGCACGCAGCTGTCAGGCTTGTTCAAGGGCGGATCGCGCGCCTGGACCTTCTCCCCGCAGATCAGTGTCCCGATCTTTGCGGGCGGTGCCAACGTCGCCAACCTCCAGGCGACCAAGCTCGCTCGCGACACCGGGATCGCGCAGTACGAGAAAGCGATTCAGACCGCCTTCCGCGAGGTTGCAGATGCGCTGGTCGCCCGCGGTACGCTCGATGAGCAGCTCGCGGCTCAGCAAGCTCTCGTGACGGCATCGGAGAAGGCCTATCGGCTGGCCGACATGCGCTACCGAGGCGGCGTCGACAGCTATTTGAGCGCGCTCGACGCGCAGCGCACGCTCTATGGCGCCCAGCAGCAGTTGCAGACCGTACGGCTCTTGCGCCTGCAAAACCTCGTGACGTTGTACAAGGCCCTGGGTGGAGGACTGCTGGAGCACGCCGCGGCTGCGCAGGCGACCCTTGAGCCTTCGAGTTCTGAGGGCATACCCACGCATGCGGGCCCGTCCGCTTCGAACTAGGGCTTGCATGGGTGTATCGTTCACGCTGGCGAAAGGGGAATTGGCATGGCGGAGACGACAGCAGCCGGGGGCGAGTATCCCACCACCGCTGCGCATTCGTGGATCGGAGAGCTGTTGCTACGCCTTCTAGGCGCGGCGCTCCAGATTCTGGCGACATGGGCGGTGGTATGGGCTCTGACACCGGAGGAGGCGGGGATTTACTTTCGCGGGTTCGTGATCGCCCTGGGCTTGAGCACGCTCTTGCGCGGCAAGTACGAGATCTACATCGCGCAGCATATCATCGGGCGGCGCGCCACAATCACCGACATTCCCAATGGAGTACTACTGAGGCAACTCGCGCGGCGGATGCTGCTCCGCTCCAGTCTCGTGTGTGCAGTTCTCTTGGTCGTGACGGCCGATCTGGATATCCAGGCGCCGCAGCTGCAAACCATATTGCAGACCTATCTGCCCTTCGTGCTCGCCGTCCCCTGCGTCAGCCTGTCCAGCTTGTTGGGCGAGGCGCTGCGCGCGGCCAATCGGACGCTCGGCATCGTCGTGGCCGCCTATGCCGTAAACCTCTCGATGCTGCTTGCGGTGGTGCTCGCACCTTCCGACGCGTCGCTCGCGCTCTACTCCTGGGCGTTCCTCCTCGGGAGCCTCGTTTCTGCGGGAGTGGCGGCGGCGCTCGCCTGGCGTGCCTTCCCGGTCGCGCGAGGCGCGGGCCGTCTGCGGATTTGCCGTGAAGCATTGCAAGGAGTTGACTCGCGGGAATTGATCGGCCTTGCGCGCGGGTTGCTGCTGTGGGGGCCTCTGTGCGTGCTGGCCGTCTGGGCGCCGCCGACGCCAATGGCGCAATATGCCGTGGCCGCGCGCACGGCACTGATCGTCGATATGTTTCTACCGGCATTGAACCTGACAGGCGGCCGCGAAACATTGATGGCTACGCAGCCGGTCCAGGCGCCGCGGCGCCTGCTGCTCAGGCAGCTCGCTGCGGCGTTGGTCTACAGCTCAGCGTTCGTGGTGCCGCTCTTGCTGCTGGCGCCGGAAACCCTGGCGCTCTACGGGAAGCCTTACGATTCGCAGTTGACGGTGTATGCGCTTCTTCTGGGGGTGCAGTGGGCGAATGGCGTCGGTCGTCCGGCGGTGCGGCACGCGGTGGTCGAGTGGAATGCACGGCGGATCGGTGTCGCTGTCGGATCCGGCGCCGTGGCGGTCGTGCTGATTTGCGCGCTGGGCGTGACCACCTACGGTGCCCTGGCCGCCGCAGTAGCTTCGCTGATCGGCGCCTTGATCGTCAACGGCCGGGCGATCGGCATGGCGCTTTCGAGACCGGCGTGAGGCGTCGGATCCTTTCGAGAGGGTATCGCGGCAACATATCGCACAGTCTTCGGTTCCCGTCTAAGCGCGAGCAGATCCGCGCCGTGCCGCTTCGATGACGGCAATGTCGATCTTTTTCATTTTCATCATCGCCTCGAACGCGCGCTTGGCGGCCGCACGGTCCGGATCGGTCGTTGCGTCCAGCAGCGTCCGCGGGGTGATCTGCCAGGACAAACCCCATCTGTCCTTGCACCATCCGCACGCACTCTCGCTGCCGCCGTTTGAGACGATGGCGTTCCAGTAGCGGTCCGTCTCGGCCTGGTCGTCGGTGACGATCTGAAATGAAAAGGCTTCAGAGTGCTTGAACGCCGGCCCGCCATTGAGGCCCAGGCAGGGCACTCCGAGTACCGTAAACTCGACCGTGAGCACCTGTCCCTGTTTGCCATCCGGGTAGTCGCCCGGGGAGTGGTGAACCGCTGTCACGGCGCTGTTTGGAAAGGTTTGAGCGTAGAACCTGGCGGCGGCTTCTGCTTCGCCGTCATACCAAAGACAAATTACGTTTTTGGCCATCGTCTGTCTCCGTTGGTTCGTCAGTTCTAGTGAGGGTCAGGTGATGGATTGCTTGTTGAGGCCGTTGACGAAGGCGGCCGGTCGCTTCCTGCGCCGGTGACGTGCAGTCCTTCGAGAAAATGCAAATCGAGTGTAGTGTCCCCCTCGCCGGCGGTGCCCGTCCAGCCCAAGGTCAAAGCTTGTGGATTCGGAATCATCGGGAAAAATAAGCTGCCGGTGCGAGTTTCCCCGGGTCCGAGCGTCAAGGGAAGCGGGAGTCGCCGCCGATCGAACTCTTTCTTGATGGCCTTTTTGTTGTGCATATTGATCCCCAAAACCGTCAAGCCGTAGGCGGGTAGCGCTACTGCGGTTGCCGTGGCTGCGGCCGCGGCGCCTGTCGACCCGATGCCGGCACTTGCGACGATCCCTGGTTCCGCGGTGGTGGCAATGACGCGCGGCCCGGCCATTCGAGCAAAGGCGACTCCCGCGTCACGGTAGCGCCGCTCCAAGGTTTTGCTCTCTTTTTCCAGCGCCCAGGGGTCACTTCCGGCAGGCCTTGGCACGCCTTCGTAGTCCGTCAACGTCTCTGAGGTGACGTTTAGCGCTTGATCGCCGTGGTTTTCTACGGTCACCACGTATTCGTCCCAAAAAGCTTCCCGCTTCCACGACCCAGGGCCGCCGTCGCTGATCTCAGTGGAGAGCGAGGCTTCGAGCGGCGCAGACGGAAACTTCACGTTGAGCGGCACGGGCGCCACGTTCTTGTCGGCCCGTTTATATTTTGGCGATACACATGCAGCCAAAAGACAAATACTCATCGCGGCAAGTACCAGGGCAGCCGGCCGGCCCGAGCGGATGTGAGGGATTGAACGGATTGTATCGCCGCAAGGTTGCTGCACGTTCCGGAGACTCCGCCTGTGTCAAATGGCGAGAAGCCGCTCGAAAAAGGATCGATAGCGTCGCAGGGCCAATCGTAGATTTTCAGTAGAGGACCGATCCGCCTGATTGAGTTCCCCTTCAAGCGTAGAGCGTTGTTCGGAAAAACTCTCTGCCAAACTCTTGATGACTTGGGCGACCAGTTCATCCCCGGCCTGAACGGCTTCTTGAGGGTCATCGACGAAGCCTTTTTGTACGATATCCCATCGAGAACGGAACATCTTGGCCGCGTCCTCGGTAAAGAGCGGGGCGAGCGCCTGCTCCTCTTTTCCGGCTTGCGTGGTGGCGGCCAAATCGGCTGTCGTCAGATTGCGTTCTCCGGCCTCAGCGCGCTCCCTGGGCTCACCGTTTACATACCTGTCGTTGATGGATGTGTTCATGAGTGCTCCGCAACTGGAAATTGCAGCGAAAATGAGAGCGCTGGTGGTATCGCGTTCTTGAATTTCCCCCGGTGCTCCTTAGCTGGAGAGCAGAGTGCCCAAGGGCACGCCGAGACACAGCCAGCCATCAACACCGCCTGACGTAGGAAATGGCTCACCGCGCAAAGCGGCCGATTAGGCGGACCTGTCGAAGGCCGCCTCTTCTACGGTTGTCAAATAACACATAGTAGTGTTAAATTTAACACTGATTAGTGTTGGACCACAAGTGATGCCATGAGTACTGCTGCGGCGATTTCCAATCCCTTTGTCTATGGCCAGGTTCTGATCCCTGGTAAGTCCTTTTGTTCGCGCCCACAGCTTGAGTCGAGCGTACTCGAGGCGGCCGTTCATCAGCAACGAATCGTACTCCTGGGTGAGCGGCGTATGGGTAAATCGAGCTTGGTCGAGCATACGCTGACCCGGCCGGATCGGGTCCTTGTGGCGGTTGATCTGCGAGGCCTCGACTCCGTCGAGGACTTCATCGACCGGCTGTTACTGCGGGTCTCGACGACGCTCGAGGCGCATCGGGCGCTCACCAAGCATTTACCGGAACCACTGAAAGAGGCGCTTGCCTTCATCAGCGAAGTGAATGTGAGCTTGCATGGAATTTTGTCGGTGAGCGCCAAGACTAAGCCAAAAGCTTCTACCGTGATTCGCGCCATGGACGCTATCGAGCGGGCGAGTCGTTGGCGGCCGCTGGCGGTGTTCTTCGATGAGTTCCAGGAGATCGTCGAGAATCTTGATGAGCGCGAGTCGCGCCATTTGCTCGGGGTGCTGCGTGCCGAAATCCAGCGTCACACCCGCGTCGCCTACCTCTTCGCCGGGCAGTGCCCGGGGTTCGATGCTCGAGCTCTTCACCGCGGAGCGCAGTCATTTTTACCAATCCGCGACGATTCTCGATGTGGGGCCGATCCCCCAAGCGGACATGGCGAGATTCTTGAAGGAGCAATTCGCACGCGGTAAACGCGAACCGTCCGTGGACACCCTGCAGGCGATTTTTGCCTTGGCCGGGGAGTCGCCGAATGACCAGCAGCAGCTCGCCTATCACCTGTGGACACAATCGACGCCCGGACGCTTGGGGCAAGAGGAGCTCAAACGGGCATTTTCGGCACTCCTCGCCGAGGTGAGCCGGCGGGGCGAACTGATCCTTGAATCAGCCACTCCCGCACAGCGGCGCGTCCTATTTGCCACCGCTATCCGGGAAGATGAAGAGACCTCCACCGATTCTTTCATTCGATTCGCGGGCTTCAAGAACAACAGCTCGGTGGGCGCCGCAATGCGTCCCTTTTTGAAAGGCAACAATGCGATTTTGGAAAAACGCGGCAGTCGGGTGCGTTATCGCGAACGTTTCATGCGACTGTGGGTGCTATTGCAAGTGGTCGATATTCCAAGCTTGTTTCCCGCCGGCCGCCCCTACATCGCCAGTAGCGAGCAGGGCTTGTTGCTGCCGTATCTGTCACATGCACTGAAATGAGGGCGGAAGAGCTGTGACCTCGCATCATTGAAGTGCTGACGAGAGGCCGGTTCAGCGTCTCGCATCCGGCGCTGGCCCGCAACTTTGTTCTTATTCACACGGTGGATCCCGGCAAGAGCACGTCTTGGGCGCTTTTGTCGTTGCGCAGACCTAGAAATACCGGCTGGCGGAGCTTTCTGTCCGCCGTCCACTCCTGGAACGAGATCTGGGCGACGAGCTTTGGCGAGATCAACACCACACCCTTCGTTCGCGGGGGGTCAATCAGCCCGACTTTCGATCTCACCAATCGTTGGAATCTCTTGTATAGCGCAGCAAGCGTGGACTCATCGAAGCCTGTTCCGACCTTGCCGACGTAGTGCAGCTTGTTCTTGCTGTAGGCACCGAGGAGCAGGGCTCCAAAATGCTGCCGCGCGCCGGCGGGTTTGGTATATCCGCAGATCACAAACTCCTCTTCTTGATGGACCTTCACCTTCAGCCACTTGGTGGAGCGCGCTTCCACGTAAGGACTGGAAGGATCTTTCGCGACCAATCCCGCGTATCCACGCCGCTTCGCTGTACGGAATGCATCGAGGCCATTGGCAGAAAGTCTATGAGACGGGATCAGCGTCCGGCTCGAACCGATCGCAGTCTTCATTACCGCGCGGCGCACAGAAAGCCGTTCTTGCCGCAGATCCTTGCCATCGTGAAAAAGGCAATCAAAGACGGCATACACCGCGTCACCGTTGTCCTGTTGAAGGAGCTGAAACCGGGAAACCAACAACTTCGCCATCGAGAATCAAGGTTTGGGGATGAAGATTTGCAATGGCCGCTGCAATTCGTGGAAATCGGCGCGTGCGAACCTTTCCGTTCCTAGATAGCAAGCATCGGATGAACGCGAAATGGAATCCGATTCAGGGGTCAATTCTCCTTGCGTGTCGCCGCAATAAAATTCGTGGTCTCGGCAGGTTTCTGGATGTAAAACGCCCTAGATCGCCGTACGTGACCCGGCCCACGTACTGAGGGCTATAGTAGCGGGTAGCGGTCGACATATGAGGAGTTAGCATGAGCAAGATTACTTATGAAATCGTTCGACACGATGGAGGTTGGGCGTACAAGGTCGATGAGACATTCTCCGAAGCCTTCCGGACCCATGACGAGGCGCACAAAGCCGCGGAGCTGGCGGCGAGAGAGCAGGGGGAGCCGGGGGAAGCGACTGTCATCTCGTATGAAGACAAAGAAGGCCATTGGCACAAGGAGAAATCCGCGGGAGATGACCGTCCGAAGGCGAAAGTCGAGGGTTGAAGATGAGTTGCCGCCATACGCGGGGCAGCCGTCGAGAGCTAACGTTCGACGGCTGTTCCGTTCGGGCGCGCTGCAATGGCTATAGTGGGCGATAGGTAGTTATATAGTCACTTATATCAATAGCTTGACACGCATAACTTGATTCACTCGAGGATATGCCTGCAATGCATGGCGAGGGCGCAGCGTGGCAGTGCGGTTCGT
>CAWCYX010000015.1:0-71635 GCA_963799885.1 uncultured Gammaproteobacteria bacterium | reverse complement strand
CCCAGCGCGCGAATCACGGACGGCAGCATCAGACCCTGTCCGACCAGAGTCACTAGAATGACGGAGAACGTCAAGAAAAGGATTCGCTCTCGATCGGGGAATGGCGCGCCGCTTTCTGTCGTCAGAGGAATCGCGAGCGCGGCGGCGAGCGATACGATTCCGCGCACGCCGGTGAACGCGAGAGCAAAAGGCCACTGCCACGGCGGGGCAGGGTCGTTACGTGCCACCGAGGGAATTAGCCATCGAGGTAGATACGTAGCGGGGAACATCCAAACGAAGCGTGCCAATATGACGACACCGCATACGACAGCCGCAGAAACGGCAAGTTCACGCAGTGAATCGCCGCGGATACCGGCAATCAGAGTGCGCGCCTGCAGACCGGTGATCAGAAACACAAACCCTTCAGTCAGGTACATCAGGAAGTCCCAAAAAAATATGCCCTGCAGTCGGGTCGCCGCACTGATTAGCCTCAGACCGTTCCAGCTGATGTAGAGCCCGGCGGTCACAGTGGCGAGCACGCCGGAGCCGCCCAGGGACTGGGGAGGCCAATAGGCCAAGAACGGCGTGAAGATCGAGAGCGTGACTTCGATGCGTGGATCCTGCACCCAGCGCCTTAATCTCAGCATCAGCCACCCGACCCCGACGCCCCACAGCATCTCGCCGAGGAGGATTGTGGCGAACGTACCTACGGCCAGGGTCAATGAAAACGTGCTCACGCCGACCGCGGCGACCGCGAACCGATAGAGAATGAGTGCGCTGGCGTCATTGGCGAGCCCTTCACCCTCGAGGACCACCAACAGTCGTCTCGGAAGTTGCAGTTTGCGCGCTATGGACAGCGGTGCCACTGGGTCTGGAGGTGAGACAACGGCCCCCAAAACGAACCCCGCACTCCAAGAGAAACCCAAGAGCACATGGGTCACCGCTGCAGTGGCAATCGTAGTGAACAGCACACATCCGATAGCAAGTAGTGAAATCGGTCGAAGATTGAATCGAAAATCCCGCCAGCTCATGGCGACCGCGGAGGAATAGACAATCGGCGGAAGCACGAACAGAAGGACGAAATGGGGGGCGAGATTCACGGGCGGAAGTCCGGGGATGAGAGCCAGGACAACGCCAGTTAGGACCAGGAGAATCGCCGGCGGAATCTGCAACCGCTTTGCCGCGAGGGCGACAGCCACAATTACGACGAGCAGCAAGACAAGGATCTGGAGCGTTGAAGTCATATCGGTCTCCCACGCTACATAAAATATTGTTTTCCAGGGAGACTTAGATCGACAATTCGCCGCCTCTCATTGTTATTGTAATAACAATCAATATGTTATAATAAATAACTAGAATCAACATCGAATAAAAAACGATTTCGGCGCGCCCTGCCGGCGTTCGCCGCGTCGACTCGGGGGGCGAAAGAGGCCAATCCGCAGACTGCCGGTGCAAGGCCGGCCCAGATGATCAAATTTCGCCTTTTGAATGTAACGTTCATGGCTTGCTCCTCGTTCTGACTTCGAATGTTCCACTGCCAATCCACTCATCACGTAAGGCACGTGACTCATCAAGGCCTCGCCTCGACCGGCGTCCACGTAGCATCAGCGTGGTAGGCGGTCATCGCTGCCGCGATCGTGGCCGTATACGGTCCGAGATCCTTTTCAGACACCCCGAAATCCTGAGTGACGATGAAAGTCATCACTCCCGAGGAGCGGTACACGACAGGATAAGCGATGGCGGCAAATCCGCCGCTCGAGCTCGGCAGGATGTGGAAGTAATAGCCGTGGAAGGCAATCGGTTTACTCGCATCCTGTACGTGGGGAAGCAGGGTCTTCGACGAGGCGATCCGCCTCGCTGTTTGTTCCCGGATGTGTTTCCGCCGTGACCAGCGTGTCGCACATGCCGATCGCCGTCACTTCGTTCTCGCCGATCCGCCGGAAGAGGATCTCATCGAACCCGGCTTTCGAATCGAATCGCCAGACGCCGTTGCGTGACACGAGAGGAACCGGGAAAGGCCAGTTCTCCGCACCGATGTACAAAGTCTCGATTCCGCCGGACTCGCGGACCCATCGGTGCATTTCCTGATACTTCTGAACGAAGCGTTCACGATCGAGACTGTCCGCCGCTTTGTCATCGGAGCTGATGAATTCCGCTCCCTCCGCCGAGAATCTTCTGTCACCGTCCGCTCGTCATGGTCTTGGACGGCGAGTAACCAGAGCGCGGCTGGCATCGTCGGGCGATGCAAAGGTTGCTTGCCCCGATGGTGCAGCCAGACACAGTTTCACCGGCCCCGCCACGAGCAGCGCGCACATCACCAGCGCGGCGGTTACGATTGATCCGGGCAAGATGACGCCTTTCGAACCTACACTTCGCTACGTGCATCATTTCAAACCTCCGTTCGGTCGACTTGACCGTGTCCTAGCATCTTTCATCGATGACCTCCTCCACCATGGGAACCCCACCGCCATGAAACCCTCCGCCGAAGCTTGCTCTGCCGCGAGAGGAAAATGTCCTCGCGTCGCCTCCGTGATTGAAGCCGCTGAATGCGCCGGAATGCATGCCGGAAGCGCCGCCATGAGTGGCCCACCCGGCGCCGCCATGATCAATTGAGGCGCCGCGTGCCAAGGCACCGGAATGACCGAGACCCGCGGAATGATCGAATCCCGCGCGTCCGCCACCGAAGCCGTTGCGATTGCCGAACTCCCTGCTGTGGGAGAAGTACGGGTGATCGCCGTGAATCAAACCGTGTCCGTGCCAATCCGCTCCCCAGCTGTGCCATCCCCAGCCGAAGCCGCCGAAGAGACCGATACCAATTCCCACGCCGAACTCGATTCCCGGCCCGTCGAAGTAGAAGCCCGGAACCCCAATCCAACCGGGATAGAATGCGAGCGGATCACCGTAGACGACCCACGGATCGTATTCCGGCACATACACGACTTGCGGATCTGCCGGTTCAATGACGATCGCATTCCCCTGGGTTGTGACGGATTCCTGCGGCGTGCTCTTCAAGTTTCCGGCCTGTTGCGCTCGCTGACGCATTACCTGAACCGCGTCGAGGACGTTCTGTTGCCCGTTGACGTACGCCTCCCCGAGCGACGAGGTCCAGGACAGATTTTTGTCCATCATCGCCAACAACCGAGGAAACTGCGTGAGCGCCTTGACGCCTGGATCCCAGGATTGCGCATCGACCGCTTTGGCGAGCGCATCCCCTTTCAGATCCGGATGTTGTTGCAGCCACCGGTCCGCTTCCACGATTTGCGTGGGATAGGCCGCGGCTGCCAGGATCTGCGCAACCAACGCATCTGGGTACAGTGCGATCGGTGCGACCAGTTGCTGTAGCTCCTCGGTTGACTGCTGCGGCAATAGGGCCGGGGGCGGCTCTGCCGGAGCCGGCGGTGATGCTTCGACTTGGACCGCTTCGCTGGCACACCCTCCAAGCAGCGTTCCCAGCACAAGCGAACCGGAGAGAAGGAGGACCAATATTCGTCTCGACCGTTTCATCGCAACTACTCCTGCGTGAACAAACCATGACGGCATAGAGTGCTGCCGGATTTGGAGCAATGTTCGAGTTCGACGATTTCGCGCTGATTTCATCGAATTCTGTCCTCGCTACATTTGCAATTCCTGACAGGCTTTTCGTTCCACGCGCACATTCAATTCGTATTCGTAGAATGCGGGGGACTCGTGTCCCGTTCATTACCGCTCCACCACTTCGGGTTACGGGTGTAACAGAGGTGGAATCTAAGTTATTCTGGCGCGCCGAAAAGAGGCTTTATAAGCTTGAGAACGGGCCAAGGCGCGAATGAGCAACGAATCCGGCGGGGTAAACTCGCAGTCTTCTCTGATCGCGCGCATCGTTAGTGCGTGCATCCAGCACGCGTTGCTCGTCGTGACGCTGGCGATCGTCTTTGGCGCAGCGATGACCCGCTACGCCGTGGACAATTTCGCGATGACTACCGACACCTCCGCGTTGTTGTCGCCCAAGCTCGCTTGGCGAGTCCAAGAAACGGCGTTCGACACGGCGTTCCCATCGGACGGTTCCAATATCGTTGTGGTTATCGACGGTCAAACACCCGAACTGAGCGAGCAGGCTGCCGCTAAGCTCACGGGGCGACTGAGCGAGCAACCGAACTTGTTCCACATGATCCAGCGACCGGACGCGGGACCATTCTGGGACCACAATCGGCTGCTCTTCGCTTCGACCGATGATGTGAAGACTGTCACCGCGCAACTCGTGAAGGCGCAGCCGTTTCTCGGACCCATGGCGTCTGATCCGTCGATACGCGGCCTTTCGGACACGCTTTCTCTCATCCTTCAAGGCGTCAATAGCGGTCAGGCCTTGCTGCAGGATCTTCGCATCCCCATTCGGACGTTGGCCGACGCCTTGCAAGGTTTGGCTGCCGACAAGCCCTCCTTCTTTTCCTGGAGGGTGCTGATTGCTGAACGCGAACCAGACAAGGGCGAATTGCGGCACCTCATCCTGGTCGATCCGGCGCTCGATTTTACCCAACTGGAACCCGGTAAGTTACCGATCGACGCGATCCGAACCGCCGCGAAGTCGCTTCAACTTGACAACGCCCATGGCGTGCGCGTGCGCCTGACAGGTTCGGTGCCGTTACAGGATGAGGAATTCGCGACTCTGGTGCAGCGCGCCGGCTTGATCGCTGTGCTCGCGAGCAGCGCAATCATTCTAATGCTTTGGTTGGCAGTACGGTCGGTCTGGCTGATCGCCTCCATTCTGTCAACGACCTTGGTGGGTCTGGTGACAGCCACTGCGTTGGGGCTTGCTGTGTTCCATCGGTTCAACGTCATCTCAGTCGCTTTCATCCCTCTATTCGTCGGGTTGGGAATCGATCTCGGCATCCAATTCAGCGTCCGCTATCGGGCAGAGAGGGGAACAGGATCGAACGTGGGCGCGGCTCTCATCGCGACCGGACGTGGAATGGGCAGGTCCCTGACCCTGGCGGCCACCGCCATTGCCGCGGGCTTTCTGGCCTTCGGACCCACTGCGTACTATGGAGTCTCCCAGCTGGGGGTAATAGCCGGCCTCGGCATGTTCATCGCACTCATGTTAAACCTCACGCTATTGCCGGCTCTGATCGCACTCACCCGGCCACCCGGTGCGCCTGACCGGCAAACGGACGCGCGGCTAACAATCATCGACAACTATGTGCTGGGCCACCGGCGCTTGGTGCTCGGTATGGGCGCGATTGCCGCAGCGATCTCCGTTATTATGCTGCCCCTGTTGCATTTTGACTTCAATCCAATTCACCTGCGCAGCGCCGAGGTAGAATCGGTTGCCACGCTTGCAGATTTGATGCGCGACCCGGACCAATCGCCGAACACTCTGGAAGTGGTCCGCCCCAACCTTACTGCGGCCGACCGGCTTGCCGCCAAGTTCAGGACCAACCCGGAAGTCTCGAGCGCGCGCACCCTGTCGAGTTTCATTCCGGCCGGTCAGCCCGAAAAAATCGCGCTGATTGCCGACGCGGCGGATCTTCTGAATCTCACACTCAATCCGCTGGTCGTTGCGGCGCCACCCAGCGATGCACAAGTCGTCGACAGCCTGAACCGCAGCGCCCAGAACCTACGTCGAGCATCAACCGGCGACGCGTCGCTGCGCGCGGATGCCCAGCGGCTCGCGGACCAATTCAGCGCGCTGGCAGAGGCGGGACGGTCAGCGCGAGCCAAAGCGGCCCAGATGCTAATACCCGGTTTTGTCACGATGCTCGATCAGATCCGCAATTTATTACAGCCGCAACCCATCAGCGTCGCAACTCTTCCGCGGGAGTTGGTACGGGAGTGGCAGACACCCGATGGAAGCGCGCGGATTTCGATTGCACCGAAGGGCGACTCCAACGATGTTGCAGTGCTCGACCGGTTTATCGCGGTTGGCATGAAGATAGCGCCGGACATTACCGGCACGGCGGTCATCATTCAGGCCAGCGGTCGAGCCGTGGTCGGTGCTTTTATCGATGCGGGTGCACTATCGTTCGTCGCCATCAGTGGCTTGCTCTTGGTCACGTTGCGGCGCATACGCGATGTGGCGATCACCATGGCGCCAATCGTGTTGACCGGGCTCTTGACCATGGGCACCTGCGTATTGATCCGCCAGCCGTTAAATTTCGCCAACATCATCGCCCTCCCGCTGCTGTTCGGTATCGGCGTTGCCTTCCACATTTATTTCGTGATGTCCTGGCGCGCCGGCGGGTCGCACCTGTTGACCTCGAGCCTCGCTCGGGGGGTATTCTTCAGCGCGCTCGCGACCGCCACCGGCTTCGGCAGCCTCTGGGCTTCCAGCCATCCTGGAACGGCCAGCATGGGAAAGCTGCTGATGATTTCTTTGGTATGGACCCTCGTATCGGCATTGCTTTTCCAACCGGCGCTGATGGGCCCACCGCTCGTCGAGAGCGGCAAAGCCTTCACTTCTTCATCTGGAGGTCGCTGAGCTTGTTCAGATGGTCTATCAAGACCGGAGCCCCACCGGCGGCGATCGCGGCTGTGAAATCTGATCGCCGCAGCGTCAATTCGCTGACTCCGTCAGAGGATACATCGATGATCTTCCAGAATCCGCCTGACTCGCGCATCCGATAGACCAGACTGGTAGGTTCATCATGAGGAGAAATGATTTTCGTCTGGACTATTTTGTCCACACCGCGGTTTAGGACGTTGTCGTCGAGTTCGAATTTTTCGCCGGAGAATTTATCGAAATTGTGGACGTAGCTGGCGATGGTGAGTCGAGTAAACGCCGCTATTGCTGCCTGCTGCTGCTCCCCCGAGAAGTTTGTCCAAGCCGGGCCTATGGCGAGCCTAGTCATTAGCGGCAAGTCGAAAACCTGTTCGATCACCGGCTCGAGCTTTCGATAGCGATCGGCACTGGCCAAGCTCGAACCCGCCCGCATGGAGTCAAGCAGTGAAGTATGAAGGTGCTGAACTTGAATTGCCGCGGGATCGCTAGTCGCGGCATAGGCTGAATTCGCGAGCGGCGCAAAAACAAGCGCCCACAGAAGCACTATGTATTTTGATGTCACCGACATGAGCTAACGCTCCGTCTCTTTCTCGAACGATGCGCGATCTTCGGCCGCGCTTCGCGGGCGAACGAAATTCTTACAACGATATTCTCCGCGTTATAGTCTCTGATGACTGCCGTCGCATAGAGGCGCGTTGCCACCGTGCTTGCATCCGCAGAAGTAGACCGTCTTGGACTCGACCGCATCCCATTTCACCGGGGTGAATTCCGATCCTTTGTGGCTGCCGTCACAAAACGGTTGCTTGCTGCTTTTCCCGCAGGCACACCAGAAGTAGGTTTTGCCGCTCTCGACGGCTACTGGGAAAGGGGATTTTTGAGCTATTGTCGGGCTGGGCATAGGGTCGTCTCCGATTGTACGTTTGACTCAGTTGCATATAGCGGGCGCGCCGAGCGCCGCGGCGCCGACCAACCCGACGATTAATGCGAGATGCAGTCTCATCGACATTCTGCGGTGAAAATGTCGCGTAAGCGTACACATCCATTTATTGCTTCGGTAGATGGCTGAATCAGCATAGTGTCGGCCAAAATTGGCGATAATCAGCAATCGATCCCATTGCAAGCACCAGCTCGACTAAAAATTTGCGCGCACCCCGAAGTAACCCACTCGGCCCAGCGTTCCGTATTCAAAGCGCGTCTCGTAATGCTTGTCGGCGGCGTTTTCGATTCGGCCGTAAACTTCGAGGCGTTCGCTGATCGAATAGGATGCCCGAAGATTCAGCAGCACGTATCCGCCAAGCCAAACGGGCGTTATCGCGTTATCGAAGCTCGGTCCCACGTATTGCGTGGCTATAGCAGCAGTGATCCCCAACGGCCACCGGTAAGTCGCGGACGCATTGGCCATATTCTTCGGTCGGTTGGGCAACTCTTGCCCATACGTCGGCGAACCAGGGGAACGGTCTTCCGTTTCGGTCAATGTGTAATTCGCTAGAAGGCTGAGACGTTCGTTCGGAGTGAATGAGCCTTGAAATTCCATCCCCCGAGCTGACGCACGCGCCACGTTCGCGAAGACGCCTTGCGGCTCGGTCGCGCAGAGGGAGATGGGAGCGGGGCACGATAAAAACAGGATCAGATCATCGCTCTTGCGTTGGAAGTAAGTCGCAGAAATCACAATGCGGGAGTCCGAACTTCGCCGCTCGACACCTGCGTCCCAACTACGGGCTTGTTCCGGCTGCAATGCTAGATTGCCGTAGTTGCTATAGAGCTCATAGAGTGAGGGAGCCTTGAATCCTTCGCCGAAACTGGCACGGATGATCGTTTTTTGGTCGTTCAGTGCCCACGCGGCCGCCAATTGTCCCGTTGTGTGGCCACCGTAGACGTCATGATGATCGTAGCGCTCCCCGGCCGTCAGTGTGAGCCCGGCTAGCAGTTCGGTCTGTAGTTGCGCATAGCCACTGTTGATGGAAACCTGCTTGTCGACCGGCATCGGTGTGACGTCATAAGCGGGCGAATCGGTACTGATCGTCGAGCGCTCGTGCTGGGCGCCGAAAACCAAGTGACCAAACGAGGAAAACTGCCAAGTGCCCTGGTACTCCTCTCGGATATTGCGGCCAATTCCGTAAAATGTTTCCGTGCTTGGACTGACGCCGAAGCCGTCGGTCGGCGCGTTGGGATCGTAATTATGCGTCTCCGTGTCGGTGTACTGAATCGCGATACGGTTGGTGAGAGTGCGGGCCGGCGAATGGATTGTGAGTCCCGTGTAGCCGAGAAACTGACGCGTCTTGCCATATTCACTGTCGTCGCCGAAGGTGAAATTCGGTGTATCGTTGCCATCGAAGTCGGTACGGGCTTGCGTATAGTAGCCGCGCACATCGAATTCGATATCCGGTGTTAGGTCATATTGGAGCCGCCCTGATCCACCGCCGATTCGACTGGCGCAGAGTCGCTTGCCACCAAGTGCCTGGTCGAAATCCGGAATGCCGCTGGTGCTGTAATAATTCGCTGCGAGGCGCCACAGCATCCTTTCGTTCTTGCCACCCATGTTAGCGGTGGCGTAGCCAGTGTCGTGCGAGCCGCCCTCGGCGCTGACGCCGCCTCCCAGAGGACTCGTGGGTTCTGCCGTGATGATGTTGATGACTCCGCCAATCGCCTGGCTGCCATACAAGGTAGACTGCGCGCCGCGGAGAATCTCGATCCGGGCAATATCCCCGGTCAGCAGGTTGGCGAAGTCGAATGTGCTGGCAAAGTTGGATGGATCGTTGATTTGCACGCCGTCGATGAGGACGACCGTCTGATCACTGTCGGCGCCGCGTATGTAGACATTCGTCGTTGCCCCCACACCGCCGTTACGCGCGACTGAGAGCCCCGGTGTTTGTGTCAGCAAATCGGAAATGACGACTTCCTGACTGCCTTGAATCGCCGCACTGTCGAGCACCGTTACGGAGCTTCCAACCTTGGAAAGTGGCTCGGGCGTGCGATTGGCGACGACCACTACCTCCTCGAGAGAGGAATCCGTAACGGAAGCCGCGGATTCCGCAATCGCGTTGATCGGAGGGAAAACGAAGGCGACCGCGTACGCGGCAATCGATGCACAATATTTCACGATGAGGCTCCCTTGACCGACGACGATCCACAGGATCGCGTCGTCCAAACGCAACCCCACTCTCCGTCGCCGCTCGGGTAACTTCCGCTCGCCCAGCGCACCCCGGCTGGTCGATGGGCGACTACGACGAGCAGGTCTCCTGGCTCGCGGCTTGAGTCCCGTCGCATCACCTTCCCGGATCCATGTGATCCAGTGGTCTTCGATGCAGGGCACACCGCTTACAGTTGCGGGGGCAGCCCGGGCGTTTAACCCGAGTTCCCTTTCAATCCCCGTGAGGGGAACTAGTCGTGTACGCGGAAGGTGACAGAAAGCGTACGAGTGGTCAATCGTGAGAGAAGCACATTTTATTGACAGCCTGCGGGCCGGCCGGTTTACTGCGTTGCCGTCGGCCGCACGGCGTAGCGGTGGGGCTGGCCGGCAATCAGCTTGCTTGAACTTCGTTGGGGGATTGACCCAGTGATTGAGAATGACCGCGTCGGTGAGACGACGACGATACTGATCTGCGTGACTTGCCGAGATCCCGGCGACTCGACTGAAGCGCCGCGTGCCGGCGCAGCGCTCGCGGCCGCAACCGCCGCTGTGGTCGCGTCGGATTCCAACATCTGCGTTCGGCGGGTCGAATGCTTGGCCAATTGTTCGCGAGGTCTCAGCGCCGCCCTCCAGTGTGATGGTGCGTGGACCTATGTGTTCGGGGAGTTGGTCGCGAGTCGGGACGCCGAGACGCTTGCTGCAGGGGCACGTCTGTTGGCGAGGTCTGCGAACGGTCTATTGCCTTGGGCCGGTCGGCCCGAGCCGCTCAAGCGCGGATTGATCGCACGGGTTCCTCCAACGCCACTATAAAGCCGGTCAGTCCGATGAATTCGCTGGCAACGATACCGCCTCGTCGGTTGGGGCGCTCCAGTAGTCCGTCGTCACCATCGACTTGAGGTCGAATCGATGGGCCCAGCCGACCTCTTCGAGCATGGGACGCGGGTAGAACGCGGCGACATGGCCGAGGCAGAGCACGGCAACCGGGCGACTGCCCTCGGGCATTCGAAGTAGCTGCCGCAGCGCTGCGGGGTCAAAAAGCGATACCCAGCCCATGCCGATGTTTTCGGCGCGGGAAGCCAGCCAAAGGTTTTGGACGGCACAAGCGACCGACGCCAGATCCATCTCGGGCAGCGTTCGCCGGCCAAACACGTGCGCGTCGCGACCGGCCATCAGCGCGACCACGAGCAGCTCGCCGCATTCAAGAATTCCCTCCACCTTGAGGCGCATGAACTCGTCTTCGCGCTCGCCAAGCGCGCGCGCTGTCTCCAGCCGCTCGGCTTCCACCAATGCATGAACACGGGATCGCAGGGCACGGTCCCGGACACGAATGAACCGCCATGGCTGCATCAGGCCGACGCTCGGCGCGAGATGTGCTGCCCGCAACAGACGTTCGACCAATGCCTCATCCAGCGGATCGGGGCGGAAATGCCGCATATCGCGTCTGGCCGCGATCACGCGGTAGACGGTGTCTATCTCTTGTTGTGTGAAATCTTCCATCAGAAGCCTCACCCGTCGCGGATTAGGAGCGGCAGCAGCCACGCCGGGTGCCGCGATGATTACACGTCGGCCGGTAATCCGGAAAGTGGGCGCCGCCAGGTGAGTGTCCAGAACGAGTTGCGCCGCCAAATCCGATTGAAGGGAGCCTGAATTTGACGCTCAACCGATTCCGGGGCAGACTGATGGGGCGTTCAGGAGTCCCGAGGCCATCACGGCCGAGGGGTGAAACGGGAAGCCGGTGAGACCTCGTTCAAAAGGTCAACTCCGGCGCTGCCCCCGCAACGGTAAGTGAGATAAACCAAGTCTTCGTGCCACTGCGCTGTAGGCGTGGGAAGGCGGCTTGGCCGGGATGTCCCGCTCGCGAGCCCGTATACCGACCTGCAACGCGGTGGCACGTGTTGCGGCGGGCAGCATCGGTGTGAATTGGCGCGCCCTGTGCGGCCGGCTTCACTACCGCTCTCCCTCGTGACCTTCGCCCGTGAGTATTGATCAGTGCACGGTGGGTGCAGGCGGATCTATGGTCGAGCAATTGGCGGCGAGAGCGAATAACCATACGACCGTCGCGTTAGGAATCGCCGAAATTCCGCCCGTGGATGAGTCGGTTCGAGAGGCCGCCAATCGCCGTTTGGACGTACTGACGAAGCCGCTGGGCGCGCTGGGTCGACTTGAACCGTTGGCCGCCCAGGTGTGTGCGATCCAGGGCACGCTGAAGCCCACCATCGTGCACCCCATCGCGATAGTCTTTGCCGCCGACCACGGCATCGCAGACCGGGGCGTGAGCGCCTATCCGCGCGCGGTCACGGAGCAAATGGTGAAGAATTTCCTGGCCGGCGGTGCTGCCATCAGCGTGCTCGCAAAATCGCTGGGCCTGAATCTGTGGATCGTGGATGCCGGGGTCGATGGCGAATGCGGCCACCATCCGCGCCTCATCAACGCGAAGATCCGGCGCGGCACCCGTGATTTTGTAGAGCGAGCCGCGATGACGCCGGAGGAGTGCAGCGACGCGTTGCGCCGCGGTCGAGAGGCGCTCGACCAAGTGGCGGGGTCCGGGAGCAACGCCGTCGTGCTGGGTGAGATGGGCATTGGCAATACCGCGGCCGCGGCACTCTTGATGCACGGGATTACGGGCCATCCCCTCGGCGATTGCGTCGGTCGCGGGACGGGGCTCGATGACTCCGGGCTTGCGCGAAAGCGAGCAACGCTCGAGGCCGCCCGCGCGCGCCGCGTGCCTCCGCGAGACCCGGTCGAACTTCTGACCGAATTCGGCGGCTACGAGATTGCAATGCTCACGGGCGCCATACTCGCGGCAGCCGCACGCCGGATGGTCGTGATGGTGGACGGCTTTACGGTGACGGTCGCGACGGCGTTGGCCGCTCGCATCGCGCCGACGGTGCTCGATTACTGCGTTTTCGGTCATTGTTCGGCCGAGCACGCACATCGGGCGTTGCTGGCGCACCTAGATGTCCAACCGCTGCTCGACGTCGGCCTGCGCCTGGGGGAGGGCACGGGTGCAGCGATCGCACTCTCTACCGTCCGTGCGGCGCTCGCGCTGTTCACCGATATGGCAACCTTCGAGGGTGCTGGAGTCAGCGGAAAGGATCCGTGATCGCATGGCCATCCACCGGCAGCTGTCGCTCTTCCTCGTCGCAACGCAGTTTTTGACTCGGCTGCCCGTCCCTGGGCTGCGCGACTTCGAGGCCTCGTGGCTGACCCAATCGGCGCGCTATTTTCCGCTCGTGGGCGTACTCGTCGGGGCCGTCAATGTCGGGGTTTGGTGGCTCGCCCGTCACCGGTTTCCGGACGCCGTCTCCGTCGGACTGATGATGGCGGCCTCTTTGCTGGTGACGGGAGCTTTTCACGAGGATGGATTCGCCGACACCTGTGACGGTTTTGGCGGAGGCACGACCCCGCAGCGCACGCTCGCGATCATGAAGGACTCGCGCGTGGGCGCGTATGGAGCGATTGGAGTCGCCATGATGCTTGGGTTGAAGTGGGTGACGCTCGTCGCCATACCGCCCGCGGCGGTTCCCGTCCTCGTCGTCGGGGCTCATATGATGAGTCGCTGGTGCTCTATCGGGTTGATCTGGGGTCTGCGGTACGTTCGAGCGGATGAGGACTCCAAGAGCAAACCCCTGGCGGACAGCCTCTCAGGAGTCAATTGGCTGCTGAGCGGGCTGATCGGTGCTGCGGCATTCATGCCGATGTACCTGTTGCGAGACCTAGGGGCGAACCGCGCGACCATCGCTGCGCTTACCGCGGCGGCCTTAGCCGCCGCTCTCACCGCGCTGCTCGCGGCAGCGTATTTCAAGAGGCGAATCGGCGGCTACACAGGCGATTGTCTCGGCGCGGTTCAGCAGCTCACGGAACTCGTATTTCTACTGGCGGCCCTTGCGGTTCTCTGAGGGCGACCCACGTGCGGCTCTACCTTGTCCGGCATCCCAAACCCCTGAGCACAGAAGGACTGTGTTACGGGCGGATCGACGTTGCTGTGGATTCAGCCACGTTGCTCGTCGCACTCGCGGAGGTGCGGCGCGGCATCCCCGCCGCAATACTCCGATCTGCGCCGATCTACACGAGCCCGCTGTCGCGCTGCGCCCACCTCGCAAGCGCTCTCGCGGAGCCTCGCACCGCAATTGTCGCCGATGAACTTGTTGAGATCGACTTCGGCTGCTGGGAAGGAAATTCCTGGGATGCCATACCGCGGGATGAATTGGATGCCTGGGCCAAGGAGCTTTGGGGGTACCGAGCCGGGGGCGGTGAGAGTGCCGAGATGCTCGCTGCTCGCTGGCAGCGATGGCGGGACCGTGTCTCAGCTTCGCAATCTGATGCGGTGGTGGCGGTGACTCACGCCGGCGTCATCCGTGTTGCATTGGCGCGCGCAGGGCGGCTGACGTTGAGCGACCTGGCGCGCTCATCGATCGGGTTTGGCTCTGTGCAATGTATCGACGATGCGGATTCCAGGTGAAGACCCTGGTCCTCGGCGGGGTTCGTTCGGGCAAGAGTCGTTATGCCGAAGCGCTCGCCTTGAGCAGCGCTGGAGCGGCGACCCTGATTGCGACCGGGACGGCGGGAGACGAGGAGATGGCGACACGTATCGCGGCGCATCGTGCGGGACGAGCCGCGACCTGGACGGTCGTTGAAGAGCCGCTGCATCTGGCGGCAACCTTAGCACGGACCGCGACACCGGGTGCCGTAGTCGTTGTCGACTGTCTGACCCTTTGGCTCACCAATCTGCTGTGCCACGCCGATCCCGCAATACTCGATATGGAATTGGAAGCGCTCATTGAGTCACTGCCGAATTTACCGGGTAATCAGGTGCTGGTGGGCAATGAGGTGGGTTTCGGAATCATGCCTATCAACGACCTGGCGCGTCGGTTTGGCGATGCCGCGGGCGTATTGCATCAGCGGCTTGCGGCCTTGTGCGATTGCGTCGTGCTCATGGTGGCGGGGCTGCCGCTAACGGTGAAAGACAGTGAGACGGACTTGCCGTCCATTGCGCGGAGCGCGCGATGAGGCGTCGCCTGCTCATGCCGGCGCTCGGGCTTGCAATTGTCAGCGCGGCGGCGGCGTCAATCGCATTGGCAGACGGTCCCATCGTGCTGCGCGACCCGGCGGAACACGAATTGCGCCTCGAGCACACGCCACAACGAGTCATCACACTCTTACCTCCGCTCACCGAGATTGTGTGTGCACTCCACGAATGTGCGCGACTGGTTGCGACGGATCGGTACTCGAACTGGCCGGAGAGCGTGAAGACATTGCCGAAAACCGGAGGGCTCGACGATCCGCAGATCGAGCAGATCCTCCTTCTGAAACCGGATGTGGTCATCTTGGCTCACGCTACTCAAGTCGAAAACCGCCTCAGGGCGCTCGGCGTGCCGACGTTCGAGGTCAGAACGGAGACATATGCAGATCTGTCGCGCACGGTTGCCGCGATAGGGCTCCTGCTGGGTGTCCCCGAGCAGGCTGCCGAGTTGCGCCGGGATATCGAGCGATCCCTGGCCACGGCAGTGGAGGCTGCCACGTTGAGTCTGAACGGGCGTACACCACTGGTCTACTACGAGGTCGACAACGGCCCGTACTCGGCGGGTCCCGACTCGTTTATCGGTTGGATGCTCAATCAATTGCATGCGCACAATATCGTCACGGCTGATCTCGGGCCGTTTCCGAGACTCAATCCGGAGTACGTGGTCGTGCACAACCCGGACGTCATTTTCGCATCGCCGACCGAAGCCCCCAATCTTGGGCACCGGGCCGGGTGGGATCATATTCGAGCAGTCAAGGAAAAGCGTATCTGCGCGTATCCGCGCGCAGTTCAGGACACGATCGAGCATGCGGGCCCGCGAATGCCGGAGGGTCTACGGGCGCTGGCGGACTGCCTCACCCGGGTCGCGCCATGAATGCGGCGAACCCCGTCGTGCCCGACGACGAGAGTACCGGAGAGGTCAAACACGCTCGGTCGCGCTTCGCCCAGTGGCTGGCAGCGTGTCTGGTCATTACCGCGCTTCTGACGGCGGGAAGCCTCGTGGTCGGCACCTCGAGCATCCGTACATCATTGGCGTGGCTGCTGTCGCCGGACGCGCTATCGTCGAATGTGCTGTGGAATGTTCGTCTACCGCGCGCGATCGGCGCGTGGTTCACGGGGGCACTCTTGGGGCTCGGCGGTGCGATCGCTCAGGGGCTCTTTCGCAATCCCCTGGCGGAGCCCTACCTGCTGGGGAGTGCGTCTGGCGCGGCACTCGGCGTAACGATCGGCCTGTTGGCAACCGCCTCGTCGCTCAGCAGCCTCGCGTTCGCGGGCGAGATCGGCGTCACGGGCACGGCATTCATTGGCGCCTTCGCCGCCGTCGCGCTTACGCTGACGCTTTCCCGCGGTGTGTTACAGACAGCGAGTCTACTCTTGGCCGGCATTGTCGTCGCGTTCCTGCTGAGCGCGGTCACCTCGCTGCTGCTTCTGAGCTCCCCTGAGACTTGGCGGGCGATGCAGGTGTTTCTGCTTGGAAGCACCGGTCTTCTGGGTTGGCAATCGGCCGTTCTGCTACTTACCGCTCTAGTTGTCTGCATCGTGCCTACTTTGCTGCTATCGCGCGGCTTGGAGGCGCTCACGTTGGGAGAGGAGACGGCTGCATCGCTGGGAGTGTCGCTACCAGTATTGCGAGTTGCGCTATTGGTGATTCTCTCTCTCTCGACTGCAACGGCGGTCGCGCAGTCGGGGATCATCGGATTTGTCGGATTAGTGGCACCGCATTTGGTGCGAGAGTCTCTGCCCGTGACCCAACGTCAGTTGCTGATCGCCGCGCCGCTGTGCGGCGGGGCGTTGCTGCAGGCGGCGGATCTGGCGAGCCGGTGGGTAATACGGCCCGCCGAGCTCCCTGTCGGGGTCGTTACCGCGTGCCTCGGCGGCTCGTATCTGGTCATGTTGTTATGGCGGAGGACTCGCAATGCTTGACGGCCGCGCCCTCGTTGAACGCTCCACGCCGGCAATCAGTTGCCTCGACCTGTCGGTCGGGTACGGCACCCGCCGTGTCTTGAACGGTGTATCCCTCGAGACACGGCCGGGCCTGTGGACGTCCGTCGTGGGTCCCAATGGTTGCGGCAAGTCAACTCTTTTGAAAACGCTTGCCGGACTGATCGTGCCGGATCGCGGTCAGGTGTTTCTGCACGGGCGACCGGCACTGTCCTGGTCGCGGCGCGAACGGGCGCGGCGGCTCGCGTGGCTTGCGCAGGCCTCGGCGCCTTTCGATCTATCCGTCGCCGAATGCGTGGCCCTTGGACGATTCGCACATACCGGATGGCTGGGTTCTCGGCAGGCGGCGGATGACGCGGCGATTACGCGCGCGATGAAAGCCACGGGATCGGCGGGGTGGGGAACGCGACGTGTAACGACGTTGTCGGGCGGGGAGCGGCAACGCGTCAACCTCGCACGCGTCCTGGCGGTGGAAGCTTCCGTTTTGTTGCTCGACGAGCCGACGACCCACCTGGACCCGCCGCACCAAGAAGACGTCGGGCGGATGCTTCGGGACCAAAGCCAAGCCTGCGGAGTCACCGTCATCAGTGCAATCCATGACTTGTCGTTGGCGCTCATGTCCGATCGGGTCATCGTGATGGGGCCCGGCGGGATTGTCGGTCATGGCAGCGTGCACGAAGCGCTGGACGGCGACTGGCTATCGCAGGCGTTTGGCACGCCAATTAGGATTACTCGTCTGGGCGACGCGTACGTGTGGCAACCGCATCTGGGCAGAGGCGGCCATGGTTGAAGTTCCCCATCGACAAAAGCCCTATGAGAAGCCGACCGGAGAGCGGCGCGGGCTCTTCATCGTCAATACAGGGGATGGGAAGGGCAAGACGACGGCCGCGATCGGTCTTGCCGTCCGGGCCCATGGGCGCGGCAAGCCGCTGCGGTTCTTTCAGTTCATGAAGGTCGGTGTCGCTCGCTTTGGGGAACATCGCGCACTCGAGCAGCTGGGCATCAAGCTGGAGGGACTTGGCGACGGATTCAGCTGGAAGAGCAAGGACCTCGAGCATTCAGCAGAATTGGCCCGGGAAGGTTGGATCAAAGCGGCACAGGCCATCGCGAGCGGCGAGTATTTTTTGATAGTGTTGGATGAACTCACCTATCCTTTGCTGTATGGCTGGATCGAGGTGCCGCGTGTGGTGGAAGCGCTCAAATCCCGTCCCGGTCACGTGCACGTGGTCATCACGGGGCGGCGCTGCCCCGCGGAGCTGATCGAGATTGCGGATACTGTCACTGAAATGACGATGATCAAGCATGCGTTCAAGGCCGGTGTTCCCGCTCAGCACGGCATTGAGCATTGACGTGCCGGGTCCGGCCGCCGGAGCGGCTTCTGCTCTTGCCATCGTTGCTGCCTTTCTGGTGGATCATTTCCTGGGCGAACCGCCGGCACGCTTTCATCCCGTGGTGTGGATCGGCAAGGCACTCTCGTCAACGGGGGCACCGTGGGGACACAAAGCCCGAGCGGCCGCCTTCCTGCGAGGCGCGGGCCTTTGGATTGCGGGTGCTGCCTTGTCCGCCGCGACCGCTTGGGTTGCCGTCGCCGTCATTCGTCATCTGCTCGGGATCTCGTCCGTGCAATCGGTTATCGCCCAGGCCGTGCTGGTTGGTGTGTTACTCAAGCCGTTGCTGTCCTGGCGGATGTTGCACCACGAGGTGGCCGACGTGGAGCGCGCCCTCGAAGTTGGCGTGGAACGGGGACGGGCTCAACTCAGGCGTCTCGTCAGCCGGGATACTGCCCGGTTGACTGTGGCGGAAGTGCGCGAGAGCGCACTTGAAAGCCTCGCCGAGAATCTAAATGACTCGCTCGTTGCGCCGCTCCTCTGGTTCTGCGTCGGCGGACTACCCGCAGCCGCGCTCTACCGATTCGCCAACACGGCCGACGCCATGTGGGGCTATCGTGGGCGCTGGGAGTGGGCCGGCAAATGGTCCGCGCGAGCAGACGATGTGCTTTCTTACGTTCCGGCCCGTCTGACCGCGGCGTTGCTTGCCGTGGCGGCGTGGTACCCGCCGAACCGGCTGGCCGAAGTGGCTCGGCTCACACCTTCCCCAAACGGTGGATGGCCGATGGGGATGCTGGCATTGGCGTTAGAGGTGCGATTGGGTAAGCCCGGCGTCTACGTCCTCAACTCGATCGCCCAAGCACCGTCGCCTTCGCACCTATGGAGGGGGCTGCGAGTTTGCCAACGCGCAGCGTGGCTGTCCGTGGCCATGAGCGGCACGGCGGTTCTCGTGGCCGCCATGGCCGTGAGCGGCCGGTGACCGCTGGGAGGGCCGCGTCCGTCATGGTCTGCGGCACCACGAGCGGCGCCGGCAAGAGCTTTCTCGCTACCGCCCTCGCGCGCTGGTACGCCCGGCAGGGACTGCGTGTGGCGCCGTTCAAAGCGCAGAACATGAGCAACAATGCCCGTGTGGTCGCGGGAGGCGAGATAGGCAGTGCGCAATACTTCCAGGCGCTTGCCGCCCGCGTTGTGCCGGATGTGCGCATGAATCCAGTTCTGCTCAAACCGGAGAAAGACGACCAGAGTCAGGTCATTCTTCTCGGCCGGCGGGATGACCATCTGTCCTCGATGGACTGGCGAGAGCGCTCAGAGTATTTGTGGCCAACGATTCGAAGCTGCCTCGACGAGCTCGCCGCGAGTCACGATGTGATGGTAATCGAAGGCGCAGGCTCGCCTGCGGAGATCAACTTGCAGTCGTCCGATATCGTCAACATGCGCGTAGCCGAGACCGCGAGGGCCGCGACGCTCTTGGTCTGCGATATCGATCGCGGCGGGGCCTTCGCTCACCTCTACGGAACTCATCAGCTGCTTCCACAGACGCAGCGCCGGCTCATTCGCGGCTTTGTCCTCAATAAATTTCGCGGAGATCTACGGCTGCTTGCGCCAGGCCCGGAAATGCTCCGCTCCCTCACCGGCGTGCCGACCTTGGGGGTGTTGCCCATGTGCGGCGAGCACGGACTACCTGAGGAAGATGGCGTGTTCGACGCGCGGCCGACGGGTACCGGGCTGTCGATCGTGATCGTGGCCTACCCGCGATTGAGCAACCTTGATGAGTTTGCTCCGCTACGGCGCATTTCCGGCGTGTCCGTGAGCTGGGCGCGGCATGTGCAGACCATCGCCGGCGCGGATGTCCTGATTTTGCCCGGCTCGAAGCACGTGGCGGAGGATCTGCGGTGGTTGCGACAGACCGGCATCGATGCGGCGATAGTCGGACATGTCAAGGCGAATAAACCAACACTCGCAATTTGTGGTGGATTGCAAATTCTGGGGCGCGGTATTGCTGATCCTTACGGCGTCGAAGGCGCCGCGGAGGGTCTCGGCATCCTGCCGCTCGAGACCGAGTTCCAAGTATCGAAGCGGTACGGCCGTGGAACGCATACCCTCGGCGCGCTGAGCGGATTTTGGTCGTGTCTCAGCGGCGTTTCGTTTGACGCATACGAAATTCGCCACGGATCCACGAGCCGCAGTCGCGACGCTACCGCGAGTGGATGTCTGAAACCCGTTCTTCCGAACGGCGGCGGTTGGCAGCACGGAGAGGTTTTGTCGCTCTACACGCACGGAATATTCGAGAACGCCGGGATCCTGCGGGCCTTGTTTGGTCAGGGGGTCCCAACGCTCAACGACACGCTCGACAATCTTGCGAACATTATCGAGGAGCATATCGGCCCCCGGGTGCTCATGTCGCTTTATATGGACGCCTCCCGATTTGCAAGGACTCTTCGGTGTGATGGCCGACAGATGAGGCTGCAGGTTTATATCCGGCCTGTTGTGCAGACCGTAGCCTGCGGGCCCTGATGGATTTCGCTGATCCGCACCTCATTTCTCCAAAGAGCTCGAAGCTCAGAGCGACATTCAGGTTTGGCGGGTCACGGTCTGACCTGTTTACCATCACACGTTGTAGTCCTTGCGCAACCTTTTAGCGTACCTTCCTTTGTTAACGGTTAACTGATCGTGGGTGCAACCCTAAGCGGGTCGACTCACGTACCCGGATTGATACGCACGTTCATGAGCCGTCAGCGCCCAGATCGTGCGTGCCATCTTGTTTGCCATCGCTACGACGGCCACATTCTTTGGCCGACGCTTCGTTAATTCGGTCAACCACTCGGGCGGTGATTTGCTGTGCGTCAGCACCGAGCGGGCGCCGTGGATCAGCAGCGTGCGTAGATATTTATCGCCGCGCTTGCTGATGCCGAGTAGCCGTACTCGTCCGCCAGTGCCGGTTTGCCCTGGCACCAGGCCGAGCCAGGCCGCAAACTCGCGGCCCGACTTGAAGGCTCTCGCATCGCCCATTGTCGCCATCGCCGCGGTCGCACTTAAGAGCCCCACGCCGGGGATCGCTGCGATGCGCGTGGTCGCTGAGTCCTCTCGCTGCCATTGCCGTAGACGTCGCTCGATCTGGCTAATTTGTTCATCGAGCGCACCTAAACGCGCGTACTGTTCACGCAAGGTCTCAATCACGATCGCCGGTAACCGATCCGCTAATCGTCCCAAGGCGCCAGGGATATCTCGCTTCATCCCAGCCCGGCCCTGCGGCATCACCTCGCCGTACTCCGTGAGTAATCCTCTTAAGCCGTTGATCTGCGCGGTGCGAAACTTCACCAACTGCTCCCGCATCCGATGCAGCGCCAATACCGCTTGCTGCTCCTCGCTCTTGATCGCGACCGCCTTGATCGCCGGCTGTTGCACGGCTGTCCAAATCGCTCGCGCATCCGCCGCATCATTCTTGTTGCCGCACACGAACGGTTTGACCTTCTGAGCCGACAGTAACTTCACCTCGTGACCGAGCTTCTGCAGCGCGCGCGCCCAGTGCTGCGATCCGCCGCATGCCTCCATTCCAATCAAACAACTCGAACGGTTCGCAAAATGCTCCAACAATCTCTCCCGCTTAAGTTGCAGTGCCACAATCTCGCCCGTCGCCGGCTCGACCCAATGCAGCTGAAACACCCGCTTTGCGATATCCACTCCAACCACGATACGATTCATCTTGGACCCTCCGGTTGCCTGTGAAGCCTGAACACCTTCCACCTTGGGCACTTTGATGCCGTCGGCCCGGAGGGTCCACTTCTTCACAACTCTGCCGCTCACTCACCTTTTAAGGTGGGAGGCGTCCATACCATTTCTCACGTAATTCGTGGAGAGATTGTTCCGTTTACACCAAACTGCGATTTCATCCATCTGACGAAATGGCTCTCGGCCGCCTCATCGACCCAAAGCAGCCAATAATCGCTCCTGCCATCGAGCACCCAAGGAAAGGGGGCGGTCAGGGCACCTTGTGCGAGCACGTCGGCGAACAGCATTGGCGACAGTAAAGCCGCGCCGATGCCCTGTACGACCGCCTGTGCCTCGAGCTCGTAGTTGGGATAGCGGGTTGCAACGAACGTGGGTTTTGCGTTCGCGATGCCGGCAAGTTTGAACCACTCGGACCACCCGGGGTCGGGTATCAAAGGCATCCTCAGAAGTGCCTTGACGGTCAGACCTCTCGGTGACCACTTGGGGCTGAGCATCGGTGTGCGCCGTTCCGCCACGAGTTTCGCAGCACTGCAACTCGGCCAGGGACCGACTCCGTTTCGAATGGCGACATCGAAACTACCGGCCGGCGATACAGCCTGGGTGTTGTCCAGCACGATCGCGTTCGCTCCCGGGAGCGCGTGATAGGTTGCCAGCCGTGGTACCAGCCAACGTGCGGCAAACGTCGGCGCGCAGGTCACGCGAAGCGGCTGCCTGACGCGGCGGCAGTCGTCCACCGCTGTGCGCATGAGCGACAAAGCCTGCTCGAGCCTTTGCCCGAGTGCCTTGGCATGGTCGGTGGTCGTCAATTTGGGGCCGTGCCGCTTGAAGAGCCTGACTCCCAGCTCCGCCTCGAGCGCTCGCATTCGCTGGCTCACGGCAGTCGGTTTCATAGATTGGCACGGTCAGCGGCTTCCGGGGTGGCGATAGGCGCGGTCTCCCTTGCCGGTGTGTGCGCGGCCTTCAATGCCGCCGGCGCTGATGCGACAGGCGGTATGCTACCCCCGGGATATTCGCTTTCGAACACCGGCGACATGCATGACTTCGATTACTTCGTCGGCGGATGGATCACGAAGCAGCGCCGCCTGCAGGCACGCGGCGTGGGGGGCTCCGACTGGGAAGAGTTCCCCGCAGTAGAGTGCCTTACCCTCTATCTTGGCGGCGTGGCCACAGTCGATGAGATGTACATGCCTACGAAAGGCAAGGCGGGTCTGACCCTTCGAGCTTTTGATCTCCACAAGAATCAGTGGTCAATATATTGGGTCAGCAGCACAACGGGCCTATTGGACACGGTGCCGGTTGTCGGCGGATTCCAGGGCAGCCACGGCGAGTTCTACGGACAGGACGAAGACGATCGCCGGCCGGTGAAGGTGCGATACACGTGGGACAAGATTGATCACGATCACGCGCGCTGGCAGCAGGCGTTCTCATTTGACAACCAAACTTGGGAAACGAACTGGATCGGCGAATTTACGCGCGCGGACGCGTCCAAGATCTGCGAGAACGGCATGCCCAAGCGTTAGCCAATCGGAGCGATGGCCTTGGCCCCACGATCCTGACATGGCTAGCGAAGCTGCAGGAGACGATCCGAAAATGTTACGACATCACCAAGAATTGCTTCACCGACGAAACGCATCGTGTCGAGCGCACGCTGTCCGGCGTCCGCGTGTCCCGCCCCGCAGGCATCGGTCAGTATTATGGGGATAAATCCCAGATCTGTGGCGTGACGCACGGTCGGCTCAATGCCGATTTCGAGCGCGATACCGACAATGGCGATACCCCTAATATTGGAATCGCGTAGGGCAAACGCCAAAGGAGTGCCTTCGAATGCAGACATCGCAAGTTTGTCGAGGACCAATTCGTCGTCGTTGGGCTGCAGTTCTGCAATGATGGCGGATGCTGGAGAACCGCGCAGAAACCAGGGCTTGACGCCAGCGGGGTCCGCAACCCGCTGCCAATTCATTGCCGTACGGTACTGCGTGGCACCCATCCATGCGCGCGGACACGACAACTGTCGCGTGAATACGATGCGCATTCCGGCGCTGCGCGCCGCGGTGACCGCGCGAACGCACGCCGCGACGATCGATTCTGCATTCTTGACCTGTTGACGAATGCCTACCTGCATGTCGTAGATCAGCAGGGCCGTATATGCCGGATCACAAAGGTCGTCGAAATGAATAGGGATCGCGACGCCGCTTGCTTGCCTCATAAGCTGATACCTTTCCTACGGCCGAGCCGTTCGGTCGTAGGGCGCGGCGACGTCCACTGTTTGGTCAAAGAGAAACTCCAGCGGTAGCGGTGCATCACAGGCGAGGAATTCCCATTCGATGAGGTTTGCCTTTGATAGCGGGAAATCCGCCACATAGCGTTTTGCTGCCATTGCGTCGGTGCACTCGAATACAATGACTACCCCGCCAACGTCAGCGCGTGCATAATTTTCACGTACAATGCCGGCTTTCCACAGGCGCCACACGTTGGCCACTTCCTCTTTCAAATAGGGGCGCAGATGATCGAGCGTGACGCCCGGTTTGAATTTGTCGAACGCGATTATTTTCATGGGCACCTATCCTTGACGTTTCGGCAGAGTACGTAATGGGGAAGCGCGGTTCAACGAACCATTTGGTGTGTCGTTCAGGGGGAGAGTTGTGAAGCGACTTCCCAAATCCGTTGGTTGCCCAGTCGAGCTCTCCCTGAATTTGTTAGGTGGCAAATGGAAAGTGGTCATTCTGGCCCGGCTGAAAGAGCAGCCCCTGCGGTACGCGGAACTGCGGCACTTGATCCCTGGTCTGTCCGACAAGGTTCTCACCGAACGGCTCTTGGATCTCCAGCGCCAGGGATGGATTGAGCGCGGGCGCGATGGTAATGGAACGGGGCATTCCCGATATCGATTGACGGAAAAGGGACAGACATTACGACCCGTGCTTCAACAACTCTACGAATGGGGGGCGGCACAGGCGGCAGAGATGAACGTGAGGATTCGCCCAAACGAGGCGAAAGAGAATACCGTGCGGCCGGCACGACGTTCCCTTTAACGGCATCAGCAGACACTCGCGCGCGAAAATGCTGAAGCGGGCGATCAAACTTCCCCGTCGCCGATTCATGCATCTGGTCGCGGGCGCCGCCGCTCTGCCGGCATTGTTCGTCTCATCCTCAGTTCCGGGGCAACCGAGTTCACCGACCGGGACCGCCGAACCGACGCATGCGGAACGGGCCGAGATGGCGAACCTCGCCCGCGCGTTCATGCAGAGATACGCCATGCCGGGGCTGTCGGTCGCGGTCGGTCGTGTCGGCGCGATCCTCTATGAGGACGCGTTCGGATGGGCCGACCGCGAATCGCGCGAGGCTGTCTCCCCGGCGCACTTTTTTCGCATTGCCAGCGTAACCAAGCCGATCACCTCGGTCGCGCTCTTTTCGCTCATCGAAGAGGGCCGTATCCGACTCACCGACAAGATCTTCGGTCCGGGTGCGATCACCGACACCGACTACGGTGACCCTCCTTATCATCCATGGGTGGATCAGATCACCGTCGAGCATCTGCTCACCCATACCAGCGGCGGCTGGGCCAATGACTCTGCCGATCCGATGTTCATGAACCTGCAGATGAACCATGCGCAGCTGATTGAATCGACCTTGCGCAACCGGCCATTGGATCAACCACCCGGCCGGCACTATGCCTATTCCAACTTCGGATATTGCGTGCTCGGTCGGGTGATCGAGAGAATCACCCGACAGAACTATGCGATCTACGTCCGCGATTCCGTGCTCAAGCGCTGCGACATCACCGACATGGCGATTGCCGGCAACACCCTTGCCCAGCGCCGCTCCGGGGAGGTCAAGTATTACGACCAGCAGGATGAACGAGCGCCCTATGCAATGCAGGTCGCCAGGATGGATTCCCATGGCGGATGGATTGCGCGGCCTCGAGACCTTGTGCATTTCCTGATGCGTGTCAGCGGATCGGCCACGCCGCCCAACATCCTCGAACCGCAATCGATCCGGACCATGACGACCGCTTCCGCTGCCAACCCCGACTATGCCAAAGGCTGGTCGGTCAACAAGTTCGACAATTGGTGGCATAACGGCAGCCTACCCGGCACATCGACAATTGCGGTGCGCACGCATAGCGGCTTCTGCTGGGCGGCTTTCGGCAATAGCAGGCGTTTGAACGCACCCCTCGATCGCGACCTGGACAATCTCATTTGGAGCATGGTCCGCCAAGTCGAGGGCTGGAATGCCTGAGTCAGCGCTTTTCTATCGTCTGGTAATCTCGTTTCGTGGCTCCGGTATACACCTGGCGCGGTCGGCCGATTCTCATGTGCGGATCCGAGACCATTTCCTGCCAATGCGCAACCCAGATGAACGGTACGGCAGATCGTCGCCATCGCCGTGACCCCGCTATTGCGAGTCATTTTTCGCAACGGGGGGTGAACTCGTCGCGTTGTACACGAAGCGGCCCTTCATGATGCTGAAGTGACCCGGCGCGGAGCAAAAGTAGCTGTAACTCGACCCGGTTTCGAGCTGTCCGGTTGAGAAGCGAACCGAGGCGTTCTCGCCGCCGCCGACGATTTTGGTGGCGGCGACTATGCGGTTGTCGCCTGGTTTCTGATAGTTGTTCGCGAGGCCGGCACTCATTCCGGCGTTCGCGACAGAGGCCACATCGGCGGTCTTGGCGAGAACCCAGTCGTGCCCCATCACGCTTGCCGGGAGTTTGCCCGTATTGTGCAGGGTCACTTCTACTTCGGTGCAATGCGCATCGATTTGCAGTATCTGCTGTTCGAAGCGCATCTGGTCATTCGCATTGATGCTCAGCTGACAGACATCAGCCATAGCTATTCGGGTGCCCAGAATAAAGAGGATAGTGCAGAGCCATTTCATGATGTGTACCTCATATAGCGAACCAAAAGAACCCGAACAGAGTGTCATTGTCGGATGCGGAACGGCCGAACCCATCGTAATTGGCGCCGCCGCCGTTGAATCGCTGGTAGGCGGTGTACTGCAACCCCACGCGCAGGTTCAGCCACGGCGCCGCGAAAGAATTCGAGCTTGCCGAAGGGAATGTACTCGAGGAGCGCCATATAACCGCGGCTGTCCGGCGAGCCATTGAGGCTCCCCGAGACCGGTCCTGGCGCGTAGAGGCCCATGTCAGTGTTGCCGCTGGTGCCGAAAAGTCCGACGGTCGCGGCCCAGGTTTGGCGATAGGCGTAGCTGACGTTCAAATTTACGGTGTTCAAGTGGTCGGCGTTGCTCGCGGAACTTCCGTCGGCGAAGCTCGCATCGAGCGACTGCTTTTCATGAATCACCGCGAAGTTGACGGTAACGCCATGGGGGTTGTTGGTGTACTGATAGGTGGCGTCGAAACCCACATCGTTGAATCGATCCGTTTCGGGTGCCAAGGGATCAGGGTGAGATTTCGTGTTCATCTCGAACGCGCCGGCCGAGAAATAATGCTCGGTGAAATCCATCTGCCACGCCGCGCGCCAGTAGGGCGATAGTCCGTCCAAGTTCGGATTCGCGTCCGCCCCGATGCCGGTTCTGCTGAGCCAGCGATCGGAGAGACCGCGATAGGCGCCGGCCTCGACATAGAAGTGGTCATCGACCATGGCGTAGGCCGTAGCGCCCAGCACTAGTTGCGCAAGGCTCCCAGCGAGGACGGGCGCCGCACTCGGAGTGGGTGCCAGCGCGGAAGTAATGAAAGGATAGCCCCACGCCGGCGTGGAGTTCCAAAGGTCCTGCACCGTCGGGTTGTTGTTGACGGATATCCCGAATACGACTCCCGTATTGCCGATCGTCGCCGAGCGCGCGTAGCGCACGTCGAGATTGTCCCAGTGGTAGTGCCGGTCCTCGCCGCTGTACGTCACCTGAGCGAACGCGCCGATCTGTGACGTGATGCGCCCACCGTAAAAGGCGCTCACCTGATCGACCGACAGGTTATCGTTGACGGCAAAGTGCGGGGCCGGCTGGTCGATCTGGTCCTTGGAGGTGTGGGTGAAACCACCTTGCATCATCAGCGCCACGGGCGGTATGACTTGCTTGGCGTCGCCCCAAACATAGCCGTTCAATTTAAATTGCCGCCCATACGCAGTGAGCTGCGGACCGTAGGCGACCGTATGACACTGCGAGCACGGCAGTCCTGTCTGTCGAGCAAAACCGGGTAATGCATGTGCGGGAGTGCTCGACAGGACCGCAACGCAAACCGCAATCAATGCCGGCCCGGTACTACCGAACAGTCGTTGCAAGTTCTTCAAATGGTGCCGCATGCATTCCTCTCGCTCGGTCGTGTCCGGAATGAGTACCGCTCCCGGAACGAAAGGTTTAAGTCACTCAAACTTAAACACAGTCGAAGATCGACTACACGCACGCATCAAACGCCGCGCACTTTCGCGTCCAGGATTACGAGGACAACCGTGTAGCGGTTTGAAGGTCATGCGTCATCCGCGAAACGCAACCGTTCGTTGAGCGAGCGGAACTCATAGCGGCTGAAGTACCGTTTGTCGGACGACAAGTGGAAATTCGGGCACGCGCCGGCGGGGATATCGAATTTACCACTCCGGCAGACCATCGAATCAACAGGAGCACACACAACATGAGCGCAAACTATCGTTATTTTGCCGCAGTGGCGATCATCGCGGCCTCGGCCCTTGGTGTCACAGTCGCGAATGCCGACGATGGAGATTTTGGAGGACATCGCAACGGGTATGCCGTTACACCCCTAGTATCCGATATCGGAGGTGACGCGGCAGTGTTGGATCCGGTCTTGCAAAATGCGTGGGGCGTCGCGTTCAGTCCGGCGGGCAGTCCGTTCTGGGTCAATGACAACGCCACGGGTTGCTCGACGCTATATGGGGGCGACGGCTCAATCGTACCCCTGCAGGTCGCGATCCCGCTCCCGGGGAACATCATTCCGAGCAACTCTTGCCACACGATCGACCCGAAGAACCCGCCGAAGGTCGCGCCCGCGGGGCCGAGCGGCATCGTCTGGAATCCGTCCGCAGCCTTCCTCGTCCCCGGAACCAAGGTACCGGCAGCTTTCATCTTCGCCACCGAGGACGGAACGCTGTCTGCTTGGGCCGGGGGTCTGACTCCCCCGGATAACGCAGTCCTCGCGATCGACAACTCGGCATCCCCCAATGCCGCCAACGGTGCCGTCTATAAAGGCCTTGTAGTTGGGGTCAACGCGAAGGGAGTGTTCCTCTTCGCGACCAACTTCCGCGCCGGCACGATCGACGTGTTCGGCCCCACCGGACCCAACGGCTTCTTCACCCCTGCAACAACCGACGGCAATTTCAAAGATCCGGGGATCCCGGCAGGCTACGCGCCCTTCGGCATAGCGAACATCGACGGCGATCTCTTCGTCACCTACGCGCAGCAGAACGCTCAGAAGCACGACGACGCGGCAGGCCAGGGCCACGGCTTTGTCGATGTGTTCGATACCGACGGCCATCTGCTGCGACGATTGGCCAGTCGCGGGCCGCTCGATTCGCCTTGGGGCGTCGCGCGTGCCTCCTATGCCTTCGGCCGATTCAGTGGCGACATCCTCGTTGGTAACTTCGGCAACGGCAGGATCAACGTATTCGACGAGAACGGACGTTTCATCGATGAGTTGGACGACAAGGACGGCAAGGCGCTGGTGATCGACGGACTGTGGACCTTGATATTGGGCGGCGGCCGCAACTCGAAATCCGATACGCTATATTTCACGGCGGGCCCCGCCGGTGAGACCCATGGTTTATTCGGAACGATTACGCCTGTTTCCGACGCGTCCGACAACAACTAAGGCAGGGCGTACCGCGGGCGGCGAAAGGCCGCCCGCGGCGTCCGCCGCCGACCGGCCGTGCGACCCGTCGAATAGGAGGGTGCTGCTTTCCCGACGGGACTAGCCGGTTTGAAAGATAGGCCATCCGATCTCGGTACGCCACGCCGACTCCTCGGGCGTGTCCTGAGGTCCCACTAGATAATACGGCACGCACTGGGGCGTCGCAGGGTATGAACATCGTGGCCTCGCCGCGCGCGCGGGAGAATAGCGCGTTCGAAAAAATGCCGCCCGGCGGCCCAGTGGCGACTTTGCGCTGGGCGGACAGCGCAGCACGCAATTCACCAAGCGCACCCAAGTACCAGGACAGAAGGTCCTTGACGTCGACGACGTCGCTGATCGCCGCCGCGGTCACTTGACCCGCTTTGCGACGACCGATCTCGGCTGCCGGCGCCGGGTGCTCGAGCAGATTCCGGAGCGACGCGACCGCGCCCTGAGTCCGCGTCAAATCACTCTCCAGGCGCTTCAAATGAGCTGCAATCAGGGCGTTGCGCGTTTGAACGTCGGGTGCCGAGAGCACCGCCCCGATCTGGTTCAAGGGCATGTCCAGGTCGCGAAAGCGCCGGATGATCTGCGCGACCGGAATCTGATCCGTCATGTAGCGACGATAGCCGGTCTGCGGGTCGATATGCGCGGGTTCGAGCAGTCCCGTCTCATGATAATGACGCAGCGTCTTGACCGTCAGGTGTGTGGCGCGCGAGAAATCGCCGATCGCGAACGAGGAGGGCATGTCCGGTGGTTTGCACTCTCCCCCTACGGGAGAGTCAACCGCCCATGAGGCTATTGAATCTCCTCCGGCGGTAGCGCCGAGGATCAGCGCACCCGGCCATCTGGCCGCATCATGAGGGAATTCCATGAGCAAAGCACTTTCGGGCATCGTCGCCGAGCACATTCGCGCCGTTAATGCGTTTGATACCGACGCCATTGTTGCGACCTTCGCTGAGGACGCCTACGTCAATGACAATCGGCGCGAGATCGTCGGGATCGAGGCGGTCCGGCGGTGGGTCGAGAAGGAAATGGTCGGGGACAAAGTGACCATCGAGGTACGCGAGGTCCGCGATCACTACGGCGACACCATCGTGCGCGGCGCCTATGACGGCGAATACGACAAAACCAATCTACCCAAAGAGCTGATCCTGACGAACTACTTCAGCGTTCGAGACGGCAAGATCGTCAGCCTCGCCATCATCTTCAATCAGCCATCCCCGTACTGAGCGACAATAATGACCGATCCAAAGTACAAGGCTTTCGCCTGGATGGCCTCGGAAAGTTGATAGTCGCGAAGCTCTCGTTACCATCGGGAACCGCAAGATTGTGCAATGGCGGGATTATATGGACTCGCTGACCGCCATGACTGAGCTTAGCCAAACGTAGCAGCAGCGGTATGTGGTCCCCGGGGAACTCGACTTAGGTCTAATTGATGGGGGCAAAGGCAGCGCTTACGTTCAACCTGGAGGAGTCGTTAAAAGAACAGCGAGGCTGTCAGGTGGCGCTGTGAGCGGTAGCGAATCAGATGATGATCAAGGCGATGATGGGGGCAAGATTCCTCTCACCGTGCGCAAAGGGGTGCTCATGCTGAAGTTTGAACACCATGTGTGGCCGTTCGAGGACAGCCGGACTCCACCGGGACAGCAGAACTGACCGTGGCGTCGACATCTTGTGACATCTACAATGCTCATGCGACAAGCGGATCATTCGGCCGCGCCCGTACGTCACGGCACGGTCTCGGGATCAACGAGCCAATTGCTGCTATCGAGTAAGCTGCGCGATTGGAAGGGAGTCGTACTTGAGGTGTATCGCGGCGGTGACGTCGACCTCGTGGCAGAGTATCGCGAACCTGTCGTTTCAATGATTCTCGGCGGCTCCTGCAGAGTCTTTCAGAGTCGCGGACGGCATGTGTCTGAAAGGACCGTACACCACTGGCGAACTATGCGAGTTCGCCGGAGTTACAGCCCGGCGGACTCATGGATACGGTGCTGCAGGGCGTTGGCTATCCACGCCGACCATCGGGCCCCCCTGCGACAAGCTCTCAAGGATGAAAAAGTGGGCGGACGAAATGGTCCTCGGGCGAAGCAACGTAGATACCCCTTTCGTTAACGCGCGATTGGTGCTAGAAATCGATCCGCACGTCGACCTTGCGCCATGCGGCTTAAACGCAACAAGTGCGAGAGATGACCGATGAATCCTTGTTTACGTCTGTTGCGCACACCTGATAGGCTAGTGGATGTTGCGTCGCAGTAGCGCCGCTAGTGGGATGACCATGACTCAAGATAAACTCAAATGGCTCGCTCGATTTTGGGGCGCGCCGGCTCTCGCGGGTATCCTCGGCGGTTCTGCTGTGGCCCAACAGCAATCGCATTCCGACGCCGGGCAGCTGGAAGAAATCATCGTCACCGCCGAGAAGCGCGAAAGCACCGTGCAAACGACGCCGATCAGCCTCACCGCCGTCACGGGTGCGGACATTCGGGATCGCGGGCTCGCCGACCTGGATAACTTGGTGCAGTCGGTGCCCGGCGTGTCGATCCGCACCAGCGGACCCGGCATGGGGGAGTTCGAGATGCGCGGCATCGCCTCGACCGGCGGCAACTCGCCCACGGTCGGCTTTTACTATGACGATGTCTCGTTGACGGCACCCTCTGCGTCGAACGAGGGCAAGATCGTCATCTCCCCGGCGCTCTATGATTTGAACCGCGTCGAGGTGCTGCGCGGGCCGCAGGGAACTCTGTACGGATCGGGTTCCATGGGCGGAACCATCAAGGTAGTCCCTAATGCCCCGAACCTCGACGCGTTCGACGCCTCGGCGCAGGCCACCTTCGGGGACACCGACCACGGAGGCTTCGATCACGCCGAAAATGCGATGGTCAATCTTCCCTTCGGCGGCGGACTGGCGGCCGTGCGCATCGTGGGCTCCTATTCGCGTGACGCCGGTTGGATCGATCGCGTGGTCATTGCGCCGGGAGAGTTTCCGCCGGCGAACCCTGCAACGCGCGGCAATATCCTGGCCGCGCCCGTCGCGACCGAGTACCACGACGTCAACGATGTGGAGCGCACGACGGTTCGCGTCAGCGCCCTCATCAAGCCCGTCGAGGGCTTGAGCATCACTCCGTCCTTCTTCTATCAGAAGCTGGCCGCGGGCGGCTTGCCGTATATCGACAGCGATCCGGGCACGGACGCGCATTACCAGCCCGTCGACGTTTCCGAGGACTACCGCGACGAGTTCAAGCTCGGCGCCTTGACCGTGAAGTACACCACCCCGGTGCTGGAGGTGAGTTCCACCACGTCCTACTGGTCGAGGAACGAGCCGCTGAACCAGGACACCACCGAATCCTGGACCGTGGGTCTGGTGTCGTCTGGCGGACCCGCCGGGTATACAGCGGCCCAAGGCGGCATCGGTGCTGCATCTGCGATCGAATACAACCCGACGCATCAGACCACCGAGGAGCTGCGCGTGGCCTCGGTGGGCGACGCCAATCCGAAATGGCTGGTCGGCTATTACTACGAGGACTTCCATTCCGCGTGGAACATCGCGTTCCCCTCGCAGAACGGCGCCGCGATCTACGGCTCGAACAATCTGTTCAGTTATTTCAGCCCGATGCCGATCTATCAGCAATCGGTGTTCGGCGAGGTCACCTACAACGTCACGGATCCTTTCGCGATCACCGTGGGGCTGCGTCGCTACCATTACAACGCCCCGGTCAGCATCGACCAGTATCGGTTCGCTCACGGCGACGGTTGTGACCTCGACGTCGGAGAAGGACCAGGGGGTCACACCCAAGGTCTCGCTCTCCTACGATGTTTCCAAGGACTTCATGCTGTACGCAACCGCCTCGAAGGGCTTTCGTCCGGGCGGCGGCACCGGCCCGGTGCCGACCTCGGGACCGCTGACCTGCGAAGCCCAGCTGCAGCAAGAGTACGGCAGCACGTCGTTCGTACCGGGACCGATCTCGTTCAAGTCGGACAACGTGTGGAGCTACGAGTTGGGCGAGAAGCTGCGCTTGGCCGACAATCGCGTGACCATCAACGGCTCCGTGTATTTCGAGAAATGGAACGGTGTTCAGCAGACCAACGCGCTCTCCTCCTGCGGTTACGTCTACACGGCCAACGCGGGCAACGCACACGTCCGCGGCGCCGAGCTCGAGATCCAGGCCATCGTGGTGCGCGACCTCACGGTGTCGGCGAACGCCTCTTACTCGCATGCGGCAATGGCGAGCACCACTCTGATCGACGCGGGGTTCGACCCGGGGACGCCGATCCAGCAAGTGCCGCAGTGGACCTCGTCCGCGTCGATCGCCTACCGGCACACCTTGACGGATCAGCTCGCGTTCACGGCTCGCGCCGACACCACCTATGTGGGCAGCCGGACAGACGAGACCTTCGCCGTCAACGAGCTGCCTTCGTACGATTTGACCAACATTCGCGCCGGGATCGATGGTGGGCGATGGTCTGCCGTCCTATTCGTGAACAACGTTGCGGACAAGCGGGCGCTGCTCAACAACATCACGCAGGATGCGGTGAATCTACCCACCTACAACCGAGTCGCCGTGAGCCAGCCGCGCACGGCGGGCATCGACCTCAATTATCGGTTCGGGAAGTAGCCGCGGCGGAAACCCGCTCGCGGCCCGTCTAGTTCGAGTTTCCGCCCGTCGTACGAACCGGAAGCGGCACATTGCACAGTTCGATGTGCTGGGGGTTGTATTTGAACCAACCCTCGCGCCGGTTGCGCCGCTGGTCGAGGACCGCACGAAAGGTGGGACTCTCGGTGCGCAACACCTCGATCGAAGTGCGCTCGGCTTCCGGAAGATCCGACGCGATATGCATCGACCCGATCGGTACCAGCGGCTCCGCAGCTATGTAGAAGCCCATCTCGCCACTCCCACGCGGCAGACTGGATAAGAGCTCCATACCCTTGAGAACCCGGCCAACCAGCGCAACGTTGCGGTCGAGTTGGCGTGGGGCATGGCCGATCACGGCGTACATCTCCGTGCCGTCGCTCTCCGGAGGATCATCGCGACCCACACCGACCATGCCGTAGCAATGCGCCAACCAGACCGTGTGGGAACGCCGATCGCGCCCCGCCGGAAAGCCATCGAGAAATCCCACCTCCTGGGCGTAAAGATCCCTATCCGGCAAGGGTTCGAACCGTTCATTGGCACTCCGCTCCGCGGTGAGCTCAGGCGCCACCATACTCACGCCCGAGGGCACGGGGCGATGATGGTCGGGATCCGCCCACTGCACCACGTAGTTGTCCTGAACGCGCACGATGGCCAGCCCGTCGAAATAGCGTGCCCGAACGAGCGCCTTGATATTCGCGACATGTCGAGGCGCAACCCGCGGTGCGAGTTCGATGACGACTCGTCCGGTCGCCAGCTGGATGTAGAGCAGGTTGTCCGGCTCCGGCCGACGCCAGTCCTGCGGGCGAGAAGTCGCGAGCAGATCCGCGACTGTCACCGGCCGCGCGTCGGCGGTCGAGCCGGCATGCAGGCCGAGAGCGATCATCAGGGCGGCGGCCACACGCGAAAACTTGGCAATCTCCTCGGTCATTTAGTCGCTTCACGTGTCGATGTCGATACATCGGCCGTCGCCGGCGCGTCGCGCTCAGCGGCGGCCTTCGCTATTGCGCGCAGCATTTGGTCGAGGTCAGGCCGGGCGAAATAGCGTCCCGCCAGTACTACGGCACGGATCCTGCGAGTATTGGAGATATCCTCGAGTGGATTTGCATCGAGCAGCACGAGGTCCGCTCGCTTGCCTTTCTCGACCGTTCCCATATCGACGAGACGATTCAGAAACAGGGCGGGATTGCGGGTCGCCGTCTGCAACGCCTGCATGGGCGTAAGTCCCGCGCGCACGAATAATGCAAGCTCATCATGCAGGCTGAAACCGGGGAAGACATGGACCCCCGCCGCCGTATCGGTGCCGGCCATGAATGGCACACCGGCTCGAAACATCGCCAGAGTCATGTCCAACTCCATCTGCACGAAGTGTCGACGCACGGGCAATGGATCCGTGTCCATAGTCGCGATGATCTCGCGCACGAACATCGGCCAGGTCCGCTCCGTCCAGGCTGCCGGCGCATACTTCACGAGAGGGTCATGCGTCAGGTCGATGTCGTCGACCAGCCATTGGCCTCGTTCCCACACCAGTGTTGGGACCTGCCAGGTCTGATTCTTGGCCATCAGGGCAATCAAACTGCGTGCACGGTCAGGATCGAAGGTGCTGACCTTGAGACCGACGCTCTTCGGGCCCTTGATCAGCTGATCCTCGATGCTCGACGCCCCTTCGAAAATGCCCGTGAAATGCTCGATGCTCCGCTGGCCGGCATTGGAGGCTTCGGAGGCCCGCACCGCGTCCGGCACATGTCCGACGAACATCAAGCCAACTTTCTTCGCCTCGTCGGCCGCGGCAAAGTATCCGTCCCGAGGAATAAGTGACTGGATCTTGATAAAGTCGACACCCTGGGCCTTGAGATCCTCCACGACGCGTCGACCGTCGGCGGCATTGGCAACCGGCGCGGAAGCTGGAAAGGCCGGAGCCGGACCATCGAGCATGGGGCCGGCCATGATGATCCGCGGACCGAGCAGACGCCCGGCTTCGACCTCCGAGCGCCACTTCTTGATGACGTTAATATCGCTACCCATGTCGCGCACGCCCGTTACGCCATTGGCGACAAACAACGGCAGGGTGACCCGCTCGTTGGCCGGCAACCAATCGCCGAAGACGGTATGTACGTGCATGTCCCAAAGACCGGGAATCAGATATTTTCCACGGGCCTCGACGATGGCCGCAGTGGGTGGCGGCCTCACGTCACGGCTTTGTCCGAGCTCGACGATACGCTGGTCCACAACTACCACAGTCATATCGGGGCGAGCGGGCGCCCCGGTTGCGTCGATGACGGTTACGTGAGTGAAGGCGAGTGCGCGCCCAGGGTTGTCGCGAGAAACGGCGAGGTCAGCCGCGAGGAGCAAAAAAACGGCGAAGACTGTTTTCATCATGGAGGAGCGCGAGAGTAACACCAGCCACACATCACAAGGTAGGGCGAGGAAAGATAGCTAGGTTTGTGGCACTTGACCTACGGCGTTCCGGCGAACAGCCTGCGGGGGCTGACCAAATGCTCGCAGAAACGCGCGGCGCATGCGCTCACTATCAGCAAACCCGGTTTCCGCAGCGACCACTTCCACGGGGTGCCGCGTCCCTTCGATCATGATCCTTGCCGCTTCCAGCCGGAGCTGTTCGACGGCCTTCGCGGGAGACTGTCCCGTTTCGGTTCGAAATGCGCGGCTGAACTGGCGCGGACTTAAATGGGCGACTTCAGCCAACTCGTCGACCGTAAGCGGCGAGCGAAGATTGCTTCTTGCATAGTCTAACGCGGATTGAACTCGGTCCGACTTGGGTTCCAATTCGAGGAGCGCTGAATGCTGCGATTGGCCACCTGCCCGACGGTGATACACGACGAGATTTTGTGCGGTCAGCCGCGCTAGTTTGGCCCCATGGTCTTTCTCGACCATGCCAAGAATGAGGTCGACACCGGCGGTCATGCCGGCGGAAGTCCAAACCGGGCCGTCGATGAGGAAAATTCGGTCCTCCTCCACCCTGATCTTGGGGTATCGGGCGCGTAAGTCGCACGCATACAGCCAGTGCGTGGTCGCACGCCGTCCATCGAGCAGGCCCGCTTCGGCCAGCATGAATGCACCTGTGCAGATCGAGGCGACGCGGCGACACGCCGGTAGGGAATTGCGAATGAAATTCAGAAACCCGCCAGACAGCGGAGTCTTGACGTCGATCAGGCCTCCCACGACGAGAGTATCGAACAGCGGCTCGGAGAACGCCTGGGTCTCGATGGGCCAGCCGAGCGAACTGCAAATCGGGCCGCCTTGTTCTGAGAGAATCCGAACATGGTAGAGCGTCCGACCGGCAGCCATGTTGGCGACCTCAAAGACAGATAGCGCCGCGCAAATCATCATCTGGAAACCTGGCGAAACCAGCAGTGCAACGTCGATCATGAGCCCCCTCCATGTCTCAAAAGGAGGTATACACGGTTTTGAGGTCAGCAAGCAACAAGCGCTCTCTTGGCACGCGTAGCGATGACCGGATAGGAGGGATTTGCGACCTAACGCGGACCGATGGGCTGACTCAATACTAAGTGCCGCGACTACTGGAGATTCAAATGCCCAAGACGACTCCCGAGCAGAACAAAGCCAACCTTCTGGAGGCGTTCGATATCCTCTTCAACCGCCGCAACTACGCCGCCGCCCAACGATTCTGGTCGGATCAGTACATCCAGCACAGCGCGCACATCGCGCCTGGCCGCGAAGGCTTGTTCAACCTCATCCGCTCGCTGCCCGACACGCTGCGCTACCAGAACCAACTGGTCGTGGCCGAGGGCGACTATGTCATCGCGCACGGACGCTTCTCCGGCCACGGCCGTCCGGCAGCCTGGATTGCCGCCGATGTCGTGCGTTTTGAGGACGGCAAGCTGGCCGAACATTGGGACGTCTTACAGGACGAGGCGACTGCAGCGCAGTCTGTCAGCGGGCTGCCGATGTTCGGTGATCACTTTCCGGTCTGATCGGCCGGCCACTGCAATTACTTATCCAGGACAGAGCCATGAAACTCACAGGTAACACGATCTTCATCACGGGCGGCGGCTCAGGCATCGGACGCGCTCTCGCCGAGGCGCTACACAAACTCGGCAACCAGGTGATCGTCGCAGGCCGCCGTCGCCGCCATCTCGATGCCGTGGTCAATGCCAATCCCGGTATGTGCGCGATCGAACTGGACATTGAAGAGCCCGCCAGCATCAACCGCGCCGCCCTCAAACTGGTCAGCGAGCACCAGAAGTTAAACGTGCTCATCAACAATGCGGGGATCATGCAGCCCGACCGGGCGGGCGCAAAGATGGATGACGCGCTGCTGCTGGCAACCGTCAACACCAACCTCATCGGTTCAATCCGCATGACCTCGGCGCTGATCGAACATCTGAAGACCAAGGACGACGCGGTTGTCGGCTACACGAGCTCAGTGCTCGGTTTCGTGCCGCTCGCCGTCACCGCGGTCTATTCTGCGACCAAGGCGGCGTTGCACTCTTACGCGCTGTCGCAACGCTTCATGCTGCGCGACACCACGGTGCGCGTGATCGAGATTGCACCGCCCTGGGTGCGCACGGAATTGATGAATAGCCAAGAGGCCGAACAGGCCATGCCGCTTGAGCAGTTCATCCGCGAGGCAATCGAGGTTCTTGGCACCGAAGCCGACGAGATCATCGTGGAGGCAGCCAAACCGCTTCGAAATAATCCGGGCCCGGGCGAGCATGCGCTGGTCAACGGCTTCAACGCGCAAATGCTGTCCCTGTTCGCCGCCCAGCCCTCGCCGGCACATCCAAGCTCACTGTCTTGAAGGCGGAGCCGCTTGTGCTATGCGCCAGGGCGATCGTTCGATCCAATGCTTCAGCGCTTCGGTCGCCCAGACCGTCGTCTTGTCCGCGTGGCACAGGTTGCACGCATTGGGCATTTTCTGCGCAGCGCTTTCCGCTGGAGTAATGAATTTAAAGGTATGGGCGCGCACATTGACGTCCGCGATCGTTTGTTCAATGTTGGGCATATGGCACGCGACGCATTCGCTTCCTGCGCTCCCGGCAGCATGATGGGTATGCGCTTCGAGCGTTGGCGCATGCGGACCGTTCTGAGTGTTGGGGCCGTGGCAGGTCAAGCAGATCTGGTTGACCGGCTTGATCAACATCGCATCGTTCTCGGAGCCGTGGGCATCGTGGCAGCTGAAGCAGGTGACTCCGCGCGTGTACATCAAGCTCTGCACGAAATCATTCCCCTGCATCCGATTCTTGTGCGCTGTGCCATCGGGAAAGTGGGTAAACGATAACTCGCCCAATTTGTGGTCTTCGAGCTGCCAGAAGTCGACGAGCCTCTTGCCCATCTCAAAGCCCACCGGCCAATCGTAATATCGGCCTTTGATGGGATTGGCGAGCGGTTGGCCCTGCGAATGGCACTGGATACAGGTGTCGGTGGCTTGCACGTAGTCGAGTTTTGCCGGATTGATGATATTAGGCTTGCCTTGGTGCTCCACATGAGCGCTGCCGGGACCATGGCATCGCTCGCAGCCGACGTTCCATTCCGTAACCTTCTTGGTGTCGATATCGTAGTTTACCGAATGGCAACCATCGCAGAGTGGTCCGGTCGGCCGCTGCATGTTGTCGGGGGGATAGAGCGGCGCCCACCAGTCGCTGCCGTTTTTCACGAAGTAAGGCCGCCAGAGCTTGTGCGTGACGTCCCACTGTGCGGGGAATACAAAGTAGTCATCACCCACTTGTTTGAAATAGCGCTGCTTCCATTTACTGCCGTAGACGAGCGCGATGTCGTCTTTGGTGAAAGTCAGCAGCGGATCCGGTTTCGATAGGTTGGGGATGAGCGCCTCCGGATGGGTGCGGGGATCTCGCACCACATTCGCCATGCGGGTCTTTCGCCAGCGATTGTAAATCTCGGCGTGACAGTCTTTGCACGCCGCGGATCCCACGTAATGTGCCCCGCCGGCGGCCGCCAATTGTTCTGTTGCCCTTCCGGCTGACAGCGCAGCTACCTCGGGGAGATTGCGCAGGTACGCGCTCAACTGCCAAAGCTTTCGATCGGGCAGCGTCCATGCCGGCATGCCGGTGTGTCGAATACCGTTCTTGAGGTGGTAGAACAGCTCGCCGTCGCTCATCCGCTGCACTTCGGCGCTGCGCAGATTCGGCGGCCTGGGATACTGGCCGCTGCCGATCTCCGACCTGCCGCCCCCATCGTAGCCATGGCAGATCTCGCACTTCTGGGTATAAACCCCATGCCCCGCCTCGACATCGGCGCTTCCCGCCTTGACCTCGACGGGATTCTTCATCGCTCTGAAGTTTGCCGGTACCGTGTAGTGCAGCAGCCATTGCGCCACGTTGCTCTCGAGCGCCGGCGCATCCTCGCGAGCGCTCGAGCCTTCCCACATGATGAGGGCGTAGAGGCCCATGCATAATGCGACAATGACCAGGACGCTTGCCCCGGTAATCTTCAACACTTTACTCATGCCTCGAACCCCCGCCCAGCGCTGCTTGCATCAAAGAAATGGCGAGATGGTGAACGATAACAGCAGGTCGGCGAAGCGCGGCCCCGCGTACAATTGCCAAACATTGTGAGTTCGACGCCATTTGCGTACATAGCCGCCGTATGTTCAAAGCTTCGGCGAGACGACTTCGACCAGCCAGTCGATGAAGACGCGCACGCGCGGCGACAACTGGCGGTTCTTCGGATACAGTACCGAGATCGGTGTGGGAGTCGGCGGATGTTCGCCCAACACTTCGACCAGCGTACCGGCTGCCAGATCCGCGACGTAGCGATAGCGGGGTGCCTGCATCAGGCCGAAGCCAAGACGGGCCAGCGCGGCATAGGTGTCGGAGTGGGTCACAGTAATGCGGAATGGCAGCATCATTGTGCGGACCTCGCTCTCTACAGTGAACTCCAGCGGCAGAACCTGCCCGATCCGCGACGAGGCGAAGCCAATCATCTCGTGGCCTTCAAGATCGTCGAGGGTGCGCGGAATGCCGCGTCGTTTGAGGTACCCGGGGCTCGCGAATGTCGCTTCTTGTGCCAGTCCGAGCCGGCGCACGATGAGGTCGCTGTCGGTAACCTCACCGCCGCGGATGACGCAATCGAAACCTTCGCGCACTATATCCACGAATCGGTCGCCCTCTCCAATGTACAGGGTGAGCGCCGGGTGCCGGTCAAGGAACGCGGGCAATTCCGGAAGGATGAACGTGCGCGCCATTGGGCCATGCACATCGATGCGGAGAAGTCCCCGAACCTCGCTGCCGGTCAGCGCCCCTTCGGCATCCTCAATCTCCGCAATAATCGCCTTGCAGCGTTGGTAGTAAGTATCGCCCTCAAGGGTCGGTGTAACGTGACGGGTGGTTCTCTGAAGGAGTCGAACACCTAGCCGCTCCTCGAACTGCTTGATCGCAAGGGTCGCGCTCGACCGTGGTATCCCCAAGTCCGCCGCCGCTGCACTGAAGCTCTGCCGCTCGACGACGCGAATCAGCAAACGCATGGTATCAAATCGGTCCATTGTTCGGGTTTTCTGAACGCAGATGCTATAAACGGTGGATTGTTTAAATATATCGACGCGCTAGATTGGTGTCCAGGGGAATTCCCGGCACAAGGAGACTTGGACTTGAACACAAAAACGCAGGCACAGATTCGAAAGCAGGCACAGATTCAAAAGATCGCTCTCATCACCGGCGGCAGCCGAGGCTTGGGCCGCAGCACCGTGCTGAGCCTCGCCAAGCGAGGCGTCCACTCAATCTTCACTTACAACGCCAATCGTGCAGCCGCTGACAAGGTCGTAGCCGCAGTCGGCGAGACTGGGGCCAGGGCGATCGCCTTGCAGCTTGACACCGGCAAGGTCAGCGCCTTCGAACCTTTCGTGCGGAGCGTGCATAACGCGCTCGCAGACCTGGGGGTGGAGCGCCTGGACTATCTTGTCAATAACGCCGGCATCTCCCACCATGCCGCCTTTGACAAGGTGACGGAAGAAGATTTGGACAGCCTTTACAATGTCCACTTCAAGGGCGTGTTCTTCCTGACGCAGAAACTCCTTCCGCTGATTAACGACGGCGGGAGAATTGTGACGATCTCGTCGGGTACGACCCGCATCATCTTTCCGGGGAGCGCCGCCTATGCTTCCATGAAAGGGGCCGTCGAGATTCTTACCAACTACTTGGCGAAGGAGTTGGGCCCACGCCGGATCGCCGTCAATAGCGTCGCCCCAGGTGCCATCACGACCGATTTCAGCGGGGGCATGGTTCGTGACAATCCCGATCTGAACAAGCGCGTCGCGGAGATGACGGCACTTGGCCGCGCCGGTGTACCTGACGACATCGGCCCGATGATTGCTTCGTTGTTGTCTGAGGACAATCGCTGGGTCAACGCTCAGCGCATCGAGGTCTCGGGCGGTATGTCGATCTGACCTTGCAATCCTGGATCGCGCGGCAATGACTACGGTGGAACTGGCGCGAGTTGGCTGCTAGCGGCGTGCGTAACGGCGATGGCGTTGCCCTTTCTCAGCGCCCGAGAGTTGCACCGCCGTGTATTCCCGGATTTGGCCCCGCTCGATCTCATTCGCAACCCACGTGACGCTGTGGTGTGCACAATTGCAAAATAACTTGATCGAGCGGCCGGTCGCGAGACAGTCCCAGGTCGGCTCCAGAGCCAGTCCCACGAGATATGCCTGACCACACATCGGGCACGTCGCGGGAATCCGAACGATTGAATTATCCACTGTGGTGACCTCCGCTAGGCTTAATGGAATCAGGGGCTCAATTCAGAGGAATCCGGCGCACTCGCTCAATGCTTCGAATGTTGCGCTTCGCAAATCTCGTGCAACACTTGCGGCAGCCGGCCGTAATCGCGGGCCTTGTCCAAAAAATGCGTCGCGCCGAGGGTAAACGCGGCGTTCTTGTATTCAGGCAAATCGTAGTTCGTCAGCACGATAATCTGCGGATTCAACCGCGCGGTTGCCAACGCTCGCATCACGCCGAAACCGCTACCCTGCCTCAAATGCAAATCCAAAATGATCACGTCCACAGGTTCGCGAGCGACGAGGGCAACCGCTGCGGCTTCTGTTTCCGCAGTACCGATCAAGCGAACGCCCGCGATCAGGTCGATGGCTTCAATCAGCCGCTCCGTCAATAATTTAGAGTCCTCAACGAGTAAAACTCTCACGGACTGAGGTACCGGCATTGCGTCCAAAGGGGAAGTGGCTTGCATGCTAAAAGCGTAACGCCGGGTGGCGCTTGCGGGCACCGCTCGGTGGGTAGATATCAGTGTAGGCAGAATCTCACAAACCATTGGGTGGACCACAATCTTCCGCCCTACAATATTTTATGTACGTTACCGCACAGAAAGCACGGAACATCCGTGGTACACGGACTTCGAAGTGATATGCGCCGATCACCTAGGGTCACTTCCGCAAGTCAGGGTCGGCGGGATTGCCACGACCGGTTACTGCATGGGTGGCTTGATGTCGCTCACGGCGGCGGGTACTTATCCGGACCGGATCGTCGCGGCTGCGTCATATCATGGCGGGCGACTTGCAGCCGATTTGCCCGATAGTCCGCATCGGCTCGCGCCGAAGATGAAAGCGCGGGTATACATTGCAGGCGCTATCGAGGATGAATCCTTCCCCGACAGCATGAAGCAGCGACTCGAGGAGGCGCTGACCAATGCGGGCGTCGACCATAAAATCGAAACGTACCCGGCAAAGCACGGCTGGGTGTTCCGCGATACGCCGGTCTACGATGCCGCCGCCGAACGGCACTGGCAAACCCTGGTCGCACTACTCGATACGACGTTGACGCGCTAGTCGGACCGCATCGCCATCTTCGGCACGCCCTTCATTTCGCTATATCGAACAGCGTCGTCCCCTGCATTGTAAAGACAAGCCGGTCGCTTTGGTTCCAAAGCTCCGACTTCGACAACAGAATTCCAGTGCGACCGGAGGGCGACTTACTCGAGCGAAGTACCTCGAAACGGAGGGCTACCGTATCTTTGGGGCGCACCGGATGAAGCCACTTTATCGAATCGCTTCCCGATGAACCGAATGCTTCGGATCCCGTTAGAACGTTTTGCACCATCAATTCCATTGCGATAGCGCACGTATGCCACCCGCTTGCAATTAGCCCTTTCCATCGTCCCTCGCTTGCACGTACCAGGTCGATGTGAAACCACTGGGGATCATAGCGCGATGCAAACTCGACCATCTCCTTGGCGGTGATGAGTCGAGGGGGCGTTCGAATAACGACTCCTGGAATGAGCTCAGAGAAGCGCACGTACGTTTCCTTGTGATTGTCGAAATCTGATTGTATCGGACAACGGGCTGCAATCGAGTAATTTGGGCGTGCGGGAGGACGCTCGGGCTGTCTGCCAGTCGACGCACCATTCCAGGGCGCGGTGAGTCTTCATCCGATTAATAGATGACGGAGGGCAGAAATGCTCCCGAAGGTTCGCTGTAGAGATCGAGACTCATCAATGTCACTGGCTGGACGACGCGCAGTCCATGATTCAAACACCAGCGAAACAGCTCGGCATTACGCGTTGGTAGAAGCAGTCCGGGTCCGACAATGTCGGTTGCTGCGCCAATCAACGCTTTCATATCTGTGTTGGTTTCGCTCACTGCATGTCCAAAAAAGCCGATCATGGTTGCGTATCCCGAAATGCACCCGTCATGCTCAACAACGCTCGCGGACTTTTGTTCGATTGCGGCGGACAGTTCGCTGCTTCGCTCGTGACCGTGCACCTTACGACATAGGCGGTTACAAGCTTCCAGATCGCTGTCCACGGCCACTCTCACGCCGAATCCTCCAATCTCAATGCCGAGCGCCGGGCCTTGAAGCGTCGCCAGCGGCTCGCGCACCACGAAACCGAGCTTGGTATAAAGTGACAACGAACGAATGTGGTATGCCGCCTGCACCAGCCGTACTCCGGAGAAGCGTTGCTCCCTGGCACGCGCCAGTACATTATTCATCAGCTGCTTGCCCGTTTGACTGTTCTGGATGCGCGGGTCAACGGCGTCGGCGCATCCGGTCGATTCGCGCGGAAGGCAAAAAGCAGACCGTACTCCCCAGCGGATCCGACCAGATTGTCCTCCCCGAGCAGCTTTGTCAGCCTTGTATCCATGATCCGATGCGCGGCACGCGCATCATCACCGGAGTCGGAGAGCCGATCGATCCACGAGGACGCGGTACCTCGAAGAAGACTGAACAGGTCTTCTCCAAAGGCGGCGATGGCGCTCGTTCCGAACACCCTCGCGTCGCGATCCCTATGGAGGTTCTCTGCGATTAAGCGCGCAGTGTCGGAACGTCCCACCGCGCCGTTCGTCGCCCTGCGCGTGAATCGGGCAAAATCGTCCAGGCTTAGCCGGCCGGAACCGATGGTCCGGGGGTCGCCCTGCAGAATTCCACTATGTCCAGGGTGGGAGCCCTGCGAACCGGGAAACTCCAACGAAAACAGGCCATCAGGTGCACGTGTGTCGAGCGCTTCCGTACCAAGAGCTTGCCTTGAGCGACCGCGCTACGACGAACGGACAGGTAACTTTTCTCTCAACGAGCTGCGAGCTGTCGGTGTGATCAAGTTTGATGGGCGAGGCGGTAGGGTCACCCAAGCCTGACGCCCGAGGACTCATCGGATGGACGCCAGCCGCAGCAACATGTCGGCAACTTTCTTCGGCTCGGTGATCATCACCGTAGTGACGCACGGAAGCGCCGGCGACAGTTCGGCCAGTGATTCGCCATTCTCCGGGAACGCGGCATCGAGAAATACGAGCTGGCCGATACGCTCCGGAACGCGATCGGCGACACCGGTGATGACCATGCCCCCATAGCTTTGACCCGCGAGGATGACGTCCACTAAGTCCTCGCCACCCACCATGCCCACCGCCATGCACAAGCATATAAATCGCCATTCCGGTCTGCCCGCGACCTTGGTGCGCTCATTTTACTCGACCGGCTCTTCTAGGTGGCGGGGATTCGGCCGATACGACTAAGTGGTAATCATTTGTCTCACTTGCTGCTCCGCCGTAAGCCAGTCATCGAGGGAATGCTCGCCGACAAACCGGCGCTTTTCAGCAATGAAGTAGGCAGCCTCGGCAATCATGCGGTGCCACTCCGGTTGTTGAGGCGGGTCAAATGAACTTGGTTTTTTTGGGGGTATCGTTTCAGAAGAGACAGCCATTATTTCGCTCCAGGAAACTACAGCGAGTCTATCGTTTGGGAGATCATGCGCCGTCAGAAAAAAGTGCGAGCGCGTGTGGGAGTTTGGTTAACTATCGGTCGACCGCCGACCGCGTCTCTGGGCGCGCCGCTCCGGGCCTGCGTGCTCTTTGGACGGTCCCCCACGATCGCTAAATCGCTGGGCTTTGGTGCGTCGATCGCTGTAATGTTTATAGCGACAACCGCAGTAAGGAACGTCGCACCCCAGAATTGGAAAGCGCGGCGCGTCGGCGGCGAGCCAGCGTGTCTTTCCGAGCGCGCGAACAGCATCGCACGCCTCTGAGTCGACTACGACTGATACCGCGTACCACGACGAACGCTTCGGCAGCGGCGCGCAAATCGCATCCGGACGCTTTCTTGCGCGCGTCGAAGCGGGAGGCGGGGCGGGTTTCTTCATCGGCGTCGAGCTTCCTTGCGAACCGGCGCAACTTTCTCACTTTAACCAATTTTTACCAATTCAGGAAGCAAACCAACACTCGCGACCGCAGGGCCGCCAAACGGACCATCTCGGCGGTCAAGAGATGAGAAGATGAACCAATATGCGAATCGCTGTCATGGGTGCCGGGGCGGTAGGGTGCTATTACGGTGGCATGCTATCCCGCGCCGGCCATCACGTCATGTTGATCGGACGCCCGCAGCATGTGGAGGCCATTCGCCGGCACGGATTGCTCATGGATACGACAGATTTCAGTGCGCACGTTCCGATCCGAGCAAGTACCGACGCCAGCGACATTCAGGGTGCGTCGCTGGTTCTCTGCTGCATCAAGTCGCACGATACGGACAGTGCGGCGGCCACGATGGCGCCGTTCGTGGGGGACGATACCGTCGTACTCAGCCTGCAAAATGGCGTCGATAACGCCAAGCGACTTCACGCGCAGCTGCTGCGCACCGTATATCCTGCGGTGGTTTATGTGGCCGTGGAGATGGTGGGACCGGGACACCTCAAGCACCACGGCCGGGGTGAGCTGGTGGTCGGGCCATCAGCGATGAGTACGGAAATGCGCGCAGACTTCTTGAAGGCCGGCGTACCGGTGCACGTCTCGGACAATGTGGTTGGCGAGCTTTGGGCGAAGCTCATTCTGAACTGCGCCTACAATGCTATTTCCGCCATCACGAAGCTGCCCTACGGCTTTCTTTTCGAGAATGAAGGCGCGAGAGATCTGATGCGGATAGTGGTGAATGAATGCCTGGCGGTAGCGCAGCGCGAGTCGATCACCCTGCCGGGTGATAGCTGGCAAGGAGTGGAGCGTATAGCCGCAACGATGTCGGGGCAGTTGTCCTCCACAGCTCAAGACTTGATGCGGGGGCGGTGCAGCGAGATCGATCATCTCAATGGCTACGTTGTTCGGAGGGGCAGATCACTCGGAATCGAGACGCCGGCAAATCAAGCGCTATATTATATCGTCAAGCTGCTGGAAAGCGCGTTCATTGCCGAGCAGGCATGACCGCGGCTGTTACCGTGTGCGCCCCTTGCGCGGTTTGCCGGCATCCCCGAATATGCCTAAGCTGCAGCCGAGAGGGGCTAGTGGCTCGGGCCACAAAGTAGGGAGAGCAGATGCAAAGTCGCGCCTTTGTTCCCACGTTGTCAAATTATAAGTCCCGGCAAGACATCATCGCACGTGGATTTAGTCGTCAACCACTTCACATTGACGTCGATATAGCAGCGGCGTTCGGGGAACTAGCACATGCCGCCTGGACTGTGCAAAGAGACCAATACTACGAAGCGGGGGACCGATACCGATCTCTCAATCGATTTGAAGCCGAAATCGCCAAGGATGGCGTTAACGTCACCTGTATCGAAGAGGTCGCCTCGTACATTCAGCTGCGAAAGTACAACACAACCCTTGGCGGCGAACCGCGCGAGTACTCTCCCTTGCCATCGGCGATCGCAAATTCAGTGGGCGTAAGAAAATTGATTGCGTATCACCTTACTTACCTGCCACTTTCGCAGGTGGGTTCGAAATACAGGGTGAACATGCACATCATACGGTTTGCCGCAGTGCCGGGCAGACCGTGCGATACCAGTCCACCGGGCTTACACAAAGATGGCGAAAAGTACCTGGCGACGCACCTGCTTGCTCGCTGTGGCTCGCAAGGCGGTGTCGTCGTGATCACAGACAATGACCGGCGTGAGCTGGATAGATTTACCATGACTGAATTGGGCGAGTGCTACGTTTTCGACGATGATCGAATCTGGCACATGCTCACCCCGGTGGAAGTGCGTGAAAACAGTCTCTTCGGCTACCGCGACATCCTGGCTTTCGACTTGCTGCCGGAGGGATGGGCCCCTCCTGAGTAGTCAGCGCCGTCCCGGACAGAGCGCACGCCGTTGCCCTCAAATAGCAAGAAGCCGCTCGAAAAAGGATCGATAGCGTCGTAACGCCAACCGCAGATTTTCGGTAGATGACTGGTCCTTCCGGTTGGACTCACTTTCAAGGGAGGAGCGTTGAGCGGAAAAGCTCTCGGCCAAACTCTTGATGACCTGGGCGACCAGTTCATCTCCGGCGCGGACGGCTTGCTGAGGATCATCGACGAAGCCCCTTTGTACGACATCCCACTGCGAGCGGAACGCCGTGGCCGCATCGTCGGTAAAGAGTGGGGCGAGCTTCGCCTCCTCCGTCCTGGTCTGCACTGCGTCGGTGTCATCTGGAATGGGGCGGTCGCTTGACGATGCCGATTGCTTCCTATTGGCGGATGCAGCCAGATCGGCCGTGGTAAGATTGGGTTCTCGGGGCTCGCCGTTCATGGAGGTACTCATGAGTGCACCGGGACTTGCCCCGCTGCAGTGGGGGCGGTTGGTACCGGCCTAACTTCCAGAAGTTCATCGAAGAGCGTGCGGTAGTGCACCACGGCCTTGCGAAGCTCCTCGGTGTCGGCCTCGCCGCGCTCATCACGGGCGGCGATTGCCTGCGCCGCCCGGTAGGTTGTAACCACACCGGGGTGATCCACAGAGATGTCAGCGGCGCGACGCTCGAAGTCGCCCATCGGATAACCGCGTTTAGTCATGAGTTCCCGCACCAGAAGATCGGCCTCCGCGACCGCTCCTTTAGGATTATCGATGAAGCGGCTTTGCAGCGCGTTCCACGCCTGGGAGAATCTGGCGGCATCCACGGCCGTAAGCGGCGTGATATTCAAACGTGCGACGCGTTGTTCACGTTTTGTGAGTTCTGCCTCTGCCTTGGTCCTTCCTCCAAGCTCGCTCACCGCACGGGTATATTCAGGTCCGAAACGCTGTCGGAGACGCCGAGTTCTTTGCTGCTGCATGACCGCCCATGCGATGATGGCGGCGACCACCACAGTCAACACCACCGCCAATATGAGAGTGTTCGTGGGGATCGTGTTCATAGGGTCTCCTCCCGCTGTCCGATGTAGTACGTAAGGGATAGGCTGCCCTATGGCGCGCCAGGCTGCAGCCAGCCAAGAACGGGGGCTAACGTAGGATATGGCTCACTACGCTAAGTGGCGGCCGGCCCGGTGTTAAGGTCGAGCGAGCTCAGGATATTCCGGTTGGTTACCCTAAGGAGTGCCCATGGCGCTGGCGGATGAACTTAGTAAGCTTGCGGAGCTCCACGCAAACGGCGGCTTGACGGAAGAGGAGTTTAAACGCGCGAAGGAACTCCTTCTGAACACTGAGCAGACGCGCTCTAATGAGCCGCTCGCGTCGGCTGTCAATGCCTTTCGACGCAGCCGCGGAGACCGTTGGATCGGCGGCGTATGCGGCGGAATGGCGCGATCGACGGGAACGGAAGCCTGGGTATGGCGGCTGCTGTTTGCGGCACTGTTCATCTGCGCGGGGGCCGGACTACTATTGTACGTACTGCTGTGGATTTTCGTTCCAAGTGAATGATGGGCTCGCTGTGGATTCCCGGCTGCATATCATTGATATCGCCGCAGGAAAGAGTTCGAATGCATAACTCCGACTTTCCCGATGACATTACCACATGCAAGGGGCCCAGCGATGGCCAACGAAATGCCAAAATCCGCACATTACAAGGGTCTTTCCCGCGCAGTGCTGCAGTATTCCGAGCTATTTCTTCAGATCGTCAACAAAATGAAGCAACCGGGCTTTTCGGAGGCCGACTGGGCATCCTTGGAAGACCTCGTGGATGTGGAGAACTTCCGGCGCACCGGCGTCTTTCTGACCGAGCGCGTCGAGGTGTCGAATTGGCGGGAATACAAGCAGTTCATCACTCAGTATGGGGGTAAGACTTCGTGGGAGGGGACGTTGCGGCGGATTACCGAGGTTCCGGGGCTTGTATTCCTGGAACTGGAGGAGCGGAACACGCGAGACGCTGCGACCGATGTTGCCAACACTGTCACTATCTACGAATTCAACGGGGCCGGAAAACTCTGCAATCTTGACGTGTACGTGGCGCATATTGGTCAGCGATAGCTGCGCTTGATAGGATCTATTTCCCACCAGTAACGCGAGGATGCAGTGTATGGCCAAGGCGTATTGGATCACCTGTTACCGTGAGATTTCCGATCCCGCGAAGCTTGCGGCCTATGCAAAGTTAGCGGGTCCGTCCATCGAATCTGGTGGAGGCCGAATGCTAGCCCGTGGCGTGCCCGCTAAAACTTATGAGGCCGGCCTGTCAGCGCGCACAGTATTGATCGAATTTGAGTCAATCGAGCGTGCGATTGCGACACACGATAGCCCGAGCTATCAAGAGGCCCTCAAGGCATTGGGAGACGGTGCCGTACGCGATCTGCGGATTGTGCCCGGCGTCTGAGCGGTGGGGTAGAGCTAAGGCTTCGGCGGGGGGTTCAAATGGCACTCACGAAGGTCATATCCGGTGGTCAGACGGGGGTGGACCGCGCCGCGCTCGATGCGGCGTTAGCGGCAGATTTTCCTTGTGGTGGGTGGTGTCCGCCCGATCGGAAGGCCGAGGACGGGCCGATACCCGATCGGTATCCGATGTCTTTGATGTCAGCCCTGCAAGTGGGGGGACACAACCGGCAGCGCACGCTCAAAAATGTGCAGGTCAGCGACGGAACCGCGATTCTCTTCAATCACTCCCTTTCCGGTGGGACGAAGTTCACGCGGGATATGTGCATTCGAGAAAAGAAGCCGTTCATCGTTCTAGATGCCGCGCAGATATCGGTGGAGCGCGCAGTCAAGGCGGTCGTGCGGTTTGTCGATGAGAATGAGATTCAGACCATGAATGTCGCGGGACCGCGAGCGAGCGGCTGGCCTGAAGGCTATCAGTTTGCATTGGCGGTTGTGGGAGGAGTAATCGAGGTCGGCGCTACCTGATGGTTGCTTGGTAAGCTGCCAGCAGATCGGAGACCAAAATGCCATTAATCTTCATGCCGGTCAGGTTGGCGTTTGTGATCGAGGCATTCGTGAGATTGACATCGACGAGCACGACTTCGGAAAAATCGACTCCAGTGAATTTCGACCGTCTAAAATTCACGCTCTGAAAGCGACAGTGCACAAGATTGGCGTTGGCAAAATGCGAGCCGGTCACGTCGGAGTCGTGAACGTGTAGAATTTCGCGAAGATTGTGTTTCATGGTGAAGTCTCACATCTCACAACTCGAGGGTCGCCACGGCATGCTCGAGCTGCTGCAGTACAGTGGACCAAGCCGCACGCTACCCGCTCAGCGTCGATTCGACGCGGACATAGTCTATCGCGTTCACGGTCGACGACGTGGATGCCTGGCGCTAGCAGGCCCTGAACGCAGGGCCGTCGACCCACCGAATTTGTTGAAAGATCAATATCTTAGATAATAAGTCGAGAGTTAAGATGAATTCGAGTTTCGGCGCAAACGCTTGGCAGATGCTGACTGCGATGTCGTTGCTGCTGATGGGCCAATTGACAGGCGTTGCGCGTGCAAGCTCGGTGCAGGATGCGGCCATTGCGACGCAGTGCCGCGGGCGTCATTCAAGACCGATTAGGCATACTTCCTGGGCCCTCCGTGAGGCGCCCCGAGCAGCCGAGTCGCGATGTCGTTAATCACGCCACACTCCGTTTATCTAGACATGAGGATTATCTGCGGAGCAGGCAAGGTCGCCGTCACCGGCTCTACGTACTTCGGCGAAGTCGACTGCGCAATCGCCCGCAAGACCGTGTCCATCTGCAACTTGGGTGACTGTGAGTTGCACGTGTCCAAGGTCGACTTCAGCCGCAAGCGCCGCCATTTCAGGCTCATCAACAATGCATTCCCGGCAACTTTGCACCCGGGGTCCGCCTTGGGTGTGGTGATCGAGTACCGGGCCAGCCATGAAGTCGAGTGGTGCGAGTTGGTCATCGAGAGTGACGATCCGCAGCAGCCCGTCAAAATGCGCGATGTCGTGGCCTTCACCCGTGGACCGCCTCATGCGGAACTCGCGGCTAGTGAAACGTCAGTTCGACCATTGCCAAAATATCTTGTAGCCTCTGCGCGCGACGACTTAGCGGCTCGAAGACTTCCTGCGCTTGAGCAGCCGGAGCGCGAGCGCGGCCAGCCGAGGGACCGCGGCCGGGCGCAGTAAACGGCCATCGTATCCAGCCATGCGCCGGTCGTTCTCGGTAAGGCATAGCTCGATCAGCGCATGAGGTTCGATGGTAACTCCGATCTGCTCCGCTCCGGTCATGGCGAAGTTGGCATCGTGCATTTCGCCTTTCGGGCCGATGCCGCGAGCGATCCCGATGCGTTCCCAGATCAAAAACGCCCAGGCTGCAGCGGACTTCACGATGAACCAAGGTCTTCGCCACCACGGCAGGGTGCGCCGATACCACGCCGCCCAGTTGACGAAAAATAGGATGTGGCGCGTCTCCTCTTGCATCACGGGTTCGAATGTCTCGATCAGTTCAGGCGGGAAATACCCGGATCGTCGTGCGCTCTCGAACAGCCCAAATGCGAAAAAGCTATCGATGCACTCGCTGTATCCGGTCACGAGCCAGGCCCATTCCGCGTCCCGGGGCACGGCGTAGTCAGGCTCGGGCTCGAGTTCGATGCCATAGGCCTGCACCAGTTTCGACAGCACGACCTTGTGACGTGCTTCCTCGCCCGCGTCCATTTCCAGAGCACTGCGCAGCAGCGGATCGGCGATCATGGCAGCAAATGTCTTGACTCGGATCGATGCCCGGCCCTCGGTCTGAACGGCGATGTCCCAAATCGGAAGACTCATCACCCGTTGCTTCGCATCCGGCGTGAGAACAGGCCATTCGATCACGGCAGGCTTATAGGGATTGTGCGTTTCAAGCAGCATTCGACAGAACAGATTCTTGTGCTCATCCGAGCCGATTTTTAGCGAGCGCTCGGGTGCTGGTCCGGACCAGTTGCGCATGATGAAGTCCGCGCCTTCGATAGACAAAGTTCCTCCTCCACATAGGCTGCTGCGGAGAAATGATTGCGGACAGGGATTCCCTAGTCAAGAAAGCAGGCTTCTTTGCGATCCGCCAGTCGGACATTGCGTGGGATCGGCGCGCGGCAGCGAATCGCGCGGCAGCGCAAATCGCTTATAGTGGCAGCGTTTCCGCAGTGGGCGATCAGCCCGCCGGATACACAATAATCAGGAGAAACTCGTGCCAACTGCATTGGAACCGGGGGCGCTCGATCAGTTGTTTCGTACCGCTCGCACCCATCATGAATGGAGCGAAAGCCCAGTCGGTGAACGTGTCGTACGGGAGCTTTATGACCTGCTGAAATGGGGCCCGACCTCCGCCAACAGTTGCCCGGCGCGGTTCGTCTGGGTTCGAAGCCACGAGGGTAAATCGCAATTGGCGTCCCTCGCGATGGACAAGAATCGGCCGAAAATTCTGGCCGCCCCGCTAACGGTCATCGTCGGCAATGATCTTGATTTTCCGGAAATGTTGCCGAAACTGTTTCCCGAGCGCGGAGAAATGCTGCGGCAGACGTTCCGGCAGCCGGGCCTGAACGAGATCACGGCGATGCGCAATGCGACTCTGCAAGGTGGCTATCTGATTATCGCGGCGCGCGCCCTGGGGCTGGATTGCGGGCCGATGTCCGGCTTCGACAATGCTGCCGTTGATAAGGCATTCTTCGCGGGTACACGCATCCAATCGAACTTCATTTGCAGTCTCGGCTATGGAAAGCCGAATTCAACGTTCCCGCGCAATCCGCGGTTGAGCTTCGAAGAAGCGGGGCGATTCGCTTAGGATTTGGAGTGCTCGTTACACTGCTGCGCCACATGTGCTCGGATGATCTCCGCCAACCGCAGCGCGCCGGGACCGGCATAATCGCGGTCGGCGAAAACAAGATAAAGATCGCCGAAGCGCTCGCCACCTTCGCGCAGCGGCAACGGTTTGAGCTGGCCGCGTGCCAATTCGTCGCGAACCGTCTCCTCCGGGAACCATGCAAACCCCAAACCCATGACCGCCGCGTGGATCGAAGTGGCCTTTTGGCTCACCGTCCAGCTCTGCTCGGCGCCCAGCCAGCTGCCGCTGCGGCGCTGGCTGCCGGTGTCGCGAATGATGAGGTGGCGGTGCTTGCGCAAATCGTGCAGCGTCAATTCTCTCCCAAGCTGATGGAGCGGATGCCCGGGGTGTGCCGCGGCGATGAAGCGCAAGCGCATCAGCGGGTCACCCATGAAACCCGGCGGCACCTGCGAGCAGACAGCTAAATCAACCTTTCGTTGCAGCAGCGCCTCTTCGGTGCCGCTGAGCACGCTCTCGTACAACTCGAGGCGCGTCAGCGGACGCTCCTCGGCAAAGCGCGCGAAGCATTGCAGCAGCAGCCAAGTGGGAAAGATGATCTCCACCGACAGACGCAGCTCCGCTTCCCAGCCAGCGGCCAGCGTTTGGGCCGCTCCCTCCAGCGCGCCGGCTTCGTCCAACAGGACTTTGGCACGGCGGTATAGCACCTCACCGGTAGACGTGAGGTGCGCCTTACGGCCTATCACTTCGAAGAGTTTGACACCGAGCAACGATTCCATTTTTTGCACAGCGTATGTCACCGCCGACTGGCTCTTGTGGAGCATGGCGGCTGCCTGCGCATATCCGCCGGCGTCGACCACGGCCAGAAGCGAGCGCCAGTGTTCGAGGGAAATCCGGGGGTCGTTGGCCATAATATATTCATTCAATAGATAGGTATGCCCTAAATATTCTACTTTTTTATCGATTTAATCAATATTTAAATAGCTGTGGGTTAGATAAATCGTCCATCCAGCTTTGAGGAGATTCGCCGATGACCACCCTGCTGCAGATCAACGCCAGTATTAATGACGACAACGGCCAGTCCAGCCAATTGGCCAACCAGTTCGTCGCCGCTTTTCGCACCCGCATTCCCGATGCGAAGATCGTGGTGCGCAACGTCGCCGCGGCCGACCCTGTGCCCCACCTCAATGCGGAGCGCTTTGGTGCTTTCATCACCCGGGCGGAACAGCGTAGTGCCGAGCAGCACGCGGTGGTGGCGTATTCCGACAAGCTGATCGACGAACTGCGGCAGGCCGATGTGATCGTGCTGGGCCTGCCCATGTACAACTTCGGCGTGCCGTCGCAGCTCAAGGCCTACTTCGATCATGTCGCCCGCGCCGGCGTCACCTTCAAGTACACCGAGAAGGGTCCGGTAGGCCAACTCACCGGCAAGAAGGTATATGTATTCGCAGCCCGCGGGGGCCTGTATGTCGGCACCCCGTTGGACACCCAAACCAGCTATGTGCGCGACTTCCTGCGCTTCCTCGGTATGGCCGACGTGGAATTCGTCTACGCCGAAGGGCTCGCCATCAGTCCGCAGAGCAAGGAAGCGGGCCTCGCCAAAGCTGTAGCGGAAATCGCCCGTCTCGCTGCGTGACGTTCGCCGCTCAAGTGAAATTTTCCAATGGAGGCCTGATATGAGTACCCGCACCCTGGTCCGTGTCATTGAGTCGATTCCCACGTCCGACGGCGCCGGTGTCCAACTGCGCCGCAGCCTGGGCAGCCAGCGCGGTCTGTATATAGATCCGTTTCTGATGCTGGACGAGTTCTATTCCGACAATCCGGACGACTATATCGGAGGTTTCCCTGCGCACCCGCATCGTGGATTCGAAACCGTCACCTACATGCTCGACGGTCACATGCGCCATGAGGATCACCTCGGGAATCGCGGCGACCTTGGTCCCGGCGATGTGCAGTGGATGACGGCGGCGCGCGGCATCATCCACTCCGAGATGCCGCAGCAGAGCGAAGGCCGCATGCGCGGCTTCCAGCTGTGGCTCAACCTTCCGTCGAAGGAGAAGATGAAGCCCGCCGGCTATCGCGACATTCCCGCGGGTGAGATCCCGCAAGTGGTGCTGCCGCGGGGCGGCGAAGTCAAAGTCATTGCCGGCGTGTTCACGCAGGATGAGACCACCACCGCCGGCCCCGTCAACGGCCGCGGCGCCAAACTCAGCACCGATCCGCTGTACCTCGACGTGCGCCTGCCCCCCGGAGGCGAATTCGATACGCCGGTTGCCTTCGGTCACAGCGCTTTCCTTTACGCCTATGAAGGGAGCGCCAGGGTCGGCACGGCAGCGGGAGCCAAGGCGCTGCCGCGCGGCGCGGCTGGCGTCCTCTCGGATGGCGACCGCGTGAGAGTCGAGGCCGGAACCGCCGAAGTGCGCTTTCTGCTGCTCGCGGCGCAACCCCTGCGCGAACCGGTCGTGCAGTACGGCCCGTTCGTGATGAATACCCGTGAGGAAATCGAGCAGGCGCTCGCCGATTATCGTGACGGGCGGTTGGGCGCGGCGGCTTGAGAGTCACGCTGGGCGCAGGTGAAACTCAGTGGTCAAGGATACTCAGACAGGCTCCTAGAGGCTCCGCCAAAGGGCGTCGTGCACGGATCCCGGCAGGAAGGTGTTGTTTTGCTTCGATACGAGTTCTACGTAGAGCTTGTCGGTCAGGAGTTTGGCGGTCACCGCATCCCATTCCGCGACGCTGTCATAGCGAGCGTGCCAGGCAATGCGATTGGGATCGCCGCCGATCGGCACCAGAACTTCAAGCGTCGTGCCATAGGTCTCCTTGATATATTTTGCAATCAGATGGCCGAAGGCAATGGCATCGCTGGCCTTGCCCGGCGCAATCGACGCCGTCCGGGAAAAAAAGATCATGGCGGTCTCCTTAGTCGGCGCCGAGCGCTTTGTACGAGAACTTTTCGCCGGCGATGTTGGCGGCAAACATCAGCCCACCCTTGGCGATCGTGAAGACCGCCATGCCGGTCTGATAGTTGCCATTCGTGGTGGCGTCCGTGGACTCGCGACTCGCCTCCGAGGAGAGGCGATCGGTACCGACGCTGGCGGACGCGCTTGAGGTAATGGCGATGGCGCTCGCCCCGGCATTGAATTCGAATTTACCCGATTCGAACTCATCGAGATCACGCTTGTTTTCGAAAAAAATGATCTGACTGTACGCCTTGCCGCCGGCCTGCAATCCGATACTCAACTGCGTCATCGTCGTCTCGCCCACGGGCCGGTCATGCACGTAAACTTGACCCTTGCCTCGTGCGCCGCCGACACCGAGGGCGCCGGCGCCCACCGTGGGAAACACTGCATAGCCATAGCAATTGCTGAAGAACACGGCGCTCTCTCCCGCGTGCTTGAACAATTCGATGGTCGCGTCGTATTCGCCGGCGTAAGCCATGCTGGTCGCCAGCAAGAACGACAGCGTCGAGGCTGGTAGTAAAGTCGTAATTTTCATATCAATGGTCCTTGCCTGTACGAAAGAGCATATTCTCGCCGCGACGGATTGTACGATCTCCGCGGCCACTTGAGCGATGGCAGCGCAACACTACCTGACCGAGCTTTGCCCTCGGCATGGGGGAGATCTCGGCTTCAGTTCGGCTACGTCAAGATGCCGAATCGAGCCAACCGCGTTCGGGATGGACGCGTATCGAATTATCGCAGGATGTGATGCTGGTGCCTCCAGTCATCCACCCACTTTCGCAGATCGGCATCCACCACCATTGCCCAAAGCGCCAACACGGCCACAAGAAAACCAACCACGACCGAATTCGATCGTTCTATCCCGTGAGCCGCGAAACCGAGTACCCAGGGCGAGATCATCAACCAAAGCCCAAGCGCCGCACAGGCCATGTCTTCCCAGGCACTTCGCGCGTCGAGCAGGTAGCGGCTCACGGCGGTTATGAGAATGATGGCGGCGCCGAGCACCCAAGTGTTCCAGACCGCATCGGCGTGGGCGGCCGCGAAATGCAAAACTCTGGGCGACATCATCAACCACAACCCCAGAACCGTGATCAGCAAGTCGCGCAATCGTTTCATGTCCATAAGCCCTCCCCCGAAGTAACGAGTCGACAATGAACAATCACCTCTTCCGCGATGGGAGATTATACATCTACGGCACCGCTGTGATCGCGTTCGGGAGCAGCGAAGTGCGCCGCAGCAATTGTTTTCAGGGCATCCCTGAATTGCGCGGGCGAGCGGGGACATCGTCTGCCCTTTGGTGCCTGGGCAGACCTACGACGACGCAGCGGTTGATGTGCGATCAATTCGAGAAGGCGCGGTCATGAGTTCGATGCGGGGATGGTGTCGACGCCGTGATGGTGTCGACGCCGTGATGGCGTCGGGGTGTCATTGGATCACGGCCGATTTTTGAAGTTGGATGTGCGGTATTCATGGATGCGCTTGAACGCGGGCAGGCGCGGCGTTCATGAAGTGCCGACAGTTGCGTCACGGCGTGCAAACCAGCTATATAGTGTGACGTAGGGTTGATTCATAATCCTGCGGAGCGATTCTTATAGAGTAGACCTGGAGGTAGAGGCATGGTGACGAAACGCGAGTCCCCTGATGCGAAGACGATGACTGCGAAGACTGTGAGTGCGAAGACAGTGAAGCGACCGGCGAAGAAAACCGCGGCGTCCGCGCGGACGGACGGCCCGGCGATGGTGGAATCGGAAACGGCGACGGCCGCGACCTCGAGCATCGACCCGGAAGTTCGCCGGCAGATGGTTGCCGCGGAGGCGTATTTCCGCGCCGAGCGGCGCGGATTTGTTGCGGGTCAGGAAGTGGAGGATTGGATAGCAGCCGAAAGCGTGGTCGACTCCCGGTTTAATTAGATGCAGGTCGAATAGACCTGGAGACCCATTCACCGCGCGGAAACCACTGCGCGGTTGTCACTTCGGTCTGCCGGAAGTTGCAGGCCCACCGGTCTGTCGACTGCAAAAATTGAGTGGCCCCCCTAGCGCCCCCGACATGCAGCAACCCCCCCGATCGCTTCGACGGCGTCTGACGTAGTATTGGTCGACAATTTGCGTTGATTTCCAACGCGTACCCGAGGGAGTGGATGACCATGGCGACTAGCGGATCGATGACATTTGGTGAGGCGATCAAGGTTTGCTTCAACAAATATGCGGCTTTTGACGGTTGTGCGGCGAGACCGGAATTCTGGTGGTGGGTTTTGTTCACGTTCATTGCGGCGGCGGTTCTGCGCTCTGTCAGCTATGGCCTATCTGCGGCATTTTCCCTCGCGACGTTCTTACCCAGTATCGCGGTGACGGCGAGGCGGCTCCACGACACGGATCGAAGTGGATGGCTGCAGTTGCTGTGGTTCATTCCGATCATCGGGTGGATTCTGCTCGTCATTTGGTGCGCGGAGCCGGGGAAGCCGAACCGGTATGGAACGCCGGAGCCTCAGGCACAGAATTCCGCCTAGCGGCCGGGCTCGCTCGCCGGTGGCAACGGCGAAAAATAGCCGACGACCAACATCAACAGCCCGACGCCGACAAACGATACGATCCTCTCGACGGATCCCGTCCTGGACAAATCGATCAAGAATAGTTTCGCGGTGACCACCGCCAACAGCGCCGCGCCCACGATCCAGACGAGCCGATATCGGTTGCGTGTGGCGACAAGCATGGTGACCAAGGCCAATACGGCCCAGAAGATGGAAAGTGAAGTCTGGACGAGCGTTGACGCCATGAGCCGTTCCAGCTCGAAGGGAATGGCAAACCATTGGTGCAAAGTTCGCAGAAGGACGGCGTTGAGCCATATGAAAGCGAGTGCCGCAAGTGCGGGGATAGGCACCCGGGGGTCGATACGCAGGTACCCGGTGGAGCGCACGGCTCTCAAGAACCGCCAATAGCGAAACAAAATGAGGAGGACAAAGGCTTGTGCCAGATCGAGCGGGTTCAGCACGGGAACATACGGCAAGGGAGCCGTGTCACCGGAAGAAGTCGCGTTGGTCACCAAGCTCCACGTGCCGAGGTAGAGCATGATGCCAACCCCGGCAACCAATAGATAGGCGGAGCTGTTTCTCACGAAGGGCCACGTTACCCGGGTCACGAGCCGCGGCAACAGAAGCAGGAACAGTGCAGGAATGGCGGCCCATACCGCGGCGGGCCACATGTCGCCGGCGTCGACCGCGGCATTCACCAGCCACGCGGTTTCCCAGCTCAGAAGTGCCAAGAACAGCCACGCGGAGACCGCATGGAGGGCATTGGCCAATGGCGCGCGTGCCGCGCCCTCGTGACGAAAAACTAGGCAATACAAGCTCACAAAAGCCAGCGGCCACGCCAACCATCCTCCACCGGAGGACGGATGACGAAGGGTGAGCGCGGCATGCAGTGCAAATCCGAGCATCGCCGGCAGTTGCAGCAGGGCGACCACCTTCGCCGATCCTAGAAGGGCGCGGCGGTGAAACTCGCTGGACGCCCACGTCGTGAGCGTCACCAAGATCAACGCCCCAGGTTTTGCATAGGCCGGCAGATAGTGAAAAATCTCACTTAAATTCCCGACCAACCACCACCCCGTACCCCACCAGTACAGCGCATCGGGAATCATCTGTTCGAAGGATCGAAGTCGCTGCCCTGCTGCGCGCAAGGTGCGAGCCGAGAATATGGCGGCGGCGCTCAGGAGTAGGACTCCGAAGTATCCTTCGGGGGGCAGGATGAGGTGACCGGTAGCGACGTCGAACTCGGTGGCCAAGACGCAGCCCGCAGCAACGTTTAGCAGAGCCCCAAATATCCTGGGGAGCAGGCGATCCTGTCGGCAGCCGACCCAAAGGAGGGCGGCTCCCTCCAGCGCCCAGGCGGCGGCATTCCAGCGCGCGCCGAGCGCGAGCGGCACCGCCAAGGTAAGAAATGCGATGCCCAGCGCGAGAAAGGCCTCCACCAATAATTGTTGGGAGTCCTTGCGTCGGTGTTCGAGAAGCCATGCGGTCGTGAGATACAGCGCACTCATCGCGATGGCGCTGTAAGCCAATGCCATCACCCGGTCGTGAAGCATCGCCGATTGCAGCGCAAATACGACAATCGGCGTGCCAAAAATCAGCTTACCGTCGATATAGCCGGTCAATTTGACCGGCTGTCTCAGGGTAAAAAGTATGGAAATGCTCAGATAGAAAAGCAAGAAGAGCGCCAGGAACGGTTCCGTGCTGGCAAAATCCTCGGGGCGGTACTTCAACACACCCCATGCCGTGCCGATCGCGAACGTGAATGCAAACCCGGCCATATTCAACGGCCGCCAGGCCTTGAACCACGCCACCGCCAAGATGCCCGAGTTCAGCACGGCGTAGTAGCTGAACAATACGACGTGGCTCCCATGTCCGGTTGACGCGAGCACCGGAGCCAGGAAGCCGCCGCTCACGGCGAGCACGGCGAAAGCAATCGAGTTCTGCAACACGGCAAGCATGGCGCTGAGTATTGCGATAACGGCCAGGATCGGAAATGCGATCGCGGCGGGAAGGATCGCGTACAAACGCAGAGCGGCAAACACGGTCAGGTAGAGAATCGCGACGCCGCCCCCTTGCACGGCCAGTGCGTAGCCGCTGCGCGTCCTTCGCAAGCGCCACCCGAACATCAAGAGTGCGACGGCGCCGAGCGATACGCCGCTCAGGCGCAATTCGATGGGGATGTGGGTGTGTTCCGCCATATAGCGCAGCAAGAAGGCCACCCCAAAGAAAAGCACAATCACACCGGCGCGCACCAACGTATTGCCGCCGGTGAGAAACCCGCGAATGGCGCCAAGGATTGGCAGCCCTGCCGCGTCTCGGGTAGAGGCGGGTGCGGCCGGGGGTTGCTCGGCAGGCGTTCCCTGCTCAGGTCCCTGGAATTCCTCCGCCGGGATCACGGCGTCGCGGGAGTCGCCCGGGTGTTGAACCGGAGTCGGTGGCGCGTCGTTACGGCGCCGAAGCTCCGTGGTCAACCGGGCGACTTGCGCGCCGAGTTCATTGAGGCGCGCGCGAAGTATTCCGAGGTCTGCAATCGCAAATCCAACGGCGGCACCGACAGCCAAGTCGAACAATTGGGTCGTGGGACTTGCCAGGTTCCAGCCGATGAGGGCTCCGATGATCGCCAAAACGACTCGCATGATTGAGCTTACGCATTCCCGCGTGAGAAACTAGACTGGTGTCGAAATAACATCGGCGCGGTAGCCGTGGCCTGATTCCTTCGAGTTCCAGGAGCGCTGTCAAATGCATTTTGACGTCATCGGCGATATCCACGGCGAATTCGACAAGCTTACGTCCCTGCTCGGACTACTCGGCTATGTCGAGTCCGGCGGCATTCGGCGTCACGCCCAACGCACCGCTGTCTTCGTCGGTGATCTGATCGACCGCGGACCGCAGCAACTCGAGACCGTCGGTCTGGTCCGAGGGATGGTGGAAAGCGGTGCGGCTCGGTGCATTCTCGGCAATCATGAGTTCAATGCGATTGCATGGGTCACTCCTGATCCGGACAGGCCTGGACACTTCCTGCGGGACCATCACAAGCCGGGAAATCGGCTGCAGCATCAAGCATTCCTGGATGTCGTCGAAGGAACGCCGCGACAAAAGGAGATCACGGATTGGTTCAGGACACTACCGTTGTGGTTGGATCTCGGTGGAGTGCGGGTAGTGCATGCCTGCTGGCATGAGGAGTCGATGGCGGTGCTGCGACCCTTGTTGGGACCTCAACAAACGCTGACGGATGACGCGATTCTCTTAGGCAGTCGCGCAGGTCATCCGGTATTTGAAGCGCTGGAAGTTGTCTGCAAGGGGCCCGAGGTACCGCTGCCCAAGGGCGTTTCTTTTACGGACAGGGGCGGCAAGGTTCGTCATGAGGTTCGCATTCGGTGGTGGCAGGAGGATTTGTCGACGTATCGCAAGGCGGCGATCGGTCCGCCGGGCGACATGGAAGTGATTCCGGATGCGCCCTTGCCGGAAGATTGGAAGGTGCAGCCGTATGCGGGTCCGCCGGTATTGTTCGGACATTATTGGTTTACGGGTACGCCGAGCGTGATTTCACCGCGGTTCGCGTGTCTGGATTACAGCGTGTCGAGGGACGGTCCGTTGGTCGCGTATCGATGGGACGGAGAGACGGCGCTGTCGTCGGAAAAGCTGGCGTGGGTCTAGACGCGTCAGATCGGTTCGTGCTTTTCATAGGCGACGAGGCCTTCTCCTTCGCAGGACACTTCAACGCGCTCGCTATGCGTCGCTGTGTAGGCGATGGTGAGGAGTTCTTCCGCAGAAACGTTTGCTTTCTGGTCGAATCGCAGGAACCGGCCGTCCGGCATCGTCATGTAAACGGCAACAACCAGATTGCATTGCGTGACGACGACGGACGTGAGCGGGTGTCCCTCGACAACGGGGGCATGCTGATCGCTGCCCAGTTCGGCGCCATGCACGACCCGGGGGTTCTGCTTCGCACATCCGCCGGCATCAACGCATAGCGAAATCGGAGTCACAGAATTGCTGAGTGCGGTCTGCGCTGTGGGATTCATGTGATCGCCGTCGACATGAGCGCTCGCGGCGTGACGACTCGTGTCGCCATGGGAAACGGCGCAACCCTGCATTATGGTCAAAGCGGTGAGAGAGGCGAGAATTGGGGGTCTTTGCATGAACACTTCCTCGTATGTGAAAAATGTCAAGTACGATTTGGAGCAAGCAAGAACGATGCCAAACAGCCACTCATGCTCCTCCGACAGCAATTTGCCGACTCGGGCTGCGAAGATCGGAATCGGCGTTCCAGCACGCGCACCGGGATCGGGCGGTGATTCGATTGAAGCGCACGGAAAAGACCCACACCCGGTGCTTTCGATGGGTACTATTGGCCCGGCGTCATATTTTTGACGTGAGTTTGACGAGGTCCGGCGGATGACTGCGTACGACTTCTACGCGCTGACGATCGACGGTGTCGACTTGTCGTTGTCTCAGTATCGAGGGCATCCGCTGCTGATCGTCAACGTGGCGAGCAAATGCGGTTTCACGCCGCAGTATGCCGGCCTCGAGGCGCTATACAAGCAATATCACGAGAGCGGCCTCGAGGTGTTGGGCTTTCCCTGCGATCAATTCGGTCATCAGGAGCCCGGCGATGAGTCGGATATCAAGGCATTCTGCTCCCTGACTTATGGCGTCAGTTTTCCGATGTTCGCCAAAATAAAGGTCAATGGTCCCGATGCCCATCCGTTGTTTGAGTACTTGAAGAAGTCCCTCCCGGGTATTCTGGGGACCGAGGCGATCAAGTGGAATTTCACGAAGTTCCTCGTCGGTAACGACGGCGTGCCCATCAAGCGGTATGCGCCCACCGATAAGCCGGAAAATCTTGCGCCTGACGTGGAAGCGGCGTTGTCGTGAGCGAAGGTGGGTTGCCCGCGATTACCGGCGTGTTGCAGCCGCCTTTTGCGCGCGCCCAAGGAGACGCGGGTCGCCCAACCGCTCGACGCTGACGGTGAACCGATCGGTGGGTCCGAGCCAGCGCATCTCGTCGACGTCCGCAAACAGCCGTGCGTCCGTCCGAAGGGTTGCGAGCTGTTTGAATAACAGGGCGAGCGCGAGTCGCTCGCCCAGGATCTGCGGCGGGAAGTCCTCAATCCTGCCGTAGCGTTCGATCAGGCTCACCGCTCCTTTCGGCCCGATGCCCGAAATGCCGGGATACCCGTCGGCACTATCGCCAACGAGCGCAAGATAGTCTGGAATGAGCGCCGGCACTACTCCGAACTTCGCTTTCACGCCATCGGCGTTCCGAATGGTCTTGTTCTTGCGATCCACCTGCACGATGCGATCATCGAGTACGCATTGTCCGAGGTCCTTGTCGGGCGTCCAAATGCATACTTTCTCGACCCGAGAATCCCTCGAAGCGATCGTTGCCGCCGATGCCAGCGCATCGTCGGCCTCGAGTTCGATCATCGGCCACACGACGGTCCCCATCGCCGCCAGGGCCTCTTCCAGCGGTTCGAATTGGGCCAGAAGCGCGGGTTCAATGCCGTCGCCCGTCTTGTAGCCGCTCCAAAGCTGGTTGCGAAAGGACTCGATCACGTGATCGGTGGCCACGCCCACGTGCGTCGCGTCCTCCTCGATCATCTGCAGCACACTGTTGAGCACGCCCACGACCGCTCCCAGAGGCCGGTCCTTACCCTTGGCAAAGCGCCGCAGTCCATAAAAGTGGCGGAAAAGCTCGTAGGTTCCGTCGATGAGATGAACGATCACAGGGCATTATTCCTCAGGAGCTGCCGAAGATGAAATAATCGAGATCCGAAGGCCCATTCCGGCCGACGCGAGGGCCGACGGCATCAAATACGATATCCTCATACTGGGCGCGGGCGTCGCAGGTTTGGCCGCCGGCCGCCTATTGGCCGAGGCCGGCAGGCAAGTGGCCATCGTCGAGGCGCGCGACCGCATCGGCGGGCGCATTGCCACCGAGCACGTCGCTTCAGCCGGGGCTTCGAACGCGGTCCCCATCGAGCTTGGCGCCGAGTTTGTGCACGGACTCCCACAGCCAAGCTGGAAGTTGATCGAGGAGGGCCGCCTCGCGACCTATGAGTTAGGCGGCGATCATCTATGTTATGAGCGGGGGCGTCTGCAGGCCTGCTCGGGATCGGATTCGGATGCCGGCATTGTGCTGGAAGAGATGATGGCATGGCTGGCGGTGCAACCGCCGGGCACCGACGCCACCTTCGCGAACTATCTGAAACTGGCGGGCATCGAACGGCGGAGGGGCGAGCAGGCGGCGGCGTATGTCGAGAGCTTCAATGCCGCGGATGCCGATGTCATCGGCATCGCTGCACTGGCGCAGCAACAGCGAGCGGAGAACGTTATTCAGGCCGATCGGTTGTTTCATCTGCGCGCGGGGTACGATGCCTTACCGAATTTCCTGCGGGAGCGATTCGAACAGGCGGGCGGGTCCGTGCTGACCGGTAGGCGCGTGACCCAGGTCCGATCGTCGCCGAGCGGCGTCGGCGTGTGCGGGACGGACGCCCACGGTGCGGCTTTCGAATTTCAGGCGAAGCATGCGGTGATTACGCTGCCTTTGGGCGTACTGCAATCCGGGAGCGTCGAATTCCGGCCGCCGCCGCGTGAGATATTGCTGCACGCAGGCCGAATGGCAATGGGTGCGGTGGTGCGGGTATCGTTGTTGTTCGACTCGAAGTTCTGGATTGATCCGGCGATATCGACTCGACGACAAGACGCGGCGCGCCGCTCCGGGGATTTCAGCTTTTTGTTCGCCCGGGAGAAGCTTTTCCCCACGTGGTGGACTTCGATGCCGGAGGCGGCTCCGCTGCTGACGGCGTGGATCGGCGGGCGAAAAGCGCTCGTTCTGCAACGTATGATGGGTTCGCGCGCGGATCCATTCGCCATGCGCAACGAATGTCTCTGCGAATTGGCGACAATATTCGAGCTGCCGCAACAAGCGCTGGAAAATCGGCTCGTCAGCTGGCACGCGCACGATTGGCAGTCGGATGAATTCGCGCGCGGTGCGTACAGCTATGCACCTGCGGGCGCCCGCGACGCGGCTGAACGCATGACCGTCCCGTTCGAGGACCTGCTTTTTTTCGCCGGCGAACACACCGACGTGCAAGGGCACTGGGGAACGGTTCACGGGGCGCTGGCGAGCGGCGAGCGAGCCGCGCTGCAATTGATGAGCGCGCGTGCCTGAACTTCCGGATATCGCTGCCTATATGTGCGCCCTGGAGCCGCGAATCGTCGGCCAGCGCCTCCAGCGCGCTCGACTGCTGAATGCATTCCTGCTCCGGACTGCCGAACCGCCGATCACCCAGGCGGAAGACCGTATCGTTCGTGAGTTGAGGAGGATCGGCAAGCGCATCGCCATAGGATTCGATAACGGTCTGTGGCTGGTCTTTCACTTGATGATCGCGGGTCGCTTGCACTGGCGACCGCCGGGTTCGAAACTGGCAGGCCGCATCACCCTTGCGGCGTTCGACTTTCCCAACGGTTCATTGGTGCTTACCGAGGCCGGCACCAAACGGCGCGCGTCCTTGCACGTATTCGACGGAGAGGAAGCTTTGTCCGCCGCGGATCCCGGCGGCATCGAGATCATGGCGAGCGACTTGAGTTCATTTCGCACGGCCCTGGCCGCCGAAAATCGCACGCTGAAACGGGCGTTGACCGACCCGCGAATCGTGAGCGGCATCGGCAACGCCTATTCGGACGAGATTTTGCACGCGGCGCGGCTCTCGCCGCTGGCGCTCACGAGCAAATTGAATGCAGATGAATGGGCCAGGTTGTTCGCGGCGACGCGGGATACCCTGAAACTCTGGATGGACCGGCTGCGTGCCGAGGCGGCGAACGGGTTTCCCGAAAAGGTGACGGCGTTTCGGCAAGACATGGCGGCTCACGGGCGCTTCGGTAAGCCATGCCCCCGGTGTGGAGAAGCGATTCAGCGCATCCGGTACGCCGACAAGGAAACGAACTACTGTGCCCGATGCCAGACGGATGGAAGAGTACTCGCGGATCGCGGCCTGTCCCGTCTCCTCGGATCGGACTGGCCGCGGACATTGGAGGAATTGGACGCGCTCACCCGACCCGCCGGGGCGGCGTTGCTCCCAAAAAAGTAGCGGCGAACCCGATACGCGATTTCTGGGCAGAGCGTCACAGATCCCGGCGGATTGTCCGACTATATTCGCGCGCAACAACGATGCTAAGGAGAGGTGTCATGTCGCGATTCGTGTCTTTCACCATCAGCGGGCTGGCGATGCTCGCTATGGCCGCCCCTTCCTCCGCCGAGCACATCTACTGTACCTTCGTCGGCGTCAAGCAGGGCAAATTTCACGGCGATCATGGATTGAACGGCGATCCCACGCAAATTCCCGCCTTTGCGCTCACGCAGGAAGTCACGGTGCCGCTCGACACCGCCACCGGCGCAGTGTCAGGCAAACGGCAGCACACGCCGCTCACGATCATCAAGTCGCTGGACCGGTCTTCACCGCTGTTCTTCGCGGCGGCCGTGACCAACGAGACTCTGTCTTCCGTGACCTGCACGCTGTACCGCGACGTGGAACGCGGTGCGGCGCCGGCTGCGTACTTCAAGTTCGTGTTGACGAACGCCACCATCGTTGATGTCAAGGATGTGGGGGATGGGGCTAACTCCGGTGACGAGCGTGGCAGCGAGCGCGAACGCGGCAACGAGCACGAACGCGGCAACGAGCACGAGCGAATCTCATTCGCCTACCGAAGAATCGAAGTGACGGACCTCGATTCGGGTACGACCGCAGTCGACGACTGGTCGTCGCCTATCTAATTTCTTTGGTACGAGTGGGCCGCAGCACGGGAGCCGTGGTGGACTGCCGCCGGTCCCGGCTGGGCAGGCAGCCGAATCGATCGCGATATTGCCGGCAAAAATATTCCGGTGAGGAAAAGCCGCAGGCGAAAGCCACGTCGATCACGCTCGAATCCGTTTGCTGCAGGAGTTGATGGGCCTTGGCCATGCGGATTTGGCGGTAGTGCTGCAGCACCGTGCAGCGCAGTTCACCGCGGAAACGCCGTTCCAGTTGCCGTAGTGAAAGTCCCACGCGGTCGGCGATTTCGCGGCAAGTGAGGGGTTCTTCGACATGTTCCTGCATCAGGGCACGCGCCTGCCTCACGGTGATGTCCGCGCCGGGTGCGGCCGACGCGGCCGCCCGCTGCTCCGCTTCCGCAGGACGCAGCCGGCCCAGCAGGAGATGATCTGCCACTTCGCGGGCGAGGTCCGATTCGCCGTGCCAGCCCATCCACGCGATGATCATGTCGAGGATGGCAGACGCGCCGGCGCAGGTGATCCGGCCGCCGCTGCGGCAGTACATTTGCGATACCGCGCGTGTCTTCGGATAACGCTCCCGAAACCCGATGAGGTTATCCCAATGCACCGCCACCTGATGTCCGTTTAGCAGCCCGGCTTCGGCAAGCACCAGGCTGCCATTTTCGATGCCGCCGATCTCGACCCCGAATCGGGCCAGGCGTTTCAGCCACGCAACCACTCGCCGTTCCCGCAAGACTGCCTGGGGATCGAAGCTCGCCAGCACGAACACCGACTTAGCGTCGGCCGCCGACGCGAGATCGCCGTCGACTGCAATCATGCGGCCGTTGCTGGCGCGCACCGGCTTGCCGTCGACGGACACCTGCGTCCATGCCAACAGCGAGTGCTGGGCCAGCCAATTGCCGATGAACAGCGGCTCGGTCGCGGCAGCCAAGCTGAAACTTGAGAACTCGGGCAATAGCAGGAAGGCAAGTTTTCGCATCAGAGTCCGGAGTGAATTCGACATCATGATGACGCTTTTTCGCAGGCATGGCCAGCGGATGCCCCGTAGTTTGATTGGCAGGAAGGGGAGGATAACCATGACCAATGCAGAAGCTGTGTGGAGTGTCGAGGACCAAGAGGCCGGATTCACCTTGCCGGCGCGTTTTTTCTACGACACGCAGGTGTTCCAGCAGGAAAAGGCCAAGATCTTCCTCAAGTCCTGGCACCTGGCCGCGCACGTCAATGAACTTCGGGAACCCGGCGCCTTCGTGACGCTGGATATTTTCGAGCAGAGCGTCATCGTGGTGAAGGGCCGGGACGGAGTGATCCGGGCATTCCACAATGTTTGCCAGCATCGGGGCAACCGGCTCGTCGAGGCGCGACGCGGAAAGGCGGCGCTCTTGACCTGCGGCTATCACGCCTGGACTTACGCCCTCGACGGGTGTTTGCGCGCCGCCTCGCACAGCCAGGAGGTTCCTGGATTCGACAAGCGGGCGCATGGCTTGAAACCGGTACAGGTGGCCGTGTTCGCGTCCTTCGTGTTCATCAACCTCGATCCGGCGGCGGCGCCGATAGAAACCATGGCGCCGGGTGCGGAGGCCGAGATCCGTCGCTTCATTCCCGATTTGGACCGTCTCACGCTCATCCAGGAAGTCGACGTGCCGGTGCCGGCCAATTGGAAGGTGATTCAGGAGAACTCGATCGAGGGCTATCATTTCGATCACTCGGGTCCCGCGCACAAGGAACTGGTGCAGCTCATCGATTTTTCCGGCTATCGGTTGCGGCCGCACGGCGAGTGGTGGTCGTACATAGGCCCACCCAAGAAGGACGCGGTCGAGGCGTATGGCGTACCGCTGAAAGGGGCGACATGGCAGACCGATTGGTTCTTCAACTTCGGTCTGTGGCCGAACGCCACGCTTTACGCCTTCCCCTATGCCGATGTCGTCGGTACGTTCATCATGAACCCGACGGGACCGGAGACCTCGTCCTTGCGCTTCGGCTACTACGGGGTCGAAGGGCGGGAGCTCCCCGAGGTGACCAAAGCCTGCATTCGCTGGATGAATGAGGACCTCGGGCCCGAGGACATCCGCCTCAATGTATCCAATCAGAAGGGCCTGCACTCGATGGGATTCGAACGGGGCCGCTACATCATCGGCGATGGATTCGACAACCGCAGCGAGCACTTGGTGCGCCACTTCCACAAGCTTTGCTACGACGCCATCCGCTCGTGAGGCGCCCGGCGGATGATCCGGGTGAGCGCGAGCGGCGGTTCGACTTCATCATTGCCGGTGCCGGATCCGCCGGTTGCGTCCTGGCCTCGCGCCTCACCGAAGATCCGCAGATTCGGGTTTTGCTGCTCGAGGTGGGCCCCCGCGACCGCAGTTGGCGCATCGCCATGCCGGCCGCTGTCGGCAGCCTGTTGGCGTCCGACCGGTTCAACTGGAACTATGTATCAGATCCGGAACCCCATTTGGAAGGCCGACGTCTGACTCATCCGCGCGGCCGAGTCCTCGGCGGGTCCTCTTCCATCAATGGGATGGTCTACATCCGTGGTCACGCGCTCGACTACGACGCCTGGGCCGCGGCCGGCCTGCGCGGCTGGAGCTATGCCGACGTTCTGCCGTACTTCAAGCGTTCCGAACAGCACGTGTACGGCGCCGACGCCTATCACGGCGGCGCGGGGCCTCTCGCCGTTTTTGCGCCGGACCTGAGCGGCACCCCGCTTGCGCAGGGCTTCATAGAGGCGGCGGTCGAAGCCGGGTATGGTCGATCGGCGGATGCGAATGGAGAGCGACAAGAAGGCTTCGGCCGCGTCGACCGCACCACCCACAATGGCCGCCGATGCAGTGCGGCTCGCGCCTATCTGCAGCCGGCGGCAGGGCGTCCCAATCTCAAGATTCTGACCGGATGCCTCGTGCATCGCATCCTGGTGCGCGGCGGGCGCGCCATCGGCGTCGAGTATTCGGGGCGGACGGGACTGGTGCAGGCCCATGCCGGCGAGGTGATCGTGTCGGCCGGTGCGATCAATTCGCCGCAGATTCTGCAATTATCCGGCATTGGCCCCGCCGGGCGATTGTCCGCCTTGGGCATTAAG
>CAWCYX010000014.1:0-521343 GCA_963799885.1 uncultured Gammaproteobacteria bacterium | reverse complement strand
TCGCTGCAATGAGCGCATCCGGCGGTACTGTCATTCCACGACGACCCCAGGATCAGGCTGCAGAAGTTCAGGCGCTTGTACGTGGGGTCCTTGAGCGCGAGGACATCGGCTTTCACGTTGCCGAACGTGGTCTCCGGCTTCTTGATCGTGCCGTGAGCGAACGCATCGATGATCCCTTCCTTGAAATTCACCTCACGCGGATGCACGGCGATGACGTGTTTGCGCTGGGACTCGGTGAATTCGTCGTAAGCGAGTCCGAGCACGTCCATCTCCACGCCCGCCGTGACCAGCGCGACCACCGGCTTCTTGTGCTGCGGAATCCCCGGCGTAGTGTGCAGTGCGATGGAATCCCAAACCTGTTCTATGTCGTGCTCGCCAATGCCATAACCTTTGAGGAAGTCGCGCGCGGCGTTCGCACCGTCCACTTCGAAGCGATCATTCGGGCTGCTGTACGCATCGATCAGGCCCATGTCATGGAACATTGCGCCGATGTACAGCAGCTCCGCATCGTAGGCCAACTTGACGCCGTTCTCCGGTCAGCGCGCCAAACAGGAACACGCGGCGCGAGTGGTTATAGAGCAGGTCCGGCTCGGTATCGCGAACGAGTTCGGTCGCGGCGCGCGCCATGGCGCTGTCGGGAATACGGATGCCGGCGATGGTAGTGGTCATGTTCAATGCTCCTTGAGTGTTGGGCTTGCCCTCGATGCCGCGAACACCTTGCTAAAATGCGCCGTTCCGGGTGGGTCATCGGGAGAAGCGAAAGGGGGTGGACGACGAATCCAGTGTCGCCGCGAGCCGTCATGGCCGCAATGCAATGGGTCCGTCGAAGTCTGCCAACCGCACGGCGTCTCCTGCCAAGCGCGTAAAACGCTTGGAAAAACAGCGTTTTTCCATGGGACCGGAGTAAGCGCTATGGGACCAGAGTAAGCGCTAAAGCGCTAACTCTGGTCGACACGCTAACTCCGGTCGACCGCAATGAATTGCATGGGACCGGAGTAAGCGCTGAAGCGCTAACTCCGGTCGACATAGGAGTATGACTTCATGCGTAGTGTCGCCATCGCGATTTTTCCTCAAGTGCAGGCGCTCGATGTGGCAGGTCCACTCGACGTATTCGCCGAAGCGAACGGTTTCGTCGCGTCCGGCGATGGGTATGCGATCACGCTGGTCAGTCGTGGACAACGCGCCGGTGCGCGCATCGAACGGCACGCGGATGCTCGCGGACATTACGTGCGAGGCACCGCAGCAGCATTACGACGTCGCCCTCGTGGCGGGTGGTCCCGGGCTGCCCTCCGATCCCCCCGACCCGCGCCTGAGCACGTGGCTGCGCGACGTCGCTTCTCGTTGCGAGCGCTACGGTTCGATCTGCACCGGCGCGTTCGCGCTGGGTCATGCCGGTCTGATCGATGGCCGTCATGTCACAACTCACTGGCAAAATGCGCCACAACTCGCACGGCAATTTCCGCTGGCCCGGGTCGAGCTCGACCGTATTCATATTCGCGACGGCAACCTGGTGACATCGGCGGGCGTGACGGCGGGTATTGATGTCGCGCTCGCGCTCGTCGCCGAGGATCATGGCCCGCGTATTGCGCTCGCTGTCGCCAAGCGCCTGGTGGTATTTGCGCAGCGCCGCGGCGGCCAGTCGCAATTCAGCCCGTACCTGAGTGCGCCTGCCAACGAGACGTCGCCCGCCGCCAAGGTGCAGGCATACGTGATGGAGCATATTGGCGAACGTATGACGGTTGAAAAGCTGGCGCAGATCGCCGGCATGAGCGAGCGCAATTTCGCGCGCGCGTTCGTCGAGGCGACCGGAGTCACACACCGCGCGGTACCGACTGACGGCGTGATCCCGCTCACGCACATCCTCGAGCGCGTGCTCACGGCAGGCTATGCAAACCAATTTGACCTCGAGTTGATCGGACCGCGGATCGACGCGGAGGGGCATCTTGAAGCCGCGCGACGGGCGGCTCTGAATGTCGGCAAGATGCTGCGCGGGATGGGCGTGCATTGACATTCGGGCCCATTGTCTAGACGGCTCGGCAGCAACTGCGGAGGTATCCAATGAACGACGTGCGCATAGAAACCGATAGCCTTGGCGAAGTCAATGTGCCCGCCGACAAACTCTGGGGGGCGCAAACTCAACGGTCACTTGAACATTTCAGCATCGGCAAGGACTTGATTCCGAGCGAGATGATCACTGCCTACGCCATTCTAAAAAAAGCGGCGGCCAGCGCGAACCACGCCGGCAAGCGCCTGGACGATCGCGTCCACGGCCTCATTGTACAAGCCTGCGATGAGATTCTCGCCGGCAAACATCACGACATGTTCCCCCTGCATGTCTGGATGACCGGCAGCGGCACTCAGTTCAACATGAACGTCAATGAAGTCATCTCCAACCGCTGCTGTCAACTCGCCGGCACGCCGCTGGGCAGCAAGGCGCCGGTTCATCCGAACGATCACGTCAACATGTCACAGTCGTCGAACGATACGTTTCCGTCGGCGATGTACATTGCCGTCGCGGTGAATGTCATGCAGCGCTTGATCCCGGCATTGAAGGCACTGCATGATGCGATCGACGTGAAAGCCGCTCAATGGGACGATGTCATCAAGATCGGCCGTACCCATATGCAGGACGCAACACCGATTACGCTCGGGCAGGAATGGTCCGGATACGCCGGCATGCTCGCCGACAACATCGAACGCATCGGCGCCGCTCTGCAAGATGTCTATCGTTTGGCGCTTGGCGGCACGGCGGTCGGCACCGGAATCAATGCGGCGCCCGGCTTCGCCGATGCGGCAGCGGTCGAAATCGCCGGTCTTTCGGGGCTGCCCTTTGTCAGTGCGGCGAACAAATTCACCGTGCAGGGCGCGCACGATGCGCTGGTGCAGTTCTCGGGCACGCTCCGCACGCTGGCCGTATCGTTATACAAGATCGCCAATGATATCCGGTTGATGTCCTGCGGTCCGCGCGCCGGCTTCGCCGAGTTGATGATTCCCGAGAACGAACCAGGCTCCTCGATCATGCCCGGTAAAGTCAATCCGACTCAAGCCGAAGCTTTGACGATGATAGCCGTGCAAGTGATGGCGAACGATGTTGCAGTCGGGTTCGGCGGTGCCGGCGGCTACCTCGAGATGAATGTCTACAAGCCGCTGATGATCTTCAACCTCATGCATTCGATCACGATCATGACCGATGGCTGCACGAATTTCCGCAAATTTCTGATTGAGGGTACAAAACCAAACCTGAAGAGGATCAAGGAATACGTTGACCGTTCGCTGATGCTGGTGACCGCACTTGCGCCCGTGATCGGCTACGATAAGGCCTCAAAGATCGCGCACCATGCGATGGACCACGACCTCACACTGAAGGCGGCCGCGCTTGAACTCGGCTTTGTCACGGGGGCGGAGTTCGATCGTATCGTCGACCCAGCCAAGATGGTAAAGCCCTACGTCGCCAGTGACCGCTAGGATCGACGTGAGCTCCGCAGGTGACCTGGATCTCCACCCGTCGGGGCGGCACGCTTCGCGTTGATGGCAGCTGTTGGAGCCGCAGCGCTCGGCGTAATTTTCGGCGCCATCCATTGGTTGAGCCTCGTCCTGATCGCGGCCAGCGCCGGCCTCGGCGCATGCCTGCGCCGCTGGTTGGCCGGGCTGAGCCACAACCTCTTTGTACAGCCCTTTTGCGCCGCATTGATTGCCGGCTCCATCGGAGCGGTGTCCGTCCATAGCTCCGCGCTGCGGCTCGTTGCGCTCTGTCCCTGTATGGTGCTTGTCCCGGGTCCGCATCTACTCAATGGCACACTTGATCTCGTCCGCGGGCGCCTCCCGTTGGGTGCCTCGCGCATCGGCTACGCAAGCTTGATCATCCTGATGATCTGCGCCGGATTACTGATCGGGCTTTCGCTCGGCGGAGTGAACTTGCCGGCTTCCGGTACATTCCACTCGGTGCCACTCGGCTACGATGTCATTGCTGCGGGTGTCGCCGTCGCTGCTTTTGGCACGTTCTTCTCCATGCCGTGGCGCATGTTGCCCATCCCTATCCTTACCGGAGCGCTCGCACATGCTGGCCGTTGGGCGGTTATCTCGTTGTGCGGCGGCCAACGAGCGCGCCGGTCTCAACGCTGCGCCAGAAGAATCAGCGCGGCGGTCATGCCGTCGGCGATCGCGCGTAAGCTGATGATTTTTTTATAAATAGTATGGCCATGGCCACTGCACCTGAATCGCGATCCGAAGCGCACGCATCACGTATTCCCAATAGCAATTCGCTTCATTTCGAACCGTGATTCGACTACCGGTCGGCGCGGCGGTAAGGTCTAGTCGGCTAGCGGGAGGTGGCCGTCGAACGCGGTTATCCGGCAATCTAATCAACAACTACCGACCGAGGTGAGCCCGTGTATCGATTGAGCCGAACGATCCCAGTGAATGAGGCGGGCAAGGTGTACCTGAGCCGCCACGATGTCTGGACAGGCTTGATGATGAAAGCCCAAAATGCCCTGCCGTACGTTCCCCAGATGCAGAAATGCGAAGTGCTCGAAGCGGGAGATCGTTGGCTGCTGCGCGATATTATCTTCAACAACACGCCGCTGCGCGAACGGGTAACGTTTGAGCCGGAAGCCCGTGTCATCTTCGATCGCGTCGGCGGCCCCGAGTTAGGCCGCATCGAAAATATCATTGGCGAAGATCAGCACGGCAATCTGACGTTGACATTTGCGTTCGGACTCACGAAGGAGGGGATAGCCGAGAACACCGACGCTGAGCGGGCGCACTTCGCGCCGATGGAAGGCGCGTATATGGGAGCGGTCGCCGCCACTCTCGGCGCAGTGCGGCGCACCGTGGTCGAACAGGGCCGCGACAAGATTCCGCCGGTGAGCCCCGACGATGTGTCTGGGAACAACAAGTGGATCTACGATTTCTTCAAAGTTGTCGACGGCCTGCAAATTGAACCGTTCCTGGATCTGTTTACCGATGACGTGCAGTTGACCTTCGGTAACCATCCCACCGGCACCGGCAAAGCGGCGCTCCGCGGGGCCATCGGCGGACTGTGGAGCCAAATCTCAGGTATGTCACATAGCCTCTCCGGTGCCTGGTCACTACACGAGGGCCGTGTAGGGATCGCCGAGAGCACGGTCATGTATACCCGTGTGGATGGGTCGCTGTATTTCGCGCGGCCCGCCACCGTGCTTCGCCGGCGCGGCGAAAAGATCTCGCAGCTGCGCATTCACGTAGATATCAACGGGCTGCTGTGAAGGGCTAATGAACGGTAAAATCGCGCTGGAGGAGCATTTCGCGATTCCAGAGACGCTGCAGGACTCCGCCGGCTTCGTACCGGGGGACTACTGGAAGGAGCTTTCGGCGCGCATCCTGGACATCCACGATCGGCGCTTGCGCGAGATGGACGCGCACGGAATCGAGATGATGTTGCTTTCGCTCAACGCCCCGGCAGTCCAGGCGATTCCGGATATCCGAAAGGCGTCGCAGATGGCCCGGCGCGCCAACGACTATCTGGCCGCCGAGGTTGCCAAACGGCCGGAACGGTTTCAGGGTTTCGCGGCACTCCCCATGCAGGATCCCGAGCAGGCGGCACGCGAACTGACCCGTTGCATCACGGAACTCGGCTTCAAAGGCGCGCTCGTCAATGGCTTCTCCCAAGCCGGAGACGGCTCGGAGGTACTTTATTATGACCTTCCGCGTTTCAGACCGTTCTGGGCGGAAGTTGAACGATTAGCGGTGCCCTTTTATCTACATCCGCGCAACCCGCTCCCGCAACACGCGACGATTTACGACGGTCATCCTTGGCTGCTGGGGCCGACCTGGGCCTTTGGTCAGGAGACGGCAGTACATGCGTTGCGCCTGATGGGCTCCGGACTGTTCGATGAGCATCCGCGCTTGACGATCATCCTCGGCCACATGGGAGAAGGCCTGCCGATCTCGATGTGGCGGGTCGACAACCGCAATGGCTGGGTGAAATTGCCAAAGGCACATCCGGCCAAACGACCCCTGTCCTACTATTTCCACAATAACTTCTTTATTACCACCTCCGGGAATTTCAGAACGCAATCGTTGATTGATTCGATCATGGAGATCGGCGCGGATCGCATTCTCTTCTCAACGGACTGGCCGTTCGAGAATGTCGATCACGCTGCAAACTGGTTCGACACCGCCGCCATCAGCGAGCGCGACCGTCTGAAGATCGGCCGCCTCAACTCGGAGCAACTGTTCGCTCTGAATGTAAGGCAGTCTCTATCATCGGTCCCGCCGAATCCGGCAGCAGCCTGACGACTCGCGCTTTCGCCGCATGAAGTCGTTCGTTTACAACAGTCGCCCCGGAAGGGTGATTTTCGGTGCGGGCACAGTCATCACCGAGTTACCCGGCGAGGTGGAGCGACTCGGCTGCGAGCGCCTGCTCATTTTGTCGACTCCGGGTCACGAAGCGCGGGCGCGGGCAATTGCCGCGCGGCTCGGTGGGAGGACGCACGTATTCGCGGGCGCGAGAATGCATACGCCGGTGGCCGTCACCGGCCAGGCCCTGGCGGTTGTGGCGCAGGTGCACGCGGATGGACTGCTTGCGGTAGGCGGCGGCTCGACCATCGGGCTCGGTAAGGCCATCGCCCTGCGGACCGACCTGCCGCAGATTGTCGTGCCGACCACTTACGCCGGCTCCGAGATGACGCCCATCCTTGGCCAGACCGAAGATGGCATCAAGACGACCCTGAACAGTCCGCAGGTCCTGCCGGAGGTGGTCATTTACGACGCGGATCTGACGATGACGCTGCCGGCCGCCCTGTCGACGGCCAGCGGGATGAATGCAATTGCGCATGCCGTCGAGGCGCTGTATGCGCGCGACCGCAATCCGCTGGTATCGTTGATGGCGCTGGAAGGCATCGCCGCACTCGTGAGTGCGCTGCCGCGAATCGCCGTTAACCCAGGCGATCGCCGAGCCCGCGCGGATGCGCTCTATGGCGCGTGGCTTTGCGGTACGTGCTTGGGCGCGGTCGGCATGGCTCTCCACCACAAGCTCTGTCACACACTCGGGGGCACCTTCGATCTGCCGCACGCCGCAACCCACACCGTCGTGCTGCCGCATGCCCTCGCATACAACGCGCCGGCGATGCCCGATGTAATGACTCGATTGCGCACGGTGCTCGGCGAAGATCCGGCATTGGCGCTGTACGAATTTGCGGGTCGACTCGGCGCGCCCCGTGCGCTCAAGGACTTGGGAATGCCGCAGCAAGGTATTGACGAGGCGGCCCGGCGCGCACTCGCCAATCCGTATTGGAATCCGCGCCCACTCGAGTTCGAACCGATTCAATCCCTGATCACGCGGGCATGGGCAGGACAGACTCCCGAAAAATAGGTGACACTATGGCAGGCGAGCAGGCGGACAAGGACCACGAGGCCCCGGCCTATTTCGAGGTCGAGCGTTCGGCGCAGGTCGTAAACGCCCGCACCGGTGTGCAGGCGAACCCGCGGCTGCGCGCTGTAATGGAAGTGGTCGTCAAGCATCTGCACGAGGCGGTCAAAGAGGCCGGCGTCACCTCCGATGAATGGCTGGCCGCCATCCGGTTCCTCACCGCCACCGGTCATATGTGCTCGGCCTGGCGACAGGAATTTATCCTTCTCTCGGACGTGCTTGGGGTGTCGATGCTGGTGGATGCGCTGAACCATCAGCGTCCCGAAGGCTCGACGGAGAACACGGTACTTGGCCCGTTTCACGTGGCCGGCACTCCGCGGTGTACGCTTGGCACGAACATTTCACTCGATGGGAAAGGCGAGCCGCTACTGGTGAAGGGGCGCGTGGTCGATACGCGGGGCATCCCCATACAGGGCGCAATCCTCGACGTTTGGCAAGCCAATGCGGAGGGGTTCTACGACGTGCAGCAAAAGGGCATCCAACCCGACTGGAATCTGCGCGGCGTATTCGAGACCGATGCCGATGGCGAGTATTGGTTCCGCTCGGCCAAGCCGCGTTGGTATCCCATTCCCGACGACGGTCCTGTGGGCAAGCTGCTAGCCGCTTTGGACCGGCATCCGAACCGGGCTGCCCACGTGCATTTCATCGTCGAGGCGCGCGGGTTCGACACCCTCATCACTCATATTTTCGTCCCCGATTGTCCTTTTCTCGCCGCGGACGCGGTGTTTGGTGTCAAGGACTCGCTGATCGCCGACTTCGTCAAGGTGGATGATGCCGGCCAGGCCGCAGCTGCCGGGCTGACGAGTCCCTTCTGGAGTGTGAAATGGGACTTCGTGCTGGCCCGCAAGGACCAGGTGGGGCACAACCCGGCCTGACTCCGTCATGTGGCGGCGAACCTGCCGCGGCCGAACATGCGATCGAGGTTCTCGGCCTTCGCCTTGTCGAAGGCTGTTGTCGCGGCATGAACCGCGCTCACCGCTAAAAACGTCGACCGTAGACGCCTCATAAGGAAGAGCCAGTTCCTCGAGCGCGATGTAGACCTTGAGGACGTTGGGGCTGCCCATGCCGTAGAGCTTGATCATTGGTTCCTCCTTAACGGTGACTAGCGCAACTCGATCGAGCCGAGATGCACGGAATCGAGCAGCGGGCCACCCCGCTCTGCGCGGCCATGGGCTTCGTGCGCGACGGACAGCCGATAGTCGCCGCAGCCGCGCGTCAGGCCATCGAACTTGAAATCGCCGAACGCATCGGTGGTCGACTGCAGGACGGCACCCCCGCCCGCGGCAAGCGATACGGTCGCGCCGTCGACGTTGACGATCCTGCCGTCTTGCAGCGTGGCCACGACGTTGCCGCTCAGGAACACGCTGCGGATCCGCTGCAGATTGCGGTACAACACCCGCGGCTGGGTGCCGAGTTCGGGGCGCAGCGGTTGCAGGTCCTCGCGTGCGGCACGCTCGCGCAGCGCCTCGTCCGAGTCGTGGATCGCTTCGAGCGCTCCTGTCGGGCAGACCTGGACGCATCGTGGGGCCGCCCAGCCTTGATCGAGCAGGTGCGCATCGAAGATCCAGATCTGCGGAACCTCAGCCTCCTCATTCCACGTCATCGCCCCATAGGGACAGGAACCGACCAGGTCGCGGCGGCCGCGGGCCTTCACCGGATCGACGATCACGATGCCATCGGATCTCTTATGGATCGCCCCGTCCGCCGCCTTGATACACGGCGCATCGTCGCAGTGGTTGCACATTCTCGGCACATAGGTAACCTCGACGGCCGTCCCGCTGCCGCGGGTGTGCCGGTCGATGGTAATCCACTCAGTTCCATGCGGCGGCTGGGCAGCGGCATATCCCGGAAAGTCGTTGCCGACATGCTCGTCCTTGCTGGCCAGGACGCAGTTGTGGCAGTTGATGCACTTGGCCACGTCCACCTTGAGCGCCCACTTCTTCACGCCGGCAACCGCATCGCGAGGGCCGCGCGCATCATGACGCCACCCGCACCGCATGGTTCCATTTCTGCACCTCGACCAGGCATGAATTCGGGGCGATGCCGTCCGCCGTCGAGGTCATGGTGCGCGGCGGCGTCAGCAGATTGAGACAGCCGCCCCGATCCACCGGTCCCTCGGGCGTGTCGATCAATTCGTAGTTGGCGCTCGATTCGTAGGCGCCCAACACCCCCGGCAGCAGGGTGGCCGTCACGTCGGCCGCGCACAGCACTGCCCCGCGCGCGTTGTACACCTTGACGAGGTCGTGGTGCGCAATGCCGCGCGCCGCGGCATCCGGCTCGCTGATGCGGACCACCCAGTAGGCCACGCCGCCGATGGTCACGCGATGGTCGCGGATGTCGCTGACGGCCGATTGTTTGCCGTCCGCATAGGTGTGAAAGCTGTAGCGCGGATGGCCGGTGATGAGCTGCAGCGGCAGCCGCCCATTCGCTGCGGCGCGCGCGCCTTCCCAGGCCGGAATATAGCGGTTCACCGCCGCACGGTCCGCATCCAACGCCTCGAAGCGCTTGAGCGACTGCGGGACGAACTCGAACCTACCCGATTGAGTCGGCAAGCCGCGGCCGAATTCGTGTGCATATTGGCCGGGCAGCGGTATGGGCTCCGGGAGATCCTTCTCCCGCCCCTCCGCGAACCACCGCATGTCGACCGGCGCCTGTGTCTCGGGAGCACCTGGAGGAATCACGCAATACCCTTTCTTGAGGAAATCCTGCCAGCTGATTACGCCGGGCAGATCCGAGGAGTCGAAGATTCGCTTGCACCAGTCGAGTTCGGTGCAGCCGCCTTCGGAAAACAGGGCGCCCAGCCCCAGACGCGTCAGGATGTCGAGGAAGATTTGATAGTCGGACTTCGATTCACCGAGCGGTTCAATGCACTTGTGCTGCATAACCACCGTTCGATGATTGACTTGATTCTGTCCATGGTGAAGAAATCCCGCGCAGTTTGCCCACTCGGAGATGTCCCACCGCTCGAGCGAGGTGCAGGCGGGCAGGATCACATCCGCGAACTGCCCCTCGTTCTCCATCCAGATCGACTGATTCACCACGAACTCCAGCGACGGATGTCGATAGGCCTCGACCAGCCGCCCCGAACCCGGGATGGTGCCGAGCGACGACGATCCGTAGCGATACAGCATGTGCATGCGGGAATGCCCTGGTGCCGGATAGTCGAACCGCGTGAACTGGCCTTCCAGAGAGAAGCCGTCCCAAGCGTACCCGCTCGTCCGCCCCTCGATGATCGCTTCGGCGAGACGCTGCCGCGGAATGGACTGCTTCACCGGATTCATGGTGAGCACGTGCGGCATCCGCACGTAGTTGTGGGGCGCGCTGCCGGTGTTGGTCACGTCGCCCGAGATGCCGCCTTCCGCGTAACCTGGGAAATAGAAGTTGAGGTCCATCGGCACGCCCAGCTGCAGGTTGCCGAAATTGATCCCCGGTTTCCCCCAGCCCTGCATCGCCATCATCATCACCATGCAACGCGCCCATTGCGCTCCGGTGGCTGAGCGGCACGCACCGCCGAAGCCCGACCCGAGCCCGCCCGCCGCCAGGTAGGTCTTGCGCCGGCCCCAAAGGCCCGCCAAGCTGCGAACGTCCCTGGCTGGTACCCCGGTTTCGGACTCCTGCCACTCCGGAGTCTTGGCTATCCCGTCCTCCCGGCCGAGGAGATAGTCGCGCCATTCTTCGAAGCCGGTGGTCTTGTGCGCCACGTAATCCCGATCATAGAGGCCGTCGACCACCCACTCGTGCATGATGGCGATCGCCAGCGCCGGGTCGGTTCCCGGCCGCACCGGCAACCACTTGCCACCCAGCATTTGCGCGGTGTGATTGAGCACGGGATCAATGTGCACGAACTCGATACCGAGTTCCTTGGCCCAGAGGCGCCGCTGTGCGCCCTCGAATCCGGCGTAGATCCCGCCGGTCGACTCCGGGTCACTGGACCAGAACACAATCATGCCCGCATGCTGCAGGCAATCCTCCACGGTGCCGTAGAAGCCCGGAACACCGAGGCGCATGTTGTTCCCGTAGTGGTGCATCGCCCCCCAGTACCAGCCCTCCCAACTGATGGGACTGAATGCCACCTTGGTGTAGCCGATGAGATTGCCGAAGCGGTACAGGGCGCTCAGCCAGTAGTTGATGTTCCCCCATTGGTGATGCGCCGGCTGCGCGATGGCGATCGCCCCCGGTCCGTGTTCCTGCTTCATGCGCAGAATCTCGCCGGCGACGATTCCTAAGGCCTCGTCCCAACTGATGCGCACGTAGCCGGAGATCCCGCGCCGGCCGACATTGCGCTCGCCCGCCGGATCGAAGTCCACCCGGCGCATGGGATGGAGCAGCCGCGACGGCGAGTGCACCAGCGACTTCATCGCGAGCGCATGCGGGCTGACCGTCGCGGTGCGGCGCGGCGCGAACGTGCGCCCGCGGGCCTTGATGACCCAGCTGGATGGGTCGGATGCATCGAAGTCGATCGGTGTGGTGCGAACGATCTTGCCGTCGCGTACGAAGACGTACAGCGGACCACCGTTGGTGAGATTCGTGTAGCGCATCGTTCCGTCGCGTTGCCGTGTACCGTACGCCCATCCGGACGTGGTAACGAGGTGCATCAGTTGCCCGAACCAGACGGTGGAGCGGTCTGCGCCGGCCGCCATGGCCTTGAAGTTTTTCAACGCATCTATCACGGCCGCATAGTCGGGCGTGGGCTTTACCAGGGCCAGCGCGCTGTCGATGCTGGCGAATGTCATGTCGGTGGTGGGATTCGCGTGCGGCCCCGGGAAGCCGCGGACCCCGCCATTCTGAAACACGAAGTGCCGGCAGACGCTCCCGTCGCGCAGTCGGATCTGAACCACGTACCTGCCCCGCTTGAGGTGCTCGCGCACCGACAGGTGCCGGCGGGCCGCCCGCCGCACGACGAGCGGCAGCGCGCCCAAGATCGCCCGCAGCATCAGGCGCTTCATCGCGTGGTGCTACCCGGCCGTTCCGACGCGATTCTCCTTCGCGAACACCTTGGCCATGACAGCCTGCAGCTCGGGGTCGGAAAAATCGAACAGGCCGCCGTTGCCGGACACCCACTGATAGGTGTGGAGCAGGCGTGTGATCTTCCACGCGCCGTCGATGCGCGCAAAGCTGTTTTCGTACCAGCCATTCTGCGTATATTCCGGCGCCCCGCCGTCGGTGGGCCTCCAGTGACGCGCCACCATGTAAATGACGGCATCGGCCTTGTCGCCGTCGATGGTCACCGAGAAATTCGAATATTGATGGTGTCTGCGGACCGGGCTCAGGATGATCTCGGCGAACCGGGTCCATAGGTCGGCGTCGACATAGACCTCCGGTTGCCCGGTGAGGCGCTCGAAATTTACTCGAAACCGATCCGCGAAACAGCTTCGATACAGGATCCAATCACCCGTATCCAGCGCACGGCCGAAGTTCAGCATTACCTTCTCGATTTCGGCACGCGTCCAGAGAGTCTCGATCATCTGGGCCTGCGAGGGGTTGGATGCCGACATGGGGTGCTCCGTCAGTACTTCACAGTGAATCGCACGCCGTAGGTGCGCGGGTCGTCGAGGTAGGCGGTTGCGGGACCCGGGACACCGGCCGCGGCCGTCGCTGCAATCACGGCCCGGTTGGTGATGTTCTTGATCCACAGGCCCGCGGTCCAGCTCGAGGCATCATAGGTCACCGACGCGTCGCCCTTGTTCGACGGCACCTGCTCGGTGCCCTTGTTGTGCACATAGTCGGCGAACCAGGAACTCTCGTACCGCCAGTCGATGTGCGCCCGGATGTTGGCGTCGCCCAGAGGAATGGTGTGGGTAAACCCGGCTTCCGCGGTCCAGTCCGGCGAATACGGCGGCGACAGGCCGTCGTAGCTGATTCCGGTGGTCGGATCGACGACATCCTTGTTGCGCGAACGGGAGTAGCCGAGGTTGAAATTCACCTGGTCCCGTTGCGTGACCTTCGCCAGCACGTCCAGCTGATCGCCGCGGATGCCCACCTTGTTGCCGTTGAAGATGATGTTGTACGGCGCGGCGATGCTGTAGGCCTGGATGATGAGGTTGTGATAGTCGTAATAGTAGATCTCATTGTTGATCTGCAGCCGGTCGTCCAGCCAGCGCGTCTTGATGCCCGCAGTGTAGGACACCAGCTTTTCCGGTTGCACCGCATTGCTGTAGGTCGGCGTATTGGGCAAGGCATTGAAGGTTCCCTGCTGATAGCCGGTCTCGACCGTACCGTACACCATGACTTTCTGAGCGAGATCCTGTTCGAACCCGACTTTCCAGTCGAAATGATTGTAGGTCTTGTCGAAGTCGTAGGGCAGTCCGCCGAGTGCCACAACCTCGAAGCCATTGGCAGTCCGCTTCGTGGAACTCGCGCGTCCACCGCCCGTCAGACGGAAGGTGTCCGTGAGGCTGTAGGTAACCTGACCGAAAGCGGAATACCCCGCCAGGCGATCCGCATCGACGTTGGTCTGGTAGAAAGCGAACGGCAGGTTCGTGAACAGCGTCTCCGTGCCGCTGTTGCGCGAATCGTAGTACCCCAAACCGACCAGCCACTTGAGCGGACCGGCGCCGGTGCCGGTCAGCCTGAGCTCCTGGGTCAGCTGATTGTAGTGCGCCGTATTCGACGATTGGATGGCGCTCAGCCAATACAGCGGCACCGAATCCAGATACAGGTAGGACGGCAGATAACTCAAGGTGGCGCCGTCGAATTGATAGTCGATCTGTCCGCCCACCATGTAGGTCCTGTAGTGGTCCTTCTCCCGCTCGGTCGTGCCGAACGGTCCGGCATAGCGTCCCGTCCGCGTGTCGTCCCAGGCATTGCCGTAGAAGAAACAAGTCTCGCAGTACGTGCCCGTTGCCGGATCCGTGCCCTTATTGACCAGGTTGGAGTGATAGCCGTTCTTCTGCGCCCCCTGCGCCCAAAGGTACACGCTCAACCGGTCGTTCGGGTTGATGATGGCCGACAGCCGCAAGCTGGGATCGTTCTTCGAGTCCGCGCCCGTCACCATGAAGCCGCTGTTGCGGGTATAGTCGGCGGCGGCACGCAGCGCCACGCTGTCCGACACCATGATGTTCTGGGTGACGGTGACGTGCAGCGCGGCATAATTTCCCGCCTCCAGCAGCGTCTCCCCCTCGTTGTTGAAGCCTGGCTTGGTGGGTGTGAGATTGATCGTGCCGCCGATGGCGCTGCGGCCATACAGCGTTCCCTGCGGGCCCGGCAGGATTTCCAGCTGTTGCACGTCGAAGAACGCAGCGCTATCGGCTTCGCGCGGCAGGTAGATGCCGGCGAAGTTGAAGGCCACGTTCGGCTCCACGTTCGGAAAGTCGAGATTGGCGCCGACTCCGCGGATGAACACCTGGGTGTTGTCGCCCTCCGCCTGAAAGCGCACCGAGGGCACCAGCTTCTCCGCTTCGATGAGATTGCCGACGCCGGCCTCGATCAGCGTGTCTGCGGAAATCGCGGTGACTGCGGCGGCGGTCTTTTGCAGATTTTGCGTTTGCTTCTCCGCGGTGACCGTGATCTCCGCCAAAGCGTCGCTCTCTGCCGCTGCGTCGACCGAAGTCGATGGAGCAGCGATGGCCGGCCGCTGGATGAAACCGCCCATCAAGAGGCCCGATATACAGATCGCTGAACAATATCGTCGCAGCATTAAACCATCCCCCATCTAATTATTTGTTGACTCATGAGTCGGAGCGCTTCAGGTAATTGGCGCGGTACCAATCGTTGATCTCGCCCCCGGTGGACAGCCAGATGTCGGCGTGCGATGCGATGTACGCCAGCGCCGGCTCGATGTGTTTCATACGGAAAGGGTGCCCGGAGATGAACGGATGCAGCGAGATGGACATGATGCGAGGACGGTTTGCACCTTCCTCGTACAGCACGTCGAACTGATCGCGGATCATCTGGCCGAAATCCGCCGGCGGCGTCCCCTTGCCCATGATGGCGGGCACGTCGTTGATCTCGAGCGTATAGGGCATGGTGATGAGAGTGCCGCTCCGAACGCGCATCGGCACGGGCAGCTCATCGTGTGCATAGTTCGACACGTACTCGATGCCCGCCTCCGCAAGTAGATCCGGCGTGACGAAGCTCTCTGCCAGGGCCCAGCTTAGCCAACCCTTCGGCCGTTTTCCGGTGGCCTCCTGGATGATGCTGAGATTGCGCTCGATGAACTCGCGCTCCTGCGCCTCGGACATGAGCGTCATGACGGTGCCGTTATGATCGCCCTGTGCGCCCCACTCCCAGCCGCGTTCATTGCCCTCACGGATGATCTGGGGATATTCCCGGCACACTTCGCTGTTCAAGTTCACCGTAACGCGAAAGCCGTGACGATCCAAAGCGTCCGCGATGCGCCACAACCCGACCCTGTTGCCATAATCCCGCCACCCATGATTCAGCACGTCGGGACTGAATTGCATCGTTCCGGGGTACACGGCATGCGCGGCCTCCTTGGTGCCGAACGGCGCATGTTCGATGTTCAGATAGAGCATCACGGCCAAGCGTTCCCCCTTGGGGAGCCGTACCGGCCGGCGATGGATGAACGGCTCGAAGTCGTACCGCGGCGATTGAGTCAACATACGCTGCCACTCCACAGGCCATGCTCTTGTCCTGGTCCGATCGTCGTCGCCCGCACCGCTTCACTCCGCGGTTTTCAAGAGCGATTACGTTTGTATTTTTGCTACGGAGTATCGTAGCTCCGCCGCCGAGCAAGAGACGAATGACGAGTGGCTATGATGCCTATTACCGGTTCAGCACCTGGCGCGAGGTCGCTACGCGGTAAACGTATTGGTGATCTCGCCCACGGTCTCCACCCAGACTCGCACTCGATCGCCCGGCTTTAGAAATCGGCCGCGCGCGGCGCCGCAGCCCGCCGGTGTTCCGGTGGCGATGACGTCACCGGGCCGCAGCGTGAGCCGCGTGCTGAGATGCGAAATCTGTTCGGCGACGGAGAATATGAGATTCGAACTCGACGAGTCCTGCATCAGCTCGCCGTTCACCCATAGTTTGATCGCGAGATCGCCGAGATCGCCGATCTCGCTCAAGGGGCAGATCCAGGGCCCCATCGGCAGCGCGCCGTCGAAGCATTTTTGACTGACCCAATCGAAATGAAACGGCGAGTCGGCGGCGACACCCTTGCGCCGCAAGTGATCGCGGGCCGATAGGTCATTGACGACGGTCACTCCCGCCACGTACGCAAGGGCTTGGTTCACCCCGACGTCACGGCACTCTCGGCCCATGACGACGGCAATCTCCGCCTCCCAGTCGACGGACTTGGAATACGCCGGCAACGCGATGGGCGTGTCGGTCGCCCGCACGCACGCGGCTGACGCCTTGAGAAAATGCCACGGTTTGAGACCGAGCTCGTGTGGATCCGGCTCCTGCGGCAGACCTAACGCCTTGGACATTTCCTCGACGTGATCCCGGTAGTTGGCGCCGGCGCAGAAAATAGCACCCGGATACAGCACCGGGGCCAGCAGCCTGACAGTCGACAGCTTCTGCGCCTCAAAAGTACCGCCTTCCCGGCGTTCGACCCCGGCAATGGCTTGCAAGCGCGAGTGTGCGTCGTCCCATGCATCGAGAAGCGCCAGAACCGACGGAACCTTGCTCATCATGGCGGCGCCCTGCCGCTCGAGCGCGGCAGCCGCATCGATGATCCGATCTCCGACGACGATGCCGGCCCGCGGCGAACCGCGAGGGTCTACGTAGGTGGCCAACCGGTAGGATTGCTCAAGCATCCGTGTCTGTTTTCGGCGGCTTGCGCAGCGTCGACTCTGGTCGGCTGAATCGACGGCTCATGTGACCGGTGCCTTCCTGGTCGCCACGTTCGAACAACCACGTATAGCCTCCCGGGGGATTGGCCAGAATCTCCCAGGAATTGTCATCGGCGTCCCAGAAATAGAAGCTGTACGTGCCATGCTGCACCATCGGCTTGCTGATCTTTCGCAATTTCCACTTTTCTGCATCGCGGACCACGAGCCTATGACATTCGTCCACGTCATCCTCGGTCTCGACGTCGACGCCGTTATGGTTCAGAAAGGGCATTTCGGCCTTCTTTCCAGGGACCGCTTGCACCACGGCATAAATATGCTGACCGCCCAACCTGATCCATAGGGAGATCTTCGACGTGCGTATCACCTCGAAGCCCATGAACTCCTCATAGAATCTTCTCGAGAAATCGATATCCTTTGTCTCCAGAGTCCCATGCGACAGGAACTTGAGCTTCAACGTCGGTGTTTTCTCGGCAGTCTGTGTTGTCGTCTCGGTAAATGATTGATTCATGCGGGTTGCCTTGATGCTTACTCAAGTGCTGACGCAGACATTGCGCAGCTCGGTATAGAACTCCAACGAATGGACCCCGCCTTCGCGTCCGATGCCCGATTGCTTCGAGCCTCCGAACGGCGTGCGAAGATCCCGCAAAAACCATGAGTTGATCCAGACGATGCCGGCGTCGAGCGAGCTCCCCATGCGGAATGTTCGCGCGACGTCGCGGGTCCAAACCGTCGCCGCCAATCCGTAGGGCGTGTCGTTCGCCAGGTGAATGGCCTCATCCTCGGTATCGAAGGGGCGGACGTGGCAGCAGGGACCGAAAATCTCCTCGCGCACGACGGCCGAGGTCTCGGGTAAGCCGGTCCAGACAGTGGGCTCGATCCACGCGCCGCCCGACAGCGCCTGCGACATAGCCGGGATGCCGCCGCCGCATACCAGCGTCGCTCCATCAGCCGCAGCCTGCTTATAGTAAGAGAGAACCTTCTCACGATGCTTCAGACTGATGAGCGGTCCGATGCCTGTGCTCTTGTCGGACGGGTGGCCCGGCTTCAAGGACTCGGCTTTTTGCTTCAAGGCGCCGATGAATTTGTCGAAGATGCCGCGCTCTACATAGAGGCGCTCCGTTCCCAGGCAAATCTGGCCCGTGTTGAGGAAGGCGGCACGCGCAATCCCGGCAGCCGCGGCATCCAGGTCGCAATCGGCGAAGACGATACCGGGGTTCTTGCCGCCGAGCTCCAACGATACCGGACGCACACCCTGAGCAGCCGCCTTCATGATGGCCGTACCGGTCGCGGTCTCGCCCGTGAACGTAATCGCAGCCACCCCGGGATGCCGCGTGAGGAATTCCCCTGCCGACCCTTCGCCCAGACCATGGACGACGTTGTACACGCCGGGCGGCACGCCCACCGTCTGCATGACCTCCCCCAGCAGAGTTGCCGTCGCCGGCGTTTCCTCCGAGGGTTTTACCACCACCGTGTTGCCGCAGGCGAGCGCAGGCGCCACTTTCCACGTCATGAGCAGCAGCGGCAGATTCCACGGGCACACCACGGCTATGACGCCCTTGGGCACGCGCAGCGAATAGTTGAATGCCTGCCGCCCCTCCGGCGTCTGCATTTCGAAGAATTCCGTTGGCACATTCTTCACCGCGTCGGCGAAGATTCGAAAGTTTGCGGCACCGCGCGGAATGTCCACGTGAGAGGCCACGGATCGCGGCTTGCCCGTATCATTGACTTCCGCGTCGAGGAAATCATCGAAACGCCGGTCGATTTCACGTGCCACTGCATGCAGCATGTCCGTGCGCTGCGCGAGGTTGAGCCGCCGCCACGGACCTGCCATGGCCTCGGTCGCAGCGCGTACCGCCGCATCGACTTCCCGCTGGCCGCCCTCGGCAACCATGCCAATGAGGCTGCCGTCGATCGGCGAGCGCTTCTCGAACTCGCGGCCGGATTCGCTGTCTACGAACTGCCCGCCGATAAAATGTAAAAACGTGGTCCCGTTCATGGAGCACAGACATTACTTTCCCGCTTCATGTGCGTCGAATGAAATGTCGATATAGCTGCAATGCGCGCCCGCCATGGGCTTGCTGTCTCGCGCCGATGCGCGCGAGCACCGTTCAGGTGCATCTCCCGGCCATACGCGCTACCATCGCGCCATGAGCAACGGGGGGGTTGAACCATGAGCTTCAATAACTTCGACTTGAACCTGTTGCGAGTATTCGACGCCATACTGCAGACCCGCAGCGTCACCACCGCAGCCTCCAATCTGCACCTGACCCAGCCCGCCGTGAGCAAGCAGCTCAACCGGCTGCGCGAATTGCTCGAGGACCCGTTGTTCGTGCGCACCAACGACGGCATGGCGCCCACGCCTCGCGCCGAGGCGCTGGCCGGACCCATTCGGCAGGCGCTGAGCGAGGTCCGCAACGCCATCGAGCGCCAGCTTGGGTTCGATCCCGGCACTTCCGACCGCACTTTCCGCATCTTCATGAACGATGTCGGACAAATGGCGCTACTGCCGCGGGTTCTCGCGCTGATTACCACGGAGGCACCGTCGGTCAACATTCAGACCGTTCAAATCCCGACGCTGCGCATGCGCGGCGTGGGCTTGGAATCCGGTGATGTGGATCTGGCAGTCGGTTACTTCGAGGAATTCGACGGCTCTATGCACTGCCAGGTGTTGTTCGAAGAACATTACGCGGGCATGGTGCGCGCCGGTCATCCAGCCATCCGCGACGCGCTGTCCTTCGATCAATTTATCAAGACTCCGCACCTCGTATATCAGCCGTCCGGGGGCGGACACGGTTCCCAGGAGAACTTCGTCGACCGGGCGTTCTGGCAGGCCGGCGTAGAACGGCGCGTCGCGGTACGCCTGGCGCACGCGGTGGGCATTTCGGCCATGGTGTCGCACACCGATCTCTTGGTAATCGTACCGAATATGCTGGCCCAGGCCTGCGCCAACCTGGTCGACGTAACCATTCTGGATTTGCCGATCGAGATCCCGCGATTTCAAATTTCGCAATACTGGCACGACCGCTTCCACACCGACCCCGGCAGTCGCTGGTTGCGCAGCGTATTTGCGCGCCTGTACGGCAGCCGCCGCTCCGTGCCTCTCAACGGCTCGCTGCTGGCCAGCGAATTTCTCGATAGCTGAATCTCCGGGCACCCCCATTCCCTGGGAGTATTCGCGGCATTTCCAGAGGTGATTCGCCGTTCCCGGCCTCGCACATTATTGTAGTCATCCACGCGCAGAGCGCGCGGCAGAGAGTACACGTGAGCGACCGTCTCAAGGGCAAAGTATGCATCATCACCGGGACCGGCAGCGGCATGGGCCGTGCCGCCGCCTTGCTGTTCGCGCAAGAAGGCGCGAAAATTGTCGGCTGCGACGTGAATGAGGCCACCGGCCGGGCCACGCTCGAGGCAGTGCGGGCCGGCGGCGGCGACATGATGTCTTTGCAGCCATGCAACATGGCGCAGCGCGCCGACGTGGATCGGCTCATGGCGCTCGCGGTGGACACCTACGGCGGCGTCGATGTGCTGTACAACAACGGCTCCATGGCGTATTTCGCGTGGCTTACCGACATGACGTACGAATCGTGGAGCAATACGCTGCGCGAGGAAATCGATCTCGTGTTTCACGCCTGCCAGGCCGTCTTCCCCTTGATGAAAACCCGCGGCGGCGGTTCGATCATCAATGTCGGGTCGGTATCCGGCAAGATGGCGTACAAAGTATTGCCCGCCCTCGCCCATATGGCAGCCAAGGGCGGCGTCATCGCCATGTCCAAACAAGTGGCGATGGAAGGCGGACCGCATCGCATCCGCTGCAACACCATTTCGCCGGGGCTCGTGCTCACCGCCCAGACCAAGGCATTCATCGATAATCCGGAGTGGTTCGGACCCATGCGCGACAAGCTCATGCTGGGGCGCGTCGGCTTGCCGGAGGACATCGCGCCGCTGGCGCTGTATCTCGCCTCCGACGAATCTTCGTGGGTGACCGGTGCGGATTACGCCATCGACGGCGGTACCACGGCGTGGTGAAGAACGGCCTATCAGCGGGCGTCGGGCAGGGACCAATGCGATGATTCAGTTGCTCGACATACGCTACGTGAGGCTCGGAACGGCGGACATGGACCACGCCGTCACGTTTGCGACCCGCATCCTGGGACTCGAACTCGCAGACCGCGATTCCGGCGCGGCCTATCTACGATCCGATGACCGGGACCACACGCTGGTTTACGTCGATGCGCCCGCCCATGACCACACTGTCGGGTTCGAGTTGCCGACAATGGACGCGCTCGATGCCGCGGCCGGCGAACTCGATTCCGCCGGCATCCCCGTCAAGGCCGGCACGGCCTCCGAATGCGACCAGCGCCGTGTTAGCGCATTCGTGAGCTTTCGCGAACCCAGCGGCACCACGGTGGATCTGGTCGCCAAGCCCTTCCATAGCGGCCGTCACTATGCCCCTTCCCGCCAGGCAGGCATCACCGGCTTTTCGCACGTGGGTTTGTACACGACGGCGCCGGCACGCGATGAGGACTTTTGGACTCGCACCTGCAATGCGCGGGTGAGCGATTGGATTGGCGATGCCCCGCTGCTGCGCATCGACGCCGTGCATCACAAGATTGCCCTGTTTCCGGGGAAACGCAGCGGTGTACAGCATATCAACCACCAGGTTGCGGCGATCGACGACGTCATGCGTTCCTACTATCTTCTGCGGGAACACGGCGTGCACATTCGCTTCGGTCCGGGTCGCCACCCCACCTCCGGGGCCATGTTTCTCTACTTCGAAGGGCCCGATGGCATGACGTACGAATACTCCACCGGCGTGCGCATGATCGAGGACGAAGCAAGCTACCGCCCTCGCAAGTTCCCCTTTAAGTCCACATCCTTCTGCGCGTGGGGAGCAACGCCCGACATTCCCGAGTTCCAGACTTGAGCCCGAATTGAACTCGAGCATGCAGCCATTGAGTGCCGGCGAAGCCGCCGACGTCGTCAGGGTGACCGCGCGTGCCATCGGCCGCGCCGGTCTGTCGCACGCCTACGGTCATTGCAGCGCCCGTCTCGATGAGAACACCTTCGTCGTGAGTCCCGCCAAACCCATGGGTCTGGTCACCGCGCAAGACCACCCCGTCACCGTACCGGTTCGGGGACCCTTGCCATCCGGTGCGCTGGGCGAAGTCCGACTTCATCAGCAGATCTATCGGCGGCGCGCGGATGTTCGCGGCATCGTCCGCTATCAGTCTCCGCATATCATGTCGTTGTCGTCGCTGGGGCGGACACCGCTGGCCCGACACGGCTTCGGCAGCTACTTCGCCCCGCATCCACCCCTTTGGAGCGACACGCGCCTGATTCGCGACGACGGCCTCGCCGCGGCCGCCGCTGACAGCTTGGGGCGCGCGCGGGCCATCGTACTGCGCGGCAACGGCGCCGTCGCGGTAGGCGCGTCGTTGCAGGAGGCCTGCGTCATGGCCTGGTATCTCGAAGATGCCGCCCGGGTCGAACTCGACGTATTGGCCACGGGGCTGCCAGGTCTGGTGTTCGACGCCGAGGAAGCAGCAGCACGCGCGACCACCCAGGGATTGATCGTCGAACGCATGTGGGAGTGGCTGACGGCCGGCGAACCGGCGCCGTCCATCAGCGTTTGAAGGACTTCGCGAGGGCATCAGCCGTCCTCGCCAGCAGATTGGTGTCGATGCCGACGGCGATGAAAGTGTATCCCCACTCGAGGTAGCGGCGAGCCTCCGCTTCATTGACGGTCAAAATGCCGGCTGCTTTGCCCACGGCAGCCAGCCGCGCCGCTGCCTCGCGAATGGCATCCTGAACTTGCTCGGACTGCGCATTGCCGAGAAACCCCAGGGAGGCTGCCAGATCGGCCGGCCCGATGAACACACCGTCGACGCCGTCGATGGCGGCGATCTCTTCCAAGCGTCCCAGCGCCGTCCGCGTTTCCACTTGGACCAGCAGGCAAATCTCGCCGTCGGCTTTTTTCAAATAGTCGTTGACCCTTCCGTATCGGCTGGCGCGGCTCCCCGCGGACACCCCACGCACCCCAGCCGGCGGATATCGCACCGACGCAACAGCCTGTCTTGCCTCTTCGGCGTTCTGCACATACGGAACCAACACGGCCGGCGCGCCGATATCCAGTATGCGCTTGATCAGTACCGCGTCGTTCCACGCGGCACGCACCACCGGTGTCGCCTGATCGCGCCCGATGGCCTGCATTTGCGACAGCAGGCCGGGAAGTTCGTTGGGTGAATGTTCGGTATCGAGCAAAATCCAATCGAAGCCCGCGTCGGCAAGAATTTCAGCACCAACGTTGCTGCACAGGCTGCTCCACAGGCCGATCTGCGGGCGCCGCTCCCTGACCGCCTGCTTGAAGCGATTGTGGATCATGTCCATGATGGCGGCTAGACGAACTGCACGGCGACCCCGCCTAGGGCCCCGAAGTCACCGTGCACGGTGTCGCCCTTGCGCGCCCAGATCACCCGGGTGAAGGAACCCGCGAGGACGATATGCCCTGCCTGCAGCGTCACGTCATGCTCACCCAGCTTGTTGGCGAGCCACGCCACGCCCAAGGCCGGATGGCCCAGCACGCCGGCCGCCAGACCGGTTTCCTCGATTTCGCCATTCACGTACATGATGCCGCCGACCCAGCGCAGGTCCATGTCCATGGGCCGTATTGGACGGCCGCCGAGAACGAGGCCGGCCGCTGCGCCGTTATCCGCGATGGTATCGAAGATTTTTCTCGGATTCATCACTCGAGCATCGACGATCTCCAGCGCCGGCACGACGTATTCCGTGGCATTCAGCACATCGGTCAGTCGGACCCCGGGTCCTCGCAGCGGCTTGCTCAAAACGAATGCAAGTTCCACCTCGACGCGAGGGATACAGTAACGGGCGTGCGGCACCTTCGCACCGTCGGCGATGATCATGTCATCCAATAGATGCCCGTAATCGGGCTCGTCGATGACCGATGAGCGCTGCATGGCCTTCGACGTCAATCCCACCTTATGGCCGATGAGTTTGCGGCCCTCGCTCATCTTTTGCTGCTGCACCAGGTTCTGGATGGCGTAGGCATCCTCGAACGTAATGTCCGGCCAAGTGGTCGACAGCTGCTTCACGGGCTCGCATTTCCGCTCGGCGGTTCGCAGAAGTTGGGCAGCGGCCTGTCGATCGGACTCGGATAACATCGTGCTTCCTATGAATGGCCGGCGAACTCACCTTAGCGTGAGGCAGCGGCGGCAACAAATGACTGCTGGCAATAGACCGTATTGCCCTCGAATATAAGCCGCCTCTATTCCGTCAAGACATGCACCGCATGGCGAGGGGTGATTTGACCTTGGGCGGGGCTGCCCCTTAAGGTCGTTGCCGGCGTGCCGTACCCGCCGCAAGATTTGAAAAGCGAGATACCTATGACGGGCGCACTACAAGGCAAGACCATCATCGTCACCGGCGCAGGCGGCGGCATCGGACGCGCGGCCTCCGTGGTGCTGGCCAAGGCCGGCGCCAACGTGGTGGTCAGCGATGTCGCCGAAGAATCGGGCGCGGCCACGGTTCAGGAAATCAAAACAGGCGCGGGCAACTGCATTTTCGTCAAAGCCGATTTGAGCGAGGAGCACGAGGTGAGTGCACTCGTTGATCGGGCGGTGGCCGCGTACGGGCGGCTGGACGGCGCATTTAACAATGCGGGCTTGGAGCAATGCGCTCTGCCCTTGCATGAACTGACCACAGCGCAATGGGAGCGCGCACTGCGCGTCGATCTAACCAGTGTGTTCTGGTGCATCAAGTACCAGGTGCTGGCGATGATGAAGAGCGGCGGCGGCGCCATCGTCAATACGGCCTCTTCGCTGGGTCAGGTGGCCATTCAGAACGCCGGCGAATACATCGCCGCCAAGCACGGCGTCATCGGCCTCACTCGCGCGGCCGGGGCCGAGTACGGCAGCCGCGGCATCCGCGTCAACGCGGTGCTTCCCGGCATCATTCGCACGCCCATGATTGCGCGTCTCACCGAAGATGCGCGCTTCGCCGCATTCTTCGAGAAGCTCAAAGATCGGCATCCCATCGGCCGTTTCGGCGAGCCGTCCGAGATCGGCGAGGCCGTGAAATGGCTGCTCTCGGATGCCGCGTCTTTCATGAACGGCGCCGCCATGGCCTGTGATGGCGGATATCTTTCCATTTAGCCGAGGTCGCAGTGCACAAACTGAAGAGCGCCACCAAGGCCACCCCGCAGGAGACGGGTGCCTGGAGCTGCTATACCAGCTCGCCCCAACGCTCGCTGGAAATCTTCGAGCAAGCGCGGACCCAGTGTCCCGTGGCGCACAGTCAGGAGCACAACGGCTTCTACTTGCTGCTCAATTACGATGACGTCAAGCGCGCCATGGCGGACCACAAGACATTTTCCTCGGTGCCGCAGGTGCTGCGGCCTATGCTGCCGCGCAAGCCCATCCCCGCCCTGGAAATGGATCCGCCGCAGCACGGACTCTGGCGGAGCATCTTCAATAATGCCATCACGCCTCGCACCGAAGGTGCGCGAAGCGGCGCCCTCCCCTCGTTTCAAGTTTTACCGTTGGAGAACTATCTTGGCGAAGATATTGGTGCTTTACTATTCCGCGTACGGACATATTGAAACCATGGCCCAGGCCGTCGCCGAAGGCGCACGCGCTTCGGGCGCCACGGTCGACATCAAGCGAGTCCCGGAGCTGGTTCCGGAAGCCATCGCTAAGGCGTCTCACTTTAAATTGGATCAGCCCGCACCCGTGGCAAAGATCGACGAGCTGACGAACTACGATGCCATCGTAATCGGTACCGGCACGCGGTTCGGCCGCATGGCCTCGCAGATGGGCAATTTTTTGGATCAGGCCGGCGGCCTCTGGGCCACGGGCGCGCTGCACGGTAAGGTGGGCGGCGCGTTCACTTCCACCGCCACTCAGCATGGGGGCCAGGAAACCACACTATTTTCCATCATCACCAATCTGCTGCATTTCGGCATGGTCGTGGTGGGATTGAACTACGGCCACGCGGGGCAAATGACCTTGAATGAGATCACGGGTGGCAGCCCCTATGGCGCCACCACCATCACCGGCGGCGACGGTTCACGCCAGCCCACGGCCAACGAACTCATGGGCGCGCGCTATCAAGGCCAGAAAATAGCGGAGACGGCGAAGCAACTGCACGGCTGAGCCAATTGAGGGACACCGCGAATCTTGGCGAATCGAATCGTTTATGCCCGATCAGGATCCAAAAGCGCACGCATCACCGAGAAAAACAGGTCACGTTGCGCGACCGGTATTCTGGCCAGTAGTTTTGCTTCGTGTTCCGCCAGGATCTTCGTGATCTTCGCCGTCAAATTCCGACCGGTGCGGGTCAGCACCAAACCATGCGAGCGCTTGTCGACGGGTTGACGCTCGATCAAATCCCGCCCCGCCAAGCGAGAGACAAGCGGTGCCATATTCGCCCTCGCAATGTCGAGCAATCGGCCTATGTCGCTTTGATTGGCATTCGGATTTGCATCGATGACGCTTAGAACGGTCGCTTCGGCAGGACTTAGATCCAACGTTTTCAATCGCCTGACGAGGTTGCCCATGGCAATCGCGGACGCGCGGCGCAGCAAATATCCTGGATAGTTGGCGAATGGATCGATCATTGCGTTGTGCCTCAATCACGCGCGACTTGATTTTTTTGGACCGCTATACTATATAGCAATCTAGAGATCACACATAGTATCGACGGGGGACCGACAATGGAATTCGAACGTATCAATCCGATGACCAATGAAACGGCCAGCAGGGCGCCGGCAATGACACCCGCCGCCGCAGGCGTGGTGGCCGACCGAGCTGCCGCGGGATTTGCCAAGTGGTCTGGAGTGGGTCCCAATGCCCGCCGGGCGCTTTTGACGAGCGCCGCCGTGGCTTTGGAAGCGCGCAAGGATGAGTTCATCAGCGCCATGATGACCGAGATCGGCGCAACGGCCGGGTGGGCGATGTTCAATCTGATGCTGGCGGCTGGGATGATTCGCGAAGCCGCCTCCCTGACGACGCAAATCAGCGGCGAAGTCATCCCCTCGGACAAGCCCGGCTGTTTGGCGCTGGCGCTGCGTGAGCCCGTCGGCGTGATCCTCGGCATCGCGCCCTGGAACGCGCCCATCATTCTCGGTGTGCGGGCGATCGCGGTGCCCCTGGCATGCGGCAATTCCGTGATCTTGAAGGCATCGGAACTGTGTCCGCGCACGCATACGTTGATCATCGAGGCCTTTGCCAGCGCCGGGTTTCCCGAGGGCGTCGTCAATATCATCACAAATGCACCCGAGGACGCCGGTGACGTAGTGGGTGCGCTGATCGACCACGCTGCCGTGAAACGCATCAACTTCACCGGCTCTACGGCCGTCGGCCGGATCATTGCCAAGCGCGCGGCCGAACACCTGAAGCCCTGTCTCCTGGAACTCGGCGGCAAGGCGCCGCTGATCGTGCTGGACGATGCCGACCTCGACGAAGCGGTCAAAGCGGCGGCCTTCGGCGCCTTCATGAATCAAGGGCAGATCTGCATGTCCACGGAGCGCGTCATCGTGGTTGATTCGGTGGCCTCCGAATTCCTCAAGCGCTTCGCCGCAAAAGCCAAATCCATGACCACAGGCGATCCTCGCGAAGGCAAGGCACCGCTGGGCGCCGTCGTCGATCGCAAAACGGTGCTCCACGTCAATGCCCTGATCGACGACGCCACCGCGAAAGGTGCAACCGTCGTGGCCGGCGGCAAGACGGACAGCGTGCTAATGCAGGCCACCGTCGTCGATGGCGTCACTGCGGCCATGAGCCTCTATCGCGACGAGAGCTTCGGTCCGGTGGTGGGCGTCATTCGCGCTAAAGATGAAATCGATGCCATTCGTCTCGCCAATGACAGCGAGTATGGCCTGTCAGCCTCTGTATTCACCCGAGATACGGCTCGCGGCCTGCGGGTCGCGCGCCAAATTCGCTCCGGCATCTGCCATATCAACGGCCCCACCGTGCACGACGAGCCGCAGATGCCCTTCGGCGGCGTCGGCGCATCCGGTTATGGCCGTTTTGGGGGCAAGGCGGGCATCGATCAATTCACCGAATTGCGTTGGATCACCATTGAAACGCAGCCCGGTCACTTTCCCATCTGAACCGAGGAGAAATTCCTGCAAGACGGCCAGGCCCCGATTCCGGAGACCGACATGTAACCCGGGACACGCAGTATGATGGACATAATCCGGTGCCTGCCGGACCCTTTGGGCATACTTCGCTCTCATTCACAAGTTGGAATCTATCGATGGCAACAACGACGATCACCTTCAAGCGTCCCGACGGGCAAATTATTCAGGGCTATTTGGCCGAACCCGAGCACCCTTCCAGTGCTGCGGCAGTTGTTGTCGTCCAGGAGTGGTGGGGGGTCAACGATCAAATCCGCGGCGTCGCCGACCGTCTGGCGAGCACGGGATACATCGCGCTCGTGCCCGACCTCTACCGCGGCAAATCTACGGTCGAGGCCGAAGAGGCGCATCACCTGATGACGGGTCTGAACTTCGGGGATGCCGCCTCGCAGGATATCCGCGGGGCTGTGCAGTTTTTGAAGACCCGCAGCGGCAAGGTCGGCGTAACCGGATTTTGCATGGGGGGCGCGTTGGCGCTGCTGGCGTTGTGCGCCGTCCCCGAGGTCGACGCCGCCGTGGTCTGGTACGGCTGCCCGCCGTTGGAATACATCGACCCGGCTAAGATCCACGTGCCGCTGCAGGCGCATTGGGCCACGCAGGACGAGTTCTTCCCCATCGCCACCATCGATCTGCTGCAGGAAAAACTCCGCGCAGCCGGCGTGGCTTTCGACTTTCACCGCTACCTCGCACACCATGCCTTCGCCAACGAGACCGCCGTCGGGCCGGGCCGCATTCCTGCCACCCAGTATGATCCGGTCTGGTCGCAGCAGGCCTGGGACCGCACTTTCACCTTCTTCGGCCGCTGGCTCAGATGATGCGGTGATCGGCACGCCCCGCGCCGGCCGCAGCCCGCTCGCCGGCTTTGCGACCATATTCCAGCGCCGAGCCCCAATGCTGTGCGCCATTCAACTCCGAATGGCCGATGCTGATTCGTCCGTAGCCTTGGCGCACGCGTTCCAGGGGACTGGGCTTACCGTCGACGCCGTAGTGAAAGCCGGGCGGTTCTAACAAACGTGCGTGACCCCAGCGGTTGAGCACGATGGCGGCAATATCGCGCTTGGGTTTGAAGCCCGATGCACCGAACAGCCGTAGCATCTGCCGGCGGATCAGGAGCTCGAAGTCTGCGTAGGCGGTGTTCATGAGGCGCGCCCGTGCCGCTATGCCTTGTGTCGCGGCCGGCAAACCGGGTACCGGAAGACCGAGGTAAAAGCTCAACACGGCGGGTTTGTCCGGATGTAGGGGCGGGGCGTGCCGGGCGGTGACCATGTTCTGGCGTAGGTTGCAGCAGTAGCCGAATCCATCGGTGTCATCGAACCAGCGGCAGGCGGTAATATCCAGGTCGTACAGGAAGCGCCACTGACGCAACGCCACGTTGACGATGAGCGCCGGTGCGTAGCCGAACTGTCCGTAGGCCGTGCGCAAATCTTCGGGCATGTCCACGAGTAGGTGTTTGTTGACCCAGCCGCCGCTTGCCATGACCACCTGACCGGCACGCACATTCAATAGCCGTCCGCCCTGCTCGTAGACCACCGCGACCTCATCCGGATTACCGCCGGAATGCCGCACGCGCAGGGCAGTGGCATCGAGTCGCATGCATACGCTCTGAGTGGGGCTGTCGAGGGCTCGGAAGTCGACGTTCCCGTACAGCAGACTGTCGAAATCCCGGCCCGGCAGCGCCGCCGGCAACAGTGCTCGCAGCAGCGCGCGCGGGAACGGCGAATTGCCGCCAGGGAACGACAGCCCCATGGGCCGGGTGGGGTCTTCCACCAACTGCCGACCCAGCCGCGCGCAGGCCGCATCGGTGCTGACGCCAGCCAGCAGGCCGACGATGGGCTCAACCATACGCGTGACGGCGGCGTCGTAGCCGCGCACCTTCTCCAGATACTCGCGGTAGGTGAGCGTATCGAGGTAGCGACTCTCCGCCTCGCTCACCGCGCCGTGATTGGCCCGCCAACGCAACAGGTCGCGGCGCGCGGCACTCGAGTAGGGCGTGTCCTCGAGCGCGGACGACCAGATGTTGCGGCGCCAACATGGTTTGTCGGCACCCTGCGCCCGGTCGAAGAAGTAGCCGACGTCAACCTGCGTTTCCTGAAAGCCATCCATGTTCGAATAATTGTCGCGCGCGAAACGCAGCGGCTTGAGCGCGCTGTCCCAGCGTTGCCACTGGTACTCACGCGGCAGCGCAAACTCCTCGAAGAAGGAGTCCGTGAGCAAATCGCTGCGCTGCCCCGGCATGCCGAAGTCGTTCGAGCCCTGCGGGCCCAGCAGGCGTATTCCCTCGACGTCGAATTCGTTCTGCTTGGCCTCGCCACCCGGCATGGCATGGTTCTCGAGAATCAGGATGCGCGCGGTTGCACCGCGCAGCTGGCGGAAGCGATGTGCGGCGCTCAGGCCGGCGATGCCGCCGCCCACTACCACCAAATCGAATTGCCCGGCATCCCGCGCGGAGCCAATCACGGCCTCGCTGTAACCGCCATCGCGCAGGCGATGCGCCGCCTGCACCACCGGCCACGTGTTGCCGTTGGCGCGGGCGTAGTCACCCACACCGCCATATCCGGTGAAGGTATCCGCGATGGCTGAGCCTGCGGGTGGCGCAAGTGTGCTGCCGGCGGCGGCAAGGCTGCCGTTCAAAAAGTCGCGCCGGCTGATGGGCGCATCGAGCCCTAGCCAGCGCCGCTCGGTATCATTGATCGGCCGTTTCATCGCCCGTCCTCGCGGGCACGAGGGTGGCTACGCTCGCTAGATATGACGAAGGACAGAATAAGCGGGCGCCGAAGACGCAGTAATTGCAGTCCCGGCGGGCTTCGCCGCAGGTGTGATGCCCCCGGGGATGGGTGTCAATCCCAGATACTCACGTAATTGTTCCCGTTCCAATGGGCCTGCTTCCCACACATGACTGTGGCAACCGCCGCGCAGCAAGATGGGCTCTCCCGACAAAAGCGCATGCGCTGCGATCGCTACTGCAAGAGTGCACAACGATTCGGTGCCGCACTCGGGGCATGTGACGGGCATTTTAATCTCTGGCTCGCGCATATGTTTCTAGATACAACACGAAACGCTGCATCAGATTCCGCCCCCTCAGCCCTCCCGCATATCGGTCCCGCGGCCGAAGTGGCGTAAGAAAATCCGTACAACCATCCGGTGAGTGGAAACGATCGAAGAGCGGTGCCGTGACGTCTAATGCCGCGAGATCATCGCTGCGGCGGCCGGCACGCTTTCTAGCCCGCGGGAAAAGTGGAGTTCCTGTCCGATAGACACCGGGCAACGATGCGCATTACAGTTTGTGTTCGGGTCATTAACGCATAGCAGTGCGAGGAGGCAGTCATGAGCGAGCCCAAGGGAAAATCCGACGAATCCATCGGCAGACCCGCTGAATGGAGTGAAGGGCGCTACCAGGAGAGCGGAAAACCAGTCAGTCATTCCGTCGCCGAACCGAGTCGGAAAAACCCGCCGCCGCCCGATACGGTGAGCACCCCAGTCACCCGGCAGGATTACGAGAATCTCGAGCCGCCGGCGACCAGATCGAAGAAGCGGCCGAAAGAGGCGACAAAATAGGCCCCTTCGGTGAGGACGCGGTTTTTCGTCTGCCCCGCTTCCGTACGATCTCCCTCAGGTATCGCTCCGACTTGAGGGCCTATGGCGTCGTTTTGCGATTTGACGCCCCGGCGGCTTGGCACTGTCCGCGGGTGTTACCTTCGCCACTTTATCCTCACGATCCTGAATGTCCGCTTTCAGATCACTCGGCTGCTCATGCATGACGGGGTGGCTGCTGTGGTCATATCTGTCGCGCTCATCAAAGGTTTTACGGTTCGGCATGGGAGACATTACTCCGTGGCGGTGTCGGAACTCAGTAAGAAAGCCACCTCTAATATGCGACTCGTACCTTGTTTGGCCCATTCGCCAGTTCCCATAGATTAGGTCGGTACCCGCCGACAGGCATCAGATTCCAGCTCACTTCAAGACAAGCGAAAAGATGAATCCGAGCGCGGCGGTGGCCATGACCGCTGTGGCAATCCATCCGATAAGGACCGACCGCAAGGAAATCGTGAATTGGCCCATGATCGAAGAATTCGTCGCAATGCGCATCAGGAGCACCATGATCGGGACAGCGGCAAGGGCATTCAAGACGGCGGCCCAGACGAGCGCTTTGATTGGACTCACTTTAAGCACGTTCGCAACTGCGCCCACCAGCGTCGCGATGGCGATAGCAGCATAGAATGCTTTTGCCTGTTTGGGCTGGCGCGATAGCCCGACCGGCCAATGGCGTGCCTCGCCGAGGGCATAGGCCGCCGACCCGGCGAGGACCGGTACGGAGAGCAGCCCAGTGCCCACGATGCCGAGTGCGAAGAGGGCAAACGCGAAAGAGCCTGCCAAGGGCCGTAGTGCCTCTGCAGCTTGAGCCGCGCCGTCGAGCTGTTTGACATCAGCACCATGCAAAGTTGCCGCCGCCGTGGCCATAATCGCGAGTGCAACGAGATTTGAAATGCCCATGCCGAGGAGGGTGTCGAGCCGAATTCGGGCGAGCGCCTCGGTGCCTTGCGCCGGGCGCCGCCGCAAAGGCTCGCGCATGGGCTCTGTCTTGGTGTCCTCGACTTCTTGAGCTGCTTGCCAAAAGAATAGATATGGACTAATGGTCGTACCCAAAATCGCGGCTACCATGAGCCAGAAATCCTTGCTGAGATCGGGTCGCGGCCACACGAGTCCTAGAAGGAACTGATCCCACTCGACCCGCACGACACAGAGCACCGCGAAGTAGGCAAAAAGTGAGAGTGTTAGCCATTTTAAAGCGGCTACGTAGCGTTTGTGATGCATGAAGATCTGTCCGCACGCGCAGACGATGGCAAAGGCTCCTAGGAACGCCCACGAGGGAACGCCGGGCAACAACAGTCTGCTCGCTTCTGCCATCGCACCCAAGTCCGCTCCGATATTGCAAATATTGGCGAACGTGAGTGCTGCCACGAGACTGTAAAGGAGCCACCGTGGGTAATGGCGGCGTACATTACCGGCGATGCCAAGACCCGTTGTCCGGCCAATGCGCGCGCTGATCGCTTGAATCACTACCATCAAAGGATAGGTCAGGATCAGAGTCCATCCGAGTCTAAAGCCGAATTGGGCTCCCGCCTGACTGTAGGTCGCGATGCCGCTGGGATCGTCGTCGGCCGCGCCCGTTACAAGGCCCGGCCCAAGAATCATCAGTAAACGCGGCTTTGTGGGCTCAACGACGTCACTGCGATCCTTTTTAGCCCGCCTACCCGAAATCGGTGCTCTCCCGTATCGTATGCGCATTCCCAGCACCAGCGGTCGCGTTGAGACTATCACCCGTAGGCGGAATTATATAGTTCCAATGGCTACCCTATCGTCGCTCGGAAACGCCGATTTGACGGCTGTGCCAGGGTTAACCGGGATTGAGGCACATACTGCGGGAATGAACTATGCTGCCACCGGGCCGATTCCGGCCATATCGAAGTGAGCGATTTTTAATTCGGGAGGTTCCATGCCTCTGAATGTGTCGAACCTGCTTTTCCTAGAGGAGCACGGCGCGCTGGACTCGGTGGCTGGGTTACTGGAGGTCGTGGGCTCCAGCGAACCCCTCCGAACTCAACTCAATCATCTGGCGCTCTTTGTCGAAAACTTGCTACGAAATGTTCGCTGTTCCATTCATCTAGCCGACCTTGCGACAGGCACACTGCGCTTTGGTGCGGCTCCGAATTTGCCCGATGTCTACAATGCCGCTATCGACGGTGCGGCCTTCGGCGAGGGTGTGGGATCGTGCGGGACAGCGGCCGCCCGCGTCGCCACGGTAATCGTCGCTGATATCGCAAAGTCGACTTTATGGACGGGCTATCACGCCCTAGCGAAGACGCATGACCTGGCAGCTTGCTGGTCGACGCCAGTAGTCGATGAAGGAGGGGAACTTCTTGGAACCTTTGCCATGTATTATCGGGAACCGCACGAGCCTAGCGATGGGGAGTTGGCAGTGCTCCGGGTCGCGGGACCGCTCGCCGCGCTCGTTATCCAACGCCACCGCGATGCCCAGCGCTTAGTAGAGAGTGAGCAACGGTTTCGCTCGGCATTTGAGGATGCCGCCATTGGCAAGGCCCTGGTCAGTAGCACCGGGCGCTTATGGCGGGTCAATCCCGCGCTCTGTGAGATGCTCGGCTACAGTGCTGACGAATTGCTGCGACTGGATGTTCAGGCCATTACCTACCCCGAGGACCTGCCGCGCGACCTTGGCTTCGCCAGAGATATGCTGGAAGGTAAGCGCACCCACTACGAGATGGAGAAGCGCTATATTCACAAATCCGGCCGCCTGATTTGGGGTCTCCTCTCCGTCTCCTTACTTCGAAGCAACACCGGTGAGCCGCTGTACTTTGTTTCGCAGGTGCAAGACGTGACGGAACGAAAGCGCCTCGAACATGCCGTGCGCGAACTGACCAGTGGCGAACAACGACGGCTGGGCCGAGATCTCCACGATGGACTCGGGCAAGAACTATCCGGTTTGTCATTTCTGGCAGGTGCGTTCGCAGCGAAGGCCCGACGATTGAACTCCCCGCTCGCAGACGATGCAACGACGCTGTCGGCAATCGCGCGGCAGGCCGTTGCGACATGTCGCGACATAGTGCGTGGAGTTTCGCCGCTCACGGAAAGCAGAGGAGGGCTTGTGAGCGGAATTCGTCAGCTCACCATGCGCGCGGCCGAAATCAGTGGACTCGATATTCAATTTGCGGCTACCAGAGCCGCGGCTTTACGACTGTCGTGGGACTCACGCAATCAGTTATTTCGAATCGCCCAGGAAGCCCTGAATAATGCCCTGTTGCATGGCGGCGCCGACTCCATTCGGGTGAAGGTCGCCATCACCAAACGATTTGTAAAAATTTCGGTCGAAGATAACGGTCATGGGCTGCCCGCCGATTTGACGGAGCCCAAAGGTCTAGGTATCGAGACAATGCGCTACCGTGCGGCCGCCTTGCAAGCACAATTGCAGATAGAAACCGCCGTCGCCGGCGGTACGGTCGTGATGTGCGAATGCCCGCAACCGTCGGATTTCGCTGCAGCGGCCCGGAGGGCCGATAAATCTCTAAGTTGAGGTGCCGATCCGAGGGTTCGCAACCCATAATAACCCTTGCTCAGCAACCGTTTGGACTCGAGCTTTCAAGCCCGTTGTTTGATCCCTTCCATTCAAGCTGGAAGGCGCTGCACCTTCGCACGGCCGGCTCCACGATGGCAGTTGCCCGGACCCCTGAAAGGGTCGCGCTGCCCTCCGCGCGCAGCTCGATCAGGCTCCCCCCAGCGCGATCGACACGCAGTCCATTCACGACCAATCCATCGATGCGCCTGCCGAACAGCAGCACCGCTTCCTGGCTGCTGTCCAACAAGGTCGTCGTTTGCAGATCGATCTGCGCCCGAATCGGCGCATCCAACGCGAATAACCAGACGGCGCCGATACCGATATGCAAGCGAGGATCGGTACTGCCGCCGCGCACGACCATATTCCCCTTCAAGGAAATCTTGCCCGAGAGCGGTACTGCACCGAAGCGGTTGCCCAGGTGCAGGCCGCCCCCCTCGGTGAGGGTGTCGGCGATAAGATTGTCGGTCACGGCGATGTCATGACCGCCGTAGATTGCCACGCCGTTCGCCAGTATGGGTGCGACGACCGTATTGTGCCGAATGATGATGTCATGGTTTGCGAGATTCTCGGCCCATGAAGCAATACCGTCGTCGCCATTGTTGCGAAAGAAGCTCTCCTCGACGATCACACCCGAAATACCGCGGTGCAAGTTGAGTCCGTCGGCGGTGGTGTCTAATACACGGATGTGCCTGACATTCAATCCGTCAAAAGGGCCATCGAGCCACAGTCCAACCTTGACGTGCTGAATGAATACGTTGCGGATCAGGCTACCGCCGCCTATTGCGCCGCCGATTCCAGCCAAAGCCTTGTGATCGTCGCGTTCGTTGACTTGACCCACGATCGCCAAATCGTGAATGTCGACTGCCTGTGAGCGATTCGGTGCGTCACGCCCATAAAGCCCCACGCCGTCGCCCTGCAGCACCGAATACCATGGCCCGGCGCCGGCGATTTCCACGCGATCGACCTGGACATGACCATCCAGGCGGAAGTGCCCCGGTGGAACCCACAGCGGCCGCCTGCTACCGGAGGCCGTTGCTATTGCCTTGGCAAACGCCTCTCTGGAGTCCAATTCCCCATGGGGATCGGCGCCAAAGTCCACCACCGACAAAGCGCGCGAGGGTCGGCTGAGCGGCGCCGGCACCGTTTCAAAATCGACCAGATCGATCGCGATCCACGCTGCCCGGGATCGGTCAGCGCTCGTCAGGCGCACCACCGTACCGGCCGGCAGCACCCTGTCAAGCAAGATCCTCGCGTGATCGAAGAAGTGATGGCCGTTGCCATCCGCCGGATGCTTGGTGAAGGGATAGTGGCCGTAGTAGCAACAGTATCGGGAAGTTAGGGCAAGTTCCGCTATCCGGCGGCTCTGCGCATCCACGCCGAGCCTTGCATCGATGGGTGTGCCCTCGGCACCGTCAGGTAGGGCATAGCGGACAGTCAGGGCATTCGCGGGGGCGGCAAGCGTGAACTCGACATAATCCCCCTGCCCTTCGAGCAACACCGCCCGCCGGCCGGATGCTTCGGAAGCGAGAGTGCTGAAGGTTCGGTCCGGCCCGACAATGCGACCGTTGGTGGCACCGTTCTCCGCCTCGTACTCCACAAATTCCAGCGGTGCGCCGACCCAGGCGGTGACGCCAGGGTCCAAAGCGACCACGGTTGCACCCGCGGGCTGCCCGCTAAAGGCAGCATTCCAGAGGGTCGGCACCGTCAATGCTGCCGCAATCAATCGCCTTCGGAAGCCGTACCTTAGCGGAATCATCTTGAAGCCCTTGCCCCTCGTTGGCCGCGCATCGGGCAGCGGCGATGCATACGACACCTGGGAAGGGAAAATCCCCCAGTCGAGTTGTGATAGTTGCCGTGTAACCTCTTATTGGCGTACCGTGGGTCCAAACGGATAACACGGCGATGCCGACGGCCTCTGAGTCCCCCACCGAGATTTTCACCAAGCTCTTCGCCGAGAGCCGCCACGCGTTGCACCGATACATTCGCCGCTTCGTCGGCTCCAGTGAAACAGCGAAAGACATCGTGCAGGAAGCGTTTCTGCGCACCTATCGGCAGCGCGATTCCGTGACGACGCTCAGGGCGTTTCTTTTCTCGACGGCGCGCAATCTGGCTGCGAACGAATACCGTCATCGACGGATTACGGAGCGAGGCACAATGGGGGATTTCGGCGATTCGCGGGTCAACACTGAGCGTGAATCGTTGGAGGCGGAGTTGCTCAGAGACGAGCGGAATCGACTGATACAGGAGGCCATCGATCGGCTGCCGCCGCAGTGCCGCGCGGCATTCACGCTGCGGGTATTTCACGAGTGTTCCTACAAAGAGGTTGCGGAGCGCCTCGGAATCTCGCCCAAAACGGTTGAAAAGCATATCGCGCGCGGTCTTCATGAGACCCACCGCTATATAAAAAGACGATATAGCACCATGAGACCGGACCATGGGTAAAATTCATTGGCTGCCGAGTACCGACGATGCGGAGCGCGAGGCCAGCACGTGGTTTGCTCGAATGAACGCCGACGATGCTTCGCCGGACGATCGCACTCGCTTTGAAGCCTGGCTGGTTGCCAATGCAGTGAACGCGAAAGCCTATTCAGAGCTCTCCGCGACATGGCAGGAACTGGTGAAATCCGGTCCTCTCGTGCGGGCCGTCAATTTCGGTCAAGTGATGAATGCAGCCGCATCGCCGCCTGCGCGGCGCCGGCGCTGGGCGGTGGCCGCCGTAGCCGCCGGAATCGGCGCCATGGTCCTCGGTGTAAGCTGGAATCTATACAGGCAGAAGGTGGAGACCCGCTTTCAAACGGCGATCGGTGAGCAGGCCGCGGTGGCGTTGCCCGACGGCTCGTCCTTCGATCTCAATACCAACAGCCGGATATGGGTCGACTACAGCCGGCGCCAGCGTGTCATCCGACTGGAACGGGGAGAAGCTTTTTTCAAGGTGGCGCATGATACGCAACGGCCGTTTTGGGTGCGCGCGGGCGACTATTGGGTCCGCGCCGTCGGCACGGCGTTCAATGTGTACCTGCGGCCGACCGGTGTGGAAGTGACGGTGAGCGAAGGCACCGTTAAAGTCGTCAATGCCACGGCGAATGAACCTCCTCCTTCTGACGCCGCAATCACCGGTTTTGGGCCGGCCGTGACCGCGGGTGAACAGGCTGACGTACATGACCGCGCTGAAGTGATCCACGAGCTGAATTCGGCGCAGATCAGCCGCTTGCTGGCCTGGAGGAAGAGCAGCCTCTATTTTCAGGATCAACCGCTCGGCGACGTCGTCAATGAACTGATGCGATATACCACACTGAAGATCGTGTTCGACGATGATGCGCTACGATCGCTGCCCGTCGGAGGCACGTTCCAGACGAGCCCTGACGGAGTGGAAGCGCTGCTGACGATGTTGCACGACGGATTCGGCACCACCATCCGGCGGGATGACCAGGGCCACGTCTACATCGAAGGACCTGCCAAGTAGTAATAGCAGACGGCTCTCTAAAGAGCCGCACACCTGGAAAGGGGGGAGATGAAATCGAACAACTGCTGGGTTCGCATGGCGGTGTTGCACGCGCTGGCGTGTGCACCGGTGCTACTGGCCACACCCGGCATCGCAAGCGCCGATCCGGCGCGATTCGACATCGGCGCACAACCGCTGCCCACCGCCCTCAAGAACTTTGCCACGCAGGCGAAGATGCAGCTCTTGTACCGATACGACATCGTCAACCATAAGACCGCAAGCCCGGTGACCGGGCAACTCGAGCGGCACGCCGCCCTGGACCTGTTGTTGCGCGGGACGGGCTTGGAAGCGGTTTACAGCAACGATAGTACTGCGACCATTCGTCTGATCTCGACTGAAGAAAAAGCAGCCTCCGGCCCCAAAGCCGCAACCGGCGACAAGGCCGCACCGGCCACTGCGCCGCCAACCAGTTCCACTACCGTAGATGCGAATTCGCATTACATCAGGCTGGCCCAGGCAACTGCGAACAAACAGACGGATCAAAGCGTCACTGCAAATAACCCCTTGGAGCCCGGCGCCGTTCAGGAAATCGTCGTCGTGGGGGTGAAACAAGCACTGGCGACTTCGCAGGAATTTAAGAAAGATGCCAACACTATCGTCGATTCGATTTCAGCGACCGACCTGGGCGCGTTCCCCGATCAGTCCGCGTCCGACGCGCTCCAGCGCCTCTCGGGCATCACCGTCGACCGCCTGCAGTCGAACGACGATAGCACCCACCCCTCGGGCGAACCCACGAACATTCTCATTCGCGGCCTGACGCAGGTGCGCACCGAAGTCAATGGACGCGATACCTTTTCGGCCGACTCCGGACGTGGATTGAACTTCAACGACGTCTCGCCGGAATTGCTCGGTCGCGCCGACGCCTACAAGAACCAGACCGCCGATATGATCGAGGGTGGCCTCGCCGGCACGGTCGATCTGCGCACCCGCTTGCCCTTCGATCGCGATGGTCCCAGCATCATGGGTTCCCTCCAAGGCAATTATGGAGACCGCTCCAAGCAGCTCACACCTGCGTATTCAGTTCTGGCCAGCGACACGTGGACGACGGAGGCCGGCCGGTTTGGACTGCTGTTGGATTACGCGCGTTCCCACGTGGTCACGCAAACGCAAAGCGTGATCATGGACAAGATCGACACCTATTGCACGTCCGGCTATGGGACGGCAGCGCACGCGATCGTCAATCCCGACGGCAGTATTCCCTGCACTTCCAACCCATTTGGCGGCACGGGCTGGGCTTTCGTCCCCGACGGTATCCGTTATTCACAGGTCAATTACGACCGCGATCGGATTGGCAGTACGGTGGCGGCGCAATATGAAAACAATTCCAGGACCGTGCTGGCCACCGTGCAATACACGGATTCCAGTTACCGCAACGCATGGCTGGAGGACGCCAGCCATGCAATACTTGATGGCACGTACTATGGAACGCCCGCCTTCGATCCGCGAGGCACGACGATATTGGGCCCGGCCACCGGTACCGGGCCGTTGGTATTCGGTTCGAATGGCATGCTCCAATCGGGAGCGCTGACGCAACCACACGGCAGCTGGGCAGGAAGCTACTCGCCCAGCCTGCAGGATGCCATCAACACGGGTTCGGCCGTGCCTGGCGTTCCCTTTGTCAATGATTGCGGCCCCGGCTTCACGTGCGCGACCAACCGGGATGGCCTGTACTTTCAGGATGAGGCCCGAGATTTCAACCATACCGAGGATACGAAGGAGATCTCGGCAAACGTCAAGTGGGACATTACTCAGCGGCTCCATGCCAATTTTGACGCCCAGTACATCGATGCGCGCGTCTTCAACAACGACATCCTCGTGGCCACCGGTTCGATGGCCAATTACCAGTACAGTGTGAACGGCGGCGGAACCCCGCAGCTCCAATTGCTGCCGGGTTCCAATGTTAATTACGCGCCAGGGGGGCTGTCGAACCCGCACAACTACTGGATTCCCTTCATTCAAGGGCACGAAGAGGACGACGGTGGCATCGAATCGGCGTTTCGAGCAGATTTGAAATACGACATCGACAAGGGCGGCTGGCTGGATTCGCTCAAAGCCGGTGTTCGCTATGCCGATCGGAGCCAGACAGTCCGCTATTCGACGTTCAATTGGACGCCGATCACCACGAACGGGAGCTGCAATGGCCCCGGCTTCAATGCCGACAACACAACGCCAGGCGCCTATCCGGCTTGCGCTGCGGGACATCCGAACTTCCTGGGCTACGGCGCGGGAATCTGGGGTACGACGAATTTCAATTCATTCTACAACGGCCGTGTCTATCCGAACGGATCGCTCGTTTTTCTCAACAATGCGACCATCACGAATTTCCCGAAACTGATCCAGGGATTGAGCGGTGCCACGACCAACTCACCCATTGCGCCCGGGTATGTCCCCATCTGCGATCGGACCGGCACTGTGGATTGCTTTACTCCGTCCGAAGTTGAGCACGTCGATGAACAGACCGATGCCGGCTACGTGATGCTGGATTTTGGCGGCAGGAACACGAATATCTTTGGGCATGTCAACGTTGTGGGCAACGTCGGTGCGCGCATCGTCAGAACCGGTGAAACCAGCGTAGGCAGCGTTGGATATCCGCCCGCCTCGGTTCTGACGAACTCTCTGGGCGCGTGCGGTGCCGCCTTACCGCCGAACGTCGTCGTCAATCCTGCCTGCTATTTGACGCCAAGCATCATTGCCTTCGCCAACGGCGGCAGATCCCCCAACACCTACAAGGCGTCCCATACCAATACGCTGCCAAGCTTCAATGTACGCTTCGGACTGGATGACAAGGACTTCGTGCGCTTCGCCTACTCGCGCGCCATGTCCCGTCCGGATATTGGTTATCTTCGGAACTATATCGAGATGAACACACCCCTCATCAACGTGTCGCCTGACTCGCCCTACGTGGTGTACAACTCCCCGACCGCGGCCCACATCCCCGCCAATGTCGTCGGGTATAAATTCGTCTTCAATGCCAATGCAGGCAACGCAGCGCTGCTGCCGGAAATGGCCGATCAGTTCGATCTGTCATACGAACGCTACTTTGGGTCAAGCAGTGCGTTCACGTTCGATCTGTTCTTCAAGAAACTATCGAACAGCCTCGCGTATGACAATTTCGGCCGCACCTTCACCAATAATGGCGTGACGGAGACCGCGCAAATCCGCGGTCCAGTCAACGAAAAGGATGGCGGTCGAATCAAGGGTTTTGAAATCGCCTATCAGACCTTCTTCGACTTCCTGCCCGGACTCTGGAGCGGCTTGGGGCTGCAGGCCAACTATACTCATGTCGATCCCACCGGGATCAACAACTCCAATTTGATCGACGCGACATCGACCGGCGGCGTGGGCGCAGTCGGCGCCGGGGTTCCTGTCGTTACCGGCGTCGTCATTGATTCGCATAAATTGCAGGGAGTTTCCAACAATACTTACAATCTCGTCGGCCTCTATGAGAAGGGTCCGATCGGAATACGCCTCGCGTACAACTGGCGCTCCATGTACCTCACGTCCAATTTGGATTGCTGCATCGGCTTGCCGGTATTCCAGAAAGCTGCGGGGTTCCTCGACGGCTCGATACGCTACTCGATAGGCACCCATGTCGAGTTATCGTTCGATGCCGCCAACCTGCTGGACACCAAGACCGTCTACGAGCAGCAAATATTCGGTGATTCTTCGGCAACCCCGGGAGCCAAGCCGGTGTATATGGATTCGGGTTGGTCTCTGTTCGATCGACGCTACCAACTGGGCATCCGCGTCAAGTTCTGATATTCGCGCCGCTGCCGCGGCTGCCGTCTGACCCGACATCTATCGCTCCTGCAGCGGCAAAAATCACTGTTAAAAAAAATCGACTGGGGGTTTCTTGCCCCTTGAGAGTCGTAATTACCAGATGGCTCAAAAACGAGCCACTGCGAACAATTGAGGGGAGACCATGAAATCGAATAACAGGTTGGTTCGGCTGGCCGTATTGCAAGCGTTGACATGCGCCTCGGGGCTAATGCTCGCCGCACCTGGCAGTGCGAGTGCCGATCCGGCGCGTTTTGACATTACCGCGCAACCGCTACCCAACGCGCTCAAGCATTTTGCCGCACAGGCGAAGATGCAGCTCCTGTACCGGTATGATGTCGTCAACCATGCCACGGCGACCCCCGTGACCGGACAACTTGAGAAACACGCCGCCCTCGAGCGATTGCTGCAGGGAACGGGATTGGAAGCAGTTTACAGCGACGCGAATACCGCGACCATTCGTCTCATTCCTGCTGGGGTTTCTGCTGGGGAAAACGCAGCGCCCGGCAGCAAAACCGCAACCGGCGACAAGCGCAGTCCGGCCAATGCGCCTCCCACAAGCGCGACCGCGCCCGATCAGAGTCCGGTGAACATCCGGCTGGCGCAAGCGAGTGCCGCGGCATCACCGGCTCAAGGCACCGGGACGGATAGCGCTGTGGACGCAGCCGCCGCTCCAGAAATCGTCGTCGTCGGCGTAAGACAAGCGCTGGCGACTTCGCAGGAAATCAAGAAGGATGCCGTGACGTTCGTCGATTCGATTACGGCGACGGATATCGGCGCGTTCCCGGACAAATCGGCGTCTGACGCCCTGCAGCGCCTGCCGGGCATTACCGTCAATCGCCTGCAATCGAACGACGACGTCTCGCACCCGTCGGGCGAACCGACGAACATTCTCATTCGCGGCCTGACGCAGGTGCGCACCGAGTTCAATGGCCGCGATACCTTCACGGCCGACCCGGCAGGACGCGGAATTAACTTCAACGACATATCGCCGGAATTGTTGGCCCGCGCCGATGCATACAAAAATCAGACGGCCGACATGATCGAGGGCGGCATCGCCGGCACGGTTGATTTGCGAACCCGCCTGCCCTTCGATCAGAATGGTCCCGTCCTCGTCGGCGCTATGCAAGCTGACTACGGAGACCGGTCGAATGCGCTGACCCCCGCCTGGTCGGTGCTGGCCAGTGACTCCATGAGCACGGACTTCGGCCGGTTTGGACTGCTCGTCGATTACGCGCGCTCCCACGTGATCACGCGTACCGAAAGCGTGATCGACGACAGGATCGATATGTATTGCACCGGCGGATATGGGACAGTGGCTCACGCAATCGTCAAGTCTGATGGCAGTGTGCCCTGCACCGGCAATCCATTTGGCGGCAAGGGCTGGGCCTTCGCTCCGGACGGCATCCGCTATTCACAGGTCGACTACGATCGGACTCGGATCGGCAGCACCATCGCGACTCAATACGAGAACAATTCGAAAACCCTGCTCGCCACTGTTCAATACGTCGACTCGAGCTACCACAACGCATGGCTCGAGGACGCCAGCCACGCGATCCTTGAAAATGCGGGTTACGGCTCACCGTCCTTCGACCCGCGGGCCACTTCGGCCCTGGCTGGCGGCTCGCCTCTGGTGTTCGGCTCGAATGGCATGCTGCAGTCGGGACTCGTGAACCAAGTTCATGGCAGCATCGGCCACACTAGTTCGGCCAACCCCGCGACCGCGTTCGAGTTCGGTTCAGCCGTGCCGGGCCTGCCGTTCGTCAATAATTGCGCTCCCGGCGCTGCGTGCCCGCGGGACGGCATGTACGTCTTCGATGAAACCCGGGATTTCAACCACAATGAGGATACGAAGGAAGTCTCGGCCCACGTCAAGTGGGAGATTGTTCCCAAGCTTCATACCGATTTTGACGCGCAGTACGTTGATTCGAGCGTCGTCAACCACGATATGCTCGTGACCGCAGGTACATTCGCTGACTATCAGTACAGCACCGGCAGCAGCGGCGTCCCCCAAGTGAGATTGTTGCCGAATGCCAACACCAACTATGCGCCCGGGGGCTTCTCGAATCCGACCAACTACTTCATCCCCTTCATTCAAGGTCATGAAGAGAACGACGGCGGCAGGGAATCCGCGTTCGCGCTGGATGCAAAATACGACATCAGCGAGGGCGGCTGGCTGGATTCTCTGAAAGCCGGCGTTCGCTATTCGGATCGAAACCAAACCATCCGCTATTCGACATTCAACTGGACCCCGATCGATACGGTCTTCACCTGCAACGGCCCTGCCTTCAGTATCAACGCCACGACGCCGGCCCCCTATACGGGAGACTGCGCTGGGCAGGGTACTTTCAAAGGTTACGGCGCGGGAATCACGGGCACCACGAATTTCAGTAGTTTCTACGGCAAGGGTGTCTATCCGAACGGTTCGCTGGTTTTCTTGAACAAGGGAACCATTACCAATGAGGGTAGGGTGCTCTCGTCGTTGGACGGTGCCAGCACCAACGCACCGGGCCTGTACACCTCGATCTGCGATCGAACGGGTTTGATTCCGGGCAGTTGCTTCCTACCTTCCGAGGTCTCGCAGACCGACGAACGGACGAAAGCTGCCTACCTCATGTTGAACTTCGGCGGGGCGAACGCGAACATCTTTGGACAAGTCAATGTCGTCGGCAACGTCGGCGTGCGCGTCGTTCAGACGGAAGAAACCGCCCTCGGCGGTGTCAGTTATCCGGCTCCGACAAATCTTCTGGCGCTCGGCCCGTGTGTCCCCGCTACGGGGGTCAATGTCGTCAGTGCGTCCTGCTACCTGACGCCCGCCATCCTCGCATTCTCCAATAGCGGCGGCTCAGCCAATTCGTACCAAGGGACGCACACCAACGTGCTGCCGGCCTTCAACGTGCGCTTCGGACTGACTGACAGGGACTTTGTGCGTTTTGCTTACTCGAAGGCCATATCCCGTCCGGATACGGGGTTGCTGCGGAACACGGTCCAGATAAACTCACCCTACATCGATCAGACGGCGTCATCGCCGTACGTCGTCTACAATTCGCCGACGGCCGCCCACGTCGCAGCGAATGTCGTCGGCTACAACTTCGTATTCAATTCCACCGCCGGTAACGCGAATCTGCTGCCGGAATCGGCTGACCAGCTCGATCTATCGTACGAACGGTATTTCGGGCCGACCAGTTCGCTCACGGTCGGACTGTTCTTCAAGAAGCTGTACAACGCTCTCAGTGAGGCCAATTTCGACCGCACCTTCACGAATAACGGCGTGACGGAAACCGTGCAAATCCTGGGTCCGGTCAATGAAAAGAACGGCGGCAAGATCGAGGGTGCTGAGTTCGCCTATCAGACCTTCTTCGACTTTCTGCCCGGGTTCCTGAGCGGCTTGGGGATGCAGGCCAACTACACTTATGTCAATCAAATCGACATACACAACTCCAATCTGGTCGACGCCGGCGCACTGACTGCCGGTGGTGTGGGCGCGTTCGGGGCGGGGGTCGAAGCCGTCGGGGGCGCCACGATCGACTCGCACAGGCTGGAAGGAGTTTCCACCAATACCTTCAATCTCGTTGGACTGTATGAGAAGGGACCGATCGGATTCCGTCTCGCCTATAACTGGCGCTCCATGTACCTCACGAAGAATCTGGATTGCTGCATCGGCTTGCCGGTGTTCCAGAAGGCTGCGGGTTTCCTCGACGGGTCGGTCCGCTACTCGATCGACTCTCATGTCGAGCTGTCGCTCGATGCGACCAATCTGCTGGATACCAGGACAGTGTACGAGCAGCAGATATTTGGTGATTCCACAGCAACCCCGGGAGCCAAACCGGTTTACATGGATAGTGGTTGGTCCCGGGTTGATCGGCGTTACCAGCTGGGTGTCCGCGTCAAGTTCTGATATTCACGTGGGTGAAGGAGTCTGTAGGTCCAGGGGGGTCAATGAGCGAAGCCATACGGGAGGACAATCGATCACGGCGGCTCCGCGTGGTCATCGTGGGAGGCGGTACAGCCGGCTGGATGAGCGCCGCCGGCATCAGGCGTCAAGTTGGGACCGACGATTACTCCGTTACCCTCATCGAATCCGATGAGATCGGAACTGTCGGCGTTGGTGAGGCGACGCTGCCGCACATCAAGGCCTTCAACGACATGCTCGGGGTCGACGAGGCGCAATTCATGCGCGAGACCCGCGCGACATTCAAGCTCGGGATTCAGTTCCGCGACTGGGATCAGCCAGGCGATGGTTACATTCACCCTTTCGGGCCGCTTGGTGAATCGTGGGGCGGTGTGGAATTTCAGCACCATTGGCTTAGGGGCCGGCAGGCTGGCGGTCAGCGCTTTTCACTCCAAGACTATTCCTATTCCGTGGTTGCAGCCCGGAACAACGCCTTCGAGTTTCCCAACGAAGACAGAAAGTCGATCCGCTCGACTTATACATATGCTTACCACTTCGATGCAGGCCTTTATGCCGCCTACTTGCGCTCCTTGGCAACCCAGCGGGGCGTGCGTCGTATCGAAGGTCAGGTGTGCGATGTCAGGTGCAACGCGACAACCGGCGACATCGAGGAACTGACGCTCAAGTCAGGCGAACGTATTGCCGGCGACCTCTTCATCGACTGTTCCGGCTTCCGATCCCTTCTGCTCGGAGGCATTATGGGCGTTGCGTGGGAGGATTGGACCCACTGGCTTCCGTGCGATCGGGCATTGGCCGTCCCCTGTAAAAGGGTGGGTGCGCTGACTCCCTACACACGGGCCACGGCTCGCCGGGCGGGATGGATGTGGCGAATCCCTCTCCAGCATCGAACCGGCAACGGCTATATCTTTTCGAGCCGGTTCATCAATGATGGCGAGGCTCGCGACACCCTTATGGCCGGTCTGGACGGCGCTGCGCAAGGAGAGCCGCGTCTACTGCGTTTTTCACCCGGGCGGCGCGAACGGGCTTGGTCTGGTAATTGTGTGGCGATCGGCCTCGCGAGCGGCTTTCTCGAGCCACTCGAATCCACCAGCATTCACTTGGTACAGGCGGCCGTTACCGATCTCGTCAGTCTCATGCCAAGCCCGCGATCGGCCGGCATAGACCCTCGGCTCGTCGCTGAGTTCAACCGTCTCAACGACATGAAGTATGAACGCATCCGTGATTTTCTGGTTCTTCATTACACCGCCAACAGGCGGGTCGGCGAACCCCTATGGGACTATGTCCGCTCCATGCCGTTGCCGGACAGTCTCGTTCATCAGCTGCAACTATTTCGCGCACGCGCAACGCTTCCGAACCACCGCTACGGTGTATTTGCCCGCGACAGTTGGCTATCCGTTCTCGTCGGACAGGGAATTGTCCCCACGGGTTATGATCGACTCGCCGACGCATTCGCGCTCCCCACGGTTGTCGACCGGATGACGGAACTTCGGAATCGAATTCAGACGAATGTCGATGCCATGTCCTCGCACGGCGCATTCATCGCGGACTATTGCCAATCTGCGGAGGTGGCAGCCTCCGAAGAAGCTACGGCGTGACCGCGCATCGCCCGCTGTCGCGCGTAGTAGTCCTGGGCCGTGACGCCGACCTGTGGCTCTGTGTCAATGCCATCAGCCGGGCTCTTGGCCCTGCCGGCGTGCAGGTGATTGCGATCGAGCTCCCGACCCGGTTGACGCCGTCCCATGTCAGCGCAACGCTGCCGCCGCTCGAAGCCTTCCATGCAAAACTCGGGATCCAGGAGCCGGCTCTCATTCGCGCCACCGGGGGCAGCTTTTCATTCGGCCAGAATATCGTTGGCCTTTCGGACGGACCGGCCTCCCAACGGACTTCCGGCTTTTTTCATCCCTGGGGAGCCTATGGGGCGCCGATCGATGGGAGTGCGTTTTTTCCTTGCTGGCTCAAAGCAACGCGCCATGGATTGACCGTCGCATTTCAGGATTTTTGCCTCACGGCGGTGGCGGCGCGAAACGGTCGCATGCTGCTGCCGGACGAGGCCACGTCGGCATTCGGTCGAACCGACTACGGCTATCACCTGCAGTCGATCGCCTATGCCAGCAATCTCAAGTCCATTTCGGCGGCGCTCGGCGTCAAAATATACCAGGCGCAAAGAGGCAGCGTCGAGCGCGATGAAAATGGATTGATCGCTGCGCTCATCATCGATGGGTCGTTGCGTATCGAGGGCCAGCTTTTCGTCGACGCCACCGGCGAAGAGGCAATCCTCATCGGCCGGTCGCTCGACGTCCCATGGACGCATTGGCGACCGTATTTCAGTGTCGATCGCCTGCTGTCGGCGCGAGCGCCTGCCTTTACGTCAACTCCGCCCTTCGCGGAAATACGCGCGACACGCGGTGGTTGGACGGCGCTTCATCCCAACCAGGTTGCCACCGGCGTCCTCCATGCCTATTCGAGCGGCATCTCAAGCGACGAGGACGCGTTGCAGTCGGCGACCGCCGTGTCGGGCGCCAACCTCGCCGATGTATTCATCCGTTCTGTAAATCCGGGCGTGCGATCCAACGTGTGGGAGGGTAACTGTATCGCTGTCGGCGGATCAGCGTGCATCCTCGATCCGATCCATGATGTCGACCTTCATGCTCTGCAGCTGGGAGTCGTCCAATTACTGTCCCTGTTTCCGGTCACCGAGCAGTTCACGGCTGAGCGGGAGGAGTACAATCGAGTCATGCGTTCGTTCTGCGAACGTATCCGTGATTTCCAGTGTGCATTTTATGCATTATCGTCTTTCGTCGGCGAATTCTGGCAGCAAGCCCGAGGTCAACAAGTGCCGCAGTCGCTTGCGCACAAGATCGCCACGTTTCGGGCGCGTGGGGAGATCGCGCCCATGGAAGACGAATCCTTCTTTTCGGAAAGCTGGCAGGCGATTTTCACCGGCCTCGGCGTCCTGCCGGAGAGCTGGCCACCGACAATCGACCGCATCTCGCCGGACCGTTTCAAACAGGAGTTCCGCCGAACGCTCGATTTCATCAAGGGAAAAGTTCTAGAGCAGCCCACGCACGACGCATATCTCAAAAGCATACGGGGCTCGACGGCCTGATGACCACGATTGCAGATTCCTCCGCAGGCGAGAAGGAGGGCTTACCGAGCGGGTTTCCCGAAATACCGGTCGCCTCGATCAAGACCGCGGCGGAGCTTGCGGCGGCGGCCGAGGCATCGACACCACTGGTCTTGCCGGGTCTCATCGAGCATTGGCCCGCGCTCGCGGCCGGCCGAAAATCAGCTTCGGCGCTCAACGATTACTTCAAGCGCATGGACCGCGGCATCCCCGCCCCCCTGGTGGAGGCGCCCGCCAGCGCTCGGGGACGACTCGGCTACAGCGCGGATCTGCGGGAATTCACCTTCTCCAAGCGTCAGCGCAGTATCAGCGAGACACTCGATCGCATCGAACGCCAGGTTGATCGCCCGAATGCGCCGATCATCGCCATCCAGATGCTGCCGCTGGCGAGCCATCTGCCGGACTTTGTTCAGCAGAATCCGATGCCCCTGCTTCCGGGTATCGGTCCGCTCTTGTGGCTCGGCGGCCGTGTCAGAACGCAGATCCATCATGATCGGGACCACAACCTCGCGTGTGTCATCGCGGGGCGCCGCCGCTTCGTGCTCTTCCCGCCCGAACAAGTGGCAAACCTTTACATCGGTCCGATCGAGAATCCGCCGCCGCTGTCGATCGTCGATCTAGAGGCCCCGGATTTCGCCCGCTTCCCGCTTTTTGAGAGGGCATTGGCAACCGCCCAAACCGCTGAGTTGGGGCCCGGAGACGCACTGCTCATGCCCCGGCACTGGTGGCATCACGTAACATCGCGCGACCCTTACAACGCCATGGTCAACTATTGGTGGGGCACACACGCGCAGGGGCTCGAAAATCCCTACGATTGCTTCTTGACGGCTTTACTTGCGATCAAGGATCTCCCGTTAGCGGAGCGGATCTACTGGCAAGCCATGTTCAATGCCTACGTCTTCCAATCCGAAGGCAGTGCAATCGAGCATATTCCTGTCGATCTTCGCGGCGTCCTCGGAACGATGGATGCCGGAGTCCGCGGTGCTCTGAAACAAAAGCTCAAGGCGCCGATTCTGAAGGCGCCATGACGGATTGCCACTTTCTCTCGAGGCGACAATGTTGCGGGCCTTGAGCGCCCTCCTAGGCTGCTTCCTGCTGTGCGCGGCACCCGCGCAGGCCGCTGTCGCCGAAATCATCGTTCGCAGCGACGGTGCGGACATTCGCAGCGGTTCCTGGTTCATGCGCGTCACGGCCTTGTCGGATGACATCTTGCGCGTGCGCGCGGCAGCGGCCGGCGATTTGCCCGAAGACGCCTCCTGGGCGGTGCCGGGTGAAATGCGCGGCCGCTCGGTCCATGTCGCCGCCAAGGAAAACGCCGATGGTGTTGACTTCAAGACCGCGACATTGGCGGTGCGAATCGAACGCTCGCCGCTGCGACTGATCGTGTCGGATTTGGCGGGCCACGTGATCTCTGCCGATGCCCCGACCCGGGCTATCAACCTGTGGGAAAGCGGCTTTATGCTGCGCAAGAAGCTCACTCAGAAAGAGCATATTTTCGGCTTGGGTGACAAGACCGGTCCGCTTGATCGCCGCGGCCAGGCGTTCACCCTCTGGAACACCGATGCGTACCGCTTTCAGGAATCGACGGATCCTCTGTACAAAAGCATTCCATTATTCATTTCCGCGGGTGGGCCGGCAGGCAGCTACGGAATTCTGCTCGATAACACATGGCGCAGCTGGTTCGACTTCGGTAAGCAAGATCCGCAGACCCTTGCGTTCGGCGCCGCTGCCGGGCCGATCGACTACTATCTCATTTATGGGCCGACCGTTCATCGCGTCGTCGAACGGTATACGGATCTCACCGGCAAGCCGCCCCTGCTGCCGGCATGGGCCCTGGGCTTTCAGCAGTCGCGGTACAGCTACATGTCCGCCGCTGAGGTGCATGATATCGCCGACCGGTTGCGTGCCGAGCACATTCCCGCCGATGTGATCTGGTTGGACATCGACTACCAGGATCGCAATCGACCGTTCACCACCAATCCGGTTACTTTTCCTGATGTCCCCGCGCTCGCTCGGGATTTGAGGCAACAGGGATTGCGTTTGGTGGTCATCACCGACCTGCATATAGCCGCGGCGGCGGATCAGGGATATGTGCCCTATGACAGCGGCATTGCCGGCGACCATTTCCTCAAGCGACCCGATGGCTCGCTTTACGTCGGGCAGGTTTGGCCCGGCCCCTCGGTATTTCCGGATTTTACCCGTCGCGACACGCGCGCTTGGTGGGGCTCTCTGTACCGCGATTTCGTGGCGGCAGGCATCGCCGGCTTCTGGAATGACATGAATGAGCCCTCGATTTTCGAGACGCCGACCAAGACCATGCCGCTAGATACGCAGCACCGGATCGCGGAGCCCGGCTTCATGCCGCGCACGGCCACCCACGCCGAAATCCACAATGTCTATGGAATGCTGAATTCACGTGCAACATTTGAGGGCCAAAGGCAACTCGCTCCCAATGAGCGGGCCTTCGTCATGACCCGCGCAAGCTATGCGGGCGGCCAACGCTACGCGGCCACGTGGACGGGAGATAACAGCTCGACGTGGAATCACCTCAAGCTGTCGATTTCCATGCTGCTCAATCTGGGCATGAGCGGTTTCGCGTACAGCGGCGCCGATGTCGGTGGCTTCATCGGTGCGCCGAGTCCGGAGTTGATGACCAATTGGCTCGAGATCGCTGCCTTTACGCCGATCTTTCGCGCACACTCTGAGAAGGGTACTCCGCACAAAGAACCTTGGGTGGACGGACCGGCGCAAATGGGTATTCGCCGGCAGTTCATCGAGCAACGCTACCGACTGATGCCCTATCTATACGCTCTTGCCGACGAGAACGCACGAACGGGTGCCCCGCTCATGCGGCCCTTGTTCTATGATTTTCCGGACGCCCTCGATATGCCGTGCGACCAACCGACGGCATTTGTACTGGGCGACCGACTGCTCGTCGCACCTCCACCGACCTTGGAATCACCGCAGACATACATGATCTGCCTGCCTGCCGGGCGCTGGTACGATTATTGGGCCGGCGAGCCGGCCGCCGCGAAATCGGTCTCGCTAGCGATCGGTGCGCCGGCGACGCAGGTGCTTAGTGTGACCCCGGCGGCCGGCCGTTTACCTGTGTTCGTCCGTGCCGGCGCCATACTACCGGGTCAGGCGTTGGTACAAAGTACCTCCGAGACGCCGCGGGGGCCTTTGTCATTGGACGTCTATCCGGGCGACGACTGCCATGGAACGATTTATGCCGACGACGGACACAGCATGGGATATGCCGATCAGGATTATCTTCGGCAACGAGTGAGTTGTCTGCAGACCGACGCCGGAATCGACATCGACTTTGCTGCGCGCGAGGGCCGGTTTCAACCGTGGTGGCACGAAGTGACGGTGCGAGTCCATCACTGGGCGGGCGGCGCGCAGGCATCCCTCGACCGCAAACACATCGCGGATCCCGTCGTGCGGGACGGCGTATTGAGCGTGACCCTCGACGATCCAAGGGGCAAGTCGCGGTTGTCGCTCAAAGCCAAGCCCGACCGATAGCGCACCCTCGTAGCTGAGGCAGCCCGTTGGCAACACTGCAACAATGGTCGCGACGGCGATTTGTAAAATATGGCGCCTCCTCGTTTGCCATGGCGTCGGTCTTGGCAAAAGCGCAGACGGCGTCGCCGCCGTTCGGCGGCGTGGGATCTGCAGCGGCGCCGCCGCGGGACGCGACGCCGATCAACGCTGCGACCGATGCCGCGAGTCACTTGATGGTTGATGTGCGTATCAATGGCAAGGGACCTTATCATTTCGTGGTTGATACTGGTGCCGATCGCACCATTTTGGCCGGCGAAGTCGCCGTCGAGTTGGGTCTTTCCCACGGCGAAATGGTTGTGCTGAAAGGCGTTGTCCGCGCCGTCCTTACCGAGACCGTTTCGATCCGCACCATGACATTTGGGTCGATCACAAAAGGAGATTTGATGTTGCCGACCCTATCCCGTTCGCTGCTGGACGCCGACGGGTATCTCGGTCTCGACTTCCTCGATGGTCACCGCGTGACCTTCGACTTCCAAAATCACCTCTTACAGATAAGCGAACCTCGCCCCAGATCCAGCGCGAGTTGGGTCCGCGGGAATGAGGCCCGTATTCGTGCGTCGGGGTCGTCCGGGCATTTGCAGGCGCTCGACTGCATGGTAGACGGCGTACCCGCGACTGCGTTCATTGATTCAGGCGCCGAGGTGTCGGCCGCCAACGAACCTCTGCTAGCTGCCTTGGCGAGGCGCGATCCATCCTTCGGTGAGATGGGCCGCATTCAATTGATCGACATCACCGGCGGCGAGATCTCGGGGAAGGTAGCGATGGCCCACAAGATCCGCTTGGCGGCGTCGTTGACATTCACCAACTGCCCGTTGGTGATCGCGAATTTTTTGGTCTTCGAGGTGTGGGGATTGCGTCAACGCCCGGCATTGTTGATCGGGATGAACCTCCTGCGGCAGTTCGGGAGAGTGTCGATCGACTATGGGCTGCAGGAACTTCGCTTCGATTTGGCAGCTTATCGCTCGCCCCCGAAACCGATGTGTTCACGACCTCCGCCGCGGCGGGAGGATCCGCGTTTGTATCGTTCGCCTCGAATTTAGAAACTGGTGGTAACGGCCGTGAGCCAATCGGGCGTCCGGTCGAGGATCCATGCCTCCAGGGATTTATCAAGTCCGGTCACAATGAGGATCCCCAAACCCAGCATAACCATTCCGAGCGCCTGCTTGCCTACCTTGCCGGCACTCAGTAGACGGCCGCGCACTCTCGTCAGGCTGGCGCGCGACAAGGATCCGAGCAGCACCAATGGCGCGGCGGCTCCAACGCCGAAAATCAGCATCAGCAAGGCGATTTGACCCAGATCTCTCCCTTGACTCGCCAACGTCGTCGCTGCACCCAGGGTGGGACCGACACAGGGACTCCAAACGACACCCAGCAACAAGCCGACGAGGAATTGTCCCGGGAATCCTTCGAAGGTCACGCGCCCAAGCAATGCATGGCCCGTATTGCTTAACGCACCGGTTGCGGACGCGAACACATTCTGTAACCGGGGCACGAGAAGAATCAGGCCGAAGGCCGCCAGGATCACCGCGCCTGCCGTGCGAAACGTGTCAGGGTCGAGGCCGAGCGAAGCACCCACCGTCGCAAGAAAGATGCCGATGATCGCGAAGGACAAGGCGAGGCCTGCCCCCAGGGCCGCGGCGCCCCAACGGTGCGCATTCACCGCGGAGGCTATCAACACCGGCAGCAGCGGCAAGACGCACGGCGACAGAGTGGACAATGCACCCGCGACCAAACCCAGTCCATACGTGGCGGCCCCGAAGGTCATTTCTGTCCTGGTCAGGAGATCGCGCGGCGCAGCAGCGCAGCCAGACTGGCCTGCTCCGTATCGCCGGTTGATCGCGCACTTTCCTTGCCGTCCTTGAACACCACCACCGTACTTTGCTGGGTAACACCGAGAGATCGCTTCAGGGTCTTCTCCGTGTCGAAATTCGCAACGAACAGCGTTAGGTCTTTGAATTCCGGCGTTTGGGTCAGTTCTTTCAGCAACGGCGCCTGTGCACGGCAGGTGGGGCACCAGTCGGCATGGAATACCACCGCTACCGGCTTACCGGCGGCGAGCATCGCATCGTATTGCGACTGATTGAATGGTACCTCGACAGCGAACGACGGGGCCGCAATTACGGTCAGCATAACGGCAAAAAATAGGGCAACAAGGGATTTCATGCGCATCTCCAATAGTCGGGCTTCTCGGAGTGGACCGGGAATCACGCACGTTTATTACCGAGGGCCCACAGAATTCCTCATTTAAAGACTCAAAGTGATGAAATGAGTACAATGACCCAGGGTGTTGCGCCGGCGCGGGCAATAGGACATGTGCTGGCATGACGGCGGATCTATCTCAACTCGGCGTTCTCCTCTTCGTGTCGGCGTTGGTCGCAATACTAACGCGGCGTCTGCGGCTGCCATACACCGTTGGCTTGGTGCTTGCCGGTATGGGGTTGTATTTTCTGCGTGTGCGGATGCAACTGCATCTATCGAAGGATTTGATTTTCTCGGTCTTCTTGCCGCCGCTCGTGTTCGAAGCGGCGCTCTGCATTAGCTGGCGAGAATTCAAAAAGGACCTTCCGGTGGTGACCCTTCTCGCCACGGCGGGCGTGATGCTGGCGGCGGCCGTCACCGCCGGTGGTATGCGCTACGCTCTGAACTGGGATTGGGGCAGCGCGGCCGTGTTCGGCGTGTTGATTGCCGCGACCGACCCGGTATCGGTAATTGCCACTTTCAAAGAAGCCGGTGTCACGGGTCGGCTGCGTCTGCTTATCGAATCGGAGAGCCTGCTGAACGACGGCACGGCCGCCATCGCCTTCGTTGCCACCTTAGGTGTGCTCGCCGGCGAGCGCCACGGTATTGTATCGATCATCGGCACACTATTCCTCACGATCGGGGCCGGCGCGCTGATAGGGGCCATCATCGGCGGCGGCTTCATGCTCTTGGCCGGTCGAACTACGGATCATCTGGCCGAAATTACTCTCACGACGCTTGCCGCCTACGGCTCGTTCTTTGCGGCCGAGCACTATCATTTCTCAGGCGTGCTCGCGGCACTGACCGCCGGTCTCGTTGTCGGCAACTATCGCCCCAGCGGGTCGCTGTCTGATGCCGGACGCCATCCCTTGGAGAGCTTTTGGGAATACGTCGCATTCATTGCCAATTCACTCATCTTTATTCTGATTGGTCTTCAAGAAGCTGAACAGCATTTCGGCGGACTGTGGTTACCCGTGCTGCTGGCGATCGTGCTCGTGACGTTCGGCAGAGCGGTTGCGATCTACCCGTTGTGTGCGGTGTTCGCGCGCAGTCGGCTGAAAGTAGACAGCCGGCACCAGCACATCCTTTTTTGGGGAGGCTTGCGCGGTGCCTTGGCGTTGGCTCTGGCATTGGCGCTACCGGAAAATCTGCCTCGCCGCGACGCTATTGTCACGGTGACCTTTGCTGTGGTCGCCTTCTCCGTGTTCGCGCAAGGTCTGACAATTACCCCGCTGCTGCGCCGCCTGGGACAGATCAAATAGCGGCAATGAAACGAAACCTTTCATCAAATCTTCTGCAGACCATAGCGTCGCACCGTCGACAGCAAATCCCGATTGCCGGGCAGCGAGGCCGCGAGCGACCTGGCGTATTGCGCCGTCTCATTCATCTTTTCTCTTGCCGAATTACGGTCGCGGTCATTCAGCAGCCAAGGTGCGGAGGTAGTTTGAAATCCCATCCCGTATAGAATGTATTGGTAGCTCGCCGCCGAGAACACTTCCTCTCGGTGGGCGAAATCTTCGTGCCATGGGCAACGGGTCCGCCAGTATTCGAGGCATTCGCGCAAGCTGTCTGGAATCGACTCGCGAGCTCCATTCTCGATCCAGAATCGCGAGTCCGTCCGCCGGCTCAGCACGTAGTGCAATTTGAGGAAATCGACAATACGCTCCCAGCGATAGCGAAAGGTATCGTTGAAAATCCGCGCCGCCTGCTGCATGCCGACGCGGCAACCGGGCAGCAAATTAGCTAGCGATTTGGCGGACAGCTCGATCATGACGATGGCCGATGCCGTTCGCCTACGGCCCGGATCGAACATATTGCGGGCGTCTGCGGATATCGGCGCGGCAATGCTGGTCGATTCGATGCAGTGGACGTTTTCGGGGTCCCTCGACAGCGTTCGAATCAAAGCGGGCGACATCTCCGGCTATGTATCGAGGGCAGAACCCGCAGCCGGCGCAGCCGGCCTGCGAGAGTTCGATGTGCGGGTCAACGGAAAGACCATGCTGCGCCGCTTCGACATATTCGCGGCGGCTGGCGGGAAGCTCAAAGCAGTGGATCGCTCCTTCGAGGCCACGTCCCGAGACGGCGCCATCCTGATCGACTTTCACCCTCTAAAAGGCGGCGCGCTGGTCTCGGCCCTCGCGATCGCACCGGCGACCTGAGCCGGCTCAAGGCAACATCAACCCGAGTATGCTGCAGCGGCAGCGGCCCCCTCCCGACTACGCCGCGCGCGATCGTGCGGTCGCGAATAGCTTCGCGATCTCACGATTGAAGGCCGGTATATCTTTCGGGTTTCTACTCGTGACAAGGTTACCGTCCACTACCGCCTCCCGGTCGACCCAGCTGCCGCCGGCATTTCGAATGTCAGTCTTGAGCGAAGGCCAAGAAGTAAGCGTCCGACCTTTGACAGCGCCGGCCTCGATAAGCGTCCAAGGTCCGTGGCAAATCGCGGCTACCGGTTTCTTGGCATCGATAAAATCCTTCACGAAGGCCACTGCCTTTTCATTCATTCGGAGATTGTCCGGATTCATTACTCCGCCCGGCAACAGCAGTGCATCGTAGTGCTTTGCATTGCTCGAATCGACCGTCGCGTCGACTGTGACGCTTTCGCCCCACTCCTTATGGTTCCAGCCCTTGATGCGGCCCGTGTTGAGCGATACCACCACAGTCTGGGCGCCTGCCTCATCCAGCGCCCGTCGCGGTTCAAGCAGCTCCGATTGCTCAAAACCGTCCGTCGCCAAGATGGCCACCTTCACGCCGGTTAAAGTCTGCGCCATGGCGCTTCTCCTGTCTTGTATAGGGACACAAATTGTCGCGCCAAACGCTTCAAGAGGAATGACAGGAATCGCCGCCATCGACTCTCGGAATGCGCTGACGACGCGTGCGCCCACTTGCAAGAACGCGCATCGGGGAAAAGGCATGACCAACATTACGACAAAGTCCGGCGAGTCATGCGCCATTTGGTGGCAGCAGCTGAAAGATTTGCACTAAAAAGATGCGCGCGTTCACGCTTTTTATCCTATATCGCTCGTTAACATTCTCCACCAGACCCATGTGTGGACCTCCCCTAGAGCGTCATGTATAAATAAGCGATCTCGAAAATTTGCGATCATTCAGCGAAACTCAGCCTCGATCGTCTTTCAAAAATGCGACGAGTGAATATAGGGATCCCCGATGTCCACAAGCGCTCGCGCTCGTCCAACCTTGCCTCGAGCGCGGATGCGCTGCCCTAATCACGTGGGCGTGGCCACCTCAGTGACTGCGGCAGTGATAAGCATTCTCTACGGTTCATCGGCGGGCGCCGACGACAATGCGCTACAAGAAGTAGTCGTCACGGCGACTCGGCGCGCGCTGTCCGTGCAGGATGTCCCCATCAGCATTACGGCCGTCACCGGGGCCACACTCGAACAGGCGGGTATTCAAGATATCGCCGGACTGGCGCGTTCTGTGGCCGGCGTTAATTATACGGACAAAGGGCCTTACGGCGGTGTCGCCGGCAGCACACTCATCATTCGCGGACTGAACAGCGAAGAGACCGGGAACTTGGCCTTTCCCTCGCCCATCGTTCCGCCGGTCGCGACCTACGTGGATGAAACTCCGTTATTTTTCAATTTGCGCCTTTCGGATCTTGACCACGTCGAAATACTGCGCGGGCCCCAGGGTACGCTCTACGGTTCGGGCTCGCTCGGCGGCACCATCCGCTTCGTGCAGAACGCGCCGGACCCGAGTGGTTTCGATGCGAAGGTGGAAGCCGGCGCGAGCAAGACCGATCATACGCATGCGGTGAATGACGGCTTCAGTGGCATGCTGAACCTGCCGATCTCCGAGACCTTTGCGGTGCGCCTGAATGCCAGTTTGTCGAATGAGGCGGGCTTCATCAATCAACCCAATCTGTTCGTGCTCGGTGCCGGCGGCGTACCGGTGCCATCGAATCCCGGCAACATTTTGAGTTTGCCGGAGACGTATTCAAAGGACGGCGTCAACAGCTACGGCTACCGCTCGGCGCGGCTGGCGGCCTTGTGGAAGCCCAACGAAAACTTCCATGCACAATTGTCCTACTACTATCAAGTGTCCACGGGTAACGGCTACCCGTACTCATCGCCTGCGATCTACGGTGTGGGCTCCCTCTCGTCGACCGATGTTGTGCTCGAAACCGTTCACGACAAGGTGGATTTGGTCGCGCTCACGCTCGATTACGATCTGGGCTTTGCCACGCTCACCTCGGCGAGTTCCTGGGCCCGTCACAGCAATCAAACGCTGGATGACGGCACGGCGGTGTACGAGAATTTCTCGTTCTACCAGGCTTACTACGGCGGCAACCCGCGTGCGGTGTTCGACCGGCGCGCCGGTCTCGACGACAAATTGTCTTCGCAGGAACTGCGGCTGACTTCCAAGGCGGGTGGCTTCTTCGACTGGGTCGCCGGTGCGTTCTTCAAGAACGAGAACAGTTATATCCAGGATCATGAGTTTTACCCGGGCTATAACGACTTCTACAATGCCTGCGTGCCGGTCTACGGCTCGGGTTCGCCGCAATGCGGCGGCGGGGAATATGGGCTAATCAACAATGTGCCGCAGATCGACGGCATTTCCCTCAACAAGGACCAAGCGTACATAGGCGATTTCGAAACCCACTTCACCGATCTCGCCGTGTTCGGCGAATTGACGGGCCACTTGACGTCGGCATGGTCGTTGACGGCCGGCACCCGCTTGTTCAAACAGGTCGTTACTCAGTCGCAGCAGACCGGTCTCCTGTTCGTGGGCCCCGGCTTCATCGCCAACGAATCGTTGACCGACGAATGGCGCCGACCGCTGTGGAAGATCAACACGTCCTACCAGCTCGACAAAACCAATTTGGCGTATGCGACTTGGTCGCAGGGCTTCCGTCGAGGAGCGGTCAACGCGTTACCGCCGACCGAGCCGGGTTACGTCACGCCCACGGCATTGACCAAGGTGCAACCGGATACGGCCAACAACTACGAATTCGGCGTCAAGGGTACATTGCTCGATCGTTTTCGCTATTCCGCCGCCATCTACGACATTCAATGGAAGAACATCCAGGAGGGCGCCCAATTGACGCCGCTGGTACTGCCGGGTGCCATCAATGTAGGCGATGGCTATAGTCGTGGTCTCGAACTGGAACTGTTTACTAAGTTGACCGACCACTTGAGCGGTCAATTGGGCTACACCTACGACAAGACCAAACTCACATCCCTGTCAGCGTTGGCGGAAATCGGTCTCAGCATCGCGCCGGCGACCGGCTCTCAATTGCCCGGTACCCCTAAGAACAGCCTCGAGCTGGGCTTCGACTACGGACACTTGATGATTGCCGGCGGCGAAATGCGCTACGCCATCGACGCGCACTACCAGAGCCGGGTGATCCCGGCGATTTCGGCCAGTGTCCCGATCGTGGCCGGCTACACCATCGGCAACGCACGAACCAGCTTCACGCGCTCCCATGTGACCGGAACTCTGTATGTCGATAATTTCACGAACGCGCTCGGCATCAGCTCGTATACGGATCCCGCGGGCTACGGCAATCGCTATGCGGCCATCGTGTCCCAGCCACGCACGATCGGCTTCACGATCGGCTACTCGTTCAAGGAACGCTGAGTCAAGCCGGCTGACTCAGCGTAGAGCCGACGCGGGCTTGACCGGCTGGCCCTGCAAAATGAGATAGTAGAGCATGCCCGGAATGATGAGCCCGGGCACCCAGGCGATGTCCGCGCCCAGCAGCCGTGCGACGGATCCCGTATAAAACGACAGCTGCATGAACGGGACTTGGAGCGCGATGCTGACGAGGTAGATGGCAATCACGTTCCAGCGATACCGTCCATAGACGCCGTCCATGCGAAACAAGTCCGGAATCGAGTAACCGCCCCGACGAACCAGGTAGTAGTCGGTAAGATTAATGGAACTCCACGGGATGAGGAGGTAGATCATGACATTCAACATGTCGCCAAAATATACATCGAATTGGTATTGCGCAATGACCGCGATCACGGTCGCGACGGCCACGAGCACGCTCATCAACACGAATTTCGCTTTGGTGCTGAGGCGTGTCATGCCATGCACGCCGGTAAAGATGGTCGCACTCGACATGTACGCACTGTAGAGGTTCATAACATTTCCCTGCAGAACGCCCACGGCAATCAGGATCCGTACGCCATACGCTGCGGACCCGAACAATCCAGCAATGCCGGTCCCAGGGTCCCGTGCGATGTCAGCGTGCGCCGATGCCAGGTACGCCCCGAATGCCATGACCAGCGTGGCACCAAGAAAATTACCCAACCCGGTGAGCCAGAAGGTCGAACTCTGCGACACTCGCTCGGGAAGATAGCGGGAATAATCCGCGACATAAGGACCGAAACTCAACGACCACGCCGCCGCTTGTGTAAGGGTCAGCATGAAAAGGGCTGAACTGAAATGCCGCGTCTCACCGGCAGCCATGAGGTGATGAGTGCCCTGCGCCAGGATGAGCAGAGCCGCTGCCACCATTAGGGCAAAGGAAATTATGGCCAGCACGACGCCCATACGATGGATCAATTCGTAGCCGACGAACGCGATCAGCAGCGTCACCAGTCCGAATCCAACGATAGCGGCATCGTCACCGACGCCCATAATCGCTTTGACGGTGTCGCGCACCACAACGCCATCCGCCGCCGTATACAAGATGTACGTGATGACTACGGCGACGAGCGGCAGGGCGGCGCCCAGCACGCCGAACTGGGCGCGACTCTGAATCATCTGGGGCACGCCCAAGCGAGGCCCCTGTGCGGAATGGGCAGCCATGAAAACCGTGCCGATCCCATTGCCGAGGACGAGTGCCAGGATCGCCCAGCTCAGACTCAGGCCGGCAAACACGCCGAGCGTGCCGACGGTCAGGCAAACGATGGAAAGATTGATGCTGAACCAGATGGTAAAGAGACGTGCCGGCGTTCCGTAGCGTTCGGATTGCGGGACGTATTCGATGCTATGCGTTTCGACCGACACGCCGCTGCGTTGTTTGACCACGGGCAAGCAGAGTCTCCGGTGCCGGTGATCGGCGTGTTCGATCCTAGAGTGCCGTTTGGACGTTGTCCAGGCAACAGCGTACATTTAATCATCTGCCATGAACGATGCCGGGAGCGCGGGACATGAATGAGGTGAGTTTTCATGATCTAAGTCTGTCGCCGGATGTACCGCCCGCCCTGCTCGAGCGCGCTAGCACCGACCTAACATCGTTTTATGAGCGCGCCCAACCCCTCATCGACGCCGTCAAACGCGACGGCGACGATGCCTTACAGAGGTTTGCGCGTCTATATGACGGCGTCACGGCGGCCAGCATGAGCATTCGCGCCGATGAGTCCGAATTCGCCGAGGCCACGCGCCAGGTGCCCTCCGATGTGGTCCGTGCCATTCGTCATGCCATCGACAACATTCGACGTTTCCATGAAGCGCAGAAGCCCGAAGAAATGTGGCTCAAAGAAATGCAGCCGGGTGCGTGGGCGGGCGATCGCCACATTCCGATCGACTCGGTGGCCTGCTATGTCCCCCGGGGCAAAGGATCCTTTCCCAGCGTCGTGAATATGACGGCCATACCGGCCATGGTGGCCGGTGTGCCGCGGACCATCGTCATCACGCCCCCCGGACCCGACGGCAAGGTGGACGCCGCCACGCTCGTTGCGGCGCAATTGATCGGCATCACGGAAGTGTACAAGTGCGGCGGTGCGCAAGGCGTTGCCGCGGTGGCCTTCGGAACGCAAACCGTGCCGAAGTGCATGAAAATCGTCGGCCCCGGCAGCCCGTGGGTGCTCGCCGCCAAACGACTCCTAGCGCACGTCATCGATCCGGGCATTTCGGCTGGACCGAGCGAATCCCTCATCCTGGCAGACGAGATGGCCAAGGGCGCGCTGGCGGCATTGGATTTGTTGATCGAAGCAGAGCACGGCCCAGATTCGTCGGTATTTCTCGTGACCAATAGCCGTCGCGTGGTCGACGAGGTACTCGAGGCGCTGCCGCGCTACTGGCAGGAAATGGACCCGAGACGGGTCGAGTTCTCCCGTGCCGTGCTCACGGGCCCGGCGGGTGGAATCGTGCTGACCTCCGACATCTCGCGGGCAATTGACTTCGTCAACGAATTCGCGCCAGAGCATCTCGAAGTGCTCTGTGCCGAGCCCCTGGCTCTGCTGGGAAGAATCCGCAATGCGGGTGAAGTCTTCCTCGGCGAGTACAGCCCGATCACGCTCGGTAACTACCTGCTGGGGCCCAATGCCGTCTTGCCGACGGCGCGCAACGCAAGAACCACGTCCGCACTCTCGGTGTTCGATTTCATGAAACGCATTTCGGTGGGCTACGTGACGAAGGCAGGATATGACGGATTGGCGGCCGACGCCCAGTGCCTCGCTGCCTATGAAGGCTTCGACGCCCATGCACGAGCCGTATCGCCGCTTCGCAAAAGAATTCTCGCCGAGTGAGCGTGCGGGCGGTCATCTGATGGCTGTGCCATCCGCCTCGCCCTCGGCAATGGCCCTGCAAGCCGTTCGCGAGGACGACTATGAGCGGGCGGAGTCCATCCTCGGCCGGCTGATCGGCGACGTGTTCTCGCTGTCCGTGGAGTCGGTCAAGATTTCGCGCGATCGGTACAGCTTGAACTCCGTGAACGGCTTTGTGCGCGCTCACGATACGCAGGAATACTTTTTCAAGTTTCATCACGAAGAAGGCGAGGAGCTCACGCTGGAGGAGTTCTATCGCGGTGAACTTCTCAAAGAAGCGGGCTACCCGGTCGATGTGCCGGTATATGTGTCACGCACCGTGGGCAGCCAAGTGCTGCTTTACAAGCGCAGGGCCTCGCAAAGAGTTTCGGATCTGTGCGAGCGGCTCGATTTCGAGCCGCTCACCGAAGCTCGACTGGTGCTGGACGCACAATCCCGTCTGGATGCGCTGACCAGCGACATCTACGCCCGGACTTGGCACCGCGTGCAAGCCTCACAGGCGGCGTGCGAACCCGTCAATCAGCTGTTCCATCATCGTTTGGTCACTCCGGGTCACCCGGATGAAGCCGGTGGCCGCGCCCGGCGCTTTTTCTGGGATCGCACCTTCGATCTTGCCGGGCTGCCGGTCTGCGCGGACGATCTTCGGGCCGCCACCTGGGTGGTAAATGGCACGGCGTATCAGGACTCCATCGAGGTGCTGTTGACTCGCAGCCGAGCGCTGTTAAGCCCAGGTCGTTTGGCGCAATTCGGCGCCGTGACGGCGCATGGCGATGCGCACAATGCGAACGTCTGGTGGGATGTCGAGTCGCAAGACGAACCCCGGATGGTATTTTTCGACCCGGCCTTTGCCGGCAATCACATCAGTGCGCTGCTCGCCGAGGTCAAAGCAACGTTCCACAATATCTTCGCTCACCCGCTGTGGCTCTATGATGCGGATCGTGCCACGCAGCTCTACAGTGCCGCCACGCGGCGCCATGAAAACGTGATCGAGATCGACACCAATTGGGCGTTGAGTCCGTTGCGAGAGAATTTCCTGGCCATCAAAGGCGCCCGACTTTGGAAGCCCCTGCTCCAACGAATGTACGACCAGGACGTGCTCTCTGCGGACTGGCGTGCGACACTACGGTGTGCGTTGTTTTGCTGCCCGACGCTGGTGATGGACTTATGCGCTGGCGGCGCGGGAGGGCATACGCCGATATCGTCTGCAATCGGCCTCGCCATTGCTGTCATGATGGGCTCCGAACCCGCCGATGGGCGCAATGATGTGGTAACGCGGTTTCTCGACTCGATCGACCCGGACTGCTCGTCGCTCCGTTGAGAGCCGCTCGGCGGTCCGGGCCGCGGTCTACATCCCGTTAACGAAGTTGAGTGAGGTCAATCGGTCCATGACGAAGCATGCAATGGTATTGCGCTATCTCGGTCTCGCGCTTGTGCTGGCCGGGGCACGGGTGGCACTGCCTGCTGACGCGCCGGCGAGTCTCATTTTCGTGGGCGGCAGAATTTATACGATGAACCCTGCGCAACCGTGGGCGGACGCCATGGCGGTCCGGGGTGATCGAATCGCATCCATAGGCACGAAGGAAAACGTATTGCGCCTGAGGGGCCCGGCGACACGGATTCTGGATTTGCGGGGAGGATTCCTGACGCCCGGACTGATCGACAGCCATGTGCATTTCTTCGACGGCGGCCGCTATTTGAGGAACGTGGCGCTACGCGACGCAACCAGCATGGCGGAAGTGATCCGACGAGTCGCCCGATTTGCGACCGATCATCCGCAGGGCGACTGGATCGAGGGCGAAGGATGGAGCTACGGCTATCCCGACATGCCGAATGGCGAATTCCACAAAGAGGCACTCGATCGCGCCAGTGGCAATCGGCCGGTGTTCCTCGACTCAAGCATGGCACACGCCGCCTGGGTCAACAGCGAAGCACTACGCCGGGCCGGCATCACCCGCGATACCCCCAATCCTGCCGGCGGGGAAATAGTGCATGGAGCGGACGGCGAACCCACCGGCTGGCTGAAGGAGGAAGCCGCCATTCACATGGCGCAGGATAAAATTCCGACACCATCCGCTGATGAGTCCAAGGCGTCCCTTCTGGCCGCCATTCATGAGGCGAACCGGCTCGGCCTGACGCGCGTCGACAGCGCGGGTGGCGACTTCGACCGACTGCGCCTGCTCGCCGGCATCGAACGACAGGGAAATCTGACGCTGCGAATCTCGATCGCGGACTGGATCATTCCCCCCGGATTGACCAAACCGCACCTCGCGGCACTCGAGGCGGCGCGAACTCGCTATCACGACGCGTTTTTGACGTGCTGCGTCGCCAAATTCTTGATGGATGGCGTCATCGAATCGCATACTGCCTTTTTGCCCGCTGGCTACGCCGACAAACCCTCCGAGACCGGCATGCGGTTCTTCGCACCAGACGCTTACAAGGCGTCTGTGCTCACCCTGTACCAACATCATCTCCAGGTCTACACCCATGCCATCGGCGATGGCGCCATCAAACTCGCGCTCGATGCATATGAGGACGCTCAGGCGACCGACCCCAATCCCCCGCCGGGTGGACCGAGGAATCGCATCGAGCACATGGAGGCTCCCGACCCGGAAGACCTGCCGCGATTCGCAAAGCTCCACGTGATTGCGAGCATGCAACCGCTGATGATTTATCCGCGTGACGAATGGAAGGGGATGGAAGGACTGTGGCAACAGTACGCCGGGGAGAAATTCCTGCCGACGGCGTTTGCCATCCGCTCCTTGCTCGACACTCATGCGGTCGTCGCGTTCGGCACCGATTGGCCCGTCGTGCAACTCAATCCGCTACTTGGGATACGTAATGCTGTTCTGCGCCAGAGCCTCGACGGTCAGCCTGCCGGTGGCTATGTGCCTGCGCAACGTATCAGCGTCGCAGAAGCCCTGCGCGCTTACACTTTGGATGCCGCCTTCGCCAGCCGTGCAGAGAACCAAGAGGGCAGCATTGAAGTTGGTAAACTAGCGGACGTCGTACTTTTTTCCAAGAACCTGATGGAGATTCCACCCAACGACATTCCCACCGCGGAAGTTCTGCTGACCGTCGTCGGCGGAAAAATCGTCTACCAGCGATAGTAACAACCCTATTTTGAGAGCGAGCCGCCACCCGCTTTATTCATCGATGCAGAGCGGACGAAGGTAGAATCCAACGTCGTTCCGATCACGGGCTTCACTTTGTAGAGTTGTTGCGCCACCTGAAAATCGGCCACGCTGTCCATGGCCGCATAGAGCTGGCCGGGCTTCACGGGGTCACCGAACAGCTCGCGATTATCATCCAAGTCGAATACTTTCACGCCCTTCAACATCAGGGCCACGTCCGCGGGCTTGATGGCAAGAGCCTTCGCGACAATACCGTATGTCTCTTCCGGGTGGGAACGAAGATACGCGACTCCCGCGTCCATGCCGCGTATGAAAGATTCGATTTGCTTCTTGTGGCCCGCGGCAAATCTGCGGGTGACCGCGGCACTGTCGAAGATGATATTGGGTGCCTGCTTCGATGAAAACAAGAGATGGCCTTTCCCACTCGACGTCACCTGTGTGACCCAGGGTTCCCAAGTTACGGCCCCATCGAGTCTACCCGCGATGAAAGCCGCACCGGCGGCATCTGCGTCCATGTTGACCAGCCTGACATCGGATTGCTTCAGGCCCGAGCTGGCGAGCGCCTCGAGCAACAGCAACTCGTTGCACTGGCCGAAGGTCACCGCGATCTTCTTATTCTTGAGTCCCGCGATATCGACGATATCATTCCTTGCCACAACGGCATCGGCCCCCACCGACACGTCGATGACGTCGACCGTAACGAGATCTGCTTTTTGACCGGCATCGACCGACATGACGTTATCGGGAGTCGTCAACGCGATGTCCAAGTCTCCGGCGATCGTCGGTGGAATTGTGTCGGTTGGGCCTGGAAAAGCACGCAATTCAACCGTCACTCCCTCCTTCTCAAAAAAGCCCCGATCAACCGCGGCGAAAACTCCCGCAAAGCCCACCCACGAGTCGAAACCGACCCGCAATACGGGAGTGGCACCGCGGGCAGTGGAAAGGTGGGCGATCATGACGGCGGAAATTCCCAGCAGTGTGACCGGGTGTATTCTCATTCGAAACCTCGCGCTCGGTGATAGTATTCGGGGGTATGCTGGAACTGTCGCCACTCATGCAGCGCGCGCTCGAAGCAGCCCGACACGGTGCGGCGGTCGGCGAACCGCCGTTTGGCGCAATTCTCGTCGGACCGTCGGGCCAATTGGTGGCGACTCTCAGCGACCAAGTCCGAAGCTTCCGGGATTTCACGCGCCATGCCGAGATCGAGATCGTCCGAAAGGCGGTGGCAGTGCGAGGCCCCGACCTTCACGGCCTCACCCTCATCACGACGGTGGAGCCGTGCCCCATGTGCTTCACCGCGGCGTGGCTCGCGCGAATCAGCCGCATCGTTTATGGCACCACCATGGCGGCCGTCGCCGCGGCCACGCAAGGTGCGCAGCGTGAAGTCATGATACCCGTCGAACACATGAACGCCTTCAGCGGCAATCAAATCGAGGTGATTGGCGGAATCGACGGTCACGCCTGCCTCAACCTGTTTTCGGCTTCAGCCGTCCCGTCGCTCGCAACCATTTGAGAAATATCCTTGCGGATGCGGCGGCGCAATAGGTCGAACATGCGTGCGCGCAGTTCGACGAAGAGAGGATCCGCTCGCATATCCAAATGGCGCGGGCGCTCCAGCGAAACGGGCACCTCGGCAACGATTGCCCCGGGATGCGCCTGCATGACCAGTACCCGATCCGATAAGAGCAGAGCTTCCTCAACGTCATGCGTAACAAACAGGACCGTGGTTCCCTGGCGCCGGCATAGATGCATCAATAGCTCCTGCATCTCTTCGCGCGTTTGCGCGTCGAGTGCTCCGAACGGCTCATCCATCAGAAGAATGCGCGGCCTGGTCACCAGTGCACGGACCAGCGCCGCGCGTTGCTGCATTCCGCCCGACAATTGCCGCGGGTGGTGATCGCGGAAGGCGGCGAGGCCGACCGTTTGCAGCAAAGAATCGGCCTGAGCCCGCAGGACACGCCCACCGTTCCTTGTAACTCGGTTCGCTTTCAAGGTGAGACCGAACGTGACGTTTTCATACACCGTCAGCCAGGGGAATAGATGGGGCTGTTGAAACACCATGCCGCGGTCCGCGCCTGCCTTTCCCACGATGGAACCGTCCAGCGTGATGCGCCCCGTGCTGGGCGGGATCAGGCCGGCCGCGAGCGTCAGTATGGTCGACTTGCCGCATCCTGACGGACCGATCAAGGAAACGAATTCGCCCTCCTCGATACCAAAATTAATTTCTGCCACTGCGAGCGACCGCCCGTCTCGCGACGGGTAAGATTTTGTCAGAGCCTCGATCTTTAGGAGCATCGTGTCACTCTCCGCGGGCCCTATGCACCCAGATACTCTCGGGTCCATGGGAATAGGCGTGCAGACGATAATCTGAACGCAATGTCGCAGGCCAAGCCCAGCGCGCCGATCACCACCAGGTAGAAGAATATGATCGAAGTATTCAAAAGATGTTGGGCCTTGATGATCCGGAAGCCGAGCCCCTGGTTCGCGGCAAGGACTTCGGCGACGATGAGATAGGTCCATGCCCAGCCCAAATTGATCCGGCATACATCAACGATCCCCGGCAGACTGGCACGCCAAACCACCTTGCGCGCGATCTCGGCCGGGGTGGCGCCGAGCGTCAGCGCCACTTTGCAAAAGTCTGCAGCCACTTTCTTCACGACATCACAGACCATGATGATCATTTGCACCGCTGTTCCGATGAAAATGACGAGCATTTTGGAAAACTCATCGATGCCTGCGTAGAGAATGATGAGGGGAATGAACGCCGGTACCGGCATGTAGCGCACGAACGCGAGAAAAGGCTCGATCGCCGCCTCGATGATGCGAACATTGCCCATCAACATTCCGATGGGAATCGACACGATGATCGCGGCAATGAAGCCGCCGAACACTCGCTCGCAGGATCGGCCAAAATCGGCGGCGAACACACCTGACAGACATAGCTCGGTTGCGGCGTTCCACACATCGGTAGGCGATGGCAGGAAGATGGGCAAAACGTAGCCACCGTAGGTCAGCACGCACCAGAGCAAGGCTACGCCGGCGGCAGCGACGGCCACCGCCATCCAGTAGGTGCGCGAGGGAATCTCCTGTCTGAAAGCGCTGAGGCTGAACATCGGCATTCGCTCCTGATCCGCAACGGACGGCATCTTCGCACGCATTCTATGGATTGCCGACTATGCGAGTTGAATTCAGCCTACACCAAACGCTGCTGCGGTCCTCGCGCCCAATGTTCGGGCATCGGGGCTGCAGCCCTGCTCTGCCTCGGTGCGCGCCATCGTGCGCGGCCCTGTCCGATCCACTCGAGGCGGGTCGCCAATGCGCCGTTATCCGTAGCTATTTTCTTATTCGATCTGATCTCGGCGGCTTGGCATGCCCTTTGCAAATAATTTAAACGCGCGTTTAATGAAATGCAATTGAACGATTCGACAAATTCAAAACGAAGGGATGAATCAATGGCCACCACTCATCGGGCGAGGCGGGTGAACGCACCCGCATCTCGGCCTACTGCCCGTTGCATGGGTACTCTGTCGTCGCTGACGGCGGCGGTACTGGCCATACTGTACGGCGCGCCCGCTTCCGCCGACCAATCAAGCGTCGACGAGGCGGTCCTGCAAGAGGTGGTGGTAACCGCAACGCGCCGCGCGGTTTCCGCTCAGGACCTGCCCATGGCTATCACGGCCGTCAGCGGCTCAAGCCTCGATCAGGCGGGGATCGTCGACATCGCCGGCCTCGCCCACTCCATGGCGGGGGTCAACTACACGGACAAAGGACCGTTCGGCGGCGTCGGCGGTGCCAATCTCATCATTCGCGGCTTGAACAGCGAAACCACCTCGGGATTGCCGGCCGCCGCCTCGCCGGTGTTGCCGCCGGTCGCCACCTACGTCGATGATGCTCCGCTACTAGTCAACCTTCGATTGCAGGATCTCGACCGGGTGGAAGTGCTCCGCGGCCCGCAGGGCACGCTCTACGGTTCCGGCTCCCTCGGGGGTACTATTCGATTCGTGCAGAATGCTCCCGATCCGAGTGCGTTCGACGCCAAGGTCGAGGCGGGTCTGAGTAAAACCAACCACACGCACGCCCTCAATGAAGACGTGAAGGGCATGCTCAATTTGCCGCTGTCCGACACCTTCGCCGTGCGGTTGAATGCCGGGTGGACGGATGAAGCCGGCTTCATCAATCAGCCGAATCTATATGCGCTCGACTCTACGGGAGTACCGTTTCCGGCAACACCCGGCGCCGTGTTCAGCAACCCCATCGTGTATCGCAAAGATGGTGTGAACTCCTATCAATACCGCAGTGCCCGGGTGGCCGCGCTGTTCAAGCCCAGCGAGGAGTTTCACGCCCAATTGTCCTATTACCATCAGCTGTCGAATGCCGACGGATTTCCGTACATTGCCACCAGTCTCGCGGGCTACAATCAACCCGTCATCCCGGCCGTCTTACCGGTTGGCAATTTCACGAATCCGCCGGTCGCCGCACAGTACTACAACGGGCCGGTGCCGCCCGGCGTCGACCGCTTGTCGAGCCCGGAGAACACCCAATCCACCACTCACGACACCGTCGACATGGTGGCGCTGACGCTGGAGTACGACATGGGATTCGCCACCCTGACCTCCGCAAGCTCTTGGGCGCATCACCTCAACCAGACTTCGGCCGATGAAACCGCGGAGTATGAGAATTTCTACGGCTTTCCGCAGGATCTGTACGGCCAGAACCCCAGGATGTTCATCGTTGGCAAGGAAGCATTCGATGACAAGCCTTGGTCGCAGGAGATCCGCCTCGCATCCAAGCCCCTCGGAATGTTCGAGTGGGTCGGAGGCCTGTTCTATAAGAACCAGACCACCGTCATTAAGGAGGAGGACTACTATCCCGGGTACAACGCCTTTTATAACGCGTGCGCACCCATCTACGGACCCAGCCCCGCCGATTTCAACACGCCGTCGTATTGCGGTGTCGGCGACACGGCCTACGTGCCCGGGAAAACCACCGTCATCAATGGCATCCCGGTGCCCAAGGACGAAGCCTTCGTCGGCGACTTCAACACGAAGTTCAAGGAGATCGCCCTGTTCGGTGAACTGACCGGCCACATTACATCGGCGTGGAGCCTGACCGGCGGCGCCCGCGTTTTCAAGCAGACCCTGACCCAAACACAATCGAACGCGCTGCTGTTCCTGGCGCTCCCGCAATTTGGGTCTCCGCCCACCAACAATACGTCCGGCGACTCGTGGCGTCGAGCACTCTGGAAGCTCAATACTTCGTACCAAATTAACAAGGACAACTTGGTCTACGCGACGTGGTCGCAAGGCTTCCGGCGCGGCAGCGTGAACGCATTGCCGTCCACCGCCGGAGGCACTGCCGTTCCTCCGTCGCTCTTCAAGGTAGAGCCGGACACGGCCGACAATTACGAAATCGGCGTCAAGGGGGCGGTGGCTAACCACTTCCGTTACTCCGCCGCCATCTACGACATCAAGTGGCATAAGGTCCAGGAAGAGGTGCAACTGACCGCCCTCGTGCTGCCCGGGGTACTTAACGTAGGTGAGGCCTACAGCCGCGGACTCGAACTGGAGATGGACGCTCTGTTGACCCCGCATCTGACCGCGCATCTGGGTTACACCTACGACACGACCAAGCTGACCCAGCTGAGTCCCTTGTATTCCTTTCCCAACGTCGCCGGTGCACCGCCCGTGGTCGGCAGCTCATTGCCCGGGACACCGAAGTCCAGTGCCGCGGCCACGCTCGAATACGGGCATGTTCCGCTCGCGGGGGGTGAGTTGCGCTATGCCATCGACGCTCACTATCAAAGCGCAGTCTTGTCGGGACTGTCGATCGCCATACCGCCGGTGCGCGGTTATACGATGCTGGACACGAGATTGAGCTTCACTCAGTCGCACTGGTCCGCCACCGCGTACGTCAACAACTTAACCAACAACTTGGGGATCACGTCCTACCAAGATCCCAGTGTGTTCGGCAATCGCTGGATGGCGATCGTTTCGCAGCCCCGTACCATCGGCCTCACCCTGGGGTATTCCTTCAAGGGATGGTGAAAATCATGGGCGGCGAAGAAGTAGTGATCCCTCACAGCAACGAAGCCTTCGGCATCGAGGTGCGCGGCTTCGATCATATTCCCGAAGCCGAGCGCAATATGACCTTGCGGCAGGTGGACTTGTTTTGGGTGGCGAACAGCGTGAACCTTTTTTCCTTTGCGATCGGTGCGCTCGCCATCGAGCAGGGCTTGAGTCTATGGATGGCTCTCGCAGCCTGCGTCGTCGGCAGCTTGGCCTATGCGTATGTTTCATACGGCTCCATTCTGTCGGTGCGCGCCGGGTTGCCCTTGAGCACCCTGACGCGCGCGGCGTTCGGCATGCGCGGCAATCTGCCCAATTCCGTATTGTCATGGCTGGCTTCAGTGGCCTTCGAGGTCATCAACATCATCTTCGGCGTCGAGGCACTGCTGGCGCTGTTCGAACTGCTCGGCTGGGCCGATCCGGGCGCCGCCGGCAAGCTATTGGCCGTGTTGCTGCAGCTCGTGCTGTGTGGCGGCGTCGCCGTACTGGGTCACGCGACCATGATCTGGTGCCAGCGCGTCTTCGCCGTGTTGGTTAGCGTGGCGCTGATCGTCGTGATTGCAGTGGTCGTCGGGAACCACGAATTCACACTCGCTTCTCCGACGCCGCACGTGCTCCTATCGCCCGGCGCAACTGTTGCGGCATTCTTGACTGCCTGCGCCGCCATTGCGTCAAATCCCCTCTCCTTCCTGTTCAATGGTCCTGATTGGGTCCGCTACCTACCATCGGCTACGCCGGGACGTCCGGTGTTCCGGCACGTGTTCTGGGCCAGCTATCTGCCGTCCTTGGCACTGACTGCGATGGGCGCAACTTGTGCCACCCTCGGCGACATGTCCGATCCGGTCGCAGGCCTCAAGCCCTTCATTCCCGGCTGGTTGTTCATCGTCTATATCTTTGCCGTCATCGGCGGCTCGCTCGCCAACAACATCCCCACCTACTACTCGTCGGGTTTGGCCCTGCAGGCCATCGGCCTCAAGCTGCACCGCAATGTCGCGACCGCCTTGGACGTCGTCGTCTCGACGGCGATCGCACTCTATATTTTGTTCGTGCAGGACTTCTCGACGGCGCTCAACAATTTCATTGCGCTGTTAGTCGTCTGGGTGGGTCCTTACGGCGGCGTATGGATTTGCGACGGGTACCTGCGCCACGGGAAATTCGATTTCCATGCGATCCACGCCAAGGACGGCCCGGCCGGCCGCTACTGGGGATGGCGCGGCATCAACCTGCCGGGCGGCATCGCCTTGTTGACCGGCATGACCGCGGCCGCGTTGACCATGAAGTCACCCCTGTACACGGGCCCGATCGCGATCGCGCTCGGCGGCACCGACATCAGTTGGATTGTGGGATTGCCTGCCTCCGCCCTGATCTACGCCGGTCTAACGCGCTTCAATGAACGCCGCGCCCACGCACTTGGGCTGGCAACGGAATGAGGATGGGGCCGATCGAAGTCCTTCCCTCTACGCTGCACGTGCCGCACGGGCCGCAGCCGTCACCTCGGTTTCTCGGCGCTCAAGATGGCCATGAACGCCGCGTTGGCGCGGTCGATGACCTGCGCAAACTGATCGTGCAGCAGCGGCGACATGCGCAGCAGCCGCGAGCGGCCGTCCGCCGGATTGTCGACCTCTTCCAGGTAGCCGTCCGCGATGGCCTTGTTCACATACTTCATGGCGGTTTGCGCGCTGACGCCCTTGACCAGGTCGTAAGCGGCGGTCTTCGACACGGCAACCGAGTCGCGCAGCCATAACTCGGTGAACAGCCGCGAAAAATAAATGTCGCCGAACCCGGACTTGTGAAATGCCGCCACCCAGGCGTCGTCGAGTTCGCGCAGCGCCAGCAGGAACCGCGTTCTCCTTCGGCCCGTTTGACTGTTGTCGGCCTTGTTGCGTCGCATTCATGCTTCCCGGTCAGTGTGGCTGACATTCCCTCGGCCTAAGATACCTACAAAACTGTATATAAACTTGTGTATTTATGGCGCGCTTCGTGGTATTAATTCCGTGAGCTCACCGTCAGACTCGGAGGTTCGCCGCTTGAACACCACCGCACAATCCGTAGCGCGCGGCTTGTTTCGCGACCGGGAAGGGGCACTCGCCAACACGTCGGTACTGGCCTGGGTCACCCTGGGCTGGCTGGCGTCGTTCGCGCTGATGGGCGCCCATTCGCCCGCCCTGAACGTTCTAGGGGTGGTGCTTTGCACCCATACCATGGTGCTCGCCGCCTACTTGATCCACGAAGCGGCGCATCAGACACTCTTCAACGAGCAATGGGCGAATACCGTGGCCGGCGAATGTATGAACTTCATCGCCGGCTCCTCATACGCGTCGTTCGAGCGTATCCGGCATATGCACATCCGCCATCACGTGGATCGGTGCGATCTGACGTGCTTCGATTACATGGGCCTGATGCAGCGGCGGCCGGCGATCCGCCGCACCCTGGAAATATTGGAATGGTGCTACGTGCCGGCCGCCGAAATGCTCATGCATTTGCAGATTATATGCCGGCCGCTCTTCGTCGGCTCGCAGCGCCGCTACCTGCCGCGCGTGTTGACGATGTTGGCGGCGCGCGGCGGCCTGCTCGCGCTGCTCGGCCTTTGGTCGGTCAAAGCCTTATTGCTGTACTTGCTCGCCGCGGTGCTGCTGCTGCACGTGCTCAATTTCTTCGATGCGTTCCACCATACCTTCGAGCAGTTCTTCGTGGAGGCGGACCAACCGGTGCCGGCGCGCGTCCGCGATCGTTCCTATGAGCAGGACCACACCTACTCGAACCTGATATCCACGAAATACCCAAGGCTCAACCTGTTGATATTGAATTTCTGTTTCCACAATGCCCACCATCAGCGTGCCTCCGTGCCCTGGTATCGATTGCCCGACTACCATCGGAGTCTGTATGCAGACGCCCGTACGGGCGTCATGCCGCTGTTCGGCCTGCTGCGCACCTGGCACCGCAACCGGGTCCGGCGGGTGGGCTGCGACGAATACGGAGCGCCGGCCCAACGCGTCGAGCGCGCTGACGAATTCGTAGGCGCTCATGGTGTTTCGTTTCTTACCGTGGTCTGAACGGTATCACGCTGCTGGCGGCAATCCGGAAAGCACCCGGCGCAGGCGCGGAGCGCGCGCTTGCCGGACGTCGAGCTGTGGTCACGGGAGCGGCCGGCGGCATCGGCAGCGCCATCGTGCGCAGCCTGGCGGCCCAAGGCGCGACCATACACGGCTTGGACCGCGATCTCGACGGCCAAATGCAATTGGCTGCGGAACTGGAACCGCACGGGTGCTTCGTTCCGCATGAAGTCGATTTCTCCGACAGCGCCGCCGCAGACCGCGTCACAGCTGCCGTGATCGGCGCGTTGGCGGGGCGCTGCGATATCTTGGTGAACAACGCCGGCGTCAGCCGTGTGCGATATTTCGCCGAGACCGACGACGAGCTGCTAGATTATTTGTTCGCTGCGAATTTCAGGGGCGCGTTTCGCCTGACACGCGCCTTGTTGCCGGCGCTTAAGGCCAGTGGATCTGCCGCCATAGTGAACATTGCCTCGGAGCTCGCGCTGGTCGGACAGGCGGGCTATTCGGCGTACTGCGCCACCAAGGGAGCGGTGCTGGCCTGGAGTCGCGCGCTGGCGGTGGAACTCGCGGGAGCGGGAATTCGCGTCAACGCGGTATGCCCTGGGCCGATCGACACCCCGATGTTGCACGCCGAGTTTGCATTCGCAGCACAGCCGCTCGCGGCGCGCCTCGAGGAGATCGCGTTGGTGCCGCTCGGGCGCCTGGGCGCGGCCTCGGACATTGCCGCGGTCGTTGCCTTTCTTGCGAGTGATGCGGCGAAATTCGTCACCGGCGCCGCGTGGTCGGTCGATGGCGGGAAGACCGCGCGATGATTGCCAATCCGGTGCCGTGGCCCGGCGGTGCCAAATGCGCGGTTGCGTTTACGCTCGATATGGACGCCGAGAGCATCCTGCATCTGGCGCATCGCGAGCGGGCGCACCGCTTGGTCTCGAGCGCCTCGATGCTGCGCTACGGACCCGATGTCGCCGTGCCCCGAATCCTCAATACCTACCGCCACTTCGGCATCAAGCAGACTTTCTTCGTGCCCGCCTGGTGCGCGGAACGCTATCCGTATGCCGTTGAGGCCATGATTCGCGACGGCCATGAAGTGTCGGCGCACGGCTATTTGCACGAACATCCCAACGAGCTGTCGGACGAACAAGAGGAATACTGGCTGAAGCGCAGCCTGTCGGCGCTGCAAGCGGTCAGCGGCGAGAAGCCCGCCGGCTGGCGTGCGCCGCTCTATAATTTTTCGCACCGTTCCGCGCAATTGCTGCTCGACGCGGGCATTTCCTACGACGCCTCCTTGATGGGCGATGACGTGCCCTATCTGCTCGACACCTCCCGCGGTCAATTGTTGGAATTGCCCTCGCATTGGGGCATGGACGATTGGCCGCCGTTCATGCACAGCATCGACTTGAACTTCCAGATGCCCATTCAGTCGCCGGCGCAAGCGTGGGAGAACTGGTGGGACGAATTCGAAGCCATGTGGGACTTCGGCGGCCTGTGGGTGCCGGTGTGGCACCCCTTCCTGTCGGGTCGGTTGGCGCGCTGGCGACACACCCACGCGATGATCGGCCGCATGATCGACAAGGGCAGCGTTTGGTTTGCGCCCATGCGGGACATAGCCGCGCATGTGCGCCGCTGCATGGCCGAGGGCAGCTGGACTCCGAGAATCGATCCGATGATCGCCTGAATAGGGGCCGCGCACCCAGGTATGCGGCCCCCTGCAAAAGGATCCAAAATGTCGGCAGATGTTGGCGATGTGCGCGGACTGTGGCGGCGAACGATTTATCGGCGCGGCAATGAGGCGCCCGACACATCGACCGATGTGCATTGGATGCAAGGCCCGCGTTTTTTCGCCGACATCCGTCAGCCGGTGCAGGGCGCTTCGTTCGTGCGTGTCGGCGGCCTGCGGGATCTTGAACCTGAGCACCTTGCTTGGCTCGCGCTCCAGGAAGCCTTCGCTGGAGAACTGGAACTCGAGGGGAGCCTGGCATGGTGGCGACGCGCCATCGACCTAAAGCCGCAAGGCCCTTTCGAGGATCGTGCGCGGCTGCAGCAAACGGGCGATGTGGTCGAGGAGTATGGTACGGAGTCGCCTTACTACGAACGCTGGGAACGGCAGAACCCCACGCAGGGTCACTCCTGGGGCCTTCGGCTGCAGAGCTTGGCGGACGGGCGCGACGGATTTCTGGTTCGCGCAGCCGACAAGCTGATGTTCGCCCGCGCGCGCTCGGCGCCGTTGCCGCCCGGCCGCATTCTCGCCGAGGTCCTCGACGAGATCCCCACCCTCGAGGGAAAGCAGGATCTGCTCGATTTCGAAGTATCGCTGGGATGCATGGCGGCCGGCGGACACCAATGGCTGATCGAACGCTCGACGCTGCCCTTCAAGCAGGGAAAACTCTGGTCCATTGCACGGCGCGCAGCCCCATCGGCGAACCGCGAAGCACCAGGCAGGCGGGCCGGCCTCATCGAGGTCGACGATCTTGACTCGCAGGGTGAGCGTATCGTGTCCGCGTGGCGCATCGTGGATATGGACGCCAACGATGCTGCCCGCGAACTCGAATGGGGGTGAACGTTTCGGCGTTCGAAATCCGAGGCCAACGACGTCGAGCGCCGCCCATGATTTCAGCAGCGCGCGAGCGTCGCAGGATCCGGCTCTGCGAGGCCGCCGGCGATTCTGAAGCGCGGTATGTGTCCGAGCGCCGTCACGAGGCCGGCATCGGCGCCTAGCGCTTCGCGCCAATCATGGCCTTCGGTCAGGATCACACCGATCCCGACCACCTTTGCGCCTGCCTGCCGCGTGAGCTTCAGCATGGCGCGAAGACTCGATCCGGTGGCGACGACATCATCCACCAGCGCCACCCGTCTGCCCGCGATCAATGGCATGGCACGCCGGTCGAGCAACAGGCGCTGCGATCCCACCGACGTGACTGACTGCACCGATTCTACCAGCGCGTCGCAAAGGTGAATTTTGGGCGACTTCTGCAAAATTACGTATCGGTCCAACTTGAGTTGGCGTGAAACTTCGATGGCTACCGGGATGCCGAGGGTTGCCGCCCCTACTATGATGTCCGGCTTCATGTCCACCAGCCGATCGGCCAACGCGCGTCCGATTCGATCGCCGAAGCTCACACCCATGTCAATGACCATGAGAAGCGGGACCGCCAACGACTCCCTGATCGCGACCAACGGCAGCTCCACCGATTCGCCGGCGATGTCGACGCGGTGCGCTGCCGGCTTAATTTTTGGTTGGCTGACCAATCGATGACAGGGCCTCGATAGCCGCCTCGGACGTGCCGACGGTACCGAAAAGCGTGAAGGGATTGCGAATGATGGCAATGGCCGCCTCTTTGAGTTCGGGCGTGACCGCCGCGGTGCAGTCGGACAGCAGTAGATTGTCGAAGCCGCGGTCCGATGCCTCCCGAATCGACGTATGCACGCAGCATTCCGTCGTCACGCCGACGAAAATCAAATTGCGTATTCCCCGGTTGCGCAGCAGGTGCTCCATTTCGGTGCCGTAAAAGCACCCGCTGCCCACCTTGTCGATGATGGGATCGCCCGGCCGGGGCGCCAGTTCGGGAATGATGGCGTGGCCGGGCTCGCCACGAATCAAAATTCTGCCCAAGGGTGACTTATCACCTACGCCGGCACCGCCCAGTCGGCTGCGAAATATCTTGACGGGCGTCAGGTCCGATCCGTCCGCGCGATGCCCTTCACGCGTGTAGATGACCGGCATGCCGCACGCGCGCGCCGCGGCGAGAACACGCGCTATCGGCTCGATCGGTCTTCGCATCATCTCGAGGTCGGTGTTCGACACGCTTGACATTCCGCCGACTGCGCAGAAATCCAGCTGCATATCGATGACGACCACGGCGGTGTTGCCGGACGTCAGATCTCCTTCGCACGGGAACCCGTAGGCACTTGCCTTGATTCGCAGTGTCATGGCGAGCCTGGAACGTTACGCAAGCTTCGGTTCCTTCTTGCGCTCGACGACCTTGGATTTGCGCTTCCCGGCAAAAGGCCGCCCGCTTTGAGCCGCGACCTCGCCCGCGCCAAGATAGCGGATCAACAATCCTTTGATATCGCCGATCGCCGCATCCATGTCGAATTTGGCGCGGATCGAGGAGGCTACGATGACTCCGTCCAGATGCACGGAGATCAACGCCGCCAAGCGCTCGACATCCGTCGGGCGGAACACGCCTTCCCTGATTCCACTGCGGATGTTCGCGGCCAGGATCATGCGCTCCAGTTCGTAAAATTCGCGGATCGCTAGATCGATTCCCCGGTTGCGCACCCGCGAACCGGAGTAGTCGAGCATGATCTTGACCATACATCGGATCCGCTGCGCGGCGACCACGTTGCACTGAAGCCACGCATGAATGCGGCCCATCGGATCGTCGTGCTCCCCCAGCATTTGCAAGTATTGCTGATGTGCGCTCGATACCGCATGCACGATGGCGGCGCGGAACAGATCCGCCTTGTCCTTGTAGTAGTAGTAAATCAGCGCCGGATTGATGCCGGCCTTGCGCGCGATCTGTTTGATGCTGACGCCGAAAAACCCATGCTCGGCGAATAATACCAGCGCGATCGATGCCAATTCTTCGTTGCGCTTTTCCGGGTTCCGGGCGGTTTTCGCCATGGTCAGCAGTTCGCTTTCACTTACAGGGGCCCCCATCCCACTCGATCGTCGTCGTCACGGAAGCGAGGGGAGGCTGCGGGGGTCCGCCCGGCACCGGCAGCACGAAGGGAAAGGCGCCGACCATATAGCGGCGCATCGGCGCACCACCGAGGCAGCTCGGCGTGGCGGTGGCCTTATCGGCGGCGATGACCGCGACGCCGCTCGCGAGTTGCTGCAGTTCCACCCAGGTGATCGGCGCTTCCGCATGTGCCTCGTAGGCAACCGTGCCGGGGCGTCCCAATTTGAGCAAGCGAAGCAGCGACGCTGCCAACGCTTTGATATCGGAACCCGGAACCCCGACCAGCGTGATGACTCGATTGACGAGATCGCCCGTGAACAGGCGTCCGCCGTCGCCGTCTACCAGCGACACCGAGTCCGGTGTATGCCCCGGTGTACTCAAGAGCCGCACCGTGCGGCCGCCGAGATCGATCACCCCACCGTCCGCGACCCAGCCGTTCACGCGGTACTTGAAGGAGTTTCGCAGCATGTACTGCGAGGGCGGCTCCACCATATAGCCGCCCCGAACTTGCGCCCGCAGTGCCGGCGTGTCGAGTAAACGCACATCGGAGAACTCCTCGAGATCCCCGACGTGATCGAAATGCAGGTGCGTCGGAATCGCGATCACGGGCAGCGATGTCAGTCCTTGTACCGCGCCGCGGATGCTGTAGATGCCGGGTCCGGTATCGAACAACAACGCGCGGCGCGTACCGATCAACAGATAGCTGACGTTCTCCTGCCAGTATTTTGGCTCGGATATCGCGTACGTATGTTCGTCGAGCGGATATATGTGAAACCAGCCGGCCGGCGTGGCCGGCCGCACCGGCTTGGTCGGCGCCGCTACCGCGCCGAGGCCAGCCACGGCAATCATGAGACTCAGTGCGGAGCGGGTCGCCGCGCGCTGCCAGGCGTTCTTGATATGCAAAATGCTCATCCCTGCGTTTGCCGATGCTTGCCGGATCATAAGTCAGCATTCCAGACTTGGCGAATAATCGTCAAACGCAAACTCCTCGCCGCAAGCCGCGCCCAATCTCCGGGCATCGGGTGCGAAATCTTGCCCTGCTCCGGTGCACCGTCCTCGGTCCCGAATGGCCCGTAGATTCCGTGGCTGAAATTCCAGAAACATACCTGCTATGCTAGTGCCCTGAGATGCACGGACGCCGTTTCGCGAAGGCGAATCGACGTCTGCGGCCGGCTGAACGACGCTCGTCGACTGCTAGATTGCTCGGCCTCCTTTACGCCACTGCGGAGCGAGCGCCAAGATGACGACCCACGCACCCTATCCAATCGGCACGCCAGGACTTCCCTGGGGCGTAGCGGAAGTGGCTACGTGGCTGTCACTACAGACCGTCAAGCGCAGTTATAAAACGGAGGTGCTCGGGATAATTCACACCTTGAGTTCGCGCTTCGACGTAGTGAAGTACGGCCACCTTGATTATCACCCCGACAGATATCCCCTGTTTGCGATCAAGAGCCGCGGCTGGGGCGGCTCTCTTCCCTATGCGTTGGTGACGGGCGGCGTACATGGCTATGAAACCAGTGGCGTCCATGGGGCGTTGCGGTTTGTCGATCAGCATGCGGCAACCTTTGCAGGTCGGGTCAATCTCATGGTCGCGCCGTGCGTCAGCCCCTGGGCCTACGAAGTGATCCACCGCTGGAACATGCACGCGGTCGACCCGAATCGCTCATTTCGAGATAACAGCCCGGCGCAAGAATCAGCGGCACTCATGCGCCTGATCGCACCCTTCCGCGATGGCGTGCTCGTGCATATTGATTTGCATGAGACCACCGATACCGATGAAGCCGAGTTTCGCCCGGCGCTCGCCGCTCGCGACGGCGTGGCCCACGTGCCGGGTGAGATTCCGGACGGCTTCTATCTGGTCGACGATAGCGAGAATCCACAACCAGAATTCCAGCAGGCGGTGCTCGCGGCTGTGGCGAAACTCACACACATCGCGCCAGCGGATCGACACGGCGAGATCATCGGCTCGCCCATGGTCGCGCCGGGCGTCATAAACTACCCGCTGAAGCAGCTCGGCCTCTGTGCAAGCATCACTCACGCACCCTACAAGACGACCACCGAGGTCTATCCGGATAGCCCTCGGGCAACCCCTGAGCAATGCAATTCCGCGCAGGCGGCGGCGGTTTGCGCGGCGATTAATTTTGCGTTGGAGCACCATTCCCCGAGTCGGTGGGCTCGGGGGTTGTGAACAAACTCATGCGAACGGCCGGGCGGCTGCGATGAGTGGCAGCGCCGCAAGGTGACGCTCCGCCGCCGCGAGATCATCCGCCTCGATGACGAATACCACACGCGATGGGACCTCGGTTGCATACGCCTCGCGCAGCACGCCGGATGCGAACAACCCCCAAGAACCCCGAATCTCATTGGCAAGCTCAGCACGTACGCTCTCGAGGCTAGCCTCCGGCCTTCGGGTCAATATGGCCAGCACCTTCATTGCGGTCTCCGCGAGACGTGTAGGATTGGATAAACTTGAATTGAAACCATGCCGGAGCTACCGATGACCCGACCCTTACCGAACCGATTCAACTGTCCGACAGAGTTTGCGCTCACAGTACTTGGCGGCAAATGGAAAACCATCATTATCGCCTACCTTGGCGAACGTCCGTGCCATTACGGCGAACTCCGGCAGCTGCTTCCGGGCCTAAGCGACAAAGTTCTTACGGAGCGTCTCAAAGACTTGCAACGGTCTGGGTTGGTAGCTCGCGATAAACACTCGAATTTCAAATCGCACCCGCCATATGTGCTAACCGCACTAGGGGCGACATTGAGGCCGATCCTGACGCATCTATATCTGTGGGGCAGTAAACACGCCGACTCCTTCGGCGTCCATGTCGGCAATCCATTGCAAAAGCTCGATGGGTCCGATTGCGGGACGTGACTAGACAGCGATTCGCGACTAGTACGTAATGCGCCTTTCTGGCCCGCATGTCGCCAGCGTCCCGTTTATGCGCCCGATCTCATTCGAGTTCCCAATGAAGGTCAGGCGCGCCGCACGGGTTACGCTGTAGCCATTTCGTAGAGAATCCCGATCGCCGCTTGCGCCTCGGCGCTGCGAAAGTCCCCTGCTAACTCTCCGGCCAGCCCCATGACCGACACTGTAGTGCCACCCGCCTTGATGATTCGGTGGATGGCCGCCTGTTCCGTGCGCTCACTCATACCGCCGCAGGCATCGGCCGCCACAAAGACTCTATAACCCATGTCCGCGGCGGTGAGTGCTGGCAGTTGGACCGCAACCTCCGTAGAGACTCCGGATATCAGAAGAGTCTGCCGACCCGTGGCCTTAACGGCCGCAACGATCGCTTCGTTTCGGAACGAATCGGCGGTCGTGCGCTGGAGAACCGTGTAGGCGCCTATTCCCTCGGCCAGTTGAGCGATCATTGTGGGCGCGGCGCCGTCTTGAGCGGAAACGCCCGACACGACAGCCGGCATGCGGAAGATCTTCGCGAGTCTCGCCAGCCCCGACACTCCCTTTGACAACCGTTCGACCGGCACGGTTCTTGAAAGCTCAATAATACCGTTTTGCAGGTCGACAAACAGCAATACGGTGTCGCTGGGATCAATGCGGGAGCGAGTATTCTGCATGCGTTCCTTGCGCTAGGGGCGGCCACTTGTACAACTGAGTCCTTAATGTTACACATCATCGCAAGCGGCTCAACGCACCGATTGGTTAGTAGCTGGAGCGATGGCCTCAAACCCTGCAACCCGCAGGAGAGGCGGCCGCCCACCCCACGGCCCATTGTCATCTCTCGATCGTGGCCTGTGCCGGTTTTAGCGCTGCAGCCAACAAGACTGACAACGCTGCTATCAACATGAGATAGCTGGCAAAAAAGCGCCCCATCGTTAAGAACAAGACTACAGACATCCCGAGTGGCGTTAGCGCGAGGAGAAAGAGAAGTGGCTTTGCCGCCAATTTCGGCTTCGCCGCGATGGATGCCAGAACGAGCGCTAGCAACAGCGATGACAGAGAGTCACTCAGCCAAAGGCCCTTGAGTGCCGTTTGAAAAAATGGCGGCAGCGTTGAATGCTCCGCCACCGCTGCAGCCTTGGGGTATGCGAATCCGTGAACGCTCGCTCCAGCCGCGAGAACAGTGGCACTTAGCGCGAGCAGCCATTGGACGGCACTCTGCGACTGTTGTCTCATTGGGGCGCTGTCTTATTGGCCATTGCCTTTTGCATGGCTTCAAAAGGCCGCGCGTCGAAAAAGAGCTCCGTTTCTCGAATGAGTCCGTCCTCAAAACGGATCATTTCTGCCGTTCGGCTCACGTTTGCGTCCCTCAAACTCCTGCATCGGCCCCTTAAAGCGCACGTCCGGATGAACGAGGGCCGCTAGAGCCTCGATATCCTTGCGAGACCAAGCATCAAGATACGACGCACAGCGCGATTCGATGGATGTCGACATGGTCCTCGGCCCTCCCCGCCAGTGCGAGGGCGAGGAGATCGTCGAAATTCGCGCAGGTGATGTCATTTGGTGTCCCCCTGGCCACAAGCATTGGCACGGTGCGACGCCCACCACCGCGATGACGCATATAGCGGTCCAAGAGTCCCTGAATGGGAAAAACGTCGAGTGGCTGAAGAAGGTCACCGACGAGGAATATCTCCGTGGCGTCGCGCGAATGTGATTTGCTATAGGGAGAGAAGGACTTTAATCGGGAGCGCGTTGCTTGTAATGTAGCTCGAGGCACGGTGCAGAGCTTTTCTGAATGGCGCGCTTTGCAGTCAATCGTGGGCAACTGATGAGGAAGAACGACGCCTTTCACGGGCAATCCAGGAGGGATTGGACACAGGGGCGTCCGTCGGAGGCACGCACGGCATTGCCGCGAACAAGATGGTCAGGCCTTTTCCTCAGATCAGTTGCAGCTGGCGAAGATCGTCCAGGAACTTGCGAATGAACCCGGCCGATAGATGCGGGATATCCTTGTAAGTGCCCACGCCGTGCGCGCACACGTCAGCGCGGAAGCGAACGGCCGAGACCGAGGCGCCCGCCGATGCAGGCATGGGCTGATGCATCTGGTGCAGCAGCGGCAGCGATGACTGCTGGCGCTGCTTCTCGGGCAAGCCGCGCAACGCCGTCTCGAAGCGGCTGAACCAGTCGGCGTAGGACTCGATGCGGCGGATTGGATGGCCGGCCTCGATTGCCCAGTCGATGAAGCTGTCCATCGAAATGCCGTCCTCGTGCGGGTTGACGACGTGGTAAGTGCGATAGCCCGAGAGAGCGTTTGCACCCAGAGTGGCGATCGCCTCGGCGGTGAAGTCCACGGGCAGGCCGTCGTAGTGCGGCCGGCCCTCGCCCCCGGCGTAGAACGAGCGCGGCGCCAAGCCGGTGATGACGATGCTGGACAGCCAGCGAGTGAACATGTCCGGAACGTTGATCTGCCCCTGGTATCTGCTGTGCGCCAGGATCATGTCGGACCGGAACACCGACACCGGCAGGCCAAGGCGATCGTGGGCCTCGCGCAGGAGGACTTCCGCCGCCCACTTACTATGAGCGTAGCCGTCGGCGTAGCGGGCGCCGTCCAGGCGGCGCACGGGCGTCGCGGCCCGCACGTCCGTGCCCTCGTCAACGGCGCCGCCCCCGGGGATCATCGCGGCGGCGACCGTCGAGACATTGTTAAAGGGCTTCAGACGATACGTGATCGCGAGCCGGATCAGTTCGGCCGTACCCACGACGTTCGGACCAAAAAGCTGGGGGTAAGGGAGGACATGATTGACGAGTGCGGCCGGGTGGACGATGAGATCGACGGTCGCGGCCAACCGCTGCCAATCCGCATACTTCAAGCCCAAATCCGGTTCACTGAGATCGCCTGCCAGCACCTCCAGATGCTTGTCGGCGAGTTCCTCGAAATGGCGCTTGAGTTCGGGGTCACTGGTGTCGAATGCATCCGCGACGCGGCGCCGGGCCGCCGCGGCGTCCTGCCCGCGGGCGATGCAGACCACCGAGCCTCCAACCCTGGCCATCCGCTCCAGCCATTCGAGACAAAGGAACCGGCCGAGGTAGCCGTTGGCGCCGGTGACGAGCACGGTGCGGATCTCTTTTGAGGCCGGCGCGGATTTCCGCGCGATCTCGAGGATCTCGGCGTCGATGAACTTTTCCAGCCTCAAGTCGCTGGCGTGGATTTCGGTGGCGCCGCGGCCATGAACGGAGGCGAAGGTCGGACGCTTGAGCACGCCGTCGCGCGCCCGCTCGATGAAGTTCGCCAGTTGCTGGAGGCTTCCTGCGGGATTGTTGATGACGCCGGCCGGCACTTCGATCCCATAGATTTCTTCGAGCAGGAGCGAGCAGGAGAGCGCCGACAGCGAATCGCCGCCCAGCTCGGCAAAGCTCCAGTGCTTTGTCAGGTCGATCTCCTCGACGCCCAGGGTGGCCTGTACCGCGCGCCCGACGGTCTCCAGCACCGGCGCGTTTTGGCCACCGCGACGCAGGGCATGCAGTTCGCTGGTCTGGCTGGCGGCGATCTCGTCGTAGAGTCTGTCGAGGCGGGCCGCATAGCGCTCCTTGAACTTTGGACGCTGGTACTTCCCGATACCGGCCAGAAGGCCATTTTCGGTGCTGAAGGGCTCGTACTCGACGATGAAGTCGCGCGGCACTTCGTAGGCGTTCAGCTCTTCGGCACGCGCGACCTGCTTGATCGCCTCGCGCAGCGCGGCCTTGGTTGCCGTCTCGTCGCCGACGATGCCCATTTGGCTCAACGCCACCTCGTTCGGCACCAATACGCCCAACAGGTACGAGCGCTCGCTGGTGCCGTAGAGGTAGACTTGGCGGATCACGGCATGGCCGTTGGTGTAAAGCGCCTCCAGGCGGGAGATCGCTACGAACTCACCTTGGGCGAGCTTGAGCACGTTATTGCGTCGATCGACGTAGACGACCTGATCCGGACCGATCTCGGCCATGATGTCGCCGGTCTTGTAGTAGCCGTCGTCGTCGAACATCTGAGACGTGACGTCAGGTCTCTTGTAGTAGCCGAGCATGATGCTATGGGTCTTGATTAGCAGTTCACCGCGCGGGTAGGGCTTGTCGGTCCGGAAATAGCCGAGTTCGGGCACATCGTCGAGCTTGAAGTCGATGACCGGCGGTCTCATGATCCGCGTATTTCGAACCGCCCCCGAGATTTCGGTGGTGCCATAGTGGTCGTCCATCGGAAAACCGAGGCAGAATTCCATGAACTCCCGCAACTCGGGGGCGAGGGGCGCGGAACCGAAATTGCAGTTCAGCAGGCGTCCGCCGAGCACTGCATTTCGGACTTCGAGCATGAGTTCGTGCTTCAGCGCTTCCATGTCCGACGCACCGGGCCCGCGGCGCTCGAGTTCCGCCTGGTATTGCTGATAGACCATCTCGCAGATGCGCGGAACGATACCCATGAACGTAGGCCGTGCCATTTTGATGTCATCAAAAAGCGCCGATAGATCGCTGGCCGCTGTGAAGAAGCAAGTGCCGCCCGAGCCCAGGGTGGAAAACACGCCGCTGCGCCCGAACGAGTGGTTCATTGGCATGTAGTGCATGTAGAACATTGGGACGGGCAGGAGAACGCGCCACGTTGGCTTGACCATTAGTTCGGGGTACATGGCTCCCTTGGGCAGGCCTGTGCTGCCCGAGGTGTAGTAGATGGTGCACAGCCGCTTATCGGTCGCAGGGTCCACGAAAAGAGGCGCGGCGCTGAACTCCTCGCCCTGCGCACAAGTTGCCTCCAATGTGACGAGTAAATCCGGCAGGCCAGCCGCGCTGAGCTTCGAGTGGGCCGCCTCGAACACCTCGCGTTCGTCATCGACTTCGGGATGGTAATCGAACACGAGCAGGCCCAAGGGACGATGGCCGGTCAACACGAGTTCGGTGGCGGTCTCGAGGCACTCGAGGCTGGTCGCCAGCCAGTTCGGCGCTACCTCGTTGAAGATGGCAACCAATTGTTGAGTAGCTGCGTTGGTCTGCATCGGTACCACCACCGCCCCATTGTGAATCGCCGCCAGATCGACGGTCGCAAAATCGATGCCGGCAAACGCGAGGATGCATAACAAGTCATTGGCGCGCAGGCGCCTGGCGGGGTCGTGGTACCAAACGTTCGCAAGGGCGCGCGCGCGCGACCATAATTCCCGATAGGTGATGGTTTCGAAGCGCTTGAGCAACTGGCGCGTCCGGCGTCCGGTGGCCGGATCAGTCACCAGCTCCGTCGCCCGCCGCGCGAGCGCCGGGCGGTCTGAATAGGCCTCCATGACCAGTGCGGCGATCTGCGCCAACCCGAGTTCAGCCTTCACCTTAGCTTCGTTGACTGCCGGCAGTGGCAGCGCCTCACGGAACTGAGGGTCCTTCTCCATAATTTCCTTGATGCGTGCCGCAATTTGATCGGCAGTGCTGGCCCCCGTCATGGTCTGCTTGCGGTCCCGAGTAGCTATGGCTTCCATCTCGTCTCCTGTAAATTCGTCATGGGGCACTGCCTGTCACAACAACGCCTGCGACGGCGCTCGGCCGGCGAAGCTGCCGCGCCGCAATGATGAAATGCGCAGTGGTCCAGATATTGATCAGGGCGAAACCAAGCATCGCAAAGCGCAGAGAGTCGCTGCCAAACCGGACTCGAAGAACATCGCTGAGAATACCTACGATCTGGACGGCCACACCGAATCCGAGTACGTTCGAGGCAACCTGCAGAAGCGCCGCACTCGCGCCGCGCATTCGCGAAGGCAGCAAACCCAGTACGCTCGCATAACAGGGGCCGATGGTCGATGCATGCGCAAATTGCTGAATCGCAAGCGCGCCGATCAGTACCGCAATATACGGTGTCAACAGAGCGATCCAGACGGCCGGCACCGTGATCGCGGCCGCCATCGCCAGCGCGACCGCAACGCGAGGCGACCTGAATCCTCCAAGGTGATCGGCAAGCGCGCCGCCGGAGAGCGACCCTATGGCGGCAAAGGGCGCCATCCCGAAGGCGATCGCGAAACCCACATCTCGCACCGTGAGGCCATGCGCACGGATCATGAACGGCGCCAGCCAACTGAACAGTCCGGCCGCAACCACATTGATGAGCGTGGCCCCAATGAATAGATGGAGCACCGCGCCATTCTGCCAGATTGTGCGAAGAATCTCGATCAGCGGCGGCGCCACCGCGATTGCGTCCGCGTCCCCCGGCGAGGCGTCGACGCTGCGAGGCGGCTCGCGAATGGTCTTCGAAACCAGCAGCGCCAGCAGCAAACCGGGGACTCCAACGACCAAGAACGCCGCGCGCCAGCCGTAGGCCGTGGCTACCGCGCCGGCGACGGCGAAGCCGATGATGGTGCCGAGATGGGGTCCCATGTAATAGATGCCGAACGCCGCCGAACGCCGCGACGGACGGAAATAGTCCGCGATGATCGACACATTCGCGGGCGTGCCGCCGGATTCAGCCGCGCCTACACCGATTCGTGCGGCCAGTAACCACCCGAAGCCGGAAGCGGCGGCGCACAACGCGGTGAGGCCGCTCCAGACGCACAATAGGGTCGTGAGCAGTCTTACACGGTTGACCCGGTCGATCAGCATACCGAGTGGAATACCAGCGATGGCGAACGGAATCGCGTAACCCATTCCGGCAAGAAGACCGCGCTGCGAATCGGACAATTGGAACTCGCGTCCGAGAGGTTCCAGCAGGAGTGCAATCGCCACCCGATCCAAATGATGGACCATGTACACCGCAAGCAGCGCCAACAGGACGTAGCGCGCGTACAAACCTGGCGAAGCACCTGGCGACATAGCGTTCACCGTCGGCGATCTCCCCCGGGTTAACTTGCTTTTGTGAACAGCGTTCAATAATATAAACGAAGGGTCGATCTGTCAATCATGGTCGCTTTGTCGCTGCTCCGCCCAGGGAATCCTGTCCACCACTGGCGTCGCGATATCTTCCGGTTTGCAGACCTGGATATGAGGCATGACGTTGTTGGCGAACAGTTCGAGGCTCTCCCAGGACATGTCGGTGTGGATGCCTGGCTTGTTCACGCGCAGACAGATGTACGATCCGTCGGGGAGCTTTCGCGCGAGCTCGATGCACTCCTGTGGGGTAACGACTGCGTAGGCGGGACTCGATCGCACGACGTTGACGTCGGTCAATGGCTCTGGAGTGGGGGCGTAGCTGATCTTTGCGCTCGATGATTCGGCCGCCCACTTCCCGTAGTAATTAATTTCGTGCAGGAAAGAAGGACCGAGCACCGACCAAGCTTTTTCCGGGTCATTAGTGACATGGACGTACAGCGGCAGACAGGGCCTGCGAACCGGACCGGGCTTGCGACCAAGTCGTTCACATTCCTGGTGATACATATCTATCAAGCCCTGAGCTCCCTCAGCCGGCGCAAAACCATCGCAATAGCGCGCGGCGCGTTTGGCCGACGCAGGTACTGCGCCGCCTCCGAGCACCGGTGGCCGTTTTCCCTGATACGGCCCCGGCAGTACCCGACCACGCCGGCCGTCGAAGTCAAACGGCTCTCCCGCCATCGCCGCGACGTAGATCGGGAGCTTCTTATCGGCCAGCTTGCCGCGTTCCGATAAACTCCGCCCGAACATCTCGTATTCGTGGGCCACATAGCCGATGCCGACGATCACCTCGGTGCGGCCTCTGGATATGTTGCTCGCCATGATGTGATCCTCGGCAACGCGGATCGGATCGTGCAGCGGCAGGAGCAGGCAGCCGACGATGATACGAGCCCGTTCCGTGACCGCGCCCAGTGCTCCCGCCAGCACCAGCGGTGAGGAGATGAATATCGAGCCGTGGTGCTCCGAGAGCCAGATGTCGCACAGCCCACGTTTGTCGGCCCACATCGCCTGCTCCAATGACACCTGATAGAGCGAATCATCGTGCAGTTCTGGTGGGAGCAGCATATCGATCTGAATACGCCAGGAAATCATGTGCTAACCTCCAGCGGTGCTCGGGGCGCCCGCTCCAGGCGCCGGATAGGGTCGCACGGGATCGCTCCCATCCCAAGACAAATGCGCCTGTCGCATGAGATCGAGCGCCCCATACACCCAGTCGGCGAGTTCCAGAATTTCCGTGAATGCGCCGGTCTCGGCCGTGGTGTCCACGAACGCCTGTCTGCCCATGCCCGGAATTGGACCGCCGGCAATCACGGGGCAACCCTTCGCCGCATAGCGCGCCATTTCGGTGTCGAAGTCCGCACTCGGCTTCCAGAAGTGATGCACCGCCTCGCCGCGCGACTCGAGCACTTCGTGGTAGATGGAAGGCCCCACCCCGTTGGGTTGCGCCAACTCGATCAGAAGTGATCCGCAGAATGCCAGCCCGACGCGGACGTCGGCCGTGACCGGGCGACCGCGATAGTGGTGTCCCTCCAGACGGAAATCAGCGACGAAGAATGGACCGGCCCCATACAGCCCGATCCATGAGGCGATGCTGCGATCGCGATCGCGGGTGACTTGACAGATCTGAACGATGCCGCGGAGCATGCCTCGTACCTTCCCCGCCAAGCTGTCAGCCAAGCCCGAATCGCCGACTGTATTCCGCGAATGCCGTGGCGACCTCCTCCGGCTTCAATCCGAATGGCTCGAGGCTGTAGGGATAGCGCCCGTAGCGGTCCGGCTGATTCGAGGGATCCGCCAGCCACGAGCGCATCTTCTGCTCGAACGTAACCGTGTACGGGAAGCCAGCGCGAGTGTAGATGCTCTGAACCGCCCCGACCGGGTCTTTTGCCAAATCCTTGAAGCGCAGGTGGATGATGCGCGGATCTTCGATGAGCGGGTCGGCGAGAACCGCCTTGATTACCTCACGCATGCTCTGCAGGTAGCTGGCCCCGAACCGGCGCCAGTCCATCTTCCCATCGGTGAGAGCGCCGTACAGTACGGCGGTAATGGCGAGCGTCGAAGTGTGAACCTCGATCGGCTCGCGGTGCGGCCAGATGCATAGCGCGTCGGGGAACACATCGAAGAGTTGCTTGAGATAGAACTGATGAAAGCAACCTTTCACCACCCAGCGACGCTGCGGCAGGTTCCATTGCAGATGTTGCATGAACTGCCTTTGGAAGAGGTACGCAGCCGCGGGATCTTCACTGGCACCCATGACCGGGAAGGCCGGTACCTGATAGAGCAGAGTTGGATAAGTGTTATGAAAGTCGAGCGTGTGGATCTCCTCGTCCTCGATCAACGCGTCGCTGCCCTTGTCCCAGTAGGGATGCATCGTCATCATGCCGGGCACAACGTCGAGCATGCGCTCGATTTCGCGTCGCGCAAGATCCAGTCGCTCCCGTGCGACGGGACGCTCGCCCGGTGGCGGGCTCGGTTGGTGGCTGTGCCACCACAGCGGTGCTTGGTTGGCCTCATCCTCCGCGAGGAGCGAGTGCAGGAGCGTGGTCCCGGTCCGCGAGTAGCCGATGACGAAGACCGGACGCTCGATCTTTTCCGCCGCAATCGCCGGGATGCGCTTGCGGTCGGCTGCGAGCAGCACGCGCGTGATGACGACCTGCAACAGCTGCTTTCGGGCTACCGTGACCTGGGTCGCCGAAAGATTACCATGCGTGTTGAGCCAATCGGTCAATTTTTCAAAACGCCGCGCGAACGCATCGTCGAGAACGCCGAAATGGCCGGTAGCGTAGCCGGCGGCACCGATGATCTCGCAGTGATCGAGAGCGCTCGTCACGTTCAGGCCTGCCTCGCACGCGGCTTGAACGTCGCCGTATTGAGATGCTGTCCTCCGTCGGAGAAGATCGGCTGTCCAGTGATGAAGCAGCCTTCATCAGAGGCGAGCAGCAACGCAGCACCGCCGAGATCTTCGACGGGGTCCCCGAGCCGGCGAAGCGGCATCTGCTTGACGAGCCCATCAACGTAGGCGGGATTGTCGGCCCGGTATTGCTGATATTCGGGGATATCGAGCAAAGCGGGCACAAGCAGATTGGTCAGGATCTGATACTTGCCCCATTCCACGGCCGCGGTCCGCGTCAGACCCTGGAGACTCCAGTCCGTGGATACCGCGTCGGCGATGTTGTGAAACGACGTGTAGCCGTAGGGAGCGGCAACATTGATGATGCGGCCGCCGCCGACCTTACGCATATGCGGCACGGCTGCGCGCATGGCTCTGAGCGTACCGAAGAACACCGCGTTCATGCTCGCCGTGAAGTCCTCCTCAGGCTTCTCGAGGAGCGGCATGAAGGATCTCAGCACCCAATTGCTGTTAACCAATACGTCGAGGCGCCCGTACTCGCTCGCGGCAGCGTCGATGGCGCGCCGCGCATCGCCCTGCGCGGCGACGTCGGCACGAACAAATGTGGCCGTACCTCCCGCCGTTTGGATTTCCTTGACCAAGGCATCGCTCTTCGCGGCATCGCGGTCGATGAGCGCGATCTTGGCGCCCTCGCGCGCGAAGCGCAATGCGATGCCGCGTCCGGTACTGCCCGAAGTGCCCGTAACAGCGGCCACTTTCCCCTTGAGTTGATCCATTGCCATCTCCTCAGTGAACGCCCGTCGCTGATTGGGCGCGGCCGGTATGGATGTCAGTGCCAGCCTCATGCTCCCCTTCGGCGGGGTATACCAGCCAGGCACCACCGTCGATATAGATCGTAGTGCCGGTTATGTAGCGGCCATTGTCCGAGACGAGGCCGAGGATGCCGCCCGCAATGTCGGCTTCGCAGTCACCCATGCGCGACATCGGAATATTGCGCTCGATGGCCTCGCAAAGTTCCCGATTTTGAATCTTGTATTGCTTGTAGGCAAAACTATCACCGGCCGGTACGAAGCAGTTCACCAGCACGTTGAAACGGCCCCACTCGTTGGCCATGGTGCGGGTCAGCGCCTCGTTTGCCGCTTTTGTGATGGCGTAATCACTCGCGTAAGGCATACCCTGCAACGCCCAGTGTGAGCTGCAGTTGATGATGCGACCGCCGCCGCGCTGCTGCATGTAGGGAAGCGCCGCCTGACCCGTCCACAGTGAGTGGTAAAAGCCGGTAGCGAGCGTCATGGCGTAGTCCGCATCCGGCTTCTCCTCGATTGGCCGCAGGGGTGCAATGCCCTGCGCGTTGTTGATGACAATGTCGACACCATCGAAGAGCTTGGCGGCTTGGTGCACGACGCCTTGGATTTGATCCTTGATACCGACATCCGCTTGGATGTACCGCGCACGCTCTGCGGCACCCGGGATGGCGGCTATGAGTGGTACCATCGCTTCATTGTTCTTCGCATTGCGCGAGCAGTACGCGACGCTCGCACCCTCCTTCAGGAACCGCAGCACCACGCCCTGTCCGATGCCCTGCGTACCCCCGGTCACGATTGCCACTTTGCCTTCGAGACGTATCATCGTTTAACCCCCCCCAAACCTTGGATACCCGGCCATGATCGCACCATACGCGCAGTGTTTACACGTGTAAAGAATTCTGACGGCCGTATGCTTGCCAGCATGTTAACATTGCTGCCTTTATCGTTTGTCGCGAAGGGGCGCATCATCATCGTCGGGAGAAAGCACAGAGACATGGGAACGACCCCATCGCTACGCGAGGAACTGAAGGGACACACGCGTGCGCGGCTGGAGACCGCCACGGTACAAATGCTGCGCCGGCATGGCTTTCGCGCGATGACGGTCGAGCAGATTGCGCGGGCGGCGGGCACCACCCGCACGACTTTCTACCAGTATTTCAAAACCAAGGGCGACACCATTCATTTTCTGCAGGAAGCCTTCATAGAGCCTGAGATGGTCGCCATCTCGGTCAAGCTGGATGAAATCGCCAACCCGACCTGGCAGTCGCTGCGCGACTGGATCACCGAGTATTCACGCACCTGGAATCGCATCCACCTCTTTCTCGAGGCATACAATGACGCCCTGCTGACGGACCCGGCGGTTGCCGCCACCGCGGTTCCGGACACCTATCGCGTCGCGGCGCACATGACGAACATCCTCTCCCGATTCGCCGGAGAGGACCGCGAGCGAGCGCACGGGAAGCTCGTCATCCTGCTGTGCGTCGTGGACCAGATGCTCTCCCTTGCTCATGCGCAGCGGGAAGACGCGCACGACTCCCGACTGCTCGATCGCTTGACGGACCTCTTCTGGGACGGGTTTTTCGAGAAGCTGCCGAAACCATCGCGCACATCAAACAGGCGCCAGTAAACGCGCTGGATAACGCCCCAAGGCCAGAAAACCGGCGCCGGCCAGCGCGTAGGCCGCTACCGAAAGCTGCAGCGGAAAATCGTAACCGCCAAAGCGGTCGAAGAGAAAGGCAAACGCCATCTGGCTACCCGCTGAGGCCAGCCCGATCGTCAGAATGGTCAACCCGAATATCGCGGCGAAGTCCGCGACACCGAAATACCTGGCGATCAGGTAACCGGCCAGATCGAGCTCGGCACCCTGCGTGATGCCCACCAGAGCGACCGCGCACGTCGCGCGAGTGAGCGAAAGCGGATGCGAGAGAAGCAGCAAGCAGCCGCATGCGGCGGCGATCAGGAATACACATCCGATCAACGGCGCCCAAACCCGGTCCACGAGCCAACCCGTGATCAGGGTACCGGCCAGAACTGACACGGCAAGAACACTTCCGAGCACGGCGGCCGTACCGGCAACAATGCCCTTTCCAGTGAGGAGTGGCTGCAACTGACTGAGCAGCCCCACGACGGGACCGATCGTGAGCGCGACGGCTGCGCATAGAATGACGACTTTGCCGTTTAGCAAGAGCTCGAACCATGTACGGCGGGAAGCTGGCGCGGATTGCAAAGGTCGGCTTTCGCCGATCCACAACGCACACACGGGTGTGCCGATCAGCAATACCACTGCGGCCATCATTGCGTAACCACCACGCCAGCCAAGTTGTCCAATCGTGTGGAAGATGACGATGGGCAGAAATGCCGCTGCAATTGCGATACCGGAGCGCGAGACCGCCAGAGCAAGTCCGAGGGACCTTGTGAAATGCGTGGACACAGCGCGCATGAACACGATGCCGGTGGTTCCAAGCCCGCAGAAAATTGCCGCACCCATGAGACCGTAATACACCTGAATCGGGCCGCCCATCGCGGCAAGCAGACCATACACGACGCCGAGCGCAGGCATGAAAAGAAGAGCAGTCCGCCGTGCGCCAAACCTGTCGACCGCCCGTCCAAACACTGGGGCAAGAAACGCGGCGACGAACGCTATGTTCTGCGTGAGTGATTAGGCACCCCGCGACCAGCCTAAACTCTCTTGGAGCGGTTGCACGAACTGACTCGAGACGAATGGGAATACAGCGTAACCGGTCGCCACGCAGATCCCGGCGCCCGCCACGACACGCCAGTGCTGACGCCATTCATCTCGGCTACTGCTGGGAATGCATGCTGACATTTGCCGATTGCCGAGTTGAGCTATGGCAGGCTACGCGTACGTGGCCCCTCATGAAGCGGGTGACGTCGATTTATCCGTTGGAATATAGAAGGTACCGCGGCCGCTCGCGATCAGAGCATTTGCGGCACTCAGGATTCGGACGTCGACACATGCGAGCTTGCGGCCAAGCCTGACCACCGCCCCTTCGATGAGAAGCGTCTCCACTTCGGCACCCTGATGAAAGTCAACCCGGACATCGACGGACGTAATGCTTACTCCGACCCGGGCCATCAGCGTGTACCCGGCCGCCGCATCGACTAACGCGGTCAGGACTCCCCCATGCATTCGACCGAGTCGTTTGGTGCCCATGAATTCCGGTCGCGGGGGCACTCTGAAGCTCACGAAGTCAGTGCCAATATTGATGATCTGCAGGCCCAGCCAAGCATTGAATGGGCTGGCGTCCAGGCGCGCTTGCAACTCCTCCACGCTGGTACCGAATGTCATGGAACTCGATGCATGGTGTTCAGTCATCGCTCTGTTCGGTTATCGCGGTCATGGCACAAACTGGAAGTTGCGACCCGGCTCTAGCATACCATCGCGACGTATGTAACTCATCGATCTCATCTCGTGCCAGTTTCTGTGCGCGCCAGACCGAGTCCGACGCCTTCGGTGGCGCCGCTGATCCATACGATGGTATCGCTCATTGTGGCCTGCTCCTATTCTTGATCCGGACTATTACCATCAACTGACCATGTACCCGCCGTCGGCGGCGAGTATCTGCCCGGTCACATAGCTGGCCGCAGGGCTCGCGAGAAACAACACTGCTTGAGCTACCTCCATCGGATCAGCAATTCGGCCTAGCGGCATGCGCCCCGCCCCAATCATGGGACCGCGAATGTTATAGTTGTCGGTGATGGTCGCCGCGCCCTCACTCGTCATGCCGCCCGGCAGCACCGAATTGACCCGGATGCGCTCACTGGCGAACTCACTGGCGAATGTACGAGTCAGACTGTCAACGCCGGCCTTCGCCGCATCGTAGTGAGCGTTCACACCCCAGAGCGTCGGATGCACTGACCCTACCGAGGAGATGTTGACGATCGACCCGCCGTTTCCCTTGGCTTTCATAAGGCGAATCGCCTCACGGGAGCAAAGAAATGTGCCCCGCAGCGTGATTTCCTGCATCGCGTCCCATTGCTCTACCGACATGTCGAAGAACTCAGCCTTTGCGCGATTAGCCGCATCGTTGACCAGAATATCAACTTGCCCGAACCTGCTGCTGACGTCTGCAAACAGGGTTGCGATTGAGACAGGATTCGCCACGTTGACCGTCAAGCCAATCGCGAAACCGCCCTTCCCGTGTATTTCGGCGGCAGCGACCTTCGCTGCTTCCAAGCTGAGGTCGGCGATGACTACCTGCGCGCCGACCTCTGCAAACAAACGTGCGGTCTGACGGCCGAGACCCTGCGCTGCGCCGGTGATCACGGCGACCTTTCCGGTCAGGCTGAAAGTCGCAGCGAGGCGGGCGCCGATCTGAGTATCGTTGTACATAAATTTACTTCGTGCAAGCCGGGAGGCCGCGGATTAGTGTGACGCGTATTAGCTAAGCAGGAAGCCGCCGTCGAGAACGATGCCGTGGCCGGTAATGTAGCCGCCAGATGGTCCGACAAGATATAATACGGCCGCCGCAATATCCTCTGAAGTACCCCAACCCAACGGGCGCCGGCGTTCTGTGTCAACACCGGGACCAGTTAATTCGCCACGCTCGATTCGGGCGATCGTATCGGGGTGCACATCACAGCCGGAATTGCCGCCACTATCCGTGATGACGGCAACCTTACCTTCGATTCCAAACAAGCGTTGCAGCGCTTCAGTGTTCATGCGGCCCGTACCCCATTCCTCTTCGACAGATCCGTTCGATGGCCTTCAAGACAATCGAGTCGTGCAGGAGTCCCGGCGTCGGCTGAGCAGCAAGCGGCGTCCTTCCCTGTACCCTCAACGATCTGCAAATCGGCGCTGATACGCGGCCTGCCGCCGCTCCAGAATCTGTCTGCGTTCGACGGCCCCGATTCGCTGCACACCGGGCGGCAGGCGGCTTTCTAGGTCCTTCAATTTGATCACCTCAGAGCGGATTGTCGGGGCAGCATGGCCGCTGCCCTCGGGAGGTAGTCCCTGCCATCGATGCAGCGCGAAGGTCTCTCCGAGTCCCCCGGTGTCCAGCCAATTTGCGACTCCAGGATCGGCGTGCGCCACGACGAACGTGTAGCGCCCGTCTGCATCCGGTACCATTTGGCTGGTATTCAGGCTGCTTTGACGCTTCCAATATTCGATGGCACGATACCAGATGTCGTGCAGCACTATGCCCCGGTATGCCGCATCTCCCGAGGTGCTCGTGATGATCATCGCTTCGTCATCCGCAAGACGGATGGTTCCCTGACTGCCCATCTGTGAGCGCAGGCCGCCGACTGCGCCCGAGCCGCGCGGTTCGCGCATGACGTTGATCGGCATGTTGTAGTTGAGCCGGGTGAACCAATACAACAGGTAGACGTCCGCGACCATGTATTTCGCCGCAAGCTCGGCCATATCCGCTTCCGACGCCGCCGGCCCGGGCCCGGTATCCAAGCGCCGCACGCGCAAAGCGTTCGGAGTCTCCTTCTGCCAGTCTCCCATTGCATCGCGTATGAACAGAAACAACGCTCCGGGCTTGTTCTGAATGTGGTTGATCAAGCCGCCGCTCGGGCGGTCATCGACGGAAATCACGAAACTGCCGTCAGCCTCGAGTTTGAGGTCGCGATCTTCGAGCAACGACAGCGTGACGGAAGTCGCGCCGTTGGCGACGAGGGCATAGGTGACGTTCGCAATGCCGCCGGGCATGCGCCGGCCATGGACTTCATAGCGTCCTTCCGCCGCGATAGGTATCAGCCGGTAGGCATTATCCGGGTTGTCGCCGCCCCAGCGCGAGCCGGGCACTTCGCGGCCGAACCAATTGGCTGCGGGCACGTACGACCGCAGCACTCGCGGCCGCGTCGGATCGCCGTTTGCGGCCTTTAACGCATAGTTGAACGTATAGTCGTCCATCATTTCTTCGAACCGCGACATCTGCGGCCCCGCCGTGTACTCGGCGACTGAGCGCCACAGCAAACTCGCGTGCGCACGCGCGCGTTCCACTTCCGGGCGGCGGATCAACCGCATTGCCACATCTTCGATGTCGCGCTGGTCGACGTTCGCGCACGGATTGGTTTCCGAAAGGAAGAAACAATCCTTGAACCCACCGAGTTTGGATGAAGTCATCTTGCTACCGTTCTACAAAATGAATACCATGCACATTGTTGACCATTTGTAACCCGCTCGCAAGAGCGGTTTCCAGGCCGCGCGGCTGGCATAGCTGGAGGTCGAGAATGAAAAGACTCGCAGGCAAGGTCGCGATCATAACGGGCGCCGGACAGGGGGTAGGCCTCGGAGTCGCGCAGGCCTACGCAGATGGCGGCGCCTCCCTGGTGATTTCGGGACGTGACGCCGACAAGCTACGGAGCGCCGGCGCCGAGCTCACGTCACGCGGCGCCAAAGTGCTTAGCGTCCCCGGAGACGTTCGCAAGCGAGCGTCCGCGAATGCGACCATTGAGGCCGCCCTCCGTGAGTTCGGCAAGATCGACATCCTGGTCAACAATGCGCAGAGCAGCGTACCCGGCACGCCGCTCGAGCAGATCGACGACGCCACCATCTCGATGACGATCGAATCCGGCCTGCTTGGCACCCTCTATCACATGCAAGCCGCCTTTCCCCACATGAAGGAGCGGGGTGGATCGATCATCAACTTCGGTTCCCGCGAGGGTGTCTACGGAGGCGTGGGATTTGGCATCTACGCAGCAACTAAGGAAGCTATCCGCGGACTGTCGCGGACCGCGGCGCGTGAATGGGGCAAACACAAGATCCGTGTAAACGTAGTGTGTCCGGCGGCTCTCAGTCCCGCCGCCGTGAAGTTTCTGGCCGAGCACCCCAAAGAAGCCGAGATGTATAAATCGCAGATTGCGCTCGGATATTTCGGCGATCCCTTCGAAGACATCGCCCCGGTGGTATTGTTCCTCGGCAGCGAGGATTCGCGTTACGTGACCGGCCAGACTATCAATACCGACGGCGGACAGCAGATGTTGTGACAGGCCGGCGACCGTACGACTCGTTCCCTCGTTGACGGCAGGAACAATTCGGGAACTTCGCACCCTCCTGTGCGTCGGCTATGCGGTCCCTACCTAAACGTTCGCACCGGATTCGACCCATCCCGGTCCATTGCCTCCCGCGCATTTGTCCAGACCAATGGCAAGCGCAATACTCCGGCTACAGCGCCGCTGGCCGTGACGGCGGAGTCTCCCGGTCTGATGGAGAATTCGGGAATCCGGGCCAGCCATTCCTCCAGGAACACTCGTAACTCGTTGCGCGCCAGATTTGCGCCGGGACACTTATGGACTCCCTTGCCGAAGGTCAATAGGCGCTCCGTCACCGGTCGCTTGAAATTGACGGTCAAGGGATCGGGCCATGCACGTTCGTCGAGCCCATGAAAACACGTGGTCAGTTGTACGTAGTCGCCCGCTTTCATGGTCACCCCATCGAGAGTGACGTCCTGCGTCAAGCGCCTTCCCACCGTCGGAATCGCAAACCGGCGCAGTAGCTCCTCGATCGCGGGCCCAATCAGCTCGGGGTGTTCGCGGAGCTCCCGCCGCTCCGCCGGATGCATCGCGAGGAACCGTGCCACGAAGCTCATCGATCCCGCGACGGTATCCAGGCCGCCGAACATCACCAGGGCGCACTCGCTAAGCGCCTCCTGCCGGGTAATCGGACGATCGCCCACTTTCAATTGCACGATGCGGCTGATGAGGTCGGTGCCGGGCTGCCGGATTCGCCGGTCGATCCAGGATTCCAGATACCCGAAGACCTCCTGCAAGGTGGCTTGCTTCAACGCGACGTCGCCGCCTCGAGTCATTATTTCCGTCTTGGAAATCAGCCATTCCCGATCCTTGCCGGGCAGGTCGACGATGGAGAGAAATATCTCCATGGGAAGATGCGCGGCGAAATCACCTACGAATTCACATTCCCCACGCATCTGGAAGCCCTCGATCAACTCGATCGCGAGCGAGCGAGCGCGCTCCGTCAATTGATGCACCGCCTTGGGTGACAACGCGATATTGAGCGGACTGCGAAAGAATCGGTGATTCGGAGGATCCGACTCAATGGGCAACTGGGGCGGCATGCCCACCACTCGCGGAATTCCGATCGCGCCATCCGCCGACGACAACCGCTCGTAGTCGGGCCAGAGTCGCTCGAGGAGCTCGGCGCGGGTCACTACCCAGTAGCCACCGTAACGCGGCGTGTAGTACACCGCGGGTGATTCGTCCTGCACGCGTTTCCACGCCAGATGTACATCCTCGCTCGCACCCGGTAGAGCGTAGAGATCCACGTCTCGAACTCGATCCGCCGGTACGTGTGCCGGGATAATTTCGGACATCGTCATCTCCCCCGCCTTGCGGCCACGTTACTGACGCTGCCTAGATGCCCAAGTCCACCACGGGCCGATCGATGCATCCCGACACTTGGTGGGCGGCAGGAACCAGCTCTGCGGAACTCCGCCCCGACAGGTAACCATCGATCAGCTGGTGATAATTGCCGATGAGTCCTTCCATCTGATTGGATAGACGCATGAACTCAAAACCTTTGCTATGCAAGCCGCGTTGCTGGCGCGGCAGATTGGCGAAATCTTGGGTGGGAATATCGGGCCAGCGCGGGTCATCCGGCCCCATGGGGATCGGCGTCTTGATCGCCGGTGGCGTCTGCCCTTCGGGAAACCGCGTCAGCGACCATAGCTCGAACAGGCACTCCTCCGGACCCAGAGGGCGGATCCGATAGGAGGAGGCGCTGCCGTATGTCGGTAAGAGGAAATAATGCGGAAAGCAGAAATTGACGGAGGTCGCGAACTGCTTTTCGTCCACCTCATGCAAGTCACCGATATCCATGCCCTGTTGCTTGTGAGCGGCCATGACGGCCTCGTTCAATTGCTTGCGCCACGCGATGGTCGCGCCGGAGGTATCTTCGGGCAAGTTGGTGTCGATCAGACTTTCGGCAACGCGAATGTCCTTCTCATGAGTCATGCCGGCCATGCCCTTGTTCAGCAACCGCATGAAATACAGGTTCATCTCGATAAATTCCCGCGATTTCACGGTACTCGGCATCGGCGCGCTGGGCATGGTGATATAGGGCGACATCGGCGATAGCTCGCGGGGAAGCTGCACGTAGACCGTGCCCTCTCCGGGCGTCGCACCGGGGGGCATCAACTGGGGATGCGTTGCCATGACGTGGTACCCCTCCATGAATGCCTCCATCGCGAGCTTCCAGTTCACGGGCAGCCGCGCCGAAAGCCACCACTCCGTACGCAGCGACTCTACGTGCCATGCGTCGTGCATGGTGGCGAACGGCTCGATCGATTCCCGCAGGGGCGGCGCCTGGTCGTCGAAATTGATGAACGCGCAGCCGCCCCAAATTTCCAATCGGCACTCGCGAAGGGCAAGATCGCTGCCGCGCAGTTGATCCTTTTCGAATAGATTCGGGGAAAGAATGAACTTGCATTTCCCATCGGTCCTCCACTGCCAGCCGTGGAACGGGCAGGTGAACACTCCCTCCGGCGCGTTGCCGCGGTCTTGAACGAGCTGCACGCCCCGATGTCGGCAGGCGTTGTGGTATGCCTTGACGGTGGCGTCATCCACCCGGGTGATGATCACAGACTGATCGAAAATGTTGTAAACCGAATAGTCTCCTGGTTTGGGGATTTCCTCCAGCCGGCACGCCATCTGCCACACACGCGACCATAGTTTGTCGCGTTCCAGAGCATAGAACTCCGGATCGTAATAACGCTGCACCGGAATCCGGTCGCCGCGAGTGACTGCGTACGGAACGGCTGCCGGGGCTGTTTTTCGCGACATCTCGGTCATTTGGGCCTCCAGATTGCGTGGACTTTCCGTATGATACCCATATTTGAACACAGTTCGCTCGTTCGCATGCTCGATTTTGCGTTACGATAGCGGCGGAGGAACGTTCCAAGCCACCTTCCGGTGCTTTCACACCACCGTTTCGGGGAGCACACTGTTCGCCTGTTGCCGCAGATAGAGGATACCAGTGAGAGCGAGTCGCCTGGAAACGATCGAGACTGGAAGAATAGCGTTTCGGGTGCGACATTGGGGAGATGACGACGCACCAATAATCGTCATGTTGCACGGTTGGCTCGACAGCTCCGTCACGTTCCAATTCGTGGTCGACGCGCTGCGGGAGGAGTGGCACGTGGTTGCCCCTGACCTGCGCGGACACGGCGGGTCGCACCGCACATATGAATCCTACTTTTTCCTGCAGTTGGTTGCCGATCTGGATGCAATCCTCGAACGCTACAGCCCGGGACGGCCGGTGCGGCTGGTCGGCCACAGCTGGGGCGCCAACGTGTCTTCCGTGTTTGCCGGTGTCAGGCCGCAACGGGTGTCCCATTTGGTCAATCTCGAGGGATTGGCCCCAATTCCGGGCTTCCACAATGGCACGCCGGCTGAAATCATCGACAACTGGTTGACGACTTTGCGCATTGGACCTCAAAACCGTTGCTACGCGAATCAAGAAGAGCTTGCAGCGCGCTTGCGGAAGGCAAACCCGCGGCTATCGGCTGATCGCGCGCGGTTCTTGGCGCAGGAATTCTCCCAAGCGCGGGCGGAGGGCGGCCTGGAATTTGCCGTGGACCCCTACCAGCACGCGGGGACACCATGGTTCGGACACCAAGACGTGGTCGACTCGGTTTGGCCGAAAATCGATGCACCGGTACTTCTCGTCACCGGATCGGAGTCGTTTGCAATCAAGGCTTTCGACAACCAGCCCGGGCTATTGCAGCAGCGGCTCGGCTTGGTGCGAAACCTCAAACATGTCAATCTGTTGGGAGCCGGCCACAATGTGCATCACGACATGCCCGAGCGAATCTCTGAATTGATCGAGCACTTCTTGATTCATGCTGATCGTGAGAATTTGCGATGAAAATTGGTTGGGCGGTCAGCGCTTTTCGCCGCCTCGCAGCTGACCGGAGCTGTGCGCGCTCTGTCACGGCGCCGCCGGCCAAGGCCTGAGAGCGGCGTCGATGAATTGGCTCGATTTCTCGAGATCTGAAAGTAGACCAATCTGCTGATTGACCCGGAGGAGTTTCCCGCCGATCATTCGGTTATTCGAACACTGTTCGCTTTGAATTCGACCAATCCACCACTATCTCGATCGATGACGTATGCCCCAACCCTTTAAGTTCAATGATCGGCTGAGCGGCAAGGTCGCTCTCGTCACCGGCGCCGGTTCGATCGGCAAGGGCTATGGCACCGGCAAGGCGATCGCATTCAATTTCGCGGCGGAAGGGGCCAAAGTCTGTCTGGTCGATCGTGATGCCGGCGCGGCCGAGGAGACCCGGTCTATCATCGAAGCGGCCGGCGGCGACGCAATCGTGTGCGTGGGAGACATCACGATCGAGCCAGATTGTGCCCGAATGGTCGCTGCGGCCGTCGAGCACTACGGCAAACTGAACATCATGGTCAACAACGTCGGCATCAGCATTGGCGGTGGCCGCCTCGAATCGCTCGACATGTCGGTTTGGGACCGTGTTCTTGACATCAATCTCCGCGGCGCAGTGCTGTTGTCCAAGCATGCAGCCCCGCATTTGATCGGCGCGGGTGACAGCGCGATCGTCAATATCGCCTCCATCGCGGGCCTGCTCGGCTCCGGCGGTGCGGCCTATGGTCCTTCCAAAGCCGCACTCATCTCTCTGACGAGAGAATTGGCGCTGCTCTACGGCCGCAGCGGCGTCCGCGCGAACGTCATTTGTCCCGGACATATCCAGACGCCGCACGTCGAGGGGTTGATCGATGAGAAGATGCGCGATTGGCGGCGCCGGATAGGCCCTCTCGGCGTGGAGGGCGACGCCTGGGATGTCGCGGCGGCGGCCGTATTCCTGGCGAGCGATGAGTCAAGATTTATTACGGCTGTGTGTTTACCGGTGGACGGCGGCGCGACCGGGGTACTACCAATGTCCGGTCACGGTCTGATCCAAGGATGGTATGACGGGACAGAGCCCTGACCCCGACCATGATTCGTGGATTTTAACCAATGGGAGATCGACGATGGCGCGTTACGTTATTCAATTCACCTCCGCGGCCCGTCCGGGAGAAGACGAGGCTTTCAATCGATGGTACGACGACGTTCACGTAGCAGACGTGCTGACGATCCCGGGTTTCCTATCCTGCCAACGTTACCGTGTGGTCGACCCGGCAGCCTCGAGACCGCGCTACGTGGCCGCCTACGAAGTTGAAAGCGACGATCCGCAAGCAACTCTCGGTCAGTTGTTTAACTCGTCAAACAAGATGGTGATCTCGCCCTCCTTGGACACGGAGCAAGTGACGATCACCATTCTCGAACCCGGTCTCAGGAAACAAAAGAAAACTTGAACGGGCGCCGCACCCTAGAGTCGGAACGCCGCTATTTCGGGCCAAAGAGCTTGGCCAGCGTCGCCCCCATCGGCACCGGCAGCGTAATGTCGCCGTCAAACGGCCAGCGCAACATGCCGAGCGCCGCGGCCGTGCCGCCATCGACGTGGATGACCTGGCCGGTGATTGACTTCGCCAAATCGGAGGCCAAGAACAGGACGGCATTCGCGAGATCCTCGCTCGAGGGAGGAACCGCGAGCGGAATGTACATCTGCATGGCCTTTCCCCACCATTCCGGCGGCACGGCGTCGTTGGCCGCCTGCAGCTGCGCGGGTAGCGCCTTGCGGTTCCCCTCGCTCGGCGTGGTATCGGGTGCGATGACATTGACGCGTATGCGCTCCGGGCCGAGTTCCCACGCCATGGCCTTGGAGAAGTTGGTGGTTCCCGCCTTGGCTCCGGCATATACCGCGAAACCGCCGGCGCCCCGATGGGCCTCGATGGTCGTAAAATTGATGATGCAGCCGCCCCGGCCGCTCTTCCGCAATAGGGGCACCGCCAAGCGAGTCGAGTCGAGAACATAACCGTAGTTGCGTTGAATGTCCTCGGCGCAAACCTCGGGCGTCTTCTCCATGAAAGGCTTCATGAGTACTCCGCCCACCACATTGACGACGATGTCGGCATGGCCGAAGGCGTCCCCCGCGGCCAGATAAAAGCGCCGCAGCGCCGCCGGGTCGGTCGCGTCGGCGACCTCCGCCACCGCACGTCGACCAAGCGCAGCGACTTCAGCCTTGGTAGATATAAGGGCTGCCGAGTCGACATCGCAAAACGCCACGTCGACCTGAGCCTCGGCCAGGGCTAGGGTAACCGCCTTACCAATGCCGCCGCCACCACCAACGACTACGGCATTGCGCCCCCCTAGATTGCCACGTGCGTCGAGTGCTCCCATGTCGCTTATATGGACGCCTCCCGATTTGCAAGGACTCTTCGGTGTGATGGCCGACAGATGAGGCTGCAGGTTTATATCCGGCCTGTTGTGCAGACCGTAGCCTGCGGGCCCTGATGGATTTCGCTGATCCGCACCTCATTTCTCCAAAGAGCTCGAAGCTCAGAGCGACATTCAGGTTTGGCGGGTCACGGTCTGACCTGTTTACCATCACACGTTGTAGTCCTTGCGCAACCTTTTAGCGTACCTTCCTTTGTTAACGGTTAACTGATCGTGGGTGCAACCCTAAGCGGGTCGACTCACGTACCCGGATTGATACGCACGTTCATGAGCCGTCAGCGCCCAGATCGTGCGTGCCATCTTGTTTGCCATCGCTACGACGGCCACATTCTTTGGCCGACGCTTCGTTAATTCGGTCAACCACTCGGGCGGTGATTTGCTGTGCGTCAGCACCGAGCGGGCGCCGTGGATCAGCAGCGTGCGTAGATATTTATCGCCGCGCTTGCTGATGCCGAGTAGCCGTACTCGTCCGCCAGTGCCGGTTTGCCCTGGCACCAGGCCGAGCCAGGCCGCAAACTCGCGGCCCGACTTGAAGGCTCTCGCATCGCCCATTGTCGCCATCGCCGCGGTCGCACTTAAGAGCCCCACGCCGGGGATCGCTGCGATGCGCGTGGTCGCTGAGTCCTCTCGCTGCCATTGCCGTAGACGTCGCTCGATCTGGCTAATTTGTTCATCGAGCGCACCTAAACGCGCGTACTGTTCACGCAAGGTCTCAATCACGATCGCCGGTAACCGATCCGCTAATCGTCCCAAGGCGCCAGGGATATCTCGCTTCATCCCAGCCCGGCCCTGCGGCATCACCTCGCCGTACTCCGTGAGTAATCCTCTTAAGCCGTTGATCTGCGCGGTGCGAAACTTCACCAACTGCTCCCGCATCCGATGCAGCGCCAATACCGCTTGCTGCTCCTCGCTCTTGATCGCGACCGCCTTGATCGCCGGCTGTTGCACGGCTGTCCAAATCGCTCGCGCATCCGCCGCATCATTCTTGTTGCCGCACACGAACGGTTTGACCTTCTGAGCCGACAGTAACTTCACCTCGTGACCGAGCTTCTGCAGCGCGCGCGCCCAGTGCTGCGATCCGCCGCATGCCTCCATTCCAATCAAACAACTCGAACGGTTCGCAAAATGCTCCAACAATCTCTCCCGCTTAAGTTGCAGTGCCACAATCTCGCCCGTCGCCGGCTCGACCCAATGCAGCTGAAACACCCGCTTTGCGATATCCACTCCAACCACGATACGATTCATCTTGGACCCTCCGGTTGCCTGTGAAGCCTGAACACCTTCCACCTTGGGCACTTTGATGCCGTCGGCCCGGAGGGTCCACTTCTTCACAACTCTGCCGCTCACTCACCTTTTAAGGTGGGAGGCGTCCATACCATTTCCCCTTGGGTCTTCGATGTGATTGACTCCGGTTTTTGCCCGACGCCGCATCATACTGTAAGGTGCCCGGACGGTGCGCGGATCGGAGTGCTCTCGAGCACGTCGATTCGCGTGAGAGTATTGTCGAATGCACGCTACGGCGTCCCTCAAACACAAGGACATACGCCAATGATCAACGACTTGGAAGAACGTAAAGCACGCGGCCATCAGGTGCTTCGTGAAATGTTCGGGGAAAAATGGCAAAAAGCCTACGAAGCGGGAACTGCCGGCACGGGATTTGGTTCTGAAGCGGGCCGCATGGCACTCGAATTCGCCTTCGCGGAGAATTGGGCGCGGCCGGGGCTCGACCGCCGCTCGCGCAGCTTGGTGGTAATTGGCGCACTGATCGCCCAAGGCAAACCGGACGAACTGAAGAATCACATTCGAGCCGGACTCAATAACGGGATCACGGTCGAAGAACTGGAACTCGTCATCCTCCAGACGATTCCGTACTGCGGCTTCCCGGCAGGCAGTCAGGCATTGGAAGCGGCGGCGTTCGTCTTGAAGGAGCGTGGACTGACCGTTGAAACAGCCAAGGATCGCGGCAATCTATGAGATCGGGCGATACAAGCACGCGCACAGCCAAGGGATCAAACGCTACCACTAAAAGCCGAAAATCGGGGGGTGCCGCCGGAGGCGCACTATTGGAGCGTGTACGTACGACCAAACAACGTGCGCGCAAGCGGCCCTCAGGCAGGCCAACCACCCTGCAAGCAGGGAAGCTACGAGAGACCTTGATGCATGCGGCATTACATTCGTTTCTGGAGCGAGGTTTCGAGGCCACGAGCCTGGAATCGATCGCGCGTGACGCCAAGGTTGCCAAGATCACGATTTACCGGCAATTTGGCGGCAAGACTCAGCTTTTTCGCGAAGCGGCACACTACGCTCAGACATACATGCAAGCGAACCTAACCGCTGCGGTCGCCACCAAAGGTCCTCCGGCGAAGGTTTTGCGGGCAATTATCGGGCGGCTACGCGATGTCACCACCAACCCCGATTATCTTGCGATTTTGCGGATGGAAATCGCTGCGGCGCCAAAATTCCCGAACATCGCAGGGTTGGCCATTTCGGAGACCGGCTATGCGCTTGAACCGCTGATGAATTATCTGCAGGAACTGAAGGACAAGAAACTTATCGTCGTGGACGATGCGCGCGAGGCAGCCATGCAGTTGTCCGCCGTGGCTGGCGGCGGGGTTAGATACCTATTGAAGAAGCGAAGCCGAAGTCTCGCCGCCTCCACGCACTGGGTGGAATCAGTGTACACACTGTTCGCCCGTGCTTGGGGCCTGGCACCGATTCATCGCGCAACGCACATCCACACGCGGAGCTGATCACTCCCGTTTGGGACTGCTATTTCGCAGCGCGCCATGAGGGTCGAGCTACACCAACGGCGCGCTCCTTCGGTTCGGCGGCGGCACGGCACGGTTTGTGTGATGGTGGCCGTCGCCCCATTCGGCTATTTACCGAGCGAAGCCATATCAATCGAAAATCGATATTTGACGTCACTTTTCACCATGCGTTCGTACGCTTCATTGATCTTCTGGATGGGAATGATTTCGACGTCGGAAGCCAAATTATGGGCGGCGCAAAAGTCCAGCATCTCCTGGGTCTCGGGGATGCCGCCGATCATTGAACCGGCCAGCCGGCGCCGATTTATGAACAATGAGAAGACGGGGATCGGCAGCGGCTCCGGCGGCACGCCGATTTGCACCATCGTGCCGTCCCGCTTGAGAAGATTCATGAATGGCGTGAGATCATGTGACGCCGAGACCGTGTCGATGATGAAATCGAAGGACGAGGTGTGCCCGGCCATCTTGCCGCTGTCCTTCGACAAGATCACCTCGTCCGCGCCGAGACGCCTTCCGTCGTCCACTTTGGACAAGGAAGTGGTGAATAGGACCGTCTTGGCGCCCATCGCATGGGATAGTTTGACGCCCATGTGCCCGAGGCCGCCGAGGCCAATGATGCCGACCTTCTTTCCGGGTCCTGCACCCCAATGGCGCAACGGTGAATACAAGGTAATGCCGGCGCACAGCAAGGGCGCCGCCGACGCCAGGTCCATGCCCTTGGGAATACGCAACACGAACCGCTCTTCGACGACGATACTGTTTGAGTAGCCGCCGAAGGTGGGCCCGCCGATCACCTTGTCCGTGCCGCCATATGTACTCGTCGCACCGGCTTCGCAAAACTGCTCCAACCCCTGCGTGCAGGCGTCGCAGGTGCGACACGAATCGACCAGGCCGCCGACGCCCACCTGATCTCCGACCCGGAAGCCTTTGACCGCTGCCCCCACCTGCGCAACTCGGCCGACGATTTCATGTCCGGGTACCGCAGGATAGACCGTATAGTGCCAATCGTTGCGGGCAAAGTGCAGATCGGAATGGCAAACGCCGCAGAACAGGATATCGATCCTGATGTCGTTCGTTCCGACGTCTCTTCGCTCAAAGGTTAATTTTGACAGCGGCTTATCCGCGGCCGTGGTCCCAAAGCCGGTGTACGTGGGCATCCTGATCTCCATTTAATTGTTACGAGTGTGTACCATTACGGCGCACGCTATCCGTCAAGTCGCGGGAAGTATCACGCCCGACCTGAAAATTATCAATGGCGAGGTGACCGCCGCGACCCAGACCCGCGTCTACCAGGGCGTGAGGACGATCTTGCCGCCGACGCCGCCGGCCTCCAGTAGGCGATGTGCCTCGCTCGCGTCAGCCAACGGCACCACATGAGCGATCGGCACGCGCACGTTGCCGTCCGCAACGGCACGGGCTATGGCAGCAAGTTGCCGGCTATCGGCGTGAACCGCGATGAATTGCGGAGCGCTGGGTAGCCCATCAGGCGGAATCGGCGTAGTCGCCACGGTTCTGATCCGCCCACCCGGCCGAACTTGCCGGCACAGCAAGGCGACCGCCGCCCCGCCGACGGTATCGGCCAAGTGGTCAAACGCAGCCCCGCCTGACGGCGCCTCTCCCAGCACCAACGCTTCGTCCGCGCCGAGAGTGAGCGCTTCTTGCCGTTGCGCAGCGCGCACAGCCGCGATCACATAAGCGCCGCACGCTTTTGCGGTATGCAGTGCGAAACGCCCAACCGCGCCCGACGCGCCGGTGATGAGCACCCGTTCACCGCTCCGCGGCGCAATGTGCTCCTCGATCAGCTGCACACCGGTGAGCGCCGCCGTGGGGAGGGCCGCCGCGACGGCATCCTCCATCCCCTCCGGCGTGCGCGTCACGGATCGTTCCGGAACCACGGCAAACTGCGCGTAAGCGCCGCCCTTGCGATTGTCGAGCATTGCGAATACACGGGTGCCCGCCGCAATCGCACCACCCCATTCGACGGTGCCTGCCACATCGTAGCCGGGAACATACGGGAAGCTCAGCGGAGCGATTTGCGCAAACATGCCCATCCGCCATTTGCCGTCGGCCGGATTCACACCGCTCGCGGCCACCCGGATCAGCACTTCTCCCACCGCCGGGACGGGGCGCGGCAACTTGGTCACTTGCAGCACTTGCGGCCCGCCATACGAGCGAATCACGACTGCCTGCATTGTCTGGGTAAGCAAAGCCAAGTTGTTGACTCCCGATGGCACGCTTTTCTCAACCATAGCCAACTGCGTCGATCAAGTACAGGCGAATAACGCCACGTGATCTCTGCTGTCTTGTAGACTTCTTCACTGTTTCCGGAGGCACCCTCATGATCGATATGTATTCTGAATCGTCCGGCGTGACCCAACTGCCGCTTGGAAACTAGAATGGCAAGGTCTCGGTGACCGTGGAGGCGGGCGCATGAAGCTTCCATTGACCGTCGATGCCATCACCCCCCAATGGCTGTCCGAGGCCTTGGGCGAGCGTCATCGCGGAGTTACGGTCACCCACGTCGAAATCGTCGACATCATTCTCGGCACCTCGACCAAGATTCGGGTGCGCCCGACTTATGCCTACTCCGGCGCCGGCGGCGAGGTTCTCCCCGATACGTTCATCGTCAAAGGCGGCTTTGAAGAGCACAGTCCGAGCATGCAACCCATGTATTTGAATGAGATGCGCTTCTACCGGGACGTGCAGCCGCGCATCGACATGCACAGTCCGGTATGTTACTTCGCTGGCACCGATCCGGATTCGCATCAATCCATCGTTATTATGGAAGACCTACGCGCACGTGGGGTGGAGTTTTGCAACGCGCTCCGGCCGCAAAGCTACGACCAGGTCGCGCGGCGGCTGGAAGCGATGGCCATCTATCATGCCCAAACGTGGAATTCGGTGGAGTTTGAACCTGGCGGCGCATTTGACTGGGTATCAGGGCGTCATGAAAGCTGGAGCGCCGAATATCAACACCGCTACTTGGCTCCCGAGGTTTGGCGGCACTACATGGAGTCGCCTCGAGGCGCCGCCGTGTCGTGCGTGCTGCAGGATCGACACTGGATGGCCCGGGCGCTGGGCTATCTGGGCCGCTACCATCGGCACTCGCCGGTGTGCCTGTGCCATGGAGACACCCATTTGGGTAACCTCTACATCGACGCCGGCAAGCCCGGCTTTTTCGATGCGCAAGTGGCCAAGGGACCATGGCAACTCGAAGTCACCTATCACATGATCGCAGCACTCGACATTTACGATCGTCGACTGTGGGAGAAGGGTCTACTGCGTCACTATCTCCGCGCCCTGGGCGCGCAGGGCATCGCCGCCCCCTCTTTCGAGGCGGCGTGGGAATCGCATCGCAGGGAGATCGTCTATGGTCTGTTCATTTTTTTGATCAACGAGGTGCGGTTTCAGACCGAGGCCATCAACACGGCGTACGCCGCCCGCTTCGGGGCGGCCGCTCTCGATCACGACACCGTGGCGCTCACCAGTGAACGCTGATATGACCGGTCTCAGCCTCAACGGCGCACCCGCCTTCCGCGATCTCGGGGGAATCGCAACCGGGGACGGCAGACACATCCGCCGGGGCCGCTTGTTTCGATCGGAAGTGCTGCTGAATCTCGGCAGGGATGACGAGGAGATCGTGGGCGACCTCGGGTTGAGGGTGGCGTGTGATTTGCGTAGCGCGAGTGAGCGGGCTGCGTACCCCTGCATGGCTACCTGCTCCCGAAAGCGCCGTTGATGGATGCAAAGTTGACGATGCGCCCAAAGCGCGCAGACCGCATGTGGGGATGCACCGCCTGGCAGGTCCACAGTGACGCGAACAAGCCCGACTCCAATGCCGGCATGAAATGCGCTGGCACGTCGGCGTGCTCCGCGCGCGACGGCTGCGGCACGATCTGCGCATTGTTGATGAGAAAATCGACGGTGCCAAACATGGCCACCGTCTCGCTGACCAGGTGCCGGGCTTGCGCCTCGAAACGAAGGTCTGCAGCGACGAATTCGACCACACCGCCCAACGCACGGAGGCGATCCCGCACTCTCTCGCCCTTCAATGAATCGCGGCCATGGATCACCACTCTTGCGCCGGCCTTTGCCATTCGGGTGGCAATCCCCTCTCCCAAACCTTGCGTCGAACCGGTCACGAGCGCGACTCGGTCCGCGAGCAGTTTCGGACTCCGCGACATCAACTATTGCGGGGAATGGCTTCGAGCAGCTCCCGGCCGCCGCGCCCCAGATAGTAGAGATACTCGACGTAGTGGCCGACGTCATCTCGCAGATCGATGTATTGATAGCGTATTACATCGGGCGATTCTCCCGACAAAACCACCTCAATTTTCTGTCGCTCGATCTCGCGTTGCTTGGCCCGCCACTCCGCCTCGCTGAACATCGAGTAGCCCAGGTGATGATGCCGTATGGCAAATCCCCCGGACGGCAACACGTCCCGATAGATGGCATCGCTACCGCTCACGGGCTCGATGAATTCGATCATGGTGTCGTTGACGAAAGCGAGCGCAACATTGAGGATCGCGACCTTCCCGGGAGCAATGATGGACTCGGTGTTGGGCATCAACAGGAACTTGCTGACGCCATACCGCTCGGCATAGCGTCTGACGGCCTCCGTACAATCGGTCGTGGCATAGCCGATCTGTTGCACGGCGCGTCCAGGGAAAAAGATGGAAGCCGCAGGCATGGAATGCACTCTCGTCGAAGGCGCCGCACAATATTGCGACAGCGTAACATTACCCCGATCGTGTGTGCCGCACAATCGCCGCGAAAAGACCTGACGGTCCGATCCCTGCGCTGCAACGCCTCATTTCGCGAGGCATTCATAATCGGCTGCGTCGGTGGGGAAATCGACTACTGCCCCGGCAATTCCTTGCATTGACAAACTCGGCGCCCCTCATTCAGAATTGGGCATAACGTTCGACAATGTGAACGTTTATGGACAAGCGGATTGGAGGAGAACAACAGCCATACACTGGGAGTGGTAATGCCGATCAAAGATAAGTATCAACGAACCCAGCTTTTCACGGTGATTGGCATGGCCGCAATCGCGGCGGCGGGCGCACCCGTGATGGCAAAAGACACCGCTGGGCCGCTATCGGCTGACAATCGTGAGGCCGCCGCGGCCGCAAGCCCGCAACTCGAGGAAATCGTCATCACGGCGCGAAAGGAAGAGGAATCCTCGCAAAAAGTGCCCATTACGGTGACGGCTCTGTCGGGCGCCGATTTACAGAAGGGCGTGGTATTCAACGTCCAAGATCTGGAGGAGCACGTGACGGGCTTGGTGGTCGCCCCCAATTCCCAAGGCGGCGCGCCGACGTTTGCCATACGTGCCACCAAAGCGGATAACGGTACCGACGGACCTGCGGTGTACCTGAATGACATGCCGCTGATCTCCACCCTGTCAATCGCCAACGCGATGTATGACATCGACTCGGTTACGGTTCTCAAAGGTCCCCAAGGCACGCTGTTCGGGACCAACTCTTCGGGCGGCGCCATCGTCTTTCGCCCCAACCGGCCCACCAATCAATTCGAGGGCTATGTCTACGGTGATGTCGGTAATTTCGACCGGCACGAAGCCCAGGCCATGATCAACGTGCCGCTCAACGACGAACTGCAGGTGCGACTCGCCGTCGACGCGGTGCAGCGCAAGGGTTTCACCAAAAACATCACCCCGGATCCCGCCGCAGGCATCCCTGATCGGCTCAGCAGCGACCGTCATGGATCTGCGCGTCTTTCGGTGCGTTTCAAGCCGATGGCCGACCTGACCAACGATGTTGTGCTCGACTACTACCGAGAAGACGATACCCCGCGAGCCTCGGTGCCGGTCGGATTCACACCGGTATCCACATTGGGCCCCGCGAACATACTCGGGCCCTACACCGTGTCCGAAGGCGGCAACCTGTCGGGAGTCAATCTGCCGCTCTACAACCGGGCAACCAACTATGGGATGCAGGATGTACTGAACTTCGAGTTCAATAGTAATATCTCCGTCAAAAATCTATTCGGTTACCGTAAAGATCACACGGATGCTTTCGAGGATAACGACGGCACGAACGTCGATTTGGTGAACGGCCGCACCGCCCACAAGAACACGCTGTGGGTGGAAGAACTGTCGTTGCACATGAATTTCGACAAGATACATGTCGTAAACGGCGTTTATTGGTCGAACACCCGCAAAGAAGACGGCAATTCCTACGATCTTGCACAGAACTACGGTATTTTGGGTTTCTACGGACCCACGCCTCCGGTGCCCGCAGCGGCCGCCGAGATTACCGACAACTACTACACGCGGATATTCCACACCCTTGCGCTCTATTCCCAAATTCAAGTGAACCTCACCGACGAAGTCATCGCATCCGCGGGCGTGCGCTACAACTGGGACAACGGCTCGTTCACAAATCAGGCGCACGAGCCGTTCACCTCCTTCGGACCCGGAGCGCCGAGTTCGCCCGGTGTACTGCCCGACCCCACCGGCAATTTCTTCGCAGGTTCCTGTTTTCCGGCTGCCATTGCCTATTTCGCCCACTACTATCCAGCAAGCTGCTCGGGAACCAACAGTCAGGCCTGGCGCGAACCAAGCTTCACCTTCTCACTGCAGGACCAGATTTCAGAAAAGACCAATGTGTATGCCACGACCCGCCATGGATTTCAGACGGGCGGGTTCAACAACGCAATTCGCGAGCAAAACCTGCAGACATTCAAGCCCGAGGTCGCCACCGACTTCGAATTCGGTATGAAATCGGAGTCCACGCTGGCCGGCAGACCGGTACGCACGAACATCGACGCGTTCTACGGAGAGGTGCAGAACAAACAGGAAGTGGAAAACGGTTCCTATGCCGACCAAACGCAATGGATTGCGGTGTTCAATGCGGGCTCATTGACATACTACGGCCTCGATTTCGAGGGCAAGATCTTCGTCACCGACCACATCGAACTCGGTGCCGACTGGACCCACATGAGGGCAACCTATGATAACTTTCATTTCCCGGCCGTCGGCACGGTTCCTGCGCAGGACTTGAGCGGCAATACGCCGGCGCAGGTGCCTCAGGACACGGTGTCGGTGTCGCTTGATGCGACCTGGCCCATCATCCCTTCCTCGCTAGGCACCATCGACCCGGCCGCTACGTTTTACTACCGCAGCCATCTCAACTTTCACGACGTCATCAACCTCGGCTCCTTTCCACTCAATGCGGATACGGCTCCCGGCTACGGTACGCTGAACATGACGGCCAACTGGAACAAGGTTTTTTGGCACCAAAGTGGACGTGGGCTTGTGGATCAAGAACGCAACCGATCGGTACACGATCATCTACAAGAGCGCACAGGCCGGGCTGGGGTATGCCGACGTAACCTGCGGCGACCCGCGCACATTCGGCGCCAACGTTCGCTACAGCTTCTGAGCCCTCGATTGAACAGGCAAAACATGATCTCCTCCGTCTCGATGGAAATCACGCCATCGCGACAGAGGCAGTAACAAGCGAGGATCGTGCATGAACAAGATCAACTTTGAAAATCGCGCCGCCATCGTCACCGGAGGTGGCAATGGGCTGGGGCGGGATTACTGCATCGAGCTCGCCAAGCGCGGCGCCCAAGTCGTGGTGAACGACCTGGGCGGCACAGGTGCGGGGCTCGGACAATCTAAATCTGCCGCGGACAACGTGGTGGCGGAGATCAAGGCGGCCGGGGGCAGAGCCATTGCGAGCTATGATTCCGTCGCGACCCGCGCCGGCGGCAATGCCATCGTCGATGCGGCCATGGCGGCCTTTGGACGGGTCGACATTGTCATCAACAATGCCGGCTTTTTACGCAACAGCCGCTTCGAAGATCTGACCGATGAGCAGCTCGATTCTATTTTGGGTGTACATCTGAAAGGCGCCTTCTATGTGAGTCAGCCGGCTTACCGCATCATGAAGGAGCAAAAATACGGCCGTTTCGTTTTCACGTCCTCGGCCTCGGCGATGTTCGGACATCCCTGGCAGACGAATTACGCAGCTGCCAAGGGGGGGCTCATGGCCTTGTCGAACGTGGTCGCTTTGGAGGGCCTGCGGCACGGCATCCAATCGAACGCCCTGATGCCCACGGCCAATTCGCGGCTTTCCGGTGAGATGCACGACGGGTGGACGGAGGTCACCAACGTATCCAAGACCCTGGCCGAAGTCGATTTCGCCACAGTGAACCCGCTTTTGGTGCCCGAAGCGAATACGCCGCTCGTGCTCTATCTCGTGAGCGAACGTTGCAAAGCTACCCATGGAATTTATTCGTGCAATTCGGCACGGTATGCGCGAGTGTTCATCGGGGCTACCGAGGGCTATGTGGCCAACGGCGGGCGTATTGCAACGCCCGAGGAAATCGAGGCCAATTGGAGTGCGGTGGAAGATCGCGTCCATTACCATACTCCTCAGAGCGTTTACGAGGAATTCCTGCCGGTAGTCCAATCCGTCAAGCGCGCGAAGCAGACTTAGTCTCGATGGTCCCCTCGGCGCGCCCCAGCCTCCTACTTGGCATGGTCGGTGTTCTTGAATTTGTGCTCGAGGTCCATTCGCAGCCGCCTCAATTTAAGGGTCTTGATGCGCCAGCTTCCCCCGATACACTCGTAGGTCTCCAGATAATGACCGAAGCCGTGCAAGGATTTGATGGGTGAAGAAGACTCTTCGGTCCAGCGGATCTGATCCTCCATGGCCCAAATTCCGTTCGCTGAATTCTTTGATGTGATGGAAATTTCCGGGCAGTGCCCATGATGACCGGTGACCGCATCCTCGAGACTGCGCGCCGACAGCTCAACGATCTTTGCGGGGCCGACGAGCACGCAACCCGGCAGATCATCGCTCAAGTCGAAAACTGCATCTGCAGAAAATAATCCGCCGAATGCCGTCCAATCTTTGGTGTCGACATATCGAAAATAGCGCGCTTTGAGCTGTTTGATCTCTTCGATCGCAAGAAGTTTATCGATTGGGCTCACGACTCCGGTTCCCGACCCGCGCTCGATAGCCGGCATTCAGAATGGCAATACGAAGGCGCCGCGATCGATGGTCAACGGCCGTTGATACGAAGGGTCATTGCGATCACGCGAAGCAATTCCGGTCAGTGCATACGCGGCCGCCGCTTCGGGAGGTACTTCTATGTCGTTGAGCGAGCCGCCCCACTCGATCACGCATTTGCGCGCGGCGATCGCCCATTTGCCGCCGCGCCTTTCGAGCCGGTCCAAGTACCGGCCGCCGTGAACGGAGGTGGCGGGGCCAAAGTTGTTGCGACCGGCGAACAGCCAATACGTTTCGGCATGAGCCGTGTCGCCATCCAATTCGCAGCGGTGGTTCAGGATGTAGTGCTTGTGACCATGCTGATACTTGCCATGATAAGCGAACGCCCATTCGACGAACTTTTCTGCCGTTCCCACGAACGCGCCGTGATCGTCTATCGCGCCGGGATGATAAGCAGACAACAGCATCTCACGATCGAATCGATCGACACCGCTGCAATAGCGCAATTCACAGTCCAGAATCTCCTGGCGATCAATCAGCGCTTGGACGGCTGGGGATAGGGTCGATTCGGTCATTCACGTTCTCCCTTTCTGCAACTGGGGGCGCGGGCGCATGCTGATCACGCGACCGCCCGCCGCCTTCTCTCTCCTAGTACTTAAAGTTGACCGCCAGTCCGTAGGTGCGAGGCTGGCCGAAGGTTCCGGCTGTTGTGGTCGCGGGTAACGTTGGATTCAGCGGGGCCACTCCCGGTGCGGCATATACAAACGTCTCGTAGTTTTTATCGGTCAGGTTCTTGCCCCACAGCGACACGTTTAACTGACCGTGCCCAACGGGAATCTCAGCAAGCGAGAATCGTCCGTTGATGAGCGTATAGCCGCCGACCGCCATCGACACCTGCGGTACCGAGTAGTAGCTGGTCGTGAAGTTCGCATCCGCATCCAACCGCCATACGCCATAGTTCGTTCGCACGATGTCGTACAGCGCTGAAAGCGATCCCGTCCATTCAGGCATCTGCTGCAGCTTGTCCTCGATCGGCACGGTCCCGCCGGTTGCATACGGATTTGCGAACGGGTTCGTCGAGGGAACCTGATGCCCGTGCAGGTAATTCACCGCCACATTGATGGTCAGGCTGTCAATCGGAAGGAATGCCGCATCCAGTTCGACGCCGTAAGTGTAGATGTCCGGTCCATTGAAGAATTCGACGGTCGAGGAACTGACGGTTTGGATGTTCTCCTGCGGATCTTTCCATGTCGAATAGAAAACATCGCCGTTCACACGGACACGATGATCGAACCACTCGGATTTGGTCCCGAGTTCGAACGCGCTGACCTTGCTGGGCTCGATGAACTGGAAGATTTGTCCGGCCAACCCGATCACTGCAGCCTGATAACCGGTTGAATAGCGCAGGTAACTGTTGACTTCCTTGGTCCAGTCATAACCGATGGTCGCCATCGGCAATACCAGGGTGTGTGTATTCTCTGCCGAACATTGGGCGGGGCGCGGCGAGACGCTGCAGACGTAAGTCGGCGAAGGCGGCGTCGGATTCGGCGGCACGGGATAGGTGACCTGCGGATACACGCCACCGACCGGACGCGAGTCGTTCTTCTTGTCCTGACCCACGCGCAGCCCCACAGTGTATGAGAACTTGTCTTGCGCAACGCCCGGCCGCCAGGTTGCCTGGCCGAAAACGGCGGTGGACGTTTGGCTGATATCCGCCCCGGTCTGGCTGCCCGGGCCCAAGCTGTACGGCGGATTGAGGGCGACGGCATTACCCGGTACCACAGGTACGAAACCCGGGGGACCCGATGTGATCGCATTCGGAAACGCCGTTCCGAAGTAAGTCTGTTCGAGCTGCGAGCCGTGCTCGCCCAACCAAAAAAAGCCCGTAACCCACTTCAGTGTGTCGGTGTTTCCGAGGAGCTGCAGCTCTTCAGATACCTGGCTGTGCTGGATGTCATAGATTGGCGCGGGGCCCGTAAGGATGCCGAGCTGCGGCGCGCCGACAAAAACCCCCGGCACTACCGAGGAAGTGGAGGCGGTGTTCCAAAGCGTCGACTCGTCGCGGCGGAAGGCTGAAATCGACTTCAATGCCAGCCCGTCGCCGACGTCCCAATTGAGCGTGACCCGATGGCCGTAGAATTTCTGCGGGTCATCCGGACGGAAGGTGGGATAGGCAATGTTCGTGACGCGCGCCGTTTGGATCGGCCAAATTGATTGGGTGAAGGTGGGTGCCGTGTATTGATACAGATCGTTGGTGGAAAGCAGCTGATTGAACACCTCCGTCGACTTCACCTGCATCCAGTCGAACGAGTACTCCGCCTTGATCTGATCCGAGGGCTTCCACAGCGCCGTGAAGCGCGCGCCGATGTACTTGGTTTGTCCGAAATTCTCCTGACCGGGAGCAGTATTGGTCTGCCAGCCGCTGTCAGCGCTATCCACAAAATCGATCTTGGTGGCCACCCCGGCGACGCTCGGGAGGTCGAGATGCGTGGTCGTATTGTAATAGCCGTAATTTCCGCCCTCGACGTTCTGTCGAATGCCGAACGTGCCCGTCGGCTCCTGGGTGATAAATCGTACGGCGCCGCCTTCGGCGTTTTTGCCAAAAAGCGTGCCCTGAGGTCCGCGCAGCACCTCGATGCGTTCGATCTCATTCAATTGCAGCGCCATGGCGGTTTGACGACCATAGAACACGTCGTCGATGTAGATAGGCACCGGGTTTTCGTTGGTGACGTTGACGCCGTTCGGATCGACGAAGCCGCGAATGGCCACTTCCAGCACCGTCTGATTGCCCGCGAAGGGTTCGATGCGCAACGACGGCACCTGGCCGCCCATCAAGTCATTGAGATTCGTGATATTGCGGCGAGTGAGCTCGTCACTGCTGAGTGCCGTGATCGAAAGCGGCACGGACTGCAAAGATTCGGAGCGCTTTTGCGCCGTCACCACGATTTCTTCCAGGCCGCCGGCGGGCGTGGGCGATGAAGCCGTTTGTGCCCTGCTTGCACTCCAGCCGAACAAAGCCAGCACAGCGATCGCAACCCCTGCGCGCAGATTGTTGCCGCCGTGATAGGGCCTATTTACGCGTGGTTGATTGCCGGTCAAATACATAAAGTGCCCCCGTGTCGATTTTAGAATGCGCAGTTACGCCGCGTCTGGCGCCAATACTACCGCCGAAAAAATGCAAAGTCGAGTTTTCGCATGTTGTTCATATATATGAACCTTGCCGCACCAATATGACAATCCCGAAATTCAAGAAAAACGCGCTTCTGGCTGATGTGCGCGCTACCACATTCAGCGGAGTTGGCGGGCGCTCCGAAGACCCCGGCGGCGCCCCAATGCGGCCCGCGTATTGCGCAATGTGATCGCCGGCTTTGGGCGAACTCCGCGGCCCCAATGCGCTGGCCGGTTATCGTGTGTCTTCCTGAATGAGGTCGGCAGCCCGGCCGGCAAGGGCCATCATGGGGCCGTTGGTATTGCCCGAAATCATTTCCGGAAACATCGACAGATCGACGACGCGGAGATTCTCCACGCCGCGTACCCGTGATCTTGAGTCCAACACCGCACCCTCGTCGCTGCCCATTCGACACGTGCCGCAAGCGTGATAACCCGATTGACCCAAGCGGGCGAAGGCGTCTACGATCTCTTGGTCTGTTTGCACGCCGGGGCCCGGCGTGGTCTCCTCGGCCACGAAATCCGCCAGCGGCTTTTGGGCCATCCAGCGGCGCATAAGCCTGACCATGTCGATGCTCGCGATGCGGTCCTCGTCGATGGACAGGTAGTTGGGATGAATCGTCGGCGGATCATCCGAGTTCGGAGAACGGATCATCACTGTACCGCGGCTTTTGGGCCGCAACACATAGCCGAATACCTGCATGCCGGGAGATTTCTCGAATTCATACGATTCGGCGGCGAAATTCATCGAGTAAGGCGCCATCATCAACTGCACATCAGGTCGGTCCAAGCCGGGACGCGAACGGGTGAATCCGCCGATGTCGTAGGACCCCCCCGCCATCACTCCGGTCCGTGTGACCAGATAGCGCAAGGTATTCATGATTAACGGCAGGCCACCGAACGCCTTGTTCAAACTACCGGCCCGATTCAGCCGATGTTGGATGAAAAGAAGGCGATGCTCCCGCATGTTCCGCCCCACATCCGGGCTGTCAACTAGTGGGGCGATGCCCATGCTCCGCAATAGGCCGGCCGGGCCGATTCCCGACAACTGCAACAATTTCGGCGACTGCAAGGCCCCCGCCGACAAGATGACTTGGCGCGCCCTGTATTCCCCGGACCCGCCAGGCAGTCTCGTAAGCACGCCGCAAGCGCGGCGACCATCGAATAACACCCGTTGTACGGTGGTATTGGTGACCACCGTCAAATTGGCGCGCCGCCGAGCCGGCTTCAAGAACGCTTGCGCGGCGCTTTGGCGGCGGCCGCCTTTGATCGTCGCACTGAGATATGCGATGCCCTCCTGATCGAGGCGATTCAGATCCTCCTTCACCGGAATGCCGAGATCCCGCGCGGCAGCGAGTACGGCATCGCCGAGTGGGTATGCCGGGGAACTCGAGGAAATACCTAGGGGGCCGCCAACGCCACGCAGATCGTCCGCACCGAGCCAGTGGTCTTCCATGCGCTTGAAATACGGCGCCATCGCGTTCCAACTCCATTCGGTGAGACCGAGCCGCGCCCAATGGTCATAGTCCTGAGTTTGCCCGCGGACGTACACCATGCCGTTGACCGAACTGGAACCGCCCAGCAGTTTGCCGCGCACCCAGTATTCGGCACGCTGACCGTTGCTCTCCTCAGGTTCGGTCGGGAAGAACCAGGCATGTTTTGGATCGTTCAGCAATTTGCCGAACCCCTTCGGCATGTGCACCAGCGGATTAGAATCCTCGGGACCCGCCTCGATCAGCAAGACCTGCGAACGCTCATCCGCCGACAGGCTGTCTGCGAGAACGCAACCCGCCGAGCCGGCGCCCACGATGAGGTAGTCGAAATGCGTCATGCCACATTGTTCGTATTTATGAACATCGTTCATATTATATGTTGGTTGATGGTATAGTGAAAGGCCATCGTCGTTCGCGACCGGTCTCTCTCCCCCGCTGCCGCAACCGTATCGGGCCGGACAAACATGGCACGTTCTACGCTAATTCCAATTCCCAGATTGACCGAAAACGCGTAGTCTGGCGGCATCCCTTTCAAGGAATTCGGTGGGCACCACGCATGCGATATCAACTATTCGGGCGCTCCGGGCTGCGCGTTTCCGAACTTTGTCTCGGCACCATGACGTTTGGCAATACTGACTGGGGTACGCCCGAGTCGGACGCCAAGGAGATGTACAGCCGGTTTCGCGATATGGGCGGCAACTATCTGGATACCGCCAATGAAATGTATGCCGAGGGACGCTCCGAGGAGATCGTCGGCCGGCTCATTGCCGGCCACCGCCATGAAGTTGTGGTTGCGACGAAATATACCTTCGCCATGCCGGGCGGCCGTAACCCCAATGCCGGCGGCAACCACCGCAAGAGCCTGCTGCGTTCGCTCGAAGGCAGCCTCAAGCGGTTGAACGCGGACTACGTGGATGTGATGTGGATACACGCCTGGGATCCCGCGACGCCGTCGGACGAGCTGATGCGAGCGCTGGACGATGCGGTGCGCCAAGGTAAGATCCTGCACATCGGCGCGTCGAATACGCCGGCATGGGTGGTTTCACAATGCAACATGCTGGCCGATATGCGCGGCTGGACCCCCTTCGCCGGGCTGCAGGTCGAATACAGCCTGGTCGAGCGCGGTGTCGAGCGCGAAATTTTACCGATGGCCAAACAGCTCAATCTCAGCGTTGCCGCATGGTCGCCGCTGGGCAGCGGCGTTTTGAGCGGTAAATATGCGAATCCGTCGGGCAACGAGCCGAAGCGCCTCGATTCCTTCGCGTTCAAGACGATCGACGGACACAATTCCGCGATCGCCGCCGCCGTGGGGCTGTTGGCCGCGGAAATCGGTCGCAGCGCGCCCCAGATCGCCCTCAACTGGCTGCGCGCGAAACCAGGAGTGATTCCCCTCGTCGGTGCGCGCACCCTGGCTCAGTTCGATGATAATTTCGGTTGCCTGGATTTCGCACTCACCTCGGAGCAACTCGAACGGCTTGATGCAGTATCGGCGCTACCGCTTGGCTATCCGCACGACTTTCTGCAGAAAACCCGGGTCATCGCCAACGCCGGGTTCCAGGACAAATTGGATCTGCGCAAACTATAGTCTATACGAGCACCTTTAACGACTCTTCACTGAAGGGCATCAGTTCGTCGCCGGCACGCACTTTCCGAACCCATTGCGGGTCGTGAAGCAAAGAGCGCCCCACTTCCACCAAATCGAACTCCCCTCGCTCAAAGCGTTCCATCAGGGGTTCGAAATTATGTCCGCTTGCCGCCGTGCCCTCCCGCTTCGAATCGTACACCCCCTTGTTCAACCCGATTCCGCCCACGGTCATACTGAGCTTACCGGTCACCTTTTTCGCCCAGCCGGCCAGGTTCAGCGGCGATCCGTCGAATTCGGCCCGATTGAAATAGCGCACGCTGGCATCGAAGACATCCACCCCGGCTTCGGCGATCGGGACCAGGATGGCCTCCAATTCCTGCGGCGTCTGTGCGAGACGCGCCCGGAAATCCTGTTGCTTCCATTGCGAAAAACGAAACACGATGGGCCGCTCCGGGCCGATGGCGCGGCGGATGCATTTGACGATCTCGGCCGCGAACTCCGAACGGCGCCTGATATCGCCACCCCAACGGTCCGTTCGCTGATTGGTCTCCGACCACAGAAAATTATCGGGCAAGTATCCGTGCGCGCCGTGGATGGCGATGCCGTCAAAACCAACGGCCATCGCGTTGGACGCGCTACGGCCATAAGCGGCAATCGCGTTCTCGATATCCCGTTCCGTCATGGGCTGTGTCGGTACGGCGAAATCGTCCAAGTTCTCATTGGACAGTGAACTCTGCCTACCAGTGGGACCCCAGAGACCGCTGGGCCTGCAACTCGGCACGTCCGGATGCGGTCCGGTCCCCGCTTTGCGCAGCACGCCCTGGTGCCACAACTGGGGCATGATGACCCCGCCCGCCGCGTGCACGTCCCGCACCACGCGCCGCCAACCTGCTAGAGCCTCTTCGCCATGCAACTGCGGCACATTCGTTTCGCGCAAGCCGGCATCGCCCAGCGCGGCGGGGTGGTCGATTCCCACGCCTTCGGTGATGATGAGACCGACATCGCCTTCCGCGCGGCGGCGATAGTAGGCCGCGACGTCCTCGCCCGGAATGCCCCGCGGCGAGAAGTTCCGGGTCATCGGCGCCATGACGATGCGATTCTTGAGGCCGAGGTTGCCCAGGGCCAATGAGGAAAAGAGCGGAGCAACCAGTGGATTCACGACGAGCTCACGCGATGTGGTATTCCGGTACATTGCACCCCCAACTCACGGCGCTCAAGTCTGAGACTCCGGCAACCGCACGACAAGACCGTCGAGTTCAGCGGTGACGGGTACTTGGCAGCTCAAGCGGCTTTCCGGTGTCACGTGCAAGGCGCATTCGATCATTTCCTTTTCTTCCTTGGACGGCGGTGCGAGCAGGCTGCCCCACGGTCCTCCAATATAGACGTGGCAGGTCGCGCAGGCGCAATTGCCGCCGCAGTCGGCAAGGATTCCAGGAACCATGTGAGCCGTAGCCGCCTGCATCACCGTGTCGCCGACTTTAGCGTCGACGCTGTGCTCCTTGCCGTTGAATTCAATAAATACGATGTTGGGCATATGGTCTTAGCTCATTACGAACAAATTACGCTGCCGTGCGCCAACGGCAAATTCTTGGTTGGGCGACTCAGTCGCGGTAGCGCTCACGCAGCATGGGCTTATTGAGCTTGCCTGTCGGCAGACGCGGCAGCTCATCCACGAAATCGACGCTCTTTGGGCACTTGTAGCTCGCCAACAGCGACTTGCAATGGGCAATCAACCCAGCCTCGTCCGGTGTTGCCCCGTTCTTCAGCATCACCACGGCCTTCACTGCCTCGACCCATTTCGCGTCCGGCACACCAATGACCGCGGCGTCGAGCACGGACGGATGGCTGGACAATGCTTCCTCGACCTCGCGGCAATAGATATTCTCGCCGCCGGAGATGATCATGTCCTTCTTGCGATCGATGAGATACAAGTATCCTCGCTCGTCGAGCACACCGATATCACCCGTGGCGTACCAACCATCCTGAATCGACTCGATGGTGGCCGCCGAATTGTTCCAATACGATTCCAACACCGCGGCGGACCGCACCACAACCTCGCCGGGCTGCCCGGTCGGACACGATGCTCCCTTGTCATCCACGAGTCGAAAATCTACTTCCCGGTTCACGTGGCCCACGGAGGATAGTCGGCGGATATCCTCAGCCGAGCCGTGAGGCTTCACCTCGTCACGGGGCATGGTCGCGATCCCGCCGACTTCCGTGCAGCCATATTGGATTGAGAAAACCGGCCCGAGCACATCGATGGCTCGACGCAGTAATTGAACGGGAACGGGCGCCGCCGCGGTGACCACCAAACGAATGCTGGAAAGGTCGTACGGAGTTCTCTCCTGGATTTCCATGACAGCCTGCAGCATTGCGGCCACCATGAAAGTCATGGTGATCTTCTCGCGCTGGATTGTTTTGAGCAACGCAAGGGGGTCGAACGCCCGATGCAGAATCACGGTGCCCCCGACCCAGCCTGTACCCAAGGCGTAGCCCTTGCCGCCAATATGATACAGCGGCGTGACCTGCAGCATTCTCGTCTCGCCGGTAAATTCCGATGCCGTCACATTGGCGCGCGCCGTTTCACAGACCTTGTCCTGACGCCACGCCACGCCTTTCGGCCTGCCGGTCGTGCCGCTCGTATACCATAGATAGATGTAGTCCTCGGGCCGGGGCACGATCGGCGGTCCGGCCGCGCTGCCCTGGGCCACCACAGCATTGAAGTCGATGGCCCAAGGCGGGGTTTCGCCGATGCATATGTAGTGCTTGACGTCACGGAATTCGGCGCGTAAGCCGTCGACCAGCGCCGCAAACTGAGATTCGAAGATCAGGATTTTCGCCTGAGAGTCGCGCATCATGTAAGCGACCTCGGGCGGCGCCAGCCGATAGTTGATCGGCGCGCAGATATAACTGGCGACTTCCGCCGCCGCATACGTTTCGTAAACTTCGAGACAGTTCATGGACAGGATCGCGACGCGGTCCTGCCGCCTCAAGCCCAACTTATACAGTCCATCAGCCAATCTCTTCGCACGGTCGAACCATTGCGCGTGGGTCAGCCGCCGGTCCGCGTACACATACGCCTCGCGTTCGGGGAAGTAGCACGCATTGCGTTCGATGATCTCGACGGCTGTTTGCATGTGCAACCCTACCCTGGCATCCCCAACGCCGCACGGACCGCGGTTGCGATGGTATATATGGCATCCTCCTCGACCCGCGAAGGATTGAACAGGCGATTGTGGCAAATCGCCACAGCGAGGTTCTCATCCGGGTCAGCCCAACCGATCGATCCGCCCTGACCCGGGTGACAGATGGCCCGTGGCGACTTCGCCGAACAAATGGGTGGATAGCTGCCCCCCAGCCAATATCCGCCAAGGCTTATGGGCAGGGCAATATTGAACATGACGGCATCCAATTCGTCGCTGTGTTTGCGCGGCTGATACAGTGTCTCCACCAGACCTCGCGACAAAATCCGCACACCGTCGAGTTCCCCGCCGGCTGCCAGCATGGCCCAGAAGCGGGCCTCGCTGCGCGCTGTGAAAATGCCCCCCACACCCGCTATCTCAGCACGACGCACGTCCGGGCGTTCAAAAGCGACGGGCGTCAAAGCCACCTGCGGGGGCATCGAAGCGGCAAACAGCGGCGGCAAATGCTCAGGCGGTACGACCGCCATGGCATCATATTGCTTGGCAATGCGCGGCACCGCCTCGTCGGGCACTCCGATCCATAGATCCGCTATACCGAGCGGGACGGCGATCTCGTCGCGAACGAAGCAGCCGAGCGTCCGGCGCGATGGGTCCGTGCGACGCACCAGCTCGCCGACGATCCAACCGAAGGTCATGGAAAGGTACAAGGTCTTCGTGCCGGGTTCGGCCAGCGGCGTCAAATCCGCAATCGCGCGAGTCATCCAGTTCCAGTCGCACATGAGTTCCGGCGTCACTTCGGCCGGCATCTGCGGTACGCAAGCTCGATGCGTGAGCACGTCCCTCACCGTGGTTTTCTCCTTGCCGTGCGCACCATATTCCGGCCAGTAACGTACCACCGGCGCATCGTAGTCGATCAATCCGCGATCCGCTTGCAAGTGCAGCGCGGTAGCCGCCACGGCCTTCGTCACCGAATACACATTAAAAAGCGTGTCGCCGCCAACGGCTCGACCGGCTCCCTGATCCGCCAATCCCCCCCAAGTGTCGATCACCAGCTTGCCGCGATGATAGGCGGCGACTTGCACACCGATTTCCCTTCCCGCGCCGACCGCTTCGTCGATGGCCGCCTTCACTCGATCATTCGCGCTCATGTCACGGCCTATTTCTTGAGAGTCGCCCGCACGGCAGCTTCGATTCGCGCCTGGGTGGGCACGAATGCAGTCTCCAGCGGTTTCGCAAAGGGCACGGGAGCAAAGTACGCTCCCACGCGCTCGACTTTCGCCAACAGTTGGCCGAACAGCTCTTCGTTGATACGGGCGGCAATCTCGGCGCCTACGCCGAACGGTTTGACAGCCTCGTGAACTATCACGGCTCGCCGGGTTTTAGCCACGGATTTCAATACGGTCTCGGCATCGTATGGTGCCACGGTGCGAAGATCGACGACCTCCGCGTTGATCCCGTCCGCCTCGCACTTGTTGGCGACGGCGACGCAATCCGAGACGGTGCGGCTATAGCTGATGAGCGTCACGTCGGTTCCCGCCTTCAAGACGCGCGCTCTACCCAAGGGGATCCGCACGCCAGCTTCCGGCGCCGGCCCCGGAACCCAATAGGAAGGCATGTTTTCGATGAATAGACACGGATCGTCATCGAAGATGCACGATAGCAGCAGACCGTACGCATCCGCGGGGCACGATGGTGCGACGACTTTGATCCCGGCCGTGTGCGCGAACCACGCCTCGAGATAGTCGGCGTGCTGACCACCGGTGCCGAAGCCGGCCCCCGTCATGGTGCGTATGGTGATGGGAACATGGGTCTGGCCGCCCGACATGAAGCGCAGCTTCGCGGCGTGATTGACGATCATGTCCATGGCAACGGTGGTGAAGTTCATCAGCATGATCTCGGCGACCGGACGCATGCCGACGATGCTCGCCCCGATCGCAGCGCCGATGATCGCCTGTTCGGAAATCGGAGTGGTACGGACACGCGTCGTGCCGAATTTACTCGACAGTCCCTTGGTGGCGCCGACGACGCCACCGTCCTCGGCGTCGGCAATGTCCTCGCCGAGCAGGATGACGTTGGGGTCGGTTCGCAGCGCCTCCTCGAGCGCCATATTCACGGCCTGAATCGTGTTCAATGTCGGCTTCGCCGCGACCTTTGCATTCATGCGTAAGACTCCTCACCAAAAACATCTGACTCCAATTCGGTCAGTTCCGGGCTGGCGCTGGCAAGCGCGAATTCGACCGCCTCGTCGATCTCGGCGCCGATCTTCGCCTCGACCGCGGCCAGCCGCGCTTCGTCGCTTACTTTCTTCTCGAGCAGCCACGCACGAAACTTCGGAACGGGGTCGTGTGCCATGGCGGCCGCCTTCTCGCCCTTATGCATGTAGGCATCGGCGTCGCCCAGCACGTGGCCGTTGAAACGGAACGTCGTTGCCTCGAGAAGCGTCGGGCCGTCGCCCGCTCGGGCGCGTTCGATGGCGGTCTTGGCTGCGGCGAACACCGCGAGTGGATCGTTGCCGTCCACGGTGATCCCGGGCATCTGATACGCCGCAGCACGGTCAGCAACATGCGCCGCAGAGGTGGCGACGGCATAGCGCGTGTGTTCGCCATATCCATTGTTTTGGCAGACGAACACCACCGGCAGCTTCCAGACGGCCGCCAAATTCAGGGCTTCGTGAAAGGCACCGATGTTGGACGCGCCATCGCCGAAATACGCCACCGTCACCCGCTTTTCATTGCGAATCTGCGAAGCCAGCGCCAGACCGTTGGCGATCGGCATGGAGCTGCCGACGATGCCGGTCGTCACCATGACGCCGGTCGCGGGATGGGTAATGTGCATGGGACCGCCCTTGCCCTTGCACGTTCCCGTGACACGTCCCGCCACTTCGGCCCAAAGGTTCTTGACCGGCACACCCTTTGCGAGCATGTCGTGAAAGCCGCGGTAAATCGTACAAATATAATCCGAATCGTCCAGGTTCACCGAGACCGCGGCCGGAATCGCTTCCTGCCCACGCGGGGAATAGTAGGGAGCGACGATTTTGCCGGCCTTGATCGTGGAGAGAAACCTTTCGTCGTTCTGTTTTATCAGCGACATGCGCCGATAGATATCGATCAGTACTTCAGGCGGGGGAAGTTGATCCTGCTTCATGCGATTCTCCGGGTTTTGGGGCCACTCGCTCGTCACGAACGCGCACTCGCATGCCTGGCAGCGAGGTAGGCGAAAACAAAGGAGGCCGCAATGCTCGCACCGGCGCCGGGATAGCACCGGCCGAACACGGAGGCAGTGGAATTACCGGTGGCATATAGGCCGTCGATGACGGAACCATCGTCGCGGCACACGCGCCCATGTTCATCCGTCACCAGGCCGCCGGCAGTCCCGACATCGCCGGGATACATGGCCACCGCATAGAAAGGACCTTGTTCGATGGATCCAAGATTCGGATTGGGCTTCACCGTCGGATCACCGTGGGCCCGATCGAAGGCGCGGCTGCCGCGGCCAAAGTCCGAGTCGACTCCGGTCCGGCAAAATTCGTTGAACCGGGTTACCGTACGCGCCAAGCCCTCTTTGTCAATCTTGCACAGGTCGGCGAGCGCCGCAATGCCATCAGCACGCCTCAAATAGCCGGTGTCCAGCCACGCTTGGGGAATTTTGCCGGGAGCGGCTGTGCCCCATGGATAGAATTTCCGCTGCCGGCTGTCCATGATGAGCCAACTGGGCACGGCCTTGCCGGTCTCGGCATGGCGTGCATACATGCGTTGACCGATCTCCATATAGGCTCCGGCCTCGTCGCAAAATCGCTGGCCGTTCTGATCCACCATCATCGAAAACGGCAGGGACAGATCGAGATGGTGCATGAAAGGAATCGGCACGCCCTGCGAATTGACCGCGCCCTCCGGCATCTTCTCACCCGGAGCCAGCGAGGTAATCACCCACCATGCTTCGTTCATGCAATCGGTGGCCGCGCCCAGCCGCATCGCTGCCTGCAGTGCCTCGCCGGTGTCGCCGGGATTCGCATTGGTCCAGCGCCACGGATTCGGCTTGTCTTGATACTTCTCACGCATTTCACGGCTCCGCGAAAAGCCGCCCGCGTTGATGAGTACGCCGCAGCGCGCCTGCACGTTGATTTCGCGGCCGTTGCGCAGCGCGCGCACTCCGGCTACACGTTCGCCCTCCATGATGAAATCCTGGACGGGGGCTTCGGTCCAAATCGGCAAGCCCTCCCGCAGCGCGATCTCCAACATCCGGCCTTGAATGGCCGCGCCATTGGCGCGCAGATCCTGACCGCGCAATTTTGCGCCGAGCATGCGCAACGCCAGCCTCAACGCCATACGCTTTCCCGCCCAAGTCCGCTTGGCCAGAAACAACGTTGGAAAATCCTCCGAACCCATGGGCATGTGGATGCCGGGGTACATGGATAACTTGTCCTTCCAGCCACTTAGACGATTGATGTCGAATAAATCAGCAACCAGCGAACGCCCGCGAGGCTCCCCTCCCGGCAACGTGTCATAGTAATCCGACCATCCATCGGCGTAGCGGAATTTCATCCCGGCGGCCTCGAGAAAATCGGTGAGCTCCGGCGAGGTTCGCAGGAATGCCTCGCGCCGCGCATCCGAGCTGCCCGGCCCGTGATACGTAGCCACCGCGTTCAGATACGTGCGCGCGCGCTCGATCGAGTCCTCCACCCCCGCCCGCTTCATGATGGGGTTATTGGGTAGCCACCAGACGCCTCCCGAATATCCGGTCGATCCGCCAATCTTGTCCAGCTTCTCGATGATCAGCGCTTTTTTGCCGAGAGACTTGCACAACAACGAAGCGCACATTGACCCACCGCCGCTGCCAACCGTGACGAAATCGAAACTCTCGTCCCACGTTGTCATGACCGGTGAGCGCCGGTGGTCGCGCGTGCGCGGTCCATATGAACATGCATTTTGATCATTCTCTGGAAGTCCCGTGGCCGGCGCAGCGCAGTCGTCCGCCCGCCCGCTCAAGAAATGGAATTCGTCATTGAAAGGTGAGGTACACTCACGATATGGCTTGGTGTTTTCTGAACACCGTTCGTATAGTCTAACGACATGCGCACAACTGTCAACGTCCCAGCCGCCCATTATTGCGAACGCCCGCCCTCGCAATCCCGCCGCCGTAACCGGTGCACCAAATTGCCGAATGACCACGTAAAAACAAAAGGTTACGCCAACTTGCCGACGCGAGCCTTCGGGCGACGCTGTGCGCCCGCCCGGGTCGCCGTGTATCCATCTGCAAGACACCGCCGCTTTGTCGAGATATCTTTAATCGCGATTCGCAATGATGTACCCTGTTCAACTATACGCATCAGCGACCTTACTACTCGAGGGGACTGCCCATGAATACACAATATTCAACCGATTCCGCCGACACGGCCTACCGGGGTCCAATCTTCGACTGCGATAGTCATGTGCACGAACATGACTTCGATTTCTTTGCGGAGTATCTCCCGAAGAAATACCACGACAAGTGGCTGCTGCAGCGAAAGGTCGGCCCGAACGGCGAGTTCGGCCTGTACATCGGCGATCGCCGGGTGCACAACGCTGAGGCCAACAAGGATGGCCTGGTACCCCCGCCGGGCAAACTCAAGGAATGGCTCAAGGCCATGAAGGAGGGTAAATCGAATGTCGAGGGGTGGATCAAACCGACTCCGGAAATATACGATCGCGATGCACGGCTCGCCAAGCTCGACGCTTTCGGCGTAGAAGGAGCGATCGTCTATCCAGGCGAATTCATCGCCACGGTGGGCTACTACGACCAGGACGAATCCGGCAATGCCGTGTTGCACGCCTACAATCGATATTTGCACGAAAGCTGGCAGTTCAATTTCAAGGAACGCATCTATACGGCACCGCTGCTGAGCCTGTGGGACTTGCCGACTTCCCTCATGGAAGCGGACGATTTAATCAAGAAAGGCGCAAGAATCGTCACCATGCCCATGGGACCCGCCAACGGAAAATCACCTGCTGATCCCTATTTTGATCCCATCTGGCAGCGCCTGAATGAGGCCGGCATGATCGTCGCCTTCCATGTCTCCGAAGCCACGTTCATGCATCCCTTGATCCGCGCATTCGGGGAAACCCCGCTCCAGTCCCGTCGCACCGGTCAAACAGCGTGGCAATGGATGTTCTGCTACAGCGAAATCCCGGTGCAAATGACCATGGCCAATATCATCTACCACAACTTCTTCGAACGATTCCCCAACATCAAACTCATCAGCGCAGAAAACGGCTCCAATTGGCTGCCCGGCTTCCTGGAAAAGATGGACAAGATGCGCGGCATGGCCAAGAACGGTTTTTGGCCATGCGGTCAGCTCAAGGAGCGGCCCAGCAGGATTTTCAAGGAACACTGCTATGTCGTGGCGTACCCGGAAGACGATGTCAAAGGCGTCGTCGAGAAAATCGGCTCATCCGATTGCATCGTGATGGGTTCCGATTTCCCCCATGCGGAAGGAGTGCCTGAGCCGCGCGATTTCTATGCGCAGGCACTGACGTCGCTGGCGCCCGACACCGCCCGCGCCATCATGTACGACAACGGGCGTCGGCTGTTGCCGGCGCGCTAGCGCCAACCCAAAATGCCGCTGTGTGTCGCTGGATTAAGCGAGATCTCTCGCCGCCTGCATCATCGACCAGTCGGCTATGCGCTGCCACAGCAGGCGGCGAGTGTTCGCGAAGTTGTGCATGTGCGCCATCTTCGGCACGATGAAAACCGACACGTCATTGCTGTTGATGAATGCCGTCGGTTCGCGCCGGGTGTCCGGCATTACATCGCGTTCTCCGCCTGCAATGAGCACCGGTACGACGATACGTGCGACTTCCGGCGTAAAGAAACCGGGCGAATTCATGGCCACCGCGCAGCGCGGCACGGTCATGCTGCCGAACTGCGGCGCCGTCCGGCGATGGGGATAGCCGCCGTCCATGTCGGCCTTGATCAAGTCGGCCGGTTCGTCCTCGAAATGGAACGGATAGACGAAATCGGGCACCAGCTTGGACGTGATGTTGACCGACAACTCATGCAACGGGGTCTGTCGCGAAAACATGAAGATGGATCGCGATACGGCAAACAGTTCCGGACTCGGCTGCGGCAGTACAGTGTGGATTGCGCTGACGCCGAGCGATGCGATGGCATCGAAAGTTCTACGTCGTCCCTGCATGATCGTCGTGATGCCCGCCCCCATGGATTGTCCGATTCCAACGACGAACGGATCGGATAAGGCGGCGAAATCCTTCGTAAGCGAGCCCTCACGCAACCGTCCCGTCACGTCGCGTACGAACGCGTCATTGGCATCGGCGATCATTTCGACCGTGAGCGAGTCGATTAGGTCAATACTGCTTTCTCCAACTCCCAGATGATCCATGGCAACGAAGACGATGCCTCGGGCCGTGTGGTATTCCGCCTCTGAATACCCGGTGTGGCCCGGGAAGCTCATATTGAAGTAGTGTTGCGTGTAACCGCCGCCCGGCGAGGCAAAAATGATGAGCGGCCGCCGGCCGGACTCGAGCCGTTCAGGTAGGTAAATCGTGCCCGCAACCTGCTGCCGTGTGGTTGCGCCGATCGAGTCGGCTACCTGTACTTTGATGGCGATGCTGCGCATGCAACTCCCCCCTTAGCGTATTCGACCAGTCCGGAGCGCCGCGCGCTGCCGGCCGCGCCCGGCCCCGAGCCACACTTAAGCCTCCGCGGCCTTGCGCAACATCACCGCTCGGTCGCCGTCGATCACGACAAGAAGGCGCATTCCTGGCTTCGTGATCTGCGCGAATCGCGCGAACGGTTCGCGAATCCCGGGATCCAGTACGCGGATGAACGTGTTCTCGCCGACGCTATAGGTGCGCACCCCGAGGCCATCGGCCTCGACTGTAATGCTGTCGGGCGTCACCGATATTACTGTTGCCCCCATCGCGCTCGGTTTGCGCGCCGACTGCACGCGGGTATCGAAGGTCACGCGCAGGTGCTTCGAGCGGTTCGGCCGGCTCGCATGCGGCGAGTAGGGATGCACCAGCAACACGTCTCCCGGCATATAGTCCGTCGTCGCCCAGCTCGACGGGTCGATCACGCCTTCTGGCACCGGAAATGGCGTGGGCTTTGCGAGATTGTGGAAATAGCCCCGCTTGTTCTGCCCGATCGCGACCATCAGGCCCCCGACCTCCCGCTGGCAGGGCGTGAGCGTCACCCACACCGGCTTGTAGTCGTGGATGCCGGGGCTGTAGAAGCCGTCCTGGTGCACGATCGTCACCGGGCCGTTCGGCGGATAGAGCCGATACTGCACGTTTGGGATCATCGACGCTGGCTCGCCGAGTACCTTCGCCATCACGGCGAGGTTTTGCGCATTGTCGAACATCCGGCGCGAGATACCGCGGTACTCCGGGCTCTCCTCATGAATGGGCGGCGCCGCCGTGCCGGTCCACATGCCGGTCGGATCGCCCGGGCGAACGAGCCCGTGCCGCGCGGCAATCGCAAGCATCGCGTCGCGCGCCTCCTCCACCGAGCGCGCATCGAGAACCTGGCGCAGCAGAATGTACCCGCTGTTCTCGTAGAAATGTTGCAGCGCCGGGAAGTCCTGGAGCAGGTGGTTGCAGGATTGCAGCTCCGCCTTTGGCTCGATGTCGAGCACGTTGAGATCCTTCGCATCCGGCAGGTTCAGTGCATTGGCAGTCATGATGTTGCGATCTCTCAGCGGTTGGTAAACTTGGGAGCGCGCTTTTCCAGAAAAGAAGTACGTTTCTCCGCGGCGTCGGTCGTGGACTGAGCGATGAACACCGCGCGATTTTCCATTTCTATCGCCGCCTCGAGGCTCCCGGCATTTTGATTGAGCCACAGGGACTGTTTGGTGAGCCATATTCCGATGGGCACATTCACCATGATGGCCTGCGCCAGCTTGAGGGCCTCGTCCTGGAGCGCCGCATCGTCCACGGCGCGCAACACCAGGCCAATCCGTTCAGCTTCCTCCGCCAGCACCGGCCGCGCCGTCAGCAGCAATTCCGCGGCGCGTTGCGTGCCGATGGCACGCGGCAGCATGTAGCTAATGCCAAGTTCGTGCCCGGTACCCGCATTGTGGACGGAATTGACAAACTTTGCGGAGCGCGCGGCGATGCACAGGTCCGCCGCCAGGCTCAGTGCAAAGCCGATTCCAGCGGAGGCGCCGTTGACCGCACAGATCACGGGTTGGGGAAGATGGCGAATCAATGAGGGTATCAAGCCGATCTCGCTGATGGAATGCTTGCTGGCGTAGGCCTTTCCCATCTCAGGATCGTCTATCCAAGGCACGGTGCCCGCGGCCCTCAAATCATGCCCGGCGCAAAAGCCTTTGCCGCTGCCGGTCAAAATGACCACCCGCGTCTTCGAGTCCCGTTCCAGGGACCGGAGAATCCCGATGAGTTGCGTGTACATCGCGAAGGTAAACGCATTCAGCGCCTCCGGCCGATTGAGTGTTATGCGCAAAATACCCTCCGCCGGACGATCGAGATTGATTTCCGTCATGGCGATCTCACTCCGTCGGCCCGTGGAACTTCACCATGCCGTCTCCGAACGGCGCATCCCGATTCTTCAGGGCCTCCTTCAGCCCATGAGCGGCCATGTCGGCCTTGAATTGTGTGCGACGCGGCCCCTGCGAAAGGTGCGCGCGGGCGTCGCTTTCGGCCGCGAGACGCTGCAACGTGCGGGCCCCGGACAGTTCCATGCCTAAATTAACGATTCGCTTGTGCGCGGCCAGCAACTCGCCATCGACGAAGCTGATGCGCCGCGCCAGCTCATCGACCGCGTCATCCAATGCGTCCGCGGGCACCGAATCCAATACCAGGCCGATTCGCGCGGCGTCCCGCCCCGTCAACGAGTCCCCTGTCATCAACAGGCGTTTCGCCCACTGCGGCCCCACGTGATAGAACCACATGTGATTTGGCGGCGTGCCGTTGGCGCGAGTCGCCGGAAACCCGATTCTGGCGTCATCGGCCGCAACGACCATGTCGCACATGAGCGCGAGATCCGTGCCGCCGGCCAGACAATTGCCGTGAACCCGGGCGATCACGGGTTTGTGCAGATCGAACAATGCCATGGTGCGTCGCTGGGTGTACTCCAAGCTCCAGCAGTCATTGTCGAAGGTTCCTATGCTGGTGCGGTAGGGAACATCATCCTGCGCACCGCCTTCGGCTTCCTGCTTGCGTCCCGCGTATACGCCGGCCAAATCATACCCGGCGCAGAAGTCCTTCCCCGCACCTTGCAGAATGATGACATTCACATCATCCCGTGCATCCGCCTCGGTCAATGCGTCGTGCAATCCCTGAACGATGGCCGCATTCAACGCGTTGCGCTTGTCGGGCCGGTTCAACGTGATGCGCGCAACGCGTTCGCGAACCGCAAATTCGATGACGTCGATCGGGGTAAAGTATTTGCCCATGAGATGTGGCCTCGTTTATGCGTTAATTCAACGTATGCAGTCAATGAGACGGCAGTCGCGTCAATATAGGCGCGCGGTCCGGCGACGGTCAACGCGCCCGGAATTCAGCGCCTCGATACGACCTCGCAATGCGCTTCACATGATGATCCATGTCGCCATATTGCTTCTCCAAGGAAAGCAGCCGTTTGAAGTAGTGCCCTACCGGATATTCGTCCGTCATTCCAACTCCGCCATGCAACTGTATGCCCTGGGCACCCACGATGCGGCCGGCCCCGGTTGCTACCACCTTGGCAACCGAAACCGCCGCCTCGCGGACTCCGGCGGCGGCGTCGATCATTGCGATGCCTCGATAAAGTATCGATCGGGTCTCCTGCACCTCCACAAACATCTCGGCCATACGGTGTTGCAATGCTTGAAACTTGGACAGTGTCTGCCCGAATTGCGATCGGCTTCGAAGTTGATCGGCAGTGATTTCCATCACCATTTCGATGATGCCCAACGTCTCCGCCACCCGCGCCAACACCAGTCGATCCACGGCGTGCTCCAGTCGGGGCAGCGCCCGCCCCGAGGCCATGAGCAACGTAGCGGGCGCCGCATCGAGGTCGTAATCGGCCGCGTGCGTCGAATCAATCAAAGGGTAGCTATGTTCGACGACACCTCGTGCGTCACGCGCCACCAGAAACAGCGAGGGCGCGGGTTCGCCATCCACCACCGCGGAGACGATGAGTTGGTGCGCGCAGGTCGCATCCCAGACCGCGATCTTCCGTCCGCTTAGAGAGAATCCTCCATCACCGGGCAGAGCACGTGTGGAGACCCGCGCGAGATCGTAGCGCGATTCGTCTTCACTACAGGCGAGTGCTATCCGTGTATCGCCCGCCGCGATGCTTCGAAGCGTGGACGATCGCAACTCCTTATCTTCGCAACCATCCAACAGGAAGGCGCTCAGTATGGCCGTGGTCGCAAACGGCTCCAGGACCAGGCGCTTGCCGAACAACTCCTGCATGAGCGTGATGTCGACGAAGCTTCCTCCCAACCCGTCGCAATCCTCTGATATGGGCAGCGCCAGCCAGCCCATCTCCGCAAACTGACGCCACTGCGATTCGCTGAATCCGTGGTCGCGCTCGATGAGCGCCTTGCGTTTCTCAAAGTCGTAATTCTCCGCCAGATAGCGCTCGGCACCGTGCCGCAACATCTTCTGCTCATCAGACAGCGTGAAATCCATCGCCTAGAATCCGAAGGCTGCTTTGGCGATGATGTTTTTCTGGACCTCGCGGGCACCACCGTAAATGGTCGCAGCCCTTTCGAAGAGATATAGGCTGCTCGCACCGATGGTATAGGGCGGGCGCACCGCGAGCGAAGGAAAAGAATCGTCGCTCGACTCATCCCGGACATAGCGTCGCAGCGACAAGGGCCCCAATGCGTCCACCTGCAACTGTGTGACTCTTTGCTGCATCTCCGAACCCCTGATTTTGAGCGCCGAAACGACCGCATTCATGTCGTAACGATACTCGTCTTGCGCCAAGATACGCAGCACTGACCATTCGAGCGCCAATAAATCGGACTCGACCAGCGCGAGTTTCTCGCTGAAGGTTGGGGTGTCGATCAGCGCCACTCCGTCGACGCGGACCCGGCGCGCGATCTCCTTGGCCTTGTCGAAATTCCGCTTGTTGAAATACAGGAAGGCACTGGCGGTGCGCTCCTTCTCGAGCAGGTACTTCGCGTAAGTCCAGCCCTTTCCCGGCTCACCGATGAGCTGATCGCGCGGCACGCGCACCCCTTCCAAGAACACTTCATTGAGATCGTTTCGGCCGTCGATGGAGCGGATCGGTCGAACGGTAACTCCGGGCGTGTCCATTTTCACCGTCAGGAGCGATAGTCCGCGCTGCGGCTTGACCGTCGGATCGGTACGCACCAAGAAGAAGCCCCAATCAGCGTCTGCCGCATCGCTGGTCCATATCTTTTGCCCATTGATGACATATTCATCACCTTCGAGCACGGCCGTCATGCGCAGATTGACCAAATCCGATCCGGCATTGGGCTCCGAGAATCCCTGGCACCAGCAATCTTCGCCCTGCAGAATTCGCGGCAGAAAGCGCGCCTTTTGATCCTGCGAGCCGAAAGCAATGAGCACCGGCGCGAGCATGTGCGTGCCCTGCCAGAAAAAGTCCGGGGCGTCGGCCCGATATAGCTCGTCCATGTAGATATGCTTGCGGATCGCGCTCCAATTCGTTCCGCCCCATTCCACCGGCCAGTGCGGTGCACCCCAACCATGTTTGGCCAAGATGCGCTGCCAGATGCGGTAATTTGCAACCCTGGGATTCGTCCAACGCCGGATATCTTCAACGATTTCGGCGGGCAGATTGGTCGCGAAGAATGTTCGGACTTCGATGCGGAACGCCTCATCATCGGAGCTAAAATCGAAATTCACGGTGCTCTCGGGTCGGTGGAAGACGACGTTATCATACTATGGAGAGTCGCATATGCAACGTAACGTTACGATCCCGTTTCATAATGGTTTTGCCTTTCCGCCGAAGCCATTTGTTTCTTTCGCGGCAGCTGGGACGCTAGCAATAAGCCGACCACGCCGGTGGCCGCGATATAGAAGAAGCCCAGCTTGAATGCGGCATCCGACGGAAAATCGAGGCGACCATGAATCGCGTCGGTCACGCGGCTGGTTCCCAGCAAGCCGAAGATAACCTGCGCACCGACGGCAAAGAACGCCGTGAATAGCACATAGGTCAGTCCTGTGGCCTCACCCGTGCGCCGTTCGGGCACGGACTCGAAGATGAGATTGTAGAGCGCTGTCGCAGTCGCCGCATAGCCGCTCAATGCCACCGCCGAGCCGGTCAACGTGACAAGCCTATCGCCATGCCATACCGCAAGGCTGGTCCAGCCCACGGCAATGAGAGCGAAGCCGATCAGAGCGGCGCGCTTGGCCCCGTAACGAAGGGCGATTTTGCCGCTGCATGGTGCCGCGATCATCGAGAACGCATCCAACAACAGATGCATCCAGCCCGATCCCGTTGCGCTCAAGCCCAAGCCGGTACCGGTCCATAGCGGTTGCTGGAAGAACAGCGACAATATCTGGCCCAGCTGAATCGTACCGAGAACGATCACGATGAAGCAGACGTTCGCCAGCACGACCTGCCGATTCGCAAGAATTCGCAGACCAATCAATGGCTGGGGAGATCGCAGCTGGTACCTCGCCCAAGCGACGAGCAACATCGAACCACCGGCGATCAGTACCCAGATTCGGATATCAGTCGGACCCCAGGCGCGCAATTGCTGAACGCCGACCAAGATCGCCGCAAGGGCCGGGGCGAAAAGCAGGCCCCTGACCATGTCGACGGGTGGACCGGGCTGAGGCTTGGACTTCGGCACCCAGACGAACAAACCGATCAATCCCACCATCGACAGTACGACTTTGAACAGAAACCCGGCCGGCCACGAAAAGCGGTCTATCACCATGCCCGAAACGACGAAAATGACTCCGGCGGTAACGGTACCCGCCGAAACCAGCACGCCGACGGCCACCGGAACGCGCTCAGGTGGAAGGTTTTCCCGGAAAATCCCCAAGGCGAGCGGCGTGATGCCGCTCGCGGCCCCTTGAATGAAGCACCCCGCAATCAGCCACGGAAGACTGTGCGAAAACGCGGCCGTGAGGGCGCCGCAAGCACACAATGCAAGTACCACGGCCAGTACCTGGCGCCGCCCACGCAGGTCGCCCAGGCGCCCGCAGACCGCGGCGGCGATTGCGGATGCGAGCCAATAAATGGTCACCACCCACGCGAGAGCCGGCTGGCCGGGAAAACTGCGCTGCAGAGTCGGCAGCGCGTTGTAAATCACCGTAATCCCCGACGAGGAGACGGCGGCAGTTATAAGCAGTGCCGCGTAAATGCCGGCGAGCGATCCGCGGCGCCAGCGTGCGGGCATGTCGTCAACCGGGGGCGAAGATTCCACTACCGCTCGCAACACCGGCCGCGCTCCCATTCAATAATCCGCATGACGTTCACATATGCACTCATGCATGATAGGATCGTTCGTGTTCGGGCGCAATGCCCGCAGGATGCTAGAGCTCGGCCGGCCGCACCCAGCGGCGTTCGCGATGGGACACGATGACGGCCTCGACCGCTCGTTGCACGTGCGCTGCTTCGGAAAAACTGGGCGAACCTGCTCCACCGTCGCGGATGGTGCGTATCATGTCGTGGAACATCAGACCCATGGAGACCATATAAGGTGGCGCAGCGGACTTCGTGATCGAGGTGCCGGGCACGATGAACAGATCCTCCGGAATATCCAACCAGGACCCTGCAAGATCGCCGTAAGGCCGCGGCCGCGCATCGCCCGCATACAGTCGGGCCGATATCCCATCGCCAAATCGCGGATCCTCCAGCAGCAGACGGCCCACATCGCCCCACACCTCCAACCGAAATCCCGCGGTGTCCGGGACGCACCAGGCGGCTTGCACCGTGCCCGTGGCGCCGCTCCGCAGGCGGAGCACCGCCGAGCCGAGATCCTCAGTTTGCGGGATGATGACGGAGCCGTCGGGAATGTCCCAACGCTCGACACCCCTGGCCACGCAGCCTGAAACATCGTCGATTACGCCCAGCAAATGGGTCAGCAGCAGCATGGAATGCGTGCCGAAATTGCGCCACGCGCTGCCTCCGCTCTCTTTCTCGGCGAGCCATTTATACGGATCGACGCCGCCGCCAGGATAGACGCTGTGCGGATAGACGAAACCGTCGTGCCGATTCAGAGGCAGGAACAGTTGTACGTTGAACCCCAATGGCTTGCCGATGAAGCCGGAATCGATGAGATTCTTCATGTGCCGGGCCGCGGGAACCCACCGGAATTGAGCATCGACGACACCGACTCGGCCTGCGGCGAGTTGCGCGTCACGCATCTGGTCCGCTTCAGTCACATTGACGGCGAATGGCAGGGCATCGTAGACGTGTTTGCCCGCGCCAAGGGCCGCCATCACCATGGCATGCCGGAAAGCCGGACGGGTACCCACGTCGATGATGTCCAGATCTCCATCGGCGACCAGGTCGGCGACATTCCAGTAGGCACGGGGAACACCAAATGTTTTGGCAGCTGCTTCGGCGGTTTCACGATGGGCGGTGCAAATGGCCGCCACCTCCACGTCGGGAAAGAGACGCCACGCCGCCCCATGAACCTTGAGGCTCCAATTGGCACTGATGATGCCCACCTTCAACTTCTTTTCGGCCACGCTATTTCCTCATGTCCCTTACCGTTGTATTGGACGCGCTGGAACAATATACTGGACGTTCGAAAATATAAATCCTGTTCGCCAATATAAACTGTACAGGATCCGCTGTCTCCCTGCGTTGCGGCCATGACCAAAACAAAATTTGTCGACCTCGAGGTGGAATTGCACGCTCGCGCTGCCGAGATCGCGCAATATTCCGATTTCGGACCCGCGGCCTATCGCACAGGACTGCGGCTTCTGCTGCGGGCATTCGACCAAGACACGACATTCACCGAGGTTGGCTCCAATTTCGCCTATGGCACGGTATTGGGAACCTTGGTCGCGCGACTGTATGCCCAGCGCGGTTTCGCCCACTCCCCTCCCGCGCATGCTCCGCCCATTCGCTCGCCCCTGGTGATTACCGGCATACCGCGCACCGGCACCACGGCACTTCATAAATTGCTTTCCATGGATCCGCAGTTCCAAGGATTGGAGCACTGGCTCACAGACTATCCGATGATTCGGCCGCCTCGCTCCACATGGCCGGCCAACCCCGCCTTTCAAGCATCGGTGGCGGGACTGGATGCCTTTTTCGCTGCCATGCCGCAAATGCGCAAGGCGCACGACATGGTCGCGGACGAAGTTGGCGAATGCTTGGACATACTGCGTCAGAGTTTCGTCTCGAACCGTTTCGGTTCGGCGATCTGCGTACCAAGTTACGACGAATGGTTCTTCGCGCAATCGGAGATTCCGTCATACCACCGATATGCCGATGTGCTTCGCTTGATCGGAACTGCCGAGCCGCAGAAGCGGTGGCTGTTGAAGAATCCGGGCCACATCGCCCAATTGGAGGCCTTGTTCGCTGTTTTCCCCGATGCCTTGGTCATTCACACCCATCGCGATCCGGTGGCGGCCATCCCCTCGCTGTGCAGCACGCTGTATATGGCGCGCGCCATGTACGAGGGCGGCCACACGGAACGGCGCGTGATCGGACCGCGCGAGTGCCGCTACTGGCGCGCGGCCCTGGATGGCGCCGCGACAGCGCGCGCGCAGCGGGAGTCCCAATTCACCGATATTGACCATCGCCGCTTCCATCGAGATCCCATGAGTACGGTTCGGTCCATCTACGAAAAGTTCGACTTGTCGCTCTCGCCGGCGGCGGAAGCCCGCATGCGCGACTGGGTGCGCGCGGATCCGACGACCAAGCACGGCGAGCATCGCTACGACATCGAATCCTGGGGCATCACCGAGGCATCCATCCGCAGCATTTTCTCGCAGTATCGCGAAATGCACGCATACGCCTGACACGCGTCGACACTTCAGGCGCCAAGGAACGAATGGGCCAGTTCGGCACGGCCGTGTACCCGCTTCGCGATTGCGTCGATGCTGGCGACGTTTGCGGCCATCTCGCCCGATTCGTAACGGCGTTTCATGCCCTCGCCGATGATGGCGATCCGCCAATACGACAGCGCACGATAGTAATTGAGGTCCGAAAGGTCGTACCCCGACAGGCGGGCATAGTTCGCCACGACTTCACCTCGATCCGGGAAGCCGCCCGCGCGCGTAGGCGCGGGCCGCATCCAGACGTCGGGCCCTGCATCGTCCGGCCCGTCCCAATTGTTGATTAGGGCGGCGATATCGACAAGGACGTCGCCGACGGCAGCCAATTCCCAGTCGAGTACCGCATTGACTTTCCCTCCGGCGCTCAATATGAGGTTACCAATGCGATAGTCATTGTGCACCAGACCGGTATATCGCTGAGGCGGCCGATGGCGCACCAATCGTGCGTGCAAGGAGTCGATGATCGGCACATCGCGCGTTCGCACCTTCTCCCAGGTCTGGCGCATTCTTTCAATTTGGCGCGCGACGAAGTCATTGCGCAGGCCAAGACTGCCCAACTCCACCGCGTCCACGTCCACACCATGGATCGCAGTCAGCGTCTTGACCACGTCGTCCGCTGCCGCGCGGCGCGCGGCGGGCGCCGGCAGGGTCGCAGCAACGCTGCTCGGTGAGTCGATGACCGTCCCCTCTACGTACCGCATCACGTAAAAAGGCGCGCCCATGACCCGCGGATCCTCGCACAGTACTTCGACGCGGGGGACCGGAACCGCCGTGCAGCGCAGCGCCGACTGGATGCGATACTCGCGCGCCATGTCATGTGCGCTCGAGGGCTGCGTGCCCAGGGGCGGACGCCGCAGCACGAATCGGGTGTCGGCCGCGTCGATCATGCGATAGGTGATATTGGAATGGCCGCCGGCAATGAGTTCGAACTGCAACGGCGCGCGCGCTTGCGGCATGTGAGTGGAAAGCCAACGCTCCAGCGGAGCGAGATCGAGCCCGGGCGTCGGCCCTGTCGGGTTCAATCGTCGATTCCCACGGGCAGTCCCTCGATCATGAGGTCGTGATACTCGCACATGCCGAAACCAACTCGGCCCGCGGCGAGCCATTTGGTCTGCGACTTGACGATGCTACTCTCGTTCCAATTGATGGCGGGTCCGACCGCGTAAACGTATTCGTCGCAATCGGCAAGAAGAGTCCTATTCGTCATGGTCGCCTCACCGCGGGTCGCCGGTCACCGATAGAGTTCGCGCAAGCGGAGCTTGCTGACCTTGCCGCTGGGCAGCCGCGGCAGCTCGCCGACGAATTCCACAGTCTTGGGACACTTGTAAGCCGCGATGACGTTCCGCGCGTGCGCGATCAGAGCCTCCGCCGTCAGTGCGACGCCGGGCTTCAACACGACCACGCCTTTCACAGCCTCGCCCCAGCGTTGGTCAGGCACGCCAATGACCGCCGCATCCATCACCGCCGGATGCGACATCAATGCCTCCTCCACTTCGCGGCTATACACGTTCTCCCCGCCGGAGATAATCATGTCCTTCTTACGGTCGGCAAGGTAGACGAATCCATCCTCGTCGACGTACCCCATGTCGCCAGTGTGCAACCAGCCGCCGCGCAGCGCCTCGATCGTGGCAACCGAGTTGTTCCAGTAACCGATCATTGATTGACTCGATTTGAAGCATATCTCGCCAACAACGCCGATTGGCACTTCGCCGTCCAATTCGTCCACGATGCGCAACTCTGTATCAAAGACGGTCTGGCCGATGGAAGTGAGCCGTTTCAGGTCCTTGGGGGAGCCCTCCGGACGGTGATACCTCTTGCGCAATGAAGTGCCGCCACCTTCGGTTTGACCGAAACCGTTGATAAGCACATTGCCGAATCGCTTCATCGCGCGTTTCAATATCGTCAACGGCATGGGGGCGGCGGCGTAGTTCAGCGTCTTGATCGAGGATAGGTCGTATTGATCGATGTCGGACAAATCGAGCACCTGCTGCACCAGCGTGGGAGCCAGGTGGACCTGGGTGATTCTCTCGCGTTCGATCGTACGCACGACCTCGCGGGCATCGAAACTGCGGTGCACCACCAAAGTCCCACCACGATAGGCCACCGCCAGGCCTTGCGACCTTGCGCCAATGTGGAAAAGCGGCATTGACAACAGCACCTTGTCGCCGATGTCCGCCGCTATTTCATAAGCCCAGGCTTCGGAGACCCCCAAGGCACCCTCATGCGTCAACATCGCGCCCTTCGGCCGTCCGGTAGTGCCGCTGGTATACAAAATGCTATGAATGTCCGTGGATTGAGGCCGCAGCGGCGGTCCGTCGGGTGACCCCGTCGACAGAAACATTTCATATTCATCCGCCCAGTGGGGAGCGGGCGCGCCAATGCAAACGAAGTGTTCGATGCTCGGTAGCTGCGACCGCAATGCATCAACGATGGGTTCGTACTGCTTTTCAAAAATCAAGAGTCGTGGCGCCGAGTCGCGCAGCATATAGAGGATCTCGGGCGCGGCGAGACGGTAATTGACGGGCGCAACGATAAAAGGTGAGACTTCAGCGGCGCCGATCACTTCCATGTACTCCGGGCAGTTCATCGCCAGGATGGACAGTCGATCCTGAACCCGCAATCCGGCCTTGAATGCGGCGCTGGCGAGCGATAGCGATCTAGTGCGGTATTGCGCGAAAGTGCTGCGTTTTTCGCCGAAGATCTGCTGGATATCCTCACCGTGCAAATGAGCATTACGGTCGACCAGATCCCGGAGCGTCTGAATCGCGTTGGAACTCGAACGCATCGCCAACCTCTACGGGTCTAATCGCGCCGGTGGTCTGAGCACACTCACTCTCCCGTGAACCGAGGCGCCCTCTTCTCGCGGAACGCGTTGACGGCTTCCTGGTGATCCTTGGTAACATTACTGAGCGCTTCATAGGCGATCGAGGCGTCGAGTATGGAGGTCGCCAACTGTTTCAGGCCGATATTGATCGAGAGCTTCGTCCATTGGATTGCGCGCGCCGCGCCGCCGGCCAGGCGTTGCGCGTAGGTATCGACGACCTGGTCGAGCTCTTCGGCCGGCACAGCCCGCGTAATGAGGCCGATTTTCGCCGCCTCCTCGCCCGTCAACGTGTCCCCCAGCAGCAGATATTCCTTGGCCCGCGCATAACCGATCAACTGCGGCCAGATCACGGCACCGCCATCGCCGGCCACGTACCCGACCTTGACATGCGGATCCCCGAATTTCGCGTGGTTGGCGGCGACGATCAAGTCGCAAAACAGGGCAATCGTCGCGCCGAGTCCGACGGCCGCGCCATTGACCTTGGCGATGATGGGTTTCGGGCAGTCGATGATGGAGTGGATGAGATGTTTCGCGCGCGACATCGAATCGAGAAACAACTCGGGTTTGTCGATCACCGTCTGCATGTGTTCAATATTGCCTCCTGCGCTGAACGCGCGTCCCGCCCCGGTCAACACCAGCACGCGGGTGTCCGGATCGCCTCCCACCTCGGTAAAAATTCGCGAAAGATCATCCTCCATCTCGGGATCCACCGCATTCATCGTATCCGGACGATTGAACGTGGCATGCAAGACGTGTCCGTCGCGGCGAAATGTGATTGCCTTGTACGATGTGACATCCATCGAGAGCTCTCCGAATTCAGGGCGCCAGCTGCCGGTAATCCCCTCGACGACGGCAGAGATTCCTTTATATGAACGCCATTCAGATTATATGACCGCGCCGCCTGGGTCAATTCGGCGCCGCGGCCCCGAGGCGCGCCGAATCTCCCGATCGCCGCGGCGACATCGCCGGACTACAACCCGAAAGCCAGCTTTGCGATGATGTTTTTCTGGACCTCCTTCGCGCCTCCATAGATGGTCACGGCTCTCGTGTGCATGGTGGTCGACATCCGTCCGGCGACGTAGTGCGGCCAGAGGTCGGCCGGAGATCCACCGGCCACGGGGGCATCCCCTGCGCGAATCTCCCGCAACGCTCGCTCGGCGAGCAGGTCTGTCTGCAGTTCTGTTACGCGCTGCTGCAATTCCGAGCCACGAACTTTGAGAGCGGATGCAACCGCCGTCGGATGGTAAGGATTCCTTTCGTCCGCCAGCAAACGCAGCACCGACCACTCCAGCGCCAGAAGGTCCATCTCCACGGCGGCAATTCTCCGGGCGAATTCGGGCCGCTCCGCGAGCGGGATGCCGCCCTGGCTTTCAGTTCGCGCGATTTGCCTGGCGCGCTGTAGTTCGCGTTTCGAAAAATAGATGAAGGCGCTGCTGGTGCGTTCGTTCTCCAGGAGGAATTTCGTGTAGTCCCAGCCTCTGCCGGCCTCTCCCACCAAGTTCTCGGCGGGGACCACGACATTGTCCAGGAAAATCTCATTCACATAGTGTGCACCGTTGATCATCGTGATCGGACGCACGGTAACCCCCGGCGTGCGTAGGTCGATCAGCAAAAATGAAATGCCCCGCTGAGGCTTTTCAGTCATCTCGGTGCGTACGAGGAAAAAGCCCCAATCGGCGTAGTGGCCTTCGCTGCTCCAGGTCTTCTGGCCGTTCACGAGATAGTGGTCGCCGTTGCGCACCGCACGGGTTTTGAGGGAGACGAGATCCGACCCGGCATTCGGTTCTGAAAAGCCCTGCGCCCAAAAGACTTCGCCTCTCAATATCGGCGGCAGGTGTCTCCGCTTCTGCTCTTCCGTGCCGTAGGTGTACAGCACGGGACCGAGCAAACGTAGCCCCTGCCAACTCAGGTCCGGCGCATATGCCAAATGACATTCTTCCTCGAAGATATGCTGCTGTACGGGAGTCCAGCCGGTGCCGCCGTATTCAACCGGCCAATGGGGGGCGGCCCAGCCCTTGTCGTACACAATTCGATTCCAGTCGCTAAGATCCTGCTTGGCGGGCGGCGTGAAGCCGGCGTAGGTGCGGGCCGCCATATCGCGCGGCAGCTGTTCATGGAGAAAATGCCGCACTTCCTGGCGAAAGGCGTGATCCGCGGCGGTGTACTCCAGGTTCATCTCGAACCGCCGGCGGACGACCCGCCGGATGCAGGATGAAAGGCAGCTTGGATCATCGACTGCTTCCTGTTAGTGTCCGCTAATGGTGATACTTTGAATATCGTTCGAAAATGTAAACCACTGCACTTAGGTCGTCAAGACAAGAGCGCAATCTACACACCGCTCAACCCGCCGCACTCCGCATGAATCGCCCGGTATGAAAATCGCAATCGCCATAGCGCTTTTCGAACACCACCAGCCCTTTGTAATAATGGCCGACGGCATACTCCTCAGTCATGCCGATGCCGCCATGCAGCTGAATGCCCTGCGTTCCTACGAACTTCGCGGCATTGCCCGCCACCACTTTGGCGGCGGATATTGCTGTCGCGCGCACCGCCGGCTCTGCGCCCAAATGAGCCATGCCGCGATATAGCGCGGATCGGGTTTCCTGAACTTCGATGAACATCTCCGACATACGGTGCTGCAGTGCCTGGAACTTGCCGATGGTCTGACCGAACTGCACGCGCTGCTTGAGATAGATATTCGTCATTTCGAGCACTGCCTCCATGGCCCCCAAGGCTTCGGCGATCTGCGCGAGCACCGTTCGATCGAGAGCCTCCTCTAGCACCTCGATCGCCCGTGCGGGCTCGATCAGTAGAGCCGATTCCGGCAATCGGACGTCGCGTAACACGACATCGCCCGCCTGCGTGCCGTCGATCAGGCGATAGCCATCCACGCGCAAACCGGAGGCGCTCTTTGGTACCAGAAACAGACCCATGCCTGCCTCGAATCGCGCCGATACCACGAGGTGATCCGCCGACGGCGCGTCGAATGCCAACGTCTTCTCGCCGTTGAGCACGAAGCCGTCGGCGGTGGACACTGCGCCGCTGCGCATTGGACCTCGAGCATAGCGGTCGCCGGCCTCACTGTGCGCCAGCGCCAGCAAGACACGACCCTCGATGAGGGACTGCAGCAAAGTCGTGCGCTGCGGCTGGTTTCCAGACTTGTTGACGATTCCTGCACACAGAATCGCCGACGACGCAAAGGGTTCCAGCGCGAGCACGCGGCCGAACTCTTCCATCAGCAAGACCGTTTCGACGAACGAGCATTCGAGGCCGCCGACGGCCTCCGGAAGTTCGAGGCCGAGCCATCCCATTTCCGCATAAGCCTGCCATGCGGCATGGCTGAAGCCGTCTCCGGTTGCCAGCAGGCTACGACGCTGCGTAAAGGAATAGTGTTCACCGGCAAAACGCCGCGCCGCATCGCGCAACATTGCCTGTTCGTCAGTGAGATCGAAGTTCATGATTGACAACTCTGTGCGACTGGACTCCACCCCGATCGATGCCGGAGACCCCGGCATTGACCAGCGCCACGTGGTAATATAATCTGAACGTCGTTCGAAAATCAGAATTTTGGCGATGAATACTGCGGCATGCGATGGGATGCGCCGATGGCCATTCGGACGCGCTGTGGCGCTGCGGCACCAGGTCTCGATGCGTGAGCCTCTCTTCAATACCCGGATCACAGATTTGCTGGGCATCGCGCACCCCATTTTGTGCGGCGGCCTGGGGCCCGGCGTGTCGGACGCACGCTACGTGGCGGCGGTGGTGAATGCGGGCGGAATGGGATTCATCATGGCGCTGGGCTGGAGCGACCCGGAGGAATTCCGGGCGGAGCTTCGGTTGTGCCGCACCTTGACCTCCGGCAAGCCCTTCGGCGTCAATCTTTACATCTCGCGGCAGGCGGGGGGCCTGGAACGCGCCAAGCAACAGATTCGAGTCCTGTGTGAGGAAGGCATTTCGTGCGTCGAGACAGCGGGTGCCAGCCCGGAAGCTGTCATTCCGTCGCTGCGGGAAGCCGGAATCAAGATTCTACACAAGGTGCCCGCAGTCAAATATGCCGTCACCGCCCAGCGGCTGAGCGTGGACGCGGTCATTATCGTCGGCGCCGAATGCGGCGGACATCCTGGCGTTTATCAGATCGGCACCATGGTACAGGCCGCCCACGGGCCAGCTGCCGTCAATCTTCCGGTGGTGATCGGAGGAGGAATAGGCACCGGCCGGCAGATTGCCGCGGCACTCGCCATGGGCGCCGAGGGCGTGGTGATCGGTTCACGCATGCTGGTGTCGGAAGAAATGTGGGTCAACCGCAAGTACAAGGAAATGATCGTCGCGGCGGACGGCACCGAAAGCGTCGTCGTCAAAAAGGCGCTCCGCGATCACCATCGCGTGTTCAGCAACGAGTCGGCACGCGCGGTCGCCGCTCTCGATGACCGCGGCGTGACGGATTTTGAACAATACCGGGCGCACGTGTCCGGGGCTCTGGCCATTGAGTCGTACCGTACGGGCGACCCCAGCAAGGGCATGCTCGACTTCGGCCCGGCCGTGGTGTTCGCGGACGAGATCCAGCCGGTCGAAGCGATTTTCGATCGCCTCATCGATGACGCCGCGGCGGCCATGAGCCGGCTGCAGCACCTTCGCACGGAAGCAGGCGCCAGGCGCCTGGCAATCTGAGGTATGGCGATGAATCGCGAAAATCTGCTGACCGAGCGCGACGGCGCAGTATTGCGGCTGACCTTGAACCGGCCGCAGGCTCGCAATGCCCTGGACATCGACTTGACCCGCGCGCTGCTTGCGGCCCTTCGAGAGTTCGACCTGGATGACGCTTTGCGGGTGCTCATCCTCACGGGGACGGATCCTGCTTTTTGCGCGGGGCTCGACCTGAAGGCGTTCGCCGATCCCGCCTCTCCGCGACAGGAAGTCGGTTTGCTTCTCAATGACATGCCGCGGCGGGAGAAGCCGGTGATCGGAGCCATCAACGGCGCGGCGATGACGGGTGGCCTCGAGTTGGCGCTCGGCTGCGACTTCCTGATTGCTTCCGAAAATGCAAAATTCGGGGACACGCATTCGAGGATCGGTACACTAGCGGGCGGCGGAATGAGTTCCAGGCTGCCGCACGCGGTCGGCTACCGATGGGCCAAGCAGTTGAGCTTCACCTGCGAGCCCATCGATTCGGCCACCGCACTTCGTATCGGCCTCGTCAACGAAGTGGTGCCGCACGATGCCCTGCTGGAGCGCAGCACGGCTCTTGCCGACAGCATTTCGCGGCATGACCCGGCATTGTTGCGCACGGCCAAACAGGTTCTGGAGCGCGGTTCACTCACCACGCTCGCCGACAATATCTTTTTGGAGCGCGAAGCTCTCGCTGCGCGCAAATTGCGCGGCGACGTTCAATGGAAGACTTGACCCGGCGGTCGGTTCAGTAGAACCGCCAGCCGCCATTCACCGGGAGCGTCATGCCCGTCACGTACGATGACTGCGGGGACGCCAGCCAGGCGACCGCGTTGGAAATGTCCTCCACTGTCCCCAGCCGCTTCAGGGGAACTTGGGCGAGTATGCCGCCGATACGGGCCTCGTCCCAGTCCGAGGTTTGGCCGGTCTCCGCCGTCATGCCCGGCGCCACCGTATTCACGTTGATGCCGCGCGGCGCCAGTTCCCGGGCCAGCGACAGCGTCAATCCATGTAGGCCGGCCTTGGCCGGCGCGTATGCCGTGTATCCGGCGACGGAGGCGCCGCTCTGCGCGACCACGGAACCCAAATTGACGATGCGGCCGCCCGGCGCAACTAATAGTGGCGCGAGGGCGTGCGACAGCAAGAATGCGCCTTTCAGGCTCACATCCACTACTCGATCGAATATGGCCTCCGCCTGTGCGAGCGGTGTTCCAATCAATACCGTCTCGAGAATACCGGCATTGTTGACTAGCACGTTGAGCCGCCCATAGCGCGCCGCGATCGATGTCGCAATTCGCTCCACATCGGCGCGGACCGATACGTCGGCAGCCTCGAGGCTGACCCGTGGACCCAACTGCGCGGCAGCGGCGGCCAGCGGACCCCGCTCTCTCCCCACGATCATCACCTCGAAATCGTCGCGCACGAAGCGCGCCGCGATGGACAATCCGATTCCGCGGCTTCCGCCCGTTACCAGGGCGACAGGCCTTTCCGACTTTGCGGTCATGACGTGCTCCGTTGCCTCACCAATGGCCAGCCGGCTTTCCGCGAGCCGGCAGACCGTTCAGTGGTCCGGAATGCTATGACCAAATGCAAAGTGAAATCAATCTCTTACCCCTTTATGACGAAGTTGAAGGCCCGTCCGCATCAATCGCGAGCGGCGCATCGCGAGACGGCACCAGAGTTTGGAACGGTGCCATCGAATTACCGACATCCGAGATTGACTCGCCGGACTCAGGCCGTTCATAATACCGCACAATGTTCAATTATCCGACCGGTAGTCCGGGACGGGAACCCAGGGAGGCAAACGCCTTGAGCAATATGGTCCAAGATAAAGCGGTGATCGTGACCGGTGCCGGCGGCGGCATCGGTCGCGACTTCGCGCTGGCATTCGCCGCCGGCGGCGCCAAGGTAGTGGTCAATGACGTGGGCAAGTCCGATACGGGGCCAGCTGCGCAACAGGTCGTCGAGCAAATCACGGCGGCCGGCGGAAAAGCCGTGGCGAACACCGACAGCGTGGCCGATCCACAGGGCGCGGCGCACATCGTTCAAACTGCACTGGACACGTTTGGTCGCATCGATTGCGTCGTGAACAACGCCGGCATCGTCCGCGATCGGATGTTTTTCAACATGTCGCTCGAGGAATGGCAGGCGGTCGTCGATGTCCACCTGAATGGATCATTCTACGTCTCCAAGGCCGCTGCCCCTCACTTCAAAGCGCAATCGGGCGGCAGCTACGTCAACATGACGTCCACCTCCGGTCTCATCGGCAATCTCGCCCAGGCAAACTATTCGGCCGCTAAAATGGGGATCGCGGGTCTGTCGAAGTCCATTGCCCTGGATATGGCGAAATTCAACGTGCGATCGAACTGCATCGCTCCATGGGCCTGGACGCCGATGACGGCGACAATTCCCGCCAATTCCCCAGAGAACATGGCGCGGATCGAGAAAATGAAAAAGATGGAAGCCTCCAAGATCGCACCACTGGCCGTCTACCTAGCGAGCGATGCCGCTGCGAAGGTAAGCGGCCAGATATTCGGCGTCCGCGCCAATGAGATCTATTTTTTCAGCCAGATCCGCATGGTGCGTTCCGTCCACCGCAGCGAAGGTTGGACGCCGGAATCCATCGCGGAACATGCCATGCCGGCTTTCGAATCCAGTTTCTACCCGAATGTACCGTCGATGGCGCTCACTCCATGGGATCCCATCTGATGAAAAAAAACGACATCGAAACGGTGGGGCTCGGCATTCATTTCGACGACCTTCCCGTCGGACGCAGGTTCAAGACGGTCGGCCGTACGGTCACCGAATCCGATATCGTGACATTCATCAACACCATTGGTATGACCGAGGTGTTGTTCACGAACATCGAGTTCCTCAAGCACGAGTCCCACATCAAGGGGCGGGTCGCACCGGGGTCCCTGGTATTTTGCCTGGCGGAAGGATTGCTCACACAGGCGACCATGCAGGGCACGGGACTCGCATTCCTCCACATGGAGTTGGACATTAAGGGACCGGTATTCGCCAACGACACCATACACGTGGAGTGCGAAGTGATCGAATCACGCCGATCCAAAAGCCAATCTAATCGCGGGTTGGTGCGCACTTGCAATCAGATTTTCAAGCAGGACGGCACACTGGTGCAACAGTACACTCCATTGCGCATGGTAAAAGCGCGCGATTTTGGCGGCTAGTATGGTCTCTTTCGAGAATAGCGCGGCCTCCGGTACGTCGAGTACCGGTGCGAACAAGGGACCGTTGACGGGCGTGCGGGTCGTCGATCTGACGGTCAACGTGCTCGGGCCGGTGGCGACGCAGGTGCTGGGCGACATGGGTGCGGATGTCATCAAGGTCGAGGCCTTGTCTGGCGATCCGAATCGCGAAACCGGGCCGAGCCGGCACCCCGGCATGTCTGCGATGCATATGAACGTGAATCGCAACAAGCGCAGCGTGACGCTCGATTTGAAGACGGCAGAGGGCATGAATGCGCTGATGCGTCTGGTCGAGACCGCGGATGTCTTTGTGCATAGCATGCGCCCGACCGCCGCGCGCCGTTTAGGCGTGGGTTATGAGGCGATCAGCGCGCGCAATTCCCGCATCATCTACGCGTTCGGGCCCGGCTACCGCCAGGATGGCCCCAATCGAGATTACCCGGCCTATGATGATGTGGTGCAAGGTGAAAGCGGCATTGCCGGGCTCGTCGGCCAAGTCAACGGTGAGCCCCGCTTCTACCCCACCGTCATTGTCGACAAGTTCTGCGGATACATTTTGGCATCCAGCATCGGCATGGCGTTGTATGCACGCGAGAAATCGGGTTTAGGGCAGCAGGTGCAAGTGCCGATGTTCGAGACCATTCTATCGTTTAACTATCTCGAGCATTTGTGGGGCGCTGCTTTCGACCCGCCCCTCGACCCGGGTGTCGGCTATGTACGCCTGCTCACCATCCACCGGCGCCCCTATCCCACCAAGGACGGGTACATCTGCGTGCTTGCCGTCAACGACGAACAGTGGCGCAGAATTTTGCCCGCTCTCGGCCGATCCGATCTGGTAACCGACGGCCGCTTCGCGACAACCGCACATCGCGTCAAGAACTACGACGAACTGTATTCCATCGTCGCGGCTCAACTGAAGCTCCGTACCACGGCGGAATGGCACGAATTGCTGGATGCGCAGGACATCCCCAACGGGCCGATGCATTCGTTGCAGGAACTCCTGCATGATCCCTATTTGAAAGAGACCGGATTCTTTCTGCACTACGATCATCCCAGCGAGGGGCCGTCGGTTACCACAGCCGTGCCCGTCGCGTTCTCGAGAACACCAGGCGGCCTGCACCTACCGCCGCCGCGGCTTGGCGAGCACAACGAAGAAGTGTTTGCGGAACTTGGGCTGGATCGTACGCACTTCGCGCGCATAGTCGCCGAGTAAGGCGCCACCCGACCATGAGTTTGGATGCGCGAATCGACGGCGACCTGCTGTTGCTGCGCCTCGACAACCCGCCGGTGAATGCCTTATCGTTATCGATTCGTCGGCAACTGATGGACGCATTGACGATCGCCGCCTCTGATCGCGCGGTTGCGGCCGTCATTCTGCAGGGTGCCGGACGCTACTTTTGCGCGGGCGGGGATTTGCGCGAGCTCGGGACGGCAGCTGCCAACGCCGAGCCCAGGCTTTCGATCAACATATTACGTACCATCGAAGGGTGCGCAAAGCCGGTGATCGCCGCCTTGCACGGCGCCGCGGTAGGTGGAGGATTCGAACTCGCACTGGCGTGTCATTATCGCGTCACTGCGCAGGATGCTCGATTCGGCTTGCCCGAACTGAAGCACGGCATCATTCCCTTGTCCGGATCGCAGCGGCTGCCCCGCGCGTGGGGCATCGAGCGGTCGCTGCGGATGATGATGGAATGCTCGATGCTGACAGCTACAGATTTTGCGGGAAGCCGGGTGTTCGACTGCATCGTACCTGACGGAGATTCACTTGCGGCCGCCATGGATTTTGCGCGCGCCCTCCCGCAAACGCCTGCGGCACAATCGCTGCATGTGGCCAACTTAGTACGAAATCTTCCGTTTGCCGATTCCGAACCGTTGGACGCGCTCACGGCAGCGCGTGCATGCTACGTTGAAACCAGCCTCACGCCGGTCCAAAGGGCCCTGCTGGCCGCCGTTCGCGCTGCAGTCGAGTCGGCTGACTTCGATGCGGGTCTCGCCGCAGCGCAATGCATTTTCGACGATCTATCGGCGGCCCTGGTCGACCGCCGGTAAAGGCCCTCACACGATCTGAGCGAGAACGGTACCGACCGGATAGGTCTCGCCGGTGGCGGCGATGATCTTCAAGGTGCCGCCGGCTGGAGCCTCGATCTCCTCCACCGACTTGTCGCTTTCGATCGAATAAAGCGGCTGACCGGCCTCCACCTGCGCTCCATCGGCGATCAGCCACTGGCTTAGAACGGCTTCATTCATGGCGAAGCCGATTTTTGGTAACAAGACGTCCGTACTCATGCGCTCTGGATACTCCGCTGATTGAAACTGTCCGATTACGCTCGATGCAGATTTCGCTCGAGTCGCACCCAGGCGCTGTTTTTCTGAACGCCGTTCGACTATATTAACGTCTGGCAAAAGGCTGTCAATGGCGCCGCTTACCGGCGCCGGCACGCCTGGGCTCGGCATGACCTCGGTGGATCTCGGAGCTATTTTGTGACTTATTCCCTCAGCGACGATCAGATCTCGATTCAGGATTTAGTTCGCAAAGTGTCGCAGGACAAAGTTGCAGCGCGCGCCGACGCCATAGACCGGACGGCGGAATATCCCCAGGATATGTTCGACATGCTGAAGGATCTCGGTCTTTTTGCCCTCCCGTTCGCGGCCGAATACGGCGGCACCGGCGACATGTTGAGCGCCTGCATCGCGGTCGAGGAATTCGGCCGGGTATGCTATAACACGGGCTACTTGCTCGTGGTGCAATGGGTCGCGTTCGGCGCGCTGTTCGCCGCCGGCAGCGGCGAGCAAAAGGCACGATTCTTGCCCGGACTCGCCAGCGGGGAATTGCGCGGCGCGTTCTCGACCACTGAGTCGCAGAGCGGGTCCGATGTATCGGGCATCAAGACCCGCGCCGTGCCGGTTCCGGGAGGGTACCGGATCAATGGCGCAAAGATCTGGTGCACCAACGCCAGCGTGGCCGACTTCATTCTGGTGGCCGCCAAGATTCCCAATCCGGAGGGAAAGGACAGCATCAACCTATTCATCGTCGAACGGGGCACCGAAGGCTTCTCAATCGGCCGCAAGGAAGAGAAGATGGGCGCCCGCGGCGTGCCATCCTGCCCCTTGTTCTTCGACGACGCGTTCATCCCGGCGGAAAATCGAATGGGCCCTGAAGGCGGCGGCGGTTTCAAGCTCGTCATGGAGGCTTTCAATACCAGCCGACCCATCGTCGCCGCGCGCGCGGTGGGAATAGCGCAAGGCGCGATCGATCACAGCATCGCCTTCATGCAAGGCAGAAAGGCGTTCGGCCAGTCCATCGGCGACTTCCAGGGACTGCGTTGGATGATCGCCGACATGACCATGCAGACGGAGGCCGCGCGGCAGCTCACATACAAGGCGGCGTCCATGGTCAACGATGGTGTCACGGGCCAGACCATGGCTCGGTTCGCGGCGATGGCCAAGTGTTTCGCGTCGGATGTAGCCATGAAGGTCGCCACGGATGCCGTACAGATATTCGGCGCTGCGGGCGTCTCGGCCGAATACCCCATCGCACGTTACTTCAGAGACGCCAAGGTGGTGCAGATCATCGAAGGCACCAATCAGATCCAGCGCAACATCATCGCTAATTCGTTGCTGGGTCGCGACAATAGGCGAGTATCCTAATCACCATGTTTCGCCCAGATCTACTGGCAGGCAGATATATTCTGGTCACAGGCGGCGGCACTGGACTCGGCAAGAGCATCGCCAAGCGCTACCTGGAACTGGGAGCGAGGGTGGTCATCTGCGGGCGCCGTCTCGACGTCTTACAGTCCACCGCGAACGAATTGCGGAATGCGGCCGGCGGCGACATCCACGCCATGGCATGCGATATCCGCGATTCCGCGAGCGTCGAATCGATGCTGGACCGCATTTGGGCCGACGCGCCGCTCGACATCCTGGTCAACAACGCAGCTGCGAATTTCATTGCTCGCACTGACAAGCTGTCGCCCCGTGCCATCGATGCGGTGCTGGGGATCGTGCTGCACGGTACTTTCTATTGTACGGTGGGATGCGGACGCCGCTGGATCGCGGCGGGCCGCCCAGGCACGGTGCTGAGCGTCGCCACCACGCCGGCCTTTACGGGGAGTGCCTTTACGGCACCGTCAGCCGCCGCCAAGGCCGGCATCGTCGCCATGACGCGCAGCCTTGCCGTGGAATGGGGCCAGTATCGGATCCGGCTCAATGCCGTCGCCCCGGGGCTGTTTCCTACCGAAGGCGCATGGGAAAAACTGTATCCGCCCGGTACGCAGAATGAGCCCGCACACTTGAGCGTACCGTTGCGGCGCTTCGGAGAGCACATCGAGCTTGCCAATCTGTTCGCCTATCTTGCGGCCGATGAATCGGGCTACCTCACCGGCGATCTCATCGTCATGGACGGCGGCCGTTGGATGCAAGGCGTGGGCGGCGTCAATAATCGGGCCATGCAGAATTGGACCGATGACCAGTGGGAGGCTCTGCGTAAGCGCTGATGGGACCGTTGGCCGGCATTCGGATCGTGGAATTGGCGGGTGTCGGCCCGGGGCCGATGTGCGCCATGCTGCTGGCGGATCTCGGCGCCACGGTGCTGCGCATCGATCGCAAGCAACCCGCGAATCTGGGCATCGAGCGCCCGTTAAAGTACAATCTGCTGCTTCGCAACCGAAAAACCATCGCACTCGACCTCAAAAACCCGGAAGCGGTGGCCATGGCGCTCGACTTGATTTCCAAGGCGGATGTCTTGATCGAAGGCTTCAGACCCGGCGTCACCGAGCGCCTCGGACTCGGCCCCGAAGCATGCTTCAAGCGCAACCCCAAGCTCATCTACGGTCGCATGACGGGGTGGGGTCAAACCGGCCCGCTTGCCCAAACCGCCGGACACGATATCGGGTACATCGCTCTGACCGGGGTGCTGAACGCCATCGGTCGCGCCGAACAGCCGCCGTCGATTCCTTTGAATCTGGTCGGCGACTACGCCGGCGGATCCTTGTATCTCGCTCTCGGCGTCCTCAGCGCCTTGCTGGAAGCAAGGAGTTCAGGCCAGGGACAGATCATCGACGCGGCCATCGTCGACGGCACCGCCTCCTTGGCGACGACGTTCTTCGGCATGCACGCTGCCGGCATGCTGAGTCCGCAGCGAGGCATGGGCATCAGCGACTCCGGTGCACATTTCTACGACGTCTACGAATGTGCCGACGGCAAGTGGATTTCCGTGGGGCCGCTGGAAGAGAAGTTCTACGCGGAATTGTTGCGGCGGTTGGGGATTGCGCCGGACGACCTGGGCGGGCAGTTCGACAGCAGCCAGTGGCCCCGGGCGAAAATCCTGATCTCGCGAATCTTCCGCGGCAAGACCCGAGATGAATGGGCGACCGAGTTTGCGGACGGCGATGCCTGCGTGGTTCCGGTTCTCGACTGGCAGGAAGCGCCTGCGCATGCTCACTTTGCGGCCCGCAATACCTTCATCGAGGTCGACGGCGTGACCCAACCCGCGCCCGCGCCGCGGTTCAGCCGCACCGTTCCCGGCATCCCCGCGCCGCCTGCGCCGGTTACGCCGGAGAACACCACCGCAGCGCTCGTCGCCTGGGCGGATTCCGCACAGGTCGCGCAATGGCGCGAGCGGCGGCTGATCGACTGACTGCGAGCCAAACCGTCAAGCAGGGACTCACCCATGGATTTGAACTACACTGCTCATGAACTGGCCTTTCGCGCCGAGCTGCGTGAATTCTTCAAGCAGGCCTTACCGGCCGATATTCGCGCAAAAGTCGTGCTGGGGCAGCGGTTGTCCAAGGAGGAACTCAAGCGCTGGACGCAGATTCTCCATGCCAAAGGCTGGGCCACCCCCGCTTGGTCGCGCGATTGGGGCGGTACGGGCTGGAGTGCCGTTCAGCAATACATCTTCAAGGAAGAATTGCACATGGCGCCGGCGCCAGAACCCCTGTCGTTCAACGTCAACATGATCGGCCCGGTGCTGATCGCATTCGGCACTGAGGAGCAGAAAAGGCACTTCTTGCCGAAGATCGCCAGCCTCGAGTACTGGTTTTGTCAGGGCTTCTCCGAGCCCGGCGCCGGTTCGGATCTTGCCTCGCTGCGCTCGCAGGCGGTACGCGACGGTGACGACTATGTCGTCAATGGCCAGAAGCTATGGACCTCCACGGCACAACACGCCGAGTGGTGTTTTCTTCTCGTGCGCACGGATCGCAGCGCCAAGAACCAAAGGGGAATCACCTATCTGCTCATGGATATGAGGTCGCCCGGCATCACCGTGCGCCCCATCATCACCATCGACGGCAACCACGAAACCAATGAGATGTTCCTGGAGAACGTACGCGTGCCTGTCGCCAACCGCATCGGCGAGGAGAACAAGGGCTGGGACTATGCGAAGTTTCTGCTAGGGAACGAACGCAGCGGCATCGCGCGGGTTGGCATCTCGAAGATGCGCCTGCAACGCGCGCGGCTGCTGGCCAAGCGCATTGCGAATGGATCCTCCACGCTCGCGCAGGACCCCGGGTTTCGCGAACGGGCATCGGTTCTGGAAATCGAGTTGAAGGCATTGGAAATCACGCAGATGCGCGTCATCGCCGAAAGCTCGCATTCCGCAACCACCAAGCCCGACCCCAAGACGTCCATACTCAAGATCAAAGGGTCGGAATTGCAGCAGCAGGCCACGGAGTTGCTGTTTGGCGTCGCCGGCTACGAAGCGATGGAATACGACGAAGAGCTGTTGCGCGGTTGGCGCGAGGGCGAGGACGCCGATTGGGCGCGGACCATCGCACCCAATCACTATTTCGCGCGACACGTCTCCATCGTCGGCGGCTCGAACGAAATCCAACACAACATCCTCGCCAAGAGCATCTTGGGCCTATAGGAACGTCGGCAGATCATGAATTTCGATCTCACGCCGGACCAAGAAATGCTGCAACAAAGCGTGCAGCGCCTGCTCGGCGATACCTATGATTTCGAGCAGCGAAAGGCGCATCTCCAGTCCTCGCAAGGCTGGAGTACGAAGTTATGGCGTCAGTTCGCCGACATGGGCCTATTGGGTCTGCCGTTCGCAGAGGACGACGGCGGCTTTGGCGGCGGAGCGGTCGATATCATGCTGACAATGGAGTCCTTGGGTCGCGCGCTCTCGCTCGAACCCTATTTCAGCGCGGTGATTCTCGCGGGCACGGCCTTGAAACGCGGCGCCGATGCCGGTCAACGCGGCCGCTGGCTGCCCGCGCTCATCGAGGGCCGCGAACGTTATGCGTTTGGGCATGTGGAGCGCAACGCGCGCTACGATCTGGCGCACGTCCGTACCCGTGCCCGGCGCGACAGTGGCAACTGGCGCATCTCAGGCGGCAAGGATTTCGTCCTGCACGGCGACTCGGCCGACAAAATCATCATCTCCGCGCGCCACGCGGGCGCCCACACGGACCGTGAGGGCATTTCCCTATTCATGGTCGATGCCGCGGCCATTCGCCGACGCGGCTATCGCACCCAGGACGGCACGCGTGCCGCCGATCTCCTATTCGATGACGTCGTGGTCCCGGACGGCGACCGCATCGGCGAGGCGGGCGGCGCCATGGTCTTGATCGACGCCGTGGTGGATACGGGCATTGCCGCACTGGTGGCCGAAGCCGTGGGAGTCATGGAGCGCGCGCATCAAATCACCGTCGATTACATGAAGATCCGCAAGCAGTTTGGCACTACCATCGGCAGTTTTCAGGCCCTGCAGCACCGCGCGGTGGACATGCTGGTGATGATCGAGCAGGCGCGCAGCATGGCCATGTACGCGGGCATGATGTCCGAACAGTCGGATCCGTCACAGCGGCGTCAAGCCGTCGCGGCGGCCAAGTTTTTTGTCGGTCGTGCCGGAAAATTCGTCGGAGAGCAAGCCGTGCAGTTGCACGGTGGAATCGGCGTGACCGAGGAGTGCGCGGTCGGCCACTACTTTCGACGTCTCACCATGATCGACGTGCTGTTTGGCGACAGCTCCCACCATCTTACGCAGGTAGCCTGCGGCGGCGTTCTACCCTGACCCCGAGACTTTGCGGCGCACGATCGACTTGCGGCGGCGCACGATCGCTTGCGGTCCATCCTATCTGCCGGTGAAGTCCGGCTTGCGTTTCTCGGCGAACGCTCGTTTCCCCTCTGCGTGATCCTGAGACAACCAAGCGTAGGGCTGCAAGTCGATTTCCGCCTGAATCATCGGTTCCAGGTCGCGGGCAAACGCCGATTTCATGAGCTCGAAAGCCAGGGGCGGCGTTTCACAGTAACGCAGAGCCACCTCTCGAGCGCGCGCGATTGCCGTGCCGGGCGCGGTCGTTTCATCGACCAGGCCGATTCTTTCCGCATACGCGCCGTCGATGGTGTCGGCGAGCGCAATGAGCTGTTTTGCCTTGTAGCTGCCTACTCGGCGCGGCAGGCTATACATCAGCGCCAGGTCCGGTATGAAGCCGACCTTGGTGAAGGCGCAACAGAACTTGCTGGCCGTGGAGGCGATCAAGTGATCAGCGGCCGCGGATAGCGCGAGACCGAGCTTTCCCGGATTGCTCATCGTCAACGTCGCAATCGCACCGTCACGCGTTTCGATGATTTGACCCGCCATGACTCACCCGACTTTCATTGATGGGCCACCCCGACCTGCAACGGCAAACGTTCGCGCACCAAGACGTCGGCCTCCCGGACAATGCGCGCCATCAGCTCGCCACAACTTGGCAGGTCGTCGATCAGCCCCACCACCATGCCCACAGGGATGGCGCCGCCGTCGATGTCGCCGTCCGCCATGGCTTGCATCCATCGCGCCGCATTGATCTGGGGAGCGAGATCGCCATGCTTGAGGCCCCCCTGGCGCTCGCGTTCCAAAACTTCGGCCGATATCGCGTTTTTCATCACCCGCGAAGTATCCCTCAGACTGCGGCCGATCAGCACGGTATCCCGTTCCGAACACTCCAGAAAATGCGTCTTGAGCGTGGGATGCAGGGGCGATTCCTGCGTCATCAAGAACCGTGTGCCCATGTTGATCCCCTCGGCGCCAAGGGCCAGCGCCGCAATCAGACCGCGGCCGTCCGCGAAGCCGCCACACGCAACGATCGGAATCTTGAGACGAGCCGCGGCCGCCGGAATCAGCACCAGCCCCGGCACGTCGTCCTCGCCGGGATGCCCAGCGCATTCGAAACCGTCGATGCTGACGGCATCGGCACCCAGTTGCTCCGCCTTCAGCGCGTGACGAACCGTGGTGCATTTGTGGAGCACCTTGACGCCGGCGCGCTTGAATTGTTCGATGAATCTCGCGGGATTGCTGCCCGCGGTCTCGACGGCCGGAACCCGGCGCTCGATGATGGTCGCCGCATATCCGTCATAGTCGAGTCCCGAATTGGCCGCCAACAACGTGAGATTGACGCCGAAGGGGCGGTCGCAGAGCGCCCTGACCCGGTCTATTTCATCCGCGAGCTTGGCCGGCGTCGGCTGGGTGTGCGCCGAAATGAACCCCATGCCGCCCGCCTTGCCCACTGCCGCCGCCAATTCCGCGCGTGCTGCCCACCGCATACCACCCTGCAGAATGGGGTAATCGATGCCCAGCAACCTGGTGATGCGGGTGTCGAACTTCATCGCTCAGCGACCGACGAATCGCGCATCGCGCTTTTCGGTAAAGGAGCGGACGCCTTCGACGGCATCTTCCGTGTTGTACAGCCGCTGCTGTGTCGCGGTGATCTGCGCCGCAGCTGCGGGCCAGCCCTGCGCCAGTGCGAGTTTTCCATTCGCCATGATCGCCGCGGCCGCAAGTGGAGCCTGACGCGCAATGCGCTCGGCGATGTGGATGGCGCGCGCCAATTCCTGCCCCGTGGGCACCACTTCCTGGACGAAATTGCAGCGCAACGCCTCCGCCGCTGTGAACTCGTCTCCGGTCAGGAGTATTTTCATGGCATTGCCCCAACCAGCACGTTCCGGCATTCGAAACGTGGCACCACAGCCGGGCATGATGCCGCGCTTCACCTCGAGCTGCGAAAAGCGGCAGTTCTCGGCAGCGATTGCAATATCTGCCGCCAGCATGAGTTCAATGGCCACCGTGAAGCATATTCCTTTGAGCGCAACCACCATCGGCTTGGTCCGCAGCGGCTCGCGCAAGTTGAAGGGGTCCACCTCCCCGGCGGGGATCAGCGGCTGGCCGGCGCGGCGCAGCGGCGCAATCTTCGGCATGTCGAGACCTGCCGTGAAATGATCGCCCTCGGCGTACAGCACGCCGCAGCGCAAATCATGAGTCTTCTCCAGCATCGAATACGCGCCGGCAAGTTCCGCAAAGACTTTCGGCGTGAAGCCGTTGCGCTTTTCGGGGCGGTCGATCGCAATCAGCAGGAGATTGCCGCGCTGTTCGACTTTGACTTGTCCATCCGGATCTCTTTCCATGCGACGTCCTCGGTTGTTGGCGTGATGGCGATGCTCAGCGGCCGGTGAAGCGCGGCTTGCGTTTTTCCGCAAATGCCGCCGCCGCTTCCGCGAAATCTGCCGTGTTTTGCAGTACGGATTGGTAGTTGACTTCGGTTGTAACCGCCAGTTCGACCGTGTCGTTTCCGGTGTTCAGCGCCGACCGCATCAGGGCCATCGCCACCGCGGGTGCACGCGCGAACTTTGCCGCCGCCTCGAGGGCCTTCTCCAGCGCCCGGCCAGGTTCGCAGACCGCGTTGATCAGTTGAATCCGCAACGCTTCGGCTGCATCGAAGGTCTCGCCGAATGCGCATAATTCCATGGCTTTACGATGCCCGACCTTGCGGGGCAAGGACCAGATGGCTCCTACGTCCGGCATCAGGCCCACCTTGATGAATGCGCAGGAGAACTTGGCATCGCTCGCCGCCACCGCGTAATCGCTGGCGGCAACGAACGATACACCGGCACCTGCGGCATTTCCCTCCACCGCACAGATGAACGGCTTCGGTCCGTTGACCAATAGCTTGAATATGCGCGTGGGCAAATCCATGCGCACTCGTGCTTCGATGATTTCCCGGTGCTTCATCTCCGATACGTCGCCGCCCGCGCACAGATTACCCTCGGCTCCTTGCAGCACGATCGCCCGACATGCTGGGTTTGCTTCGATCTCGAGCAGGCGCTCGTACATCGTCGAGCGCATCTCCCAATTGAACGCGTTCAGACGCTTGGGGTTATTCATGGTCATCACGGCGATCTCGCCCTCGTAATGGACCTTGAGTACTTGGGATACATCTTGGTTCACAGCAGGTCTCCGTAGAGCTCGACATGATGCTCGACGTTTCCCCAGGTCACGTCGATGGCCGTCAGCCGCTTGAAGTAATAACCGACCTGAATCTCGTCCGTCATGCCCATCCCGCCGTGCAATTGTACCGCCTGCTGCGCAACCAGCCGGCCGCATCGACCCGCCATGGCTTTGGCGGCGGAAATGGCGCGACGCCGCTCCGCTCTGTCCTCGACGTCGACTCTCGCTGCGGCCAACAGCGCCATGGAACGCGCCTGCTCCACCGCGATGGCCATATCGGCGACGCGGTGCTGCAGCGCCTGAAACTTGCCGATGGGTTGGCCAAATTGTTTGCGCGTCCGCAGATGCTCGGCGGTCAGTTCGAGCAGCTTTTCCATCGCCCCGACGGCCTCGGCGCATAGCGCCGCGATGCCGCGATCCACGGCCCATTCCAACGGCTCGGCGCCACCGTGCAACCGGCCGAGCAGCGCGCCTTGGTCGACGCGCACGTCCTTGAACTGTACTTCCGCCGCTCGCTGCCCGTCGATCGTCGGAAAACCCCGAATGTCGATCCCCGGGGAATGCGCGTCGACCAGGAACAGCGATATGCCATGAGTCTCGCCGGCGCTGCCGGCGGTACGCGCGGAGACAATCAGTTGATCTGCCGTATCGCCGTGGATGACAACCGCTTTGCGGCCAGACAACGAGAAGCCGCCGCCCTCTGCCTTGGCGACGGTCCGCACCAGCGACAAATCGAATCGTCCGTCCGGCTCCAGCGCGGCGATGGAGACGCGGCACGATCCGGCTCCGATCTGCTCGAGCAGGTGCGCGCGCCGCTCGCCCACCGACTCGGCCGCGAGGAGCGCAACCGCGATGACGGCATTGCTCACGTACGGGTCGACCACCAGGGCCCTGCCGAACTGCTGCATGATCAGCAGGGTCTCGACCGGCCCCCCACCCAAACCACCGTCTGCCTCCGGAATATTGACGCCGAGCAATCCAAGTTCGGCCAAGCGTGCCCAGTTCTGCCGGGCCACCACGGCATCCGCCGCGAAACGGCGGAAGTCTTCGAAGCGATAGTCCGCGTCAAGCCAGCGGCCAACACTGTCGGCGAGTAGCCGTTGTTCGTCGTTGATTTCGAAATCCATGACCTACACCCCCAGGACCGACTTGGCGATGATGTTTTTCTGGACTTCGTTGGTCCCGCCATAAATGGAGACCTTGCGTAAATCAAAATAGAGAGCAGCGACGCTGTTGAGACCGACGCCGCCAGCCGTTGCTCCCTCAAATCCGGAATCCAAAGCCTCTGCCACGAAGGGCAACGCATACGGTCCCGCGCTCTCCATCAGCAGTTCGCCGAGATCTTGTTGGATTTCCGAGCCGCGTATTTTTAACATGGACGCTTCGACGCCGACCGGCCGACCCGCCTGCTCGAGTGAGATCAGCCGCATGAGCGACCACTCGTGGGACAGCAGATCGATGTCAAGTTTGACCATCCGATCCCTGAACCGAACATCCTCGATGAGCGGCAGCCCGTGCTTGGTCTGTCGCTTCGCGTAGTCCTTGAGGCTGGCCGACAGGCGCCTGCACATGCCGATGCCCGCGATATTTGTGCGCTCGTGGCCGAGCAAAAACTTGGCGATGGTCCAACCGCCATGTTCCGGGCCCACGAGATTGGCAACCGGTATGCGCACATCGTCGAGGAATACTTCGTTGACATCGGCGCCGAGATCCAGGGTACGGATCGGCCGGACGCGTACTCCCGGCGTGCGCATATCGATGAGAACGAATGAAATTCCTTCCTGAGGCTTGCCCTCGCCGCGGGTGCGCACCAGACAGAACATCCAGTCCGCGTACTGCGCGAGCGTGGTCCAGGTCTTCTGCCCGTTCACCACGTATTCGTCACCGTCGCGCCGGGCAACGGTCTTGAGCGCGGCCAGATCGGACCCGGCCCCCGGCTCCGAGTAGCCCTGGCACCACCAATCGTCCATGCGAATGATTCGTGGCAGAAAGCGGGCCTGTTGCTCCGCCGTGCCGAATTTCATCAGTACCGGCCCGATCATCGAGAGTCCGAAGGGCAGCTGGCGCGGCGCACCCGCCTTGTAACATTCGTCGTCGAAAATCGATCGTTGCACGGCGCTCCAGCCAGGTCCGCCGTATTCGCCAGGCCATCCGGGAGCGCCCCAGCCCTGATCGGCAAGGATACGCTGCCAGCGCACGTACTGGTCCTTCGCCAAATGTTTGAACGCCAGCACGTCGTCGCGGATGGTTCGCGGCAAGTGCGACTCCACGAAGCGGCGAATTTCGGTGCGGAACAGCGCTTCGGCCGGCGTTTCGGTGAGATTCACATCACGCCTCTAACGGCCCGTGAAGCGCGGTGCGCGCTTTTCCATGAACGCCTGCTTGCCCTCGGCGAAATCCTCGCTCACGTTCGCACGGAGCATTTCCTCGCTGTCCGTCATCAGCGACTCATGCAGCGTCTGGAACGGCAGCTCCCACAGCTGCTGCTTCATCACGCGAGCGGAGCGCGGTGAGACGAGATCGGCAAGTTCCTTGGCATACGCGTAAGTCGCCGCCGTGAGCTGCTCCTTGGGATGAATTTGATTCACCAAACCGAGTCGCAATGCTTCCGCACCGCGCACTTTGCGGGCCGACAGGAGCAGATCCAGTGCATTGGCATGTCCGGTCACGCGATTCAATATCCAACCCATTCCGTATTCCGACGCAAGACCGATTCGAGAGAATGCAGTGGTGAGCGTGGCGTCCTCGGCGGCAAAGCGAACATCGCAGAACAATGCATGCACCAGACCCAAGCCGGCGGCGGCGCCGTTCAGCATCGCAATGATGGGCTTCTGGATCGATGGAAAATAGGCGGCTCGGCTCTGATAGTCGGGCCTGCGGCTGAAATCATAGGCACGTGGCAGCTTGTCGAGCAGTTGCCGCGGATTACTGGTCTTGAACCCCGTAATGTCGCCGCCCGCACAGAACGCCCGACCGGCGCCCGTGAGCACGATCACGCGCACGCCGTCGTCGGCCGACGCCGCCGACATCGCACCGTATACTTCCTCGGCCATGACGTCAGTCCAGGCGTTCAACTGCTGCGGACGGTTCAGTGTGATGGTGCTGACCCGGTCCTGAGTATCGACGAGTATTTCTTGGTACGACATGACTATCTCGGTGATTCGAAGGCTAAGTGACTTGGGCTCCGCACAGCCGTTTTATGCGTTCGTTCGACACTCCCAATTCACGCAGTATGCTCGCCGTGTGCTCGCCCAAGGCGGGCACGGGATCCATTCGGGCCTCCGTGCCGCTCAACATCGCCGGCGGTATCAATGCGGGTACCCTGCCTGCAGGCGTCGCAACTTCGGTCCATCGTTTGCGGGCGGCGAGCTGAGGATGGGCCCATACATCGGCCACGTCGTTGATACGCGCATTGGCGATGCCCGCGGTATCCAGCCGGGTGACCACCTCGGCGGCGTCGAGTCGCGCGAAAGCCTCCAGAATGATCGATTCCAGCCGGTCGCGTGCCGCGACACGGCGAGAATTGGTCGCAAACTCTTCCGACCTTGCCCAATTCGGCTCACGCAATACCTGCTCGCAGAAAATCACCCATTCGCGTTCGTTCTGCAGTCCCAGCATGACCCGACCGCCGCCGCCGGTGCGAAACGGCCCGTAGGGGTAGATGGTCGCATGGGCGGCGCCGGTCCGCGGCGGAGCGGGCGCCCCTTGGTAGGCGTAGTACAAGGGAAAGCTCATCCATTCCACTGAGGTCTCGAACAATGACACGTCGAGATGCGACCCCAGCCCCGTGCGGCCGCGTTGCAGCAAGGCGGCGAGTATGCCGCTGTAAGCGTACATTCCCGCTGAGATGTCGGCGACGGAAATGCCTGCCTTGCAGGGCTCGGCCGCCGTTCCGGTCACAGACAGAAAGCCGGATTCGCTTTGAATCAACAAGTCATAGGCCTTCTTATCGACATAGGGGCCCGAGTTGCCGTAGCCCGAAATGTCGCAGACGATCAGGCGCGGATGCTTCACCGACAGAGTGTCATAGTCCAAGCCTAGGCGCGCCGCCGCACCGGGCGCCAGATTCTGGACGAACACATCGGCCCTCGCGACGAGTTCGCCGAGCACCTCGCGAGCCTCCGAATTCTTGACGTCGAGGGTGATGCTCTCCTTGGAGCGGTTCGTCCATACAAAATGCGAGGCCAGGCCGTTCACCCGGGTATCGTACTGGCGCGCGAAATCGCCGGTCACCGGCCTCTCCACTTTGATGACCCGCGCACCCAGATCGGCCAGCTGGCGGGTGCAGAAAGGCGCCGCGATGGCGTGCTCGATGGCGACCACCGTGATCCCATCCAAAGGTCGAGGGGCCTTCATGTCAGAAGGACCGCGGCAGGCCAAGCACGTGCTCGGCAACATAGGAAAAGATCAAATTTGTCGAAATGGGGGCCACCTGGTACAGACGTGTCTCGCGAAACTTGCGCTCGATGTCGTACTCGCTGGCAAAACCAAAGCCGCCATGAGTTTGCAGACACACGTTCGCCGCTTCCCACGAGGCCTTGGCCGCCAAATACTTGGCCATGTTCGCCTCCGCGCCGCAGGGCTTTTGAGCATCGAACAACTCGCAGGCCTTGTAGCGCATGAGACTGGCGGCTTCGACCTCGATATACGACTCCGCGATTGGAAACTGAACTCCTTGATTGCGACCGATGGGTCGATCGAAAACTACACGTTCGTTCGCATATTTCGTGGCGCGCTCGACGAACCAATAACCATCGCCGATACACTCCGCGGCGATCAGGGCGCGCTCCGCGTTCAAGCCGTCGAGAATGTACTTGAAACCCTTACCCTCCTCGCCGATCAGGTTTTCCACCGGAATCTCCAGATTGTCGAAGAAGATTTCGTTGGTCTCGTGATTCACCATGTTGGGAATCGATCGCAAGGTCATGCCCTTTCCGATGGAGTCGCGCAAGTCGACGACGAATATGGACATGCCCTGCGACTTGGCCTTCACCTCCGCCAGCGGCGTGGTACGTGCAAGCAGCAACAGGAGCTCGGAATGCCGCACTCGGGATATCCAGACCTTCTGTCCATTCACGATGTAGCGGTCGCCGCGGCGGATCGCCTGAGTCTTCAACTTGGTGGTGTCCGTTCCGGTGGTCGGTTCGGTCACGGCCATGGATTGCAGACGCAACTCGCCGGAGGCGATTTTCGGCAGATATAGACTTTTTTGCGTCGCCGAGCCATGGCGGGTCAGCACGTTCATGACGTACATCTGACCATGGCACGCGCCGGAATTACCGCCCGAGCGGTTGATCTCCTCCATGATCACCGACGCCTCGGTCAAGCTCAGTCCGGAGCCGCCGAACTCGGTGGGAATCAATGCCGCCAGCCAGCCCGCTTTGGTCAGCGCTGCGACGAACTCCGCCGGATAACCCCGCTCGGCGTCGATCTTGCGAAAATACTCGTCGGGAAACTCAGCGCAGAGTGCACGCACCCCGCTGCGAATATCGTCGAAACCCTCGGATTCCTTCACGAAAGCTCCACGAGGCCGTTGTTCAAGACGACCACGCCTCGTGCATCGACGCGCGCGCGCAGGTAGAACGAGTTCGAATCGCGCGGCCACAACTGGAACCGCACCGTCTCGCCCGGATACACCGGCGAGGTGAAACGCACCGCAAAGGCCCGGATTCGCGACGAATCGTATTCAGTGACGGCCCGCAGCACCGCATGCACGGCCATTCCATAGGTGCACAGGCCGTGCAGGATTGGCCGGGAGAATCCGGCCGCCGCCGCGATGTCCGGATCCGCATGCAGCGTGTTGTAGTCACCGCTCAAACGGTAGATCAATGCCTGTTGCTCGAGACTGGCGAGTTCCACCTCCAAGGTCGCGGGACGGTCCGGCGGCGCTGGCAATGCGGCGGGCCCGGGGTCGCTTTGAGCCGTTCCCGTGCTGTAGCCACCATCACCCCGAAGAAACGTACCGTGAACGACTTCGGCCAACAGCTCGCCGCTGGCCTGTTCCCTGATCTCCCGCTTGATGACCACGATGGCGCCCTTGCCGACGCCCTTGTCGGTAATCGACATGACGCGATTCTGTGCCACGACGGTGGTGGCTGCCGGCAGCGGTTTGAGCACGCGGATAGCCTGCTCGCCATGGACCAACTTCACCCAATCGGCGCCGGTGCCGGGGTCGCGCCACCAGAAACCGGGGCTTCCCAGTACGGTGGCCATGGTGGGAATGGTCTTTAACTCCTTTTCATAAACAAAACGCAGCTGCCCGCGATCCATGGGATCGGCACCGATGTTGAGGCCCAGGGCATATAACATGCAGTCGCGCTGCGTGTACGTCTGCACAATGGGGTCAAACTTCCAATTCTTCACGGCGTCATAGTTCAACATGAATGATAGAGTCCTTGGTTGTTCAACGCCGCGCCAGAGTCTCGGCGCTGCCCAGCACGAGTACCGCCTCGCTGGAAAGTTCACCGCCGTTGCCATGTGCGATCGCGAGTTGCGCGCCCGTCACCTGACGGTCCCCGCAGACGCCCATGATCTGTTGCGCGGCTTCCACCATGGTGAACAATCCGTACATTCCGGGATGAGCGCAGGACAAGCCGCCGCCGTTGGTGTTGACCGGAAGGGTACCCCCGGGGGCGATAGCGCCGTCCGATACGAAGCGACCACCTTCCCCTCGTGGGCAGAAACCCATGTCTTCCAGAAATAAAATGGTGTTGATCGTGAATGCATCGTACAGTTCGACCACGTCGATGTCGCTCGCCTTCACCTTCGCCTGCGCGAAGGCACGGCTCGTGGCCGCTGCGGTACCCGATACCGTGAGATCGGCCATCTGCGCGATTTCGCGATGCGTGGTTTCATGCGCGGCGCCCAGCACGTAAGCGGGACGGTGAATGAGATCCCGCGCGTAGTCCGCGCGCACCATGACCACCGCCGCAGCCCCATCCGTCACCAGGCAGCAATCGCGGACGCCGAACGGATCGGCGACCATCCTCGCGGATAAATAATCTTCCATGGTCAATAGGCCGCGCATGGTCGCATCCGGGTTGAGCTGCGCCCACTTGCGTGCCGCGATCGCCACCTCACCCAATTGCCGTTTGGTCGTGCCGTACTGATGCATGTGCCGAGCCGCCACCATGGCGTAAGATGAGATCGGCCGCAGCGGTTTATAGGGACTTTCCCACGGCGAGGGACGTGAGGAGCTCACCAGCTTGCCGACGCTGCTGCGCTGGTCGCTGCCGTAGGCGATGAGGGCCACGTCGCATTGGCCGGCCTCCAGCGCCAAGGCGGCCGCGGCGGCCTGGATCTGAAAGGACGAGCCGCCGGTCCGGGTATTGCTGATGAAGCGCGGGTGGATCCCTAAGTACTCCGCGAAGTTGAGTACGCTCAACGTCTCGTCCATGACGACCACGGCCAAACCATCGACATCGCGGGGGGTAAGCTGAATCTGCGCCAGAGCCTTGATGCTCGCCATCGCAGCCAGATCGAAATTATTCAATCCGGGCGTTGTGCCGATGCCGAATGTTGCGGCACCGACGATCGCGGAGCGGCCGCTTGGAAACGCATCGTCCCTGGACCGGTGGCCGCTCAAGTCGCCGGCTCGAAAACGACTACGGGCCTACCATCTTCGCGTATCACGAGCGCCCGCACCGACATGCCGATTTTGACCTGATCGGGAAGAATATTCTGGACCCGGCTCATCATGCGGGGCCCTTCCGCCAAGTCAATGAGCGCCAGATTGTAGTCGGTGTTCGGCGGCTTCTGGCGGATAACGGTAGTTGAATATACCATGCCGGCTCCGGATGCCTTGACCCATTCCAGGTCCATGGAGCCGGTGCCGGGCTCCGCAACCCGAGGATAGAAGACGAAGTTGCCGCTCGAACGGCTACGTTGCAACATGAACTCGCCCTGCTCCAGATACGCGAAGAATTCCTGCTCGGGATGCACGCGGTCACCCATGCATGGTAAGGCCGCCACTGACGCTCACGGTTTGGCCCGTCATGAAGCCCGCGGCTGGGGTGGCGAAGAAGAGAATGGCGTTGGCGACTTCCGTCGTCTTCGCGAGCCGGCGCATGGGAATCGCCTTGATCAAGGCTTCGCGCAACTTAGGGTTCTGAATGCCCTCATGGAACAGCGGCGTGTCGGTAGGACCGGGAGCGACGCAGTTGCAGTTGATGCCGTGACGTGCCATCTCCCGCGCAAGGCCCTTGGTGAAGGCAATCAGCGCGCCCTTTGCGCCGGAGTAGAACGTCTCCCCCATGCTACCCACCCGGCCGGCGTCGCTCGCCGTTGTAATGATTCGTGCACCGGCATTGCGCTTGATGAGACTTGGCAAGAAGCGGTGAATCATCCGCACCGGTCCTACGTAGTTGATAGCAATGACAGTGTCCCAGAAATCCGGCGTGTTCTCCAGAAACGGCCCGACGCGCTCCCATCCCGCAATGCTGGCAATGATATCGATGGCCTCGCCGCTCGCTTCATTGACGTGATCGACGAAAGTATCGATTGATGTCGGCTTGGTCAGGTCGAGAGCGAAGAACTCCGCCTTGCCGCCGGCGGCCTTGATCTCCTCGACCGCGGCGTTGCCGCCCTTTTCGTTGATATCGCCGCCGTAGACGATGGCGCCTGCGCCGGCAAATTGCTTGGCGGTGGCACGGCCGATGCCCGACGCACAGCCGGTCACCACGACTCGTTTACCCGTCAAATCGGTGGCTTGCGCCCAACTCAATTCCGCAGCTTCGCTCATGTGCCAGCTCCTCGTTATCCGTCATAGCCGCCGCCGTCCGCTCAGGAACGCGCCGTATTCCGCTCGAGGAACGCCGCGATCAGCGCCTGCGTTCGACTCGATTCCAAAAGTGCTCCACCGAGATCCCGCTCCATCGCATAGCCTCCCGAGTTCGTATCGGCTGCAGCGATGCAGCGTTTGGCCGCAAGTTGCGCGTGGGCAGGGATGGCTGCCAGACGATCGACGATGCCTCGCGCCTTATCCTCCAATTCCACTCGCGGAAACGTCCATTCCACCATGCCTAATGCCAGTGCGGTCTTGCCATCGATCGGCTCGGCGCTGAGGATGACGCGTGCGGCGACACCGCGTCCGCACAGCCGGGTCAGGCGCTGCGTTCCGCCGGCACCTGGCAGTAGGCCGATGCCCACTTCGGGCAAGGCGATCTTCGCCTCGTCGGCCGCAATTCGCAGGTCGCAACTCAGAGCCAGTTCGAAGCCTCCGCCCATGGCAGCACCGGCGATCTCGCACACCGTCACGATCGGCAGCGCCTCAATTCTCCGGTACAGAGCCTGTAGCCGGTCGATGTAGCCACCGAGCGCCGCCGTCGGCGAAGCGGCATCTTTCCAGGCGCGAATCAGGTCAAGATCGGCACCCGCCGCGAACACCTTTTGCGCGCTGCGCACGTGCAGCACCTGCCACTCGTCGCGGCCCGCCAGCGAGTCGAGCGCGGTATGGAAATCGGCGATCAACGCATCGTCGATCGCGTTCACTGGCGGCCGCGACAAGGTCAATACGGCGACGCCACGGCGTTGGGTCAACTCGATATTCATGATGCAAGGTCAGCTATTGGTGGATGGCGAAAACACCGCCGGGCGCTTCTGCAAGAAGGCGTCGATTCCTTCTCGGCCCTCCGGGCCTGCAAAGCCGATGAATTCGAGCGCCAGCGAGGCGTCGAAAATCGGGGCCGCCTGCCGCAACCAGTGGTTCAAGGAATGCTTGGTCCAACGCGTTGCCGCCGGGGCTTGATCGGCGAGGCGCGAAGCAATCTCCACCGCCTTTGCGTCGAGCCCGTCGGCCTCGACGGCAAGAGACACGATTCCCATATCGGCCGCCTCCTGCCCGCTGAACGGCTCGGATAGCAGCAGGTAGTACTTGGCGCGCGCCATGCCGCACAGCAGCGGCCACAGTATCGTCGCATGATCCCCGGAAGCGACCCCGATCTTGGCGTGACCGTCCGAGAATTTGGCGTCTTTGGCGGCGATGGAGATGTCCGCCAGCAGCGCCAAGGCAATGCCCGCGCCGACGGCCCATCCGCGCACGGCACTCACGATCGGTTTGGAGCAGTTGATCATGTTGTAAACCAAGTCGCGCGCCTCCTTCATGGCGGTCATGCGAAGTTCGTAGTCATCGCACACCTTACGCTCGTGCACCAGATCTCCGCCCGCCGAGAACGCCTTGTCGGACCCGCGGATGATGGCAGCGGAAACGGTGGGGTCCGCCTCGACGTCTTTCCAAACCTCCGAACACTCGCGATGCAGCGTCGCGGTCATGGCGTTGAGTTTCAGCGGCGATGCAATGGTGATGCGCAGCACCCTTGGGTGCGGCCGATCGAAGTGCAATTCCTGATAGCGTGCGTAGCGGTCATTCATGAAGGGCTCCGAGTGTTTCAGGTGCGGCGAACGATCAAGGCGTCGACGGCAATAGTACGATCTTTGGCGCAAATGACGGGATTTACATCGATCTCCGCGACGCAGGATTGCTGGTCTGCCGCGAGTTCGGACATGCGAACCACGATATCTGCGAGCTTAGAGCGATCGACCGCCGGACCGCCGCGAAAGCCATTTAGCAGCGCAGCGCCCTTGAGGCGGCCCAGCATGCGTAGTGCTTCGTCGTGGGTCACCGGCGCAAGCTCGACCGCCGTATCCCGGAGCAACTCCACGAAGACCCCGCCGAAACCGACGACGATCAGCGGTCCGAGTGCGGGATCCACGCGCGCACCGACGACGATCTCGACGCCCGCGGCGATCATCGGTTGCACCACGACGCCCCGGACCCGAGCCGAGGGTAAGTAAGCCTTTGCGCTCGCCAAGATACGGGCGAATGCGCTGCGCGCCTGGTCGGCGGACACCACGTTCAGCGCCACGCCGCCGGCTTCGGTCTTGTGCGAAATATCCGGTGACTCGATTTTCATCACGACGGGAAATCCCAGGTGGGTGGCCGCCGCCCCGGCAGCTTCCGCGGTCTGCGCGAGTATTTCCTGCACCGTCGGCACACCGTACAGTTCCAGCACCGCCCGGGACTCGCGCTCGGTCAGCTTGTCCGAAGGCGCCGCCCGTATCAGCTTCGCAGCCGTCGCCATGGCGTCGGCTGCCGCGACGCGTGCCAGCGTGCGTGGTCCTCGCTCCTGCCGATCCGCGCGGCGATGCCAGGCTGCCAACACGCGAAAGCACCGATCCATCGAACGAAACAGCGCCACGTGCGGATCGACTTCCGCTTCCATAGCACCGGGACCTTGCAGCCACGCCGAGACCAAGACGTTGCAGGTGATCTTCCCGTGCTTCTTCGATAATTCGCTCAACGCGGTGATGCGCGGCTTGTGAAAGTCGAACGCGACGGGTTGTGGAACGATCAGAGCACCGTAGGCAGGGTCGGACAGCAAAGCCTCGCCGCACGCCCATAAGGATTCCGGATTGTTGACGACTTGCGCCGTGACGTCGCAGGGATTTCGCGTCGAGCCAAAATCCGGGACGTGGGACTCCAAAACTTGGCGGGTCTCGTCGCTGGGTTGCGGAAGTTCGACTCCGTGCAATTCAGCCTTGTCAGCCGCCATGATCGCCGCGCCACCCGAGGTTGCGAGCACGGCGGCGCCGCGCGCCTTCGGGGCGGGGGCCTTGGCAAAGAAGGCCGTTGCCTCCATCAACCCCTCGAAGTCCTCCACGAGGACTGCGCCCACGCGCTCGAATGCCGCGCGATACGCCACGTCCGAGCCCGCCAGCGATCCGGTGTGCGAGATGGCTGCCTCCGCGCCCAGGCTGCCCGTGGCAATCTTGTGGATCAACAGCGGCTTGCCGTTGTCCCACGCAATGCGCGCAGCTTCCAGCAATCGCATCGGGTCACTCATGCCTTCGAACGCACAGGCTATGGCGCGACAGGCCGGGTCGTCCGCCAGGTAGGCCACCAAATCCGCAACATCCACGTCCGATTGATTGCCCGCGGAAAACACGTGACTCACCGACGCGCCGCACTCGATGGCCTGAGCCAAGGACTGCGACAAGGCACCCGACTGACTGGCGATGCCCACTGACGGATCGAGAAGTTCGCGGGGCTGTGGATAGTCGCTGAACGTAATACGGGCGCCTCGCACATAGTTGGCGATTCCGAGACAATTCGGGCCCAGGATTTTCAAGCCTGACTCGCGTGCAATGGCGCTCAGACGCTCCTGCTGAGCGATCCGGTCGGGCAATTGGGTTTCCGCGTACCCCGACGCAAACAAAATGACGCCGCCCGCGTCCACGGCGGCGGCCTCACGCACGACGTCCTCCGCGGCCTCCCGCGGAATGGTGACGACCACGCAGTCGGGCGCATGCGGAAGCGCGCTGAGAGACGGATAGCAGCGGTGCTCCCCGAGACGCTCGTACTTGGCATTCACGAGATGGATTGCGCCGGCAAAGCCCGCCAAATTACTCAGAACGCGCTCGCCGAACGAGCCTGGTTTTGAGGATGCCCCGATGATGGCGATGCTGCGCGGATTCAGGATTCGGTCGAGTTCCGCATGGCGGTATAACGGCCTCGCATGGACGCTGCGCGCACTCACGACGCAAATCCGTCGAGTTTGGAATCGAGATTCAAGTTGGACTGCCAGCTGCGTATGGTATTCTGCTATGTGAACGTCATTCAGATTATATCAGGGCGGCATTTTGGTCAATTCCGTTGCAACAGGCTCACTGGCACCCCCGATAAACACCCGCGTGACGCAATTGCTGGGTATCCGCTACCCCATCATCCAGGGCGGCATGCAATGGGTCGGACGTGCGGAACTCGCAGCCGCCGTGTCCAATGCCGGCGGTTTGGGCATTTTGACGGCGCTCACGCAGCCTACGCCCGAAGACCTCGGCCGTGAAATTATTCGCTGTCGCGCCATGACCCAACAGCCCTTTGGCGTCAACCTGACCATGCTGCCCGCCGCCCTTCCGCCGCCTTACGAACGCTATCTAGACACCGCCATCGAGGGCGGCATCCGCATCATCGAGACGGCAGGCAACATTCCCGCCGGGTTCATCGCCAAAGCCAGGGCAGCGGGAGTGCGCATTGTGCACAAATGCGTCGCAGTGCGGCACGCATTGGCTGCCGAACGGCGCGGGGTGGACGCGGTCTCCATTGATGGATTCGAGTGCGCAGGACATCCGGGCGACGATGACATCGGCGGCCTGGTGCTGATTCCCATCGCAGCCAGGAAACTGCGTATACCGGTCATCGCCTCCGGCGGAATCGGCGATGGCAGAGGTTTTGCCGCGGCGCTCGTACTGGGGGCTGAAGGCATCAACATGGGAACACGCTTCTGTGCCACCCGAGAAGCGCCTATTCATGACAACAGCAAATGATGGTTGCCAGGACCGAACGCGATACCAACCTCATTTTTCGCACCCTCAAGAATACGGGCCGCTGCCTCAAAAACTCGATATCCGACGAGGTCGTGGCGCTGGAACGTCGACCCGGCGGCGTGGAGTTCAAGGAAATCCATCCGCTCGTTGCCGGCGTACGCGGCCGCGCGGCCCTGGAATCGGGCGAGCAGGACGGCGGCCTCGTATGGGGCGGACAAGTGGTCGGGTTGATCGATGACGTGCCCACCGTCCAAGAATTGATTCAGCGCATGGTTGCCGAGTGCCGCGAGCGGCTAAACGTCGGCTTGAAATCATTTACCTAGACAGGCCGATCCTCCTGTCGCAGCGGCGGCTACCAGCGCCGCCGCAGTTGTGCGCCCACCCGACGCGCGCGTAGTGCCTCGGCGCGCTGCTCGGTTGAAATCGACGGCGTATCCGGCAGATGGCGCCTCAGCTCGCTGAATTTCACCTTCCTAAGCCTCGGCGTAGGATGTGAACTGCAGCGATACCACCTGCCGATCAGCATTCCACGAAGGCTGCCACCCGTGTCGAGCCAATTGTGTACTCCCGGATCTTCCACCGAGAGTACGGCACGAAATTTGCCGTCCGGGTCCAGACGGGCCTGCCGGCCGTTGAGGCTGCTCTGCCGGTGCACCAGATCAACTTGATTCCACAGCGCATCGATGACCTGCACGTTCCAGTACTGATGGCGTTCCGGCAACTCGGTCTCCAGAATCAGCGCTTCGCCCGATTGCAAATCGTAAACGCATTCGAAGTAGGCCTGCGGCCAATCGCCGCTGTTGCCCAGGTCGGAGAAATCGGTCAGTCGCATCTCGTGTGGGCGGCCCCGATTTCTGGATTTTTGAATGTATCCCAGGCAAATGCGCGAGAGTCCACGAACGTAGTTTCCGAACAACTCGCGTAACTGCCGATCGACGGCCGCGCTGTCCTGGGCTGGCCTCGGTGCGGTGACGTCGAGGCGCTCGATGGCGAGTCGCACGTCGCGCTCGCGGCCCCAATCGTAGGAAAACTGCCGCAATAGCAGGAAGCGGCTTTCCGGGTGCAGATACAGCCAATTGCCTTCGTGGTCGGGGGGACGTTCGGTGCTGAAAATTACCTCGAAAGTGCCGTCGTCATTGCATTTCAAGGCGTCGACGTCGTAGTTATTGAAGCCGGGGCCGGGCGGCTCCCCCATGCCGATCATGATCTTGCCGGTGGCAAAGCCCACGACCGGAGCGTTGCCCCGCTCACCGGTCACCCGATATATGCCGCAGCCATCCACTGCCGTGTAGTAGTACACGGCGTCTGGATTCGGCTGCGCCAGGAATGCCGAGTTCTCGAACGGCGCCCAATCCGGATAGGCAGGGTCCGATTGGAAGTACAAGAAATATCCTTGCGCAATATTCATTGCAAACTGCTTGTACAAAGCCGCCCGCAGTTCTTCGTCCGCCGGATCCCAGGTTTGGGACTCCAGCTCCGCTGCGTTCTTCAGAAGGTCCACATACTCAGCCCACGGCTTCAACGGCGTCATTTAGTGGATCCGCGCCAATTGCTGGATCCTCGATCGAGCCCGCTCATGCCCACGGATTCACCATCACCTTGCACTGATGCTGCGTCGTGCGCAGTGCCTCGAACGCCGCCGCGAGCTGATCATAGTTGACGGTGTCGGTGACCATCCTGCGCGGATCGACGTCGCCGGCATCAAACGAACGGGCCACAGTTTCGAATTCCTTGACCGAATAAATCATCGACCCCTGAATACGAACTTGCTTGAACATGGCCTGGGCTGGATAAAACGTGTCCGCGAGCATGCAATTGCCCAGGATTACGACCGTGCCGCGCGGCCGCACCAAATTCACGGCCTGCGCAATCATGCCGGTGGCGCCGGTGCACTCGAATACCACGTCCGGCAGACCGCCCAAAGCAGCCTCCAATCCGTGTTGCAGGTTCTCCGCCGGCAAAAACCGGTCCGCGCCCAACTGCAGAGCCATCGCCTCACCGCGGTTGGAGCGCGCCGTCACAGCGACTCGCCCTGCACCCACGTGTTTGGCCCAATAGGCCGCGCCCACACCGATCGGACCGGCGCCTTGCACCAGCACTCTCGCCCCTGGCGCGATTTGGGCCAGTGTGACGCCGTGCAGACTCACCGCGAGCGGCTCCACCAGGGCGCCATCTTCCAAGGTCAGGCTATTCGGCAGCTTGATCGCCGCGCTCGCCTTGGCGATGGCATATTGACCAAATCCACCCTGAATTCCGATCATCCCTTGGTCGCACCACATGGGCTCGCCGGACTTGCAACTGCCGCAGACGCCGCAGCCCACCACCGGGAGCGCAGCGACGACATCGCCCACTCGAAAATGCTCGACTGCCCTGCCAACAGCTACCACTGTGCCCGCAAACTCGTGACCGATGACGGACTCCTCGGGAAAGGTCTGCGCATGTCCATCGGTCATGTGCAAATCCGTCCCACAAATGCCGCAGCGGCCCACCTTGAGCAGCAATTCACCGGGACCCGGCGTCGGATCGGGGAGATCTTCGATGACGAGCGGCTTACCGACTCCCTTGAATACCGGGGCTTTCATACGGACTTGCTCCTCGATCGCGGGCCGTCGATTAAGAATCTGGGGTGCAGTCTCGCACGGCCATTCCGCCGGCCGTTCGACATTGTGAACGACGTTCCCATTTTAATGCCCGCGCTCCTGAGTGTCAAAGATGATGGAAATCCTCATCGGCGCGAATCGTCGCGGATGATGCCCGCCGCCTTCTCCGCGATGGCGATCGTGGCGGCGTTGGTGTTTCCGGAAACTCGACACGGTCGACTCCCCGCTTTCGATAACGAGTCAACGACCTGTCTCCTCCAACCGCACCAGAAATGGTACGGTATCGTGTCTTTCTCTTCCACAATCATGCATGAGGACGCGGCTTCATGAACGACATTCGGCCATTTCAATTCCACACTGCCCGCCCGGCCGCCATTATCGACCTCCACCGCCGCCTCGACGCCACCCGCTGGCCCGATGAGATCGCCAGTGGGTCGCGCGACTATGGCCTGCGCGGAGAGTACATCCGGGAACTACTCGCGTATTGGCGCCATGAGTTCGACTGGCCTGCCGCTCAGGCGAGAATCAACGCGCAACCGCAATATCTCTTGGCTATCGACGGTTTGCCGCTGCACTTCATTCACGCGCGCTCCGCGCATGCCGATGCCATGCCGTTGCTCATCACGCACGGTTGGCCCGGTTCCATCGTCGAATTTCTGGAGCTGATTCCCCGCCTCACCGCACCGGAAAGGTTCGGCGGCCGGCCGCAGGACGCATTCCATGTCATCGCACCATCCTTGCAGGGCTATGGGGGCTCGCCGCCGGCGACGGCCCCTGGTATGTCGCCCTCGCGCATCGCCAGCCGGCATGTGGCGCTGATGGAAGCGCTCGGGTATGTGCGCTATGCCGTGCAAGGAGGAGACTGGGGTAGTCTGGTAACCACGCTCACCGGACTGCAGGCGCCTGAGCGGGTGATTGCCGCGCATTTGAATCTCGTGGTCCCGGTGCCGCCCAATGATGTGGCCGAGCCAATGAGCCTGGTACTGCCGCATGAAATGAAGGTTTTCGAGTCGGCCAAACATTACGCCGACGAGGGGGCCGGCTACTACCACATTCAACGAACCCGTCCGCAGACCCTGGCCTACGCCCTGAACGACTCGCCTGCCGGCTGGTGCGCGTGGGTGGCGGAAAAATTCGAAGCATGGAGCGACTGCGAGAAGGCCGGGGTCAGAGATATTCGCAACGCGGTGTCTTGGGACGCTCTGTTGACCAACATCTCGCTGTACTGGTTTACCGGCACGATCGGCTCGTCCATCCGTCTCTATCGCGAAAACTATTTCGCGCTTGGTGGCAACACCTCACCTGCCCTTGGCCGACTGCGGGTGCCCGTCGGGCTCGCGAACTATCCGGGAGAATTTTTCCTCATGCCCAAGGCCTGGGCCGAACGTCAGTTTCACCTCATTCACTGGTTTCAAGCGGAGCGCGGCGGCCATTTCGCCGCCATGGAACAACCGCAGGCCTTCGCCGGCGATTTATGGCGCTTCAAACACGCCGCACTCGCTGCCGCCCATTGACGACAGGCGGCGCGCAATGACTGTGCGTACTTGGTACAGACGTTCTTAACTGGGAAAATGGGAGACTTCGGATGAGCGCACCCATATTGTGTTTCGATGGGAAAGTCGCACTGGTGACGGCGGCAGCCGCGGGAATCGGCATGGCGAGCGCACGGCTCTTCAGCGCGGGCGGCGCCCGGGTCGCAATCTGCGATGTCGATTCGGCAGCCGGCCGCGCCGCGATCGAGGAGTTGAAGCGAAATGGCATGGATGCGCTGTTCATCGAGGCGGATCTTTCGAAGACGCAGCAGATCGAAGGCGTCGTACGGCAGGTGCTGAGTGCTTACGGGCACATCGACATCCTGGTCAACAATGCCGGAGGGGGTCGTCCGGGCGGCAGCATCGTCGATCAGACCGAGGCTGATTGGGATTGGACTTTCGACCTGTGCCTCAAGGCCACGTGGCTGTTCATGAAACACGTGCTGCCGGGCATGGTGGCGCAAGGCGGGGGCGCCATCGCAAACACATCGTGTCGGGTCTGCATGCCATACCACGCCTGGCGGAACCGGAGGAAACGGCGGCGACGATTGCATGGTTATGTTCGGACGCCGCACCCATCGTGACGGGCCTGAACATCCCGGTCGACGGCGGATGGTCGGCCCGTTGACGGCCGCGCGGCGGCGCATATGAGCTTACTGCGGAGCGATGTACGCTGCCGCCTTGTGATCGATCTTTCGTCAATGAAGAGTCCAGGCGGTCAATGATGCGAGCGCGGTAAGACTATGTTTAAGGAATCAGAGGTACCATGAGCGAACGCAAAATTCTTACGCCGCGGCGCGGCGACTTTAGCTGGCAGCCCCTCGTCGGTGCTTTCGAGCCCACCATCGAGGACATGATGTCGAACCGGGCCTATTTCGGCATGCCGCCGGAAGCACTTTATCTCTGGGGTAGTTTCCGTGACGAGGACGGAGAAATCTACTGTCCGATGCGCAGAATTCCGGCCGGTCTGTCCAGTGGTAGGATTGATACGCGCCGCCGGTTTTACTTGTGCACCACACTCGGCCACGGCGATGGCATGCACATGCACCCTGTCGGCAAGAACTCGGTGCCCAATGATGGCTTCTCGCGGACGCTGGAAGGCGATCGCATCCACTGGCGCAGCCATCCGCAAGCGCCTGGCAACCGATTCCAGGTGACGTGGACGCCTGAGGAATGCAGCTGGTTCGAACAGAGCGGCATGGACATCCAGGGAAAGCTGGTCAAACCGGGCATGCATTGGTACCTGCCGGGCCGCGACGCCAGCATGTACTACGTCGCCAATATTTTCGAGATGGAGGGTATCATTCTCGGCAAGAAGGTGCGCGGCATGATCGGTTTTGACCCCATCTACATGTATGAGGGCGGCGAGATCTACAAGACCAAGGATGCCTTGGTGCAAGAGAAGCTCGAACTCGTGTGGTACACCTGGGCCACACGCTACAAGGACGGCAGCATCGATTTCGGCCATTTCACGCTGGGAAATGACATGTTTGGTTTCGCCATCCTCGGCAACGAAGAAGGCGAAGTGCGTTATACCTACGATGTAACCGGCGAAGTGGATTTCGGCAAGAACGGCTACTGGCAGGAAGGCATCAAGTACTCCGCATTCGGCGAGCAATGGGAATTCATGCCTGATCCCAAAGGCCGTCTGGTCGGCCTCGGCACACTGAAGAACCCACAGGTGGACGGCCGCTGGCGGCGCGTCGGCGATACGCGTGAACCCGATGTTTGGTTCGCCTGGGGCGAAGCCGCACCCGGGCACGGTATCCGGCCGGTCAATCGCATAACTGGCGGTGGTGCGCGCATCGGCATCAACTTCAGAAAATACTGAATCATTTATGATTGGCCGACGGGCTTTCACACCAGCGCCCGCCCGGCGAGGAATCGTGCAAGAGGCATGCCCGTTTGAATTCAATTTTGATCCGGCCACATTCAAGGTCGGCGACACGGTGAGCTACCGCGTTCCGTCATTGGAAGGATTTCCGTTCGTCGCAAGGATCACCGCCGTCCATGCAGATCGCATCGAGATCGTCGACCCAGGCGAACCCGGAAAGACCCAATGGCCGCCGTTCCGGCTCAACGTGATGTCTGTGAGAGGTAGCGGACGCCGGTGAGCTGCTCCGACACATCCCAGAGCCTCGCCGCCACACTGCGATCTTGAGCGGCGGCGGGCATCTTCGCGATCGCCGGCGCCCCCTTCATCTCCTTGAAGCCATCCGGCCCATAGTAGCCCCCTGGCTCGGCGCCTTCGGCCGTGGCGGCGTAGAGCAGCGGCAAAGCTCCGCGGGCCGGTGGCTGGAACAGGAACCGCATCATCGGAGAGATGATTTTCTTGACGAAGTGCGCGCCCGGGGTCGAAAACAGGTTGGTGGTGGACGCGCCGGGGTGGGCGATGAGAGCGCCCATCGCCGTGCCGCCGGGGACTGCACTCAGACGGCGTTGCAACTCCAACCCGAACATGAGATTGGCGAGCTTGCTTTGATTGTAGGCAACCCACGGCGTGTAGCTCCGCTCGCCCATGAGATCATCGAAGCGAATCGTGCCACTCTGGGCGGCGATGCTGGCCACCGCGACCACACGGCTTCGGGGTGCGGCCATGAGGCGATCGAGCAGCAGCCCGGCCAATGCGAAGTGACCGAGGTGATTGGTGGCGAACTGAAGTTCGAAACCGTCTGCCGAGACGCCGCGTGGAATGGCCATGACGCCGGCGTTGTTGATCAACAAATCGACTCGCGGCTCGCGCGAACGAAGCTGCTCGGCAAACGCACGCACACTGGCCATGTCCGCGATGTCGAGTCGCGCGGCACGAACTTTTGCACCCTGGTGCTCGCTGCGGATGAGATCGCAGGCCGCTTCGCCCTTGGACAATGTGCGGCAAGCCAACACCACGCTGGCATTTTTGCCGGCCAACGCCTTGGCCACTTCGAAGCCCAGACCCGAATTGGCGCCCGTCACCACGGCGACGCGTCCCGCCTGATCGGGAATGTCGCGTGCACTCCAAGAAGTGTGCGTCGCCACTAGTGGGCTCGCAGCAGGAGCGGCTTCAATTTGAACCGAAGCGGACGAAAATATGCTTCGGCACGCGCATCATGATGCCCCGAATCTCCGGCTTCGGCCGATCGGCATCCAGCCGCAGATCGGGCAGCCGGTCCAGGATGGCGTTGAGCGCACGCGTCATTTCCACGCGGGCCAGATGCTGCCCAATGCAGATATGCGGGCCGAATGCGAAGGCAAAGTGGCGGTTCTGCGATTTGCGGAAAATGTTGAACATGTCGGGATCGACGAACTTCGCAGGATCGCGATTTGCCGCACCGGCGGCAACGTCCAAGAATGCACCGGCGGGAATCTTTACGCCGCCCAACTCGGTATCGCGGGTCGCCATGCGCGTTTGAATCAACACTGGCCCTTCCCAGCGCAAAGCCTCATCGATGGCCTGCGGTACGAGACTTCGATCCTTGCGTACGGCCTCCAGCTGATCGGGATTGTTGAGCAATCCCGTGAGCAGAACGCTGGTGCCCCGATAAGTCGTGTCGCCGCCGGCGTTCACGAGTTGCCGCAGGAAGGATATCAACACCTCTTCCGGCAGACGCTCACCCTCGACTTCGGCTTGCGCCAGCACGCTGACCAAGTCATCGGACGGATTGCGCCGACGCTCCTCCACCATGGCCTTGAAGTAAGTGCCGAGCTTGCGCGACGCCTCGGTGCCGTGCTCAATGTCGAACGACACGACGATTTGCGCCATGGCGAGTTTATGGAAGATCGCCACCTCCTCGGGCGGCAATCCGAGTTGTTTGAATACGATCTGAAACGGATAGTGAAACGTGAACTCCTGCACGAGATCTGCATGGCCGCGAGATACGAACCGATTCATGAGTGAATCCACGACTGGATCGACGACCGACTCGCCCCATTTGGATACCACGGCCGGCAGGAAGGCCTTTTGGAAAATCTTCCTGTACCGTGCATGCTCCGGGGCGTCCATGGTCGAAACGCTGCGGCCGAAGCTGATGCCGATATTGCGCAGGTAGGCTTTGTTGGAGAACGTCTCGAAATCGCGCAGACAGGTCCCCACTTCGTCGTAACCCACGACGGTAAAGTGCTCCACATCAGTACTGGTGATATCGGGATTCTCACCCATGAACACGCGATAGTTCAACCTGTGCACAGGACCCCGGCTGCGCAGCTCGGCCAATTTCGGATAAGGATCTATGCAATCGCCGAACATCGCCTCGTCCGCGAGGAATGGGTCGTAATTCGCATCATCGAAATCTTCCAATCGTTTGACCGCGTTCATGACGACGACTCCATTAGGAATTCGGCTTAAAATATTAGGAATTTGGCTTACTGGCGACGCCTTCGAACACCGCGGCGAGACCCTGCCCGCCGCCGATGCACATGCATTCCAGCCCGTACTTCCCGCCGCGCCGCTTCAACTCGTGCAACATCGTGGCAAGGATCCTCACCCCCGTGGCGGCGATCGGGTGCCCCAATGAAATGCCCGAGCCGTTGACGTTGAGGCGGTCGAGGTCGCTCCAGTTCCAGCCTTTCAACACGGCCAAGACCTGGCACGCGAAGGCCTCATTCAATTCCACCAGATCCATCTGGTCGAACGACAGACCGCTGCGGCGGAACAGTCGCTCGACGGCCGGGACGGGCCCGATTCCCATGGTGGCCGGCTCGCAGCCGGCGGCCGCCCACCCCACGAGAAAACCCATCGGGTCGAGGTTCAGCTTCGCCAACTGATCTTCGGCGACAACCAGGCAGGCCGCCGCCGCATCGTTTTGCTGGCTGGAATTTCCCGCCGTCACCGTGCCGTCCTTCAGCAACGCCCGCAGCGCGGCCAACTTCTCGACGGTGGTGTCCGCTCTGACACCCTCGTCTCGCTCGACCAGAATCGGGTCACCCTTGCTCGGCGTGACGCGGACCGGCACCAGTTCCTCCGCGAACCGGCCGTCGGCCCAACTCCTCGCCGCCCGGCGCTGGCTCAGTGCAGCGTACTCATCCGCCTGCATTCGCGATATGCCGTATTGCTTCGCCAGATTTTCCGCGGTTTCGATCATGCCGGAAATGCGTCCAAAACGGGCTTCGGGCTGCGAACGTTCGCGGCCCCGCTCGAGGCGGTCATGCAACTTGACGCTGCCTGCGCGGACACCCCAGCGCATATTGGTGGTGTAGTACTCGACATTGCTCATGCTTTCGACGCCGCCCGCCAATACCACGTCGGCGGCGCCGCTTTGCACCATCATCGCCGCGTTGACTATGGCCTGAAGTCCGCCGCCGCAGCGACGGTCGATTTGCATGCCGGGCACGCCCACCGGCAAGCCCGCCTCCAATGCAATCCAGCGTCCCACGCACGGAGTCTCGCCGCCGGCGTACGATTGAGCAAAAATCACGTCCTCGATGAGGGACGGATCGAGAGCCGTACGCTCCAGAACGGCACGCACCACCGTGGCCCCAAGAACTTCGACCGGAACCGAGCGCAGGCTCCCGCCGAATGTTCCCACCGGCGTTCTCAGGGGAGACACGATTGCAGCACGACGCAGGGACATTGCGTCAAACTCCGCTGAAATGCGGTTCGCGCTTCTCCGCAAAGGCTTGCATGGCTTCGCGGGAATCCTGGGTGAATCGGCAGCGAATCATGTTGCGCATTTCGATCTCGAGGGCGCGGTCCAAAGACTCATCGAGCGCGGCGTGCACGTTCTCTTTGATGAATCGTTGCGCTATGGTCGGACCCTTGGCAAGACGGCGTGCGAATTCATAAGTCTGCGTTTCGAGGTCGGCTTGCGTGGTCACTCTGGTGACCAGTCCGAGCCGCAGGGCTTCCGAAGCATTCACCCGCTCGCTCAGCATGTACAACTCCTTGGTCTTTGCGGGGCCGATCAGTTTGGTCATGAAATAGCTGCCGCCATAGTCGCCCGACATGCCGATCTTCGCAAAGGAAGTGACCAGGAAGGCGTCGTCCGCCGCAAACCGGAAATCGCAGGCCAAGGCCAACGACAGACCGGCGCCCGCGGCAGGCCCGCGCATCATGGCGATGGTCGGTTTACCCATCCGATACAGCCACAGGGAGGCCTCCGTCATCTTGCGCAGCCGATCGACCCGCGCCTCCGCCTCGGTCCAGGCGGGATCGGATGAGTACTGACTTGCCACAGGATCGCTCGGATCGGGACTTCCCAGGGACTTCATGTCCCCACCCGTCGAAAACGCCTGGCCTGCCCCGGTCAACACCACCGCGCGAGCAGCGGGGATCCTCGAGACATCGTAGAGAAGCTCCGTCAAACGCCGCTGAGTAGCCGTATCGAGGGCATTTTTCGACGCCGGTCGGTTGAGCGTAATGGTCATTACGCCGTCGCCGTCCAGTTGCGTCAATAGAGTCTCTTCGCTCATACGCGGCTCGCGGCCACGGCATCGGCATAGTACGGTGCGTGTGCGAGCAGTCCGCCGTCGACACAAATGGTCTGACCCGTGATGAACGCCGCGTCATCCGATGCCAGAAATACTACCGCCGCAGCAATGTCCGATGGCGTCCCCAAGCGCGGCGTCAAGTGGTGCGACAGCATCATCCGCCCGAAATCCCCGGACGCATAGGTTTGTGCGGTCGACGGAGTCACGATCAGTCCAGGCGCAATCGCATTGCAGCGGATACCTTCCTTGCCGTGCTGGGTGGCAACATATTGAGTCAGGGTGATGATTCCGGCTTTGCTGACGCCGTAGGCCGTGGGCGCCAGCGCACCGGTCAATCCCGAACCGGAGCTCAAATTGATGATGGAACCGCCGCCACGCGCACGCAGCTTGGGAATCGCATATTTGCACGCCAGCATGGTTCCGCGCAAATTCGTACGCATCAGAGAGTCCCAGACTTCGATATCCGTGTGCTCCACGCCGACATCGCGAGTGGAGGAAAGCCGGGTATCGGCCGCGTTGTTGTCGAGAATGTCGAGGCCGCCAAATCGCTCGACTGCAAACTCGATGAGTGCCTCGATGGATTCGGGATTTCCCAAGTCCACCGACACCGCGGCAGCCGAGGCGCCCTCGGCGGTCATGCGCGCCGCCTGCTGGCGCGCTCCGTCCAGGTTGATGTCGGCGATCACCACAAGCGCGCCCTCGCGCCCTAGGGCTGCCGCCGTCTCGGCACCGATTCCCGAAGCCGCACCGGTCACGATGGCGACTTTATCTTTGAGTCTCGGCATAGGAGTCAAATCGCCCTATTCAGGTTACCGGCCGTGCGCATAGGCCCCATATGGTATAACCAAAATGCGAACGATATTCGAAAATATAAACAAGGAGCCCCGGACAGTCAACCCGAACCGCCTCCCTTGGATGGTCCCGGCATCACCGGCATGACCGGCCGGATATCCCTTTGGCTACGGGCGGCGGCGAATAGCGCATCTATGTCGCCGAACGTCGAGATCCCCTGCAAAAGCGTGTGCGTGGCCCTCATCAGGAGCAATCTGCCGGCTTCATGGTCGCTCAACGCGTCCGCCGCGGTGCGCCATACCAGCTCGGACATCTCGCCATTTACGACGTCTGCCAGAGACGCCCGCTGAGCGGGTGGAGCCCGTCCGATAAAGAACCGGGTGTCGTAGCGGCGCGCGAGACCCAAAGGGGTTATCCAATGGCTGTAGTACGAAATCTCATCCGCCGCCAACCGCCAACCGTGAGAGCCGCACAGGGTTGCAAAGTCTGTTTCCCCCGTGTTCACACCGGCACGCAAGGTTTGCACGGACTTCTCACTCCAAGCGCTGAAGTCCACGAATCGGTCCGACGCGTCGTACGCCATTAACAGACCGCACTCCTCGAACGATTCGCGAATCGCCGCGACGAAGTATTGCAGTCCGTCGGCCTGCAACCCCAATCGACGGCTCGCCTCGAGATCATCGATGCCGGCGCAGGCGGCATAGCTGGCGGTGGAGCCATCCGCGGCATCGACGGCACCGCCGGCAAATACATGTGCATTGGGCATGAAACGCGAATTGGCCGAGCGCTTCAGCAACAAGACCTCAGGCGATGCGTTCCCGGGACGCACCAGGATGAGCGTAGCCGCCGGCTTGGGTGGTGCCTGCGCAGGATCGTTCACGTGCGGGCGGCCCATTGCCTGTGAGTACTGTTTAACCCGAACGCGGCGTTGTCCTCAGCTCGGAGCATTGACATTTGAATTCCCGCCGTAGAGGCTTCCCGCATGTCGTACATCGAGCTGCCCGCCTTAAATGAACCAAATCTGGCCAAGCTTACAACAAGGGGCCAAGTGAATTCCCGCGTTGCGAAAACATTCTGTGGGATCTGCGCGGGAATGTGCGGTCTGAACATCACTTTAAACGAAGACGGCCACGTGACCGATATTCGAGGCGACATGGACGATCCCCTCACCGCCGGTTATGCCTGCATCAAGGGGCTGCAGTTGCCCGAAGCCCATCGCAGCCCCGAACGTCTGCTGCGGCCTCTCAAGCGCCGGGATGACGGCACGTTCGGCGCCATCGGCCTCGAGCAGGCACTCGACGAAATCGGAGCGAAGCTCAATGCGATACTGAAGCGGGACGGCGCCGACGCCGTCGGCGCATTTCGCGGCACGCTCAGCTACTCCAACTACATGCTGCCGAGCTGGGTCCGCGCCATCGGTTCGCATGGCTTTTATTCAACCATGACGGTGGATCAGTCCGCCAAGTGGGTCTGCTTCGAGCGCCTGGGCGGCTGGGACGGCGGGCGCGAGCCTTTCGCCACGGCCGACGTCATGCTGCTCGTAGGGGCCAACCCGCTGGTATCCCTCTCCACCTTCAACTTCAACAACCAACATCCGACCAATTCCATGCGCGCAGCCAAAGCGCGCGGCATGAAGCTCATCGTCATCGATCCGCGGCGTACCGAGACGGCGCGCCATGCCGATATCCATCTGCAGCCAGTCCCCGGCGAGGATCCCGCGCTGATCGCCGGCCTGCTGCATATTATTCTGGCGCAAGGATGGCAGGACCGCGAGTTCTGCGCTCAACATGTCAACGGACTGGATTCCCTGCGCGATGCCGTCGCTCCGTTCACGCCCGGCTTCGTGGCCCGACGAGCGGGCGTGGACGAAGCCCAACTTCTCTCGGCCGCCGAGATGTTCGCCCGCCGCGAAAACGGCGCCCGCAAACGGGGTTCGGCGGCGTCGGGGGTGGGTCCGAATATGGCGCCCCATTCGAACCTTGCCGAGCACTTGATCGAGTGCCTTAACGCAGTATGCGGCCGGTATGCCAGAGCGGGAGATGCCATCCCGAATCCGGGCGTGCTGTCGATGCGGCGGGAACGCCGCGCCCAGGCAATCTCCCCACGCCGGTCTTGGGAAAGCGGCTATCGCAGCGCCATTGGCGGGTACGGCACGTTGTTCGGCGAGAAGATGAGCGGCGCCTTGTGCGACGAAATACTCACGCCGGCCGAAGGCCGGGTGCGTGCACTGATCGTCGACGCGGCCAACCCGGTGAACGCCATTCCGGATCAGCGCAAGGTCGTGCGTGCCATGCGTGCATTGGAACTGCTGGTCGTCATGGATCCCTTCATGACCAACACGGCCAAGCTGGCTCACTATATTCTGCCGCCGCCAATGCTGTTGGAGCGCCCCGCGATTCCGCCGCGCGACTACGAAACCATCATCCTGCCCGTGCCCTACACCCATTACGCGCCCGCGGTACTGAAGCCTCCCGCGGCAGCGGAACTCGCGGACCCCAACTATGTATTCTGGTCGCTGGCGCGACGGATGGGTAAGCGCATGGTGTTCGATGGCGTCGAATTGGACATGGAACGAGCGCCTTCGACCGAACAGCTTCTGTCGCTGATCGCGCGTCACGGCCAGGTCCCGTTCGAGGACATTCTCCGGCACCAGGGCGGCAAGGTCTATCCCGTGCCGCCGCAGTTCGTCGAGGCGGCGGATCCCGCGAGTGCGGGCCGGCTGGAACTGACGCCCGGCGACGTGCGCACCGAAATTGCCGCGGTCGCGCGCGAATCGGGCGCAATCACGCCTCCTTTCACCCATCGGCTTTGCGGCCGGCGCATGCGCGACGTCCAAAACACCATGTACCGGCACCTGCCGATCATCCGCAAGAGACATCCGTATAACCCCGCCTATTTGCACCCGGATGACATTGCCACGCTTGGCGCCACCGACGGGGCGCGAGTTCGTATCATATCGGCGCACGGCAGCATTCCGGCGGTTCTCAAATCCGACGACAGCGTCCGGCCGGGCGTGGTCTCCATGAGCCACGGATGGGGCGGCATGCCTGATGAGAGCGAGGACTACGAGGCGCACGGCTCGTCGACCAATCTGCTCACCACCACCACCGGCGGGCAGCTCGATCCGATCAACGCGATGCCGCTCATGTCGGCGGTACCCGTGCGCATCGACATCCTGGCCGCATAAATCCCGGCGACCCGTCCCAAGAACTCCCCCTCCGAAGGGCATCGATTGACAGGGTCGACGGTCGTTTATATTATTGAACGCTATTCAACTATACATTTGATGCGCGCCGGCGATCCGAAGTCCCGGCCTTATTTGGAGGATTGCCATGTCCACCACGTCCCACCCGAAGTCCGCTCCGGTACCGCCGCATGTCCCGCCCGAATTGGTGTTCGATTTCGACGTGTACAATCCACCGGGCGCGGAAACGGATTTCCATTTGGCGCTCAAACGGCTGCATGACGAGAAATATCCGGATATTTTTTGGTCAACGGCGAACGGCGGTCACTGGGTGGTGACCCGTGGCGCGGATATCCATCAATTCCTGGCCGATTACCAGCACTTCTCCAGCCACAAATTGACCGTCCCGGTCAGTTCCGCGCCGCCGATACCGCTTTATCCAATATTTGCCGACCCGCCGCTGCATGGCCTCTATCGATCGCTTCTCAACCCCTCGTTTTCGCCGAAAGCTGTGGCGGCACTCGAATCTCGAGCCCGTGCCTTGGCTGTCAGGCTGATAACTGAATTGCGCCCTCGGGGCCGGTGCGATTTCGTAACCGACTTTGCGCAACACTTGCCCATCGAAGTGTTTATGAGCATCGTCGATGTCCCGGCTTCTGATCGGCAGCATCTGCTGGAATGGGCTGACGGCATGGTGCGCCCCAAGAAGCCCGAGGACGTGCACACGACCATCGGCAAGATCTTTCAGTATGCGGCCGGAAAGATCGCCGAGCGCCGCGCCAATCCCGGCGAGGATCTCATCAGCAAATTGACACGCGCCGAAGTCAGCGGCCGGCCTTTGACCGACCCGGAGATCACGGGGATGGTATCGCTGGTATTGATCGGCGGGATGGATACCGTTGTAACTGCACTCTCGTTCGCAGCCCTATTCCTGGCTCGCAATCCCTCTCATCGCAAACAACTTATCGACGATCCAGGCCTCATTCCGAAGGCCGTGGACGAATTGTTGCGCCGTTTCCCCATCGTCAACCAGGGACGATGCGTGGCGCAGGACTGGGTCTACAAGAACGTGCCCTTCAAGGCCGGCGACATGGTTCTGCTGCCCACCACACTGCACGGCCTGGACGAGCGCGCGTTCCCCAATCCGCTGGAGGTCGATTTCCACCGTCCGACACCCCTGCACTCGACTTTCGGCAATGGGCCCCACCGCTGTCCGGGCTCGAACCTCGGCCGCACCGAGATCAAGGTATTCTTGCAGGAATGGCTGGCACGCATTCCGGATTTTCACCTACAGCCGGACGGTAAGATCGCCATGCGATCGGGGGTCAACGGCACGCTCTACGGCTTGCCTCTCGCCTGGAAGACCATGTGAGCGAGCCATTCCAAAAATGGCAATGCTTTTTTTGCGGCTATTGCTACGATGAAGCACTCGGCAGTCCCGACGAGGGAATCGCCCCGGGTACCCGGTGGGCCGACATTCCGGATACGTGGGTGTGCCCAGCGTGCGGGGCTTCCAAATCAGACTTCGGAATGTACGAGGTGGGCTGAGCAGCGTGCACCGCGAGGCCTCAATTCCAGGATAGCGGCAGGTAGAGCACGCCGTTCACGGGACCCGAGCTTGTCTGCACCAGCTCACCGGGCACCACGTTGAAGTCGGGAATTCGCTGCAGCCACTGCTCCAGGAACACGCGCATTTCCAGCCGAGCCAGCGGCGCACCGGGACAGCGATGGGGCCCGTCGCCGAATGCGGCATGCGGCATGCGGGGGCGATTGAAATCCACGGTCAATGGATCGGGAAAGCGTCGTTCGTCCAAACCGTGCAAGGTCTTGGACAAAAGAATCTGCTCGCCGGCGCGGAACTGCACGCCCTTATACTGCATGTCGCGGACGATCACCCGTGCCGTGTTGGGTATGCCGAAGCGCCGCAGAAATTCTTCGATCGCATTCGGAGTGAGCGACGGATTACCGGTTAATGACCATGCGACTGATGAGATCCGGACCCGGATGCGTCTGCCGCTCGACGATCCAACGCCCGATGTATTGCTGCAGCCCTGTGTAGGCGCGCACTTGGTCGTCTTGCGATTTGGGACGCACCGACAGCTCAGTAAGCTCGAGCAACTCCTCGCGATCCGTCAATGGCAAGTTAACCAGACGTAGAAACGTCACGATCGGAAGGCGCTTCGCGTAGGAGTCGACGAAATCGCATCGTCCCATCGGCACGATCTTGTCCAGCAGGTCGGCGGACAATTTCCGTAGATCCGCCTCTAGTTCGTGGACGAGCCGTGGACCGAATGCGGGAGATAGAATTGCCCGCAACGGCCCGTGCTGCGGCGGATCAAATTCCAGCGGAGCGAGCTGCGCCATTGCGGGCTCCGGAGGAATGGTGACATGACGGTAGGAAAATCGCTCGTGATCAGTCTGCATGACATCGATATCGTCCGCACGCGTCGCCACCCAGTATCCGCCATGCCGCGGCGACCAGAAAATATCCGGGCCGTCATGCAAGCGCTTCCAGGCAAGATGCACATCGCGGTCGTGCCCCGGGAAATCGCGGTAGTCGAAATCGACCAGCAAGTTTGCCGGTACGTGATCCGGTCGTGCTGCCAGGTCTGTGGCCATCGACAATTCCCCTATCGGTTTCTGTCGTTATTCATAGCATGCATCGCGTAGAGTCCATGCCTTCTCAAGATGGAAGGCGCGGTGAGCAATCCACGAGGATCTTGCCTACAGCCTGCCGTCCAGCGAGCATTTTTAAGCCGTCTTTCGCGCGAGCAAACTCGAGCTTGCAGTGGATATGAGGTCGAATGCGGCCCTGCGCCAACATATCGATCAATTCCTGGTGTATTTGCAATTTTAGCCGGGGGCTCCGCGTCGCGGCGGTTCCCCACGCCGCACCCACTATCTGACAGCCCTTGAGTAAGGCGAGGTTGAGCGGAATTCTCGGAATTGCACCTGCCGCGAAGCCCACGACCACATAGCGGCCCTCCCAGCCAATGGAACGCAGTGCGGGGTCTGCGTAGTCGCCGCCGATGGGATCGCAGATCACATCAAAGCCGCTCGCTCCCGCCGCCTCCTTCAGTTGGTCGGCAAACTCCTTCTGGTGCTTTTTATCGCGCATGTCGAGTGGATAGCGCACCGTCAGGTCCGCGCCTTTGCTCCGGGCCAGGTCCAACTTCGATTCACTCGAAGCGGCCGCCACGACCCGCGCACCCAGGACCTTACCCAACTCCACTGCCGCCACGCCCACGCCTCCGCCAGCACCCAATACCAACAGAGAATTACCGGCTGCGAGGGCCGCGCGATGACGTAGCGCATATAGCGAGGTTCCGTAGGTAAAGAGCAGCGCCGCTGCCTCATCCATGTCGACCGGTTGCGGCAGCAGGGCGAGATTATCAGCGGACACGGCTAGCTTCTCTGCCAGCGCGCCGTAGCCGACCATTCCGCAGACCCGGTCGCCGGGTTTGAACTCGGTTACGTCCGCGCCGATTGATTCGACGATACCGGAGAATTCGCAGCCGGGACTGAAAGGCAGCGGCGGCTTGCGCTGGTATTTGCCTTGCAGCATCAGAATGTCGGGAAAATTCAACGCGCAGGCGTGTATGCGCACCAACGCCTCGCGCATGCGCAGGGTCGGCTCCGGCACGTCACTGACGGCTGCCTCGTCGATGCTTCCCACGGCATTGCAAAGCAGTGCTTTCATGGGTTCAGCTGATGAGAAAGCCGCCGTCCACCGCCAGGCACTGCCCGGTAATGTATTTCGCGGCAGGGCTTGCTAGAAAGAGACAAGCATTGGCGATGTCATCGGGGGAGCCCATAGCTCCCAAGGGAACTCGTCCCGGCTGCACCATCGGACCCTTGACCTCCAGGCCGCGCAGCTTCATCGCCTCGGTCGCCTCTTTAGCGCCTTCGGTTGCTGTGCCTCCCGGCAAAACGGCATTTACGCGTATTCTATCGACGCCGAACTCGAGTGCCGCGACACGGGTCAAATTGGTGGTGGCCGCCTTGCTGGCGCCGTAAGCAGCATTGTGGAACACCACCTCCCGTTCGCCGCTCACCGACGAAATATTGACGATGGCGCCGCCGCGCCCGTGAGATTGCATTTGTTTGATGGCCTCGCGCATCACGAACAACGTGCCGCGAGTATTCACGGCTTGAATGCGGTCCCATTCCTCAGCCTTGATCTCGAGCAACGGATGTTTGGGAAAGATGGCCGCACAATGCACTAGAATATCGCACGGCCCAAATCTCGCCGCTGAGTCCGTGTACAGGGCCTTGACCGAGGTTTCGTCGGAGATATCCACCGTGACCGGATGCGCCTCACTTCCCGACGCGACGATTTCCCCAGCCACGGCCACCGTCAAGTCACTCAGGATGTCGGCAACCGCAACCTTGGCACCCGCGGCGGCGAACAATTTGGCGACGCTGCGGCCGATACCGCGTCCGGCACCCGTTACAACGGCGATCTGGCCCGTGATATCCCACAAGGCACTGAGGTTGGGCATGACTGTCATCTCCCTATTGTAGGTGCTCAATGAGGTTTTCCTGCTCGACTTCCCTGGCTATTCTAACCCATGTACACTGTTCAATTATACACATTGACTCTCAAGGTGGGCGGACGTATCCCGAGGGGAACGCCGTGAGGGACCCAACATGACCGAAAATGCCGATCTCTTGGCGCGCTTGGACCGCGTCGAATCGCAGCTCGCGATTCAACAGTTGCCCATACGTTATGCGTTGGCCGTCGATTCACGCGACATCGACGCGTGGGTTCGGTTATTCATCGAGGACGTGGACTGCGGGAAGCATGGCATCGGACGCGACGCGCTCAAGGCATTCATCGATCCGAAAGTGCGCACGTTTTACCGATCGATTCATCAGCTCTGCGGCCATGCGATCGACTTTATCGATACCGACCACGCCACCGGCAGGGTGTACTGCCGCGCGGAACATGAGGTACGCGGCAAATGGATAGTAATGGCCATCTGCTATTTCGACACCTATGAACGTCGCGCCGGCTCTTGGTACTTCCGCAAGCGGTCCGAAAAGCACTGGTATTCGAGCGATATTCTCGAGCGGCCCACAGGCCCTAATTTTCAGCGCTGGGACGAGTGGAGCGACCGCAAGCCCACCCTGCCGCACGCTTTTCCGAGTTGGACCGCCTTCTGGGAAAAGAGCGATCCGACGCTGCTCCGCGAACTCTCGAGCGAGCCCTGACCCCGAAGCCTTCCACGCGGATGGCCATCAAAACCCTAGACGGCAGCGCCGCGCTTGCGGACACCCCGTGGTTCCAGTACTGCATCCTCGATATCCGACTCCGTGAAAGTCCGTCCCGATGCGCGCGCAGCGACATCTGCAATGATGGGACGCAGCTCAGCAACTCGCGGTTGGAGGCGTTCAGTCGGGCCACCCACCGCAATAGCGGCGGCAAACATCCCGTCGGCGCCGAACACCGGCGCCGATATGGCGGCCGATTCGGGAAAATTTTCACCGATACTGACCGAGATTTTGGTTTTTCGCACCCGTTCGAGCTCCTCGCGCAGCCCTTTTTGTGTCGAGATCGTTTTCGGTGTCCGCGCTTCGAGTTTAGTAGTGGCGATATAGTCGTCCTGCCACTTCTTGTCCGCGAAAGCCAAAACTACCCGCCCGGCCGCGGTCGAATAGAGGGGGCGCACGCCCCCGATGGGTACCGAATAGCGGATCGAGTGCGGACTGTCTATGGAATCCACGTAGGTGATGACTTTTTTCTCCCGATCCAGCACGCCCAAGTACACGGATTCGCGCGATCGATGTGCCAACTCCTCGAGGAAGGGGCGCACGGTGTTGGAGAAATTCCACACGGACATGATGGTTCCCGACAGACGAAATATCGACGGACCGAGGCGATAACGTCCCGCCTCCAAATTCAAGTACCCGGTCGCGACCAACGGACGCAGCAAATTGAGCAGGCTGCTTTTCGGAGAATTGAGAACCGAATTCAGATCTGCAAGGCCCAGGCCGTCCCTTGGCGACTTCGCCAACGCGTCGAAGAGACCCAACAGCCGCATCAATGAACGGGGGCCGGTGACCTTACGGACGGGGCGGATCTTGGGCATAATAGGCTACCTTGATGAATAGTGTTCTCATATTAGTACGCTGTTCGTATATGTGTCTATAAGGCCAGGATTGATCGCCGACGGGGGCCTTGACAGGCGCCGAGGGCCTATTTCTGCGGCGCACCGATGTCGTGGCTGGAGGCGACGATATCGAGCGGATTGCGTCCCTTCAATCGCTCGAGTAGGAAATCCACGAGGACGCGCACCTTCTGCGGCAGATATTTTCGGCGAGGGTACTGAACGATGACGTCGCCGCGCGACGTGTCGCTCCCGATCACCGTGTAGTCGTCCATCACTCGTACCAGGCGCCCATCGCGCAAGGCATCGAGCACGTTCTCCGCAGACGAAACGGTTATCCCGAGTCCCGCGACCGCGGCATCGGCGACCGCATCGAGCTCATCCGTCACGATGAGTCGGCCGGTGGGGGTAACGGTCACGCGACCGCGCTTGCTCACGCCGCGCGGGATGAAGGTCCACTGGGCCCGCACGCCATGGGGTAGCGCAACGTTGATGCAGTCGTGAGCGGCGAGATCGGCGGGCGTGCGAGGTACGCCCCGGCGCGCTAGGTAGGCCTGACTCGCCACCAGTATCAGTGGCATTTGGCACAGGGTCTGGGACACTTTGCCCTGCTCGCGCGCTTCACCCCAGTTGATCCTCACGTCGAAAGCCTCGCGCGAAAGCCCGCGCCCACCATCGTGAAAGCTCATGACGAGGTCGATCTTCGGATAGCGGGCGAGGAACTGGGAAACGAGCGGCAGAACGCAGTGCTTACCGTAGGCGGTGACGGTCGACAGGCGCACCGAGCCTTCGGGCTCGGTCGTGGTCCCCCGGACCTGATCGAGGGAGTCCTCGATCGTCCTCAACGAACCCTGCACTTTGTCGAATAGCGCGCGTCCTTCACCGGTGAGGTGCAGGCGACGGGAAGTGCGGACAAAGAGCTTCACGCCCATCCGTGCTTCGAGGCGTGCGACGCTCTTGCTGAGAGCGGCCGTGCTGATCGAGAGCCGTCCGGCCGCCGCCGTGAACCCCCCAGCGTTTGCCACCTGCACGAAATGCCAGAGATTGCGCAGTTCCTGCATCACATCTCCATTAACTTTATGTCAACGACCGCATTAACTCTAGCACCGTTTCGTGGAGGGACCAACGGAGTAGACTTTCCGGGCGTCGGGAAAGGTCCCGCGCTCGAATAGCCTGCACATATCTCCAGCGGAGGTGGCGCAATGACCATCGAAAACGTTGTTATTTCCATGGATGGCCATCCGGAGGCCTTCCTCGACCTGAAGCCGTGGCTACCTCGCCCACTACACTGCGCTTTCGACGAGGCCATGGAAGAGGGCCGGCGTACCTTCGCCGGGGGGAACAAATATTGGGCAGATCTCGTTTACGCAGGCACGGAATTTGCCTGGGAATCGGCCAACGAGCTGGTTTCCATCGATCAGGCGAAATACCACCAGGTCATGACCTGTTCGCAGCGACTAGCCAACATCGATGCCGACGGAGTCTCGGCTGAGATGCTGATCGACGGCTTCGGCCCCAACACGGCCGACCCCTCGCTGCAGCATGAGATAACGCTCGCTTTCATTCGCTGGTTCAGGGACTACACGACCCCCGCTCCCCACCGCTTCACGGCGGCGGTTGTCGTGAGCCTTGCAGCAGGCCCCGACATCGTTATCGAGGAGATCGAAGCAGCCCATCGCAACGGCATTCGCTGCGTTCATCTGCCGCCGGCCCCGCAACTCGCGGCTGCATGGCTACCCCACTACAACCACAGCCTGTACGAGCCGATGTGGGATGCACTGAATGAGCGGGGGATGGCGGCAATCTGGCATTCCTCGGTCGGGCGAGAGAAACCGCGCTGGCGCTGGAATGGGACCGAGCGTGGCTGGGAAGCACTGCTGATGCTCGACATCGAGACGCTGCATCACTCCACGCTCAAGTACCTGCTTCTCGCGGGAATTCCCGAGCGCCACCCGAATCTCAAATTCGGGTACATCGAGAGCGGATCCGATTGGGTGGCGCCGATTCTGCGTCAGCTCGATCGGTACTTCGGGGCCCCCACAGCGAACCCGCAGCATCAGCTAGCGATGAAGCCGAGCGAGCAGTGGGCACGGCAGGGATTCTGCGCCGGGCCGCTCGATAGCCGGGAGATCGGAGCACGGCACGCGGTCGGCGTCAACAATCTCCTGTTCGGCTCGGACTATATTCACACTGAGGGGACCTATCCCAACACCCGGCGGCATCTGTCAAAGCTGCTTTCCGAGATCCCGGCTGAGGAGGCTTGGGCCATCGTGGCCGGCAATGCGACACGGCTATTCGGATTCGACCCGGCAATGCTCGCCAAGACTGGGGCCGCGAAGCAGAGCTGGCGCAGCGCCGTCGCACAGGTCGCATAAAATGGGCGCCGCCATACCGGTCGTAACCCAACCGCAGGCAGTTCGGCCCCTGAACGCACTGCTGGACCGCCTGCCGAATTTGCGGCTCGACCCCGACTTTCCGGTCCTGACGGTCACGGGTCTCAATTCACGAGCGCCACGCGCAGTGCACGTCTTGTTCGACGCGCATTGAGATGCGCGTTGCGCAGGAGACTGGTGATGAAATCGCTCGACGAATATAAGGACCTCTATCGTAACATCCGCTTCGAGCGGCGCGACGGTGTATTGCAAGTCCGGTTGCACACCGATGACGGGCCGCTGAAGTGGGGCGCCGATAAGGGATCGATTCACGAGCAGCTAGTGTCAGCCTTCTACGACATCGCGCACGATGGCGACAACCGGGTAATGATCCTGACGGGAACCGGGGATGCCTTCTGCAGCGAGCGAAATCCCGACGAATACAGCGACGCCTACAGTCCAGAGTACTGGTATCGCATTCTGCGGGAAGGTCGTGACATGCTGCTGAACCTGCTCGAGATCGACATACCGGTGATCTCCGCCATCAATGGCCCGGCGCTGATCCATTCCGAGTTGGCCGTGCTCGCCGACGTCGTGCTTGCTTCCGAGACGACTTCGTTCCGGGACACACACATGGCGATCGGCGCCGTGCCGGGCGATGGCTGTCACTCCGTCTGGAACGCTCTGCTCGGCCCGAGCCGCGGGCATTACTACCTGCTGACGAGCGAGACACTCCCGGCGCTCGAGGCGCAGCGCCTCGGTGTCGTGCACGAGGTTCTCCCGCCGGCACGAGTTCTCGCTCGTGCCTGGGAAATCGCCTCGAAACTGGCCAGCAAGCCGATCATGGCGCTGCGCTATTCACGCCTGCTGTTCTCGCAGCCTCTCAAACAGGCGCTGCACAACGATCTCGTCTGCGGTCTCGCGCTGGAAGGCCTGTCGGTTGGGGCACTCGGTGCGAGCCCCCTACCGGCCGCCCGAAAGTAGCTGCCAGCCCTGGCGAGCGCTGAGACCCGTCGACTGATCCAGCGAGTCAGTGCTCACGCACCTTTGGCGCCGCCGGCGCCGGCGGTTTGCACTGCCGCCGCGATCTCCGCCGCTGTGGCCTGCATGAAGAAAAAGCTGCCCTTGAAGATGATGGCCAGCATTTCATCGACCTCGGCCTCGGTGGTTTGTTCGAACGCCGAGTATTGGCCGGTGGCCGCGGCATTGACCGCGACGTCGATTGCGCCATGTTCGGACAACACCGCGTCGACGCAACCTTGCCTTTGAGTTTGTCCATTGGGTTCTTTCTAGTTGACCGCGCGGATTTGTCCGCCATCAACACGGTAATTGGAGCCGGTCATGTAGCTCGATAAAGGGCTGGCGAGTAACGCTACCATGCGGCCGATATCTTCGGGCCGGCCCAGCTGATCGACGCACAACTGCATATATTCCGACGCGTAGCGGCGCTCAACCTCCGCCGGAGCCATGCTCCAGTTTTGCTGCTGCGCGATGTGGGTCAACCACACTTCGACGGCGGGCGTGAAGATGGTCCCTGGCGTGACCGTGTTGACGGTAATACCCGTGTGCGAAAGCGAGCGGGCCAGACCGGCCGACAAGTTGGTCATCGCCGCCTTGGAGGACTGGTACTCCCCGAGGCCCTTCTCCGGTTGCGTCGCCGATGCGCTGCCGATGTTGATGACTCGGCCGAACCCTCGCGCCTGCATGCCGGGCACCAGTGCATGGATCATACGCACGGCGGCACCCACGTTTTGCTCGTAGGTAGCGATCCAATCCTTCCACGGAATATCAAACCAGGCCGGATTACCGACGGTGGACTTGCCGCCGGCGTTGTTCACCAGTATGTCGATGCCCCCCAACTGACGGATCGCCTCTGCCGCCACCGAATTTGCGCCGGCAGCGGTGCTCAGATCGCCCAAAGCCACGCTGGCCTCGCCACCCGCCTCGACGATACTGCGCACCACCCGTTTGGCCCGCACCTCATCGCGGCCATGTACGAGCACCTTTACACCCTCGGCAGCCAGCACGCGGGCGATCCCGGAGCCGATGCCTGAACTGCTGCCCGTCACGAGCGCGCGTTGACCCGTTAACTTCAAATCCATTCGTATTCCCGTGATGCTCAGCGACTCAATCGAGCGTGGCCACTCAAAACCGGCGACGGACCATCCTAGATTAATTCGACCATACTGCCGGGGGGTGCATTCACCACAATCGCCCGCGACATTCGTCTCTTGCGAGCCTCGGATAAGGTAGCGATTGTCGGCACCGTTGCTCGCATAGACCAGATCTCACTCACGGTCGCCGGGGACGATGGAAAAAATGACCGATTACTCTTCGAAGATGATACGTACTGCCGTAGCTATAACGGAATGCGTGTACCAATCGAGGATATCCCGAAGACCGTGAAGATTGGCGATCATGTCATAGTCGCGTCGGAGAAAGGACGCGCCAGAATCATCAGGCCTCAGCACTAAGTGACGGTCCCGAGGGACTACCGGGGGACCGCCGGCTCGCTATCGTGCGCCCGCCCTTGTAAACCAACTGATTCTGCGCAACTACCGGTGGGACAGGCCTGCGAATCCGTACATAATGGCCATTTCAAGGGCCTATTAATGAAGTATGGTACTAAGAGCCGCGCGCCCAGTGAAAGGGCTGCCGCAATCCCAACCTCCTCTCGGGTTTGGAAGGCTCTCGCGGATCCCACCCGCCGCCTGATTTTTGAGAAGCTGGCCAACGGCGCCAGTCAAGTCGGCGATCTGGCATCCGGCCTCCCGGTCACGCGGTCGGCTGTCTCGCAGCATCTGCGCGTCCTCAAGGACGCTGGATTGCTCGAAGTGGAGCGCAGTGGCCGGACCCGAATTTATTATGTGCGCAACGATGCGCTGGCGCAGTTCAGCTCTTATCGCGAAGCGATCGATTCACAGAGACCGAAAAACCAAGCGCTTCCAGCGGCAGACACAAAGCAGACGATGAGTCGCGACCGCAGCGCCGTCGAGCGGGATTCCGACCGCGACTATATTGATGAGAGCCTGGCTCGCTGGCCGGAAGTCTGGCCCCAATACGATGTAGAAGTTGTGTCGGCGATCGTCCGTCTTCGGGTAATCTCGCACACACTGGACCGTCTACTGGCAGCGAATACCGCGCGCTATGGGTTGACCAACGGGGAGTACTTCATTCTGGGTACGTTGTACCGAATTGGTCACAGTTCGTCGGCAACGCCAAGCGAACTCGCACGCCGTTCCCTGCTGTCGCCACCGGGAATCGCTAAACGGCTCGATCGACTGCAATCCGCTGGTTACATCACGCGCGCATCAAACCCGCAAGATCGCCGTTCGAGCATTCTGCGCCTGACACCACGAGGACTGCGGATCGTACAAGCAATTACGACAAAACAACTTGGGTCCGACAACGCGGCGGTATTCGCCATTCCCAATCTCGAGCGCAACCAACTGTCCGTGACTTTGCGCAGGCTGTTGAGGGAGCTGCCCCGCCCGCGCGAGAACGGGCCTTCGGACGGCGGCGATAACGCGTAAATCGCTCGGCGTGCCTCCGGCGTCAGCCTTCGTCGTTCACCCAACGTACAAAACGCTGCAGCGGGAAAAAGCCGTCGTGCGGCAGTCCGGTTTCCACGCCGCCGGCACCACCCAGTTCCACCACGCGCTGCACACCGGCCCCGGCAAGAGCGTTTCGCAGCTCGCCCTTGCGCGAGGAGGGGTAAACGCCAACTGTCTGGGTCGCCACATTGGCAAAGCGCACGGCATCGGCGAGATTTGTTACCGGCACTACGTTTACCACGCGCCCGTCGGGGTGGAACTCCACTGGGTCCTCCGAACGGATTACCACACCGGAGCCTTGGCAATCGCCCCAGACACGGTAGAAAGCCTCCATGCCGCGCAGTCCATCAATCTCTTCGCGCAGACTCTCTGGCAACGGTCTGCCCTCGGCTGTCGCGAAAATCCGCTCCACGCTCATACGCTCCCTAAGCAACGCGCAATAGCGGTCCACCTGCTCGATCGTCCCTTCGACGAATTGGAAGCGGCTGGACGAGCAGGCCTGCTGTTCGACCAAAGTCGCGTCGTTTGCGCCGCGGTCGGCGGCCTCTGCCAGAGTCTCGGCCGACTCAAACGCCTCTCGGCCGATCATCGAGATGGAGGTTTTTGGATCGAACGCGACCAGCTCAAATCCCGGGCCGATGTATTTCTTAGCACTTCGCAGAGAGCTTTCGCCACCCCAAGCCACCAGCTTGTCGAAGAATTGTGGCCGGAACAGGGTGCTCTCGACCGCATCGTCCCCGCCGCGCCAATACACCGCGGAGAACGACCGGGTTACCGGATGATTCGGCGCGACCGCGGCAAGGGCGCGCAGGATGGCGCTGCCCGCGAACAACTCGTTCGACGGAATCTTCAATACGTGCACACCTTTGGTTAGCGCACCGCGCACCACCGTTTGCGCGGCCACGCCCGGCGCGTTGCCGGCCATAATATGAATTAAACGCGGCGGGAAAGCGCGGATCCGGTGCCGCCGTCCGCTTGGCGCGTCGCGCACTTCTCGCCAGCCGTCGAGTACGTCGGCGCCGCCCAACTCGTTGCGCACCTGGAATTCCATGCTCTTGCGATCGAACGCGCGGCCTAGAGTTTCGTACGAGCGCTTCAGCACAGGGTACGGCAGCGAGCTGGTGCGAGAGGCGCATTCCAACGCCTGCGCGATCAGTCCCTGCGGATCTGCGGTAAGCCAGCGGCCGGTCTCGGCCAGGACGTCCATGATCTCGCTAAGTGGAGTCTCGAACGCTGGGCCTGGCTCCCGGCGGGACCAAACCAGAGAATCGAGATCCAGCGCGGGCGTCGTAAAGCGTGTGCGCCCGCGACCAAAGACCTGATCCGTCGCTGTCACGAGCTTGCCCTTGACGACGTGGCACACCGGGATGGGGGCGGAATCCATGAGCGCGTTCATACGGCTATAGCTCCGCGGATGTAGGAATCAATGGTGCCCGCGCAGCCGATATGGTCGTCTTCGCCAACCTGGGTGAATCTCCCTATCGTATCCAGAATCACAGGCCCGGGACGCCCACATGGGCATTTCGGCGAAAAGTCCACGGTGACCTTGTCGCCGGTGATGATGCCGCCCCAGCGGCCTTCATATAATAGGTCGAGAAAGCCGAAGCGCCCCGTGACCTGACCGCCGCCGTCGGAATCACTCGGACCGAGCAATTTCTCGCCCGGTCCGTCAAGCGGCAGCATGATGAGGCCCGGCGGCGCGTGATAGCGACCCGCCTCGCAACGCGGCAGCATCGATGCCATTTCCGTCATCCCGTAGCTTCCCGGCCGGATAACCTTGCCGTAAAACCGGTCGACTTGTTCCTTGTAATCGGGAGGCAATGCAACGCCCTTGACGCCGCCGCCCGCGCCGACGACCGTCTTCGGATGGAATTCGCCGTCGCCAATATTGAGTTCGCGCGCGCGCTTAAGAATGAACATGTGCTGCGCCCACATGCCTGTGAGGTACATCGGCTGGTGCCGGTGTTCAAGGATCTGGTCGGCCAATTCCACCATGTCCTGCATCGTGCGCTTGGCCTTGGCGCCCATTCGCGCCTCGTATTCCTTGATCCCCAGAGGTGTTGCCGTGCCCTCCACCATCTTCTTGCGCATCGCGGCATCCTGGCTTACTTCGGAAATCAACAGCGGTTCGCTGAGGGAATAGATCTCGCCGGGACGACCCCAGTTTTCGGCGCTGCTGATGGCCGCCTCGACCGCGCTGTTGCGGCCGACCATCGGTCCGAGCCAGAACACAGGGCGGTCGGCGCTTGCTCGGATGAAAGGCCAGCCCACCGTGTATTTGAAGTGCCGAGTCTTCAGCGCGCGATCCTGCATGGTGTGGTTGAGAAATGAGCATTTGCCCGAGGAACCGCTGGTCGCCAGTACCGCGTGGCCAGCCGACCACAACCGCTCTAGCCATTGGTCGACATCCTCCACGCCGCGGACATCCACATTCATTACATTGGCCACGGACAGTGTCTGCAGCCATTGCAGCATGCGATCCCATCGACCATTTTCGAAAAATGACGGGGGATAAGACTTGTAAACGGTATGCGTGAAGAGCAAGGGCACGAGATCCTTGAGTGAGCCGATCCTGGTAATGCCCGCATCGTCCGCGCGCTTGCGGAGCAGCGGTATTTGCTCGCGGCGCTCCTCAAATAATTCCTGCGCAGCGCTAAGTTGCAACGGAACAAGCTCCGCCTGCGGCCGACTGAACGCGTAGTCAGGATCCAAAATCATGTCGACGAGTTTCTTGCCTGCAGGGGTCATGCGCTCGTTTCCTTGTATGCCGCAGTTTCTATATAATTGCTTTCCTTCGGCAATTAATGTGCACGACAAAAGACCAATTGTCAAATCAACAAAACCCTAGCAGAGATTCGGGAGGCACCTTGCTACGGCATTTAATTGGCTTGCTGGCACCTCCACCACCGCCCTCTTTCCACTGCTCTTTACAGTTGATCCGTATGGTTTTTTATTGTGATCCCGTTAGTGCTTACTAACATATAAAGTTCTCAGTGAGCGTTCGAAAGGACTGTTCGCGCGAACAACGCAGCCACACTGGCAGGCGATAATAAATCTCGCTTTGGCGCTCGGCTGTACCGTGCTTATTGACTTTGCGGTCAGATGCCTCTGCTCTCAGTCATTTATCCCGATGGGCCTGTCGTCCACGATCAGGTCGTGCCACTCGCACATCCCGGCGCCCGAGCGTCCGTCAACGATCCAACTTGTCGGCGACTTTACAATCCGCAGCAACACCTTTTCGCCCTTGTCATTGTTCTGAATGTGACGCAGCGGAAGCCAAGCCTCCGGAGTGCCGACCGCAGTCCATTGGCGCGAACCGCATTTGATGACCAATTCCGTTTTCACCAATTCGTTGTGCGGATCGCCGGCATAGGTGTTCTTCATATGAAAGTCATCAACGATGTGAAGCTTTCCTTGATCCCACACGAAACCGCTACGCGTTTTTTTGGTAGGACCAACGCCGCGGACTAACATCAGGCCCAAATTCTCGTCCACGTTGGCAATAATCCAACGCAGATAAATCTTTGCATGCCAGTTACGAGGCCCCCAGGAATGGTCCGCCCCACCGCGCCCGAGTACCTTCGCACTTTTCCCGCCGACATCCACGACGCCGGTTACACCGATCAAGTTTTGGTAATGGAAATCGGCTTGTCCGGGGAGAAATATCAAGCCAATGTGGTCTTGGTCATGACCCATAATCGACCCGAGTCCGCTTGAATGAACGACGAGTTCGATGTCCGCACGCGCTCGCGGTGCGGTCGTAAATGCGGTTTTCGGGTCCTTCATTATCCATGCGTCATCGAGTAGAAGGACCTCCCCATGGTAGCTCACCTTGCTGATTTTCCACGGCTCGACGATTGTCCAACCGAGGTCACCCGATGCGAGCGAATTTGAGGAGATCTTGGGTCGGTCGAACATGAACGCGGTTCGTCCATCAGGCAGGTTGATGCATGCGGACATCTCTGCATATTGTGCATTCGGTCGATTGCCGATACGAAACCAGCCGCCTATGCGCTGAGCGGGATCCCAAAAATCAATATAGCGGCTTTCATTCCAGTTCGTTTGCGTGCCGGCCGGATGAACATGTTCGTCAGCATCTACCAGCTTGTAACCCATTGTCCCCTCGCAAATGCCTGCGCATGGTAAAGACCGCCGGCATCGAAGCTAAGAAGGCCAAATGGTTTATCTCGCCGTTGGTCGTCGAACGCACTGAGCAGGCAGTTAATTCATGTTACGTGGCGGCGCATGGCAAGTCCACATTTCCGCATATCGTGCAACTATGTGTACTCGACGGCGACATTGATTTTACGCGGCGTCTAGTTCGGCGGCACGGCAGTTCTGGCTGAATTTGCAATCCATATACGATCTGCGAACAGCCGAGCGTTCTGCGGAAACGAAACGCGCGCTGCGGGAGATTGAACCCCTTGAGCACTCAGCGGTAACTTGAATTGATGATCTTGCCGCTCAGGACAGCCATGATCCGCAACGAAGCCGAGTACCGCAAGCGCGGGCTCGCCGGCTTTCCCTACGAGCCTAAACATTGAGGCGCACAGTCGCGCCCTTGTCGTCCTCTATCCAGACTTTCACGCTGCCTGCTGAGCCGTGGCGGATGACCCATTTACCATCGGGCTCCTCAGTGACGCTGCTCGCATCCACCGATTGAGCATTGACCAGGTTATCGAGCTCCATAACGTCCCCCCGTCTGTGGCTATTCGAAGATATTACTATCCAATGGTTACGGTTGAGAGCGGACCACTGTGAGCGCTGACACCTAAAGCGAGCGTTCCGGAGGGCCCCGGCGATGGTCATGGACCACCATGGTCATTATCATCCCTCCACCGCAACCGCCGCCGCCGTTGGCAGCCCACGATCGAGGAGGTATCCCCGGGGCGACCACGCGGGCGATGCCGGCCAGGGAGGGTTTGGCGCCTGGTAGCGATTAGAGCGTCGGCCTATTCAGTGTTTTACGGACAATAACACCTAGAATTGGGTAGAATACGGACATTTCGACCCTCCCTTCACCCGAATGACCCCCATGGCGGACGCGATGCCCGAACTCGTCCTGGTCGCCGAGACCGATCCGGCAGCCGCTAGGCGCATGCGCCGGCTGGCGGGCAGGGGCTTACTTAAGCGATTGTACCCGAGCATCTACACGTCCAACGTGGACAGTCCGCCAGAATCGATCGTCTTGCGGCACTGGCAGGCGATCGTTGGGCATCTGCTGCCCGGCGGTGTGATCTCGCATCGATCGGCCTTCGACAGCCGGCCCTTCGAGGGCCGTCTCTCCATCACTCGCGGCAAGACCCGACGCGACCTGCGATTGCCGGGATTGACGGTACACATCGTGCCGGGGGCCGGCCCCCGACTCGAACCCCCTGCGCCGGATTCGCGCTTCGGCGAGTTGTATCTGGCAAGTGATCCGCGACGATTCTTGGAAAATCTCACGCGCGGGCGCGGCTGGAGTGATCGAGTGCTGCCGCAATCGACCCTCGAGGTGGCGCTCGATCGCATTCTGATGGTCGGCGGCCCCAAGCGCCTGAACCAATTGCGCGATCACGCGCGCGAAATCGCCCCCTCTCTGGGTTACGAGGCGCAATTCAAGCGGCTGAACAACCTCATCGGCGCGCTGCTCGGTACGCACGAATCGAAAATCTTGACCGCCAAGCAAGCCTTAGCGCGGGCTGTGGGCCGTCCCTACGATCCTCATCGGCTGGAAATCTTCGATGCGCTGTTCACCGCGCTCAATCAAGCTGCATTGGAGAGCATCGAGGATCCCGCGCCCGCGGGGGTGGCGCGCGAGGATTTCGCGTTCTTTGAGGCGTACTTTTCCAACTACATCGAAGGGACGACGTTCGAGGTCGAGGAGGCGGAATCCATCATCTTCGAGGGGAAGATCATCGAGAACCGCAATGAAGACTCGCATGACATCTTAGGTACCTTCCAAGCGGCGACGACCGCCCCCTGGCGGGACCGTCCGCCGCAAAACGCCGATGAATTTCTTGTGTGGCTGCAGAACGTCAACGCGCTCGTCATGCAAAAGCGGGCGGACAGAAAACCCGGAGAATGGAAAGAAAAAGCCAATCAGGCCGGCAGCACTTACTTCGTCGTACCGGAACTTGTCGTCGGGAGCTTGCGGGAAGGATTCGAACGGATACGCGCCCTGCCCCATCCCCTCGCCCAGGCCATCATGACCATGTTTGTGGTAGCCGAGGTGCACCCGTTCAGCGACGGCAACGGCCGCACGGCGCGGCTCGCCATGAATTGCATGTTGAGCGCACGTGCTTTGAGCCGAATTATCATTCCGACGGTCTATCGGGAAGACTACCTGCTGCCTTTGAAGGCGCTTAGCCACAACCGTATTGCCGAACCGCTCATAAGTGCCTTGAGCCGCGTGCAGCGCTGGTCCGCAGCCTTCGATTATTCGTTACCGCGAGCGCAATTGCGCGAATCGCTCGCGTGCTGCAATGCCTTTCAAGAGGATCTGCGCAGCTACAAATTGCTCTTCCCGCCCGCGAAGCTGGCCGACTGAGCCGCAGACTCCCCACGGCAGCCCTTGTTTTCTTCACCCACCAGATTCCCGACGGGCGCCCTGACGTTATCGTAGAAGATCTCGCGACCAAGGAAGTGCCCTGCTGGTTAAGCAGGGGGAAGGTGTTCCTTGAGGAACTGGCGCAATTCCAGGCGGAACGCTTCATTGGATAAATCGGGAATGAAATCCATGGACGTCTTCAGCGGAACGAAATCGTGTGGCCGCCATCGGCCGCGATGGTCTGTCCGTTGATGTAGCCGCCAGAATGCGACGCCAGCAATACGGCGAGACCGGCGATCTCCTCGACCTCGCCGAAGCGTTTCGACGGATTGCGCGAGTTGTACCAATTCACCATGGTCTCGTTGTCCCATTGCGAACGCGCCATCTCCGTCTTGTAAGTGCCCGGCGCAATGCAGTTGGCGCACACGCCCTTGCTGGCGAACTCCATCGCCATGTTGCGCACGAACTGCATGTCCGCAGCCTTGGTGAGTCCATAGGTGCCGGTTTCTGGATCGCCGAAAATGCCGACGATGGAGGCCACCGCGATGAAGCGGCCGTAGCCGCGCTGCACCATGCCGGGCACCGTCATCTGCGCCAGCCAGATGTTGCTCTGCACATTCACCTGCATGAACTTGTTGAAGGTCTCGTCGGCCAGATCGAGCACCGAACCTATCCACGGATGGATCGCGGCATTGGCCATCACGATATCGACCTTGCCCCATTGCGCCATGGTGGTGTCCACCAGATTCTGCAGTTCATTCTTGCGGCCGATATTGCAGGCCACCGCAATCGCCGCTAGCTCGCCGACATGGCGATTGATTTCATCGGCGGCGGCAACGCATGCCTCCGTCTTGCGGCCGGAAATAACGACCTTCGCGCCATGCTCCGCCATGCCCAGCGCCGAGGCATAGCCGATACCGCGGCTGGAGCCAGTGATGATCGCGACCTTGCCGCTCAGATCGAAAAGTTTTGAACGAGTGGTGACAGTCAAACGAGCATCTCCATTTATTCGCTATGCAACTAATATTACTAAAAACTGAATACGTATTATGATACGTTCCCGCATCAACCAGCAACTAAAAATGGGAGAAACATAAGTGACCAAATCAGCAACACTCATCCTCGTGACAGGCGCAACCGGCGCACAGGGCGGCGCCACCGCGCGCGAACTGCTGGCGCACGGATATCGCGTACGAACTATGACCCGCAATCCCGATAGTCCCGCGGCACAAGCCTTGATCAAGGCTGGCGCCGAAGTCGTGCGCGCCGATATGGGTGACGCGGTTTCCGTTGACAAGGAACTGATCTTCACCGGCGACCGCATCACGCCGCAGCAGGCCGTCGAGTTCGGCCTCGCCAATCGCGTCGTCGCGGCCGACCAGCTCATGGCCGAAGCACGCAGACTGGCCGACAAGCTGATGGCCCAGCCACGCGAAGCGTTACGCGAAACCAAGAAGCTGATGAACCTGTATCTGCACCAGAGCGCAGCGACCATCCTGGACGCCCAGCTCGGCAGGCAACTCGCGGCGACCCTGAGCACAGAGCATCAGACCATCGCGAAAGCATTCATTGAGAAGCAGAAACGCAATCAGGAACAAGGAAAGTAAGCGGTCGGGACAACAATCCTGCTTTCAGCGTTTGGCCGAAAGCGCCGGCGAGTCAGCCGCGGGGGCAGCCGCTACCAACGGCGCGCGTAACTACGCTGTCGTGGTTGGCAATCGCCTCACCGCCCTCATCCTTGATTTGCTGGACGACCGTGTCGGCAGCGGTGGCCGACACGCCTAATCCTGCTCCGGACCCGCCCAAGTCATTGACCACGGGCTTGGCGCCGCGACGCGCCATTTCGAGCGCATAGTCTTTGCCGAGTCCATTGCCGGCGCCGGTAATCACTGCGACGCGATGATCGAAGCGAATTGCTTGGGGTATTTCTATGTTCCCCGCGATTACCACCATCATCTCCAGTTATTTGCTCTGCAGATAATACTAACCAATAATGAATATGTACTATGGTAGCCTGACTACCTACATTTGTCACCCCACTTGAAAAATCACGCCTGCAACCGGCCGGCTCGCTTCATACCCGGCCGGTCGTAAGACCGCCACCGACCTGTAATCTTTGTGTGCCGGCGGCGGAGCGCTTGTTTGCGTCGACTGCGCTTAACATGCAGGATGGATGAAGAGCAGCTCCAAACCGACGGAGGGCGAATGCTTCGAGCGCACGATTCCTGTGTGGCTTTCCGAAGTTATTCGATGTGCGAATTTGCGGCATCAGCTGGGAGCACGTGCTAGCATTTAAGCACCCTCCGCTGCCCTTTCGACCGTCGCCGGGTATCTGCACTCGTGAAAAGAAAGCCTAAAGCCACAAAAGAAAAGAAGGACCGCCACTTCGTCACGGCACTCGATCGTGGCTTACAGGTTCTGCGCTGCTTCAGCCACGAAAACACGGAATTGACGGTGAGTGAACTCGCAAGAAGAACGCATCTGCCGCAACCGACCGTGTGGCGTTTGTGCCGAACGCTCGGGCAATCCGGCTTCCTCGTACCCGCGGGTGTCGATGGCAAGCTCACGTTGGGGATTCCAGTGCTCGCCTTGGGTTATGCCGCACTCATTCGGCAAGATCTGGCGAAGTTGGCGTTACCTCATATGAAATCGCTAACGGACCGTCTGAAGCTAGGCACCTCGCTGGCCGTGCGTGATGGGCTGGACATGGTGTACTTGCAACGCACACATGGTGATTTCGTGTATTTGAATGATCCCGTCGGCGCGCGACGGCCCGTTGCAATCGCGCCCACCGGTTGGGCATGCCTCGCCGCATACGATGAAGCACAACGCTCAAAAGTTATGAAGGCCCTGAAGCAGCACGACCCAAAATCATGGCGCGCAACGGATCGCAATATTTCGAAGTCACTCGATGACTATCGGGAGTTTGGCTTCATTCTGAGCATCGGCGTTATGCATGAGCACTTCAACGCGGTCGCTGTACCGATCCGAACCGTGAGCGGAGGAAACGTTTACGGTCTCTCCGCTTCCGGGCTTGCTTCGGTGTGGCCGCGAGACAAACTCCTGGACATAGGCCGGGAACTTGTCTCACTCGCCAAGGACCTGAGTGTCGCCCCTCCATTGTCGCGCGAGTAATTTTATGACGATGGCGGCATGAACCTCCGGCCATTGTCGTGCATGATCGCGCGCGCCAGGTGGGATCGCCGAGGACTACCACAACACCGTCGGCTGACGCACCGGCGTCCGAATGTTCTCGTGAATCCCGTCCAGCCGCAGTTCTCGCTGAAATGGGTCGTGACGGGTCCCGACGCCCACATGTTCGACGCGCGACTGAGGGCTATGGTGGCCCACTCCTCTACCAGCTTGTTCAGACTCACACCGCGTGCCCGCGCGAAGTCCTTGAGCCGCTGGTGCAGGATGCCGACACGAATCAACGTGCGACAAATGACCCGCGCGCTGCTCACGTGTCGGACCAGACCTACTCCGGTGGGGGCTTATTCCCGATAGACTCGCCGGCATCTCGGGCTTACGTTCCCACCACAACCTCGACCGCTTGCCGTGACCTGAAGGAGCTGCGAATGACTCGCCAAATTCCCTCCCTAACTCTCGCCGAAGCTCGCAACCTCATCGCCGCAGGGGAAAAGAAGGCAGAAGAATTAGGTGTGCCGTATAACATCGCGGTGGTCGATGCCGGCGGCGGCTTGGTGGCGCATGCGCGCATGGACGGTGCATGGCTCGGCAGCATCGATATCTCCATCCACAAGGCGTGGACGGCTCGCGCCTTCGACATGGCCACCGAGGACTTGTCGTCCATGGCTCAATCCGGCAAACCGCTGTTCGGAATTCAAAATACCAATCACGAGAAAGTGGTGATCTTCGGCGGCGGCGCGCCCATAAAGGTGGGCGATGTTGTCGTCGGGGCGGTGGGCGCCAGCGGGGGCACCGTCGATCAAGACGTCAAAGTGGTCGAGGCGGCGGTCAAGTCCTTCAAGGTTGCGTGAGGAGGTCAATTCACCGATGAGTTGACTGCGTAGTACGACCGATCAGCGAACAAGAAACAAACGGACCAAATCATGTCTCTCCCGGCCAGCACCCCGATTCCGTATTGTGGTCTGCCCCCGCTTCCCGGCGAGTTGCTCACTCGTTTCAATATTGACCCCGTGCTGATCGTAACATTGTTCGCCCTTGCGGCCATTCATTGGTGGCGCGGCGGGGGCCCGGACGGGCCCCGCGCGGCCATCGTGGCAGGTTGGGCGGTGGCCGCAGTGGCGTTCATCTCTCCCTTGTGTGCTTTGTCGGTATCGCTGTTCGCAGGGAGAATCGGCCAGCACATGCTGCTCGTGTTGGTCGCCGCTCCCCTCATCGCGCTCGGCTTGCCCTTGCGCCGCTCCGGCCGGGGATGGCCCGTATGGCTGAGTGCCATGGTATTTTTTCTCGCCCTCTGGTTCTGGCACATGCCGGTCCCCTATGAGTCGACGTTCTCCTCCACGACGGTGTATTGGTGCATGCATATGACGCTCGTCGGCAGCGCGATCTGGCTGTGGCGGGAGGTGCTCAACCCTGCTGACGAACACGCAGCCGTGAGCCTGATCGCGGGCGCACTCACCTCGATGCAAATGGGCATGTTGGGCGCCTTCTTGGCGCTCGCGGGTCACCCGCTGTTCCGTACGCACTTGTTGACCACGTGGCCGTGGGGTTTGACGCCGCTGGAGGATCAAGAGTTGGGGGGCACCATCATGTGGGTTCCCGGTATCGCCTTCTTCTTGTGGGTCGCCGTGCGCTCGTTGATGCGACTCTTTGCGTCCCTCGATCGAGCCCGCGCGGCATGAAGACCTCGCCGCTCGGCTATCTGGATGCCGCCGGCGCCAACGCTCATCGTATTCTTCCACTGACGTGGTTCACCCTGGCGGTGTCGGCCACGGTCTGCGTGGTGATCGGCGTGCTGCTCTGGATGGCCATCACACGCCATCGTGTCGCCCACGGCACAGATACTCGCGACGTTCCCGTGCAGCACGGCGGTAACGGTCTGCGATGGATCACCGTTGGAATGTGCCTGTCGGCGTTTCCCTTGGGCGTGGCGCTGGTGTGGACCCTGTTCGTGCTCGCCGCCATTGCGAGTCCCGCTAAACCCTCGTTGGTGCTCGATGTCACGGCGCATCAATGGTGGTGGGGCGTTCGCTACAACGGAGAGCAGCCTTCGGATGCCTTCGACACGGCCAATGAAATTCACATTCCGGTGGGACAGCCTGTGTTGGTGCGCCTGCACGCGGGCGATGTCATTCATAGCTTCTGGGTGCCCAAACTCTCCGGTAAGACCGACGTGATTCCGGGGCAGGACAACCAGAGCTGGATGCAGGCGGATGCCCCGGGACGTTTTCTCGGCCAATGCAGCGAATTTTGCGGTTATCAGCATGCCCACATGCAATTTGAGGTGGTGGCGCAGACCCCCGAGGACTTTGCCGCATGGCGCGAAGCGCAGTTGAAGCCTGCCGCGGATCCATCGACGCCCGAGACGAAGCGCGGGCTCGACCTGATGGAGACCCGCTGCGGTTTGTGCCACCGGGTCCGCGGTACGCGGGCCGGCGCGGTGGCCGGTCCTGACCTCACCCATCTAATGAGCCGGCGGAAGATTGCGGCGGGACAGTTCGACAACAATCCGGGCAACCTCGCCGGCTGGATCGAGGTGCCGCAATCCATGAAGCCGGATTCGCTCATGCCGAATCAACAGCTCTCGGCGCGGCAAATTGCCGATGAGCTCGCTTACCTGGAGACGCTGCAATGAAAGCTGCCGATTATCGGACGCCCGAGATCGGGATCGACAGCGCCGAGCACCAAGGCAAGCTCTATCGGGAGTGGGACAGCGCTCCCGGGCCCAAGGGATTCTTCACGACCGTGGACCACAAGGTCATCGGCATTCGCTACATTGTCACGGCCTTCGTTTTTCTCGCGCTGGGCGGCATCGAAGCCTTGGTGATGCGCATACAGTTGGCTGGGCCCAATCTCGCACTGCTGACGCCGGGCGAATACAACCGGCTCTTCTCGACGCACGGCATGACCATGATTTTCTTGTATGCGTCACCCATCCTCTCCGGCTTTTCGAATTATCTCTGGCCGCTGCTGCTCGGCAGCCGCGACATGGCGTTCCCTCGCTTGAACGCCTTGAGCTACTGGATTTACCTGGCCAGCGGCCTATTCCTGTACGCGGGATTCCTCACGGGCAACGGTCCGAACGACGGTTGGTTCAACTACGTGCCCTATGCCTCGAAGACATTCAATCCGGGGCTCAACCAGGACTTCTACGCGTTAGGCATGGTGTTCCTCGGCATTTCGGTGACGGTGGGCGCCGCCAACTTCATCGTCACGGCATTTCGCACACGCGCACCAGGTATGTCCATCAACCGCCTGCCCATCATGGTGTGGGGCACGTTGACCGCGAGCGTCGCCAATCTCATCGTGGTGCCGGCGGTGAGCCTGGCGTTCTTCATGCTGTGGATGGACCGGCAATTCGGCACGCATTTCTTCGATACGGCGAACGGCGGTGAGGCGCTTCTCTGGCAGCATCTCTTTTGGATCTTCGGGCACCCTTGGGTGTATGCCATCGTGTTGCCGGCCATGGGGATGGTCTCAGACGGCCTGCCGGTATTCTGCCGTCGCCCGTTGGTGGGGTACTCGCTGGTCGCGTTGTCCACGGTGGCTACGATGATCCTGGGGTTCGGCGTATGGGTGCACCATATGTTCGCCACGGGACTGCCCGGCTTGGGGCTGGCCTTCTTCTCGAGCGCCTCCATTGCCATCACGCTGCCCTCAGCGGTGGCCGTGTTCGCCTGGATCGCGACCATCTGGCACGGGCGCCCGGTGATCACCACCGCGTTTCTGTTTTTCTCCTCGATGATCCTGCTCTTCGTCATCGGCGGCGTGTCGGGCTTCATGACCGCGAGCGTGCCGGTGGATTGGCAGCTCACCGATACTTATTTCGTGGTCGCGCACCTCCACTACGTGCTCATCGGCATCAACGTCTTCCCGGTGGTCGGGGCCACGTATTTCTGGTTTCCGAAAATGAGCGGCCGGTTCCTCGACGAGCGACTGGGACGCTGGAACTTCTGGAGCATGTTTTTGGGTTTCAACTTGGCGTTTCTGCCCATGCATCTCACCGGTCTCTTGGGCATGCCGCGGCGCGTCTATACCTACGCCGACTATCCGGGATGGGCGACGCTCAACATGCTGACCTCCGTGGGGAGTTTCATTTTCGCGATCGGCGTGCTGCTGTTCTTCGTCAACGTGGCGAGGAGTTTACGCGTGGGAGCGAAGGCATCCTCAAATCCGTGGGATGCGCCCACGCTCGAGTGGTCGGTGCCTTCGCCGCCGCCGCCTTACAACTTCGGGGTCATCCCGACGGTGGCTTCGCGCCACCCGCTGTGGGAGTCGCGGCTCGAGGAGAACGGGGCATTGTCCTGCCTCGATCGCGGTATGCTTCTCGATTCGGGGAAGGAGACCGTTGCCACCACGGCATTGGATGCGCAGCCCGATATGATCCTCGAAATGCCGGAGGATAGCTATGCACCAGCGGTGCTCGCGCTCGGCATGAGCGTGTTTTTCGTGGGCCTGCTGCTCCGCAATTGGATCGCCGTCGGCGGGGGCGCGCTCATCGTGGCGGGCGGCCTGTTGACGTGGCTCTGGCCGAGTCGGGCGCTGCGCGAGCGCGAGCCTGCCGTGGAGTCTGCCCATGGTTGAGATCGCATTGTCCCGGCCGCGCGACTTGCCGGTGGGACCCATTCGCCGTCACGGCATCGGATGGTGGGGCGTCGCTACCTTGATTGCGAGCGAAGCGGCGCTGTTTTCGTACCTGCTCTTTTCCTACTACTACTTGGGTGCCGTCAATCCGGTCGGGTGGCTGCTCGAGCCCGCGCCCTCTCTCACCTTGGCGCTGCCCAACACGGCATTGCTGCTGGCTTCGAGTGTGTTCGCGTGGGCGGGAGAATCGGGCGTCTTCCACCGCAAGCGCGGTTTGGCCTTGGTCGGATTTAGTATGGCTTTCGCGCTGGGCTCGCTGTTTGGGGTCATCCAAGTCTTCGAGTGGAAAGGCAAGAGCTATGACCTGGGCACTTCGAGCTACTCGTCGCTATATTTCGTCACCACCGGCTTTCACATGGCGCACGTACTCGTGGGTTTGCTGGTGTTGGCCGCCCTCGTAATGTGGACGGCGCTGGATTATTTCAGTCCGCGGCGACGCTTGGTGGTGTCGGCCGGTGTCCTCTACTGGCATTTCGTCGACGCCGTCTGGCTCTTCGTCTTTACCACGTATTACCTGACCCCCTATCTCGGGTTTGGCCGATGAGCGCGGCCCACCCATCGCCGGGACATCATCCGGCGCCCAAGGCCGGACACGTGGGCCTGGTGGAAAGCTTCTTCGCGGTGTTCGCGGGGCCCCTGGCGTGGTTCGTGCAATTGACCGCGGGATTCGCGCTCGCCGCGCAGCCGTGCTTTTCCAGCATCGATCCGAGCGCTGCGGCACGGGAGGCGGCGTGGACGCGTGCGGCCATGATCGGCTTGGTGGCCGCCGGCGGCCTGGTGGCATTGGCGGCAGCCTACGTGTCGTGGCGAGCGTACAAGCGCACGGCAGATGAAAGCGGTGGCGATCAACGCCATCTGATGGAAGTCGGCACGGGCCGGACGCGATTCCTGGCGCTGTGGGGCGTGATATTGGGTGCCGGAGCGGCCCTGGCGATCTCCTTTACCGCAGTAGCCATTCTGGTGTTGCCGAGATGTGGGGGTTGAGTTCATGAATGTTGTTCGAGGTTCTTTTTTGCTCGGCTTGATTCCCTGCGTGGCCGCCGCGCAGACCCTCCCCACCCCGGTGCCCGGCAACCAGGTGTTCAAGCTCGAGGATATCGGCCGCGCCATTGCGGCCCCGACGCCACAGGCGGGAAAAACCGCGCCGAGCGCCGCCAATGCGCCCCCGGACGACGGCCAATGGACCATGCCGTCGAAGAACTACGCCTCGACGCGCTTCTCCTCGCTTACCGAAATCACGCCGGCCAATGTGCACGAGCTGCAACCAGTCTTCTCCTTCTCGCTGGCCGTGAACAAGGGACAGGAGGCGGCGCCCATCGTGGCGGACAACACCCTGTTCGTGGTGACGGCGTATCCGAACACCGTCTATGCCCTCGATCTCACCAAGCCAGGTGCTCCGCTCAAGTGGAAATTCGCACCGAAGCCCGCGCCGGCGAGTCAGGGGGTGGCCTGTTGCGACGTGGTGAATCGCGGCGGCACGGTGGACGCGGGCAAGTATATTTTTGCGACTCTCGATGGGCAGGTGATTGCCGTCGACGTGAAGACCGGCAAGCCGGTGTGGCGCACCCAGCTCGGCAATATCAACGCGGGCGAGTCGATGACCATGGCGCCAACGGTGGCGGACGGGAAAGTGTATGTGGGCAATTCCGGCGGCGAAATGGGCGTGCGCGGATGGGTGATCGCTCTCGATGAGGAGACGGGCAAGCAGGTGTGGCGGGCGCTACGCCACCGGCCCGGACGCCGACGTGCTCATTGGCGGTGCGTTCAAGCCGTATTACGCAGCGGAGCAGGGCAAGGATTTGGGCGTGAGCTCCTGGCCGGCGCAGGCGTGGAAAATCGGCGGCGGCGGCATGTGGGGATGGATCACCTACGACGCCGAGCTCGGCATGCTGTATCACGGAACGGCGAATCCGGGCCCCTGGAACCAGGAGCAGCGTCCGGGCGACAACAAGTGGACGGCTGGCATATTCGCGCGCGATCCCGAGACCGGTGCAGCGCATTGGTTTTATCAGTACTCGCCGCACGACGAGCATGACTACGACGGCATCAATGAACAGATCCTCCTCGACATGCCCTTCGCCGGCAGCATGCGCAAAGTGCTGGTGCACATGGATCGCAACGGCTACGTGTACGTGATCGATCGCCGGACGGGTCAGGTATTGTCAGCGGACCCCTTCGGTCCTGTGAATTCCTCCAAGGGCATCGACCTGCAGACGGGGCGTCTCATCATGAACCCGGACAAGCTCACCAAGGGCGGCCAAACCGTTAACAATATCTGCCCCACGGCATCCGGGGCCAAGGATTGGAATCCGTCGAGCTTCAGCCCGCAGACGGGACTCATCTACATCCCGCACGAGAATATGTGCATGGATTGGATGGACATGGAGGTGAGCTACATCGAGGGCACGCCGTATGTGGGGGCTCAGCTGCACATGAAGCCCGGTCCCGGCGGCAATCGCGGCGAACTCACTGCCTGGGATCCGGTGAATCGCAAGCCCGTGTGGCAGGTACAGGAGAATTTTCCGATCTGGTCGGCAACCGTCGTCACCGGCGGCGACCTGGTGTTCTACGGCAGCATGGACGGGTGGTTCAAGGCGGTGAACGCGAAGACCGGCGAGCTGGTGTGGAAATACAAGGTGGATAGCGGAATCATCAGCCAGCCGATCAGCTACAAGGGGCCGGACGGCCATCAATACATTGCCGTCTTGAGCGGAGTCGGCGGCTGGGCGGGCGCCGTCGTCTCCGGGCCCGTGGACCCGCGCGACGGCACCGCGGCCTTAGGCATGGTCAACGCCATGTCGGATTTACCCAAGTACACGACCGCCGGAGGAACTCTCTATGTGTTCTCGCTTCCCCATTGAGACGTGGCTGGCAGTCGCGGTGCTCGGGGCTTCGATGGCGGCTTGCACGAAAGGCGGCGCGCCAGTGGCCGCGGCGACCGGACAGCAGGATTCCATCGACTCGGCGCTCGCACCGGCAACAGGGCACAGCACGGTGGTGAACAATCCACAAGCCGCGGCCTACTATGACAATGCCGATGCCGTGAACGCAGGAAAGCGCTTGTTCAATCAATTCAATTGTTCCGGGTGTCACTCCAACGGCGGCGGCGGCATGGGTCCTTCGCTCATGGACGATGAATGGATCTACGGCGGACGCCTCGAGCAGATTCATCAAACCATCGTCGATGGGCGGCCCAACGGCATGCCCGCCTGGGGCGGCAAGATTCCGGATCCGCAAATCTGGCAGATTGCTGCGTATGTGCGATCCATGTCGCTGCCGCAGACCTTGGCGGCTGAGACCGGCAACACACCCTCACAGTCGCCTGCTCCCGTCCCCAAGGAGGCGGATCAGCAGAATGGCTGGAACGCGCCGCCCGACACGACCAACGATTACACCAGCACGACTAAGGGCGCGGATTGACGCGTATGGGCGGGTCAGAGTGGCTGCTATGCGCTGGCTTGGCTGCGAGCGGGGCCGCGCCGGCGACTACGCTCACGATTTGCGCCGACCCCAATAACCTACCGTTCTCCAACCAGGCGAGGGCGGGTTTCGAGAACAAGATTGTGGAGCTGGTGGCCAAGGATCTGGGCGACTCCGTGCAGTACGTGTGGTGGGCGCAGCGCCGCGGCTACGTGCGCAACACCTTGACCGAGTTAAAGTGCGATCTGTGGCCGGGGGTGGCGAGCGGCGTCGATCGCGTCGCCAGCACCAAACCTTATTATCGATCGACGTACGTGTTCGTGACGCGTACCCAGGATCGATTGAACGGGCTCACGTTGGACGACCTGCGGTTACGAACCCTCTCCGTGGGTGTACAAATGGTGGGTAACGACGGAAACAACACGCCCCCGGCGCATGCCATCGCGAGCAGGGGCATCGTCGGGAACGTGCATGGCTACATGTTGTACGGGAATTACGCGACGCCCAATCCCGCGTCCACCGTCGTCTTCGCGGTGGCTCATCACGATGTCGACGTCGCGCTGGTGTGGGGCCCCTTGGCGGGGTATTTTGCGAAGCAGTCGCCGATTCCGTTGACGCTCACCCCCGTGACGCCCTCGGAGGCGGGGTCGTGGCCCATGACTTTCGATATTTCGATGGGTGTGCAGGTCAAGAATACGATCCTCCTCCAGCAGGTCAACGAGGCCTTGGCTCGGGACAAACCCGCCATTGATGCCATTTTGGCAAGTTATCGCGTTCCGAGGGCGGATTAGGGTGCGTTGTATACACCTTCCTGGCGGCCGTTGTCGTTTACCATGCGAAGAGGACAGGACACCTTTATCGCGGTTCCTTGCGGCGAGTTGCGGTCAATTTGAAACGTCCCCCCGATCCGCTCGGCGCGGTAGCGCATGATGCGAAGCCCGAGACCTGTCATGTGGTCACTCGCTCGAGGCAAGTCCGCCATACCGATTCCGTTATCGGCGATGGTCATCTCAAGCTTCGAGTCCGCGATTTGCAGGGAGATATTGAGAATCGTCGCACGAGCGTGGCGCGCCACGTTACACGCGGCCTCCTGAACAATGCTGTAGAGTTCCGATACCACGTGGCTCCCGATCGGCCGGTGCAAACGCGGGTCGATCTCCAGTACCACGTGCAATCCGTAGAGTTCCTTTGCCTGAGCCGACAATGCTGTCAACGAACCCGCAAGGCCCGCGTGCTCCACCGCGATTGCCGACATCCCGCGAGCTAACCGGCGCATGTCCTCTATTGACTTCGAAACCAGGGCGTCGATCCTCTCAAAGTCCTCGGCATGCGCAGGCCATTCGCGCACAACTTGATTGCCAAGACCCCGAAGAAGCAATGCGATGGCAGTTAGTTGCTGCCCCAATCCATCGTGCAAATCGTGCGCTAAGTGAGCCCGCTCGCGGGTCGCCACGTCCAGAAGCTCGTGTTCTAACGTGACCCGCGCAGTCACGTCCCGACAAACTAGCTCGGTCCCCGTGCGACCGTTCATGGTCATCGGCGAGGCGGCCACTTCGACGTAGACGCTGGTACCGTCTGAGCGATGTAGGCTCGCCGCCAACATTCCGGTGCGGTGCGCTAAGAGTGCCCGTTCGCATTCCGGATTGACGTACTGCTGGAGCTGCCCGCCGATCATGGTGCGCACGTCTTGCGACTGTAGAATGGTGGCGACCGCGCGATTGGCATACACGATGTTGCCCTCCGAGTGAACAAGGACGGCCTCGGGAGCCGTATCGGTAACTTGGCAATATCGCGCTTGCTTGCCGATGGAGAGCAATTTCGCGAACTCAAGGGGAGGCACAGGCTTGCTGAAGTAGTATCCTTGCGCCTCCTTACATTCATTTGCCTGGAGAAAAGACAGCTCTTGTTGCGTTTCAACGCCCTCAGCGACGACCCGCATCCGAAGGCTTCGGCCCATGCTGATGACCGCGGGCACGATGCTCGTGTCATTGGGGCAAGTGGTAATCCGACGGACGAAAGACTGGTCAATCTTGATGGTATCGATTGAAAACTTGGCCAAATAGCTGAGGCTGGAGTACCCAGTACCGAAGTCGTCGACTGCGATCTGTACCCCTGTCGCTCTGAGCCTCTTGAGAATGGATTCGGCATGATCGGGACGCTTCATAAGGACGCTTTCGGTCAACTCGAGTTCGAGACACCTAGCATCTAATCCTGTGTCGTTGAGGATTGCGACTACCTGTTCCAGGAAGTGTTCGTTTCGGAACTCTCGGGCGGAGATATTCACCGCGATGGTTTTCAGCGGCAAACTGGCATTGGCCCAAGCCCGTGCCTGTTTGCACGCCTCATGAAGCACCCACTGGCCGAGCGGCAGAATGAGGCCGCAGTCCTCAGCCACAGTGATGAATTGTTCGGGAGAAATCAGTCCTCGGATCGGATGCTTCCAGCGTACCAGGGCTTCCGCGCCGGTAATCTCACCCGACTTCAAATCCACCTTCGGTTGATATTGCAGCGTGAATTCCCGCCGTTCCAGCGCGTGTCGCAGGCCCTCCTCGATAAATTGCCGCTCCACTGCCCTGTCGTTCATGGCCGGCGTGAAGAACTCGTAGGTCTGACGCCCATTCTCCTTTGCCTGGTACATCGCGAGGTCCGCATTTTTGACGAGAGTCTCCGAATCAAAGCCATCATCGGGATAAATGCTCAGGCCAATGCTCGTGGTGAGGTGGAGGGTGTGCGGACCGATGCGATGAGCCACCGCCACCGCATCCAGTATCCGTTTCGCCATTCCCGCCGCCTCCTCCGGTTGGTCTAAGTCGGAAAGCAGCACGACGAATTCATCACCGCCCTGCCGACTGATTGTGTCCGAAGCGCGCACGCAGTGCACCAAGCGCTTCGCTATGGATTGAAGAAGTTTGTCGCCGCACTGATGCCCCAGAGAGTCGTTGATGTGCTTGAAGCCATCCAAATCCAAAAATAGCACCGCTAGCTTTTTCATGTGACGCGACGCCAAGGCAATTGCCTGATTAATCCTGTCGTTCAACAGCACTCGATTCGGGAGACCGGTGAGACCATCATGTTGGGCTGAATGGGCCATCTGCAGAGCCATCGCCCGGGCCACTGTCGCGTCGCGCATGACAGTCACGGTTCCGATAGCCCGTGCTTGATGGTTGTGGATAGAAGAGACCGAGTATTCGATCGGGATTTCAACACCATCGCGGCGGATGAGAATCCATTTTGTGGAAAGACCAGCGGTTTGACTCTGTCCCACTGCGAGCTGCATTGGGGCGGGAGCGGATTCGCGTGTCGCAGCGTTCAGAACTTGGAATACTTCCGCGATGGGTCGTCCTGCCGCTTCCATGCATGACCAGCCAGTCATCCTTTCGGCCGCCAGGTTGAGATAGGTGACCTTGCCGGCCACATCCGCGCTCAGGACCGCGTCCCCAATCGAGTTGAGAATTGCCTTGTCGCTTTGCACCTGTTCGTTGAGGTATCCGCGCTTCTCGACCTCCCGCAGCTCACGCTGCACCGCTGGAATCAGGCGTTGGAGGTTCGTCTTCAGCACGTAATCCTGGGCGCCCACTCGCATAGCGTCCGTGGCGCTATCTTCGCCGATGGTGCCGGAGACGAAGATAAACGGAACGTCTGGATCTCGCTTTCTGACAATCTGCAGGGCTTCGTTCCCGGCGAAGTGCGGCATCGAATAGTCCGAAACGACAACGTCCCATTTTTTGTCGAGGGCTTGGGTTAAGCCACGAGCAGAGTCCACGCGCACAGCATCGACTTCATACCCCGCCCTCCCCAGCAGACGCCGCACGAGCACCGCATCGTCCTCCGAATCCTCAATGATCAATAGTCGAATGGAGGCCTTCATTAAGCCCCCCCTGGACAACTCATAGGCGGTACCGGAAACAATCACCCTTCGATGGAAAACCTCGGAGGGTGCCGATCACGGAATTCGCCAAGAGTTAATCGATCGTGGACGCGCCTGTCTTAGCAGCACCATTTAGAGATTCTTCTCCACTATGTCGGCAGTTGGTCTATTTACGGGTCGAGGCTTGCGTTAAGCAGGCGGCGCCCTAGCAATCGCCACCTGGGTAATCGTGAATTCCTCATGTTTTCGCATGACACCGACCCTCTTCGATTTGCGAAATTGCCTCTCCGCGGCGGCTTTGACGTCCAAGTAGGCGCGCTGCGTTTTACAGGGCCGGCGAGGAGCCTGCACGCACCCGGTACCATCGTCTGTACGCTGTCGCACATTGGCCAGCGATATGCACCAAACCGGGCGAAACAGTCTGCATCGCATGGGGAAAAACCTACAGCGATGTCAGGCGTCTCGTGGGGTCTCCCATTGTGTAATAAGCGAACCCCTCAACGCCGCGACTCTGTGACACCGTGATGCGTCAAGTCGGCCAGTCCTTGCAGCAAGTGCGGCCGATACTTGGCGAGCCCGCGATAAATACGATATAGGCGATCTACTTTGAGCACGTTTCCGTAAAAGGCGCCTTGAACCAGTCAGGGCGTGTTGAATGAGGTGGCGTCGGCGGCGATGCGATCGGCCAACTGCCCAATCAGGTCACTCCAGGCGTGGGCAACCGCTGCCGGGTCTTCGGCACTCATAGGGCTGCGCAATTCCGCGGCGCTGCGCTTCGCGCTCGGAGCGTCTCCAGAGGGAGTGATAATCCAACTCACTCGCATCGAGGCTTGCGAGGCGACGATGTTAAAATCCAAGATATCGACGTTGAGGCCCAACGCACCGCTTGGCTTGGGCAGTCGCGGATATATGACGCTGCCCGGCGGGAGACGTTGATCCAGATCGTCGGACAAGGCCTGCCGGGCCATTTGCGCCAGCGGCGCTGACCAATGATCGAAGTCGCCAATCTGAAGCGCTCCAGCCGCCGACGGCTTTAGGATTTCGATGCGATCCCAACTGGCGGGCACGTTCAACGTGTCGACGCGAAGCCCTGGGGCGTGATAGACGTCTATGTGCGACACAGGTGCGGCTGGTCTGAGAGTGTAGATTCGCGTCGAGGCACTGCGACACCCGCCGAGTGCCACTGCGACGGCATATGCAGCCACCCACCAAGTTATTCGAACGTCGTTCATTTTTCTGGTCTCTTGCCGCGAATCAATGCCTCAGGGTGCCGATCGAGATAATCGGTGAGTGTCTTTATAGATCGTGCCGCTTCAGTAATCTGCCGGATGGCTTCGGGCAGGTTTGCATCCTCGTTGGGACCGCCACTTTCCGCGATCTGGCGCAAGGCGGTCGCGGTACCCGACAGCTCAGCCACTGCGTCGTTGAGTCTACCGATGAGCGGACCGATTTGCGGCTGCACGTCGCTGAAGCAGCTTATCGATCGACGTCAAGGTCGAGTGCAGGTGCGTCAGGCTGTCCTTCAGCTCCGGGGAGGCAGTAAGCCTATCGAGATTCCCAGTGATTCTCTTGAGGTTCGCGCCGATGTCTTCGAGCGGAACGGCATCCAGCTTATTGAGAAATACATCCGCCTTTGCGGTTATATCGTCGAGGTTGCTTGAGCCCGCTGCGCTGGGGAAACGCGGAATATCCCCGTCGCTGAGGAGCTGCGCTGGCGATGCGCCAGCTGTACGCACCAGCGCAATTGATTGATCGCCGAGTACCGGTGGGGACTGCTGCAGTCTCGCACGATATCCAAGATGAATGAGACGTGTCAGCGCGGCATTGGTGGCGGCACGCCAATCGTCTGGCGTGCTCCGTGCGCCTGCGCCGGGATTGACATGCATTTGCTGCGGATAGAGCACCGCGGTGGCTATCCCATAGGGAGCGCCGGTGCGCTCGTTATAGGCCAATCGCGTCGACTCGACTTCGCCGATTTGATATCCCAGCAGCGTCACCGCGGAAGTCTCATCCAGTACACCCGCATCGCCGTCAAACGCAAATTCGTAGCGTAACGTGGGCCCCGATAATCCCTGGCGCGCGGCGTTATGCGACGAATACAATGTGAACTCGGTATCTGCCGGGCTTTGCGGATCGTCAGCCTTGGTGGTGTCGACCTCGAAGTCGATGCCGCCCGCGAGGAGGGTGCTCAAGGGCGCCAAGTTTGCGGTAATGCCGCCACCGGCGAAAGAGAGGCGCAACGGGCTTATCTTCCAAAAGCGAGCACCCGGGCGGATGAGCGAGTCGTACGGCTGATTGATGAACGCCTGTAAGCGAAACCCCTTATCGGCGATCGAACCGGATCTCGATGATTTTGCCGATGGCTTGCCCGTGGAAGAGCACGATGCTGCCTTCGTGAATGGAATTGAGGGCATGGGCGGCTAACAAGTAACGGGTGCCCTTATCGCCCGGCAAAATCAAAGGCGCCTGATCCAGTCCCTCAAATTGGTCCTCCGGCTCGCCTCCCTCACCGGGCGCATAGCCGATGGCGACTCCGGAGACCACGGCCTCGAGCGAGCTCAGATCGGAAAAGTTGGGATTGGCCCCGATCAGCCAGAAACGGGCATTGGTATTCAGGCCACTCTTTGCCGCCGGCACCAGCCGCAGATGGAAGTCCAGCCGCCGACCGTCCGCGTTGGGCTCGATCTTGGTCAATTGGCCCGCTTCGATGCCCTGATAGAGAACCTTGGTCATACCCGCTTTGGCGCCGGCGGCTCTTGCTGAAGGTGACCGTGACCACCTCGCCGCGATTGAGCAACGCTCTCACGCCAAGGTAGCCCACAATGACCAAGGCGGCGAGCGGGATCCCCCACACCAGATTGGGCCAGATCGTGCGCCGGCGGCCCGTTTCCGGAGCATTGGTCTGGTCTTCGGGAGTACTCATCGATTCGCCTCCGCCACATCCCACATCCTGCGCGGATCGAACAACTGAACAGCCAGTGTCGTCAAGATGACGACCGCGGAGAACGGAACCACCGCCGGCTCGGCATGGCCATCAATGAGCGCGTTGAACTGCAAAACGGGCACGAAGCAGGCAATGGTCAGAGGATCCACCATGGACCATCGCCCGATTTCCTCCACGATGCGATAGACACGGGTCTTGCCCACGAAGAAATCGACACGACCCGCACATGGCCGAAGAAGCGCACCATGCCAATCCGAGCATTTTTAGCAAAGGAATGGTGAAGCTCGCCGTGAATACCAGCGCGGCCAAACCGAGCAGATGCGACTGCACCAGATCGATCACGCCGCCGAGAACCGTATAAGAGGTGGGCCTAAGGCCGATCGGGATGGTGGCGATGGGATAGATATTGGCGGGTAAATACATCAGGCCCGCGGCCAACAGAAGGGCCATGGAGCGCGAGTAGGGATTTTTCTTGCGCGCGGTCACGACGGCGTGGCAGCGCGGGCAAATAGTCGCTCCACCCGCTCGAGGCATCACCAGTTCGCAGCTCAAGCACACCATGCTCGGCTCCCGAATGAAGCGGCGGTCCGGGCTTATCAAACGCCAGACCCGCGCCTTATCGAGTGTCGCCCGCGCTACCATGGATAAAAGACCAGCGATAATGAAGCAGACGGCGCCGGCGCCGAGCGTCACCTCGAGCGAAGATCGTAGTCGGAAATACGCGACCATCAGGCCCAATAGGAACACGTCGAGCATCGCCCAAACCTGAAGCGCATTACAGATTCTGAAAGCGTGCGTCTGCCATGCAAGCCGCCGTCCCAGACGCAGCGTCAGGAGCACCGCGGTCAATGCGCCGAAGCGAATCAGTGGAAACGTCAGCACGAACAAAAACACACAAAGCGCAAGCAGAGGTGAGCCGTCGCGCCAAACGACGGAGACGCTCATGGGCAAGAAGCTCGTCCGGGTAGTGCCGAGCGCCGAAGCGGTCAGGAAAGGCGCGGTCCAGGCCGGAATCAGCAGCAGCATGATTGCCGCCGAACAGGCCAATGTCGCGTCCAAACTTTTTCCAGCGCAATGCTCTAACTGGGTCTTACAGCGGGAGCAGAACACGATATCGCGACGTTCTACCGGCGGCTGAATTTGAAAGAGCCCGCAATTTCGGCACTCTGCCATGTGGGACTGAGAGCCACGGCTTGGTGTATTCGTCGAACCAGTATGAAATGCCCGCATCATGGTGGAGGGGAAACGACGTAAAATTTGGATACAGCCGGCCAGTGGCCTCGCGTTGCAGTATTATCAGCCTACCATCGTATGAGTTGTTTGTCTGGTTGTGCGGCCAACGTGCGGAAGCAGCCGAGTGCACTTGGGGCGCGCTTGTTTTTGCTGCCAGGACTGACGGTAGGCAATAAACGCAGTTGTTCTGAAACCTTCATGTATGCGAGATTCTCACTCATCACGCAACTTCCCCCAAGGCGTACGGTTATGAATTTCACGACAGCCGATCTCTCCGACCTTCATCCCGAAGTCCAGATTGCAGACACAGTGTTCCAAGACTTTGGCAAACACAAAACCTTCTCTGGCGCTATCGTCACGGTTAAGGTATTTGAGGATAACGTGCTGATAAGATCCGTTCTAGAAGAGAAGGGCAGTGGCCGCATACTAATAATTGACGGCGGCGGATCCACGCGGTGTGCTCTCGTAGGCGGTAATTTGTCAGTCGTCGCAGCCAAGAACGGGTGGTATGGGCTTGTGGTGAATGGCTGTATTCGAGATTCCGATGAAATCGCCACCGTAGCGATTGGTATAAAAGCTCTTCGAACGCATCCACGCCGATCAACTAAGGGTCTTCACACTGGTCGCCCCAATATACCAGTCACATTTGCCGGAGTTACATTCCGCACGGGCCAGTGGCTTTATGCTGATGCGGATGGGATGGTGATTGCGGAAAGCGCGCTCATATAGGGGGACTGTGGTGAACGGAAGTGCGGAACTTCTTCGGTTGGATGAAACCGGCGTTATTCAACGCCCTTTCCATTGTGGTGCGCGTTTCTCGACAAAGGCGCGCGGCCCTTCGGCGAAGTCTTCAGTCGTGAGAAGGCCACACCCCCCTCGCCCGTCAGAATGGCCGTCCAGAGATCCGGCTCAGCCTCTATCACCTTGACCGCGCGATCGAGACCGGCGGCGACGGCGCCATTGATCGCGTTACGAGCATCGCGGCGACGAATGGTGACGAGCGCCACATGCGGTGCGACGACTTCTACAGTGACGACATCCATGGTATTTCTAGCCTCTCAAAAGATTTCGAACAGACCGGCAGCACCCATGCCGCCACCCACGCACATGGTGACCACGCCATATCTGGCTTTGCGGCGGCGGCCTTCAAGGAGAACATGTCCCGTCATCCGCGCGCCGCTCATGCCATAGGGATGTCCGATGGCGACCGCTCCGCCAGAGACGTTCAGCCGCTCGTTCGGAATGCCGAGCCTGTCCCGGCAGTACAGGACCTGACTGGCGAACGCCTCGTTCAGCTCCCAGAGACCGACATCGTCGACCTTCAGTCCATGTACCTTGAGGAGCTTCGGTACCGCGAAGACGGGACCGATCCCCATTTCATCGGGATCGCACCCCGCGACCGCCATGCCCCGATAGGCACCGAGCGGCTGCAGGCCGCGCCGGCCGGCCTCCTCTGCGCTCATGAGCACCAGGGCCGCGGCGCCATCGGAGAGCTGGCTGCTGTTGCCGGCCGTGACTGACCCGCCGGGCTTGCAGCGCCTGGCCACCCTTATAGGCGGGCGGCAAGCCGGCGAGCGCTTGAGGGGTGGTGCCGGGACGCATTCCCTCATCCTGAGTCAGCGTCACCTCGCGAAAGCTGGTTTCGCCTGTCGCCTTGTCGGTGACGACCATCCTGCTCGAGAGAGGTACGATCTAATCGGCAAACAGGCCCGTAGCCGTTGCCTCAACGGCTCGCCGGTGCGATTCCGCGCCGAACGCATCCTGCGCTTCGCGGCTAACTTTGTAGCGCCGTGCAACCATCTCGGCCGTCTCAAGCATGCTCATATAGATGTCGGGGCGGTGCTCCACCAACCACGGATCCTGCGCCCGATACATGTTCATATGGTCGTTCTGGACCAGCGAGATGGACTCCACCCCGCCCGCCACGACGATGTCCATGCCGTCGACCATGATCTGCTTGGCGCCGGTGGCGACCGCCATCAGCCCCGAGGCGCACTGCCGGTCGATGCTCATGCCTGAAATGGAGGTCGGCAGCCCGGCCCGAAGCGCCGATTGGCGCGCGACATTGGATTGAGCGGCTCCCTGCTGGAGCGCGCAACCGAAGACGACGTCGTCAATCTCGTCGGGCGCCACGCGGGCCCGCTCGACGGCATGCCGGATCACATGACCGCCAAGCGTCTGCGGCTGGGTGTCGTTGAACGCCCCGCGATACGCTTTGCCAATGGGTGTGCGGGCGGTGGAAACGATGACGGCTTCGCGGTTGGACATTCTGGTCTCGCTAATAGCCGTTCGACGCGGCACGGCATTGCGAAACACGCGCCGAACCTGAGTGCCTGGATCTGACCCCGGAAGACGAGGTCTGCGCCCGAGATCCCCGTCGCGAATCCCATATAGTTCTCGATCCTGCTCGATGCGCCCGCCTGGCCGCCGATCGCGATGTCCTCGACGACCAAGGTCGACAACCCCTCGGCGCCCGCGTTGACGGCCGCCGAGACGCCCGCCGGCCCGCCGCCGACGATAAGAACGTCGATGCGTAGATCGTCGGGGATGTCGAGATTCATATTGAGCTCGCGCGCGACCTTGCGGGGCGTCGGATGCTCGATCTTGCGGTCGTGATCTAGGATGACGGCTGGCTTGTGACCAACGAGCTTACAAAGCACCAGCGCCTCGTCGTCGCTGCCGTCCAGATTGAACGATTGGAACGGGATGCGGTTGCGGCTCAGGAAGGCTTCGACCTTCTGGATGTCAGGATCACGGTCCGATCCGATGACTTTGATCGAACTGGTGCTCCGCTCGATGTGCTGCTGCCGCCGCGCGGCGTATACCGTGATGATCGGACAGCTCCGGGACACGGGCCATGAGGTCAAGCATGGCTTCACGAGCCACCTCGATCGTGACGGTGCGGCCCACCGCGCGCATCGCGAGAAAGTAGTTGCCCCCGCTCAGAAAGGAGAGTTCCCCGCCGAACTGGCCGGGACGGAGAACGGCGTCGCCCATCCGCTCGTCGGAAAGGGGGTCGAGCACCTCGATCTCGCCTTCGACGACATACAGAAAATGATCCATCGGGTCGCCTAGCCGGGCGATCATGTCGCCGGCGGCGTAAGACCGCTCACTTCCGATGGCGCGGATGGCCTCGACGCGCGCGGCCGCGAGCGGGACCGGTTTCATTTCTGCCAAGTCGGCGCCGATAGTTTCCAGACAAACCCCCTTTCAGATCGCTGAATAGCAAACGCGAACTATTCGACCACGATCCATCAGTCGAACTTGACCAAGTCCCGCCAAGTACCGCCGCCCGATCTTGCCGAGACCGACTATTGCATAGCTCATAGTGCTCCTCCGATCTTGTGTTAACGCCGAGATCAGACCTGCGCCATGCCTCCATCGACGGCCAGATCTATGCCGGTGATGTAAGAACTTTCATCGGAGGCGAGGAACGTGACGGCAGCCGCGGTTTCCTCTGGCTTGCCCCTGCGACCCATCGGGACTTGTGAAGCAAACTGCGCGGCCGCTTGCTCGGCTTGCTCAGGGGTAAGGCCCGTCGTTTTCTCTAAGGCGGGCGTCTCGGTTGGTCCGGGGCTCATCGCATTCACGCGAATTTTGCGGTCTTTTAGCTCCAGTGTCCATGCGCGCGCGAAGTTGCGCACGGCCGCCTTACTCGCGGCGTAGGTGCTAAACCCTGGCAGCCCCAACACGTTCGAGACCGAAGAAGTCAGGATAATCGACCCGCCGTCCTTGAAGAGGGGAAGGGCCTTCTGCACCGTGAAGAACAATCCCTTCACGTTCACGTCGAAGGTCTGGTCAAAATGAGCCTCGGTTGCCACTGCGAGCGGAGCGATTGTTCCCGCGCCCGCGTTCGCGAAGAGAATGTCGATGTGACCATGTTTCTGTTTCACGACAGCATAGAGCCGGTCCAGATCTTCCAAGCGCGACACGTCGCCCACGACCGTCGTAACGTTTGTCTTGATCGAGGCTGCGGCCTCCTTCAGCTCTTGCTCTCGTCGCCCTGTGATCACGACCTGAGCGCCTTCGGCCACGAAGCGCTTGGCTGTGGCCAAGCCAATTCCGCTGCTTCCGCCGGTGATGACTGCAACCTTACCTTCGAGCTTTCGCATAACTGTTCCCCTCTTCTGTTGGGCAGCGCCTCTGCCCGTTTGCACAGAGGCGCTTGTACCCGTGGATGACTATCACGTACCCGCTTTAATCGGATGCGATATGATATAAACTGCTGAACACATCGATGTCAAGCGCTTCCGATTTAATCGTTTCCGACTTATACTACACCGCACAATCGCAACTTCCGAGGCACCAGTGACCCGCTCCCCGAAAGCCCAAGAGACGCCCCAAACCAAAAGCGGAAAACTCTCGAATTATCTGTGCTTTGCCGTCTATTCGGCCAATCTGGCCTTCGGCCGCGCCTACAAGCCGATCCTGGACGCGGTTGGACTCACTTACACGCAATACATCGCGATGGTTGCGCTGTCGGAGGCAGACGAGCAGACCGTCGGCGAACTCGGCGAAAAGCTGTTCCTGGAATCCAACACGCTGACGCCGATCCTCAAGAAGCTGGAGCAGACTGGCTTTATTAGCCGCATCCGCAATCCAGCGGACGAGCGGCAGGTGAGGGTAAGCTTGACCGCGGCTGGTCGCCGCCTTCTCAAGAACGATCTCGGTATGGCGCTGGTCAAGGCCTGCGGCCTAGGTGACGAGTTCTCCGTCGTGCAGAAGAACGTCGTCAGGCTGCGCGACAATCTGCTGCGCAACACCGGGGGCAAGCAGGATGAGACGTAATGCCGCAACGCCCAGCCCCATCGTCTGCCCCGGCAGGAGCCCATCGAAACCGCGGTTCGGCACGCGAGACGCCCTTCTCCCGCCGCGCCCCACGAACTGCAGGGGCGACCACGTTGATGAAGATCTCGTCGTGATCCTTTGCCGCCGTACTCGTGTTCTGCCTTCACGATAAGGTGCACGTGCGGGTGTTTGCCATGCCCCTCTTGAGGCCTAATCTGATTCGCCGCCCTGTTCAGCTACACCACACCCGCTAGCTCTGCGTTACAAACGCGCCGGCGATTCTGAGCGTAACATCGCCGCCGAGCACCGGAAGGTAGGTCGATATTCCGAAATCGCCACGCTTGATCACGGTCGAGGCCTCGAAGCCTACGGTGTACGTCTTAGTGATAGGGTTGACTCCAGCGCCTACAAAATGCGCTACCAGTACCACAGGCTTGGTGACGCCGTGCAGGGTGAGATTGCCGGATACCTTAAACGATCCATCGGCGCCGGGTGAAACGCCGGTGGACACGAAAGTAGCGGTCGGAAATTGCGCTGTATTGAACCACTGGTCGCCCTTGAGCTCGTCGGTGAGCTTTGAGGACGTGGTCATAATCGATTGCACCGGAATCGAGATGTTGAGTTTCGATGCCTGGAGTTTTGTGGGGTCTAACTGCAACGAGCCCGTGGCGCCCGAGAAAATACCGGTGTACTCGGTGAATCCAAGGTGCGAGAGCGAAAAGACGATCTGCGTATGATCGGGATCGGACTGATAAGCGCCTGCCTTGACCTCCCGCAGGGTGCCCGGCCCCGCAATTGACGTCGCGGAAAGGGCGGTAACCGCCAATAGGACGAGCGCTGGGCTCTTCAGATGAATGTATTTCATGGTCGCTTTACTCCTGTGTAAATATTTGTCGGCCGTGCACGTCGTGCCAACCAATGGTCGCATTAGAAACTCAAGAACTTTCCTGACGCTCCGGATGATGCCGATGCATGTCACATTGGGTACTTAATTAAATTTTGAAAGACGAGGGCCGCCCTCGCTTGAATGAGTCGACCGCCCTCAGCAAGCTTGCCGACTTGAATGGGAGCGAAGCCCAAGCGCTCTGCCAAGGCACTGACCTCAGCGCTGGCATCCTCGTAGTCGCTCGCGACGAAGACCACGCGGCGCCCCGTCGAGTCGGGCAGAGGCGCGATCAAGGCGCGCATGGGGAGCTGGTTGAAGGCCTTGACCAGCTTCGCCCCCGGCACGCGCTGCGCATTGACCTCCGAGGACAGGCGGCCATGGAGCTCGCTTTCCTGTACGTCGGCAGGCAGCAGGAACGCGTTGGTCACATCGATCACGATCCTACCGGTCCAGTCGGGCCGCTTTGCAGCCACTTCCTTGAAGTGTAGGAAGCCGACCGCAAAGAAGATGAGGTCCGCGTCCAATGCCTGGTCGACCGCAACCGGTGTGACGTGCGGCCCAAGCTCCGCGGCAATGTCCTTAAGTGATTCTGGCCCGCGGGAATTTGCAATCAGGACGTTAACGCCTTGGTGGGCAAAGATGCCCGCTAACGTCTTGCCCACAAGTCCTGCCCCTACGATGCTGTATGTCATGGCGTTCTTCACTCTGGTACTCGGTCGTCCGTCCGATGCTCTTAGTCCGCTTGCCGAGGTCGACTAACCTGTCCTTAAAGATAGGCGACTTGACTCATCTTCAGAAGTGACTAAATATCGCTGCTACCCATCTAACGATTGGATGCCATGTTAGACACCGTTACCATCAATCAACTGCGCACCTTTATTGCCGTGTGCGAGGAGAGCAGCTTCACAGGCGCTGCGCGACGCCTGCGCCGTGCCCAGTCCGCCGTGAGCCACGCAATTTCGGCATTGGAGACCGCTCTCGGGGTGGAATTGTTCGGGCGAGACTCGCGCCGTGCCGCCCTGACCGCGGCAGGACGCAGTCTCCTGCCCGACGCGCGCGCTGTGGTTGCCCGGACGGAGGAGATGAAGAATCGGGCGAAGTCGATTTCCGCCGAAGGCGTGCCGACGCTGTCCATCGCTGTCGATACCTACTTTCCCAGAGCTCGCCTGATCGAGTGCCTGCGGATGCTCCAGAACGAAGCGCCAACGGCGGCGATCAACCTGCGCATTACCACCATGCAGGGCGGTGAGGCGCTGGTACTGGAGGGCGATTGCTCGCTCGCGGTCACCGTGTCGGACGTCCCGGAGATCAAACGGAGCGCTATCGAGCGACACTGGCTCTGCGAAACGCGGATGGTCACGGTGTGCGCGCCGACGCATGCGCTGGCGAGCATCGGCCGGGCGATCTCGCTGGACGAATTCAGCGAACATATCCAGTTGGTCGTGACCGATAATCAGCCGGCCGCAGACAAAACCCAGAGGGGGGTCGCCGGGGAACGTCAGTGGTCAGTCAACGACCTGGGCGCGAAACGTGACTTGCTGATTGGCGGGCTTAGTTGGGGCCACATGCCCGTGGATCTGGTCGCCGAAGATTTGGCGTTGGGGCGGCTGGTCGAGCTGGAGCGCCGTGCATGGCACCTTCGGCCATTGGTCTTTGTCCTCTCACGCAGGCGAGGGAGCGAGCTTTCCCCTTTTGAAGAACGAGCCGTGCAGCTCCTGGCAGATCGGGTGACCGGGAGCGCACGTGAGGGGCCGAAAAGCACTAGGCGGTCCGATCTAGAATCGTCCCCCAAGAAGTCATCAGCCACAAAAATACCGCGACGCTCCAAACAGCGAAACTCTCGGGGAGAATCGTCCCGCAAAGCTTAAACCCCTGGATCATTGCCTTTTGGATGAATGGGCATGGCGCCGCTTTGCTCCGCGAGCGACTTGCGTTCGACCTGGAGGGCAGGTTCACAACCCAAGGTTTGCGTGGCCATCAATTGCAGATAGCTATCGTTCAAGTGATTGTTGTGGGCAAGGAGGTCTGTAACGCGAATGCCCCCGCCTCGTGCAGCGCGTTTAAGCGCCGCCTCCGCACTATCTATCAGACGACGCGCCCTGTGTCTGGCAGTTCCCCCGCTGGACGGCGCCGGATCTGAAATCCGGGCGATCTTGCGTTCGAACGTTGAAAGGCGGGGCGTTTCCACGAAGTCGGCGCCGGGTCCTGTCAGGGCTTCACGAACCGATAGGCGAAGCGATCGGTCTCCCCCTTGATCTTGGGGTCGAACACCTTGAGCGAGTGCGCATCGTCCTTGTTCGCAAGCATGGTGCTTTCCGCGTCCAGTACGAAGCCGGCCGCCTCCACCTCCTCGCGAACGGATGCAGGCTCAATCCGATGCAGCGACTGGGCGTCGGTCGTGCCCGCACCGAGGGCGGCGGCGTGGTCTACGATGACGTAGGACCCACCGGGCTTCAGCCGCTCGTAGACAGCTCGATTGAAGTCACCCGCCGTCGCACCGTTGACCTGGATCAGCGCGGTGTGGAGATCGTGGTAGAACAAGTGCAGCCATAGGACATGCGCTGTTCGCGTGGCCTCCGGCATCGCCACGAGGTCCGCCGAGACGGCTTCGACGTTCTCTCGGCCCGGCTCCTTCGCAAGCGCCCGCATGCGGCCGACTGAATCTTTCTTGAGGCGGGCGATTTCGGCAGGCACGAAGCTGTAGACCCGCCCTTCGGGTCCCACGATGTCGGAGAACAGGCGCGTCCAGTCGCCATCGCCCGGGTACACGTCGATGACGGTGGAGCCCGCATCGACTCGTGCGAACCGGATCAACTCGGATAGCTTGGATTGATGGTACATCAGGATCTCCGTTACGGTGTACATTCGACGAGCGCGCGGCGTGCGAGGGGGGCGATCCGGCTGATCCGTCGTCTACCCCGGCTCGATGGCCGCAGACGGCCGCGCTACGCCGGCCCGGACGCGTCCATCTGCGAGGCCCGCGCCAGGGCTTGCGTGTCGATGTACTCCCGGATCCTCGTCAGCTTGCCATTTCGAACGGTAATGTCGAAGACCCAATCGTCCTTGAACGGCTTCTTGGTGGCTTTGATTTTCCCCGTGGCGACGCCGACGACCAGAACCCGGTCTCCCTGCGCCACGAATTCGGGCGGCGTTGGGTAGGCCATTTCTATCTCGTCGGACGCCTTCTGAAGCACAGCCGCCAACTCCGCGTGCCCGCGGTATGTGCCGGCCAGCGGCCAATCCTCACCCGGAACGATCCACTCAACGTCTTCGTCAACTAACGCAATCAGATCTTTCTTATTGTAGGCACCCACTGCTGCAAAGAAACTCTTCACAATCTGAACATTCTCTTTTGTGCTCATAAAAACTTCTCCATTCTTAGGATTGGATCGTGTCCGATCTATTCAACGGTTAGGCCCAGCGACCGGCCTCCTCAAAACCAAGGCGAGGATTGCGCGGAAACACGGAAGCTGGATCGCCGTAGCCGATGCTGCAGATAAAGTTCGACTGGATTCGCGTGCCAGAGAAAAAGGCCTTATCCACGCCAGCGTTGTCGAAGCCCGACATGGGGCCGCAGTCCAGTCCCAACGCCCGCGCAGCGACGATGAGGTAAGCGCCCTGCAGCGTCCCGTTTCGCATGGCCGTCACCTCAGCCATGCCTGGTGCCGCGAAGTACTGCTGCATCATCTCGGCCGCGTGAGGCATAAGCTTTGTTAACTTGCCGGCGAAATCCAAATCGTGGCCGATGATGACCGTGACGGGAGCCTGCAGAATTTTCGCCCTATTCTGTTCCGCGGCAAGCCCGGCGAGCGTTGCCTTGCCGCCGGCGCTGCGCACCCAGACAAACCGCGCGGGGCTGCAGTTCGCGGACGTTGGCCCCCATTTCATGAGGTCATAGATCTCGCGTACCGTATCCTCCTCAACAGGACGATCTGTCCAACCGTTGGGGGTGCGAGCGGAGCGAAAAATCTGATCAAGCGACTGATCGTTTAAAGCGGAAGTCATAGATAAACCCCATTCGGATCATGAATAAATGTAATCAGCGAGCTGTTCGAATTGAATAGATGTGATCGTCGAGCTATTCGATCACGATTCCTCAGTCGAACTTGACCAGGTCCTTGAAGATCAGCCGGCCCCAACTATTTCCCCGCGCCTGCACCAGCAGCCCGCCTTCCGAAAGGCCGCCAAGTTTGATCGGCGCGAAACCAAGATTTTCCGCAAGCGCACCAATCTCCTCTGCGGCACCGTCATCGTCGCTCGCCAGGAACACGACTCTCTTGCCACCATGGGCGGCCGGATCTTGGGTTAGGACGGCGGCGACCAAATGGTTGAAGCCCTTGACCAGTCTTGCACCAGTGAAGGCCTGCGCGACGGCCTTGGAAGAAGGTTGTCCCCCCAGTTTCTCCGGGGGCACGCCGTAGGCATTGGTCACATCGATGATGGTCTTTCCCTTCCAGCTCGGCAGCGCCTTCGCAACATCCGGGTGCGACTCGAAACGGACAGCCAAAAAGACGATGTCCGCCTTGACCGCTTCCGCCAGTTTTTTGGGAATGATCGTGGGTCCGATCGCGGCCGCAGCGGATGCAAAGCTTTGCGGGTCGCGCGTGGTTGCCACGGATACTTCGATGCCCTTGCGGGCAAACGCCTTAGCAAGAGCCTGGCCGATATTGCCGAAGCCAATAATTGCGTAGCTCATATGTTTCTCCTTTGGGTTACCCACGCCCTACGGGCTCCGTAATCGACTGGAGCGCCGTAGGGCGTAGCGGGTCAGAGTTGCGCTAGGCCGCCGTCAACGGCGACCTCGCTGGCGGTCATGAAGCTGCTGTCGTCCGACGCGAGGAAGGCAGCCGCCGCCCCGAGCTCCACCGGATCGCCCATGCGCTGGAGCGCAGTCATGGAGCCGTAGGCCTTCAGGCCCTCCTCGCCGAGCGCTGCCTTCGCGAGTTCGGTCGCTATCGCCCCGGGCGTCAGCACGTTTACTCGGATGCCGGTGCCTTTCAGGTCCTCCGCCCTGGTCCGCGCGAGGTTGCGCACGGCCGCCTTGCTCGCGCTATAGGCGCTGAATGCCGGGGCGCCCGTGGTGCCGGCGCTCGACCCGGTCAGGATGATCGAACCGCCCTGGCCCATCAGCGGCAGCGCCTTCTGGACCGTGAAGATCGTACCCTTCACATTGACGTCGAAGGTCTCGTCAATGTGCTTGGCGGTGATCTCGCCGAGCTTAAGCTGGCTTCCGACCCCGGCATTGGCGAAGACGATGTCGAGGGTTCCGCGCTCCTTCTTCACCGCCGCGTAGAGTCGGTCGAGGTCGGCCTCATCCGAGACCGAGCCCTTCACCGCGCGGGCATCGGGCCCAAGCTCGGCCACAGCGGCGTCGAGTTCTTTCTGCCGGCGGCCGAAGATGAAGACGAAAGCGCCCTCCTCGATAAAGCGCTTCGCCGCAGCGCGGCCGATGCCGGTAGCCCCACCGGTGACCACTGCGGTCTTGCCTTTCAGTCTGCTCATGTCGTATATCCTCCGTTGGCGTTGCGCGGAAGCAGGAGACTACCTGCTACAAGCGCAAGCTACGCCACTGGACTCATCTTCGGAAGTGACCAAATATCGCTGCTCTCCATCTAAGAATTAGATAGTGGGCCGATGCGCGCACGCCTTCTGCCGAAATGGACTTCGCCCGGTTTTTCATCTCTTCCGTTCGTGCAATGACGACCCGCGCATCAGGAAGAAGGCCGCGCCCAGCCGCGGTGAGTTCCGCCTCCGAGCATCTCGCACAAAGAGCCCGAGATCTTGTGAAGACAGCTCTTCCCTTCGCCCGCTACGTTTGCCTGTCTCGAGATTTGAGAGCATATCGCAAGCCAAACTATGACTTCGTCCATCCCCCATAACTTGGAGGGTCGTTTTGCCGGCAAGGATGCGGTGCAAGATTTCGCCGTATTTCGGTTCTCGATGGCGGGCGTTGGTGTGATCTGGCCGAGGCGCGCCCGCGTGCTCATTGAGCGCTTTGACGATCCTCGCCCGACCTACCACGCTAGCGTAGATTGACGCCGAGCCGTTGCGCAATCTGCTCCAACGGAACGCCCTTGGTTTCGACCACCATCGTGCGTACCCAGAAGAGCTGCAGAACCATCATCCCGGTGAAGAACGCGAACACGTAGCCGGGCGGAAAGGTGCCAACCGCCTTCGGAAACAGCGTCGTCAGCAACGCCGCGAACATCCAATGCGTGAAACTGCCGAGCGATTGCCCCTGGGCCCGGTGCGGCGTCGGAAATATCTCGGCGATGTACACCCAAATCGTGACGCCCTGACCAATGGCGTGCGCTGCGATGAAGGCGAATACGCAGACAGGCACAATGGCGTAGTGGGCGGTGAAGAACGCGTAAGCCACGGTGCCGAGCGACGCGATGTAGCCATATGAGCCGATGAGCAGCAGAGTGCGCCGGCCCAACCGATCGATGAGCCATAGGCCCGCGAGCGTCGCCGCCAGATTGGTGACGCCGATACCTACGGACTGCAGCAGGGCCGCCTTGGTGCCCAAGCCCGTCAGTTCGAAAATGCGCGGCGCAAAATAGAGCATCGCGTTGATTCCCGAGAGCTGATTGAAAAAAGCAATCAAGAACGCCAGCATGATGGGCACTCGCAGCCCACGCGTCCAGAATGGCCCACTACTAGATCTGGGCAGAACCTGCCGCATGGAGTCCGCCTCCGCGCGAATCGCAGCTTCGGATGCCTCGGGTCGGACCAGCTTCAGTACTCGAATGGCCGCGGCATCGCGTCCGCGACTCACAAGCCAACGCGGACTTTCGGGTAAGCCCATGGCAAGCAGCGTGTAGATTAGCGACGGAGCGGCAGCCACCCCCATCATCCAGCGCCAGGCATTTGCCCCCAGACCGGCGAGCAACGCGTTCGATGCGTACGCGATCAGGATACCAAACACGATGTTGAACTGAAACATGCCGGCCAGCCGTCCGCGATGCGCGGGCGGCGCAATCTCGGCAATGTACAGCGGCGCCGCCACCGTCGACATGCCGATGCCGAAGCCGCCGATCAGGCGCGCCACGATAAACGAGTAGGGGTCCGGTGCGAGAGCCGACCAGAGGGCGCCGATCAGATACAACAGCCCAATGGCAATCAGCGTGGCGCGCCGGCCGAAGCGGTCGGTGGGTAAACTGCCGAGCAACGACCCGGCCACTGTGCCGTACAAGGCCGAAGCTATCACGACACCATGAACACCGGGACTCAAATTAAAAACATGCTGGATGGCCTGCTCGGCGCCGGAAATCACGACGGTGTCGAAACCGAACAAGAACCCTGCCAACGCGGAAGTGATAGACCAGAGTATGATGCGCAGGCCCACTGTGCGTCTCACGGCCGCCGCGCGCTTGCTAGCGCGTACACGGTGGCGGATTTTAGTTGAATGGGCGCATTGGCCTCGAGGCCGATGCGAGTAAAAGGCGTCGTAGGAAACTCGATGGCGGTCAGCACGGTCTCGCCTTCGTTGATAAATATCTCAATGGAGGAGCGATCCAGCCACACGCGCAAACTCGTGGTAGTGGCGCTTGTCGGCAGAGGCGCCGATTGGACGTCAGCAAACTGCGGATGAAAATCCACGGTACCCGCCCGGGAACGACCCAGCTCGTAGCGATGCTGCACGCGATTGATTCTGAACACGGTGGATTCGCCGACGGCGTTGCTGAATGTCACGGCGGTCGTGTCGGCTGCTGCCGTGTCGACAATGAGATCGAGCTCCAGGCCGCCGCCATTCGCCTTAAGCCCGCCGGTCAAGTCCAACTCCGTGTGCACTGATTGCGCCGGCAGGTGTTCGCTGGCCTGCCGCAATCCGGCGATCTCTGCGATGGGAAGCGCGCGCAGCTCGAGTCCGCGCGGTGAACGTACGAGCGTGAGATCGCGGGGCAGCGTCATGGCGCTGCGCCAGGTTGTTGTCGGAACTTGCTGCGCATAGCGCCAGTTGCTCATCCATCCCAAGAAGACTCGCCGTCCGCGCGGCAGGTTGGACCAAGTGACGCCCGCATAGTTGTCGGTGCCGTAGTCAACCCAAACCGCCGCCGGCAAATCCGTCGCCGGCGTGGCCCGCAGCCGCTGCTGCCAGTCAGCATCGAGCACGAAGCCATGTCCATCGAAGTCGCCTACGAAATACTGGGTGCCGCTACCGCCGTTCGGCGCACCAGGATTGACGCTGACCAGCAGCACATACTTGCGCGTGCTCTCGCCGTGCACCGTCATCTCCACCAAATCGGGGCACTCCCAGACACCGCCATGCGCACCCCATTGCCGTCCGAAATTGCTCTCATGCCGCCACGTCTTGAGGTCCTTGGAAGAATAGAAGCTCACTTGATCACCTGCCACCAACGTCATCACCCACTTCTTCTGCGGCTCGAACCAGGATACTTTGGGATCCCGAAAATCGCGTGACCCTGGGTTCGGCAAGACGGGGTTGCCCGCATACTTGGTCCATGTTCGGCCCTTGTCGAGGCTGTACGCCATGCTCTGGGTCTGAAAGTCGACACGGCCGGCGCGTTTGGCCGCCTCATCGTGGCTGGTGAACAGGGCGATCAGCGGCGGGCGGCCCAGCGTTCCGAGTCCTGATGTGTTGCGCAAATCGGCGACGACACTGCCCGAAAAAATCGTGCCGTGGGCGTCCGGCCGGAGCGCGATGGGCAGTTCCTGCCAATGCAGCATGTCGGTACTGACGGCATGGCCCCAATGCATGGGCCCCCACACCTCGGCGTCCGGATTGTATTGGAAGAAGAGATGGTATTCACCGTCCAGATATACCATACCGTTCGGGTCGTTCATCCAGTGCCGCGAAGGGGAGAAATGATATTGCGGACGATACATATCGGGGTCGGATGCAGGGGCAGCGACGCTCGCCAGGGCACTCAGCCCCAACAGTGTTGTGCCTGCCACCCGTGCCGCCCTGCGACTCAACACCGCGATTTCTGCCGGGCACCGCTGCCCTGATACGTACAGTGGTTTGGCGCAAACGCGGTGATCAGAACACCAAAAGGGGCCCGGTACAGTCCATTGGACCGCGGCGTGACTGGCGCCGCACTGGCGTGCACCGGCGGGCCCACCGCCGGTGCGGAAAGGTAAACGGCGCAGTAGTATTGATGGTCAACGATGAACATTAATCCGACTCAGCTAGAGGCGCGATGTGCGCATCTGCAAGACGCGCTTCGCGGCGTTGCGCCCCGCAAGGAATTGCCTTCGGCGCTGATCTGCGCAGTCATCGATCTGACTCGCGACGCACTTAAGGCCGTGCGAGCCGACCTTGCCGTGCCGATTCTAGAAATGCTGGTCGCGCTCGCCCCGCGTGAAGCCCGTGCCTGGCAATTCCTGGGATTCGCGTGCGGCGAGGAGCAGCGCATCCCGGAGGCAGTGCGCGCTTTTTCGCTGGCCGCCAAGCTTGATCCCGACGAGCCGCTCACGGCCTTCGGCCACGCTCAGTCGAGCCTGGATGCGGGGTATCCGGCGGCGGCGTTATTTGCGCATGCACGAACGTTGGCACCCGGCGATCTCGCAACGGTCAACGGCTTGGCGGCGGCGCTGGTTGCGCAAGGTGAACCCGCGGCGGCCGAGGCCTTGTTGGCGGATACCCTGCGGTGCCACCCGGACTGGCTGCAGGGGCATAAAAACCTCGCGGCCCTGCGCTGGACGTCGGGAGATTCGCAGCACTTCGCCCAAAGCTACGCGGTAGCCTGCGAGGCTCAGCCGCAGAATCTGCCCCTGCGACTCGCCTGGTTCAGCGCGCTCGCGCAGGCGCGCGATTGGGAAGCGGCCCTGAAGATCGTCGCAGAAGGCGAAGCACTCATGGGGACTGTGCCCGCTTTTGCCGTCGCGAGAGCCTTTCTCGCCGGCGAGTCGGGCGAACTTGAACGCGCCGAGGAGTGGTTCGCGCGAACGGCATCGATCCAAGACGATGTTCTCGGCATTGCCCACCTGCGCCACTGCCTGCGCACTCTTCAGCTGGAGAAAGCCGAGAGTCTGGCATTGGATTTGTCGAAGGGGCGCTCGGCGCAGATGATCTGGCCCTACCTGTCCCTCATCTGGCGGCTGCGAGGCGACGCGCGCGCGCAATGGCTGGACGGCACACCGCCCTATATTCGCGCGTTCGACCTTCACTATTCGACCGGCGAACTGGATGAACTCGCTGCCACGCTGCGCAGGCTCCATACCACTCGGGCTCCCTTCCTGGAGCAATCGGTGCGTGGAGGCACGCAGACCGACACGGGCCGTCAGCTGTTCTTCAGGGCCGAGCCGGAAATCCAAAAGGTCCGCGCGCGAGTTTTCGCCGCAATTCGCGAGTATGTGGCCGGAATGCCCTCGCCGGTGCCCGACCATCCCCTGCTCGGCGTTGCACGCGAGCGCATTCTGTTCTCGGGCAGTTGGTCGGTGCGGCTCACAGCCCAAGGTCATCACGTAAGCCATACGCATCCCATGGGCTGGATCAGCTCGGCGCTGTATGTCTCGTTGCCGCCGTGCGGGCAACTCGGCGCGGCGCCCGCCGGCTGGATCCGCTTCGGCGTCCCGCCGGCGGTATTGGGGTTGAGCTTGCGCGGGCTTGCACAGTTCGAGCCCAGGCCGGGCCGCCTCATTCTGTTTCCTTCCACGATGTGGCACGACACTCTGCCGTTCGACGATGGCGAGCGCCTGGTAATTGCCTTTGACGTCATGAGGCCCCGGCAGCCGACTTAGTGCCTGCGTGGGGTGATTCCACAATGGCGCAACGCGGGTCACCGGTACACGCCCGCCGCCGCCCAGGTAACGACGGTCGGTGCGCGTCCAAGGCCCACTTCGCGTGCGACGACCTCGATGACCCTGACGCCTGACACGTCGGTGGTGAGTGCATAGGCTGGATCGGCAAAGCCAAGTTCGGAGGATTGTGACAATAAACGGCCATCACCATAGACCTCGAACCGGACTTTGGTGGAGCGCTCCAGGCTGCTATCGTCCAGTCCAACTTGCGCGGAAAACCGCTTGAACCCGGCATCCGCCTTGATCTGGAGCCGGGAATTCGCCAGCGCGCCAATGCCGCTCGAATACGCGACTCCGCGAATCCTAAGTTCATTGTTATACGGCGTCGAGTCGGCTCGCGGTCCACCCCATCCCGCCAAGGCCGGCCGTGGTCCGGTGCCCCGCGTGCCGGTATCTTCCGGCACCGGCCGGTGAATCTGCGGATCTGCTTCGAGCGCCCGGATCCCGTCGGCTGCCACATAGATCCGGGCGGGCATTTCAGACAGGTACAACCCGTCTCTCAACTCAGGAACGCCTTGTACCCGCAGCATGACCGACTCGCGAGGCGCGAGCGCGAAAGACCTCTCATTGGTGAAAGACGGCAGGTCGCGCCGGCCCCACAGATCCCGCACCCGGATGGGTTCGATGGGCGAAAATTTCAGGTGCCTGGCCGTCAGCGTCGCAGTCAACTGCTCGTTGCCGCGATTGACGATGACGACGGCCTTTTCATCACGATTGGCCAGCTGCTTCACGATGATCTGCAGCTCGTCGCTGGTAAAGGCCAGAACGCCCTGGTTTCCCGCCTTGTCCTGATTGACCGCCACGATCTCGGCGGCACCCCAAATATCCAGCAAAGACTTGGGTGCGCGCCGCAAGTCGTATCCAATGATGAGCGGCGCATCCTCGATGGCCCATAGCGCGAAATGCGTCTTCGCTTCCCGCGGATGCCGGGCGTCGAAGTCTCCGTGGCCGACGAACAACATGTCCGGGTCGTTCCAATGCCCGGGTCCGGAAAAAAGTTCGCGCGTCGACACGGAATCGAAGTTGTACAGCATCCGGCTCCACCGCGGTTCGATGTCATCGCTCGTGCGCCAGAGGTTCCCATAGTCCCTGCCCCAGGCACGCACATTGGCGGTGCCCCAGTTGCAGATCGAAAAGACAAAATCCCCGTCGGGCCTCGATCGCGTCAAGGCATCCCTGACCTGCCCAAACAGGCCGCGGATGTCGTCGACTCGGGTTTGATTGATGGCGTCGGAAACGACGTACACGGGAAAAGCGCGGAACTGGCCGTTCTTCACCGCCGGACTGTACTCACCGAACGCATTCAAGCCGCAGCCATCCACCTTGACGTAGTCGAAGCCCCACTCTTTGAAGTAAAGGGACATGTCCTGATCGACGTGATCGAAGCTGCCGACTTCCCGTTCGGCCACGCTCCCCGTGGGCAGCAGAGAATCCGGCTGCGGGTAGGCCTGGGAACAGGCGTTGCGCCCGATGTCGGTGTAGATTCCCGCTTTCAATTGCATCGAATGCAATAGATCGACGAGCGGGCGAAAACTGGTCTCCTCGGGTTCTGCTCCCTTGGCGCTCGGGAATATGCTGGTTCGCACCACCATACGGCCATCCGGCTGTCGCCGCTTCTGCCACCAGCCATCGTCGATGTTGATGTAGCGGTAGCCCAACCCACGCAGTCCTGAAGCGACGATGGCTTTTGCCGAGCCCACGAGCTTCGCCTCATCGATCCGCGTGTGAAAGGCGTTCCAGCTGTTCCAACCCATAGGCGGCAGCGGGGCACGCCCAAATGTCGCTTCGGACCAGACTCCGGCTGGCTGTAACGGATCGAGCACCCCGTTTGCAGCCTGCGCGGTCGACATGAACGCCGCGATCAGGATGGACGTGAAGATCCGGCAGGTTCGGTTGCGGGTCACCGTCATCCTCAAGTCGCCTTGCAGTTCAGGTCGATATACGCTTGATGGGTGGGCATCGTCAGGGCCGCGCCGTGCATGGCGGCACGCAACCTCTCCAAGTACTCCGCGCCGTTGACGTTGCGAAAATCGATCAACGGATCGAGTCTTTCGGGGATGTTGAACTGGCCGATATGCAGCGCCGCCCACGATGTCGGGCCGAACAGATCCATCTCACGCGCAATCAGGCGGCCATACTTTCGGAAATGCTCGATCTTGAACTCGAGCGTATCGGGAATGCTCATGGTCGCGCACTCCTTCCACAGCGGCTCGTCGCGCGTCGTGAGATGATAATGCAGAATGAGAAAGTCGCGGATGCGCTCGGTCTCATTGGCCGCGACGCGATTGAACTCGTCGGTCACCAGCGGATCGAAGTCGCGGTCGGGGAAAAAGGCAAGGATCTTCGAGATATTCGCCTGGATGAGATGCAGGCTGGTCGATTCCAACGGTTCCATGAAGCCGCTCGAAAGGCCGACCGCGATGACGTTCTTGTGCCACGACTTCTTGCGCCGCCCGGTGACGAAGCGCAAGGAGCGCGGTTCAGCCAAGGTCTTGCCGTCTAGGTTCGCCAACAGCGTAGCAGCTGCCTCGTCATCACTGATATGCGCCGACGAATAGACATAGCCGTTCCCGATCCGATGCTGTAGCGGAATGCGCCATTGCCAGCCCGCGGGGCGCGCCGTTGAGCGCGTATAGGGAGTGAAATCAGGCGTCGAGGCGCACGGCACGGCCATCGCGCGATCACATGGCAGCCAGTGGGTCCAGTCGTCGTAGCCGGTCTTGAGCGTGCCCTCGATCAGCAATCCGCGGAAGCCCGAGCAATCGATGAAGAGGTCTGCGGCGCATACTCGGCCGTCTTCCATGGTCACGCTCTCGACGAAGCCGCTTTCGCCATTCTGCTGCACCGAGGCGACTTTGCCCTCATGCCGCACCACGCCGCGCGCCTCCGAATATTTGCGCAAGTAAGCGGCATAGAGTCCGGCATCGAAATGATAGGCATAGTCGTGGGTCGAGAGCACGCTGCGCTGGTCAGTCGAGGGCGGTGCGAACTTGCCCCGGCTCGCCGCCGCCCAGGCCATGGACAGGGCATCCAGGCTGATGTCGCGCGCCGCACGCGCCGCCAGCCAATGCTGATGCACCGAAACCGTATCGAACGGCCGCCCATAACTGCCAAAGGGATGGAAATAGCGGTGCCCTGGTTTGCCCCAGCCGACGAACTGAATGCCGAGCTTGAACGAGCCCTGGGTCGCCTTGACGAAGTCGTTTTCGTCCAGCCCGAGCGTCTGGTTGAACAGCTTGATGGTGGGAATCGTCGCCTCACCGACACCGACGGTGCCAATCTCCTCGGATTCGATCAGCCTGATCGTGCATCCCCTGCGCAGCGTTTGACTCAAAGCGGCTGCCGTCATCCAGCCCGCCGAGCCCCCGCCAACAATGAGAATGGAGCGGATTCTAAGGTCTGATTGCTGAGATTCATTCGCAGTCATTAGCACAGCACAGCACCCCTGCCAATCAGGCCTGTGCACGAGGGAGACACGTGCGCGCCTGCGTCTTAGGTTAGAACTTGAGCCTGGCCGACACCTTCACAGCCACGCCCTGGGCAGGGCTTGCATTGACCAATGTGGTACTCCCGCTGACGAAATTCGCAGCACCGGGGGATGCGAAACTGTTTGTCAGATTGTACACGTTGAGCCCGAGTTGCAGGTTCTTGACCGGTTCAACCTTGACGAACGCACCGACAATCAACGAACTCGGGTAGGTGTTGCCGTCGCCGCCGGTAATCGTTGATTGGCCGTCCAAGCTGATGCCGACTTCGGCCCGGCTCATGATGTCGTAGCTAAACAGGCCTGTGTAGGTGAAGTTCGGAATGTTGGGCGACCTTAAGTACGACGCGCCCTGGTGAGCCGACACCTTCGAGTCGTCATAGGTGCCGCTGAAGAGGATATTGAACCCGTTGACCCGGTAGGTCGAAAACAGTTCGATGCCGGCGTCCTGATATTTCCCTGAAATGATGCAGGTTTGCTCGTTGATGCCAAGTATGGCCAGGCAATTCGTGATGGAGATTTCCTGCGAGGAAATTTTATATGTCGAATAGAAAGTTGTCAGTTCCACGGTGTAATGACCGGTGAACAAGTCACCGCGATTCTTCAGACCCAGCTCATATTGGTCGACCGGAAAAGCAGAGTTGGCCTGACCCGCCGCATTGAGCGAACCATTCGGATTGAAATAGCCCGCGTTGGTCGTGCGGTCCGCGTTGAAGCGCGTTCCATGCGAAGCACGCGCGAACGCCGAAAGATCCGGCGTCAGCTTGTACAAGGCACCGAACGACCAGTTGGTGGCATGTTCCTGGAAGTCCACGGCATTAACCGGACCATCGTAGCCCAAGATCGGAATGAGTGTCGTCACCTGCTTGCCGGTGCGCGGATCTGTCTGAACGACCGATGCTTCGCTACCGAGAGGGATGCCTGGATTGGTCGTTACAGTGCCTACGACAGTGGGTGCCACGTAGCCGAGCGGATTGCCCGAGCTCCCCTGTGCCCATCCGGAGCCTTGGAAGAATTCTTCACGAACGCTGCCATCGAGGTTCAAGTTGCCCAAGTCGACGTTGAGGTCGGCATAAGGTGCATTATCAGTGAAGGTCAGATCGAACTGCTGGTTCCAGCCTTGGTTGAATCCGGTGGTACCTCCGGCCGCCAGCAGGTTGCCGCTCCCGCCGGGGCCGCTCACCAGATCGAGCTCAGCCGGGTTGGAGCCAATCGCGTCCTGAACATTGCTATTTGAATGCCAATCCTCCGCAATACGCTGTGAATAATACAAATAACCGGCTTTCAGGTCGAAATGCGCCGGGCTCAAATCGCCCGAATAGGTGACCGACAGATCGTTCGCAACATGATCCATATGGTTCATGTTGGTGTGCACCTGCGAGTTATTGTTTACATACGCGCCGGTAAACGGTTGGCCGGCATTCGACCCATTGGCATAGATCAGCGACTGGCCTGTCCCCAGTACGCTGGCAGTGGGTACCGCATTGTAGAACTGCACGTCGAATGCACCGCTCATCCGCGCCACGCGCGCATTGTCATCGATGACCAGTCCGCCACCGTAGTTATAGTGCGTCTGCAGCTGCAGCCACTTTTCATCTGTGAGGATGCCGTTGAGGGGCTGCCTGCCGATAACGCCGCTGGCGTTGGAGAACAGGGCGCTCGAGTTCAGCGCCGAATAGCCGGGAGCTTGGTTGCGGGCGTCGCAATACGGGGAGGGCCCGAGTCCGCTCACGGTCTTGCCGTTCAACGTGGCCGAACTGATGCAGCCGTTATAGCTGGGTTCTTGCGTGTTGGCGGCTTTGAACAGCACGCGAATATAGCCTTTGTCGTCGGCCAATTCCTTGGTGATGTTGCCTTTGATCGCATACGAATTGCTGACATTATAAGCCGCATGCTCGATCCCGCGGCCGACGTCGTAATAACCGCCGAGGTTGTAATAAGTCGTGTCGTTGAGGCTGCTGCCGTAGAGGAAATTGACCTTGGTGAAATCGTAGTTCGCGCCCTTCTCGATCTCGGTGTAGCCGCCGTCGTTGCGGCCCGTGAAGCTGATGTGGTTCAGCACCGCTCCGATGGCCTGGGATGCCAGAGTCGAGGCGGTACCGCCGCGGATCGCCTCGATGCGCTCATCGGTGGGCATCGGGTGCGTCCAATAGTCGTTGTTGCCGAACTGGATGTCGCCGAAGAGAACCACGGGAAGACCGTCTTCCTGGATCTGGACGAAGGGCGAACCGCCCGTCGGGGTGCGTAATCCGCGAACACCGATATTCGAGTTACCACCATCACCCTGCGTACCAGCAACCTGAATACCTGGAATCATGCGGTAGAGCTCTGCTGTGCTCGTTGCGTCAAAATCCTTGATTTGCTCTGCGTTGACCGAGCTGATCGAAGTTGAGGTGTCCAGCTTCGACCTGTCACCGGTCGAAGCGGTAACGACGATGATTTCCAGCGTATCGTCCGCACCGGCGGCGGGCGGGGCCGTTGTGGCGGCAGGCGCGGTTGCGGTCTGCGCGTGGGCCGGGGCGGCGGCAACGGCGATGGATGCCGCCAGGATCATGCGGATGCTCAGGCGCAGTTTGTGTTGATTCGAATTCATTGGCGTCAACCCCCAGACGTAAAAGATGTTGGCCTCTTCGGACCGTCGCAAAATATATAGCACAATTTCACAATCGATTGCAACAATCGATTGTGAAATACAGTTTCACCGCATGCGCACAGGACAGTTTCACCGCATGCACACAGGCCGATCTTCAATTCCCGGCCGATGGTTCGCGACGATTTGGCGCGACTGCCGCGTCGCGGCATGCTGGTCGATCGTTCGCGCGCTAGGCTGGCTTCGGGGGTGCCGACGTCAAACTAAGCCGTGGAATTGCACCATCGGCCGAGTAGTTCAATTCATAGTCGGCCGTCGCCAGCTGTACCTTGAGTTCAGCAAAGTGATCGCCCAGCGTCCAGCGCAGGGCGATGGTCGAGGGTCCGGATTCCAGCAGGGAGAAGGCGCCGGAAAACGCCGCGTGATCGTTGCGCAAACGGATGAGACTGATAAGATCCTGAACCACCGCCCGCGTGAGTTGCGACTCGACTTCGGCCGGTCCGTAGTGGTGCCGATTGATATCCCGGCCCACTCCGGTTCTCTTGAGCAATTCCATGTCGTTGTGCCCGGCCAATAACCCGACGTAATAGACCTGCGGTATGCCGGGCAGAAAGAACTGAATCGCCCGGGCCAGAAGGTAGCGACGCTCATCCCGCGCCATCGCGTCGAAAAAGGTGCAATTGACCTGATACAGATCCAGATTCGACGCCGCAACTCCGGTCGCCAACCGGCTTTGTCCGCCGCTTGCGGCATGAATATGTTCGACCAACGCATCAATTTGGTCAGGCGGCACCAAGCCGGGATGACCCGCGCGGTCGCCGGGATCGGCGCCAATATCCACGATGCCAATTCCGTCGTGCGTATCGAGCACGGTCACCGCATTGTTGGGTCGGATCCGGATCCAATCTTTGAGATATTCGGCCGTGCCGAAGGCAAAAGCGTGCAGCACCAAAGGCGGCAGCGCAAAGTCGTAAACCCAACCGACATGGGAGGCAATCTCGATCTGCCGCCTGAAATATGCGTGTACCTCCACCAGGACTTCGACGCCGAGAGCTCCTGCGCGCGCCGCAATTTCACCGATGAAGTCGAACGTCTCCGGAAGCATGAAACAACTCGTACCTGCCTTCTTGATCGCATAGCCGACCGCATCCAGTCGAACCATGGTCACACCGCTGCCCGCTAGCGTCGAAAGAACCCGCTGCAGGTAACTCTCGCCCAGCGGGTGCCGCACATCGATATCGATCTGATGCTGCGTAAATGTCGCCCACAGAGTAACGACTTCGCCGGTTTGCAGCGCGACGTCGATGAACGGCTTGCCGGGCCGCGGACGGTAAATGATGGCTATATCGGCGTCGCCGACTCCGTGCGGAAATACCGATTCCCGGGTCAAGAATAGGCCGTTGAACCGCGACGCCGAGCCGTGTCGCAGGTAATCACGAAACTGCGGCGAACCGTCCGAGATGTGATTCACGATGACATCCGCCATCACCCCAAACCTCGCCGACAACGTCCTGACGTCAGCCCAGTCGCCAATCCGTGGATCGACTTGACAGTGATCGATCGGATCGAATCCCGCATCGGCGCCGTCGATCGGGTTGTAAAAAGGCAATAGATGCACGGCGCCGAACACGTCCTTCAGCGCGCCGGAAAGCAATGCCTGCAAGTCGGCGATGCCGCCTCCGCCGAGCCGATCAACATACGCGATGAGCTGGACTTTTTTCTTCATGCCCGCTGCGTGGCTCCTTGGGCGATACAATACTATGTATTACAATCGATTGCCATTCGTAGAAACCGCGACTAAAGCGACGTTGGACGGTGCAACAAGGCACACCGCCCGAGTTCGATTACTATGACCGGACCGCCTCATTGGCCGACGAAGGTTCAAATGAAAAAAAGCTCTCAGCGCACCAAACGCTCCCTCCCGCCGCGGCCGGTTGTACGCCGCAAGTCAAGATCTCCGGTCGAGGGTAAGGTACAGATGGAGGACATTGCGCAGTTGGCCGGCGTTTCAAGGTCCACCGTATCCCGAGCACTCAGTCACAGTCCGGTGGTCAACCCTGAAACACGCGAGCGAATCGAAGCGCTTGCCCGCTCGCTCAAGTATTCAATCAATGTGGGCGCGAGAAATCTTCGACTGCAACAGAACCGCACGGTCGCCGTCGTACTGCCGTTCGACGCGAAGACTCATCAGAGTGTCTCCGATCCGTTCTTCGTAAGCTTGATAGGCAGCTTAGCCGACGCCCTGACGGCGCGGGGTTATGACATGTTGGTGTCCCGGATTGACGCGGAGCGGTTGGATCTGGCCGGAGATTTGGCAGCATCCGGGCGAGCCATCGGCGTCATCTTGGTCGGTCAGTGGCATCATCATGACCAGATCAATCAGCTCGCGGCGCGACAATCGCCCATCGTCGTTTGGGGAGCACACCTTCCGCAACAAATATACTGCACCATCGGCGGCGACAACGTCGCCGGCGGCATGCTCGCCACCGAGCATCTGGTGGCCATGGGCAACCGTAGAATTGCATTTTTTGGCGACGCCGAGTTACCGGAGGTAGGGCATCGTTTTGCGGGTTACGAGCAGGCACTATCGCGAAACAAAATAGCGTCGTCTGCCGAGCTGGTCTTCCATGCGCCCTTTGTCGAGGGCAGTGCCCGCGAAGCGGTTGCGACGCTGCTCAATACCAAAACTCGATTCGACGCCATCTTCGCGAGCAGCGACTTGCTCGCGATGGAGGCGATCAGCGCGTTGCGTGAACATGGCCGGCGGGTACCCGACGATTGCGCGGTAGTCGGCTACGATGACATTGTTGTAGCCCGCTACTACCACCCTTCACTAACAACCATCAGGCAGCCGGTCACAAGTGGGGGCGAAGCCTTGGTAGAGGCCTTACTGAACGTTCTCAATGGGAAGCGCGTCGCATCGCAGATTCTGCCGACGGAATTGATTGTTCGCGAGAGCAGCGTCAGATCCCGGGCGACGCAGTGACACCATACTCGCGGGCGTCTTGTCGTAGCAGAACGCCGCGCGTTGGTTGGCGCAGGCAATTGTAGACCAGGCCAATCAGCAGTAGCGCGGCGAATACCGTCGCCATCAAAAACGCGTACTTCGGCGCACCGAGCGCATCGATCACCGCAGCCATGGCAAGCGGCCCGAGGACGGCACCGCCGCAGGTAAAAAATAAGATGACTCCAGCCACAGCGCCGTGCTCAGACTTCTGAAAGCAGCTGATTCCTTTGGAATTGAGGGTTGGATAAATTATCGACATGAACAATCCCGACAAAGGCAATAGTACGACGGCCATCCGTACGCCGCCGAAGACGCTGCCGGCCAGGCACACCAATATGGCGAAACTCATGATGGCGAGCACCCAGCTCCAATCAAATTTCACCAGCATCCAGCCGCCCAGAAAGCGACCGGCCGCACGCAAGCAAAAGAAGACCGATATTCCATAGGTCGCGAGCAGCGCCCACGGCCCGTGGTAGTCCGCAAGATAGAGCGGCCCCCAGACATAAACGGATGCCTCGATCGCAACATACAACAACACCCCAAACCCAAACGCCAGCGCGTAGGGATTGCCCGACATTCGCAACGTGCGGCGCAGATCCACCGCCTCATCGGATGCCCGCATCGTCCGCGGATAGCGAACCGATAGGGCAATCAGGATCAACAAGACACACAAAGTCCCCGCGATGGTATACAGCCACTTCCATGACACATGGTTGTTGATGAGCGAGGTGACGATTGCCGGTCCGATGATCGCACCAACACCGAAAAAACCTTCGACGAGGTTCATGGTCGAGGTGTGTTCGGCGGTGGACGATGAAATGTCGCCGATCAATGCCAATGCCCCAGTCTTGAATATCCCAATCGAAGCGCCGGAAATGGTCAAAAGGCATACAAAATAAGCAAAGGAATCGCCGATGACGAATAGATAGGAATTGACCGCAAAGATCGTCAGACCAAGCACGATAGTTTGCTTCCGGCCGAAGCGATCCGCAAGAAAACCGAGCACAATGGCGGAAACGGCTATAGCAGCCATCGTTGCGTAATGAAACGCACCCGCCGCCGACAGGCTGAGACTAAATTCTTTGACAATCTGCGGGATGATGACGCCGACCGAATCTGTCGTCATGGCAAACATCATGAACATCAAAAACGTCAGCCAGCGGATGAAGTAAATGTTTTGGTGACCGGAATCGCTCATTGCAAAGCGCGCCCCCCGCGAGCTCGCGGTCATGTTTTGGCGCGTATTTCACGCGCACTTCGATTCGAAAAACCCCAGCCCTAATTGCCTGCCTGCCTTTGCAGCGAGAATCTATGATATTCTACAATCGATTGCAAGCGCGATCCCCAGCCGAGCGGTGTCTTTCAAGTTCCGCTGGGTATCAAGATCCTGCGCGCGAGCACCCGAAACGGCAGCATCAAGGAGAATCCTAAGTGAAGATACTAGTCATCGGTGGCACCGGTCATGTCGGGTCCGAAGTCGTCAAAGAGTTGAAAAAGCGGAATGCCGACGTTCGGGTGCTCGTGCGCAAACCGGACGTGAAATCGGCGGTCGGGGTCGAGGTCGTCGTTGGTGACTTGCTCGATCCTGTCTCGATCGAACCGACCAACATTTTTGGAAGCCTTATAAGGTGAATGGCCTATTCCAAGCGGTCCGAAGGCCGCGTCTGTTGATGGCGGCGACGGCGAAGGCGCGTGTAAGGTTAGGCCCCGCGCTGGTGCATCTCGCGGCTGGCACCGAAATCGGCCTTGAAAAGCTTGCCCGCCCAGTCATGCGTAAATTGTCGCGACTCACCGAGGAGACCGTCGATCTCTCCGTGTTGGGCGGCAACACCGCCGTATTCGTCGAACAGATCCAAGGCACGCAGCGACTTGCGGCGGTCTCTGTGGTTGGAATGCCGTTTCCGCTGCATTGCACCGCCAATGGCAAGGCGTTACTCGCGCAACTCAAGCAAGAACGCCGCGAGCAGCTACTCGCGGGCCGACTTAAGCGCTACACCGATGCGACGATCACGGATCGCGCAGAGTTGGACACAGAATTGCGCCATGTCGAGACCTCGGGACTTGCGTTCGATCTGGAGGAGCACATGGTCGGGATCTGCTCGATCGGGACCGCCTTTCGTGATTCCCTTTGCCGTGAGTATTCACTCTCCATCCCAGTTCCGGCAGCAAGATTTCCGGGCAAGCGACAACTGTTGGCGAACCTGCTGAAGAAAGCACGTTCTGACTTGCTCGCCAACATGCCGGCCTAGAGTACGCTAGTTGGCCTAGAGTCCCGTCAGATGGCACTTGCAATTGACCGCCGTCGCTTCGGACTAGTTTGGCAGATCCCCGGATCCCCGACGATACTCCCTCATCACTTGCCAAACCCATAAACCCATTGCAACCGGACGGAGTGATCGGGTCTGAGTTTCTCAATTACCTGCGTTTCCGATGAATCCAGGATGCCGCTTCAAGATCTCGGGGAAACAAACGCGGTCTGACGCGCACGCCTCAGAAGCTCCGTCATCGATACCCGCTAACGCTGCCGCATTCGCCGCCATCGGATTACTCGCAGGAATCAGTTCTTCGCGATTGCTTCAGCCCCGCCGCACATCATAGCCGCTGAATTATCCATCTCGTTTACTATTGGGAAATAGGCCTTCTCACTACTGTGCGGCGCGAGGCGCGAAGAAAACGGGCGGGCAATCAACCCATACCATCTTTAACATAATTCACAACCGGTATTTTAAGAAGATCATTGATGCTCGCACGGATGACGATGGAGTCTAAGTCTGTCATTCAAGGCATTGCCGCATCTTCCGCACGTCGTCAGTCCAACGAACCGCTTTCGCATAAACTTTTTCCCGGATGCCCGGTTATACATTATTCGCCGCCTCCGGGATCGACATCGTTGGGGCGGGTGCCAGCGCTCCATTGCAAGAAGCGAGGTATGGATGTCTAGAATCGGGAGATCGATGTCTTCCTGACGATTAGTCATCTCTATGTCCCGAATCGCTGCGCGTTCCGGGCCATGACGGACAGGATTCCGGACTGATGGCGGACAGCAGTCCGGAGTGATGCCGGACAGCGTTCCGATGGGATGGCGGACGATTTCGCTGCCGCAGCGGAATGCTGTCCGGCATGCCGGATTGGTGTCCGGCATGGCGTTGCCCGGAATAGAGCTTCCGGCTCCGGTCGAATCGACGTAAGCCTTTGTAAACGCCATCCTTCGCCTTTTTTTGACGAAAAGGAGCGATGGGGTGGCGCAACCGAGGCTTGCAATGCAAAAGATCAAAGATGTGCTGAGAATGCACCTGCTGGGCGGCGTGGGCAGCTGCCGGCAGTTGGCGCGCGCGGTGGGATGCGGAAAGTCGGCGGTCGCGGACTGCTTACGCCGCGCCAGGGTGGCAAACCTCAATGACTGGACGAGCGTCGCCGAACTCGATGAAGTCGAGTTGTCGCGGCGCCTGTATCCGGCTGCGGCCGGCGCCACGGTGGCGCGCCCGTCAGCCCGGCCGTTACCAGACTGGACCAAGGTGCGCGAGGAACTCGCGCGCGCTGACCATCAAATGACGCTGGCCTTGTTGTGGGAGGAGTACAAAGGTCAGCACCCGGACGGGTACCAATACTCGCAGTTCGCCGATTTGTATCGACGTTTTGAGAAGCGGCTGTCGGTGGTGCTGCGTCAGCCGCATCGCGCCGGCGAGAAATGCTTCGTGGACTTCTGCGACGGATTGCCGCTCTATGACGAACACACCGGCGCGCGGATCGCCACGGAGTTGTTCGTCGGCGCGCTCGGCGCAAGCTCCTATACCTTCGCTTGGGCAACGTTCTCGCAGGATCTGCCGACCTGGCTCGACTGCCACGTACGTATGTACGAATTTTTCTCGGGCGTCAGCGCGATCACCGTGCCAGACAACCTCAAGTCGGCGATCAAGTCCCCGGACCGATACGAGGCCGAGATCAACCCCGCATACCGCGAACTCGCCGAGCATTACGGGACTTGCATCATCGCTGCGCGGGTCAGAAAACCGCGGGATAAGGGAAAAGTTGAGGCCGCGGCGCTCGTCGCACAACGCTGGATTTTAGCGGTGTTGCGACACCAGAGATTTTATCATATCGAAGATTTGAACCGCGCGATCGGCGAGCTGCTCACCAAGCTCAATAACCGGGTGATGCGGCATGTGAAGCAATCACGCCGCCAACTCTACGAGCGCCTCGACCGTCCGGCACTCAAAGCGCTTCCGGTCCAAGCGTACGAGTACGCCGAATGGAAGAAGGTCGGCGTCAACATCGACTATCACGTTAGCTTCGACGATCACTTCTACAGCGCGCCGTACACCCTGGTGGGCGAGACACTCTGGTGCCGGGCGACCGGGCGCACGGTCGAGCTGCTCCACCACGGAAAACGCATTACGTCGCACGTGCGTAGCCACGTCAAGTACGACTACAGCACGCATCCAGAGCATCGTCCCGCCTCACACCGGGCGCACCTCGAGTGGACGCCCTCGCGGCTCATCGAGTGGGGCCGCAGCGTCGGCGTACACACCGCGGCCGTGATCGACCACGTGATCCGCAGCAAGCCGCATCCCGAGCAAGGGTATCGATCGGCGCTCGGAATCCTGCGCCTGTCGCGCTCCTGCGGTGCCGAGCGCCTCGAGCTCGCCTGCGCCCGGGCGCTCGATATCCACTCCCCGCACTACCGCACGATCAAAACCATGCTGAAGCAGCGCATGGAGGGCGTGAAGTCCGGTGAGCCGGCCGCCGCGGAATCGAGCGCAACCCTCGGCGCCGCGAACGTGCGCGGGCCGCGTTATTACCACTGAGCGCCACCGATCATGAACACCGGCACAGCCCCAAGGAGTCAACCCACCCACGAAATCATCAGTCCGATCTCGATCATCCAACTACACAGAAAATCAGGAGAAGTCTCGATATGTTGCACGAACAAACCCACGAAAAGCTCATCGCCATGAAACTCTTCGGCATGGCCAACGCGCTCAAGGATCGCCTTGAGCGCCGGGACCACCAGGACCTCAGCAAGACGGAGTTCCTCGGCCTGCTCGTCGATGATGAATGGTTGTACCGCGAAAACCGCAAACTCACGGCGCGCATGCGGGTCGCGAAGTTCAAACAGCGCTCCGCCACCGTCGAGGCCATCAACTACGCCACTCCCCGGGGACTACGCAAGGACCAGGTCCTCGAGCTGACGCAGAATCGATGGCTGCGGGCCCACGAGTCGCTGCTCATCACCGGGCCGTCAGGTTCGGGAAAGAGCTTCATCGCCCAGGCACTCGGCCAGCACGCATGCCGCAGCGGCTTCACCGTGCAGTACCTGCGTATGCCCGCGTTGTTCGCCCTCTTCGTCGAGGCACGCGCGCAGGGCACCTACGATCGGCTGCTCAAGCGCTTCGCCAAAATCGCCCTGCTGATCCTTGACGACCTCGGCCTTGGCAGCCTGACTGAGCAACAGAAGCAAGATCTACTCGAAGCCATCGAAGAACGGTACGGCGTCGGCGCCACGATCGTGACTTCGCAGCTATGCGTGGCCGAATGGCACGAATACCTCGGCGGCGGGCGTATCGCAGACGCAATTTTGGACAGGATCATTCATAAGGCGCATCGCATCGAGGTGGCTTCCAAGGACTCGATGCGAAAAGACGAGCCGAACTTGCCCCATGCCGGACAGTCTGATATCTAACCACTCAGCTTACGTCGCTTCGCTCCCGAGGCTGTCCGTCATGCCCGGATCGACTGTCCGCCATGGCCGGAATGCGCAATCGCGCTGTGTTCACCGGCATTACCCATCTGGGTGATGACGAAGTTGGTATCGTGAGCATATTCTAATTGAGAGCGAACTTGGCGATTTCGTACGGGAATCAGCGCGGTGAACTCGCGCTTTCTGCGATGAACCTCGGACCGAAGCACCCACAGGGGCGTCAGCGAATCCAATCACTGCTTCTATATCAAGGAGAGAAAGTCATGAAGAAAGTTGCCCTCACGATCACCCTTGCTGCGGCGGCCATGATCGCCGGATCGACCGTTGCCTTTGCGGACGACGATGGCTCGCACTACAAGGACCTCTACGAACTAAAACAACTACACCAAGCCTTCCACAAGGCAGTGTCACATGCCGGAATCGACGCGGCGACCAAAGCTAAAGCCCTCGAGGAAGTGCTCGCGCTCTGGACGGAGGACGGCGTTCTCATCGCGGGCGGTGTGACTTACAGCGGCAAGGGCAAGCCAGGCACTCCCAGCTGTGACCTCGGCGCGCTTACGCTGTGCGACCTTTACGCGCATCACGCCGGCGGCCTCGTATTGGGTCACGACTGGGTCTCGCTGACACCGATTTTTACCGAGGTCGTCAAAGTGCTTGATCACGAAAATGGCCAAATTTACTTCCAATGCATTTATTTCGACAATAACACCGATCAGCTCATGTCCAATGTCACTTTTGGTCTTCCCGGGAAACCCGAGACGGGCCGGGCGAAGAAGGTCAATGGCCACTGGCTGTTCTCACATGGCGAGGTCGCCTCTTTCCCGCCGCCGACGCTCGATGTTTATTAGCGACTCGGCGCAGTGCCATCACAAAGCCGAGCTATCAGCGGAACAGCGGGTAGGATTGCAATCGAAGGTTATTGGCTAAAGGTATTTATGGTCGCGGATGTTATCGGGTCTGGCCGTTTATGTTCTCAGGCCACTACCGTCTGAAGGTTAACAAGAAAGGAGTCTGGCTCATGAATTCCAACTGCACTGCTGCTTATCGACCCATCGCAGCCACTCGCGGGACAAAGGCGCACGCGCTTTATTTGGGCCTTTGCGCGCTTGGGATGGCTTGCGCGGCGAGCGCAAACGAACCGCGCTTCGTCACCTTTGATGCCCCTGGCGCGGGTCAAGCCAGTGGCCAGGGCACGGGCTGTTTCGCCTATACCGACTGCTCAGTCCTCATCAACAACTGGGGTGCCATCACCGGGTACTACCTGGATGCGAACAACGTGTTCCACGGTTTTGTCCGCAGTCCCAAAGGCAAGTTCACCAGCTTCCAGGCGCCGGGTGCGGATACGACACCGGGCAATTTCAACGGCACCACTCCCAACGCCATCAATGACGCCGGGGCAATTACGGGCTTGTATTACGATGTCAACAACCTGGCCCATGGATTCCTTCGAAGTCCGGAAGGGGAGATGACCACTTTCGATCCACCCGGCAGCACGGCAACTATTCCGATTGCTTTGAACCTGGAATCGGCCATCGTCGGGTATTATGTGGACGGAACCGGCCTGTTTGGAGGTTTTCTGCGTCGCGCCGACGGCACGTTTGCGACCTGGAAGGATCCGAATGCCTGCAATACTGCCAACACGCCAACTTCTCCGAATTTCTGTGGCGGCACGGGGGCCTTCAACATCAATGTCTTTGGCGTGGTCGCGGGATCCTACGCGGACAACAGCGGCAATTATGTGGGCCATGGTCTCATCCGCCTTCCGGGCGGCCGGCTGCAAAGTTATGAGGTTCCGGGCGCGGGTGATGGCTACGGTCAAGGAACGGGCTGCCCCGGGTGTTCGGTTGGGCTGAACATTTTCGGATCCACTGCGGGCTACTACCTCGACTCCAACAGTCTGGAGCATGTCTATCTGCGGAGCTTTAGGGGGCAAGCGACGACATTCAACACCCCGGGTGACCCATCGCTCGGAACGAACTGCTTCTCCGATTGCCCGCTGGGCCTCAATGACTGGGGCGCCATCACTGGAGTCTACGTCGATGCCAACTACGTGAGCCATGGCTTTCTGCGCACCCCGGACGGCAAGGTTCGCAGCTTCGATGCTCCCGGGGCAGCCAATGTGACGCCACAAGCCCCCTGGTATTGGATGGGTACCCTTCCCGTTAGCATCAACGACGAGGGAATGATCACCGGCTACTACATCGATGCCAACAACGTCTCGCACGGTTTCCTGCTGTTCCCGGAAGATGATTGACGAACGAGACGGATCTCGCGGATTGAATACAGGCCGGTGGCAAACGGGTTCGGCTAGTTCCCCCAAAGCGCCCTTTTTGGGTTTTGGAGGCGCAGTCGAGATGCCCGTGCCTCGCGGGAGTTCGTCCAACGTTCCTACTTCTCGGTCGGCACACCTCAAATCCGCCTGGTGTGCCCCCAACAGGGGTTCGACGTCGACGGTAAGTTCAATTTGGGAGCGAACAAAGCGTTATCGCCTTCATCAGTGGTTGGACGGAGCGGCTCGAATTATCGGCGCTCAATAGCAGAGGCGTAGGAAAAGTGAGACTACTTCGGATTGCCGATGCGTATTTGTTTTTCGGAACACCGACTTCAATTGCGCCCGAACCGTTTCCATTGATAGGCGTTGGGTCGCCGCTATGATGCGCAATTCCGCGCCCGCCACCAGCAAGGTGGCCAGCCGTGCTTCTGCGGGTGTTAGATCAAACATGTCAGACGCCAGGGCGGGGTCTATCGAGTACTGCGCCCTCTTTGGCGTAACTGTGAGAACGGTTATCTGTCTACAATCGGAGCAAGCGGGGGTGCAGACTGGCGGTATCGCCCACAGAGTTGCGAAGGCGTAATCCGTTCGACAATTCGAAGTGTCTAGATTCAGCATTACTGCTCCGCGCGGCCCTGCCATCTCTCCTGCGGCCAGCTTATTCTGCAGCGTTCGGAAAGCTTGACGTAGATCATCTGACGTACATTTGCCAGCGCAACAAAGCCGGCCATTCTCTTCGAACATCGGACGGCGCGCTTGCAGCATCAGTCGTGCAGTGGCATTGCGCGCGATGAAACGCTGATTCGAGTCAAGCAGCATGATCGGCTTGGGAGAGGATTCGAGCATCGCCTGCCCCGCCCGCCTTGAGTATTGCTCGGCCGGATTCTCGATCGCACCGGCATCCCGGTAATCCTCGATATGGGGTGTATCGTGGCGTCCGTATATCGGTACGTGGTTGATGGAGTCCGTGCCTTTCATACTGCGCCCACAACAAAGTCTAATAACCTTTACCGTCACGCCTGGATATGACTGGGCGCTTACTGAGTAAACGACGCATGGGGTTGCGCTGGTGAAAAAGGAAAGGCCTATTGCGCGCGGCACGCCTGCGTCACCGGAGATCGATGATTCCGATTCGAATCGTCGATGCCCCGATCCGTCGATCCGACCTTTCAAGCTGTAGAATTGCTGCGACGGTCGAGTTCACGAGTCGGCGATCTAGGCGGACTCCGTGCACTTACTGATCTGTTGAGCGCCAATTACCTGCCAGTGACTTCTCTAAAGGCGTCCGCCACTTGCTGCATCATGCCCTCGCGCGCGAGATAACGCGCCAGCGTCGAGCGACGATAGCGCCAATGGCTCCAGGCATAGTCCGGCCAATCAGTATTTTTGGCCTTCTCGGCAGCCGTCGCATAGAGTGTGAACGCTTGGAGGAACTCTGTATTTTGCTTTTTCCTCGATGCTGCTAAGAGTGCGGTCTCTTCAAGCCTCTGGGCGACCCGTCCGAGGGCATGCGGTTCGCCGCTGTCGGCCCCCTTCTGATACCAGAACCACGCTTTCGTCAAATCTGACTCAAATACGATCGAGGCAATCGGGCCTGGATTATTCACACCGTGCTCAAATACCTCGCCGAGTCTAAATGCCGCAATGGCCACCCCCTCCTTCCACGCTTGCTCGTACAGTGACACTGCGCGCCTGGGATTTAGAATACCGCCGGATTTGTCAATCAGGAGATCAGCGAGATCGATTTGCGCGCTTCGGTAACCCTGCGACACCGCATCCTCGAAGGCGGCTATTGCACGCGGAATGTCATTCTTAGCCAACAATGCACGCCCTGCCTGGTATGTCGTTCTACTATCTTTGGTTTTGAGCCTCGGCGTAGCACATGCGGCCATCGAGATGTCGGCATTGATCGAGGGTTGCCTTACGCCCGCTGCCCGACGGTCAGGGTCATAAAACGCGGCAGCGACGCGATCACACTCCGATGCCTTACGCCATTTTTCGTTTTTTGTCTCCTGTTGCAGTCCGAGCTGAGCTCGCTGCACATCCGTGAGTGGATCCGATTCCGCCGCCGCCGCCCAAGCTATTTGACGGGCCAGATCGGCTGGTGGTCGGGCATCCCAAATGCGTGCGGTATTATCTAGTGATGTGGTCACCACGTGCGTACCATCCGGCGAATAATTGACGGTAGTTACGCTTCCACTGTGACCATTCAGCACTGCAAGTTGGATTCCGGTTTGCGAATCCCAAATCCGGAGAGTGTTGTCTGCCGACGCTGTAGCGATTCGCCGTCCGTCAGGCGAGAAGGCGGCGTCATTCAATCGCCCATGGTGACCCGACAGAACAGCAAATTCGGTGCCGGTGTGGGCGTCCCATACGCGCGCGGTGCGATCTGCCGAACTGCTCACAACACGTTCGCCATCGGGCGAATACCGAGCTGACAACACGAAATCGCCGTGTTTGGAGAACACCCTTTGCTGAACGCCGGTCGATGAGTCCCAAATCCTCACCGTCCTATCGAGAGACGCAGAAAGCAAGTGCTTGCCATCTGGCGAAAATCCGACCCTTGTAACGGTATCGCGGTGTCCTGAAAGGGCGAGCATTCGCGCGCCTGAGCGCGAGTCCCAAACACCCATGCTCAGGTCTTCGTGTGACGAGACCAGGCGTCTTCCGTCCGGTGAGTAGGAAGCATTCATAAATATAACACCGGGGGCGGAGATCGACAGCAACGGGGTCCCCGTGGTGGCGTCCCAAATTCGCACCGCAGTATCACCTACCGCCGCCAGCTGCTTCCCGTCGTCCGAATAGAAGGCTTGCCCGAAGTCATCATGATCCCCAGTCAGTTGCATGAGCTTGGAACCGGATTGCGCATCCCAGATATGCAAGTGCGCTCCGTCTGACGCTGTAACAATGTGGGAACCACCCGGCGCATACTCGGCATCATTGACGCCTTTGTCGGGCAGTCCGACGGTAGAAGATGAGCCGTCGGTGACGTCCCATATACGTGCGGTGGAATCCCCCGACCCGGTTAAAACTCGCGTGCCATCAGGGGAAAATGCGGCGGTCCAGAGTATACCGCCATGTCCGGATAGCACTTTCAAAACAGCGCCCGTCGCTGCATCCCAGACTCGCGCGGTATGGTCGGTGGACGCGGTGACAACCCGTGTACCATCCTTCGAATAGGCGGCACCCCAAAGCGCGCTGCCGCGCCGCGGCAATCCTGGGAGAACACGCAGTAAGCGGCCAGTGAGGGCATCAAAGATGCGCGCGTTGCCGTCGGCGGATGCCGTCAACACGGTCTTTCCATCCGGAGAGTAAATCACCGAACCCACCTCGTCATGTCCGGTTAGCACTAATTCCTCGGCTCCCGTACGGGCATTCCAGATGCGCGCCGTAGAATCCGCCCATGAAGTCGCTATATGGGCGCCGTCCGGGGAGAAGGCAACGCCCTCGAGTTTGTTATTGGGTGTGGGGGTAAAAACACGAAGGTCCTTGCCCGTGTTCGCATCGACAATTCGGGCGGTACCGTCCAATGAACCTACTACCAGACGCTGGCCGTCGGCCGAATATGCAAGGGCTCTATTGCCGACCTTTGTGATGGTGAGATATAAGACGCCGGATTGTGCGTCTCGGACGTGAACCACCCCGTGACCCGAAATCGTGGCTATGCGCGTACCATCGGGTGAATAGAACGCGGAACCGACATAATCATCCTCGAGTGGAAGAGCGGCCAGCTCGATGCCAGTTTTAGCGTCCCAGAGCCTGGGTGCAAAATGCCCCGCCGCCGTTAGGATACGCGTCCCGTCAGGCGAATACGCCGCCGTCATTACCCCTGGCAGACCAGGCTGCGCCACTGAAAGTATCGCGAGCGCGGGATCATTGGCCCTGATTTCCTGAAAGACATTCACGGTCGCCGGATCCGGGGGATCTTGGGACCCTGGGTTCTTGAGGACCTCGAGGATCACTCCGCGCGCATAGGCAATGTCGTCGTCCCTCAAGTGCTCGCTGGCAGCCTCCGTAAGCAATCGCAGCTGCGCCTTGATTGTTTCAGCTGTTTGGAACTGCGCTTCGCGCTGCTTCTTCGACGCGATCCACCCGAATACCGTAGCCACTAGCGCGAGTATGGCAATCAGACCGACAGCGGTCCGTTTGAGGCGAGAATTGCGACGAACGCGCCGCCGGGAGCGAGTGATGAAGTCGCGGACAGGATCCGGCAAAGGGACTTCGGCTATCTCGAGCGCTTTGAACGCCATCAATTTGTCCGATGCGGCGAGCCACGCGTCGGATTGTCCATGCCGCTGCCACAACCGAGTCTCCCGGAGTGCTAGCTCCCGCGTCTGCAACAACCCTGCTTCCTGTTTGAGCCAATCCGTGAGCGCCGGCAGCGTCTGCAATAGAGTATCGTGGGCGAACGCAACGACAGGTTGACCGTCACGCTGATCGGTTACACATAATCGCGCTTGGACGAGTCTCTCGACGATAGTCCTCTGCTGGGAATCTGCGGCGATGTCGGCGGTCGGCGCATATCGCCGCGAGGGCCGGCCCTGGTCATCAACGCTCACGAGGTTTCGAAACAACCGCGGGACTGCCTGTCGCAATTCATCGCCGTCACCCGACAGCACTGCCTCCGCCGTCGTGGCAATACTTCCGGTCAAACCGCCCAACTCTTGATAGGCTGCATAAGTCAATTTGTCGCCGACGCGGCGAAGGTACAGTTCGTTGAGCGTAAACTGTAGCGGAGGCAGACTATCGGTTTCCTGGTACGCTTCCTCTCGCAGGCGCACATCGAGCGTCTTACCATGCGGGTCCGCGCCGAAGATCAATCCGGCTGCCTTGGCGGGACGAGTGATCACCTCGTCCAGTGCGGTTCCGCTCAACGGGGCCAAATAGTATTGGCCCTCGTTGGTGCCGAATACTTGCCGAAGGTGCTCATGTGCTTTTAGCGTATGCAGTGCGTCGGCACGAACGGAAGCTAGCGTCCACACGCCCTCCTCCTGCAAACGCAACAGCCATCGTCCCAAACCATCGATAAGCGTGTCCCCAATTTCCAGCGAGAACAGTTCCTCCAATTGATCGATCAACCAAACAAACCGTAGAGTGGAAGGCCATCGTTCACGACGGCGGATGGCCAGTCGATCGAGGGTGAGCGTCGCAACATCCGATGCGTTGAGGTCAAGTTCCTGATACGCCGACCAGCAGTCCACAATCGACGTTGCTAACTTCTGCTCATTGATTGGCGTCGACAACAGGCCGGGTCTCCAAATCGCGCGACTAACCCCCGCACTGACCGGTAGACGCATCAGGTCATTACCAGCGGCATCGGATTGAAATCGCCGGGTTGCCAACGCGGGCAGTACGCCAGCGCGCAAGAAAGAGCTCTTGCCACTGCCGCTAGCGCCCTCCACCAGCACTCCAGGAACCCCCGCCTGCTCTCTGCGTAGCAATTGGTCTACGACTTCCCGTACCTCGCGGTCACGGCCGAAGAAAATGGCGTGGTCTTCGTAGTTAAAGTGCTCCAATCCTCGAAACGGATTCCGTAGGTAGACCTTCTCCAACGTGATACCCAGGCAGTTCAGTGCATCGTCCAGGTGCGTGACCGCGCATAGTCGCACGTGAGCTGGGATTTCAGCAGTCGCACGCCAAGCTGCTACTGCCGCATCATCCTCCGCTGGATAGAAGACGACCGCAGCCGGTTGCGCTGCAGATGCCAGAACGGCAGCCGCTACCTTTTGCACAGTGTATTGGACGCTGCGGACGGCGGATGCGCCGTCCAGATCCAAACGGCCGGTGGCAGCAATGGCCGGATATTGCCCCGTCACTGTGGGCCACTTCGAGGTGATTAGCGCCAGTGCAAATAGCAAATCACTGCTGCGGCCGGTGACATTGACGTGGTCGCCCGCCACCTCGTATTCCACCCACAGTTGCGAACGAACGACGCCCTCGCCGGCGAGCACCCGATACGCCAGATTACAAGCGGCTTTGGCGGATTCAAAGAGGCGATCGCTTCTGACTCGGCGAAAGTGGACGGATACCCCCGGTGCGCCCGGAAATTCGCGTAGCTGCCGAACCCGCAGTTCGGGAGTGGTGACGACCCCGTCCCCGTCGACCAGCAAAAGTCGAATGGTCATTGGTTGAATCTACGTCGGAGGCGGTGCCGGCTCTTCAAGTTTGACTTTGCCTTGCGTAAAATCAGTCACGGAGATTTCCACTCCCGCTGGCAAAACGCCAAAGGCCTTTCCGTCCGCATCGAATTGCCCGAGTGCGAAGCGCACGGTACCGTTCCACAAATACGCGGTCTCGCCTTGCACCAGTCCGATTAAATCGGCCGGCGATTGCACTAACACTGCAATTGACGCTCCTTCATGCGCGTCACCCTCATCGTAGGCCAGGGTGACACGAAAGCCTCGCGCTGTTGTGAGCTCAGGGGGCCGCGCATTGTCCTCTTGGCTCGCCGCGGCCATGAGCTGCAACACTTCAAACTGCGGGAGGGCCGTTGGAGTCGAACGCAATGTCTCGTCCCTGGCTATGCGCGCCGCAGCGAGTACACGGTCATAAAATACGGGATTCGTGCTTCCGCTGCCCGTCGTCGCAGTCGCCGCCAACCAGCGCGTGAAGGCGTGAAAGTCCGGTGGTGGGACACGCTCAGACATGAGATTGATCTTCCGCGCTCGGAGCAGGCGCTACAGGTCGGTCGGAGATCCCTGCGAACCGTGCGTACGACTCTTGGACTAACTCAATCACGTATTTCACCTGGTTGCGCGATAAATCCAGCCGTGTGGCAATTTGCTCCTGAGTGTAGCCCTCACCCATTAAACTGAGAACGGCGACCGTCCGCTCGAATTTCATACTGACGGAGCTCGCTTTCTTCCACTCAGTCGCCGCGCGGCCAGTCGTTTGCGCGCGCTGGTAGTCGGCGGTCGCTTCGTCAAGCGGACGGCGTAGATAGGCGTAGAACTTTTCCAGAAATTCCACATCTTCGTATTGGCGCGTGGGATCAACGGATGGCACGGCCGGCGCGTCTGTTGATGCTCCATTGGCCGGAGGTGAGTACTCGACGTCGAGGTATTCCCCGACCCCCCCACTTCCATCGAACTCTGCACCCAATCGCTCGATCGGGTGCGCCACAGCGCCGAAGACCCCTTCGGTGGCAGCGTCGGATTCCCGGAACCCGGTGCCACCGCGCTTTCGGCGGCCGCGCTTCTTGCATTCGTCCAGATAAACTGTCAGCGCTATTTCGAACAAGTAGCCGTTGGTTGGCACCCGAAGAGCGGGAAGATGAAGTATGACCGTCATCGTCGTCGAAACAAAACGCGCTACGCCGGGGCGACGATGTTCGGCATCGACGGTGCGTGGCGACTGAGCCAATGCTTCGCCTGCAAGGCTTTGGGCAAATACGATCGACGGAAGATCGCCTCCATCGAGCCCCTCGAAGGTAGGCGCCGTCGCTGTGCGTGCACTCGTACCAGAATCGGGCGAAGGTACGGCAGCTTGGTCGTCGATCTGCCAGTCGAGATCGACACGAATGGTCTGCAGCAAGTGGTCACCTCGGTCTTGCAGGGGCCGGATGCGATCGGTCAGGGCGCGAATCGCGCCCATTAAAAATGCGCCGTCGGATTCCCTGTTCGGGGATATGCGAAAAGTCATCGCTGTGCCGCGGAATGATTCCACGTCTTGCGTCCAGCGGTTTACGTGACGCTCGTGGAAAACGCCCATGTTGAGAGGACGGATACCTACCAGCGCGCCGTTGACGGTTTCTGAGGCTTCGCGGCGACCGCGCCCCACTTTGTGGAAAAAACGCAGGAGAGCGTCTTGCGCCAATTCCTCCACATTCGCGGGGTCCCAGCGTGACAGGCGGACCAAGTGGCGTTGCAGCAAAGGGAATGCTGTCGTGAAGTAGCGATTGAAGGCGCGTTCAAAGCGCAGCTCGTTCGGCTCTGCGATCCAGTCGTATAAAAGTTGATCGAGCATCGTGGGGTTAGGCATATCAATTCTCAGAACGCGGGTGTCCCCGGCAACAGCGGTACGCTGCGGACGGGAGTCCATGGTAATCGCTCGATTGTTTGTGCGTCGAGCAAGCGATCGATGATAGATTCCCGACGTTTGCGGCACGGGTCGCCTCTTGTGATCTATGGCAAAACGGGATGCTCATGGCTCCCGTGTTTGGCACAACGACGCTTTCCGTGGGTTTGGTGAAAACATTTCGAAGAGTCGTTCGCATGACCGGATGCCCACTTAGCGTCCCAATTGGTAGGTGGCATCGAAAAACATGAACCGACCATACAACACATTGTAATTGATCGTGTTGTACGGGACGTTGTCCAGTCCTGAGTGGCTGTGGTCCGTCGGTGGCATCTTGTCGAACACATTGTCCGCGGTAACGGACAGGCGGAGGCTCTCGGTCACTTGGGAATGAGAGATGAAATTGCAGACCGTCCACGGGGGCAGCCGGAGTACCATGGTCATCGGTGCTCGCTGGATTGTTAGGGCTGCCGCCGCGGCGATTGGTATAGATCGTGCTGGTCCAATGATGGGGGACAAAAATTCATCTTGAAAATTCTTGGCGATGCTGCCAAAGGGGGATTTTATGCTCTCCAGATACTCAATGTCTGCGAAATGCAAGACCGTCCCAGGCAATCTGCCAACGACTGGATCAGATATGGGGCTTGCCTGTTCGCGAAAAACCGTACAAAAGAGTCGCGCCAGCAGCGACGTTCAGGGGCAAAGCATAGTTCAGTATCGCGGCTCATGCGGCTCTCGCAAATTGCTGCGCTGCACATCACTACACAAATCGACACCTCGACCACGATTAGTCTGCGATCGTCCCCGCATCCGAATGAACAATATGTTGCTTTCTCGATGCACATAGATTGCAATCGGATGAGTCACGGATTGATCCGATGAAATCTGGGATGAATGTTTTGCCCATTGGTTCCAGCCGTGTGGAGGCGTTCGCTGGTTTGAGAAAATGAAGGGAGAGCTGGGTTGCGTACGGGTGTACTCGGGATAGCGTCGCCTATAGGAAGGCTATGCGCCCTTTCGTTGGCCGCCTACGGGCTCAGCCCATTCACGGTTTGGGTTCACGCGGCGGAGCCGGCGGCCGGCCCCCCCGCGGCGACGAGCACGACCGATACCGATAAAACCGAGAAGGATAAGGATTATCAATCACTGGAAGAAGTGGTCGTTACCGGCACCTTGATTCCGCAGACCAAAATCCAAGATTTTACCCCTATCGTCACGATCACCAACGAGGACATTCAGGCGCGCGGTTTCGCCGATGTTGCGGAAGCCTTGCAGCGAGCCTCGTTTTCCACCGGCAGCATACAAAATGCTCAGTTTAGCGGCAGCTCTACGCAAGGCGCCAAGGTAACGAGTTTTTTCGGCTTGGACCCGTCCTACACTAAGTACTTGCTCAATGGGTTGCCCATCGCCGACTATCCGGCGCTTTACAACACATCCGAATCGTTCGTCAGTATCTCGGGCATTCCGACGGTACTCGTGGATCATATCGATATCCTTCCGGGTGCCCAGTCCTCGATCTACGGATCCGACGCCATCGCCGGCGTGGTCAACATCGTCATGAAGGCGACCTTGGATGGACCGGTCATCGATGGCCGCTATGGATTTTACGATGACGGCGGCGGCGCCGACCGCCGCATCGCTATTGCCGATGGCTTGAGCGTGGGCGCCTTCAATGTCGTGGCCGGCGCGCAGTACGAGGACCAGAATCCGATATGGGCCTACCAACGCAGCTTGACCAGTCAGGTCTACCCCCAAGGCTCCTCGCCGCAAACCGCAGAGCGCGATTACCTGATATTGGGCCAATTCGGTCAATCCAACGGCGACAATTACTATTTCGAGGACCCAGCCAAATGCGCCAACGTGGCCGGCCAATTCGGTAGTACCGTTTCATTGCAAACGCGGCCGGGGCACGGCCAATACTGCGGCACAAACCGAGATGCCAACTTCACCGTCGACAACGCCGATGAGCAGGTGCAGTTTTATCTGCATTCCACCTATGACTTTAACGATAAGCTGCAGATCTATGGCAACCTCTTGATAAGCCATGACCAGGTGCGCTTCAGTCTCGGTCCACTCACTTACACCACCTCAGTAGACCCCAACAGCGCCTACAGCTACTACGAGGATCCGGCGCTAGGGGGCGGCGACTACTTGAATCTCCAGCATTTCTTCTCCCCTGAGGAATCCGGCGGCCTCAACAACACTATGGACAAGACTACCAATAATACCGTGCGTGGCACATTGGGCATCAAGGGGTCTTTTGCCTCGAGTTGGAAATGGCTCGCAGACATGACTTACACGGATAACAAGCTGACGGAATCCACGTTTTTGTTCTTCACTAAACCCCTTGAGGCCTTTTTTGCCCCGATTTTTGGTCCCAATTTGGGCTTCGACCCGGTGCTGGGTACTAATCAGTATTCCCCCAACTACGCGAACTTCTACAAACCCGTCACGCCCGCTCAGTACGCCAGCTTCAGCGGCGATGCCACTAACTACTCGTACACCGAGGAAAGCCTGGCTCGAGCCCGGATCACCAACCCGGCGCTGGTCGCGCTGCCGGGCGGCAACGCCGGCATAGCAGTGCAGTTCGAGGGCGGAGAACAGGGCTGGAATTATGCTCCGGACCCGCGCTACTTCGACAATGATACCTTCGGTTTTGCATCGTCAGCGGGCTCCGGTCACCGCTCGCGCTATGCCGGCACCTTGGAAATGCAGTTACCTATCCTTACTATGCTGAAGGCTGATCTGTCCGGCCGCTACGATGACTACCGGGTTCAGGGAACAAGTGTCGATAAGGCGACTTACAACCTAGGCCTCGAATTCCGCGCGGTTCAAATGCTGCTGCTGCGGGGCCGCTACGGTACCGCGTTCAAAGCGCCCACGCTGGCCGATGAATTTCAGGGCTATAGCGGCGCCTACGCAACGTTGACGGATTACTTCACCTGCGAAAAGAATGGCTACACCGGCGTCAACCTCGCCAATTGTCCTCAGGCTGACGTCGTCTATTCCACCAGCACGTCGGGCAATGCCAACCTCAAACCCATCACGGCCAAGGTGTGGGACTTGGGATTCGTCCTGTCGCCCATGGAGAGACTGGCCATCACGCTCGATTACATACATTATGCGATCAGAGAGGAGGTTGCGCAGGCGGACCCCATCAAGCTGCTGGAAACCGAAGCGGCGTGCCGCTTGGGTCAGCTGGCCATTGCATCCCCGACCTGCATTACGGCGCTGGCGGACGTCACCCGCGGTGCCGGCGGTGTCTTGGTATCGGTATATACGCCCAAGCAGAACGTCTCGCAGGAAAATCTCGGGACCCTCATGGCAGCCATAGATTACAAGTACGATGCCGGCGTGGTCGGTGAATTCGCCCTCGACGCGTCGTTCACCGACATGGTCGCGCACACCTACCAGCAGTATGCCGGAGACCCGTTGATCAACGAATTGGGCGACCCCTTCTACAGCACTGAGTTCAAGACCAAGGACAATGCCTCGATAACCTGGACTAAGAGGCCGATCAGTATCACCGCCTATGCCGAGCGCTATGGACGCTCACCGAACTACATTTCTCAACTCATCCCCGAAGGCTATAGCCAGCCAGGAGCCGGGACGGTGGCGCCGTGGACTCTGTTGGACTTGAGCATCCGCTACCAACCGATCCAATCGGTGCAATTTAGCTTGGCATTGAACAATGTGGGCAATAGCATGCCGCCGTCGGATCACAGCCAGCCCGGCAACGCCAATTATCAGCCGTACAACTATTTAAACTACAACGTCTACGGCCGCAAGTACTATCTAACCGCCACGTACAAAATGAGCAATTAGCGCGATCGCTTTTTCACCAATCTCCAAAGGACGATCGTTACACAAGCAGGACGGCAAGAGACATGCGGTTCGCCATCCACAAAGGCTTGCTTGCAAATACCACTCAAGGAGATGACCATGACTACAAAGACCTCTGTTAATCACATTACGGCGACGATTGCCATCGCATACTGCTGCGCCGGTGGCTTGATCTTCGCTGCCCTCCCTGCGGCCGCTGATATTTTTGACACACCTCAAGTTACAGTGAAGTATGAAGACCTCAACATATCCAATTCGCAGGGAGTAACCACCCTCTATTCGCGAATTCGGAGCGCGGCGAGTAGCGTGTGCTCGCAATTCGACGGTTCAGGCATCAACGGTGCCATGCGCCGTAACGCCTGCATGGAGAAAGCGATACTTGGCGCGGTGACCAAGGTCAACAGTTCCGCTCTGTACGCGCTGTCTGGCGTGAAAGCCAGAACGGACGTGCCGGTGCGTCTGGTCTCACTCTCGAAGTTAAATTAACATCTACGCCGCGCCAGCTTAAGGCGCTGGTGCGACAACTCCAGAAATGGGTTCGGATTCCAACAGTCCGGACCCGTTTTGTCTTCTGGCTACCTGCCGGTGCGACAATGACGCTGCCGTCCACAAGCGGAGCGCACGCCGGTCTCCCCTTCATCGAGAAGACGGCCCGCTGGTCGGTCCTGTCGGGGCCGGATCATCTGTCCGCTCAGGGGTATTGGAAGTTATCGCGGTGAATTCGCCCTTCGATGACCACTAGCGAGAATTGGCCTTCCCGTACGTCAAGCGCATGGTCGATGCCGTGGAACCTGGCACTTTGCGCGGCTTGCGCGATCGCGCGCTTATTTTGCTGGGATTTGCCGGAGCGTTGCGCCGTTCCGAGCTTGTTGCACTCGATACCGGTCACTTAACCGCACGCAAGGAAGGACTCAGGTTCGAGCCCACGGGACTGCGGATCAGTACGTCAAATAGTGAGGATTTAACTTTCTCCGACCGGCCGAGTGAAAAGCCAAATTGCACAATGAGCATGCAGGATTTGGTAGCTCCGATCATGATATGAAATCGCTCTACCTCTCCAGCCAAGATGCTGCGCGAAACTGGGTAGCGGCACGTTTTCTCGCCCTCATCCGGATTCGCTATGACACAGTACGTAATATCAGACTGCGTTTGCTGATTCTGCGTCAGGGTCCCGTCAAACACGAACCCGTTCGGCAAAAGATACTACGACAACCTTGCAGTTCCGCGCCGCTCCCCATCCATTATTTTTTGCTGAGAGTACCAATGACTTTTCGCCACCCGGCTCCTTATTCCCAGTATCAAATGCAAATTCAAGCTCTGGAGTGACGTCGATGCGCGCACTGCTGATTCCAACTTAAAACTTGGTAATAATGGCCGGCGCGTCTCCGGCATTTTGGAATTTGAAAGTCAATAGTCGGGAAAAGATATGACGGCTCTACATTTTCGATTTCGATCATTGCCCAACTCCGGGTTTTGGTCTAATCACGCGTCTGTCTTGCTCTATCTGTTCGGTGTAGGGGCTATCTTTCGCGTCCAGCCTGGCGTCGACGAGCTCAACGGCACTTACCTTTTTCGTGTGTGATACCTGACCAACCATAGCGGCCGGGCTGTAGAAATATACGATCACAAATATAGCCAGGGGCCAAGGCCCCACCGCCTTTCAGCCAATCTCCAATACCCACTTGCAGTAACCCCGGGATGAGTGCGGCAATTCCAGCGGCGCCAAAGCGAGGACGATTCGGAACACCGTGTACTGGAAGGTGTAGGTTCCCGGACATGTGAGCAAACACTGCGGCGCCTTTTCGTCTATGCCGCTGAAAACCCTAAGAAAATTGGACCGCACCTAGCTAGATCAAGCGGGCAAGGCGCCTGCCTACAGGCAGAGCCAATCTGGCATGAGTGAGTGAAATGAATATTCCAAATTATATGTTGACAGAAGAATAATTTCATTCGATGCTACATTAGGCAAGAGGGAACGGGGAGATGGCTGTGGCTTTGAGACACATAGTGTTGGCTGTGGTAGCGATTGGGACGCTTGCAACGGGGGTTCCAACCTACGGCGAAACAGAATCTGGAATTGAGGAAACCCAGACCATCGCGCCGCAGCGCGATACTGGCCCTGCGCTTTCCGATCAGACCGTGCTTGCCGACATCGTCGTCACTGCTCAGCGACGCGAGGAGAATCTACAGCGCGTTCCGGTCGCTGTCACAGCAGCGAGTGGTGAAGCATTGCAGAACTTGAAAATTGCGCAGCCGTCCGAACTAATCTTCATCGCCCCAAGCCTCCAACAGACGGCGACCGCGGGAGAAATCGGCGCCACCAATTTTTCGATTCGAGGAGTCGGTAGCGCTATCTTTGGTAACGCCATCGAGTCGAGCGTCGGCACCGTGCTCGACGATGTCACGCTGGCTCGTCCGCAGCTCGGCGTAACGCAATTCTTTGACATCGACAACGTGCAAATTTTACGTGGCCCGCAAGGAATGCTGTTTGGGAAAAACGCGTCTGCGGGTGTTGTGTCGATCAACACAAATCGTCCTCGCATTGGGGAGACAAGCCTCGACTTTTACGACAGTACAGGCTTTGATGATTCGGTCGGTGCTGCGTTGGTCCAGAATGCTAACGCTACCGTTAATTTGCCGATATCTAGCAACGCGGCGGCGCGCATGAGCACCTTCGTGGTCCGAAACGGCTCCTTCATCGATTATGCGGGAACCGCCCCCAATGAAACCGGACTGACCGAGTATGGCGGCCGTCTGAAAATGCTTTGGGAACCCACGGACGCGCTTGCCGTGTACGTCGCCGGCGACTTCGTTACGGCGAACGGCTTGGGAGACGGTGTATTTACCTCTCGTTACAATGCGCCAGGCGGCGTCTATCAGCTCATCCAAGGGCAATACGGCATTATCGCCTCACCGACCAATCTTCGCATAGCCGACGGCGCGCCGAGCCGCCACCACCTAGACACAGGCGGCGAACAGGCAAACGCAAAGTACACATTTGCGTCGGGCTATTCGCTGACGAACATCTTGGCCTACCGTTTCTATCGAGACGACGGCAACAATGATTTCGACCAAACACCCTATTCGCTGGCCGATACATTCGTCACCTCGCGTGACATTAAGCAGACTTCCGAAGAGCTTCGCCTCGCGTCGCCAAACGACGGGCGTTTCATCTATCAAGTTGGACTCTATTATTTAAACCTGAGCTACCCGGGCAGTTTTATTCAAGGGGTGAACCTTGAGCCGCTATTTCCCCCCATCCCGGGCAAAACGCTCGCAGGATCGAACCGCTATTACCATTTGTCCTCCCAAAGCAAAGCGGCGTTTGGGCAGGGCGAGTTCAAGATCGCTGACGGCCTCAGCTTGCTGTTCGGTGGTCGCTATACACGCGACGGCACGTTCGTGCAAAACACGTATAACGACACCGGCTACGTAATTCCCACCGTGGCAGCTGGCGTCGTTGCAAACGACGTAGAGACCAACAATTTCTCGTACAAGGCGGGACTTAACTATCAAATCAATCCGGATATCTTCGCCTATGCGCAGTACGCGCGCGGCTACAAGGGCCCCGCGTTCGACCAGACCACACTCATGGCGACTAAGCCTGAGATCCCGCATAGCGTCGAGGTGGGGATCAAGTCAACGCTGTTCGATCGGCGACTGTCGGTAAATCTCGCCGCCTTCCACACGATTTTCGACGACTTTCAGGCGCAGGCCTTCTACGTGCCGCCTGGGAGTAACGTGGGCAATTTTACGACCGTCAATGCCGGTTCTCTCCGCGTCCAAGGCCTCGAGGCCGACCTTCGCTTCATAGCAATCCATGGCTTGACCTTCACCGGCGGCGCGGCGTTTACCGATGGTACGTACACCAGCTTTGTGGGTGCCCCCTGCTATCCCGGACAGCCGACAGGAGCGAGCGGGCGCGATGTGTGCCTCCCGAACCAGAGCAGCGATGTCAGTGGCGGACGACTCGCTAACGCGCCGCGCTTTACCATTAACTTGGCAGGAGAGTACGAGGCAAAAATCGGCCGCGGCAGGGCTTTCGTAGGCGCGGATATCTATAACCGCAGCTCGCTCAATTTCTCCGCGACTCAGGACCCCAAGACTGAGGTTGGTGGAATAACCTTGGTTGGTACGCATATCGGCTATCGCGACACGGACCGCCGCTGGGAGTTGATGGTGTTTGCGCGTAATCTCTTCGACAAGCGGTTCGCCACCTTCATCACTCCGAACCCGGTCGGCACGGTAGTCGGTGATGCTGCCAAGGGCGGCGACTACTATCAGATATTTGGGCCGGAATCATTCCGCACCGTGGGCATATCTTTGACCGGTCATTTCTGACCCCTTTCCGCGAAGGCCACGACCGGGCAAGCAGGTTACCTGCGGTTGCGCTTGAAACAGCGCATACACGCCTGAAAGTGCCCCACTGGCTTCGGAGGAACTGGTTGCAGGAACGGCAAACGCGAAGGAGAATCGGTTTAATCCGATATGGTCAGCCATCAAGACCCCTGCTGTCGGTGCGGTCTGGCGGAGAGGAGGGCCTCGCGCACGGCGATCTGCGTGACCGGCTGGACAAGAGGCACATCGGGATCTGCAACCCGTTGAACCATACCTACGAACACGACGTGATTCTCCGGATCGACCCAGAACCACGTGCTGGCCAATCCGTCCCACAGATAACTACCCGCGCCGAGTGCCACGCCGGCAATGACGGGATCGGTAACGACCACGCCGTTATAGCCAAATTCATAGCCGCGACGGACCTGCTGAAATCCAACGCCAAATCCGCCGTGTACGATTGACGGTCCGATCTGACTGGACATCATCGCCCGCATCGCGTCCTCGCTTGCGATGCGCTGTCCTTCAAATTGGCCGAGGCTGAGCAACATGCGGCCAAAGCGCGCGTAATCGGTGGCAGTACTGTAGAGGCCTGCGCCACCCGCTGCGAAGGCGGGTGGCGCACCAATGCTGTCACCCAGCGGATTGACCGCCGGTTCCAAAACACCCTCGTGCCACGCGTAAAGTGTCGCGAGCCGTGGGATCTTTTCTGCGGGAACGTGAAAGGCGGTGTCCGACATGGCGAGCGGACCGAAGATATGGCGAGTGCAGAACTGTGCGAGTGACATACCGGAAAGACGCTCGATGATCGCGCCCTCAAGGTCCATCGAAATGCTGTACTGCCAGCGTGTGCCAGGATGGTAGGCGAGCGAAAGTCGTGCGACGCGCCGGACGAAGTCGTGCAAATCAGCGGCGTGCCACAGGTCGACCTCGCGATAGCGGTCATCCACCCATCCGGCCTCGAATCCGTAGCTGAAGCCGGCCGTATGAGTCAGGAGCTGCGCCATGGTGGGCAGCGAGTGCGAGCGGCGCAGGATTGCCTTGCCATCCGCACCCATGCCCTCGTAAACCTTTGGATCCGCAAGCTCGGGTAGGTATTTCGCGATTGGGTCCTCGCGCCGCCACATCCCTTGATCGTGCAAGATCATCATTGCGACCGCTGTCACCGGCTTGGTCATTGAGAACACACGGACAATCGTGCCCGTCGTCATCGGGGAGCCCATAGCGAGGTCGCTTACACCGATCCCAGAGCGATGTACAAGCTCGCCACAGTGCCAAGCCTCCGTTGCGGCGCCGGCGAAATGGCCGGCATCGATGAGCCGCCGCATCTCAAGGTCGATCTGCTCGATCCGAGGGAAATCGACTGTAGTCATTTCACCGAAACCCATACGCGCTCCCGATCGGACCGGCGGATCGCCTCAGCAACCTGGTCGACCTCAAGTGCGAAACGAAAATCTTTCGCGGCGGAAGGAAGTCCTGCGATCGTGTCGATCATTGCCTTGACCTCGATTGTCTTAAGGTCGTTATACCCCAGCTGGTGGCCCGCGGCGGGGCAGAAGGCGCCGTAGTCGGGATGCTGGGGGCCGGCAAGAATTGTCGTGAAGCCGTTGCGAGCGCGGGCCCCGCTCATGCAGAAGAGCTGAAGTTCGTTGAACCGCTCTTGCGTAAAGGCAATCGATCCTTTAGTGCCGGTCACTTGGAACGCCAACCCCATTTTCCAGCCGCTCGCGATCCAGCTCGCGGACAGCGTACCCGTCGCACCCGACGCGAAGCGCACGACGGCGTCCGCTTGGTCGTCGATCGTGACTGCGCGTAGTATGCCGTCAGGCCCCGTACGTTCTCGATGCGCGGTCGACAGCGTGCCGGACACGCTTTCGATCGTTCCGATGAGATGCTTTGCCATTGCAATGATGTGACTGCCAATGTCGGCCAGTGCGCCGCCGGCATTGTCGGCTTCGCACCGCCAATTAAACGGTGCAGCAGCGTCGGCCATGAAATCCTCAGCATGGATGCCGCGGAAAGCAGTCACTTCTCCGATCTCGCCCGCGCTGATGAGTTCGCGGGCCAGACCGATCATTGGGTTGTAGAGATAGGTGAAGCCGACGGCGGTGGGCAGTCGCACCGCCTCTGCGGCCTGGGTCATGGCGAGCGCGTCCGCGATCGTCGTAGCAAGAGGCTTCTCGCAATAAACCGCTTTACCCGCAGCAATCGCAGCGAGTGCAATTCGTGCGTGCAGAATGTTTGGGGTCGCGATTGCGACGACGTTGACTCCAGGATCGGTGATAACATCTTGCCAGCTGCCTGTTGATCGGGCGAATCCCAGTGCGCCGGCGGCCTTGCTGGCACGGTCCACGTTCTGATCCGCGATAATTTCAAGGTGCGGCTTCAGCGGAAGGTCGTAGACAAAGTCCGCGGCGCGAAACGCCTGGGCATGAGCGCGGCCCATGAAGCCGGAACCAATCAGACCGACCCCAAGCTTTGGGGCGCTACTCTGTTTCGGCATTCGATTCTTCCACGTGCCGTAGTGAGTCAGGATTTCCAGCATGCTGAGCGATGAATCGTGCCGCGACGTTGAGCGCCCGGTAGCCGGTGGGCATGGCCTTAGGCATGCTCATGAAGGCGTGAATCATCCCGGGGAAACAATGTGCCTCGACCGGCGTGCCTGCTGCCGCTAACCGCGCGGCATAGGCTTTGCCTTCATCCACTAAAGGATCAAATTCGGCCGTAATGATGAGTGCGGGCGGGGTACCATAAAGTGATTCGGCGAGGATGGGATTGAAACGAATGTCATACCGCTGCTCGGGACGAGCCAGATAGAGTTGCGTCATCCATTCTGCATCGGCCTCTGAAATGCCGTATTCTCCGCCGCCGAGCGTCCGCCAGGATGGAAACCGCTCGCGCACACCCATCCCAACGCTCGGGTAAAAAAGGGCTTGCGCCGCGATTCGGCCAAGCACGCCGCGTGCAGATTGCTGCGCGAGCACCGCCGCCAGGTTTCCACCGGCGCTGTCGCCGGCGACCACGATCTTGTCGGGATCGCCACCATACTGCGCGATGTTGGCCTTGACCCACTGCAACGCCGCGACGGTATCCTCGAGCGCGGTTGGAAACCTATGTTCGGGAGCCAAGCGGTATTCGATGTTCACACCGAGGACGCCTGCCCTTGCGCAAAGGTAGCGGCACATGTTGGCGTGGCTCTGCGGGCTGCACATGACCCATCCGCCGCCGTGAATGAAGAATAAAGCCCCCCGCGCCCGAGCGGACGGCGGATGGGGCTCGTAAATCTCCAGCGCGAGCACAGTGCCGTCTGTGGTCGTAAAAGTTACCCTCTGTTCGCGCAACAACGTCGGCGCGCGGACATCGAAGCGCAGCTCGCGCGCGTGATTCGCACGCCTTAGGGCAACGATGCCCGATGACCGGTCAATACGGGGCTTCTCTGCCGCGCAACTGGCCAGAAATGCACAGGTCTCAGGAAGAAGCGGCATCGCGCCTCCGCTCAGCCGCGCTTGCGGATGAAGAGCGCGCAGATCCCGCCGAGTACCGCCGTTAGAGTTCCCACAACGAACAGCGCGCGGTAACTGCCTAACGCGATGATCGCCGCCGCCAGCGACGGGGCGAGCACTATGGGGCCGGAGCTTGCGACCGACAAAATGCCGATATCGCGACCGGCGGCCTCCGGCGAGGGGAGGACCATGGTCATCAGTTTCAAATCGATCGCCATGTAGATGCCAAAAAAGAGGCCCATCAATGTACCGAACGTCATCATTACCGGCCATGCGTTCGACAACGCCGGGACGAACATGGCCAGCCCAATGCCGATCGACGACAATCCGACAAACAGCTTGGTTCGGTGCACGCGATCCGCGATCAGCCCTGTAACGGGAGTTATGAGCACCCAGCCTAACGTGGCGAGACTCATGACCCGGCTCACGGCCAGACTAGGGTTTCGCTCGGGAAGCCGATCTATCCCGACATAGTCCTGAACCACATAAAACAAGTAGCCCATTACGGTGAAATAGGCGACGAATAGAACGAAGCGTGACGTGAACGTCAATGCGAAATCGCGATCGCCGAAGCTGGTGAACAGTTCCGCCAGCGCTCGGGGGCTACCCCCTACGCGAGGAGCGGCCGCGAGATCCAGTGAGGATGAGTCGGGTGCGAGCACGAACAGGGTGACGGTGGCTGCCACGAATAGGCCCGCGAGCGCCAGGTACCCGATCAGTGGAGAGGGCGCGAAAGCCGCCAGGTTGACCCCGAGGAATATTCCTCCGGGGACGCCAAGGGCGATTGCTGCCGAGGCAAACCCACGATTGTCGGGCGGTATGCGATCCGGCAGCTGCGCCAGGAAGACGGCTTGGTAGAAATTCAGCGTGAATCCCAGCAGGGGCATGAGCACGAGGAGTTCGTTTGTCGAACGTGCCGCGGCCAGCGCCGGCAACAGCAATGCGCTGGCCGCGCAGGAGATTGCGAGTGAGGGTGTCCTTCGACCCCAACGGCTGCGAGTACGGTCGGAAATCGCGCCGCCGGCAATCAGTGCGAAGACGGTGGTCACGGCGGAGAGTGTAGTGACTAGAGCGAGCACCCCCACCTTATTGGTGGGCGTGATGCGTTGCACCGCGGCCGGCAATAGGATGGTCCCAACTCCCTGGTAGACCGCAATGTGCGAGGTATAGGCCACGAATAACAGCAGCGACAGCCGATGGGCGCGCGTTCTGGCTTCAATGGGTACTAAGGTGATGCGCGCACTCGACACTTGGCCTCCCGGAAAATATTTTCCGATAGCCTAGCGGTTTGCAATTGGCATATCAACAGTGTTTGATATGAATGCGGTCGCTGTCGCATCCCTAGACGGCCTGCGCTGCCTCGCGATTGACGTGAAACACGCCATAGGAGATAGAGAGTGTCTGCGCCAAGCACATCGAGGCGGCGAGAGAACGGAAGCCGCGGATTTCCGTCTCACGCACTTGCAATACGAGCGATGCCGTTTTGGCAATCGGGCTGATGACGCTGTCAGTGATGGCGATCAAACGAGGCTCGGCGCCGAGTCGCGCGACGAGCTCCACCGTCTCTGGGGCGTAAGGATTAAAGCTGATCGCGATGACTAGGTCATCGGGTCCTCGCGCCTGCAGCTGCAGCGCAGCAAATCCCGCGAGACCATCAATTAGCACCACGCGCTTACCGGCCTGGGACAGCAGGTACGTGAGGTACGCGGCAACTGGGAACGCGCGCCGGAATCCCACGATGAATACTACCTGCGCATCGGCAATGAGCTGCGTGGCACGGGAGAGTTCGCGGTTTCCGATCGCGTGCTTAAGGTTTTGTAGCGCGTGGACGTTCCCCTCCACGAACTCACCCAATAGCTGGCCTTGTTCGAGCAGCGCCTCCTCCGAGACCGAATGGCTGAATTGACGGAGTCTCTCAACGTAGCCGATTGTGTGGTCCCCTTTCAATAATGCATCGCGCAACAGCTTTTGCATTTGCGTCGCGCCGTCAAAACCAAAATGCTGCGCGAATCGGACGATGGTCGAGGGCTGCACCTTGCAGCGCGAAGCGATGTCGGAAAGCGTCTCAAACGCGACATCATTCGGATCGTCGAGCACATAGCGCCCGACCTGCTGCAGCCGGGGGCTCAAGCTCTCAAACCTGGCCAATATCCGATCGCGGAGCTCGGGAGTCGAAGTCGGCGGTGATGCCACGAAATGCCCTCTTCATTTGGGAACGGATAGAATAAGCGTTCCAAGCCACAATAATAGTGCACCTGGCCCTGTTTTGGGATGTTGCGATAGGCCGTACCGGTGAAAATTAAATTCTGATATTGCAGATTGTGGAATTTTCGTTCAATATCGTTTGAATATTATCATTGGTTTGAGGGTCGGGTCGAACGGCCAACGAAGTTCGGCGATAAACGAAGTTCGGAGTCGCGGGTTAATGCCGGAACAAGTCGACCAGGGGTGCGCATCACGCAACCTTGAACTAGTTGCTGTTGGACGTTCGAGCGTCGACCTTTACGGTCAACAAGTCGGCGGCCGACTCGAGGATATGGGCAGCTTTGCCAAATACATCGGCGGCAGCCCAACCAACACCGCGATCGGCGCATCTCGGCTCGGCCTGCGAGTGGGCCTCCTCACTCGCGTTGGCGCTGACCACATGGGTCGTTTCATCCGTGAGCAGCTCATCCGGGAAGGCGTCGATGTGACGGGCGTGATCACCGATACCGATCGTTTGACCGCGTTGGTCATCCTCGGGATACGCGATCCTGACACGTTCCCTCTTATTTTCTACCGCGAAAACTGTGCCGACATGGCGCTCAATGAGGGCGACGTTGACCCCGCACTGATCGAGCGAGCGGATGCGCTGCTCGTCAACGGCACACACCTGTCTCGGTCGGGCGTCTTCGCCGCTAGTTTCAAAGCCGCGGCGCTGATGAAGGCTAAGGGCGGTCAAGTGATCTTCGACATCGACTACCGTCCTGTGCTCTGGGGGCTCGCCGCCAAAGAGAATGGTGAGGACCGATTCGTGGAAAGCGCAGACGTCACTGCGCAGCTGCGTCGTGTGCTGCCCCTGTGCGATTTGATTGTCGGAACGGAAGAGGAAATGCACATTCTCGGGGGGACGACAGACACGATGGAGGCCCTACGCAGAATTCGGGCGACCGGCGACGCTCTGCTGGTGTGCAAGCGCGGGGCGCAAGGGTGCGTTGCCTTTCCGGGCGCAATCCCTCATCGCCTAGAGGGCGGTATCGTCGGTCAGGGATTTCAGATCGAAGTGTTTAACGTGCTGGGAGCGGGTGATGCGTTCATGGCGGGGTTTCTGCGAGGATGGCTGAAGGGCGAAGACCTCACGACCTGCTGTACCTGGGCCAATGCTTGCGGTGCGTTGGTCGTCTCGCGCCACGGCTGCGCGCCGGCCGAGCCGAGTTGGCCGGAGCTGCAGTGCTTTCTAGCCAAGCGTGCGTGGCCCCATCGACTGCGCGAGAACAACGAGCTCGCGCAGATCCACTGGTCGACCAACCGACATCCGACCTATGACGTACTCAACGTGTTGGCGATCGATCACCGCAGCCAATTTGAAGTTCTTGCCGGCACGTTGAGACTCGATGGCACGGATCGCGTCGCGACCTTCAAGACCCTCGCACTCCGGGCGCTCGAACAAGTGGCCGGAGACAATGCGGGGTTCGGCCTCCTAGCCGATGGCCGATACGGCATGCGCGCGCTGGAAGCGGCGGCAGAGCTACCTTACTGGATCGGACGACCGATCGAACTGCCGGGATCTCGCCCGTTGCGATTCGAGGGTTCGGCCGACGTGGGTGCCACGCTGGCCGATTGGCCACTCGGCCACGTGGTCAAATGCCTGGTCTTCTACCATCCCGACGATCCCGCGGAACTACGGGCTGAGCAGGATGCGCAGATCCAACGGCTGTTCGAGGCGTGCCGTGCAACCCGGCACGAACTGCTCTTGGAGATTATCGCCTCGATGCACGGCCCCGTGGAACAAAACACAGTCGCCCGAGTGATCGATCATGTTTATGGTCTGGGCGTTTTTCCGGACTGGTGGAAGCTTGAGCCTGGCGTCGATCCCGGCGCATGGGAGGCGATCGAGACGGTTGTTCGTGCGCGTGATGCATATTGCCGTGGCATCTTGCTCCTCGGATTGTCCGCCCCCCCCGATGAGTTACTTGCGGGATTTGTGGCGGCTGCTTCCTGCCCGCTCGTGAAGGGTTTCGCGGTGGGTCGCACGATCTGGCACGATCCGGCAGTGCGTTGGTTGCAGGGAGACATCGACGACGCCCAGGCGGTGGAGATGATGGCTGGTAATTTTCGTATTCTGGTCGCGGGATGGAGTCGCGCCCGCGCGCACAAGGCAGCGGCCGCATGAGCGAGGCGCGCGTGCGGCTGACCATGGCACAGGCGCTGGTGCGCTGGATAGCGGCGCAGCGCGTGGACGTCGATGGGACCCAGGTAGCTTTTTTTGCCGGCGTTTGGGCGATCTTCGGGCACGGCAATGTGTCAGGGTTCGGCGAGGCCCTCGCAGAAGTGAGCGACACACTGCCGACATTCCGTGCACACAACGAACAGGGCATGGCACACGCCGCCATTGCCTATGCCAAGGCACAGCGTCGTTCACGCGCGATGGCCTGTACGACCTCGATCGGCCCAGGCGCAACCAACCTCGTGACGGCCGCCGCGCTCTCCCACGTCAACCGCTTGCCCGTTCTATTCCTGCCCGGCGATGTATACGCCTCCCGCCGTCCCGATCCGGTGCTTCAACAGATTGAGGATTACTCGGACGCCACCGTGAGCGCGAATGACTGCTTGCGCCCGGTGAGCCGGTATTTCGATCGCATCACACGTCCAGAGCAGATTCTCGATGCCGCTCCGCGCGCTATGGCGGTCCTCACCGATCCTGCGAATTGCGGTCCTGTGACCCTGGCGCTCTGCCAGGACGTGCAGAGCGAAGCGTACGACTATCCCGAGCACTTCTTCACGCCACGCATCTGGCATCAGCGACGGCAGCGGCCCGACGTCGCGGAGTTGAGCGCACTGGTTGAAGCGATACGTGGAGCGCGGCGACCGCTCATCATTGCCGGCGGCGGCGTGCTGTACGCGCGCGCGGAAGCGGCCCTCGCGGCGCTGGCGCTCGATACGGGTATACCCGTCGCGGAAACGCAGGCCGGCAAAGGGTCGTTGTCCTGGGAGCATCCGCAAGCGCTCGGCGGCATCGGCGTGACCGGCACCAGTTCAGCCAACGAGGCCGCTGCCGGCGCGGATCTCGTAATCGCCATCGGCACACGACTGCAGGATTTCACTACCGGTTCGCGTACCCTCTTCAGCGGGAAGCTAGTGCAGGTGAACGTTACACCGAGTGATGCGGCGAAGCACGGCGCCGAGGCCGTCGTCGGCGATGCACTGACCGTGCTTGAGGCGCTGACGAATGCGCTCCGCGGATGGTGTGTGCCCGACGGCTGGCAGGCAGCCAACGCAGCAGCGGTCGCCCGCTGGAACGTCGCACTCGAGGCGGCTACGGCGGCCACGGCCTCGCTTCCCAGCGATGCACAAGTAGTCGGCGCAGTGTGGCGTCAGGCGGCACAAGACGCGGTTGTGGTCAGCGCGGCCGGGGGTATTCCGGGCGAGCTGCACAAACTATGGCGCACGCGGACCCCGGGCGGGTACCAGGTTGAATACGGCTTCTCCTGCATGGGCTATGAGATCGCCGGGGGGCTTGGCGTCAAGATGGCGCTGCCCGCTCGCGAGGTAATCGTGATGGTGGGCGATGGCAGCTACCTGATGCTCAACTCCGAACTCGCCACCTCCGTGATGCTGGGCCAGAAAATCACGGTCGTGCTACTTGACAATCGTGGCTTTGGCTGTATCGACCGTCTGCAACGGAGCACGGGGGGCCGCGCGTTCAACAATCTGCTGGCCGATGCACGACACGAAATTTTGCCCGACATTGATTTTGTGATGCATGCGCGCAGCCTCGGTGCTGCGGCTGAAAAGGTCTCGGGCGTGGCCGAGCTCGAGCAGGCGCTGCAGCGTGCGTCGGCTTCCCTCAGGAGCTACGTCATCGTGATCGACACCGATCCCGCCGTTGCGACCTGGGCGGGCGGCCACTGGTGGGACGTAGCCGTGCCGGAGGTGTCGACTCGCCCCGAGGTCAATGCCGCGCGCTTAGAGTATGAGGCCAGGCTAAAAGGAAAGCCGTCATGACGATCCGCTGGGGCGTCAGTCCCATCGCCTGGGCCAATGACGACATGCCGGAGTTGGGCGAAGCGATCACACTCGATGAACTCCTCACCGATGTGCGGGACATTGGTTTCGACGGCGTCGAGCTCGGCAACAAGTTTCCGCGCGATCCTGATGAGCTGGAGCCGATCATGCGCCGGTACGGGCTCAAGATCGTAGGCGGCTGGTACAGCACCCATTTGTTGGAACAAGACGCGGATGCTGAGATCGCTACACTGCAGAGTCATCTTCGGCTGCTGAAGCGTATGGGCTCGACGGTTTTCATCGCCGCTGAGACCTCGAACGCCGTGCACGGCGATCGAGGCAGCCGCCTGGATCGGCACCCGACGCTCGACGCTGCGCAATGGCGTACCTTCGGACAGCGGCTAAACCGAGTGGCCGCGTATCTCGAGGAAAGCGGGCACCGTCTGGCCTATCATCATCACCTGGGTACGGTGGTCGAAACTGCCAACGAACTGAACCACTTGCTCGAGGCGACGGATGAACGTGTCGGACTGGTCCTCGACACGGGCCACGCTGTGTACGGCGGCATCGATCCCGTGGCTGTCGCCTTCGCCTGCCCGGCTCGCGTGGCGCATGTCCATTGCAAGGATGTGCGACCCGAGCGCTATCGCGATTTCGCCGCTGCCGGCAAGAGTTTTTTGGACGGCGTCGTCGGGGGTATGTTCACGACACCCGGCGATGGCAGCTACGACTTCGCGTCATTCATGAGCGCGCTTGCTGCGATGGACTATTCCGGCTGGATCGTTGTCGAGGCAGAACAGGATCCTAAGATCGCCGATCCGCGTGAGTATCAACAGCTCGGACTCGACACGCTGAGACACCTTGCACGCGAAATGGAGTTGGTGACATGACTCTGCTCGTCCGTCCGAAGAGCCTAAGCGCCGACGGCGTCGCGATTGACATCACACCCGAATGCGCCGGCTGGCGGTACGTGGGCTTCCGTCTGGTCAAGCTCAAGAAAGGTGAACGCTATTCTGCCAGCGAGACCGGGCGCGAGGCATGCCTCGTGCTCGTCACGGGAACTGCCGACCTCGTGGCTGGCGCCGAGCGGTTTGCACGGATTGGCGGTCGCACCGACCTCTTTGCCGACTCGCCCACCTCGATCTACGTTCCGGCCAACACGGCCTACCGGGCCGAGGCGGTCACCGATCTCGAGCTTGCGGTTTGCACGGCGCCGGCCAACGGCACGAAACCCGTGCATCTCATCACGCCAGACCAAGTGGGACAGGAGACGCGTGGCGCCGGCAGCAACACTCGTTACGTGCGCAACATCCTGCCCGACAGTTCCGATCTCGCCGAGAGCTTGTTGGTGGTGGAAGTCATCACGCCGGGTGGCAACTGGTCGAGCTATCCGCCCCACAAACACGACGTCGCCGCGTGGCCCGACGAAACGCTGCTCGAGGAGACCTACTACCACCGCATGAAGCGTCCCGGCGGTTTCGCGTTCCAGCGCGTGTACACCGACGACCGCTCACTCGATGAGACGATGGCGGTTGGCGACGGTGACGCCGTGATGGTACCCCGTGGCTACCATCCGGTAAGCGCCGCACACGGCTATGACCTCTACTATCTGAACGTCATGGCAGGCCCACGCCGCGACTGGAAATTCACCAACGATCCCGAACACGATTGGATTGCTCGTAAGTAGGAGCGTTTCAGGTGGTTCCTAAAAAGAGCCGAGCCGAGCAATTTTAGGCAGGTAGGATGCCAGGCGCTGCCGTCACACACGCGTGACGTGCGGCATCGCCTACTGCATTGCAGCCGCCGGGGCCGACGATGCCAAGCGGTGCACTCTCCCACATCGCAACTTCCGAGCGGTCCACTTCACCGGGCTGCGATTGATTGTCCGCAAAGACGAGCTGGCGTGAACCATCGAACAGCGGCCAAGCCGCCTTCCCGGAAATATCGGGTGCGCGGCCGCGGATGAATGCGCACCATCGCTCATGCATCTCATCGCCGAGATGGCGCGCTTCCGGCGTCAAAGTGCCGAACGCCATCTGCATCAAGGGATCATCGAACGCCTTCCATACATAAATTGCCTCACTGCCGTGTGCGGCCCAACCGGCAAACGGACCCGACGTTGCCGGCTGCTCAAAGCGGTACATCCACACCTCACCGAGCCGCCGCACGGCGTTCGCGACGTGGTGGGAGAGCACGACGTATTCTTCCGCGGAGACGAACCTCACCCGCCGATGCACCGGATCAAGACTTGCAAATGTGTAGTCATAGGCGTGCGCGATCGGTCGCGCAGCCTCGACATTGATATTGGCAAGATCGTGTTGGCTGATCGGCGCATTGGTAGTGTGGCGGTCAATGAACATGATGGCTTCGTCGCGGTTGGTTCCTATCATCAAGCGCTGGCGGCTACCCCAGCCGTTGCGCAGGGCATCCAATGGCGCGTGCGGTAGGACGTCGGTGCCAATAACCGAACGGAACGGAAAGGGTCTATCGTAGGCCTTCATCAAATCCAACTGCGCCGCGTTCAACGCGCCCGCGGGCATCGTCGCGAGCGCACTGGCGTCGCCGCCGCTCGGCAGTCGTTGGATGAACAGCTCGGCAACGTGTTCCGCACTACACATGTCGTGAATGGTCTGTCCGCCGCTCTCGACTATTGCCGAGGCGAACAATCCACGAGCGAGAGGCGAGGCCATGAGCGCGATCAGGTTTTTAGCGCCTGCCGAGCCACCGCTAACCGTCATCCTGTTCGGATCGCCGCCAAACTTTTCTATATTCCCTTTAATCCACCGCAGAGCCGCGATCTGATCGCGCAGGCCATTCACGCTACTACCTCGGTAGCCGTTCCCCAGAATCTTCCCCAATTCAAGAAACCCGAACACGCCGACCCGGTAGCCGATGGTTACGCAGACAACGCCAGAGTGCGCGAAGGGAGTGCCATCGGCGCCTTGCGATGCCGCCCCTGCGATATTTCCGCCGCCGTGGATCCACACAAGAACGGGATGCGGTCCGGGGGCCTCGGGCTGCCAAATATTGAGATACAGGCAATCCTCGGAGATCTCCGCGCCGAGGTAGGTGCGGTAAGGAATATTTGCCGGGGGCGGTGGTTGAATGGGTGCCGATCCGAAGGTAGTGGCCTCGAGTGAGCCGCTCCATGACGGCGCCGGCGCCGGGGGGCGGAAGCGAAGTTTGCCGACGGGCGCCGCAGCGTACGGCACGCCTTTAAACACGCGCACACCAGCCTCGCGTATTCCCACCAGAAGCCCCTGGCGTATTCGTACTTGAGGTGGGTCGGGCATCGACACCGCGCCTCGGGTGGCAGCGCTGAGCGCGAGCGCGCCCGCACCGCCGATCACCAGTCGTCTTGAACAAGTCAGCGAGGCCAATTCCCTACTCCTAAAAATGCGGTCGCGCGCAGTGAGTGCTGAGCGAATCGAATGAATCTGCAATAATAATTCCAAGTATATTATTTTAGGAATGAAGAGTGCAGCCCTTTCGCGGAGACCTGACTGGGTCGGACACAGCGATCTTTGGAAATTCAACAGACCGAAGGATTAGTAGAGGAAAACAACAAAGCCTGCTCGATGAACCGGCGGCAAGGTTTATAACTCGACTTCGATGGGTTGGCCTTGGGTCTCCGGCGCCAACGCGTGGCACACTACTCCGCCGATCAGAAGCACGCCAACGCAGAGCCCCAACGCGACCCGAATCCCCAGCGCCTCCATGCAGAGCGGCAGCAGGAAAGTGCTAAACGCAGCGCCCACTCGGCTCGCAGCCGTTCCAAGGCCAACCCCCACCGCCCGCAGGCGCGTGGGAAAGAGCTCCGGCAGGTATGCGTAGTCCAAATTGCTGGCCGCGGCAAGCACGAAGGCGAAGAACGCTGACAATGTCATTGTGTACACGGCGCCTGCGTTGACTACAACCAAGGCCAGCAGCGTGACGGCCGATATGTAGAAGGAGCTGATGATGAATTGTCGACGTGTAATCTTGTTAATAAGCCAGAGCCCGAACGCGGCGCCAAGCAGCATGAAGACATTAAAAATGACTCCGCCCACGTAATTGCTTCGGATACCAAGCGCCTCGAATACGGCGGGGATGAAGGTGCCAAGTGCGAAGTAGGGAACTACTTGCGCCGTATACATCACCCCTCCCACGACGGCTCTGCGCCGGTACCTGGGACCCAGCAGTTCACGCCACGACGCAAGCAGCGACCGCGTGTCCGATGATTCGACCACCGGGAGGTCGACGGAACTCCCGATGTGGCGGGTTACGATCTCCCGCGCTTCGCTGGCTCTGCCCTGCTGTACCAACCACGCGGGCGTCTCGGGAATAAACAGCCGAAGGACAAAAACAATGGCCGATGGCACCGCACTGCTTAGAAGGATCCAGCGCCACGCATTCTGTGCTTCGGATGAAAGTAGGGTGCCGACGATGAAGGCGGCCGTATAGCCTAGTGTCCATATGAGCACCAGCAGGCTCAACAAGCGTGCTCGCGTGCGCATCGGTGCGAACTCAGCGACTACTGTGATGCACACCACATAGTCCACCCCAAGAGCCAAACCCAGCAGCAGCCTCAACACCAGCAACTGCCATGGCGAAGTCACAAAGAACTGCAAGATGGAGATCACTGTAAAGGCCGCCATGGTCGGCATTAATAGCGGCCGACGCCCGAATCGATCTGCCAGCGGACCCAGTATGAGACTTCCAGCGAAGAGCCCGGCGAGTGACGCCCCGCCCAGAAGGCCCATCCATGTGGCATTGAGGTGGAGCGATTCCCGCGACAGACTCAACGCGATGCCAATTGTGCCAAGGACATAGCCATCACTGAACTGGCCTCCCGCTGCGGCGGCGGCCACCAGAACATGGAAAGGCGTCGTCGGTGCCTCATCGAAAGGCACCCTTTGGAAGTTCGGTGCATCTGTGCTGGGAAAACCCCCTACGAGGTCCACGGTGGTTCCACGCGTTCACTTCTCCGTCCGATTTCAGGGCTAATCACGCTACTTTTCTCGAACTGCTCGTAGTTCCTGCCACCGAATGACAGCGTTTATCCCTAGAAACGCGAGCGGCGCAGGCGGCAATCGACGTGGAGCCCTCGCCTCACTGCCCTGCACTAAATATCCTTCAATAGCCGGAGCGCGTCATAGATGGCTGCATGCGTATTGCGTGCCGCTACCGCATCGCCGATTCGATAGATGCGGTAAGAGCCCGAGTCGCCGGGCGCCGGCTGCGGATATCCGTCTATCAGGGCCGCGTAGTCAACCGCTCCATGATTTGAGGACCCTGGCCTCAGCGCGTTGTATAAGTCCTCCAAGGGCACCGTGCCATGATTGACGACCACCTGGTCGAACTCGCGTTCTTGCGTGGGTGTGCCGTAGTCGCTTGCGATCGTCGCTCTCAGGCGGCCCGATGCGATTCGCTCAACCCGTTGTAACCGGTAAGTTACGGTAAAGGTGACATTGGGGCGCTGTAACGCCCGTAGGTACGGCACCAGATTCATAGCCATCACTTCTGGGGCAAACGCGCGATCCGGAGTCATGATCTCAAGTTTCGCGCCGGTCGCGGCAATGACTTCGGCGGCCTGCAGGGCCGCATGGTCCCCGGCGTCATCGAACAGGAGAACATTGGAGCCGGGCTTTACGGCTGCCGACAGGATGTCCCATGTCGACACCACGCTCTCATGGCCGGATGTCAGCACATCGGTATCCGGCAAGCCCCCCGTTGCAATGATCACTACCTCAGGCATTGTAGCAAGCACGTCGTCCACGTCGGCCAGCGTCTCGAATCGGAATTCAACTCCCTTTGAAGCGCATTGAGCCATCCGCCAGTCGATAATGCCGAGCATCTCCCGCCGGCGCGGACTCTGCGCCGCTAACCTCACCTGCCCACCAGGTTTGCTGGCCGCCTCGAAAACGATGACCTCGTGCCCTCGCTCAGCACTCACGCGTGCGGCTTCAAGACCTGCAGGCCCGGCCCCGATCACCACTACCCTTCGCTTGACGGGCGATGGAGATATGTCATGGGGCATGGTCAGCTCCCGGCCGGTTGCCGGATTGTGAATGCAATACGCGGCACCTCCCTGATAGATGCGATCAAGGCAGTACGTCGCGCCCACACAGGGTCGGATGTCCTCCTCGCGCCCCTCCACAATCTTGCGAACGATGTGTGGGTCCGCCATGTGCGCGCGCGTCATCCCCACCATATCAAGCTTTCCCGAGGCAATGGCGTGTCGGGCAGTCGCGACATCCTGGATGCGGGCGGCATGAAACGTGGGGAAACCCGTTGCCGCGCGAATTTCTCCCGCGAAATCCAGATGCGGGGCACTTCGCATTCCTTGAACGGGAATCACATCAGTCAGACCCGCGTCCGTATCAATGTGTCCCCGGATGACGTTCAAAAAATCGATCAACCCGCTCTCCTTAAGCCGTCGCGAAATTTCAATCCCCTCCGCCCGCGTGACACCGCCCTCAAGCACCTCATCGGCGGTATATCGCATCCCAAGAATGAAGTCCGACCCGACTTTGCCTCGGATTGCCGACAAGACTTCAAAAGTAAAGCGCAAGCGATTCTCAAGCCCGCCCCCGTACTCATTGTCGAGCGTATTCGTGAGAGGCGACCACAGTTGGTCCATCAGGTGACCATAGGCTTGCAGCTCAAGCCCATCAAAACCCGCCGCGTGGACCCGCTCGGCGGCCACGACATAGTCCCGCTTGATTCGATCAAGATCCCAATTCTCGACCCTTTTGGGGAATGCGCGATGCGCCGCCTCGCGCCGATGCGAGCTGGAGACCGCAGGAAGCCAGTCCCCCTTATCCCACCGCGTGCGACGGCCGAGGTGGGTCAGCTGAATCATGATTGCCGCACCTTCCTCATGCACGGCCTCCGCCATCTCCTTGAGCCATTGGACCGATTCGTCCTTCCATAAGAGAATGTTATTGAAAACCGGTGGGCTGTCACGCGAAACCGCCGCCGATCCCGCTGTCATCGTTAGCGCGATTCCGGCGCGCGCACGCTCCACGTGGTAGGCGCGATAGCGCGCCTTCGGCATTCCGTCTTCCGCATAGGCCGGCTCGTGTGCTGTCGTCATAATGCGGTTGCGAAGCGTAAGATGTTTCAGCTGGTAGGGCTGAAGCAGTGGATCTTTAACCATGTGTTGAATCTCCATCACTCAATTGAGGAAAAGGTCGTGCGTGCCCGCCGTTCCGCGCCGGCGCTTGATCGACTGCAGCAAGCGCGGCATGATTGACGCCATGCGCATCGGCATCATTGGTGGTCGTGGATGGATCGGGAAGTCCGTTACGTCCGCGTTGCTCGGACACGGCTTGATCAAGCCCGCACAGCTCACCATATCCGGTACCGCGTTGCCGACCTCGGACATACCGCCAGGAGTGCGTTACACCCAGGACAACACCGCGCTTGTGGAGGGTTCCGATATAGTCATTCTGTCCGTACAACCGACGCAGCTCGAGTCTGTTCGGGCCAGGATCGAGGGTAGCCTGCTGATCTCGGTCATGGCGGGGGTAAGCGTCGCGGTACTGGAGCGAGTTACCGGCGCAAGCCGAATTGTTCGTGCCATGCCCAACGCCGCTGCCAGCATCGGCCTCTCCTATACTCCTTACTTTGCGAACGCCGCGGTCACATCGGAAGACCGAGGATATGTACGCACGATACTTCAATCCATTGGGCGCACTTCCGAGGTACACCTGGAAGCGCACATCGATTACATGGCGGGGTTGACGGGATCCGGACCCGCATTTGCTGCGATGCTCGCCGACGCCCTGATCGCTCATGCCATACACCGAGGCCTTGAAAAGGCATTGGCAGTGGACGCCGTGCAGACGCTCTTGGAAGGCGCGGGACAACTCATCGGATCGCGCACGAGTACACCTTCGGCAATCGTCAAGCAGTTTGTCGCGTATCGAGGCACCACGGCGGCGGCCCTCGAGGCGATGCGCGACGCCGGGTTTGCCGCGGCGATCGCCGCCGGCCTGGAAGCGGCCGAACGTTGCGGCAAGGCGATGAATCCTTCCGCGTAATACGCAACGGGGTCGTACTTCTCGCTAGACGCATGGTCTGGCGGGTATTTCGAGGCGGATATAGATGAGGAGAACAACTGCGCCATCTAATGAGCCCACCTCATGTGCTGCCGCCGGCGCACGACAGCAGAAGTCCCCGCCTTCAGCGGGCCCTCCTGATCATAGAAGGTCCCGGAAAGTACGTAGATTTGCTCAAGCTCACCAGGATGATTGTGCCTGGGCGACCATGCGCCTGGATCCACTTTCATGAGCAGGGTCTTCGTGCCCGACGAGACGTCCTCGAAAAGAGGTTTGATCCAAAAGCCCTTTTCCGTGGTCGGCTGCCATTCGGCGGCACCGGCCGAGTAGTGCAATGAACCTATCACGGGTCCCGCGATACCCGCAGGCTTCGAGGGGTCGACCATCCACGCCTGTACGTCAGTGTCACTCATTCCTGCAGTTCCTTTCTCGTAGATTCGGGCCACGTTCAAGTGCCTCAATTGATTCAACATGACATTGCGCATAGGCATGATCACACCTTCATTTTCGAAGCTCATAAGATGCTAATGCTGCGGCATGTCGGCCAGGGAACCGAGCGCTGACTTCAATCCGCCGAGCCACGGCTCGAAATTCCTCCACTGATCGAGGCCTTTCTTGAATATCGGTTGACGTACTTGCTCGGAACTCGCGGTGCGGACGCTACGCTCGGTTTTGTAGAATTCCGTACACTGCGGTTCGAACTCGAGTCCACAAAATTTAAGTATGCGTTTAACGTTGGTCTCGAGGTCCTCCACGACGCTTTTGTACTGGACTCGTAGAATCTTTCCGGGCAGGACGGTGTCCCAATGATTCATCAACTCAACATATGCCCGGTAATACCGCGCAATATCGTCGAGGCCATAGGTAAATTCTTGGCCGGCCGCGAACAGTTGCTTGAAGTTACTGAAACAGCAGGCCATCGATTCGCGCCGAGCGTCAATGATCTTCGCATTCGGCAGGATTAAATGGATGAGCCCGATGTGCCGGAAGTTGTTCGGCATCTTGTCGATGAAGAACCGTTTTCCGGTTCTATAGATCTGCGTGTCCGCAATGAACTTCTCTCCGAATCGTTTCGCTTGTGCCGCAGTGAGCTCGTTCAGCACTGTCGGATACTGGCCTTGCGCGTCGCGCCGTTCGCGGCCGTTCAGATGCAGAACCAGCCGCGGGATGTCCGCCAGCTCCATCGTGCCCTCGACCTGGGAGTGTGAGGCCAATATCTGCTCTAGAAGTGTCGAGCCTGCTCGTGGCAGCCCTAAGATAAATATGGGATCGGCTCGATCGCACCCGTAGCCTTGCCGTGCCGCAAAGAATTCACGCGTGCACACTTCGACCTGGCTCCGTGCGCTTCGTTCGACCCTCCCGATGTCATAAGGGCTCTCGCTTCTCTTCAGGGCATTTCCACGCTCGTAATTGCGAAAGGACTCTTCGTAGTCGGCGCGATCCTCCAGCGCTTTGCCGAGGGCGAAGTACAGGTGATATCGGTCGGCCAGTGGGGTCGACGCCGCGGCGCTCTGTTCTCGCATATTAGAAATTTCGATGTCTGTGAAGCGGTAGGTTTTGAGATTTGCAAGGCTCCAATAGGCATCACCGAAACTCGGACGAACTGCCGCGGCAGTTCGATAGGAATCGACCGCTTCCGCTTGCCGGCCAAGTGTTTTAAGCGCGTGGCCGATCGAGAGATGCAAGTCCGGATTCCCGGGATCTTCGGCGGATAGTTCGCGGAATGTGCTCAGCGCGGTTTCGTGCGAGCCAAGGCCCACGTTGGCATTTGCATATGCGGTACGAAAAGCCCGATTGAACGGATCGATTGTCAAAAGCTTCTGAGCTTCTTCTTTGGCCCGGGTGTACTTGTGACGCTGTTCGAGGACTAGGGCGTAGTCGTAGCGCGCGGGATGATAGTCGGGTGCAAAGACGAGGACACTCTCAAGTAGAAATTCCGCGTCGTCAAGGACCTCGAGTTTCATGCCGATCTGGGCGAGCAGACGCATCGCCTCGATGTGATCTACGTGAGCTTGCAAGAAGCCGCGCAAGATCTCCTCGGCCCCATGAAGATCACCCTCGGCCGCCAAGTTTGTTGCGTTAAGCACGTCGGCCGGAAGCTGTGCGATCCTTGTGGCCTGGCTTGCTGCGTGCTTCGCATCGCCCATCCTGCCTGCCGACTGGTACAGTTCGGCGAGTGCCTGCCAACTGGCGGGCAGTGCTCCGTTCAGTGCGACCGCCCGTTGATAGGCTTCTATTGCGGCGGCGGTTTCTCCGACCGCCCGGTAGCAATGACCTCGCTCTTGGAACAAGCGTCCGTATTCAGGGTGCAATGCTTCGAAGCGGACAAGTGTCGTGAGCGCATCGGCGATGCGTCCAACGTAGCGCTGACTGACGGCAACCAAGTAGAGCACGTCGCGGTTCTGAGGCACCTCGCCGAGCAGTTTTTGTGCAAGGGTTAGTGATTGCGTGAACTGCCGCGCTTTGAGAAAACGACGAGCATTCGAGACCTCGGTCTCGATGCGGGATATGTGCGGAGTTGCTGCTGCTGCCATGATTAAGTTGCACCGACGAGAAGAGCGGGCGTCGCGGCCCGCTTTGAATGTCGTGTGTGAAGAGGTCATTGACCTCCGAACTTATAACTGAACCGCAACCCCGCCGTACGCGGACGGATAATGGTGTCCGCCTTGACGTATTCATTGTATTGCGAATAAGTCCACGCCAACTTATTGGTAAGGTTATCGACGTAGAGCTGCGTGGTCCATTGGTCCTTCGCGATACCAGCCGCGGCGTCAAACGTCGAGAATCCCGGATTCTTGAAGGCAATCCCGACGCCTGGTCCGCCGGGACCGCCGGTGGCTGTCGGAGAGGTGAGCGTTTTGGATAATTGGTCCGTCGTCGAATAGGTATAGGTCTGCGTAGTTGCTCCGATCTGCGCAAACGCTCGGTAGTCATTGAAAGGAACCTCGTAGCGAGCGCGGATACTGCCTTGGAACTTTGGCGAGTTCGCGAGCGGTGATCCCAGTGCCCCAAACGGGTTCTCAATATTAATGGGGGCCCCGGTTGTCGGATTGACCAATGAGAGCGTTTTGACGACTTCACTCTTATTGTGCGATGCTGAGGCGGTAATGGTCAGCGCGTTGATCGGCCGTGCCACCACCGAGAGTTCCTGACCATTCACTCGATAGTTCGGACCATTCGTAGTAAAGTTCAGATTGCCCGTCACGCCCGGATCGAGGATCTGTATCTGGGTGTTCGTCCAGTCTTCTCGGTAGATCGCTCCATTGACCTGCACCCTGTGATCCAGCCATTCGGTCTTAAAGCCGAGCTCATTGTTGGTGAGGTAATCAGGGGCGTACGCAAGAGGAGGCGAGAAAATCCCATAGAGTGGTGAGGTTGGGGCGATCACCGCTTGTGCGCGATTGAATCCGCCGGGACGGAAACCTTGCGACCAGGTGTAGTAAACCATGGCGTCGGAATCGACATGCCAAGTCAGGTTGGCGCGGCTCCTGAATCCTTTGTAAGTGTCGTTCAGGTTTTTTGCATTCAGGTTGTTACCGTTAGTTTCCGGGATGGTGCAGGGAGAGGTCGGAACAACGCCGTCATAGGGGCCATAGATTTCGCACCCGAAGCTGCCGACGTTGGAGCCCACCTCGAAATTGTTGGTATCGTAGTAGCGGGTACCAAGCGTCAGAGTCAAAGTTTTTGGAATGATGTCGAAATCCGCGGAGCCGAAGATCGCTTTCTGGGTATATCCACGCGTGATGTCGTTGAAGAACGCATCGCCCAAAGGCCGGACGTCCGGGTTGATTGTCGTAGCGCCGGCTGGCGGCGCGACTGGAACGAAATTCGGACTGGTCCCGTAGAACCAATCCGTCTGTTCATGAATGGCATACTTTTCGTAGAACAGACCCCCGATGCCACGGATCCGCCAGTCATCCGGAGTGCTCAGGCGTATTTCGTGGCTCTGATGAGTCGTACGCTCGTGATCGGTCCAGAAAGCGCTGGGGGAGTAACAGTACCCAGCTGAGCCAGCAGTCGGCGTGATCACTCCTCCGACCGTTTTAAAGGGATAGCCGGGGTTATTGCACTGATAGTAGCTGGCGTAGCGACCGCGCGAGTAGTTGGTGTAATCGGCCTGTTGATCCACCTTTCGATCCAGGTAACCGCCGGTGTAGATTACTTTCAGCTCACCGATGCGGCCGCCGATCGTCATCGCAGTGTTTTCGAATTGGTCTTTATCGTAGGAAGGGTTGTACAGCTGCACCGAGCGGGCGGGCAGCGCCTGTCCTGTTCCATCGTATTGCTCCTGCCAGAATACGCCGTCGGCCTCCATATTCTGATATGACTGGACCAGCAGTGCGTTCCAGTCCTCGTTGATTTTATACATGCCGGATACGCGTATACCTTTGTAGGTGACCGAGTTAATGTCGTTCCTGACCTCGCTATTGTTGTTGATGGGTCCGCTATTTGCGGGAACGTGCCCGAAATATATGGAGGTGTATTCATCCGTCGCCGCTCGAGTGAACGTTCCCGGGATGTTGTTGACGTAGCCGCCCCGAGACTCATCGTAGATGACCGCGCGTACGGCCAGCGTATCGGCAATCAACGGCAAGTTAATGGTCGCATCCCCGTTTGTACTGGGATCGCCACCCGCGGTGATCGCGTAACCCGCGTTGACGTTGCCCTCCGTTACGTCTAGCTTTGGCTTGTTGGTAATGTACCGGACTACGCCCGCCTGAGCGCCGGCACCAAATAGCGTTCCCTGCGGGCCTTCAAGTATCTCCACACGCTCCAAGTCCGCAGCGTAAACGTCAAGGTTGCGGCCGGGGACCTGTCCGGATTGTTCGTCGAGGTAGACCGCGACGTTGGGGAAGCTTGCGACCGCACCCGATCCCTGTATTCCACCAGTTGAAGTCGAGAGTCCACGCATGAAGATACTATTCTGGCCCGGTCCTGAGCCGGCGGCGGTCAGGTTCGGCACATATTTGAGGTAGTCTTCGAAGGTCGTGACGTTCAACTGAGTCAGCGTTTCAGCCGTGATCGCCTGAATGGTGATGGGAACGTTCTGCGCGTTTTCAGTGCGGCGCTGTGCGGTCACCGTGATTTCCTGAATTCCCTCCGATTCGCTGGTTTCGGTTGTCGTGGCGGCGTGAGAAATACCTGCAGCCGATCCGCTCAAAATCACAGCTATGGCATATGACAACTTCGGATTTGAATTCACGCGCATCCCTCCTAATAATTTATTTGTTCAACAGTCGTATCCAATTCAGAGACCTTCGGCATCGACATATGACGACTCCATACGCCCTTCCTTTTACTCGATCGACATCACAGAGAAACCGTGCAAGTGCGGTTACTTAGAGTTTGGACAGCCTCGAACGGGCACTCGACAGGGTTGTCCATAAAGTGTGCTGGTGATTGTCCAAACAAAAATCCGATAGAAAACTAGTTGAGGGCCTGGGCTACGGCGCTCGAGCGCACGTCGCCCAAGCCGCTCGCACACACGTCAAACAGTCGATAACTCGCTCAAAGAGGCCGCTGGCCCCATGCAAGTCCATGATGTCCGCTTTGCGCACCTTCGATTCCTCAATCAACAGTCCACGAACAACGCTATGCGATCCCACGGTATGCGCGCGATACTCCTAACGGGTCGAGCGCATGTCCGCGAGTCGGTGGGTCATACGATTGCGATACCATTCAACGAATTGCATGACGCCCGGCTCGTGCACGGGCGAATACGGTGAGGGTTCATACGCGGGCGATGTGACGCCGATCTGGTTTTCTTGGCAGACTCGACGATCTTCATCGTTGGTCGCCACCCACACTTCAGTCAGACGTTTGAGGTCGTAATCAACACCCTCTTGTGCGTCTTTATGGACGAGCCACTTTGTGGTCAATTCGGTCTCGGTGGAACTTATCGGCAAAAGCCGAAAGGTGATCGCGTGGTCACCCATGATGTGGTTCCACGTCGTTGGATAGTTGAACATCAAGAGTACGCCCGGATTTGGCATGCTCACAGTGTCACTGAGGGGCCGTTGTACCGCCGGCAACCCGTCCATGGTGTAACTCACAGTGTCGTTGAGCAAAGACATCCTTACCACACGAGATACACCATCGTCTGCCATGCAAAAGCGACTTGGGAGTCCTGCGGACTCCCAACGGGTCCACTCGTCCACACCCGTGCCACCGTCAACGGCTTGCTGAATTGCAACCGTGGGTCCGGCAGGAAATGTTAGGGACAGCAACCGATGGTTGGCCGGGCAGTGATAACACTCGCGGTTGTTTTCCCAGACCAGCTTCCAATTCGCCTTTTCGACAATTCTCGATTCAAAAGCAACTTTCGCATCACGCAACTGGTGGGGGCCTAGGTAAGGCCGCACTTGCTGCAGGAAAGGTTCAAGGCTCGGAGGCGTTTCGGCCAGGCATATCCAGATATAGCCGCACTCCGCTACGCAGTGGACCGCCTTAAGAGCAAATTCGCTCCGATCAAATGCTTCCCCCATATCCCTGGCCGCAAGCAAGGTCCCGTCCAGACGATAGGTCCATTGATGGTAGGGACAGACTAGACGAGAGGCGTGCCCATGGTGCTTCGAGCAAATACGCGAGCCGCGATGTCGACACGTGTTGTGAAACGCACGTACCGCATGATCGCGGTCCCGAAGGACAATGATTGGATACTCCCCGACCTGCAAGGTCAGAAAATCCCCTGGTTTCTGCAGCTCGCACTCGTGGCCCGCGAAGAGCCAGTCGTGATACCAGATTGAGGCAAGATCGAGCTGGTAGATTTCAGGCAGGGTATACAATTCCCTCGGAAGAGGTGTGGTCGCACGGTGATCTTCTAACAGGTTCAACAATCGCCGACTCTGATCCACGGCGAAGTCGCTCGTGAGGGCGGGGTTTTGAAATCGACGATCAGCGGGAACAGTAGCCATGGATATCGGACGTGAGCCTGCTTGCCCTTGCTTGTTGTAATGACTCAGAGGCTACTGGCAGTCCTTAGGTTTGGCACTCGAAATAAAGTCTGTGATCTCGCGAAAATTTGGCGCGACCTATTGAGGTGGTGTGCGCGCCGCCGGAGATGTTTAATATTGGTGTGGATGGGCACTTAGAGACCAGATACGTGTGAGCTTACCCAGGTCAGTGCGTTTTACCCGTGGCGACTGCCCCACTTTGTGGCGCGCAGCTCCCCAGACTGCGTGGATGCGAGGTCCGCTGCCGTGAGTCGTCGATACCATAATCTCCCCTCCCTGACCGCGCTCGTCGCATTCGAAGCCTCCGCTCGGCATCTTTCTTTCAAGCAGGCAGCCAACGAGCTCTACATCACCCCGGGCGCGATCAGCAAGCAGATCCGGACCATCGAAGATGAATTGGGCGTTCCGTTATTCGTGCGCCTGGAATCGGGGATCACGCTCACGAGCGCCGGTCAGGACCTTTTTGGCGTGCTTTCAAACACCTTCGCACGCACCGCCGAGGTCGTCGGCTCAATCAAGCGAGGTGACCGATCCAGGAACGTGACCATGGCGTGCACCGATGCCTTCGCGACCTATTGGCTGATTCCACGCATGCCAGACTTCTGGACTCGTTTTCCGGAAATCACTGTTGATCACCTAATCTCCGATGACCCGCGAGAATTTCGTCGAGCGGAAGTGGAGCTTCTTGTTCGGTATGGCTTCGGCGCCTGGTCTGGTGAAACGGCAGAACTTCTCTTCGGCGATACCATCTACCCAGTTTGCGGACCTAACTTCGCGCGCAAGTACCGGCGTGCTCAGCCGAAGGACCTCCCGGACCTTCCACTGCTTCACGTAGATTGGGTGGATCCCGAATGGGCAAACTGGGAAGAAGTCTTTTGCCGCGCCAATATTGCTCACGGACGGCGGCGCGGCCGGCGCTTCGGCAAGTACAGCGTCGCCGTACAGGCCGCGCAGGCTGATCAAGGAGTGGTGTTGGGCTGGGACCGCCTCGTCCGGCAGTTAGTCCAAGATGGCCGACTACGTCGATTAACGGACCTCGAACTGCCCGCGCCAGGTGGGTATTACGTCACTATTAATGACTACAAAACGCTTTCGCCTGCTGGTGCCACATTGCGCAACTGGCTGCGCGAGATGTCGAAGCTAGACGACGGTGTGATGGGCCGGTCAGACGCTTAGTCGCATTGTACCCCCTGCGCGGCGCTCTCGGCTTCCTACGTCTTGGTTTTCATCGCTTGCGCCACGCTGAGGAGAAAGCAGCTGCTCGGTACAACTATCGCGCCAGGGGCAACTCGTGGGTGACTTTGGTTTCTTCCATGACAAAGTAAGTGTTAGTTCTGGTAACGCCAGGCAACGAAGCTATTCGCTGACCCAGAAAGCGTCGGAATGCAGCCATGTCGGAAACCCGGACTTTCAGCAAATAGTCGAATCCACCGGCCACCATATGACATTCGAGGATGGCTGGGATAACTGAGACACCTAAACGGAAGTCATCGAAGGCCCGCGGACTTGTGCGATCCAAGGATATTTCCACGAAGGCCAGCAATCCAAGCCCGAGCTTTCCTGCGTTCAGGTGCGTCACGTACTTGTCGATGTAGGCGAGTTGTTCGAGGCGCCGAACACGAGCAAGACATGGCGTGGGCGTGAGGTGTACGCGCTCAGCGAGCTCGACGTTGGTGAGTTTGGAGTCTCGCTGTAATAGCAACAGAATCTTTCGATCAATGGAGTCGAGTTCGTCCGGATCCATGCGGATGCGCCCTCCGGGCAGCACTAAGCGCTGCCGAGTACAGCTATTTCAGTGAAAAACTCTGCGTTCTTGCTGACATCGTAGCGCATCCATCTGCGGAGGTCTTCTGTGATTGATCCGGTACACGCATTGTCGACGATTCCGCCCAACCTGACGCTGGAAACGCTGCGCGGCGCGATCCGCGAGAGCAGCACGTGGAGCGAGGAGCGTGCCGTGACGCGCCTGCTGCACGAACTCGAACTGACCGGCGGGGCACGTCACCGTGCCGTGGCGAACGCCATGGCACTCGTCGAGGGCGCGCGCCGGCGACGTGACGAACGTCCCTTCCTCGACGCATTCCTGCAGCAGTTCGGGCTCTCGAACCAGGAAGGCATCGCGCTCATGTGCATCGCCGAGGCGCTGCTGCGCGTCCCGGACGATGTCACCGCTGACCTGCTGATTGCCGAGAAGCTCGCCACCGGCGACTGGTCCTCGCACGCCGGCCGCTCCGAGTCGCTGTTCGTCAACGCCTCAACCTGGGGGCTGATGCTAACCGGCGGCATTCTCGATCTCGACCCGGCTATCAAGGCCGATGCCGGCGGCTGGATGCGTAAGCTCACCCGCAAGGCCGGCGAACCGCTGGTGCGCGTGGCGGTGCGCCAGGCGATGAAGATCATCGGCGGCGAGTTCGTGGTCGGGCGCAACATCGAGGAGGCGCTCGCGCGCGGCGCCCGCGAACACAACCTGAACTTGTGTTCGTTCGACATGCTGGGCGAGGGGGCGCGCACGGCGCACGATGCGGAGCGCTATCTAACGTCCTACCAGCATGCGATCGCCGTGATCGGCGCGCAGGGGCAGGGTCGCGAGCCCCACGAGGTGTCGAGCATCTCGATCAAGCTCTCCGCGCTCGAACCACGCTACAACCTGCTGCAGCGTTCGCGCGTTCTCCAGCGGCTGGTACCGAAGGTGCAGGGGCTGGCGCGCCAGGCGGCCACGTTCGGCATCCAGCTCACCATCGACGCCGAAGAGGCCGATCGGCTCGACCTATCGCTCGACGTGATCGAGGCGCTCGCCGCGGACGGCGCGACCAAGTCCTGGCCGGGTCTCGGCCTCGCGGTCCAGGCCTACGGCACCCGCGCGCTCGACGTCATCGACTGGGTGGCGGCGACCGCGCGTCACTATAGGCGGCGCATGACGGTGCGTCTGGTGAAGGGCGCCTACTGGGATTCGGAGATCAAGCGCGGCCAGGAACGCGGTCTCGCCGGCTACCCGGTGTACACGCGCAAGCTCACCACCGATGTGTCCTACCTCGCCTGCGCGGGACGCCTGTTCCAGCACGTCGATCTGATCTATCCGCAGTTCGCGACCCACAACGCGCACAGCATCGCCGCGGTGCTGGAACTCGCGCCGCCGCGCGCCAACTACGAGTTCCAGCGCCTGCACGGCATGGGACGGCTGCTGTACTCGGAGGCCGAACGCAAGCTGAAGAACTTCCCGCGCGTACGTGTCTACGCGCCGGTCGGGGAACACAAGGACCTGCTCGCCTATCTGGTGCGCCGCCTGCTCGAAAACGGTGCCAACACCTCCTTCGTGAACCGCTTCATGGACGAGCAAGTGCTCGTGGCTGACATCGTGCGCGACCCGGTCTCGGAGCTCGAGCGGCTGGACTTCTACGCGCATCAGCGCCTGCCGATACCGGGGGCGCTATATGGCGACCGCCGCAACTCGGCCGGCGTCGACCTCGGCAATCCCGACGAGGTGGCGAAGCTCCAGCGACAGCTCGCCGAGGCGCCGCGCCCGGCGCCGGCACCGCCGCTGCTCGGCGGCGGCATCGCGAGCGGCACGCTGCATCCGGTGCTCAATCCGGCCGACCGGCGGGTCACGGTGGGCGAGTTCCGCGATGCCACCGCGCAGGAGGTCACGAACGCCTTTGCGACCGCCGCCCGCGGGTTCCCGGCATGGAACCGCCGCGGCGGCGAGGCGCGCGCCGCCATCCTGGAGCGCGCCGCGGACCTGCTCGAGACGCGCGCCGCGGACTTCTACGCGCTGCTGGTGCACGAAGCGGGCAAGATCATCGGGGATGCCGTCTCTGAAGTGCGCGAGGCCGCCGACTTCTGCCGCTACTATGCGCGCCAGGCGCGCTCGCAGTTCAGCGCCCCCGAGCGGCCCCACGGCCCGACCGGGGAACTCAACGAGCTGTCGCTCGACGGGCGCGGCGTGTTCGCCTGCATCAGCCCCTGGAACTTCCCGCTCGCGATCTTCGCCGGGCAGGTCACCGCCGCGCTCGCGGCGGGCAATGCCGTGGTGGCGAAGCCTGCGGAACCAACCCCGCTTGTCGCGCTTGCCTTCGTGCGGCTGCTGCACGGAGCCGGCGTGCCGGTCGAGGTGCTGCACCTGACGCCGGCTCCCGGACGGCTGTTCGGCGAGGCGGCGTTCGCGCAGGAGACCCTCGCAGGCGTCGTCATGACCGGCTCGACGGCCACTGCACTCACCATCAACCGTGCGCTCGCCGCGCGCAGCGGCGCCATCGTGCCGCTGATCGCCGAGACCGGCGGCATGAACGCCATGATCGTCGATTCCACCGCGCTGCTCGAGCAGGTGGTGGACGATGCGGTGACCTCGGCTTTCATGAGCGCCGGCCAGCGTTGCTCCGCGCTGCGCCTTCTGTTCCTGCAGGAGGAGATCGCCGACGGTGTCATCGAGATGCTGGCCGGCGCCATGGAGGAGCTCATCATCGGCGACCCGGCGGACTTTGCCACCGACATCGGGCCGGTGATCACACCGACGGCGGCGGCGGACCTCATGGCGCACGTTGAGCGCATGCGCACCGAGGCCCGCCTCATCAAGGCGTGCGCGCTTGGCGACGCACAGACCAACGGTAGCTTTGTCGCTCCGCACCTCATCGAGCTGAAGGACGCCGCGCAGCTAAAGCGCGAGGAGTTCGGCCCGATCCTGCACGTGGTGCGCTACCGTACCGGCGACATCGGGCGCGTGCTGGCCTCGATCCGCGCGTCCGGTTACGGGCTCACCCTCGGTGTGCAGACACGCCTCGAGTCGTTGTGGCGCGAGGTGTTCGAGAACACCGCGGTGGGAAACACTTATGTGAACCGCAACATGATCGGTGCCGCGGTGGGGGTGCAGCCCTTCGGTGGCAATGGCCTCTCGGGCACGGGGCCGAAGGCCGGGGGGCCACACTACCTGGCGCGTTTCGCGAACGAGCGCACCCTGACCGTGAACACCACCGCGACCGGTGGTAACACGGCGCTGCTGAACATGTGATTCCACCACGCGATTGAGAATCTAGTCATGACCGACAAAGGCCGCAAGGCCTCGGCGACTCCGCCGAAGAAAGTTGGAAGTTCTGTTGACAGGGTACAACGATCGTTTTACCATATGTGCATATGGATACGAGAGCACAAATCATTTCAAGTGCCGAGCGCGCTTTTGACCGCCATGGATTTGCCGCGACCGGAATGGATCGGCTGACGGAGGCCGCGGGAGTATCTAGCCGGACTCTCTACAAACACGTTGGTAGCAAGAACGCGCTCATTACCGCTGTTCTCGAAGAACGAGGCAGGCGCTTTTTCAGCCAGTTCGATGTTCATAGCGTCGACGAACTGTTTGGAGCTCTTGAAAGCTGGACGCGCATCCGGGGGGCTCGAGGCTGTCTGTTTCTTCGCGCCTTGGGTGAGACGGGAGGAGAAATATCTGAGGTTTCAGATGCGGTCGCGGCTTATCGACGAAAACTTCGCGATCTCATCGATAGGGTCGTCGCCAACGATATCGACCGAGACGGGAGCGACGTGCTCGCCGAGCAGGTTCTCGTGCTCTTTGAGGGAGCGATCTCCGCCACAAGCTATCGCGGCGTGGACGCAATACGCGCCGCTCGAACCGCCGCTGCCATTCTGGTGGAGTACGCAACGAGCACCCCCAAGCGTCGAGATCGAAATCGATCGTCGCGGAATTGAGGCGCGGGGATCAGTTTCGCGCGCAATCTGACATCAATCACCTTCACCGACTGGGCGCTACACGATGCACGTTTTGACTGTTTTCACTCACCCCTTCACAGACAAGTATCCCGCCGCCGTCATGGATGCGTTTCATGAGCCTTTTCGAGAGGTGGGGCATTCCATCGACGTTCTGGATCTGCATAGCGAGGTCTTCGACCCCCGTTTCACCAAAGCGGACCACGCCCACTTCTGGGGTGGTCCCATCCCCGAAGGGATTGCTGAAATGCATAGTAGGGTTGAGAAAGCGGATCGGCTTGCCTTTGTCTTTCCGGTCTACTGGTGGGGTATGCCCGCCATGATGAAGGGATGGATCGAGCGGGTGTTCACCGGCGGGTGGGCATATCAGTTCGGAAAGGGTGTCGAAGATCGAGGCAAGGAGCCGCCCACTTCGCTTCTGGGGAACGTCCCGACGATATTGATCGGTATTGGTGGATCAACCAAGCGAACCTATGAGAAGTACGGCTATGGCGAGGCCATGCGGGTGCAGAATGACGTCGGAATCTTCGCCTATTGTGGCATAACGGATGTGGAAAGCCATCTGATCTACGACGTGGAAGGAGATCACAACGCGCCAGCCCGTGAAGAGGGTTTGAAGCAAGCCCGGCAAATTGGAAGAACGTTCTTATCGCCCGATCGCAGGATTTCAAATGCGAAAATAGAGCATCTACGTCAACGGGGATCGCAACATGGCTAAGAGATGCATGGCGGCCGTGTTGCTTACGGGGCACGGTGGATTTGAAATGCTGGAATATCGCACTGATGTCCTGATCCCGCTACCGAAGCCGGGTGAGGTTCTTATTCGAGTTGGTGCTGCCGGAGTTAATAATACCGACATCAACACTCGTATCGGCTGGTACTCTAAATCGATCAGAGGACCGACCGGCATGGGCGAGGACGTCGCTGAGACGAGTGATGATGCCGATTGGTCGGGCAAGGGCCTCTCATTTCCACGGATCCAAGGGGCGGATGTGTGCGGCCGTATTGTTGAAGTTGGCGAAAACGTCAACAGCACCCGAATCGGAGAGCGGGTTCTCATTCGCAACATGCTGCGGTCTTATGTCGATAATCGCCCTTTTGAGTGCTGGACGCTCGGCAGCGATTGTGATGGCGGGTTTGCCCAGTATGTTGTGGCCCCGGCGCTCGAGACGCACGGGGTCCGTTGTGGTTGGTCGGATGCCGAGCTGGCGTCAGTGCCGTGCGCGTTTTCGACGGCCGAGAACATGCTGCACCGGACCAATGTCGGCGTGGAAAGGGTCTTGGTGACAGGCGCCTCCGGCGGAGTCGGATCTGCGGCGGTGCAGCTTTTGAAGCGTAGAGGGGCAAAGGTCGTTGCGGTCGCGTCGTCAGCGAAAGCCGATGCAGTGTTGGCTCTTGGCGCAGATCAAGTGGTGGATCGCAATGCCGATCTGGTTGCGGCAGTTGGGCGGGAAAGTATTGACGTCGTTCTCGACATAGTCGGCGGCGACCAATGGCCCTCTTTCTTCGATCTTCTCAAGCGTGGTGGACGCTATGCAGTTGCCGGGGCAATTGCGGGCCCTCTAGCACAGATCGACCTGCGTACCATCTATCTCAAGGACCTAACGCTTTTCGGCTGCACGTTTCAAGAGGATGCTGTTTTCACAAATCTAATTGACTACATCGAGGCGGGGGAAATCCGTCCGGTCGTAGCGAAGACCTATCCCCTTTCAGAGATCAGGCAAGCCCAGGAGGATTTTATGCAGAAGACCCATATCGGAAAACTTGTCCTTGTTCCGTGAAAGAATCGTCGAACTGATAACCCGCGTTTTGACAGCTTTGTTGGGCCGTAGAGGAGCAGAAAGGCTTCGTCATCGATCTTGAACTCGTCTGTGAGTTTGCCTTGAAGCTGTACTGAATACTCCTAGAAGATGTCATCATGCCTGAAGACCCGGCAGCGGGTATGGCAAGCCCGCTTGGATACGCGCCGGCAAACGCCGTCCGTCGGGATCTATTCGCATGTACTGGCGGGCTGGAGCACTTTCTATGCGCAAGCATTCGTGCTCAACGATCGGCAAGTCGGCGTCGCCATCGAGGGCGTGCTTCGACAGAAGGCCATCGATATCGCCCAACTTGCTGTTGATACCCACGGGCACACCGACGTCGGGATGGCCGTGTCTCACGGAGCGGGCTTTGACATGTGTCCGAGATTAAAGGCGCTCAAGGATCGGCATCTGTTTCTGCCGCGCGGCTGCGAGGTGCCCGAGATTCTTATGCGAACATGACCGTGGAAATCGCGAAGTAGGGAGTGGGTGCGCATCCCGTGACCGACCGGAAAAATCAGTAGCCTGCCACACCCCCGCCGTCTATCGGCAGCATAGCGCCATTCACGAAGCTTGCTTCCTCCGACGCTAAATAGAGAATTGCGCTGGCTACCTCATCGGGTTTCCCGATTCGCTTCATCGGCGAGTGATCCCGCGCGGCAGCGACGTAGCCATCAAAGTCCCCGCTGGAATGCGCGATCTGCTCGACCATGTCCGTCCAGATGAAGCCGGGGCAAACGCAATTCACTCGAACCCGCTCCGCCAGGCGCACGGCCATTGCCCGCGTCATATTGACGACCGCGCCTTTCGATGCGGCGTACGGCACCGCATTGGACGCCCCGACCAATCCGGCATCAGATCCAAGGTTTACAATGTTGCCGCGGCTTGCGTGGAGCGACGGCAACGCTGCTTGGCTACAGAAGAAGGTTCCGGCAACATTGATGGCCATCATCTCGAACCAATGAAGATCGTCCACATCCTCGATTTCAGTCTCGGCGTAGATACCGGCCGAATTAACCAAGACATCTAATCCGCCTAGCGCAACCACCGCCTGCGACACGACGGAAGCGCATGCCGCTTGATGATCGAGGGAGCCAATGGCGGGATAGTATCCGTCGCCTTCTTTCGTGGAAATAAATGCCTCAAATGAAGCGCGGCTTTTCGCCCCCACCGCCACTCGAGCCCCGGCATCGTGGAATGCGCGGCTTGTAGCCGCTCCGATACCGCGCGCCCCGCCGGTCACCAGCACGCGCTTGCCCTCGAACTTGCCGTTTTTACCGTGCATTATTGAGCTGTGTAGCCCCCATCGATGGCGAGTTGTGTCCCCGTCACAAACCGCGATTCGTCGGAAGCCAGGTATAGAATGCCCTGTGCGATGTCGATCGGCTCGCCCAAATGGCCGATGGGATGCTTCGTAATAAAGTCTCGCAGGTATTCGTCCGTGGTAAGGCCGGCTTGGCGGGCGTCTTCGTGGGCCATCGGGCTCATGATGTATCCTGGGTGAACTGAATTGACTCTGATGCGATAGCGCCGCTCACCGCAATGCAACGCGGCGGCTTTGGTCATCAGTGTAACAGCGCCCTTGGAGGCACAGTATGCAAAAAATGCGGATTCAGCGACCAATCCCTCGATCGACGAAATGTTGATTATCGAACAAGGGGCATTTTCGTTCTTCATGGTCATGATGGCGAACTTAAGACCGTGAAATACGCCCGTCTGATTAACCGCCACTGTACGATTCCAAACGTCAAGATCCGTTTCCTCGACGTTCTGCCGGTAAGAAATGCCGGCATTGTTAACCAGCACATGCAATCCGCCAAACCGAGCCGTCGTCGCCGCAATCAGCTGTGGCCAGCGGCCTGCATCGACGACGTCAATGTCGAAGAACAGGACATCGTGACCGGCCGCCACCAATTGTTTCTCAAGGGCCTCGCCAGGCGCCTTGGCGCGGTCCGCGATCACAACCTTCGCCCCTTCCGATACAAACAACCGGACCGTTGCTTCGCCAATGCCTGACGCACCGCCAGTGACGATGCAAACCTTATTCTTTAAACGCGCCATGCGGCCCTCATTAAAAAGATACAACAGTTATACTTTGTTATGCAGTGGCGAGCGACCAGTAACGTCTCCCCTCGCCCGCTGAATGTAACGATCGTGTGCCGGACGCGCCTGCTTAAATGCGTCAATTGTATGTCGATTTCTCCCGTGAACCGCGCGTGTAGCAATGCATTGCCGAATAGGCTAGCGAATCAATCGAGGCAGCGTCGCGAAATGGTGTGAACACCAAATCGTCATCAAACAACCGAATAGCGCCAGGTAGGGAAGCAAGCCCGCACGTGACTCAACCTTGTCTTCTCTCGAGCCTTCTGGAGTCCCCTCTGCAGACCGCGGAAATCGAGCTCGGTCTTGCACGTAGTGGCGAAACGCGAATACTGGAAGTATCAGCGACGCGGCAATCAACCCATTACGCAGCGTTCCAGGACTCCAGACATCGGCTCCTGCGCCGGTGAATATCATATTGACATAGCCAAACAGCGCAGCGAGAGCGAGAAGCCACGTGGGACAACGAAATGGCCGAGCCCAATTCGGTCTGTCAATTCTGTGTATCCACCCAGATTGCAAATTCAGGAAGTTGAACAGGAGATAGCAGACATTCGATATCATCAAGACTGAGAAGTAATCCGAGGCTAGTAAAAGCACGAGATTGAAACCTAGATCGGTCCACATCGCGGCGGTTGGGGCTCCATGACGATTCAAATGAGACAAATAGCGAGGGAGCCAACCATCCACAGACGCCTGATAAAGGGTTCGAGAAGATCCCATCATGGAAGTCATGACTACGAGCAGGAGGGCGAGAATTAGCATCGCTACAAAAGTGTTAGTGACAACCACGCCTCCATTAATTATCTTGGCGAGCGCCAGAGCGACACCTGATCCGTCATAAATTGTTGGGTCGCGCAACGCGTCTAGTCCGAGCGACCCCTGCAGCGCGAGGGGAACGATCGTGAAGATTACTAGACACAGCAACCCCGCGGAGAGAATCGCCTTGTAGGTATCACTGGCCGGATGTTTGAATTCTCGCGTGTAACATACCGCGGTCTCAAAGCCGTAGGTCGACCAGCCTGCTGCAAACATTGCTCCCATCAGTAAGGTGATTCCGGCACCATTCCATTTGCCGAATGTCGCCTGACCCATCGCATCTCTCACCAGTGGCAGAAGCGGAAATAGATGAGCGGAAGGCAGATCTCCAGTAATGATAGGGACCAGTCCCACGACTAGCAGTGGTGCCAAGCAAGCGATTCCAAGCACCTTTTGTGCTATCGCTGCCCGGGCCGCTCCGTGATGTTGCAACCCGAATGTGACCAGCAGAAAAACGGCCGCAATGATCGAAACCGCGTTCACTCGCAGGGTCAGGCCGTGGTGAACGAATCCAAGATCGAGAAGCTCAATATGCCAACTATTGACCGCCGCGCCCGGCGCGAATAGGCTGGTTATCACGTACCCCGCCGCCAGGCTCGTCCCGAGTGCCAAAACGGGCGACCAGGCGAGCCAGTTGCACCAAACAGACACTGGAGCCACGAATTTACTATATCGCAGCCAGGCGGCAGCTCCGTAAACCGATGCACCGCCGGACTTATGCGGATACAGGCCGGCGATCTCGGCGTAGACGAACGATTGTATGAAACCCATGAGGATGGATGCGATCCATACGACCCATGATGGTTGCCCGATGACGGTAGCGATACCGCCAATTGTCAGCAGAACGCCAGCGGGTACTCCACTAGAGGCCCAGAAGGCATCCTTCCAGTCGAGCGCTCGGCGAAGCTGATCACCGCCAACTATACCGGCCGAAGGCGCTATCGATGTTTCTGTCACCGGTGGCGGCCGCGCTTATCTGCCCGGCCCTACGTTGCTTCGTGGTGAAAACCATATGGGGGAGGACCATCCGCGCTGTTGGATGGTCGCGGGAACATTTGGTGGCAACGGCACGCCAGCCTTGATCGCCATCAATGTCGACCACCGCGGCGTTGGGATCTCCAGCACGCGCAGATAGTAGGCGGCATAATGATGCGAATCAAAATCCGGATCAATCCAGACGGCCTTCAACTCGGCTGCTCCGATTTGGTTCGTGTAGAGCCCAGTTGTAAGATCGACAGTGTTGCCCAGAGCGGGAAGTTTCCCGGTGGTCGGATCAGGTTTACGGCGTCCCGCCCAGACCACGTCGAACACGCGCTCCTTTTGCTGGCCGTTCTCCTCCCAGACCTTGATGATTTGCGCACGATCCAGGTTGCCTGCGTTGGGATCTTTCACGGCCCAAATCGCAAAGGTCGGTCCGCGTGCTTGCGCTGGCATTGCGGGCAAGTCGCCGCCCATGGGCGCGCCCTTGGCATAAGCGGTAGTAACCCACTCTTTGCGTCCAAACAAATCAGCGGGGAAATCCCATGCTCCGAACAAACGGAACCTCAATTTCGTGCCGGTGGTGGCAAAAGTCTCCCTGCGGCGCAAGGCGGCATAAATGGATTCACGCGTGTTGCTTTCTGCCCAGACCCCCGTCAAATTTCCAGAAGTCGTCTTAAGAACGAGTCCTCCATTGATATTGCCACCGCTGGCAAAATCTCTGGAGACCTCTGCTTTGGTCGGTTTACCACTGCCCACATTGCCCGCCCACAAGCTACCGGTGTAGTCCGACTGCGAACTCACCGACAGGCCGCTGTGAAGATCAGACGCCCCGACAAACCCATATTTGAAGGGATTAGCCCCCAGTTGGCGCTGCAGCACCAACCCAGCGCTCAGCGCATCGCGCAGATAAGAGCCCTGTAATCGGCCAACTTGAAGACGGTCCCTCTCCATGAAATCGTAGATTTCATAATCGGCGAACTCATCATTCGGCGACAGCAGCGGATGCGTCTCTGATGCCCCCTTGTTTTGTGAGATCTCGCTTAACGGCTCATTCGCTTGACGTTCTTCGGCATAAGCACGATCCATATGATAGCCAGCGTCGACCCAGTCGTACATTAGGCCGTTGCTCGCATTTCCATTGTGGGGAATCGCGAGCGCCTCGTAGCCGTTTTTGCGAATCTTCTCCAGCCAATTCCACAGATCCTTCGGCTCTTTCGACTCCTGGGAGCTAAACGGATACGGCGCGACACTACCCTTGAAGATTACATTGCGGTGGAGATTTGCGCCGTAAGGGATGGCGGTCCATTCATACGCGATGAAGGTGGTGAACTTCCCAGGCTCGTAGTTGCGATTGGCGAAGTCGATCTCCCGTTGCCACGCCGCTGCCGATACTGGCTGCAGCGCGGACGGCAGCTTGTTCCCATCACCCGACAGATAATCTCGGAATAGAACGTTCATTTGCTCCGCGAGACTACCGCTCTCGAATCGAGTGAAATCTCTCCGACCATCAGACGCTGTTATGGAATTAAGAAGTACTCTGACTGCCTTACCGAGCTCGCTCTTCGAGACCGCGCTGTTTGGATCCTCAAGTTCATTGAAGACGCCAATGTTTTCCGAATGATCTGTCACCGCAAGGAAGTCCAACGGCTCGCGACGCCGGGTTGAATCCCCAAGATAGTTGACGACGTCTCCCTTGGCAAACCGATAGGCATCGTCGGGGCCAACCGCTGCGCCCCCATACAAATACGCATCTAGCGAGTAGCTCGTGTGCAGATGAAGATCGCCATAATATGCCTCGCGCTGCGGATTCACGCTAACGGTCGGCGGTTCGGAGAATGCCGGTACGTTACCAACCGAAGCCGCCAAAGCGATGACCAATGCTGCCGGTAGCACAATAACGTGTCTCATCTACATCCCCCGAAAAGCTATGAATACCTCAACTCAAGGCCATGTGAAGTCGTTCCAGAAACCAAAAGGCGGAGCAGGATCCAATGGCATAGGGTGGCACCCAGCGCGCCCACGCTGGAAGTTTCCGGGGCAATTTGCACAACGCCCAGCCAACGCAGAGCACGGCCCCGATGAACATCAGCTGGCCCAGCTCGACGCCGATATTGAATAAAAGCAGCGACGATGGAATCGCCTGGCGCGGGAGCCCGATCTGCGCGAGCGCCCCCGCAAAGGCAGAACCGTGCAGGAGCCCGAAGGTAAAAGCAATTAGCCATGGATACCGCATCGTAAGGCCGTTGCGCCCTCGATAGTGGTGCACGACCTCGACGGCCACGAACACGATGCTGAGCGCAACCAGCGCCTCAATCACTGCCGGCCGGACCGTGATGGCGTGCAAGGCAGTGGCAGCGAGCGTGATGCTATGCGCGACGGTGAAAGCGGTTATGGTTTTAATCAGGGCCATCCGCCGGGGCACCAGCAACATCAGACCGAACACAAAGGATAGATGGTCTACACCCGTCAGAATGTGCTCGATCCCGAGCGTCAGGTAGGCGGGCACCGTAATACCATTGTTGCGAAGGTGGAGCGTCAAGCTCGGATTCCGAGGATCCAGAATCTGCTGCACCGAGCTGCCGTCATTGAGCGTTACCGCGACCAGGACGTCGGTAATCGTTTGGCTCAAGCCATCGATCTGTACCGTTCGGCCATCGAGTCCGTCAGGACCGGAATCGAGGTTGCGCCAGACAAGAAGTTGAAAATTGGACGCCGTCTCAATCGAGCTAGGAGCACGGTTGAGCACACCGCCGCTGATGGCAGGCACGAGGTGCACCGCCATGGAGCCCATGCTCGGCCGCTTCCAAAGCACATCATAGTGCCCGTTCGGCCGCTCGGTGATCTGGAGCAACGCCGGTCGGACTTCGTGGGCGGACGCGGACAACCCGATGAGACTCCAAATAACGATAAGTACGGCACCCCCGACTCCGGGATCGCGCAAGTGCCGAACGCTCATCTTATTCCGTTCCCGACTGTTCGGGAGCGAGGCTCGGTTTTGCTGCAATGGCTTGCTGGACCGAACCGTCATAGTGCACCTTATATTTGGTGCGTAATTTTTCCAAGTTACGCTCGTTGACAATGCGGCGCTGCTCGTCCAGATAGTCCCTCAGCACGCGCTCGTGGATTTCAGTCAATTGCGGGAGTACGGGCGCTTTTCGTCCGGTGACATATATAATGTGCCAACCGTAGCCTGAACGGTAGGGCCCCATCCATTGCCCCGTGGGTATCGTGAATAAAGCCTGCGACAGGTCAGACTCTCCGAATATACGTCTCGTCTCCTCCGGGGAGATCTCGGCTACATCCGCTGGGCCGGGAAATGGATCGCCGAGATTTGGCGCACGGGAGACTCGCGCTCGGCGCAGTTTTTTCAGCGTGACGATGGCCCGGCTGTCAGCAGCCTCTTCGCCATTCTCATCAATGGAGAAGTAGACCTGGCTGAAAGCGGCTCGCTCGGATATGAGGTAGCGGTCCTTGTTACGTGCATACCAGCTATCGAGAACGGGCGGCGAAGGCGGCTCAGGTACCGCGAGATTCGTCGCTAGGAACTCCGCTTTCTGTACGATGCGTCGGCGGACGATTTCATCATCCTTGTCGAGATTGAGCGCGAGGCCCTCGTGCAGGAAGATCTCCTCACGTATATGGCGGTCAATCAAGCCTTGGAGCTGCTGAGGTGTGGGAAGCTCCCCGTACTGCTGAAGATAGCTGGTCGCGATACGGTTGCGCTCCACGGGCCCCACGTCGATCGTATAGCGGTCATTATGCGCAGTCCAATATCCGACGCCGAACCAGATCAAAAGGCCCAGTGCGATGAACTGGAAAAATGGTTCACGCATAACAAAGCCCAACCTATTGTGAGATCGCGGCTTCACCGAGTCGTGAGCAACACCATCTCGCGGTTCGGCATCGTCCGAAGCTTGCGCACTTACGTAAATTGGATCCGCAATTCCGGGCTGGCCTTCGAGGTACATGTCAAAATTTGAAGCTAAACTTGACGCCGGCTATTCTTGGCCGCAATGGCGTCTCCGCCAGTATAAATTGAGCCGCATTGGTGTAGACACTGGCTATTCTGTTGGCTACATTCTGCGCGAAGAATTGCACGTTCCATGCGTCTCTTGCAACCCCGGCCGATAAATCAAAGGTCGCCCAGCCGGGCATGTAATAATTATTGACTTCACCTACCGTAGACTGGGAGCCGCCGTAATACTGTCCGCCCGCTTGGCCGAAAGCTTTATAGTCACCGAGCGGAAATTCGTATCGAATCCGAATATTCCCCTGAAACAACGGTGACTCCCCCAATGGACTGCCCTGCAGACCATACACATTGGGAATCGATGTGATTGGTTTGCGGAAATTCGGACTTGCGGCATTGTTATTCACTAGAAACGGGGAATTTGACTCGTAGCTTTTGTTGTACGACGCGGCAGCCTGGACCGTCAATCCATCGGTTACGCGACCGGTGATCTGGAGCTCGCCGCCTTTCACTCGGTAGTCGGGACCATTGGTAATAAATATCAAATTGCCAAAGCCCTGCTGCGGGTCGAGGAATTCGACAATGGTATTCTTCCAGTCTTCCCGATATATGGCCCCATTGACCTGGAGACGACGATTGAAGAATTCGGTCTTCCACCCTATTTCGTAATTGGTCAGTGTATCCGGGCTGTAGTTCGTCGGCGTTGCATACTGATAAGCCCCGGAAGCGTCAGGCTGCGTGAAATGCTGTCCTCTATTAAAGCCACCCGGCCGAAAGCCCTGCGACCAGGTCAAGTACAGGAGCTGATCGTCGTTTACGTGCCAGCTTAAATTCGCACGGCTTCTGAAACCCTGATAGTGAGAATGATTGTAGCTCGCGACGTTGAGGTCGGTACCGGCCGGGGCGCTGCCCGGAATACCGGAACCTCCCGCCTCACCGTTTCCGTTGGTGGCGGAAGTACATGGGCCGTAGTAGGTGGTTGGGGCAAAGTGCTTGCAAAAAAAACTGCTGACGTTGCCGCCGAGCTCGGATTCGTCAAAGTGATAGTAGCGCGTGCCTGCGGTAAAGACCAAAGTCTTCGGAATAATATCGACGTCGAACGAGCCAAACGCCGCCCGCTGCGTAATGGTGCGGGTCGCGTCGTTGAAGAAGCCGTCGTTATCGTTGCGCTCGTTCGGGTCGTTAGCCGTAGAACCGGGCCAAGGCTCCAAGTTATTGAAACAGTTGGCGTTATACGTTGGTGAACATGTAGGGACTGATTTGAAGAGCCAGTCCGTATCATCGTATATCTTGAAACTTTCCCAGTAGAGGCCTCCGATGCCACGAATTCTCCAGTCAGCCGGAGTGCTTACGCGGAATTCGTGGCTCTGATGGGTATTCTTCTCTGTTTCTCTCCAGACCGACGACGGCGAATAGCACGTGGAATTCTTGTTACCAGCGAACTTCGAGTAGGTCACGCCGGTGCATTGGTAATAGTAACCGTACACGCCGCGGGAGTAATTGGTGTAATCCTGCTGCTGCTGGATGTCGCGCACCAGGTAGCTACCCGAGTAGACCAATTTCAAATCCCCCACGATGCCGTTGACCGTGAGTGAAGTGTCTTCAAATTTGTCCTTGTCGTAAGACGGATTGAAGATGGTCACTGACAGCGGCGGCAACGGCTCACCTCCCAGCGGCTGGCCCAGGCTATCGAAATGGACTCCCTCGGGGCCGCGCGGCATCTGATAGAAGACGCCTTGGGCATCCATGTTCTGATAGCTCTGCTGGAGCAAAGCGCTCCAATCGTCGTTGAACTTGTATAGGGCGGACAGTCGCAGTCCCTGATACCTTACCGGATTAATGGCGTTGCCCACTAGGTCATTGTTGTTGATCGACACGCTGTTGGTCGGAACGACCCCGCCGTTCTCGCGGCTGAGTCCCTCGTCGGTACCCTGGCGAGCGAACGTTGCCGGCACATTGTTGATATAGCCGCCGCGGCTGTCGACATAGATCACGCCGCGAATGGCCAAAGTGTCCGGGATGAGCGGTATGTTGAGCGCTGCATCGACGTTGGCATTCGGGTCGCCGTGAGCCGTGTAGCTATATCCCGCGTTGACGATACCCTCTGTGGTATCGAGCTTGGGTTTGTTGGTGATGTAACGCAGGACGCCTGCCTCGGCGCCTGAACCGAAAAGCGTGCCCTGCGGGCCCTCCAACACTTCGATGCGCTCCATATCGGCCGCATAGACGTCGAGGTTTCGGCCGGGCAGCGCGGCCGACTGCTCGTCAAGATAGACCGCAACGTTCGGTATCGGGCCCGTAGTGCCAGTGCCTTGCGGGATGCCGACGCCAACGGACAGTCCACGCATGAAAATGCTGTTTTGGCCCGGACCCAAGTTGGCTGTTGTAACATTCGGTATATATTTGGCGAAGTCGTCGAACGTGGCGACGTTCAACTGATTAAGGGTCTCTGAAGTAAAGGCTTGAATCGTGATGGGTACGTCCTGAATATTTTCCGAGCGGCGTTGCGCGGTCACCATGATCTCTTGGATCGAATCGTCCGAGGTGTCGGTGGTCGGCGATGCGCTTGCAAGACCGGCGGTCGATCCACTCAGAATTACGGCTATGGCGTAAGACAACCTTGAATCGGAATGCATGCGAGAACCATCCCTAGAAATATTTATTATTGGAATCTATAGCGATCACTATTGGCCCACCTACTGAAAAGCGTCATAACGGTGTCGATTTTATCGGCGCTTCGCGGACAAAGATTCCTGCTTCTGCCCGAAAGCGCTTCCTCGTTCGGCGTGCACAATTTTAGTGCTTCCTGCCGGACCCGCTCGGGAGGTCAAATGGGAGAATTTCGACATCCTCATGACGATTTCCAACAGGCGGGGACGGTGAATACGCCTTAGGTTGCATTCATTGCCAGTCCGGGAGGTGCGGGTGCGTAACGTGGCCTTTCTGCTCCTGCCTGAGTTTTCCAACCTCGGCATCGCGGCCGCGACGGAACCACTATTCATCGCGAACTGGCTCGCGCAGCGGACAGTGTTCGACTGGACGATCATTTCCGAGGACGGCCAGCCTGTTCGCGCCAGCAACGGTCGGCTGGTCACCGTCGATGGCGACTTGAGCAATGCCGCGGGCTGCAAAACCGTGTTCGTTCTAGCAAGCTTTGATCCACATCGCGGCGAAAGCGATCGCAAAGTCGTTCGTTGGCTCAAGCGCATGGCAAAATCCGGTACCGAGATCGGCGGTATCGAAAACGGCAGCTTGGTACTTGCCAAGGCCGGGCTACTCGACGGCCAGTCAGTTGCCGTCCATTGGGACAACATTTGCGGCTTTCAAGAGCACTACCCTAAGACGAACGCCCTCACCCAACTCTACGCGCATGGACATGGTCGAATCAGCTGCGCGGGCGCGTCCGCGATCCTCGACTTGATGGTTGCATGGATCGGTCGGCATGCTGATTCGAATCTAGCTAGCGAAGTTGCCGACCACTTGCTGCTCGGACGGCCGCGGGCTGCGCAGACGGAGCAACGGGCTGCTGCAACTTCAGCGTTATCGAGTTCGGATAGTGCAGTCTGTCAGGCTGAATCAATTATGAGGAAGCACGTGGAGGAGCCGCTGACCTGCCGCGAAATCGCCCAACACCTGGGACTCTCGCTGCGCCAAATAGAGCGTCGATTTCGAGACGCGTTGCGATGTACGCTGTTGCAGCACTACCGACAAATCCGCATTGCAAGAGCCCATCAATTACTCCAGCAAACAGAGCTTCGGGTGATGGATGTAGCGGTCGCCTGCGGCTTTTCGTCGCCGGAATACTTTTCGCAGCTGTATCGTATCCAATTCGGTTGTTCACCGAGCCGGGACCGGCAACAATCAACGACGGCTCCCGTATTGCGCCAACACGCTTTGACCGCAGACAGGCCGCACATCAAATCCCAGGTTAAACTTATTGGCTAGCGACCGAACCGCTTGGCAAACGTTTAGTCACCTGGGGCGGCATGCCACGGGACGCCGACGCTCGGCGACCCCTATCCGGCGAATTGCCCCGGCGCCAGACCGCGTATACCCGGATCAATTTCGAACAGCGCACCCGCTAAGGGATCTTGCTCATTATCGATTGCTGCCGATGTTACGAACATCCGATCCAAATGTTCGCCGGCGAATGCGCAGCTCGTGACCTGTGAGGTGGGCAGGTGAATAACCCGATCAAGCTTGCCGTCCGGCGTGAACCGGCTCACGCGTCCCGCACCCCAATGAGCGATCCACAAAGCTCCGTCCGCGTCCACGGTCATTCCGTCCGGCTTTCCCCAGCCCGCTTCGAACTTCAGAAACAAGATGCGCTCTCCAAGAGTGCCGTCGGGGTTGAGGCCAAAGCGATAAACCACGCCGCGGCCCGAATCCGTGTGATACAGATAGTCTTGCGCGGGACTGAATGCGGGTCCGTTGGCGATCACATAGCCACTGTCCATCGCGACCACGGAATGATCCGGATTCAATCGGTAGAAGCCGCCGCTCGGGATATCTGCCGTGACAGGCATGGATCCTGCCCAGATGCGCCCGGCCCGATCGGCCTTCGCGTCATTCAGACGGTTAGTCGGCAAATGCGGTTCCGGGTCGGAAATAGGGCGAATCTGCAGCGGGTCCAGGATGAGTTCGGCAAAACCGCTTTGAAATCCGGCGATGAATCCAGGTGCTCTCGCGCGCTCAATGACCCAGCCAATCATTTCAGGCATGCGCCATGTAGTTAAGCTGGCGTCGATCAACGACAGGCGGTGCAGCGCAGGTGCGAGAATATCCACCCAATATACGGCGCCGTCGCGCGACGACCACAACGGCCCTTCACCGAGAAGGTCACGTTGCTGGCGTTCCACGACCTGGTAAACGGACATCAGTGGCTATGCCGAGGTACACCCACTTTCTGCGCGAGCCGCTGGTACTTCACGGCGGGTTCGAGCACCGCGCCCGTGTCCAGTTGGCCCGTGGTACCTCGCTGCAATTCTTGCCAGGGAGTCTGACTAGCGGGATACGGGTATCCCCCCGCCGCTACCAGCGCTTTGCGGCGGTTTTCCAACTCCGCGTCATCGATCACCAGATTCGCCTCCCCACGTCGCAGGTCAATGCGGACCGTATCTCCGCTTCGAACCAGTGCGAGACCCCCGCCGGCGGCGGCCTCGGGTGACGCGTTGAGAATGGATGGGGACCCGGAGGTCCCGGATTGCCGGCCGTCACCAACGCAGGGCAGCTGGTTAATACCCCTGTGTATCAAACTGATCGGCGGCCGCATGTTGACAACTTCCGGCGCTCCGGGGTAGCCGATGGGACCCGCGCCTCGGATCACCAAGATGGTTCGCTCGTCGGCACCCAAATTCGGATCGTCAATCCTCGCGTGATAGTCCTCAGGACCATCGAACACGATCGCGCGTCCTTCGAATGCGTCCGGATCTTGCGGATTTGACAGATAGCGCGATCGAAACTCATCCGAGATCACGCTGGTCTTCATGATGGCGGAATCGAACAAATTACCGCGCAGCACCGTAAAGCCCGCATCACGCTTCAATGGAGTGTCGAAATGCCGGATTACGCTGGTATTCTCGATGGCCGCTCCGTGGCAATTCTCACCGATCGTACGACCATTCGCGGTCAAAGCACCCTCGTAGATCAGATCGTGTTGCATCAATTCCGCCACGACCGCCGGAACGCCTCCCGCGCGATAATAATCTTCTCCCAAATACTCTCCAGCGGGTTGCAGATTGACCAGCAGCGGTACATGCAGTCCGTAGGTCTGCCAGTCGTCGACGGACAGCTCAACTCCGATATGCCTCGCAATCGCATTAAGATGGATTGGCGCATTGGTCGATCCGCCGATTGCGGAATTCACCCGAATCGCATTGATGAACGCGTCTCGTGTGAGAATGTCGGAAGGCTTGCGATCCGCCGCCACCATTTCCACGATCTTTTTACCGGTCAAATAAGCGCATTCCTGCCGCTCACGATACGGAGCCGGAATCGCGGCCGATCCCGGTAAGGACATGCCGAGCGCCTCGGTCAAGGAATTCATCGTCGTCGCCGTTCCCATGGTGTTGCAGTAACCGGTCGACTGGGTCGAGGATGTCACGAGCTTGACGAAACCGCCGTAGTCGATCTCTCCCTTGGCGAGCATCTCTCGTGCCTTCCAGATGATGGTTCCAGAGCCCGTGCGCACGCCCTTGAACCAGCCATTCAACATCGGGCCGACCGACAAGGCGATTGCCGGAATATTCACAGTGGCCGCCGCCATCAGGCAAGCTGGCGTCGTCTTATCGCAACCAATTGTCAGGACGACACCGTCTAGGGGATATCCGAAGAGCACTTCCACCAGCCCGAGATACGCCAAATTACGGTCCAGTCCGGCTGTCGGCCGTTTCCCCGTCTCTTGAATCGGATGGACGGGGAATTCGATCGCGATGCCGCCCGCATCGCGAATACCCTCTCGGACCCGAGCCGCGAGGACCAGATGGTGCCGGTTGCACGGCGACAAATCACTGCCCGTCTGTGCGATACCGATGATGGGTCTCTCGGATTGCAATTCTTCGATCGAGATGCCGAAATTGGTGTATCGCTCGACGTAGAGCGCCGTCATATCCGGATTGGAGGGATCGTCAAACCATGCGCGCGAGCGCAGTTTGGGCAAGGCTTTTGCCGGACCAATCCCTGAAGCGCCGTTTGATGGCAATTTGTTCATAAGAGCTCAACCTTTACCATCGCGAGATCCTCAGACAAATATATCAGAGCACAAGTCATGCGACTCGACAGCCGGAATTGCAACGCGCCCGCCATTCACCACCAAGTGAAGTACAAGGCAGTGAGGATGATCGCGACGCCCGCAGAACCGATCGCAAATCCCGTTGTCGTTGAATAACCCACGTCCGCAGTATTAACGCGATTATTGGCCCGACGTTCAGGCCGCGCGACGGAAATCACAACGCTGAGCGCCAAGGTCGCGCAGAACACCAAGCCGACGCGATCCATGAAAGGCAGCGTCGGCCAAATGACTTTGAGCGCCAGGGACAGCACGAAGGACCCGATTGCGGCGCTCAGCGCTGCCAATTCGGTCGCACGTCTCCAAAATAGCCCCAAAAGGAAAATGACGACGATTCCGGGCGTGAAGAAGCCCGTGTATTCCTGGATGAATTGAAAGGCCTGGTCGAAGCGGCCGAGCAGCGGGCGCGCAGCGATGATGGCCAACAAAACCGCGATGACGGCGACGATTCGCCCTACGCTCACGAGTTCTCGTTCGCTGCGCACACCGGCGCGTTGATTCCATACATCGAGCGTAAAGATCGTCGCGATCGAGTTGATCTTCGACGCCGTCGAGGCGACCACGGCTGCGACGAGTGCGGCAAAGACCAGGCCGAGCAGGCCGGGCGGCAACAGAGACATCATTGCCGGATACGCTTGATCCGGTCTCGTCAGGTTCGGCGCGAGCAGCACCGCCGCGATGCCGGGCAACACGACGATTGCCGGGATCAGCAGCTTCAAATACGCCGCAAACATTACGCCCTTTTGAGCTTCGAGAAGGCTCTTGGCGGCCAATGCGCGCTGAATGATGTATTGATTGAACCCCCAATAGCTGAGGTTCATGACCCAGAGCCCGCCCACCAGCACCGATATACCGGGCAGGTCCTTGTAGTATTCGCTGCTGCGCGGAAGGATCATATGGAAATGTTCCGGTGCGCGTCTGGCGAGCGTGAGGAATCCCGCAACTACGCCGTGGCCCGCACCGATTCTGCCGAGTGTCAGCAACGATATGGCCAGTCCTCCGGCAACCAGCAAGCTGACCTGCACAATATCGGTCAGCGCCACCGCCTTGAGGCCCCCCTTAAATTGGTACGCCAATGCGAAGCTGCCGAGTAAGACCAGGGCCGCCTCCTGGCTGATGCCGGTTACGCGTTCCACCGCAATGGACCCAAGCCAGAGGATCGACGTGAGATTGACAAAGACATAAAGCCCCAGCCAGAACACGGCCATCAGGGTTCGAACGCGCGTGCCGTAGCGTTGCTCGAGGAACTGCGGCATCGTATAAATCTTGTTCTTGAGAAAGATCGGCAGGAAGAACTTTCCGACGATCAGCAAGGTAAGCGCGGCCATCCATTCATATGACGAAATTGCCAGCCCGATCGCGTAGCCAGAGCCGGACATGCCGACGATCTGTTCGGCGGATATGTTGGCGGCAATCAGCGAGGCGCCGATCGCCCACCAGGGAAGCGATTTTGAAGCCAGAAAATAGTCGCTCGAGGTCTTCTCGGCGCCGGCTTTGTCCCGCGAGACGAACTGGGCGAGAAAAAACAGCCCGAACGCATAGACGACCAGCACGACGATATCGATGGTTGCGAGGTGCATGCTATAAATTCGCGTGCGGCCAGCCGTCGGCGCTCCAAGTCACTTCCGATAGCCGAAGCGTCGGCCTGGCGTCATTTAGGGCATCGTAGGCGTGAGAGACGATCAAATCGCGTCCTTTATCGGGCGGCGGGCTACAACGCAGTGGACATGCACCAGTCACTCCGTGCCGGTCTCCCAGCGCACGCCATACGAATCCACGAAGGCTCTCTTTTTCATATAAGTCTTCGGCTCGACAGTCAGATTGCTGTAGCTGGCCATCGTATCGACAACGACCAGCCCCGCCTGCCCGTTGGTCAGGCTGAAAGTCCGCTGGCTATCGACGGGGTTACTCGAGTCCTTGTCCAAGATGAAGGTGTAAGTGCTTCCATCCTTGCTGCAATCCAGGGAATGCGGCTGCGTTTTATCGAAACCGGCCGGCAATTTGCTGTTTTGCCAGCCTTGATCGACCCCTCCCACGACAGCGTGGGTGGCCAGTACCATGTTGATCACGTCGAGAAAAAATTCGGCATGATTGTTCGTGGTGTCGTAGGAGCAATAAACACCGTACTTGGGAAAGGCCTGGGAGTTGCCCGTCGCCTGCCACTGCACGTCGACGTGCACCTCGAAGTTTTGCGGGTTGGGGTTGCCCTGGGTGAAAAGCTGGTCCCATGCGCCTCCGGTGGAACTCGTCGCGGCGTTGCCGCTCGCCCATGTCCAATTGCCGACGGTCTTTCCCGGCCCCGGCGCACCTGTCGCGGCATCGCCCCACGCATTGCCGAAACCGGCGGCTAGCGTCTGCCCAGAGGGAGCGCCGTTTTCCCCAGCGGGATCGGTTAGGGCGACCTGCGGATCGACCGGATAACCCAGCACCGGATAGCCGGCGGAGTTGAAAAACATCCGTTGCATACGGATATCTCGGCAATTGTATGCCGACACGGCGCAAGCGCCGGTGGTGCTGTCGATACCATGGTACAGCACCCAATATTCCGAGCCATCGACGGACGGCACGAAAACGACGCTGCCTGGTCCGTACGCCTGATCGTGGCTGTCGAAAATGGGGCCCCGCTTGCTCCACTTGGTGGGATCCCTGATCTTCGTTTTGGTCGTGTTCGTCAAAACGCCCACGGCGTAAGCGGCGGCAACCCAGGAAGCGCTGCTCGAAAAAGTGATATAGGTGTTGCCATTGCGGGTATAGCCGACCGGGCCTTCTTCGATGGGTTGGGTGCGGGTCTCCCAATAACGTTCCGGCGTGGAGATGTAGACGGTGGCCCCGCCGATGGTGAGCGCATCGCTCATCGCTGCCAGGCAAATATTCTGTGGAAAATTGGAGTTCGCCTGGTTGGTACAAGAGAAGGTGATATACAGATTGCCGTCTGCTGCTGTAAAAACGTTCGGGTCAATCGCCCACACACCGCTGCTTTCATTCAGCTGCCCATGCGGCAGGCCGGTGCCGCCTTCGACGTAGCTGCCGACTGGGTTGCCCGAGCTGGCCTGCAGAACGAAGAGGTGATGATTGTTGTTGTTTCCGTTATCGGCAGCGTAATAGATGTACCAATTGCGGTTGATGTAATGAATTTGCGGCTTCCAGATATCGCCGCCGTTGGGATCGGTATTCTGGCCGTGATTCCAAACCCCGACCCAGGGAGCGGAAGTGAGCCCGGTCAAGGTTGGCGAGGACTTGACACAGACGTCCGCCACGCCGCAGTAGGATTCGGAGTAGTAGTAAATGCCGCCGACCAAGGTCACCCATGGGTCTTGGCCGGTGAAGATGGGATTGGTGAATGTGGCAGTCGCGTCGGCAGAGTGCAAACCAAAAACACTGCCGACCATAACAATCCCTCGGACTATCGAAGTGCGCATAACGATGCTCCGTAGGTATAATGCGCCGAGCTGTAACTGCGAAGTTGCTTCGTTTCGCGTCGCACTAGAATTTGAATCGCAAACCCAGGCCAAAAGTCTTGTCGATGAATTCCACGTTCTGTGGTATGTCCGTTCGACCCCAGTACGATAGGTTGTTTGAGCCGGTTAGATTGGTTGCCTGGAAAACGGCCGTCAAATACTCGGTGACATCGTAACCGATGGACAAATCCAATTTATTGGCGGGCTTGTCTATGACATAGATACCCGCAACATTCGGCGTTGCGAACCCTCCGATATACTTTCCACGATAGCCATAGGCCAGGCGCGCGGCAATGCCGTATTTTTCATAGAAAAGTACGACGTTGTAGTTGTTCCTGGATACATTTTGCAATGGACCACTGACAACCGGACCGCCGACCGACTGCGGCCCCAAGGTCGAGCCGGTGATGTAGGTGTAGTTCACTTCGGTGCCCAATCCGCTCCACAGTCCAGGGAGAAAGCTATAGCTTTGCTGATACGCGGTTTCTAGACCTTCCAGATGCCCACTGCCCGCACTTTCTGGCTGGGTAACGGTAATTTCGTAGCCATCGATCGCTTCTCGCGAATTGAATTGCTGGGTATAACCATTGATGCCGCGATAAAAGACGCCTGCCGTGAGAGAGCCAACATCGGAGAAATACCATTCCAGTGTCGCATCGGTGTTGTTTGATTTCGTCGGCGTCAAATAAGCGTTACCGCTGTTGCCGAAGCCTTCCGTGTTGATTTGCGGAGGCGTAAAACTCAAGGACGGATTTAATGATGCGAAATCCGGGTAGGTTACGGTCTTTGCCCAAATCACACGCGCCTGAAGGGTGTCGGTCAATCGAAAAATCGAACTGAAATTCGGCAGATACACATTGCCATTCGTGTTGAGATTCAATGGTGAATTGACGCCTGTCGTATTATCGTATGCATATGCACTTAAGTCGCGCTTGAGGTGTTCGGCGCGGATCCCGATCAGGCCGCTGACTGGTATGCCAAATAATTCCGTGCCGTACGAGGTTTGTAGATAGCCCGCCCAACGTTTTTCCTCGATGTTGAACAAACTGCCGGCAACCGGACTGTACGGATACAGGCCGCGGGGGAGTCCGTAAAACGAGCGAAGTTGGTCGGCGTTGCTCAAAACATAGTTAAGACAGGTCGACAAATAGCTGGGCGCCAGCGGTGTGCCAGGTATCAAGCACTGCGAGTTTGGAAATGCCGCATTGTAGTTGGGCACCGGCTTGGGGGGTTGGGTGTAACCGTTATTGCCGGAGATATAGTCGGCCGTGTGGTCGGCGTAGCGAACGCCGAATTGCAGATCCTTCAGCGGACCTAAGTCTAAGCTCCACACGCCATCGCTCCGCCATGCGTTTTCCGACGCTTTGGCTTGGTTCCATGGCTCGAACAGCCCGCTCAGGTAGAAGCTGTTGGGATTCAACTGCGGCGCTCCGCCTAAATTCCAGGAGAGCTCCTGACCGGTACTTTTCCAGTTGGTCGTCACCGACCCGTTTAGAGGCGTATCGATACCCAACTCTTCGTACATTGACGAAGAGATAGTACGACTCAATTCGGTCGACAGCTTCAATGAACCTTCGTGCCATTTGACTCCAACATTATACTGTCTGTCGCTTCCCCAGTCTTCTATGGCATGAGGGCTCGAATCTGCGAAATTATTGCCGACAAAAGTTGCGCTAGCGAGATTACAGATTGTTTGCCCATAATATGCGCCCTGAAGCTGATCGGCATAACAATCCTTGGAGACGGTATAGGCTGTCGGCGGAATGTTCTGCGCCACCGGTTGAGAGAAAAAAAACGAGTTGTTTAACTTGTCTTCGTACCAATCCGTTACGCCGGTCAGATAAGCTTCTGTATTGTCATTTGGCCTCCATTGGAGCGCCCAGTTCATCTCCGGCCGCGTGCGATACCCGATGTTGTAGTTCGAGCCGATATTTTGCGGCGCAGCGATGAGATCTCCGTTCGCCGTTCGAATTGGATTTCCGGAGGCGCCGTTCATTACTTGCGGAATGTAATCCCAGACGATGCTGTCATTGTAGTGCTGGGTATTTTCGCCGAAATGGACCAGTGCGCCGACGTCGCCAATTCCCGTCTCCCAGCGATCGCTCAACAACAGGCTGCCGGAGGGATCGGTGTGTCCGGCATAGTCGGCATACGTACCTGTCAGTGTTCCCGCAACTTTGGCGCCTTGGAAGTCGAATGGCTTGAACAATTCCATATCGACGTATCCCGCAATACCGCCTAGCGGAAGACTGGCGTCGCTGGTTTTGTATACCTCGATCGTTCTGACCGCCGTGGCGGGCATATTTTGGAAGGCGAAGCTCCGGCCGATGCCGCTGAATGTCTCATTGCCGTTCAAAGTTGTTACCACATTCGGCAGCCCACGGATCACTACCGTATCGGTCTCGCCACCTTGCCTCTGCTGAGCGACCTGCACGCCGGGTATGCGCTGTAGTGCATCGGCCACGCTGGGGTCCGGCAGCTTGCCGATATCTTCGGCGACGATCGCATCGACCACCATCTGCGATTCCTGTTTGATGGTCTGCGCGCTTTTCAAGCTCTCCCTGATGCCGGTCACGGTGACTTCACTCAATTCGGTAGGGTTATCCGTTTTGGTATCAGGTTTCTTTCCCGCTGTCGCGGCTGCGGCAGGCGGAGTGGATTGGTCGACGGTCGACTGCCCTGCGTTTTGCGCGGTATCCGCTGACGCATACGCCGCCGGCAGCAACGCCGCAGCGGTCAGGGCGGCAAGCAAGGTTTGCTGAAAACCATAGCGATTCATGGGGTGCTCCCTCCAATGCATATTTGCAGGTCCGTTCCGGCCAATTGGAGCTCCTTTTTTTTTCGTCTCTTGCACATCCTGCGCGGATGCCTCGTAGAGGTCCGCCGGCATCACGCCGCGCGGCGCCTGCACCGCGGCATGAATGATGCTGGCTTCGCGCTTGCGGTACGGTGTGAGAACCGACGCCGACATGGGCGTCACTATCGCCTTAATGTTCATTTACATTCCCCCGTTTTCTACTTGGCTCGTTATTGGCAGGGGTCGGGCTTCACGCCCATACCAGCCTATTGGGGATCTTATAATCCCGTTTTTCATGTCTGACAAGTTAATTTTGTCAGACAATTGACTATGCCGTTTGCGCCGCCCCGCCACGTCCGCAAAGTGGTCCGCTCGTCCGGAATTGCACGCAACCCGCCGTGGAAGAAATGCGCGATCGGCGGCGATCCGCCAAGACCGTGCTGCCTTCAATGCCCGGCGTCAATTGCCCCTTTCGGGAGCGCACTTAATGTGCGAAGAATCTCGGCCTCGCGACTGCGATACGGGGAACCATCCGCTCGCAATAAATCGTGGAACCACACGGGGGGCTGCTGCAGCGTGTAGGGACGTTGCCAAGAATCCCAAGGGAGATTGGTCTGGATTTTTCCGACCACGAACCCCCAGTTGATCATCCCGATGTTGGCCTTCTTACCGATCGGCAACACGGTATCGATCGTCGAGCCTGCACTGCGCGCCATGTATTCGGTGCAAATGACCGGCCGCCCGTATTGCGACAGTTGGTGCATTCTCGACTGGAATTTTTCGGGCCAGTTGTAGTCGTGAAACGAGACGATGTCGGACTGTGCCACTTGCACGGCTTCAACGGCATTGAAAGTTGCCGTGGGCGTCCAGTCGTCATGATCCCATAGAGCGCTGGTCAGGGGTTGGGTCGGATTCTGCGAGCGCGCCCAGGAGAAAACCTGCGGCAATAAATTCGCGACCAAATTGAATTTGTCAGGTGCCTCGTATGCTGCGTAATCGGGTGGCCCGTGGTTATCCGGCTCATTCCAGACGTCCCAGGCAAGAATTCGTGGGTCGGACGCGAAGGCACCGACCACACCTTCGACATAGGCGCGCAATTTCGGGTAGCTGGCCGGATCCGCGAGTTCGGGCGCGCCCGGGCTCTGCATCCATCCGGAATTGTGAACGCCGGGAATCGGGGGACGCTGCGGACCGAGCTTCGGCCGCGGATCCCAGCAGGAATCGAACAGCACGAACACCGGTCTGATGCCGTGTTTCGCGGCGATATCCAGAAAGGTGCCGATGCGCTGCCTAAAGCCGCGCGCATCTTGCTGCCAGAGCAGGTCGTGCAAAAAAACCCGCATCGTGTTCATGCCCAGTTGCTGCGCCCATCCGAGCTCGACATCGATGCGCTGCGGATCGAACGTGTCGGCCTGCCACATCTCGAGCTGGTTGATCGCACTCGCCGGAATATAGTTGCTGCCCAAGGGCCAGGGCTGAGCCGCATACCACGCGTTGGCCTCTTGGGCAGTCCAGCGCTGACGCGCGGCGGCAAAGGAAGACGGTGCGAAGAGCATCAAACCAATGCCGATCAGTCCGGCCGCAATGCGATTCATTGAGGATCTCCCAGCGAGTTCGGTGGATGTATGCATCACTTGGGCGAGCCGGCGTCGGCGCTGCTCACCGTCGCTGAGCGCCAGGCCTCGATCAATACCTTCGCGCGTTGGCCGACACTCTCCGCGGTGTCGCCCGGCTTGTAGAGCGATCCGCCGACACCAATGCCGCGCGCGCCGCACTCGAGCCACTGCGCCAGATCGTGCGCGCCGGTTCCGCCGACGGCCCAAATCTCGATGCCTGCGGGCAACACTTCGCGAATTGCGCGGATATGGGAGCGATTTAATGAGCTCGCCGGAAATAATTTCAATCGAGTAGCCCCCGCGCCTATCGCGAGGAACGCCTCGGTCGCCGACAAGAAGCCGGGCAGCGGCTCCAAACCCCGTTCCACGGCACGCGCAATGACCTGCGGGTCGACATTCGGCGAGACGATCATTCGCCCCCCCGCTTTCTCGACCGCATCGACGGCCTCGGCGGTCATCACGGTGCCCGCACCGATCACCGCGTCGCTGCCGAATTGACCGCGCAGCCGCGCGATGCTCGCCAGCGGCTCGGGCGAATTCAAGGGGACTTCCATCATCCGAATATCGGCATCGACAAGCGCGGTGCCGATCGCAAGGACGTCGCTCGGCGTCAGTCCCCGAAGAATCGCGATGATTGGGGCGGCGCCTTGCGTCAGTAGCTGCGAGATGCGCATTTCAATTGACTCGCTCTGCATCGGTGGCCAGAAGCCGTAACCCGGCGATCGCGCACTGGTCGCCATCGAGCTGCGCCGTCTCGATACCAATGGCGCCGAGCGCCTGCCGATAAAGGGCCGACAACTCGCGCTCCCCTACCACGGTCACCGGTCCACGAATCGTGCGAGCCCGCAAAACCGTCGCGACCTCATCGCCGATGAGCACGCCCGATAGGAAGCCGCGCGCCCAGCCCTGTGTCCGGTCCAGTAACAATTGGGCACTGCGCGTTTCAAACAATGATTGTGCGGCACCGGCACGGCCGCCGCGCTCGAGGCCGGCTGCGAATCCCGCGTCGGACTCTCCGTTGGATGCACCGGCCCGCAGCAGTGAGGAGCGATCTCGCAATAACGCGAATAGTTCCCCCGTAATGAACGTCTGAAAGCTGGTGAGTTCCCCATCGCGCACGTCGACCCATTTGCTGTGCGTGCCTGGCAGCAGCAGCAAGTGATGGCCCTGTCTGAGTGGTGCATGAAAAAGAAATGCGCCAAATATCTGGGCTTCCTCGCCGCGCATGACATCCGGCGCGCCTGAACAGCTACGCCCGCGCACCCCAGGAGCAATTGTCAGATTGAATTCATCGGCTCGATGCGACACGCAATGATCCGCCCATACTCGTGAGCCGACCGGAGCGGCCACATACGGAACTTCAATGATACCGTTGCGCGAGCCGACCATTCCGCACATGACGATCGGGCCCAAGTCCCCGGATTCGCGCCAGGGACCGATTACGGCGCGCAGCGCGACTATCGGGGGCACCTCGAGGGTAGCGATGCCCGGTCCCTCGCGCCGGTCGACGATCGTCTTGTCGACGTCCAAAAACGCCCGCAAGCGGCTGCTGCCCCAGTCGCAAAGCACGCGGCGTCGCACCGAATTCACGGGGCGACGGTCCGAGGGGAGATTCGCATGGAGAGCTCCAAGTCCTTACCGTCAATGCGTGGCGGTCGAAAAACGATAAATGATCTGGTTCACGTAGGTCTCGCCGGACTGCAACCGTGCCGAGCCGAAAGAGGGTTGGTTGGGCGTATCCGGAAACAGTTGCGGCTCGAGGACGAACGCATCGCCTTGTCGATAGGTTCGTCCGGATTTCCCGACGACGGTGCCGTCGAGAAAATTCCCGGAATAGAACTGAATTCCAGGCTGATTCGAGAGAATTTCCAGGACGCGCCCGGACACCGGATCTTCGACGCGCGCGACCAATCTTGGATTCTGTGCCGGTGCCCGGCTGATCACCCAGTTATGGTCGTAACCTTTCCCATAAAGGATTTGCTCGTCGCCGCCGCTGCGTATGTCACGACCAATTGCCTTGGCATGTCGAAAATCGAATGCTGTACCCGCAACGCTGCGAAACTCCCCTCTCGGAATCAGCGTCGCGTCGACGGGCGTGTACTGTTGCGCCGGCAGCGTCAGCAGCTGACTCATGACTCCGCCCATCGAGCCTTCACCCGCGAGATTGAAATAACTGTGGTTCGTGATGTTGACGATCGTGGGTTTATCGACGGTCGCGCGGTAATCGACGAGGACTTCGTTGGCTTCACTCAAGCGATACGTGGCGGTCACGGTCAGCGTGCCAGGGTAGCCCTCCTCGCCGTCCGGGCTCACGTAGCGGAACGTCACCCCGGCGCTCGCTCCACGGCTGACTTGGTCGACCGTCCAAACCACCTTGTCGAGTCCGCGGACTCCGCCGTGCAGAGAGTTTGGACCGTCATTCGTTGCGAGTTGGTAGTCTTTGCCGTCGAGAGAGAATCGGCCCTTCGCAATTCGATTCGCAAAGCGCCCCACGGTGGAGCCGAAATATTGCGGTTTGCTGACGTAGTCCTGCAGATTTGCGTAGCCGAGCACGACGTCCGCCGCCTTGCCGTGACGATCCGGTACCACGAGCATCTGCACGCCTGCGCCGAGCGCGATCAATCGCACGCTCACTCCGTGCGTATTCGTCAGCGTGATTGCCTCGACAGTCTGTCCATCCGCGAGCGTTCCAAACGTCGATCGGACGTAGTCGGCCGCCGGCGTCCTCGTTGACAGGCCAAGCAGCGCGAGGCAGAGAACCGATAGCGCAGAGGTTTGTCCGGTGTCATTCATGGTTGTTGCCGCCGAATCCCGCTCGATTCCCGCTATTTTGTCTGACAATTGATGGAAATAGCAAGTTCGATTGATTCTGCGACCGGTGCGCCCCCCGGCGCGGACAACCGAAGCCGCTGCTGCTCAGGCGCCTCGCCTACTTCGCCTTCCTACCGGCCTTGCTTGCCCGGCGGGCGTTGGTCGTATCGCGCAGTGCCAGGTCGACGAGACTCGCCATTGCGGCGCGCGCGCCCGGTACATCTTGGGAGGCCACCGCGTCGTAGACGCGCTGATGATCGGGCACGGAATCGCGTAGATGAAGGCTGTGAAGGCCCTTGTAATAAGTCGTCCATGTCACGGCCGCCCCAACGCCCGCGGTCAATGACTCGACGAACGCATTTCCCGTGGAACGCAGCAAGGCCGCATGAAACTCCTGGTCCGCGGTACGACCCGCTTCCGACGCAAGGGTATAGCGCGCCATCCCTTTGAGGGCCGCGGCCATCGCAGTCAGATCGGCGTCCGTGCGCCTCAAAGCCGCAAGTGCCGCCGCTTCGGGTTCCACGATCCGGCGTAATTCAAACAGATTCGTCAGCATCGTCTCGTCCGGGTCGAATTCAAAAATCCAGCCAAGAACATCGGGATCCAATAGATGCCATTGCCCTTGCGGGCTAACCCGGGTTCCTACCTTGGGAAGTGCTTTGACGAGTCCCTTGGCCGCCAAGATGCGCACCGCCTCGCGATAGGCGGTGCGCGATACGTGCAGTCGACCGCTGGTCTCAATCTCCCCATTAAGGATGTCACCCGGCTTGAAACGACCGGACACGATTTGGACCCCCAGATCACGCGCGATGGCCCCCGGGATACGCAAGGATTTGCGGCGCGTTCGCGCGTTCAGCCGTAGAGGTGTCGTCTTGTTGGCCATCGGAAAAATCGAACCTGCTCCGCCATTGTTGCCTTGGGTACGATTCAAATATCGCCGCGCGACGCAACGCCCAGGATATTGAATTGTATGCGTAATTGTCGCACGTGTACTGCGCGATCGGAATACTTCCCACCGAGCCTCACTTTGTCGTTATTTGTCAGACATGATATATTGGCGCCCGCAACGAGTTCACTGACCATATTCGAGCTAAATCGCAGTTCACATGTCAGCCAAGTTGATGCCGCCGATTAAAACGCGACTCGGAGCGCTGGGCCGCATCCCGAAATCCACTCCATGAACAAATCAACGATCAAGATAGGCATCGTCGGACTTGGCAAAATCGCCAGAGACCAGCATATTCCGGCGCTGCGTGCCGACCCGCATTTCGAGTTCGTCGCGATCACCTCGAGGTCCAACGCGTCACATGATGGCGTGCCGACCTTCGCCGAGTTGGGGGAAATGATCGCTCGCATGCCTGAGCTAAACGCGGTTTCGTTCTGTACCCCGCCACAAGGTCGATACCTAGCCGCCCGCCAAGCCCTCGAGCATGGCTTACACGTCATGCTCGAGAAGCCACCCGGAACAACGGTCAGTGAAGTCGATGATCTGCTCTCGCGGGCGCGACTAAGGGGCGTCACTTTGTTCGCCAGTTGGCATTCGCGCGCCGCACCAGCGGTGGAAAATGCGCGCCGCTGGCTTGCCGGTCGATCGATACGCAAGGTCATCATTCGCTGGAAAGAGGACGTACGCAAATGGCACCCGGGTCAGCAGTGGATATGGGAACCGGGTGGGCTCGGGGTATTCGATCCCGGCATCAACGCACTATCACTGGTCACAGCCATTTTGCCGCGCCCGATTTTCCTTGGAGAGGCGCTGCTCTCGTTCCCCAGGAACCGCGAGACGCCCATCGCGGCCAAACTTACGCTCCATGACGGCGCCGCGATGATCGTCGATGCGGAATTCGACTTTCGACAAACCGGCGAGCAGACCTGGGACATCATTGTTCAAACAGATTCCGGCGAGCTTCAATTGGGACACGGCGGTTCACGCATGCAAGTGGACGGCGGCGCCGTCGACCTTGCGTCAAGCGCGGAATATCCATCGCTCTATCGGCATTTCGCGAAACTGATTCACAACTGCACAAGTGATGTCGATCTTGTTCCCATGCGGCTCGTCGCGGACGCATTCTTGCTCGGTCGCCGAGAATTCGTGGAACCGATCGATGACTGAGCGATCCGGTCGGGGAAAGAAGGTGGCCATCATAAAACGATCGGAGCTGGAACTAGAATTTACGGGAGCTGCCCTCGGCTGGGCGGCAGAGGAACTGGAATTCTCGGAGCCGGAGATAAGCCAAACGCTGGGAGTGGACCGCAAATCGGTTCACCGCTGGCGAAGACGGGAAAGCGTTCCGGGTCCGGAACAACGAAAACAGGTTGAAAAATTGAGCCAGCTGAAATGGCTGTTGAATAATGCATTTCGCACGCCAGAAATAGGCAAGCGATGGTTATATCGTCCGGCCCCTGGCCTGGGCGGTAAGACTCCGGCGGCGAGTTTACTGGAGGGGAAGATCGATAGCGTCATCGGCGTACTGGCCACCCATATTTCCGGGGCCTATGTTTGAGGCAACCGAAAGAGCTCGCCAAAATTTCCGGCATCAGTGCCGAAGAAGATCATCCGCGAGATTTAGTCTCGATTCACGTCGTGGCGAAGCATGTGTTGGATCTGACCAAACCAGGCACCAGAAAGCGCATGGGCATTTCGCTCGAGACTATTACGGGCGATCGAGTTGCAGATATTGACTCCTGCCGGGCGGTGATATCGATATTCGAAGAACCGGTTGGGTTGAGCGCGAGGACCGTTCCGGGAAGCGCTGTCAGCGTGCTACCGCTGCTGATCACAAATCCGGATACCGCAGCGAGTGCAACTGCCCAAGAATCCCTTTCATCGCCGGCCGCCTCGGACTCGCTCAGTGCTGAAACGACAGAGAATACTGATGTCGACATGTGAGCTCAACGCGGATTGTCCATTCATACGTTTGCCGTCCGATGCCATGGGGACGACAACCTTACGCCGCCGCCCCATACGTTCCACTCCCAGAATTGCGTGACATTCAAAATCTTGCGGAACCCTGTACCATTTAAGGAACTGTAATCCTTGGGGACGTCCGTGGAAACCATAGGCCAAGACTTGCGCGAGATGATACGGACACCACTTGCCTCCTCGCATGTGGAGGCGTTGCGGGCGGCGGGCAAGGTCGTGACATACCCCAAGGGCACGATCATGGCCCAGCCCGGCGAAAAAGCGAATCGCTTCGTCTATGTCGAGGAAGGTGAAATTGAGGTAATCAATCCGTTCACTGGCGAACGTCACTATTCGTCAACCATTGGCCCAACCCAGTTTATCGGGGGAGATCAGCCTGCTGTATGGCGGTACCGCCTCCCTGCCGCTGCGCACGGCGGTCGATACGCGTGTGATCGAAGTACCGCGCGAGATCTTCCTTACGCTCTTGTCTCAAATCCCCGAGATGTCGGACATCATCATCACCGTGTTTGCTGCTCGACGTCGCCGGCAACTCGAAGAGCGCCGCAGCGGCCTGTATCTGATCGGGGAGGAGGCCGATCGGAACGTGCGTCGTATCGCGGAGTTCGCGAGTCGCAATCGGTTGCCTTACACGTCGGTCCCTCTCCACAGCCCGGAAGCCGAGGCGTCGGCTAAGAGTTGCGCAATCGATGCCCGAACCCCGGCAGTTATTTTCGGCAGCAAAGTACCGATCACGGATGCGACGCCGGATAAGATAGCGCGGCTCCTCGGGCTTAACATCGACTTCAGCGGCGACGAGCATTTCGATGTGCTGATCGTCGGTGGGGGCCCGGCCGGCGTGGCGGCAGCCGTCTATGCTGGCGCCGAAGGTCTGTGCGCGTTGCTCGTCGAGGACATCGCTTTGGGGGGCCAAGCGGGGACGTCGAGCCGAATCGAGAACTACATGGGTTTTCCAACCGGTATCTCGGGCGCGGACCTCTTGTGGCGCGGGGAGGTGCAGGCCATGAAGTTCGGCGCGCGATTTGCAATGCCGCGCCGAGTCACGGCGCTCGAGGTGCAAGAGAACGGCAACTTCTGTGCGATCTTTGAGAATGGCCAACGCGTCCGCGCCGGTGCAATAGTGGTGGCGAGCGGAGTGCAGTATCGGCGGCTTCCCTTGGAACGACTGGCCGATTTCGAGGGTTCGGGCGTCTACTACTCGGCCACCGATATGGAGGCCCGCTATTGCAAAGACACCGAGGTCGTGATCATCGGCGGCGGCAATTCTGCCGGTCAAGCCGCAATGTTCCTCAGCCGCTACGCCCGGTGCGTCCGAGTGCTAGTACGAGGTGCCTCGCTCGCCGCCTCGATGTCGAGCTATCTTACCAGTCGGCTAGAAGCCGATCGGGGCATCACGATCGAGTACAACTGTGAGGTCACGGCGCTGGAGGGTGGCGAGCATCTGGAAGGCATCACCATCCGCAATGCCGAGACCGGTGAGTCGCGCAAGGTTGTGACGCGAGCGCTATTCATCATGGTGGGCGCGGCGCCGAACACCGAATGGCTCTCGGGTCTAGTGAAGCTCGACGACAAAGGGTTCGTCATCACCGGCGTTGGCTCACCGGCTTCGCCGTTCGCGACATCCTACCCCGGCGTTTTTGCTGTCGGCGACGTACGGGCCGGGTCGGTCAAGCGGGTAGCCTCGGCAGTGGGCGAAGGCTCCGTTGTGATCTCCAAGGTCTGGGAGCACGTCAATCAGAAGGCGACCTGAGACCCGTAGAGCTTTTGTCGACATCAGAATTCTTTGTCACCTAGGAGACGATCGGAGCCATCTCGCGGATCGCCTGCGCGGCCAAGGTTCCTCCCTCAAGCGTGCCCACGCTAGTCAAGAAAAGAGCCTTTATGGCGGCCATGGCCCGCTCGTCAAGTCCCGCCCACCCCATGGGAACAATCCTCGACTGCCGCGATCGACAAGAGCAATCCATGCCATCTCGAATTCGCCAAGCTCGACCGCAATCCGGCAGGCGTTACTGAATAGATCTTCGCGATCCTTAACACGGATGCCGAGCGCGGTGACACCGCTGATCATCGCGTTGTCGATCGAGCCGCCTAAGCCGGCAATATCGTTTTCATTTCACGGGATCTGCTGGGCTTTGAATGCCAGCCGCTTACCAATATAGGTAATTTCGGTCGCCTGGTCCCGAAGTAACTGTGTAAACTCATCGACCGGGAGCGGCCTTTTGAAATAAAAGCCCTGCAATTCATCGCAGGCGTGCAAACGCAGGTGCTCCGCTTGTTCCTTGGTTTCCACGCCCTGAGCCACTACCGTCAAACTCAATGATTTGCCCATCGCGATGATGGCGTCCGCGAGGCCCGTGTCCTCTGTCGTGCTGACGAAGTCACGCGTAAACGAACGGTCAATTTTGATCGTATCCAAGGGGAATCGTTGCAGCGTGGCGAGCGAGGAATAGCCCGAACCAAAATCATCGACGGCGATGCGAATCCCGAGAGCCTTGAGACTCGTCAGAATCCGTAGCGTATTCTCGACGTCATGGATCAAGAGGCTTTCCGCCAGTTCGATCTCCAGAAGTCGCGGATCCATGCCGGTTTCTGTCAGAATCGATGCCACATCGACGAGCAGCTGCTCGTCGCAGAACTGGCGTGCTGTCAGATTCACCGCAATGCACAAGGCCGGCAGGCCCTGTTTCCGCCAGGCGACGCTCTGCAGACAGACCGTTCTGAGTACCCACTTGCCGATCGGCACGATGAGCCCCGTCTCCTCCGCGACGGGAATGAATTGCATGGGGGCTACGATGCCCAAGTCCGGATGCTGCCAGCGCAGCAGCGCCTCCATACCGGTGATCTTGCCACTGATGATGTCTCGCTTCGCCTGATAGTGGAGGCGGAATTCGTTGCGCTCGAGCGCGTGCCGCAGACTCGATTCGAGCGTGAGGCGCTCCAGAGAGTTGGCATTGAGCTCCTCAGAATAGAACTGGAAGTTGTTCTTTCCCTCCGCTTTCGCCTGATACATCGCGATATCCGCGTTCTTGGTCAACGTCTGCTCATCGGGCCCGTCTTGTGGATAGGTGCTGATGCCGATGCTCGCCGTGACGCGAAATTCCTGACCCATCAGGGTGAATGGCCGGGCGGCGGCCGCAAGTATCTTTTGGGCAACCACAGAGGCGTACATTTCATCCGCCAGTTCGGGTAGGAGTACCACGAATTCGTCACCTCCCAGGCGGGCGACGGTATCGCTGTCCCGAACGCACCCTTTGAGGCGGTTGGCGATCTCTTGCAGGAGCTGATCTCCTGCCTCATGTCCGAGCGTGTCGTTGATCTGCTTGAAGCGGTCGAGGTCCAGAAACGCAACCGCCAGCCGCCTATCGTAGCGGCGCGCTTCGCTGATGCCGTGGCTCAGCAACTTGCTGAACATGCTGCGATTCGGAAGGCCCGTGAGTGCGTCGTGATAGGCCAGGTACTCCACCCGCTCGGCGTGGGCTAGTTTCGTCTCCCCTTCTCGCAATCGTCCTTGCGCGAGCTGCCAGCTCATGCGGCCCAACAATCCTGTCAGCAACACGACAAAGAGGCTGCCGAAGGACGCCCACCCCAGGGTGATGCGCATTTGGGCTCGTGCGGCCGCCATTTGCTCATCGACCGACAGTCCCACGAGCACCGCGAGCGGGAAGCCGTAGAGTTCGCGCGCACTCGTCCAGCGTCGCACCCCATCCCAACTGCTGATCGTCGCCTTGGCTTCCGTGTCCGGATCATCTGCGTCCGCGACCGCCGCCGCATAGTCGATGGTATCTCCGGAGAACAGGGCTTCCCCCGACCGTCGGACCCGGATGACGCCATCGACTCCGAGCAGGCCAAGCACGCCGTGGTCGCCCAATTTCGCCCTGTCATAACCGCTGACGAAATAGTTCGCATCGACGCTGACGATCACCACGCCGTCAAAGGCGCCATTCAACCCGCTCAGCGGCCGGCCGAACTGCAATTGCAGGTCCCCGGTGGGACCTCGTGGTAATTGCCCGACGAAGAAAACCTCGCCGTCGCGAAGTTTGCGAAAGACGTCCTGATCGGCGAAGTTCAGTTGCTCCGTTGAGCGGGTACTCTCCACGACACGGCCGTTGACGTCGACGATACTGACCGCGAAGAGGATATCGGGCGGCAACAATCCCTTGTCCTTTAGATCCGAAAGCATGTGCCGGCCGGCCCCGCGCGTAGGCCACATCCTGACGAGATTCAACGCCTGATCGATCTCGCGCATGGCACGCAGGACCTGCGCCTCGTACGTGCCCAGAAGTTCCGCGCTCGAAATGGCCGCTGCGTGCTCGGCGTCGGAGTGTCGAACCCTAAGGAGAACTAGGGTGATCCCCCAAATGACGGTCAACAACAGCACGGCAACGAGCGGAAACAGTATCTGTGGTTCCGTTGCCCAACCCAATTTGCGGTGAAAAGTGCGCTTCACCGAGCAAACTTAACAGAGACGCGGCCCATGTTCCGTGCGCTAGCTGCTACTAGCGCACATCACGCATCCATTTGATTGGGTACGATCCACCATTGGCATGTGCCATCCGGATGCGAGCAATGCCGAATCCCACTACGCGGTCAAAATCATGGCCTACACCATATGTACTCAACGCCATCATTGCGGTCGCGATGCTGTCGTCACTCGCAGGTGTGTGCGCCGCCGAGGAGGATTCCAGCGCGTCGATGGTGTCGTTGAGCGGCTTCGGTACCCTGGGCCTGGTTCATTCGAGCGAGGATAGGGCGGACTTCACCGCGAATCTCCTGCAGCCAAACGGCGCCGGATATACACACTCGTGGAGCTCGGACGTCGACAGTCGCTTGGGCGCGCAGCTCACCGCCCATTTTACTCCGCAGCTCTCGGCCATGCTGCAGGTGATCTCGGAGCAGCGTTACGACGATACGTATATGCCGCACGTCGAGTGGGCCAATATCACCTACCAGCCGACGCCGGAATTCAGCATGCGCTTCGGCAGGATCGTACTGCCGACGTTTCTGCTGTCCGATTCTCGCAAGGTGGGCTATGCCAATCCATGGGTGCGGCCGCCGGTCGAGGTTTACGGTCTTTCGCCGGTCTTCAACAGTGACGGCGCCGATGCGAGCTACAAGATGAATCTGGGAAGCGTCGTCAATACGTTGGTGGGCACCTACGGAAAGACCCGCTTCGGAGTGCCGCCGAGCGGTATGCTCGAAGCGCGGCACCTGTGGGTCCTCGCCGATACGATCGAGTACGGTGAGCTCACCCTGCACATCGCATATCAGTCATCTACGTACACCTACGATGCCTTGGATGGCTTGTTCGATGCATTGCGCCTGTTTGGGCCGCAAGGCACGGCGCTTGCGGACAGATATGATCTAGACAATAAACGCGCCCAGTTGATCACGGCCGGCGCCCTGTATGACCCGGGCAAGTGGTTCGTGACGGGGGAATGGGGCAGGAGGAACCTGCACTCTGCGTTCGGCGAGGAGTCGGCCTGGTACTTGAGCGGCGGCTACCGGCTGGCGAAGTTCACGCCGTATCTGACCTACACCGAGACGAAGGCGAACAGTAATACCTCCGACCCCGGCTTGACGGTTTCCGCATTGCCGCCCTATCTCGCAGGCACCGCGACCGGTCTGAATGCTGGGCTCAACGCAGTGTTGGCACAGGCGGCCGTTCAAAAAACGCTCTCCGTCGGTTCCCGCTGGGACGTCATGAAGAATATCGACCTCAAGATTCAATACGACCACATCGATTTGGGACCAGGTTCCGCGGGTACGTTGATCAACGTTCAACCCAGCCTTCAGCGCGGCGGCACCGTAAATCTTGTCAGTATCACGATTGATTTCGTGTGGTGAGGGGATCGTGACCCGTCTCAATCGGGTTGGATTGTGTGCCCTCTTCGGCCTGGCGCTGAGTCTTGCGGTAGGCACCGTTTTCGCCGACGTGGTAGCCGTGGTCTCCTCCAACAGCGCGATCGCAACCTTGAACAAAGCGCAAGTTACCGATATTTTTCTCGGCAAGGTAAGTCGCTTTCCCAACGGCGCACAAGCGGTGCCTATCGACCAAGAAGAAGGATCGCCCGCTCGCGACGAATTTTATACAGCGTATGCGGGCAAATCAGCGGCACAAATGAAATCTCACTGGGCGAAGATCATGTTCACGGGGCGGGGGCAACCACCCAAGACGGCATCAAACAGCGTGAAAGTGAAAACCATCATTGCTGCGAACCCTCAGGCCATCGGCTACATCGAGCGAAGTGCGGTCGATGGTAGTGTCAAAGTAGTCGCCGAGTCCCTCGCGCCCGCCGCACTCGCCCCTCCGCTCCCTTGAAAATCGAACAGCGAGCCTGGACCAAAGTTCGGGGATGATTCCCTGTCCCTTCGCAGTGCCAGAACTCAGGCGGCGTCGCGGACCGATTGCCGTTGTGGTGCGACGCCGGCAGTCGCATCAATCTTATAGCCGGCGATGAGCTTCTCAAGCTCATTGGCCTGTTCCAGAATCAACTGGCTCGCCGCGGCCGCCTGCTCCACGAGCGCCGCATTCTGCTGAGTGGTCTGATCCATTGAGGTGATCGCTTGGTTCACCTGCTCGATGCCGGCAGCCTGTTCGCGGCCGGCCGCAGCGATTTCGGCGACGATCTTGGTGACCTTCTGCGAGGCAGCGCGGATCTCATTGAGGGACTCGACGGACTTGTCCACGAGCTTGCTGCCGTCGCCGACACGCCTGACGCTGTCCTGAATCAAATCCTTGATCTCCTTGGCGGCCGCAGCGCTGCGGCCGGCGAGGTTTCGAACCTCGGTGGCCACCACCGCAAATCCACGCCCCTGCTCGCCTGCGCGCGCGGCCTCGACCGCGGCATTGAGCGCCAGGAGATTGGTCTGAAACGCGATCTCATTGACCACGCCGATGATGTCCCCAATCTTGCTCGATGAGGCGTTGATTCCCGCCATGGCGGACACCGCGGCGGCGGCTACCTCGCCGCCCTTTTCGGCCTGATTGAACGCTTGCATGGCCAGTTCGTTGGCGAGGTCGGCATTGTCCGCCGTCTGTCTGACCGTCGCGGTGATCTGTTCCATCGAAGCCGCGGTTTCCTCCAAACTGGAGGCCTGTTCCTCAGTTCTCTGGGAAAGATTCAGGTTGCCCATGGAGATCTCCTCGGCGCCGTTACGCACGTCGGAGGACGAGGAATGCATCTGTTGAACCAGGGCGGCCGTGTTCTCGATCAGCGCGTTGACCCCCGTGGCGAGTTTGCCGAATGCGCCCGTCTTGCCCGAAGTCTCCACCCGGGCGGTGAGGTCTTGACGCTCGGCCCGATCCACAATCTTATTAATGTCGTTCACTACGCCGCTGATGGAATCGAACAGCTGGTTAATGCCCTGCGACAGGGCTTCCATATGGCCGGTCTTGCCATCCAGCGAAATGCGCTGCGACAGGTCGCCCGCGAGCGCCGCCTTGACGGCGACTTGGGTATCCGCGATGGTCGCTTGAAGTTGCCTGGCGAACAGTACCTGCGCCGTTACGTCGGTATTGTAGCTGACCACGTGCAACGGCTTGCCGCCGGCGCCGAACACGGGACTGTAATAGCCCTGAAGCCAGACTTCCCGGCCGTCTTTCGCCACGTACAGCGACTCGCCCGCCTGGTATTCGCCGCGCCCGAGCTTGGCCCACAGCTCACGATACTCGCTGCTGCTACGGAAGGCTGCCGGGACCAGAACCGAGTGATGTTGCCCAGTCAGTTCCTCGGCCGAGTAGCCCAGGACCTTGAGGAAGACGGGGTTGGCAAAGCGAATGGTTCCATCGAGCTCGCACTCGATCATGGCGCGGACGCGGCGGATCGCATCAATCTCGCTTTGTTTGACGGAGGCGAGCTCTCGAGCGCTTTCGCTTTCCTTGATGGCAGCGATCTCGCGAGTGCTGCCGGACGAGGTAAAGAGTGAGCGGACGCGGTGCAAAATTGGAATGGGGGAAATCATGCTACTTTTGTCGACCTTGTCATTTTGAGCTTGATTCGCGAGCCAATTATTGGGACGGAGCGCACCTTCTTCCGCCGGTTGAACCACCCCGGGGTCTCGTGGATCGAGGCCTCGCGCAGCCAACGCGGGGTCGGCGTATGTCAAACTTGTCCGAATGCGCCGTCCTGGACGGCTTCCCGCGCCGCGTATCGAGCAAACTGCCTGGTTTGATCGTCCGCTCCGCCCAACATAGCCTCCATCTGCGAATTGGTCATAATGTCACCGGATTGAGTGCACGGTTCGGCGGCATCATGTGCTCCTCCGGTCCGGGCGTTCGAATGGTCGTCGACAGCGGGCTGCCAATGCGTCTTTGTCTGCATGCGGTTCCTCCCTTCTCAAGAATGGTCTCAAGCGTATAGGGGGTTCTATCGGCTCCTTCGGGTGATTCTTGAGGGCCGAAGAGTGGGATGCGATCGGTCGCTGTACGAGGCGGTCGAAAACCTGCAATAGGTCGCGCCGGGCGGCACAATGCAGAAAAGTCGCGATTTAGTTCTGCATCCAGAGTCGTCATGACCCCGATTGCCCGATAGCTGCGGCAGCGTGGAAACGATGAGGGGACAGGTCCTCCGCGGTCAATCCTTCGGCTTCAACGTCCGCCGGAATATGTTCCTCTTTGACCAGCGCTGCAGCGATGCGCGCCATCGCGGGCGCCGTCTGAATGCCATACCCGCCCTGGCCCGCACACCAAAACATCCCGTCGACTCGGGGATCAAAGCCCACCACAGGAACCCGATCAGGGGAAAACGTCCGAAGGCCCGCCCACCGGTGGGTGACCCTTTGTACATCAAATTCGAGAGCGGATTGCACGCGCTCGACACCGAGGGCCACATCCAACTCCTCGGGTAGCGCATCGCCGGGCGCTTGGGGTATCTCATCCGCCGGCGACAGCAGCAACTGAATCCGGTCGGGCTTGAAATAGAATTCCTCGTCGGTATCGATCACGGCGGGCCAGAGTCGAATGTCGATGCCGGCCGGCGGGTCTACCAGCAAAGCGGTCCGCCGAAGAGGCTGCAGGCCAATCCGGCGCGCGCCGCATGCCTCGGCGATTTCGTCCGCCCAAGCGCCGGCCGCATTGACTAGTACCGGTGCGCGGATCGATCCGTCAACGAGATCAACGGACCATATGCCATTTCGCTGCTTGATCCTCGCTGCCGTGGTACAGGTCATCAATCGGGCGCCCGCGCTTCGTGCGCCGCGCAAAAATCCTTGGTGCAAAGCGTCGACATCGATATCCATCGCGTCCGAATCCAACGCAGCTGCTGCCAAATAGCCCGCACGGATCAGCGGAACCCGGGTCATCGCTTCTTCGATGCCGACTATACCGACCGTGCCCCCGGTGGCACGAACGCTGTCAACCATTAGATGCAGTCGGACGCTCTGATCTGTCCGCGCTATATACAGGCATCCGCGCGGTGTCAGCAGCGGGTGCTCGCAGAAGCTCGAAGGTGGCCGGTCAAAAAACGCTCGGCTTGCCCGGGTCACCGCGCGAATCTCCCGGCCACCATAACTGGGCGCGAAGAGCGCGGCGGAACGCCCAGTGGCATGAAATCCTGGGCGCGATTCCGCTTCGACGAGACACACCGAGCCGCAGCGCGCCAGTTCGTAGGCCATCGAGGCCCCGGCGATTCCCGCTCCAATGACTATGAAATCGTACATCATTTTGTGACATCTACCATTTGCCACCACCGCAGCATGCGTGGCCGGAGTCAAGATCAGAACTTGGCGCCCAGCTCTATGCCGATCGTCCGCGGTTGAATAAACGCAGCCAACCCGGTCTGGTTTTGACCACCGCTGTTTAAATACTCGGTGATACCACGAGCGTTCGTGAGATTGCTGCCGAAGAGCTCGACGCTATAGTGCCCGTTGTCCACACCGGCCTGCACCTTCAACGTATTGTAGACCGGCAACTTGACATGGGACTCAATCGTGGCGAGCGAGGAGGAGAACGCCGTGTACCGCGTTCCCGTGTAGGTCCAGGAACTGCCGACAAAGCCGGCAAAGCTGCCGAAGGCCGGCCAGGTGTAGTCCACATTGACCGTATCGCTCACCTTGGGAACGTAAGGCAGCGCATCGCCGTTCATCCCGCCGAGCAGCAGCGCATCCGAGGTAAGCTTGGCGTCGGTATACGCACCCAACAGGCCGAGGCTGAGGCCCTGCACGGGCTGCCACAGAAAGTTCCACTCCACTCCCCTCGAATCGGCGCTCCCGGAATTGCCGTTGAGACCCACGGGGCCGCTCGGCGTTTGTATCAGATCGCTGACTTGGACGTCACGCCAGCGGATATCGAATACATCCACATCGACCACGAACTGCTTGTTGAACAAATCGGCTCTCACCCCGAGTTCGTAGTTTCGGGTCGAATCCGAACGGTACGACGGTGGGTTCAGCAGTAGCGCGGATGGTTGATTTGGGCCTCCAGGGCTGAAGCCGGTCGCCACGCGCGCGTACATCAGAAGTTCGTCGTTGATGTGCCAACGAGGCGCCACCGACCACGTCTGCTCGCGCTCGGAGGTGTAGATTCTCGAGAAGGTCACGTCGGGACCGATGAGCACACAGCAGAATGTCGACGATTGGGAATACTGCTTGGTGTTGGTGCTGCGGCCACCCAGTTCGATGTCAAATGCCTTGGAGAAGTGGTAGGTGAAATCCGCGAAGACGGCGGATTCCTTATAATCCGCCGGAAGTACGGCGGCACCCAACGCGGGCGCAACACTCGTTGCCGGATCTGCCGCACTGCGCGCATCGAAGACCTGATCGAATCCCGTAATCTCGTGGGTGAAGAATCCGCCCACCAACCAGTCAAAGGGATTCCCGAACACCGTGGCTCCGGGATCCGACGTCAGACGCAATTCCTGATTGATCTTGTGCAGGGTTTCGAACTGATCGCCGAAAATCACGATCGGAGACGAAAACGCACCCGCCACTGCATCGGCGAGCGTCAAGCCGGGGGCGACAATCGTGTTGGTCGAATCCGAACTGTACCGCTTCTTGATCTCGCCGTAACTCGTGGCGGACATCAGAGTTGCGACCTGGAAGTCGTACTGCAGGTTCAGGGCATAATAGGAAAGGTCGTCATTGATGACATGGGGGCCCGCCGTCGCATTGCTGAACCCGCTCACCGGATCGAATTGGTTCGCCGGGGGCATCGCCGGCGTCAATGCGGCGCCCACCACCTGCACGTTGTCATCGCCTCGGACCTTGAGCTCTTGATTGAACGCCGTCACGCGGATCGTCAAATCGGACGTCGGTTTTACCAGCAGCGAACCACGCAGCGAGTACTTATCGCCATGATTGACGTCGCGCTCCCCAACGTCCGGATTACTGATCCAACCCGGAATTCCCTCCTCGACCGCGCTCAGGCGAAATGCCGCCTTGTTGTCCCAAAACGGAATATTGACGACGCCCTTGGCAAATCCGGCCGCTTGACCGCCATCGATGGATTGGCCGCCCACTTGGACGGCGCCCTCGTAGGCATTGAGGTTGGGGGGATTACTGACATATTTGATCAATCCACCTTCCGCGGAAGCCCCGTACAGAGTGCCTTGCGGACCGCGCAGCACTTCCACCCGTTGTAGATCGTAGGTATCCACGTTGGCGCTGAAGAAGACGCCATTCGATTGCGAACCTGACATGAAGAACGGAATGTCATCCACCGTGGTGGCGATCGTCGCACCGACTCCACCGACATTCTCACCGCGCAAAATCACCCGGTTACGCCCCGGGTCGACGCTCTCGATGGACAGGCCCGGCACTTGGGCGGCGAAATCCGTATAGCCCAGTTCCTGGCGGCGGGCGAGCCGTGATGCAGCTGGTCGAACAGGGCAAGCTCGACCTCGATCGCGACATCAACAACTATCTGGATTTTCGCATTCCGGACCGGGACGGCGCTCCGATTACCCTGCGCAACATCATGACCCACACCGCGGGTTTCGAGGAACAGGTCAAGCAACTCCTTCTCGATGATCCGCGGCAGCTCCCATCGCTTAGAGACTATGTCCGGCACGAGTTGCCGGTGCGCCTTTTTAAGGCCGGAACTACCCCCGCTTATTCGAATTACGCCACCGCGCTCGCCGGCTACATCGTGCAGCGGGTTTCCGGTCAGAACTTCGACGATTACATCGACGCACACATTTTCCAGCCGCTCGGCATGCAGCACTCGAGCTTTCGCCAGCCGCTGCCCGCCGCCCTCGCGCCGGACGCCGCCAAAGGCTACGACCTCGCCTCCGAGCGGCCCAAGCCCTATGAAATCGTCACTCCTGCACCGGCCGGCAGCCTCGCCGTCAGCGGCGCCGACATGGCGCGCTTCATGATTGCGCACCTCGAGGGCGGTGAGTACCGCGGAGCGCGAATTCTCGAGCCGCAGACCGTCAAGTCGATGCACGAAACGCCGCTGAATATGATCCCGCCGCTCAACCGCATGATGCTCGGCTTTTACGAGCAGAACTACAACGGTCACCGTGTCATCAGCCACGGCGGCGATACGAATTACTTCCATAGCGACCTGAACCTGTTCCTGGACGACCATGTCGGCCTGTTCGTCTCCATGAACAGCGCCGGGCGCGACGCGGCCGCGCACATCATTCGGCCTGCTCTATTCCAACAGTTCGCAGACCGCTATTTCCCTGGTCAACCGGACACGCGCCGCACCGACTCGAAGGCCGCCGCCGCGGACGCTAAAGCGCTGGCCGGCTACTACGACAACTCGCGGCGCGTCGACACCTCCTTCTTGAGTATCGCGAGCCTCATCCAGCCGCTCCGGGTGGACGCCGGTGACGACGGCACCGTGAGTCTGTCGATGCTGCACGGCATCAACGGCGCCGCACGCCACTACCACGAGGTCCAACCCTTCGTTTGGGTGGATCCCGACAGCGGCTGGCGCCTCGCGGCCAAGCTAATCGATGGCCATGTGGCCCGCTTGAGTGCCGACGAAATCTCCCCCTTCATGGTTCTTGAACCCATCCCCTGGTGGCGCTCGCCGGTGTGGTTGCGGCCGGCGGCAGCAGCGTCTCTCACGGCCTGCTGTCTGACCGCGCTACTGTGGCCGGTCGCCGCCATCGTCCGCCGCCGCTACCACGTCGGCCTGCGACTCACCGGCCGCAGCGCCCGTGCGCACCGGCTGTCGCGCCTGGCGAGCGTCGCCATTACCGGCATCACCGTCGGCTGGGCAGCGGTGATTGCCGCCGGTTTGAGTGACCTCACGCTGCTCGGGCCGGGACTAGATCCGCTGCTATTCGCCCTGCACGCGCTGTCCGTCATTGCCTACCTGGGTGGCGCTGCGGCGCTGCTCGAGAGCGGCACCGGCGCCGTGCATGCCGTCAATCAGCGGATCGCCAGCGTTCTTAGGCTACGCGGGCATCCCGTCTCAACATCGGGCCGTCTGCTACTCTCGGCAGGCATCTTGATCCTGTCGGTGTTCGTCGCCACCCGTTTCGGACTCGTGGCACTGATCGCCCAGGGTTACCGGATGCTGGCCTACCTCTTCATCGCCGTGTATGTGATCCCGTTGCTCACCTACGGAATTTGGATGCGGATTCGCCTGCCGTTGGCGGATGCATCCGCGCCGTGAGCTTCACCATTTGGAGAAATCGATGATGCTGCGCGCTTTTCTGCCTCTCCTCTTGATGACCTGCACCATGCCGGCCGGCGCGCAGGTCTACGACCTCGTGCTCGCGGGCGGGCGCGTCATGGACCCTGAATCGGGTCTCGACGCCATCCGCAATGTCGGAATTACCGGCGACCGGATCGCGCGGATCTCGGCGGACACGCTCACGGGCAAGCGGGTCATCCGGGCGAACGGCCTGGTCGTCGCGCCCGGCTTCATCGACTTGCACCAGCACGCCCAGGATCCGGCCAGCGGCCGGCTCAAGGCATTGGACGGCGTGACCACCGGCCTCGAAATGGAAATCGGCGTGCCTGACGTCGCGTCGTTTCTCGAACGCAAGAAGGGCCGGTCGGTGATCAACTACGGCACCACCGCGAGTCATGCCGCCGCACGGTCACGGGCCTTCGGCACACCTTTCGATGAGCCCACCTTGGTGGCGCCTTCGGGACCTTCGACCGATCAGCCTGCGACACCGCAACAAATCCAAAAGATCGAGACGCGCCTGAACACCGAGCTTGATGCCGGCGCCCTCGGCATCGGCATGGGAATCCAATACACGCCGGGAGCGACGCGACTCGAGGTCATCGAGATGTTCCGGCTCGCGGCCCAACGCGGTGTTCCGGTGTTCACGCATGTGCGCAGCTTCGGTCGTCTAGAGCCGGGCTCGAGCATCGAAGCGGTCGGCGAGGTCATCGGCGCCGCGGCGGTTACCGGAGCCTCGCTGCAGATCGTCCACATCAACAGCAGTTGCCTCGCCGATGCGCCGCAGTGCCTGTCGATGGTGGCCGGCGCCCGCGCCCGCGGTCTCGATATCACCACCGAGGCCTACCCGTACGTCGCCGGCTTCACAAGCATCAACTCGGCACTCTTCAATCCGGGATGGCGGGAAAAGCTCGGCGTGAGCTACGACGCACTGATGCTGCCGGATTCCGGGGAACGATTGACCGAGCAACGCTTCGATCAACTGCACGCCGACCCGGCGCCCACCGAAGTGTTGATCTTCATGAACACCCCGGACCGGGTGGACGCCGTCATCGCGAACCCATTGGTAATGATTGCCAGCGACGGCGAGGACGGCCACCCGAGGAACGCCGGCACCTTCTCGCGAATCCTCGCTCACTACGTCCGCGAACTGGGAAGCGTTACGCTGATGGACGCCCTGCGCAAGATGAGCCTCATGCCCGCCCAGCGGCTCGAAAAATCCACCGCCGCTGCTCGCCGCAAGGGACGGGTCCAAGAAGGCGCCGACGCCGACCTCATCGCCTTCGATCCCAAGAGCATCGCCGATCGCGCTACCTATCAATCTCCGCGCACGCCGAGCGTAGGCGTGCGCTACGAGATCGTAAACGGTACGGTGCTGATAGACGAAGGCCAGCTCCTGCCTGACCGGCATCCCGGCAAGCCCATCGAACCGGACCCCGCGAGACCTTGAGTGACGTAATAGCGTCGAATTTCCATCTACGCTCGATTAACGCCTGATATACGCGTTTCCCATGCTGATGCAACACCAAGAATTTTGGGTCACGCCGGGACGAAGGAAATCGTCCCGGTCGCCGGGTCCATTTCGACCTCGCGTTCCTACGCCGCTCCATGGCGGGACGGAATAGCCGCTTGCAGGTCCCGGGGCAGGATGGCCAAGTTGAAGGATTTGGCCTCCTACCGCGAGACTTGGGCCTCAACTCGTACGTCGGCCCCCTTCAGATTAGCGTTCCACAAGAGGCCGCCCGCAGGCGCTAGTCATCCTCCAACGGTATCGCGTAGATCGCTTCATCCAGCTCGCCGGTTTGCGCATTTGGCGCGCGCGCCAGGGCGAACGTACCAAAGGGTTGCCCGTTAACAAAAGACACGGTTAGATAGTCCGACACCATTTGACCCGCATACGTCGACGCAAGCCAGGTTTGCATCATCGGACCCGCGACTTTGTGGGCTTTATGCCACGACTTGCCACCATCATCGGACGAGATATAAGCGGCGTTGAGGTCGCAATTCGCAGGTACGCACAGCGTGCCATTGTCGATGCTGTAAAAGGTCAGTGCGAGCTTGGTGCGTGACCCGTCGCCGCTAAAGGCGCCCAATCCGGGAATCACGTGATCGACACTACTGGTGACTGGATCGATCGGTATTCGTTGAATTGTGCTCCAATGGGTTCCGTCGGTTGACGTCGTCATCACCAAGTCGTTGGTAGGGAACAGTACAAAGGGGCAGCCCGTCTTGAAACGGCAGTCTGGAAAAACCAAATAAATTACGCCGTCCCTATCCACCGCCGAACTTATCATAGGATCGGAGCGCAGATATGGGTAATCGAATTGTTGCGTGGTGATGTAGACCGACGGCTCCAACGTTGCACCGCCGTCCGCCGATGGGATTGCATACTGCTGGTCGCCGTTCGGCCCAGCATTTCGGCCTAGTACTACGAAGTTACCATTCGGCTGAACCGCCAAGGAAGTTGGCAGTCCCGCGAGCGTGTCCGGCGACAACACCGGGGCACTCCAGGTCCTTCCGCCATCCTTCGACACCACCAGGACGTTGTAGTTGGCCGTCGGGGAAGTGTAGTCCAGATAGGCGTCGTAACAATTTCCATAGAAAGGTGATTCTCGATTGTTATCGCACGCCAGCCAGTGACCGTTCGTACCCGCGCTGGTAGCCGCCGTGATGGGCGCGCTCCAGTGCATGGCGTCCTCAGATCGACTGATCGTGATTCCGCGGCCGTTACCGCCTGAGTCGAATGGCATCATGGCAATGAGATAGGTCATATGCTTCTCATCGAATGCGACCACCGGCAAGCTAACCGCGGGCCAAGGTCCGCCGACCACAGTCGTCGTTCCGCTGAGGAACCCGTGCCGCCAAGACTTGCCCGCATCTTTAGATGTGGCCCAGCCGATATTATCGGACCCAGTGCCCTGGAAACGGCCAACCTGGAAGGCCGAGACGATCGTATCTCCATGTGCCACCATGCTTGGCTCAACTTCAGTACGGTGCTGGGCTGCAGGATCGGTATACGGATCCTGACTTATCTTGGTGAGTTCGAAATCACCTGCGAAGCTCACCGACGCGACGAGGTAGAGCATCGCAACCTTGGTCATCGTCGTTTCGAGAGCTGAGAAGGGCCTAATCACTCCACTGTTCTTCTTCTCCATGGACATCACCCCCGCATTGAGATTTTTCGACCAGTTAACCTGCGGCCCGGCGTAATTCGGGCTCGTGAATGGCATTACGCCACGCATTTATCGAGCGTGGTCTCCCCTTTTAATATCAGCGCTGCCCTTTTGCGGTGATACGCGAGTCACTTTCGTACTAGCACGAAGTGAGTGCGGCCGCAAATGAGCGATGTGGACGGTGATTGGTGTGTGCGCGAGCAGGCCTGACCATTTCCTCCCTGAATTGGCGACTGAACTTTTTATTTCGCGACTCGTAGTAGGCGCCCTCCCAATCACGACGTCAATAGATTAATAGCCACAACCGTACAAATTTTGCATTGGGCAACGCAGCGCCATCGGTGACGTGTTGGGTGCTGCGGGAGCGGCCTTTGGTGCTCAAATACTTCGTGACAAACCTCAAAACCGACACCGAACACTTCGATTTTGATCACGACTACGCGGCATTGAAAGGCGAACTGGGTCCGATCATCGATGCCACCGATCCCAATCTCACGGCTTTCGCGGCCCGAGGAGGAAAATTGATTCTGTGGCACGGTTGGGCGGATCCGGGCTTGCCACCGCAGCATACGATCGACTACTGTGGCGGCGGCGGTCGATCCGTCCGGCGCGGTTTCGATTCCTGCCGTCAGCATTCCATATTCCAGCTTTGCGTCCGAAGAGGACCGAAAACAGTTTGTTGAAATCATGATGCATCCATCGAGGCCGCCTTCAGGCAGCTCCATCGATGCCACGAGGCGCTTCTACGACGAGTTCAATTCGCGCCTGGTCGACCGCATGAGAACGGGATAGCCGCCGTGGTCAAGTCTGCAATGATCGGCGGCGTGGGCACTGACGTCATCACGGGAATCGATACCGATCGCCCGTCTTCGGCAAAATCACGGTCGTCACGATCGTTTAGGTGAATGGGCTCTCGCCGATTAAATGCCGCTCAACGGGTGACGCAGCGGTCAATCTCGCGCTCGATGTCGTGGATCGGAACGAGCGGCATTCCCGCTCGCTTGAAGAGGTGATTGAGCACCGTTAACCCGCCGGTTTTCAGCGCCGACCATTGCTCGAGCTTGACCTGCGAGGCGCTGCGTGCGTATTCATAAACGGCGAGAGCCTGCGAAGGGGCCTCGCGGTCGGAGCTTTCGACCACATGCAAAGCGCTTGCGAGTGCCGCGGCCGCCGCCTTGAGGCCAGCGGGGCCGTCGGTGATCGCGGCGATTTCCGCACGGCGCACGTTGATCGCTTTAAGAGCCGCGGCGTTGGGACCCGGGGCCGCGGTTGAGTCGAGCTTCGCCATGACCGAGGCAATCTCGGCCAGGGCGCGTCGGCTCTCCAACGCGTCGCGAAACATGCGGGTGCCGGTCTCGAATTGCCGCGTGAGTTCCGCCTGCGTGGCGGGCGAACGCGGATCATCGGTAACTATCAAAGGTTCTCGTGACACGGTCTCCTTATTGACCGTCAATTCAATGGTGTAGGTTCCCGGCGGGACTCGCGGCGCGCGGGGAACCTCACCTTCACCATCGTCGGGGGCGTTCTCCGCCATCTCACCCGATGTGCTTGAGGCGAGGCTCCAGATGAAGCGGTGCATTCCTGCGGTGGTCTCGAGGTGCGGTGGGGCGCGAAACCACTGCTCGGCGATCGGCACGGGTACATGGGGCGGCGGCGGAGTTTCGTCGGAGCTGAAGACGCGCAGCACATGCCCCTCCGCATCGAGGACGTGCAGTGTCACGGATTGCGCCGCGCGGGGCAGGTAATAGTCGAGCGGCGCACCGGCCGGCGGATTCGACGCGATGGGTTCGTCGCGCGGAATCGGTGTGCCGGGAAACGCGTCATTGTCGATCCGCAGCGCCGTTGCGGGCCGGTACAGAAAAGGGCCGGCCGATTGCGCGCGCTCGGCCGCCTGGCGCAGCGGAGCGATGTCATCGAGAATCCAAATCGAGCGCCCGTGAGTACCCACGATCAGATCGTCGCCGTGAATGGCCATGTCGCGTACCGAGGTGACCGGCAGGTTCAACTGCAGCGTCTGCCAGTGATTGCCGGCGTCGAAGGACACAGCGATGCCGAATTCAGTCCCCGCGAACAGCATTCCGCGCTGCGCGGGATCCTCGCGCACGGCGAGGACGAACTGCGGCGCGCTTAGGCCGCTGGTGATCAAATCCCAAGTTTTGCCGTAGTTGCGAGTGCGGTAGATATACGGTGTGCGGTCGTCCACACGGTGGCGCTCGGCGGCCACGTAAGCGGTGGCGGCGTCGGTGTGGGAGGGCTCTATTAGGGAGATCTTGCTCCACGGCGCCAGGCGAGGCGGCGTGACGTCCGCCCACGATACACCACCGTCGCGGGTTAGGGAGACCACTCCCGTATCGCTGCCGGTCCAGAGCACCTTGGGATCCCCATAGGCGGGTGCTACCGTGCTCAGTGTGCCGAAACCCCAGGCCTTGGCGTCGGAGAAAGTTGGAGACGCTACCATTGCTGAAGTCTTGGCGGATGGAGTGGTCGAGGCCGTCACCGTCTTGGGCGGCGTTGCGCCGGGCTTGGCTCCCGTGAGGTCCGGGCTGATTTGCGTCCAATGCAGGCCACCGTCGGTGGTTTTGAGCACGAATTGCGTGCCGAAGTAGAGCGCGGTCTTCTCGACCGGCGAGAACACCAGCGGCGGGGTCCACGGCGCGCGGTACTTGCGTTGCGTGAGATCGACGTCACTGATTGGAGCGGGCCAGGGCGAGACGTCCTGCGACAGGGAGCGACGCCGATCCCAACGAAAAACGGAGCCGTAGTAGCTGCTGACGTAGAGAATGTCCGGGTCGCGCGGATCCAACGCGAAGTAACCGCTTTCGCTGCCGCTCGCAGGGAACCAGTCTCGGGACGTAATTTCGCCGTGGTCGGTACGGCTCGGCACCGCCACGCCGCCGCTGTCCTGCTCAGCTCCATATACCGAGTACGGAAAGCGATCATCAGTAATCACGTGATACAGCTGCGCCGTGGGCTGGTTGTACCAGGTTGACCAGGTGCGCCCGCGGTTCAAGCTGACGATCGTTCCCTGGTCGGTGCCCATGATGAGCCGGTCCCGATTCTTTGGGTCCACCCACAGTTCATGGTAGTCGTCGCCGCCGGGCGCGCCGCGGATGGCGGTGATGGTCTTACCGCCATCGACGGAGCCGAACAACGCGATGTTCGGCATATAGATGGTGTCAGGATCGCTGGGATCCACCGTGATCCGGTTGAAGTACCATGCGCGGCTGGTCAGCCGCGCATCGTCATTGGCGCGCCGCCAGCTGTCGCCACCGTCGTCCGAGACGTAGAGGCCCGAGTGGTCCGCCTCGATGAGCGTGTAGACGCGCCTTCCATCCGCGCTGACCGCCACCCCGGAGCGGCCCCAGGCGCCAACCGGCAACCCGTGCCCGCTGCAGGGTGCCCAGGTTTCGCCGGCATCGAGTGAGCGGTACAGCGCACCGCCGGGCCCCCCGATCGGGGCATAAGTGCTCCAAGGCGGGCGGTGCGCGTTCCACAGCGCGGCGAAGAGTACGCTGGGCCTCTGCGAGGCGATGGCCAAATCCGCAACGCCAGTCGTGGGGCCGCGGTCGAGCACGTGTTTCCACGTCGCGCCGCCATCGCTAGTCTTGTAGACGCCGCGCTCCGGGTTCGGGCCATAGGCGTTGCCGAGCGCTCCAACATAAACGATGTCGGCGTTCGTGGGATCGATCAAGAGCTTACTGATCTGCCTCGTATTCTTCAGCCCCACGTAGGTCCAGCTATCGCCGCCGTTACGCGACTTGTAAATTCCGCCCCCCGAGGCGAGATCCGAGCGAATGTCGCTTTCGCCGGTGCCCACGTAAATCACCTGCGGATCGGAGGTCGATACGTCGAGAGCACCGATCGAGGCCACCGGCTGACCGTCGAAAAGTGGTCTCCACACGGTGCCCGCATCATCCGTCTTCCAGACACCGCCGTCGACCGCACCAAAATAAAACGTGTTGCCGCTGCCCGCCACGCCGCCAACTGCCACCGCTCGGCCACCGCGAAACGGGCCAATCAGTCGCCACTTCAAGTCGCTGAACAGGGCAGCTGCAACAGGGTCGGGCGGCTGTGATCCGACGGTCTGCGCGCGCGCGGGTGAGTCGAGCGACAGGACGATGAGCAAAGCGGCAATCAGGCGCAAAGAATAGAGCACCGGCGCACAGCGCAATCTTCTCACATGAATCTCCCTACGATCTTCTTGTCGCCGTCGATGTCGGGGCAGGCACCATGGGCTTGTCACCTCCATGTTTGAACCGCGTCCCGACAGTATTCGATGTCGCCGTCAATTTACCCTTTTAATCAACGTCGCGCCCAAGTCATAACGCCCGACCGGCCCGACAACCGTCCAAATACGCAACGCGACCATCGGCAGGAAAAGCTACCAACTTCGTATCCCGGGGACTCTCGCCGATGCGCAGCGAATTGCTATCAACGCCAATCCGTGGGCTGCCAACGCTAGCCCCTTTAATGGGCTGTTTTCCTGTGCGCTTAACCAACGTAGAATTCCGCTATGCCGACGATCGTCGAGACCAGCCCAAAGTTAGATCGCGAAGCAGCCGCTGCCGGGCTCGTTCTACTCGGGCCGGCACGCGCCACTGCATACCGGCGATATCGTTTCTCATTTTGCGGTCACGAACAAGAACTGGCCACTAGCGCGGTTCGGCAGGAACGCTTTCGGTGCCAAACTTGCCTGGAGGCCAAGATCGCGCAGGAGGCAGCCGCAATCGGCATGGAGCTGCTCGAGTCTTGTCACAACCCTGCCTACCGGAGATACCGATTTCTTGGCTGTGGTCACGAAATCGACGCGCAGGTAACGCATGTTCGCCGGCGAAATGTAGGCTGCCCAAAATGCACAGCATCCAAACACGAGACCGAGGCGAGCGCAGTCGGCGTTGAACTACTTGGGCCGGGGACGAACGCCCATACGCGGCGGTACCGATTCACCGTGTGCGGCCACACGCAGGAAGCACATGTCACAGCAGTCCGGGACGGCCGGATTAGGTGCCGGAGGTGCCTGGAACAGCGTTTTGCGGAAGACGCCGCCGCGAAACACATGACGCTGCTGGGCCCCCGGCGCCTCGGCCCGGTTTCGACGATATCGCCTTAACGCGTGCCGCCACGAACTAGAGCGCATGCCTTCGGAAATAAAGTACGGGGGCGTGGGGTGCCAGGCGTGTATTGATGAGCGGCACAATCTTGAGAGCGCCGCGGAGAAGCTGACGATGCTCGGGCCAGGTAGGAATAAAGCTTACCGCTTATACCGGTTCGATCAATGTGGGCACACGCGCGAGCTCACGCTTGCTTCGGTTCGCCTAGGGCACGTTAGATGTCAGGCCTGCTTTGACAGGCGCCTTGCCGGTGACGCTGCTCGCGTCGGTGCAGGGCCGGCTTACCAGGTGTGGCCTGCAGGGGGAGGTCGATATAGCGATTGCGCGCACCAAGCTGTTTGCCCAGTTTCGAGATGCCCATGAACGGGAGCAGCAATTGCACGCCGCGCTGCGTATCGCCGGGTATGGCGTTCCCGCCGCAAAGGCTCGCGAATTTTTAAGGAGTGGCTTTACGGAATGCTACTCAGCCGTACCGGAGACAATCACCGAAAGGGTACTCGGTTTACCTCAGGTCCCAACGTCGGCGTTCAAACTCATCCGGCCAAACAAGGAGATCCCATGAAGCTGCGATTTACCATGGTGGCCGTTATGCGAAGTTGCAGTGCAGCATGCCGTCATCCAATGCACTTCTACTAGATTCTTCTTCGGAGACCTTAGTGCTCTAAGCTCGCGCTGCATTTCCATGAAATATGTCATATGCACATATTCAGTCATCCGTTGCAATGGTAGCCTCGCGACAGTGTCGGCGTCTCCTCGAGATCGATCTGACCGTCACTTGAATTCAATGACTCAAATTGGGAGTGCGGTGTAAGTGAAACTTGTCATTGTCGACCTGCATACCACAACACGCCGGGTCCTCCAAGTGGGAGTAGCCTGCTGCCTGCTTGCCGCGCCGATGTTGTCCGGTGCCGACGAAGTATCCATTCCTGTGCCAGCTACCTCGGCCCCGCTCGGCGGCTCCCGGGTGACTGGCAAAGTCACGGTAAACACTGGAGCCTCGGTGCAGATCGAGCTGCGTGACGGCCGCTCAGTTACGGTCGATTTGAATGCCGCTCGGAAAAATCATCTGATCGCTCCGGTCTTCGTCGGTGAATTCTTGGTGGTGCAAGGGAGCCTCTCCGGCGCTCTCATGACCGCCGTCTCCGCGTCTCGCGCGAAGTCCAATCCCGCGGCGTGGATGCCGGACATCCCGTAGCGAAACGGATTCCCTCGAACACACGAGCACACGCCGCGTTGGCGGCTCCCAATCATCAGTCGAGAGTTATTGCCCATGTCCCCCAAGAGCCGAATTCACCGTCTCGTCGCCACTCTGTTTGCCGCGGCCGCCGCGCTTGCACAGCTATCGGTCGCACAAGCCGTCGATGTCGCGAACTATCACTACAACCCACAGCGCACGGGCTTGAACAACGCGGAGACCGTCCTGACGCCCGCCGCGGTGGGCTCGACAGCGTTTCAAAAACTCGCGACTGTTGCGCTGCTATCCGAAATGGACGCCGAGCCGCTGGTGGTGTCCGCCGCGACCTGGTCCTCCTGGGGCTACGCCAGCAAGTTCCCCAACGACGTCGTGTATTTGGCCGATCAGGCCAACAATGTCTCTGCCGTCGACAGCGTGACAGGCGCCATCCTGCTGCAGAAGAATTTCGGTACGCCGGTCGCCAATGCGAATCTGCCGGGAGGATGCCCAAACAGCGCCGCCTCGGTCGGGATCAACTCGACGCCCGTGATCGACCCCACCGCGAAGGTGATGTACTTCATCACCTATACGTGGGAAAACAGCGCTGCAGTTTATCGCATCCACGAATTGAACCTCGCCAATTTTACCGAGGTGATTCCGCCGGTTGTGGTCACTGCCAAAGCCACGGTGAGCGACGGGTCGACCGTCAGCTTCGTACCCGGCACTCAGCATCAGCGTCCCGCACTGCTGCTGGCCAACGGCAACGTCTATGCTGGCTTTGGCTCTTTTTGCGACTACGCGGCGAATGCGAGTCGTGGCTGGGTGATCGGCTGGAACACAGGCACCCTCACTCCGCTCGCGCATGCGGAGTTGACGCAGCAGCAGATCGCGTCGCAATCCTCGGCACCTCCGGCCTACGGTGTGCCGCCCCCGTTCTATCTTTCCTCCATCTGGATGTCCGGTTACGGAATCGCGGCGGATGCGGCCGGGGGCCTGTACTTCCAGACCGGCAATTCGGATGGCAGCAATACCAACAACCTGCCGGACAGCGTCGTACACATGTCGTCCGACCTGTCCACCGTGACGGACTACTTCACCCCGTCGAATTTCGCGATTTTGGATTCCTATGACACGGATCGGGGCAGCGGCGGCGTCCTGGTCGTGCCGAATTTGGCGAACGGCACCGAGCTGGCAGTCAGCCACGGCAAGGATGGGCGATTGTTCCTCCACAACCGGGCAAACCTGGGAAAATACGTTGCCCATGGTGGTGATGTACCGGGTTACGTGCGTGCGGGCGGATGCTGGTGCGGTCCGGGCTACTACGTCGGCGCCGACGGCTTGCCGCGCATTGTGTCGACCGGCGCCAATCAAATCGAGACCTGGCTGCTCCCGACCAGCGCCACCGGCACGCTGACGTTGGATTCAATCGGGCCGGCGCTGCCGAACTTCGACGGGGAGGATCCGGGCTTCATGACCAGCATCTCGTCCAACGGCACGACAGCAAATTCCAGTGTCATCTGGTCGGTGTCGCGGTCGAGTGGCGGACAGGTGTATCTGCAAGCCCTGTCGGGCACGCCGGTCTACGAGAACAATGCCGTGGTAAAGGACAAGGCCGGCAACCAGTGGTCGTTCTCGGCGCAAAAGGACCCCGTCAGTCCGGGCAATCCCCTGATCCTGTCGAACGGCTCGGCGGCCAACGCCGGCTCGGGGGTGCACATGGTGGTGGATTGGCAGGGCACCATTTGGGTGATGAATTCGCAGCAATCCTGGTATTCATGGAACGGATCGGCATGGAACGGCCAGGCTTCCCCCCCGGCCGTCCCCAGCCCAGCGGGCCTGTCGCTCACGCCCGGCGAGCCTTCGACGCTGACGGACGCGAGCGGTGGCATTTGGTCGTTTGGTGCGGCGGTTAACGCCACCAACTCGAGGATCCTTCTAAATGGGGCGCCGTCGCCGAGCGGAGGCGCCGGCGCGAAGATGATCATCGATACGGCCGGCGTCTTGTGGGCGCTCAATTCGAACGGCAGCTGGTTCTTCTTTCACTCGTCGGGATGGGTTGGGAATGGGACGAACGGGCCGAATTTCGCGATCGCCTCGAAGCCCGGCGCAATCGTGACACCGGTGACAGGTGGCCAATTGGTAGACAACGCCAAGCGCGTGTTCTCGTTCGGATCGCAGGAGAGCGGTGCCAATAACCAAATCTTGCTGAACGGGGCAGCATCGCCGAGCGGCGGTGCCGGGGCGAAGATGGTCCTCGATACGTCGGGCGTCATGTGGACCATCAATTCCGCCGGCCAGTGGTGGTCGTATGGAAGCAGCGGCTGGGCTGCACATGGCGCGACCGGGCCGACGCTTCCGGCATGGTCGCCTGGCGCCAGCTTGATCGCCGGCAGCGGATTCTTGCCGCAGCTGCAGCTGGCGCCGGCCGGCACGTGGGGCATCTACAACACCAATGCCAACATTGTCCCCACCGTCGCCAACGGCAAGGTCTACGTCGCGAGTTATAAGCAGCTCACGATTTGGGGTCTGGCGAAGTAGGCCCGTCGTGAACATTCGTGTAAAGAGTGCTCATAGCAAAGGCCGCCGCTCCGGCTTCGTGTGAGATCAACATTCACCGCATGCGAGTCGCGCCGCATTGCGCATCGGGTGCTAAGCCTCAGCCGCTCAACGATGCGACCAGTCACGGCGGATGTCAATTCCAAGATGTAATCGATCGCGATTGTCGAATTTCGTTGTTGATGTCCAATCCGTCACGAACGCTCGCCGAGCTGAACGAATGGCTCTATCTTGAGATTGCCGGCCAATATCACCACACGATTCACCGGATGATCGGCACGACGCCGGCCGCCGCGTGGGTGAAAAGCCTGGCTCGCGGAACTGTCCCCGTCTTGCCCGCGGATCCCACCCGATTTGTGATCGGGTTTCTACCGATCGTCCATCGCAAACTGCGACGAAACGGCTCTTTTTTCGAACGCATTCGGTACTGGGCAGACATCCTTCCTGCTATCGCTCAACCGAGCGAGTCGCTCCTCACTCGCTAAGACCCTCGCGATTTGTCTCGGCTCTACGTGCTGACGCCGAGCAAGAGCTACCAAGCGGTTCCGTATGCCGATGTAAGACGCCCACCCATCACCCTCGCCGAATTGCGATTTGCTCATGCCGAGCTGCGACGCGAGGCCAAGGGTTCCACCAACGAAGAACGCCTGTTCGCGATGCATGAGCGGCAAAATACCGTCGTAACCCGCTCCTTCAGGCGTTGCGCCCACACGGCTTTCTGATCGGTCTTTTTGTCGACAACTCTCAGATAAGCGCGCGCACCGTGCACGAGAAGCGTTCGTAGATACCGATCACCCTGCTTGGTGATCTGACCGAGGCGAGTCTTCCCGCCGCTCGAAGCTTGGCGCGGAGCTAACCCCAGCGACGCCGCGTAGTTGCGTCCGCTCTTGAACACGTGCGGATCGCCCATTCCCGCCACGATGGCCGTAGCTGTCATCGGACCGATGCTCTCGACCTGCATCAGGCGGCGTGCCGGATAGCCGTGCTGCGCGAGCTCGCGAATTTTGCCGTCATACTGTTGGATGCGCTGATCTAGCTCGTGAAACTGCTCGAGCAGCCCGGCCAGCACCTCGCGCGCGAGCGCCGGCAAGCTGTTCTCGGCGTCCTCAAGGATCTGCAACCCCGTGAATCTGCAACACCTGCTTGGCAATATCAAAGCCGACTCGTGTAATCTTCATAGTCACTCCTCCTGCCCGCGTAAGCTTAAACCTGAGTAGAGAAGTTTACTTGTCGCCCTCTTCGCAAAAAATCGGTCAGCTCGCTTGCCCTTAACTCCCCCGCCGACCGCAAATCCCGATTCGCAACTGTTAGCATCCCGCTTCCGTCTCCCACAGCTGTTCAGCGCTTGTGGATTTAATAGGCGTTGCTAGAAATTCCGGCGATTCGTGAACGCTCGCCTGCGAAAATTCCAAGGCAAGTTTGATCAGGCTAAGACAAACTGTGAAGACAAGGGCGGCGACTATGATCAACCAAGTCATAGCGGCTGATGCCCCCTTCAGTTCTGCGTACGCCCTAAGGACGCACAAGAATATGCCCGCTTGTCCCCAAAGACAGCATACGGGCTCGGAGGTCCCACACCCATCCCGGCGACGAGATCGTCGATCGTCACTCCATCGTAGCCCTTCGACCGAAACACCTGGGTCGCCTTTTCCAGCGCCCCCGTCTTGTCGAAGCTGCGCGGTCGACCCCGCGTGGTCCGTGATGATCAATCAGCAATGAACGTACGCGTCTATCGGCGAGCGCGTCTTCAAACAGCCAGCCCGGCGCGTAGGCGATACCAATCCCATCGAGCACTGCACTGCGAATGCCATCCGGAAAATTCACGCGAAAGCGTCCACGAACCACGACATCGATGTCTCGGAATGACCAGGTGCTGCCGGCGGAGAAGAGAGTGTAGTGAATACAACTGTGATTGCGCAGATCATCCGGGTCGGTCGGTGCCGAATGCTCAGCCAGATATTCGCTGCTCGCGACGCAGAGTCGCTCGACGGCGCCAAGGCGTCGCGCCTTCAGCGCACTGTCTTTGACAGTCCCGATGCGGATCGCCAGATCAATCCCCTCCTCGACGAGATCGATGTAGCGATCGCCAATCTGTAAATCGAGCTCCATTTCTGGGAATTGCGCCAGGATTGCCTTCACTTGGGGCAAGATGTGGGAACGGCCGAGCACAGTGGGGCACACCGCTTCGACGCTCGACAGCGGTTTCGCGTTGATGGACGAGATCGGCTGGCCCACCATCATTCGGCGCGCGCGTCATTCGGTTGATGGACTGCCGGCCGACGCTGTACTGGCCGGAATCTCGATGGGTGCCGGTGTCGTGGGCACGTTGTTGCCTGACCGGCCTCGCGCGGCTGCCGTCGTCCTGCTGCACGCCCTCGCTGATATTCCCGCGTCCGCCGGCGCAGGCCTTCCCATTCAGGCCCATGTCGCAGACCCCGACCACTTCGCGCCACCGGCCGATATTACAGCGTGGCTCGATGCTGCGGCCCGCATTGGCGTGGACGCGCGGGTATTCACGTACCATAACGCGGGTCACTTCTATACCGACTCCAGTCTTCCCGACCATGACGAGCACGCATCGAGCTTGACCTGGCGCCGTATCCTTGACTTCCTGCGACTCCGGACGCGTTGACGCGCGACTATCACTTTGCCTAGGATACGCGGATGCTGAAACGCGCTCGCGTCGAAGCCCGTATCCCCACTCAGGATCTTCGCGAGAGCCCGCCGTTGGTATGCCGAGAAACTGGGACTCGAAGCGGTCGAGGAACGTCCAGGGGGCTTGCGATACGAGGGCTCAGCAGGCGTCTTCTGCCTGTTCACCTCGGCGGGCGTCTCGGATGGTTCGTTCACTCAAATGGGCTTTTACGTCGATGACATCGAGGCCGCCGTTGCAGAACTGCGTGCTCGCGGGGTCGTGTTCGAACATTACGCGGGAGCCGTGAACGGCATCGTGGACATTGAGGGCAACTACCCTAGCAAGGGCCGCGGAGAGCGCGCCGCATGGTTCCGAGACAGCGAAGGTAACTTGCTCGGCATCGCCGAGGTACTACGTTAACAATACATCTCGCCAGGGCGAGAAAATGGGTGTCCGATCGCGCACTACTACTGATTCGTGTCGACATCACATTTCTATGTCACCTAATTTCGGTTGTCGCTGTCGCCGCGCATTCTTTGCCCGGCGTAGTATCCGGGTTTTTTGTACCCTCGATTTTGGCTCCGCAGATTGCTGACGGGCTGCGGGTGTGAATTGCCTTTATTGGTGTCACTTCGGCAGCAATCCGTGTCCTCGCAAACCGTCGTCTTTTTAAGGCTTTTCCGCTACTTGTTCCTTTTTTGAAATACGCCAATTCGGCGTAAAATCGTTTCCCTTACGTTTTTTGTCAGCCAATGCTGTCAGTAATTGAAATGACTGGTGCGGCATATCACAATCAAAAGACGATCCCCGGGGCGCCTGACGAGACCTCGTCGCGACCTGCACACTTTCTAAAAGCAACGAGGCGACCAACAACGTGTCCGACCCCGAGTTGCTTGGGATTCCCAAGGCAGAATGGGCAACTGCAAAGCGAAAAGAGCGAATCGTCAAGATGGCCCTGCGATCCACGAGTGAAGCCCTGCACGTCATGCGAACCGACCCACAAATCGCTAGCCGTTTTGCATCGCATGCCCTCCTGGACTGCGAACGACGACCTACGTCGCTTCATCGCTGGCTCCTTACCCGGTTGGGAGTTGAATCGGCGGACATAACCAGCAACGCCGTCCCGATCGACTACATATTGGAATTGACATCCAGGAGTCACCGGTCGCATCGTCGAGCTGCTGAGGCAAAGCGCGCGGGTGGCACTCGCACGCCAGACGGTGCGATTGAGCGTTGCCGATCTGCAGCGCGCGGGTAAGCTCTTCGCGGCCGATCTCGGCTCCGACCGGAATGTCATTCATTAGTGTTACTTTCAGTTAATCGTGTCCCTGATACGAATAAATGAAGGGATTGGACATCAATTGGTGAAACTCACAATTGGAATCGAGAGTACGCCAGCCCTGAATCGCTCTGGCATTTCCGGCGGCCCCAGATCCTGCGAGGAAGGTTCAGCCGGGTAAGCAAATCGGTATTCTAGTAAACCGTGCAAGTTGGCGTCGATGAATGGCGGTTCCGATGGAAGGCCAGGCTCGAGGGGACGCGATTCGCATTTCACGGCTGTGCGACTCATATTTCTAGCAGGGCCACCAGCTCATCGAAATTGACCGGTTTGCAAACGTGATGATCAAAGCCAGCGGCTGCCGATAGAGCACGTGCTTCTGGCGTGTCGTACCCGGTAATAGCAATCAGGGTCGTACCAACAAATTGAGGCGTATCTCTTAGACGCCTGGCAACGTCGTAGCCGTTCAAGCCTGGCAAGCCTACATCGAGCAACACTACATTGGGACCAAAGGCCGGCGCTTGCTCCAAAGCTTCAGAGCCAGTCGAGACGCCCTTCACCTCAAATCCCGCCATCGCGAGCAGTTCGCAGCTCGTTTCTCTGATGTCTTGGTTGTCCTCAACCACGAGCACCCGACACTGCCGTGAAACCGACTGGAGTGCTAGCGGCGGTACCTTTGAGGTCTCCTTGTCGCGGGGAGTATGGGTCAGCGGAATATGTACCTCAAAAGTGCTGCCGCTACCTCGCCCATCGCTTTGCATGCTCACCCGGCCACCGTGCAACTCGACGAGCGTGCGCACCAGACTCAAGCCGATGCCTAGTCCGCCTTGGGAATGCGCAAGAGAGCGATCAGCTTGAGAAAATAATTCGAAGAGTCGGGGAACGAGTTCCGCATCGATTCCCTCGCCATTATCGATGACCTTCACGACCGCAAAATCCCCCGCCTCATCGAAACGTCCGGCGGACAAATTGATTTCAATGTCGCCCCGCTCTTGGGTGTATTTATTCGCATTGTTTAGAAGGTTCGTAAACACCTGCTCGAGTCGCGTCGCATCGCCCTCAACCCAGACAGGTGCTTCGGGAAGGGTCATGCGCAGCATCTGTTGCTTGCCTGCAAAGACCGGGCGCATTAGCTCGACGACGTGCTCGATGGTAGATCGAAGATCCAATGAGGCCCTTTGCAGCTTGATCTGCCCATTCTGCGCGCGCGCCGCCTCGAGTAAGTCACTTACCAAACGCGACATTTGGTGGACCTGGCGGTCGATCAAATCACGCGCCTTCTCCACCACCATTGCGTCGGCCGGGGAGCGGTGCAGGATTTGCACGGCATTTCTCAAGGGCGTAAGAGGATTACGCAGTTCGTGAGCCAGAATCGCCAAGAACTCGTTCCGATGCCGATCAGCGGCGGCCAATTCTGCTACCCGTTTGTGCAGTGCTTCCTGGACTTGGACGAGCGCCCGCGTAGCGATCTCCGCGTCCTTGCGCAATGCTTCTTCTTGTGCAAGGGCGAGCTCGCGCTGACGCTCGAGATTCTTGCGCTCTGTGATGTCGTTGAAAACAATACCGACGTGCCGCAGCTCCGGCGCCCCGACGCGAAAGGCGCAAACCTCGAAATAGCGTTGCAGGGCAGCTGCCGGGTTCTCAAAGCGGAGAGTTTCCCCGGTGAGTGCAACGCGGCCATAAATGTCAAACCAATGTTGCTCATGCTCGGGCGCAATCTCCCGCATGAGCCGGTCCCGAGCGTTGGTGATCCCAGTCTGCCTTTCAAATGCTGGATTGACTTCGAGGAATCGGTAGTCGATTGGATTATTCTTTTCATCGAAAAGCATCTCGGCGACGCAATAACCCTCATCCATCGACTCAAAGAGCGTGCGGAATCGGATTTCGCTCTCCCGTCGCGCCAGCTCCGCCTGCTTGCGTTCGGTGATATCACGAAACGCCAACAAGACAAGGGCAGTTCCATCACGCGCTAAGCGGCGAGCATCGAGCAGGACTGTGCGGCGCCCGACCTTTGGGAAAGTGCCCTCGAACTCAATGGTCTGGAATTCGCGATTGTGGGAAAGAGTTGCCTCCAGCGACGACCACAAGCTGGATGCCTTCCAATCGTGCCCTCCCAGATCGGTCAAGGAAACCCCTTGTGTTTGCTCGCGCGAAACACCGAACCAGTCATAGAAGGCGCGATTGGCCGTCTGTACTTGCAGACCGTTGCCGAGGACCACCAAAGGATCGATCACCGTGTTCAGAATCGCTTTCGTGAATTCACGCTCGTAAATCGCCTGACCAAGACTTGCGCGAAAAGCGGTGACATTCGTGAAAGTGAGCACCGCGCCGCTAACCTGGCGATCGGCCCCAGCGTAGGGGCAGATGCGCACCAGAAACCATCGATCCCCGTTGCGCAGCTCATGGCGGGATGGGACTTCATCGGCCATCACCTGGGTGCAAACTCGCTCGATTTCCGGAACATCCGCCAACGCTTGCAGGCTGCAGGGCTGGCGGCCTATGTCCGATGGGGTTATGCCCAGCACGTCTGTCGCAGCTCGATTGAAACGAGCCACTTTGCAGTCACGGTCGACCACAACGATAGGAATCTCGATCGAGTCAAGGATGGCCGCCCCATCTGCGCCTACCGGATTCGCGGTCTCAACCTCGATTTGCACCCCGGCGACCTCTCCAATCGCGATATTAGATTTGCGGCCCTTGGTCACTCGGCTGACAGTTGGTAAAGCTTGCGGCTGCGGGTCAGCACGGAATCGGCGACATCCGGAAGACTCTCGCGTAATGCCAGCAGCAATGCCTGCGATCGCGGCATCTGAAACGCCTGAGAATAGTGCTCGAGAAGCTGCTCCTCGAGCACACGGGCGTCGTCCGCACCAACGGTTTGTCGAAGGGCGTCACTCACCGCACGCTCGAGGCGGGCGTAGTCCTCCACTGGAATCAGGTGAGAATGGTTTTGCCCCAACCGCGGCAGCAGGCGAGAGTGTACTTCGCTATTGAAATTGTCCATGACGAATGAGCAAAAGATGGCGATCTCGTGATGCTTGGCGAGGCGGTCGAACTGATCCTCGAGGCTCATGCTGGCCGCGACGTTCCCCTGCTCCCAAAGAACGTTGACCATTTCTCCCCACCACCGAACCTTGGGATAGCGATCTTGGCCGCGGGCGTTGGCAATCACTTCCGCCGCGAGACCGAGAAACACCGGCGCATCGGGCATGGCGTCGCGCATGAACCGAGGAAGCAACTCATCCGCGTCAACAACGGTAAGCTGTCCACGCGTCTGCGCGTCTTTTACGTCCACCCCCTCAGCCTCGAGGCGGGGACGGAACGCTTCCCAGTGGGCGGCCGTGGGCACGAGGATGACACCCTCCCCGTTGGCAATAGCACCCGCCGCGAAGCGACAAACGGCGCGGTTGAGAAACTGCTGATCCTGATAGAGCTGCACAATGTGGTCACGCGGTCCTGCACTGGCAAGAAGGCCGTCCCAAGAGTCGCGCGCCATGGGAGCGCCATCCGGAACCTGGCTAACGTTGTCCATAGATTGCCTCATTTGTTATCGGCTTGGTTTTCAAGCCGCGACTGACATCCCGACCAATGCTACCATTGATCTCCGCGATGAGCTTTTCCAAGCAAATATAGGCGACGCTTCTAAATTGGGCGTCGCCGATACACGGGGCGATTATCCGCGATTTACATAAATCGATGCGGATTGTAGAATTTACACGCTCCAGCCGCGCACTTTAACTCCAAAAGGCTCGTCAACCGCACGGGCCAATTCCGCCGGGACCTTCTCCGCATATTGCAAGGGCATGCGCGGCGATCTCCAGCCAGCGGCCTGGGTGATGGCCGCAAGCTCAATATCGAGGGCCGCGAGATCCTGAGTAGCCCCGAGTGGAGTGGCCACTAATCGCAGCGACGTATCGCGCGGGCATCCCGATCAACTGCGCGACCCGTTTGAAGATCAGCGACACGCTACCGGAATACAGTGGGCCGCCAACTTGAGCGCGGCCGATCAGCCGATGAAATACCGCGCCTCCTCCACTCCCGCATGCTCCAGCCACACTTTGAGCCATCGCACCGTCGTGCGCAACAAATAGGCCACTCTTCCCTGCCCCATTTGGATCTATCTTGCCGCGGTGGATCAGCGCCTGGCCAGTGCCGTCCGGATGGAAATCGATGTCTCGGACCTCGATCATCACGAGTTCGCCCCGACGGGCAGGGTCTCGTACGCGACGCAGAGCATGGCCCGCTCGCGATCGGCGCGCAGCCCGTCGCCGGCGCTGTCGATGAATTCCTTGATGTCCTTCCAGTTCAAGGGATGCGCCTGGTGCTGGCGGGCGGAGGTCTCCCGCCCCATTTTCTTTAGTCCCAATCGCACGGCTTCGCTGGAACACGGATTGTGTAGGTGGGCAGCGGTGTGAACGCGCGAGATCGTCGCGATGTAGCGCTGTATGGTCGCCGGCTTCTTGCCAGCCTTCACTTGGGCACCGATAAATGCACGCACGGTGTGCGGATTCGCCGGCAGAAAGGGCTCGCCCGCCGATTCGCAATAAGCCTGGTGTCGCGTCCGATTAACGATGTCCTTGTCTTATTCATCGTGTCCACCCTTGAATGGAGCGGTGTTCCATAGACACTCGTAATGTGCATCAATCCCCTCCTTCCGCTTCCAGCCTCCAGCAGGTTCCCCGGTCGGTCTTTTTTCTGCACAGCACGGTCTGAAAGTAGCGTATCGCGGTCTGAACCCTGCGCTGACCGGTTAGCGCCATGGCCTCGCCCAAGGGCACATTTGCCGACTCGCCTCGGTCATGAATCCCGAACGCAGTAAATGGGCCGACTAGTCACCTTGAATTCCCGCAAGCGCTGCACGTCGTTTCACGATGGCCCGCACGGTCTGGGCATTAGGGCTTCGGCCACCATCGAGCCGCGAATGCGCCGAAAAAGTCGGACCGGAGGTAATTCGAGCGGCGTCGAGCCACGCCGATACCGGTTTCTCAAGGTCGCTCGGGGCGCCTGTCCCCTCGCCCGCGAGCAGGCGCTCGCTGCGCGCGTGGCCCAACTCGAGACCGAGGTCGAGCCATCCGTGCCCAGCGCGCCGCCATCGCCACGAGTGCCGAGGCCGGGCGAACTTTTGAAGCGCAGACTCAACCCGAATCCATAGGCCCCTTCGCTCCATACTGGCGTTACCCAGACTTTACGGCTACTACGAAGCAGTCTGCCCTTGGTGTGAACATCGATAATTCGGATTCATGGTTCATCCACTTGCACCTTCTCTGTTCCCATTTCGCGACCAGGTCCCATGCTTCGCACTGGGCCCCCTTACCAAGGTCATGCCGCTAGCACACCGATTGCCGTCTTAAAAGATGTATGTATTAAGCGCAGCTTGCGCCAACCGGACGGGCCAGTCCGTCCCGCCTCTCTTCGCCAGTAGCCGGCGACTCTGAAGTGAAAGTTCCCGCATTGAGAAGCGCCGCGGCGACAGACCGGCTATCGCGCTCGTACCATCCCGGAAACGCAGCGGCCGAGAGCGGTCGCGAGATGACGAATGCCTGCACGGCGTCGCAGCCAACCGTCCGGAGCCAGGCAGCCGTACCGAGAGACTCGACGCCCTCGACAATCACGTTCATGTGCATCGCGTGACCAAGACTGCAGATTCCGCGTAGAAGATCGATTCGACGTCGACGATTCTCGATGCCTTGAACGAATGCGCGGTCGATTTTAAGGGACGTGGCCGGCAGTTCGGCGAGATAACTCAGCGACGAGTACCCGACACCAAAGTCATCGATTGCAACACCAATTCCCTGTCGACGCAGCTCGAACAGTTCTGCGGTGGAACGAGCAAAATCGGCAATGGCCGCAGACTCGGTGATTTCCACTTCGAATAGAGCGGGTGGGAGACCTGCACCCGCGAGGGCATTGCTGATCCGCTCATTGAGGTCACCCGACTGCAGCTGCGTAGCGGAGAAATTAACCGCCACTCGGACTTCGTCGGAGATCAACGTGCGCCACAGAGAGCGCTGTCGGCACGCCGACTTGAGCACCCAATCTGCCAGACGGTTGGCGATCTCCGGATCCTCCTCGGCGAGTGGAATGAACTCCGCAGGGGAGACCGAACCGAGTTCGGGGTCCTGCCAGCGTGCCAGTGCCTCGAGACCGATCAGCCGATTTCCTTGCAGGTCCCATTGGGGTTGATAGACGCAACTTAGATTCTCGAGGAACTGAGGGTTCCGCAATCCCTGCAACAGGCGCAGGCGACGCTGTTCGCGGGTATGTAGCGATGTCGAAAAATGGGCAATTCTAGAGCCGCGAGCAGCACTCGCCGCGAGGCAGGCATCCTCGGCATTTCGTAGCACGAGCAACGGGTCTTCGGCTGCGGAACCGAGAGGTTCGGCGCCGAGCATGGCAATTCCGGCGCGACCGGCAAGCCTGATGTTCTGACCGGCAAGTGAGATATCGCCTTCCATCGCCTTCAACAGATGAACGGCGACCTGATCGGCCGGCAAGGCGGCCCGCTCACACCACAGGACCGCCAAGTGGCCGTCCAGGCGAAACAGCACGGCATGGCTGAGTTGGTGGCGCGGTTCACGCAGGGCGGCCTGAAGCCGTCGTGTCGACCCGACGATCGCACCGTCGAAGGCGGTATGACCGAGGGTTCTCTTGATGAGATCGAGATCATCGATGGCAATGACAATCAGCGCCAGCGCCATCCCAGGGTCGCGCTCCCGCAGCCGTGAAACATCCGCGGCGAACCGTCTGCGGTCGGGAAGCCCGGTGAGTGCATCTTGGTCCACCGCTTGATTCAACAGGATACGCTCCGCACACCTCGCCGCGTGTCGTTTGCACCCAGCAGCCAGGGCCTCCAGCAAATCCGGCGGCGGGCAGGGCTTCGTTAGAAATCGGAATATATAGCCGGCATTCACCGCAGCGATCGCTGCGCTCAGGTTCGCGTTGCCGGTAAGGAGGATCCCCGCGCTATCGGGCGCGTGGTCCGAAACCCAGCGTAGGAACTCGATCCCATCGATTTCCGGCATCCGCAGATCCGACACGATGACTGCGAATGGACCCTGCGAGTTGATGGTCTCTATGGCGCTGGCCGCACCGGGCGCAACGGTCACATCGTATGTCCGGCGCAAAGTTCGGCGCAGACCGGCCAGAACATTCGGGTCGTCGTCGACACAGAGGATCCGTGGTCGCACGTTATCGGCCTTTGATCGCGAGCTCGATCTCGGCCAGCAGGTCCGAAACGTCTCCCTCATCCTCGGAATCATCGATGACCAGAGCGCCATGCTCGTCGATGTCGAGGCGCAATAGGTCGGGGCCGTTGTGATTGAGCTTCGCGAGCACTCTTGCCTGGCGTTGGTACTCGCGCAGCAAGCGTCTGCTCTTCTCTTTGAGCCGCTTGTGCGACAGCGCCTGCTGGATGGTCACCATCAAATCGCTGGGGTTGCACGGCTTGAGGAAAAATCGATGGACTTCCCCCTCGTTGATGGCCCGCACGGCCGCCTCCAGGCTCGCCTGGCCCAATAGGATGATCCGAATCGAGTGCGGGAATTGTTTGCGAACCCCCGACAGAAATTCGGACCCGGACATACCTGGCATCTGTTCGTCGGAGATGACGACATCAACGTGTTGGTGCTCCAGACATTGTTGCGCAGCAGCGCCGGACGTAGCGGTCAGGAATTCATAGGGCGCGCGTCGGAGGGCCCGTTTGAGCGCTTCGGTGACGTTGGGTTCGTCATCCACCAAGAGAATAGTGGCAATGCTGTTGGTCATACCGTGAGGTTCATTTGGTATGTTGGCGTTACCGATGAGCGGAATCCCGTGGTATCAGGCGCACGGTCTGAAGCCCCGAGCGGGAACTCGATGCCAACCACGCACTTCACGCTAATTCCCTTTGATCGCGAGCTCAATGTCGGCCAGTAGGTCTGTTACTTCCTTTTCATCGTCGGACTCACTCCGGACCGCGGTGCCGCGCTCGTCAGTACCGAGCTGCAACAGCTCCTGGTTGAATTTTGCGAGCACTGCGGCCTGGCGTTGATACTCGCGCAGCAAGCGTCTGCACTTCTCTTCGAGCCGCTTGTAGGATAGGGCCTGCTGAATGGTGAAGGCCAAATCCGTAGGGTTGCACGGTTTGAGAAAGAATCGATGGACCTGGCCGTCATTGATCGCACGCACGGCCGCCTCCAGGCTCGCTTGCCCCGACAGGATCATCCGGATCGTGTGAGGGAACTGTTTGCGCACCATCGACAGAAATACCGACCCTGACAAGCCGGGCATTTGCTCGTCCGAGACGACGACATCGATGTACTGGCTTTCGAGCATTTTCAGTGCGGCGGCGCCGGACGCAGCGGTCAGAATTTCATAGGGCTCGCGCCGGAGTGCTCGCTTGAGCGCATCGGTCACGTTGGGTTCGTCATCCACAAAGAGAATGGTGGCGGTGCTGGTGGTCATAACTTTAAGTCCCATGTGGGTGTGAGGAGTTGACGTAGGGAATCAGGCGAAACACTCGAAGGTGGACGCGAAATGGCTGTGCCGCCCAGTACCATCGGCACAAGGGGTTCATTGCCGACGACAAGCACACATTCACTCATGCGGTGGTCTGCTCGGCTTCCAAGCCGTCGCGCATCGCTATCCATTGCGGCAATCGATCCAACAAACCCAGACTTTCGAGCAATCCCGGTTCAATCCCGAGCTCCACAGCCCCCGGTGATTTCTTTTCCTGCAATTGTGTCAGCCGATCAGCGACGTGGGTCAGTACCGTCAGATCGAGCCCAGTGTCGGCTCTCTGTCCGGGGGTGTGATGGTGCGCGACCGCCGCTACGATGTGGCTGGGGAATCCCCACAGACCTAAAAGATAGGCACCCACTTCTGCATGGTGACGCTCTATCTCTTCGAGGGCGTCCTTTTTTGAAATAGCAGGCTCGCCGGTCTTGGCGGCGTTACGAGTCGCGAACACGACTCGGCCGACATCATGCAGCATCGCTGCCAGAAACGCCTCCTCCACCCGGGCCTGCGGGAGCTTCTCCTGGATTGCGATCACTCGCGCCAGCGTAGCGCTCTTGAAGCTATGCCGCCACAGTGCCTCCAAGCCGGCCTCGTCGTGGGCTTTCGATGCGCCGCCGCTTCGGAATAGACTATGCCCCAGAACCAGGGCGGCGACGGTATCCAGCCCCAGGTAGGCGACAGCCCGATCCACGCGGCTGATCGACTGTCGTGCTCCGAAGAATGCCGAATTGACCAGCTTCATGATATTGGCCGTCATCGCAGGATCGCGGGCGATGATCCTTGCGGCGTCCGCGACCGAGGCGTTCGGTTGTTGTAGGCAGCGCGAAATGGCCTGAAACGCCGAGGGACAGCTCGGAAGCGTGCCCACACCGCCCGCCAACAAGGCGAGCTTGTCGCTGTTCAACAATCGCTTGAGCAGCTGTGTTTGCGCAATCGCCGCCTTGAGGGAGTGGGTCTCGCCCGGTTTGGCCATATATTGATGGGCCACTCCCACCAGTCGCATGATGGCGCCCGGGTCCGCCTGGCCAGACAACACCAGCCGCACCGTCTGGGGATGGAGCATCTTGACCTTGCTCAGCAATTGCCAGCCATCCATGCCGGGCATGCGCATGTCGCTGACGATGACGTCCGCGCGCTCCTTGGCGAGGCTCTCAAGCGCGGCCTCGCCGTTCGAGACGAACTCCATGGTCCACTCGTGTTTCATGCCGTGCATCGTGCGCCGCATCGCCTCGAGCACGTCGACTTCGTCATCGACGAATACGATGCGAGTCATCGACGTAGCGAGCTCGGCGGCCGCATTCATGCGCCTGCCTCCTCTGCGTCGGCGATGGAGGAGTCTATCGGTAGGCGGATGTAGAAGGTCGTGCCCTCACCCTCTGCCGTATCGAAGCGCAGCGTTCCGGCATGTCGTTTGACGATGACGCTATGCGCATGCGAGAGCCCTTGCCCGGTCCCTTTGCCGACCTCCTTGGTCGTGAAGAACGGTTCGAAGATCTTGGCCCGTCCGCTCTCGGGGATGCCCGTCCCGGTGTCCGCGATCGCGATCTCGGCCTCGTCATCGACGCGACGGGTGCGCACCGTGATTGTGCCGCGACTCTCGGTGCCCTTGACGATATCGGCGATGGCGTGCGATGCGTTGACGAGGAGGTTGAGGACCACTTGATTGATCTCTCCGAGGTGGCAGTACACCGGCGGCAGATCGCCGAACCGGGCGTCGACGTCCGCGACGTACTTGTACTCGTTCTTCGCTATCACCAAGGTGCTTTGAATGGCGCGGTTCAGATCGGCGAAACCTTTACGTTCCTCGTCCGGATGCGCAAATTCTCTCATCGAGCGCACGATGGTGGCGATGCGATCGAGGCCGTCGATCGAGCTGTCGATCGCGCGCGGGACGTCCTGCAGGAGGTAATCAAGATCGGCGGCGCGTTCGGCATCAGCGGCCAGCCGTGCCGCTGCGGGCACGTCGCCACCGGTCTGCGCCGCATGCTGTAGTCCGCGATAGCTCTGAATCACTACCTGGATCTCGGTCATCGACGTGCGCATGAATTGCACGTTGTCGGAGACGAACTGCACCGGCGTGTTGATTTCGTGAGCCACCCCGGCCGCAAGCCGTCCGATGGACTCCAGGCGTTCGGCTGCTGCCAAGCGCTGCTCGGCTTCCTTGCGCTCCGTCACGTCAATGTGCACACCGGCAATCCGCAAGGTTCGTCCGTCCGGGGTGCGATCGGCGGTTCGTCCCTTCGATTGAATCCAACGCCAGGAACCATCCTTGCACCGCATTCTGAATTCGAGCTCGAAGCTCCCAGTCCCGCCACGAAGGTATTCGGTAAAGGTGGCGAACAGCCGTGCGCGATCGTCGGGGTGAACCAATTGTTCGACGACGGCCTGGAGGTTCGCGGGCAGATCATCGGCAACGTAGCCCAGCATGGTGGCAAATTGAGGGCTGAACCAGGTGGGGCCGCCACGGAATTGCGCGTCCCACAGTCCGATATTGCCTCCCTCCGTTGCCAGCACCAGGCGCTCGTTGGCCCGCTCACGGGCAGTGATGTCCTCGAAGGTATCGACGCAGCCGCCGCGCTCCAGAGGTTGGTGGGCGATCAGGATGGTGCGACCGTCGCTTAATTCCTGATGCAGCGTTGCACTTGTGCGCGCAGAGATCAGGGCCGTGTATTCTCGCGGGCACCGCAGAAGCTCGCTTGCGCCCAGGATTTCGGCCATCGTTCGTCCCGGCGTCCCGGCGTCGGCAGCCAAACCGTAGATTTGCAGAAAGCGGCGGTTGGCGACCGTCAGGCGCCCCTCGGCATCGAGCAGACACAGACCCTGCGACATGTTGTCGAGCGCCGCTTGAAAATGCAGATTCTGCGTGCGGGTCTCTTCGACCATCCGTTCCAGGTCGCCGGTTAATTGGGTCAGCTCCTCCTGCATGAGCGTGTTCGCGCGATCGACCCGCTTCCGATCGCGTTCCATCTCCTCATAGCAGGTGCTCATCAGCTCGCATAACAGCTCTTGATCAACCTCGCCGGAGCGGCTCGCCTTCGCGACCTGTGCCGCCACCAGCCGGTGCAGGGGGATCACGCCACACCCTCTGAGATGATCGTAACGGTCATCGTCTGATTGTGCAGATCGCAATCGCCAGAGCCGGAATGCGGTGCAATCTCGCCATATGCATAGAAACCGAGGTGGGGAATCCCGGCGGGCAAGGCTTGCCGAGCCGCCTCGATTTCATCCTCGATACGTTGCCCCATGAGCAGCCGCCGCCCGATGCAACTGACCAGAAGCGCGAGGCCACCGGATGCTCCGGCTGCGGCTTGTTTCACAGCCGCTTGATGTGCGGCCTCCGCCGCACCGGAGGCGAGACGCATGAACTCGCCGCGCATCAGTTGAGCTTTCGAGCCCTGCGGCACATCCCCCGCGAAGATCATGGAGCGGGCTTCCCGATCGACCGCAAGAACGGTGCGGACCAGGTCGTGCGATGGCCGCTCAGGGTCCCAGATTTTTAGCGGATATAGGAGCGCGGTTCCCGGTAGTCCGGCCGACTCCTCTCCCAGATACCGCTCATACAAATCGAGCGCTGGGCTGCCATTGAGCTCGAACAACTCGTTGCCGCTCGAGCGGGTGATCCGTCGCGGCACGCCGAAGGTGTCCCAGCCCCCACCGCTACCGCAACTGAAATGGATTGCAGTGCCGTAGAAACCAATGGCGGCGATGGTCGAAGGCTTGGGCGGCCCGTCGACGCCCACACGGGTTTGAGCGAAGCGAGCGCCGTCCGCCGCCAGTCCGCCGCTCACCGGCACAGCGTGCCCCAGCGCGGAAAGCAGTCCGCGGACCAGCTCGCTGCCGTTGACTTTCAAACCGTCCGAAAGGACGAAGACTCCGGCCAAGTTCTGCTGCGATAATTCGCGGCCCAACGCAGCGCCGTAGGCGTGCGACCGCGCGGCATCGATCACCGATTCGGTGGCGACGCGAATTCGCGTGCTCGAGAACCGCACGGCCACCGCTGCGATACCGGGGTCACTGAATCCCGCCGGTTGAATCTGACCGCCGGAGCTACACCCAACGATATGCGCAGCGGGGTACATGGCGCGCAGCGGCTGATACCAGGTGTCATTGTCCAGCGCAGCGTTGTCTCCGAAATACAGCACGAGCTGGGCCTCGTCACGCAGCCCGTTGCTCGGCTGCCAACCATCGCTAGCGCTCCATGTTAATTGCTCGGTTTGCACGTCGCTGCATCTCCCACCGAAACGCCAGGGGCATGCGGTTTCTGAATTGTCGGGCTATCGTCCATGATCGGAATGCGTCGCTAGGGGTTCCACCGCACAAGAGAGGATCGTACCCAAGGTTAACGGCGGGAACATGCGCCACTTGAATATCCCCGCACAGCGAGACACAGTTCATGGTCCTGGCTTCTGCGGCGCATCATTTAGATGCGACCCACGCGAGCGCGATCGAGCGAGCGCGTTACGCGGTATGCGGCGGCGCCTGTCTGGCCGGTGCTGCGTCGCCCGTCGAAGGAATTATGGCCTTAAGCGGGAGGCGTAACGTGAAGGTGGTACCAACACCCGGTTCGCTATCGACGGAAATGGCGCCGCCGTGTTTTTTGACGATCACATCGTGTGCGATCGCGAGTCCTTGCCCGGTGCCTTTTCCAACCGGTTTGGTCGTAAAGAAGGGATCAAAAATACGGTCGCGAACCAGCGCAGGGATACCGCATCCGGTGTCCTGGATCCGAATTTCCGCCCAACTCGATACTTGGCGCGTCGAGACCGTGATAACGCCCTTGGTTCCCGGTGTGTCGGTAACGGTTGTCCCGACGGCATGTGCAGCATTCACCAAGATGTTCAGGACCGCTTGATTGAACGCGCCGGGCATGACCGGTACCAGTGGCAGGCTCAAGTCAAACTCAGTCTTGACGTCAGCCACGTACTTCCATTCATTGCTCGCAACGGTGATGGTGCTGGCGATGGCCCGATTGAGGTCCACCGGTGTCCTCTCCACTCCAGGGTGCGAGAAATCCTTCATCGCGCCCACAATTTTCGCTATCCGCTCGATGCCCTCTAGTGATTGCGCGATGGCGTTCGGAATTTCCTCGCGCAAATAGGTTACCTCCGGTCCATCAAGGGCCGCAGCGATCGGAGCGGCTGAAACGATGCCGCTCTTGTGGTCCGCCACTAAGGCTTCGAGCTTTCCCACAAGGCCGAGAACTTCTTGGAAAGACTCCCGGAGAAACCGGATGTTGTCACCAATGAACTGTGTCGGCGTATTGATTTCATGCGCAATACCTGCCGATAGTTGCCCGATCGACTCGAGCTTATGCGCCTGGGCCAGTTCACGCTCGAGCGTCTTTTTCTGAGTAATGTCTTGGGTGACCGCGACGGCGCCGAGACACTCACCATTCTGGCCAGTGAGGCGGCGCGCACTGCTCAAGGTCGTCCGAATTGCGCTCCCGGGTTGCGCGATCACGAGTTCCATTTGAGTCACGGCCTCGCCGCGCAGCGCGCGCGCCAGCGGTCGCTCCTCACTCGGCACAGGGGTCTTCCCGTCGGGCAGAAAGACCTTGACGGTGATGGGATTTCGGGTCTCCGGGTCCGAGCGAGAGTCATCGGCTGTCCCGATCGCAAAGAGTTCTGCCGCAGCCGAATTATGAAGGAATACGCGACCTTGCACGTCGCAGGCTCGAATTGCGGCAGGGACATCGGCGATGACAGCTTGCAGCAGTTGTTGGTTCTGTACCAACGCAGCTGCCAAATCTTTGCGGGCTGAAATATCCCGAATGAACTCTACCGCGCAGGTGGGCACACCGTTCGCGTCTCGCACCAATGCGGTCGACACGCGCACCCATACCGGGAGGCTGTTCGCGCGGACGTAACGCTTCTCGACGTCGATGACGTCGATCTCGCCGCGCCACAGGCGTTTGAACTCGCTCGCATGGGCTCGATGTCCGCCTCGTAGGTGAGCTGCGCGAGCGACATCGTTTCAACCTCGCGCGACCTCAAGCCGAGCAAATTGCAGAAGGCCGAGTTGAAGCGCATCACCCTGCCGTCACGATCCGCGTAGACGATGCCGATGGGTGCCTGTTCAAATTTATGGTGCGAAAGCGCCTCCGCGCGCCTAAGGTCAGTGCGGGCGTCGGCTGCGCGGGCCAGTGACGTGTCAGTCAACGAAGTCATACAACGATATCCAACCATTCCATGTACTGGCCCCGCCCGAAGCATCGACAAACCGGCGACTGTCAAGGGCCCGCAGCTCTCAATCGTCCGGCCTCGGCCGGCGTCAGAGCGCATCCCGTGCATGCGTCCTAAGACCGCCCACGCGTCATGTCTCATTCCCGCGCGATCTCCGGTCTCATCGTACTATCGGCCGTGTTGTAACATTGCTAAAGACCTCATAGGGCGTTGCACCGCCGGTCGACGCTCGCCGTAGTAGTAGTGGGTTATGCGGTCGGCGCGGTGCTTACGCTTCGCCGAGAGCCATTTCACCCCGGCACGGCTTGAATCCGGCAGATACCGGGCGACCGCTTTGGCGGGTTTCGACTCAATCCTCCCGCCGTGTCTCCAGAAGGTTCCCCGCCTGGGACTTCTGCACAACTCCGGCCTGGAAGTAGCGGAGCGTACACCGCGGAATCCACGCCGTTCCAGCCAAGGTATGGCGCCAGGCAATGCGCGGCCGGCGCCCGCACCGCATCCTAGATCCGGACCGCCTCGTTATGGATTTCCTCCCGGCGGAGGAACGCAAGGTTGGTTCGCATGGGTTCCAGATGAACCGACTCCGGTACTGGGATACGCTCCTTAGCCGACTATTTCCCATCGGGTCCCGAATCCTCGTCCGATACGATCCGATGAATCTCTCCAGGGTCTATGTCCCCTCCCCGGTCGGTGATGGCTACTTGGGCATCCCGTACGCAGACCTTCGCCGTCCTCCGATCTCGCTGGGTGAACTCGAGCGGGTCCGTGCTGCGCTCGCAGAGCGTGGCGAGAGTCAACCGTCCGAAGACACAATCTTCGCAACCGTCCGCGAACAGCGGCGGCTCGAAGAGAAAGCGGCCGCCCGTACACGGAAAGCGCGCAGAAGTGTGGAGCTTCGCCCTCCCATGCCACCGCCACCGCCGAATCCTGAGTCGAAAGTGAATTATAAGAAGCGGGTTGTTCCTTACACGGGAGAACTGTGGTGAGTGCAACCCTGGAACTCGCACGCCGCCGCCGCTCGGCGCGTCCCGCGAAGGCGGTATCACGTCAATGGGTATCGGTCGCCCGAGATCGATGGGTGAACGATCCGGCTGGAGAGGCGGGGCTCGAGCGACTGGAGGAGCTCATTGCCACACCGCCACGAGGGCGAATGCCCTGCCTGCTAATTTACGGCGTCAGCGGCGCCGGCAAGACCATGCTGCTCGAGAAGTTCCAAAGAGATCATGGGCAAACGTGTCAGCGACGCGGCGGAAGGCGCGCCATTGTTGCCGCCCAGATGCCTCCGGTACCGCTCATTCGGAGCTTATACGGCGAACTTATCAGGGCGTTGAATGCCGAGGTCTCGCCGACGATGCGGCTGCATGAGCTTGAATGCACGGCGATCTCGATGCTAAGGCACGCCGCACCCAGGATGATCATGATCGATGAGATCCAGCACCTCCTATCATGCAACGCCCGTGAACAACGCGCTGCGCTGAATGCACTGAAGTTCCTCGCAAATCAGCTGCGTGTGTCCATTGTCGCCGCCGGAACACATGAAGCCCTGCATGTGATGCGGTACGATCCACAAATTGCCAGCCGGTTCGAGCAGCTAGAATTGCCGGTGTGGCGGGAATCAGACGAGCTTCGCAGATTTATCGCCGGGTATCTTGAGCTACTGCCGGTGCGCAAGGCGCCCGGTGCCCTCGATCGGCGATTCGTCGAATACATTGTCGAGCTGACTGACGGAGTTACGGGCCGGATCGTGGACGTGCTCCGCCGAGCAGCCGTGCAAGCTATGACCGAGCGCTCTCGACGTGTCGGTTTGGAAGAACTGCAGTTGGTCGGAGCCCGATTACCCACGACGGTCGGGCAACTGCGCTGATTTCCGGTAGTGGACATCCACTAACAGCAGAAGGACAAAATTAAGCAGAACTCACACCGATTCGGCGCCGCCGTCAGCGCGCTCCTGTACTGCCAGTCACCCGGTGAACAAGTCGACGATCGATATTTGCGAGTCGCCTTGCGCGCTTAAAAGCGGTGTGGTGAAATCTGTGGAATGCTGGCGGAACGAAGCCATATTCAATCCACCTTCTTCTGTTTTATGTGATTACCGTGAGATAGCGAACAGGCGGCGTAAACCGATCGAGCTTCAACAGGCCGGCCGCTCCGATTAAGATGTGCCAATCGAACGACAGATAACCCTGCGGGCAGACGGCGCCGCGTAAGTGACTATCCGTGCGCTGAATAAGCAACTGACACTGGGCAACGTTGAATCTGACTGTAGGACAGCCGGTCCGTCAGCGGCGCTTATGGATTCCCGAGAACCCAACGGGAAGCAAGATGTGAAGCTGCCTAACGAGACGCGCTCTCATAGTAGCCGCTGCCCCTCGCCATCCATTCTCGGACCAAGGAGACGACAAGGATGAAATTGACGCGAGAAGAACTGATATCTCGTCTAATCAAGGCCGGAGAGGTCGAGGTGCTGGGTGCATCGCCGGAGGAGATTGCGAAATATTTCGACACCGCCAGTTTCAGGTTTTACGGACCGTCCGGCTTCGAGACCGACTACGACGGATTGCAGGCTTATTTCAATTCGATACGCAACGCCTTCGACGACCGGTCAATCCGGCGTGGCATCCTCGTCGTCGAGGGCAATCATGTCGCGTGTCAGACATTTATCGAAGGCCGCTTCGTCAGGGAGTTCACTATGTCAACTGTTGGTGCCCTTCCGCCGAACGGGAAGAGGGTGATTTTGGATCTGAGCAACATATTTATCTTCGATGACGGCGGCCGGCTAGTGGAAGAGCACGTCCGCACGGACTACCGCAGCTTCTTAGTTCAGCTCGGCGCCGAAGGGAAATGAGCGGTAGTGTACGACGGCTGATGAAGATAGGTGGACGTCAGCAGATCGTGTCCATCGGGCGTTAAGGATGTCCTGGTCCAGATTTCAGTGGGGCAAAGAGCCTGTCCCACCGCTCGTTGTTACGACTTTGGCGCCACCTTCAAATCATTGACGACATGCTGCTTGCCCGCCACCTCTTCGGCCAAGCTCGCGACTTTCTTTTTCTCCGACTCGCTTCGCACAACCCCGTTTAACGTGACCTGGCCGCCTATTGCCACAATTTTCGCATTATGCGCGTAGGTCGACAGATTCTTTTCCGCCATCAGGCTCTTGCGGATGCGTGATACAAGTTCGCGATCGCCCGCGTTCTCCTTCTGATCGTTCGCTGTGATATCCCTGTTAGATGGGTCGGTTTGATTACTCTTCGTGTTATCGGTAGGCGGTACCGTTTGCGCACCCGCCGATTGCAACGCAATCAGTGCAGCCGCGCTGAACAGTAGGCCGCAAACACTTTTCGCTTTCATATTGTCACCCTGAATACTCGTAGTGGCTGAGCGGCAAGGCCCCCAAAGAAGAGCCCATTTGCCGGCCCGGATTCTTTAGAGGTTGCGCACCTTGGCTTCCGTTCCTGTCGCCGCTGCGCTCTCTCCGGTCGAGGAGATATCCGTCGCGCCCGTTGATTTGAGCATGTCCTTTGCCCTCGAAACTTGATCGGAGGTGTCGCAGTGCACGGACAACAGCGTTCCACCATCTTTAACACGGCCTTCTTAGCGCTTCGCTTCATATTCGGGAATGCCCATCCCTACCAGAGCCCCGACGAGCCCACCGACGGCACCGCCAATACCCAGTCCCGCGAGCCCCGCCATAATTGGACCCGCCGCAATGAAGGGTCCAACACCTGGAATGGCAAGTGCGCCTACGCCGGCCAAAACGCCCAGCGTGCCACCGATGACACCACCCGTTGTGACCCCGGCAGTGGTGCCCTCTGGCGCCTTGGTATCCTTGCGATGTGCAAACTCACGCGTGCTCCCGGTATCCGGGGTAAGGACGGAAATGGCGCCGTTTGCGAACCCGGCAGCGATCAGCGTGTCGACGGCGCGCTCCGCATATTCTGCCGACTTGTAGATGCCAAACACCGCGGTATTTTTACCAGCCATAAAATTCTCCATTTGATTGGTTGAAGATTTCGATCATTCATGCAATGGAATGTCCCAAGAGGGTCACCTGCGACGCACAGTAAGCATCCAATTTAAGTACGCAGCCCGTAGGGAAAAGGCGGCAAAACCACCTCCTATTTGACGCTCTATTCCCCGTGCCGGCGACCAATGGCTCGGCGCCCGCAAATCGGGCGCCATGCTAAAGCTACTGTTTCGCGGAAGTCGACTCTTTTGATTCGGTGTCGTCATGTGAAACGCCCATTTCCTTCATGAGGGCATTTTTACGCTTGGTCATTGTGGTTGTGGCGCCCAAGGCACTCGTATCCAGCTTCGCCTTCTGGGCTTTCGGGAACATGCTGCGCTTGCGCTCCAGCGCAGCCACCTGTGCCTCGGTCAGCACGATGCCTTCCTCGGCGACCTTCTTCTCGAGCGCCGCCAGGCGCAGCTTGAAGGTCTGCAGCCCCGTTCTCAGCCACACCGAGCGGACCCCGGTCGGGCTCACCATGATGGCCCTCTTGCGCAACTCGTTCGAAACCCGGACCTGTCCGGCTGCCGGGTTCTCAACAGCGACGCCAGGATGGCTCGCTCGATCGACTCGTCCATCCGGTTCTTCAGATTGGCGCGCCGGCGATCCTTGTGCAGCAGCGCCTCCATGCCGCCAGTCTCTTTGGCTTCCTTCACCCGATAAAAAGTATCCCGGGAAACGCCCATGACCCGGCAGGCCTGTGAGACGTTCTGCAGCTCCTCAGCTAAATGCAACAGTCCCATCTTGTGCTTGATGATGCTCTGGTTTACAAGACTCATGCGAGGTTACTCCTAGTGTGTTCAATGATTGCCTGGTAACAACCATCGAACCGGGTAACCTCGCTTTTTGCAAGCTTGGTGTCAGATCAAGTCGGAACTAATACACTTTAGACCTTCACGCGGCTCTTCGCCGCCATGAAGTTGACGTTCATCGCCTTTCGCTCTTCGTCCGAGAAGTGTTCCTTCACATCCTTCCAAACATTGCGCTCTTCTTCCTCGACGTGATCCGAAGATGTTGCGGGTTGTGTTGCGTATGGGGCGGCTCCAGATATTTCGCAAAACAATCAAGCCCCCCTCGGGCGCAGGACACATTCGGAAGGTAGGCGGGCACGCGGTGCGTCGCCGGGGAGTAGACTCCCGTTCGTGGGAGCGCGGATGCCGCGCAGAGATCTCGGCACGCCGTACTTGAGATGGAGCTACGAGCCTTGCCCCAACGCCTGACGGTCATCCTCATGCCGGGGCACCGTATTGCGCCCACGCCATTCCCGCGGTGCAGTGCACAATCATTGACGACTCGGTCACAGCTTGGCCGTATCGAATTGAGAATCAGTCCCGTCTGCAACTTATGGAAATAGCCTAATTTAAGCCCTCTCAGCGGCGCCGAACATCGGCGACGGAACGCGACAATCGGAATCGGGATCTTGCAGGCTACATATAACTCTTGGCTCGTGTTGCTGTCGATTGCCGTTGCGATCGTCGTCTCCTATACCGCACTTACACTGGCTGGTCGCGTTGCCAAGTCGGAGCGGTCAGGCGGGCGGGCGTGGCTTCTCGGGGGAGCCCTCGCCATGGGGATCGGCATATGGTCGATGCATTTCATCGGCATGCTGGCATTCTCAGTTCCCGTCCCGCTGCGCTACAACATTCTGACGACGCTCGTCTCGCTCATCATTGCCATTCTGACGTCTGGCTTCGCGTTGGCGATCGCCGGTCGTCGGGACCTCGGACTCGGACGCCTGGCCGCAGGCTCGCTGGTGATGGGTGCCGGGATCTGCGCTATGCATTACACCGGCATGGCTGCCATTCAGATCATGCCGACGATTCGCTACGACCCACTGCTCGTCGCCACCTCGATCGCAATCGCCATCACGGCATCCTTCGCCGCTCTGTGGCTTGCCTTCCGGCTGCGTAGCGGGCGGTCACGGCTCATTCTCCTTGCCCGCGCCGGTGCTGCCGTCGTGATGGGCCTTGCCATCACGGGCATGCACTACACCGCCATGGCCGCCTCGATGCTGGCCCCGGGTTCGTTCTGCTGGGGCGGCGCGGCGCTGGACAACAATTGGTTGGCACTCACCATTGCACTCATCGCGCTGGCCTTGCTTGGGCTCACGCTGATTACCGCCGTCTACGATGCGCACCTAGAGTCCCGCACGCGCCGGGACGCGTTACGGCTCGCCGAGATGAACACCCACCTGCAGCACGGGAAGAATCTGCTTGCGCTGGCCACTCAGGCCGCCGGGATTGTCTGCTGGGAGTATGAGGTAGCGACCCGAACCACCCTGTGGACTGAGAACGACATCGAGTCCCTGAACGCCGCGGGAGTCGATTTGCGCGGCCATCCCGTCGAACTCTTGGCAATGATCCATCCGGATGACGCGACCGCCGCCCTGGCGACCATGCGCACAACGATCGCGGAGGGCCGCAACGTGTGCGCATTGCGCCTGCGGATCGTGACTCCGGCGGGCCATACGGTGCATCTACAGACGCACGCTCGGCTTACGTGTGATGGACAGGGACAGCTTGCTCGCGTGCTGGGAGTTGCGTGGGACGTCACCGAGCAGGTACAGCAAGAGGAGCGACGACTGGAGCTGCAGGTGCAGTTGCGCGATGTGTCGCGCCATGCGGGTATGGCCGAAGTCGCCATCGGCGTGCTGCACAATGTCGGAAATGTACTCAATAGCCTCGGCGTTTCCGCCACCATGGTGCTGGCGAGCCTGCGTGGCTCGCGCGTTGGCAACGTGCAGAGGGTTGGCAAACTGCTGACCGAACAGGGCGATCAGCTAGCCGCCTTCCTGCTGAACGATCCTCGCGGACGCGAAGTGCGGAGTTATTTGGCGCAGCTCGGTGAACATCTGTCTGCGGAGAACCGCGCCCTGCACGTCGACATGCAGGCTATCGTTACGCACGTCGAGCACATCGGCAAGATCGTCACCGCGCAACAGAATTATGCGCGCCGCGGCGGGGTTACCGAACTGGTCGACCTTACCGATCTGGTCGACAACGCCATTGCGCTCAACTTCACCGGCAGCACCGACGTGACCGTCAGTCGCGACTACCAGCTCGCGCCTCAGCTCACGATCGACCGTCACAAATTGATTCAAATACTCGGCAATTTGCTTAGCAACGCGCGCCATGCGTTGCAGGATCAGACGCAAGGACAGCGCGTGCTGACCGTGCGGGTTCGCGCCGTAACGCCGGGGTCGCTCGCGATCGACATTGAAGATTCTGGAACCGGAATAGACACCGATGCGCTGCGGCGTCTATTCGAATTCGGCTTCACCACCAAGAAAAACGGGCACGGATTCGGCCTACACGCCAGCGCCAATCTCGCCAAGGAGCTGGGCGGCGACCTGAGCGGTCACAGCGACGGCCCGGGAAGCGGCGCGCGCTTCAGCCTTCGGATACCGTTGTCAGCCGCCCAGGAGCAGGCGACTAGGAGGCGTGCATGAGCACTGCTGCGGATCGACCCGAAGGTATCAGGATTCTAGTCACAGACGATCAGTCAATGATTCATGAGGACTTCCGCCGGATCCTGGCTTCGGACGCCGAATCGAACATCGAGTTATCCGAGGCGGAAAGCCTACTGTTCGGCGACCCCGCGGCGACGCCCTCCCGGCAACCGCTATACACGGTCGATTATGCGCTGCAGGGCGAGCAAGCCGTGCAGAAAGTTCACCGCGCTCGCGCAGAAGGGCGCCCATATACCGTGGCCTTCGTTGATATGCGCATGCCCCCAGGCTGGGACGGCCTGGAAACCATCGAGCGCCTTTGGGAACAGGATCCCAGCGTACAGATCGTGATCTGCTCTGCGCACTCCGATTACGACTGGAAGGATATCTTCGAGCGGCTCGGCCACTCCGACAAACTGCTTATTCTGAAGAAACCGTTCGAGCCGATCGAGGTCCTGCAGTGCGCCAGCGCCCTGTCGCGTAAGTGGCAACACGAGCGCTCGCTGGAAGCGCATGTCGAATCCCTCGAACAGGTCATTACCGCCCGCACAGAAACGCTGGAGGCCGCTAACCAGCAGCTGCGCCATTTGGCGACTCATGACGCACTGACGGGCCTACCGAACCGCGTGCTCCTGGATGATCGCCTGGCGCAGGCGATTGCGCACGCCGACCGGGACGCGCAGCCATTTTCCGTGCTGATGCTGGACTTGGACCGCTTTAAACTGATCAATGACTCGCTGGGTCATCGCTCCGGCGACCTGGTGCTGAACGAAGTTGCGCGCAGGCTCCAAGGCGTCGTGCGCAGTATCGATACCGTCGCTCGCGTGGGTGGCGATGAGTTTGTACTCGTGATTAGCCCGTCGTCTGAACGCGCTGATGCCGAAGACATCAGCAAGCGCGCGAACGAGGCGTTGCGCGCGCCTCTTCGATTGGACGGCGTCGATCTGCATGTCTCCTCGAGCATTGGCATCGCCTACTATCTGCCAACAGGCACCTCCGCAACAAGCCTGCTCGCGCAGGCCGATGCCGCGATGTATTGCGCCAAACAGCGTGGTCGCAATAATCATCAATGCTTCGCCTCTGGCATGGAGACGGTTGCGCTGGAAAGGGTAAACATTGAAAGTGATTTGCATCAGGCATTGAAGTTGCAGCAATTCGAGCTTTACTATCAGCCCAAAGTGGACACCGCCAACGGTGACGTCCACAGCGCTGAGGCGCTAATCCGCTGGCGACATCCACAGCGGGGCCTGATCTCGCCGATGCAATTCATTCCATTGGCGGAGGAATGTGGGCTTATCCATGACATCGGTGCGTGGGTACTGGACGAAGCTTGCCGTCAATGCGCGGCCTGGCGGCGCGCGGGTCAACCCTCCCTGCGCGTAGCCGTCAATGTGGCAGCCGCCCAGTTTCGGCGGGGCGATCTGCTCGACGTGGTGCGCAACGCGTTGGAAGAGAATCACCTTGATCCGCGCTTTCTTGAGATAGAGCTGACGGAGAGCGCGGTGATGACCAATCCTGAAGACTCCGCGGCAACCCTCGAGCAACTCAGCCGCATGGGCGTGTTGGTGTCGGTCGACGACTTTGGCACTGGCTACTCGAGTATGAGCTACCTGCGACGCTTTCCAATCGACAAGTTGAAGATCGATCGTAGTTTTATCACGGAGTTGACCACCCGCGTCGATGATGCGTCGATTGTTCGGGCCATCGTTTCTCTGGCCCACGGTCTCCGGCTCAAGGTAGTTGCCGAAGGCGTCGAAACCTTAGAACAGCTGACGTTTCTACAATCGGTAGGTTGCGATCAATACCAGGGTTATCATTTTAGCCCGCCGCTGCCGGCGGCGGAGTTTGCCGAGCTAGTGTGCAACTGGCAGAAAGCGGAGGATCGATCGACCGTCGACGAAGCCTCGCGCACCCACAGTAAACTGGCAGCGTACCGCTAACTGGTCGAGTACTCGGGCGATTCACGTGAGGAATCCTGTCCGTGAGAGTGCGCCGTGCGCCTTTACATCGTCGTGCCGGACTTCGCGCGTGCACCCGAAACCCTTGACCCGAATGATGTGAATCGCAGATGGTGAGTGTGATTTCCGCTAATTAATGTCCGAATTGTTGGAGGTAGATGTCCACGAGATTTCCGCCGCCTTTTCAGAATCCGCCGCTTTCCCCAGAAATCTGAAAGGGTTTTGTGATTACAGACAGCGGCGCGGTGTGTGCACTGCAGTGACTTCCAACGGTCACAATGCTGGCATATCGTCGCCAAAATTGCTTAGCGAGCGTCGAATGCCGCGCGAGCCTGACCAACCGCATGTCGTGAACTATACGGATCTGCCGCGTGGCATCCGTGAGGCTGGGATCTCCCGAATCGAAACCAGGCAGAAGCGCGGCACTGTTGTCGACCTTGTCAATATTCCTAAAGCTACTTGGACTCTGGCCCAATTGCGCTTTCGCGCGATCCGGGAATCTGATAGAAGGCAACAACCCGTTGGAGTTGGGCATTAATCGCCTCTCGACTCAGTTTGGCGTGAATGAACGCACGGTACGGCGCTGGATCAGGGCCTACCGCAAGAACCCAGAAGTCACTGCCCTTCTGCCCCGCCCGCGAGGGCCGCGGCCGGGGTTGCGACGATTGCCCGCGGAATCGGAGCGACTACTCACCGTGGTCATTGACGATTGGGCAGCAAGGAATGAGCGACTCCCGGTATCGTGGATCGTTGAAGAATGCAGGCGTCGCGCTCATGCCGCAAAGACACTTGTACCTGGCCGGTCCACGGTGGAGGCCCGACTGCGCGATCGCGGACTGGAAGGGCTCTATCGACGCTATGCCGATCGGCAGCCCAATGCTGATGCCAAACCGGCAATGCCGAACGCGCAGCGCGCCCTCGAGATAGTCCAGATCGACCACACGCTGGTGGACGTGATGGTTGTCGATGCGACCCCATCGCCTGTCCGTCGGTCGGCCTCGTCATGGCAATGGCCTGCCTTCCGAAAGATCAGTGGCTTAGGGCTCGCAGCCTGAAACTAGATTGGAAGCCCGCTGGAATTCCGCGGCTCCTGTCGCTCGACCCTTGGATTACAGTCGCCTTTGATATTGCGACCCGCACCGTACTGGGCTTTTACGTGAGTCTGAGCGCTCCGTCCGCAACGTGGCCCCCTCCCCTTCGGCCTTCCCAGGACGCCGACGTTACGGTGACTGGTGCTCGAGTAGCAGGAGTCCGAGCTGCTGTCCGTCGACCTCGATAGCAAGCGTGCGCGAGGTATCGATCGGATAGTAACCCCAGCCGCTGCCGGTTATCGTGTCGCCGCTGAGGCCGGTGAGCTGCAACGTACCCGAAGCGGTGTTCTGACTGCCCGTCAGCGCAACCGCAGGCTGTGGTACGCCGTTGTTGCCGGCCGCCAATGCCGTGCCGTTGAAGGCCAAAATCCCTCCCATCACCAGCGGATTGCCGTTGTATGTATCGGTGACCGTGGCGGGGCTGGGCAGCGTGCTCGGCGGCGTGTATATCGCGGCCACGCCGCTGCTGGTCTGGGTGGGATTGAAGGAGCCGCAATCTGCTGCGCTGCAGCTCACCACCCACTTCACCCCGGCAAGCGCCGGATCATTACTGACCGTCGCGGTCATGGTGGCCGTGGTACCGATCGACAACGTGGCGGGCGGCGGAACGCTCATGCTCACGGCAATAGGCGCCGACGGACTGCCGCCGCTGCTGCCGCCGCCGCATGCGGCGAGGCCTAGTGCCAACGAGGCCGCTGTCAAACCCGCACTCTGCTTCAACGAAATCATCTGAATCTCCCGTAAATGTTGATTAGTTCACTACCAGCCGTAGCCGGGGCCGTAGATCGGCCCAAGGGGCCCCCACGGACCCCATGCCGCCCAATTCCAAGACGCGTCGGAATAGATCTGCGCGGTCATCCTCAGAATTGCCCCCACAATCATCTGGCTGCCAACCGCCCTGGACGTCGCTGGACGTCAACATCCCACCTTTCGGGGGATTTTCCCGGGCTTTGTCGCAACTTCTGGAACATTTGCGGACGTCGGCGGAGATCGAGCGCTACGACATTTCAGGGACGAGGCGATCGGCGCCTAAGCTTCTCTGCGGTCTGATCGGTACTCTAGCGCGTGGCTTTCTTTCTCGCCGACCGGCGTCCGAGCGTGCGGTCGAGCTTATCGAGCAGCGCCAGGCCCACCTCTGGTCGACCCCGTGTGGCGCGCAGCCGATAGTGGTTCTCGGCATCAAGCTGTGCGAGCGCTACGGAGTATTGCGCGTCAATCAAGTTGGCAGGTCGAACAACGGTGGCCCACTCCTCTACCAGCTTGTTCAGACTCACACCGCGTGCCCGTGCGAAGTCCTTGAGCCGCTGGTGCTTGGTAGCATCTACTCCTTCAAAGGCGCTAGAGACTTCAGCCACGCTCCCGGCGCACGCCAACAAGACGCTGTTCACATCGCCGAACTCTGGACACAGGGTCGCGCGCTCCTTCATCGACATTCTGATGGATGAGATCGGCGCTACTTTTTATCATTCGCGTCTCTCTTGGTGCCGGCGACGACTGCGCGAATACGCACGACCGCGTCTTTCAGCGGCATCAAGTCCTTCTGGCAGGTATCCCTGAGAACGGTTGGGTAGGTATCGTGGTATCGTGCCGGAGAACGTTGCCGCGATAGCCTCCCGCATGTGACGCACATAGATTGCTGAGTCTTTGTCCATCAGAACACGGCTTCAGCACTCGCGCAGGACACGGTCCCGGACGGCAGGTTCGAGACCCTCTTTCGTGACGACATCGACCCTGCGTCCGAGCTGATCCTCCAGAAAATCCTTCACGGAGACCAGATCGATCAGACTGAACCGGGCGTCAGGGGCAACATCGACGAGTACGTCGATGTCAATATCGGAGCGAGCTTCCCCGCGGACGACTGAACCAAAGAGAGCGAGCGATGTGAGGCCACGCTCGCGCAGCTGCTTCTCTAGCGCAGCGAGTTCGACGAGAACTTCGTCCTTCCTTGGCGATTCACGGTGAGGCCTCGCGAGGGGCGCCGCTTCGCGCTCGACGAGAAGCCGCAGTGCTTCGCGGACCACCTCGCTGGCGTTGTTGTAGAGGCCCGAGGCGACCTTGCGCCGGACATATTTCTCAAGCTCAACGGTAAGCGAAACGTTCACGGCACCCTAACCCTATCCCATGGTGGACGGATAGCATACTTTAGCAAAGCTTGTTATGTCACGGAAGGCTGGGTTTGAAACCAAGACCTTTAAATATTCCGTATAGATTTCCGTACGGACGGTTTCAGCGCGTAGGTTTATGCAAGTTATTGTTAACTCGTGGGACGGCAAATTGAACTCGCCGACCGGCGCAATCGCCGCATCGTCCACCTGAATCTCATCGCTTTGCGCAAGTGCCGACGACCACGAAAGCCGGCGAACGTCGGGGGGATACCACCGTCGCCTGTCGAGCCCGGTCCACTGGGCGCTCTACGCCCTGCTATGCATCATCCCAATTATCGGCATCGTGACCTTCGTGTATCACGGCCGCGTGTTCGATTTTGGGCTCTTTTTGCATCGATCCGGGCGGCAAGTCTGATCGCTCTATCTTCCACCCCACGGAAGATATCCATGGCTACGTTGCCTATGGGCTGTTTGGACTGGCGGGATTGCATGCCACCGCAGCGGTGTGGCACCAGTATTACTTGCGCGATGGAATACTGTCGCGGATGTGGCCCGGACCAAGGCGATAGCAGAGGCTGGAGTAGTGTCCCTCTCCAGTTGGACGACGCGCCTTCCGGGTCTGATTGCCGTTGTTTCCCTGCTTGGCGGCGGCGGGTGGTGCCGGATTCGCCACTACCCGCGCACGAACAACAAGCTAAACAACAGCAAGCCGAGCACGGCGTGAATATTGATCCAGAAATTCTGAGTGGCCTTCGGCCACGAATCGTGCAGCAGTCCTAGGGTCCGCATCGACCTCGCCGATTTGGCATTCCTAAGCCCCTATCCGACGAGCAAACTAAAGCGATTTGGTGACTAGACGGGCGGCAAGCTCCAGCTGCTTTCACAGGTGTGAGCTTCTCCTCGGCGTCAGGCCGTTTGATCTTGGCCGCCGGTCACCATCGAAATACATCGCAAGGCTGAGCCGTGTGAAATGCCTGGCGAAAGGATGCGCGCTCGACGCTCGGCGCAGAGAAATCCGACGCATCGCGACTCCCCTACCTGGGATCCACATTCCCTAAACGAATGCCACGGTCATTGCGCGCAAATTTGTTCCAAAACTCGTCTTCATAACACAACATAGTTGACGATGGCTTTATGGATCTCTATAGTGCCATTATTGGCTTTAGATAATAACATAAAACCACTTATGAAGGGGGGTAATTGATGACGCACCATAGCCAGACAGCGGCCCGCAATGCCGGCGGCAACCAAATCCGCGAGCTTGAATTGATCAGCCCAGTTGAGCGGAAGATCCTCCGCGGAGCTAACTTCGATTTATTCAAAGCGGTCCACCGGACTGTTTCGGGCCATGCAGTGCCAATTCCAAGCGCTGGAATCGCAGAGGTCGGAACCCGACCCGTTGAACCGAGAAGGCAACCTTCTCGCGAAATGCAAGCTGTCGACAATCTTGGATGCATCCGTTGCGGTCTCGCCATCGTCTTGCTGTGTATGGGATCGAGTGCCTTCGCGGTCGACGATTCCTCAAAGGACGCGACAGCTTCGGCAGCTCTCGAGGAAATCCTAGTTACTGCTGAACGCCGCGAAACAAAGCTGCAAGACACGCCCATTGCGGTATCCGCGATCAGTGGTGATACGATCCAGCAGCAGAGGATCGTCGATCTTCGCGACGTCGCGGCGAGAGTGCCCAGCATCACCTTCGACCAGGCCAGTCCCTCAGAAACGTTCGTCTCGATCCGAGGAACGACAATCGGTAATGACGCCGCCGGCATCGATCAAGGTGTTTCTATATTCATCGACGATGTGCCGACGACGGGATTTGGAGACGATAGTCCGGACTTGTATGACCTTCAGAGCATCGAGGTATTGCGCGGGCCGCAAGGCACGCTCTTCGGACGCAATGTGACCGGTGGCGCTATTTTGATCCATACCCGGGCGCCTTCATTCACTGCGTCCAGCCAAGGCACGCTGACCTACGGCTCCAACAATCTCATGGAGGCCCAGATGTATCTGACCGGCCCCATTTTGGATGACGAGGTTGCGGGCAAGATCTCATACGATCTACGTCGGAGAGACAATTATCTACCGAACACCGCTCTCGATAACAAAACCAATGGCGAAAACACGGGTTCGGTTCGCGGGCAGCTGCTGTGGATGGCATCCAATGATTTTAATCTCACGCTCAGGGGGGATTATCTGGACGACACGTCGCAGGATAAAATCCAATATCTGATGGGAAATTTCCAACCCAGCCTGCTTCCCCCTCTCATCTATGGGCCGAGCGCGACCAACCAAGGCATCGTTGACAGCATCGATAAGAAGGCAGGTGGGGCCTCCATCAAAGCCTTGTGGAATCTTCCGCTCGGCACGCTGACATCGATCAGCGGCTATCGAAATGTAAAAGATTACACGCATTTCTCGACCACCGGTGACCCCGACAACAGCATCATTTCCGATCCGGTGGTTCTTGACGATCAGCTAAGCGAGGAAGTCCGCATGACGTCGGCGAGCGGCCAAAAGTTCACTTGGTCGACCGGCGTATTCTGGCTGCATGGTCACCGCGCCTACCTGCAAACGATCAACTTCGACGCGCGCCCAGGCTCACTTCTTCAAACTTGTTGTGCAAGATTTGTGGGCCCATTCGTCAATCATCAGAATCAGCACGTGACGGTCGACAGCGCCGCCATCTATGGCGAGGGCACCTATGCATTTACCGATGATTTGAAACTCACACTCGGAGGGCGAGTGTCGCGAGAGGCAAAATCAGGCCACACCGAGGTGTTCGAGACCAGTCCGGTGAATCCGAACCTATCGACAGGTCCGTACTCGAAATCGTGGAACTCCTTCACGCCCAAAGCGCTCCTTTCATACGAGCCGACTCGCGACATTCTGGCTTACGTTAGCGCGACCAATGGCTACGAAAGCGGCGGATACGATACCAACGGTTCGACAAACGCAAGCCTTGCGTCGGCATACAATCCCGAAAGAGTATGGAGTTATGAGGCGGGTTTCAAGACCCAATGGTTCGATCGGACGCTCGTTTTCAACACATCAATATACGATGCGGAATATTCCGATCTCCAGACCAGAAACTTTGATCCATCCACAGGTACTGCCGTCGCTGGGAATGCCGCAAAAGCGAGAGTGCAAGGAATCGAAACCGAAACCCAATGGCTGGTCACTCAAGGGCTCACGCTGGGATTGACCTACTCGTATACCAAGGCCAAATACCTCAGCTACGACACCGCGGACGGTGATTTTACGGGGCATACGATTCCAAACACGCCTAAGCATATGGCCAATGCAAACGTCGACTACCACTTCAACAATCCCCTTGGTTCCGGACTCTTTCGGCTGGGCGGCGATGTGACCTATCGAAGCAAGATTCAGTTCGACGACGCCAACGACACGGTTCAATACGTCGTGGACAAGAGCTCCTACCGCGGCCTCCTAAACCTTCACGGCATGTGGCAGTCGACAAACGACAAAATCGAACTGTCCATTTGGGCGAAGAACTTGACTAATACGCAATCCGTCATCAACACGGCAAATCTGGGGAAGTTCGTGCTTACAGCAGCTGAGCTCGATGCAGGCAGAAGTCTTTACATCACCACTTGGACGCCTTCCAGGCTCGTCGGAGTGAGTTTGACGGCGAAGTTCTAGAGCCGATACTATCTTGAAGGATTGCTCACAGATGCAGCACTGCAAAACTCTCTATGACAAGATCGTCGCCGCCCATTGCGTACGAAGCTTCGATGACGAAGCACGCGAGCTTTTGCTGTACGTAGATCGTACAGTTCTCAACGAGTACACCAGCCCGCAGGCATTCTCCGCACTGAGACAAGCGGGCAGAGAAGTATGGCGCCCGTCGGCCGCGCTGGGCGTGGTCGACCACGTCAATCCCACTGACCCGTGGCGCGTTCGCGAAATGGCAGACGCCGACGGACAACGTCAAACGTCTTTCTTCGCCGAAAACTGCCGCGATTTCGGCATCCCTCTTTTCGATGTGCTTCATCCATTGCAAGGGATCGAGCATGTCGTAATGCCGGAAACCGGCCGGATCATGCCGGGCATGGTGGTTGCCGCGGGCGACAGCCATACCACTACTTACGGCGCATTCGGCGCGCTCGGCTTTGGCATTGGCACATCCGATATCGAACACTACTTGGCCACTCAGACCTTGATCTATCGACGTCTTAAATCGATGCGGGTCGACGTGGAAGGCGAGCTGCCACTCGGCGTGACTGCGAAGGACGTTGTCATGTCGCTCATTCGCGAGATTGGCGCCGCGGGAGCGACTGGCTATGCCATCGAGTTTTGCGGCAGCGCGATCGACGCGATGAGCATCGAGGGCCGCATGACAATTTGCAATATGGCTGTCGAATGCGGGGCCCGTGGCGCGCTCGTCGCTCCGGACAGCAAGGTATTTGAATATCTCCAGTCGAAAGTGGGTCTTGATGATGACCTTTGGTCTCGAGCCCTCGACAATTGGCAAACGCTCAGAAGTGACCCAGACGCGGATTGGGATAAACGCATCGTCATTGGAGCTTCCGGCATCGAACCGATGGTTACCTGGGGAACGAGTCCTGATCAGGCGCTGCCGATCAACGGGGTTGTCCCCGATCCCGCGGATATGGCCGATCCGGCGCGGCGGCGCGACCTTCAGCGGTCTTTGACCTATATGGGCCTGAAGCCGGGTGCCCGACTTCAGGACATCGCCATCGATCGCGCCTTTATCGGATCGTGCACGAATGGACGTATTGAAGACCTACGGGCCGCCGCTGCGGTCGTGAAAGGTCGTCACGTCGCCGCCGGCGTGCGGGCAATGGTCGTACCCGGCTCAAGCGCTGTGAAACGGCAAGCCGAGAGCGAAGGGCTCGACCGCGTCTTTGCCGAAGCGGGGTTCGAATGGCGTCAGTCGGGCTGCTCGATGTGTCTAGCTATGAACGGTGACGTCTTAGCTCCCGGCGAGCGATGCGCCTCGAGTACAAACCGCAATTTCGAAGGTCGGCAAGGCAGCGGGGGCCGCACACACCTGATGAGCCCGGCGATGGTGGCGGCGGCCGCACTTTGCGGCCATCTTGCCGACAGCCGTCAATTTCTTCCGGGAGTCTGATTTGCAGCCGTTCACAGTTGTCCGAGGCATCGCCGCGTCCCTGCCGGCAGCGAACATCGACACCGATGTCATCATGCCGAAAAAGTTTCTGAAGGGTGTGGACCGGGCGGGTTTAAAGAATGGCGTCTTCCACGACCTGCGTTTCGATGTAGAAGGTCGACCCGATGAGACCTTCATTCTGAACCGGCCAGGCTGGAGCGAAGCTTGCATTCTAGTCGTCGGGCCTAACTTCGGTTGCGGATCGAGCCGCGAGCACGCGGTATGGGGGCTGGTGCAGCTGGGTATTCGCGCTCTGATCGGAAGCACGTTCGCGGGCATATTCTTCGACAACTGTGCGCGAAACGGTTTGTTGGCCATCACCCTGGAGCCGGAGCGAGTCGCGGAGATCTCCGCACTTGTTGGCGAGCCGGCCCGCAACACGCTCTCGATAGACTTGCCGGCGCAAACGATTACGTCTGCGCATTGGCAATTTCGGTTTGATATTGACGCCCGTCTGAAAGAGACGCTCGTCGAGGGCCTGGATACGGTTGGCGTCACACTCAGGGATCGCCATGCGATCAGGGTCTTCGAGCGTGGCTATCTTGCCGATCGCCCGTGGTTGGCGACGCCAAAAGAACCGAACGCCCCAAAGCACCCGGCGTGAGACAAGCGAGGATAGTTTGTCCTTCTGCTTCCCTCATGAGTGCGGCTCACTTAGCTGGACGTTCTAGGGGACGTGGATTTCGCGCGCATGCCTTCCTCAAGGTGAGTTCGCATCAATTCAGCTGCCGCCTTGCGATTGCCGATTAGAAGGAACTCAGCGATACGTGCGTGCTCTCTGCATCGCTCAAGCCAATGAGGGCTTCTAAGCGTTTTCTCGTATTCGACCAGCCGCCTCATGCGATTGGCGTGGTCAAATCCGCTAATGAAGAAGGGGTTTCGCGAGCAGTTCAGGACGGTCTGATGAAACTTACCCCCGATCTCGAAGACCTCAACCGGCGATAGGCCAAGACCCTTTCCGTCGAACAGCGCGACCTGCTCAGCATGACACGCCTGGATGGCCGGTGTATCGAGAATAAAAGTCGGCTCCAAGATCGCAGCCGGTTCAACGACAATTCTGTACCGGTAGATTTGCTCGTAGGTCAGACTCTGCGTCAATAGCGGAACGAAGGCCCATCCACGGCCCGGTAACCGCTCCACCCACCGTTCTCCGGCGGCGCGCAGCAGTATGCGTAAGATCTTCGCGCGGCTTGTTCCGTACCGTCGCATAAGCTCGTTCTCGCTCATCTTTTCAGGAAGCTGACCCGTTGCATGGTCTTCGGCGAGCCGCAGATACAGGAGCTCGTCGTCTGTTTGACGAGTCTCACCCAGCCCCTCGAGAGAGATGGAAGCAGGCGAGGAATGCACGACATATCCGTTCCCGGAGGACGCGACGACTTGGTGGTCCTCTAGCAGACGTAACGCTCGCTGGATCGGAGATCTGGAAACCCGGAACTGCTCGGCTAACTTTCGGCCGGGCAGCCGCGTTCCTTCAGGCAATTGCTCAGTCTTGATATATTCCGCTATCTGATAGACCAGTTTCTGAATCTGCATGGCCACCTTGCTGGTAATCTTCGATGTGTCGTAGTCGCGATCCTAACGTGCCCTCGTGTCGCATCCAACTCTGGACAGAGTTGCCTGTTGCCCCGACCTCGACTCTAAGGCAATAACAATCACTATTGGGTCGATTGCGGAAAAGTAGACCTTGGCGTCTCGCCTCAGGCGGGTAACAGAGAGCTAGGAGGAGCAAACGCGACGCACGCGCCGTCCATCCACCGTCGTCCAATTCCACGTCCGGACCGGCCCTTTCGAATTGACTTTGGCATTATGGGATCTTATAGTACCAAAACTGGACTTACAGATTGACGTAATGCCAACGGCCCCCATCCATAACTCTCTCGCGCCGACGCCGAGAAATACTATCCGCAGGGAAAAAACCAAATGATCGAGAGAAATACTACCAAGCTTCGCAAATTATTGAAGGCCAAGACGTTCCTGCACATGCCAGCCGTATACGATGCGCTTGGCGCGCGCCTCGTGGAGCATGCCGGCTTCGAGGCGGTCTACAACGGTGGCTACGTAGCGGGCGGCTCGCGTGCAGTGAGCGAACCTTTGCTGACCATGACTGAGCAGATCACCCAGGCAGCCGACGCCGCGGCGGCGGTCGATATACCCATGGTCGTCGATGCCGGCGCGGGCTTCGGAGAGCCACTGCACACCATGAGAACCGTGCGTGAATTCATTCGGGCGGGCATCGCCGGAGTTCACATTGAAGACCAGGTTTTCCCCAAGCGCGCTCACTACCACACCTACCAGGTACATGAGATCTCACCTGAAGAATTCGGCGAAAAAATCCGGTATGCCTGCCGCGAAAGGGATCGGGTCGATCCGGATTTCGTCATCATTTCCAGATCCGATTCCTGCCGCGAATTCGGTGTCGAAGTCGCCGCAGATCGCGTCAACCGCGGCGCTGATGAAGGGGCTGATCTCGGTCTTTTATTTCCTCGCAATATGGACGAGGTTGAACGTGCACCCGGTCTGTGCAGGGTACCCCTCGTATACGTCAATGCGCGCGGCACGCGTGACGGCCGACCTGTCTTGAGCCGTCAAGATCTTCAGCGGATGGGCTATGTCGCCATCATCGAGGCACAGGCGATGATATTGCCAGCGGTTGATGCACAGCAGAAGATGTTGCAGGAACTTCGTAGCACTGGAAACTACACTGGCATGTCACACGAAGAATGCATCAGAGTCCGGAAAGACATCGAAGATCGAATTGGGCTCGAGGAGTTCTATCGGATCGAACAAGAGACAGTGGAAAGCCGGTAAAGACCCGAACCCTGTCAGCGCAAATCGCGGAGGCCACTTGCCACCGAGAACAATCGAGACATCATTCGGGCGGCTGACGGTTCCACCACTCGCGTGCGACTGCCACATGCACGTTTTCGGCGCGCCCAATCGATATCCTGGCGCAACCATTCGAAGCTATACGCCGCAGGAGGCGTCGCTTGCTTCCTGGCGCAACGTAGCGCGCGCGGTCGGACTCGAGCGTGTTGTGGTGGTGCAACCGAGTGCCTACGGCAGCGATAATCGGTGCGTCGTCGACGCCCTGCGCGAAATCGGACCGCTCGGCCGCGGCATTGCGCAAATCGACGCATCGACAAGCGATACTGCGCTCGAGAATTTGCACGCAGCCGGCATAAGGGGTGTGCGTCTCAATCCCAAGAGTGCGCGGGTGCGCGACGCCGGCGCCCTCGCCTCTCTTCTCAAGGATACCGCGCTCCGGATTCGACGGTTCGGTTGGCACGTCGAAATACACGCCGAATTATCCATACTCCGACAGATCGCCGACACAATACGTCATGCACCCGTTCCCGTGGTGCTTGACCATATGGGTGGCGCCAAAGTGGGCGACCCGTCTGGCGCCCTCCGTCCCTTGCTGGACCTGCTCGCTGAGGGGCACTGTTGGCTCAAGCTATCGGGCGCTGACCGCGTGTCGCGGCAGCAGGCGGGTTTCGAAGATGCAATTCCGATCGCGAAGGCGATCGTGACCGCGAATCCCGATCAAGTGATCTGGGGGACGGATTGGCCACACACAGCCACTCACGGAGGAACACCTCGGACGGATGCGCCACAGATCGCGTACCGCACCGTGGACTATGCCGACTTGCTGAGTTGTCTAGCAGAGGCAGCCGGAAATGAGCCAACCTTCGCCCGCATTCTCGCGGCTAATCCGGCGCGGCTTTACGGGTTCTGACCCTTAGAGAGGAGCGAAAACGATTGCCAACCGGGCACTAATTGCGCGTGCACATCTCGATACTGAAAAGACAAGGACATCGATGAATCGCAATCCGCCGTCCGGCATCGACGCCGTATCGTCAAGAATGGATCTAGATCAAATACAGCAAAGCGCGTTGCGAAAAAATGCTTGGCGCATGCTACCGATCTTAACGCTGGGCTTCATTTTCAACTACATCGATCGCACCAGCGTCGGGTTCGCTGGATTAACCATGAACCGCGATATTGGGTTATCGGCCACCGAGTTCGGCTGGGGAGCCGGCATCCTCTTTATCGGCTATTGCTTCTTCGAGATTCCCAGCAATCTCGCGTTGCATCGATTCGGCGCCCGACGCTGGCTCTCTAGGATCATGATTACCTGGGGGCTTGCCTCCGCGGCCACGGCATTCGTGGTCGGGCCTTATTCCTTCTACGCGGCCCGCTTTCTACTGGGCGTTGCGGAAGCGGGATTTTTTCCGGGCGCCGCGTACCTACTTGCGGCTTGGTTTCCGGCACAGTACCGAACACGCGCGCTCGCAACACTTGCCGTGGCCGTTCCCCTCTCTTCGGTGATCGGCGGGCCGTTCTCGGTTCTCTTGCTGGAAATGGATGGAATTTACGGCCTTAAGGGCTGGCAGTGGATGTTCCTTGTGCAAGGACTTCCAGCATGTATTCTTGGCATCCTGGCTCTGCTCACGTTGTGCGATCATCCCAAAGACGCTCACTGGTTATCGCCTCTAGAACGGCAAGCGCTGATCGCGATGTTGGACGGAGAAAGACGCGAGCGCGCAGTCCATTCGCTTTGGGCGGCTCTGACGGATTCACGCGTGCTCCTGTTGGCGGCAATTCAATTTGGATTTGTCGTGAGTTCATACGGTGTCGGAATATGGTTGCCATTCATCCTCGAGGGGCACGGATTAAAACATACGGCGGTCGGCTTTACGTCCGCCATCCCGTATGTTTGTGCCACCGTTGGCATGTTGTTTTGGGCAAGGCACGTTGACCGAGGCGGCAGCAAGACGGGAAATCTCGCGGCTAGTTGCTTTCTTGCTGCTGGTGGCCTACTCACTTCAGTGTTGGCGGGATCGTTCATACCGAGCTTCATCGGTTTGACGTTCGCGTTGATAGGCACCACCTCTGCCCGTGCAATCTTTTGGACTATTCCCGCGAGGTTCTTGTCGGGGGTCGCTGCGGCGGGGGGCCTTGCCTTCATCAATTCTGTCGGCGCGCTCGGCGGCTTTGTAGGCCCCGTCACGATCGGATGGCTCAAAGACGCCACCGGGTCTTTCAATACTGGGTTGGTTGTATTGACGTGCCTTGGCATGATATCGGCCATCATGACGTTAGTTTTACGACCATTGATTCACCAAGAGTAACGGTGTGCCGGAAATAGCGGTCCAGCCCCAGCGCGGCATAGAAGGTCATCGCGTTGCTTACCCGTCGGTGGGCATGCGTCATCAGGAGGCCTCGACGCGTATGCGAGTGATGCGCGTGGTTCTGAGCATCCAGCGTTGGCCGACCTTCTCATAGGTCTCGTGGTAGTGTCCATACCCGGTCATGAGCGCAAATTCTGCGCCCGGTGGGAAGTAGAGCCGATCCGTCATCGACCAGATACCCTTGGCCGTCGTGTCGCTCGTAAACTCCAACTCGAAATTATGACCCTGATGAACGCTCACGATTCCGAGGCTCGACATTCCATCGGATCTCCAGGATGAACGACCGTGGAGGATCACATTCATCGCAGGCATGAAATCCCGTTTTGTCTTGGGATCCGTGCAGCAGCCCATATAGTCGAGCACACAAGCTTCTGCCAGGACGGCCCGAACTAGGTCACCGTCATTGCTGTCGACACCGCGGAAATAGCGGGCCTTCAACTGCGTAATTTCATCCGTGGCTATCAGCCGCTCGACACTGTCCATTAGTAATTTCTCCGCATCATTTTGAAAGTAGTTCACTGTTGTAATATCCAGATCATGCGGCGTTGCGCCGCCATCCGCCACATCTGGTGAACCGTCCCGGCAATTCCGGAGACTCCCCGTGTGTGAGTCATGCCGCCATGGCTGGAATACGCAGATTGGACATCAAGAAATCAAGCGGGGTCTTCGGCCCATTTGCTGCCTGATGCGAGTGCAACATTCCGTACCGGCAATCACGCCGGCCAGGGCGCAAGAAATGAAAAGCCGCGCACGAACGGCCGAATGATTTTGAAATCACCGTCGTCAGTGAGCAACGTCATACCGCTTTCCCGACACGTCAGCGCAATGAGAATGTCGTTGACCAGCGAGCGCGGCCGCTCCTTGAAAGGCAATCCATCCTGACGAAACAGCGCCGCAAGAATTCGGCCGCACTCCTTAAAGGAAGGCACGGAAGGGCCGGCGACGCGCCCACGTCGTTCGAACACCTCAAAGATGCCCTTATCCAACGCACGGGCGGAGGCGTCGGTGATCGCCCCGGCACGCAGCTCCTGCATGACAACCGCGCTCATATAAGTGACCGGCGCATTGCGCTCCAAAAAGGCATCCAAGTTGGCCTCTTTGTCCGGATCACGGATAGCACCAATATAGAGATTGGTGTCCAAAACATATTTTCGGGTCATCGACTCATTCGCGTTCAATCCTTGTAAATGTCTTTCAGACCACCCGCCGCGCGCGCACGACGCAGCGCGCGCGAAAGTTCTTTCCGCAACGCGATAGCGTCCAGAGCGGCGTCCACGGTTTCAGTTTCCGTTTTGACGCCCAGCGCTTTCCGCGCAGCATCGAGCTTGCGCTGATCGATATGCAGATTCTTACGCACCCAACCGCGTGGAGGCCGCCCGAGACGGGTGGATTGTGAACGGGTAGTCGCAGAAGCCATAACGTCGTCTCTTTCAATGACTGTATGAAAGTCATTATACTGCTGTACATCTGGGGATTCAAGAATCCACGATAAGTAGGCCAGCGCGCCGCGACCAAGCAATACGATGTCGCCCGGGAACATATCGACGAACTGCGGACGGTTCACCGCAAGTTGACGGATACGTTGGAAGCGCTCGGGGTAAAAGGTCCAGCAGTGCAAAAGCATCTCGACGCATTCGACGAGCACGTCGATGGCTCCCGCAAATTCCTCGAAAATAGCGCGGACCACCAAATCAACATCGGCGCCGCAGTGGATCGCGCGGCTCCCTGTGTTCGAGCCGTGTTGAGCGGCGTTGATAAGTCTGCGCCCGATAATCCCCGGGGACGATGAGCAGGCCGCGGGTGCGCGTCGTCTGGGGACGGTCTAGCTTTGGCGCTCTCTCCGAGGCCAAACGGACGAGCCGCACGTGTCCGAACAAACGGCGGCTGCTTGCGTCCAGCTCTTTATCTCGCACGCGAGATTTCCAAGCTGGGGCGAAGCCGTCAGGTCACGTGACGATCGTCGGCGAGAGCAGCGCTCGAGCGTGTCCTTGCGGGCCTCTCGACTGCGCTGAGTTCCGGATGGGCCGGGATGTTGGGGCGTCGCACGAGGCATTGAACAACCCATTTTCCCTTGTGGGCAGTCCTGAATGAAGTTCGACGACGACCATCTGCTGATTTCCGCCGAACGCGCAGCGCGCGCGGGCGTGGCACGTATCGCGGAGCTCGCCCGAGCCGTGATCGCGGCTCACGTAGCCGGCGGCGACCCGTCGCTTGCAGTCATCGTTAGGAGACCTCGTTGGAATCGCGGTCGCGAATTTCGAACAGCAGAGCATGGCGGCGGGCCGGTTGCGGGAACGAGCAGGCGTCGCGCAGGCTGCCGCGCGCCGCAGTATGAACTGACGCGGAGATCCGAGAATGTACACCGACCCATGGAGACGAAAACACAGATACGCGCCGCCGGCGGGCTGGGCGCCCAAAGACGGGAACCCTTCATTTTTCCGCTGCCGACGATTTGGCGACGAGTGCCGTCGCGACCTTGAGTTTCCGAAGTACCGCGGACCTTCGGGTTTGCGCGGCGTGCGCGGGGATTGCTTAGAGCCGCTGGTCACGCAACGCCACATTTTGCACGTGCGGCCGGTCAGGCCCGATGAGCTGCTAATCGATGGCGGCCTCTACACCCTCGAGTTGGGAGAATCCGCGCAGAGCTCCGAAGCCATCGCCTATCGGGAAAAATGGGGAGTCGGAGCGGGAGAGGCGTTCGTGATCACGAAATTTGCGCGTTAGATCGGTGGCGAGTGGTGGGCGCAATGCAAGGATTCAGTGGTGCGGCTCAATGAATACGGGCCAGTGATCGCCATGGTTGTGGCCGTTTCGACAAACGGCTGCCATCAGGAGGCGCCAGCGGTTCACGCGCCGCGCCAGGTGAGCGGCCCGGGTAATCCGTTTGGAGGCGGCGCCGAGTACTTCCCGTGCAGCGATCCCGCCGATTGCGGGCAGATCAACGCCAACGCGGCGACCGATATTACCATCGGCACTATATCGAGGCAGGGACGCTCGGTGCGCAGATCAACGACTCGCTTTGGCATGGTCGGTCTCCCAGCTGGCGATGTTCGCCTCGATCAAACCTTTGAAATGGGGCCGCAATCGTTCGAAGGCCGCCAGCATCGCTCGAAGGTCTTCGGTCGTCAGTCCCTCGACCCGCCCGGTCTGGTGGGCGACACGGGCGATCTGATTCAGATTCCTTCCGACCGCGCCCAGCGCGCCGGTGGCGTGCCTGAGCTCGGCGAGCTCCCGATCGGGAAGCGGTGGCGCTCGGCGCAAGTGAGCGCGAACCAGCATCGAGACGTAGGTCGCCGACGCCAGTCCACGACCGGCAGCGCGTGCACGAAGTAGCGCATGATCCCCCGGCCGCAGACGGATATAGTAGCCGCAACTTGAGCTCCGGGTCGATTCGACATTTGATGCAGGGACTTGCGGCCATGTCGACATCGTCTGACATCGGCGGCAGTTTGCCTATCCGGCAAAACGCACGAATTGACCTCCGAATACTGCACAAATTATTGTGGCGCCGGGGTCCCTCACGGCCTAGATGAACGGCCTGTGACGCGTTGAGATGGCTCCGTTGTTCACGACGATGTCGATCCGGCCGACGGCCCCGGCCGAGTCACTGGTCAGCGACTCGGCGCCAGCGGGTGTTGAGACACTATCTTGGTGGTTGCACTCGACAAGTTCAGCTAAATGACTATCATCTGACACACCATGACCGCTCCGAACCGCATTGTCCTCGATCCGGCCGTCTCCCACGGCAAACCCGTCATTCGGGGCACCCGCGTACCTGTTACGGTCGTGGTAGGTAGCCTGGCCGGGGGCATGACGTTCGACGAAGTCCAGCGCGAGTATGACGTCACCGCGGACGATATTCGTGCTGCGCTCCGATTCGTCGGGGAACTGGCTGAGCAGGAATCCTTTCATCCATTACCGAGCGCCTAGCTCGGCATGCGCTTTCTGATCGATGCCAATCTACCGCGGGCGGTTATCGCCGTGGTGCAGAGCCTTGGGCATCAGGCGGAGTTCGCGCGCGATATCGGGCGTCCGCGACGGACGCACAAATCGCTAAACATGCATTGCAATATAGTGCCGCGCTTCTCACTCGGGACTTGGACTTCGCGGATATCCGCCAATATCCGCCTGATCAGTACTCAGGTATTGTCGTTCTGCGTTTACCGGACACCGCTGTGGCCGAAGAAATCGCAGCGGCGGTGAATCGCTTTCTATCGGTGCCAGGGTTTATCGCTTCACTTGCTGGTCGACTTGCGAGTGTCGAAGGGGACAGGGTCCGCTTCCGTCCACCGCTGACGCCATAGGATCAAAGACGGATCAAATACGCATCGCTGGGCAATTGCTGGCGGGAGACGGGACAACAGACGCTCGTGGCAGGGCGCCGACGTCGGCAAGCGGATCAGGGGCGCCAACTTACGGGCTAATGAGACCGCCCGTGAGCGGCCGCTCGCAGTTCGAGGTAGGCTTCGACGGAAACTTGCCCATTTGTGACCCGAAATGTGCGTGTTTAACAGGCGAGTCATCGTCGGCAGCCCGGACCAACTGTGGTCAGTCGACCTACGGAATTGCGCGCGGCTAGAGCGGACCCAAAGCGAACCTCGTGGGTACGGTGCGGTCCAATGGCCGAGGTCGACGCCAATGCTTAGCAACAAGAGCGCGCGTGGGATTGCATGAAGTACTTTCCACTGGTCTGGGCGGCGCTGTGGCGCAAACCGGCAGAAGCCGTCCTGATTTGGCTGGCGGTTACGAGTTCATTCACCCTGTTCGGACTCATGGTCGGTCTGCACGCCACTTACGACCGGCTCATCGAGAATTCGCGGATGGACCGCCTGTACGTCAATGCACGCTTCGGGAACGCCAGTCCGATGGGAATCCTCCTGCCCTTTGCGATGCGCGATCAGATCGCGCACGTGGACGGGGTATCCGCGGTTAGTGCCGTCGACTACCTGCGCGGCTACTATCAGGAACCGCATCAACGCGTGTCGATCTATGCGGTGGATGAACACATGCGAGAGGCGTGGCCGGAGTTGCCACTCACACCCGCTCAATGGGACCAGCTGCTCGCGACGCCGACCGGCATTTTCATTGGCCCCCTTCGGGCGGCGACCCTGGGACTCAAGGCGGGTGACCGCCTCCCGCTGATCACGCCTTCGGTGACTCGTGACGATGGAGCGCCGTCGTGGGAGTTCCAGGTACTCGGGGTAATGCCGATTATGCCGGGCTACGAATCGCTGATTCTAGGAAACCTGAGCTACGTGGATAAATCGCTGCCGCCGGCCCTGCAGAGCTACGCCTGGGAATTTAAGCTGGCGGTGCGCGATGCCACGAAGGCGAACGATATCAGCGTGCGTATCGATCGGGAGATGGCCAACTCCAGTTCACCCACCCTCACCATTCCGGACAAGGTTGCCGAGATCGACGCGGTGAATTCAGGAATATCGGTTGCTTCCAAGACCTGGCCGGTCGCGGCTGGCGGTATCTTCATGATCCTGTTACTGACGGCGAATGGAATCGCACAGTCGGTACGCGAAAGAACTCCGGAGTTCGCGGTGCTCGCGACGCTTGGCTATCCCCAGGCGACCCTCATGGGGCTGGTACTCGCGGAAGCTGCCATTCCCTGCGTGCTCGGCGCCGGAATCGGCATGGGACTCGCGGTACTACTGGCGCGGCTGCCGACAGGCTATCTGCCCACGGATCTCTCATCGCTGCCCAAGCCGACACTCTCGCCTGGCGTATTTGCCTTCTCACTGGCCTGCGCACTGTTGCTGGCGCTGGTGGGCGCCGTGATTCCGCTGCAGCGCCTGCGGCGAATGAGCGTCATCGACGCCTTGGCCGGGCGCTGAGCATTGCGCGTGGTCACCCAAACGCTGGTGCTGACACACCTGGGATTATTGGGAATCCTCGAGCGCAAATGGTCCTCGTTGGTGCTCGTCGGCAGCGTGGCATGCGTGGTCGGCGTGCTGCTCTCCATGCTTTCGGTCACAGAGGGAATGCTCCGCGCCTATCGATTGGGTGAGGATCCGCAGCTGGCGATCGTATTGGGGCCGGACAACGCTACCGAGTGGGGCCACGGGATTGCCGCAAGCGACATCGGGACCATTCTCGACGCACCCGGAATTGCTAGAAGTCCGGATGGGCATCCGCTGGCCGATCCGGAAGTCTTGTTATCAGTCCCACCTGCGGGCGCCTATCTCATCGGCGGGCCGGTATTGCGGGGCATTGGCCCCGCGGGGCTCGCGATGCGCCCCCATCTCAAAATCGTCGAGGGTCGGCAATTTCACTCGGGTCAACACGAACTCACGATCGGTGTGGCGGCTGCGCGCGTCTTTCAGCTGAGGGTGGGCGATCGGATCCCGCTGCCCGGCGGCACCTGGCCCATCGTCGGGTCATTCACGGACAGGGGTAGCACCCTGGAAGGTCTGTTCCTGGCCGATGCGGATACCGTGCTTGCCGCCGGGCGGACCACCGGTTACGGCAGCGTGCTGGTGAAGCTCGAAAGCCCCGACGCATTCAATGCCTTTTCGCGTTGGGTGAGTACCAATCCCGCTCTGAAGGAGTCGGCGGAGCCCCTGACCGGATACCTGCAGCGGACCACCCACCAGTTCTCGGCATTCTTCACCGCGCTTGCCTACGCTGTCGGCTCCATGATGACGCTCGGGGCATTGTTTGGCACCGTCAAACTGATGTACGCGGCGGTGAGTGTCCGGACACGTGAAATCGCCACCCTGCGCGCGATCGGTTACGAGCCCATGCCTGTGGCCCTATCGGTTCTGCTTGAAACCACGACACTCGCACTCACCGGCGCGCTGATTGGAGCGGCAGTTGCGTGGCTTCTGTTCGATGGCCAGCTGACGACCCAGGCGCGCAATGTTTATGTTCTTTCGGTGTCAGGTCATCTGATTGCACTCGGCGTGGCTTGGGCACTGGTGCTGGCCGTTCTGGGCGGAATGCTACCCGCCATCCGCGCTGCCCGAGGTTCCGTCAGAGACGCGCTCGCGATGCAATGACATGATGCGAGCGCATGAAGCCCGCGGAAGAAAGCTCATCTTTCTCTTGGTACTTTCGCGTCTCTCTCGGTGCCGGCGACGACTGCACCAATACGCAGGACCGCGTTTTTCACCGGCATCAAGTCCTTCTGGCAGGTATCCCAGAGAACGGTTGGGTAGGTATCGTGGTAATCGTGCCGGAGAACGTTGCCGATACCGGCGATTGCGCGCCAGGGGATGTGCGCTTCATCAACCTTAAGCTCCTCGGGAAGGCGGCGGCTGGCTTCCGATAAAATCTCAAGATTTCGTTCGACAAGCTGCCGAGTACGCCGATCCGCGCGAAACCTCTCGAAGTCATACCCTGCAATATCCGCCTCGATGTTGGCGATAGCCTCCAGTATGTGACGGACATAGATTGCTGAGTCTTTGTCCATCAGAACACGGCTTCAGCCTCGCGCAGGACACGGTCCCGGACAGCGGGTTCGAGACCCTCTTTCGTGACGACATCGACCCTGCATCCGAGCCGATCCTCCAGAAAATCCTTCACTGAGACCAAATCGATCAGACTGAACCGGGCGTCAGGGGCAACATCGATGAGTACATCGATGTCACTATCGGCGCGAGCTGCCCCGCGGACGACTGAACCAAAGAGAGCGAGCGATGTGAGGCCACGCTCGCGCAGCTGCTTCTCAAGCGCAGCGAGTTCGACGAGAATTTCGTCCTTCCTTGGCGATTCACGGTTAGGCCTCGCGAGGGGCGCCGCTTCGCGCTCGACGAGAAGCCGAAGCGCTTCGCGAACCACCTCGCTGGCGTTGTTGTAGAGGCCCGAGGCGACCTTGCGCCGGACATATTTCTCAAGCTCAACGGTAAGCGAAACGTTCATGGCTTCCCTATCCCATGGCGGATAGATAGCATACTTTAGCAAAGCTTGTTATGCCATCGGAAGACGAGGTTTAAAACCAAGACCTTAAATATTTCCGTACAGATTTCCGTACGAACGGTTTCTGCGGCTTGGTTTATCACGCAAGTCATTGCTTTTATTAGTGGGACGGCTGGGACTCGAACCCAGGACCAAAGCCTTAAAAGGGCCTTGCTCTACCAACTGAGCTACCGTCCCCCGGAGAGGCGCGCATCATAGCCGAACTTGCCGGCCACTTCATGGACATTAACACGCGTAATTCAAGCGTAACGCGTGGGATCCGGCACCCCGGCCGCCGCGAAACCGGCGGCGCGCAGCCTGCACGAATCGCACTTTCCGCATGCCCGGCCCGCAGCGTCCGCCTGATAACAGGAAACGGTCATGCCGTAGTCAACTCCCAGTTCGCGCCCGGTGCGGATGATGTCCGCCTTGGTCATGCGGATGAGCGGCGCCTGAATGGTCATGCGCGACCCCTCGACGCCGGCCTTGGTCGCCAACTGCGCCAAGCGCTGGAATGCGTCGATGAACTCCGGGCGACAGTCGGGATAGCCGGAGAAATCGATCGCGTTGACGCCGACGAAGATATCGCCGGCACCGACGACTTCGGCCCAGCCGAGGGCCAGTGACAGGAGCAACGTGTTGCGCGCAGGCACGTACGTGACCGGTATGCCCGGGCTCATGGCCTCGGGGATGGGCACGGTGCTATCGGTCAGCGCCGAGCCGCCGATGCCGGCCAGATCGACGCCCATGACGCGGTGTTCATGCGCTCCCAATGCCGCGGCCACCCTCGCCGCCGCCTCGAGTTCCGCGACGTGGCGCTGCCCGTAATGTACGCTGAGCGCGAAGGTTCGATATCCCTGGGAGCGGGCGATCGCCAGCGCGGTCGCCGAGTCCAGGCCGCCGGACAACAGTACGATCGCCGACTTCATTTTCCGGGAACGTCCCCCCACAGAATTTTGTGCAGCTGCAGTTGAAAACGCACTGGCAGACGATCGGTGAGTATCCATTCCGCCAGGGTCGCAGGCCGCACCTCCGTGTAGCTGGGCGAGAACAGGACCTCGCAACGGGCGGACAACCCGTGCTCCCGCAGATAGGCCTTGCTCCAGTCGTAATCCTCGCGCGAACAAATCACGAATTTCAACTGGTCGTGCCGGGTGAGCAGGGAGAAATTCTCGATCCGATTCCGCGCCGCTTCCCGCGAGCCGGGCGTTTTCACATCGACCACCCGGGAGACTCGAGCGTCCACCTCGGCAATATCGAGGGCACCGCTGGTCTCCAGTGACACCTCGAAGCCGGCATCGCAGAGCCGGGTGAGCAGCTTCAAACAATTGGGCTGCGCCAACGGCTCCCCGCCGGTCACGCAGACGTGGCGGGCGCCGAAACTAGCGACCCGGCCGACGATGGCATCGAGGTCGTGCCAGTCGCCGGCATGAAACGCATACTCGGTGTCGCAGTATTGACAGCGCAGCGGGCAGCCGGTCAGCCGCACGAACACCGTGGGATAGCCCACCGCATGGGCCTCCCCCTGCAACGAGTAAAAGATCTCGTTGATGCGCAACCGCTCCCGCTTGAGGCCGGCGTCTTTGGGGACCCCGTCTTTGAGGCTGCTGTCGGTCAATGCTTTTCGGCCGCCATTTTTTCCAGGCGCTGCTGCGCCAGGCGTGCCGCCGGCTGGTCCGGAAATTTCGCCGCCACCTGCTCGAGCGCAGCACGCGCCGCCGAATATTCCTTCAATTCATAGTCGCAGTAGCCGATCTTGAGCAGCGCGTCGGGAACCTTGCGTGAACCGGGAAACTTGTCCACCACCCGCTGAAATGCGGTCTGCGATTCCTGAAATTGCTTGTTGACGTAGTAGGCCTCTCCCAGCCAATACTGCGCGTTGTCGGCGAGCGTACTATTCGGATACTTCGAGAGAAAGTCCTGGAATCCCGCAATGGCGCGATCGTATTGGCCCGCCTTGAGCAGATCGAAGGCGGCCTGATAGGCGCCCTTGTCAGCATCCGCCGATTGGGAATCGCCTGCCGCCGCAGCGCCGGCCGAGCCGGCTCCGGCCCCGCCGCCGCCCCGAGCTTCGATGACCTTGAGCCGCGCATCGAGATCGGCATACAAGTCATGTTGCTGCTTGCGGGCCGCCTCGAGGGAGTGACTCAACACGTCGACATCGTTGTGCATGGCGCGCACGTCGCTGCGCAATGACTCCACCTGGTTCGCCAGGTCCAGCAAGCTCTGATTGGAGACCACGCGTTCGATCCGCGTCAGACGCGTGTCGAGATCGTTGAGCTTGATGTGAACCGGATCCTCCTCGGGAGGCGTGGTCGCACAGCCGGCCATCGCCCAGGCCGCGAGGCAGACGAAGCCCCAGATCGCTGCACGACGGCCCATAGCAACTGGGTCCGTCACGGCTGATAGACCAGTTCCACGCGGCGGTTCTTTGCCCACGCGGATTCATCGTCGCCCTCGGCGGCGGGCCGTTCGGCACCGAAACTCACCGTCGTGATCTGCGTCTCCGCAACGCCTTCCAGCATGAGCGCACGGCGCACCGCCTGGGCGCGGCGCTCACCCAGCCCGATGTTGTATTCGCGGGTGCCGCGCTCGTCCGTATTGCCCTCCAGCTTCACCTTGAGTCCGGGACGTCCGGTGAGGGTCTGCGCACTCAGCTTCACGATGTCGGCATACTCGGGTTTGATTTCGGACTTGTCGAAATCGAAATAGATGACCTTGCGAGCCAATGGACCGGTGGTATCGCCGGCCCCTCCCTGGCCTGCGTTATCGCCTCCGAGATCCCTGCCGCTGGTCGAAGCGCCGCCGCTCGGCGAGGTGCTCGACGAATCGCCCACCTGCGATCCGGCCGTCGGCGGCTGGATGGTGGTGGCCTTCTTGGGACATCCCGCCAGCAGCATGGCACCGGCCAGCAAACAGGCGATCGTAATCATTCGCTTCATGTATTTCTCCGTCAAAAAATTCTACCCTGACCCCAAGCCTAGCGCCGAACGGCGCTGATTGTACTTCGTTCGGTTATCTTAAGCCTCAGAACGGCGACCAAGCCGGCTCCTGCACCTCGCCCTCGCTGGACACCAAGCGCTCCTGAACGCGCCCATCCGAACTCACCAGCGCCAGCACACCGCGCCCGCGATCCCGGCTGGCATAGATGATTTCGGCGCCGTTCGGCGCATAGCTCGGCGACACGTCGAAGTGGCCATGCGTCAGCACCTGCACGTCGCCTCGCCCGCGCAAGTCCATGGTGGCGATGCGGTAGGCACCGTCCTCTTGAGTGACGAATGCGAGCTGCGACTCATCCGGCGATAAACGGGGGCGCGCATTGTAGGAGTTCTGGAAGGTGAGGCGCCGCGGCTTGTCGCCGGGCTGGATGCCGACGCGGTAGATCTGCGGACCTCCGGCGCGGTCGGATGTGAAATACAGGCTCCGCCCGTCGTTCGACCATTGCGGCTCGGTGTCGATCGCCGGATCGTCGGTGATGCGGGTCAGCGCCTGAGTCGCCAGATCCAGCGTGTAAATGTCCAGGTTGCCATCCCGGGTGGACAATGTGAGAGCCAGCTTTTTCCCGTCCGGCGACCACGCCGGCGCTTGATTGACCCCCGCCCGCGCCGACACCCGGCGGCGCTCGCCGGTTTTCAATTCCTGGACATACACCGTGGGCAGTCGGCCCTCGAAGGAGACGTACGCCAGGCTCTGGCCGTCCGGGGACCACGAAGGCGACATCAATGGTTCGTTGGATTGCATCACCACGCGCGGATTCATGCCGTCGGCATCCGCCACCACCAGCTGATAAGACTTGTTCGGCAGATGCCCGAGCACCGAAACGTAGGCGACGCGCGTGGCGAACGCACCGCGCACTCCCAGGATCTTCTGAAACACCATGTCCGCCACTTGATGGCTCGCCAGACGCAAGCCTGCCTTGTTGGCGCTGATTTGATACCCGAGCAGGCGCTGTCGATTGAGTACGTTGTAGAGTTCGAACACGATGTTGTAGTGGTCCCCGCCATCCGGCTGCACCTGCCCCACCACGATGTAATCGTTGTTGAGCCGCCGCCAATCATCGAAACTGATGCCGGCACCAACGTGCGGCATTTCGATCATGTCGGGGCGGGCCATGCTTTTGAAGCGCCCGCTGCGCGCCAGGTCGTCGCTCACGACCTGCGCCACGTCGAACGACGCCGCGGCCTCCGTCGGCGAGTTGAAGGGCACGATGGCGATTGGAATCGCATCGTCCTGTCCCTTCGTGACCTCCACCACCAGTTCCGCCCAACTGCGCGGGCACAGTACGAGCAGTCCGATCATCGCCAGCAACACATGGGGTCTATTCATTCGGTCTGAACCTTAAACTTAAGTTTCTTTCGAACAGCGCCGGATCCGGGGGATCCGGCAAGGGCGATGCACGATACACCGCATTCTCGATGGACTGGCGCACCGCTGCGTCGCCGTTGCATTGCGTGACTCTGGCGACGGTGACCTCCCCGCCGGGAACCTGGGTCACCTGGACTATACAGTCGACGCCGGGGGTCGCCGACGGCGGCTTGATCCATGCATTCTGGATTTTATTCCGAAGCAAGGTGATGTAGCGGTCACGCAGCGGACCGGATTGGACGGCGGACACATGTTCCTCGTCGGCAAGCTGTCTGCGCAGTTCCGCCTCCCGGTCCTGCTTGGCCCGGTCGTCGGCCGCGCGCTTGGCATCCGCGGCTTGTTTGACCTCCGCGGCCTGCCGGGCGTCGGCAGCCTGCTTGGCCTCCGCGGCCTTTTGCGCTTCCGCCGCGCGGCGGGCGTTGAGGGCGGCAGCCTCCGCGTGCGCCGCCGCGGCGGCCTTATCGGCCTCGGCGCGGCGCTCAGCTTGTGCGGTTTTCGCCTGCTCCGCGGCCTGGGCGCGAGCCGCGCTATCGGCCGCTACCTCGGCGCGCTTCGCGGCCTGCATCGCCTCCTGACTGGCCGCCTTCGCCTCGGCTTCTGCCGCCGCACGGGCATCCGCATCGGCCTGTTCCGCTGCCGCCTTCGCCTCGGCGGCGGCGCGCGCCCGGGCTACTTCCTGTTCGGCACGCTCGGTTTGCGCTCGCTGCGCCGCATGCAGCACCTGGGAGTCGACTACCACGGCATCGATCGGAATAGGCTGCAGGGCGGGCATATGCTGCTGACTCGCGATATACGTCGCGAGCAGCATTCCGCCCACCAGAAGTCCGTGCAGCAACACGGACACCACCATCGGCCAGGAGTGTTCACGCAGAAAGTCCCGCATTCAACGCGCGCCGTTGACGGGCCTCACCGGGTCCGTCAAAAAACCCACTTTGGCGGCGCCGGCATGCTGCAGTAGCACCATGGCGCGCACCACCGTGCCGTAGGGGACCGTGGTATCGGCCTTCACCAGCACCGGTGTCTGCGGATCCCGCCGCAGCAGCGCCGCGGTCCGGGCACTGACGGTCTCCTCGGACGAGGGTTTGTCCTGGTTTGGGCCGAAATTGATGAACAGACGGCCGCGGCCGTCGATGGTCAGGACCAGCGGCTCATGCTTGGCGAGAAATTCGGCATCGAGGGGTTGCGCGCCCGCGTCCGGCAAATCGACTTTCACGCCCTCCTTGAGCAGCGGCGCCGTGATCATGAAGATCACTAGCAATACCAACATGACGTCGATGTACGGCACCACGTTGATTTCCCCCATCAGCTTGCGTCGACGAAGGCGGGCCGCCATGGCTCAGGCCTGCGGTACACGGGCAGGCCCGTGACGCTGCAGAATGGTCGAGAACTCTTCGACGAATGTATCGAACCTGAGTTCCAGCCGGCTCACTTGATCGGCGAACCGGTTGTAGGCTACGACGGCGGGAATGGCGGCGAACAAGCCGATGGCGGTGGCGATCAGCGCTTCCGCAATCCCCGGGGCCACGGCCGCGAGCGTCGCTTGCTGCACGTTGCCCAGGTTGTGAAAGGCGCTCATGATCCCCCAGACGGTGCCGAACAAACCGACATAGGGACTGGTGGACCCGACGGTTGCGAGCATCGCCAGATTGCGCTCGAGCCGGTCTTGTTCGCGCATTTGCGCCACCCGCATGGCGCGGCGCGCTCCCTCGAGCAGCTGATCGGTGGGCAGCCCCTGTTGACGCAGCCGGCTGAATTCGCCGAAGCCCGACTCGAAGATGCTTTGCTCGCCGGTCCCCTCCCGTCCCTTGGTCTCGATGCTCCGGTACAGAGTCGACAGATCGCCGCCCGACCAGAACGCCGTTTCGAACTGATCGGCTTGCCGTATCGAATAGGAGATCACGCGGCCCTTCTTGAAGATGACGGCCCAGGATGCGACAGAGGCCACCATCAGCAGCGCGATGACCGCCTGCACGATGGGACTCGCGTCGAGCACCAGCGTCCAGATCGACAGGTCATTGCCCATTGCGCCACTCCAAAAACAGGTCCTTGGGGATAGCACGTGGTTTCAGCGTGCCGGAATCGAGGCAGGCGACGCGCGTGCTCGCGTCGATCAACTGGGCCTCGCCGCGCATGATGGTCTGCTTGAATGAAATTGTCGCACCGCTCAACCGCTCGAGTTCGGCAGTGACGATAATTTCATCATTGAGAACCGCGGGAAGCAGGAAGTCCACTGCGACGCTCACCACGGCGAATTGCAGCCGGCGGTCGAGCCGCAGTCGCAGCTGATCGACGCCGAGAGACCGCAGCCACTCGGTCCGGCAACGCTCCATGAATTTGAGGTAATTTGCGTAGTACACGACGCCGCCGGCGTCGGTGTCTTCCCAGTAAACCCTCTGCAGCAATTCGAACTTTTTAATCATTAATAATCAATATATTAGCATATACTCCTTATACGGAACAGCAGCGGACTACGCCGACTCGACCACCCTGGCGAAGGAGATCTTCACGTTCAACCCGGGTTTCGCATCGCAGAGGGTCAGCTTCGCCTGATGCAGCTGCGCGATCGCCGCGACCAGCGACAATCCCAACCCATAGCCTTCGCTCGCTCGGCTGCTCGAACCTCGGTAGAAGCGCCGTAGCACCTTTTCATGCTCTTTCGGATCCACCCCAGGACCATCATCGACGACCGATGCCGCGACCATTTCGCCGTCAACCGTGAGATTGATTTGAATCTTCGTGTGTTCGGGCGTGTGCCGGATCGCGTTCTCCACCAGATTGCTGAACATCTGCGTCAACAGTTCCGCGTCGCCGCGAATACGAACACCGCCGGCCAGACTCGACGTGAGCGAGCGTCGGCAGTCCTCCGCCACCGGCAGATACATCTGGTGGACGTTCTCCAGGATTTCAGTCAACGGCACCGCTGAGAACGTTTGGAGCCTCGCGCCGGCCTCCACCTGAGAGATACGCAGCAACGCGGAGAACATCACCAGAAGCTGATCCATGTCGTCGATCGCAGTCGTGACGGCCGCCGAATATTCCGCGACGCTCATGGACTTGTTGCTCGCCTCTTCGAGCCGGTTGCGCACCCGCGTGAGCGGTGTTCGAAGATCGTGGGCGACATCGCTCGACACCTGACGCAGATTTTCCAGGAGTGCGGAAATTCGATTGAGCATTTCGTTGATCGCGCCCGCGAGACGATCCCACTCATCCTCGCGGCCCTTGAGCGGTATGCGTTCGTCCAAGCGTCCGGCAATGATGCTTTGACAGGTTTTCGCAATGGCATCCATACGGCGCATGAAACGAGAGCCAACCAGGAGACCGCCGGCGCCGGCAATCATGACGGCACCGATCACGACCCACAGGAATGCCTGGAGAATCCGGTCGCGCGTGGCTGCCAGGAGCGCAGTGTCGCGGCCCACGAAGAGATAGATGCCCTTGGTGATTTCGACGCCGCGGCCCAACACTGCGGCAGGCGAGCCTCCCGTGGCCGATCCCGGCAAGCGAAGCTCGAACACGCCCAAACGCGGGGGCAGTAGCGGCAGATTCCCGGCGAGTTTCTGCTGCCGGTCGTCCTCGATGACCATGTAACAGTCGGCACGCAGGGCGCGCCCGGGAACCGCAGAACCCAGCCTTTGCTTCACGACTTCGACGGCCTCGGGCACCCCCTCGTCGAGAAAGCCGTTCAATACGGTCGTGATATCCGCATCATTCGCGCCGCTGAGCACGGCGCGCTGCGTGCCTTCGACGATGAACAGCACCGTGCCGATGAGAATCCCGGTGAATGCCAGAAACAGAAGCGTGAATACCGCCGCCAGGCGAAAGCCATCCGACCTGAAGATTCTAGGCCGGCGCACGAATGCGGACGTATCGATGCGCCAGCGCGGGCAGAACGAACAGGTTCAACAAGGTTGATGACAACAGCCCGCCGAGCACTGTCACCGCCATCGGGCCCTCGATCTCCTGACCCGGGCGATTCATACCGAGAGCGAGTGGCGCGAGCCCGAGGGCAGTGACTGCCGCCGTCATCAGGATGGGAATCAGCCGCTCATTGGCGCCTCGAATGACCACGTCGAGACTCCAGGGGGCACCCTCCACTTCCACCAAGTGTTCGTAGTGTGCGAGCTGCAGGATGGCGTTGCGGGCGCTTACCCCGAACACCGTGACCAAGCCCACCACCGTACCCAGGGATATTCCTATTCCGGTGACCGCGATCGCCAGCACGCTGCCGATCAAACTGAACGGCAGATTCGCCAGCACCAGCCAGCTGTTGGCGCGCCAGTGAAAGGAGACGAACAGGATCATCACGATCAGCGCGAGCGCGATCCCGGAATACAAATAGAGTTCGGTGCGGGTTTGCGCCTCGGCTTCCGCCGCGCCGGTGAATTCGACGAACACGCCCGTGGGCAGCTGCACCGACTGCGCGATCGTCTGTTGCGCCTGACTCACGACTTGCTGCAGCGACCCCTTGACGTTGAACGTGATGCTGACGCGCCGCTGGCCGCCGTCGTGTTCAATGCTGTAGCGGTCCTGAGTCGGCGCCACGTGGGCAACCTGCGACAAGGGTACGGGCCCCAAAGGGCTCGCGATCATGAGCTGCGCCAGCCGCGTGGGCTGGTGCCGCAACTCGTCGGGCAGGAGCACGACCACCCCGACGGTACGAGTGCCCTGGAACGTCTGTCCGACGATCTTCCCTGCATACGCCGATTCGATCGTGTCGAGTACGTCCTGCACCTTGAGACCGGTGGCGCTCAGCGCCTGCGGCAACACCTCGATGGCGATGGTCGGCGTGCCGCCCTGCCGTTTGAACTGCAGGTCGACGACCCCCGTTACTTTTCCCAGCGCCGCGACGATCTTGTCCGCGGTCGCATCGAGCGCGTCGAGGTCGTCGCCGAATACCTTGACAGCGACTTGCGCCGTCTCGCCGCTCAGGCTTTCACTGATGCGATCGCCGAGGAAGGTGACTACTTCGCTCTGGATTCCCGGGTATTTCTCCAGAATTGCCCGCAATTCCTGCTGCGCCGCGCCTCTGGTCGACGGTGGCGTCCGCCTTGAGCTCGACGTGAAATTCGCTGCGATGCGGGCCCCAGGTATCCTCGCCCAGTTCCGCCCGCCCGACTTGCTGCTCGACGCTCTGTACATAGGGTAGCGCCAGCACATCGGCGCTGATGCGTTTGCCGACGTCCAGCATCTCTTCGAGCGAACTGCCCGGTGATCGTACTGGACACCTGCATCACGAAATGGCCCTCCTTGAAGTCCGGCATGAAGGTCCCGCCGAGGAACGGCAGAGCCGCCAGTGCCGCAATCGACCAGGCCTACCAGAGATCGCAGCGACCACCTTGAATGCGCACCGACCCGGTGGACGGCGCCATTTTGCCAGGACTTGAGACGCCGCAGCCATCCCGCCTCCGGCCGCGCATCATGCCCGCGCAACAACAGGGCGCACAATGCCGGGGTCGAGGTCATCGCCACCAGCAAGGAAGCCACCACCGCGAAGATGAATGCCAGGGCCAGGGGACCGACGAAGTGGCCCTGCACGCTGGATGTGAACAATTCCGGCAGGAACACCGCGATGACCACCGCCGTCGCATAAATCACCGGACCGCGCACTTCCAGCGAAGCCTCGCGCACCACTTCGAGCCGCGGCTTGGGCTCCGCCAGCAGGCCTGTTTTCCCGCAGCCGGCGCAGAATGTTCTCGATGCCGATGATGGCGTCGTCGACCAGCACGCCCGAGCGCCACGGCAAATCCGCCGAGCGTCATGGTGTTCAGCGTCAGGCCCATGCGGTCGAGGACGGCCGACCGCCGCCAGCAAGGACAGCGGGTATGGCGGTGAAGGCAATCAAGGCGGCGCGAAAATCGCGCAGGAATAGGTACAGAACCGCGAGAATCAGCATCGCGGCGATCACCAGCGATTCCTTCAGGTTCCCCAACGCGCGCTCGATGAAATTCGCCGGACGATGCAGCCCCGAGTACAGCGTGATCCCTCGGCTCTTTCAGCGCAGGCTGCAAGGTCCGCGAGCGCTTTCTCCACCGCCAATGTCGCCGTCAGTGTATTCGCGCCGTACTGGCTTGCCAAGGACAGCATGACGCCGGGTTTGCCCATGATGAGCGCGTCGCCCGACCGCAATGCCGGCGCGAATTTCACCTCCGCGACGTCGCGCACCAGGATGGGGGTGTCGTTGCGAACCGCAACCACGGCCTGGCTGATCGCGGCCACATCCGGCGCGGGCGTCGGAGATCTCAGGAGAATTCGCTGCGCGGCGATGTCGATGAAGCCTGCGCCGCGCAGCGGCAGCGCGGCGCGGGCGGCATCCGACAGATCGCCGAGGGTGATATCGAAGCTCGCCAGCTTGCGAACGTCGGGCAGAATCTGGATCTGGCGCACGGCACCGCCGAACACGATGACATGCGCCACGCCCGGAACGGCCAGCAGTCGGGGCTTGATGATCCAATCCGCCGTATCGCGCAGGGTAGTACGCGTCGACCTTGTCGGACAGAAGGCCGATCTTCAGCAGGTCCATGGTGCTCGAGACCAGCGGCGAGAGCTTCGGCGTTCCCACGCCCGCCGGCAGCGTGCTGCCCAGCTCGGACAGCCGCTCGGAAATTCCCTGTCGAGCGATGTGCACGTCGACGCCATCCGCGAACGTGATCGTCACCACGGAGAGACCGGGTATCGATTCGGAACGCAGGGTCGCGAGCCCCGCGGCGCCGTTGACGGCATTTTCGACTTGTTTGGTGACCAGTTCCTCGACCTGCTGCGGGGCGAAGCCCGGGGCCTCCGTCTGAATGTCGACCTGCGACGGGACGAACTCGGGAAACACATCGAGGGGCGACCGCAGCGCGCCCCAGCATCCCAGAACGAGTGCCAGTATCGTGAGCGCCGTCACCGCGCCGAAGTGGCGCACGCACAGCGTGACGATTGCGCGCATCATCTAATCGGGCTCCGAACCGGAGTTGGACTCGCGTGCCAGCAACTGGCCCGCCGCGGTGATCACGACCTTATCGCCGGCGGCGACACCCTCGGTGACGAAGTAGCCCTCGGGCACCGGCCTTGCCGTATCGATTTCCGTCCTGACGAACGTGCCGGTCTTCTTCTCGATGTAGCACCAGTACTTGCCCTCGCTCAGCACCGCCGCGGCGGCGGGGACTACCACACCGGCCACCGATTCGCCGATGGGTGCCCATATCAGCAGCCGCTCGCCCTCCCCGGCGTCGCTGCCTTTGAGCAGCGCGAAGAAGCTGCGCCCGGGAACATTGGGGTCGGCCGGTGCGTCCCAAACCTTGGTCATCTTCCAACCCTTGTCGGGCTTGCCGCCGCCGATATGCGCCGCGCGCAGACTCGTGGGAATTCCGCCGGAGAGCGCGCCGAGCGGAAAGGTGACGCGTACCAACTTGATCCGGCCGCGCGGCCAGATCCTGCAGCGTGGTGTTGTTCTCACCGGGCTTCCAGGGAGGGTTCAGCCCCAAGGTCGAGGACATGCGCTGCATGGTCAGGGTCAGTGCGGCCGAATCCACGGCGGCCTGGCGCGCCGCCGTTTCCTCGACATCGGCGGACATCGCGCCCGGAGTTCCGGAGAGCCGCTTCGCACGCGACAACGCGGATTGGCTTTGCTTCTCCGTGGCCTGCGCCGTGACCAGTTCGGCCGCCGCCTGAGCGATGGCCTCGTGGGCCATCACGACGCCGTAGCCCGCGGTCTCCTCCGTGTAGTCGATCGACCGCGCCGCCTCGGTGGCCACGCCCAGCTTCTCGATCTGCTCCGGCGTCAGCGTGACGCCGGCGCCCGCCTCTTCCTTACCGCCGGCTTCTTCTTTTGGCGCCGCCTCTGCTGCGGCGGGCGGCGTCGACTGATGGCAGCCGGCGAGCAGCGAAGCCGCCAGACACAGGGCGCCGATGAGCTGCCGCGGGACCCGGCCTCGTGCCCACGCGATTCCAATCGATCTCGTTGTCAACATAGGCGTACTCATCAAAAGTGTTGCGTTCCTGCCGATTTCTGTTCCGGCGCCTGCCAACCGCCGCCCAACGCCTTGCACAGGCTCACCAAAGCCTGAAGCCGCGCGAGCTTGTACTGACTGAATTGGTCGCGTGCCGCGTAGAGGATTCTCTGCGCCTCGATGACGGTCACGAAGTCGCCGGACCCGGCCTTGTACCGCAGCTGTGCGCCCTCGAAGGCGCGTTCGCTTTGCGCCAGGTTCTCCTGTTGAAAGGCGCGGGCCGCATCCAGACGATGAATGGCCGACAAGGCGTTCTCGGCGTCGACCAGTCCTGACATGATCGCCGCCCGGTATTTCGTCACCAGTTCTTCCTGTTTCGCCTGCGCCTCGGCTCTCTGGGCGCGCAGTTTTCCGCCGTCGAATATCGGCTGTGTCAGCGACGCGCCGAGACTCAAGGTGGGACCGACACCGCTCAACGACAAAACGGCAGCGTTCAGCGCGGGATTCTGCACTCCCCCGTCGGCCGTGAGGCTCAAGGACGGATAGAGCGCGGCGCGCGCGGCCACGAGGTCGGCGCTCGCCGACTTGAGACTCGCCTCGGCCATGTACACATCGGGACGCCGCTGCAACAATTCCGACGGCAACCCGGCCGCCACCGCGGGCTCCATGAGCGACTCGAGCGGCGCGCCCTCGACCGTGAATCCTTCCGGCTGACGGCCTACCAGCAGCGCGAGGGCGGCAAGGGCCTCCACGTGCGTCTGCTCGAGCTCCGGAATGGTGAGTTCGGCGCTCGCGAGCGCGGCCCGCTGCGTCGCCACTTCCACGGGATTGGATAACCCCACGTTGAAGCGCGCATCGATGATCGCCATCAGCCCGCGTGCGGCCTCCACGTTGGAGCGCGCAATATTCAGGCGCTCACGCACCGACAGCACCTGGAAGTAGCCGTCGGCAACGCCCGCCAGGGCAGTCAACGCCACCGTATCGTGATCGGCACGCGCCGCGACCGCCAACAAGCGAGCCGAGTCGGCCGTGGCGCGGTTCTTCCCCCAAAAATCCACTTCATAGCTGGCCGACAGCAGCGCGGCCCAGTCCGTTTCGTGCGCCGTACCGTTGACCGAATGCCCCGCCAGATAGTTGGCGTTGCCGGTCCCGTCGACGCTGGGAAGAATGGCGGCATGCGCCTGCCGGGCGCGCGCATCGGCCTGTGCGATCCGCGACCGCGCGGCGCTCACATCAAAATTGTCGCTGCTCGCCTGCTCGATCAGGCCGTCCAGTTCGGGACTGCCGAAGCCCCGATACCACTCCTTACCCGGCCACGCCGCCTGATCGGAATTCGACGCCTGTTCAAACGCCGCCGGCATCGCGACCGCCGGCGGTTTCGCCGGCTGCAGGGTACACCCCGCAGCGAGTGCGGCGACGAACATTAGACGTATGAAGACGCTACCCGAACTCATGCGGCCGTTAGATTCCTGCATTCCCCCAGGCATTAACGCTACCACGGGGCGCGGGAAGCGATCTGTACAGATTTGTATAGCGTGGTCCTAGGGTTGGGGCGGCAGCCACGATTTGGCGAATGAGCTCTTTCCGTCGGTGTAAGTCGTCCATACCGCCCGCGTCTGCGGATCGACGGCGACGTTCTTGGCCGTTGCGGCCGTGGGTAAATCGCCCAAGGCGATTACTTTCCCGCCGGAGGTACGCACCACCGACATCTTGTCGGCACCGGCGCAGTACAGCAATTCGCCCGTGGGGTCGAAGGCGATCTGATCGACCTTGGGTACGATGTCGAGGGACCCGATAGCTGCTCCGGTCTTGGTATCGATCACCACCAGTTTGCCGTTGCCTCCCGCAGCAAAGATCCGGTGATTGGCGGCATCGAACGCCAGACCATGGGGCTGGAGCGCCGGTGCGGTCGGCCACTGCGCCGTCACGGTATTGCTCGCCGGATCGATGACCGCGACCGAGTCCTTGGTCTTGATGTTCAGATAGATTCGATCCGCTTTCTCATCGTACACCATGAACTCCGGCACTCCCGGTATGGTGATGGTAGCCACGACCTTCGCGATGGCCGGATCGATGACCCATACATCCCCGCCGTTGTCGTGAGTGACATAGATGAGGTGATTCTTCGGCTCATAAATGATCGCATCCGTAGGACCCGGGGTCTTGATGGATTTCACTTCCTTCAAGGTCGCGGCGTCCAGCACCGCCACCCGCTCCGGATCCTGCACGCTGACATAGTAGAACTTGGAGTCGTTGTCGACGGCGGTGTCCACCGGCCCACCCGTTTTCAGACGGGTAATCAGCGTGCTTTTTGCTAGATCGACAAAGTCCGAGGTACCGTCATTCTCATGTGCGGCAAGCAAACGTCCGCGCTTCGAATCGATGCGCAGAAAATCAAACTTGCCTTTGGAGTTCGGTATTTCGACCGATGCTGCCGGCGTAAGATGCAGCTCCTGCTCGGCGGCCGCCACAGCGCACAACGATGCCAGGGCGAGAGATCCTGCAAACAACAAAAGGACGGTTTTCATGATGGTATTCACTCGTTGAGTAAGAATTGGATGAATGTCGGATTTCGCGACGCGTATTGTTCGCCCCGATAGTTTCGCGTCAATTTTTTTGCAGTTGGCCTTGCCGCGGCGGACTCTAGCGCGACAACCTGAATGAATCCTAAATGCAAAGTCGCTGCCCGCGACGGCCGCTCGGTAGCGCCCCACCAGTAACCCGCAGGCCGATTATCGCCGCATTCAGGTTCCATTTAGGCACGGCGCGCAAGCTCATAGCGGAGAACAAATACATGGCTTCGGTCAAAAGGATACCTCGCAATGTTTGACGCTTCAAAAAAGGTCTGCAGTTGGACGGCGGCAGCCGTATTGAGTGTGACGGGCGTTTGCGCGCTTCATGCGCAGGACACGCGTGAATCGGCGGCCGCCGGTCTGCGGGCGGCGGATCCGAAGGAGATGGATCCGGACTTCAAGATGAACGCGAAATTCGCGCAGAAGCTGGTCGACGAAGCGCTCGCGAAGCATCCCGAAGTAATTTTGCTCGCCATTCATGCCGGCGCTCCGAAGTACGACATCATCGCCTCGAATTTCGGCCGTATCGGCAAGCTGGGCGATGCGGATGATCTGCGTGTGATCTTGAAGGGGACGAAGAATCTCGAATTGAACAAGGCCGGGACGCACTTCGAGGATGAGCTGCCCCTAAAAACGAAGGGCGGCAAGCGGATCGGCGCGATTGGCGTGGTGTTCAACTACAAGCCCGGCGACGACAAAGTCGCTTTGGACAAAATCGCGACCGAGATTGCGGCAGAGATGCAGGCACAAATCACCAGCAGCAAGACCCTCTTCGGATCCGCGAACTGAGTCCCGTTAGTCCGGCCGTACCTGAATCCGCGTTCAGCTGAAATTCAGTATTGCTTAAGGAAGCAGGGCTACAAGACAGATTAATGACCAGGTTGGTAATTCTTATAATGCCGGGGGAGTTTATGGAATTTCGTAGCTTTGGAATGCTGGTCACGGCGCTGGCGGTATGCGCGGCCGCGGCAGGTGCCAATGCGCCGACGGATGCACCGGCCGTCGCCGCCCCTGCAGCGGAGGAAATCGGCGAAATCATCGTCACCGGCAGCAGCATTCCGACCACTCCCGACCAAGTGGCAGTCCCGGTCGTGGTTCTCAATGCGGCGCAGTTGGAGGCCACCGGCGTAACCACCAATGCATTGGAGATGCTGCGCAAGGCTGTTCCCGCCTTCGAGGGACGCAGCAATGCCGGAGACTCGAACGCCAACAACAACAATCAGAACACGGCCGGCGGGTCTCAGTTGCAATTGCGCAATCTGCCGACGCTGGTGTTGATCAATGGGCGACGAGTTGCCAACAGCGGCATTGGCGCCATTAACGGCAAGAACTTCGTCGATGTTAACCAGATCCCGGCAGCTGCGATTGATCATATCGAGGTGCTGACCGATGGCGCATCGTCTATCTACGGTTCCGATGCCATCGGCGGCGTTGTGAATTTCATTTTGAAGTCGGACTACGAGGGCTTCACTGCGGGCCTGCGCGACGGTTCGGCTGCGGATTACGGCGAGAGGTCGGCATACGCAACCGGCGGCGCCAAGCTCGGTAATGTGAGCATCGTTGCGACCGCGAGCTATACCCACACGGACCCGCTGGGCCAGGACGATCGCCCCTTCAGCAGTCCGTTTCTCGGGCACGCGGCGGCTACGAACATACCCGGAGTCATCAACGGTGGCGCGTACCAACTCAACCCGGCGTTGAACTCGCCGAGTCAAAGGAATCCGACCGGAGTCAATGCAACCGCCGGCTCTCTCGCCGGTCTGGTCGGCAATGGGACATATCTCCCAACGACGGCGAACGCCATCAGCAACGGCTTCAATCTCGCTCCCTACCAGAGCCTGCTTTTGAAGCAGAACGTCGCCTCGTTCGCGGCCAGCGTCGATGCCCCTTTGATCGACGACCACCGCCTCGACGCCTTCGGCGATGTCATGATCTCCCAGGGCAAGAGCGCCACGCAATGGGCGCCCGTCGGGTCCACCGTCTCGGTCCCGGTGAACGCTCCGTACAATCCATTGACCACCAACTTCCCCGCGGTCACTTTCGCCGACTTGTCCGAACCGCACGATTTCAACAATACCTCAGTGTCGACACGCGTGACCGCGGGACTGCGGGGCGAGATCACGCGTGATTGGACCTGGGAAAGCGCCTTGGTCTTCAGTGAAAACGACTTGCAACAGCTGCAGGGCGGTTTGATCTACAAGCCCAATTTGGCGCCGGCCATCGCCGGTGGCTTCAACGCCGCGGGCACCCCCGTGGCCGGCGGCAACTATAGTCGAGTGATAGGCGGCTATTCACTGACCGGGCCTGTGCTGCTGCAACCGGCTCTCAATCCCTTCGCCACCGCGGGCGGATTGAATCCGGCCTCGATTGCGAATCTGTACGGAACCGAAGTCATCAAAGCCGTCAGCCAGCTCGAGTCCTGGGACGGCAAGCTCGTCGGCCGTGCGCTTTCGCTTCCCGCCGGCGACGTCGGCGTCGCCGTGGGCGCCAGCGTCCGGCGCGAGAGCTTGTCGGGGCACACCGATCCCAACGGCCGAGTCACCGATCCGGTGACCGGATCGTACTTTGGCAACGACCAGCTGTGGATCGGCGGCACGTTCGCCAATCCGTTTTCAAAGAGTCGCACCATCAGCGGAGAGTTTGCGGAGTTCCGCGTGCCGGTCACCAGTTCAGTATGGAACGTACCCGTGTTCCGTGCCTTTGATGTGACGGCGGCGGTGCGCGCCGAAAATTACAGCGACGCGGGCCGCTCGACAGTGCCGAAGTTCGGTTTCCGCTGGCAGCCTATCGACGGACAATTCACGATGCGCGGCAATTATGCCCGGTCGTTCATTGCACCAACGCTCTACTCGGAGTACGGTCCGACGGATACGCGCCTATCGAACGGCCCGATCGCCACCGCGTTCGGCACCAACTACGCAGGCGAGCCGTTCAACGCCGAAGATGGCAACAATCCGAATCTTCGACCCGCGACGTCGGTTTCCAAGACGATCGGCTTCGTGATCAAGCCCAATCTGGTCGACAACCTGGTGATCACTGCGGACTACTCATATATCACGTTGAGTGGATTTCAAGGCGGTGCCGGCTTCAACAACATCCTCACGAGCATCAACAGCCTAGGATCCGCCTCGCCGTTCTTCAACAGTCTGGCGGTCGCCGGCTTTCCGGGCGCCGGTGGGGTCGATCCGTTCACGAAGCCGGGTTCGCTGTTGAGCTTCCTGACCGGCGCGGGCGGCAAGGGCAGTCCCGCCCAGGCCGCGCAGCTGTACCTGGTCGACTATTTCCGCAACTTGGCGCAGTTGCTCGAGGAGTCATGGAATGTGACCGTCAACTACAGGATTCCGACGCAAAGTGCCGGTACCTTTTCGCTGGCAACCAACGGAACGATCTTCACCTCCTTCCAGTTCAATCCCGGCATTGCCGGACTGCCCGTCGTACAGGGCGCCGGCACGTCCAATAATGCCGGCGTGTTCGGCGGCACGCTGCCCCGTTATCGCTTCTACACGACCCTGGACTGGACTTATCACGACGTGGAACTCACTCTGGCGAACACTTGCGCCTCGGGAGTCGACGATATGGGCGGCAGCGGCACCCTGGCGCCTATCCGAGTCAGCGACTATTCCACGTGGGACCTGCGCGCGGCCTACGACTGGCACGGCGGGAAGGTCAAGGATCTCAAATTCGCGCTCGGGGTCAACAACCTGACCAACCGTATGCCGCCGTTGGATCCCCGAGTCTTCACCGACAACAATGCCGACGTCGCAACTTACTCGCCGATCGGCAGGCTGGTCTACGGCACCGTGTCGATCGGGTTCTAGCCGGCTGTTCTTACGATCACCCTGACATTGCTGCTGCTGGCGCAATCGCGCCAAGGCCCGATTGCGCACCGGCCGGATTGGCCGGCAGCTGGAACACGACGCACAGACCGCGTTCCTCGGAGGCGGCCTCGGCGTAGAGGTGGCCGTGATGCAACTCAACGATCCCGCGGCAGATCGCCAACCCCAAGCCGCTGCCTTGGTGGCCGCCGGCACCGTCGGATTGCAGCCTCACAAAACGATCGAAGATTCGCTCGCGGTCCGCCGCCGGCACTCCCGGCCCCTCATCCTCGAGGCTGACCCGCCACAGCGTGTCGGTGAGGCTCGAGCACATCCGGATGCGGCCGCCCGGCGGGGAGGCGTTGACCGCGTTGCTCACCAAATTGAGCAATACGCGCCGCAGCCACCGCGGCTCAAAGGTCGCGTTGCCGGAACCCTCGTGGCTATAGGAAAAGTGCAGTCCTCGCGATTCGGCCAGTACCTGCGCGTCGATGCTGAAATTGGCGAGCAGCGCGGCAGGATCGTGGGGCGCCAGATCGAGGGTGATGCTGCGCCCTTCTGCGCGGGACAGAAACAGCAGCTCATCGATCGTGGAGTTGAGGCGGGTGACCTCTTCGAGTACCGTCAGGATCTCCTCCTCGCTCTCGCCGTTCACGGCACCGGAGGCGAGCAATTTCTCGGCGTGCAGGCGAATCAGCGACAAGGGTGTTTTGAGCTCATGCGAGGCGTCAGCGGCAAAGCGCCGCACGTGCTTGAACGAAGCCTCCAGGCGATCGAACATGGCATTGAGCAGCAATGCCAGTTGAGAGATCTCATCGTTGCTCGATGGCACGGTAATGCGCTCGCTCAGATTGTTTGCGCCGATGCGGCTGGCTGTCTCGCGAATCAGCCGTACCGGTCGCAAGGCCAGACGGCTCAATCCAAAGCCGATGGCGACGCTCACGCCCAGCATGATGACCAACAGCGCGGCGCAGACTTCGGCATAACCTTCCATGACGCCCTCCACCTGCTTCTCAGGGGTAGCGATGACGACGTCGTACGGCGGTAAGATGAACTCCGCCACTCGCAGCAGACCGGCACTGCCCCAATCGATATCGTATTTGTGCTCCCCCTTGATGTCGGGGATTTCGGCGCCCCGCAGATTGGAGGAATAAAAGATGGTACCGATGCCGCGGCCATGAATGTTGATGTAGAACAGCACCGAGGCATATTCCGTGGTCTCGCGAATGCGATCGTTGATGACCGCCGGGCTGAGTGATTGATAGTCCGGTCCCAGGTGGGCCTTGATCTGGTTGAACTCGGACTCATTGAGCAGATCCAGGCCATGAATCAGGTAACTCTCGAGCAGGTAGTAGCCGGCGACGAACAGCACGGCGAGCGTCGCAGTGGCCGCTGCGGCGTACCAGAGAGCGAGTCGCGCGCCGATCGACTTCACTGCAGCTGATAGCCGACGCCGCGTACGGTCTTGAACAAGGGTCTGCCGTCCACGGGTTCAAACTTCGCCCGCAGCTTGCTCATGTAGACATCGAGCAGATTGGCGTCCACCTCGTACGGGGATGACCATACTGTCTCGCAGATCAATGTGCGAGTGAGTATACGTCCGGCGTTCTGCATGAAGATCTCGAACAGCGCAAACTCGCGGCTCGTCAATTCAACCGGTGCACCATTGAACTTCACCGTTCGGCCGACCAGATCGACCCGAATGCCGCGGTGTTCGAGAATGGTGTCCTTGACGCTCGATTGCCGCCGCAACAGCGAGCGCAGCCGTGCCAGCAGTTCTTGCATGCTGAACGGCTTCGGCAAGTAGTCGTCGGCACCGATGTCCAAGCCCTTGATGCGGTCCTGAAGCGTATCGCGCGCGCTCAAGATAATGACGGGCTCGTTGAAACCGCTCTTGCGCCATTGCTGCAGCAACTCCAGGCCGTCGCCATCGGGCAGCCCGAGATCGAGCACGATGGCGCCATAGCTGCTCTCGCACAGCGCGTCGCGCGCGGCGCCGCAACTGCTCGCGCAGCCGACCGTGTAGCCCGCCTCCGACAGGCCCTGCTTGAGCAGTACGCTGAGACGGCGCTGATCTTCAACGACCAGTATTTTCATGTGGCTTCAGGTTCTCGTTGTAGTCTAAGCCCGATCGCCGCGGCCGGGTGCACCTCGGTCGCCGCATCCGCTTTTTCCGCTACTCCCGCGGTTGCCGTCGACTACCGTATTATCGCGCGATGTCAGATCGGTGGCAACGAATTGGGCTATGACTACCTGCGAGTCGACACTGCGATGCGGCGCCACCGCTTGCGATTCCGCGAATCATTTAGGTTCCGTTCAGGTTGCGGAGTTACCGTGGGAGTCCAATGAAAAACCGAAATACTCTACGGAGCAGCGCGCTTGCGATTGCGCTCTGCATTTCGAGTGCGTCGTGCATTAGCGCTCGCGGAGCCCCTACCGGTGTGCCAGGGCCGGAGAAGCCCAAGAACTGGACTCCCCCCGCGACAAAGCTGTTCGTGCAGACGCTTTCCGAACAGATCATGGCGGCGCACTCCGAACTCATCAGCGTCACGTTTCACGGCGTGCCTCCCGGAGCCGCCCCCAAGACGTACACGATGTTCGGCGGATCGTATCCGGATAGGATAGGGAATCCTGACGATCCGGATGACGTGATGGTCATCGAAACCGGCGTTACCCTGCTTGATCCCCGCTGGCACCGCACCAAAGACGTAGTCAGAAAATTTGTAGTGCAGACTCCCCTGCGCGACGCGGCGAGCGAGAACATCGGATTGATCGTCATCGCGTACAAGAATCCGTTGAACGGCGGTAAAACAGACCGGGATTTTTTCCTGGCGGGAACCCAGCTACGCGACGATTTACAGAAGCAGATTCCGAGTTTTGCGGCGTTGTTCGAACCGGCCAAGTGAACGCACCCGGCCGGCCCCGAGCACTCCCGCAATCGCTCAGCGGTAGCGCCCCATCAGTTTTTCCAGGGCGGCACGTCCGGGCGACAGCTTTTCGTACGGAATACGATTGAGCGGCACGGCGCTCGAATTGTTGACCGTGTGAAATTCCGAGCTACCGGCTTCATTGATGTGGATCAAGCCCGTCACGTATTCGCTTTGCTTGAGCTTGCCCTCGATGAAATGGTACGCCGCGCCCGCATCCGTGGGATCGTAGCTCACGCCGAGCTTGCGCAGCACCACGCGGGAGCCGTCGTGCAGTTCGACCGGTATCGACTCGCCTTGCGGGTAGTCGACCGAGATCGGCTCGGCATGGGGCACGAAATCGGCTTCCATGGCGGCATGATAATGCTCGCGGGTAAAAACGTAGCTCTTGGTGGAGCCCTCGTGATCGTTGAATGTGACGCAGGGCGACAGTACATCGATGATCGCGAACCCCTGATGGCGCATCCCGGCTTGAATCAACGGCACCAGCTGTGCCTTGTCTCCCGAAAAGCCGCGCGCGACGAAGGTGGCGCCGAGCGACAACGCCAGCAGCACGGGATCGATGGGTGGACTCTGGTTGACGTCGCCCCGTTTCGCCTTGGTGCCGACATCCGCCGAGGCGGAGAACTGCCCCTTGGTGAGGCCGTACACGCCGTTGTTCTCGATCACGTACAGCATGTTGACGTTGCGCCGGATGGCGTGCACCAACTGACCCAGGCCGATCGACAGCGAATCCCCGTCGCCCGACACTCCGACATAGGTCAGTTCGCGGTTCGCTGCATTCGCGCCGCTGGCGATCGACGGCATCCGGCCATGAACCGAATTGAAGCCGTGGGCGCCGCTGACGAAATACGAGGTGGTCTTGGAGGAACAGCCGATCCCGGAGAGCTTGACCAGTTGTTCCGGGCGCATGTCCAATCCCCAGCAGGCCTCGATGATCGCGGCCGTGACCGAATCGTGCCCGCAGCCGGCGCAAAGCGTGGACATGCTGCCCTCATACTGGCGGCGCGTCAGTCCCAACGCGTTGGTCGGCAGCGAGGGGTGGGCAACCTTGGGTTTATTGATGAACGACATGGGGTCCTCGGAGTTGATCCTTCAGCGTTTGATCGCGGACAGTCGGGGCGCTTCGGCGAGTATTCCGCAGATACCGTCGACGATGGGCTGGCAGGACATGGGGAGCCCGCTGTAGCTCAAAATAGAATGCAGCTTGGCCTTCTCGACGGCCGTCTCCAGAGTCAGCAGCGATCGCAGTTGCGCGTCGCGGTTCTGCTCCACGACAAATATCGTGGCGTGGGCACTGAGGAAATTCTCCACCTCGACTCCGAAGGGAAATGCCTTGATGCGCAGGTAATCGACCTGGATTTTCTTGCGCGCGAGTACGTCGATCGCTTCACGGACGGCACCGTCACAACTGCCGATGCTGACGATGGCAACCTCGTTGCCCTTGCCGATCAACTCCGGCTTGGGAACATATTTTGCAGCGGTCGTAAACTTGCGCTTCAGCCGATCCAGAACCACCTGGTATTCGGTCGAATCCTCGGTATAGGTCCCGTACTGATTGTGGCCCGATCCCCTGGTAAAATACGCGCCCTTGGGGTTGACGCCGGGCAAGGTGCGATAGGTGATGGCATCGTCGTCGCGGTCCACGTAGCGATAGAATTTGTCCAAGCCGGCCAGTTCCTCGGCCGACAGCACCTTGCCGCGGTCGGGACGATAGGCGTCGTCCCATTGCAAATCGGGGCACATCCAATCGTTCATACCGATATCCAGGTCGGACAGTACGATTACCGGCGTTTGCAGGCGCTCCGCCAAATCGAATGCCTGCACGGCCATGTAGAAGCACTCCTCCGGATTCGCCGGAAACAGCAGCACATGGCGGGTGTCGCCGTGCGATGCATAAGCGCACAGCATGATGTCCGATTGCTGCGTGCGCGTCGGCATGCCGGTCGACGGGCCGACCCGCTGCACGTCGAAAATCACGCAGGGCACCTCTGCGTAATACGCCAGCCCGAGGAACTCGTTCATCAACGAAATGCCCGGCCCGCTGGTCGGCGTAAAGGCCCGCGCGCCGTTCCAGGAGGCGCCCACTACCATGCCGATCGCCGCCAACTCATCTTCGGCCTGAATGACCGCGAAATTCCGTTCGCCGGTAGCCGGGTCGACCCGGTAGCGCTCGCAAAATCCCTTGAAGGCATCCATCAACGACGTGGACGGCGTGATCGGATACCAGGCGCCCACCGTCGCCCCCGCGTAGACGCAGCCCAAACCGGCCGCCGTGTTGCCGTCGATCATGATGTGACCGCGGGTCTTGTCCATGTGCTGTACGCGCAGCGGCAGCGGGCAGCCGAGATGCTCTTTGGCGTAATCGTAGCCCAGCCGTAATGCTTTAGTGTTCGAGTCCAGCAGTTTGGGTTTCTTTCCGTAGCTCTCGCTCAATAAGCCGCTGATGATCTCGGGATCGACATCGAGCAGCGCTGCGAGCGTGCCGGCGTAGGCGATATTCTTGAGCAAAATGCGATTGCGCACCCCGTCGAAGTTCTCATTGACCAGTTTGGCCAACGGCACGCCGATGACCGTGATATCGGCGCGCTGCAGCAGCGCACTGCGCGGCCAGGTCGCGTCGTAGATCAGATAGCCGCCGGAGGACACTTCACGCACGTCGCGTTGATACGTCTCCGCGTTCATCGCCACCATGATATCGACCCGTCCGGCGCGCGCAGCGTAGCCATCGCGGGTAACGCGAATCTCGTACCAGGTCGGCAAGCCCTGGATGTTCGAGGGGAAATAATTCTTTCCCGTCACCGGCACACCCATGCGGAAGATGGCCTTCATAATCAGCGAGTTTGCGCTCGCGGAACCGGTGCCATTGACGTTCGCGAACTTGACGACGAAATCGTTCACCCGATCCGGCGCATTGACTAGATTCGGCATACGGCGCCCTCATCCACCGCCAGAGGAATCTTGATCGTGGACTTCTGCATGTCCCAGGCGGCCGTGGGACAGCGTTCGGCACACAGGCCGCAATGCACACAGACATCTTCGTCCTTGACCATGACCCGCTCGGTATGCGGGAGCGCGCTCGACACGTACAAGGCCTGCATGACATTCGTCGCGGGGGCCTTGAGCCGGGAACGCAGCTCCGCTTCCGTGCCGTTCGGCGTGATGGTAAGGCAGTCCACCGGGCAGATGTCGATGCAGGCATCGCACTCGATGCACAGCTTCGCGGTGAAGACGGTTTGCATATCGCAGTTCAGGCAGCGCTGGACCTCGAGTGCGGCCTGTTCGGCCGTGAATCCCAATTCGACTTCGACGTTGACCTTCTTGAAGCGCTCGATCAATCCCACGTGCGGCACGAGGCGCCGCTCCGCGCCGTTGTATTCGTTCTTGTACGACCACTCGTGCATGCCCATCTTGCGGCTGCTCAAGGTGATCCCGCGCGGCATGCGGACAGTTACCGGTTCGCCGCAGCACAGTTTGTGTATGGAGATGGCGGCCTGATGCCCGTGCTCCACCGACCAGATGATGTTCTTCGGACCGAATGCCGCGTCGCCGCCGAAAAACACGTTGGGCAGTGTGGATTGAAACGTCTGCTTGTCCACGACGGGCACGTTCCATTTGTCGAGCGCGATGCCGGCATCGCGCTCGATCCATGGAAACGCATTTTCCTGGCCGATGGCGAGAATCACATCGTCGCAGGGGAAGAACTCCTCGCCGAGCACACGGGTCGCCGTAATATCCCCGTTCTGAATGTCGTACTCCAGATGTTCGAACAGCATGCCCGTGAGCCGGCCGTTCTCGACCACGAAGGATTTCGGTGCACGATTCACGACGATCTGCACGGTTTCATGTTCGGCGTCCTCGAGCTCCCATTCCGAGGCCTTGAAGAACTCTCGCGGCTTGCGCGCCATCACTTTGACGTCCTTCGCCCCGAGACGCAGCGAGGTGCGGCAGCAATCCATCGCGGTGTTGCCCACGCCGATGATGAGAACGCGCTCGCCGATCTTGTCGGTGTGCGCGAAGGCCACCGATTCGAGCCACGCAATCCCGATGTGAATCCGGTCGGTGTCGTACCGCCCCGGGAGATTCAATTCCTTGCCCTTGGGCGCGCCGGAGCCGACGAATATGGCGTCGAATCCGCCGGCATGGAGCAGCTCTTTCATGCTCTGCACCGGGGAGTTGAGGCGCAGATCGGCGCCCATATCCACGATGTAGCCGATTTCTTCGTTCAGCACGGATTCCGGCAGACGAAACGCCGGGATATTCGTGCGCATCAAGCCGCCTGGGACGGCGTTCTGCTCGAAAATCGTGACCTCGTAACCCAGCGGCAGCAGGTCGTTCGCAACGGTGAGCGATGCCGGGCCGGCACCGATGCAGGCAATCCGCTTGCCGTTCGTTTTTTCCGGTGCCCGCGGCAGAAGCGCGCCGATGTCGTCACGATTGTCCGCCGCGACCCGCTTCAAGCGGCAAATGGCGACGGGTTTGTCGGCGATGCGGCCACGCCGGCAGGCGGGTTCGCAGGGGCGGTCACAAACGCGCCCCAGAATTGCGGGAAACACGTTCGACTCGCGATTCACCATGTAGGCCTCGGTGAATTCGCCCTGCGCGATCAACCGGATATATTCCGGAACATCGGTATGTGCGGGACACGCCCATTGGCAGTCCACGACACGGTGGAAATACTCTTCATCCGCGGTATCTGTCGGTTCCATTTCTTACCCTGTAACCCCCAAACCTATGTGAATTATACCGGCATAAACCGGCAATAACGTGATGGCGACCCTGTATCGGCACACATATACCGTGTATCAGCGGCTAGACGCCGTCCCTGAACAGGGGCATATTAAGGTCACGGTCGACGGTCGGCGCCGTCAGTCCGAAATGCGCGTACGCGGTGCGGGTTGCCACGCGGCCCCGCGCTGTGCGCATCAAGAAACCCTGCTGGATCAGAAACGGCTCGATCACGTCTTCGATGGTGCCGCGCTCCTCGCTCATCGCGGCCGCGAGGCTATCGACGCCCACGGGGCCGCCTTCGAATTTCTCGATGACCGTCAGCAGCAATTTCCGGTCCAGCATGTCGAAGCCCTGCGGATCGACTTCGAGCATATCGAGTGCCGCCAATGCGACCGTGCCGCTGATGAGTCCGCCCGCCTTGACCTCGGCAAAATCGCGCACCCGCCGCAGCAGGCGGTTGGCGATGCGCGGTGTGCCGCGCGAGCGCTCGGCGATGCGATCCGCCCCGTCGGGTTGCAGGTGCAGCTTCAGGATCGACGCGCTGCGGACCACGATCTTGGTCAATTCCTCGGTGGAATAGAATTCCAGCCGCTGCACGATGCCGAACCGGTCGCGCAGCGGCGACGTCAGGAGACCGGCGCGCGTGGTGGCGCCGACCAGCGTGAACGGCGGCAGATCGAGCTTGATCGACCGGGCGCCAGGGCCCTCGCCGATCATCAAATCGAGCTGCGAATCCTCCATTGCGGGATACAGGACTTCCTCGACCACCGGGCTCAGGCGGTGAATTTCGTCCACGAACAGCACGTCGCGCGGCTCGAGGTTGGTCAGCAACGCAGCGAGATCGCCCGGCCGCTCGAGAACCGGACCGGAGGTCTGGCGCAGGTTCACTTTCAGTTCGTTCGCGATGATGTGGGCCAGCGTGGTCTTCCCCAAACCCGGCGGTCCGAAGATCAATACGTGGTCCAAGGCCTCGCCCCGCTGCCGCGCCGCCTGAATGAAAATCTCCATTTGGTTCTTGACATTCGGCTGACCCACGTAGTCGGCAAGGGTTTTCGGGCGGACCGCCCGGTCCGCCACCTCATCGTCGCGGCCGCCGGTGCCGGCGATGATGCGATCCTGTTCGATGCTCATCCGGCTTGCCTCATGGCTTCACGGCCGACTTGAGGGCGCGCCGGATTATTTCGGTGGTCGACAAACCGGGCTCGTCCGCCGCTTTCAACATCCGCGCAATCTCGGGCGGCTTGTAGCCGAGAGCGATCAACGCGCTGAACGCCTCGCTCTGGGCCGACGGCGCGGCTCCCACAGCGGCCGCGGTGTGCGCCCCGGCCGGTGCCGTTTGCTTCAGTTTCTGCACGCTGTCGCGCATCTCGATGATCACCCGCTCCGCGGTCTTGCGGCCGATCCCGGGGAGTCGCGTCAGCATTGCCACGTCCTCGGCTTCGACGATGCGCAGGAAATCCTCCACGCTGGCACCGGACAATATCCCTAACGCAATTTTCGGACCCACGCCGGACACTTTGAGCAGACCCCGGAACAACCGCCGTTCGCCCTCCGAACCGAATCCGTACAGAATATGCGCATCCTCGCGCACTACCAAGTGCGTGAACAAGGACACGGATTCCCCGGTCGCGGGCAAGCCGTAGAACGTCGACATCGGCGCTTCCAGCTCGTAGCCGACCCCGCCCACGTCAACCAGCAGCATCGGCGGCTGCTTGACCGCCAGCCGGCCCTTGAGAAAACCGATCACCCGCGGCTGCCGGCACGCAGCAGCGTCGTGCGCAGCGAGCCGCGCATGGCGTGGCAAACCGCCGTCGCCAGCGCGTCCGCGGCGTCCGCGGTCATCGGGCCGTCGAGCTTCAGAATGCTCTTGATCATGAGCTGCACCTGAGCCTTCTCGGCATTGCCGGATCCGACCACCGCCAGCTTGATTTCGCGAGTCGCGTACTCGAACACCTCCGCGTTGGCATCGGCCGTACCGCAAATCGCCGCTCCGCGCGCCTGGCCCAACTTCAAGGCGCTGTCGGGGTTGCGGTTGACGAACACCCGCTCGATGGCGATTTCCTGCGGCCGATACTGCGCAACGATCGTTCCGACACCCCGGAAAATCTCGCACAGGCGCGCGGCGAATTCACCCTGTCCGGTGCGGATGACGCCGCTGGCCACGTAGGTCAGACGAGGGCCGGTCGCGTCCACCACACCGAAGCCCGTGCACTGCGAGCCGGGATCGATCCCGAGCACGCGGATGGTCGCGCTCTTGGGTGTGGGGATTGACATGCCGGGTATGATACCGGCAATGGAGACCACCGCAACGACCCGGACGGTCAGTACTCGGCTGACTGAAGGGCTTGCAGCCCTGCGTGAGCTCGATCTGCCGCCCGCCGCCGTCATGGTGCGCGACTCGGCATTCGACGTCGCGGAAATCGTGCGCACCCTCGAAGCCGATGACGATGTGGTCATGGCTGCGGCGCTCCAACCGTTCCTCGACGGCAAATACCTCGAGCGTGAAGCCGCCGAAAAGCGCTTCGGCGTCGAGCCGGTGCGATTGGCCCGCGCGTTGGCCCAGCTCGGCCATTTTGGCTTGGCGCCCGATTGGACGCCGGAACGCGGACTCGAAGCCGGACAGGCCGAGGCGCTGCGCAAAATGCTGCTTGCCGTGATCGGCGATGTGCGTCTGGTCGTGGTCAGACTCGCCGAGCAGCTCCAGCGGATGCGTTCCGCGAAATCGTTGGCTACCGATGCGCAGCGAAAATTTGCCGTCGAAACCCATGAGGTGTATGCGCCGCTCGCCAACCGCCTCGGCGTGTGGCAGGTCAAGTGGGAGCTCGAGGACCTGGCTTTCCGGTATCTGCAGCCCACGCAGTACAAGCATATTGCGGCCGCTCTGAAGTCGCGCCGCTCGGAACGCGAACGCTACATCGACGAATTGAAATCGTTGCTGCAGGGCGAGCTGCGGGCCGCCGGCATCGAAGCCGTCATCAATGGGCGGCCGAAGCACATCTACAGCATCTGGCGCAAAATGCAGGCGAAGCAGCTGGCTTTCGAGCAGCTCATGGACATCCGCGCCGCCCGCGTGCTCGTGAATACCGTCGCCGAATGCTATGCCGCATTGGGCGTCGTTCATTCCCTGTGGCAATTCATTCCCGGCGAATTCGACGACTACATCGCCACCCCGAAGGACAATCTCTACCGCTCCATCCATACCGCCGTCATCGGACCGGGCGGGCAGCCGGTGGAAATCCAGATCCGCACGAATGAAATGCACGCCAATTCCGAGCGCGGCGTTGCCGCTCACTGGCGCTACAAGGAAGGCGGCCGTACCGATCAGGCCTACGAGCGGAAGATCAACCAGCTGCGAACGCTGCTGGCGCCCGCCGAGGCCGCAGAAACCGAGCGCGATTTTCTCGACCGCATGCGCGTCGATCTGTTCCAGGACCGGATCTACGCGGTGTCGCCGAAGGGCGAAATCGTCGATGTGCCGGTGGGCGGAACACCGCTCGATTTCGCCTACCAGGTGCATACCGACTTAGGTCACCGCACCCGCGGCGCCAAGGTCAACGGCCGCATGGTGTCGCTTGACTACCAGCTGAAGAACAGCGATACGGTCGAGATCATCACCGGAAAGTCGCCGCAGCCGTCGCGGGACTGGCTCTCCGCCCAGTCGGGCTTTCTGGCGAGCCCCCGCCACCGCAACAAAGTGCGCGCCTGGTTCCGCAAACAAGACCACGCTCAAAACACGCTCGAGGGCCGGGCCATGCTCGATCGCGAGTTGCAGCGACTCGGCGTGCACAGTCCGCCGATCCCGGAACTGCTGGCCGAGCTCAAGCTGGCGAGCACCGAGGCGCTGCACGAAGCCTTGGGATTGGGCGAGATCAGCCCCAGCCAAGTGGCAGGCGCCATCCAGCGGCTGCTGCACGCGCGCGAGGCTCGCGGCGAACCACCCGCCCGGACCCGCCCCCCGATGGAGCGGCAACCGGAGGTCGAGGTACAGGGAATCGGCGACCTGTTGTCCACGTATGCCCGCTGTTGCAGGCCGGTGCCGCCCGAGGCCATCGTCGGCTACATCACGGTGGGGCGGGGCGTGAGCATTCACAGCCAGGCCTGCGCGAACCTTGCCCGGCTCAGCGTCAAGGCGCCGGCGCGCGTTCTCGCGGTTGCCTGGGGGAAGACGGGCGCCGGCGAATTTCCCGTGGATATCGAGATTCAGGCCTTCGATCGGCGCGGGCTGGTGCGCGACGTGAGCGCTGCGCTGGCCGATGAAAAAATCAGTATTCAAGACATGCACACCGAAACCGACAAGCGCGATAGCGTGGCCCATATGCGCATCGGAATCTCCATCACCGGTCTGCCGCAATTGTCGCGCGCGCTCAGCCGCATCGCCCAGGTGCCGAATGTCGTCAGCGCACGGCGGCGGAAATGAATTCGTGACGGTTTCGGTTCGCCGGCCGCTCGACTTGCGGGCGACTGCGCTGGTGCTTCTGCTGTGCGGGATCTGGGGTGTGCAACAGGTCGTCATGAAAGGCGTCGCCGGCGATGTGGCTCCCACCCTGCAGCTTGCGATCCGGTTCGCCGGCGCATCCATCTTCTTCGGTTTGTTGGTGGCCCTCCGTGAAGGCCCGCGTGCGTTCGCGGACGGCACTTTGCGGAGCGGTCTCGCCCTGGGTCTGATGTTCTCGCTGGAATTCGTACTCGCCGGCTCAGCCCTGGTTCACACGACCGCGGCGCACACCATCGTGTTCCTGTATTCGGCCCCGATATTCACGGCCCTGGGACTGCAGTTCATACCGGAGGAGCGCCTCGATGGTATTCAGTGGATGGGCATTGCGGCCGCGTTCTTCGGAATAGTGGTCGCGTTCGTCGGCCCCGGCAGCCGCCCCATCCCGGAGCTGATTTTCGGCGACCTCCTCGCCTTGCTGGGAGGCGTTGCATGGGGATTGACGAATGTCGTCTTGCGCCGCGGTCGCGTGGGGGGCGCCAACACGGCCAAGACGGTGCTCTATCAGGTGGGTGTCGCCTCCGTGGTGCTGTTCGCGTTCGCCTCGATCACGGGACAGACTCGATTGGTGCTCTCCGGGGCGGCGATGCTGTCGTTGGCATTCCAGACGCTGTTCATCTCGATCATCAGTTATCTCGTCTGGTTCTGGTTGCTGCGGCATTATTTGACGTCGCGGCTGATGCTGCTGTCGCTGCTGACACCCCTGTTCGGCGTGCTCTTCGGCGCGCTGCTGCTGCGAGAACCCATTGAATCGCGGTTCGCACTCGGATCCCTCCTGGTGCTCGCGGGCATATCGATCGTCAATGGCCGCTTGACGCGCAAACCGCCGGCGTAGGACGCGACGCGTTAATAGCGTTTGCGGCGCTCGGATGACGAAACGTGGGACCTTGCCTACACCATCTGGGCGAGCCGTTCCCTCGAAAGATTCCTTCGATTGGGAGATCCTTCCGCGAACATTCATCATGGGAGGAACCCCCCAATGCCGAAATCGTCACCCGATAGTCAGGACGCACCCGAAAATCATGGCGAGGGAAATCCCGAAGCCGCCGAGCGGTTCAATACTGCGGAGCAAGGGTTTGTCAATTCTGCGCGCGGCAAACAGAAGATACAGGAAGGCCCCGAAGTTCGTCCGGAAGAGGAAGGAGACTTGACCGAAGCCGAGAAGCTGGGGCGCGAGCGGGCGCGAGGCCAATAGCTGCGGGCTGAATAGCAGCGGCGCTATCCCGCGTATCACGCCGATACTGTATCTTTCCGGCAGCAAACCCGGAGGCGTGATGGACGAGCGCAAAAATCAATATGGCCAGCCCGTCGGGCCCTTGGTGCCCGGGTGGTCCGAGCGCCCGCGACCGCCGCATAGCACCCTGCCCGGCCGGTATTGTCGCCTGGAGCCCGTAGCGGCGGATCTTCATGCAGCCGATCTCTTTGCAGCTTATATGGAGGCGCCGGACGACCGCGACTGGACGTACTTATTCGCGGAGCGCCCGCATACCCCGGAGCTGTTCAGTGAGTACCTGACAAAGCTCGCGATGAGCGAGGATCCACTGCATTACGCAATCATCGATGAAGGCACGGCCAAGCCGGTTGGGACCGCGGCGCTGATGCGGATCGAACCAATCCACGGTGTCATCGAAGTGGGGGCCATAACGTTCTCTCCGCGGCTGAAGAGAACGCGCGGCGCCACCGAGGCGATGTACCTGCTCATGCGTCATGTATTCGACCAACTTGGCTATCGGCGATACGAGTGGAAGTGCGACAGCCTGAATGCTGCATCCCGTTCGGCAGCGGCCCGCTACGGGTTCACGTTCGAGGGAATTTTCCGGCGTGCAATCGTCTACAAGGGGCGAAGCCGCGATACCGCGTGGTTTTCAATGGTGGCGGAAGAATGGCCCCGCATTCGCGCGGCTTTCGAAGCCTGGCTCGATCCGGACAACTTCGACGACGCGGGGCATCAACGGCGTCGGCTCTCGATCTGAGAAACCCCGCTGTTAACGGCAATACTCGTCGTGTTCATGACACTCGTGCCAGGAGTGCTCTCTGTAATAGCGATGATGCTCGCGCTCATAGTAGCCGTCGCGGGGCTCGGCAATGACGCAACCCGAAGCAATCGCTGAAGCAATCGCGACCAGCCCCATCAAGAAGCTGCCTTTTACGATGTTTTGGAAGTTTTTCATGGACAACTCTCTTGATGAGGTACAGAGCTTGATGGTAACGGAAGCCGCCGCGGTATTCAGTGGAGTTCCCTCGGAGATTGGTGTAGGCGCCCTTCCTACAGGGTCCGCCCTTCCTACAGGGTCCGCCCTTCCTACAGGGTCGGCCCTTCCCACAGGGTCGGCCCTTCCGACAGGGTTGGTGCCGACGAACCTATGGGCCTAGCGATTCATCCCGTCGATGGCCTTCTTGTCCACCGCCAGCGCCGCCTCGTGAATGGCTTCGGACAGCGTGGGATGCGCGTGAATGGTCCGCTGAATGTCCTCGGTGCTGGCCGAATATTCCATCGCGAGGACGGCTTCGCTGATGAACTCGCCCGCCAGGGGTCCGATCACATGCACGCCCAGCACTTCGTCGTCATCCTTGGCGGACACGATCTTCGCCATGCCCTGCCCGGCTTCCATGGCGCGCGCCCGGCCGCTGGCAGCGAATGGAAACGTACCGACCTTGTAAGGACGACCGCCGGCTTTGACCTCTTCTTCGGTTTGCCCCACCCACGCGATTTCCGGCGCCGTGTAGATCACCGATGGAATGACTTTGTAATTCATTTCGCCGAATTGCCCGGCGATCAAATCTGCGACCATCACGCCTTCTTCCTTGCCCTTGTGCGCGAGCATCGGACCCCGCACGACGTCGCCCACCGCCCACACATTCGGCACATTGGTCCGGCACTGCTCATCCACTGCAATGAAGCCGCGCTCGTCGACCTTAACTCCGGTGCCGTCCGCCAACAGGCCCTCGGTGAACGGCCGTCGTCCGACCGCGACCACCAATTTGTCGACCTGCAGGGTGTGCTCGCCCTGGGCGTCCGCATACACCACCTCGACGGCGCCGTCTTTCGCCGCGGCGCTCAGCACCTTGGCGCCGAGCTTGATGTCGAGTCCCTGCTTCTTGAAATGGCGCTGCGCCTCCCGCGCGATGGTCTGATCCACCATGGGGAGAAACTGGGCCATCGCCTCGAGCACGGTCACTTCGCTGCCCAAGCGCCGCCAGACGCTGCCCAATTCCAAACCGATGACTCCGGCGCCGATCACGCCCAAGCGCGCCGGTACCGCATCGAATTCCAATGCATTCCAGGAATCGACGATGAATTTTCCGTCATGCGGAACGGTCTTCAGGCGGATCGGAGTCGAGCCCGATGCCAGCACCACATGCTTGGCTTCCAAGGTGCGTTCCGCGCCGTCCGGACCCGTGACCACCACCTTGTTGCCCGGGAGCAGCCGGCCATGACCTTGCAGGCCGACCACGCCATTGGCCTTGAACAGCGCCAGGATGCCGTTGGTCATGGTCTTGACGATGGAGGCGCGGCGCTTCTGCATAGCCGCCAGATCGAGCTTGATATCGCCCAACTTGATGCCGTGAATCCCGAACTCATCCTTCGCCCGCTGGAACAGCTCGGACGATTCCAGCAACGCCTTCGACGGAATGCAGCCGGCATTCAAACAGGTGCCGCCGAACGCATAGGTGCCGTCGAAATTCTTCCATTCGTCCACACAGGCAACGCTGAGTTTGTTCTGCGCTGCACGAATGGCGGCGGGATAACCGGCAGGGCCCGCACCGATCACCACTACGTCGAATTTGTCGCTCATATTCCTAGCACCATGCGGGCGGGATCCTCGAGGCATTGTTTCACCGTCACCAGGAATTGCACGGCTTCGCGGCCGTCGATGATCCGGTGATCGTAGGTGAGCGCGATATACATCATCGGACGAACTACCACCTCGCCATCGACCACGACCGCGCGATCCTGAATCTTGTGCATGCCGAGAATGGCGCTTTGCGGCGAGTTGACGATGGGCGTCGACAGCAGCGAACCGAAGGTCCCGCCATTGGTGATGGTGAACGTGCCGCCGGTCAATTCTTCCATCGTGATCGTCCCTGCACGGGCGCGGCCCGCGAAATTCGCGATGGATTTTTCGATGTCGGCGTAGCTCATGGCGTCCGCGTCCCGCAATACGGGAACGATCAAACCTCGATCCGTCGACACGGCGACGCCGACGTCGAAATATTCGTGATACACGATGTCGTTGCCGTCGACCGAGGCATTCACGGACGGAAATCTCTTCAGCGCCAGGGCGCAGGCCTTGGTGAAAAAGGACATGTACCCGAGCTTCACGCCGTACTGCTTTTCGAATTGTTCCTTGTAGCGGCTGCGCAATTCGTTGACGGCCTTCAAGTCCACTTCGTTGAAGGACGTCAGCAAGGCTTGGGTGGCTTGCGCCTGCACCAGGCGTTCGGCAATGCGCGCCCGAAGCCGGGTCATCGGCACCCGCTGATCGGCCCGTGACCCGCGCGCGGCCGGAATGCCCGCCGGAACCTGCGCTGGGGCTCCAGGCGGCGGCGGCACCTTGGCCACCGCAGGAGCAGCTTCCTTGGCGGACAAGTAGTTCACCACGTCGGATTTCGAGACGCGTCCGTCGCGTCCGGAACCGGCCACCGCATTCGGATCGAGCTTGTTCTCCTCCACTACGCGCTTCGCGGCCGGGCTCAACTTGGCGGCGGCCGGGGCGCCGGCTGGCGTGGCCTTCGCGCCGGTTGCATCCTGCACAGAAGTCGTGGCGCCGCTGGGAGCGGCCATGATGGCGGGTGCGCTCGCGCCCGGCACGGCGGCAGCGCCTTGCTCGATGACCGCCAGCACTTGCCCGCTGGTGACCGTGGTGCCGTCGCCCAACTTGATTTCCTTGAGTATGCCGGCCGCCGGTGCGGGAACCTCGAGCACCACCTTGTCGGTTTCGAGATCGACCAGATTCTCATCGCGGGCCACGGCATCGCCGGGCTTCTTGCGCCAAGACACGAGCGTTGCGTCAGCCACCGATTCAGGCAGCTGCGGCACGCGCACTTCGATAGTCATTAAGCGGTCCTAGTTTGAGCCGATGGCAGGCGCATCGTTTGTCGGGAAGCTTCTTCCGGCGGCGTGCCCTGCAGGGCGGCGGTGACCAGATTCTTCTGTTGCTGTTCATGCAATGCCGCGATGCCGGTGGCGGGTGCCGCGGCCCCGGCGCGTCCGGCATACAGAAGTTCGTGCTTGGCACTCAACGGGAGTTGCAGACGATGCCGTATCTGGTACCAGCTGCCCTGATTCTGCGGCTCCTCTTGGCACCATACCACTTCGCGGGCATTCGAATACTTGCGGATGACCGCTTCATATTCGTCGGATGGGAACGGATAAAGCTGTTCGAGGCGCACGACGGCGACGCTATCCACCTTCGACTCGCGCCGGGATTTCAACAAATCGAAATACACCTTGCCGGTGCACAAGACGATGCGCGTCACGGCCGACGGCTTGATGTCGTCGACCTCGTCGATGACATTGCGAAAACCGCCGGAGGCAAGCTCCTCGAGCCGCGACACCGACAGGGCGTGACGCAGCAGACTCTTCGGCGTCATGATGATGAGCGGCTTGCGCAATGGCCGCACCATCTGTCTACGGAGCAGATGGAACATCTGCGCGGGCGTCGACGGCACGCAGACCTGGATGTTGTATTCGGCGCAGAGCTGAAGAAACCGCTCCAGCCGCGCGGATGAATGTTCGGGGCCCTGGCCCTCGTACCCGTGCGGCAGGAACAGGGTCAGTCCCGAGAGGCGCCCCCACTTGGCTTCGCCGGAGCTGATGAACTGATCGATGATGACCTGCGCGCCATTGCAAAAATCGCCGAATTGGCCTTCCCAAATCGTCAAGCAATGCGGTTCGGTCGTGGAGAATCCGTATTCGAATCCCATGACCGCTTCTTCCGACAACACCGAGTCCGTGACCGTGAACGTCGGTTGGCTGGTGGCAAGATGTTGCAGCGGGACGTACCGGCCTCCGGTGACTTGGTCGTGCAGCACGGCGTGCCGGTGGAAGAAAGTTCCGCGCCCGCTGTCCTGGCCGGTGAGCCGCACCGGATAGCCCTCTTGGATGAGGCTCGCATAGGCAAGATTCTCGGCACAACCCCAATCGAGAGCAAGATCGCCCGCCACCATGCGCTCGCGCGCCTGCATGATGGCAAGCACGCGCGGATGGAGTTTCCAGTCCGTTGGATAGGCGGTGATCGCCTTGCCGAGCGCCTTGAGGCGGCTCATGTCGATACCGGTTTTGACGGGCTCGGACCAATCCGCGCCCAGGTACTCGCTCCAATCGACGGTGTACTTGTTGCCGATCAACCCGAGCGCGGCGCGCGCCTGAGGCTTGCCCTCGTCCAGGCCGTTGCGATACTGCTCCAGCATTGCCGCCGCATCGGCGGCGGTCAGGACGCCCTCGGCGACCAGCTTGTCCGCGTAGATCTGCCGGACGGTGGGCTTCTTGCGGATCACCTGGTACATCAAAGGCTGGGTCGCCGCGGGCTCGTCGGCCTCGTTATGACCGTGCCGCCGGTAGCACACCAGATCGATGACCACGTCCTTGTTGAACTTCATCCGATACTCGACGGCGAAGCGCGTGACGAAGCACACTGCCTCGGGATCGTCCGCGTTGACGTGCAGAATCGGTGCTTCCACCATCTTGGCGACATCGGAACAGTACAGCGTCGAGCGCGCATCGTGCGGATCGCTGGTGGTAAATCCCACCTGATTGTTCACGATGACGTGCACCGACCCGCCGGTGTAGAAACCGCGCGCCTGCGACAGCTGCAGCGTCTCCATGATGACGCCCTGCCCCGCGAAAGCGGCATCGCCGTGAATCTGCACCGGCAACACCTTGTCGCCTTTCGCGTCGTTGCGGCGTTCCTGCCGTGCCCGCGCCGATCCCTCGACGACGGCATTGACGATCTCGAGATGCGACGGATTGAACGCCAACGCCACGTGCACGTTGCCCGAGCCCGTTTTCAAATCGGACGAGAATCCCTTGTGGTACTTCACGTCGCCCGAACCGCGCAATTTGGCGAGGTCGTAGCGGCCTTCGAATTCTTGGAACAGGTCCTTGGGCGACTTCCCTAGCAGATTCACCAACACGTTCAATCGGCCGCGGTGCGCCATACCGATGATGGTTTCCTCGACGCCGGCCTTGCCGCCCTGCTGCACCAGATCATCGAGCAGCGGAATGAGGCTGTCGCCTCCCTCCAGCGAGAAACGCTTCTGACCGACGTATTTGGTATGAAGATAGCGCTCGAGACCCTCCGCGGCAGTCAGCTGCCACAGAATGTTCTTCTTCTCCTCGACTGAGAACCGCTGCTGCATCCGCTGGGTTTGAAAGTTGTCCTGCAGCCAGATGCGCTCTTCGCTATCGGACACGTGCGCGAACTCGGCGCCGATGGTGTCGCAATAGATGAACTTCAGTGTACTCAGGATATCCTTGAGCTTGCTGCGGCCCGCGATCGCGGCGTTGCGGCTGTTGGTGAAGAATTCGGTTTCCAGATCCGCATCGGACAATCCGAAATACTCGAGATTGAGCACGTACGGCTGGGCGCGCTCCTGCAGGCCGAGCGGGTCCAGGTTGGCGATCAAATGTCCGCGGTTGGCGTAGACCTGGATCAAGCGCGACACCGCGCCCTGTTTGACGCTTGCCACGTCGGCGGCTGCGGAGGCTCCGTGCGCCGTGGGCGCCGCAGTCGACGGCTGCTGCTGGCGCGTCGACAATCGCTCGCGGACTTCTCCGTGAGCTACCTCGCGGGTCGAGGCGCCCGCCAGAGCGGCGAAATATTTTGCCCAAGCCGGCTCAACCGACGCCGGATCCTGCAAAAACTTCCCATAGAGATCTTCGATGAACCCGGCGTTCCCGCCGGACAGAGCCGTAGCGGCCAGCTGGTCTGCAAGTGATTGGCTCATGACTGATGTGACTGCAGAAACCTCAATTAACTCAAGGTGATGGGGGGAGATGCGGTGATTTCGCGTTAGCCCCTAGTTTAGACCAATGTGACGTAATATGGAATGTGATGCAGTTCTACAAATTCAATACGTCCGCAGGGTCGATGAGCTTGCGCAACATCCAGAATTCGTAGCTCAGAAGCGCCGAATAAGCGATCAGAACGGCATACATCACCACGTCGACCCGGACCATGCGCATGAATCGATAGCGTGCCAGCATCACCATGACCATCACACCCAATCCCGTCAGCGTCATCTTCACGGTGGCGAACACGGCCGCACTTCTGTAGACGACGGCCGCCATGATGGGATTGACCTCATCGGCCCCTACGTCCAGGAGCCTCAAGGTCATTAATGCGTCCGCCGCGCTCAATAACAAGATGCCGATGGCTACAGCCAACAGATGGGCGTCGTGCCAATCGAGCGAGTGGTAACGATCTTCCAGCAGGCGCCGGGATGGCCGGCGGCGCCTCGGATTGAAGCTGCCGTAAACGACCGACCACCAGACGCGGTGACGCCGGTCATGCCGCTCGCGGCGATTCGGCGGTTCCGGATAGTTGGCTGGCTGCATCGCGACACTATCCCGAAGCCCGAGGGGCATCGGCAAGCACGATGCGTCATAATGTGTGCCTGCGAGGCACTATATTTTTGCGTTACCGGCTCGGCTAGCTCGCGCTCACCATTTTTGCGACGAAATCGCTGACCGGCAGCAGCGCGAGCGCGGCCTGATCGGCGAACACCTTCTTGATGGACTCGGTTTGCTTGGCGCCGAAATGCGCGGCAACGCTGGCCTCGAACTTCTTCACCAGTACCGGCATGCCTTCGGCGCGCCGTTTGCGATGACCGATGGGGAAGTCGACCTGCACGCGCGGACTCGACGTTCCGTCTTTGAAAAAGACCTGCACCGCGTTGCCGATGTAGCGCTTGTCGGCTGCGTAGTACTCCTGGGTGAACGTGGTGTTTTCCTTCACCTGCATCTTGGCGCGCAGCGCATCCACCCGCGGATCATCGGCGACCTGGTCTTCGTAGTCGGACGCGGTCAGCCGGCCGAACAACAGCGGAACGGCAACCATGTATTGAATGCAATGATCGCGATCGGCCGGGTTGGCGAGCGGTCCCGTCTTGTCGATGATGCGCACGCCGGGTTCCTGCGTTTCGATGCTCACCCGTTCGATCTGATCGAGCTTCGCACTGATTTGCGGATGCAGCGTCATCGCTGCTTCCACCGCCGTTTGCGCGTGGAATTCCGCAGGATAGGAAATCTTGAACAGCACGTTTTCCATCACATAGCTGCCGAAGGGCTGGGGCAGCTGCAGGGCGTTACCCTTGAACAGCACGTCCTGGAAGCCCCAGGTTTTCGCAGAAAGAGCCGACGGATACCCCATCTCGTCCTTCAGGGCGAACAATGCATGCCGCACCGCGCGGCTGGTGGCGTCCCCCGCGGCCCAGCTCTTGCGCGAACCAGTGTTGGGAGCGTGCCGGTAAGTCCTGAGCGCACCGCCGTCGATCCAGGCATTCGAGACGGCATTGATGATTTGGTCGCGGCTACCGCCCAACATCGCCGTAACCACCGCCGTCGAGGCGACACGCACCAACAGCACATGATCGAGACCGACGCGGTTGAAACTATTCTCCAAGGCCAGCACACCCTGAATTTCGTGCGCCTTGATCATGCCGGTGAGCACATCCCGAACTTTCAGCGCCTTGCCGCCGCGCGACAGGTAGTCGGCGACCGCCAGGATGCCGCCCAAATTGTCGGAAGGATGGCCCCATTCCGCGGCCAGCCACGTATCGTTGAAGTCGAGCCAGCGAATCATTGCGCCGATATTGAAGGCGGCATTGACGGGGTCGAGTTCGTAGGACGTTCCCGGAACGCGGGCTCCGCCGGTCAGCGTGGCGCCGGGCACCACGGGCCCCATGAGTTTGGTGCAGGCGGGGTACTTCAACGCCTGAAAACCGCAAGCGAGGGTGTCCATCAGGCAGTAGCTCGCGGTCTCGTACGCCAGGGGGCTCGAGATCTCGTAGCGCAGCGCATAATCGGCGATGGCGGTGAGGATGTGGTCGGGCGCAGGCCGTTCGGCCGATTTGATATCGTGTGACATGGAGACGCTGAGCTTCCTTCTTGTTCGTTAGGGACGGTCGGCCAGGGGCACGAACTTCAGATTGTCGGGACCGATGTAGTTGGCGCTCGGCCGGATGATCTTGCCGTCGATCCGCTGTTCGATGATGTGCGCCGCCCAGCCGGAAGTGCGGCTGATGACGAACAGCGGCGTGAACATCGCCGTGGGCACCCCCATGAGGTGGTACGAGACCGCTGAAAACCAGTCGAGATTCGCAAACATGTTCTTGACCTCCTTCATCACGGACTCGATGCGCTCGGCCACCAAGAATCCGCGCATCTCGTCGGCCTCGCGCGCCAGGCTCCGTGAGACTTCCTTGATGACCTGATTGCGTGGGTCGGATATGGTGTAGACCGGGTGGCCGAAGCCGATGATGACCTCTTTGTCCGCGACCCGCCGTCTGATATCGGCTTCGGCGGCATCCGGCGTCGCATAACGGGCCTGAATTTCGAAGGCCACTTCGTTGGCGCCGCCGTGTTTGGGTCCCCGCAAGGCACCGATGGCGCCTGCGATACAGGAATAGAGATCCGACCCCGTGCCGGCGATCACCCGCGCCGTGAACGTGGACGCGTTGAACTCGTGTTCGGCATACAGATTCAGCGACGTGTGCATGGCGCGCACCCAGGACGCGGGCGGCGCGCGGCCATGCAACAGGTGCAGGAAATGCGCGCCGATCGAGTCGTCATCGGTCTGCACGTCGATGCGGCGTTTCGCGGTGGCATAGTGATGCCAGTAGCACAGCATGGATCCCAACGACGCCAGCAGCCGATCCGCGATGTCGCGCGCCGCGGCCATCGAATGCTCGCTGCCTTCCGGCAGCAGACACCCCAGCGCCGAGACCCCGGTGCGCAGCACATCCATGGGGTGACTGGTCGCCGGCAGCTGTTCCAACACCGTGAGGACGGCGGCTGGCGGCACGCGCAGCGATTTGAGCTTCGTCTTGTACGCGGCCAGTTCGGACCGGTTCGGCAATTTCTCGTGCACCAACAAATAGGCGATCTCCTCGAACTCGCATTGAGTCGCGATATCGAGGATGTCGTAACCCCGGTAGTGCAGATCGTTGCCCGTCTTGCCCACGGTGCACAGGGCCGTGTTGCCGGCGGTCACGCCGGACAAAGCGACCGATTTTTTGGGTTTGAAAGCAACCACTTGAGATTCCGTCATGTTCTTTCCCCCCGTCATGTTCCTTTCCCCTCGGCGAACAACGCATCTAATTTGGCTTCGTAGGCGTAATAGTCGAGATATTTGTACAGGTCCGCCCGCGTCTGCATGCGGTCGATCACGTTTTTCTGAGTGCCGTCGCGGCGGATGGCCTCATAGATGCCGAGCGCAGCGGCGTTCATGGCCCGGTAGGCCGAGCAGCAATGCAACACAATGTCGACGCCGACCGTCGACAGCTCGTCGCGCGTATACAAGGGCGTGTGCCCGAATTCCGTGATGTTGGCGAGGATGGGAACCTTGACCGCGTCCTTGAAGCGCCGGTACATCCCCAACTCCGTCATGGCCTCGGGGAAGATCATGTCGGCACCGGCCTCGACGCACGCCACGGCGCGCTCGATGGTCTTATCGATGCCCTCCACCGCCAAGGCGTCGGTGCGCGCCATGATCACGAATCCCGCATCCGTGCGCGCGTCCACCGCAGCCTTGACCCGATCGACCATCTCCTGCTGCGGCACGACTTCTTTACCGGGACGGTGGCCGCAGCGCTTGGCCTGCACTTGGTCCTCGATGTGTAACCCCGCGGCGCCGAACTTGATGAAGGACTTGACGGTGCGCGCGATATTGAAGGCGCCCCCCCAGCCGGTATCCGCATCGACCAACAGCGGCAGCTCGCAGGCATCGGTGATGCGCCGCACGTCGATCAATACATCGTCCATGCTGCTGATGCCGAGATCCGGAACACCCAGGGAGTTGGCCGCAACACCGCCGCCGGAAAGATACAAGGCCTTGAACCCGCAAGCGGCCGCCATGCGCGCCGTGTAGGCGTTGATGGCCCCAACCACCTGCAGCGGATGCTCTTCCGCCACCGCCGCCCGCAGGCGCGCACCCGCCGACTTCACGGTAGTTGCGCTCATGAGCCGCCCCCGACAAAACTAGACGTCGTCATAATGAATTCCTTCGATATATAAAACTATAGTGGCAGCGTGCCGGTGTCAGGATGACAAAATCGATCAAATTGCCTGAGCGGAAGTGCAACACCGACCACCGCTGCCCAGGCGCCGGCGCCTAGGTTCGAGCCACGGCTGCCTCGCGCCGAAACTCCCCGGGGGATGCTCCGGTCCACTTCCTGAAAGCGCGATGGAAGGCGCTGCGTTCCGAGAATCCCAATTCCAACGCGATGTCCATGACGCTGCGTTCCGAATGACTCAAATAACTGATGGCGAGGTCGCGCCGTAGTTGATCCTTGATTCCCTGGTAGGACGACCCCTCCTCGTGCAATCTGCGCCGCATGGTGGCGGAGGTCATGTTGAGCTCCCCCGCGAGGCGATCGAAGTCCGGGACTTCGCCCGGCAGCAGCTGCCGCAGGCGGCGGCGGATTCGTGCGCTCAAGCTGCTGCCGTTTTTGTACTTCACGAGAATGCTTTCCGGCGCGGTCCGCAGGAATTCCTTGACCGAGCGCTCGTCCTGGACGATCGGCAAGTTCAGGTAATCCGAGGCGAACACGATGGCGGTGTACGGCTTGCCGTAACTGAGATCCGTGCAGTACATCAGCCGGTATTCGGCACTGTGCGCGGGCTCCGGGTAGCCGAATTGGGCCCGCCGAATCGGGATTCGGCGTCCAACCAACCAGCAGGCAACGCCGTGCAGCAGCATGAGCAGCACTTCGTGCCCGAAGACTCGAGGGGACGAGACCGTGGCGCGTTGCCGCAGAAGGATGGCCGCCTCGCTTCCCTCGCGCGTCATCGAGCCCGATATGTCGTCGAGGATCAGTCCATAGAAGCGCAGGCTGCGTTCCAATGCCTGTCCCAGCGTTTTGCACCCCAGCACCGAATGCACCAGCATCGCGAAACTGCCGGCCTTCATGCGGCGAGAATCCTGCCCGAAGAATTCATCGTCCAAGGTAAGAGCGACCAGGCGCCACAATTGCCCGTAGTGCTTCGCCGATACTCGCGCTTGCGGGACCAGCAGCAGACCGGGCGACAAGCCCACTTTGTTGAGCAGGGCATCCGTGTCCATGTGGCGGGCACGGACGCTTTCGAGCGCGGCCGCCACGAAGCAGATGGCGACCGTCCCGGGCTCGGGACGCCCGACGGTGAGGACCTCCCCTGCGCTTAAGGAGGGCGGCGACTGTTGCATTTTTGCTCACGCATTTTGAGTGGTTTGGGCACCAAAGCGGCGCGCCCACGCTCTATAGTTTACGCGATACGGACGTCCGTAGGGGTAAGGCGGGCCTGGCAACGATGACGACGGATTTCTACAGCGAAGAGCAGCGCATGATTCGGGATACGGCGCGGGATTTCGCGACCGCCGAGCTGGCGCCGCGCGCGGCCGCCTTCGACAAGGAAGGCTGGATTGCGGACGACGTCATCGTCAAGCTCGGCGAGCTCGGCCTGCTCGGGATGATGGTACCGGACGAATGGGGAGGCTCCTACACCGATTATATCGCCTATGCGCTCGCCATCGAGGAGATTGCGGCGGGCTGTGCGGCGACTTCGACCCTGCTGAGCGTCCACAGCTCCGTCGGGTGCGGCCCCATCCTCAAATTCGGAACGGATGAACAGAAGCGGTGCTATCTCCCCGACATGGCTCAGGGCCGGAGCATCGGCTGCTTTTGCCTGACCGAGCCCCAGGCCGGCTCGGAAGCGCACAATCTGCGGACCCGTGCGACGCTGGACGGCACCACCTGGGTTCTGAACGGCTCGAAACAGTTCATCACCAACGGCAAGCGCGCCAAAGTGGCCATCGTATTTGCGGTCACCGATCCGTCCCTGGGCAAGAAGGGCATTTCGGCCTTCATCGTGCCCACCGACGTCCCCGGCTTCTTGGTCAGCCCGCCTGAACACAAACTCGGGATTCGGGGTTCCGACACCTGCGCCATCACTTTCCAGGAGTGTCGTATTCCCGCCGGTAATCTGCTCGGGGCGCGCGGCAAGGGGCTGTCCATCGCGCTCTCCAATCTCGAGGGCGGACGGATCGGGATAGCGGCCCAGGCGATCGGAATCGCTCGTGCGGCCCTGGACGCTGCACTCACGTACGCAAAAAACCGGCGCCAATTCGATCGACCCATCGCCGAGTTCGGCAGCATCGGAAACATGCTGGCGGACATGCAAACCTCCATCAATGCGGCGCGCATGCTCACGCACCACGCCGCCCGCATGCGCACCGCCGCACTGCCCTGCCTAACGGAGGCTTGTCAGGCTAAACTATACGCTTCTGAAATGGCCGAACGCGTGTGCTCCAAAGCCATCCAGATTCATGGCGGATATGGCTATTTGGAGGACTACAACGTGGAACGGCACTACCGTGATGCACGCATCACGCAGATTTACGAGGGCACCAGCGAGATTCAACGTCTGCTGATTGCCAGGACGTTAACGACACAAGGGGAAGTTTCATGACCACCAAAGCTGCTGTGCTCGCCGATCAGGCTCCCACGGTCAAAATGCTGCTCGACGGGAAATTCGTCGATTCGCAGACCAGCGAATGGCACGACGTCGTCAATCCGGCCACCCAGCAGGTGCTGGCGCAGGTGCCGTTCGCCACGGATGCCGAAATCAATGCGGCAGTCGCCTCCGCCAAGCAGGCCTACAAGACCTGGAAAAAGACGCCGATCGCGGCGCGCGCCCGCATCATGCTGAAGTTGCAGGCGCTGGTGCGGGAACACATGTGCCGGATTGCGCAAACGCTGAGCGCCGAGCAAGGCAAAACACTTGCCGATGCCGAGGGCGACGTGTTTCGCGGCCTCGAAGTGGTCGAGCATGCCTGCTCGATCGGCAGCCTGCAGCTGGGCGAATTCGCCGAGAACGTGGCCGGCGGAGTCGACACCTACACCCTGCGTCAGCCCATCGGCGTGTGCGTCGGCATCACGCCCTTCAATTTTCCGGCGATGATCCCGCTGTGGATGTTCCCCATGGCCATCGTGTGCGGCAACACCTTCGTCCTGAAGCCCTCCGAGCAGGACCCGATGACGCCGATGCTGCTGGCGGAGCTCGCGCTGGAGGCCGGGGTGCCGCCCGGCGTGCTCAACATCATTCATGGCGGCAAAGCGGCGGTCGATGCGCTGTGCACCCATCCCGACGTCGCCGCCGTCTCCTTCGTCGGTTCGACCCACGTCGGCACGCATGTCTACAACCTGGCGTCGCAGCACGGCAAGCGCGTGCAATGCATGATGGGCGCGAAGAATCACGCCGTCGTCATGCCCGATGCCAACAAGGAACAGACGCTCAACGCGCTGGTGGGCGCCACCTTCGGCGCCGCCGGACAGCGCTGCATGGCGACTTCCGTCACCGTGCTGGTGGGCGAGGCCCAGAAGTGGATACCCGAGATCGTGGCGAAAGCGAAGACCCTGAAGGTGAACGCCGGCATCGAGAAGGGCACGGACGTGGGTCCGGTGGTATCGAAGAACGCCAAGAATCGCATCCTCGGGTTGGTCGACGAGGGCATCAAAGAGGGCGCCAAGCTGGAATTGGACGGCCGCGGCGTCAAAGTAGCCGGCTACGAGAAGGGCAACTTCGTCGGCCCGACCATCTTTTCCGGCGTGACGCCGGGCATGACGATCTACACCACGGAGATCTTCGGGCCCGTGATGGTGATCGTCGGCGTCGACACCCTGGATGAGGCGATCGAACTGGTCAACGCCAACCCGTTCGGCAACGGCACCGGCATCTTCACCCAAAGCGGCGCCGCGGCGCGCAAGTTCCAGAGCGAGATCGACGTCGGCCAGGTCGGCATCAACGTGCCCATCCCGGTGCCGGTGCCGTTCTTCAGCTTCACCGGCTCGCGCGGGTCCAAACTCGGCGATCTCGGCCCCTACGGCAAGCAAGTGGTGCAGTTCTACACCCAGACGAAAACCGTCACCTCGCGCTGGTTCGACGACAGCACCGTCTCGGCCGGGGTCAACACCACCATCAGTCTCAAATGAAAATCGGCTTCATTGGTCTTGGGCACATGGGCGGCCCGATGGCGCGCAATTTGCTTAAGGCCGGCCATTCGCTCATCGTCTTCGACGTGGTCCGGGGCAATGTCGACGCTCTGACCGCGGTGGGAGCGGTGGCGGCCGCATCGGCGAAACTCGCCGCTGCCCAGGCTGAATTGGTGATCACCATGCTACCCTCCTCGCCCCACGTCAGGGGCGTGTACCTCGGCGGGGACGGGCTGCTTGCGGGGGTGAACAGCGGCATCCCGCTCATCGATTCGAGCACCATTGATCCGCACACAGCACGCGAGGTGGCGGCCGCCGCCGCAGATCGCGGGAATCCCATGGCCGACGCCCCGGTCTCCGGCGGCACAGGCGGCGCGGAGAGCGGCAGCTTGACCTTCATGGTCGGCGCCGAGCTCTCGTTGTTCGAGCGCATTCGGCCGATCCTGTCCCATATGGGCAAGAACATCGTGCACTGCGGCGGCTCGGGCACCGGGCAGGTGGCCAAGATCTGCAATAATCTGCTGCTCGGTATTTCGATGATCGGTACCGCCGAAGCCATGAACCTCGGTGCATCGCTCGGCATCGACCCCAAGGTGCTCGGTGGGATCATCAATACCTCGAGCGGGCGGTGCTGGAGTTCGGACACCTACAATCCGTACCCCGGCGTGATGGACAACGTGCCGGCCGCGCGTGGCTATACGGGCGGATTCGGGACCGACCTCATGTTGAAGGATCTCGGCCTTGCCGCCGATGCCGCCAAGCAGACCAAGCAACCCGTGCCGATGGGCGCCATGGCGCAGCAGCTCTATCAATTGTGGAGTTCCCAGGGAGCCGGCGGCCAGGACTTCTCATCCATCATCAATCTGTTCAAGAAAGAAGCGTAGCGGATCCGGGAGCCCACAATGATCGAATGCAAGATCGACGGACACATCGCCGTCATCACCTTGAACAACCCGTCGGCCAATACGTTCACCGCCGAAGGGCTGCTCGAGCTGACTGCGCTGATCGGCGATCTGAACCGTAATCTCGAGGTCTATGCGGCGGTAGTCACGGGTCAAGGCGACAAATTCTTCAGTGCCGGTGCCGACCTGAACACCTTCGCCGACGGCGACAAGGCGCGGGCCCGCCTCATGGCGCAGCGCTTCGGTGTGGCCTTCGAAGCACTGCAGGAAGCGCGCCCCGTGATCATCGCAGCGATCAACGGCTACGCCATGGGCGGCGGCCTGGAATGCGCTCTCGCCTGCGACCTGCGAATCGCCGAGGAACACGCGCAGATGGCCCTGCCGGAGCCTTCGGTCGGGCTGCTCCCGGCCGGCTGTGGGACACAGACTCTGCCCTGGCTGGTCGGCGAAGGCTGGGCCAAACGCATGATTCTCACCAACGAAAGGATCAATTCGGAAACCGCCTTGCGAATCGGCTTGGTGGAACAGGTCGTCCCCCGCGCACAGAGCCTGCCGACGGCGGTGCAATTGGCGCAGCGCGTCGCCACCTTGAGTCCGCGGGCCGTGACGTTCAGCAAGAATTTGATTCATCAGGCGCGCCAGGGAACCCCGCGCAGCGCGGCGTTGGCCTTGGAGCGCGAACGGTTCATCGACTTGTTCGACGGCGAGGACCAGCAGGAAGGCGTCAAGGCATTCCTGGACAAGCGCAAGCCCGTTTGGAAAAACGCTTGAACGGCGCGCCGGCGGAAGGCCCGGAGATTCTCTCCGAGACGGTCAACCACGTCGCCTTCATTACCCTGAATCGGCCCGCAGCGCTCAATGCGCTGTCGTTCGAGATGATCACCGAGTTGCGCAAGCTGCTGCGGACTTGCGCAAACGACGATGCCGTCAAGGCCATCCTGCTGCGCGGCGCCGGCGACAAGGCCTTTTGCGCAGGCGGGGATATCCGCTCGCTGTATCAGAGCTTCCAGGATTCGGGGAAGCTGCATCACGAGTTCTTCGTGGCGGAGTACTCTGTCGATTACCTGCTCCACACCTACCGCAAACCCTATGTCGCCTTGATCGACGGGATAACCATGGGCGGAGGGATGGGCCTTGCCCAAGGATCGACCCTGCGGGTCGTGGGTGAGCGCACGCGGATCGCCATGCCGGAGGTCGGCATCGGATTATTTCCGGACGTGGGCGCGAGTTATTTCCTATCGCGCCTGCCGGGATCCTTAGGGCCTTATCTCGCGTTGACGGGCGTGCAGGTTCGCGGCGCGGACGCCGTATACGCAAGGTTGGCGGATGTCTTTCTGCCGCCGCAGGGGATCGACGCACTCACGGCGGATTTTGCGGAAATTTCTTGGACCGACGACACCGTGCTGGATGTGCGCACGGTGGTTCACGGGCGCGCCGCCCAGGGGCTGCCGGCGCCCTCCTTGAGCGTGCTGCGTCCCGCCATCGACGGCCATTTCGCGCACGCCACCGTACCGGAAATATTGCAGTCGCTCGACGGCGAATCGCGGCCCGAGTACGTCGATTGGGCGCAGCAAACCGCCAAACTCATGCGCACCCGTTCGCCCACGATGTTGTGCGTCGCGCTGCGCCAGCTGCAGCGGGGCAAATCGATGGAGTTGGCGGATTGCTTTCGCATGGAACTCGGCATGGTCGAGCAGTGTTTCGAACAAGGCGACTTCATCGAGGGCATACGCGCCCTGCTGATCGACAAGGACAACTCACCAGCCTGGTCGCCGATGCACCTCGATGAGGTCACGGAGGAGGCGGTGCAGACTTTTTTCCGCGAACGCTGGCGCGCCCGAAGTCATCCGCTTGCGGACTTGGAGAGACTCACTTGAAATTCAGCAGTTCACTGGCGGTCATCACGGGCGGCGCCTCCGGGCTCGGGCGGGCGGTGGCGGAGCGCGTGATCGCCGCGGGCGGCAAGGCCTCGATCCTCGATCTTCAGGAAGCGACCGGCCTCGCAGTTGCGAAGGAGATCGGCGCCTCCTTTTACAAATGCGACGTCTCGGTCGAATCGCAGGTGGCCGGCGCGATATCCGCCGCCTGCGAGGCCATGGGAGGCATCAATCTGCTGGTCAACTGCGCCGGGATCGTCGGTGCAGGCAAGCTATTGGGCAAGGACGGGCCGATGCGCGGTGATTTTTTTGAGAGCGTCGTACGAGTCAATCTCATCGGTACGTTTCTCTGCGACAAGACTGCGGCAGCGGTGATGCAAGAGAATGCCCCCAACGATGACGGCGAACGCGGAGTCATCATTCACACCGCGTCGGTCGCGGCGTTCGAGGGCCAGATCGGTCAGGTCGCCTATTCCGCCACCAAGGCCGGCATCGCCGGCATGACATTGCCGATTGCGCGAGAACTCGCGAAGTCGGGGATCCGCTGCGTGGCGATCGCCCCGGGCATCTTCATGACGCCGATGCTGGCGAGTCTGCCGCAGGAGGTCCAGGATTCGCTGGGCAAACAGGTGCCCTTCCCGGCGCGTCTCGGCAAGCCCACCGAGTTCGCGCAGATGGTCCAATCCATCGTCGAAATACCCACGTTGAACGGCGAGACCATCCGGTTGGACGGCGCAATCCGGATGCAGCCACGTTAGGAACCACGGGCTCCCAGGAGCTATTGCCATGACCACTTCCTTGTATGACATTCCCGTGCACAGAATCGACGGAACTCCCGCAACGCTCGCGGAATTCCGGCAACATGTGATGTTGATCGTCAATGTCGCCTCCAAATGCGGGCTGACCAAGCAATACGACGGCCTCGAGAAGCTCTATGAAAATTATCGCGATCGGGGATTGGTCGTGGCAGGGTTTCCGGCGAATGATTTTGCGCAACAGGAACCCGGAAGCAACGGCGAGATCCAGGACTTCTGCAGAACCAATTTCGGCGTCAAATTTCCGCTCTTCGAGAAAATCACGGTCGTCGGCGACGCCAAGCATCCCCTTTATCGAGCGTTGACCGAAGCGCAGCCCACCGCCGAAAGCACCTCGGACGTGCCTTTTCGCGAGCAACTCAAGAAGTACGGCAAGACGCCCAATTCCCAGCCCGAGATCCTGTGGAACTTCGAGAAGTTTCTGGTGAGCAGACGCGGCGAGGTGGTGAAACGGTTCGCACCGGATACCCAGCCTGACGATCCGGCGCTGCTGAGTGCGGTCGAGGCTCTGCTCGAGGAAGCGTGAGCGTCACTCTCGCCCCGATGCAATCGGCTGCAGCTTTGGCAGAATCTCCTCCGTCGCCCGGATGACGTCGACGGGAAAATCGATTTCGATCCAGGGCGCGCCCGTGACATCTGCCACTTCGACGGCCTGACTGCGCTCCAGCAGCAGATCGCGCACCGCTTCCTCGTGCGGCAGGTGCCCTTGGCTCCGCGCCGCATAGCCCTCGACCAGGACCGCCAGTCGACGTGCACCCTTTTCGTCGAAGCGAAAGAATCCCACCGACTCGCCGATGGTGTCGAATGTCAGGCCGCTACCGAGAACCTTGCGAAATTCGATCGGCACTCCGTCGCGGACGCACACCTTGACAGGTTCATCGCCCGCCTCGAACTCCCGGTCGATCAGCAGACGGTTGACCGGTCGGTCGCCCGCAACGAGGGCGGCGGCGATGCGCCCGTCATACAGCACGTCGGCGTCCATCAGAAGCACGTCGCCGCCGCGGGTCATCGCATCGGCGACGGTGTGCACCGTCAGAACGCTGCCCAGCTCGAATTGCGGATTCAACACGATCTCCGGCCGCGGCCGCCATTGCAGGCGGTCGAGTTCGTCCGCAACCAGCTCGTGTCGAAAGCCGAGCGCCAGCACGATCTCGTCGACGCCCACCGATTTCAGCAGACGCAAGTGCCGCTCGACCAAGCTCATACCGCCGAACCGCAGCAGGCATTTGGGAAAATGCTCCTCTTCGAGCTGCTGCAAACGCATTCCACGGCCCGCGGCAAGAATGATGGCCCGCATTATAAAACTCTCTCCTATTTGTGAATCGACGATGTTGCGGCCCACACGAGGAGCGACGGCAAGCCGAATAATACTTCGCGCATGCGCTTGGCGAGCGACAGAGCGAGTGCCACATCCGGACCCAATCCCAATAACAGGCCCACGCCGATCAATCCGGCTTCTTGTACGCCGAGAGCCGAAGGTACCATGAAGAACACGCTCTTCGCCGCCTGCGTCAGGCTCTCGAGCACGAGCGCATCGGAAAAGCCTACGGGATGCCCGAGCCAACGCAATGCGAACCATGTCTCCGAGCAACCGGCGACGAGCCCGGCAATCTGCCAGCCCACGGCGCGCGCTGCGCGACTGCGTGCGCCAAAGATTTCCCGCACGGCCGCATCCACTCGCGCACCATGACCGAAACCGGGATGCTCGTCGAGCCACGGACGCAGCAACCGCATGGCCAGCCGTTCGATTCGATCAAAGACGCGGCCGTTGCGTACGATGACGATCATGAGAATCAGCGGCGGTAGGCTGGCAGCCAGGCCGATGACGAGCAGCTTGATCGCGCGCCCGGCCTCGGTACGGGAGAACAGGCATACGACACCGATTGCAACGAAAGCGTACTGTGCGAAGAGCGAGAGCAGAAGCTCGACGACGATACTTGCGCCGGCCGACGCGCCATCCACTCCCCGCTGCACCAGGAGCCGGAGGCCGACGAGTTCACCGCCGACATTGGCCACGGGAAGCAGACGGTTGATGGCCTGTCGGATACAGGCGATGAGGAAGAGCGCCGGCAGACGGACGCGCCCCAGAATGACCGAACGCCACCCCAGGACATCGAGCAGCAGAGGCAGTGTCTGCAGGGGCACGAGCAATACCAACTTCCAGCCGGCACGGGCCAGCAGACTCGCGATCGCTCCGGCACCCTGGATCGCGATGAGCGCGATCACAATGCCCAACCCAAGGGCCAATGAAATCCGGACACCGATTCGCACGCCTAGTCCTGGGCCGCGCCTAGGCCGCGGTAGTGCGCCGCTTGAGCACCACGTAGCGTGCGACGAATACGATCGCGATGATCGGCGTACAGATGCTCGCCGCGACGAGAATAGGCACCAGCCAATTCAGCCAGGTGAAAGGGGCGAGCAGAAACAACGCGTCGTCGGGATGAAAGCGCTGCACTCCGGTCCATGCCTTGACCCCCGGACCGCTCAGCCGTTCGAACAGCTCCGCGTACCAGATGCATAGCAACATCGAACCGCAGGTGAGCAATCCAAGCGGCACGGCGATATCGCCCAGCCAGCCGTGGCGCAGGCCCAAGCCGGCACCCAGAAACCACAGGGCATCGAGGATCATGTCCGAATAGTAATCGAGCACCTTGCCGCTCGCGCTGCGCAGATCGCCCATCCGAGCGAGTTCGCCGTCCGCTCGGTCGAGCACGCAGGTTACGATCCACAGGACGCCGCTCCAGGCGGCCGTGGTCCGGCTGCCCACGGCGAGCAGCGCACACGCCGCGAGTCCGACAATCAGCCGCAGCACCGTCAGGTGATTAGGTCTTACCCAGGTGCCGATCAGCGGGCGGACAAAGATCCGTGCGAAGGCGTGCGCATAGGTCTGATTGAGCGCGACATCGTCTGCCGTTGGTGTGGTCGTGCGGCCTCCTCACACCCGGAAGCGGTATTCGACGCCGGGAAGACGATCGATGTCAGGCGGGAAACTCGAGCGTTTGTCGCAAAAGTATCGGGCTCGATGGTCGCCGTGCGAGGCGCGATTGTAGGTCAGATACAAGATGCGCCTGCGGCCGCCGCTCAGGTTCGGTTTGGAGGCATGGGGTACATAACTGTCGAAGAACAGCACGTCGCCGGGTGAGGTCGGCACCGGCACGAGGTCGAAGCCGCTCATGTCCGTGGGGGTCAACGGCGCCCACTCCCGTCCGATCAGGCCCGTCTGCCGCGGCGCTGCGGCCAGCTCCAGGCATCCATTGTCGATGGTGGTCGCATCGATCGAGACCATCGCCGTGACGAACAGCGGCGCGTAGGCCGACCAACCTGCCTGCTGATCCTGATGCGGCTCGAACCCGCCACCGCCCGGCATCTTGAAATTGATCTTGTCTTTGAACAGCACGGCTGGGCCGCCGAGCAGCTGTTCGACGGCCCGCTGCAGCCGGCCGCCGCGGATCACTGCGTCGAAACCCGGGTGATGCGGGCAGAAACCTTCGATGCGCTGGATGACCCGCGCATCCGGGTCAAGGAGGCTCGGCTCGCGGTAGACCATCTGGGCACCCGAAACCTCGGGCAACGCCTCCGTCTCGTCCGTAAAGCGGTCGATTTCCGCCATGACCTCCGCCGAGAAGAACCCGGGCACGGCCGTCCAGCCGTCGCGCGCATAGCGCGTGAGCAGCGCAGGCTCGAGGGCGTTTCCGCCGCCGCGTTCGACGCATCTCTGGCTTTGCATCATCCTGATTTCTAAGACAATATTCTCTCGTACCGAAGCGGAAGGTGCGGTCGACGCCCCCGGCTCATAGTTGCTTTGTCTTAAGTTATCTCAAGCAGTCTCAAGTTCTCTTAAGCCAATCGGTCGCCATCATAAAGGGCAATGCGCGAACCGTCACGTCGACGACCGCCCGTCGGCCGAACGTGGTTCTGGCAGGAATTCGCAGCGTGGGGACAGCCGGCCGGGATGGTCGGGTAGCCTTCAGGCTTAGGGTAGTGCTTCGCGATTCGCGAGGACCGCGCGCCGACGAGTGTCGCGGCCGTAGTAGTCCGGATAATCGGCGCTCAAACCTTTGAAACGACGATGCATCCAAAGGTACTGCTCGGGCACCTTGAGGATCTGCGCCTGCAGCAGCGCATTGAAGCGCTCTACGTCATGCATGGCGCTGCCGCTGGGGTAGTCGACAAGCTCGGGGCCGATATGGACCCGATAACCGGCGTCGCCCGGCAATCGCTCCGGAAAATACGTCAGCACCGCGGCGCCGGATATTCGCGCCAGACGCGAGGTGGCCGTGCTGGTCGCGGCCGGTATGGCGAAGAAGTCGGCCATCACTGCCCCCTTGTTGCGATAGCTCTGATCCGGGGCATACCACACGGCTTCGTTGTGCCGTAGGGCGCGGATCATGGACCGTATGTCGTCGTGCGCTATCGCATGGCCGTGCCGCGAGAATCCCTTGAACATCACGTGAGCCAGCAAGGCATTTTTCGTCGGTCGATAGACCACATTGAGCGGCACCACCGTACCCAGGATGCGGGTCGCGATCTCGATGGTCGTGAAGTGCCCGCCCACCAGAATCACGCCTCGACCCTTGGCGAGCGCCGCGGCAAGATGCTCGATTCCTTCCACCTGCGCCAATTTGCGCACGCGCTCGTCGCTGCTCCACCAGGTCGTGGCGGTTTCACATAATCCGATCCCCAGACTCTCGCAATGGCGCTGCAGCAGATGGGCTTGTTCCGCCGCCGGTAGGCGTGGAAAACACAACTCGATATTGCGCCGTGCGATGCGTATGTAGGCGAGGGGCAGGTGACTGATCAGCGACCCGATGCCGGCACCCACGAACCGCTGCGTGGCGTAGGGCAGCAACTCCAGGATGCGCAAGATCCCGATTCCGCTCCACGTCAGCCAGTATTTCGGGGTGAAGAATTCTGGGCGAATCAGGGGTATACGCCGCTCGAGCGAGCGGCTCGACGCTACTTGCATGACTACACGCTAGAGCGGTCGTGCGGGCATGTCTGTACGGTATCGCACATTGGAGTGCGCTCGGCTGTCTCAAGCCGGTCCCGGGCATCACCTCAATCCGCGCGCTTGCCGTAGGCCCCGCCGCCGGGAGTGGTGATGACGAACACATCGCCCGCCGCCATCTCCGCCTGCCCGACCGCCCCGAGCATCTCCCTCTGCCCGCCGTTTCGCTCGATGTGATTCTGTCCCGGCGCGCCGGCCCCGCCGCCGGCGATGCCGAAGGCGCCCTCTTTGCGGCCGTTGCTCAAGATAGCGGCCGTCATCGGCGTGAGGAAGCGGATCCGCCGCACGCCGCCGTTACCGCCCGGCCATCGGCCGCAGCCGCCGGAGCCCTCGCGAATTTCAAAGGACTCCACCCGCACCGGGAACCGAAACTCCAACACCTCGGGGTCCGTGAGGCGGGAGTTGGTCATATGGGTCTGTACCACGCTCGTACCGGCGAAGCCGGGACCCGCACCGGAGCCGCCGGCCACCGTTTCATAGTATTGATGGCGGGCGTTGCCGAATGTGAAGTTATTCATGGTGCACTGGCTCGCGGCCATGATGCCGAGCGCCCCAAAGAGCGCATTGGTCACGCAGGTCGAGGTCTCGACGTTCCCTGCCACGACCGCCGCCGGTGCCGCCGGGTTCAGCATGCAGCCCTGCGGCACAATGATTTCCAGCGGCTTCAGGCAGCCGGCGTTCAGCGGTATCTCGTCGTCCACCAGGGTGCGAAACACGTACAAGACGGCGGCCACGGTAATAGCACGCGGCGCGTTGAAATTATCCGCCAACTGGGCACTGGTGCCGGAGAAGTCGATGCGGGCGGCGCGCCGCTCGCGATCGACGCGCACACCGACGCGGATTTGCGCGCCATTGTCCAAGGTCAAGGTGAAGCAGCCGTCGCGCAGCGCCGTGATGACCCGCCGCACGCATTCCTCGGCGTTGTCCTGCACATGACGCATATACGCCATCACGGTGTCGCGGCCGTACTGTTCCACCATGTCTTCGAGTTCCTGCACTCCCTTTTCGTTGGCGGCAATCTGCGCCCGCAGGTCCGCGATATTTTGCGGCGGATTGCGCGCCGGGTGGCTGCTGCTGCGAAGCAGCTCGAGCAACGCCTGTTCGCGGAATTCTCCCTCCTCGACCAATTTGAAGTTGTCGATGAGGATGCCTTCTTCGCCGATGTCGGTCGAAAACGGCGGCATTGAGCCCGGCGTAATGCCGCCGATGTCGGCGTGATGACCGCGCGAAGCCACGAAGAAGCTGGGCTGTTGCAGATCGAGAAAGACCGGGGTGACCACCGTCACGTCGGGCAGGTGCGTGCCTCCGTGATACGGATCGTTCAGCACATAGACGTCGCCGCGCCGCATCGGGATGTTGCGCTGCATGACCGATCGAATGGATTCGCTCATGGATCCCAGGTGCACCGGCATGTGGGGCGCATTGGCGATCAGCGCGCCCTCGCCGTCGAACACCGCGCAGCTGAAATCCAAGCGTTCCTTGATGTTCACCGAATGAGCCGTGTTTTGCAGCCGCAAGCCCATTTGCTCGGCGATATTCATGAACAGATTGTTGAAGATCTCGAGCAGCACCGGATCGACGCGTGCACCCGCATTCCTGGCGGCGGTCAGCCCGTGAATCCGGCGCAGTTCCAAATTCCCCTCGGCCGTGGTTTGCGCACGCCATCCCGGCTCGACCACGGTCGTGGCATTGCGTTCGACGATGATCGCGGGGCCGTCGACGCAGGCGCCCGCGGCGAAGGACTCGCGTAGATAGAGGTTGGCAGTGCGCCAGCCGCTCCGTGCGTCGTCGAGACAGTACATGCGCACGGCGGCGCGCGCCTCCGGAGCGTACGGCGGTGCAAGCTCATTGCGATCTTCCGGACCGCTCGGCTGCCCGCCGGCAATGCATTCCAGCGATACGGCTTCCAGCACCAATCCGACGTGCGGCGTGAGGAATGCGAAGCGCTGCCGGTAGGCTCTTTCGAACTCGGCTTGAATCGCGGCCGCTGCATCCGCCGGCGGCCCGGTCTGCGGCAGCTCGCATGGCAACGCGGTGTCGGTGCCGGCGTACCGAACGTGCACGCGCCGCACGGCCCGTATCGCGTCCGCGGCGACACCCTGCCGCTGCAATTCCACGCCGGCCTCGGCTTGCAGCTGCGCGGCGAGCGCACGCGCCGCCGTGACGCCCTCGCCGCTCAGATCGCATTCGAGTGAACCGTCGCGCATGACGATCTGATCGGCCAATCCCAACCCGTAGGCGCTCAACACCCCTGCCAGGGGATGACAGAAGATCCGCCCCATGCCCAGCGCGTCCGCAACCAGGCACGCATGCTGCCCGCCCGCGCCGCCGAAGCATTGCAGGGTGTAGCGCGTTACGTCGTAACCGCGCGCCACCGAGATTCTCTTGACGGCATTCGCCATGCTGCCGACGGCGATTCGTAAACTGCCGGCGGCGATCTCTTCGGCGCCGGCCACGCTGCCCACGCTCGCGCTGACGAGCTGCGCCAACTCGTCGAACTTGAGGAGGGCCGCTCCCGCGTCGAGCGGCAGGTTCGCGTGCGGCCCGAAGACCGCCGGAAAGAACGGCGGTTGAATGCGGCCCAGAAGCACATTGGCATCGGTGATGGTCGCAGGCCCGCTGCGGCGATAACTGGCGGGACCCGGATTGGCGCCGGCCGATCCCGGCCCGACACGGAGCCGCGCGCCATCGAAGCGGATGATGGAACCGCCGCCGGCCGCGATCGTGTGAATGTTCATCATCGGCGCTCGCACGCGCACCCCCGCGACTTCGGTCTCGAAGGCCCGCTCGTATTCGCCGGCATAGTGACTGACGTCGGTCGAGGTACCACCCATGTCGAAGCCGATCACACGCTCGTGTCCCGCGGCTCGCGCGCTCAAGGCCATGCCGACGATGCCGCCCGCCGGACCGGATAGGATGGCATCCTTGCCCTGAAAACGGCTTGCTTCCGTCAATCCGCCCGAACTTTGCATGAACAACAACCGCACTCCCGGCATTTCCCGGGCAACGCCGTCGACATACCGGCGCAACACCGGCGAGAGGTAGGCGTCGACCACGGTGGTGTCGCCGCGCGGCACCAGTTTCATCAGCGCACTGACCCGGTGCGACACGGATACTTGGGTGAAGCCGGCCGCAAGCGCCAGCGCTTCGGCAGCCAGTTCGTGCGCGGTATGTCGGAAGCCATGAAGAAAAACGATGGCGCAGGCTCGAATGCCCTCGCCATAGGCCGCCCGCAATTCGCCGGCGAGCGCCGACTCATCCAGCGCCGCGATGATTTCGCCGCGGGATCCCACCCGCTCGTCCGCCTCGATGACGCGCTCGTACATCAATTCGGGCAGAACGATGCGACGGTCGAACAGCCGCGGTCGCGATTGATTGCCGATTCGCAGGGCGTCCCGGAAGCCGCGTGTGATCACGAGCACCGTTCTCTCGCCCCGGCGCTCGAGCAGCGCGTTGGTCGCCACCGTAGTGCCCATTCTCACCGACTCTACCAGCGCCGGACTGATGACCTCGCCGACTGCAAGACCCAGCATGCGGCGAATTCCTGCAACGGCTGCGTCGCGATACTGCGCGGGGTTTTCGGACAGCAGCTTCAAGGTTCGCAGCTCGCCGCCGGGGGCACGCCCTACCACATCCGTGAAGGTCCCGCCCCTATCGACCCAGAATTGCCAGCGCATCCCGCAACTCAATTCCGCGTCCGAACCCGCAGGCTTTCCCAACTCGCGTCCGCGATCCAGCCGCCGTCGACCGGCAGGCTGACGCCGTTGATGAAGCCGCCGCGCGCGTCGTCCAACAGAAACGCGATCGCGGCGGCAACGTCGTCGGCACGCGCGAAGCGCGCCATGGGCACCCGATTGACGATGTCCGCATCGGTATAGGCACCACTGCCCTGGTCCGCCACATCCATCTCCGTCTTGATCCAACCGGGACAGACGGCGTTCACGCGCACTCCGCGACCGCCCCATTCGGCGGCCAACGTCCTGGTAAGTCCGATCAACCCATGCTTGGACGCGTTGTAAGCACAGCGCTGGCTGACGCCGGCAAGCCCCGCCACCGATGCCACGTTGACGATGCTGCCGCGGCCGCGTGCCAGCATCCCGGCCCCCAGGTATTTGCACAGTAGAAACGGACCGAGCAAGTTGATGTCCATCACCCTCTGCCACTGTACGACCGACGTATCTTCGGCCGGAGCAATGAGGCTGATGCCGGCGTTGTTGACGAGACCGTCGGCCGCCCCATACTCGCTGCGCAGCCACTGGTCGACGTGTTGCACGAAGCCCTCCGACGAAACGTCGCCGGATAGGCCCGCCGCTTCGAATCCGGCACCACGCAATCGCCCGACCTGCGCGTCCACCGGTTGAATGTCCAGCAGTATGACCCGGAAGCCGGATTCCGCGAGCAGCGCGGCCGCCGCAAGGCCCACGCCTTGCGCCGCACCGGTGACGACGACAGTTTTCAAAGCGAATCTCCCAAAACGAATCTCCTAGTAAACCCCGGCCGTGCCGGTCTCCGCACCCAGCGGCTGGGCGCCGCCATCTTCCGCCCGTGCAACGTCAATCCCCAGCCACGCCACTGCACTGACGAGCGCGAAACCCGTGCCGATGAAAAAGGCGGTGAACCACAGGTGCTGACCCGAGAAGTACGCGACGATGGGAATGCTGATGATTCCGCCGAGATTGCCGCCGGTGTTCATGAAGCCGCAGACAGCCATCGTGTCGCCACGGCCCACCGTCATACCGGCGCCCCAGAACGCGCCCTCGGTCAGTTCGACGCACCCGAAACAGGTAGCGAGCGCGACCACCGCCAGATAGGGATTCGCGGCATTGACCGCGAGCAGCAGCAACCCGCCCGCCAGCGGCATCGCCACCAGCGGCACCAATCGAAATCCCCAACGCGCGCCGAAATGCTTGCAACAGACTCCGGTGGCGACGCCGCCGATGCCGGCGCCGATCGCGGCCGCAAGGGGCGGGACCGCCGCCAGCCATCCGCTCTCCAAGAGCGAGAATTTGCGCTCCTGCACGAGATACAGGAAGACCCAGTTCGAGAGCAGATAAAACGTATAGTTCATGCACATGTAGGAAATCGCCAGCAGCAGGACGCTGCGATCTCCCACCAGGTGCACCAACCGCCGCAAGCTGATCGAGGTCTGCGGATCTGCGCCGTGATTGACGACCCCACCGATTTCGGCCAGTTCTTCTGCCGTTACGGACGGATGTTCGCGCGGCGTATTGCGACCGTACCAGCCCCACAACGCGATCAGCGCGAGCGCCGGCAAGCTCGTCAGCAACAGGGCGGATTGCCAACCCAAGGCCGCCATGAGCGAAGCGATCAGCGGCGGCGTGAGCGCAGCGCCCAAGCCCAAGCCCATCGTCTGCAGACCTTGCACGTAAGACCAGCGGATGGGAGGAAACCAGGCTTCGAACACGCCGGCCGAGACTGGAAAGATTGCCCCCTGTGAGCAGCCCAACAACACCTGCACGGCAAGCAATGCCACGAACAGGGCGCGGCCGCTGAACAAATCCGGGGCCAACGGCGTCGCGACGGTCGCCGAGAACGCGGTCAGACCGATGATGATGAAAGTCCGCCGGGCCCCCAGACGCTGACCGAAAACACCGCCGGGCATCTGGAAAATGGCGTAGCCCAGGACAAAGGCCTGTTCGAGCCAGCCGATCTGCAATTGACTCAATCCCAGTTCCGGCATCATTCGTTCCGCGGCCACGGTGATGCTTTTCTGCTGCACGTAGGCGATGAACCCGAAGCCGAATAGGAATGAAAAAATGCGCCAACGAATCCGGGCAAAAGGCCAAGCGATGGTTTGCATCCGATACCCTAGGAACCGCTGCGGCTCGCGCCGGTCTTGATCTGGTCTTGCTGCATATCGAGGCAGATCTGCACGGCGTGACCGAATGAGGTGGCCGCCTTGTCGGCACTCGCAACCGTCTCGATTACTGGGCCCGTCGGCAGCAACATTCCGGGCAAAAATACCGTAACCAGGCGGACAGCTGGGAATCTTTCGCGCACGCGGGCCGCGACCGACTCGCAACGCTTGCGTTCTTCACTGGGGTAGGCGCTCACCAAGTATACGACCGATACGATGTCCGGCGATGCTTCGGGCGGCGGCGGCGCGTTCAAGTCGTCGATGGACAAATGCCGGGCATCGACTTTCTGGTCGCGCAGGATGCGAACCAGAAGCTCCGTGGCCAAGTCGTCGGCGGTGGACCCCAGACCGATGCAGAGCATGACGGAGCCCGGCGGCACGCAGAGCGGGCCTTGGAACGGGCCGTGACGTTTGTTCCCGCTGCGTGCGCAGCACGCGCCCGGCGCCGGGGTGATCGAGCACGGAACCGCGCGCCGGCCGCCATGAAAACCTGCGCCCTTCCCCGCCGATTGCACCGATGACGGCGACCATGACGTCGCGCACCAGGGTAAGCTGTTGCGGGCTGATGGCGCCGCTATCGAGGTCGAGCCGCGCCAGCGAAAGTGCCGGTATCAGCACCACATCGCAGTACGTGGCAAAGGAATTGCGCTTCAGGAAAGCTCGTGCGGCGGCAATGATCTCCTGAGAGTCGCCCGACAGAGCGCGTTGATAGAAGCGCTGCGGCATGGTGAGTGCCTGATTGTCGCCCAGCAGTATGTCCAGGAGACTCAACGCCTTGATGTGTCGCCCCGCCACGACCAGACAGAGCGTCAACGGCGTCGAGACGATCAATCCCACCGGTCCCCACAGCCAACTCCAGAATATGGCGGCCACCACCACCGATAGCGGAGACAGACCGGTCGTGTGGCCGTACAACTGCGGCTCGATGAGTTGGCCGGCGAGCAACTCCACGATGAACAGCCCCAAGGTCGCGATGGCCAATGTCCAGCCGGGATCCACTGCGGCCGCCAGCACCGTTGCGAACAGCGCAGAAATCCACACGCCGACGTAGGGCACGAAGCGCAGCACCCCGGCCAACGCTCCCCAGAGCAAGGCATGCGGCAGCCCGACGATGATGAGACCGACGGCGACGGCGAGGCCGACGCCGAGGTTGACCAAGAATTGCGAGACGAAAAATCGCGACAGGCGTTCGCCCGCGTCGTTGAGCGCCAGCGTGGTGGCACGGATATCGGCGCCGCCGGCGATGCGGATGAAACGGTCGCGCACGGCTTCGTGCTCGAGCAGCACGAAGATCAGCACCACGAACACGATTGCCGCGGTTTCGAGCGGCACCCATATCGATCCCCATCACCCGTTGCAGCACCACGAGCGGATTTGCCGGCCGCTCGTGGATCTCCACGGGTATCGGTGCCGGCGGCGGCGGCGCCTCAGCCCGGGGCGCCTCAGCCCGGGGCGCCTCGGCCGAAGGCGCGCCGGCTGGCGCTCCTGCCGCCGGGTTTTGTTCCATGAAACGACCCGCCTGCCCGTTGAAGGACTTCAGTCGTCCGACGGTGATCTCGTTCAGGGTGGCGAGTTTGTACCGGATCGTCTGCTCGTAATGCGGAAGGCCTGCGGTCATCTTGACGACCTGCATCCCGATGACGGCGGCCGCCGCGCCCACGGCGAGCGCCAGGCCCAAGACGGCGACCAGCACCGACAGCGTCTGGCCCAAGCCGACGCTTCGCAGGACGCGCACCAGGGGCGCTATCAACAAACTGAGAATGACCGCGAGCGTCACCGGTACCAACACGTCGCGTCCGAAGTACAACAGTGCCAGCACCGTCGCGGTGGCGACGATGCCGCCCGCACGATCGCGCAAGGAAGAGATCGGGGGCGGGGCTGGTTCGCGGGACGCGGAGAGGTCCATGCGCAATATTCGCATATTGGACCCGGCGTTGTTCGCCGCTATTGGCCCGCCGGCAGGTCCGGCGCGCGCGGCTTCCTGGGGCTTTTCTTGTGCAATCCTTCGTCCTCCAGCAACAGCTTGCGCACATACAGGAAGCGGATGGTTTCATATTCGAAGGGCGAACCGGTGGAGTAGTAGCGGAAGCTGATGTTCGAACGCTGATCGACGGCGTTCAACGGCCAGAGCGCCCACGACACATTGCCACGGTACAGGTTGGCCAGATTGACCCCGTAGGAGGTGCCGTAGTCGCCGGCGAGACCCACCGCCTCACGCAGTGTCGAAGGCCCCAAAATGGGTATCACGAGGTAAGGACCTGGGTGCATGCCCCATTTGGACAGCGTCGTGCCGAAGCCCGTGGGCGCGTCCTCGAGGTGTATTTTGGTGGCGAAATCGAACAGCCCGCCGATACCGATGGTGCTGTTGACGGCGAATCTGCCCAATGCCTTCACGCCGCGTCCCAGCCGGCCCTGCAACGTGTAGTTGATGATGGCGTCCACCTCGGCGAGATTCGCGAAGAAATTGTGGACGCAGGAGCGCAGCGGCGACGGCACGCGGCGATAGCCGTTGGACACGGGCAGGAAGATCGTTTCGTCGAATCGCGCGTTGAACCGGTAAGTGAACCGGTTGAAGCGTTCCCAGGGATCGTACGTCTTCGGCGGCGGCGCATCCGCCTGCGTCAACGGCGGGGCCGCTGCCTCACCGCGCTCCTCCGTGTCCGTTCGCGCCTGCTCGGCCGCCTTCGCGGCGGCGGCCAGCGACGCGACTCTCTGGATGGCGGCCGCATTGTCCGCGGCCGGCGTCTCAGCCGGCATGCGATGGATGATCATTCCCTCGGGCGCGCAGCCGCAGAGACCCATGGCGGCAAGCGCCGCCAGCGCGGCAACTCTCATGGGGCCCTGCCCCGCCATCGCCCCGCCAGCATGTCCAGCATGTCGGCAATCTGCCGGCGATCGCCGACATTGCCCAGATGTCCGCCGTGATCGTAGATTGCGATCTTCGGCCCCAGGGTCTCCTCGAGCCAGGCGAGTTCCGCTTCGTCGAGAATCAAGTCATCGCTGTTCGTCTGCACATAGTAGTCCGGATCATTGCGCAGGGCGTCGCCGATGATGTCGAGCCGGTTCTCCGCAATCAAGGATTCCGGGGTGGAGGACGGGCGGCGTTTCAGGTAGTACGGCGCAAATACCTTCGTGAAATATTCGGCAAATGGTTTGCCGCGCAGAGTCTGCTGGACCTGCTCGAGGGAATCGCCGACCTTCGGCGGATGCCTGGGATCCACGACGACTCCGGTGCCGGCGTACAGATCGCCTGCGAAGAACATGTTCATCAGGTCGATGCGGAACGTGAGCGCAATCGCCGCCGAGAGCTCGGCGTCCGAGTTCAGAACCGCCGCCGCGGCAGTCAACAGAAAATTCTCGTCGACATGCACGCGATCCGACGCGCGGTACAGGTTCGCAAGCTGGGCGTATATCCGTTGGTACAAGCGCTCGACACCGGCATCCCCGGACCCGATGCTCATGGCGAACAGCCGGTCGAGGCGTCCCACGGAGGCGAACAGACTCACGGGGGGCTCGATCATCACGGCGCGATGAATGTTGAGTTTGTGCTCGCGCGCGTCGATTGATTTGACCACACCCGCATTGGCGCCGCCGAGACTGTAGCCCAGGATGTCGATGTCGGTGATCTGCACCTTGCCGGGCAGGTGCGCCACGATTCGCTGCATCGCCGAGTAAAGATCATGTCCGTCCTGAACGAGATCGCCGGCCACTCCGGTGGTCGAAGCAGAGACGATGAACCCCGGAAACGTGGGGGACGGCACCGTCAGTACATGATATCCGGCACCGTACAGTGCGCCGCGCAGAATAGAGAGCACGCTCGTGTTGCCGTCGCCGCCGGTACCGGAAATGACGATCGCCAGCGGTGCGGGTTTGTCCTGCGCCGAAAACCATACACGAAGGTCGCGGCCGAACCAGAAAACATCGGGAAGCGGCCGTGCCCAGGGCATGCGCATGTTGATCTCGAGCAGCGGCACCTTGGCGGGCATGGGGGCAATATCCCCGGGCGGTGTGCCATACACCGTCGCACGCAGCGCTGCGGAATCCGCCAATCCGGTGGCCGGGCCGGGCGCACCCGGTGGGGCAATGGCTCTCTCGGCGGCGCCATCCGCAAACACTGCGTCATGCGCGAAAGCCGCAGGAGCCATGACCGCCAGAGTGGTTGCGATGAGGCATGCAGTCAACGTCACCCGTCCCTTATAGCTGATTGCGCGGATGAGGGTCGAGATTTGCGTCATCGCGGGTGCTCGCCTCCTACATGGAGTGTGACCGTTCTCCGATAGGCGGCGTCGAGCGTCGCGCGCAATTCTCCAGCTATGCAACACGTCAAGCTGGAAATGGCAACACGTCAAGCTGGAAATGCCGACGACGCCCGCTAGCGCTCCGACAGACGTCCGGACGCCGGAAGAGAGATGGCGCGAATTGCTGGCCGACCGGCCGGAATGGACGCCGCAGAATGGACCCCTCCTGGTCGTCTCTCCGCACCCGAATGACGAAGTGCTCGCGGCCGGCGGCCTGATTCACTCGTGGGCCGTCGGCGGTCGAGCGGTCACCATCGTCAGCGTCACCGACGGAGAGGCAGCGTTTCCCCGGTGGCGCGGCCTCGATCTCGTGAGGCGCGAGGAACTCAAAGGCGCGCTTCGCAAGTTGTGCCCGACCCATGTATCGGTGATCCGCATAGGACTGCCCGACGGCAAGGCCGCTCAATTTGCGAATCGAATTCGCAATACACTGCTTGCTCTGCTCGAACCTCGGATGACGCTGATCGCACCCTATGAACGCGACGGTCACACCGATTATGATGCCATCGGGGAAATCTGCATCGCGCTCGCCCGCTCGCACGGCATCGCCCTCGCGCGCTATCCCTTCTGGTCCTGGCACAACGCGGATCCGAAATCCTTTGCGGACGCCCGCTGGGGGCGGTTCGCGCTGTCGATCGAAGCCCGCCGGGCCAAGGCCCGAGCGGTACAATGCTTCGCGTCGCAATTGCACCCGCCGCGCGCGCCTCCGGCCGTGCCGCGCCACGTGCTCTCTCATTTCGAAAGGCAGTATGAGGCGTTCGTCTTGTGAGCGTCGCGCGATGCAAGACGCCGATTCGCGTGCGAAGTCGGCGGCGCCTACGTGGCGTAGGTCCGGGGAAACAGGATACGGAACGTGGTTCCGACATCCTTCTCCGACTTCAGATCGATGGTCGCGTCCAGGAGTTCGCAAAGACGTTTGACGATCGACAGGCCGATCCCCTCGCCCGCTTCATCTCGACTGGGCTTCTCGGCCCGCGCCGGCTCCGGCATCGGGTCTTCGGCAACGCTGCCCAGAGCCTGCGCCAGCGGCTTGGCGGAACCCGAATGAATCCCGGGTCCGGTATCGACGACGCGCAATTCCCATCGCTTGCCGTCGTCCGCACCGCAGTCGCCCCAGATCACGGTGATGCCGCCATTGCGGGTGTACTTGACGGCATTGAGGATCAGATTCTGGGCAATCCGACGAATCTTGACCGCATCGCCGTCCGCGGCGAATCCCGGCGGTCCTTCGCAGCGCAGGAACAAATGATGATGCTGCGCCAGCGGGCGAATACCCTCGCAGAGCTGCTGGAAGATCGGCGAAACGTCGATCGGTTCGATCCGGCGCTGCTCGCGGCCGGCTTCCAGACGCGCAAGACTCGTAACGTCGTCGAGCAGATGATGCAACGTCGTCACGTTCCGCATCAAGATACGGACGAAATCGTCGCGGGTCTGTTCTTGCAGCGCTCCATGCGCCAGGCCCACCGTGGCGTTGGCCACCACGCCGAGATTACCTCGCAAATCATGCGCCGCCTGATGCCACAGGTCGGCGCGTTGTTTTTCCAATTCTTGGATCTCGGCCAGAGCGCTCTCGAGATCGCCCACATGTCCCGCGGCTTCCTGTTGCTGCAGCTGGAAGTACTGGCCGACGCTCTCCTCGATTCCGGTGCTGCACAGTGCCGCCCACACGCGGCGCGCCGTCGCGACCACGGCGTGCGAAATTTGCGGATTTACGGCTGTATACGCGTCCAATTCGGCGACCACGCATTCGTTGAGTTTGCCGAGCTCGCGGGTGACTTCGCGCAGATCATAGCCCTGCTGCCAGCGTTGCAGTCCGTGGGCGGCCGCCGACACCTGCGCGGCGTCTTTGGCCGCTGCCGCCGCATCGCCGGGCGCTTCGCGCAGTTGGCGCTCGAACGTCGATAGCATGGCGGGGAGATGATCGAATAATTGCACCCGAGGCAGCGAGTCGCCGGTACTCAGCGCCGGATCTCGCTTGATGGCGTTTCGCCACGCATCGAGAATCGCGGCGCGGCGAGATGCCATGTATTCTGCCAGCGCGCGGCGCTCGACATCGACTTCTTCCATACTTACTCCGGTCTTGGCTGGTGGCTGCGCGAGTCGCGGATCGACTTGCCCAAGCCTGCCTAAGTTGAGCCGTAGGTGATTGGTTTGCAAGCGATTCTCAATTTTGAACATTTTACAGCACGCGCCCCGAAATGGCGCTGCCTGTTGCCCTGTGGCGATTGCGGTCAGCGAGTATCATGGCTTGTGCGTTCGCGACTTGATCCACCACAGGAGATAATGAACGGCGAGCGTTGCAGCCGCGCCACTTTCTGGGCGCTGGTCGGTGGTGTCGCATTGCTGGCGGGCTGCGCGGGGGAAAGGCAAAGCTACGCGCCCGCCGCCGCGAGTCCCGCGCAGACCCGCGCTCTGATCGACAGTTCGCTGCCCCGCTCCGTGGCTGACCGCTCCGGATGGACGGCCGATTTGTATTCTGCCTTCGACGTCCTCGCCGTCGCGCCCACGCACGAAAACATCTGCGCGGTGGTCGCCGTGATCGAGCAGGAATCGGGATTCCGCGTCGATCCGGTGATCCCCGGCCTGGCGGCGATCGCCTGGCGGGAAATCGACGAGCGAGCGGCACACGCCGGGATACCCCGGATGATCGTGCATGGCGTCCTGGAGCTGAAGTCGCCGACCGGACGCACTTACGGCGATCGTATCGACAGCGCCAGGACCGAGAAGGAATTGAGCGACATCTACCAGGATTTCATCGGAGCGGTGCCGCTGGGCCGCACCTTGTTCGCCGACCGCAACCCGATTCGCACGCGCGGTCCCATGCAAGTGCATGTCGCGTTCGCCGAACGGTTCGCCGCGGCGAAACCCTACCCCTATCCGGTGAAAACCAGCATCCCGGACGAGGTGTTCACGCGTCGCGGCGGAGTTTACTTCGGCGTCGCGCATTTGTTGGCTTACCGGGCGCCCTACGATCGGTACCTTTACAGATTTGCCGATTTCAACGCCGGCCAGTATGCGAGCCGGAATGCAGCGTTCCAACACGCCGTGAGCATCGCTTCCGGCAGACCGCTGGTCGCCGATGGAGCGCTCCTCGCGCCTGACGGGACCCCCAACGCGCCCGGCGCGACGGAACTCGCGGTGCGGTCGCTCCGACCGCGTCTCGAGGCCGGCGATAACGACGTTCACCGCGCACTCTCCGAAGGGAAGACGGCGGATCTGGAAGAGAACCCGGTTTACGAGCGCGTCTTCGCTCTGGCAGAACTTGCCGAACATCGAAGGCTGCCGCGCGCGACGGTACCGAGCATCGAACTGCACGGGCCGAAAATCACTCGCCCGCTCACGACACAGTGGTATGCGAACCGGGTCAACGGGCGCTTCGAGCGCTGCCTGAATCGGCAGCGCGGTTAGTCGGTCGCGGGGTGCCGCCGATCAGTGCAGGGGCACAGTGTAGCTCAGTATCCACCCATCCTTTTGCGGCTGGAATCCGATGTGGGCGTGAACGCCGTTCTCCCGATTGAGCACGAAGCGGGCGGTCGCAATCCCCAGGGCCGTGCCGGCCACCGTGTCGGATACCCAGTGCACATTGTTCTTGACGCGGATATAGGCCGTGCCCGCGGCGACGCCGTAGCCCAGGATGCGCCGAATCCACCGGTATTCATCGTTGCCGGACTCCGCAAACGTCATGCCGATCGCAAAGGCCGCGCTCGCGTGAACCGAGGGAAACGAGTCACCGCCTTTGCGCCATTGATTGGGCGAAGTGGTCGCATCCGGCCGCTCACGCCCGCCGGCGAGGGTGAGGGCTTCGCCGGTCACCGCACTGAGCACACCGGCCTCCAGCAGCCGCCAGGTCTCGCGGTAACCGTCCGCATCACCGAGAAATCCCGCGGCAGCCCACGTGCCGGCGATCAGGGCCGCCGCCGGAAGCGCGTCGCGAACGCTATTTTTGTCCTTGGCGTTCAGCACTGCATTCGAACCGGTGGCGAAATGCGTACGGACGGTCGAGTCGAACTCATGAGCCGCCGCCACCGCAGCCAGGCTCACGCCGAAATAGGTCCAATCTTCCGCGTCCCAGCGCAGCGGCGCCGTGAAATATTGTTTCGCGTCCTCGAGGGCGACGCCCACACCGGAGGCATCGGCGGCCACTGACATCCCGGGATAACAAAGGGCAACGCCCAAGCACGCGACTGCCGTGAGCGTTCGTCCTACGGAGCTGAGCATAAGATATTATTCTTTGTACTATAAAGTACGGGAACCGCCGGATCGACGCAGTCTTTCACTGCTTGCGAGTCTGGCGGCTCTCGAGTAGCGACAGAATTCGGCTGAGCGCCGTCATATACCGATCGGCCAGCGCTTTGCCGTCGCCTTCCGCGCCGAGGTCTTCGGCCAGCACGTTGGCGAGAGTATCGACGGCGACTCGAATGGTCATAGATTCGGAATCCGACAATCGGGTGCCATTGATGATGATTTCAGCTTCTTCTTGCATAGGAATACCCGCGCCCGTCCCGCCTGTCGCTACGAATGCGCGCATGTTACAACGTCGGAGGGTGAGAAACGCCGCTACTTGAGCGAAAGTCCCTCGATCGTCAGGGCGGCGCATTTCTCCCGCGCGTTCAATGACAGCGACGCATACCGTCCGCGGGAAATACGCGTCGCACAGTTCGCGCGGCAAGTAGAAGCTTCCCCGCGGGGCGTCAGCCTTTGCTCTCGTACTTGAAGGAGACGCTGATGCGCGACCGATAAGCTTCGACCTTCCCATTCTTGAGTTGCACATCGAGCTTCACGATTTCCGCGACTCGCAGATCGCGCAGGGTCTTGCTGGCGCGATTGATCGCGGCGGCGGTCGCCTTCTCCCAAGACTCCGTGCTGGTTCCTACCAACTCGATTACCTTATAGACGTTTTCCGTCATGACAATTTCCCCCAACTCGTTATGAATCCTGATGCACAGCCTCGAGAATTCATGATATGCCAATTCGGAGAGGCGCGGTTGACGCGGCTCAGATTCTGTGTCGGATTCTGTGGCGAGAGCGACCGGCAGGAGTCGGCTAGACTAACAACCGGCCGACGATGTTCTGGCAAGGTGGATTAGCGGCCGCGGGGGAACCATGTCGGCGGCGCTAGTGATCGTCTATGCCTGCCTCGCGGCCGTCGAGGTCGCCGTCGTCGTCGCCTGGGTAGTCGCGACGCGCAGGCATCGCTGGCCGGTCCGCCCGTCCGGCGGCGACGTCGTGATCGGCGGCGTGACGAGCTTTCTCGACACGCTCGGCATCGGCAACTACGCGCAGATCACGGCGTTGTTCAAGCTGCGCGGGCACCCGCCGGACGAACTGATCCCGGGAACTCTGAACGTCGGCAATGCCGTGGGGATCTTCTTCAGCGCGGCGCTCTTCATCACGACCGTTCAGGTCGAGCCCACGCTCCTGATGGCGATGGTCATCAGCGCCGGCGCGGGCGCCTGGATCGGCGCCGGAATCGTCAGCCGAATGCGTCGCCGCGTGATCCAGGTGTTCATGGGCGTGGCCCTGCTGCTCGCCGCCGGGTTCTTCACGATGACCAACCTCGGCATCATCCCGCCGACCGGTTCGGCGATGGGGCTCGCGGGCTGGCGGTTCGCCGTGGCGGTCGCGGCAAATTTCGTCCTCGGCGCGCTCATGTGCGTCGGCATCGGCAACTATGCGCCCTCGATGGCGCTGCTCGCATTCCTCGGAATGCACCCCATCGCCGCCTACCCGATCATGATCGCGAGCGACGGCGTGTTGATCCCGGTGGCGAGTCTCGGCTTCCTGCGCTCCGGCCGCTTTGCGCCCGCGGTCGCGGTCGGGCTCACGCTCGGCGGAATCGTCGGCACGATCGCCGCTTTTCCGCTCGTTAAGATGCTCGGCGACCACCTCACGCTGATGCGCTGGGCCGTCACGGTCGTCATCGCGTATGCGGCCATCGCCATGCTCCGCTCCGCCTGGGCATCCCAACCCGATGCGCCTGTGCCGACCGTGCCCGAATAGCGTTACCCCGGATGGCAATAGTGCCCCGGGCAGGAATCGAACCTGCGACCTAGCGCTTAGGAGGCACTCGCTCTATCCACTGAGCTACCGAGGCGTGACCCCAATTAGATGGTGGAGGAGAAGGGGATCGAACCCTCGACCTTCGCATTGCGAACGCGACGCTCTCCCAACTGAGCTACTCCCCCTTTCAGGGCCACGAATAGTAGCAGCAAAGGCCTAATTGTGCCAAAACTCCGCACATCGGGGCGCCGAAACTCGCTACGATGCCTCGTAGGAGGTGCGCGCGGATGTTGAAAACAGGGGAACGTGCGCCGGAATTTACGCTTCCGGACGACACCGGCAAGGATCGATCGCTCACGGATTTTCTGAACGCCGGCGCCACCGTCCTGTATTTCTATCCTTCCGATTTCACTCCCGGCTGCACCCGCCAAGCCTGCGCGCTGCGTGACCTGCAGAGCGAATTGAAGAACGCCAGCCTGCGCGTGGTCGGGATCAGTCCGCAAAGCCCGGAAGCCCACGCCAAGTTCCGGTCGAAATACGAACTGCCGTTCGCCCTGCTGTCAGACCAGCACAAAGCGGTGATTAAGATGTATGGCGTCAACGGGCCCCTGGGGTTTGGAGTGCGGCGCGCCACTTATCTGATCGACGGAAGCCGTCGCATTCGCGATGCGGTAATGGCGAATTTCGGCATCGGCCGGCATGTCGAGTTTGTGCGCAAAGCCATCATGCTGCGCGCGACGACATATTGAAATAGGTCAGGTCTAATAAGTCAGGCGCAAAAAATCCGCGCGCCCGACGCGGGGCGCCGTGACGATGTACATGGTGCCGTACTCCGCTTCTCCGATCGGCGGCAATCCCTTTGCGCCGGTCAGTGACTGGACGATCTCCGGTACGGTATCGCTGTGCCCGACCACCAAGACCCTGCCGCCCGAGTGCTCGTGGAGCACGCGCCGCGCCAGACTCCGCGCATCATGCGGCGGAGCCACGATGGGCGTGAGGCCGAGGCGCGCGGCCAACGGGGCCGCCGTCATTTCACTGCGGACCGTCGGCGACACGTAAATGGCGTCGATGTGCCCCGGCGCATGAACGTCGCCGAACATGCCGGCCAATAGCTCGGCCCGCGCCTGACCCGCGGAGCTGAGCGGCGGGTCGCCGCTGCCGAGTTCTTTTTCCGCGTGCCGGACCACTATAATGATGGTCGAATCCGCCGTGGCCCAAATCCAGACTTCGAAAGCCAGGAAGCTCATTACGACCAGCGCGCCCAGCACCGACAGCCAGATGGGCATCAAAAACGGCCGGTGCTGCAATTGCGCGTTATTCCTCGTCATGCTCCCATGATACCAATGAAACGCGGGATGAGTCCCCGGAGCCTCATGCCGGCGGCGAAGTTGCGGATCGTGGTGCTCGCTGCCGGATTCTCCGCTCGGCTCGGACAGCCGAAGGCGCTCGCCCGCATCCAGGGTCTGTCGCTTCTGCGTCGCACGATCCGCACTCTGTCGCCGTTCCGGGCGGCTACCGGCATCATCGTCGTCATCCCGCCTCGCGCGGTAAGGTACGCATTGGGTTTTTCCCGTCGTTCAGTGGCTTTCGTCGCCAATGCGGATAGGGCTGCGGGGCTCGCAAGCTCGGTTCGCCTCGGCGTGCGCCGGGCGCGGCATTCCGCCGGAATCTTGTTGCTGCCGGTCGACCTCGTCGAACTTCAGCGTCGGGATATCGCGCGCTTGATCGCGCGCTGGTGTGGCGCGCGGCGCAGGGTCGCTGCACGCCGGGTGGAATCCCATGCCGGAGCGCCGCTCATTCTGCCGCGGTGGCTCTACGCCCACGCCCGGACAATTACCGGAGATGCAGGCCTGCGTGAGCTGGTGCGCCGGCTGCCCCAGCACGCGATCTCGCTCACGAATCTGCCGTCCGCCGAACTCGACGTCGATACGCCCCGGGACCTCCAGCGCGCACGCCGCCGACCACGCCCGTTGCGGGTCTAGACCCTGGCGCTCTGGACCAGACGATAGCCGACGGCAGTCTCGGTCAGGATATGTTTAGGCTGGGCTGGGTCGTCCTCCAACTTGTGCCGTAAGTGCCCCATGTACACCCGTACGTAATGCCCGTCGTCGGCGTGCGAGGGACCCCACACCTCGCGCAAAATCTGCCGGTGTGTCAACACCTTGCCGGCATTTGTGACCAGAAGGGTCAAGAGCCGATACTCGATGGGCGTCAAATGCACCGCGGCCGCGCCTTTGCGCACGGAGCGCAAGCTCATATCGACGGTGATGTCGCCGAATTGAAAGCTTGCGCCGTGAGCGGCGCCCGCGGCCTGAAGCCGGCGCGAGGCCGCGCGCACCCGCGCCAGCAACTCGCCCACGCTGAAGGGCTTGCTGAGATAGTCGTCCGCGCCGGCGTCGAGCGCCTCGATCTTGTCCTGTTCGCCTACCCGTGCTGACAGCACGATGATGGGAACGGGCGACCATCCGCGCACATCGCGGATGAATTCCATTCCGTCGCCGTCGGGCAACCCCAAGTCCAGGATGATGAGGTCGGGCTTTCGGGTTCCCGCGTCCGTCAGCCCTTGACGCAAGGTTTCCGTCTCGACGACGCTCCATCCCTCGGTCTCCAAGGCCGTACGTACGAAGCGCCGAATTTGGCGTTCATCTTCGACGAGAATCGCGACGGGAGACGGCTCAGCCATCGGTGGTCTCGGATTCCACTTCCATGGCAGCGACGGGCGGCGTGCCGAGAGGCAACATGAAGGAGAACGCGGCGCCGCCGTCCGGCTGATTGATGCCGACGATGGTGCCGTGGTGGGACTCGACGATCGCCCGGCAGATCGCCAAGCCGAGACCTACTCCCGGAGTTGCTGATTCGCGATCGCCGCGTGCGAATTTTTGAAACAGTGCCTCCTCCCGGCCGGCCGGCAATCCCGGACCGTCGTCCGCCACGGAGATCTTGATCTGGTCCGCGACAACCTCGGCGGAGAGGACCACATGGCTGCCGGCCGGCGTGTACTTCGACGCGTTTTCCAGCAAATTGACCAGCACACGTTCAATCAACAGGGCGTCGAAGCGCACCAACGGCAACTCGCGCGGCAGCCGTACTTCGAGTCGATGCTGTTTCAGCATATGTCTCGTGGCGTCGAGCGCGGCTCCCACCACTTCTTCCAACGGCTGCCACTGCAGGTCCAGCCTCACTTCGCCGCTCTCGATGCGAGCCATATCGAGCAGATTGCTGACGAGGGTGCTCATGCGTCTCGCTTCGTCCTGGATGGCTTCCGCCGTTTCCGCTTGCACCGCCGACAGGGCCGGCTTGGTCATTGCCAGCGATTCCGCCAGACCCACGAGCACGGTCAACGGGGTTCTCAAGTCATGGGACAACGCGGCCAGCAGCGAATTGCGCAATCGCTCCGACTCCATGCGCACCAGAGCATCCTGAGCGACTCCAACGTAGTGGACCCGCTCGAGCGCGATGGCGATCAGCGCGGCGAAGGTATCCAAAAGCTGCCGCTGCTCGGGTATCTTGAGCAACCGCCGATTCTTCGGACGCAGCGCCAGCACCCCGCGCGCCTGGGCCGGAGCACGCAACGGAATGTACAGAATCTCGCTGCCCGGCAGTGTATCGGTGCCGCCGCCGGCGGGATGGCCCTGGTCGAAAGCCCACTGCGCAATGGCGGTATCCACGCGAAGCGACGGCTCGGAACGCGCGGACGCCAAACTAACCCGGCCCGCCGCATCGGGCAGCAGCAGCGCCGCGCTAGCGTGGAATGTGCGCTCGATGGACTCGTCGCTGATCTTGACGACCTGATCGAATTGGACCGCCCCCGACAAAGCGCGTGCAATCTCGTATAGCGCGGCGGCGCGTTCCTCGCGGTGCAGCGCAACGCGCGCTTGAGAGCGCAGACCGGCGGTCAGCTGCCCTGTTATCAGACCAACCGTCAACATGATGCAGAACGTCAGAAAATATTGCACGTCGCTCACCGCGAATGAAAACCTCGGCGGCACGAAAAAGAAATCGAACGCGCTCACGCTCAAGACCGCCGCGAACGCCGCCGGACCGCGGCCCAGGCGCACGCCGACGAGCACCACAGCGAGGAGATAAATGGCCACGATATTGGAGCGGTCGAAGTGCGCCGCCAACGGCATCGACAGCGACGTCACCGCGGCGCAACCGGCCGCTGCCCACACATAGCGCAGGCCCCTTCGCCTGCCGCGCTCGGAGGCCTCGGTACCTGTCAGGCCACCGGTTCCTGTCAGCGCATCGGTTCCCATCAGCGCATCGGTTCCCATCAGCGCATCGGTTCCCGTCAGCGCGTCGGTTCCCGTCAGCGCGTCGCTTCCCGTCAGGGTGTCGGCCGCGGGCGGCCGCATTTCGCTTGGAGAGCTCCCGGTGCTTCGACCGATTTCGATCAAGTCGATATCGGGTGCCAGCCACGCGAGCTTCTGGCCGCTCGATCGTTGCCACGGCCACAAGCGGCGCGCGGGGTCGCGACCGATGACGAGTTTGGACAGATTGTGCTTGCGCGCGTAGGCGATCATGCTCTCCGCGACTTCCGGGTTGGCAATAACCGCCGTGGTTGCACCCAGTTTCTGCGCGAGGTTCAGGGTCGCGAGGATCGTCTCGCGCCGCGCTGCGGGCAAGCGCTGCAGGGCCGGTGTCTCTACGTAGATGGCATGCCAGTCCGCATTCAATTGAGTCGCCAGACGCGCGGCGGCGCGCACCACGCGTTCCGCACCCTCTCCGGGGCCTACGCATGTCAATAATGCCGCGGCGGTTTTCCAGACCGAGCCGATGGATTTATCGATGCGATACGCTTGAACGTCCCCCTCGACACGCTCGGCGGTGCGCCGCAGCGCAAGCTCGCGCAGCGCCATCAAATTGCCCTTGCGGAAGAAATTATCGGCGCGCGACGCCGTCTCCGGGACGTAGACCCTGCCGGACTGCAGGCGCGCCCGTAGTTCCTCGGCCGGGATATCGACCAGGACGACTTCATCCGCGCCGTCGAACACCGTATCCGGTACGGTCTCCGACACGCGTATGTTCGTGATGCCGCCCACCACGTCGTTGAGACTCTCGAGGTGTTGGACGTTGAGGGTGGTGAACACGTCGATCCCGGCCGCCAGCAATTCCTCGACGTCCTGCCAGCGCTTCGGATGGCGAGCACCCGGCGGATTGGAATGCGCCAGTTCGTCGACCAAAATGAGCGCGGGATGGCGCTTGAGTGCGGCATCCAGATCGAAATCGGCGAACACCCTGCCCCGCTGCGGCAGCGTTTTAGCGGGCGCGGGCACATCCTCCAAAGCGTTGAGCAACGCCGCCGCTTCGGAGCGGCCGTGGGTCTCTACGACGCCGACCACGACATCGCGGCCCTCGCCGCGCAGCGCACGTGCGGCCAGCAGCATCGCGAACGTCTTGCCGACGCCCGCCGACGCGCCGAAATAGATGCGCAGCTTCCCGCGCCGGGCCCTGGTCTGTTGCATGAAATACGCCATTCTGCGGATCAGCTTGCCTTAAATCCCATCCTGAGTCTGCCCGTTCGCCGCCAAGTGTAGCCACTTTTTACGCGGTATTTATATCGGTATCGATAAGCTCATGATCTCCGAAAAATAAGAGCCGCATACCCCCATGGATGCCATTTACCTGACGCTATTTCTGGTGTTGCTGTTGGCAACGATCGGCCTCGTGATGGGCATCGATCGTATAGGAGAAGACCGGTGAGCATGGAACACGTGTTGGGCAGCTTGATTGCGCTCGCCCTCTTCTGCTACCTGGTTTACGCCTTGATCTGGGCGGAGCGATTTTAGCGTGGACGCCACCACCAAGTTCGCTGTGCTTGCCGTGCTCATCTTGGGGGCGGTGCTCGCTTGCGCCAAACCCCTCGGGAAATACATCGCCGCCGTGATGGAGGGCCGGGATACCTTTGCCTCGCGCATCGGCAGGCCTGTCGAGCGCTTGATCTATCGCATGTGCGGAACCGACCCGTCCAAGGAAATGACCTGGTCTCACTACGCCGTTGCCCTGTTGGGTTTCAATCTGCTTGGAGCACTGGTCGTTTACAGCCTCCAACGGCTCCAGCCGTGGTTGCCCCTGAACCCGCAACATCTCGCCGCGGTGAGCGCGGATTCCTCGTTCAATACCGCGGTTGCCTTCGTGACGAATACCGACTGGCAGGGGTATTCGGGCGAGTCTACGATGAGCTATCTGACGCAGATGGCCGGACTCACGGTGCAGAATTACCTCTCCGCCGCCACGGGTCTCGCCGTCGCCATCGTGCTCATTCGAGGCTTCATCCGGCACAGCGCCGATCGCATCGGCAATTTCTGGGTCGACATCACCCGGTCATCGTTGTATCTGCTCCTGCCGCTGTCCATCGTGTTGGCGCTCGCCCTCGTCAGTCAAGGCGTGATTCAGAACTTCGCTTCGTACGAGACTGCGACCACGATCGAGAAGCTCACGTTCGACAATCCGAAGACCGATGCCGACGGCAACGCGATCAAGGACGAGAAGGGCAACCCTGTTACCGAATCCGTCACGACGCAGGCGCAGACGCTGCCGATGGGTCCGGTCGCCTCGCAGGAAGCCATCAAGGAACTAGGCACCAACGGAGGAGGATTCTTCAACGCGAACTCCGCTCATCCGTACGAAAACCCGACGACGCTGTCCAATGTGTTGGAAATAGCCGCCATTTTTCTCATCCCGTTCGCGCTCACCTACACATTCGGGTCGATGGTGGGAGATACCCGCCAGGGCTGGGCGTTGATGATTGCGATGCTGGTTCTATTTGCGGTGTTGGCGGCGACGGCGTTTGTGAGCGAACAGACCGGCAATCCATTGTTCGCGCAGAATGGGGTCGACAGCCAGGCGACGTCCCTGCAGTCGGGCGGCAATATGGAGGGAAAGGAAACGCGCTTCGGCATCGCGGCCTCGGCCTTGTTCGCCGCGGCAACCACCGCAACATCCTGCGGGGCCGTCAACAGCATGCATGACTCGATGACGCCGATGGGTGGTTTCGTTCCGCTATTCCTGATGCAGCTCGGCGAACTCACGCCGGGAGGCGTGGGAACGGGCATCTACACGATCCTGATCTTTGCGATCCTCGGGGTGTTCATTGCCGGACTGATGATCGGCCGAACGCCGGAATACCTGGGCAAGAAGATCGAAGCGCGGGAAATGAAACTCGCGTCGATCTTCATCCTGACCACGCCGATGGTCGTGTTGGTCGGCACGGCCATCGGGGTCGTGACGCTCGGCGGTCAGGCGGGTGTCTCCAATCCCGGAGCTCACGGCTTCAGTGAAATTCTGTACGCGTTCACCTCCGCCGGCAACAACAACGGCAGCGCGTTCGCCGGATTATCGGCGAATACGCCGTTCTATAATCTGGCGCTCGGAGTAGCGATGTGGTTGGGTCGGTTCTGGCCGATCATTGCTGCGCTGGCCATCGGCGGGTCGCTGGCGTCGAAAAAACGCATTCCGGTCACCGAGGGGACCATGCCCACCCACGGCCCTCTGTTCATCACGTTGCTGATCGGCACCATTCTCTTGATCGGAGTGCTCAACTACGTGCCGGCCCTCGCCCTTGGACCGGTGGTCGAACACTTCATGCTTTTCCAAGCCCACTAAAGAACACCATGGCACGTACCCAACTGGCGCTCCTGGATCGAAAGCTGCTCGGTCCGGCATTAGTCGAGACTTTCAGGAAGCTCGATCCTCGTGTTCAAGCCCGAAATCCGGTGATGTTCGTCGTCTATGTGGGCACCATCGCGACCGCGCTGCTCTATGCCCGAGCGGTCGCGGGACATGGGGAGGCGCCGCCGAGTTTCATTCTGGCGATTACGGTGTGGCTTGCCTTCACCGTGCTCTTCGCCAACTTCGCCGAGGCGCTGGCGGAGGGACGCAGCCGCGCTCAGGCCTCGGCGCTGCGCGACATGCGGCAGACCGTTCTCGCCAAGAAAATCGCCGATTCGACCTTGAGCGATCGCTCGACGGGCAGCGTCAAAGCAGAAGAACTTCGGCGCGGCGATCTCGTGCTGGTAGAGGCCGGCGACGTCATCCCGGTAGACGGCGAGGTGGTCGAAGGCGCCGCTTCGGTCGACGAAAGCGCCATTACGGGCGAATCGGCGCCGGTGATCCGTGAGTCGGGCGGCGATTTTTCCTCGGTTACCGGCGGCACGCGCGTATTGTCCGACTGGATCATCGTGCGCATTTCCGCCAACCCCGGTGAGACGTTTCTCGACCGCATGATTTCGATGGTTGAAGGCGCGAAACGTCAAAAAACGCCGAATGAGATCGCGCTGACCATCTTGCTGGTGGCGTTGACGCTGGTATTCCTCGTCGTGATAGTGACCCTGCTGCCCTTCTCGATCTTTAGCGTGGAAGCGGCCAAGGCGGGGACGCCGATTACGATCACGGCGCTGGTGGCTTTGCTGGTATGCCTCATCCCCACGACGATCGGCGGATTGCTGTCGGCCATCGGCGTCGCCGGCATGAGCCGGATGATGCAGGCCAATGTCATTGCAACTTCCGGCCGCGCAGTCGAGGCCGCGGGGGATGTCGACATTCTGTTGCTCGACAAGACGGGCACGATCACTCTCGGAAACCGGCAGGCCTCCGTGTTCCTGCCGGCTCCGCAGGTGACGGAGGAAGAGTTGGCGGATGCCGCCCAAATCGCTTCTCTCGCCGACGAAACGCCGGAGGGCCGCAGCATCGTCGTCCTCGCGAAACAGAATTTCAATTTGCGCCAGCGCGACATCAAGGCGCTGAATGCCACCTTCATCCCTTTTTCGGCGCAAACCCGGATGAGCGGGGTAAATCTCGGCGAACGCCAGATTCGCAAAGGCGCTGCCGATGCGATCATGAAGCACGTGGCGGCGCTCGGGCGCCCGTTTCCCCAGGCGGTCACGGGCATCGTGGAGACGGTGGCGAAACAGGGAAGCACGCCGCTGGTCGTCTGCGACGGCGTGCGGGTACTTGGCGTCGTCGCCCTGAAGGATATCGTCAAGGGCGGCATCAAGGAGCGGTTCGCCGACCTTCGGCACATGGGCATCAAGACCATCATGATTACCGGCGATAACCGGCTCACCGCCGCCGCCATCGCCGCGGAAGCGGGCGTCGACGACTTTCTGGCCGAGGCAACCCCGGAGGCCAAGCTGAAATTGATCCGCCATCATCAAGCCCAGGGCCGTTTGGTGGCGATGACGGGCGATGGCACGAACGACGCACCGGCCCTCGCGCAGGCCGACGTGGCGGTCGCGATGAATACCGGCACGCAAGCCGCCAAGGAAGCGGGCAACATGGTCGATCTCGACTCGAATCCCACGAAACTCATCGAGATTGTCGAGACGGGCAAACAAATGCTCATGACCCGCGGTTCCCTGACGACGTTCAGTATTGCGAATGATGTCGCCAAGTACTTCGCCATCATACCCGCCGCGTTCGCCAGCACGTACCCGCAGCTCTCGGCGTTGAATATCATGAGGCTGGCCACCCCGAATTCCGCGATTCTCTCGGCGGTGATATTCAACGCGCTCATCATCGTGCTGCTGATTCCGCTGGCGATCAAGGGCGTCAAGTATCGCCCCTTGGGCGCGGGCCCTTTGTTACGTCGCAACCTTCTGATTTACGGGCTGGGCGGTATCGTCGTACCCTTCCCGGGAATCAAATTGATCGACCTGGTCCTGGCCGCAGCGGGCCTCGCTTGAGGAGAAATGCATGTTCACCCGTTATATACGCCCGAGCATGAGCCTGCTCTTTGTGATGACGATGCTGTTGGGGGTGGCATATCCCCTGGCAATCACGGGGTTGGTAAGGGCAGTCTTTCCCTCGCAGGCGGCGGGGAGCCTCATCCACCGGGGCAAAGTACTCGTCGGTTCCTCGCTCATCGGCCAGAATTTTGCTGACCCCAAGTACTTCTGGGGACGTCCTTCGGCAACCGCCCCGCAGGCGTACAACGGCCTGGCATCGGGCGGCTCGAATCTCGGACCATTGAACCCGGCGTTGATCGACAGGGTCACCGCCGGGGTCAAGCTCTTGCATGACGCTGACCCGGAGAATACCCGCCCGGTGCCGGTCGATCTCGTCACGGCCTCCGCCAGCGGTTTGGATCCCGAGATCAGTCCGGCCGCGGCCGAATACCAAGCGTCTCGCGTTGCGCGCCTGCGAAACTTGCCGCTCACGACGGTTCAAGCGCTCGTTACCCAACATCAGCAGCGGGTCCTGTTCGACATCCTCGGCGAGGCACGGGTCAATGTTCTCCAGCTCAATTTGGCGCTGGATTCGCTCCGCTAGTTCATTGGAAAAAGTCGCCTGCGGCGCTAATGAATGAAGGCTCGCGGCAATCCTGATGAACTGCTGACGGCGCTCAAGGCGCAGGAAGCATCCGCGTGCCGGGGACGGCTCAAGATATACTTTGGCGCATCTGCCGGCGTTGGGAAGACCTATACGATGCTCGAGTCGGCCCGCGCCGCCCGCGCCGCCGGCGTGGACGTGGCCGTCGGATATGTCGAGCCGCATGGGCGCATCGAGACGGAGCAGCTGCTGCAGGGGCTGGAGCAGCTGCCATTTTTGGAAATCCGCTACCGCGGGATCGTTCGTCGTGAATTCGATCTCGATGCCGCCCTCAAGCGCCGTCCGTCCGTGCTGCTGGTGGACGAATTGGCCCACAGCAATATCATCGAAGGAGAGCCAAGACCCCGGCACATCAAGCGTTGGCAGGACATCGAGGAACTTCTCGCCGCGGGAATCAACGTCTGGACGACCTTGAATGTCCAGCATCTGGAAAGTCTGAACGATGTCGTTGCGGGGATTACCGGGGTGCGCCAACGCGAAACCGTCCCGGACCGGGTCTTCGATCAAGCGGACGAAGTCGAACTGATCGATTTGTCCCCCGGCGACCTGCTCGCCCGCTTGCGTGCAGGTAAGGTTTACACCAAAGAGCAGGCATCCGCCGCCACCGAGCGCTTCTTCAGGGAGCCCAATCTACTTGCGCTGCGGGAGCTCGCCCTGCGCCGCACAGCCGATCGCGTCGATGCGGCGGCGCGGACCTACAGCGATCAGGGCCGGTCCTCGAAACCCTGGCTGGCGCGCGATCGATTCTTGATCGCGGTTGCGCTCGACGACCAAGCCGAGCAGTTGATCCGGGTTGGGAAGCGCTTTGCGGATGCCCTCGACGCCGAATGGATCGTGGTATCGGTCGAGACGCCCGCCATGCTGAAGCTCGACGAAGCAATGCGGAACCGCCGTATCGATATATTGCGGCTCGCGGAATCGCTGGGCGCGCAGACGGTAACTCTGGACGGTCCGTCGGCGTCGGCCGCGGTCACCGAGTATGCGCGGCTGCGCAACATCACGCGCATCGTCGTGGGCGAGCCGCGACGGTTCGGCTGGAGATCGTTGCTCCGCCCGTCAACTGCCACCAAGCTGGTGCGCGCCCACGGCGGGTTCGACGTCTCGGTGATCGCACGGCGCGAGCTTCCCTTGCGGCGCAATTCATTGCGCGCTTGGTCGAGCGGACCACGAGAAATGCCCTGGGGTCGATACTGGGAGGCAGTCGCCATCTCAGCGGCCTGCACCGGATTGGCCGCGGTGATGAACCCCTATTTCGCACAAACCAATCTCGTGATGATTTATCTGCTTGGCGCCACGATCGCGGCCCTGCGGCTCGGCCGAGGTCCGGCGATTTCTGCCGCCATTCTCAATGTGGTCGCGTTCGACTTTTTTTTCGTGCCGCCGCGTTTTTCTTTTGCGGTATCGGACTTTCAATATGTGGTCACCTTCGGCGTCATGCTCGCGGTGGCGCTGACGATTGCGACCTTGATGGCAAACGTGCGCGCGCAGACCCGAGTGGCCGGCGCCAGGGAACGCCGCACCTCATTGCTGTACGCCATGAGCCGCGAACTCGCAGCCACGCGAACCCTGGGAAATCTGGCCCGCGTCGCCATCAAACATGTCGCCGAAACGTTCGCAAGCAGCGTTGTCGTTCTAGTCCCGGAATCCGGGGGCCGATTGCGGTATCCCCCGGGGCCGCCTGGACCCGACGCTCTCAAGGGCGCGGATCTTTCGATCGCACAATGGGTGTTCGACCACGGCGCGCCCGCAGGCCTTGGAACCGATACGTTGCCGGCGGCGCCGGCGCAATACCTGCCGCTCGTGGGAAGCCAACGCACCCTGGGGGTTCTGGCCGTCCAACCGACCCAGCGACGACGGCTGCTGCTGCCGGAACAACGCCATCTCTTGGAGACCTTTGCGGGTCAAATCGCGCTTGCTCTGGAGCGGGCCGAGTTTGCGGAAGAGGCCGAACGCTCGCGTGTGAATGCAGAGACCGAAAGCTTGAGGAATACCCTGCTGGCGTCGATCTCGCATGATCTGCGGGCACCGTTGGCCGTCATTGCAAGCGCCGGCCGCGCTCTGAATGACCCGTCCCTCCCGGCTGAGGGCAATGTACGCGCAGAGTTGACCGCACAAATAGAGAACAAGGCGAATGAGATGTCCGAGATCATCTCAAATGTCCTGGAGTTGGCGCGCCTCGAATCCGGACAGGTAGCGTTGCGCCGAGATTGGCTGAAGGTGCGGGATCTCGTCAATTCCGCACTCGCGCGTCTCGGTGATCGGTTGGCAAGCCATCCCGTGAAACTTCTGCTGCCCGACGACCTGCCCGCCGTTCACGCCGATGGCGCTCTCGTGGTGCAGGTCTTCAAGAACCTCTTGGAGAATGTAGCCAAACACACGCCGCCGGGAACCGACGTTACGATCATTGGAAACGTCGAGGAGGAGTTCATCCGAGTCCTGGTCGACGACGACGGCCCCGGTTTTCCGCCGGGAGATCCGGAACAACTATTCGCAAAATTTCACCGCGGGCGCGATGAAAGCAATCGGGGAGGCGCCGGACTTGGGCTGTCCATATGCCGCGCGATCGTCAACGCCCATGGCGGCGTCATACACGCCCTCAGGCGCCCCGGCGGCGGCGCCAGATTTTCCTTCACGATACCGGCGTCCTAGCCGCGACTACCAGCCCGGGTACTCGCGGAACGCCCGCAGCGCGGCGTCGATCTTTGCCCGCGGTAGATCCAAATGCGTCACGAGGCGTGTGTGCTCGGCCACCGAGGCTCGGATTCCGCGCCCCACAAGATGCTCCGTCAACGGCGTCACGTGGGGTGCCGGGATGTCGACGTAGAGGATATTGGTCTGCGGAGGCTCGACCGGGAGCCCCAGATCACGCAGGCCCTCGGAGAGATAGGCCGCATTGTCGTGATCCTCCGCGAGACGGGCAACGTTGTGTTCGAGTGCATAGAGTCCCGCCGCGGCGAGGATTCCGGCCTGTCGCATGCCGCCCCCCAACGCTTTTCGCCAGCGCCGTGCCTCGGCGATCACGTCTTGGGAACCCAGCAGGACCGACCCCGCCGGAGCGCCCAACCCCTTGGAAAGACACACCGACACCGAATCGAACCCGGCCACCGCGGTGCGCTCGTCCAGTTTCGACTTGACGATGGCATTGAATAGGCGCGCGCCATCCAGATGGGTACGTAAGCCGCGGGTGTGCGCAAACGTCGTCGCGTCGCGAAGATACGTGGGCGGCAGGACTCGGCCGCCCATCGTATTCTCCAGCGCCAGCAGGCGCGTGCGTGCAAAATGTGTGTCGTCCGGCTTGATCGCAGCGGCGATGCGCTCCAAGGCAATTCCGCCGTCCGCGTCGTTTTCGAGCGGTTGCGGCTGAATGCTGCCGAGAACGGCGGCGCCCCCCTGCTCATACCGATAGGTATGCGCGTCTTGGCCGACGATGTATTCGTCGCCGCGGCCGCAATGCGCCATCAGCGCGGCGAGATTGCTTTGCGTCCCGCTTGGAAAGAATAACGCGGCTTCGAAGCCGAAGCGTTCGGCGACCACCCGTTGCAGCTCGTTGACGGTCGGATCGTCGCCGTAAACATCGTCGCCCACCGGAGCGGCGGCCATGGCGGCGCGCATGCCCGGCGAGGGTTGGGTGACGGTGTCGCTGCGCAGATCGATCGGCAATATTGGACTTGAATTCAAGGCGAGAAACTCCTCTGAAGCGTCAATGGGGTGTTCGGTTCGGTGTGCGGTTGGCATCAGTGCAACGCGATGAATCCGTATCGGACGAAAACTGCCCCGACCGCCGGCTTGCCCAGGTAATCCGCGAACTGTGCGGCCACACTTCTCGCGCCCACCGTGAGCGCAATCGGATAGCTAATCGGTGGATGGCATTCGGCCGGGAACGTATCCACGATCCGTACTCCCCTGTCGATCAGGGCATCGGTCCTGTAGACGATGCCGAGCGGCACCTCGGAGCGTTCGACGAAGGCCAGCGCCGCACGAACATTCTCGGCCCGCACGATGCGATCCGCCACACTATTCCACACTCCGAGCGTACTGAGCGCCGCGCGGGCATAGCGTCCGACCGGCACCGAATCCGGGTCTCCGGTCGCCAAGCGGCCCTTACCGAGCGCGGCCGCCAACTCGAAATGCGGTGCGATCTTCAAACTGAGGGTACTTGCGGCCGGTGCGACCAGCACCAGCCGGTTGCCGAGCAGGTCCCGCCGCGACTCGGCTTGGATGAGCTTTCGCATTTGCAGGTAATCCATCCAGTCGCGATCGGCGGAAAAGAATATATCGGCGGACCCCCCCGCCTCGATCTGCCGCGCCAGAACGGAACTCGCAGCGAAAACGAATTTCACCCCGATTCCGGTCGACTTGCCGAAATCCGCTCCCAGTTTCTCGAGCACATCGGTCAGCGCCGCTGCGAACACGAGGATGGCCGGACGGCCCACTTCCGCGCCATGGTCATCCTGGGTGGGCCCCGGGGCCGCCCAGCATGTTCGAGCCAGCAGCATGACAGCCGCCAGCACACAGCCGGAGAGGCCAATTCGACTCCGTCGATTCATGGCGAGCATTGTGTACCAGGCGATTGCACCACGCACGCTTCGGCTGCAGCCGCGGTCATGATCATCGCCGCGGTGAGCACGGGGGAATTCAGGCGGTTCGAGCGGTTCGCTGCTCATCATCGCCATCGTCGGCACGACCGTTGCGCCATGGCAGCTATTTTTTCCAGCAGAGTTACGTCATCGATAAGCGGATTGGAGCGCGCTTCATCAAGTATGAGCGCGTGGATCTCATCATCGGCATTGTGCTGGTCACCGTCGGTGCCGTCGCGATGATCGCGTTCTGCGCGGAGGCCTTCAAGGGAACAGCCGAGTACGGGCACTTCACCGATGCCGGGGCAGTCGCATCGGGAGTCTCGCGGCAGCACGGATTCAGCCTGCCCGGCATCCTGTTCGCGATCGCCCTGATCGATGCCAGCATCATCGGCGCGGTGGCCTATGCGCTGCGCGCGAAGCGGCGCCGGCCTACGGATCCCGACCAACTGGAGGGTGCGCGGATGGCCTGGCGCATGCCCGAGCTCGGCGCCATCGGCCCGCTGCAGCTGACACCCATGCGGCGGACGTGCATGATCGTGCTGCGCGGTTACCTCGCCGTTGCCGTCGTGATGGTCGTCATCCGCGTGATCCAATCCGCCGCGAGCTAAACGCGACGCGCCCGGTGCCGCTGGTCGGCCTGAAAAGGCCGCCGAGTCATGTCACAATCGGTGCATGAAGAACAGCGGTAATGTTGCGCCTAAAACGAAATTGGAGGCCTTGCGCAGCCGCCTCGTGAGCTGGTTGGCGGGAGCCGCCTATCCGCTTTGGGCGCAGCACGGCATCGATCCCCGGAATGGCGGCTTCATCGAGACGCTGGCACAAAATGGCGCCGGCCTGCCGCATCCGCGGCGGGCTCGGGTTCACCCGCGTCAGATCTACGCGTTTGCGCAAGCACCGCGGTTCGGCTGGAAGGGTGACGTGCGGCGCATCGTGCAACGAGGAAACGACTACTTCGTCACCCGCTACTTGCGGCCGGATGGAGTGTTTCGAACCCTGGCGAGTGTCGATGGAGCGTCGTTGGACGATCGGGCTTTGCTCTACGACCAGGCGTTCGCGCTGCTGGGTTACGCGGCCGCGGCGGCGGCGCTTGATGCGCGCGGCGAATTCGAGAAACGCGCCCTCGAATTGCGCGGGGCGATCGAGTCGCGGTTCCGCGCGGACAACGGCGCATTTCGCTCGAATGAGGATCCTGTCGGCTTCTTTGAATCGAATCCCCATATGCATTTGTTGGAAGCCTGTCTGGCCTGGGCGGAAACGGGCAGCGATCCCGGATGGGCGGATTGGGCCCGGCACATCGTGGACCTGGCAACGCAAAAATTCATTCGCCGCGGCACAGGATCGCTGGGGGAGTCATTCACGGCCGATTGGGGTCCCGCGCCGGGAGTGGCCGGCCGGATCATCGAACCTGGCCACCAATTCGAATGGGCCTGGCTCTTGCTTCGCTGCGAGAGCCGCCATCCCGCTGCGCTGCGGGACACGGCCCTGCGGCTGATTGCGATCGGAGAACAATCGGGGGTTCACAATCAGGTTGCGGTCAACGCGCTGCTCGATGACTTGTCGGTCCATGATGCAAATGCCCGATTCTGGCCGCAGACCGAACGGCTCAAAGCCGCACTGCTCGCTGCGCGGCTGACGGATGACACCAGGTATTGGGAGATGGCCGCCGCCGCCGCGGCCACGCTGCTGCCCTACCTCGACACCCCGACCCCCGGTCTATGGTTCGACGTTCAGCTTCCGTCGGGTGAACTCGTCGACTCGCCCGCCCCGGCAAGCACGTTCTATCACCTGGTTGGGGCCATCATGACGTTGGACAAGTCGCTCGCGGTGCCCTGAGAGCGTAGAGCCGGGCGTGCCCGGCGGCTGTCAACCCGCCCCGTGGGCAATTCGTTATGCTAGTAGTTGCAATAGGTAACCATCATGGAGAGTGTCGTGCCAACCCCCGTAACGCTCGCCTTCGTTGGAACCGCCAGCTTGCTCTGCACCGTCCTCGCATCGAGTGCCGCCTTCGCCGATGAGGCCGCGCCGCATAGCGCGGGCATCTGGCAAAAGCATGAGTATTCGTTTCAGTTCATGGGATTCACAACGACCTACTCCTGCGACGGTCTGGCCGACAAGCTGAAATTGCTGCTCACGGCATCCGGAGCGCGGTCGGATGCCAAGGCACGGGCAGGCGCCTGTGCTTCCGGTTTCGGCCGTCCTGACAAATTTGCGCGGGCTGACCTCACCTTCTACACGCTGGCGCCGGCGGATTCGACTGCATCGGACCCGAAACCCGTCGACGGCACCTGGATCCCGGTCACTATTGCGGCGCACCAGCCTCGAGACCTCGGAACGGGCGACTGCGAGCTCGTGGAACAGTTCCGTTCCAACGTGTTGGGGATGTTCACCACGCGAAACATGGAGAGCCATACCACGTGCGTTCCGCATCAACTCTCCGGGTCCACCATCGATCTCAAGTTCGAGTCCTTCGCCGCACCTCCAAAGGCGCATCCGAAACACCCCGGAGCGACTTCTCCGGGAAACTCGCCATCATAGGTGCGTGCTCAAGGGTAGGTGCGTGCTCAAGGGGTCCGATCCGCATTGCCTGGGCCGGCGCCGCTCTGGCACTGCTGGCCGCCTGTGCTCCGTCCTCGCATGTGTTGGTGGGGACGGCCCGTCCGTCGATCGCGCCATCGCGGGTGACCGTCTATTGGCAGGCGCCGCAGCAGTTCGAAGACATTGCAGTGCTCAGTGCCTCCGCGAAGAGCATGTTCAACCCGAACGGACAGCGCAGCACCGACAAGGTCGTCGAACGCCTGAAGATCGAGGCCGCCCGACTCGGTGCCAACGGAATCATCCTCGAGGGGTTCGACCAAAACCAATCCGGATCTTTCGGCACCGGCGTGGGCTCCGATTCCTATTCCAGGCATGGATCGGTCGGCCTAGGGGTCGGCGGTTCGCTGGGCATCTTCAAAACCACCGGAAAAGCGCGCGCCGTCTACGTACCGACAGGCTGAGAACTCCGGTCGACCCCGCCTACGCGATCGATGCGGTCGATTCACGCTCCATCGGCGCCGATTCCACACGCTCCTCGCGCTCGTAGGTCCCGATCAGACAACCGACGGCGATCGCGCGCTCCAGTACAACGTCGATGAATTCTCCTCGGCCCGGAGCTGCTGAGAACGGCGGCCCCGCGCGCAGCGCGAACATCTGGAACACGTAGCGGTGTTCACCGTGGCCGCGAGGTGGATCCGGAGGCAGCCACGCCTGCTGGAAGAACGAATTCTGCCCGGTCGCCAGTCCGCGGCCGGTGTGATGCGGACTGTTGAGCGCGCCCTCCTCGATCGATCCGTCGACATCACCGAGATCGAATACGATCGCGTGCACCAAGGGATGCGGCGTCGGCGAATCCGCGTCCTCGACGATGAGCGCCAAGGACGCGGTGTCCTCGGGCACTGCGTCCCATTCGAGCGGCGGCGAAATTCCGTCGCCGTCGGCCGTAAAGCGCTTTGGGATACGGGCGTTGAACACAAACGCCTTGCTGCGGATGTCGAGGCGGCCCGTCTGGCGTTCCCGGAACAGCTGGTTGTACAAGACTTTGTCCATTCCCGCCCGCTGGTTGAGCAGTGCATGACCCACGCTCTCAGGAAGCTTCTCGAGCACCACACATCTCCCGGTTAACGGATCGATGCACCAGGCTATAAAATTGTGCGGGTTCCATCAGTCATCTTTCGACGACATGCGTCGAGGGATGTGTCCTACTGTCGCCTGACCATCGTCGCCATCAGATGGCCGAGTGCGGAGTGCAAATCAGTGCAGCGGCCGGTGTGAACGGGTGAGGTTTGAACCATCGTGCTTCTCGCGGCAACCAGCCAATGAAAGCGCTCTCGGGCGCTCATCCGCCCAATGGCGCCGGCTTCCGCGCCGCCGGCGCAAACGGCCGGAATGGCCGCGAGCGTGCGCCGGATCAGCTCGAGATCGACCGTCGGATCGAGGGTCAACAGAGCTCGTTCGTCCAACTCGATGGCGGCCTCCAGGAAGCGCTCGACGTCGCACGACAGAATGATCCCCGCATTCACATATTCGCCGCGCTCGACACGCGGGACCACGCGCACTATGGCGTAGTCATAAGTATGCGGCACGTGCACGAATCGCCTCCTCCACGAACACGTCGGATGATTTCAACCGCTGCTCGAAGAAATTCAGATAAGCCTCCCGTTGACCGGCTTTTCCGTCGAACCCGGGATCCACGGGCAGCCACTCGTCGGGAATGAGTCCAACGATGCTTTCCAATCGTTCGCCGCTCAAGACGGATCTCATTTCCGAATCGACTTGCCGCAATACTCCGGCAAACCGCAGCAGAACATGCTCCTTGATCAATTTGAAGGGACTCGTTGCATGGTCGTCGTGCCGGTTCCATGCGTGGTGGAAGTACAGGGCGGCCCCATGGTCGATGAGCCAGAGGCGGCGGTGCCACATCAGCATGTTCGTATTGCGCACCGTGCGATCCACATTGCAAACGAAGGCGTCGAACCACACGATGGCGGATGCAAGATGCTCGTCGGGTGAATAAACGAGAGGGTCGAACGTGACCGACCCCGGCAGATAATCCAGAGCCAAATTCAAGCCGCCGCTGTTGCGGATGAGGCCCTGTATTTCCGGGTCGGGTTCGGTCCGTGCGAGATCGGCGGAAAGTTCGATGAACACGATCTCCGGTACCGGCAATCCCGCAAGACGCCCTACCTCGCCGGCGACCAGTTCGGCGATCAATGCCTTCGTTCCCTGTCCCGCGCCCCGGAACTTGAGAACGTAGAGACCATCATCGTCCGCTTCGACGATGGCCGGCAGCGATCCACCCTCGCGAAGTGACGTTACATACCGACTCGCCGTGACTGTCCGCGGTTTCATCCGTCAACAGCTAGGCTGCGTGGTCGGCTTCCACCCTCGACACCGCGGGCCGAAGCGACAATGTCTGCGCATGGATCCCAAGCGGCGGCAGGCGCGCATACAGCTTCTGTTTGTCCGCGGGGTACCACGTCGCCAGCATGTAGAGGTAAACGTCGGCGATCGAGTACCGGGCGCCGAGAACGTAGGGCTTGAGCGAACGGCTGAGCAGTTCCAAGTGCGCCAGAAAATCGCGCGTGCCCTGCTCGCGAATCGACTCCGCATCCAGCGCTCCGCGCGTCGAAAAACGGTCCGAATAATACACCCGGAGCGCTGCCTCATAGGCGTTGGCCGACATGTACGTCATCCACTGCAGAAACACCGCATGTTCGCTCGTGCCCGGCGGCGGAGCCAGGCCGGCATCGGGATGAGCGAGCGACAGGTGCACCAGTATCGCCGCCGACTCGAACATCAGAGTGCCGTCGGGCAGCGCCAACGCCGGAACTTTGCCGGTCGGATTGATCTCGCGAAATCCTGCAACCGCCTGCGGCTCGTTCGCGATCCAAATGCGTTCGAAGGGAACCCCGATTTCCTCGAGCGCCACCTGCACTGCGAAAGATCCCGAGCCCTGTCTTCCAAAGAGCTTGTATCGATCCATGCCGGACATCCTACCGCATCGTATCCCGGCCGAGCCCCAAATGCTTCATCACGCGGCTGAGATTGCGGCGAATGTCGTTCAGCTGGCCGATGCTGACCAACGTCTTCATGGCCTGCCTCAGCGGCTGCAAGGGGTATCCGCCATAACTTCCCGCCTCGCGGATGTCGTTTGTCACCGTCGATCGCCCCGCGAGGATCACGTTGTCGGCTACGGTCACATGCGCAGTGACGACGGATCCCCCGCCGGTGACGAAGTTCCGGCCAATCTTGGTGGAGCCGCCCATCATGAAACCGGCCGTATAGAAGCCGTTCTCGCCCAGGTCGCAGTTGTGCGCGATGTGGCAAATATTGTCGAGTTTGGTGCCCGAGCGAATGTGCGTGGAGGTCAGCTTGGCGCGGTCCACCGCACAGTTGCTTCCGATTTCGACATTGTCGTGAATCTTGACATTGCCGAGATGGGGGATTTTTCGCGGACGTCCGTCGGACCCCACGCAATAGCCGAAGCCGTCGCCGCCGATGGTGGAGTGCGGGTGGATCTCGCAGTCCTCGCCGATCTCGCAGTCGAACCCCACGAACACCTGCGGATGTATGACCGTGCGCGCGCCGATGCGCGCGCGGTTCTCGATGACGGCGTGTGCCCCGATGAGGCAGCCTTCGCCGATCACCGCGCCCGCGCCGATGACGCAATAGGGCCCCAGAAAGGTGCCCGCGCCGATCGTCGCCTCCGCATGCACCAAGGCAGTCGGGTGCCGCTCCCCCCATTGTTTGAAACGCGAGCACTTCTGATCGAAGTACTTCAGGAGCTGCGCCATGCCCATAGCAATGCTCGCGACCGAAAAGCAGCAGGTATCGATGTTCGCGGCCGGCTCGAACGATCCTTTTATGTGCGACGGGATGATCAAAATCGCCGGCTCGTGCAGCAGCGCTTCGGCCGCCTGTTCCGGAGTGCTCGCATAAACCAGGCTTCCGCGGAGCGCCTCTTCCGGAATCTCGCAGTGGCTGGCCTGTGTCTGCAAGTTTCCCTGCAGAAAAGTGAACACATCGGCATGCTGAGACTTGATCGTCTGACCGGTGAGCACTGCGCGTCCCTATGCGCTTGCCGCGTTCTGGCCGCCTCGCGCGGGCGCGTCCGTCTTGATCGCCGAGGAGGCGTCCAGGACGACCTGCTCCAGGACCGCGAGGTACTCGATGTAGCGCTTGCGTCCGAGAGAGGTGATGCGGCACACGGTCTGGGGACGGCCATGTTCGACGCCCTTGGAGGTAGTCACCAGCTTCGCTTCTTCGAGCACGGTCAAATGCCGGTTCAAGTTGCCGTCCGTCAGGCCGCAAAGCTGTTTCAGTTCGCCGAACGGCAATCCCTTCGAATGCGTGATGAGGGAGGTCAGCAGACTCAGCCGCGCTCTTTCATGGATGACCCGATCGAGTCCGTCGTAGGCGAAGCGGGAACCCAGCTTCGGCCTGCAATTAGCGTTTTTCAAGCGATTTCCTCGAAACCATACCGCAACACCGCAGCAACGAGTAATTGACCCACGCCGAATGGAATTCCCATCTCCCACGGCAACAGGATGCGCGGACCGCTCGCCACCATCAGGCACACCAGCCCGCAGACGAGATACCAGAGGCCCACCGCAAACATCTGGCGTGGCAGAAAGCGACACGAGGCGAATATACCGAGGCTGAAGATCAACTCCCATAGTCCCGGCAGCATCCACAACTCCTGCGGAGCCGCGAACAGCATCACACCCGTCAACAGCAGGCCGACAATCGCAGCAGGCATGAACTGCGCGACGGCCGACTGGATCATCTCGGCGGCGAACCCCGAATGTACCCGCCGCGAACGAACGATGGTTTCGAAGGTGGCCAGGGCAACCGACACGGCGGCCGTCGCTACCCAGACGGCGAGAAAGGGCAGCACATCATGTCCCCCCTCCTTCATCCAGATGGCCTGCGCCGTGGCGACGATCAAGGCCAGAGTACCGCTCAACGCAGTGGATGCCGGACCGTAACCGCGGAATTGAGTGCCGCGCGCCACTTGAGCGCGAATTTCGCTGATCTCGGCCAGGGCCTGGGTCAGATCCGTCATGCGAAGCCTCCAACGCTTTGTCAGACAAAGTATACCGGACATACACCGGTTGCCTAGCTTACGCTCGCCGCAGCAGGCTCGCGGAGCATTTGCAGCGCGGACCTCGGGCGCTAACGATACCCCTGAGCGACCCGGTAGTAATATCGGCGCACCACACGACCGTCCCGGACCAGCGTGCCTTCCTGCAACGGCTCCAAGCCGCTCACATGGCTTTGGAGACGCGCCGCTGCCAGATCGGCGGGGTCCCAGCCGAGCAGCAACATGGTGCGCCCCGCTTGTCGCCCCGCCGGAAACCACCTTTCATACATGAGGCCCATGCCCCCGAATAGATGCCAACTCGAGGTTTCGGCAACCGCTTTTGACCGGTCACGCGAGTAAAACGCCCGCTCGCTGGCAATCGCATAGCGATCCATGCCGACGACCAGCAAATCGTCGCCATACCGAGCCCGCACCGCATCGGCGACGCCGTCGATCTGCCGGCCGAAGTCGCGCCACCCGACGGGTAGCAGTTCCGTGTGGCTGGTTAGCCCCATGCCCGGGATACCCAGCACGAGGTGGTAAAAGACGCCACCATAGACCAGCAGCATGCAGATCAAGGTAGCCGGCCAGGCCGCGCGCACCCAGCGGCTCAGACGCCACGCAGCGTGCGGCTCGGCGCCGAACGCCATCAACGGCAGCGCCGCCGCCCACGGCGCCCCCGTCCAGTCGAGCTTCACCTCATGCCGCAGGCTGAAAACGACGAACACGGACAACGGCACCAACACGGCGATCCGCATGAACCGCCGGGGACGCAGCGTAGAGTCGTCCAAGGATGGCCCGCCAGCGAGGGCCGCGCCCGCCGCCAGCAATCCGGTCGGCGTGAGCAGCACGAGGGCGGCGGCGACCAGCCTATGCAGTGAAAAGCGCGGCGCCTCGGCCAAGCGGCGCGACGTCTGGAAAGCAAACGACGCCCACTCGTGCTCGGCGTTCCACACCAGCACCGGCGCAAATACCGCCGCCGCGATACAGACCGCCGCGTAGGGTTCCCAGCGCCGAAACCAGCGGCGCGCCGCCGGATCCAACACCATGAAGAGGAAAGTCCCCGCACCCAGCAGGGCAATCGTGTATTTCGACAGCAGGCCGAAACCCAAGGATAATCCCGCCCAAATCCACGCCCGGGGTCGTCCGGCGATCAGCGCGCGCTCCAGAAAGTACGTCGACGCGGCCCAAGCGGCGGTCAGCGGCGCATCCGGCGTCATAAGCATCCCGGCCAGAAAAAAGAACGGCAGAACCTGAGCCAGGCCCAAGGCGAGCAGCGCGCTCGATTCGCCGAACACGTTGCGTGTCAGCTTATAGATGAACCAGGAAGACACGGAGCCGCAGCACAGCGCGCCGAAGCGCACACCGAATTCCGTGTCGCCGAACAGTAGCGTACCCATCCTGACGAGCCATGCCACCATGGGCGGATGATCGAGGTAGCCGATATCGAGGTGGCGGGAATAATTCCAGTAGTAGGCCTCCTCCGGTAGGAGTTCGATCTGACCGCAGTAGAGCACGCGCAGGAAAAACGCGTACCCGACCAGGGTGACCAGGAGTCCCCGCCGGTGAACGTCGGCGCCGGTATTGTCTACCCGCTGCAGGACGATTCCCGTGACGATCGCCGCGGGTACGACGGCCGCATACGCCGACCAGCCGTTAACCTGTGTCAGCAATTCGATTACGCCGCTGCGAACGACCAGGGCCAAGAGGCAAGCCGCCAGCAGCAGCAAGGGCAAGGCCCGGCGGCGCCAGAGGCGCAATCCGCACCAGGCGGCGGCGATTGCGATGAAAACCGCCACATGGGCGGACCCCACCGGTGTGCCCAGCGCAAGCGCCGCGCCGCACAGCGCGATATCCGCAAGGATCCAGAAAACGCCGGGCAATTCGCGCGCCAGCGTGGTGCGGACGCTAACTCGGCGCAAGCAGCTTATACCCGATCCCGCGTACCGTCTGAATGGCGTCGGTGTCGAATCCATGATTCAACCGCGACCGTAAGCGGCTGATGTGACTTTCGACCACGCTGGTGCGCGGATCGAAATGGATGTCCCAGACATTCTCCAGCAACATCTTGCGGGTAACCGCCCGATTCGCGTGCCGCATCAAGTATTCGAGCAAGCGGAATTCCTGAGGCAGCAAGTCGATCGCCCGCCCTTCCCGCACGACGCTCCGCTGCACGAGATCCATTTCTATGGAGCCGGCAAGCAGGCGCGGCGCACCGTTCGCAGACCGGCGCGCGGCCACCCTGACGCGTGCCAAGAGTTCCTCGAAGGCGAAGGGCTTGACCAGGTAATCGTCTCCCCCCGCCTCCAATCCCTGCACGCGGTCGTCGATACCGCCCATCGTAGTCAGGTAAATCACCGGGGTCATTCGCGCCTCTCGGCGCAGCGTCTTGACCAAGTCCAACCCGGACATACCGGGAAGCATCCGATCCAACACGATGACTCCGTATTCCTTGCTGCGCGCTTCTTCCAAGCCCGTTTCGCCGTCGCACATGTGCAACACGGGGTAGCCGTTTTCTCGAAAACGCTCGATTAGCGAGCGCGCCAGTTCGATGTCATCCTCGACCAAGAGAATAGTCATTGCCGGCTCGCGTGGGCGCTGAAAGGAGTAGCCGATCGACGTGAAGCTCCGAATTGCGGGTAGGTTAACTCAGGGGGACCGGAAAAGGCACAGGAGGGCTGGCCGCCCGGCCGCCGGCCGGCCTGCGCAAACTCAAGTTTTAGCCGTGGGTGCCGTTGAAACGACCTTAGGTCTCGGACTGGAATCGCAATATGTCGCATGCTCCCGCAGCCCCAACTTACAAGTCGGGAATGAAGTCCGTGGCGCCCAACCGCACGGCGTCGCCCGAGGAGGCGCGCGCTGCCCTGATGCAGTTCCTGGGCCAGGTAGCGGCCGAACTTTCCTCCGGCACCGTGGATCTCCCCTGCTTTCCCGATGTCGTCCTGCGAATTCGCAAGGCTCTGGACGACCCGAAGAACACGCCGGGAAAAACGGTCACGGTCGTCGGCGCCGAGCCGCGGCTGGCCGCGCGATTACTGCAAACGGCCAACTCCGCCGCATTCAACCCGGCGAACAAGCCGGTGGCGGATCTGCGAACCGCGATTACCCGGTTGGGACAGCAAGCGGTGCAAAGCGCGGCCATGGCGTTCGCCCTTCAACACATGAAGGACCAAGAGTCGTTGAGTTCGATCGCCGAGCCCTTGAGCGCGCTGTGGAAGGAAAGCATCTCGGTCGCTCTGATCTGCCAGATCGTGGCCGGCCGTACCAAGATCAGCCCCGATGAAGCCTTCCTGACCGGCCTGCTTCACGGCATTGGCCGTCTCTACCTGATGGTACGGGCGATCGGCAAGGCGCGGGAGTTCGGCGACCAGCAGTCGTTCATCGAGTTGGTCGCGGATTGGCAAGCGTCGATCGGCAAGGCGGTACTGGAGAACTGGGGCTTCGCACCACAGATGTGCGAGGCCGTCGCCGAGCAGCGCGATTACGAACGCAAGCGAAAGCGCATTGCCGAGTTGACCGACGTGTTGATCGTCAGCATCGCGCTCTGCGAAGCGCTGCGGATGCCGGCGCCGCGGACCGTGGACACCGACGGCATCGAGTCGTTCGCGACCATCGGTCTATCGGACGTCGCCTGTGCCGAGATCTTGACCCAGGCGGAACTCCAACTCGGCTCGTTGCAGGACGCGCTCGGATGCTGATGCCGGCCTGAGAGGCGCGGCTATCCGATACAATCGAGGCTATGAATCGCCTCCTGTTCCTCGCGCTGTGCCTGACAGGCGCGGCGGCCGCAGTCCATGCCCGTGCCGACGAGCGGACGCGCTGGCAGAGCGAAGCCCGCAACACCAAAATTGTCCGCGATAACTGGGGAATCGCGCATGTGTACGGCAAGTCCGATGCCGATGCGGTTTTTGGTTCCCTGTACGCGCAGGCCGAAGACGATTTCTCGCGCATCGAACGCAACTATCTCACCGGGCTCGGCTGCCTCGCGGAGAGCGAGGGTGAGGCGGCCGTGGACAGCGATTTGCGCCAACGCCTGTTCGTCCGGCCGGATCACCTCAAGCAGCTTTATCGCGGCGCGCCCGCGTGGCTGCAAGGGCTCATGGTGGCGTGGGCGGACGGGCTGAACTTCTACCTGTCGAAACATTCCGACATCCGGCCGAAAGTCATCCATCATTTCGAGCCCTGGATGGCGCTGTCGTTTACCGAAGGCAGCATCGGAGGCGATATCGAAACTGTGGATCTCGCCAAACTTCATGATTTCTACGGCGGGACTGCGCCCGGCGGCGTGGCGTACGCAAGTGCGGCGTCGACCGAGCCTTCGCCCGGTGGCTCCAATGGGTTCGCGATCGCTCCGAGTCGCAGCGCCTCGGGGCATGCGCTTCTATGGATCAACCCCCACACGAGCTTTTATTTCCGCTCAGAATTGCAGATGGTGAGCGGCCAGGGGTTGAATGCGTACGGCGCGGTCACATGGGGGCAGTTTTTTGTCTACCAGGGCTTCAACTCCCGCAACGGATGGATGCACACGTCGTACGGCGGCGATGCCGTCGACGAATACGCCGAGACCATTGTCAAAAAAGGCGGCTCGTTTTTTTATTCCTACGGCGCGGGTCTTCGCAAGCTACGAATCAGCCAAGTCCGAATCCGCTACAAACAGGGCGGCGGCCAGGCGGTGCGGGAATTCACCGTCTACCATAGCCATCACGGGCCCATCGTGCGCACCGACCATGGAAAGTGGATTGCGGTCAAGCTGCTGCAAGATCCGGTCCGGGCGCTGGCGCAGTCGTACGCCCGCACGAAAACGACCGATTATCGATCGTTTCGCGCAATCCAGGACATGCGTACCGATACGTCCAACAATACGGTATACGCAGACGCGGACGGGACGATCGCCTATTTCCACACGCCCAGCCGATCCGCGAAATCCTGGTCACGGATGGCAAGACCGGGCGCGCCCACCTCGCCCTTCTCGCTGCATTTCGACGCCCAGGAAGTCGGCGCCGATGCGCTGGGCCATATCGCCGAGAACCGGCACATCCGCGCGGCGCTTTACGATGCGGTGGCGCGCGCCCCCAACCTGGAACTGATCGCCCCGAGGCGGTTCGCGATACCGGCCTGCGACGCGGGCACCGCCGCCGTCACTTTGAACGATGGCTCCCGGATCGCGGCCGTCGCTGGTGATCGCCGCCGAGGGCCGCCAATCGCGCCTGCGCGCCGAGCAGGGGATCGACGTGATCGGCTGGTCCTATCCCCAGACCGGCATCGTCGCCACGGTGGAGCATGACAAGCCGCATAATGGCGTCGCCTATGAGCATTTCCTGCCCTCGGGGCCTTCGCGATCCTGCCCATGACCGGCAAACCGCTCGTCGCTGGTCTGGACGGAAGCCAGACCAAGGCGCCCGGCCTGCTGGCGCTGGACGAAGCCAGTTTCAACGCCGAGCTGGCGCGGCGCTTCGGCGATCATCTGGGCGCGACGCAAGCGGCCGGGCCGCGCTGGTCCTATCCGCTGATTTCCACATCGCGCGCGATTTCGTGAAGCCGCGCTTCGCGCTGGCCGGCGATTGCGCCCATGGCATTCATCCCATCGCCGGGCAGGGTCTGAATCTGGGTCTGAAAGACGCCGCCGCGCTGGCCGAAGTGCTGCTGGATGCGGCGCGGCTGGGCCGCGATATCGGCGCGCTGGATACGCTGAAGCGCTACGAACGCTGGCGGCGGTTCGACTGCTTTGCGCTGGCGGCCAGCACCGATGCGCTGAACCGCCTGTTCTCCAACGACATCGCGCCCCTGCGCCATCTGCGCGACCTGGGACTGGGCATTGTCGATGCGATCGGCCCCGCGCGCCGCTTCTTCATGCGCCATGCCGGCGGCGATATCGGCAAATTGCCGCGACTGATGAGGGGCGAAGCGGCCTGAAGCTGGCCGCGTGTCATGGGCTTCGCATCGTTGCTCCGCCCGGCACTGTGTCGACGCTCAATGGATCGTCCGCTTCCAGCGCGCGCTGGCGCGTTCGCGGGCCGACAGATTGGTGCGCGGCTCCGACCGCGCCATCAGCGCCGCCGGCAATTCCTCGTAGAACCGCCGCGCCACCACGCCGACCCGGCGGGCGCGCATGTCCTCGGCTTCCTCGCGGGTGGCAAAGGCCTGGGCCTCGAACAGATAATGGGTGACGGCGCCGACCGTAACCGTCCTGCACCTCTTCCACCTGCTGGTCGGCCATGTCCAGCGCATGGCGGAAATGGGCGTTGGCGTCGGCCTTGTCGCGCGCCTGCTGGGCGATGCGCTCGACATTTTCCTGATCGAACTTCTGCAGCCGCGGCAGCGCAACTTGTAGAAGGCGATGCAGGCCAGAACGAAAGCGCAGGCCCAATAAACGTCGCTCATGCGTCAGCCCGTGAATCCCGTGTCCGCGCTTCAGATAGTCTTCGCTCTGCATCTCTGCAAGGCGGCGACACGGTGCGGCGGAAGGCGTCGGCATTGGTGCCGCTGGTGAACAGCGCCGTCGGGCGGCGCGGCCGCCGAGCAGATCAGCTTGACGCCCTCATCATATAAAGTGTCGATCAGCAGGGTGAAGCGCCGCGCCACATTGTGCATGTTGTCGGTCATGACCGGGATATGATCGATCAGCACGGTGTGGAAATGCTGGGCCACGGCCAGGTAATCCGCCGCCGCCAGCGGCCGGTCGCACAACTGCTCGAAATCAAACCGCGCCGCGCCGCGCGCCGCCTGCGGCACCGCACCTGCGCGCCCCAGCACCGTCAGCGCCGCGGGCTTGCCCTTGCCATCGGTCAGCCGCTGCCCAGGCCGCGTCCATCGCCGCATCGGCCTCGGCGCCCAGCGGCGTGATATAGACCCGCACGCCGGCCAGCCGCTGCAGGCGATAATCGGTGGGGCCGTTCAGCTCCACCACGTCCAGCCGCTGCTTGATCTCTTCGATGAAGGGCAGGAACAGCTGGCGGTTCAACCCGCCTTCATACAGCCGGTCGGGCGGGGTGTTGCGAGGTGGCGACGATGGTGACGCCTTCGGCGAACAGCCGGTCGAACAGCCGGCCCAGGATCATGGCGTCGGCCATGTCGGTGACCTGGAATTCGTCGAAGCACAGCAGCCGCGCCTCTGCGGCCAGCGCGCGTGGCCACCGGCGGAATGGGATCGTCGTGGCCGGCCTTCTGCCGCTCGGCATGGATGCGGGCATGCACGTCGACCATGAAGCTGTTGAAATGGGCGCGGCGCTTCTTCTCGACCGGCGCGTCCTCGAAGAACAGGTCCATCAGCAGCGTCTTGCCGCGCCCGACATCGCCCCAGATATAAAGCCCGCGCGGCGGCTCCGGTCTTGCGAAACCAGCCGGGCTTCACCGCCAGCGCCTGCGCCAGCGCGTCCAGCCGCCGACGGCGCCGTTCCTGCGCCGGATCGGGCGCAGTTCGCCTTCGCGCGACCGCCGCGCGATATTGCTGCGATCAGCGGCATCATGTCGCCCGGCGCGCGCGATGGTGCGCTGCCGCGATCTCGGCATCCAGCTTTTCCACCATGCGGCCATCCACGGCCATCGCGCCCTTGCCGGGATTGTCGGCAAAGGCCGCCAGCACCCGCCTGGCCTCGGCGATTTCGTCCTCCGACGGCACGAAGGCGGCGTGGCAGGCCGCGATCTGGCTGGGATGGATCAGGGTCTTGCCGTCAAAACCGAAATCGCGCGCCTGTTCGCAGGCCGCGGCAAAGCCGGCGTCGTCGTCGATGCGATTGTGCACGCCATCCAGCGCCACCATGCCATAGGCGCGCGCCACCAGCACCATCTCGCTCATGACATAATGCAGGTTGGCGCGGTCGGGACGGTGGCGGCCGCCCATCTCCTTCAGATAATCATTGGCGCCCAGCACCAGGCCCGCCACGCCGCGGCGCGATCTCGCGCCAGATTGAGCACGCCGCCGGCGTTTCGATCATCGCCCAGAGCGGCATGTCGCCGCCAGCGCGGCGCAGCCTCGATGTCGTCGGCATTGCCGACCTTGGGCAGCAGGATGGCATCGGGCCGCGCCGCCAGCGCGGCCTTCAGGTCGTCTTCGCACGTCCGGCGTGTCCAGCGCATTGACCCGGACCACGATCTCGCGGGCCGCGCAACGCCGCCACCGCATCGCGCCAACGCGTCGCGCGCCGCGTCTTTGGCATCGGGCGCCACGGCGTCTTCCAGGTCCAGGATCAGGACATCGACATCCAGGCCGCTCGCTTTTTCCAGCGCGCGGGCATTGTCGGCGGGCACATACAGGGCGGAGCGGCGCGGCCGCGGCTTATTCCATGCCTTCGACGAGCGACGATTCGCCCTGGCCGACCTGTCTGGCGGAATGGCGCGGGCGGCGGTGTATTCGGGCGAGTTGTAGCAGTCCTGCGCTTCCTGCAGGCTGGGGAACTCGATCACCACGTTGCGGGCGCGGCCCTGCCTTCCAGCTCGGTTTTGCCGCCGCGCGCCAGGAATTTGGCGTTA
>CAWCYX010000013.1:0-419836 GCA_963799885.1 uncultured Gammaproteobacteria bacterium | reverse complement strand
GCGCGCCGCATTGAAGGCGGGCGCTAGCTCGAGGCACCGCACCAATAAATTCTCTGCGTCCCGATAGCGGCCCAGGCGGCCTGCGACCTCGGCAAACATGCGGATGGCAGCCACATCGGTGGGATATTTCTTCAAGTGTTCCCGGAGCAAAAGCTCCGCCTGCGGAATCTGGTTCTCGCAGAGGGCCAGCGCAGCCGACATCAGCCGCGGGTCCTTGGTCGAGGCCCTGATATGCCGCGCGTAGGCAGCGTCCGCGCCGGGGGTGTCTCCCAGTAAGGTCAATAGATCGCCGATATCCCGCCACGCATCGGGCATATCCGGCTGCAGGGCCACCGCGCGACGCAATGCAGCCAGTGCCGCGTCGCGGCTCGGCACCTCGATGTGCGCCACCCCTAATTCATACTGCGCCGCCGCCCAATTCGGTTTCTGCGCGGCGAGCCGCTCCAGTATTGCGACCGCCGAGGCGGCGTCGCCGTTCATGCGCCGCGCCACGCCCAGCAGCAGCGTGGCCAGGGGGTGATTGGGTACCACCTTGAGGATCTCGGCCGCCTGCTCCGCGGCCAGCGCGGGATTACCCTCCAGCAATCGCCTGGCATGCGCCAGGGCCTTTTCGATGGTCCCGGTGGGATCTGCAGCACTGTTCATGAATAACCCTGTTCCAGGAGCTCCTGGGCCGCCGCCCGGGGAGGGCCCCGCCCATTTTAATCGCGGTAACGGCTCGCGGCCTGCCGAATTACTCCAAGCCGGTGAAAACCGCCTTGGCTTGGGCCAGCCTTTCTAGCACGTGATGTTTCTCCGCGGGGCTGTTCCAATCCGGATAGGCCGATGTCGCTTCCGTCACCCGATCGATCCACGCGGCGAAGTAGCGGGCGTCCTGCGGCGAACGGGGTGCACGGCCTGCGATGGTCACATACACGGGGCTGGTGGTGGCATAGACGTAGTTGTCGAGCACCGGATAGCGCGACTGATCGGTAGAAGCGCGCGCCAAGCACCAACCGCTTTGCGCAAGCTCGATGCTGCCGGCGAACTCGCCATGATCGACCGGAGCACGGACGGCGAAGGACTTGATCACCCGGCCGTTGCACACGAGTTCAACGTGGTCGACCGGGACGATGGATCTCAAGCTCACGGTGAATTGGACCGCGCGCTGTGCCCGGTCGAATTTCAATTCGTCGCCGATCCCCGCGCCGCCCAGGGTAAGGCCCAACAAGGGCCCATTGGTCGCGAAGCTCCGGCCGTGCTTCAAGGCGTCCAGCCACTGCGCCTCGCTGATCTCGCCCTCCGGTACACGCGCGTAGACGCGGTTCATGCCCACGGGCCCGCGCAGTGTCGAGAAATTCGCCATGGCGTCGGTGCCCCCCGCCGCCGGGATCCGGAATCCCAGATTCAACAACTGATACCACACGCGGGCGGTGGTGCGATGATCACTGAATCCCAGGATCTCCATGTAGTCGACCTTGCCCAAGGCAACATCCACCGGCAGCTCGTTGGTGAGCGCTTCATGCGGTTTGGCGATCGGCTCGGGGTAGTCATCGAAGGGATGCACATAGCCGACCAAGGCGCCCCGGCCGTGTGCGATGTCGGCGATATCCGCATTCATCGGCGCGAGGCTCGCCGCCGCCGTGTTCGGATATCCCACATACCCGGGAAGGATGACTCCGCCCGATAGATCGAGCAACCCCAAATGCCCCCAATAGCTGGTGTGATATTCCTGGCCATGCACCACCAACGCCGTCGGTAGCGAGGCGGGGTCCTGCCGCAACCCGCTGTATGCAATGTCGGGGAAGCGTTGTTCCTTGTTGACGACCAACGAGTTGACGATCCCGAGATTCTCGGCGGCCGCCTGCAGGACCAGGTGCGCCGGGGTATTACGATATTCGCCGCCATAGTTCATGTGCACATGGACATCCGCGCTCACCCAATGTCCCGGTCCGGGCACGCTCCAGATTCCCTCAGCGATGTTCACGGCCAGATCCGCCGCGCTGCCTGCGCCAATCACCGCGCGGCGCTGCTCGAACTTGCGTTCCAGACCGTGCAGGATTTCCACGCTCACCGTGCCCGCCGGCACATCGACCCAGGCATCGCCGTGCACATGAAAATAGTGCGCTTCGGATGTCCGCTCGCTTCTGTCGAAGCCGTCGTCCGCGTGCACCCAGGCATCCGCCGGAGCATAGAACCGCCCGGCGGCATCGGTGACGCCGATGCGGGCGGAAGCCGCGCGGCCTTCCCGGTCCTTGACCCTCAGGTGCAGCCGTCCCATCGGTGATCGATAGCGACGGGCACCGATTTGCAGCGCCTGACTAGCGCCGCCCGGGATGTGCTCAATCTCGATCTGCGTGCTTCCCTGCTGATTCGAGATGAAGGCGATGCGCGTACCGTCGGGGGACCAGCGCGGATTCGTTTGGTCCCAATCGCCATACCCGACGGGAAATGCATCGCCGCCGCGCGCCGGCATTACCCACAGGTTGTGCCAGGAACGGCCAAGGTAGGAGCTGAACACCAGTCGAGTGCCGTCCGGAGACACGTCGGGGCGTGCCTTCCAATTGGTTTCCTCATAATGGAATTCCTGTCCGGCCTCGCGCGGCGCGGCATCGTCGCCGGCGCCCGCGCCGCTCGATGCAATGCGCCAGAATCCGCCCGTCCCGTAGATATGGTTGCGGTTCGAGACGTAAATGATGTCGCGGCCGTCACGTGTCCATACCGGACTGATCTCGTGATCGAACGCGCTGTAGTAGTACCGCGGCAGCCCGCTCTTGTGCTCGCCGGTCAGGCGCACGACATTGGCAAGCCTGCCGTCGGTGAAGTCGGCCGTGAAGATGTGGAAGCGCTTGTTGAATTGCGTCGACACGAAGGCAAGGCGCCTGCCGTCGGGGGAGAATCGCGGCTCGACATTCACCGCGCCGTTGCCGGTGAGCGCCCGCGAATCTCCGGTCTGCAAATCCAGTATCCGCAGTTCCACTGCGTCGCCGCGATAGGAACTGTAGACCACCCATCGTCCGTCCGCGGACCAATCTGGTTGATAGTCGTAGGCAGCGCCCGTCGGGGCGGTGAGCTGGAGCGCATCCATCGCACCGATCTTTTGCCGCCACAGCGAGCCGGCCATCGAAAAGATCAACTCGGTGGAATCGGGCGACCACGCCAGGCTCGAGGGACCGCTGGTCAATTGCGGCAGGTACATCTCGCGAAAGTAGTAGGGATGCGGCAAATCGATCTGCGCAAGATCCGGCCGACGCTCCGCGTGCGACGGCATGGCAAACATCACTGCGACCAGCAGCGCAACTCGAAACGTCATGTGGGGGCCTTATCGTCATTGGCCGGCGGGCACCCGCCGGTCAATCGGATCAACGTCAGAACTTCCGCCCGAATTTGACTCCGAAGTTCATCGGCTTGATGGCATACACGTGGTAGTCCGAGTAGCAAACGTCGGCGGACGTGCATTGCGTCTGCCGGCTCAGTTGGCCGCGCTTGTCGAAGGCGTTCTCGATGTAGCCCTCGAGATGCCAGTTTTTCATGCCGGTGCCCACCGAGAAATCAAAGGTCGTGAAATGCGGCAGATTTCCCGTCAAGTCGTTGATATAGGTCTGCAGCGCCGACGTACTTCCGCTTTGGTGGATGATCGCGCCCTGCACGAAGCTCTGATAATCGCCGAGGTCGAACTTGTATCTCGCGGTGCCGTTGATCTTCAATTTCGGCGTGACGGGCAAGGCTGTACCCGGACGGCGCTGCCGGATCGGCGCAGTCTGTGCGTGACCTGTTGAGTGTCTGGATCCGAGATTGCAATAGTCCTGCGTCGTTCTCGCTTGAACGTAGGTTCCGGAAGCTCGACAGCGTCAAGTTGTCGACCGCGAGCCAGCTCACATCCGATTCAACGCCTTTGACTTGCGCATTGGCGGCATTCACGATGCTGGTGATGCCGTTGTTGCCGAACACCGATAGCTGCATGTCGGTCCAGCGTTCGAAGAACACGGCGCCGTTGCTGCGCAGGCGGTGGTCGAACCACGCCGTCTTCCAGCCCACCTCCAAATTGGTGAGCCTGTCCGCGTTATACGGCGCGACGTTTGCGATGCGGTTGTTGCCCCCCGGCCGGAAACCGGTCGAGTAAGTGCCGTACACCATGCGATCGGGATCAATCTGGTAGGTCAGTGTGACCTTGTGGGTTTCGCCGGTCTCGACGACCTTCTTGTCGGTATTGATGCACGGCAAAAGTCCGGGAATGATGGTCGCTGCACTCACCGGCGGATTGCAGAGTCGCCTCGCCGTGCGAACTGTAGCCGTCGTCGTTGAAGCCGAAGAAGCCGAAGAGCGTGTTGTTCACCCAGAACTTTCTGATGCCGGCGTCGATTTTGAACTTGTCGGTCACGTCGAACGACAGCTGGGTGAACGCCGCGTAATCGCGATCCACGCGAATCTGCTGACTCAGATAAATGGTATCGGTCTGCCCGTCCACCGAATAATACTGCGGCAGATCGTGCGCCGAGAAGGCGGCCCGGATGTCATCGGTCTGGCGCTGATAGAACAGCCCGGCGACGCCCCGGAATCGGAAATCGGCCGGCGAGGTGATGCGCAGTTCATGGCTCATCTTGGTGTATTTATCGTGGTTGTCCACGAACTGAGTCGGGTCGGTCAGCGTGCCGCCCGCGCCGTTGCAATTGTTGGCCGGCGTACCGGAGGCGCAATCGAGATAGCGGGTCGCGGTGTAGGTGGCGCCGGCGAATTGCGACTTCGCATCGTAGCCGACCGTGTAATTCGAGTAGTCGACCAGATTGTGCACGCTGCGTTCGAACCAGCCGCCCGAATAGAGAACGTCGAAGTCCGCGACCTTCCCCTCGACGGCCAGAGCCGATTGATACCACTTGTCTTCGTTGAGCCTGGTTGTTGAAGTCCGCGACATTGAGATCGCCCTTCTTCGGGTCGAAGGTGAAATCCCCGTCCGCCCTCTGGCTCTGCCACAGCACCTGCGGCGTGACGGTCCAATTGTCATTCAGATCGATTTTCAGCGCCCCCCGTCCGCCGAAGGTGTCGACGGGGTTGAAGCGCCGTCCCGAGACGTCCAGGTTGCTGACGGTCAGCGGGTCGTCGGGCCCGGAGAATGGGCCGACAGCGGTGCCCGGCACACCGCGCTGATAGGTATTCGTCGCTGACCACGTTGTTGATGTAACCGCCCTGATGGTCATAAAAGCCCACCAGCCGGACCGCCATGTGCTCGGTCAGCGGAATGTTGACGTAGCCTTCGACTTCACCGCCGCCGTTGTCCTTGCCGAACTTGTCCGCTTTCACGTCGTATGATCGCGGAAAAGGCCGTCGGGTCAGGCTTGTTGGTGATGATGCGCAAAGTACCGGACAGCGAGCTTGCACCGTACAGGGTGCCCTGGGGTCCCGCCAGTGCCTCGACACGCGCGATATCGTAGACATGCACGTCCAGAGTGTTGCCGATGGTGGTCACCGGAATTTCATCGAGGTAGACGCCCGTGGCCGGAAGAGAACCGGCGTGCAGTCCGTCCTCGCCGCTGGCGATGCCGCGGAAGTAAAGCTGCGACTGGCCGGGTCCGAACGATTGGAAGCTCACGCTGGGCAACAGTTTGGCGTAGTCGTCAAAGCTGCTCACCTGATGCTGTTCGAGGGTCTCCGAGTTCAACACCTGCAAACTGATCGGTACCTTCTGCAGGTCTTCCGTGCGCTTTTGTGCCGTTACGACCACCTCTTCCAGCATGGTGCGTATCGGTCGCATCCGCGCCGTGCGCCGCGCCGGCGCCGGCGATCAGGGCGGAGGCCAGCGGCATGCCGGCCCATTTGGCGCGATTACGCGCACGCTCAAGCTTCCTCTTTCGGCTTCGAGTCACCGTGGCATCCTTTGGTTATTGTCACGCCAACTCCCCTCTCTCATAACGTATCCCATATTTTGAGTCATTTTAAAAGCGCGGCGCGCTGTGATAGGTCTCGATCACGTCGCCAAGAGCTTGTTCGAGCGGCCTGAGCCACTGCTCATAATGACGCCACTGCTCCAGACCCTCGCGATTGATCGGCTGTCTGACTTGTCTGGCGCTCGGGGTCCTGACCGGGCGCGTGTTCTCGTAAAACCGCAGGCAGGCCGCTTCGAAGGGCAGGCCGCAATAGGACAAGAGCCGCCGCACCTCCGTCTCGGTATCCTCGACCAGGCGCTCATGGATGACCCGGTGTACCTTGCCGGGCATCGCGCGGTCGAAGTGCTCCATCAACCGCACGTACTCGCGGTAGTACCGGCCGAGGTCCTCGAGGCTGTAGGAATAGCGATGCCCTTCCGCAAAGTGCTGCTTGAATGTCGAGAAGCAACAGGCCATGCGGATGCCGGCGGGCGTCGATGATCTTGGCATTGGGCAGCAGCAGACGAATCAGGCCGATGTGCAAGAAGTTGTTGGGCATCTTATCGATGAACAAGGGCTTGGCGGTCTTGCGCTGAATGCGCGTGTCGCGGATATATCCCTCTCCCAGACTCGCGGCAGGTCTCGGCGCTGAGAGTGGCGAGCACCGAGGGATACGTCGCCTCCTCGGAAGGCTTGCGCTTGCCGGCCAGGGCGCCGGCGATCGCGAGGATGTCTGGCAACTCCATGGTCCCTTCCACGCTCGAATGGCTGGCGAGGATCTGTTCGATCAAGGTGGACCCGGAGCGCGGCAGGCCGACGATGAAGATGGGGTCCGGAGCCGGCGCTCCGTAGCCCGCGCGACTCTCGAAGAACTCGGCGGTGAACAAACGCACTGATTGCCTCACGAACGCGGACATTTCATCGGCGACGTAGTCCAGCCGGGACCGGCGCAACTGGTTGCCGCTCGCGTAGTGCTCGAACGAAGCGGCATAGTCGGCATCATCTTCAAGCGCCTTGCCCATCGCAAAATCAAAATGCAGGCGGTCTTCCTCGGACAGATCACCGCGCGCCAGTTGAGTCCGCATGGCTTGCTTCTCTTCGGCGCTGAAGCGAAAGGTCTTCAAGTTGGCAAGACTCCAATAGGCCTCGCCGAAGTGGGGTTCCAGTTGGATGCTCTTCCGATAGGCCGCAACACCATCCTGCTCCCGGCCCGCCGTGGACAGCGCGTGCCCATACATCAACCAGAGTTTGGAGTGCTCCGGATGCGTTGCGAGCACTTCGCCATAGATCTCGATGGATTCCTGATACTCGCCGATCTTGACCAGGACGACGGCCTTCAGGTTTCGGTACGAGGGGTTGCGCGGATCGACCTGCTCCAGCTGGTCGAGCTGCCGCAAGGCGGCGGCCGCCTTGTTCTGCCGCTGCAGCACGATGGCGTACTGATGCCGCGCCGGATGGAAGCTGGGAGCCAATTCGAGACATCGCTCGAGCAGCACTTCTGCGTCCGCGTTGCGCCCCAATCGGGCCGCCACCTCGGCGAGCATGCGCAGCGCAGCCACATCGGTCGGATACCGCTTCAAGTGCGTACGCAGCAGCGCCTCCGCCTGAGCGATCTTGCCGTCCACCAGCGCCGAAGCCGCGGACAGCAGCCGGGGATCCCGGGTCGACGCCTTGATATGCTGCGCATAGGCGGCATCGGCGCCCTTCGCATCGCCGCTCAGGGTCAGGTGATCGCCGATGGCTCGCCAGGCGTCGGGCAAGGCCGGGCTCAACGCCACCGCGCGCCGCAAAGCCACCAAGGCCTCTTCGGATTGTCCGGCCTCGGCCAACGCCATCCCCAACTCATAATGCGCAGCGGCCCAATTCGGCTGCGCATCTGCGAGACCCCGGAGTATCTCGATCGCCTCCTGCGTGGCGCCGGTCATGCGGCGCGCCATGGCCAGCAACAGAATCGCCGGCGGATGATTGGGCGCGACTTTCAGGATCTCGCCGGCCTGTTCTGCCGCCATCACGGGATTGCCGTCGAGCAACCGCCTGGTGTGCGCCAGGGCTGTTTCCAATGATCCCGTCGGCTCGGCACTTGTCATGCCAAGCATATTCAAGGTTGAATGCATTCCTTGTCAAAGAGGAGACGGATGGTGAGCATTCGTGGCAGGTGAGCGCGACGAGGATCTGGGAATGCATCGTCCGATCACCCGGCGCGACTTCGTCAACGGCTCCGCCATCGCGTTGGCCGGGGCCGCCTTCGGCGCCGCGCTTCCCCGGGACGCAATCGGGGCGCTCCCGGCGGATCCGGACCCGGACCTGTACCCTCCCGCTCTCACCGGCATGCGCGGCAGCGGCTATCCGGGTGCGTACGCAACCGGGCATGCCCTGCGGGACGGAACGTTTTGGAACAACGCTCCGCCGCCTGTGGAAACAGCGGACCGCTACGACCTCGTCGTCGTGGGCGCCGGGATCAGCGGTCTGGCGGCCGCGTACTTCTTTCAGAAGCGCAACGGCTTCGGCAAACGTGTATTGGTGCTCGATAATCACGATGATTTCGGCGGCCACGCCAAACGCAACGAATATCGCAGCGGCGGCGACCTGCGCATCTCGAATGCCGGAAGCTTCAACATCTACGCCGGAAGCGACAGCAGCGTATTTCAGCGCGAAATCTACGGCGACCTCGGAATTGACGTTGCGGATTTGGCCCAACGTACGGTCGATCGCGGCTTCTATTCGCGCCTCGGGATGGGTCAAGGCGTGTTTCTCGACAGAGAGGCTTTCGGCAGGGATCAACTGCTCAAGGACCCGGCGCCGTGGACCGATTTTACGTTCCTGTACGCCCCGAATTCACCGCCCGATGCGCAGGCTCGATGGGCCGCATTCATGGCGCATGCGCCGCTTGCCGCCACAGTAAAGCGCGATCTGTACCGGCTCTACCATGAGCGCAAGGATTATCTGAAGGATCTTACCGCACAAGAGAAACTGAGCCGCTTGAATTCCATGAGCTATCAGGATTACCTGCTGCGGGTCGTGGGCTGCGATCCCATGGTCTGCACCTATTTGCGCGACCGCACGTACGGCAGCGGCCGCGGCCTCTCTTCGACGACGGCCTTGAGCGCGCACCGGCGCTTCGGGCTGCCCGGATTCGACGGCTTGAATTTGCCGCCCGCGCCGGATGCGGCCGAGGGCGTCGAATACCACTTTCCGGAGGGCAACGCCACCGTCGCGAGGCTCCTGGTCCGCAAGCTGATTCCAACCGCGCTGCCCGGAAACACCGTCGCCGACTCGATGCTCGCGCGCGCCGACTACGCGCGCCTGGATGCGGCGGACAACGCGACGCGAATTCGCCTCAACAGCACGGTGGTCCACGTCCGCAATCAAACCCACGGCGGCGATGGCGCGGTGGCGGTCAGCTACATGCGGGACGGAAAGCTGCTCACCACGTTCGGATCGCAATGCGTGCTGGCATGCTGGAACTATCTGATTCCGTATCTATGTCCGGACCTGCCGGCCGATCAAAAAGAGGCGCTCAGCTACAACGTGCACACCCCCAACTTGTGGGTCAACGTGTGGCTGCGCCATTGGCGGCCGTTCCACAAGGCGGGAATCAATTTCATGAATGCGCCGGGCAGTTACTACGCTTCGTTGATCCTCGAACAGCCCGTCTCGCTCGGCGGTTACCGACATTCGCAGTCGCCCGACCAACCTACCGTCCTCACGATGCTGCGCGGTTATGAGTATCCGGGCCTGCACATCAAGGAGCAGTTTCGCCTCGGACGCGCCGAGATGTACGCAACCTCTTTCGAAACCTTCGAACGCAACGCACGCTCCCAGTTGGTGCGCGCCCTGGGCTCGTATGGATTCGACCCGGCGGAGGACATCAGCGCCATCACCGTGAATCGTTGGGGCCATGGATATGCATATTGGTACTCGCCGCTCTATGACGATTTCCTCGCGAGCGGCGGTCCGCCGCCTCACCTGCGCGCGCGGCAGCCGTTCGGCAGGATCACGATCGCCAATACCGCCTCGGGCGCGGATGATTCCACGGAACTGGCGATCGACATGGCGGCGCGTGCCGTGGGCGAGCTCGAGTCGATGGGGTCAGGCTAAGCTTTCGAGCGCGGCGCGTGCGCGCACACGTACGTCACCAAATCGCGGCCGATCGTGCCCGGCTCCGACGTGCTGAGCGCGGCGCTATCCGGATCGATCGAGTATCGTGCAACCGCCTCCCCGTCTCCTCCCTGGCCGCTGTACGCGACGCTGCCCGCGCCGCCGAATCGCAGCGTCGCGCAGTCGAACACGACGATACCCATCATCGAACTGTATGGTGCGGCCGCCGCCACACTGTTGGTCTGCGCCTCGGAATAGTCCCACATCACATGTGCAATGATCCGCGCGGCATGCGGCTCGATGCTCGCAGTGTCGACCGACACGGTGAGCGGGGCGGTCCAGACGATCAGCTCCCAGTTCGAACTCGCTGCACCCGCCGCGGCGCCGCTCGCGCCTGCTAGAATTGCGGTCGCGCCGAGCGATGACAGCCACAACGTCCGTAACATGGGCAGAAAATCCTCCTTGTCGACTGCGCGGCCGATCGAGGCCGCGAAAGTATTACACTCCATCCTATCGGCAGAGAAACGTGTCGCTTTAAGCAGAAATACCGGTTTTGGCCGGTAAAATCACAAAGGGGTGAAGCATGCAATATCAAGGTATCGGCGGTCTCATCGTTCTGATTGCCGACGTATGGGCCATCGTGAACATCTTCCAAAGCGGCGTAGATACCGGCCGAAAGGTCCTCTGGACCGTGCTGGTCATCTTGCTGCCGGTGCTCGGCTTTATCCTCTGGTACTTTCTCGGCCCCAAAACCGGAAGGGTCTAGGAGCCTGACGGTGCACTTCTGAATGCGTCGCCGCGGTCACGAACTTCACAGGTTGGGCAGCCTCGGGTGGCTGCGCGCCAGCGTGCTTGGGGCCAACGATGGGATCGTGTCGACCTCGAGCCTCATCCTCGGCGTCGCCGCTGCGCATGCCAGCCACGCGAACATCCTGCTCACCGGAGTGGCCGGACTCGTGGCCGGGGCCATGTCGATGGCGACCGGTGAGTACGTATCCGTGCATTCGCAGGCCGACACCGAGGCGGCGGCGCTGGCGCAGGAGCGTGAGGAGCTGAAAGTGGATTATGCGGGCGAGAGCCGCGAACTCACAGACATCTACGTGCACCGCGGCCTCGAGTTGCCGCTAGCAAAACAGGTGGCCGAACGACTCATGGAGCACGATGCGCTGGCGGCGCACGCGCGCGACGAACTGGGCTTGTCGGACGCAACGGCTGCGCGGCCGCTGCAGGCCGCCGCGGCCTCCGCCGCGAGTTTTGCCGCCGGCGCGCTCATTCCCCTGCTCGTTGCCGCGGCGGCGGATACCCGTTACCTCATCGGCTGCACTGTCGCGGCCTCCCTGATCTGCCTGCTGTTCCTGGGCGGCGTCTCAGCCAAAGTGGGTGGTGCGGACGTGGCAACCGGCGCGCTGCGCGTCACGCTCTGGAGCGCGTTGGCGATGGTCGTGACGGCTGCCGTAGGGGCGCTGATCGGAGCCCTGGTATGACGGAGCCGACCCGGAACCGTAGAGTCGTGTTGGCCGAGCGTCCCCAAGGACGCGCCACCTTGAGTTGCTTTCGCTTGGAACAGGTGCCGATCCGCCCACTTCGGGACGGCGAACTGTTGTTGCGCACCCTCTGGCTATCGCTCGACCCCTACATGCGCGGACGCATGAACGACGCGCCGTCCTACGCCCCGCCGGTCGCGATCGGCGAAGTGATGACCGGCGGAACGGTGGCACGCGTCGAGCGATCGCTGAACGCCGCGTACTCCGCCGGCGATCTGGTCGTGGCTCACTCCGGCTGGCAGGAGTTCGCCATCTCCGACGGCAGCGGTCTCGTGAAATTGCCCGCGGATGTCGTTCGTCCCTCGTACGCGCTCGGCGTGCTGGGCATGCCGGGCTTCACGGCTTATATCGGCCTGCTCGATATCGGCAGGCCAAAGGCCGGCGAAACGGTGGTCGTCGCCGCCGCGACGGGGGCGGTCGGCTCGGTGGTGGGTCAGATCGCCAAGCTCAAGGGCTGCCGCGTCATCGGCGTTGCGGGCGGTCCCGAAAAGTGCGATTGGGCGGTGCGGGGGCTGGGTTTCGATGCCTGCGTGGACCACCGCTCGGACGCGTTCGGCCGGTCGCTCGCCGATGTCTGCACGCGGGGCGCGGCCGGCTCCGGCGCGGCTGGCCGCGGCATCGATATCTACTTCGAGAACGTCGGCGGCAAGGTGTTCCGGAGCATCGTGCCCCTGCTGAACCCGTTCGCACGCATCCCGGTGTGCGGCTTGATCTCCGCCTACAACGAACCACAGCAACCCGCGGACGGCGAATTCCTACAGACCTTGATGCGCGCCGTGCTCGTCAAACGGCTCACCCTGCGCGGATTCATTTATTCCGACGATTACCAGCACCGTCTGCACGAGTTCCAGACCGCGTTGGGCGGCTGGGTGCGCGAGGGTCGGATCAAATATCGCGAGGATGTGGTCCGCGGCTTGGAGAACGCGCCCGGCGCGTTCCTCGGGCTTCTGGAGGGCCGCAACTTCGGTAAGCTCGTCGTCGACGTGGGCGGGGCCGGCACTTGATGCTCGGCTCGGCCCTGGCCTCGACCGCCCTCCTGCGCGTGGCCCAGATGGCCGAGGCGGACCGCTTGACCATTGCCGCAGGCACATCCGGCGCGACGCTCATGCAAAATGCGGGTGAGGCGGTGGCGGAAGAGATCATGCAGCGGTGGTCCCCGTGCCGCGTCTGCGTCCTGTGCGGACCCGGCAACAACGGCGGCGACGGCTTCGTGGTCGCACGCTTGCTGGCTGCCGCGGACTGGCCGGTGCGCATAGCCTTACTCGGCCTCAGCGACCGATTGACCGGCGATGCCAAGAGCCATGCGGCACGCTGGGCCGGCCCTATCGAGGTGCTCGCACCGGAGGCCATCGCCGACGCGGAACTGGTGGTCGATGCGATATTCGGCTCCGGTCTCAATCGAGCGCTGGACGAGAACGTGGCGCTGACTCTCGCCGCCGTCGGCCGCCGCGGCGTGCAGCTGATCGCGGTCGATGTGCCGAGCGGCGTGATGGGCGATAGCGGCGAATCGTGCGGTGCGGTCGCGGTGCAATGCACCGTCACGTTCGCGCGCAAGAAGCCGTGTCACGTGCTTCTTCCGGGACGCGACTTGGCCGGCGATGTGGTGGTCGCGGATATCGGAACGCCTTCCTCCGTGCTCGATGGCATCGCGATCGACACCTGGGAGAACGACCCCGCCCTATGGCAGCGCGAATTACCGCGACCTGCGTCCGGCGGAAACAAGTACAGCCGCGGGCACGCACTGTTGGTCGGCGGCTATCCCATGACCGGTGCCGCGCGGATGGCCGCGCGCGCTGCAGCGCGTGCCGGTGCGGGCCTGACCAGCATCGCGGTTCCCGACATCGCACTGCCGATCTACGCCGGCGCGCTCACCAGCATCATGGTGCATCCCCTGTCGCGGCCCGAGGACTTATGGCAGTTGCTCGGCGATTCCCGCTATACCGCCCTGCTGATCGGCCCGGGCGCCGGCGTCAACGAGGCCACGCGCGCACGCGCGCATGCGATGCTGCTGACGCACCGCGCTGTTCTGCTCGATGCGGATGCCATCAGCGTCTTCGCGGACCGGGTCGACGAATTAGCTGCCGCCATTCATGGCCCGTGCATCCTCACCCCGCACGAGGGCGAGTTCGCCCGGTTGTTCGGTGGGGCCGCCACCGGCGCCGCCGGCGGCGACAAGCTCTCGCGGGCGCGGACCGCCGCGCGCACCAGCGGCGCCATCATCGTGTTGAAGGGAGCAGATACCGTGATTGCCGCTCCGGACGGCCGCGCTATCGTGAACAGCAATGCGCCGGCGAACCTTGCCACCGCCGGCTCCGGCGACGTATTGAGCGGCATGATCCTGGGACTGCTCGCGCAGGGGATGGATGCCTTTCTCGCGGCCGCCGCGGGTGTCTGGCTGCACGGAGCGGCGGCAGCCGATTTTGGCCCCGGGTTGCTGGCGGAAGATCTTCCGGATCTGCTGCCAGGTGTCCTGCGGCGGCTCGACACGAAAATGGCGTGAACGCGTGGTTCCCAAAAGTTACGGCTCACTCGCTGGTCATCGTGGTCAGCGTACTCACCTACGTTCTGACCACCCGGGCGGAGCGCGAACGACGGCCGCCGGCGATCGCCATCGCATGGGTCTTGGGCATGGTGGCCTTCCCCTATCTTGTGTTCCCCATGTATTTGATGTTCGGCCGTCGCAAGCTGCCGCGCAGAACATCCGGATGGTCGGGTAGACGCTCGTACGCCCAGCACTGGGCCGAGGATCTGATCGAAAGTTTCGGTCTGCCGCCCGCCGCCCCCTCGCGCGCCGCGTTCCACCGTGACGGTGCCGAATCTCACGCCGGACTCGTGTCGGTCCTGCAAGGGGCGAATCGACGGCTGGATATCTGCACCTATATATTGGGCGACGACTCGCTCGGCCGGGAGGTGACGGACCTGATGATGGCCGGCGCCGCGCGCGGAGTGCGGGTACGATTTTTGATCGACGGGGTGGGCGCACTGCAGCTGCCGCGCGCCTGGCTCCGCGAATTGCGGAACGCGGGCGTCGAGACCGCGATTTTCAGTCCCTTGCTGGCACGCAAGACGCCCGGCCCGCGCAACCTGCGCAATCATCGCAAACTGGCCGTGGCCGACGGTGAGCGGCTGTGGGCCGGGGGCAGGAATTTCGCGGCTGAATACTTCATGGGCGGCAACGGTGTCACGCCATGGTTGGATTTGTCATTCGAACTGGCCGGCCCTACGGCCGGCTCGGCGGCGCTGCAATTCGAGGCCGACTGGAAAGCCGCGGGCGGCCAGGGCGCGGAGATCGTTCCCGTGCCCGCGCCCCCGTACGCGGATGGTCTCAGCCAGTTCCTGCCGAGCGGACCGGATCAAATGGAGGATACGGTGCACGCGCTGCTCATCGATGCCTGCTTTCAGGCTACGCAGCGCATGCTGGCGGTCACGCCGTATTTCGTGCCGGACGTGAGCCTCGAAACCGCCATGCGCTTAGCGGCGCGCCGCGGCGTCAAGATCGATCTCTGCATGCCGGCCAAGTCGAATCATATTCTCGCCGACTTCGTCCGCAACCGCTCACTGCGCGCCCTCAGCGACGCCGGCGTTTCCATTCACCTGTTGCCGAGGATGAATCATGCCAAGGCGGTGGTTTTCGACGACGGCATCGCGCTATGCGGTTCATGCAATCTCGATTCGCGCAGTCTCCTGTTGAATTACGAATCCATGGTGGTGTTCTATGACGCGCGCGAAATCGAATGGCTCGCGGATTGGATCCGCGCCCTGATTCCATCGGCCGAGGCATTCGACAACCGGCCCCCGGAGCTGTGGAGAGACATTTGCGAGGGGCTGCTGCTGACGGTGGCCTACCAGCTGTAATGCGGGCGACATACGGCCGTGCGATTTTCTTGGCGTAGGACTTTGCCTACACAGGATTATTGATTCGGCGGAAGTCGCCCATAGTATCCTTGAAGATTCCGTGCAGTCACGCGCGTTGCAGGTGAACGGTGGAGTTCAAGGATTACTACAAGGTGATGGGTGTGGCGCGCGACGCCACTGAAGCTCAAATCAAGCAGGCTTATCGCAGGCTGGCGCGAAAATACCACCCCGACGTCAGCAAGGAAAAAGATGCGGAAGCCCGGTTCAAGGAATTGGGCGAAGCCTACGAGGTACTGAAGAGTCCGGAGAAGCGCGCCGCCTACGACCAATTGGGTCGAGGTCCGCAGCCCGGCGAGAATTTCAGGCCGCCGCCGGATTGGGGCTCCGGTTTCGAGTTCAGCGGCGCCGGCGATGGCGCCAGCAACCGTGACTACAGTGAATTCTTCGAATCTCTCTTCGGCGGAGCCCGCCGCGGGCGCGGCTTCGATCCCGGGGGCGGTGATCCTGGCCGGGGAGATCGCGATCCCGGCCGCGGTCTGGATCACCACGCCAAAGTCATGCTGGATTTGGAGGCCACCCTGCACGGAGGTTCCCGCACCTTCACCTTGCGGGTTCCGGAGATCGATGCCGAAGGTCATTTGATCGCGAAGGAGCGAGTCCTCAACGTTCAGATACCGAAGGGCATCCTGTCGGGTCAGACCATACGGCTTGCAGGGCAGGGAGGGAGCGCGGGTTCGGGCGCCACGGGCGACCTTTACATCGAAGTCGATTTTCAACCCCACCCGTTGTATCGGCCCGACGGCCGCGACCTGTACCTCGATTTGCCGGTGGCGCCGTGGGAAGCCGCGCTCGGCGCCAGTGTCAAGGCACCCACGCCCGGGGGCCTCGTCGATCTGAAGATTCCCGCCGGCTCGCACGCGGGTACGAAACTGCGCTTGAGGGGTAGAGGCATCCCCGCGGCGCCTCCCGGCGACCTCTATGTGGTCCTGCAAATCGCACTGCCGCCGGCGGGCGACGACAAAGCGAAAGCGGCCTACCGCGCACTGGCCGACGCGATTCCCTTCAATCCCCGTGCACATCTCGGAGTGTCGTCATGAGATCGGTTCAAGATGCCCTGACTGGGGAGATATTCGAGGAATATGCCGTTCTCAGCGTCGACGAACTCAGTCGCCTATGCGCCGTGGAGCCTGCATACATCGTCGAACTGGTGGAAGAAGGCGTGCTCAGCGTGACCGCGGTCGAGGCCGAGCAATGGCGCTTCGCCGGCACCGCGCTGCGACGCGCCCGCAGAGCACTGCGCCTGCAGCGCGACCTCGAGATCAATCTGGCGGGAGTCGCGCTGGCGCTGGAACTGATGGAGGAGCTTGACGCATTGCGCCGCGAACTCTCGGCCCTCAAGGCCGGAGCATTTCGCGAGGATCTCCGATGAGAACCTCACTCGAATCCGATGCTTTCGTATTTTTCGGCGCGACCGGAGATCTTGCCTACAAGAAGATCTTCCCCGCGCTGTACGCCATGGTGCATCGGGGCGAACTGAGCATTCCGATCATCGGCATGGCGCGCGCCGGCTGGACGCTCGAGAAATTACGCGACCGCGCGCGCGACAGCGTGCAGGCGGCAGGCGACTTCGAACCGGAGTGCTTCGCGAAGCTGTCGGCCCTGCTGAACTATGTGGATGGCGACTACGCGGATCCGGACACGTATGCGCGCCTCAAGAAGGCGCTCGGGCTTGCCGCCCGACCGATCCACTATCTCGCCATTCCGCCGAGCTTGTTCGGCAGCGTGGTGCAGGGTCTCGCGAAGTCCGGCTGCGCGGACAGTGCGCGCGTCATCGTCGAGAAACCCTTCGGCCGTGATCTTGCCAGCGCGCAGGCGCTCGACGAGACTCTGCATGCGGTGTTTTCGGAGCAGTCGATCTTCCGCATCGATCATTATCTGGGCAAGGAGGCGGTGCAGAACCTCTTGTATTTCCGCTTTGCCAATACTTTTCTCGAGCCTATCTGGAACCGCAACTACGTCAAGGACGTGCAGATCACCATGGCCGAGAGTTTCGGCGTTGAAGGGCGCGGCGCGTTCTACGAAGAAGTGGGCGCCATCCGCGATGTCGTGCAGAATCACCTGCTGCAGGTCATCGCCCTGCTGGCGATGGATGCGCCCGTGGGTCACGAGTCGCAGGCGATGCAAACCGAGAAGCTCCGCCTGTTCCGCGCGATGCGGCCCCTCGATCCCAAGGAAGTGGTGCGCGGGCAGTTCCGCGGCTACCGCAGCGAGAAGGGGGTGGCCAAGGATTCACAGGTGGAAACATTTGCCGCGCTGCGGCTGCACATCGATACCTGGCGTTGGGCGGACGTGCCGTTCTACATACGGGCGGGCAAATCCCTCCCTATCAGCGCGACCGAAGTGATCGTCAATCTCAAGAGCCCGCCGCTCGCGATCTTCGACGCCAGCGCCAGCATGCCGACCAACTACTACCGCCTGCGCTTGAGTCCCGAAGTCGTGATCGGCGCCGGCGCCCTGGTGAAGCGCAACGGCGAAGACATGCATGGCGAACCGGTGGAATTGATCGCCCGTCATCAGTCGCAGACCGAGAAGTCGCCCTACGAACGCCTGCTGGGCGATGCCATCCGCGGAGATACAGCGCTGTTCACCCAGGACGAGACCGTCGAGGCCGCCTGGCGGGTGGTGGACCCCGTGCTCCGCGATCCCCTGCCGGTGGTGGAGTACGAGCCGGGGTCATGGGGCCCCGCGGTGGCCAACGACATCGTCGCCGGCGGCGAGGCGTGGCATAACCCTTCAGACGAGCAGACCCAACCATGCTGACGCAGGAAGGCGGCGCGGATCGGCCGCAGCCGAAGGATCGCCGCCCCCAGCCGGGAACGACTGCGGGCGCGGTCGTGTTTCTCCTCGACGTCGACGATACGTTGCTGGACAACGACCGGTTCGGCGCGGATTTGGGCGACCGCCTGGAGCAGTCATTCGGCGCGGCGGAACGCGCCCGCTACTGGCAGATATTCGCGGAGCGGCGCGAGCAGCTGGGCCTCGCGGACTACCTGGGCACGTTGCAGCTGTTTCGCACCGGTCTCGACGACCATCCGCAATTGCTCGGAATGTCTCAGTATCTGCTGGAATACCCATTTTCGTCGCTGCTGTATCCGGGCGCACTGGCCACCGTGGCGCACTTGGGCTCCCTCGGAACGCCGGTGGTGCTGTCGGACGGCGACGTGGTATTCCAACCGCGTAAGATCCAACGCTCCGGCATCTGGGATGCCGTTGCGGGCCGCGTGCTGATCTACCTGCACAAGGAGCGGGTGCTCGATCACGTGCAGCGGCGCTACCCGGCGGCCCATTACGTCATGGTGGACGACAAGCCCAACCTGTTGGCGGCCATGAAGTCCGTCCTCGGCGCGAAGCTCACGACGGTGTTCGTGCGTCAGGGGCACTATGCGCTGGCGGCACAGTCAAACGCCGGGCTGCCCGCTCCCGATCGGGTGATCGAGCGGATCGCCGACTTGCAGAATCTCAACATGTCAGACCTTCAGGTGCAATCCTGATTCGCGAGGAACTTCCATGAAACCCACTCAAGCCCTTCACGATTTGGGCCAAAGTCTTTGGCTCGACAACATCACGCGCGATCTTCTCGATCAGGGAACGTTGCGTCGCTACGTGGACGAATTCTCGGTGACCGGTTTGACCTCGAATCCGACGATTTTCGACGAAGCCATCGGCGGCGGCTCGGCCTATGACGACGAGATCCGGCGGAAGACAAAAGCGGGAGTGGTCGGCGAAGGGCTCTTCGTGGAACTGGCCCTCGAGGATCTGCGCCGCGCCGCCGATCTGTTTCGCCCGATCTACGATCGGACGGGCGGCACGGACGGCTGGGTGTCGATGGAAGTCTCCCCGCTGCTTGCCAGCGACACGCAAGCAACCATCGACTCGGCGCTGAACATCCATAAGCTGGCCGGCCGGCCGAATCTGTACGTCAAGATTCCCGGCACCCCCGAGGGGGTGCCCGCCATCGAGGCGGCGATTTTTGCGGGCGTGCCGGTCAACGTCACCCTGTTGTTTTCGCGGGAGCAGTACCTTGCCGTCGCCGGTGCCTACATGCGGGGGCTGGAGCGGCGCGTCGCGGCCGGCTTGGACCCGCGGATCAGTTCCGTTGCCTCGCTGTTCGTCAGCCGGTGGGATCGCGCCGTGACCGACAAAGTACCCGCGGAACTGCGTAATCGGCTGGGGATCGCCATCGGCATGCGGACCTATCGTGCGCATTGCGAATTGCTCGAGAGCAAGCGCTGGCGCGATCTGGCCGCGGCCGGAGCGCGCAAGCAGCGCATGCTGTGGGCCAGTACCGGCGTGAAGGACCCGAATGCACCGGCGGATCTCTATGTGAGCGGCATTCGCGGCCCCCGAGACCATCGATACCATGCCTGAAAAGACCCTCCTGGCGTTCGCGGAGCGCGGCACGGTGAAATCGCCCATGCCCAAGGACGGCGGCGACGCCGAGGAAGTGCTTAAGCGGTTTGCGGCGGCGGGCGTCGACGTCGACAAGCTCGCGGCGACATTGCAGGTCGAGGGCGCGCAGTCCTTCGTGAAATCATGGGCCGAACTCCTGCAGCGCATCTCCGAGAAAGGCGCTGCGCTGGCGACATCGTGAGCTCGCGGATCGACCCGCTGGCGGGGCAGCCGGCGCCGGCGGATCGCTTGGTCGACATTCCACGTCTGGTGACGGCGTATTTCACCGAACGGCCGGATCCCGGCGAAGCCGCGCAGCGCGTGGCGTTCGGAACCTCCGGGCACCGCGGATCATCGTTCGACCTCTCCTTCAATGAAGCGCATGTCCTCGCCATCTCCCAGGCCATCTGCGATTACCGCCGCCGGAAGAACACCGACGGGCCGCTCTACATCGGATTCGACACCCACGCGCTGTCCGCCCCGGCTTACGCCTCCGCATTGGAGGTGCTCTGCGGCAACGGTGTCGAAGTCATGACGGCGGCGCAGGGCGAATACACTCCGACGCCCGCCGTCTCGCACGCCATCCTCAACTACAACCGCGGGCGCACCGCGGGCCTCGCGGATGGCATCGTCATCACTCCTTCGCACAATCCGCCCGACAGCGGCGGCTTCAAGTACAACCCGCCCGACGGCGGCCCCGCCGACACGCAGATAACCTCTTGGATCGAAAATCGGGCAAACGAACTGTTGAGCGCTTCCTCGAGCGCAATCACGCGAATCGATTTCGCCAAGGCGCGCCGCGCCGCAACCACCCACTCGCACGACTACGTCGCAGCCTATGTAAGCGATCTTGAGAACGTGATCGACATGGAGATCATTCGCGGCTCCAAGATTCGATTGGGAGTCGATCCGCTGGGAGGCGCCGGTGTTCATTACTGGGCACGGATCGCCGAGCGGTACAAATTGGATCTGCGGGTCGTCAACGGCGAGGTCGATCCGACCTTTCGCTTCATGACCCTCGATTGGGACGGAAAAATCCGCATGGACCCCTCATCCCCCTATGCCATGCATCGGCTCATCGCTCTCAAGGATCACTACGACGTGGCCGTGGCATGCGACACGGATCACGACCGTCACGGCATCGTGACGGCGAGCGCGGGGCTCATGCCGCCGAATCACTATTTGTCCGTCGCCGTCGATTATCTGTTCCGGCAGCGCACCGGCTGGCGCGCCGACGCGGCTGTAGGCAAAACCGTGGTGAGCAGCGCCATGATCGATCGCGTCGCCGCGCGACTGGGCAGGCGACTCTACGAAGTTCCGGTGGGATTCAAATGGTACGTGGCCGGATTGCTCGACGGCAGCCTCGGGTTCGGCGGCGAGGAGAGCGCCGGCGCATCGTTCAACCGGTTCGACGGCAGCGCGTGGAGCACCGACAAGGACGGAATCGCGGCTGCGCTGTTGTCGGCCGAAATCACGGCGCGGACCGGCCGCGACCCGGGCCAGGCTTACCGGGAACTCGCGCGCGACCTCGGCGATCCGGTGGCGAATCGAGTGGATGCGCCGGCGACGCCCGCGCAAAAGAGAACCTTGAGCAAGCTCGATAGCGCGCAAATACGCACGACGGAAATCGCGGGCGACAAGATCGAACAAGTTCTCACGAAGGCGCCGGGCAACGATGCACCGATCGGCGGCGTCAAAGTCACCTCCAAAGGCGGCTGGTTTGCCGCGCGCCCATCGGGCACCGAGAATATCTACAAGATCTATGCCGAGAGTTTTCGGGACGAAGCGCACTTGCAACGCCTCTTGGCGGACGCTCAATCGGTCGTGGACGCCGCACTCGCGGAATCTTGAGCGTCAGCAGGCCCGGCATTCAAGCGCGTCCGACTGAAACCGCCAAGCGCCTGCTGCCCTGGCTGGTTGCGGTCGGCTTTTTCATGGAATCGCTCGACACGACCATCCTGAACACGGCCGTGCCGACGATCGCGCACGCGCTGAGAGTTCCTCCGCTCAGCATGAAAGCCGTGCTCGCCAGCTACACGTTGAGCCTCGCCGTCTTCATTCCCATCAGCGGCTGGATGGCGAACCGTTTCGGCACACGCCGGGTTTTCGCGTCCGCCATCGGCACGTTCACCCTAGGCTCCTTGCTGTGCGGCATTTCGTCCGACATTCACTGGCTCGTGGCGTTTCGAATTCTCCAGGGCTGCGGTGGCGCGATGATGCTGCCCGTGGGACGGCTCACGCTGGTCCGCACCTTCGCCAAATCGGAGCTCATCCGCGCCATGAGCTTCGTCTCCATACCGGCTCTGGTGGCGCCCATGGTGGGACCGCTCCTGGGTGGAGTCATCATCCATTACTTTCATTGGAGCGTCATTTTTTTCGTCAATATTCCCATCGGCATTGCCGGGTTGATCCTGGTGTACAGGCACCTGCCGAATTACCGTGCGCGCAGGAACTATCCCCTGGATGTCGTCGGTTTGATATTGTTCGGCTCGGGGGTTGCGCTGCTTTCCTACGTGCTCGAGATATTCGGCGAGCATTCCTTGAGCGGCCGGGAAATCGGCGGACTGCTCCTGCTCTCGTTCGCTCTTCTCGGCGCCTACGGCCTGCATGGCAGCCGCACGCGGCACCCATTGCTGCGTTTGGGACTGCTGCGCATTCGCACATTTCGCGTCTCGGTCACGGGCAACCTCTGCACGCGGCTCGGCATCGGCGGATTGCCGTTTCTTCTACCGCTGCTGTACCAGGTGGGCCTCGGCTACACCGCCATTCAGTCCGGGCTGCTCATCATGCCGCAGGCGCTCGCGGCCATGAGCTTGAAGCTGACGCTGCCGCGGATCTTGAGAAGGTTCGGCTACCGCAGGGTCTTGATTTCCAACACCTTGATGCTCGGATCGATGCTCATCTTGTTCTCGACCATCGACGTCGGCTGGCCCGTATGGGCGATCGCGCTGACCGCATTCACCTACGGCTTTTTCACCTCGACCCAGTACACCAGCATGAACACGCTGGCCTATGCCGACGTGAATGAAGAGCAGGTCAGCAGCGCCAGCACGATTGCCAGCACGGTGCAGCAATTGGCCGTGAGTTTTGGGGTGGCGGCCGCGTCGCTGACGGCAGCGGTGTTCATTCCCGATCGGCCGGGAGCCGCCGCGCCCGACATGATCCGTGGCATACATCTGGCGCTACGGGTGCTGGGCGTGCTCACCATCGTCTCGACCCTCGTATTCCGCGAGCTCCGCTCGAGCGACGGCGATGCGGTGAGCAGTCACAAGGCCGCGATGCCCGCCGGCTGACGCCCCGGGCTCGGCGCGCCCGGCTAGGCGCCCCCGGCTACGCGCCCCGGGCTCGGCGCCCCCCTCATTCCTTTTTGATTTCGTGTCCGCCGAATTGATTGCGCATCGCCGACAGGAGCTTGTCGACGAACGAATCCGAATCCCGTGAGCGGAAACGCTCCAGCAATGACGCCGTGATGACGATGGCGGGCACGCCCAATTCGATGGCTTCCGAGACGGTCCAGCGACCCTCGCCGGAATCGGCCACGAACGGCGCGATCCCTTGCAGGGTGGGATTCTTCTCCAAAGCGTCGGCGGTCAAATCCAGCAGCCAGGATCGCACCACGCTACCGTACCGCCAGATTTCGGCGATTTGATGCAAATCGAGCTCGAATTCGCGCTTGTGCTGCAGGATGGAGAACCCTTCGGCGTAGGCCTGCATCAGTCCATATTCGATACCGTTGTGAATCATCTTGGTGTAGTGGCCGGAGCCGACCGCTCCGACGTGTCCCCATCCCGTGTTGGGCGAGGGGGCAAGCGTTTCGAACAGCGGCCGCAGACGCTCGACCACGGCCTTCTCGCCGCCGATCATCAGGCTGTAGCCCTCCTTGAGGCCCCACACGCCGCCGCTGGTTCCCGAGTCGACGTAGTTGATCCCCAGCGGCTTAAGCGCTGCGGCGCGCCTTTGCGTGTCGCGATAGTTCGAATTGCCGCCGTCGATGATGGTGTCGCCGGCCGTAAGCAGAGGCGTCAAGCCGGTGATGGTACCGTCGGTGATCGCGCCGGCCGGAACCATCAACCAAATCACCCGCGGCGCGGTGAGTTTTGCGACCAGCGTCTCGAGCGAGACCGCCGACCGCGCGCCTTTGTCTTCCAGCAGCTTGCGCGCAGCCTCCGCGGGATCGTAGCCCACGACCTCGTGCCCCCCGCCCAGCAGTCGCTGCGCCATGTTGGCACCCATGCGGCCCAAACCAATCATCGCGATTTGCATAACTTACCTCGGTGTGCGCACGAATTGAGCAGGAGTATAGCCTAGCGCTGTAACAGAGTGATGAACGCGGGACTTCCCAGGGGCTCGTAGCGCCCCGTGAATTGCAGCGTTCCGCTCGACGTGTTGATGCGGAACGAAGTGATCGAATCGCCCTTCTGATTACAAGAAAACAACAAGTCGCTGGCCGGATCGATGGCAATGCAGCGCGGCGAGTCCGCGTGCGCCCAGGTGTCGGCGATCATGCGTAACTGGCCGTCGGCGGCCACTGCAAACGCGCAGAGGCCGCTGTGCAACCGGTTGGCGACGTACAGGAAACGACCGTCCGTCGTCATGCTGATTGCCGATGACAGGATGCTTCCGGCAAATTTCTGCGGGGATGCGGCGATGGTCTGCTTGTGGCGCATGCGGCCCGTCCCGCCGTCGTAATCGTAGACGACGACCTTGGCGTCGTGTTCGTACAAGTTGTAGAACAGCCTGCCATTGGGATGAAACGCGAAGTGCCGCGGGGCGGAGCCCGACGGAGCGGCAACGACCGGCACCTCGGCCGGCAGCAGGCGGCCCGCCTGGCCGTCGAAGCGCCATACCAGTGTCAGATCGAGACCCGCATCGTTGGCGATCACGAATTGGCCGGAAGGATCGGGAGCCACCATGTGCGGATGCGGACCGTCGTGATCGCTGTTCGCAAATTGTCCGGGAGGGTCATCGACGGCGCGTGCGCGGTGGCGGGCGCCCACGCTCGGGCGCACGTCCGACGCGTCGCTCAACGCACCGTTGGCCGCCACCGGGAATACTGCCACGGTGCCCCCGCCGAAATTCGCGGCAAAGACGAACTTCCCGGAAGGATGCACGCTGACGAAGGCGGGCGCGGCGCCGGCCGAACTCACGGCTCCCAAACGACTGAGCCGCAGATTGCCGGCATCCACGGCATAGGACACGACGGCGCCGTTTTTCGCGCCTTCGTAGTTGTCGATCTCGCTGCTCGCGTACAGGCGGGTTTGCTCCGGATTCAAGGCGAGCGATGTGGGATTGCGGATATCGTCGACGAGTTGGATTTGGGTCAACGCGCCGGATGTGCGATCGACCCGAAACAGATAGATGCCGCCGCCGTTGGGGGTGTACGTGCCGACATACGCGTAGGATTCCGCGGTAGCGGTTCGCGCATCCGCCGGCGCCTGCGCCGAAGGAACCATCACGAGGGCCGCCGTCCCTCCGACGAAGTCGCGGCGTGTGATTCCCGATCTCACCGGGCCTCGCGGGACACTCCCTCGCTACAAAGCGCGGGAGATCACCTCTTTCATGATTTCATTGGTGCCGCCGTAGATACGCTGCACCCGCGCATCCGCGAACATCCGGCACACCAGGTATTCATTCATGTAACCGTAACCGCCGTGCAGTTGAACGCACTCGTCCAGCACTTCCTGCTGCGTGTCCGTAACCCAATACTTCGCCATCGACGCGGTGACGGTGTCGAGCGTGCCGGCCACGACCCTGGAGATGCAGTCATCCACGAACACCCGCGCGATGCGTGCCTTGGTCGAAATTTCGGCGAGCTTGAACTTCGTGTTTTGAAATTCCGCGATCGACTTGCCGAACGCCTTGCGCTCTTTGGCGTAGGCGATGGTCGCCGCGACGGCGCCTTCCATCGCGGCGACGGCGGCCACGGCGATCAAAACTCGTTCGTAGGGCAGATCCGCCATCAGTTGGTAGAAGCCCTGCCCTTCGCCGCCGCCCAGCAGATTGGCGGCCGGCACGCGCATCTCGTCGAAGAACAGCTCGGCCGTGTCCTGGGACTTCAAGCCCATTTTGTCGAGGATACGGCCGACGCGATAGCCCTTCTGATCCTTCGTCTCCACCATCAGGATGGACGTGCCTTTGGCGCCGTCGCCCGGACGTGTCTTCACCACCAATGCGATCAATCCCGCCAAATAGCCGTTGGTAATGAAGATCTTCGAACCGTTGACGACATAGTGATCGCCGTCGCGCACGGCACGCGTCTTCAAACCCTGCAGATCGGAGCCGGCCGACGGTTCGGTCATGCCGATGGCGCCGATGAGTTCGCCGCTGGCCAGGCGCGGTAGAAAGCGCTTTTTTTGATCGTCGGTGCCGTGATTGACCAGGTAATGCGCACAGATGCTGTGCACGCCCTGGCCGAAGCCGCTCAAGCCGCGCCGTCCCAGTTCCTCGTACAAAACGACCTCATGGCGGAAGTCGCCCCCCACGCCGCCATGCTCGGCGGCTACATCCGTGCACAACAGGCCGACCGCGCCCGCCTTGCGCCAGATATCCGGACCGACATTCTGCTGTTCGCGCCAGAGCGCTTCGTTGGGCACCATTTCCGCCTCGATGAATCGCGCCGCAGCGTCGCGAAACATTGCAAGGTCGTCGTCCATCCACGGGGAGACATAGGAGGTCGCCGCAGGAGCTGGGGTGGCCGCCGGGGCTGAGCTGGTCGGCGCACTGGCAGTCATCAGGCCTCCGTCTTGACCGGCGCCGCCTCCGCAGGCGCTTCAGGCACCGCTGACGCATCCTGTACATCGGGCGTGTTCGCCCGGCGTTGTTGCTTCGCATCCTGGCGTGCTTTTCTCGCAGCTTCCTTCTGCTTCTTCGCATGACGGTAATTCGGCTTAGCCAACTTGCATCTCCTTGAGACCTAGCTCGTGTGTTTGATCTTACTCTGCCTGTACTGAAACGCGTACCGATAAGCGATGCCGGCCGCCGCCGACGATTACGCCGCGCAGCGGGGATACGTCGCCGAAGTCCCGTCCCCACGCGATGATGATGTGGTCGGAACTCACGCGCACATCGTTGGTCGGGTCGAGATCGATCCAGCCGAAGGGTGGACAAAACACGGACACCCAGGCGTGCGAAGCGTCCGCGCCGACGTAGGCGGCGTCCGCACCGGGCGGAGGGAGCGTGCGCAGGTAACCGCTGACATATCGGGCTGCCAGCCCGCGCGACCGGAGGCAGCCGATCATGATGTGGGCGAAATCCTGGCATACGCCGCAAGCGCGCCTCGAACGCCTCGATGGCGGAAGTGCGGATGGTGGTGCTGCCCGGCGCGTACTTGAATTCCCGGTGGATTTTGTGCATCAAGGCGTCCGCCGCGGCGAGGATGGGGCGCTTCGGCAAAAAGCAATCCGCGGCGTAGTCGGTGAACGCCTGCTTGATCCGGATATAGCTCGACTCCATGCGATATCTGCACGCTTCCAGCAGCTCCTCCTGCATCGGCCGGCCGGAAAAGGCCAGCGAGCCTCCCACCGCCTCCCACTCGGCGCTCTGGTCCGGTTCGGTCGCAGGCGCCGCGCGCACCTCGACGCCCGCCTCGGCCAGCACCTCGAGCCGATCGTGCGGCAGATCGTATTCGAGGCGAGTCACATGATTGCCGAACGCGTCGATGTCATCGCGGCGGATGCTGGGCTGCGGCAGTAAGGTGATGCTGTGCGCATGGCAGCTCTGCCGCAGCGCATTGCGCGGGGTCAGATGCAGCAATTGATGCGAATGAGCTACATCGCCGCCGTAGCTGTACACGGTTTCGTGGCGAACTCGATAGCGAACGGCGTCGCTCATGCGGCCACGGTGCGCGTTTCGATGTCGATGAGCGAAAAGTGTTTCAGCGACAGACGGTCGGAAAGCCGGCCGGCGGCGCTCGCCAAGGTGTCCAATTGCTGTGCGAGCGTCTCCCGCGCCCTGCCGGCGCGCGCACTGTCCCCATCGACTGCGGCGAGCTCCAATTGTTCGACGCCCGCCACCGCATCGTCGATGCTGTCATCCGGCGTGCCTCCCAGGGACGCCGCGATCCGTACCAACGAATACTGCATATGGTTCCACTGATACGCGAGGGCGCGTGGGTTGGTCTTGTCGAACACCAGCAGGTCGATGGTCGAACCCAGCAGCGGCGAGGCCAGGTAGCGCGTGCGATAAGTGATGGTGCTGTCGCCGATGTCGAGCAGCCATTCCAGTTCGCTCTGGGTGGGCGTGGCGCCCGATTTCAGGCCCAAGGCCAAGAGTTCCGCCAAGAACTGCATCCGCTCCAAGCGTCTCCCGAGCATCATGAGCCGCCATCCGTCGTCCTGCGTCATGTCGTCCAAGGCGAAGCCCGCAAGCGCGGCAAGCGACAACAGCAACGCGTCCAGCGTCTCGCGCGGATCCCTCTTGCGCTCGGCGGCTTCTTGAAATTGACGCTGCAGGACACTGATGGCGCGCCAATTCTCGGCCGACAGCCGGCTGCGCGTCTGTGCCGCGCACCATTGCAACCGCTGCAGATCGGCTCGCAGTCCCAACGGATTGGCATCGTCGAAAACCGGCAATCCTGCACCGCCGCCCTGCGGAATGGCGATGAAATGCCGGCAAGTTTCCAGCGCCTGCGGCCACAGGGAGAGGTTGGTGCGAACGCCGAGCGTCGCCCGCAGCAGCCGCGCCTTGTCTTCACAGCGCTCGCTGTAGCGTCCCAGCCAGAATAGATTTTCCGCCAGCCGCGACGGCAGCTCGTCGTGGCGCGCCGGCGTTCGCGGTGTGAGCACTGCGGCACCGGTGTCGTCCGTGGATTTTCGGTCCGCCGTCAATATCCACACGTCCTTGGATCCGCCGCCGCGCTGCATCGAGACGATGTCGGCCGCATCGGAAGCGATGCGTGCGAGTCCGCCCGGCATCACCCGATAACCGGTGGGCGTTGAGATGGCGTAGACCCGGATCCCGAGCGCGCGTGCCGCGAATCCGTGCGCGCCGCCGGCACGCCACACCGGCGCCTGCGAGAACGCGAGGCGTTCCTGCGCGACGTAGGCATGCGGCCTCGCAACCAGCCGCGCCGCCAAATCCGCGCGCGCCTTGGGATCCAGATCGCGGCCGAAAACCGCCTCGAATTTCTGATTGGGGTATGCGGGTTTGACCACCAAGCGTTCGATGTTCTGCACCACATAGTCGAGCGCCGGCTGCTCGCCGCACCACCACGTCGCGACCGACGGCAGACGCAACTTCTCCCCCAGCAGGCGTTCGGCGGCGGCCGGTATGAACCCCATCCACGCCGCCGACTCGAGTACGCCGCTGCCAAGCGGGTTCGCAATGACCACTCTGCCGGCGCGCACCACGGCAATGAGTCCCGGTACGCCGAGCGCCGAATCGGCGCGCAATTCGACCGGATCGCAGAAGTCATCGTCGAGCCGGCGAAAAATCGCATGCACCCGGCGCAATCCGCCGAGAGTCTTCAGATACACCGTATCTCCGCGTACGGTCAGATCATTGCCTTCCACCAACGGCAAACCCAGCTGCCGCGCCAGGTAGGCATGCTCGAAATAGGTTTCATTGAACGAGCCAGGCGTCAACACCACGGCCAGCGGCGTCTCGCCGTCGGGCTTGAGTCCCAACAGGTTCTCGCGCAACGAACCGAAAAATCCACCGAGCGAACGCACGCCCAAATCGCGGAGCAGGTCGGGAAACACGCGCGATACGATCTGACGATTCTCCAGGGCATAGCCCGGCCCGGAGGGAGTCTGGGTGCGATCGGCGAGCGCCCACCATCGGCCGTCCGCCGACCGCGAGATGTCGACCGCGTATACATGCAGCCGGTTGCCGCCCATGTCTTCGATGCCGTGGCACGGCCAGAGAAAATTGGGATGCCCGAACGGCAGTTCCGCCGGTATCGTGCCGTCCGCCAGCAGGCGCTGCGCTCCGTACAGATCCGCGAACAATGCGTCGAAGAGCCGCGCGCGCTGCACCACGCCTAGTTCGATCTCGCGCCACTCGGCGGCCGTCAAGAGGAGCGGCAATGGATCGAGCACCCACGGGCGATCGCGCCCCTGGCTGTCGGCATATACGTTGTAGGTAACGCCGTTTTCGATGATCAGGCGGCGCGTCAATTCGACCCCGCGCCGCACTCCTTCCGCGCCGTCGCTCGCCAGCCGATCGATCAGCGGCTGCCAGTGCGCGCGCACCGCGCCCGTACTGTCGAGCAATTCGTCGTAGCGACGGGAATCGCTCAAATAGGTTTCAACGCGCGCTTCGGCCATCGCTCACTTTTCGTAAATCAAGCGTGAACGGAAACTCCGCTTCAATCACCGCTATCGCAGGCGTCAAGGTTCCGGGCGTGTGACCCATGCGGGAAAAGCGTGCCAAGCGGCGGCTCTCCGCCTCGAACGAATTGACCGGAAACTTCTCGTGACTGCGGCCGCCGGCGTGAACCACGTGATACTGGCACCCGCCCACCGAACGGTTCATCCAGGTGTCGAAGAGGTCGATCGTCAGCGGCGAGTGAACGCCGATGGTGGGATGCAGCGCCGAGGCCGGGTGCCACGCCCGGTAGCGGACCGCTCCCACGAATTCCCCGACCTGGCCGGTCGGCCTGAGGGGCACGACATAGCCGTTGCATGTCACGGCAAACCGGTTCGGCGCCAGACCGGTTACTTTCACTTGCAGGCGCTCGACGGACGCATCCACGTACCGCACGGTGCCGGCCGCCGCGGCTTCCTCGCCCATGACATGCCAGGGCTCCAAGGCCTGCCGCAACTCCAGATGCATGCCGCGAGTCGCGAAATCCCCGAATTTCGGAAACCTGAATTCGAAATGCGGTGCGAACCAGTCGGCCTGCAGTGCATAGCCCTCGCTCTGCATGTCGGCCATGACGTCGGTCAGGTCTTGTTGCACGAAATACGGCATCAGGAACCGGTCGTGCAGTTCGGTGCCCCAGCGCGCCAGCGTCGCCGGTGCATACGGCTTGCGCCAGAACCTCGCCACCATCGCCCGCAAGAGCAGCTGCTGGGTCAAACTCATGCGCGCGTGCGGCGGCATCTCGAAGGCGCGCATTTCCAGCAGACCCAGCCTGCCCGTAGGCCCGTCGGGCGAGATACATCTTGTCGATGCAGAACTCGGCGCGGTGGGTGTTGCCGGTGACGTCGATCAACAAGTTGCGCAGCAGGCGATCCACCAGCCAGGGCGGAACGCTCTCCCCCGCCTTGGGAAATCGGCCGAATGCCAGTTCCAGTTCGTACAATGAATCGTTGCGCGCCTCGTCCACGCGCGGCGCCTGGGACGTCGGCCCCAGGAACAATCCGGCAAAGAGATACGACAGCGCGGGATGGTTGTGCCAGTAGGAGATCAAGCTGCGCAGCAAGTCCGGACGCCGCAAAAAAGGCGAATCCTGGGGAGTGGCCCCGCCGAGCACCACGTGATTCCCACCGCCCGTGCCCGTATGCCGCCCGTCCAGCATGAATTTTTCGGTGCTCAGGCGCGTTTCGCGGGCGGCGTCGTACAGGAACGTGGTGCGGTCCACCATCTCATCCCAGGTCGCCGACGGCTGTACGTTCACTTCGATGACGCCTGGATCCGGCGTCACTTTGAAGTTGCCGATTCGCGGGTCGGCGGGCGGTTCGTAGCCCTCGACAACGATGGGCTGATCGAGCGCCTCCGCCGCCGCTTCGACGGCGGCGATCAATTCCACATAGTGATCGAGTTCGCGCGCCGGCGGCATGAAGACGTACAGCACGCCGTGGCGCGGCTCCGCGCACATGGAGGTCCGCGTGAGAGCGGCAGCGGATTCCTTGGGTTGCGGCGGCGCAGCGGCGACCACCGGTGCGCGCGACACGTCGCGCTCGCGGAACTGACGGCGGATTTCGGTATGCGGCAACAGGGCCGAAAAGGTTCGCGAGGGATCCGGCGCATGGATGAACGGATAGTCGTTGGTGGCCGTCCACGCCTGCGAATCCAGCGGCAAGCGATACCCGATGGGCGAATCGCCGGGGATCAGATAACAGCGCTCGCTGCGCAGAAACCACGGCCCCGTCTGCCACCGGCTGCCGTCGGCGGTGCGCGCGATGGGTAACACGTGGCCGATCACCCTATCGAGACCCTGCTCGAAGACCTTGGCGAGACGCTCGCGCTCCATTGGATCCTTGAGTTCGGACTCGAATGGATCGACGTTGACGGGTAGGCGGCGCTCCTTCCACAGGTAATAGAACGCGTCCTCGAAAACCGGAAATACGTGCTTGGGATCGAAGCCCAGTTGGGCGGCGACCTGCGCGAGAAAACGCTGCGCGGCCGCTTCATCCGCCCCGTAATCGCGGCTCTCGTCGGCGATCAGTCGCGGATTCACCCAGATCGGCTCCCCGTCCTTGCGCCAAAAGCAATTCAACGACCAGCGCGGCAACTGCTCCCCGGGATACCACTTGCCCTGGCCGAAATGCGCCAATCCGGCCGGCGCGTAGCGCTCCTTCATACGCTGGTACAAAACAGCCGCAAGTTTGCGCTTCGTGGGACCCAGAGCGCTCGTGTTCCACTCGGCGCCGTCGGGATCGTCGACCGACACGAAAGTCGGCTCGCCGCCCATGGTCAGGCGTACATCCGACGCCAGGAGATCGGCGTCGACCGCGTGACCTAAGTCTTCGATGGCCAGCCACTCGGCATCGCCGTACGGCTTGGTGACGCGCGGCGCCTCCCAGACGCGCTGCACGCTCATCCGATGCTCGAACGCGGTCTCGCATTCATCGACCGCGCCGCTGATGGGTGCCGCGGCCGAAGGCTCGGGTGTGCATGCCAAGGGGATATGGCCTTCTCCGGCCAACAGCCCCGAGGTCGGATCCAAGCCGATCCATCCTGCGCCCGGCAGGTACACCTCGCACCACGCGTGCAGATCCGTGAAGTCTTTCGCAGCACCCACGGGCCCGTCGAGTGCCTTCACGTCGGGAACGAGTTGAATGAGATAGCCGGAAACGAATCGCGCCGCCATTCCCAGATGCCGGAACAACTGCACCAACAGCGCCGCGGAATCGCGGCACGAACCGGAGCGCTTTTCCAGGGTTTCTTCCGGCAGCTGAGTGCCCGGCTCGAGCCGGATCAAATATTGAATGTCGCTCGCAACGCGCCGGTTGAGTTCGACGATGAAATCGATCGTGCGTACGCGACCTCGGGATACGCCCGCCAGATAGTTCGCGATCAGGGGGCTGGCCGGCGATTTTATCAGGCACGGCACCAGTTCGCGGCGCTCGTTGGAATCGTATTTGAAAGGAAAGCTTTCGGCGTACGGGGTGAGAAAGAAATCGAAAGGATTGAGCACCGACATTTCGGCGACCATATCCACTTCAATCTTCAGTTCCCGCGTCTCGTCGGGAAAAACCAATCGGGCCAGGTAATTCGACTGCGGATCCTGCTGCCAGTTGATGAAATGGTCCGTGGGCTCCACCCGGAGCGAATAGGAGAGAATGCGGGTGCGGCAATGCGGTGCCGGCCGCAGCCGTACTACCTGCGGACTCAAGTTCACTAACCGGTCGTAGCGGTAGTGCGTGACGTGGTTCAGAGCAACATGGATTGACACAACAAATCTCCGTGCGCAGGCGTGCAGAACCCACGGCTTGACATAAGGTATATTCCGACACACCGCACCATGACGGTGCGCCGCCCCCTGGACCCTATCTGAAGACAGGCTCCCTCAAGCCCCACCGGCGCCACTTCGTGCCGGATAAGTGTAACCCGGCTGGATGCCGGCGTTGCTAAGATGCCGCGCAGCATGGGAGGTCAAGCCCCAAAGTCTTGGTTGAATTCCGCCGGGTGGGGCCTCGCGATCCTCTCCTTCATCAATCTATTCAATTATCTGGATCGATTCCTGGTGCCGGCATTGTTCGAGAGCCTGAAGCACTCGGAGCTCGGGTTGACGGACGCGGAACTCGGATCGCTGATGTCCGGGTTTTTGGTGGTCTACACGCTCGCGGCCCCCGTGTTCGGCGCCCTGGGAGACCGTCGTTCCAGACCCCGATTGATCGCATTCGGCGTCGGCTTTTGGAGTCTCGCGACCGCCTTGTCGGGATTCGCGGGAAGTTACGTCGGCCTGCTGGCGGCGCGCGCCTCCGTCGGGATCGGCGAGGCCGCCTACGGGACCATCGCGCCCAGCCTGCTGTCGGATTATTTTCCCGTCGACCGGCGCGGCCGCGTAATGGCCATCTTCTTCTGCGCTATTCCCGTGGGCTCCGCCCTGGGGTACGTCGTGGGCGGATTGATGAACGTGCACTTCGGCTGGCGCCCGGCGTTCTTCGTTGCAGGCATTCCCGGGTTGGCGCTGGCCGTTCTGTGCCTGTGGCTGCGCAATCCGCCGCGCGGCAGTCAGGATGCGGCCCCCCCGGGGCGCTCCGAGAACCGCGGCTTCGACATCAAAACGACGTATCTGCACCTCCTGCGCAACCGCCCCTATGTGTTCACCGTGCTGGGCTACGCCGCTTACACCTTTGCATTGGGCGGCCTCGCCTCCTGGATGCCGGCGTTTCTCGAACGCGTCCGCGGCATGTCGCCGGACCGGGCAACCGTGCAGTTCGGCGAGATCGTGGTCATCACCGGATTCGTCGGTACCTTCGTCGGTGGATGGCTCGGCGATTACTGCGCGAAGTATTCGAAGCGGGCGTATCTGCTGGTCTCTGCAATTGCCACCTTGGTCGCCGCGCCCTTCGCCTGGATTGCGCTCACCGTCGCCTCACCCACCGAGTACCTCGTGTGCATGGTCATGGCTCAGTTGCTGATGTTCTTGTCGACCGGGCCCATCAACGCGTGCATCGTGAATCTCGTGCAGCCGAACCAGCGTGCGACCGCCGTGGCGCTTTCGGTTTTCACGATCCATCTGCTGGGCGACGCGACGTCGCCGTACCTGATCGGTGCCATATCCGATGCATCCTCGCTGGCGCACGCGTTGAAAATCGTGCCGGTGGCGATCGTTATCGCGGGACTACTCTGGGGGTGGGCGGCGCGCGAACAGACGAATCACGCCAGGGCATAGAGAATTTCGACGAAGGATGCAACGGCGCCGTCGAGGCCCTGGACTTTCGCATTGGTGGATTCGATCAGGTAGTACTCGTCGGGGGCGTGCGCACCCGTGCCGTGTCCGAGTCCAAAACCACCCGCCGGCAGGCTCAGAGGCGGATTTGTGAATCGGTAGCCCGGCCAAGAACCGGGACTGCGCGGTACCACCTGCGGTGTCACCCCGAGATTGCGGTAGGTCTTGAGGACCGCCTGCATATATTTGCTGTTTTCGTCGGTTTGAGTCGGATCGTAGCCACCCGTCATGTTGACTTCGATGTCGCCAAATCCTTGGCTTGCCAGATGCGCCTTTAATTTGGCGAGCGTATCCGCGGCCGTCATGTCCGGTACGAGCCGCATGTCGACCTTCGCTACGGCGCGGTGTGGCAGCACGGTCTTGCCGCCGGGGCCCGTATATCCACCCACCAATCCTTCGATATTGATGGTCGGTTGCGAATACAGACGTAGCAGCGAATCGTACCAGTTGAGATCATGTACCCAGTGAGTGACACCGTATTGCTTCTGGACGACGCTCTCGGGCACTTCGGCCGCGTAAGTCGCAACCATTTGCTTCTGACGCTCGGTCAGCGGCTTTGCCAGATCGAAGAACCCCGCAACGGCCGGCGTATGACCGTCCTTCTCGACCAGTGTGTTGAGCGCCTGCACCAAGTGCCAGGAAGGCGAATCGACTTGCGCCTCGAGGCTCGAATGAATGTCCTTCCGCGGACCACGCCCCCACTTTTCACCGCTGGCCACGAGTTCCAGTTCGACGATACCCTTCGCGCCAAGTTCGACCTCGAGGCTGCCATCGGGATTCTGATCGGCGCTAGGCAGCAACACGCCCACGCAGGACTTCAGCGCCTGGAGCACATCCGGGGTCATCACAATCTCGCCAAAATGCGGCGAGCCGATTTCTTCCTCGCCCTCGCAAACAAGCACGAGATTGACAGGCAGCTTTTTACCGGCCGCATTGAACGCCATCAAGGCGCTCAAGAACGCATTCTGCGGGCCCTTCTGGTTCACCGCGCCGCGTCCCATGCAGACCGTTCCGAGCTCCTCCTTGGGTACCAATCGGCCTTCTAATGGCGGTGAACTCCACTCATCTGCCACAAACTGTTTGACGTCATACATGAAGTAGACGGCGAGAGTGGTCGCGGCGCCGGAGGTCAGCCTGCCGAAAACACCCGCCTTCCCCGACGTCGGTATCAAGCGCACGTCCGTAAAGCCGGCCTTTCGCGCGAGATCCGCCATGTATTCGGCACCCTGCGGATAATTGCGATTTTCCGCTGCGATCGATGGAAACGCGATCCACTCCTGCAGGCGCTTGATGTTCTCGGCATGCATCTTCGGGATCTGCGCGAGTATCGCGGCCTTATCAAGCTTGCGCGGAGCCGATTGTGATAGGGACGGTATCGCAGCGAAAGCGGCGCCGGAAACCGTGCCCAACAAAAATCCCCTGCGGTTGAGGCCTTCGCCGCTGATACGCGTCATTGCATTTTATCCCGTGTGAAAAGCCAGCCAGATCGGGCGTTATGGTAACCCATCTCGCCGAGAACTCGCGGCTAGCCGCTCGCTAGGCTCCGCGAGCGCGGTTCACGGCCGCGAACGACTCGTCGAAATCCCGCCGGGTCATCATATCCTCGATGTCGGCGGTCAATTTACGCCGCCAGTTCGGATACTCCTGGTCCGTGCCGGGAACGTTGACGGGATCGACCATCCCCAAGAGGTCCTCGATCTGCAGTGAGACGAGACGGCTGCGCGACCGGGCAAGATACACATGCAGGGCGTTCGCGAGTTCGTGCGTGAAGGGCTCCGCCGGCGCCGCCGGCGCCATGGGTTGCAATCCCTGCTCCCGCAGGGCCGCCAGCAGCGCGGTCCGGTCCTGATCACGTTCGCGCATCACTTCGTTCTGGATGTCCAGGCTGGGATATAAATTCAGCCCGCGCCGCAATTCGATGTCCCGCGCTTCCCAATAACTGCGCAGCGTCGGCATATCGTGGGTGGTGACCGTACCCAGCGCACGCGGTACGAATTCATCCGGCCGCCTGAAGCGGCCTGCATCCTTTTCGAACAACAACACCTTGTAGTGATAGAGGCCGAATTCAGGCATGCCGCGGCGCATCTCATCCGGGACCACCCCCAAATCCTCGCCCACCACCAGGCAAGCCGCGCGCGCGCTCTCGAGCGCGAGCACCGTGAGCAGCTGCTCCAAAGGATAGTGAACATAGGCGCCCTCGGTCGGAGAGTCGCCCGCCGCCACCCACCAGAGGCGGAACAGCGACATCACGTGATCGAGCCGCAAGGCGCCGTAATAGCGCATGTTGTTGCGGATCAATTGCACGAATCCCTGCAGCCGCTGCGTTTCCATTGCGAAAGGATCCTGTGGGGGAATGCCCCAACCCTGCCCTTTCAGCGCCAGCGGATCCGGCGGCGCACCGATCTCTGCGCCCATGCGGTAGCTGCTTTGATCCACCCAGGTCTCGGAACCGGACGGATTCGAGCCGACGGCATAGTCGCCATACAGACCGATGGGCATGCCGAGATCGCGCGCCAACGACTGGGCGCTCACGAGTTGATCGTGCGCCAGCCATTGCAGATACAGATAGAACTCCACCTGCAGCGGATGGGCGGCCGCAAAGCGGCGCGCCGCGTCCCCGTGCACGTCGCGATATTCTTCGGGCCAACTCAACCAGCCCGACGCAGTGGCCAACGTCGCGCGGAAGTGCTGGTCCAAGGCGTCGAAGCGCGCATGAGCCTGCAGCAACGAACCGCCGCCGGCGACGAACGCACGAAACCGCTGTCCGCGGTCGGTTGCCGGACTCAGGTGCTGCTCGCGAAAATGGCGGAATAGCAGTTCGAGGACCTCGAACTTCGCATCGGCGACGCCGCGATAGTCAACCAGGCTCGCCGAGCGCAGTCCCTGCAGGCGCTCCCGGAACCGCGGGTCGTCGGCGACCGCGCGCGCCGGCGCGCACTCGACAAAATCAGGCACCAACGGTACCGCAATATACAGAATATTCAGGAAGTGCCGGCTCGACGCGCTGTAAGGGCTCGCCCGCAACGGATCGGCCGGCGCCAGCGCATGCAGGGGATTCAGTCCGATGAAGCCGGCGCCGTGGGGTGCCAACCAGCGGATCAAGGACTTCAGGTCGCCGAAATCGCCGATGCCCCAGTTATCCCTGGAGCGCACGGTATACAGCTGCACGGCGATGCCCCACAGGCGACGGCCGGACACGATGGCGGCGGGTTCGAAACACGCGGGGGGCGACACCACCAGCGAGCAGCGAGTCACCACGCTCGCAATCTTGACTTCCAATTCGTGGTAGCCGGGCGGCAGGGCCGCCGGCAACTTCAATCGCCGGCGCGTGATCCACGATCCATCGACCTCACCTCGCCAGATCTCAGGGCACGCCGCCGTCGAGATCACGCCCTCGCGATGGCTGCCGTCCTCCAGATTGACCGTCCAGACGAGGCTCGCGCCGAAGTCGCGCGCCGAAATATTGAGGTCGATGCCGGCATCGGGGCCGTGGGCGGAAGCTATGGGCGGCAACAAACCCTTGAAGCGCGTGATCTCCGCCTCGCGGAGATCGGCCGCGAGGGCCGCCGGATCATCCACTCGGCACCCCATGGCGCGCAGAATGTCTGTTTTGGTCTTGAGGCTGAAGTAACGCAGATCGCCGCGATAATCGTGGTAGGCGTCGCCGACGCCTCGGAGCCGCGCCAGTTTTTCGACCAATGTCGGGTCCACCGTATCAACACTCCAAAAGCGCGGCGCTGTTCGCGACCAGCGAATAAGATTTCAGAAAATCCAACGTCCGTATCTCGGCGTGCCCGCGCGCAGTATCGAACCTGCAGACCCAGGTCAAACCCGCGCCCGCCGCGGGGACGCAGAATTCCACCGGTTGATCGGCAGCATTCAGCAAAAACAACAAACGGTGGGCCGTGTTGTTGCGATTGCCGAACAAGACGCCCAACGTGCGCAGATTGACGTCCTGCCAGTCATTTTGGGTCATTTCTCCGCCGCGCATGTGCAACCAGCTCACATCTTTGACTCCGGTACGCGAGGCGGTTCCCTTGAGAAACGTCTCACGCCGCAGTTCCGCGTGCTGATGCCGCAGTTTCGTGAGCAGGCGCACGAATTGGACCAGGTCCTGGTTGGCACTGCAGAGCGACCAATCGACCCAGGATATCTCATTGTCCTGGCAGTACGCGTTGTTGTTGCCCCTCTGAGTTCGGGCGAATTCATCGCCCGCCTGCAGCATGGGCACCCCCTGCGAGAGAATCAGCGTTGCCAGCATGTTTCGCATCTGCCGCTGACGCAAGGCGTTGACTGCAGCATCCTCGGTGGGTCCTTCGACACCGCAATTCCAACTCAAGTTGTTGCTGGTTCCGTCGGTATTGTGTTCGCCGTTCGCCTCGTTGCGCTTGTCGTTGTAGGACACCAGATCGTTCAGCGTGAAGCCGTCGTGCGCCGTGACGAAATCGACGTTGGCCGTGGGCTTGCGGCCGTTGTGCCGGAATAGATCGCTGGAGCCGGCGAAGCGCTCCGCCAGCTCGCCGATTCGCCCGATATCGCGCTTCCAGAACGCTCGCACCGTGTCGCGATACCGGTCGTTCCACTCGGACCAGCCCGGAGCAAACCTGCCCAGCTGGTAGCCGCCCCAGCCCACATCCCAGGGTTCGGCGATGAGCTTGACGCGGTCCAGGACGGGTTCCGCGCGGACCGCCTTGAAAAAGTCCGAATGCTCGTTGAAGCCGCGCGCATCTCGCGCGAGCACCGTGGCCAGGTCGAATCGAAAACCGTCGACGTGCATCTCTTCCGTCCAGTATTTGAGGCAATCGATGAGCAACTCACGGACCTGCGGGTGCTCGCAGTTGACGGTGTTGCCGGTACCGGTGACGTTTTCGTAGAGGCGCTTATCGGCCGGCAGCCGGTAATAGACGGAATTGTCCAATCCCTTGAAGTTGAAAAGGGGGCCGGTTTCATTTCCTTCCGCCGTATGATTGAAAACGACGTCGAGTATGACTTCGAGCCCGGCGGCATGCAGCGCTTTGACCATGGTCTTGAATTCGACCACGGCATTCGCGACCGCAAAATCATTGGCCGGGGAAAACCATGCCACCGAGTTGTAGCCCCAATAGTTCGTGAGATTCCTCTCGCGCAAGAACGGTTCGGTGACGAAGGACTGGCAGGGAAGCAGCTCCAGGGCGGTCACGCCGATGGATTTGAGATGATGAAGTACCGCGGGAGCCGTCAAACCCAGGTATTTTCCGCGCCACGGCTGCGGAACGTCGGGATGCAAACGGGTGTATCCCTTGGTATGCAGTTCATAGATCACCGTGTCTCGCAAGGGAATTGCCGGCGGCCGATCGCCACCCCAGTCGAAGTGCCCCGCGACGACTCGCGACCGCAGCGGGGTGGTGAACGACAACTCGCGCGCATAAGGATCGATCAGCGCCACGGAAGGATCGAAGCGGTGTCCTCGCTCTGGGTCGTTCGGTCCATGTACGTGGAAGGCGTATTGCACGCCTGAACCGGCTTCCCGTGCCGGCAGGAATCCATGCCATGTGTCGCCGGTTCGCGCGGGCAACCCGTAGCGCACCGCTTCCGCGCCGCTCACGGCGTCGAATAGGGCTAATTCCACGCGTGTTGCATGGCTCGAGAAGACCGCAAAATTGACGCCGCGATCGCTCCACGTGGCGCCCAAGGGTCGTGGCAATCCGTCCTGAATAGACGTCACTGACACCGGTCCGTATCGAAATCCGTGATATGAGCGTCGGTCAATTTGTTATTCGCTGCGGGCTGCCGATTGAAGGCTGCAGGTTAGTATAATGTCGGCGGGTTCGGATCGGGTGCATAACATCACATTGTGGAGCTGACGTTGGCCACTTCAAACTTGGGCGTAGGTGTCGATGTGGGCGGTTCATCGATCAAGTGCGCGCTGATCGACTTGGAGACGGGGACGTTCGTGAGCGACCGGTTCAGCACACCCACGCCCGCCCAGAATTCCACCGACGAGCTGTTGGCGGCACTTGCCCAAGTCGTCGCAAATATTCCCGGCGAGCATCCGGTCGGAGTGGCGTTCCCGAGCGTCATCATCGGGGGTACGGTACGCACGGCGGCGAATTTGAACAAGGCCTGGATCGGACAACCATTGGCCAAGCTTGCCGGCACACTCCTGAACCGGCCGGTAGTTGCCATCAACGATGCCGACGCGGCCGGGCTCGCGGAACTGCAGTACGGCGCCGCGCGGGGGGTGGCGGGAACGGTGCTGCTGCTTACCCTCGGAACCGGCATCGGAAGCGCCTTGTTTGTCGATGGGCGGCTCGTGCCCAACACCGAATTCGGGCATCTCGAGGTGCGCGGCAAAGAAGCCGAACTACGCGCTTCCGGGCGGGCCAAGGTGGAAAATAACTTGAACTGGGACGCGTGGGCGGCAGAACTGAATCTCGTCTTGAACGAAATGCACGCGCTGCTGTGGCCGGACCTCATCGTGCTATGCGGAGGCATCACCGAGGAGCCGGAAAAATTCATGACGAAACTTCGCTGCGATACGGCCCTGTGTATCGGTGCGCTGCGTTCCGAGGCCGGCATCGTGGGCGCTGCCTTGGCCAGCTCATTGACGAGGCCCGGACCGCGCTTCATGAAATGAGTGACTCCGCATGTTCAAGGCAGTCCCGATCCTCGCTTTGACCTTGGCACTCACCGCCTGCGCCACGGCGCCGCGCACCCGGTCCGCCCCAGACGGCGTGCCGCCCGCGGCGCGCTCGGCGGTGCCGCCTTCTTCAGTGCCGCCCGCCGACAGTCGGACCCGGATCGTCGACAGCGCCAAAGCCATGCTCGGCCAACCGTACCGGTGGGGCGGCGCGGCGCCCGGTGGATTCGATTGCAGCGGGCTCGTCGTATACGCCATGGGCGGCGCCGGCATTCGATTGCCGCGAACCACGCGCGATCAGTTGCACGCGGGCGCGCCGGTGACGCGCGGCGCAGTGCGGGCGGGCGACCTCGTCTTCATGCACCTGGCGCACAAGGACCTGCATGTCGGGATTGCCATCGACAACGAGCGGTTCGTCCACGCGCCTTCTCCCGGCGGCCACGTCCGGATCGATTCGCTCGCGGCGCCGCCTTATGCACACGGCTATTTGACGGCGCGGCGAATCGTCGATGACTCAGCGCGCCCCAGCGGCGCGACTGGTGCGCTAGTATCACCAGCCGGCGCCTCGCCCGCCCACTGATCCCGAAAACAAGGGTCTTAATCTCTCGAACGCAAGGAATTTCCGATGAAGCTGTATTACTCACCCGGCGCCTGTTCGCTCTCGCCCCACATCGTTCTGCTCGAGGCGGGCCTGCCCTTCAGCATGGAGAAAGTGGACCTCAAGACCAAGAAAACCGAAAAAGGCACCGATTACCTGACGATCAATTCCAAGGGCGGCGTGCCCGCCCTGCAGCTGGATGACGGCAGGGTGCTGACGGAAGGTCCAGCCGTCGTGCAATATCTCGCGGATTTGAAGCCTGAATCCGCTCTAGCGCCCCCGCCCGGCAGCTTTGAGCGCTATCGGTTGATGGAACTGCTGAATTACACCACATCGGAATTGCACAAGGGCTTCAGCCCGCTGTTCAATCCTGGAATATCGGCCGATTGGAAGGCGGCGACGCTTCAGAATCTCGACAAGAAATTCCAGTGGTTGAACGCGTATCTCGGTAATAAAAATTACTTGATGGGCGATACGTTCACGGTGGCCGATTCGTATCTTTTTACCGTGCTCAGCTGGTCGTCGCACTTTGCGATCGATCTCTCGAAGTATCACACCCTCACCGCCTATCTCTCGCGGGTCGGCCATCGCCCGAAGGTGCAAGAGGCGCTCAAGGCCGAGGGACTCATCCACTGATCCCGCCGCTGGATCGCATCGTCCTGACGCTCCGTCAACTCCGGGGTGCGCGCCGACGCGCCCTGCCGGTCAGCTCACCGCGGCATCGGCGGCATCGCCGCCGATCTGCGCAAACTGCAGCGAGGCAAGCCGGGCGTACAGCGGACTTTGGACCAGTAGTTCCGCGTGGGTTCCTACGGCGATCTTGTGCCCGTGATCCATCACGACGATACGATTCGCCTTGAGAACGGTCGCGAGGCGATGCGCAATGATGATCGTGGTTCGTCCCTGCATGAGCTTCTCGAGGGCTTCCTGTACCAATCGCTCCGATTCCGCATCCAGCGAACTGGTTGCCTCGTCGAGCAGCAGGATGGGCGGATCTTTCAGGATGGCACGGGCCAACGCGATACGCTGCCGTTGTCCGCCCGATAGGCGGGTACCCCGTTCGCCCAAGAAGGTGTCGTAGCCCTGGGGCAATTTGCGCAGGAACTCATCCGCGGCGGCGGCGACTGCGGCGGCCTCGATCTCGGCATCGGTGGCGCCGGGCTTGCCATAACGGATGTTCTCGCGCGCGCTTGCGCCGAACAGCACCGTATCCTGCGGAACCAAGCCGATTTGTGCGCGTACGTCTTCGGGACGCAGATCTGCAAGACGCCGGTCATCGATCAAGACCCGGCCGGAATCCGGGTCGTAGAAGCGCAGCAACAGCTGAAATGTGGTGCTCTTGCCGGCTCCCGACGGTCCCACGAAAGCAATGGTCTCGCCCGGCGCGACATCGAGGCTGAAATTGGCAAGCGCGGCGCTGTCGGGTCGCGATGGATAATGAAACGTGACGTTGTCAAAACGAATGGCACCCGTCACTCGCAGCGGCAGATCGACGGGGTGCAGCGGCGCGCAGATGGTCGGCCGCGCCTCGAGCAGCTCACTCAGGCGCTCCATGGCGCCGGCGGTTCGCTGAACCTCGGCCCACATTTCGGTGAGCGCGGCGGCGGAACTGCCGACGAAGCCGGTGTACAGCAGAAACTGTATGAGCTGTCCTCCCGTCATCGTGCCGGCGAGGACTTGGCGCAACGCCAACCACAGGACAAACGTGATGCCCGCAAAAACCAGCGTGATGCCGACCGCGGTGAGCATCGCGCGCACGCGCGTGCGGCGTACCGCGGTGAGGAAGCTGTCCTCCACCGCCATCCGGTAGCGCTCGCTCTGCAGGTCCTCCAGGGTGAATGCCTGCACCGTCTGGATCGCATTCAGTGTCTCGCCCGCGAGCCCACTGGTGTCGGCAATGCGGTCCTGGGACGCGCGCGACAATCCGCGCACTCGCCTGCCGATGGCAATGAGAGGACCAACCACCACCGGAATCAGCACCACCATGATGCCCATGAGCTTGGCGTTGGTGAGCCCGAGCATGACGAGCCCGCCGATCAAGCTCAATGATGAGCGCAAAATGATCGACAAATTCACGCCGGAAATGGCTTGGACCAGGGTGGTGTCGGTGGTCAAACGCGACAATACTTCGCCGACCCGGGTGGTCTCGAAAAATAGCGGGTCCATGCGTACGACGCGCCGGTAGACCGCCGAACGCAGGTCCGCAACCACACGTTCGCCCAGCCAAGTCACCAGATAGAAGCGCAGCGCGCCGAACACGCCCAACATGAGCGAAGCACCCAGGAATCCGATGAGGTACCGATCCAGGGTGCTGGCGTCCTTGGCCGCAACCACGTGGTCGATGAGCTGGCGCAGCGCCACGGGCAATGCCAGCATGGCGACCGTCGCCATGAGCAACGCGCCCAAGGCGGCGAACATCATTCCCCGGTAGGGCCGGAGGAACGGCAGCAGCGCGCGCAACGGATTCAAGCTCTTGGCGCGCGGACGGTCGGTATTTGCACTCATGGATCCCATGATCCCATAACTCAATCAGGACCGCGCAACCGACGGAACGGGGCAAATCTGCGCCACGCCCGGCCGTTGCGTATTCGCAACGCGTGCGGCGAACAGGATTGCGAGCCAATACCTTTTCGGCGTAAGGTCAGGGCGTCAGGCAGGGCGCCAGTTCAGGGCGTGAGGTCTGATTCGCGACATGTGCCGAGGATTCGGCGCACTCGTCGGCGGTTGCGAGAGTTTCTATGCGGTGCTACTGTCGATCGAGAGTTATCTGACCATATAAGTAGACTACGGGGATATGATGCCAGCCACTCGTTCCAAGCCGTTGAATCATCGGATTTCCTGGCGGCTGTTGTTTTTGCGCACGCTGATGGTCACCGCCGTTGCGGGCGCCGCATCGTTGACCGAGGCCAAAGAGGCAACCAGCGACGAATCCGCCGCTGCACCCGCCCTCGAGGAAATCACCGTGACGGCGACCCGCCGCGAGGAAAGCATCAGCCGCGTCCCCATCAGCATCACTGCCATGAGCCAGGAGATGCTGGATCAGAAGGGTATCAAGGACTTCGCGGACGTGGCCCGGTACACGCCCGGAGTGGCGTTCGACGCCGGGCAGACGAATCAGATTTCAATCCGCGGAATCTCCTCGAGCGGCGGCTCCGGAACGACGGGAATCTACATCGACGATGTGCCGATTCAGGTGCGCAGCCTCGGCTTTAATTCAGACGATGCGCTCGTGAAACTCTTCGACCTCGACCGCGTAGAAGTGCTGCGCGGGCCACAGGGGACTCTGTTCGGCGCCGGCTCGGAAGGCGGCACGGTTCGCTACATCACGACCCAGCCGAGCCTGACCAAGTCCAGCATCAATGCCAAGGTCGAAACCTCCTACACCCAAGGCGGATCGCCGAACTACGAGGCCGGCGTCGCCGGCGGGATGCCGGTCATCGACGGCGTCTTCGGCGTGCGCTTCAGTGCCTGGTTTCGCCACGACGGCGGCTGGATCGACCGCGTGGATCCTACCACGCTCGATGTCGTGGACAAGAACGCGAATTACGCCGGCACCTCGGCCCTGCGCCTCGCCGGCCTGTGGAAACCCAACGATGTCATCAGCATTTTGCCCAGCATCGTCTACCAGAATCAGCAGCGCAACGACGTGACGATCTACTGGCCGGAGTATTCCAATCCGAGCCAGGACCGCTACGTCAGCGCGAATCCCACCGGTCGTCCGGAACCGGACGTGTTCTACCTGCCGGCAATCAACATCCAGGCCGACATCGGTCCGGTCAAATTGATTTCGACGACCTCGTACTTCCATCGTGATGAGATCAGCGGCTATGACGGCACGCTATACAATCTCGGCTATTACCAAAGCCAGTTCCAGTTGTATGCCAACGCTGCCGGGCTCGCGGCCTTCCCGCTGCTCGACGGATCGGGTATTCACCTCCCGGCGGGGCTGACCGATTACCGAGCGCCCGCGAGCGTCACCAACCAGCAACGGAATATCACCCAGGAATTCCGCGTGCAGTCGACGGATCCGGATTCCCGACTGACTTGGACGGCGGGAGTGTTCTACTCGCTCGACCGCCAGTACAGCCTCGAGGAGATCCACGATCCGATGGCGGATGCATTTTTCAATCAGCTATTCGGCTATAACATCGCAACGTTCTTCCAACCCGGCGCTCAGTTCAATCCGGACGGCAGCTCCTATCTGCCTATGGGCGATTCCTATTTCAATCAGCTGGTCAGCCATGACCGGCAGGTCGCCGGCTTCGGCGAGCTGAATTTCAAGCTGACGGACACGTTGAAGCTCACCGTCGGCGGCCGCGTTTCGAAGGTGTCCTACAACATCGAAAGCTTGTCGGGCGGTCCGCAGAACTCCGGTCCGCGGCCGGGCACTCAGGCCAACAGCGAAACTCCGTTTACGCCCAAGGCCGGCATCGAATGGCAGGTCGACCCGAATAACCTGTACTACTTCACCTACGCCAAGGGATTTCGCCCCGGCGGCGGCAATGCATCCATCCCTTTCGATCCCACCTTTACCAATCTTACGTTCGGTTGCACGGGAGACTTCCAAACAGAAGGTCTGACAAAAGGCGCGCCGGCCACCTACAAGTCCGATTCGGTGCAGAGTTTCGAGGTCGGGGCCAAGAACAACATCGACAATCGCATCCGTCTGGCCAGCAGTATTTACTACATCAAATGGAACAACATCCAGGAAAACGTGGTGCCGCCCATTTGTCAGATCCAATTCACCGACAACCTCGGCGACGCCGTGTCCAAGGGTTTCGATGTGCAGGCCGACTTCCAGTTGACCACCGCATTATCCATCGAGTCGAGTTTCGGCTATACGGATGCGCGCTACACCACGAACACCTATCTCGGGGCGAACACCGGGCCGCCGGTGGTGGAGAAAGGTGATGCGGTCGCCGGACCGAACGGCATCGGTACCGGCTACTCGATTCCGCCCTATTCGGCGACGGTTGGCGTGAATTACAAGTTCCAGGCGTTCTCGTACGAATCGTTCGTGCGCGGGGATTATGAGTATCTCGCCGGTGATAAATGGTTGCATGCCTCCCAGGATCCGCGCACCTCCTCGTATGATGCGACCGGACTGCCCACGCCGCGGCAGGCTTTTGTGTCGTTGCGGGCTGGCTCCAATTTCGGCGACTGGGGCGTCAATCTGTTCGTCGATAATCTGACCGACAGTCACACCATCCTGAACTACAACCATCAAACCAATTCAACCGACTCCGTCACCGGAGCGTTGCTGGCGACTCCCGCCTACCGATTCATCACGTATCGTCCGCGAACCTTCGGCCTCAGCGTGACTTTCAAACACTGAGGCGCTCGCTCAAAGGCGCTCACCGCGGACTGTCGAGCACCCGGTACACGCGCTCGAAGCGATCGTGCGCGACGATGCCGTGAGCGAATGGCACCCACCGCACTCACGCAATTACAAGCCCATATAACGCCTGCATTCAAAGAGGTAACGCCGTTGGTTGCAAGCATTTTTCCGCGGTGTTACTGTCGATCGGGACTTATCTGGTCATATAACTAAACGATGGGGATGCGATGTCGGCCACTCACCCGAAGCCCGCTGAGCGGGAGCCTTTTCCGTATGCGCGGCAGTTGTGCGGCGTCCTCATAGCCACTGCATTCTCCGCATCGGCCGCCGCCGCCGGGAGCGCGGCTTCTTCGGAACCGTCATCGACGGGCGGCGGACTGGAAGAAATCGTCGTCACGGCCACGCGGCGTGAAGAGAACATCAACAAGGTGCCCATCAGCGTCACGGCCTTCAGCCAGGACATGATCGACCAGCGGGGCATCAAAGACTTTCAGGACGTGGTTCGGTTCACCCCTGGGGTCTCCATCGATACTTCGGGCACCAACGCCATTTCGATCCGCGGCATTTCTTCATCGGGCGGCGCCGGCACCACCGGAATCTATATCGACGACACACCGATTCAAATGCGCGCCCTCGGATTCAATCCCGACGACACGCTGCCCAAGACCTTCGACCTGGACCGGGTCGAAGTGCTTCGCGGCCCGCAGGGCACGCTCTTCGGAGCGGGCTCCGAGGGCGGTACCGTGCGCTACATCATGAATCAGCCGAGCGTCACCAAAGAATCCTCGTACGTGCGCACCGAGTTGTCGACCACGCGCAGCGGCGACCCGAGCTATGAGTTCGGCATTGCGCACGGCGGCCCCATCATCGAGGACGTGTTCGGTTACCGCGCCAGCGTCTGGTACCGGTATGACGGCGGCTGGATCGACCGCATCGATCCGACCACCGGCGCGCTGATCGACAAGAACGCTAATCACGCAAACACGGTCACCGCGCGGCTGGCGTTCTTGATTAAACCCCTCGACGGTCTGCGAATTACGCCGAGCGTGGCCTTCCAGAATGCGCGAAAACACGACTTTTCGACGTACTGGCCGGCCTACAGCGACGTGAGCAGCGGCAATTTCAAGAACGCCACTCCCGAACGCCTGCCGGATCCCGACCGGTATTACCTGCCGGCGCTGAAGATCGAAGCGGACCTGCCGGGTCATACGCAGTTCATCTCGAACACCTCGTACTACAACCGGCTCGAGCACACGGCTTATCAGGGAACGTCCTATGATCTGGCCTTCGATCAGTCGATTCTGTGGCCCTCGGCGGCCTACGGCGGCTACGATGCCAACGGCAACGGCATCGGCCTGCCGTGCGGCAGCGCCTATCCACCCAACAACCCCGCCACGCCGCTGCAGTGCTCGTGGTATCCGCTGCTCGACGCCAAGGGAGTCCATTTGCCCGCGGGCTTTTCCGGCTATTCGACGCCGAATACCATGACCAACGCGCAGCAGACCGTCACGCAGGAGTTTCGGCTGCAATCGGATGATCCAACCAGTGCGTTGAAATGGACCGTGGGCGCCTTCTGGTCGCTGGCGAAAGAACAAAGCCTGGAGAATCTGTACGATCCCAATATCAATCAGTTCTACAACGCGCTGTTCGGCGAAGATGCGTTCGCCGTGTTCGGCGGCCCCTGGTATAACTGCCCCAGCTATGCGTCGCCCAACAATGCGCCGCAGGCCTTCCCCAAGTGTTATATCTACTGGAACGACAATCGCAGCTTCGATCGCCAGCTGGCAGGCTTCGGCGAGCTGACCTACAGCATCACCGATCGACTCAAGGTCACCGCGGGCGGCCGCTTCGCCAAGATGGCGTTCAACCTGTCGCACTATGCCGATGGGCTGGAGAATTTCGGCCCGGACCGCCACAGCGGCTCCTACCATCAGAATGCATTTACGCCGAAGCTCGGTCTGAACTTTCAGCTGGACGAGCAAAATCTTCTGTACGCCACCTATGCGAAGGGCTTCAGGCCCGGCGGAGTCAATCCGCCGCTGGCCGCCATCTGCGCTCCGTACCTCGTTCAGGAGGGCTATCCCAGCGGTCAGTCGCCGCTCGATTACAAGTCCGATACCACGCAGAGCTACGAAATCGGCTCCAAGAACGGCATCTCCGATAATTTCAGGATCGCCGCAAGCGTCTATTACATCAAATGGAACGGCATTCAACAGAACGTCTACGTCGGCGGCTGCGGATTGCAGTTCACCGACAACCTGGGAACGGCGGTAGCCAAGGGCTTTGACCTCCAGGCCGACCTCGCGATCGGCGGCGGGTTCTCGATCGAGTCCTCGGTCGGATACACCAGCGCCCGTTTCACGAAGACGTCCAACGGCAATTTAGCCATCGCGGGCGATGCCATCGCCGGCGAAGCGGCCATCAATTATGCGCCGGGCACGAACCCGCCGTGGAGCGTGTCGGTCGGCCCGCAGTACAGCTTCAAGGCGGTCGGGCGCGACGCGTTCATCCGCATGGACTACGAATACCAGAGCCGGAATCCCTGGTTGGCGCCGGTGCAGGATCCGCGCTCCGTCCAATACAATCCGAATTCGTACACGCTGTCCTCCACCCACTTCGCCTCGCTGCGCACCGGCGTGACCCTCGATAAATGGATGGTCTCGGCATTCTGCGACAACCTGTTCGACTCGCGCACTACGACCAATTACGCGCAGGTCCAAGTCGACGCGAACAACCCCTACACCAACGCGGGGGCGGTGCCATCCTCGGTGCAACAGAACAACTTTACATTCCGGCCGAGAACCATCGGAGTCACGGTGAGTTTCAAGCAGTAGGACTCACCGCGTCTTCAGGCTACCGCGCGAGTCGACTCCCGCCCGTAGGCGTCGTGCACCGCGGCGGAAAGAATCGTCAGGCCCTCCTCCAACACCGCATCCGGAATCGTGAGGGGGGCGAGCAGACGCACGACGTTGGCCGACGTACCGCAGGACAGCAGGAGCAGACCCCGCTTTTCGGCATGCGCCAGGATGGAGGCGGTCAGATCCGCATCGGGCTCCTTGGTCTTCGCATCCTTCACCAGTTCGAAGGCCACCATCGCACCGAGCCCGCGCACATCGCCGATGCAGGGGAGCTGTTTGGCAAGGGCTTCGAGATGACTCCGCATGCGTTGCCCGACACGCCCTGCCCTTCCGCAAAGGTCCTCCGACTCGATCACGTCCAGCACGGCATGGGCGGCAGCGATACTGATCGGATTGCCGCCGTAGGTTCCGCCCAGGCCGCCCGGGTGCGCCGCATCCATGATCGTCGCGCGGCCCGTCACCGCCGACAGCGGAAAGCCGCCGCCCAATCCCTTGGCCAGGGTGATGAGATCGGGCACCACGCCCGCATGGTCGATCGAGAACATCTTACCGGTGCGTGCAACGCCTGTTTGAACCTCATCCGCGATCAACACGATGCCGTGCTCATCGCAAAGTCGGCGCAAGGCGCGTAGGAACTCGAACGGCGCAACATTGAAACCACCCTCGCCTTGCACGGGCTCGATGATGACTGCGGCAACCGATTTGGGATCGACATCCGCGTGAAACAACCGGTTCATGTCGGCGAGCGCTTGCTCGGTGGTAACACCATGATAAGGCTGCGGAAATTCGGCATGGTACACTTCGGCCGGAAACGGTCCGAAGCCGCGCTTGTACGGCATCACCTTGCCCGTCAGCCCCATCGTCATATGCGTGCGTCCGTGGAAGCCGCCTGAGAACGCGACCACCGCCGACCGCTTGGTGTGATAACGCGCAATCTTGATCGCATTTTCCACGGCTTCTGCGCCGGAATTCAGAAACAAGGTCTTCTTGGCAAATTCGCCGGGCGCGAGCGCATTGAGCCGCTCCGCGAGCCTGACGTAGGACTCGTAGGACACGACATGAAAGCAGGTGTGAGTGAAGGCGTGCGCCTGTTCGGCGACCGCCGCCATGATCTTGGGATGCCGGTGTCCGGTGTTGAGCACCGCAATGCCGGCCGCGAAATCCACATAGCGCCGGCCATCGACGTCCCACAACTCCGAGTTTTCGGCTTTGGCTACGTAGATACCCTTCGTGCTGACGCCATTGGGCACGGCTGCAGCCTTGCGGGCCTTGAGATCGGTGGATGTCGACATTGCTGAACTCCCTTGAAGTTGCGGTCCGCGTGGCAAGTGCGATGCGGTTGGGTTGGCCCTGCGCCATTGGTTCCGTGCCACGCGCAGAACGGTATCACCGGTCGGGATTTTCAGCAAAAAAAAGCGCCGCAGAGGAGCCGCAGAGGGCCGGCGCAGGGGCGCTAGGCCCCGGTCGATCGACTAGCCCGTGCTGAGCTTGTCGTGAAGTTCCGTGCTGCCGACCAGCCAGCTCGACGCTTGCGAGGCGCCCTGGGTGAACCAAGCTCGGCTGGACTTCACCGCTTTCAATACCTTCGGGTAGCTGGCGGCATCTTGGAGCGCGCTCAGATAGCTGCCCCAATCGCGCCGATTGAGAAACGCTTGCTTCAGCTCATTGTCGTCTTGCATCGCAGATTCCTCGCTACCATCAAGAACGTCGAGAGATCAGATAACCGACGGTCAACCCCAATGCCGCACCCAAACCTAGCGCAGCCCACGGGTTATCGCGAAGGGCGTAGTTCGCGTTTTGCACGACTGCGCGCGCCTGCTGCAAAAAAGGCCGGGTCAGCCCGATCGTGTCGTGGCCCTGAGGATCAGCGAGCGTGGCGAGTCTGACTTTGGCGTTCGCCCCGAGTCCTCCGACGTGGAGGTCTCTCTTCTCCGAGAACCCGCTGGTTCGCGCCGCTATCATCGCTACGACTCCTTCGTACGTCGTCCTATCACTGACCCTACTATGCATACACATCACGTCGGCCGTAGTCGGTGCAGGGCCGCAAGCCTCGTAGGACTCCACTCACCGGGATATTCTCGTAGGACGCAACTCACAGGGATATTATTGACAAACTGTTTCGAAAGTGCGAACTGTCGCGGAGTCGCGACCGACCCGCCGTACCGCGCTGCGATCGCGAAGGTCGCATCGCGCATACCGCGCGCACTCAGCTGCCGCAGGCGGTCAATTGACTTGGTAGCCGCGGCCCTGCAAACACGCCGACATCGCGCGGTTGTAGTTGCTCCGGATGCGATCGACGTCGCCCGACTGCACTCCGCCGCCCGGTTCGGTTGGATCGAATCCGGTTTGCCTCTTTGCCCAGCTGTGGCACTCGAAACGATCCGCGGCCTGTTGATCCTTGGACTGACCATTTTTGGGGTAAACGATCAAATCGTCGGGTGCCCCGGCCGCGCCTTGCGCACTCTCGGGCGGCGGCGGTGACGGCGCGTCCGCGTTGTCGGGCGGATCGACCACCGCATAACCGTTTTCATCGGGTCGCCACGTGTAATAGACATTATCGGCGTAATAGTACGGATTGCCGCCGAACCACACCGTCGAGTAATAGGGAGGCAGCGCCGAAATCACCAGCCCCGGCGGCGGATACACGACCACGAACCCCGGCCCGCGCGGCGCATACCAGACGCCGCCGTTGAAGTAATAGCGGTCGTGCCCCCGAAAGTAAGGTCGATACTCCCCCGGCAGCGAGGGGCGCACGGTGCCCACCGCAGGATAGTAGCGTCCGTGGTTATAGCGCTGATCGAGAACCTGTCCGCGTCCGTCGAACGCCGGCCGGCCGTCGCGATCACCCGGCCGAACTCCACCGGGACGTCCCTCGGCACGCTCGCCCCCCGCTCGTCCGGCAGGGCGCTCGGCATGCGCACGCTCTTGGGCGAACGCCGCCGGTACACCCGCCAGCATCACCGACAATGACAGCAAGACGACCCTGGAACAGTGATTCATCATCTTCGCGCTCGACTAACTGACAGTGTAGCCGCGGCCCTGCAGGCAGGCGCCCAACGCACGCCGGTACGAGTCCGCACGCGCCCGGCCGACGGCTGCCTGTTGATTGAGCTGCTGCTGGGTCATGTGGGCCTGCTGTTGTGCGCTCGCATCCACGGAGGATCCGACTACGGCGCCCGTGACGCCGCCCAACACCAATCCGGCGCCCGCGCTGCGCGGCCCCGCAATGAGGGCCCCCAAGATCGCGCCCCCGACTGCACCGGCCGCCGTGGCGGATCCAGGCGGGTTGGCGGGTTGCACGACCACGCGCTCATAGGGATTGGCATCGGCACGACTGGGATCGACACCGGTCTGCTGGACTGCCCACACATGACACTCGTAACGGTCACGGTCCGTTTGCTCAGGACTCTGGCCGTTATTCGGATAGACAAAGACCTTCTGCGGCGGCGGTGCGGGCACAGCGACGGTGCGCGGCGGCGGCGGCGCCACCACGCACGCCGATAGCCCGACGATCGCCGCAGCGGGAATTGCGAGGCGCCTGGCGCCCTTGGACGCAACGTACAGCCCCGCCTTGACGCTTCGCCAAAAAAATGTCGAACTCATAATTTTCGAGAACCTCCGCTCCATGTGCTGTTAAACGCCGAGCACGTATAGAGGTTGACAGCGAAGACCCGTCTTAGTTCGCTCCCGGGCCGGCCTACGGCGCGCTGTTATAGGATACCGCCAATCATCACACTTCTCGACAGTTCTAAGGCTTCGGCTTACGGAACTTGAAGATGAACTGGTCAGTTTTGCCGCGAATGCTGGGGTCGAATACCTTGACCGTGTGCGGATCGTCGGCTTGGTGCAGCAGATCGCTGCCGCCCACGAACACGAAACCCGCGGCAAGCACCTCCTTCTTCACCGTATCCGGGTCGATTCTATGCAGTGTAGCGGTATCTCGGGCGCCGGACCCCGGTTCAGCGGCGTGGTCTAAAACCAGATAGATGCCGCCCGGCTTCAAGGTATCGAATACCAATTGGTTGAATACCGTCACATCGACGCCCGGGAAGTTATGCAGGTCGTGATAATTCTGAGACGTCCAGACCAAATCCACGGGCTCCGGCGCCTTCAACTGGGCGAATGGCTCGACCACGACGCTGACGTTGGAATAATTCGGATCGGCGGCAATCGCCTTCACGCGCGCAGCGAAGTCCGGCGCATCCGGTGGTGCATTCGGCGAAGGTGCCGGCACCAACGCATAGACATGTCCGCCGGCGCCGACGATTTTGCTGAAGAGGCGGGTGAAGTAGCCGCCGCCGGGGAACAATTCGGCAACCCGATCACCCGGCTTCACGCCCGCAAATGCAAGAGTCTCGGCCGGCTTTCGATTCGCGTCGCGCTGTTTATCGGCATCGGGGCGGTTCGGATCCGCCATCGCGGCCGCGATCGCATCAGGGCTCTTGGCATGCGCGGCGGGCAGCGTCAGCGCCGCCAGCGCAATCATCGACGCCGTAAGGACTGAGGCGCAGGAAGCGCCGAGTATTAACGGTAAGCGAGCCATCGAACACCCCCAACGTTGGAACACCACCCACGCACTTGTTCATTCTAGCATTTTCGCCGCGCGTCCTTAAGGCGCCGCGGCACTCGGCGGCGTATGATCGAGACCTGAGACGAGAGTGAAGGTTCCCATGAGTTTGAGCGTATTCGACATTTTTAAAATAGGCATCGGTCCATCCAGCTCGCACACGATGGGGCCCATGAACGCGGCGCGCAGTTTCGCCGAGTTGCTGGCGCAACGCGGACTGCTCGAGCGCACCACCCAGGTATCCGCGCAATTATATGGTTCGCTGGCGTTGACGGGACGCGGACACTGTACGGATCGCGCCGTGTTGTTGGGGTTGGAAGGCTTGAGCCCGGATACCATTGATCCCGCCGTCATCGAGCCCACCTTGAAGCGTATTCGCACGGCCGGCCGCATCCGCTTGCTGGGCCGGCACGAGATCGATTTCGATGAACCGCTCAATCTGCTGTTCCACATCGACCAGATACTGCCCGGCCACACCAACGGCATGCGGTTCACGGCGCACGATGCGGCGCTCGAAGTGCTCGCGCGCGAGGAGTACTACAGTGTCGGCGGGGGCTTTATCGTGCAGGCCGGCGCACAGCTGAGCACCGGTTCGACGCGTGCCGAACCGCCATACGAATTCAATTCCGGCGCCCGCCTGCTCGAGCACGGACGCAGCCAAGGACTCGAGATCCACGAGCTGATGCTGGCGCGGGAACGCACCTGGCACAGCGATGCCGAGATACGCGCGAAGCTCATGCGCATCTGGCAGGTGATGCAGGATTGCGTGCGCCGCGGATTCGAGGCGCAAGGTCTGCTGCCCGGCGTGTTGGGCGTGCGCCGGCGCGCCCCGAAGCTGTATCGCCAACTGATGAGCGGCGATCCGGCGAGTCCCATGCATGCGCTCGACTGGGTCAATGTGTTCGCGCTCGCGGTGAATGAGGAAAACGCGGCCGGCGGCCAGGTCGTCACGGCACCGACGAACGGCGCGGCCGGCATCGTGCCCGCGGTGCTGCACTATTATCGGCGATTCGAACCGGGCGCCGACGATGACGGCGTCATACGCTTCCTCCTGACCGCCGCCGCAATGGGCATGTTGTACAAGCAAAACGCATCGATTTCAGGCGCCGAGATGGGTTGCCAGGGCGAAGTCGGCGTCGCCTGTTCCATGGCCGCCGCCGGATTGGTGTCGGCGCTGAACGGCAGCAACGAGCAAATCGAAAATGCCGCGGAAATCGGCATGGAGCACAATTTGGGACTCACCTGCGATCCGGTGGCAGGACTGGTCCAAATCCCCTGCATCGAGCGCAATGCCATGGGCTCGGTCAAAGCCATCAATGCCGCCCGGCTGGCGCTGCGCGGCGACGGGTCGCACAAGGTGTCGCTCGATCAGGTGATCTCCACCATGCGTCAAACCGGACTCGATATGTCGACCATCTACAAGGAAACCTCGCAGGGCGGCCTTGCCGTGAACGTACCCGAGTGCTAACCGGTGGCCTGCAGTCCTTGAGCGATGCCGCTGATAGTGGCGCGCAGCGCGGCAAATAATGCTACATCGCGCCTCCCCGTGGCACGCCAGCGCTTGAGCAAATCCACCTGCATCAGGTGCATGGGATCGATGTAGGGATTGCGCAGCTTGACGGAGCGCTGCAACGTGGGATCACTGTCGACCAAGTGCTCGGTACCGCGCAATCGCAGTACCTGCGTCACCGTCAGCGCGAACTCCTCGTGAATGGGCTCATGCAGGGAGCGCAGCTCGTCGCTCGCCAGCGCGTCGTAATACGCCGCGATTTCGAGGTCGGTCCGCGCCAACATCGCTTCGACGTCGTCGAGCAGATGCCGGAAGAACGGCCACTCGAGCAACATGCGTCCCAGAATCGCTTCGCCGTGTTCCAGGACGGCAGCCTGCAATCCGCTGCCGAAGCCGAACCAGCCAGGCAACATATGGCGGCTTTGCGTCCAAGCGAAAACCCATGGAATGGCCCGCAATCCGTTCAAGCCCGTCTTACCGGCACGCATGGCGGGACGCGAACCGATGTGCATGCGCTCGATCACGTCGAGCGGCGTCACCGCGCGGAAAAAATCGAAAAATAGGGGATTGCCGTAGGCCAGCCGCCGATAGGTCTCGAGGCTGCGAGCCGCGATGGTCTGCATGGCCGCGAGGTGCGCAGGCGGTGCGGCTGCCTGATCGACATGGGCCGTGGCCAAAGCCACGGCGGCGAACGTTCGTTCGAGCGTCCGCATGGCAATCGGCCGCAAGCCGTAGCTCTGATTCACGACTTCACCCTGCTCCGTCAGCCGCAGCACGCCGCGGATCGCGCCGTGCGGCGTCGCTTCCACCAGATGCTCGGTGCGGCCCCCGCCGCGCGGCGGCGTGCCGCCCCGGCCGTGGAAAATGGTGAGAATGATGCCGGCGTCGCGCGCTGCATCGAGCAGCTGAGTCTGCGCCACCTGCAGGGCCCATCGCGAAGCCGCGATGCCGCCCTCCTTGTTCGAGTCCGAGTATCCCAGCACGATCTGTTGGCGATTGTCGCGGGTAGCCAGATGCCGCCGGTAGGCGGGTTCCGCATTCAATCCGCGCAGCACGTTGCCCGCCCGTTCGAGCGCGGCGACCGACTCGAGCAAGGGAGCAACATCGAGCGGGCACTCGCCCGTGCGTTTGTCGGCGGTGTCCGCCCATCGCGCGAGCAGCAACACCGCGAGCACGTCTTCGGGACCTTGCGCGCCGCTCACGATGTAATCGCCGATGGCGCGTCCGCCGTACTTGTGGCGCGCGCGGGCGATGGCTTCGAACACCCACAGACTGCGCCGGCCGATGGCATCGAAGGTGCCGGTCGGCCCGTGGTCGCGCTCCAACAAATCGCGCAGCCGGCGCAGTCGTTCCAGCGGCGTGAACGTCGGCCATTCCGGCAATCCGAGACCTTGCGCAACCACCTCGTCGTGGACGTGCGCGTGCTGCGTGACATCCAACGTGGCCAGATGAAACCCGAATGTTCGCACCCGTCTTATGAAGCGCCGCACCAGGAAATAGCCGGCATGCCGGCCGCGATTGGACAGGAGGCTGTCGGCGGCAAGCTGAATGTCCGCCAGCAACTCGTCCGAACTCTGATAGGCGTTGGGCCGCCCATCGTAGGTGGCCTTCAGGCGCTCCCGGATCTGGCCGAAAAAGATGCGATAGGGTTGCCGGTCGTGACGCGCGGGCGCCAGTTCTTGCGAGCCGGGGAGCAGTGCGCTGTAAGCGTCGACGCGACGCGCCAGCGCCTCGCTGACTTCGACGCGATTCGCGCTCTGGCTCAAGGTCTCGGCGAGCTGGGCGCACTCGTTGAAATACGTCGACACGATCAGCTGCTGATGGCGGTGCAGCGTCTCTCGGATGGTCTTGGCGTGCACGTCGGCGTTGCCGTCCATGTCGCCGCCCACCCAGGAACCGAAATGCAGAATGCTCGGGACATCGAGAGATTCCGCCGGAACCGAGTAGGCCCGCGCCAACGCCGACTCCACTTCCTCGTAAAAAAGCGGGACCACGCGATACAGAATCTCGATCAGGTAGAAAAGCACGTGTTCCCGTTCGTCGGCGACGGTGAGCGCTTCGCGCGGATGATCTTCGGTCTGCCAGATGCTCGTGATCTCGAGCCGCACGCGCGCCCAGAGTGTCTCGCCCTCCGTCTGGGTGAGCACCGGATTCAAGCGCTCGAGCAAATCCTGCGCGATGCGTTCTTGTTTGCGCAGGATGGTGCGGCGCGTGGACTCCGTGGGATGCGCGGCAAAGACCGGTTCAATGCTCATCGAGGAGATCAACTCGAGCGTCCTTTCGAGCGGCAGACCCTCGCGCTGCAGCCGGGTGATGCAATCGGCAATACCGCCGGGCTGCGCCGTCGTCGCATCGTTGAGGTACTGGCGGCGGCGGCGGACCCGATGGACCTTTTCGGCCGTGTTGACCGCCTGAAACCAAATCGAAAATGCCCGGGTCAAGTCGGTGGCTGCCGATGGCGAGCGTCCTTCGGTCCGCCGCCGCAGCTCATCGCCGCTGCCCTTCGCTTCGCCTTCGCCCTCGCGGCGGCTGATCGCCGCGAGGCGGTCCCCTTCCACGAGATTGAACAATTCCTCCCCGCCTTGATCGCGCAGGGTTTCGCCGATCAGCGCCCCCAACGCATGAACGTCTTCGCGGAGCTCCAAGTCCTTGGCGGGAAATTGAATGCTTTGGCGATACATAGGCTCCTGATGCTAGGCTCTCGAATTTGCGAGATCCACTAGTATGAGCTTGTTGGCGCAGATCGCTATATTTCTCGCAGCCGCGGTGGTCGCGATACCGATATTTCGCCGCTTCAAGCTGGGCTCGGTGTTGGGCTACCTCACCGCGGGAATCATCATCGGACCGGCTTGCTTCGGCCTCATCAGCCGCATCGACAGCACCTTGCACATCGCGGAGTTCGGCATCGTCCTCCTCATGTTCGTGATCGGCCTGGAACTCCAGCCCTCCCGGCTTTGGGTGTTGCGCAAGCCCATATTCGGTTTGGGCCTTGCGCAAGTGGTGGTCACCACGGCAGTCATCGGCGCTGCCGCGCATCTCGTCCTCGACGAGCCTTGGCGGTCGTCGTTGGTGATCGGTTTCGGTCTCTCGATGTCGTCGACGGCGCTCGCGCTGCAACTGCTGGCGGAGCGCGGGCAGCTCAATTCCCAGTATGGCCGCTCGGCGTTCAGCGTCTTGTTGTTTCAGGACATCGCCGTCATGCCGGCCCTCGCACTGTTGCCGCTGTTGGCGGCGGCCGCCGCGCGTCCGTCGGCGCCCTCGGGCCTGTGGCTCGTCGTAAAGCTCGTCGCGGTGCTCGCGGCGGTGGTCGCCGGCGGCCGCTACGTTCTGCGGCCCATGCTGCGCATCGTAGCGGAAACCCGCGTTACCGAAGCGTTCACCGCGGCGGGTCTGCTCGTCGTCATCGGCACCGCGCTGCTGGTCAGTCAAGTGGGCTTGTCGATGTCGCTCGGGGCGTTTCTCGCCGGCGTCCTGCTCGCCGACAGCGAGTTTCGCCACGAACTCGAAGCGAACATCGAGCCCTTCAAAGGGCTGTTGCTCGGCCTGTTCTTCATCACCGTGGGAATGTCGGCCAATTTGAATCTGGTGCGCGAGAAGCCGCTGCAGATTCTCGGACTGACTCTCGGCTTCATGTTGCTGAAAGTCGGGATTCTCTGGGGAATCGGCCTGCTTTCGCGCCATTCGACCAGGGCGAGCCGCGGACTTGCCTTCAGTTTGCCCTCCGGCGGCGAGTTTGCTTTCGTGTTGTTCGGAGTGGCCGCGACCCTCGGCATCATGGACACCGAAACCGCCGAATTGCTGGTGCTGGTGGTCACCGCGTCGATGGTCTTGAGCCCGTTGTTGCTGACCCTCCACGACGCCCTGTTCAAAACCGCCGAGACGGATGGCCGTCCCTTCGACACGCCGGTCGAGCTCTACCCCAAGGTCATCATCGCAGGCTTCGGACGTTTCGGTCAGATCGTCGGCCGTATTCTTCGCGCCAAAGATATTGCGTTCACGGCGCTCGAAGTCAGCCAGACGCAGGTCGACTTCCTGCGCCGCTTCGGCAATCAGATCTTTTACGGCGACGCCTCGAGGCTGGAACTGTTGCGCGCGGCTCATGCCGAGAACGCCAAGGTCTTCGTGCTCGCCATCGACGATGTCGAGGCTTCGATACGCGCGGTGGAGGTGATCCGCAAACACTTTCCGCATTTGACCATTCTTGCGCGCGCCCGCAACCGGCAACATGCGTTTCGCCTGATGGACCTGGGTGTCCAATACCACATTCGCGAGACCCTCGGCTCCAGCCTGGAATTGTCGGAAGAGGTGCTCAAAGCCTTGGGACTTTCGAAGCTCAAGGCGCGCGAAACCGTGCAGCGGTTCCGGGCTCACGACGAGGCTTCACTGCTCCGGCAGCACGCCGTCAAAGATGATGAAAAGAAGTTGCTTCAAACCGGCCGGGAATCCGCCGAGCAGCTCATGCATCTGTTCGAAACGGACGTCGATCAGCCGGAGGAGGCCTCCGCCCGCACGGGCACGTGAGGCGGCCGGGCCCGCCGCGCCGGCCCGCTTCACGCCTCGGGGACGGGGGTGCCCGATGCGAAACTAGTGAGAATTCAGCGGCCCCCTAGTGCAGGATTCAACAGCACCGTCGTGTCGTAGCTCTCGAAACTCGTGAGCACGCGCCGGTAGGCATTTTGCATGATGCGCTGCGAATTCTTGTCGGCGCGCGTGCCCAAGAGCATGCGGATCATGATGTCGTCCTGGGGCCGCGCGGCGTCTTCGCTCAAGAGTTGATAGCTGAAGCGAGCCAACCGCTGGTTGATTTCGTTGGCGAATCTCAAGCGGCTCAGATCGTGGCCGTCGCCGGCACCCACCTTTGCCTCCTCCGCGACCTCGATCATCAGACGCAGGATGAAACGGGACTTGTCGAGGAGCCCCAGGTCGCTGAAAAACTCGATTTCCGATTGAATGTTCATCCGGCTGGGAAGAAATCGATGGGTTTGGTGGCCGTGAGCGTCGCCACATCCTTGGCTTCGAACTTGAACAGACGAATGCGGGCCAGCAATTTGGCCTCGAATTCCGGGTCTTTGAGTTCGCTCGATACGATGCGCGCGGCCGTAATGTCGCCGGAGGGCGAGATTGTGATTTCAAGAACCACCTTGCCCGACAGGGCCGGATTATCGCGCAAGGCGCGCGCATACATCGCATCGATGGCACCCTTGTTCCTGGTGAACACCAGAGCGATCTCCTCGGAACCCCGGGAGGCCTTGCCGCTCCCTCCTGCGCGCGTCCCGGCCTGACCGCCCGAGGCCAATGTGGGATCTTTGATCTGTGCGGTACGGATCCCGTTCAGCGAACCGGAACCTGCCGCAAGCCCGCTGCTCGTCGGCGCGCTGATGCCGCCGCTGGTGCCGCCGGCCTTCGATTGGATGAGCGACCGCTGGACGAGGCTCACGTCGCCCGGATCCGTCGTTTTCGGCTGATTCTTGGCGAACTTATCGACGTCCATGTCGCGCAGCTGTGCCAGTGCGTCGAAGACTGCGGCGCTTTTTGACGCCTTGACGCGCGGATCGACCGGCACCTGCGGCTTCGGAGTCACCGGTGCCTTCTCCAGCGGCTTCTCAGGCTTGGGCGGCGGCGGTGGTGGTGGCGGAGGCGGCGGTTCCATGACCAATTGCACGACGCGCTCGGGCAGGGATTCGGTATTTTGAACGACCGCACGGTGGGGCAGGAACCATATGAGCACCGCGATGATGGCGAGCGCGATGACGAGGTTACGCAGGATGACACGGAAGCGCCGCTCCATTTCCTCGGCCGGCGACCACGGCAATTCATACCGGCGGAAATACGGCGGGAGTCCGGTCGGAGTCCGTTGGGTTGGATTCATCGCCGACATCAGGTGGCCGCTCGTTCGCGTTCGACCACGGCGAAGGAAACCTTGCCGTACTCCGCATCGCTGCAGGTCAGCATGATCTTCTTCAGCACACTGTACGGGGTGCTCTTGTCACCCATGATGGTGACTTCGCGCTTGGCGATTTCGGTCCTTTGAGCGCCGCCCAGGGCGAGCTCGTTCTGCGCCACCAACGCCGCTTTGAGCGGCTCGAATACATTGCCGGGATTCGCGACCATCTCGGCGATGGAGCCGACCAGCTTTCCGTCCACGTACACCGAGTCCGTGGTCACCATTACCACGATCGCCGCGTTCGGTTTGCGCTCGGACAGCGACTGGGGAATCGAGATGTTCTTCGTGTTCGGAAGGATATCCACCTCAGCCGTGTGGGCCAGCAGGAACACCACCAGGATGGTCATCATGTCGATGAACGGGATCAGTGCGAAGTGACTCGCTCCCGCGTGACGCTTACGGCGCTTCAGACGGGAGCTCACGTGGGCGCGTCCCCGAGCGAGATGTCCGGAAACAGTTCCGCTTTGGAGAACGGCGCGACCGGCAGCTGATAGATGCGAACCGTATCCATGACCTGAACCAAGGTGTCGTAGGGCGTCGCGGGACTCGACAAAACCGTGGCGTCCGTCATGTCCGGATACTGGGATTTCACCCGCCGGATGAATTCCGACAGCCCGGCGAGGTCGAGGCCGGTCGCGGTGTTGGGCAGTTCCTTGAGCGGACCCGAGTTGCGGTCGTTCACGACGAGGTCGTCGGACCGGATAATGACTTCGAGCTTGAGCCCCTTCGGCAGGTCGGGTACCGCCGTGCTGCTCGCGGGCAGGTTCAACTGCAGGATATTCGTCTTGGAAAACACGGCCGTGAAAATCAAGAAAAATACCAGGATGACCATCATGTCGATCATCGGCACGATATTCAGATCGTCACGCCCCTCGTGGTAGCGGGCGTGATTGCGTCGGACTAGGCGCTGGGACTTGGACTTCATTTAAGTTCGTTCTGTTGCGATCCCAACGGTCTTCAGATGGTGCTGCGGGCAGCCGCGGCGGGCGCGCGGGCGGCGGGTGCCGTGGTTTGCGGCGCCGCAGCCGGCTCATGCTGCCGCTCGGTGATCGAATTCAGGAATTTCACCGATGCGATCTCCAAGCTGTCGATCAGCGACGTGGTCTTCGACTCGAGAAACATATGCGACAGCAACAGGGTGATCGCCACGCCCAACCCGGACGCGGTGTTGTTCATGGCCACCGAAATGGCGGCCGCGAGCAGACTCGCCTTCTCGGCCGGATTCGCCGTCGCCACCGCACTGAAAGCGCTGATGAGGCCGATGATGGTGCCGAGCAAACCGATGAGCAGGCCCACATTGGCGAGCGACGATAGATAGTGCGTGCGCTTCTCGATGCGCGGAATCACCTCGAGCAGGCTCTCGTCCATCGCCTTCTCGATGTCGTCGCGGCGGCGGGCGCTAGCCACGCGGGCGACGCCATAGTTCAGAATGGTGGCGATCGACGCTTTCGAATTCTGCGTGAGCGCGACCACCTGCTTGAAGTTGCCCGTACTCAAGGCCGGCACGAGTTCGTCCCACAAGCCGCGATTGCGAATGGTCTCGCGCGTCAGGTAGACGTAACGCTCGATGGCGATCGACACGCCGACCACGAAAATCAAGGCCAGCGGGTAGAGGAAGAAACCGCCGTCCTTGAAGAAATTGATGACCGAATTGAAGAAATTCATCTGCGCGCTCCTAAAGATACTCATCCGCTTTGTACATGGAATTCAATCAGATTTGACTAAAAGTGAGGTGGACTTACTTCTCACCCTGCTTCGGCGTTCCGCCCGAAGTGCCGTTTTGTGACCGATCCGCTTTTACGGCGTCGAAATAGACCACTTCACGCTTGAATTCATCGCGGTCCACCGGCGCCAAAGCCTCATCCAACAGGCTGTTCATGGGCTTGCCCGATAGATCGCCGATATCGGAACTCTTCCAGGGCACGATGTACATGACCTTCGGCTGTTCACGGTCGCCGGTTACGGTTGCCGTATTCAGCTCCAGCCGGTCCACAGCCCCCGGCTTCTGACCGGCGGCCTTGGGCGCGCGCGCGTCGGGTCGGGCGCCGGCGGCCGGTTTCCCCGCGGTGGGCCGCGTTCCGGCGACCGGTTTACCGGCGTCCGGCGTACCCGGAGCGGCAGCGGCTTTGGAGGCACCGGAAGGGCCGTCGGGCGCCGGCGGCGAGGTGTTGGCCCGCGGTTCGCCGGCGTCGGCCTGTGCCGTCGATTTTGGCGCTGCAGACTGCGATGCACCCGAAGAGGGCGTCGGCGGCGGCGTTTCTTGCGCCGCAGCGAGACTGCCCAGGGCAATCCAGGCGGTTGCCGACCAGAAAAAGATCCAACTCAGAGGCTTGAATGCGATATTCATGCGGGCTCCTTTTTGGAGGCCGAAGGCGGGGCTCCAACGCGCTTGCGCAATTCCACCACCCACCCGGCAACCTGCTTGTTCTCTCCGGCGAGCTGGATGTAGTGCTCGAATTGGTCGAGCGCCTTTTGCGGCTCCGCAAGATAGAGATCGTAGAGCACGCCCAAGTTCAAATACGCGGGCGCGTAATTGGGCGCGGCGGCAATCGTACGCTGGTATGCCGCTTCAGCTTCAGTGAACTTCCCCAATTTGCGCTCGACGATTCCAAGTTCGTTCCCGGCAATGGCGTTCGATGGATTGCGTTCGAGCACCGCCTTGAACACGGCCTCGGCGTCGGGCAAGCGCGAAGCTTGCAGATAGAGCAGCCCCAGATTGAGCTGCGGCCCGGCGAATTCGGGATAGACGGCGGCCATGTGCTTGAATTCCAGTTCGGCGTCGGTGCTCTGTCCAGCTTTCATCAATTTCAACGCCGCGGCGTACTGCTGCGCTGCCTGCGGCGGCACGGGCGCCGGCAGCGGCGCCGAGTTCGCGGGAGCGGCTGCGGCGAGCGCCTTGCTCGGGGGCGTGGCGGTGCTCGGGGGCGTGGCGGTGCTCGGGGGCGCGACTGGGTTCGAGGCGGCGGCAGCGCTCGGGGGCGCGACTGGGTTCGAGGCGGCGGCAGCGTTCGGGGGCGCGGAACTCCCACTGCTCGGGGCCGGGTTCGGGGCGGCGCTGGGCACGGCGGCGCCGGCAGCGTTCACCGTGCCATCGGCACCGTGCTTCACGACGTACAGGGCAGGCGCCTGCGAGTCCTCGCGCGGCGTGCTGTGGCAGGCCGCGAGGAGAATCAGCCAACTTAGGCTAACGAATCGATTCGACCAGCGGCTCACCGATTTCCACCTTGCCATAACGGCCTGGATTGAGTTGTGCCAATGCCGCGAAACTTTTTTGCACCCACTCATCGTAGGTGCCGTCCTTGGTCCGCGCGGTGTTGACTTCATGCAATTTGATCGCCTTCTCCTCGAATGGAAATGCCTGCTCCTCGAGCAACACGTTGTACTGTTCCAACTCGTCCTTGGAAAGATTCTTCGGGCGCTCCGAACTCATTAGGTCCTTGCCCAGCTGACGGTACAGCTCTGCGCTCTCGAACGTCGCCGCGGTGGTGACCTCGGATACCTGGTAGTCGGCCGCTTGCGTGTAAGCTTTGAGCGCCGCCTCCATCGCCTTGCGCTTTTCCGCCAGCGATTTCTTCAATGGCGCAACCAGTTTGATGCGCATGAACTCTTCACGGGCCGGCGCTGCCAGCGTTAGAGTAGCCTTTGCCGCCAGTGCCCGGCTTCGATCAGTGCGTGCCGCGCCCGCAGAGCGGTCGGCAGCGACGATTTCCTTCAGCCAGAAATCGCGCCCGTTGAGGTCCCCTGCCTTGGCCGCGATGAGGCTCAACTTATTGCGCGCCTCCATGGCGGGATTCAGCGGCTGCGGGAAATGCTTCACGAAGGATTCCAGCATCGATTTCGACTTCGCCGTATTGCCGGCCTTGTCGAACAAGTCCGCCGCCTGCAGCGTGGCTTCGCGCTGCACCTCGGGCGATTCGCCGGGCGACTGTGCAATCCGCTCGAATTCCAAGGCCGCGGGCCCGGGCTGCTTGGACTCCGAATAGGCCACCGCGAGCTTGCGCGTGACGTCCGGCTGCAGCGAGCCCTGCGGGAAGCTGCGGCGAAAATCCTCCAGCACCGTGATCGCCCGGTCCCATTGCTTCTGGTCGATCAATAACGCCCCGGCATCGAAGTCGGCGTTCGCCCGCACTTTCGATGTCGGCGCTTCCTTCGAGACGCGCAGGAAGTCCTCGATCGCCCCGGCGCTATCGCCGGCCTTGTTCTTCTGCTCGCCCTGCTTGTAGATCGACGCCGCGAGCCGTTCGACGATCACCGGCCGCTCCGGGTCATTGGCGGACATCAACGCCTGAGCGCTGTTGTAGCCGGCTTCGGCCTTGTCGAATATGCCCTGTTCGAATTCGCAATTGGCGATCACCGTCCAGGCGATCCGCTGCTGCGCCTGGTCCACCGGCGGCTGGCGCGCCAGCAGCGACTGCGCGGCCGCGATGGCGCGCGGATAATCCTTTGCGGCGTACAGGTCGGTGGAGGCGCGCGACAGCACCTGAGCGGTCTCGGGATGGAGCGGAAATGTTTGTGCAAACTTCAAGGAGCTGTCGACGCTGCGCGCATGCATTTTCGCCTTGGCGTCGCCGGACAAGGACTCCTCCTCCTTGCCGTAAGCCACGAGCGCCGCATAGCCGGCCGCGGCGGCCTTGTCATGAGAGCCGTAGCCGTAGGCCGTGAATTCGTAGGCCTGCGCAGCGTCGAGATACTGCTTGCTCTCGAACAGCGTATCGGCGAGAAGAAAGTTCGTCGCGGCGGACTCCGGATCATCCGGAAACGAGGTGATGAAGCCGCGATACCACTTCGCCGCCTCCTGATAATCGCCCGGGCTCTTGGTACGCTGCGCTTGGGCATGGTAGTACTGCGCCAGGTCCTTCAAATTCGTCTTCAGTTCGGCCACGACCACGGGTTCGTCCTTCGGGAGCCGGCTCTTCCAATAGGGCGTACCGTAACTGTAGTCCTCGACGAATTCCTTCTTGCCCTGCAGCACGAGTTGCGGGAAGCCGCCCTTCGAATAGGCTTCGATCGCCTGCATCTGCAGCAACGGCGCCTTTTCGTTGTTGCGGTCCTGTGACACGAAGGCGCGGTATGCATCGGCGGCGTCGGTGTAACGCTCCTTCTCGATGTACAGATCCCCCAACCGCGCATACATGAGGTACGAATAGGGCCGGGGCGCGCGGCGCTTCACGAACTGGTCGATCGTCTTGGGACCGTCCAGGTAGGAAAACGTAATCGCCATCACGCGGAACGTATCCTCGACCAATTCGCGATTCGGGCGGCTCAAGCTTTCGAGCTCGATCATCTCGGATGGATTGCGCTTCGAAACCAGCGCGGAATCGAGCACGCCGGCAAACGAGTCCAGGCTGCGTTCGTTTTCCCCCTGCTTGAACAGCGACCAGCCATGCTTGTAGAGGCTTTGGTTGTAGTATTGGGACGCGGGGCCCATTTTGACCACGGACTCGTAGGCGGCCTGAGCTCCGGCGTAGGTTTTCGCGGCGAACAGCAGCTCGCCGCGCCGAAACTGCGCTTCATCCATGTAGTGACTGGCCGGATAGGCGGCCACCAGCTTGTCGAGTGTGGCCAAGGCCTTGTCGGGCTGCGCATTGAGTTCGTACGCACGCGCCAATTGATAGAGCACGGCATCGTTGCGCTCGTACTTCGGATAAGCCTTGAGCAATGCCGAATACAGGTGGATCGCCTCGGTGGCGCGCAGACCCTCGTTGGTCACCAATTCATGTTCGATGCGCTCGGATTCGGAGCTTTCCAGGTTCAAATCAGCCAGCCGGCGCAACGCCTCCGAGCGCAGCGCCGCATCGCCCGCATTCAAGTCGAGAAAGCGGCGGTAGCTCTCCATGGTCTTGTTGGTATCGACGCCTTGAGGCGGATCGCTGCTGATCTCGACCTGCTGTCCCTCCAGGTCCTTGATCGTGGCCGGCTTCTTCGGCGCATTCTGCGCCAAGCTCGGGGACGGGCCCATCGCGCCCAGAGCAGCCGCGCCAGCCACGATGAGCAGTAGGGCGAGCGAGCGCGTCATGGATTCGCCTTGGGCTTAGGCTTGGGCTGGGTGCTCTTGTCGTAGATGGCCGCCAATTCATAGCGGGCCTGTATTTGATAGATCTCGATCCGCCGCTTCTGCGCCTGCAGCTCGCGGATTGCGAGAGCCTGGAGGTAGCGGTTTTGCCGCTCGGACAACTCCGCAAGACGCTGCTGCAGCCGGTCCATGCGTTCACCCACCGCAGTCACCCGTTCCGCAAAGGCGCCGGTGTTGCTCGGCATGCCGGCCCTGGCCTGCTTGACCAATACGGCGCGCTTCTCCGTCTCGACCAGCGAGGCCTCGAGTTCTTTCACCGAGCGGCGCTCGTTCCACAATCGCGCCTTGAAGCTTTGCGCCATGCGCCAGTACATGACGCCCTTCAGCAGGCGAAAGCGCTCGCGCAGATCCGCAAGGTCGGGATCGTCCGGATGCATCGCCAGATAATCCTCGATGTGTTTGAGGCGCGCCCAGTTTTGCTGCTCCTCCGATGATCCCAACGCGGCCACGTCGTCGGATTTCTCGATTTGATTGATCCGCGACTCGAAATCGACGCGCTTTTTCGCCAGCGCATCCAGATCGGTGGCCGCCATCACGGCATCCGCTTTCGGCACCCGCTCGTTATAGGCTTGTTGCCGCGTGTCCAACATGTCATTGAAAGCGGACAGGTCCTCGCGCCAGTCGTCGAGGTTGTGGCTCATGAATCTGAGTTCGCGATAGTTCTTCAAGCCCTCTTGGAACTCGTTGCTCGCGAGCAGCTGGTACAGATACCGCGATTCCGGGGCGTCGGGAAGCGTCTCGAGCTGCCAATACCAGGTCAGGGTATCCTTCTTGTCCCCGTTCAACAGCCGATCGAGCAAATTGCCGCTGCGAATCTGTTCGATCGAGTCGTCGATCCGCTTCGTCTCGGCATCGAAGGAATCGATGGCGGAGCTGTAATACTCGGCGGCCTGGCCGCCGGCGCCGAGCTGGTTATATGCATACGGGACCGTGAGATAGGACTCTTGGACGGCGGAGTCCAGAAGATTGCGCTTGCGCAATGTCAGCCAGGGAACCAGGGCCCGCTTGAAATCCCCGAGCGACGAGTCGGCCCAGCCCACGCCCAGCAGCGCCTTGCTGGAATAAGGGCCGTCCAAGCGCACTCGTTCCAGAATCGGCAGAGCATCGGCGGGGCGTTGCGCCTGCAGCAACGCGAAACCCAGCGCCAAGTTGGCCTTGTCCCGGAGTGCCAGCAACTCTTCGCTCGACGTCTCCATGCGGCCGACCTGATCGAGATGCGCTATGGCTTCCGGCAGCCGCCCTTTGCGCACCAGGGCAACCCCGAGATTGAATTCTGCGTAGGCGGTCCAATCCGGCGGCCCGTGCCAAGCGCTCAGGGCGGCGATGGCGTCATCGTAGCGGTCTTGCCGCAGCATGAGCTGCGCAAGGAGCATGTAGCGTTCGGCGCTGATGCGCGGTTGGGTCTTGTCCGAAACCTGCCTCAGGGCTCGTTCGGACTCTTCCAGGTAACCGCGCTGGTACCAGACTTTGCCGAGATAGAACCAGGCTTTATTGCGCACCGCTTCGCTGGTGTTGGAGTTCAACAGGCGTTCGAATATGTTTCCCGCTTCGACATGCTCACCCAGCGACAGATACAGGCCGCCGAGCAGCAGCTCCGCCTCGCCCTGCGTGTTCGGCAGACGTTCCAGCTGCCGCGCCGCGAGCAGCCGTGTGATCGAATCGAAGAAATCGTCCTGGTAGAAGTAGAACAGCACGTCGCCGTAATGGAGATCCTTGACATCCTGAGGCGCCAGGCCATCGGGATCCGGCTTGACGTTCTTTCCCGGGGCCGCCAACGGCAGGGTCAGCAGCAACCCGCTAAGGAGCAGCGGTCGAAGCCTGTAAGTAAAGTGCTGCACGGCTAGGCGCGTCTTCAATCCCAGTCTTTGATCTTGAACTCTGGCTGGTGCTTGGTGACCCGATCCGTGATCTTGAGTTCAAGGTACTTGGCACCCACTCCCTTGTCGAAAGTGATGGTGGCCCCGCGCTTGTAATCGCGGTCGACCGGGCCCTTGCCGGTGAAGAATGCGACCAATTCATGCTTGCCGACTTTGAGATTACCGAGATAGATTTCCTGGACGCCGCCTTTCAATAGCGCTTCGGCCTCGCGCGCGGTGTACAGATAATTTTTGACTTCCTTGTTGTCGATCTTGAGCGTCACCGAATCCAGGGCGAAGAATGCCCCGACGTCCATCGAAACGTACACTGCCACCTGCGTGTTGGCCGGGAACAGCAGTTCTTCCTGCAGGACGAAGAGATCTCTGTTCAGATCGATCACTTCCTTCTTCATGCCCTGCACTTCCTGATCCAACGTCTTGAAGTCGCCGGGCGGAGCATCCGTCGTGGGAGTTCCGTCGGCCGGCGAACCGGCGGCCGGCGAACCGGCGGCCGGCGAACCGGCAGCCGGCGGGCCGGGAGCAGGGGGTTCTTCGGCCGCGGGTGCGGCGTCGGTCTTCGAGGCGGCAACGGCCGGTGCGGCAGCGGCCGGCGCACCGGCCGCGGGCGGCGCAGCGGCAGCGAACGCGCTGGGCCCCATCGCCCAGGCGAGCGCCAGGATACCGGAACGCATCACGATCGAGACAACTCGAGACTTGGAATTCATAAAAGACTCGTTTTTGATTTCATTCGCGCAGCAGTTCGCGTATTTGATCCAGGTACGCGAGTTCGTCGCCGGATTTGAATCCGGCGCTCGAATATCGCACCACACCCGAGCGGTCCACCAAAATTGTCATGGGCATCTTTCGCAACAAGTAATCCCGGCCGAGATCCGCCGTGGTATCGAACAGGATCGGATATCCGACCTTCATCGCATCGGCGAACTCGCGCGCGCGTCGCCAGTCCTCATCGACGGAAACTCCGAGCACGACCAGCCCGGCCCGGTTGTACGTGGTATTGATTCGGTCGAGCGCCGGCATCTCCAGGCGCGAATCGCCAGCCCACCGAGCCCAGAAATTGATGAGCACCACCTGGCCGCGAAACTCCGACAGCCGCCGGTTCCTGCCGTCCATGCTGCGCAACGCGAAGTCGGGCGCCGGCTTACCTAGCAGGGTCGGAACCGCCGAATTTGCAGCCCCCGCCAGCAACGCGCTCATTGCAAACCCGCAAGCCACAAGAGTTTTTCTCATACGAGCGAGTTTGCCCTAGTCCGATCTTATGCAAAATCGCACACTGCAAGCCGCAGTGTCAACGCAACGGACCCCCGCATGGCCGTAATTCGGCATGACGTGGCGCACATTCAGGAACATTGCCCGCGGCGGCTGTTGCACGACAGCGCATTACAATCGAGGAATGACCTTCTGTCTTCGTGTCCGCAGATTGAGACAGCGGCCCCCCGGGGCCCTCCCCGGTGAACCGGTCGGAATCGACTTCGCGGTCCCTGCGGAGCTCTCTCATCCGCCGATTTTTCCGTTGACGATGGGCGCGTAGGCTATCAATGCATCCAGCGCGGACCCCGTCCCCAAGGTGTTGTTGAGATTGGGGGCCGGATACAGTGTCGGGAACTTCGCCTGATCGCCGTGCAACGCCATGTAGTTGAGTACCACCATCTGAGCCAGGTTGAAGACGTTGTTGCCCGCCGGACTGCCCGTGGTATTCAACGAGCCATCCGAGTTGAAATAGCCCAATTGCAGGCTCTGTTCGACGCTGCTCTGCGCGGCCGGCGCCTTGCCGGTGGGGTTGTAGACCAGGAAGTAGGTGGCGGCGACACTCTGATTGTCCGCCGTCCAGACACCCTTGCCCCGGCCGCCCACCGAATTGTCGATCATGCCGCTGCTCGCCAGCGATCCGTCGCTGAACACATAGATCATCAACGGTTTACCCTTGCGCGCCGCATATTCCAGGCAGGCGCCGATGCAGTTGCCCACGTTGAGGTCCTTCGCCTCGCCGTCCGCGCGGTTGCCGGAGTGGTAATCGAAGCCGCCCATCTCGATGGTGCCGGCCGCGGCATTGCCGTCGATCACCAACTTCATGACCGCGGCGGTCTTCTGGTAGTCCGAGTTGCTCTGATATTCGGCGGTGCTGAAAATGCCACCGGAACCGACGATGAGCGGATCCACGTCGGGATTCACAGCCGAGGGGCTGTTGTACGTGTCGACGATGTAAGCCGCCTTGGTGTAGCCGCAGGTCTGAGTCTTCAAGCCGGCCGCATTGGCCGTAGGGTCGGCGTAGGCCTGCACCACGCCATTTTTCGCGTCGCTGATGCGTTTCATCGACTCCATGACATTGGTGACGTCCGCAGACGGCAGCAATTGGCTGAGCTCTCCGGTGCTGACGAGGCCCTTGGTATCGGCCGAACTCGACACCTTGACCGGTGCTGCGCTCGGAATAATCATCGTGGGCGGCGCCATTGAGTTGCCGCCGGATAGCGAACTGTCGGATCCGATCAGATCGAGCAAGCCGCCGCGCGCGCCGTACTGCCAGATGCCGTACATCGGATTGTGCGGATTGGTGTTCGTGTCGTTTTGCGACAACGCGGGAATGACCGTGCCGGTGGTGTTCGTCATGGCCAGCGTGCCGGTGCGGGTCTTGATGCCGCGCAGGTGCGCGCTATCGACATGAAAGCGCAGACCGAAGGTTGCGTCCACATTGCTTCCGGCGGCGCTGGCATTGGGCACCATCGTGCCGGGCAGCCCCAGTTTGCTGTAGCCGGCAACCGAAAGGAAATCGAGCTGGCCCTTCGGACCGCCGACGAGTACGTTCGAACCCGCAATGTTGCCGCCACCCGCCAAGTCGAAGCAGATGAAGGGGATCTTGCCTGCGCCCGTGGTGATTCCGCAGGTCGTCACGGCCGACTGAATGTCCGGAGCAAGCGCGGCGCGCGCCGTGCGCGGATTCGCCATCAGGCCGAGCAGCGAGGGACCCAGAATGGTGGCCGCCCCGGTCAAGAAGCCCTGAGCCACGAATTGACGACGCGTCGTCGGCCGGGGATGGTCGGCGTGCCGAAACGGTTCGTTCTGGTCCAAGGCCCGCGGGGGTTTACGCATGCGCATATGAAAGAACCTCTTGAAACTTCACTGATGCTTAGTTGACCAACATGTCGGATGAACCCAGCGCGGCCGCGCACGCGGCCGTGGCCACGGCTTGGACCCGCGCCACGGTGTTGCACGCCGATGACGTGCACAGCGTGTTGATGAGAGTCGTGAGCTCGTTGGTGACCGTCGAGGCCGCCGGCTGACTACTGAGCCCCGTGCCGAGCACGCGCGCCGCCAGAGCGCTGGTCACTTGATTGATGCCGGCCGGAGAGCTGAATAGCGCGGCGCTGAAGTTTACTCCGGGAAACAGCGTCTGCGGCGAGGTGGTGACGGCGACATTGCAGTATTGCACCGCCAATTGGGCGATGCCCACCTGGTTGGCGGACGAAAAGCTTTCGAGGGTCGGTACCGGTGGCAGCTGCTGCTGCACCGCTTGATAGGTCGCCAACACCGCGGTCTGGGTGGTCGGCACGCCCGTCAGCAGGGACAAGCTGGAGTTGATCTGGGCGAAGGTGCGCACGCCGATGGCGGCAACCGGCGCGAGATCCGTGGGCGTCGTCGGCACCGGCGTCGCCTCCACCGTCACATGCGTCTGCGTCCCGAGCTGGTCGAAGCTCAAGAAGAACTGGTCCAACAACGGCCCGCTTTGCAGTGCAATGACCGTCCCGACCTTCGACAGGACCTCGCCCATCGACGTGTAGGCCGACGCGGTGACGGTGGTATTGAGAGGGATATAGGCCTGTCCCACTGTCGGAATAGCGCCATTGATGCCGATCCGAATACCCTTGACCACGATGTTATCGGGTGTCACGGTCGGATCCAGGGAAATGAACGTCGGGTTCGTGAACAGATAGCTCGAATTATCGTATTGGCTGACGGTGAACATCACGTAGCCCTGCGCGACGCCGGTGACGGAAGCGACGTTGAACAGCAGGAAGTAACGTTGCCCGACTCCGGCGTTGAAGTTCTGCAGGACCTGTGCGGCCGTCAGGGCGCGGTTGTGGATGGCCACGAACTTGATGACGCCCTGCCAGGATCGATCGGACGACACCTCATTGCCGAGCACCAGGGCGAAGGTGTCATCCCAATTGGAAATGGTGCCGCCCTTCTGCGGATCCATCACGCCGGTGTTGACGCCGTTCACGAAGATCTGCCGCCCGTTGATCGGACTGTACGTCAGCACCACATGCTGCAAGGACGCCTGCAGGAGCAACCCGCCCACCGGAGTCTGCAGCTGCGGCATGCCGTTCAAGTCCGATCCGGAACTGCGCATGAGGAAATCATATTGCTGATTGGTCTGACCGAGCGTGAAATTGCGCGTGGTATCGCCGCCGGAGTAGCTGACCATGTAGGACTTGTCGGCGGCCACCAGGGAGGGCGCCACCCAGGCCTCGACGCTGTACTCGCCGGTCGCCTCGATCATGTCGTGAATCTTCTTGCTCGAGGCCGTCGACGCCTGCGCCTTGCCCCCGACGCCCACGTTGATGCCCCAACCGCCCACCCAGTTGACGCTGCCGGCGATGGTCAGATCCGCGGACGGATCGACGCCGCTGGTGTCGTAGGCCGTGAGACCGGTACCCGTCTGGAATTCGTATTTGGCGATCACGTTCGCGTCGAAGCGATTGGCGCCGCTCGCCACGGTGCCCTGCGTCAATGACAACGCCTTGCTGGTCACCAGCGACGGATCGACGCTGGTCGTGGGCACCATGCCGGCGAAAGCCTGGATGGCGGCCAACATGGTGGCTGCATTGCTGGCGCAATTGCTCCAGCAGTTGTGGTTTTCCGTGAGCAGGCGTTCATAGAAGCGTGAGTTCGTCGGCGTATTCAGATCCATTTTCGGAATGGCGTTTTGGTACGCCTGATTGGGATCGTTGGAAGCGAAGAACGGCGATTGCGGGGTGGCGCGTTGGGCGAATGACACTTCGAGCAGTACTGCGACAAGAGCGGATACACGGTGGTCTGGAAGTCGGCCGACGATGCAGGGAAATTCTTGCTCTGTCCGACGCTCTGGACCGGCGGCGCCACGAGCTGCACCTGGCTGGTTGCCGGTCCCGGTCGCGCCGGCCCAGTTGCTGATCCACGTGGTCAGAATCTGGCCGCAGGCGCTGGGGTCGGCGAGCCAGCAATTGTGCCCGCCGCTGACCTTGACGACGACCCGCGAGGCCGAGGGCTGGCCAAGATTGACCACCGTGTTGGCCTGGGCGTAGGCGAGGTTCACATCGTCGCTGCGCGCGAAGTTCGGCATTTGCGCCGGCGTGGTGGCGTTGTGGCACTGGCCGCAACGATTCTGCACCCGGACGTTGTTCCAGAAGCTGACTGCGAAGGCCTGCACGTCGGCCGTGGCGGGAGCCGGGCCGGTGTAGGCGTTGGCGCCGCTGGTGGGCGGCGCGCCGCCGGGGGTGGCTGTGGTGGGCGCTCCGCCGCCGCCGCACGCGGACAAGGTCAAAGTCGTCGCGAGGACGAGCAAGCCGTAAATGCGAGTGAGGTTCATGCTCAATTCCCCATGCAATAGACTGCAGCGTCCGCGAAGACCTGCCGCAATGAGTAGTTGCTCGATTTGAACGATGCGATCATCGCGGCCACCTGGGTGCGATCGGCCGCGTTACTGGGCGCGCGGAAGCACACATATTTGAAGACGCGGGTCACCTGACAACTGGCGAAGGCCTGACTGCCGCCCAGTTCCTGTCCAAGAGATTTCGCCCCCTGGCCGGAGCCGGTCTGGGTCGGGTCCCATCCGAGGAGTGAGTTCACGCCGGCGCGAAAGCGATTGTCCCAGTGGTCGTCCGGGGTCACGTAGCCGAACGGAAAATTGTTATTGTTGATGAAGTATTTTGGCTGCACCTGGCCGGCCGTGTAGACGATCTGCCCGGTGGTATCGATGGTAGTCGGATCCGTGTTGCTGAAATTGTAGTAGGCGAAAGCCTGCGCCATCGGATCCATGCCGCTGTGGCAGCCGATGCAATTGTTCAGGAACAAACTGCTGTCGCCGCCGGGGCTGCGGGTCACGTCCTGACGGATGCGGTCCGGCGGACGCGTGGTGTCCATGATGGTCGCCAGATCGCTGCAGAGATGATTCATCATGGTGAAGCGGTACATGGCGCGGTTGGTGCCGTTGATGAAGAACGCGGCCGCTGCGGCGCGCGTCGTCAGGACTCCGGCGGTGGCTGCCGCCGGCACGCCCGTGACGGCGGACTGCGTACTGGATACCAGGTGCGCTTTCAAGTCCACGCTCTTCGCGTCCATCGCGTCATACATGGCGTTGTTGGAGGGCGAATAGGACGGAACGCCGGAGGCCGAGTCGGCGATGTACACTAAGTCGGCGCTCAACAAGGTATTGAACGGCACGTCGTCGCGCACCATGCCGACCACGGTCGCTACGTAATCGTTGAGCGGTGCAAATACGGTCTGGTCGCGATTGGTCCACGGCATCGCGAGATTGCGGATGGTGTTGTTGTAGAAGGCGGGGTCCTTGGTGACGATGTTGAGCGCAGCCTGAGTGGCATCCATACCGACCATGCTGGTCAGAGTGGCATCGGAAGCGGTGACTCCGGCGATGCGATCGTACATGCGCTTTGCCTGGTCTTTGTTCAACGTCGCCGCCGAGGCCATGTTCGCGGTCAACAGAAGCAAGGAGCCGGCGCAGGCGAGCGCACTCAAGCGGGTGCGTAGCGACGCCCGGTCCATCGGCACCGCTTCGCGTCCCGAATCGTTCAAGTTCGGAGTTGCCATCCCATTCTTCATATGCACATCCACTGTCGTGAGTTGTGATTTCGACGTAGCGAGAAGATACTCGGGCAACCTGGCGGGAAGTAATGTCTCATCCGACCGACGTCGGCGTTTCGCGACATGCCGTCCGACCCCGGCTTACCCTTATCCTGGCTGCCAATTCGCATGAGTTTTCAGCGACGTGCACAGAGAAACGGATGTGAGAAAGTTCTTCTGTGAGTGCGTTAACAGATTGCGCACGAACATCGAACGAAGATGCCAATATGAGACAAATTAAGTTCAACGGGAGCATGTTCGCGACGTTTCACCGGTGCGAACCCCGCTGCAATGCGGTAGACGCATTGAACGGCGGCGTTGAACCAATGGATGACAACATGCGACTGCGTGATCACCGTCACGCTCTGCCCAAGTTGACGGCGCTCTTGTTGCCGCTGCTCGCGCTGGTCCTTCCGCTGCTCGCGCTGGTCGGATGCAGCAGCGGCATCAGCGGTCATGCTCCCGGACTCGCCGGACCGCAGTCCCAGGATCCCGGCACGTTTACCTATCCGCTGGCCTACATCAAGCGTCCGCCGCCGACGGCGGACATCGATGTGCGAGACCTAATTACCTCCACCGCCGGCGGGGACCTATACATCCGCGACCAGGCGAGCGCCGGCGGCGTAGAAGTGAATCTCACTAAATCGATCACCACGGGCTTGGGCGACGTACGTGATCTCGATGTATCTCCGGACGGCAAGAAACTGCTGTTCTCGCTGCGGCTCCCCTTGATCAAGGGCGCCAAGGAGATCAATCAGCCCACGTGGAAGATCTACCAGTACGATGCCGTCTTGAAAACCGTCACGCAGCTGACCAACGACGCCACGACGCGCGGCCACGACGTCGGCGCGCACTATCTGCCCGACGGGCGCATCGTCTTCGCGTCCACCCGGCAGGCGGCGACTCAGGCCATTTTGATCGATGAAGGGCGGCCGCAATACCCGGCCCAAACCGACGACCGCAAACAGGACATCTTCCTGCTGCATGTCATGAATGCCGACGGCAGCAACATTCAGCAGATCAGCTTCAACACCAACCACGATTTCGCGCCGTCGGTGCTGTCGAACGGGCAGATCGTGTTCTCGCGTTACGAGTCCATCAACGGCGACCAAATCAGTCTGTACCGCGTCAACCCCGACGGCTCGGGCCTCGAGTTGTTCTACGGCGCCAACAGCCACGCCACGGGAGCGAACAATGCGGGTACCAACAACAGCGTGATTCAGTTCTTGGGCGCGCGGCAACGCGCCGACGGCAAGCTCCTCGCGCTGGTACGGCCGCTGCAATATACGCAGCCGGGTCTCGATACCCAGGAGGGCGGGGACATCGTCGCGATCGATGCGGGAAACTTCGTGGAAATCCATCAGCAAGCGGTTCCGTCGGCCGTGGGCACTCCCGCTACGGGGGGCACCGGTCAGATCAGTGCCACCACGCTTGGTGTGACGACGGATCCCGACAAGCCTTCGTTGGGCGGCCGCTTCGGCTCCGTCTACCCGCTGTTCGACGGTACCAATCGGATGCTGGTGAGCTGGGCTCCCTGCCTGGTTCTTGCCTCGGCCACCTCATCCACCACCAGTGTCTGCAACAACAACAACACCACCGGTGCGACCGTCACCTTGGCGCCGCCCGAATATACGATTTGGGTGTACGATTTCGCCGCGGGCACCTTGAGCCCCATCCTGTCCGCGGAATCGGGGTTGATGCTCCTCGAACCGGTGATCTTGCAAGCCCGGGTCCCCGCGCCCACCGCGGCGCTCGCGACGCCTCCCACCACGGCGTCAACGACCTTGGCGGGGCTGGGACAGGGCATCCTCGACATCCGCAGTGTCTACGACTTCGATGGGGTCGACACCGTGAAAACGCAAACCGGGAATGCCGTGCCCAGCATTGCGGCGCTGGCCGATCCGAAGCAGGCCACGGCCGATCAACGCCCGGCTCGATTCATCAGAGTCGAAAAAGCCGTCGAGATCCCGTCCAAGGACGTGCGCAAGGTCGACTATGCGGAGTTCGAGGCGACCAACATGGGTATGCGCGAGATTCTCGCCTACGCGCCGATCGAGCCCGACGGATCCGTCAGGATTCAGCTGCCGGCGAACGTACCGTTCACCATTGAAATCCTCGACAAGAACGCGCGCCGCATCAGCGCGCAGCAGCACGCCAGTTGGCTGCAATTGGTGCCGGGCGAAACCAAGGTCTGCAACGGATGCCACAACCCGGCGAACGCAGCCAACCCACTATTTCCGCTGTCTCACGGCCGTACCGGCCTGACCGACTCGATATACGCCGGCGCCGCCGGCCCCGGGGTGGCCTTCCCGAACACCGTCACCACGTTCACCGCCGTCAACAAGGGCGACACCATGGCCGAGACCCGCGTGGCAGCGACCTGCCAGACGGGCTCGACCATGCCATGCTCGCAGGTACCGAGCATCGATGTGCTTTACACGGATGTCTGGACCGATGCGCCCGCCGCCGGCCGGCCGGCCGATGCACCCTTCTCCTATCTGTATTCGGATCTATCGACGCCGAAGCCGAGCAATACTCATTGCGTGACGTGGGATGCGCTGTGCCGCAGTACCATTCATTATCCCGACGACACCATGCCGCCCTACCACATTCAGTCGCTGTGGGATTTTCCAAGGCTCGTTATGGTGGGCGGGGTCGCGGTCGATCACACCTGCGTGACGTGCCACACCCCCATCGGCGCCGCCGCAGCCTTCCAGATCCCCGCGGGTGAATTGGATTTACGGGCGGCGGCAGATCCTAACCACCCGGTCAGTACCTCTTATCGACAACTGCTGTTCCCTCGCAACGAACAGGCGCTTATCATGGGCGCGCCCGTGGCTACGGGAGTGGTCCTGCCGCCGCCGATGACGGCGGGCAGCGCCACGAACTCGTATGCGAATTTTTTCAGGCTGTTCGACGGAAGCTATAGACCCGCGCCACCGGGGGTTGACCACACGGGCTTCTTGACCGCGGCGGAGTTGCGATTGATTTCAGAATGGATCGACATTGGCGCCCAGTACTATAACGATCCATTCGTCGCGCCCGCGAACTGAAATGATGCGGCCACTGCTCGCGCTGCTGCTCGTGATGCAGGCGTTCATGGTGAGTCCGACTCTGGCAAAGTCCCGGCTCGTCGAAGTGATCATTACCGACCCCTTCATCGAGATGCATAGCGGACCGGGGCGCGGCTATCCCGTGACCTACGTCGTGGGTCGCGACGACACGGTGACCGTTCTCTACAGCCGCACCGAGTGGTACAAGGTGCGAGCGACGCGGCGGGCAGGAGGGCTGGGTGCGGCGCTCCGATCTGGCGCGCTCGCGACTCGCATCCGGCGAACCGGCGCCGATTCCGCCCTACCCGGATTTTGCCACGCCATCGCTGGGAGCTGGGTGCCGGTTATGGCGTGTTCAATCACCAGAATCTGGTCACCGGTTACGGCGACTTCTCGCTCACCGACAGCCTGGATGCCGAGTTCGTTCTGCAGCAAGCCTTCGGCACCATCGACAATCGCTACGTGGCGACGATCGGGCTGCGCCACACGTTCATACCGGAGTGGAAATGGTTCTCGCCCACCGCGGGTATCGGTACCGGATATCAATACATCGATGATAAGGTGCCGCCGAAACCGCTGGAGACCCACAATCAAATGGCCTATGTGTCGCTGGGGGTACGCGGCTTCATCACCCGGCGATTCATGTGGCGTGCCGACTGGCGCAAGTACGACGTGTTCACCCACCAAAACCAGAACGAGGAACCGGAAGAATGGAAATTCGGCTTAGCAGTGTTCTTCTAGCAGCCTTGCTGCTATCCGGCTGCGGCTGGTTTCATCGCGGCGAGAAGCCGTCCAACGCAAGTGGTGGTGGACGAGCCCGCGGGCGAACCGTCCATCGTCGAACCCCAGGTCAATCGGCGCGTCGTGAAAACACCGAAAATCAAGGCGAAGGACGTCGAGATTGGGCGCCTATTTCGGTGCCTTGAGCATTCAGGACTTCGGCACCAACCCGATCTACGGCGTGCGGGCGGCCTATCACGTGTCGGAGGACATCTTTCTGGAGGGTTTCCTGGCCCGTTCGAAAGCCGGGACCACCAGCCTTCGAGGATGTTTTCCCGAATATCACGGTGCTCAGCGACGCTGGGAGACGCTTCACGTATTACGACATCGACTTGGGCTACAACGTGCTGCCGGGGGAGATATTCCTCGGCCGTGGGCATGCCTTCAATTCGGCACTTTATGTGACGGTGGGCATGGGCGATGTGAAATTTGGTGAAAAGGACCAATTTGCGATCAATTTCGGGGTAGGTGACCGGTTGCTCATCACCGACTGGTTAGCCGTGCACTTGGATGTCAGGGACCATGTGTTCGAGACCGATCTCACGGGTCGCGTGAAAAACGTTCACAACATCGAAGCCACGTTGGGATTGACCACGTTCTTCTAACATTTTGCCGATATCAGGAGAGATCAATGCAAGACTCCACTCCAAGGTTCCTGAAGCAAACCGCGATGGCGCTGGTGTTGCTGGCGGGCACCGCGTTCGCGGCCGATGCCGGCGGCCCGGCGCCGTCATTCACCCTCGCGGCCCTAACCGGCCAGCAGGCCGCGCTGAGCCAGTACAAGGGCCAGGTCGTCATGGTCAATTTCTGGGCCACCTGGTGCGGTCCGTGCCAGCAGGAAATGCCGTTGCTCGATCAGATGTACAAGAAGTACAAGCCGGCCGGCTTCACGCTGATCGGTGTAAACGTCGATAAAGAAGCCCCTGCGGTGAGGGAATTGATGGCCCGCAAGCCGGTCAGTTTTCCGGTGTTGCTGGATCCGGCGAATCAGGTGAGCAAGGCATATCACGTGGATGAGATGCCGAGTTCAGTGCTCATCGACCGCAAGGGCGAGATTCGCTACATTCATCGAGGTTATCGGCCGGGCGATGAAAATGAGTATCAGGATCGCATACGTCAATTGATTCGCGAGTAGCCATGGGTAAATTGCTGCGCGTCGTGGTAATGGGTTTGGGGATGCTGCAGGGGGCCTGCAGCATCCAGCCCTGGGTCAAGCCGTATGAGCGTGATCGCTTGGCGGATCCCATCATGTCGTGGGATCGCGATGCCATTTCGGGCGCCTACCTCGACCATATCTACGATTCCCGCGAAGGATCGCGCGGCGCGACAGGCACTGCCGGCGGTGGCTGCGGCTGCAATTGACGCAGCCCTCCCGTTCATGAAAGCGTCATTCCGTAACCCCGCCCGCCCCGTCGCCACCGCAGCGCTGCTCATCGTCGGCGTCGCCGGCGCCGCCGTGTTGCCCGACGATCGCGCGGACATTTTCTACAGCGACTACAAGGGCGGCGGGATGGACATCAAGGGCGAATCCGTCCTGGTCCGCAAGAAGTTCTCCGAGCAGTTTGCGGTCGAGGCGAATTATTTCATCGACAAGGTGAGCGGCGCATCGGTGGACGTTCTGAGCCAAGCGAGCGTCATCAAGGACGAGCGCAAACAGAAGTCCATTTCGGTTGACTACATTCACAACAAAACTCAATACAACTTGTCGTACACGAACAGTACGGAACGCGATTACATATCGAACACCACGCACTTCTCGCTCAGTCAGGATATGTTCGGCGATTTGACCACCGTCTCGCTCGGGTTCACCGACAGCAGAAATAAAGTCGGAGAAAACAACGGGACTGCTTTCGTTCCGAAGATCGAGTGGTTGGGCTCCTCTTACAGCCGCAGTTTCACGGCCGGCGTCTCCCAGGTGGTTACCAAGAATTTGATTTCCGGCGTCACACTCGAGGTCATCACGGATCAGGGACTGCTGAGCAACCCGTATCGCAGCATTCGGTTCGTGGCACCCGGAGATCCGCTGGGCTATGGGCTGGGATCGCAAATCTATCCAAACACGCATACCAGCACGGCCGTCGAGGGGCGAGTCAAGTACTATCTGCCCTATCGAGCGGCGGTCTCGGCGTCGTACCGGTATTTCGACGACACCTGGGGGGTCAGGGCGCACACCGCCGAACTGGGGTACACCCACCCCATCGCCAATCTATGGATCCTCGAGGGGCGGCTGCGCTACTACACCCAGAATCACGCGACCTTCTACAGCGATCTGTTTCCCTTCGCCGGTGCCCAGAACTTCGAGGCGCGCGACCAGAATCTTGCCTCATCGACCAACTACACAATCGGGTTGAAGGCGACGTATGCCTTTCTGCCCGATGGTTGGAGGATATTCAAGCGCGGCACGGTCACCGGGGACGTGAGCCGGATTCGTTTCAAATACAATGATTTCCGCGACATCCGCGACTACGGCATCGCCAACGGCTACAGCCCGGGCACCGAGCCTTTGTACAAATTCGACGCAACGATCTATCAGATCTACCTATCGATGTTTTTCTGACGGGCAGCGAACCGCGGGGCGCATCAGCGCGGCGGCGGTTGACCCGCAGCCGCCATATCCGATCGGTCGATAGCGCGCCACCGGACGTGACACTGCCGCTGCTTTTCTGCATAGTGCTGGCATTCGCGTTGGAGACGATAATGATGAATCGCCCGGTGTCGCGCCGCGCCTTGATCGAGACGCTATCGCTGGCAATGGCCGCGGCAAGCTTGGGCGTGCAACCGGCACGCGGCGCCGAGCCTCTAAAAGGCGGGTCGCAGAAACTCGACGTCAAGGATCCCGCCGCAGTTGCCTTGGGTTACGTGGAAAGCGCCGCGCAGGTTGACGTGAAAAAATACCCTGCGTTCGTCAAAGGATCGAATTGCGAAAACTGCCTGCAACTGCAGGGGAAGGCCGGTAGCGACTACCGCCCGTGCGCCCTCTTTCCCGGTAAATTGGTGGCCGTCAGCGGCTGGTGCTCGGGCTGGACCCCCGAGATGTAGGTTCGAGCAACCTACTGGGTTTTCTCACGGATGGCGATTCCGCACCCGCACGCCGATTGCGGGAAAGTCGGTAAAGAACCCGTCGATGCCTCGCAATAGATAGCGCTCGATCTCGCCATCGAGATTGCCGTGCCCGCCCGGAGCATCACCAATCTTGAGATCGGCCGGTAAGAACTCGTTTTCCGCGCGGAACGTCCACACATGGACGCTCAATCCCAGCGAATGCGCATCGGCGACGCCCTTCGCGGTCGCCAGCGGCTTGGCGATCCCGATCGCGTCGGCATATTCGGCGATCCGTTGCAGGTCTCCCAACTCGTGTTCGAGCAGCTGCACCAGCGGCAGCTTCGTCATGTCGCGTAGTTGCCGCAAATTATTGGGATCGAAGGACTGGATGAAAACCGGCGACCCTTCGCGGCCGTAGTCGAACCGTTCCAGGGCCGTGAGTACCGCCTGCTCCTGGGGCAGGCCGATGGCGGCAAAATGCGCCGGATGCTTGGTTTCGGGGTAGACGCCGATCCGCCGTCCGGTACTGTTGCGCTTGTTGGTTTCCGTCACCAGTTGCAGGATTTCATCAAAAGTAGGAACGGAAAATCGGCCGTCAAAGGCACAGTTACCCGGACGCAGCGCCGGCAACCGCTCGCGCGCACGCAAACCCTTGATCTCGGCCAAGGTGAAGTCTTCGGTGAACCAACCCGTCATCGTCTCGCCCTCGATGATCTGAGTGCGACGCCGGGCAGCAAATTCAGGACGGTGCGCCACGTCGGTGGTGCCGCCGATCTCGTTCTCGTGGCGTGCAATCAATACGCCGTCGCGGGTCATGACCAGATCCGGCTCGATGAAATCCGCCCCCTGTTCGATGGCGAGCCGGTAGCTTTCGAGCGTATGCTCGGGACGCTCTCCGCTTGCACCACGGTGCGCGATAACCACGACGTCGGACACGGGATCCCTCGGTGAGTTGGCGCGATTCTAGCGCAAACCCGTTCAGCCGAGGTTCCCATCTTTGGGAGCCCCGCTTCGGAATCCCGGATCGAAATGACCCGGAAACTAGCGAGGCGGAGCCAAAGGCGCGGCGCTCGGTTCGTGGGCCGACATCAGCATATTGGTGCCGGGCACCCAGGGTGAACGCTGCTGCACAACCCCGCTGGGCCGGTCGGCACCCACGGAGATCGGCTGCGCCGCAAACGCGGCGCCAATGGCAAATGCCGCAGCAGCCGTCACGATCATTTTTCGACGGTACATAATAGGCAGCCTCCCACTTTATTGGAAGCGAGGCGCGTTGACGCCCGTGATGTCGGTCAGCCGGGGTGCATTGACGCCCGTAATGTCGGTCAGCCGGGGTGCATTGACGCCCGTGATGTCGGTTAGCCGCGGCGCGTTGACGCCCGTGATGTCGGTCAGCCGCGGCGCGTTGACGCCCGTAATGTCGGTCAGCCGCGGTGCATTGACGCCCGTGATGTCGGTCAGCCGCGGCGCGTTGACGCCCGTGATGTCGGTCAGCCGCGGCGCATTGACGCCCGTGATGTCGGTCAGCCGCGGCGCGTTGACGCCCGTAATGTCGGTCAATCGGGGGGCATTCACACCTGTGATGTCGGTCAACGACAAGCGCGGCGCGCGGATGCCGTTAATATCGCTCACGGTCGTCCGCGACGGGTTCATGGCGAAAGCGGACGTCGTGAGGGCACAGGACGCAGCAAAAACAATTAGACTAAACTTCATGGGACTTGCTCCGTAATATTTTGGAAAAGGAATAGCAGACCGCCGAGAAATGGTGATCCCTACAGGTAAAAGCGACGCCAGGACGGAAATTCCCTCATCCTGTCGAAAAAAACCAGTACATCGCGCCCGACCAGGCGATCGACGGTGACCATGTTTTGGCCCCAATGACGAGAATTCGATGCGCGCGCCGGCGAACTTCACCCAACTGCTGACCGAGTGGCGATCGGGCCATCCGCAAGCGCTGGAGCGCCTCACGCCCTTGGTCTATGACGAATTGCGGCGCCTCGCCCGTAACTACATGCGTGGAGAGCGCGGCAGCCACACCTTGCAGGCCACCGCGGTCGTGCACGAGGCCTTCCTGCGTCTCATTCAGGCCAACGTCCCCCTGCAGGATAGGGCGCATTTCTTCGCTCTTGCTTCCAGGCTGATGCGCCGCGTCTTGGTCGATCATGCCAAATCGCGCTCCCGCATCAAGCGCAACGCCGGCGAACAGGATTTACTTCCGGCCACAAATTTCGGCGTCGTCGCGCTCGACGACGCCCTCGAGAGCCTGGGGCAGCTCGAACCTCGGCTTGCCCAGGTCATCGAACTGCACTATTTCGGCGGTCTCACCTACGAGCAGATCGCCGAGGCTGCCGGGGCCTCGACCGCAACCGTTCATCGTGATATCCGGCTGGCACGCGCCTGGTTGCTCAACGAGATGGGGTCGAGTGGAACCGCATGATCCCGCGAGCACGCTGGCAGAAGATCCAATCGCTGTTCGATGAAATCGTCGATTCGGGGACGGAAGAGCGCGCAGCTCGCCTGGCAAGCTCCTGTCAGGGCGACAGTGATCTGCGCGATTCCGTGGAGGCGTTGTTGGCCTCCGACCAGAGGACCGAGGATCCCCTCCTCAATGCCATCGGCGCGGCGGCCGAGTCCCTTCTCGAGGAACATCAGGACCGTCTGCTCGGTACCCGCATCGGCCCGTATCGCGTCGTGTCCATTCTGGGGCAAGGCGGAATGAGCACCGTGTACCGCGCCGAGCGCGACGACTCGCAATACCAGCAGACCGTCGCCATCAAGGTGCTGCACCATGCGGTTCTGCATCCGAGATTGCGCAGCCGGCTTCACAGCGAACGCCACATTCTTGCAACGCTCGATCACCCGTCGATCGCGCGGCTCATCGACAGCGGCGATCTGGACGACGGTACACCGTATCTGGTGATGGAGCATGTCGACGGAGAATCGATCGACGTTTATTGCGATAGCCGCACACTTTTCGTCCGTGAGCGCCTTGAAATGTTCTTGCAGGTCTGCACCGCGGTTCAATACGCGCATCGCAATCTCATAGTCCATCGCGATATCAAGGCCGCGAATGTCTTCGTGACGGGCGACGGCACGGCGAAGCTGCTGGACTTCGGGATTGCGAAATTGCTGGCGCCGGAAAGCCTTTCGCACACGCTACCGGTGACGCGGCTGCAAGAGCGCATATTGACTCCGGAGAACGCCGCTCCGGAGCAGGTGCTCGGACGGACGATTACCACTGCGACCGACATTTACTCCCTTGGCGTCCTTCTCTATCAACTCCTCACCGGACGCTCCCCCTACCGGTTGTTGAGCTACAGCCAACTGCAGCTGGAGCGTGCCATCTGCATGGACGATCCCGTGCGGCCGAGCCAGATGGTGGTGTCCAAGCTCAGTGGGGAGAATGACGCCGACCGCAGCCGCATTTCAGATCGGCGCGGCTTGTCGCCGCAGCGCCTGCGGACGAGGCTCGGCGGGGACCTCGATGCCATCGTCGGCATGGCCATGCGCAAGGAACCCGACCGGCGCTACCCGTCCGTCGAAGCACTCGCCGCGGATGTACAGCGGCACTTGACCGGCCGCCCGGTGCGGGCGCGCCAGGGCGATTGGCGCTACCACTCGGCGAAATTTCTGCGCAGGCACACGCTGGCGGTAGCCGCCATCGCCGCTATCATTGTGGGACTCTCGGTGGTTGCCGGCATCACCCTGTGGCAAAACCACCGAATCGAACTGGCGCGCGAGGCGACCGCGCAGGAGCGCGATCGCGCCCAACAAGTATCGGCATTTCTCGTGGACGTCTTTTCCCAGGCCGATCCCTTCACCGCTCAAGGTGAGCAGCCTACGGCCAAAGACCTTCTGGACCGCGGCGCACAAAAGATACTGAACAACACGAACCTGCAGCCCGAGGTCAGGGCCCAACTGCTCGAGAGCATGGGACTTGCCTACCGGCGGCAGGGATTGAGCGAACGCGCCGTGCCGCTGCTGGAACAGGCAGTCGCCATCCGCCGCGACGAGCATCCGCTCGATAAGCACCGGGTGGCGGCGGCGCTTGCCAATCTGGCGCAAGCCTTGACCGACGGCGGCCATTTGGTGTCCGCTGAGGCCTATTTGCAGCAGGCCCTGCAGATGTCGCGCGGCGGCGACGGCACGCCGAGCGTCGAGAGCGCCGATATTCTGCAACAATTCGGGCAGTTCGAGCTGGGCGCCAAAAGCGATCCACAGGCGGCCAGCAAACTATTCCGGGAAGCCCTGGAGATCTATCGGTCGACGGCGGGCAATCAGAGCACTTCAGTCGCCTCCGTTCTGCACAACTTGGCGTCCGCGGAAGTGTGGCTGAGCGAATATGCGCCCGCGGAGCGTGACGAACGCGAGGCGATCAAGATATTTCAAGCCACGGTCAGCCGAAATCACCCGGACCATGCCGAGGCATTGGAGAATTTGGGCATCATCCTCACGGACCGCGGCAAATACCGGGAAGCGGAACAGATGTTGAACGAGGCGTTGGACATCGAGAGCAGTGTATTCGGCGCGAACAACCAGCGCGTCGCCAACATCGAATCGCATCTCGGAATTCTCTACGATCGGCAAGGCGACCTGCCGCGCGCCGTGCAGGCTACCCAACAAGCAGTGAAGATTGCGACCGACAAATTGGGTACCAGCCACTATCTGACTGGTTACTATCTCGACTCGCTGGCCAACCTTTACCTGCGCGCGAAGGACCTGCCCGCCGCGGAGAACTACGCGCGCCAAGCCCTCGACGTCTATGCGCAAGCGCTGCCGGCGCGTCACCTGTACGTCGCATCGACCCGGCAATTGCTCGGCGATGTCCTGATGCAGCGGGGTAAGCTGGCTGCGGCGGAGGTCGAATTACGCGCGGCTTTGGATATCAACACCGGACTCGCGGGCGCCGATAGCTGGCGCACCGCGCGATCGCAGGCGAGTCTCGGCTGGGACATGATCCTGCGGGGCAACGCCGCGGAAGGCGAACCCATGCTGGTCGCGGCGCGCAGCAGACTTCTTGCCACTGTCGGCGGCGAGCACGCCGCGACACTCTGGGCAACCGAGCACCTCGCCGACTACCTACGCGCCCATCACCGCGATGCCGAAGCGGCTCTGCTCGCCGCGACCCCTCGCAAAGAATCTCCTCACTAAAGATCTCGCCGCGCGCGCAGCCTCTCCACGGGTTAAGCTCGCGCAAAGGGGGTAAGCTCGCGCAAAGGGGGTAAGCTCGCGCAAAGGGGGTAAGCTCGCGCAAAGGGTTAAGCTTGCGCAACTAATTGATCGAACAGCGGTCTGTCCCAATACAATACCGCCCATGCGATTCACGAGGAGTCTCCATGTTCAACCGTAAACCAGTTAAAGCGGCGGTTCTGCTTTTCGCGGCCTTAGGCGCGGGGCCTGCATTTGTAACTCTTGCAAACGCTGGCGCGCGCGAAGAGGGCCGACTGCTGACGGCGACCGAGGTGCTGGAGGAAGTCGAAGGCATGCCGGATCAGCGGCTTCCGGACACGCTGCTGTCCCGCGCGTACGGTATAGCGGTGATTCCGGATGTGACCAAGGTCGCTTTCATTTTCGGGGGACGCCACGGTAATGGGGTGCTGGTCGTGCGCGACAAGTTGACTTCGCCCTGGAGCAACCCGGTGTTCGTCTCGCTGACCGGCGGCAGCTGGGGATTCCAGGCGGGCGCACAATCGTCCGACATCATCCTGGTGTTTACCACCAAGACCGGAGTTGAGGGAATCGCCGGCGGGAAGCTCACTCTTGGCGCGGACGCATCGGTGGCGACCGGTCCGGTGGGGCGCCAGGGATCGGCGGCAACCGACATGAACTTCAATGCGGAAATCTATTCCTATGCCCGGACGCGTGGATTGTTCGGCGGCATCGCGCTCGACGGCAGCGTGATTTCCATCGACAAATCGGCCAACGCGGCCCTCTATGGTAAGAGCGGCGTCACGGCCACCGAGATATTCTCCGGACAGGCACCCACCCCGCCCGCGACGGCGCAGCGCTTTCTCGAGCGATTGGCGCAGGCCACGCGCACGGCGGTGCGATCTTCCCCTGCCCCACAGGCCGATACGCCTGCCGCATCGACGGTTCAGACTCCCGCCGGCGCGCCGCCGACGGCCGAAGCGCCGCGCACTTATCCGCTGGAGGAAAATAGACAGCCTTAAAGCCACGGCCTTAAAGCCGCGATTGATTCGCGGGCGGTGATGCCATAACCACCCTGGACGCCATCTTGGCGGGCGTTTCCTTCGCTGCGGGCCTGCAGAACGCCCTGGCCGGCGGCGGCTCATTTCTGATTTTTCCTACGCTGATATTGATGGGCCTCGACCCGCGGACCGCCAATATCACCTGCACCATTGCCTTGTTTCCCGCCCAAGCGGCCGCAGGTGTGGCCGGCCGGCGCCAGGCCACCGGCACTGCATCAGTAGCGTTCAGTGCATTGTTCGGCGTCAGTCTGCTCGGAGGCGCGGTCGGCGCGGTACTGCTGCTGCACACCCCGGCCTCCCTGTTCACGGCCCTCGTTCCTTGGTTGGTGTTGTTTGCCACCCTGGTGTTCGCCTGGGGCAGCTTCGGCCGCCGCGCCGGCGACATGCACAAACACCTGGGTGCGGCCGCGGCCTGCGTGATGCAGTTTGCCATCTCCGTATACGGCGGCTACTTCGGCGGCGGCATCGGCATCCTGATGCTGGCGGTGCTGACCTTGGCCGGATTGGCGATTCGAAATGCCGGTTCCACCAAGAACGTCCTCGTCGCCGTCATCAACTCGACGGCCGTCGTCATTTTCCTGTGCGCGGGCGGCGTCGCGTGGAAGCAGGTTGCCGTGGTCGGCACGGCGGCACTGGCGGGCGGTCAAGCCGGCGCGTACGTACTGCAACGGGTGAACGAGCACGTGTTGCGAATCGGCATCGTGCTGCTGGGCGTCGCATTGACAATCGGACTCTTCGTGCGCTATCAGAATGGCTGACTTGCCGGAGTATGCAATTTGAAGTTCAAAGTGCCTCGGATTCTAGGATTGATCTGCCTGCTCTGCGGGGCCGCGCCGGGCTTCGCGCACGCGCCGCTGGTGATGCTGACCGATTTTGGCACCCAGGATGGCGCCGTGTCGGCGATGAAGGGCGTTGCCTACAGCGTGTCGCAGGACTTATTGATTTCGGATTTGAGCCACGAGAATCCGAGCATCTTCGTCGGCGCTTATCGGCTCTACCAGGCAGAGCAATTCTGGCCGCCCGGAACGGTATTCGTCACTGTGGTCGATCCCGGCGTAGGGACGTCGCGTCTCTCGGTAGTGCTCAAAACCCGCACCGGCCACTATTTTGTCGGCCCCAACAACGGCCTGCTGTCGCTGGTTGCCGAGCGCGACGGCATCGAGGGGCTGCGCCAAATCGACGAACGCATCAACCGCCGCAAGGGCTCGGATGACTCGCACACCTTTCACGGCCGTGATGTCTTTGCCTACACGGGGGCCCGATTGGCCGCCGGCATCATCTCATTCGAACAAGTCGGACCGCCGCTGCCGGCGCAAACGTTGATCTCGATTGCATACCGCAAGCCCGAGCGAGCCGGAAACACGGTCAAAGGCATCATCCCGGTGCTGGACGTGCAATTCGGCAACGTCTGGACCAATATTCCGAAGGCCCTTTTCGATGAACTGAAGGTGGGCCTGGGCGATCCGGTGCACGTCCGGATCTTTCACAATGGCCAACTCATCGATGATGCGTCGGCTCCCTATGAGCGCACGTTCGGCGACGTCGCGCTCGGCAGGCCGCTGGTTTACGTCAATAGTCTGCTCAATCTTGCCGTAGCGCTTAATCAAGGCAATTACGCGGCGGCGCATAAAGTCGATTCGGGCCCAGACTGGATCATCGAGTTGAGTCGCGGGGCGGCGGGTCAATAGCCGCCTGCACTTTCATCACGGAAATCAGACAGATACGAGGTTAAATTCGGACGTCTGCCAAGGTGACGCACCGCGCAACTTGCTTAACTCACTGGATCTGCGAAAGTTAACAGGAATGAAAGTACTGACGCAGCCTGTGAGCAAGCAACCCCGCCACCACGAGGAGGTCCGCAGCGCAAAGGAGCGGCTCGACGCCTTGGTGAGCGGCGCATGTGATTTACCTGCCTTCTTGTCGGGTGCGGGCGATCTATTGCGAACGGCCCCCGATGCCGGTTGGGATCTGCTGTCGCTAGTGGACCAGTATTACAGGCGCGGCAAGATTTCGGCTGAGTTATTCCGCGCCATCAAAGCGCACTTGCAGAGCATCCTGGTCGGTAAAGGGACGGCCGGCGATGGAAACGTGCCCTTGCCGGCGATGCAGGACGAACCGACCCCGCAGGGGCCGAGCCCGCCGGCACCGACCCCGCCGGCGCCCTCGGCAACGGTCGCGATGCCGACCCTGTCGGAACGGGTTGCCGCGCCGACCCCCAACGCCGTCTCTGAACCGGTCTCGATACCGGTATCGGTGCCGGTCTCGGCGCACCACATCCGCAGATCGGCCGTCTCTGTGCCGATCTCCGTACCGATCTCCGTGCCGCACATCGCAAGATCGCAACCCGTCTCGGTGCCGGTCGACGCGGCGCGCGAGACCAATCTCCTCAAGGACACAAGCCGCTCCCCTCATCCGCGTACGCTTGCCGTGGGCGATCTGCTACGGGGCCGTTATCGGGTGCAGGGTCTATTGGGCCGAGGCGGCATGGGCACGGTTTTCGCCGCCGCCGACCAATATCGCCTCGATCGATCCGGGGAAGATCAGCGGATTGCGATCAAAGTGTTGCACACCGAGGTCATCAAACGGCCACGATTGTTCGCGGAATTGCGGCGCGAGTTCCAGCATCTGCAATCTCTGTCGCATCCGAACATCGTCCGCGTGCATGAATTCGACCGCGACGGGGACCTGGCGTTTTTCACCATGGAGTACCTCAGCGGAGCGTTGCTGAGCCGAGTGCTATCCATCGCCGATTCCGGCGTGCTACCCCGCCCCTATGCGTTGGCCATCGTCCGTGATGTGGGCGCAGCGATCGCCCACGCCCATGCGCGCGGCGTCGTGCACGGCGATCTGAACCCCGCCAATATTTTCATCACCGACGACGGCGAGGTTCGCGTATTGGATTTCGGGGCCTCGCATCAGTTGCATCACGGCCCCTGGATATCAGAGTTCGACGACCAACGACCGATCGCAGTCGCCACCCCGACTTTCGCGAGCTGCCAAGTGCTCGAAGGCGAGGTCGCTGACGCACGCGACGATGTATACGCGCTGGCGTGCATCGCCTACGCGTTGTTGTCGGGGAAACATCCGTTCAACGACGCCACCGCGCTCCAGGCGCGCACGGCGCGTACGATTCCCAAACGCCCCAAGGGGCTTGTCCGGCGGCAATGGAATGCGCTGTGCGAAGGCCTCCGATTCGAGCGTGAGCGCCGGCCGGCCGACGTCCGGTCATGGCTCGAACGGCTCGACCTCCGGGCGGCGGCACCGCGCCTTCCGGCCCTGCAGTACCTGATGGAAGCCCGTCCGCGGCGCAGCGGCGTCACGCGATGGAAGGCAGCCGCTGCCCTGATCGCCTTCGTCGCCGGCGGTGCATGGTTGATTAGCACCCGCGACTTTGCCTCGGTGCCGACGGCCAGTGCGGTGAGCGCGTGGATCACCTCGCTATTTCCGCAAGAGGCAAGGACGCGGCTGAACCACAGTATCCCGTCAACCGATGACGATAATGCGGCCGGCGGCCGCTCCGAACCGCCGACCGCACTGTCTGGCGAACCGCCGACAGTACCGCCCACCGAGCTGCCGACAAGGCCGGCCGCGGCCGCTGCGGCTCCGCCGGCGCAGCCGGCGCCGCGACCCGATGTGACCGCCGATTCGGGGGCCCCGGCCCAACCAACTGTCGCACCTTCACCGCCCGCTGCCGCTGCCGCTGCTCCCTCCGGCACGGCGCCCGGCCAGAATGCGTGGCGTGCCCGCATCGAACTTGCGGTTGACAACGTCGAAGTCCCAGCCGGGGAAGCCATGGCGCGAATCGCAGTCCACCGCAGCCGCACATTGCGCGACGACGTCAGCTTCAAGTGGTGGACCGAATCGGGCACGGCCAAACCCGGACAGGATTTCGTCCCCGTAAAAGCTCAGGTCGAGCACATTGAGAACGGCAAGAACTCCGTCAATCTCGTGGTGCCCATCGTCATGGATCCCGCACGGCAGGCGGCCAGGAACTTCTACGTGGTGATCGACGAAGCCAGCGACAATGCGGCGCTCGGGCCGCGGACCTTGACCATGGTCACCGTCCCGGCAACCCAGTAAGGCCCCAGGCTCCTGCGCTCAACGCAGGTACCACTGCGCGTAATCCGGCCCGTCCTGCACCTGATAACCTTCCGGCAGGTCCAATAGCGATGCCTTGGGCACGCCTGGCCGGATCGCGGTCAGCAGGACCTCGGAAACGACGCTGTCGTACTTGTATTCGCGGATGAGCAGCGGAACACCACCGAGGCGGGCGATGTCCGGCCACCATTCCGAGAGCCCGAAGTCCACTCCGAAGGCAAAATTGGAACCTTGGCGAAACTGACTGAGAGTTTTCACCCCGTTCATGATGTCGGCGCCGCCCTGCACCGACGCCAGCGGCGCGACGCACAGCTCCAATCGCTTGGTTCCGTTTTCACGCTCCTCCCAAATTCGGCAGGCGCGCCCATCCGCCGATTCGAAGCGCGTGGTAACCCGGTAATCGCGCGGCACCGGCTGTAGGAGCCTATCGCTCACCGCTTTCATGTCGGCAGCCTTGCGCTGCGCTTCCGCTCGTTCGTCGGCGGACGCACCGGCAGCCGCGGCCTCCAGCTGTTTGACCGCATCGGTGTAATGGGCCGAGACCTGGCTCAACGTGGCATGCTTCAGGACGTGCACGGTTCGCGACGAATTGTCGATGGCGTACATGATGCCGTCTTTGAACAGGTAGACCATCTTGGCGTTGGGGCCGCCGACCCGAACCTGCCCCTCGTCCGAGAAATACTTGGTGACGGCTGGCGCAGCCGTGGGCGCGCCGAGCGCCAGGTTGGTCTGATCGAGGAGCCTGACTTCGACGTCGTATAGCACGCCGGCTCCCGCGAGTCCCGGAACCACGAGCAATGCACAGAGCAGTTTCAACAGCAGTTCCTATTTGAGCAGCGGCGGCAGGCGCGTTTGGGTCCAATCGGTGGCCAATTCGTACGCATACGCGATTTGCAGGCAGCCCAGCTCGCTGTGGTTGGGACCGATGATTTGTATGCCGATCGGGAGCCCATTCGCGCTGAACCCGGCCGGCGCTGCAAGCGCCGGGCAACCCGACATGCTCACCAATAGGGTCGCTTTCATCCACTCGTGATAGGTCGCCATCTTCCGACCGGCGATTTCACGCGGCCAATCCATGTCGATGTCGAAGGCAAACAGCTGCGCGGTGGGAATGATGAAATAGTCATAGCGCTCGAAAAATTGGCGCACCGCCTGGTACCACTCGGTTCGCACCACCGAAGCCGCGGAGATATCGAAGGCCGATAGTCTTCGCCCGATTTCCACTTCGTAGATCGCTTCCGGTTTCAACAGTCCGCGCTTCGCCGGATCGTTGTAGTACGCCAGAAGCGTGTTGCCTTGCTGCCAGCCGCGAAGCTGCAATGCCGCCTGCCAGAGGGCATCGAGCGGATAGTCGGGCTGATTTTCTTCCACGGTGCAGCCCAAAGACTCGAATGTTTTGAGCGCCTTCCCGCACACGTCGATCACACCGGGTTCGTGAGGCGCAAAACCTTTGAAGTCCCCGCACCAGGCGATTCGTACGCCTCTTAAGTCCCGCTGCAAACGGCCGCGGAATCTGGACCCGACTCCATCCATGGATAGTGGCGCGTGCGCATCGTATCCCGCCTGAACCGACAGCAGCATGGCCAGATCCGGGACCGATCTCGCCATTGGGCCGAGCACACCCATGGACGGCAGCCACCCATCCTGTGAATCGGACGGCACACAGCCGGTGCTCGTGCGGAAGCCGAACACGTTGTTCCAGCCCGCGGGGTTGCGCAGGCTCCCTCCGTAGTCCGACCCGTCCGCGAGCGGCGCCATTCGCAGCGCCAGCGACACCGCGGCCCCTCCGCTGCTGCCGCCGGCCGAGCGCGATTGATCGTAGGCGTTGCGCGTCGCTCCATACACCGGATTGTAGGTATGCGACCCGAGACCGAATTCTGGCGTGTTGGTCTTGCCGATGAAGATCGCACCGGCCCGGCGCAGCCGGTCGACCATGGGACTGTCCGCGGGCGGGACGAAGTCCTTCAAGATGGGAGACCCCTGCGTCGTGCGAATGCCCTTGACCGCCTGCAGATCCTTAACCGCGTGCGGAAAGCCGTGCAGAGGTCCGAGCGATTCGCCGCGCGAATACTGATCGTCGCGCTCTCGTGCCTGCACCAGCAGCGCCTCGCGGTCCTGAAGCGCCACGATGGCGTTGACCTTCGGATTGAGTTCGTCGATGTGATCGAGATAGGCAGTCATGACTTCGACGCACGACACCCGCCGCGATCGAATCGCGCCCGCAAGCGCGACGGCATCCAGCATCACAATATCCGATCGGGAAATGGGCGGCGCCGAACCCACAGCGGTCCGGCGATCCGTTTGAACACCGTCCGCATCGCCTCCGGTTTGAACCATGAAATGCTCCCGTATGACACTGCCATTCTACAATGGCTTACCGCGGAGGGCCGTCGGGCTCGTCAGGGAGCGGCATCCGCGGCCGGATACACGACGCCTTCCTTCATGACGAAGCGAACTTTCTCCAGACGGGTGATATCTTCGAGCGGATCCCCGGCCACTGCGACGATGTCGGCCAGCTTGCCGGCTTCGACCGTGCCGAGGCGATCACTCCAACCGAGCAATTCCGCGCCCACCACGGTCGCCGAGCGCAGAGCCTGCTCCGGCGTCATGCCGAACTTGACCATCCAGCCGAACTCGTGCGCCGGGTTGATGTGCCAGTCGAAGCCGCCCACGTCCGTACCAAACGCAATCTTCACGCCTGCCTTGAGCGCACGGCGGAACGTTTTCTCGTGGATCTCTCCCATTTGCTTCCAGACAGGGGCTCCCGCCTTGGCGCGTCCCTCGGCAACATACTCGCCGACGTAAATGGTGGGCACGTAAAAGATTCCTTTCTGCACCATCATGCGCATGTCTTCATCGGCGATGTAATTGCCGTGCTCGATCGAATCGACGCCCGCTTCCACGGAATTGTGGACGCCGTGAAGCGCCATCGCGTGCGATGCCACCTTGTGCCGCTGCCGATGGGCCTCGTCGACGATGGCCCGCAATTCCTCGAGCGTGAATGTCGGTATGTCGTCCAGTGTCCCATCCGGCTGCACCTGGTAGCTCCGGTCGGAATACACTTTGATCCAGTCGGCTCCGTGGTAAATCTGCTCGCGCACGGCGCGGCGTGCGCCGTCGGCGCCGTCAACTTCTTGAACCCCCTTAGGCACGGTCACCGCGGGCGCATAGCCCAAGAGGGGGTAAGCGCCGGTGACATCCAACGAGCGCGTGGCCACCTGCATTCGCGGCCCTGGAATGATGCCGCGCGCGATCGCGTTCTTGACATCCACGTCCGCGTAGCCGGCGCCTTCGGTCTCGAGATCTCGAATCGACGTGAACCCCCACGACAGGACTCTGCGGGCGTTCATCGTGGCGAGAATCGTGCGGTACTCCGGAGATTGCTTGAGCAGCTGTTCGTCGTACTCGGCGGCGGTGATGTCCCCCTGCAGCAGCACATGCGTATGGCTGTCGATGAGCCCCGGAAGGCAGGTCAAGCCCGAAAGATCGATGACCTTGCCGGACGGCGATGCGTCGGCGCTCGGCCGTGCGTCTGTACCTGGCCGGACCGACACGATTTTGTCAGCGCGCACCTCGATGAGCGCTGGACCGCCCGTCTTGCCTCCCCGGCCGTCCCATAGCCCGCCGCAGCGCAGCCAAGTCGAGCTCGCGGCGTTCGCGGAAGCGGGAGCAGTTTCAGCCGCCGCAGCCGGGAAGCCGAGACCGCCGAGACCGAGGACAAGTCCAGCGATTGTAAGCGCCGCCGCCCAGCGCGGACCGCAGGCGCGGGTTGCGACGCCGAGTCGGCAGTCGGGAGAGATACGATTCATTGTTGGTTCGCCGTTGTAGCAAGCCGGTAGCCCGGCGCGTGCCTATCATATCGGGTAGCGTCGGCATGGCAACGCCAAAGGACTTAACTACCGCGCCCTGCACGTCCGGGCCCTGGGCGCCACGGACTCTAGGGCTTGAGCGCGTAGATGTCGAGTTCGCCCGGAGTGGAAGTGGAACTGTCGGCCCCGCCGGCGTTGTTGCCGCGGGTCCCGACATAGACCTTCCCATTGGCGACGGTGGGTATCGTGAATTTTACTGCGTTGCCCGCCTTGTCGGCAGCGTTAGCGGCACTGTTCCACAAAGACGCCAAGGCATTGGTGGCGTCGTAGGCGTACAGCACGGCCGGACCGCATCCCGGTGAGTTGGTCGTGCAGTAGTTGGTGGCATCCAGGCCCCAGACTATGCCGTTGGTCGTTCCGGCAGCCGACACCGACGGCGTGCTGCCTCCTGCTCCGTATGAATGGGATGACGTAACGGCGTTACCGAATAGTGGCTTTGTGATGTCTGACGACTGTAGTGGGAAGTCCAGCATCGGTTTACCGACACTGGCGATATAAAGGTTATTGTTCCAGAAGGCGGCTGTGGCGAAAATTTCACCAAGTGTCCATAGACTTGCAGGCGGCTGCACCGCATTGGAGTCGCCCAGTCCCCCCAAATTATCTCGATCACCGACGTAGAGATGGCCGTCCTTACCGCCGCAGATCAGCAGGTGTTGAGGGAACCCGCTGGTGCTGGGCAAGTCCGCGAGGATCGCCGCGCCCCCGGCGCCAAAATCAAAGTCGCTGGTGTTGTCCGTGGCTTGGCCGGAAGGCGTCAAATACTGTGAAACGACTAGTGAAGGGCTCAACTTCAACAGCGAGTCACCGTAATCATCGTTGGGTGGGCCGGCGTTCGTGACGTCGAATATGCCGTTACCCGTGAGCACGTAGAGATTGCCGCTGGAATCCGCGGCCGGCGCTCCGCCGCTCATCCATATGCCGGCACCCCCCGCATTGCCAGGATTTACGTTGGGCGCCGCATTGAATACGGCTGTTTGCGTGAATGCTGTACCGTTATAGTGATACCCCATCATCCAACCATAGAAGATCGCCTTGTCCTCGTGCGATCCCCAAGCGATGTAGAGGTTGCCGTTGACGAAGGCAAGGCCCGGCCGCTGATTCTCCTGCTGGGCATTGAAGGTCACCGTCGTCCCACCGTCTCCGTTACCGGCCGCAGTGCCCGTGATCAACTTCGGTGAGCCGGTCTTCTCGCTGCCGTTCGTAAGATCGATCGCATGCACGCGCTGATAGAAGCTACCCGATGCCGTCGACTTCGACACCACATAGAGGATGCCCGTACTAGGGTCGATGACCGGCGTACCGGTCACACCGACTTCCGGCTTTACGTCGCCGCTGGCATTGCCTAATGAGGTGTACGGAACACTGGTCTCGCCGGCGCCGCCGCCATGCGCAACGTCGACCAGATTCGCTTGCCATAGCTGCACACACGGACTCGCGTCCGCGTCGAAGGCATAGACGCTGTCGTGCTGGGTAGCAACGAACACGACGTTGTGTCTGGTGCCGCCTACGGTCAGGTTGGCAACCCATAGCGGCTGCCCATAGATCGCTCCGTCGACGGGACAGGATGCGAGCTTGCCGAAACCGCTGGCGTTCACGTTGCTGGGGGTCAGCGCATATTCCTGGGTATTGGCGCCGTCCCGGGAGAGGTCGTTGTGATAGGTGTAGACGCCCGCGAGATCGGTCACGCCAAGTGTTGAGGTGCCCGAGTCGCTGCCGCTGACCGCGAGAATGGTGTGCGTCCCCGCCGCCGTTCCGGGAGTGTAGGTGGCCGTGGCGCTGCCGGTCGACACGATCGTGCCCACTGTGGAATTGCCGCCTTGGACGGTATCCACCGACCAGGCCGGCGTGCCTCCTCCGGGCACCGTCGCCGTGAATTGTTGCGTCTGCCAGAGCGTGATACCGGCGGCCTTGGGCGAGACCGTCACCGTGCCGGAGGCAATCGTGACCGTGGCATTGGCCGGCGCGCTGGTGCCACCGGTTCCGGTGCACGTCAGCGAGTAGTTGGTATTGGCCGAGAGCACGCCAGTTGACTGGCTACCACTGGTAGGTTGCGAGCCGGCGAAGGTCCCGCCTGTGCCCGTGCAAGACGTCGCGTTGGTCGAACTCCAGGTCAGCGTCGAAGCGGCGCCACTTACCACCGAGGTGGGATTCGCGGTCAACGAAGCGGTGGGGAGCCCGAGGATCGTGACCGTGGCCGTGGCCACCGTGCTGGTGCCACCGGTGCCCGTGCAGGTCAGCGAGTACGTTGTATTGGCCGTCAGCGTGCCCGTCGGTTGGCTGCCGCTGGTGGCCTTCGCGCCGGCGAAGGTGCCGCCCGTGGCCGTGCACGACGTCGCATTGGTCGAACTCCATGTGAGCGTGGAGGTTCCGCCGCTGGCAATCGAGGTTGGACTGGCCGTCAGCGTGGCGGTGGGTCGCGGAGCGATGGTGACCGTGGCTGACGCGGCTGTGCTGGTGCCTCCGGCACCGGTACACGTCAACGAATAAGTCGTACTGGCCGTCAAGGCGCCGGTGCTCTGACTGCCGCTGGTAGCCTTGGTACCCGTCCATCCTCCAGAGGCCGTGCACGATGTCGCGTTGGTCGAACTCCAGGTCAGCGTGGAGGACTGGCCGCTGGCAATCGAGGTCGGGCTGGCGGTCAGCGTGGCGGTGGGTACCGGAGCAATGGTGACCGTGGCGGAAGCAGCGGTACTGGTGCCTCCGGCGCCGGCGCACGTCAACGAATACGTGGTCGTGGCGGTGAGAGCGCCGGTGCTTTGACTGCCGTTGATGGCCTTCGCCCCGGCGAACGTGCCGCCCGTCGCGGTGCACGAGGTGGCATTGGTTGAACTCCACGTCAGTGTAGAGGACCCGCCATTGGCAATGCTCGTGGGATTCGCGTTTAAGGTGGCGGTCGGAATGGTGCCGATCGTTACCGTGGCCGTTGCAGGAGTGCTGGTGCCGCCCGCTCCCGTGCACGTCAACGAATATGCCGTGCTGGTCGTCAAGCCGCCGGTGCTCTGAGTACCGCTGGCCGTCTTCGTGCCGCTCCAGCCGCCTGAGGCCGTGCACGACGTCGCGTTCGTCGAATTCCAAGTTAGCGTGGACGATCCGCCGCTGGCAATCGTGGTTGGACCCGCCATTAGTGTGGCGGTGGGCACCGGCGCGATGGTAACCGTGGCGGAAGCAGCGGTACTGGTGCCTCCGGCGCCGGTGCACGTCAACGAGTATGTGATCGGGGCAGTGAGCGCGCCGGTGCTCTGACTGCCACTTGCAGCCTTCGTACCAGCGAACGTGCCACCCGTCGCGGTGCAGGAGGTCGCGTTGGTCGAACGCCACGTCAGCATGGAGGTACCGCCGCTGGCGACGCTCGTGGGATTCGCGTTCAAACTGGCGGTTGGGATCGTGCCGATCGTTACTGTGGCCGTGACGACCGCACTGGTGCCGCCTGGACCCGAGCACGTCAGCGAGTAGGCCGCGCTGGTGGACAGTGCGCCGGTGTTCTGCGTGCCGCTGGCCGCCATCGTGCCGCTCCAGCCGCCCGAGGCTATGCACGAGGTTGCATTGGTTGAAGTCCACGTCAGTGTGGACGATCCGCCGCTGGCAATGGTGGTCGGACTGGCCACCAGGGTCGCAGTGGGTACGGGACTGGTGGTGACGGTGACGATGGCCGGGGCAGCCGAGCTGGTGCCGCCGGCACCCGTGCATGTCATCGAGTAGACGGCGCTCGTCGTCAGTGCGCCGGTGTTCTGCGTGCCGCTGGCCGCCTTCGTGCCGCTCCAGCCGCCCGAGGCCGTGCACGACGTCGCGTTGGTCGAGGTCCAGGTCAGCGTGGAAGACCCGCCGCTCGCAATCGTGGTCGGGCTTGCCGTCAGCGTGGCAGTGGGTGCGGGCATGACCGTGACGGTGGCGTTGGCAACTGGGCTCGTGCCGGCCGCACCGCTGCAGGTGAGTGAATAGGAGTTGTCGGCCGTCAATGCGCCAGTATTCTGGCTCCCGCTGCTTGCAAGGGGACCTGACCAGCCGCCCGACGCGTTACAGGCCGTGGCGTTGGTGGAACTCCAGGTCAGGAGCGCGGCCCCGCCGCTGCTCACGGTAGAAGGCGACGCGGCGAGGGATACGGTGGGTGGCTGATTCGTCGTGACCGGAGCACCAGATCCGCCGCAGGCCGCCAAGAGCAGCACCGTGCCCATCGTCATCACCGGGGCCAAACATCGGGTTAAAGTTCTTTCGAATAGCAGCATGTCGGCAGCGGGTCTCTGTTTGATCCGGCTCGTACCGAGGCGACCACGGCAGACCCGTTGGCGCTTCTTGCGCCGCATCAATCGATGTCATCCCTCGGCAGGATCTATTACATAATCCACAGAACAAAATCAGGTAGAACAACATCGTAGTTAACACGACCTCTGCCGCGAGGTCCGTCATGTAGTTCTCATTCCAAGGAGTTGCAACCATGCCCGCACGATCCACCTTGACCTCCGTAAAGCTTGCCGCAGCCCTGATCGGCGCCGCCTTGCTAGGCTCCGCCCCCATCGGAGCGCAGCAGGCGCCCCCCGCGAATCCGCTCGACGCGGTGCCCGACAAGATGCCGTTCGACGTTCCCTATGGAGCGCCGATATCGCTCGAGCGCGCTGCGGCTGCCATTGCCGCTGCGATCGGCGAGGCCAAAAAACACGACTGGAAGTTGAATGTTGCCGTTGTGGACTCGGGAGGCAACCTCGTCGCATTCCAGCGCATGGACGGGGCACAGCTCGCATCGATCCAAGTCTCCGAGCACAAGGCGCGCACCGCCGTCACGTTCCGTCGCGAGACCAAGGCATTTGAAAACGCCATTCAACAAAACAATTACTACGTGATGACGCTCGATGGAGTCATTGCCTCGCGCGGCGGCATACCGCTGGTGGAGGGCGGGAAACTGATCGGCGCGGTCGGCTGTTCCGGCGGCACGGGTTCGCAGGACGAAGCGGCCTGCAAAGTCGGCGCGGCGACCGTCAAGTAACGTTGCGGCCATGCTGCGAAGAACATCCTAGCCGCGGGGAGGATGTCCCCGTCCGTCAGCGGGAACGAGCCGTCTTCTTCAGGAGCGCCGACGCGCCCGGCACAGCGCCGAATCAGGGAAAAGCGAAAAGCGCGCTGAGGATGGCGGCATGAGCTCCGGGGGCGTCAGCTACGTGGTCGTGAATGGCAAGATGGCCATCAAGGATGGCGAACCCACAGGTGCCGCCAGCGGAAGAGTGGTGAGGGGGCGAGCGTGGCGTGGAGCGCCGCAAAGCGGTTGCCGCGGCTCCGCGAAAGACTGGCAATGGTCCCGGTAGGCCGCTACTCAGGGCTGGGTCGGCGCCGCGCTGGAAGTCCCGCCGCTGGGCATCCCTGACTCGACCGGAATCACCGGGAGGTTGTACGCGTCGACTTTGGTCTTGGTTTCCTGGTCATGGCGCAGTTTTTCCTGGGCCATCCGTAAGTTCTCGCGGCTGCGCTCGAACTCGGCGTTGCGCCGGGTCTCTTCAGCGGGATCCACATCCTTCGCCAGTCGCTCGACGGCGATTCGGGCATTGAGGCAGTCGGACTGATTATGCACCTTGGCGGGCTTCTCATTGCACTTGAGCAGCACGCCATCCAGCGTCACCCGATCCTCCATCAGGTCCTCGACCGTCATGGGGGGTACGCGTTTGGGCGTGCAAGCGGCGCTGCCCAAAATTGCGGCAACAAGCCCTGCACAGGCTGCGAATTGTTTCAGTGTAAATGGCATATGGCTTCCCACGGCCAGTGTCATACAAACCCCGAAATGGCGCGAGTTTGCGGCTGTGACAGGCCTCACGACTCGACAATGTTCCGATGACGCGACCTCGGCGACGTGAACTTGCGCACGTTGAGCGGCGCCTGTACCGTTCGAAGTCATGGCTCCAAGCACCCCAAAACAGACCCCCAAACTCGACTTCGAGACCGCCATGCACGAACTCGAGGAGCTGGTCGAGCGGTTGGAACAAGGCGAATTACCCCTCGAGGAATCGCTGGCGGCATTCGAGCGCGGCGTCATGCTGACCCGGTGCTGCCAGACGGCCCTCAAGGATGCGGAGCAGAAAGTGGAGATATTGCTCAAGAAAGCCGGCGAGCCCGCGGTCGAGGACTTCGAAGGCGACGAATCCGACGCCAATCCGGCGCAACTTTTCGAATAGATCCAGGTACTTACTCACTGACCGAGACGCTCGCGCTTTGTCTCGGGCAACCGCCAGGCAAATGATCTAAAGTCATTGAACTTGGCGGTTTCGGCACCATGATCGCGTGATTATATCTGCAGGAAACCGTGTAAATGAACGTCGCCGTCAGCAAAAAGAACCTTCCCGTGTCACCGATCGAGGACGTTCAGGGTCACGCCGATACCCGCCGGATACCGATCAACAAGGTCGGCATCAAGGACATTTTTCATCCGGTCAAGGTAAAGGACCGCGCGCGCGGCGAACAACACACGGTCGCCAATTTCAACATGTATGTGAACCTGCCCCACGACTTCAAGGGCACGCACATGTCGCGCTTCGTGGAGATCCTGCATCATGAGCGCGAAATATCCGTCGATTCATTCGGCAAGATGCTGAAGGAGATGACGGAACGACTGGACGCAAGCGCCGGCCACATCGAAATGACTTTTCCGTACTTCGTGATGAAGAAAGCGCCGGTGTCTCACGTCGAGAGCCTGATGAACTACCAGGCCACGATCTTCGGCGAGTACCGCGATGGGGTGACCGACGTGTGGCTCAAAGTCGTGGTGCCGACCACGAGCCTCTGCCCGTGTTCAAAGAAAATATCGGACTACGGCGCGCACAACCAGCGCTCGCATATCACCGTTACGGCCAAGCTCAACGACCACATGTGGCTCGAGGAATTGATCGACATCGCGGAGAAGGAAGCCTCCTGCGAGGTGTACGGCATATTGAAGCGGCCGGATGAAAAATACGTCACCGAGCGCGCGTACGACAACCCGAAATTCGTCGAGGATACGGTGCGCGACGTGGCTGTCGCTCTCAACAAGGATAGGCGCGTGCGCGCCTACGTGGTGGAATCGGAGAACTTCGAGTCCATCCACAATCACTCGGCCTACGCGATGATCGATCTCGACAAGGACGCTGCGACCTAAGCCGTAATGCGCTCGGCGCTCTGCAGGCGCGCGATCATGTTGCGCAGGAACACCTGATTGAAGCGCAGCTGGCATTCCGCGGAGACCTGCTCCAACAAGGTGGAACTGACCTTCATGACGGTCACCGGCCCGGCGGCCTTGATGGTGGCGGTGCGTTTGGCGCCCCGCACGTAGCTGGTCTCGCCGAAGCACTCGCCGCTTTCCAAAAAGCCGAGGGCCTTGCCGAGGCGCTCGACCGCGACGCGTCCCTGCACGATGATGTAGAAGCGATCGTCCATCTCGCCCTCTTTCACGATCTCTTCCCCGTCTGCGTAATCCTGCCAGCTGCTGGCGCGCAGCACTTCCCAGATTTCGCTGTGCGAGAATTCATGGAAGAACTTGAGCTTGCGCAGCAGGCTGAATTGCTCCTGCTGATCGATTCGGTTGTACTGTGCGCGCAGCTTCTGGTGTACGCGGGTCAGTTCGGCGGCGAAATCCAATCCCGTCTTGTAGCGCTTGGCAGGGTCCTTCTGCAGCGCCATGGCGGCGACGTTTTCGAGTTCTTCGGGAATTTCCGGGCGCAGCGTGTGGATCGGCGGAGGCGTGGCGAACACGATCTGATGCAGGAGTTTTTGCAGGTTGCCGGCTCTGAAGGGCCGCGTGCCGGTCAGCAGCTCGTACATCACGGCACCCAGGGAATACAGATCAGAGCGGTTCGTGAGTTCGATCGACTGCACTTGTTCGGGCGACATGTACGATGGGCTGCCGGCGATTCCCTCGATGCGCGAGATGTCGGAGTCGGCCACCAAGGCGATGCCGAAGTCGATGATGCGCACATCGCTTTCGAGCGTCAGCATGATGTTGCTGGGTTTGATGTCGCGATGGATGACCCCGCGGCTGTGTGCATAGTGCAGCGCGCGCGCCGCCTTGTACACGAGCTCGACCACATCGTCGATCCGCAACAGATTGTCCGGCCGGCAATAGGCCGCGAGGGTGCGCGCCCCATGCACGTGCTCCGTGACGATGTAGCAGTGGCCGTTCTCTTCGCCCGCATCGTATATCGGCAGGATGTTCGGATGCTGCAGCATGCCGACCATGTGCGCTTCGGAGAGAAACATCTTGCGCGCGATGCGCTTGCGGTTCTCGTCCCCGCTCGTTTCGACGTTATACACTTTGATGGCCACGTCGCGACCATAGTAGGGGTCATGCGAGAGGTACACGATTCCCGTGCTGCCGCGGCCCACCTCGTTGATGATCACGTACTTGCCGATTTTTTCCGGCAACGATGCGCGACCGTTGAGAGGCTTGGCGAGATGAGGACGGATAGTGGTCAAGGGTGCCAGTGCGCTGCGCGGCGCGATCGTTGTTCGATGCGCAAAGGATACGGGCTGACCCGGAGCCAAACTGTGATTTGAGTCGAGGGCTCAGCGAAAGTGGTCGTAGCCTCGAGCCGGAGCGGCGAACGACTGGCCATCCAGTGCCCAAGTGATCGCCGTTCCGCGACGCAAGTCACCGATCGCCGTAAGCGTTAAGTTCAATCGCGCCGCCACCGCCGCCAACTCGTCGAAACGTTGCGCAGGTACGGCCAGCAGCAGCTCGTAATCGTCGCCGGCCGCCAGGGCCCACTCGCGCGCCTGCGCAACCGTCGCCAACGATCGCAACGCCCCTGACAACGGCAGGCGTCCCACATCGACGTGCGCCGCGAGTCCGCTTGCGCGCGCAAATTTCGGCAGGTCTCCGGCCAACCCGTCGGATAAATCCATCGCGGCGCTGGCGATGCCGCGCGCACTCGACCCGAACTGCACGCGGGGGATCGGATACTCGAAGCGCTCGATGAGTTCGGCGGCCGCCGCACGGTCCTCGGCAGTCGCACGTCCGGTCAGCAACGCCAAGCCGGCGCCGGCATCGCCCAAGGTACCGGTGACGGCCAGGATATCGCCCGGCTGCGCACCGCCGCGGCGAAGCGCGCTGCCGCGCTCGACCTGACCGAGGATCTGAACGCTGATGGTCAACGGTCCCGCCGTGGTGTCGCCGCCGACCAGTTCCACGCCATGGGCGGCGGCAAGCTCCATGAAGCCCGCGGAGAAGCCCTCGAGCCAGCGGCCGTCGGCGGATGGCAAAGTGAGCGCCAAAGTCGCCCATGCCGGCGTCGCGCCCATCGCAGCCAGGTCGCTCAAGTTGACGGCGAGAGACCGATGGCCGATGGAGTGCGGCGCGCTGCCTTCAAGGAAGTGCCGGCCGGCCACCAGCGTATCGACCGCCGCCACCAGGTCGCGGCCGGGAGGACAGCGCAGCAACGCCGCGTCGTCCCCAATCCCCAAGATCACGTCCGTGCGTCTGGTTGCGCCAGGCGTGCCGGGAGCGCCAGGCCGACCGGACGCAAAATAGCGGTCGATCAACTCAAATTCGCCCAAAGGCTCCTGATCGCCGTTCACCGCCCTTACTCCGAAACACCCGGCGGCGTTCCATATTCATCCGGGCGAAGCTGCTTGGCGGCGCGGTCCAACACGGCATTCACGAATTTATGTCCATCGGTTGCGCCGAACTGCTTGGTCAACTGCACCGCTTCGTCCAGGGCGACGCGATAGGGCAGCTCGGGATGGGATTCTAGTTCATGGATCCCCAGCCACAGGACCGCATGCTCCACCGGATCGAGTTCCAGCGGCGGTATCTCGCTGAAGAGCGCCAGACGCTCATCCAAAACGGCGCGATTCGGCGCGATCGCCGTGATCAACTCGCGAAAATATTCGCGATCGACGCGCTCGGCCTCGGGATCGTCGGAGAATTGCTGATGCGTGTCCTGCCAGGACCGCGGATTGATCTGCAGCTGATAGAGCGCTTGCAGAGCGAGGCGGCGCGCCAACTGACGGGCACGATGCACGTTCACCGGCTCAAGGTTCCAAGCGGCGCAGCAGATTCGCCATTTCGATCGCCGTCATCGCGGCATCGGCGCCCTTGTTGCCGGCCTTCCCGCCGGCCCGATCCACCGCCTGTTCCATGGTATCGGTAGTCAGCACCCCGAACGCGATGGGCACGCCGGATTCGAGCGCGATGCGCGCAAGTCCCGAGGCGCATTCCCCGGCCACGTAGTCGAAATGCGGCGTCTGGCCGCGGACCACGGCGCCCAGCGCGATCAACGCGTCGTAGCGGCGCGACAGCGCCAACTTACGCACGACGATGGGCATGTCGAACGCCCCGGGAACGCGCACGATCTCGATTTGCTTTTCGGCGGCGCCATGCCGCTTCAAGCGCATCGAGCGCACCGCGAATCAGCGGTTCGACGACGAAATCGTTGAAGCGCGCGGCGACCAAAGCGAAACGCAAGTCGCGGGCCAGCAGTTCCCCTTCGATCACTTTCGCTTGTTCATTGGGCACTGATCTCTCCTCGCACCGGGGTTGCTGCTGGTAGGCAGTATAGTGGCATGGCGCTCAATCGCCCCCATCGACGTACTCGGTCACTTCGAGGTCGAAGGCGGAGAGACCCTGAAGCTGCTTCGGAGCGCTCAGCACCCGCATGCGCTTCAGCCCAAGATCTTTGAGGATTTGCGCCCCGATGCCGTAGGTTCTGACCACGGTGGCGCCCGGATTGCGGGCGGTGGTCGGCTTCGCGTCCAGCTGCCTGACATTGTCCATGAAATCTCGCGGCGTCTCCTCGGGACGCAAGATGACGACCACACCCGACTGCTCGTTTGCCACCCGCCGAATCGCGGCGCGCAAAGGCCATCCGAGCTTTTCACTGCGCACGCCGACCACGTCGCGCATGGAGTCGTTGATGTGGACGCGCACCAAGGGGGGCAGCGTGGAATTCAGGTCGCCTTTGACGAGCGCAACGTGCACATTCTTGTTGACGTGGTCTTCGTAGCAGCTCAGCCGGAAGGCGCCATATTCGGTGTCCACCGGTTCGTCGTATATTCGCTCCACCGAACTCTCGTTCTTGAGACGGTATCGAATGAGGTCGGCGATCGTGCCGATCTTGAGGTCATGCGCCCTGGCGAATCGCTCGAGGTCCGGCCGGCGCGCCATGGTGCCATCGTCGTTCAGAATCTCGACGATCATCGCCGCCGCCGAGAATCCCGCCAGACGGGCCAGATCGCAGCCGGCTTCCGTGTGGCCGGCCCGTGTGAGAACTCCGCCCGGTTGAGCCATCAGCGGAAAGATGTGTCCGGGTTGACGCAGATCCTCCGGCCTGGCGTTCGGCGCTACGGCCGTCTTCACGGTGTGCGCCCGGTCGTGCGCCGAGATCCCGGTGGTCACGCCCTCCGCCGCCTCGATCGACAGTGTGAAGTTCGTGCGATGAGAGCTGTCGGTATCGCTCACCATCAGCGGCAAACGCAGTGCCTGGCAGCGATCGCGGGTCAGCGTGAGGCAGATGAGCCCGCGTCCATAGCGCGCCATGAAATTCACGTCTTCGGCCCGCACGCATTCCGCGGCCATGATGAGATCGCCCTCATTTTCGCGGTCCTCGTCATCCATGAGCACCGCCATCTTGCCGGCGCGGAGGTCGCTCAGGATCTCATCGATCGTATTGAATCCACTCATGATGCATTAGCCTTCTGGTTTGCTCAGCAACCGATCAAGATAGCGCGCGATCGTGTCGATTTCGATGTTCACGCCCGCCCCGACGACGAGTTCGCCCAGGGTGGTGACCTCGCGGGTATGAGGAATGATATTCACGTCGAACCTGAGCCCGCCCACCTGATTGACCGTGAGGCTCACGCCGTCGATGCAAATCGACCCCTTGGGCGCGACGAAGCGCATCAAGGGCGCCGGCAGTTCGAATTCCAGCCGCCACGAACGCGCGTCTTGGGTAGCGCAAGTCAAACGCCCCACAGCATCGACATGACCGCTCACCAAATGCCCCCCAAGCGCATCGCCGGCGCGAAGACTGGGCTCGAGGTTCACCCGCGACCCGGGATGCAAACCGCCGAGCGTCGTCTTCGACATGGTTTCGCGCGAAACGTCGGCGTAGAACGAGGTGCCGACCCTGCGGGTCACCGTCAAGCAGCAACCCTGCACGCTCACGCTGTCGCCCAGATTCATGCGGGCGGCGTCGAGCCCGGCCGCGTCGATTGCCAATTCAAGATCGCCGCCCTGCCCCAGATCACCGCCCTTCGCTTCAATGGAGAGGACCCGACCGGTTGCGATGATAATGCCGGTGAACATCGTCAAGCCCTTTTGGGTGTGAGTACTAGCCGCAAATCGTTGTCGATCAATCGTTGGTCGTGAAACTCGAAGCGGGCCAGGTGGCGCACATTCTCCGCCCCTGCGAGAGCCGCCAAGGGCGGCGCATCCGTCCCCAGGAAATGCGGCGCGACATAAAGTATCAACTCATCGACCAGATTCGCCTCGAGAAATGCCCCCGCCAATCGCGGACCGCACTCCACGAGAAGTTCGTTGACCTCGAGCAGTGCGAGTCGGCCGACGACGGCCTCGAGATCCAGTCCGCGAGCAGAACGCGGGACGCGCTCCGTGCGAACCGGCATGCCGCTCCGTTCCGGCGCATCGCTGCGTTCGGACACGTCGCTGCATTCGGACGCGCCGCTCGCGGTAAAAATCAGCGCGTGACCGTCGCGAAATACCCTCGAGGCGGGTGCGCACGTCAGACTCCGTGTCGAGTACCACCCGCAGAGGCTGCCGCACCCACGGTCCGTAGTCCAGCCGCACATCGAGCCGTGGATCGTCCACCCGGACCGTGCCCGCCCCCGTCAATATCGCGGAACTGCGGGCCCGCCACACCTGCACATCGGCACGCGAAGCCTCGTCGGTGATCCACGCGCGTCCGCCCTCCGTCGGAGCCGTGCGCGCATCCAGGCTCATCGCCAATTTCAGCCGTATGAACGGACGGCCGCGCTCGAACCGCGAAAAGAAACCGATGTTGAGCTCACGCGCGCGGTCCGCGAGCAAGCCGACCGTCACCGCGATCCCGGCGGCCTCCAGATGCCGGACGCCGCCCCCAGCCACCTTCGGATTGGGATCGACCGCCGCGCACACCACGCGCTTAATTCCGGCGGCAATCAAGGCATCCGCGCATGGCGGAGTGCGCCCCGTATGGCAGCACGGCTCGAGCGTTACGTAGGCAACGGCGCCGCGCGCCTGTCCCGCGGCGGCGCGCAGCGCCATCACTTCAGCGTGGGGTTCCCCGGCTCGCGCATGCCATCCCTCGCCGACCACCTCGCCATCGCGGACCAGCACGCAGCCCACGCGCGGATTTGGATCCGTCGTAAACAGGCCCAATTCGGCCAATTCCAGCGCGCGCGCCATTCGGTCGCTTTCCGCCACCCGGTCGCTTTCCGGTAGGCCCGAATTGTTCGCAACACCCGGTGTCACTTTTCCTCTTTGCTGGGCTCGTCGCCCGGAAGCAAGGTGAGTTGATCCTTGCTCGTTTCGCGGCGACGCCGATGACGGCGCAATTGATCGATTTCAGTGCGAAAGGCTTCGATGTCCTGGAAGCTGCGGTAGACGGACGCGAAGCGTACATATCCCACTTCGTCGAGATGCCGCAGCTCCTCCATCACCATGTCGCCGACACTGCGCGATGCGATCTCGCGCTCGCCCAAACTTCGCAACTTATGACAAATCCGGGCCGCGGCGGCATCGACCGCTTCACGGCTCACGGGCCGCTTTTCCAGGGCCCTCAGCATTCCGGCGAGCAGCTTGTTCTCATCGAACGGCTCGCGGCTGCGGTCGCTCTTGACGACGGTGGGCAGCAGCAATTCCGCGGTTTCAAAGGTCGTGAAGCGTTCCGTGCACTCGAGACATTCGCGCCGCCGACGAATCTGACGCCCTTCGCCGGCGAGGCGAGAGTCGATGACTTTAGTCTCCGAGTGACCGCAAAATGGGCAATGCATAGAGTCTGCTTGGGCGGGGGCCGAGGCGGATCTTAGCCACGGTCAACCATACACGGGGAATCGGCGGCACAGCACCAGCACCTGGGCGCGCACGCGCTCGATCACCGACTCATCGCCGTGCCCGTCCAGCACATCGGCGATCCAGTGCGCGAGCTGCCGCACTTCCTGCTCCTGCATGCCGCGCGTGGTCACGGCGGGCGTCCCGATCCGCAGCCCGCTGCTGACCATCGGCGGGCGCGGGTCGTTGGGCACCGCGTTCTTGTTCACCGTGATGTGCGCTCGCCCCAGCGCCGCATCCGCCTCCTTGCCCGTGATGTTCTTGTCGATCAAGTCGACCAGAAACAGATGGTTGTCCGTCCCCCCCGAGACGATCTTGTAGCCGCGCTCCTGCAGCACCCCGGTCATGGCGCGCGCATTGGCCAGAACCTGCGCCGAGTAGACCTTGAACTCCGGCTGCAGCGCCTCGTGAAAGGCCACCGCCTTGGCCGCAATCACATGCATCAAGGGGCCGCCCTGCGTGCCGGGAAACACCATCGATTGGAACTTCTTGTGCAACTCCGCGTGCGGGCGCGCCAGAATCAGCCCGCCGCGCGGGCCCCGCAACGTCTTGTGCGTGGTGCTCGTCACCACATCGGCCAGCGGCACCGGGTTCGGGTACAGCCCGGCGGCCACCAACCCCGCCACGTGCGCCATGTCGACGAATAAATACGCCCCCACCGCATCGGCAATGGCCCGAAAACGCTCAAAGTCCAAAATCCGCGAGTACGCCGAAAAACCCGCCACCACCACCTTCGGTCGATGCGCCCGCGCCAGCCGCTCCACCTCCTCGTAGTCGATCTCCCCCGTCTCCGGCCGGATCCCGTACTGCACCGCGTGGAACAGCTTGCCCGAGAAATTCACCTTCGCCCCATGGGTCAAGTGCCCCCCATGGTCCAGGCTCATCCCCAAAATCGTCTCCCCCGGGTTGAGCAGCGCCAGATACACCGCCGCGTTCGCCTGCGAGCCCGAATGCGGCTGCACGTTCGCATAGGCGGCCCCGAATAACTGCTTCGCCCGGTCGATCGCCAGCTGCTCGGCCACGTCCACAAACTCGCATCCCCCGTAGTAGCGCCGCCCCGGATACCCCTCCGCATACTTGTTCGTCAGCACCGAACCCTGCGCCTCGAGCACCCGCGGACTGGCATAGTTCTCCGAAGCAATCAGCTCAATGTGCTCCTCCTGGCGCAGCCGCTCCCCAGCCATCGCCTGCGCCAGTTCCGGATCAAACCCGGCTATCGTCATCGAGGCATTGAACATGTGCTTGAGATCTCCCGAAGATAGCCGCACATTATAGGCGATCCCTCACGCGCCCGGGCGATCCCTCACGCCCGTGAGGACCAGTCGGGCGATCCCTGACGCCCCGCGAGGACCAGCGGGCTGTCTGAGTATTCTCCGGGGCCGCGATCGCGGAGTACCCGGACATACGCTGCTCGGTGCTCGGACTGCGGCAGTGACGAGCGATCGCCGTGACAAGCTTGCGCGAGTCGCGGATAATTCATCAGGCTTTCCCCGAATCCACACAATCGAGTTACGTCGTACATGGCTCAGTTCATCTACACCATGAACCGGGTTGGCAAAGTCGTGCCACCCAAGCGCGTCATTCTACGCGACATCACATTGAGCTTTTTTCCCGGCGCCAAAATCGGCGTGCTGGGCTTGAACGGCTCCGGCAAGTCCACCCTGCTCAAGATCATGTCCGGACTCGACAAGGAAATCGAAGGCGAAGCGAGGCCGCAGGCCGGCATCAAAGTCGGCTACCTGCCGCAGGAGCCGCTGCTCGATGAGTCCAAAACGGTGCGCGAGGTGGTCGGCGAGGGCGTGGGCGACGTCCAGAGCCTCATCGATCGATTCAACGCCATCAGCGATCGATTTTCCGAGCCCATGTCCGACGACGAGATGAACAAGCTCATGGAAGAGCAGGCGAAGATGCAGGACAAGATCGACGCAGTGGGCGGCTGGGAATTGGAGCGCAAGCTCGAAATTGCCGCCGACTCGCTGCGCCTGCCGCCCTGGGACGCCGTGATCGCCAAGTTGTCCGGCGGCGAGAAGCGCCGGGTCGCCTTGTGCCGGCTGCTGCTGTCGAAACCCGACATGCTGCTGCTCGACGAACCCACCAACCACCTCGACGCGGAGTCGGTGGCATGGCTCGAACATTTCCTCGAGGAATATCCCAGCACCGTCATCGCAGTCACGCATGACCGATACTTTCTCGACAATGTCGCGGAATGGATTCTCGAGCTCGATCGCGGCCACGGCATACCGTGGGAGGGCAACTACTCCTCCTGGCTGGAACAGAAGGGACAACGCCTGGCGCAGGAAGAGCGCCAGCAGGACGCGCTCGCCAAGACTTTGAAACGCGAGTTGGAATGGGTGCGTACCAATCCCAAGGCGCGGCAAGCGAAGTCCAAGGCCCGATTGCAGCGCTACGAAGAACTCGCCTCGCAGGAATTTCAAAAGCGCAACGAAACCAACGAAATCTACATCCCACCCGGCGAGCGCCTGGGCGATCTCGTCATCGAGTGCAAGGACGTGCGCAAGGCATTCGGCGACCGATTGTTGATCGAGAGCTTGAACTTTAGCCTCCCGGCCGGCGGGATCGTGGGCATCATCGGGCCGAATGGAGCCGGCAAGACCACGCTGTTCCGCATGTTGGCCGGCATGGATAAACCCGACAGCGGCGACATTCGGGTAGGTCCATCGGTCAAACTCGCCTATGTCGATCAATCGCGCCAGTCGCTCAACGACAAGAACACGGTGTGGCAGGAAATTTCGGGCGGACTCGACCTCATCAAGGTGGGCAACTACGAGACCTCTTCTCGAGGCTATGTCGGCCGCTTCAATTTCAAGGGCACGCAGCAGCAGCAATTCATCGGCGATCTGTCGGGGGGCGAACGCAATCGCGTGCACCTCGCCAAGGTGTTGAAGTCCGGCGGCAACGTCCTGCTGCTCGACGAGCCCACCAATGACCTCGACATCGAAACACTGCGGGCTTTGGAGGAAGCGCTGGTGGCGTTCCCTGGCTGCGCGGTAGTCATATCCCACGATCGATGGTTCCTCGACCGCATCGCGACGCACATACTCGCCTTCGAGGGCGACTCGCAGGTCGCATGGTTCGAGGGCAACTATCAGGAGTACGTCGAAGACTACAAGCGGCGCAAAGGCGAAGACGCCTCCCAGCCCCACCGGATTCGTTATAAACCACTGACAGGGTGAGTCATGAGCGTTTACATCACGCCGCAAGATGAACTGCATGTCGAGCACGAAGGAATCGCGCTCACATGTCCGCAATGCCAGACATTGACGCACATCACGGCAGCGGCGACGCCCCGGTTCGATGACCTCAGCCGCCGCAAACCGAAACAGGTCGGCATCGTGTTCCGCTGCGACGCCTGCGGCGAGCCGATTTTCTTGAAATTCAACGCCAAAGGCTATACGGCGCTGCGCATCGAACTCGCCGCGAACTACACCGAGATCGAGCGGGCGCGCGAGAAATTTCCGCTGACGTACTTGCCCGCGGAGGCCGAAGACCTGTTCCGCGAGGCGCTCAACTGCTATTCCGCGGGCTGTTTCAACGCCTTCGGCGCCATGTGCAGGCGCTCCGCCCAGTCCTTGTTCCGCGAACTCGGCGAACGCGGCAAGTTGGAACTATTCGACACCTTGCAGGACATTCGTGCACTCGCCGAACTGGACGACGAAAGCTTCTCGAACTTTCGGGCCGTGCTGTTCGGCAGCGACAGCGACCCGTGGCCGCATCAGCCGAACCTGGACGGTGAAAGCGCGGGAGTCTTGCTCGAGGTCATGCGCGATCTGCTGTATCAGACCTTCGTTCGCAAGGCCCGCCTGCTGCAGGCGATGACATACCGCAAGCACGTGGCGCCGATCCGCGTCGGGACGGGCACTTAAGCCAAAAACACCCGCGCGTTCCGAAACAGCCGCAGCCACCCGCCGTCCTCGCCCCACTCCTTGGGCGACCATGAATTCTGCACGCCGCGGAATACCCGTTCCGGGTGCGGCATCACCGCGGTGACGCGACCATCTTCGCTGCAGACCCCCGCCAGTCCCGACGGCGAGCCGTTGGGATTCAAGGGATACACCTCCGTCGGTTCCTCATAGTGATCGACGAACTGCAGGGTGACGAGTCCGTGCTCGAGAAGTTCCGCGGCGCCGGCGTGCGACGAAAACTCCGCAAGGCCTTCCCCATGGGCCACCGCAATAGGCAACACGGATCCGTGCATGCCGGCCAACAGCACCGAGTTCGACCGCGGTACTTGCACCAGGGTCAAACGCGCCTCGTACTGCTCGGAGCGGTTGCGCACAAAGCGCGGCCAGCGGCCGGCGCCCGGAATCAATTCTTTCATCGCCGCCAGCATTTGGCAGCCGTTGCACACGCCCAGCGTGAACGTCGCGTCGCGCGCGAAGAACGCCGAGAATTCGTCGCGCGCCAGCGAATTGAAGAGAATGGATTTCGCCCAACCCTCGCCGGCACCCAGCACGTCGCCGTAAGAGAATCCGCCGCAGGCGACCAGACCATGAAATCTGCCGAGGCGTACGCGCCCGGCCAACAGGTCGGTCATGTGCACGTCGTAGGCGTCGAACCCTGCGCGCGTGAACACGGCCGCCATCTCAGTCTGGCTGTTCACGCCCTGTTCGCGCAGCACGGCGACCGCGGGCCGCGCGCCCCGGACGATGTATGGCGCCGCGACATTGTCCGCCGGGTCATAGGAGAGCCTGGCATGCAAACCGGGATCCTTGGCATCCAGCAACCGCGAGTACGCCTCGCTGGCGCACTGCGGATTGTCGCGCAGCGCCTGCATCCGGAACGATACTTCGCTCCATCGGCGGTGCAACTCGATACGCGACGCGGAATAGACCAGCGCTCCGTTTGCCGCCACGGTGATCGCATCGCCCGGGATCGGCGCGCCCAGATCGTGCGCCAGCTGCTTCCCCAGACCGTGACGCTCGAGGACCTCCCGCGCTTCGGCCGCGTGCACGGCAGCGACTTGCAGCACGGCCCCGAGTTCCTCGGAAAAACAGGCGGCGACCGGGTCCGACACGGACTGGAGGTCAATTTCGAGACCGCAATGGCTGGCAAAGGCCATTTCCAACAATGTCACCAGCACACCGCCGTCCGAACGGTCGTGGTAGGCGAGCAGCAAGCCGCGGTCCTTGAGTTCTCGAATCGCGTCGAAGAAACGCTGCAACAGCTCCGGATCGTCCAAATCCGCGGGATCTCCGCCGGACCGTTCCAGCACCTGCGCCCAGCACGAACCTCCCAGGCGATTTTTGCCGCCGCCGAGATCCACCAGCAGCAACCGCGAGGCTTGCGACGCATCGAGCTCGGGGGTCAGCGTACGGCGCACATCCGGTACCGGCGCGAACGCGGAGATAATGAGCGATATGGGCGCCAGCACGGTATGCATACCGTCGGCGTCCGTCCATGAGGTCCGCATGGACAGCGAGTCCTTGCCGACGGGAATGGTGATTCCCAGCGATGTGCACAGTTCAGCCCCCACCGCGCGCACGGTGGCGTACAGGTCGGCATCCTCTCCCGGCTCGCCGCAGGCGGCCATCCAATTCGCCGACAACCGGACATCGGTGAGCTGGCGCACGTCGGCGGCGGCGATATTCGTGATCGCCTCGCCCACCGCCAACCGCCCCGACGCGGGGGCATTCAGCACCGCCACGGGCGAGCGCTCGCCCATCGCCATGGCCTCCCCGGTATAACCCTCGTAATCGCTCAAGGAGACCGCGACGTCGGCGACCGGAACCTGCCACGGGCCCACCATCTGATCGCGGCTGATCATGCCGCCCACGGATCGGTCACCGATGGTGATCAGAAATGTCTTGTCTGCAATGGTCGGAAGGCACAGCAGCCGATCCAGCGATTCCGCGATGTTCGCCCCCGCCGTGGTCAAGGACCTCGGCGTTTTCACCACCGACTTCACTTCGCGCCGCATGCGCGGCGTCTTGCCCAGCAGTACCTCGATCGGCATGTCGACGACGGAGCGACGAATCGCGGGGCCGCCAGTCGCCGGGCCGCCAGTCGCCGGGCCGCCAGTCGCTGGCGTCGGCGATGGTCCGTCGACCACACGCAATTGTCCATCGCCAGTGATCTCGCCCACCACGGCGAACGGGCAGCGTTCGCGCTCACAGAGCGCCGCGAATTTCGCCGTGCTGCCGGGGACCAGCGCCAGCACATAGCGTTCCTGGGCCTCGTTGCACCAGAGCTCCATGGGCGAGAGCCCCGGCTCAGCGCTCGGAATCTTGCGCAAATCGATGAGTCCGCCTCGGTGACTATGGGCAATCGATTCGGGCAGTGCATTCGACAGGCCGCCCGCCCCCACGTCGTGAATCAAGAGAATCGGGTTGTCGTCGCCCATCTCCCAGCAGCGGTCGATGACCTCTTGGGCGCGCCGTTGCATCTCCGGATTGCCGCGCTGGACCGACGCAAAATCCAGATCCGACGTGCTCTGCCCGCTTCCCACCGACGAGGCCGCGCCCCCGCCCAAGCCGATCAGCATCGAAGGGCCGCCCAAGACCACCAGCGGGGCGCCTACCACGACATCGCGCTTCTCGACGTGATTGCGCCGTAGGTTGCCGAGACCGCCGGCAATCATGATGGGCTTGTGATATCCGCGCATGATCTGACGGTTGGCGGAACGGCCATCGGCCGGGCGGTGGTCCGCCGCGATGCCATCCGCCTGCTCAGTAAGTTGTTCGAAGACGCGAAAATAACCGCAGGTGTTCGGACGCCCGAATTCGTTGTTGAAGGCTGCGGCTCCTAGCGGGGCCGCGAGCATGATGTCGAGCGCCGATGCGATCCGGTCCGGCTTGCCGAATTCGCGCTCCCACGGCTGCGGCATGCCGGGGATGCGCAAGTTCGACACGGAAAACCCGGTCAATCCCGCCTTGGGCTTGCCGCCGATACCGGTGGCGCCCTCGTCGCGAATCTCACCCCCGGAGCCCGTGGCCGCGCCCGGAAACGGCGAAATCGCCGTGGGGTGATTATGGGTCTCCACCTTCATCAAGATATCGACCGGTTCGGTGACCCCGCCGTATCGACGCGTGTTGGGATCGGAGAAAAATCTGACGGCGGTGGAACCCTCGATCACCGCAGCATTATCCCGGTAGGCGGACAGCACCCCGGTGGAGTTCTTCGCATGGGTTGCACGAATCATGGCGAACAAGGACAGCGGCATCGGCACGCCGTCCACGGTGAATTCCGCATTGAAGATCTTGTGTCTGCAGTGCTCGGAATTCGCCTGCGCGAACATCATCAATTCCACGTCGGTAGGGTCCCGCCCCAATTTTCCGAACGCCGTCACCAAGTAATCGATCTCGTCGCCGGAGAGCGCCAGTCCCCACTCGGCATTGGCCCGCGCCAGCGCCGCGTGGCCGTCGGATCCGAGCGTCACCACCCGCAAGGGACGCGCCGCACTGGTCTGAAACAATTCTAGGGGCTCGATGGGGCTGCCCTCTGCCGGGCGGCTAACCTCGGGGCGGCCGTCCGCCGGGCGGCGTGTTGCGGGATTGCCGTCCGAGGAGCGGTCATCGCGGAGGGCTCGGTCGTCGAGGGCGCCGGCCGCGGGGATGCCCGCCTGCGGTGCGCCGGCCGCCGGGGTGCCGGCCACCGGTGCGCCGGCCGGATCATCCGCGCCGGTCCAGACGGATTCCGTCATGCGATCGTGCAACAGGGGACTTAAGCCGAGTAGGTCCTTGGCCGAGAGATTCGCCGTGGCTTCGATGAAATACAGGGTGCCGCGTTCCAATCGCCTGATGTGCCGGAGCCCGCAGACCCGGGCGATATCGGTGGCCTTGCTCGACCACGGGGAAACCGTTCCGACCCGCGGAGCGACCAGCAACTGCTGCCCGCGATCGATGTGGTGATGCGCCCGCGAGCCGTAGGTGAGCAACTTGCCGAGGACCTCCAGTTCGTTCTCATCGAGGCGCTGGGACACGTCGGCAAAGTGAATGAACCGCGAGGAGACCCCGCTGACGCGCACATCCCGCGCTTGCAGCGGACTGCAGCAATTTATCGAGTCGGAATTGCGACAGCGCGGGCGCGCCGAGCAAGCTGAACATGCCGAATTCTAGCAGAACTGCGGGCTATTTACGGGCGTTCGAGTCTCCGCCGGGTGTATAAATCGGCACCGGGAACTGAGACACGTTCGACCCCTCGAGAGCCACGATCTTGCTGACCCCTTGTTTTTTCACCTCATCGATCCGCAGTACCGAGTGCATGGGCAAATAGGTGCGCTTTACATCGCTGAATTCGGCCTTTATCTTCTCCTCCGCGGGATCGACCACCACGGTAGTACGCTCGCCGAACACGAGTTCCTCGACCTCGATGAATCCGAACAGGCTGCCGTGACTCACTTTGCGGGCGTAGATCTCGTACACCTTTCCCTGATTCACGAACATAACTTTAAAAATGTGACTCGCGGCCATTTAGCAGGCTCCCGGCATTGCTAGCATTTCACTATATTATACGGGCACTTAGCGCAAGCCGTAGGACCCGTCGAGGGAGCACACATGACCTTGCGCCTAAGCGTAGTCAGTGAGCACGGAATACGCCTGGGAGCACAATCCACCAAGGTGTTCGGCGTGCACGGCGGCAGCATCGGACGCGGCACTGACAACGAGTGGATTCTACCCGACCCTGAGCGTTACCTGTCGGGCAAACACGCTCGGATCGATTTTCGCGCCGGAACCTATGTCCTGGTCGACACCAGCTCGAACGGCACTTACGTCAACGGCGCCCAGGTCCCGCTCGGCAAGTACCATGACTACGTGCTCAAAGACGGCGACTACGTTCGCCTCGGCGAATACGAGTTTCTGGTCAGCATCGACAAGGGAAACGACCACCCGCCCGACGAAAGCGCTATCGTGGCGTATGACGGCAAATCACCCTCCTCGGCGGTCAAGAAGTCGACCGCGGATGACTTGGGCGCCGACCTCGATTTGAGCCAGCTCCTCGAGCCCAGCGATCAATTGGCCGTGGAGAGCGGAGTGCGCCCGCGAAATTCCTACGGCCAGCCCATCACCCCGGAACGCGCGCCTTCGCGGCCAGTGGCGGAGGACGATGGCTCGGGAACTCCGTGGCACATGATGACGCGCCCCCTAAAGGTCAACCCGCCGCCGGCGAGCGCCGCCGCTCCCGCGAGCGCGGCGGCTCCAGCGGTCGCGGCGTCTGCCCCGACCCCGCGCGCGCAGTCACCGATGCTCTATGACGGCGACTTCGATGTCGGCTTGTCTGCGTTCTGCCGGGGCGCGGGAATAGATCCGCGGAACATCACCAACGAAGCGCGCAACAACGCATTGCAGCTCGCCGGTCAATTACTGCGCGAATCGGTCCTGGGTCTGCTGGATCTCACGCAAAGCCGCAATGAGTTTCGCAACCGGTTTCGCATAGCAACACCTCCGACGGAGAACGCGCCGGAGCCGGCCTTGAATCTGACCGGCGGGGTGGACGAAACGTTGGTTCGACTGTTGAACACCGTTTCGGTACGGGCGAGTTCCGTCACTGCGGTGCGCGACGCGTTCAAGGAGACGAAAGCGCAAAACACCGCGTCGCTCGCAGCAATGCGAGCCGCCTTCGAAGAATTCCTGGGCCGAGTGGACCCGAAAGAACTGGAGGAACGCTTCGATCGCGCCGGGAAGCGCGGCGTGTTCGGCACCCAGAACAAGGGCAAGTATTGGGATCTCTATGCGGAAATGTTCTCGGGCCTTGCGCAAAGGCCCGCCGACGGCTTCCCGCATCTGTTCACGGAAACCTTCGCCAAGGCCTACGAGGCCAAGATCCGCACGCTGATACCACCGCGACGCAGTACCTTCGGCGCCGATCGGGCCGATCGGGCCGATCCGGCACAGCCGGATGAAAAAGCCGTCGGCGATTGAGCGCCGTGCGACGAATCCGGAAAGGCCATGCGGCTTCTGGTCGTTGAAGACGACGATATCGTCGCGGATGCAATCGCCCGCGGATTGGCCGCGGCAGAATATTCGGTTCATCGAGTCAGCAGTGCCGAGGCCGCTCAGGCGGCCATGGCCTCCGAGGAATTCGCTCTCGCGGTGATCGATGTGGGGCTGCCGGGGGCCGACGGACTGACCCTCGTGCGCCGGCTGCGCAGCGGCGGCATGACGATGCCGACTCTGATTCTTACCGCACGCTGCACCCTCAACGACAAGGTCAAAGCGCTCGATCTCGGCGCAGACGACTTTTTGAGCAAGCCCTTCGAGCCCGCCGAATTGGCCGCGCGCTGCCGGGCGTTGATGCGCCGTTCGAGCGGTGCACTCGATGGCATCATCAAGCTGAACCGCCTGAGCGTCGACTTGCCGGGCAAACGCCTCAGCATCGACGGTGCCGAAGTCGAATTGACCGCGCGGGAATGGTTGCTGCTCGAATGTTTGGTGCGGCGTGTCGGACAGGTGGTACCCAAGGAGCGCGTGCAACAGGCGTTGGCGAATCCGGATCAGGACATTACGCCGAACGCCATCGAGGTTCATGTGTCGAGACTGCGCGCCAAACTCGGCGAGGCCGCCGTGATTCGCAGCCTGCGCGGCTTAGGATATCGATTGGAAGAAGCGAAATCGCCGTGACCGCCTCGATCAGCCGGCGGCTAATACTCTGGCTGGCGGTCCCGCTGATGCTGCTCGCGCTGTGCGGTGCGCTGGTGCATTACTTCAACAAGGTAGCGCCCGGTGTCATCAGCAGCGACCGGCGGCTGAGGGATGCCGCCAATGCATTGATGGTACGCACCAAGGTTCTCAACAGCCAATGGTCACTGGACGATCGCGCCGACAGCCGACCACCCCTGCCATCGGCCGAATCCGTGGTGTACGCGCTGCGCGATGCACAGGGTCGATTGCTGATCGGCGACGCGCGTCTGCCGGTGGTGTCGCTCGATAGCGCGACCAGCCAGCTGTTCTCGATGTCGCAGTTCGAACATCGCTACCTGCGCACCTTGTCGACGCGCTTCGAGACCGTCGCCGGCGTGGTCATCGTCACCGTGGCGGACGCGCATTCCGCGGAACAACCCGCAGCGCGCTACGGAATGATGAGCACGCTGCTGTGGGATTTCGTGCAGTTGGACGTCACCCTGGTACTGGTGTGGGTGGGCATTCAAGTGGGGCTGCGCCCCATGAAGCGGCTGCGCGACGAAATCTCCGAGCGCTCGCCCACGGACTTGCGAGCGATCGACGATTCGTCCGTACCGCGCGAAATCGCACCGGTGGTCGTCACGATCAACCGCCTGTTTGCCATGCTGCGCCAATCGGTACAGGCGCAGCAGCAATTCATCTCGAATACCGCCCATCAGTTGCGCACGCCGATCACGGGAATGCAGGCACAACTGGACCTCCTCATAGCCGAAGAAGCGGCTCAACCCGTCAAGCATCGGCTGCTGACCTTGCAAGAAAGCATCCGTCAGCTCGCACATTCGTCCAATCAGCTTCTGACCTTGGCGCGTGCCGACCCGGCGGCGAATATTGCGGCCAAAAAACAAACCGTACGGCTGGATACCCTCGTCGGCGAGGTGGTTGCCCGGTTCTTTGATCGGGCACTCCTGGAGAATATCGATCTCGGAATCAATGTCGTACCCGTGTCGCTGAAAGCCGATCCGTCCTTGCTCGACGATCTGTTGGGCAACCTCGTCGACAACGCGCTGAAATACACCCCTCCCGGCGGCACCGTCACGGTCACCGCAGGGCACCACGACGGTCAGCCGTATATCGCGGTGGAAGATACGGGAATCGGTATTCCCCCGGCGGAACGGCAACGCGTACGGCAGCGTTTTTATCGCATGCCCAACTCACCCGGTCACGGCAGCGGATTGGGATTGGCCATCGTCGATGAGATTGCGCGCATCCATGACGCGGCGTTGGATATAGACACCGGACCGAACGGCGTCGGGACCCGGGTGTCGATTCGATTTACGTGACGAAGACGCGGGCGGCGGCTACGCCCCCAAAGGAATCAACCTTTAGTGCCAACATGAATTATTGGTGGTGTCGGAAGACGTTTGCAGGCCCGATTGAGTGAGCGTGAACGTGGTGCAGAGGGTGTCTTTCAGTTGGTCGTTGATTGCCGTAGCCGTCAGAGTGAAGGTGGCCGGGGTGCCCAAGGCGGCGGGAGTCACGTTTGAAATCGCGATCGAGTAATCACCGCTGCCGCTGCCGACGATGACGGGCCACGCGGCGTAACCGATATCCGTCGACGTGCTCGAATACTGGTTGTTCACGCTGAAATAGCGCTCCTCCAAACTCGCCATGTCGAGCAACGCAGTCTTCGCGTCGGTGCGGCGGGCTTTGCGCACGTAGTTCGAGTACGCGGGAATCGCGACGGCCGCGAGGATCGCGGCAATGACCATCGCCACGATCAATTCCACCAACGTGAAACCCGATGACTTTTTGAGCATCGACTGCATGATGTTGTCCTCGGCCTAGCGCCGTTGTATCCACGTCTGGCGGCTGCCGACCGTATTGCACTGCGGGTTGAATTTCACGGTCGTCGGCGTGCCGGTGACCGTTTGAGTCACGATGAAATTGTTGGTGCCGGGCGTGCACGGCGGCGGTGCTGCGCAGGTGGGGCCGGTGCAGGGCGGCGTGCAGCCGCTGCCGGTGCATGACGTGCAGTTCGAGCCGGTGCACGCCGGGTTCGAGGTCACGACAAACCCGGTACCGGTACCGCCCACACCCACGCCATTGTAGTTCGTGGGGTCGGCAGGCGGCAGCACGTTCGCCGGGGGAACAATCACTGGTTTCGCGAACGAACCGCCGCTGCCCGGGTCGATCGCCATGGTGAAGCCACCGGCGGACACCGAGAAGCAGTTGATGAGCGAAGCAGCCGACGGAATCACGGTGTTGACGATGAAGGTGTCGCCAACCAGGATCGGGTTGTAGATGACCTGCTCGTAGACAGCCGGATTCGTCGAGCTGCTGAGGGGCAGATTGACGTCGGCGGGGTTGGCGTATCCGTACGTCAAGGGCAGGTACCATCCGTACTGTCCGGTAGTACATCCGGAGGTACCGGCCCAGCACACCGTGTTGTTCGTGACGGTCCGGTAGTCGAGGCCACCGATGCTATAGGCAGTCATGCTTTGCGCCTGCAGGTTGCTGGGCGTGACACTGCCGGCAGTGAGCCCAGAGGTCGGCGCCGCAACTCCACCGTAGGGCAGGATGGCGTATTGGGTCGTGGAGTTTGAATTCCAGGTAGCCAGGTTCCAGTCCCAAATGCCGTACAAAGACTGTTGCGTGGTCAAATAGGACGCGGCCCCGGTGATGCTCAGTGGAAATTCTCGACCGGTGCCGAAGGCCACGATGACGCGGCGGGCCGGAGCCGACAGCACCGAGATGATCGAGAGCTTACTGGTGATCGGCTGGCCCGAGGCCGTGGTATAGACGGGAATCGAGGTCACGGCCCACTGAGTGGGATCGGTACTGGTCAAATCGAAACGCCAGATATTGCCGAGCAAGTCTCCGGCATACACGTAGTCGGTGATGTGGTCGCCGTCCAGATCGGCGGTCGAGACATAGCCGATCCCGTCAGACGTACCGGCTTTGCCCGCACTGAGATAGTAAAAAGTCGGTGCGCCCGTCGAGGTATTCAAGAGCATCACGTAGATGCCGGCGTCGCCGGTCGAACTGCCGAAGCCATTGCCGAAGACGGCGCCCCATTGTCCGCTATGAAAGCGACGAATTTGCGGCGTGCCGTAGGTGTTGCCGAGATTCAATCCGCATAAGCCGCTCGACGTGGTGTGCGTACAGATCAGGGTGGATGCGGTCGCAGTAGTCGTACTAGGCGTGTTGGTGCAGTGCTGGATACCTTGGGCGTTGGTTGTACAGGCGGTCTGCGTATTGGTCGTCGTAGTCGTCGTCGTCGTACCCCAATCACCGATCACGACGGCGGTGTTCGCGGGATTGGCAGTGGCGCCACTGCTGGTGCCGGTTGTACTGAACGTCGGAGTGCTGAACGTGGGATCGCTCGTGATACTTGAATTCTCCGGATTGGTGATATCGAGCGCAAAAATGTCCGGGCCACCGGCCCCCAAACCGCCGACCAAGATGGTATGCCATGTGCCGTTGTAAAACACATCGCCGGTACCGGGTGTCGCGTCCACGTCGAACTGATGTCCGTACTGCGGGTCCGAGTAGTTGGTCGCCGAGTTCGGAGTAGTCACTACCGTAGTAGTCGTCCCATTCACATTTGTAACCGTGGAGGTAGTCTGAATGTGGTTCAGGACGTACCCCGGCATATAGGCGAGCAGCTCGGCGCCGTCGTTTTCCGTTCCCACGAAACTCGCGCCGCTGCCGGTACCCACATAATTGCCGCTGCTATCGTAGTAGCCGGAACGGAAACCGTGCAAGAAGCCGTCATTGGCGCCGGCATAGACGACGTTGGTGCGTGACATTTCCTGCGTCGTGAACGTACTGTAGGTCTGCCCCGAGTTCTCGAGCATCGTGCCGCCGTCATATTTGTCGACCCAGGCGTTCGGATAACCCGATATCGGCGGACCCACCCAGGTCGGGCTGGAGTCGATGATGTCGCCGAGCACGCTGGCGCGCGCGCGAAAGGGCGGATAGTTGGTGCTCGAACTGCTGGTGCTGTACTCACCGGTCCCCGCTGCATTCTGTTCGTTACCGCGATCACCGAGCAGGTAACTCACGCGGTACGGTTGGTAGGTAGTGCCCGTAGGGGTGCCGGTAGGAGTGTTGGGATCCCCGGCGTCGATCGCCGTCTGTTCGACCGGCGACAGACTGCTCCAGGCAAACGGGATACCAGCGGCGGCGCCCGTGGTGGGTGAGTAGTTCCAGGTAAGCGCCACACGGCTGGCGGGTGTCGGGGCCGCCACGGGACCGGCCACGCCGGTCTTCAGACAGGTAGCGCCCGTGAGCACACCCGTCAACACGCAGGACGCGTCCCAGTTCGCCGTCGAGGCGATGAACACATTGTTGTTGCTGTCGACCAGCAATGAATCAGACGCCACCGATCCCGCCCAAGTCGTGGGGTCATAGTACGAAAAATAGACCTGAGTACCCGTGACGACCGGCGCCGATTGCTTTTGGTTTCCCGCGGCGGAGCTCTGTGAAGTGGTTTGCGGCGCCGCCTGAAAGCACATGACCTCGTGAATGTTGGTGGCACCGCCGTCGGATCCGGCAAAGCCGAAGCGCACGTTCGCCGGCAGGGCACCATTGTTGGACGTGATGTTGTAGCCGCTGATCACCGAGATCGCCGCGCCGCCGTCGTAGCTGTAGGACAGAGTCAGCAAGCCGGCCGTGGTTATCTTCAGCGTGTAAGAAATCGGCACACCGTACTGACTCGTCAGCTGCGAGGAGGTGCCGTTGCCGCGGTAGATTGCGCTCTCATTCGCAATCGACACGCTGGGGACGTTCGAGAAGGCCAGCGCCGGGTAGTCGGGGACCGCGACCAGCGGCACGACCGGACTGAAGGTGCCGGAGGTCGCATTGTAGTTCTGGACATACCCCGTCGCGCAGGTCGCCTGCACCGCGGCCGACGCCTGGTCATTGGTGAACGAGGCCGGATAATAGGTGGGATATTTTGCGTTCAAATAGCCCCACGTGACATAGCCTGCGCCGCGAATGCCGATGCGGTTGCCTTGAAAATTAGGTTGTCCCGACGTGACGTTGGAGGCACCGCTGGCCGTATTGTCTGCATAGCTCGTGGGGGCGAGGCCTGCCACCGAGTTGCTGCCGTTCAAGAAATTCCCGTACTCATCAATGCCGACACCGATATAGGCGCCAGGGAGACCGTCGTACCCGCGCGCCCGGCCGGTGGTGCGAAAGTGTGTGTTGTCGTTGTTCACGTTCGTGCAGGAGTACGCCAAGCTGCCGCCCGTCGCACCGAGATCCGGGGCCGCTGCAGCATCCTGAAGGAAGAAACTGATGCCGTCGGCCCCGTCTCCGCCGCCGCCGTCGCCCTCATAGGTTTCCGTGACGAAAGTGACTTGCATGCCCTGGCTGCTCAACGGAAACGAGAAATTCGACAAGATCGCGCCCGACTCCTGGAATCCGTGCGGATAGCCGCCGTTGGTCGGGACATTGGTGAAGCGTAGCGCCCCGCCGAGTGTGGGGTCCGTTCCGGGGATGGTGCCATTGGTACCGCCGACGAGAGGTTCACCGACGGCATTGCCGACGTTGTAATAAAAGGAGCCGGTAAGCATGGAGACGCAGGACGGAATGACGCCGGCGACCGCGCTGGCCGAGCCGGGTACGTTGACCACCGTGGCCGCCGTCGTACCCGCGGTCAAGCATGCGCCGTTAAAGTAGTACCACGAGTTGTTCGTGGAGCCGCCCGTGAAATTCTCGCTATAGGTTACCGTCTGCGCACGCACAGCCAGGGATCCGAACATCAGCAGCGCGAACGTGACGGACGTGAGATTGCGTAGTTTTGCTTTCATGTTCCATCCAATGGAGTATCGGCGGTTTGCAGGAGGTAGGTGCTCTCAACGACTGCAGCGGTACTGGGGCTTCCGCCATAGCCCGCTGCATCGATTTGAAACAGAATGCCCGGGGTGCCGTTCGAACCCGTACCGGCGCCCAGGTAAGAAATGTAGAAGGCCGGCGCCGAGTAATAAGTACCAGTCGTGACACTGGCCCCGGACGCAATGATCGTGCCGGGCAGCGTGTAGGAGACTTGCGTCGCGACCCCGCTCACCTTCCATGGCAACACGGCGATGTTGGCGCTGCCGCCGACGGCAAGCGGAAGCGTGTTCGTACACAGCGGTACACTGGTTGTAGAGATATAAGGGCCGGAACAGGAAACGAGGTTGATGGCGTTGCCGACCGACAGCCACCACTCGGCGTACTGTTGCGCGCTGACGGCCGCCTGCAGCGCACGCTGCTTCTCGCGCGTGTTGCCGGCAATCTTTTCATCGAGGCCGAAGCTGCGAAACAGGCCGATGGCCAGAATGGTGACCACCACCAGCAGCAGCAGGCTCGAGACCAGAACCATGCCGCGCTGCAGAGACTGTGGGTGCCGACCGCTCATAGGGTATTCACTCCCGTCTTGCTCATGACCGCGATGGTCCGTGACATGTTGATCGTCGCGGGTTGTGCCGGCGCTGTCTGCTGACCCGCCTGGCACGAAGTCGTGCAGTTCAAAGGATTGACGAACGACAACGTGACCTGCACTGAGATGACGTTGGGCCAGTAGTTGCCGGCAGTGACCTGGGTCGCGGTGAGATAGGTGTCCACCGAATAGGTCCCGGCGGCGGTGTTGGTCTGCACCCCGTACAGGATCTGCATATATTGAACGCCGCTGGCCAGTGGGATCGGCGCAGCGAACGCCGCCCCGTTGGTCGAGAGGACGCATTGCAAATTTCCGAGGCCGTCGACTTGGTACTTGGCAATCCAATTCGTCGCCCCGGTCACCGTGGCGCCGAGGCAATTCAGCACACCGTCGCCGCCGGCGCTGGTGTAGCGCACGCTGACCGTGTCGGTCTGCGTGGTCCCACTGCCGCCGTCGGTGCCGCTGATGGTCTGCGCGGCCACCCAAGTCGTGCCGCCAACCGTAGTGGCGGGAAACGTGGTGGCAATGGTGGTCCCGCCGGGAGGGCTCGGAAACGTGAAATAGCCGGCCGATTGAATGACCTCGGCCATGAGCGACAATGAAAGCCGTTCGGTATCGTGCAGCTGAGCCAAATCACCTTGAACACCGCTGGTGCGCTTCATCGCACTCGTCAATGTCAGGAGGCCGCCGACCAGGAACAGCCCGATCAGAATGGCGATCATCAATTCGACCAAGGTAAAACCGCGTTGCGCACGCCCGCCGACGATGCCCTGATGAGAGGGGAGTGTGTTCATGGCTCTACGTTCAGCGTGTAGCTCGGAGAATTCGTGGTGACGTTCGCGATGCTGGTCTGCTGCGCATTGGCCGTCACCGCGTTCTCAACCCAAACCACGGTAATCGTGCAGGTGACCGGCGCGGTCGCGACAGCGGGAACACAGGCCAGCGTCGACTGGTAGCCGGGGAGCAATGTCTGCAGGCCGCTACCCCAGTTGTACAGGTCATAGGCCGCCATTTGGACCGGCGTGCAACTGCCCGGGGATGTGGTGCAAGGGGTGCCACCGTAGGCCAAATTCGTGTCGGTGACGTTGTATGTCGTGAGGCCGCCGGTCACGACGGCGGAAGCAGTCACCGACGAACCTCCCCAATAACCGCGATCCGCATGCATCATGGCTGCGAGGCTGGATGCCTGCATGGCGGCGATGGTGCGGGTGCCTGACACATCCTCGCTCGCCAATGCCAGCGACTCCATTTTGGCGAGACCGAGCAGACCGATGGAACACACGACCAGCGCGACCATGACCTCGACCAAGCTGAAGCCGGATTGGGGTCGCCGGACGGCAAGACCGCTCTCCTGATGTAGCAAAGGCATCGCCGAATGAATCATAGTGTTCATGAGCAATTCCCCGCTCCCCCCAGATACTTTTGAATGGTCAGCTGCCCGATGGCCGTGATCTGCAAGCAACGCGTCCACGCATTGTTCACGGGCGTAGAATGCAGCGCCAGAAACACGTTGGCGGTCGTCGTCGGGAGGCTCGACCCGAACCCCTGCCGATTGAACGTGACTGCAAACGTGTCGTTGGTCGTGTCCGTCAGGGTATCGGTGCTGTAGTTGTACGAGGTGCTGAGCGCGGGTTGAATGCGCAAGATCGACGTCGCGCTCGCCGGCGTCTGGTTGCTGCTCGGGTCAGGGAAAATGATCCAACCCGACGTCCAGGCCCCCCCGTTCGTCGACCCGATGCAGCTGGTCCCGTTGGAGGAAGCGCACACCGTCACGGGCAGACCTTCCTTGATCGCCTCCGTCCGCGCGAAACGCATGTCCGCCAGCAAACCATTGATTTCCGACGAGATGCGGTTCGAGGCCGTGACATATCTGAAGCTCGGAAGGCCGATCGCGGCGACGATGGCCACGATCGTCATGACCATCACGAGTTCGAACATCGTGAACCCAGCCGCCGGGTGAGTGGAGTTGCGAAACGTCATGCAGCGAAGGCTACCGATGCAGCCTTGCTCGAAGCTTACGGATGCCCCAGATGTACCCAAACTGTGACGCCGGTCCCAACGCGACCCCAGCCCGTCACCCGCACGCTAGGCTCGTCTGCCCACCGCGGGCGTCAAGAGATCAAACTGACGTGTTCGCCACATAACGCGATGTGCGGTCCTGCCCGCGGCGATTGCCAAAAGAAAAGCCCCGCTGATCGCATCGCGACCGACGGGGCCCTTAAGACTCAGTGCGCCATTCATGTGGCGCGGGACGAGAGCTTCTTAGTTCGCGCTGTACCCTCGCCCTTCGATGCAGGCCATCATCGCCCGGTGGTAATCGCTGCTGTTGGCAGCACCGCCGCCCGCCTGAGAGGCCGCCCATTGCTGGCACTCGCGCTTATCGGTGGACTGCTGCTCCTCGCTCTGGCCGTTCTTCGGGTACATGAAAATCTGCCCGGCGGCGGGGCCGGCCGGTACATCACCCGCCCCGGGAGGCGGCGCACCCGCACCCGGGGGCGCCGCCGCCGAGCCATCGGCACCGGCCGATGTATCGGTCACCGGCGGCGGATCGGTGGCCGTGTAGCCATCGTAGTCGGGGTTCCAGGTGTAGTAGACGTCGTTGGCGTAGTAGTACGGGATGCCGCCGTACCAATAAGTCGCATAGGCCAGCGGCAGCACCGGGAGAAACCAGGAGAAGCCGTAGCCGTAATAAGCGCGCGGCCAGTACCCGCCCCGCCAGTACCCACCGCGCCAGTACGCGCCGGTCGAGTACCCATGACGATAGGAGCCGGGATAGCCGTAGGCGGCCCGGCCGCCGTACCCGTGAACCGCTCCGCCCCCGCCGTACGCGTGGCCACCGGCGTAGCCCGCGCCGCCGTAGTGGGCGACGCCGGCATAGTGACTCGCGCCGCCGAAATGCCCCACCGCCGCGTGACCTCCACCGCCGAAATGCCCGCCACCCGCTGCATGACCGCCGCCGCCGCCGGCGTGGCCTCCGCCCCCCCCGCCGTGACCCCCGCCGCCGCCATGTTGCGCGATAGCGGGCGCCGTAGCGGCCATGGCCGCGACCAACACACCTGCCGCCAGAATGAAGCGCCGACCCTTGATACTCATGAATGTCTCCATTACCCCGCCGCGGAACCATCGCCCTCGACGCATTGTGAACCTATAAACACTGAGACCTAATGAATACAACGCGGTTCGGCTCATCCGGTGTACACGCGCCTGTCATACAGGCCGTTCAACAGGCGGTTCACTCGGCATGGATTGCTGCATTGAACATAATGTAAGCGGTTCTGCCCGGCGCAGCTTCGAAAAACCGAGAGTTGCTTTCGTTGACGATCACTGAGCCGACATAATCCCGATTTGCCAGGTTATCAAGTCGGGCGTATTCGCTGAATCGCCAGCGTTTCGATTCCTGCTCGAATCCGGCCCGCAGGTTGGCCACCCAGTAGCCCGCGGCGGCATCGGAATTGCGGTCATCCGTGTAGATCCGGGCCCGGCTCAGCGCCTCGGCCGTGGCCCTGAAGCCCCACGGGTCATATTTCCAGGTGAGTCCGGCATACAGCGTGTTTATCGGCACAGCGGGCAAATACCTGCCCGCCGCCACTAGAACGTAATTGGCGGGCAGGGGCCCCGTGAGCGCCACGGGCGGGCGGCAGGGAGCGCCGATGCAGGTGTAGTACGGCTGAGCAACCACTGCGCGGATGTAGGTGTCGGCCACGCGGGTGCTGAAGCCGCCGCCCCACAGGGCGTCGACCCCCAATTCCGCACCGCGACGCGTCGTCTCGCCGATATTCTGATTCACCGTCCTGCCGCTCACGTTTGCCAGCACCGCAAGCTCGTCCTTGGTCTTGATATAGAAGGCGGCCAAATCCGCCCGCACCGCGCCGCCGCCCGCCTTGACGCCTACCTCGAAATTGTCGCTGCGCGCCGGCTTCAGCGCGAGATTCAATCCGGGAATGCTGCCGTCGGTGGAGCGGTAGGCCACATCGTTCAAGGTCGGCGTTTCGAAACCCTTACCGTACGACCCGTACACGTTGACCGAGGGGGCTGCCCGGAAGGTCACACCGCCCACCGGATTCACCGCCGAATAGCGCACGCTGCTGTACGGTTCGGTGATGCCTTGCAGATGATCGTGCGAGGCCAACTCCACCGTGCTGTTGCGCAGGCCGGCGATCAAGCGCCAGCGCGCCGCCGGGTCCCATTGCGCCTGCAGGTATTGATCGAAGTCGTAAACATGATTGGCTTCGTCACGGCGCACCGCGCCCTCCACGCCCAACTGCGACCCAACGTAGTTGAGGTACCCCTTGCGAGCCTCTTCCAGGTCGTCGTAACTGAGACCCGCGACCACCTGCACGGGAGTGCCGGCGATGCTTCGTTGATCCGTGACATGCGCATCGACACCCCAGAAGGCGCGGTCCAAATCGATGACTCCGCCGGGATAGAGCGGTGCGTTCCGTTGCGTCGCCTGCGGGATGGCCTGGAATTGCGTCGTGGCACGGTGCCCGGTGTACACGGTCGCGCTGACTGCGTCGTTCCGGGACAACTTCTCATCGAACACGAGGCCCAGCTGTTCTTGATCCAAGGATTTGCGCGTGTTGAAGGGAATGGCGCCGGTCCCGGCTTGTTCCGGATTCGCGGCCAACTGCGCGCGGGTGAGCCCCAGAGGATCCTGAACGAAAGGCGTTTCGATGGCGTTGGCCACCAGCGTCACGGTGGACGTCTCGCTCGCTGCGAAGCGCAGTTTGGCGTTGAAGTTGTCGCGCTCCGCGTCGCTGTGAAAACGGTAGCCGTCCGTCTGAAAGTGCGTCGCGTCCACCACGTAATTGACGACCCCGTCGCCGCCGGTGGTCTTCACGGCATAGCGCTGCGTGTTGAACGTGCCGCATTCCGCCGTCCCGGCCACCGAGTGCCCGGGCTCGGCGTCCTCGGTGAATACCGCGATCACACCACCCGAAGAATTTCCGTACAGCGCCGAGAACGGCCCCCGCAGCACCTCGATGCGGCCGGCCGAGCTCAGATCGAATTGCGAGAACTGACCTTGCCCGTCCGGCATGGTACCGGGGATGCCGTCCGAATAGAGGCGCACGCCGCGCACGCCGAAACTCGAGCGTGCGCCGAATCCTCGAACCGACAGCTGCAAATCCTGGGCGTAGTTTTGCCGGCTTTGGGCCGACACTCCGGGGACCGTCATCAGGGACTCCGACAAGTTCACCTGCAGTTGTCCGGATTGGATTGTCCGCCTATCGATCAGATCGATGGATGCCGGTAGGTCCGCGCTCGATTGCGCAACCCGCGTTGCCGTGACGACGATCGGCGCCAGTTCCAACAATGGTTCCGCCCGGGCAGCGCTTGCGCCCACACCCACTGCCGCGACGGTGATCGCGGCCACCACAAAAATCCGGGTTGTTATAGCGCCTCCGGCCCGCGGTTGGTGCTGGGCGTCCACGGGCCATCCCGGTCAAATCGCATCGAGTGCAGCCCCCAGATCGGCGATCAAATCCGCGGAATCCTCGATGCCCACCGAAAGACGAATCAAGGCGTCCGTGATGCCGATCCGATCGCGTGTCGCCTTGGGCAAACCGGAATGCGTCGTGCTCGCCGGATGCGAGATCAGCGACTCGGTGCCGCCCAAGCTCACCGCCAGTTTGATGACCTGCAAGGCATCCAGCAGTCGGAACGCTTCGGCCTCACCGCCTTTGACGGTGAATCCGAATGTCGAGCCCGCGCTGTCGCATTGCCGCTCGAACACCGCGCGGCGCGGATCGTCCGCCATGAGAAAGCCTAGGTAGTTCACTCCGGCAATCTTCGAGTGCTGGCGCAGGAAGTCGGCCACCAGCGCGGCGTTCTGCGCCGATTTGTGCATGCGCAGCGACAGCGTCTCCATCGAACGCATGATCATCCACGCCGTGTTGGGGTCGAGCTGCGTGCCCAGGGCACCCCGGAGCTTTTTTATGGGACCCACGACATCCCGCGCCCCGATGACTCCGCCGGCAACGAGATCGGAATGACCTCCGACGTACTTCGTCAGCGAATACAGCACGAGATCCGCGCCAAATCGCAGCGGCTGTTGAAACACGGGACCCAAAAAAGTGTTGTCCACCAGCACCGGCGGCCGGCCGCCGCTCTGCCGCGCGCCGATCTGCTCGGACAGTTCGCGCATCAACGAAAGATCGACCAGACCATTGGTCGGATTGGCCGGAGTTTCCGTCATGATGAGGCACACGCGTCCGCCGCCGGCGCCGGCCTTGGCCGAGGCGAGAGTAGCGGCGCGCGTGACGGCTTCGCGGTCGCAGCCCTCGGTGAAGCTCACCGCAGTAACACCGAACGCCGGAAAGGTCTTCTCGATCAGCGTTTCCGTGCCCCCGTACAGCGGCTGACTCATCAAGATGACGTCACCGGGCCGAACGTACGTCCACAATGCCGTCGAAATCGCGGACATGCCGCTGGAGAACACCGCCGCCGCCTCGCCTTCTTCCCACAGCGCCAGCCGGTCCTCGAGCACCTCCAGGTTCGGATTGTTGAACCGCGAGTACACGAGACCGGACGTCTGGCCGGCGCCCGGTTCGCGGCGCCCCGATGTGTAGTCGAAGAAATCCTTGCCCTCTTGAGCGGTCTTGAAGACGAAGGTCGAGGTGAGAAATATCGGCGGCTTGAGCGAACCTTCGGACAGCGCGGGGTCATATCCGAAGCCCATCATCTGGGTTTCGGGCTTCAACACGTGCTGGCCTATTTTGCGTTTATGATATGCATCGTAACTCACGTTGCCCCCCAATCGGTTCTGCGATGAATGCAATATACCCCGCCGGCCGCGGCGCGTGGGAACTGCGCCTGAAACGCCTGGAAGGATTGAATATCTCGTGTTATTGACGATCATCGCCGTCGCGGCATTCGCGAGCACCCTCACCGGCGGCCTGCTGGCTCTCACGCTGCGCGATAAATTGCATTTGATTCTGGGCTTCAGCGCGGGCGCGGTGATCGGCGTCGCCTTCTTCGACCTGCTTCCGGAGGCGATCGGCAGCGGCGGGAAGTATCACGATCCGGCTCAAATTCTCAGCTTCACCGCGCTCGGGTTTCTGTCCTACCTCGTGCTCGACCGCATCCTCTCCTTCCACGGCGATTCCACGCGTCGCACCGGCTTCACGGCGGCGGTGCTGTGCATTCACAGCGTACTCGACGGAGTCGCGATCGGGCTTGCCTTCCAGACCTCCAAAACTATCGGCATCATCGTGGCGATCGCGGTCCTGACCCATGATTTTTCGGACGGAATCAACACCATGAACATCGTCTTGAAGAATCGCGGCACCCGCAAGGAGGCGTTCCGCTGGCTCTTGCTGGACGCGGCGGCGCCGGTGCTCGGAATCGTGTCCACGTGTTTTTTTACATTGCCCGGCGACGGCTTCGGCGTGGCGCTTGCGTTGTTCGGCGGTTTCTTTCTCTATATCGGGGCGAGCGATCTCATCCCCGAAAGCTATCACGCCCACCCGAAATTTCTCACCACCGCGATGACGCTGCTCGGCGCAGGCGTTCTCTACCTCGCGATTTGCCTAATCGGGTAGCGCCGGCGGCGGCCCGCCGCGCGAAGTCTGAGCGCTGCCCGCCGAGGCGAACATGATGCTGGCTATTGCCGCCCACTGCACGACGCTCAATTTTTCGCCAAGAAACACCAGGCCTGACAGCGCACCCAGCGCCGGATCGCCGCTCATCAGCACGCCAAATGTCCGAGTGGGCAAGCGGGTCAACGCGTACATTTCCAGCGAATATGGCAGCGCAGTCGAAAGCAGCGCGACGGCGACGGCGGCCGGCAATAGCGCCGGCGACAACAGCGCTGCTCCGGCCTGTGCGATGCCGAAGGGCACGATGACGATGGCGCCCACCACGGTGCCGAGTGCCGTGGTCTGGCCGCCGTGCGCGTTGCCCGCCTTCTGACCGAACACGATATAGACGGCCCAGCACAGACCGGCCGCAAGCGCGAAACCGATGCCCATGGGGTCGAGCCTCTGCGAGCCGGTTCCCAGCGGCAGGATGGCGATCAATCCGAACGCCGCAAGCGCGATCCACACGAAATCGATCGGCCGGCGCGAAGCCGCCATGGCGACCGCGAGGGGTCCGGTGAACTCCAAGGCGACGGCAATCCCGAGCGGAATGCGGTTGAGCGAGGAATAGAAAAACAGATTCATCAATCCCATCGCCAATCCGTAGATTGCGATGGACCGAGCCTCGATCATGTTGAGCCGCACGCGCCACGGCCGCCACACCACGAGCAGTATCGCGCTCGACAGTCCCAACCGCAGCGCCGTTGCACCCGCGACCCCCACGACCGCAAACAACTGCTTGGCAACGACCGCGCCGAGTTGGAAGCTCGCCATCGCCACGATCAGCAGAACGATCGGCAATGCAACCGAATGAGACTTGAACGGCGGACTGTGCGTCACAATAATGCCAGTATGTGGGTAATCCCTTGAGATTAGCAGACGCCAAGGTGCGCGATGCGCCGCATGCCGCAGTCATGCCGCTCCTCCGTTCCGTGGTGCCCGAGGGCACGGTTGCGCTCGCGCGCTTTCTCCTGGGAAAGCTGCTGGTACGCGAGTTCGTCGGAGGCCGGGCTGTGGGCCGCATAGTAGAGACCGAGGCCTACCTTGTTGGCGATCCGGCCTGTCACGCGTTTCGCGGCATGACGCCGCGCAATCGAACGCTGTTCAAGGAAGCCGGCCACGCCTATGTGTATCTGTGCTACGGCACCTCGTACATGCTCAATGTCTCGAGCGAGCGGAGCGGAACCGGCGCAGGGGTGCTGCTGCGTGCACTCGAACCTCTGGCGGGAATCGACCATATGCGCCGCGCGCGTTGGGATTCGGGCGGCACGCGCAAGCAAGGCCGGCTGCTCGATCTCGCGCGCGGACCCGGACGATTGGCGTCGGCTATGCAGGTCGATCTGCGGCATGACGGTATCGATCTGTTTGCCGGCGGCCCCTTGTGGATCGGCAGCGACGGCAGCACGGTCGATGCCATCGGCGAGAGCACGCGAATCGGCCTGACGAAGGGCGCCGACGCGCGTCTGCGCTATTTCGTCACCGGCAGCCCCTATCTCAGCGGCTCAAGGTGGCTCAATGCAACGTCCACTTGAGGCGCTGTTGGCGGTGCAGCCCGTCGTCGTCCTGGACGGCGCGCTGGCCACTGAGCTCGAGCGTCGCGGCGCCGATTTGCTCGACCCCCTGTGGTCGGCGAAAATCCTCATCGAACAGCCTGGGCTGATCCGCACCGTGCATTTGGACTACTTCAATGCCGGCGCCGACGTGGCTACGACGGCCACCTACCAGGCCACCTTCGAGGCATTTGAACGCCGCGGGTTGGATCGCGAGGCGGCTGCGCAGTTGATGCGCGACGCCGTCAGGCTGGCGCTCGACGCCAGGGACGAGTTCTGGGCCGTGCCTGCCAACCGAGAAGCACGCCGGCGTCCCCTGGTCGCGGCCTCGATCGGGCCCTACGGCGCCATGCTGGCCGACGGCTCCGAGTATCGAGGCCATTACGGGCGGAGCGATAACCAACTGCGGGACTTTCATCGGCCCAGGCTCGAAGTGCTGGCCGGGTCGGGCGCGGATCTGCTGGCTTTCGAGACCATTCCCTGTCTGCGCGAGGCACTCGTCCTGGCGCGGCTGCTCGAGGAATTTCCCGCGATGTCCGCGTGGCTCAGTTTTTCCTGTCAGGACGGCAGCCGCAACTGCGAGGGCGAAGATATCGGTGCGTGCGCGTCCGCCTTGCAAGCCTATCCACAGATCGCCGCCGTCGGTTTGAACTGCACCCGTCCCGAATTCGTCGAATCGCTGCTGCGGCGGATGCGCGAGCAGACCGGCAAACCGCTGCTGGCCTACCCGAATTCCGGCGAGATTTACGATGCGGCAGCGAAGGCTTGGCGCGGTCACCCGCATCTTCGGGCATTCGCCGATCAAGCACGCTCCTGGTATGACGCAGGCGCACGCCTCCTGGGTGGCTGCTGCCGTACCACCCCGCAGGACATCGCGGCGATTTACGCGACCTACGGCGTCCAACACTCCAACCCCTGACGCCTGGGTTCACGCGCCATCCCTTGGGATGCACGCGGCGCGGCGTGCGGGGTCAGTGCTCGGAAAAATTCGGCTCGCGTTTCTCGAAGAACGCGCGCACTCCCTCGACGCAATCATGGGTTTCGAGGGTCATCTCCTGGGCGCTGCGCTCGGCCCGAAGCTGTTCCTGCAGCGAATTGTCGAAGGTCGAGGCATGCAGGGAGCGGATCTGTCCAAGGACCGCGCACGGCCCGGTGGCAAGCCGCCGTGCCACCGACTGCGCTCGCGACACCACCTCGGCATCCGGCACTACGGCATAGGCCAGGCCCCAACAGAGCGCCGTCTTGGCGTCGATTTTTTCCGCCAGCATCAACGAAGAGAGCGACCGTCCGCCGCCGATACGCCGCGCCAGATGAAACGTAATGCCCGCATCGGGTACCAGCCCCAAGCGCGCGAACGACGGCAGGAAATAGGCATTCTCGCCGGCAATGATGATGTCGCTAGCCAGCGCCAGGCTCATGCCCGCCCCGACCGCGGCGCCATTGACCGCCGCGACAATGGGAAAACGAAATCCGCTCAAGCGCAGGATCAACGGATCCATGAAGCGCCGCATCTCGAAGTGCGCGCGCTGCCGCGCCTCCACAGTTTTCAGATCGATCGAGTGGAGGTCCAGGCCGCTGCAGAAGACCTCGTTGCTGCCGGTGAGCACCACTGCACGCGCACCGCTGTCGCCTTTTTGAATTTGATCGAGCGCAAGGTGCATCGCCCGGATGATGGTGATGTCGATGGCGTTGCTGACGGACGCCCGCTGTATCGAGAGAGTGGCTACGCCGTCGGCAACCGTAAAGGATAGCGAACTACTCATGTGTGTTTACCCCCCTAGCTCGAAGTCTCTGCCCACATTACGATGATGCGCTCCGGCTCGCGCCGCTGCAAGAACACGTACATATGTCAACCAGCTGCCCTTCCATGACAAAGCTCCGTGGCCGTTAGCGACCGCTTGTCGGCGGCGCTCGCCCGAAGGGGCGTGCATTACGGCTGGGTGGTCGTCGCAGCGACCTTTCTGACGATGCTGGTCACCGCCGGCGCCGTGGGCGCTCCGGGCGTGCTGCTGCTGCCGCTGCAGCGAGAATTCGGCTGGTCGACCGCCGCCATCTCCTCCGCCATGGCGGTCCGGTTGTTGCTGTTTGGCCTCATGGGGCCCTTCGCTGCCGCGTTCCTCAACCGCTATGGCGTGCGCAAAGTGACCCTGACCGCTCTCGGCTTGATCGCATCGGGTCTGGCGCTCTCGCTGGCTGTCCACCGGATATGGCAGCTGATCGCCCTCTGGGGCGTGATCGTCGGCGTTGGAACGGGCCTCACCGCACTGGTCCTGGCCGCGACGGTGTCGGCCCGGTGGTTCAATTCACGCCGCGGACTCATCGTCGGGTTGCTGACGGCGAGTTCGGCGACGGGACAGTTGGTGTTCCTGCCGTTGCTGGCGTCCGTGGCAGCGCATTCCGGCTGGCGCAATGCGCTGCTGATCGTCTGTACCCTGCTTGCGGCGGCGGCGATTGTGGCGGGGCTGCTGTTGCGCGACCGGCCGTCCGACGTCGGTCTCGAACCCTACGGCGCACCGATCGCAGGCGCTCCATCGGGCGTCGTCCCGGCCATTGCGGCCGCCGCGGCGCCCGCATCGAGTCGTCCTTCCATTGCGGCGGCGGCACTCATCGCGTTGCGGGACGCCGCACACACGCGGACCTTTTGGCTGCTGTTCGCGAGCTTCTTCATTTGCGGAGCGAGCACCAACGGCCTCATTCAGACTCACTTTATTCCCCTGTGCTCGGACCGTGGCCTTCCCGAAGTGGCGGCCGCCGGGCTGCTCGCCATCATGGGTGCCTTCGATTTTTTCGGCACCATCGCGTCCGGCTGGCTCTCCGACCGGTACAGCGCAAGCCGCTTGTTGTTTTGGTATTACGGCCTGCGCGGCCTGTCGCTGCTGTACCTGCCGTTCGCTCACTTCACCTATACCGGGTTGTCGATGTTTGCGCTGTTCTACGGCCTCGATTGGATTGCGACCGTGCCGCCGACGGTGAGCATCACCGTGAAATCCTTCGGCCGCGAGCGCGCGAACCTGGTCTTCGGTTGGGTGTTCGCGGCACATCAGCTGGGCGCCGCCACCGCCGCATTCGGTGCGGGTTTGTCGCGCACGGTGCTGGCGACCTATCTGCCGGCTTTTTTCGCAGCGGGTGCGCTGTGTCTGATCGCCGCGGGACTGGTATTGCTGCTTGGACGGCCGGGCGGCGGCGCGACCGGGACGGCCGGGATTTAAGCGACGTTGCGCGGCGCCATTCCATACAGCACACTGCGGCCGCGAAATTCTGCGCGATTCCCCCGGGTGAAAATGATGCCGACAATGATCCTGCGCCTCGCGGTAAGCGTGTTCGTCAGCGCCTGCTGGCTCACTTCTTCCTGCTGGCTCGCCGTACCGGGAAGCGCGGCGGCGGGATTGGCGGGCGCCGCCGAGAACTTGAACGAGACCCCTGCGAACTTCGATCCGCGGGTCGACTCGTTTGACTATGTGAAGCGCGAAGTCATGATTCCGATGCGCGACGGGGTGAAGTTGCATACGCTCATTCTCATTCCCCGCGGCGCCGCGCGCGCACCGTTGCTGCTTACCCGCACCCCCTACGGCGCGGCCAATCGAATTTCCGCGGGCAACAGCGCTCACTTATCGGCCCTCATCGACAGCACCGACGTGGCGGACGACGCGGTCGTGACCGGCGGCTACATCCGCGTGGTCCAGGACATCCGCGGCAAGCATGGTTCGGAGGGCGACTATATGATGGCCCGGCCATTGCAAGGACCGCTGAATCCCACCTCGGTCGATCATGCGACCGACACCTACGACACGATCGACTGGCTGGTGAAGAACATCCCGGAGTCCAACGGCAAGGTTGCGATCCTGGGAATCTCCTACGACGGATTCACGGCGCTGATGGCGCTGGTGCATCCGCACCCCGCGCTGCGGGCCGCCGTGCCCATCAATGCCATGGTCGACGGATGGATGGGGGACGATTGGTTTCATGGGGGCGCCTTCCGGCAAGACAGCTTGAAATATGCGTACGACCAGGAAGGGACGCGCGGCAGCGACGTCACCTGGTGGTCCGACTACTATGATGACTACGATACGTGGCTTTCGACCGGATCCGTTGCCGACATGGTGGCCAAGCGCGGCGTGGACCAGGTCGGTTTCGCGAAGAAATTACTGCGGCATCCTGCCTACGATGAATTCTGGCAGGCGCAAGCAGTCGACAAGATTCTCGCCAAGCAGGGAGTTGCCGTTCCGGTGATGCTGGTCCACAGCTTGTGGGACCAGGAGGACATCTACGGCAACATTGCCGTCTACAAGGCGCTCAAAGCGCAGCACGCCGATCATGCACCGCTCTACCTCGTCCTCGGTCCCTGGTTCCATCATCAGCAGCGCTTGGACGGCAGCCGCTTGGGCCCCCTCGAATTCGGCAGCGATACGTCGGCGTATTTTCGGCTGCATGTGCTGCGGCCCTTCCTGGACCATTTCCTCAAGGACGACGCGCCGCCGCTCGATCTGGCGCCCGTGACTGCATTTGAAACTGGTGGCAACCGTTGGCAGTCGCTGCCCAATTGGCCTTCGGGCTGCGCCGCGGGGTGCGCCACCGTGCGCAAAAAAATCTATCTCGGGTCCAATGGCACCCTGGCTTTCGCGGTGCCGGCAGATGCGGGGTTCGAGTCCTACGTCTCCGATCCGGCAAAGCCGGTGCCCTACCTGCCGCGCCCGATTCACATCGACGGCGAGGGTGAATCGAGCTGGCAAACGTGGTTGGTGAGCGATCAACGCGATGCGGCAGCACGCACCGATGTGTTGAGTTTCAGCACACCCGTTCTCCATCAGCCGACCAAAATAAGCGGCGAACCCATTGCCAATCTGGTCGCCTCCACCAGCGGCACCGACGGCGACTTCGTGGTCAAATTGATCGACGTTTACCCGGAAGAGGTCGGCCGAAATCCCAAGATGGGCGGCTATCAGCTCATGGTGTCCGCGGACATCCTGCGGGGCCGCTACCGGGAATCGTTCAGCGATCCAAAACCCATTCCGGCCGGCAAGAGCCAGGTCTTCCGCTTCCCACTACCCACCGCCAATCATGTTTTCCTGCCCGGCCATCGCATCATGGTTCAAGTGCAGTCGACGTGGTTCCCGCTCTACGATCGCAACCCGCAGACGTACGTGGAGAACATTTTTTTCGCAAAGCCCGGCGACTACAAAAAGGCCACCATCAAGATATTCGATGGTGGCCCGGCATTGAGCTTCATCGACCTGCCGGTTGTCGAAGACTCGAGCGAGCCTTAGCGTTTACCCGGCGGTCGCGCGGCGAAAGCCGCGTCAGCGATCCCGCTCGTGCTCGGCCTTCTCGCCCTTCTTGCCCTCGGGCGGCGCCTTGTGCTGCTGCGCTTGTTGCGCCGCCGGTCTTGGCTGTCCCCCGGCCGGCTGACCCTGTGCTCTCGCCTGCGCCGCGGGCGGCGGCGCCCCCGGCTGGCCCGGCGGTTTGCCGTAAGGTGCCGCGCGGCCCGCAGCGGCGAGAGGCTGGTGCGGAGCTGCCGCGGCCATCGGCGTTCGCGGCGGCGCAGCCGCTCCTCGCGCGCCTACCACACCGGGCGCGTTGAACGCGGCGGGCCGCGGGGTCGCGGCAATCGCGGGATGTCCACCGTTGGCCTGCGCGGCCAGCGCCGGGTTCCTGATCGCTTCCTGAACGTGTTGCCGTTGTAACGGTGTGGGCGCCACGTGCGGTTCTTGCGCCGCTACCCGTTCTTGCGCAGTCGGTGTTGCGGCCACGCCGCCCGAGCCGCCGTTGTAACTGACCTTGTTGACCGTGACATTGTTGACGGTGACGTTGTTCACCACGGTCTGGTTGTAGGTGTTGTGGACGACAGTGGTGTTTACGTTGACTACGGCCGTGTTGTAGTGATACCGGTCGCCGTCCCAACGGCCGCCGACGTAACCCACGCCCACGTAACCGAAGCCGTAGTTGACGCCGCCGTAGAAGCCGACGTGCGGACCCCAGTAACCGACGTGCCAGCCATAGACTCCGCCGACGAACGCCCAATAGCCGGGAGTCCAGACGACCCCAACCCGCGGCGGCTGTACCCAGGTCCCGGGCACCCAGTAGTAATCGCTGCCGGTCCAATGCCAATATCCAGGCGTCCACAGGTAGCCGTCCTCCGGACAGGGCGGCTGTTCGTAGTCCGGCAAGGCCGGCGGGGGCTGAGTGGCACGAACCTCGACATCGACCGCCGGCTGATCGTAAGCGGGCGGAGGCGGTGGCGGGGAATAGACTCTGGGAGGCGGCGGTGGCGGCGGGCTATAGACACGCTCCTGGACCACGCAGGCACTCAAGCAGGCGGCTGCGGTCAGGACCGCAACTACTCCGCGATACGGAAAAGACGTCTGGATGTTTTTCATCATGATGGCCCGCTGTTACTGATTTGCGACAGTTACTGGTTTGAGCAACAGGATAGGCAACCCTATTCCATTGATAAACCTATAACGTCACAGTTCGCTTCACGCCTACCATCGTGACGGGAATGTAACCAACTCCTCAACCATCCGTTGGGCGTAACCAACTCCTAACCATCCGTTGGGCGCTTGAACGTCTCCGGCAGAAAAAACAAACCGATGACGACCGTGACGCCCGCAACAACGATCGGGTACCAAAGCCCATAGTAGATGTCGCCCGTCGCGGCCACCATGGCGAAGGCGGTGGTCGGCAGAAACCCGCCGAACCAACCGTTACCGATGTGATATGGCAGCGACATGGCGCTGTAGCGAATCCGCGGCGGAAACAATTCCACCAAAAGCGCCGCGATCGGGCCGTAGACCATGGTGACGTAGACCACCAGCACCCAAAGTATCAACACCACCATGGGTTTGTTGATCGTCGCGGGATCGGCCTTCTCCGGATAACCGACCGCCTTCAACTCCGCCTTCACTTTGCCCTGAAACGCCGTGATCGCCGCCTTTCGTTCTGCACCCATCACCGATTTCGGATCGGGCGCCGTCAGCACGGTCGCGCCGCTGCGGATCTGCGCCGGAGTGCCCGCCGGGGCATCCTCGCGCTTGTAGGAAACGCCCGCCTTTGCTAAGTAGCTTTTGGCAATGTCACAGGACGTAGAATCGAATTTGTTCTTGCCGATGGGATCGAACTGGAAGGAACACTCGGACGGGTCGGCGATCACCGTCATTGGCGCGGCGGTCTGAGCCGCGTACAGCGCGGGATTCGCGTATCGCGTCAAGGCCTGGAACAGGGGAAAATAGGTCAGCATCGCCAACAGGCAACCCGTCAGGATGATGGGTTTTCTGCCGATTCGGTCCGACAACCAACCAAAGAACACGAATCCCGGGGTGGCGAGAGCCAATGCGGTCGCGGTGAGAATATTCGTCGTCGCACCGTCGACGCGCAAGGTTCGCTCCAGAAAGAACAGTGCGTAGAACTGTCCGCAGTACCACACCACGGCCTGCCCCATCACCGCACCGGTAAGACACACCAAGACGATCTTGAGATTGCTCCATTGCCCGAACGCTTCCTTGAGCGGCGCCTTCGACGTGGTTCCTTGATTTTTCATTCTCTGGAACACCGGACTTTCGGCGAGCTGCATGCGGATCCACAGCGACACCGCAAGGAGCACGACGGAGACGATGAAGGGAATGCGCCAACCCCACACTTTGAACGCATCCTCACCGATCCACGTTCGTGTGCCGATGACCACGAGCAACGCGGCGAACAACCCCAAGGTCGCCGTGGTTTGAATCCAGCTGGTGTACAGTCCGCGCTTCCCGGCCGGAGCATGTTCGGCCACGTAGGTTGCGGCGCCCCCATACTCGCCGCCCAAAGCCAGACCTTGCAGCAGCCGTAGCGCAACCAACGCGATGGGCGCGGCGACGCCTACCGAGGCATAGCTGGGCAGCATGCCCACCAAGAAGGTGGCACCGCCCATGATGCTCATCGTGATGAGGAAGGTGTGTTTGCGGCCGACCAAATCGCCGAGCCGGCCGAACACGAGCGCACCGAAGGGCCGCACGGCGAAGCCGGCGGCAAAGGCTGCCAAGGCGAATATGAAACCGGTGGTTTCGTTGACGCCGGAGAAGAATTGGGCGCTGAGTATGCTGGCCAGCAACCCATAGAGATAGAAGTCATACCACTCGAACACGGTACCCAGCGACGAAGCGCCGATCACCAGCCATTCGTTGCTCGTTGCCTTGACACCGTCCGGCAACGCGGTCGTCGATACGCTCATGTCCAATCCCCTCTGGTCAATGTTTTAATCCCGCCGCGGTGATGATCGCTCGCAGCTCCATCAATTTTGCCTTAACCACGGTGGCGTTGTCGGCCCCCATTCGAATCAACAGTTTTTGACCGGCCGGCAGCGCCTCCAATTGCGGATCGGCGAATACGTACATGACGTTCGGTCTCACCAGTTCAATGGGACCGTTAATCTGCGGGGTCGCCAGGAGCATATCGATGACTTTGACCAGACGGTCGTTGAAGTAGCCCGTAGGATACCCGAGATCCTCATAGGCCTTTTGGAATAGCGGATAGAAGCGCAGGTACACTGCTGCAAACCGCTGCATGTCGGCTTTGCGAATCACATCGACCATCGGCTCGTAACGCCGGAAATTCCGCTTGTCGAGCGTCGCATGCAGTTCGTCGCCGTCGGCAACGAACGCTCCCGCCGCCGGCGTGACGGGCCGCTTGTCGACAGCAACTTTTTGGCGCGGCAAATTATCGACGGTCACGACGAGGTGGCGGATGACGCTCTCAGGAACCAGATACTGCGCCAGCGCCTGGCCGGAGGCGGCGTCGCCGAGCGCATCGATCATGGCCTTGTCGCTGTCGTTCAGGTCCGGCAGGGCTGCGGCGGCTCCCTCCGGCGAGGCGGGCACGGGATGCTCGATCCTGGCCTCAGGCGGCGGCGCCGCGGCCTCGGGCTGCGCGCCAACCGGCACCGTCGGCATCGGCGCGTGGTGGCCGCGCCAGTAAAGCCAGCCGCCCAATCCCGCGGCGGCGACCGCGGCCACTGCCGCGATCAGCGGCTTGTTGATGCCGGGTTTGTCGAAATCGTCGTACGCCATGTCGTAAATCCTTCAACCCCTGGTCTGTGTGCGCATATGCAATTCGTGCTGACGATAGTCTATGACGAGAGCGTCGAGCACTCCCAACGCATCCATGCCGATCAAAATCGCGGGCTCGCCGGTGAGCTTCCACTGCTTGAAAATATACAGGTCCGCAAAGGTGATGCCGGGGTCGAGCATCTTGATCGTTCCCAATTCGATGGCCGGAGTGGCGATGATCTCACCGTCCTCGGCCACCATTGTCGCACCGATGATCTGGTCGGGTCTTCCCCTTCCCGCGCGGTGCCCCAAGGCGTCGCGCAGGGCGAGATTGGCGACCGTCGTTTGACCGCCGGTATCGATGATGGCCTTCACCCGTACCTGACCCACCTTCGCGTCGACGACGATGAGCTGGCCGCGCAGCGAGTGGAACGGAATCCGTACGAAATCGAAGCCCGCCTTTTCGCCGCGTGAATAGGCGATGGTAATTCGATCGTGTTTAAAATCAATGAAAATGCGCTTGTTGGTCAGTCCCTCGGAACCCAGAATCCCCTCCGCGCCTCCCATCGCATCGGGCACGATGGGCAGCAGCGGCGAATCGACCGCCACGTCGCCGACGCTCAACGTGTCGACCCGGATGGTCGGCACGGTCGCCGAACCGGTCACGCCGCGCAGGGTGACCGGCGGCGATTGATCGGTGGGGATGCCGAGCGCCAAGGCCACCATGGCCGTGACTCCCGAGTGCGAAGCGCCGGTATCGAGCACCAGCCGGAAGGGGCCGCGGCCGTTGATGAATACGGGCGCCCAAATGCGTCCGATCTGGTCGCGTCGCGTGGGGGCAACGTAGCGCGGCTCGCGAGCTTCGACCATGATCTCGGCCAGCGCATCCGCCGCGTCGGGAACCGCCGATGCGTCCGACGTCTTGAGCTCGGGAGAGTTGAACGCGTCGGCGATCCTGCCGGCGCCCAGGAGCGATGCCGCGAGAGCTGCAGCGCAGCCGATGGCAAACGAAGGTTTCATAGGCACTCCCTCTCGCCGGAGTTTAGCACCCGGACGAAAATGAAGCCGCTTCGAAATCAGCGCGGTCGACGGACGGCAATCGCGAGGTCGGTACGATCCCGTGTCGTCACCACGACTTCTACCCGGCCGTCCCCGGCGAGCGTCCAGGGCAGCGGTAAATTGTCGGAAACCACCGAAATGACGTGATGACCGGTGGCCACGGCCGGAAAATCGAAGCGTCCGCTCACGTCGGTCTGGACCGAGAATCGTCCGTCCAGCACCACGGTGACATTGGGTGCGCCCAGCTCGCCTGCGTCGCAGTGCCCGTTGTCGTTGGCGTCGAGATAGACGATGCCCGCGAGTTCGCCCGACCCGCCGCCGGGTGGCCCGCCCAGCGGCGCGAAGTGCAAACCGGATGCCCGCTTGTACCGGAGCGTCAGGAATGCGCCCCGCTCCTGCGACGCCGGCACCAGGGTCGCGATCGGCGGAGTCAGCGGCGAAATCACGGTGATCGGCTTCCAGGCTCCGGTCCGGCTGTCGTAGTAGGTCGCGAGTAGTTGCCAGGATTGTGACACTTGGTAGGTCATGGAGACATTCGCGGACACGCCGGGCGCCGCCCGTCCCTGGACGGCGGCAGCCCAGCGCACGTTACCCTCGACTCCCAGCCGATTCGTGAATTGACCGCCGCCGAAGGCCGCGATGCTCAGTACCGTACTGTCCTGCCGAGTTGCGTCGGGGAGCACCTGGTTGATGCGCTCGAGCGCGGCGGACGTGCTCAGCCGCAGACTGCCGGGTGTCGCCCACGTCTCATCCAGCGTCACCGCCGTATCCCGGCCCACCGGGGTCGCGGCGACATTGGTCTCCGCCCGTCCCGTACCCCATCGATTGGCGCGATCGACATAACCCTCCAGCGACCAGCCGACTCCGCCGTCGGTACGGCTCACATTCGCGACACCGCCGACGCCCCAGTCGCGCGACAGCTGGTAGCGGGTATCGCCCGTGACGAAGGTGGTATTCGATCCCAACCCCGACACCGAGCGCACTTCGTCGATCCCGACATCCGCCAGCCAGCGCCGGTCTTGGTAGTCGAGCCGGTAGTAGCCGCCCTCCATATCGCTCGAGATCAACTGGGTGCCCCAGGTTAGATTCGGATCGATGCGAAAGAGCCCCGCACTCTGCTGCCAAGGGCCCCGAACGAGGGAGCCGTCGATCCAGCTGCCCGCGGCATTGCCCTTGCCGCCGACCTGGCCGTCGAGCAAGTTCACCTGAAGACGCGCGCCCCGGTCAGCCCAGGCGGCGCTCATGAGTCCGGTGCCGGACGACTGCAGCGTCCCGCCGTCGAGGACGGGACCGATGGCGAGGTTTGCATTGTGCACATCGATCCACTGTCCCCCCACGGTCCAGTGCTCTGCCGGGCCCCACTGCGCACCGACCGACGCCGTCTCGCCGTTCAACGTCCGGAAGTTGGGAACTTCGATGCCGTCGTATACGCCCGGTCGGCCGCCGCCCGCGACCACCTGCAAACCCGAGGGCCCGCGCCAGTCCGTGGCAAGACCTTGAACCGCGCCGGTCGGCAAGTAGAAGCGCGGTTGAAACCGCGCCAGCGCAACTTCCGGCGTGTTCACGTCGCCCAGCGCGTTGTCGGCCAGCCAACCGCCGTCGAAGGGCATGGCGCGCTGCCGGAGCGTCACAACGCCGCCCTGGCCCTGTTCCGCAGGTCCGAGGTCCGAACCGCCGGTGCGACCCGAGGCATCGAGCGACCAGGCGCCGTAGCTGACGGTCTCCCACTGCGACCTCAAGACCACGCCATTCTCGACCACGTTTGCGGTCGAGCCGGAACCTCCGGAATGCAAGGCGCTCACGACACCATCGATCTGCAGCGAGTGCGCCAAGCCTCGGGTGTCGCTCACGTCGGCCTCGCCCATCGAAATGTCGGGAGCCAGGGTGCCGCCGCCGATGATTCGATCTTGATAAGCGGGCGTTTCCTGCGCACAAAGCGCCGCGGATCCTGCAAGCGCCGAGAGCCCGCATAGACCCGCTGCGAACCGGGCAGTGAAGTCGGCGCGTGCCTTCATTCAAACTGCTGGTCCAGCTCGGTCTTGTGCTCGCCCCATTCGAGCGTGCCCTTCACCGTGACCGGGAAGGCGAGCGTCGGACGCTCGTCGGTTGCCGTCGACGGCGTCAGGAATACCTCGCGTTCTTCGTGCGGCAGAATGGGAAAGTCCGAGGGCGTAAAGTCGTACTTGATGCCGTTCGCGTCGCTGCCGGTGAGAAATCCGTTGACGCGGCCATGAGCCTCACCCGAGTTATGGATGCGCAGAGTGGGGATGCGCTGGCCGTTGAGCGTCACGATCTTGGGCCCGAAGAATTCCAAGTCGGGCATTGCATCGCCCACGTTCACATAGACGATCACGCCGATCCGTCCGGTAACGGGCAGATCCATTCCATTGCTCTTGGCGATCGACGGATCGGCTCCTTCGATCATCACTGCGAACCGGCACTCGCCGGCCGGAGCATCCGCCGGGACGCTCACTTCGAAGCGGTAGCGCAAGATCCCGTTGCCGGGCACCACCACCTCGGGCCGCTCGATCGCGACCCATGGACGGCAGCTGCCGGGCTGCAACTCGTCATGGAAGTTCACCGTGAAATCCGGCGAGAGGGTCCAATCTGCGGTGTGGATCAAATAGCGGCCCGGCGTAGTCGATCGATTGCTCACCTCGATCACGTTGCGCACCGTCTTTCCGGGTCGCGCCGTCAGTTCGAAGCGCGGCGGCGAGACCTGCGCCGCAAACCCCTGCGCGTGCGCGGCCGCACCGAGCAGCAGGCCGAGAATGACACCGAGTGCGGGAGAACTGCGTCGCATGCTCATCCCTCATCCATCTCGAAGCGGTAGGTCAATGGAAAGGCACGCTGCACCAGGCTTCCGTCCACGCTGAACTGAAACTGGAAGACGTCCTCCATGAACGGCGTCGTGATCGGGCCGGTATAGACCAGCACGCGATTGCCGGAGCGGACCCGGCCCGAAAGGAATCGCCCCTGAGTCACCCAGGAAGCGCTCACGGGGCCCGGCTGCTGCGCCGGCAGCACCAGGTAGATGCGGCCCGAGCGCCGGACCCAGGGTAGTACGTTGATGCGCACTCGAATCGTCGTGGTGCCGACCATCAAATTGCCGCCGCCGGAACGCAACGGCCGTGGCGACTGCCAGCGCAGGCTAACGGCCGGTTCGAGCGCCTGCGTGCCCGAGTCATCGATCGGCGTTGATTTTCCCTGCGCCGCCCCGCTCCAGATTATGGTGAGTGCCGCGGCCAAAAAAAAAGCAGCCGCCGGCCGCGCGATATGGTTGGCAAGCGTCACGGCGAACTCATCGTGTAGCGAACGACGCCGGTAAACGTGCCCGCCGCAGGCACGGTGTCGTTCACGTACGAGAAGGTCCAACAACTCTCGTTCCAGGTGTTGCTCGCCATCGCACCGACGTTCTGGACTCCGCCGCTCACGAAGGTCCCGGCCGGGAATGGTTCCGCGCCGGCATCGCCGTTGCCGCTCGACGTCCACTGAATCTTTGAAAAGGGAATCGTGGCGCCCGTCGCACTGGTCAATGCCGTGGGCACCGTAGCGGTGACCTGTGCGACGGCCGTGTTGCCGCCCGCCGTTCGATAGAAACCGCCGATGTACAGTTGCCCCGGCACGCTGCAGTAGGTGTATCCGTCCAGGAAACTCTTGACGGCGGTGCTGTCGGTGGTCATCGCTTGCGGCGTGCCATTGCCGACCGCGCCGGCCGCCACCGTGGTAGACACCGCGTTGACGGTGGTGTTGTTTCCCGGCTGACCGCCCACGTTATAGTCGGCCGTGAAACTGCCGACACCCACCTGCAGGTAAATGGTCTTGGGCGAGGCCGGTGCCAGCGTGAGCGTATATGCCGCCGCCGGGCCGGAAACCGCGATGCCCGACACGAGCGCGGCGCAGGGCGCGGCGGCGAGGCAGATGGCGTGCATTGCAATGTCGCGTTCGGTCGCTACTGCTGCTGCGGTATTACGGCATCGCCGCCGTGTAGGTCACCCGACCATTGAGCGCGACGGTGCCGCCGTACGTACCGGCCGGTGCCGTGACGGAGTTCGCGTAGCTGTAGGTCCACTTCGCGTCTTGAGTGATGAGCTTCGTTGCCGGCGCGGTGAGCACGATGCTCGCGCTGGCGCCGTTGGCAAGTACCGGGGCCGGCAGGGCCGTCGCGGAAGTGTTGGTCGTGGCGGTGGTCGTGATCTGCGTCCACGGGATCGAGTCGCCCGCTGCGCCGTCGCTGAGCGCGCCGCCGGTCGAGGCGCTGAGCGTGACGTTGCCGCTGTTGCTCACGATGGCCGCGGTTTCGACACCGCCGGTAAGATCGCCGCCGACACCGGCAACCGCAGTGCCGTTGCCCACCGTGCCCGCCGCCGGGGAGAAGCTGATGGCATCGATGGTGCCGACCGACGACAACGCAGGCGTCGCGCCCGTGTAGGTTGAACCGGTACCAACCCGTAAGTACAGAATCTTCGGAATTACGATCGAGAAGTCCACGTGCGCCGTTGCGGTGAGCGCGGTGGTTCCCGTCTGGAGATTCGATTCACCGAAGGCGATGAGCGGAAGCGTCAACGCCGCCGCGCCCAATAAACTTTTCAAGGCTACTGATGTCGTCATTTCTGCTTCCTGTGCTGAAGGTCGATTCATGCGGCGCTTTAAAAAATGGGGACGGCGGAGCCGTCCCCACGCTCGGGTTGCCACCGCGACCCAGTGCGTGGGACGGGATATTAGGGGTTTGCCCTACAGGCACGTTGAACCAGGTCGCAGTTCGGATCGGATGCGCTCAAGTTCTGCTGAGCGCGGCCGATAGAGGTTGGTTTTTGTGCGCCAGTTCGCACGCACTGCAACGTCGACTACGGCATCGAGACGGTGCAAATCATCGCGTGCGGCAGGGACCGGCCGCCGCCTCCAACGTCGGCGGGCAGCTGACACACAACGTCCCGCGCGATGGGTTTTCTGGCGGCAGCGTGGATGACTCGGCTGCGCGCGGCGGGCATCGAACCGCCGCTGGCGGCGAACGTCACATTACGGCTATTGCTGAAAATCGCCACCCTTTGCGCACCGGGAACTTGGGTGTCCCCGTCGATCAGACCCAAAGACAGCACCTGGGGAACGACGATCCTAAAGTCTACGTGCGCCGCGGCGGACGTCTTCCCGCTCCGGGGTCCGACCTGAAGCTGCGATTCCGCGGACGCCCACAGGGGCAGCAGCAAACTTGTGATGGTTAGCAATCCGGGGAAGGCCCTGCAGCATTTCACGATCAGGATCCTTGGCGCATGGCGCAGGTTGCACGAGGGCTCCAAGCTGCCGGCCCACAGCGAAGATATCGGCCGGGATGACGCCGATTAAACACCGGATCTGTGATCCAGGTCACGCTGCGGCTGTGCCCCACGGCATCCCTGGGAGCCAGGCATGCCCAAGGCGCCGCTGCGCCTATCGGTAATGTCCTACAGCAGGTAGTCCAGCGCGAGGCGGGGCGGCGGCGCCTAACTTCGCTATGATCGGCCTATAATTCGCCCAATCTTAAATGCCCCTGGAGGGGCTGGCCCTACGAAAGGCCTGCGTTTTTACCTGGAGTACCGAAATGATGAAGGCTTGGAGTCGATTCCTGCTGCCTGCGATGCTGACCCTGTTGCTGCCCGGCATAGGCCTGGCGCAAATGTCCGTGGACGTTTCGGTCAACGTGGCACCTCCCGAACTTCCGGTTTACGATCAGCCCCCCATTCCCGGCGACGGGTACATTTGGACGCCGGGATATTGGGCCTGGAGCGACGACACCCAGGACTACTACTGGGTGCCCGGGACCTGGGTTCCTGCCCCTCAGCCTGAATATCTTTGGACGCCAGGATATTGGGAAGCCTCGGGGGTCGTATTCCTGTGGCATCCCGGCTATTGGGGTCCGCATGTCGGCTTCTACGGCGGCGTACCTTACGGCTACGGCTACGGCGGCAACGGTTACGAGGGCGGGTACTGGCAGGGCGGCCGCATGTACTACAACCGTTCCGTCAACAATATCAGCAACGTGAACATCACCAATGTGTACAACAAGACCGTCGTCAACAACGTGACGGTCAACCGGGTCAGTTACAACGGCGGCAACGGGATCCATGCGCAACCCACGCCCGAGCAGATTGCAGCCGCTCGCGAGCGGCACATCGAAGCCACGCCGCTGCAACGACAGCACGTGGATTTGGCGCGCCGTGACATGACGCTTCACGCGAGCCACAATCAGGGGCGCCCGCCGATCGCTGCAACGCCGAAACCTGCAACGTTCAGCGGCGCGGGTGTCGTCCCCGCCCGGGGTGCAACACCCGGCGTGGTTCACCAGAACCAGCCGCAGCGCGAGAACCAGCCGCAGCGCGAGAACCCGGCGCAACGCCAGAACCCTGCCGAACGCGCTCCAGCCGAACGCGCTCCAGCGTCGCGGCCACCCGCGCCGCCACGGCCCGCCGAACAGCCGCGCTACGACGCGCCCCGGTCTCAGTCCGAACCGCGTGAGGCGATGCCGCCGGCCGAACGCCGAGCCGCCGAACCGGCGCCTCCGCCACAGGCAGCCCCTCATGCGGCCCCGCCGCCGCCTCATCCGGCCCCGCCGCCGCCGCCTCATCCGGCGGCACCGGCGCATCCGGAACATCCGCCGGAGCGAGAGCATGAGCCACGTTGAGCACGATACCGAGGCGCAGCGTTTCAGCACCGTCGTGGACGGAGAACGCGCCTTGCTCGACTACCGGTTGTCGAACCGTGTCATGACCATTACCCACACAGGGGTGCCTCCGGCCATCGCGGGCCGAGGGATCGCAGCCCAACTCATGCATGCCGCAGTGGAGGCGGCACGCGCTGCCGGCTGGACGGTGAATCCCGTGTGCTCGTACGCAGCTGCATATATGCGCAGGCACCCGGAGGGAAGCGAGCGCCAGCACGAGGAAGATTTATTGGATGAAGCCCTCGACGAATCGTTTCCCGCGAGTGATCCACCCTCGGTGGGCGCCAGTAACTGACTCGATCACACGGCACTGACTCAATCACACGGCTGCACACCTTGCGCAGGGTGTGCCTGCGCTGCTGTGCGGGTCAGCTAATTCGAGGTCCCCGCCTGGCTTTCGTGCGCCACCAGCAGGTCGCTCATGTCGTTGGCATGCTCTTCTTCCACGACGAGAATGCCCTCCAGCATGGTGCGAGTGCCCGGGTCTTCATTGGCGAAGTAGCGGATCAATTCTTGGTAGTGCTCGATGGCGATCCGCTCGGCCACCAGATTCTCTTTGATCATGTCGACCAGGCTCTCGGCCCTGCCATACTCCGAGGCCGCCCGCGATGCGAGGCCGTCGGGATTGAAGTCGGGCTTGCCGCCGAGCTGATTGATGCGTTCGGCCACTTGCTGAGCGTGCTCCGCTTCCTCTTTGGCGTGCGTCGAGAACTCCGCCTTGACCCCCTCGCTATGGATGCCGGTCGCCGTCACAGCATGCATTGTATAACGCAGCACGCATACGATTTCGGTGGCCAACACGCTTTGCAGAATCTCAATCGTCTTGCCGACATCACCCTGGTACGACGAGGTTACGGCCCCCTTGTCCATATGCTTGCGCGCCCTGTCGCGCAGGGTTTGTACGTCGGTCAAGAACGGTTTGCCGTTTGAGGTCTGGGTGGCCATTGATTTCTCTCCTGGGGGCGCGATTTTTGAGACGGGCGTTTTTGCAGACAGGTTTTATACACGGTTCACCGCGGCTGTCCTGAGAGAACTCCCACGCCCCGCGCGTCGGAAAATGTGCCAAGTGCCTGTCGGAATGACACCGACAAAGTTTCCGCTACCGGGCGCCGATCTGCGAAGATGCGCCGCGGTAAATCGATGTTGCGCGAAAGCCAAGGGGACGGATACTCGATGTGCAGTGGATTCCGAGCGCGCTGGAGGTTGAGTGTCATCGTCCTCGTCCTTGCCGGATGGACGGGCGCTGCGCGGGCTGCCATCGACGTCGTCGACCCTCACGCAAGTTATCCTGAAGGCCCCGTGTGGCGGGACGACAAGTTGCTCTACCTCGAATACGGCGGGCCGGGGATCAAGATCTGGGATGGAAAGAGCACCGCCGTCTACTGGCGCGGCGAGCACTGCGGCGCTTCCGGACTAATCCCGTATGGCCGCGCGCACTTGTTGGTTGCCTGTTACGACGCGAACACCGTGGTCGAACTCGATGAGGCGGGCAAGGTGATCCGCACCATCGACCGGGACAGCGCAGGAAAGCCCTTCACCGGTCCCAACGACTTCGCCGCCGATAGCGCCGGCGGCATTTACTTCTCGGCATCCGGTGTCTACGACATCGCCGCGCCCATCACGGGAGCCGTGCTCTATCTGTCCCCGGCGGGCAAGGTCACCGAGGTTGCCGCTACCATTCATTATTCCAACGGCCTCACGGTCTCCAAGGATGGCAAGAGTCTGTTGGTTTCTGAAGATCTTGCCGGGCGAGTTCTGTCCTTTCCCATCAATGCCGATGGCACGTTGGGGCAAAGAGCGGTTTGGGCACGCCTGCGCGACCTCGCGCCGCCCACCCCTCATGAGGATGCCTACAATGGACCCGATGGACTCAAACTCGGTCCGGACGGAAACTATTACATCGCGCAGAACGGTTCCGGCCGGGTGTTGGTGGTAGATGCCAACAAAAAGCTCATCCGCATCATCAAGGTTCCCACGCCCCATGTGACCAACATCGGCTTCGGCAAAGACGGCGCGCGTACGATTTTCATTACGGGGGTTTTCGACCCCTGGAAGATTCCCTATCCGGGGGCCGTTTATCGCTGGGTGCGGCCTCCCTAGCGAGCGCTCAACGCCGCTTCGAGCGCCGACACCAGCGGCCCCAATTTTGGCGGATTGGCCTCGAAAGACGGAGTGACTCCGTAAGAGCGCAACGCCCGCGAGCAAACCGGTCCAATCGATGCGATCACGAGACCGCTCAGCAGACCGGCGAGGGACTCGGAACGTCCCTGCTCCGCCGCGACGGTAAACAGGTTCTGGACTTGCACGGCGCTGGTAAACACCACCGCGTCCACCCGCGAACCGGCCAGCGCGTCGAGCAGGTCCTTCAGCGGTTGAGTGTCCGCGGGCAGCGCCCACCGATACATGGCGATCTCCCGTACCCTCGCACCCCGCGCCTCGAGCGCGTCGCTCAATGCCTGGTTGGTTGCGCCGTAGCGCTGCACCAGGACTTGCGCCCGGTCGAGCGCGATGCCGGCCAGGGATTCGACGACGTTGTCGGTAGTGAACGGCGAGGACGCCCGTAGGTCGATGCGCACCTGGCGTGCGTTCAACTCTCCGGTGGGCTTGGGTCCACGTACCGCCACCACGGAGGCCGCCAACAATTGCAGCATCTCCTCCGTTCTACCCAACGCGTCCGTGGCTTGAAACAACGCGCGCGTGCCGACGCCCGTCTGAAAGATGACCACTTTGAATGGCTCGGCGCGCCAACTGTCCAGCAGCGAGCTCACCGCCTCGGGATCGACTTCCGGAACCTCCTTCAGCGCAGGCGCCAGCATCGGGACGGCGCCGCGGCGCGCAATCAGTTCGCCCAAATGAGCCCCGGTCCGGGTTTCGAGGATCGCCACTACTTTGGAACTCATGAACGGGCACCAATCTTGAAAATACGGATAATGAAGGTTTACACCATGCGCCTCCCCATCGCCATATTCTTCGTCGGGTTGACGATACTGCGTCCGGAGACAGGGCATTGCTGGGGCGACGAAGGACACGAAATCGTCGGGTTGATCGCCCAGCAGTACCTGGAGCCTACGGTGCGATCCCGGGCGATCACGCTGCTGGCACAGGACTCAAGCGGATTGACCCGCGGCACCGGTATCGCCGAAGAGGCAACCTGGGCGGACAAATTTCGAGACTCGGACCGCGATACCACACGCCGAAATTATCTCAAGACGCGTGAGTGGCATTACATCAATATCGAACTCGATCGGCCCGACCTCGAAGAGGCGTGCTTCCGCCATCCGGCTCTTACCATAGGCAGCAAGGCATCCGAAGGTCCCGCGGACGACTGCATCCTCGACAAAATCGGCGAGTTCCATCGTGAGTTGCGGAGTCCGGCCACGGGGGCGGAAGAGAAGCGTTTGGCGCTGCAATTCCTGCTGCACTTGGTCGGCGACCTCCATCAACCGCTGCATGCCGCGGACGATCACGATCGCGGGGGCAACAACCTGCGCGTCAAAAGCGCCGGAAGTTCCCCCGGTAGCCTGCATCACTACTGGGACACCGTCTTCGTCGAGCGCCTCGGCAGGAGCGCCGAGGACGTCTCCCGCGAACTCATCGCCGGGATTTCCGAGGATGACCGCCGTGCCTGGAGCGCAGGCTCGCCCGCGGACTGGGCCAAAGAGTCCTTCCGGATCGCACGAGATGATGTCTATGGTCCGCTGCACGCGCGTGCAGCCGATCCCGGCGGCGCGATCATGCTCGACGCAAGGTACGAGGCCGATGCCGTCAACATCGTGGCACGGCAACTACAGCGGGCCGGGTTGCGTCTCGCGCGACTGCTGAACGAGGCGCTGCGCTGACGGGTTGAAAAGTCAACCCCCGCCGATCATGCCGGCGGTGATGTTGATCGCGAATCCGAGAATCGACACATTGAAAAAGAATGACACCAAGGTGTGCGCGATCACGACCTTGCGGACCTCCGGATTGGTTGTTGCTACATCGGAGGTTTGGCAGGCGGCCGCAATGGTAAAAGAGAAATAAGCGAAATCCCAGAAAACCGGCATCGGCGTATTGGGGAAGGCGAGCGGGCGATCCTTTTCCGCAACGCTGTAGAACATGTCGGCGTAATGGGTCGTGAACATGGTGGGAACCAGAAGCCAGGAATTCACCAGAGTGAGCGCCGCGAGCCCGACATGCGCGATCCGCCTCGCCCCCGTCATCTGTTTGAGGGTCGCCAATGGTTCGACGATGGCGATCACGCTCAACAGGGCGGCAATGACCACGATGACGAGAATGAACTCGGCGGATTCGTCCTCATCGATATAGCGGGTACAAATGCGCTCGGCGCTCAAGCCCACCATCCACGAATAGATCAACCCCAGGAACAAGACAACAGCGCAATTCCAGCACACCAGGATGCGGGTGATGATCGACCAGTGCGGCAGAAGGAAAAAAATCGCCGTGCCGGCGGCGAAGGCGATCCACACTCTCGGGTGGTAGCGAAACAGCTTGTTCATGGTGTGCCGTTTACAACTTGAAGAAATACGGAACGGCGATGAGCGCCACTCCGATCGCGACCAGCGCAACCACGTTGGGGATGAAGTAGGGATAGATCATCAGCGCCAGACCGCATACCAGCGGCACGACGGCGCGTTGCTTCCTGCCGTACAGGAAAAAACCGAACCCGATCGAGCCGAACAACAATCCCCAAAGCAATACCCCGGCATCCACTACTTGGTTTCTTTGGCCACCAGCCAGTTGACCAACTCGATCACATCGTCGTTGTTGCCGCCGGCCGATTGAGGGAACAGCCGGTATTTCCCGTTCACGATAATGGTCGGCGTGCGGTCGACCTTGTACGCCTGTATCGCTTCCTCGGCGCTGCGTACCTTGACGTCCACGGCGAACGATTTGGCAGCACTCACGAATTTATCGACCGGCACGCCGGAGCGGCGATTGTAGAAGCGCGCCGCATCCTCGATCGTCGGCAAGTGCTCCCTGATCCGCTGGGTCGCCGGATCGATCACCGACAGTTCGCGGGTGGTCCACACCGCGTCGAACATGGCGTCGTGCGACTGATCCGCAATACCGAGCGACTGTGCGGTCAGATAGGCAAGCTGGAACATCGGCCAGTCCTCGCTCGAGTTGAACGACGCCGGCAGATAGTCGAGCACCACGTTGGGGGGCAGCGACTTTTGCAGTTTGTGCATGGTGGGAACGAATAGATTGCAGGCCGGACACCCGTATGAAAATACTTCCGTCACCTCGATTTTGCCGGGCGCGACCGAGGGGACCTTCGGAGGGGAGATGAGGAAGTAGTTCCTACCCTCCGTCCAGGCGGTTGCGGCGTGCGCGACGGTGGTCGCTGCCGGGGTCAGCGCCAAGACCAGGACCATGGTAAAAAGGCCGCGAAGAATCGGGGAATGTGCCTGCATAGCGACTCCGTCTAATGTGCGATGCCATGATTGAATCAAGACGACCGCAAGTCTAACCGATCCGTTACAAGGCATCGCCCGGGCGGCCCCCGGTCTTAACGATTCCTCACACTTGGATGAACATTGGCGCTTTGCTCTTCGTCATTGGTAGTTACTGCGCCGGTAAGACCGTAAAGTGATGGTCATCTGATTTATGATAATGGGTTGTCGGACTCCTGCCGGGTGAACATGTGATACACGATAGCGATAACAGTATGCCCACGCCCGCCCGCGGCCCGCGGGGTTTCATCCGGAGGAACCGGGTGGCGCTGCTGGTGCTCGCCGTCGTGGCCATTCTGCTCACCGTCATCGTGTTGATCGTCAGGCACCGCTCGCAAGCGGCCACGGCTCCCGGCACGGGGCGAGGCGGCCAGAACGGACCGGTGGCGGTGGGCGTCGCAACGGTGACGCCCGGCGACATCCAGGTCCGGATTCCGGCGTTGGGCACGGTCACGACGCTGGCCAACGTGACCGTGCGCACGCAGGTCAGCGGCACTCTGCAGAAAATTTTGTTCACCGAAGGGCAACTTGTTCATACCGGCGATGTCCTGGCTCAGATCGACCCCCGTCCGTACGAGGCGGCGCTGCAGACGGCGCAGGGCAATCTACGTCGCGATCAGGCGCTGCTGGCGGACGCGCGGCTGGATCTCAAGCGTTACGAGGGGCTGGTCAAGGAGGATTCCATCGCCGCGCAGCAGCTCGACACCCAGCGTGCGCTGGTGGACCAGTACACGGGATCCATCGAGTCGGACGAAGGACAGGTCAAGACCGCCCAGGTGAACCTGGCGTATACCCGCATCGTCTCGCCGGTGTCCGGCCGCGTCGGGATCCGTCAAGTGGACCAGGGCAACTATGTCACGCCCGGCGACACCAACGGCATCGTGGTGGTGAACCAGGTGCAGCCCATCAGCGTGATCTTCTCCGTTCCCGAGGACAACGTCTCCGCGCTGCTGAAGAAGGTGCGGGGAGCTGCGATGACGGTCGAGGCGTACGACAAACGCGGGCGTCGTGAAGCTGGCCGAGGGCAAGCTGTCGACCATGGACAACACCATCGACACCACCACCGGCACGGTCAAGCTGCGCGCACAATTCGAGAACGCCGACGGTTCGCTGTTTCCCAATCAATTCGTCAACGTGTCGTTGCTGCTGGACCTGCTGCAGAATCAGCTCATCATGCCGAACTCCGCGGTGCGGCGCGGCGCCCCGAACGGCGTCGTCACCACGTTCGTGTATCTCGTGAACGCGGACCGGACGGTCGCGGTGCGGCCGGTGAAGCTCGGTACCGTCGACGGCGAGCGTGTGGCCGTCGCTTCCGGCGTCGCCGCCGGCGATGTCGTGGTCACCGAAGGCGGCGACCGTCTGCGGGACGGCGCGACGGTCCAACTGCCGTCGGCTGCGCCCGCGCCTGCGGCAGGCGCGACGCCCGCGGCAGACGCCCGCCAAACGACCTGCGGGCGCCCACCGCCGCCCACGCACCAACAACGCGCAGTGAATCCGTCGCGCATATTCATTCTGCGTCCCGTGGCGACCACGTTGTTGATGGTAGCCATCCTGATCGTGGGCGCGATCGCCTACCGGCAATTACCCTTGTCGGCTCTGCCCGAAGTGGCCTACCCCACCATCCAGGTGCAGACCTTCTATCCCGGCGCCAGCCCCGAAGTCATCACCTCGGCCATCACGGCGCCCCTGGAAAAGCAGTTCGGTACACATGCCCGGCCTGAACCAAATGTCCTCGACCAGTTCCGCCGGCGCCTCCGTCATCACCCTTCAGTTCAATTTGGCGCTGCCGATCGACGTCGCCGAGCAAGAGGTGCAGGCCTCCATCAGCGGAGCTCAGAATCTGTTGCCCCAGGACCTCCCGGCACCGCCGATCTACGCCAAGGTCAATCCGGCCGATGCGCCGGTGCTGACGCTGGGCATCACCTCCAAAGTCATGCCCCTCACTGAAGTCGAGGACATGGCGGACACGCGCATCGCCCAGAAGATCTCGCAGCTCAAGGGTGTGGGCGTCGTCAGCATCAGCGGCGGACAACGGCCCGCCGTGAGAGTGGTCGTGAATCCGCGCGCCCTCGCCGCGTACGGCTTGAACCTCGATGATTTGCGCACCACGATCAACAACGCCAACCAGAACGGGCCGAAGGGCACGCTCGACGGCCCGAGCAACGCTTACACGGTCAACACCAACGACCAGATCAGAAATGCCGACGATTACGGCAACATCGTGGTCGCTTACAAAAACGCCGCTCCGGTACGTCTGAAGGATGTCGCCACCCTGGTCGCCGGCGCCGAGAACGCCAAGTTGGGCGGCTGGATGAATTCGATGCCCGCATTGATCGTCAACGTACAGCGCCAGCCGGGAGCGAATGTCGTCGATGTGGTCGATCGAATCCAAGCGCTGCTGCCGATGCTGCAGGCATCCATGCCCTCCGGAGTGGACGTCGCCATTCTGACGGATCGCACCACCACCATCAGGGCGTCCGTGAAGGACGTCGAAATCGAACTCGGACTGGCGGTGGTGCTGGTGGTGCTGGTCATTTATGTGTTCCTGCGCAACGTGCCGGCGACCATCATTCCGAGCCTGTCTGTGCCGCTGTCGCTGATCGGCACCTTCGCCGTGATGTATCTGGCCAACTTCAGCCTCAATAATTTGTCGCTGATGGCCCTGACCATTGCCACCGGATTCGTCGTGGACGACGCCATCGTCATGATCGAGAACATCTCCCGCTACATCGAAGCGGGCGAGCCCCCCTTGGAGGCCGCGCTCAAAGGCGCCGGACAAATCGGCTTCACCATCATTTCGCTGACGGTCTCGCTGATTGCGGTGCTGATTCCGCTGATCTTCATGCAGGACGTCGTAGGCAGACTGTTTCGCGAATTTGCGATCACGCTGGCCGTCACTATCTTGATCTCGGCGGTGGTGTCCCTGACGCTCGTGCCCATGCTGTGCGCAAAACTTCTCAAGCGCCGCACGGATGCCGCCGCCGAACGGGAGTCCGGACAGCTGGTTCGCCGACATCGTCGCGTGGTACGGCCGCAGGCTCACCTGGGTGCTCGATCACCAGCGGCTCACGATGTGGGTCGCAACCGCAACGCTCGTCGTGACCGCGCTCCTGTACATACTGATTCCGAAGGGGTTCTTTCCGGATCAGGACACCGGCCTGATCCAAGGGGTGTCGGAAGCGGGCGAGAACATTTCATACCGCGCCATGGCCGATCGCCAGCAGGCGCTCGCCGTCGCCATTCTCACGGATCCCGATGTCCAGAGTCTGTCCTCCTTCATCGGCGTCGACGGCAACAACGTGACGTTGAACAGCGGGCGATTTCTCATCAATTTGAAGCCGCGCGATCAGCGCACCGCGACGGTTGCCGATGTGATAAGCCGGCTTCGTTCGGAAATAGCGGATGTGGCCGGTGTTACGCTCTACATGCAGCCGGTCCAGGACCTGACGCTCGACAACACGGTCAGCCGCACCCAGTATCAATTCACCATGGAGAGCGCCGATCCCGCGGCCTTGTCCACTTGGACGCCGAAGCTCGTGTCGATTCTGCGCCAGCAGCCGGAACTCGCCGACGTGGTCAGCAACCAGGAGGACAACGGGTTGGCGGCTTACGTCACCATCGATCGCGACAGCGCCGCGCGTCTCGGGATCAGCGTGGGCACGGTGGACAATGCTCTCTACGATGCCTTCGGCCAGCGCATCGTCTCGACCATCTTCACCCAATCGAATCAATACCGCGTGATCCTGGAGGCCGATCCGCGCTCGTATGTAACCGTCGATTCGCTGGCATCCATCTACGTGCCCTCCGCCAACGGCGGGCAGGTGCCGCTGTCGGCCATCGTCAAAGTGGACGTGGAGACGCGGCCGTTGCTCATCAATCATCTGGCGCAGTTTCCCGCGACCACGATCTCGTTCAATCTGGCCCCCAACATTTCGCTGGGCGCCGCGGTTTCGGCCATCGAGACGGCGGAACGCGGCGCCGGCATGCCGAACAGCATTCGCACCACGTTTCAAGGCGCCGCCCTGGCGTTCCGCAGCAATCTCGACAACGAACTGCTGCTGTTGGTGGCCGCAGTGGTCGTCATGTACATCGTGCTCGGCATTCTGTACGAAAGCTTCGTCCATCCCGTCACGATCTTGTCGACGCTGCCGTCGGCCGGGATCGGCGCGTTGCTGGCCCTGATGCTCGCCGGCGACGACCTCACCATCATCGCGCTGATCGGCATCATCTTGCTGATCGGCATCGTCAAGAAGAATGCCATCCTGATGATCGATTTTGCATTGGATGCCCAGCGCGATCAGGGCCTCTCGCCGCGCGAAGCCATCTACCAGGCGTGTTTGCTGCGGTTCCGCCCGATTCTGATGACCACGGTGGCCGCCATGTTCGGCGCATTGCCGTTGATGTTCGGCACGGGTACCGGCTCCGAACTGCGGCACCCGCTCGGCATCAGCATCGTGGGCGGACTGCTGGTGAGCCAGGTCCTGACATTGTTCACCACGCCCGTAATTTATCTGTCGTTCGATCGGATCGCCGCGCGGTTTCGCGGCCGCACTTCGCACGATGCCGGCGACGCCACTCTTGCGGACAGCCCGACGTGAACATTTCGGCGCCATTCATCCGCAGGCCGGTGGCAACCACTTTGTTGACGGTGGGCGTCGCGCTGTGCGGCGCCGTGGCGTTCATGTTGCTGCCCGTGGCGCCGCTGCCGCGCATCGATGTCCCCGCCGATTTTCGTCTCCGCGGCGCTGCCCGGCGCAAGCCCAGAGGTCATGGCGGCCACGGTCGCGACACCCTTGGAACGCCATCTCGGGCGCCATCGCAGATGTCGACGACATGACCTCGACCAGCGGAGTCGGCACTTCGAACATTCAGCTGACGTTCGGCGTGGACCGCGACATCGACGGCGCCGCGCGCGACGTACAGGCGGCCATCGTCGCCGCGCATGCCGATCTGCCGTCCTCGCTCACCCGCAATCCCTCCTACCGCAAGATCAACAGCGCGCTGTTTCCGGTCATGGCCATCGCCATGACCTCCGACGTGCTCACGCAGGGACAGATCTACGACGCGGCGGACGCGGTGATTTCGCAGCGCCTGTCGCAGATCCAAGGGGTGGGCGGCGTCAACGTCAACGGCAGCGCGCTGCCGGCGGTTCGCGTGGAGATCAATCCCCAGTCGCTATCCAAGTACGGCATCGGCCTGCAGGACGTGCGCGCGGCCATCTCCAACGCCAACGCCAATGCGCCGAAGGGCGCGATCGAGTCCGCCGACCTGCGCTACCAGATCTACACCAACGACAACGCGCGCGACGCGGACGCCCTACCGCAATCTCATCATCGCCAACCGCAACGGCGCGGTGGTGCGCCTCGGCGACGTCGCCCAGGTTCTCGACATGCAGGATGGCGCCACCGAGAACGTCCGCACCTACGGCCTGTACAACGGCAAGCCGGCGGTGTTCGTGACCGTGTTTCAGCAGCCGGGCGCGAACGTCATCGAAATGATCGATGCCGTGAAGGCAGAACTGCCGCAGCTGAAGAGCTCGATCGATCCGAAGATCGATCTGGTGGTCACCTTCGACCGTTCGGTCACGATCCGCGCCTCGCTGCGCCAGGTGGAACAGACCCTGATGCTGGCGGTCGCCATGGTGATTCTCGTCGTATATATCTTCTTGAATAGCTACCGCGCGGCGTTGAGTCCCGGCCTTGGTGGTTCCCGTCTCGCTGATCGGCACGTTCGGCGCCATGTACCTCCTGGGCTACACGCTCGACAATTTTTCGCTGATGGCGCTTGACCGTGGCCACGGGCTTCGTCGTCGACGATGCCATCGTCGTGATGGAGAACACCACCCGGCACATCGAGGCCGGCATGGGCCGCATGAGCGCCGCCGTCCTGGGCGCCCGCGAGGTGGGGTTCACGGTGGTTTCCATGAGCTTGTCGCTGATCGCAGTGTTCATTCCATTCATGTTCGCCGGCGGCATCGTCGGGCAAGATCTTCCGCGAATTCACGGTCACTCTGTCGGTGTCGATCCTGATCTCGCTTGGTGATTTCGCTGACTACCACTCCCATGATGTGCTCGCGGTTGCTGCAGCGGCAGGAGCACCGCAATCCGTCGCGATTCGCGAACGCCTTCGACCGCGGGTTCGAGAGGCTGCGCGGCGGCTATGGACGAAGTCTGCACTGGGCCCTGCATCATCGGCGCTTCATGATGCTGTTGCTCGGCGCCACGATCGTGCTGAATGTCTATCTCTACGTCGTCATTCCCAAGGGCTTTTTCCCGCAGCAGGACACGGGTCAACTCCAGGGCGGCATCCGCGGCGATGCGGCCAGCTCGTTTCAATTCATGAAGCGCAAACTGCAGGAAGTCGCTGCCATCATTCAGCAGGATCCTGCGGTCAACACGGTGACCGGTTCGGTAGGAACGGGTGGATTCGGGCCGGGAGGCGGGGGCGCAAGCGCCAACGTGACCATTGCGCTGAAGCCGCTGACCGAACGCCGCATCTCGGCCGATCAGGTGATTGCAAGATTGCGGCCGAAGCTCGCCAGGGTCGAAGGCGTCGCGGCCTACTTGCAGGCGGTCCAGGATATCGGCGGCGGCGGCGGCCGTTCCGCCAACTCACAGTATCAATACACGCTGCTCGGCGACGACCTCGTCGAGCTGCGTACCTGGGCACAGCAATTGCGGACCGCGCTTCAGGACATACCCGAAGTGACCGACGTGGACTCCGACTTGCAGCCCGGCGGCCTCGAGGCCGATTTGATCGTCGACCGCGACGCCGCTTCGCGGTTGGGCCTGACCGAAATGCAGATCGACAACGCCTTGGGCGATGCCTTCGCGCAGGCCCAGGTGTCGACGATCTACAACCCCTTCAGCCCGCAGCAGTACCACGTGGTGATGGAGGTGGCGCCGCCGAATTCTGGCAGAACCCGGACGTCTTGAAGGAACTCTACATCAGCACCGCGGGCGGCGCGGTCAGCGGCACGCAAGCCACGCAGGCCGTGGCCGGCACCACCACGCTCTCGGGAGCAGCCGGCCACGAGCGCGACGCGCGGTCGCCGCAGGATGTCGCCGCGCAACCTGGCGGCGAATTCGCTGGCCAATGCCGGGCGGCGGCAATACCTCGACCGGATCCGCGGTCAGTGTCGCGGCGGAGACGCGTCGTGCCGTTCGCGGCGTTCAGCCATTTCCTCACCGGCACCACGCCGGTGAGCGTCAACCACACCGGGACATCGGTTTCGATCGCCATCGCCTACAACCTGCCGGAGGGCGAATCGCTCGGCACGGCGCTGGACGCCATCGAAAAGAAAATGAACGAGATCCATGTCCCGACCACCATTCACGGCGGCGCTTACGGGACGGCCAAGCTGTTCCAGCAAAGCAGCAGCAACACGCCGCTGTTGATGCTGGCCGCGGCGCTGCTCGCGATTTACGTCGTGCTGGGCGTTCTGTACGAAAGCTACAGCCAGCCGCTGACCATTCTGTCGACGCTGCCCTCCGCCGGAGTCGGCGCGCTGCTCGCGCTGCATGGCCACCGGCACGGAATTCAGCCTCATCGCCTTTCTCGGCATTTTGCTGCTGATCGGCATCGTGAAAAAGAACGCCATCATGATGGTGGATTTCGCGCTCGAAGCGGAGCGCACCTTGGGGATGGATCCGCGCGCGGCGATCGCTCATGCCTGCTCACTGCGCTTCCGGCCCATCATGATGACCACCTGCGCGGCCATCGCGGGCGCGCTGCCGCTGGCCATCGCCTACGGCGACGGCACCGAGATGCGCCGGCCCCTGGGCATTTCGATCGTCGGCGGCCTGATCGTCAGTCAGCTGCTCACGGTGTACACCACGCCCGTGGTGTACCTGTACGTGCACCGCTACTGGAAGCGGAAACAAGCATCCCAGGGAAACGCCGCCGGCGCGCGCTGCCGGCTACGGCCCGGCGGAGCCGGCTACGTGATCCGTCTCACTCGCGGTCTCACTCGCCGCCTCACCCGCTGTTGCGCAACGGCCTGCGGTATCGCGCTGGCCGCCGTCCTGCGCCGTGGGGCCCGACTATCAGCGGCCGGCGTTCGAGACCGCATCGCAATTACAAGGAGCAGACCGACTGGAAACCCAGCGAGCCGAACGATGTCGATGAACCGCGGGCCTTGGTGGAACATTTTCAACGATGAAGACTTGTCTGCGCTCGAGACGCAAGATTTCGATTCTCCAACGAAAACGTCAAGGCGGCCGCCGCGGCATTCGAGCAGGCACGCGCCTTGGTGGCTCAGGCGCAGGCCGGCCTTTGGCCGACGCTGTCCGCCAGCGTCGGCGCGCAGCGCGGTGCGGCGGGCGCGGCCAGGCGGGTACCACGGTGACGGGGGTGGCGGTGTCGGGCGGGTCCGGAACGCGCACCACCGTATCGGCAGGGGTGTCCGGAAACTGGACACTGGACATCTGGGGCCAGATCCGCCGCACGGTCGAGAGCGATCGCGCATCCGCGCAGGCGAGTGCCGCGGCGCTGGCGGCGGCGACGCTCTCGGCACAGAGCGAACTGGCGACCGACTACTTTGAGCTGCGCGCCCAGGATCAGCTGCAACGCATCCTGGACGACATCGTCGTCGCCGAGCAGCTATCGCTCAAGATCACGGAGAGCCGCTATCACTTCGGCGTCGCCGCCAAGGCCGACGTGGTCACTGCCCAGGCGCAGCTCCTGAACAGCCAGGCGCAGCAGATCAACGCGAAGATCCAGCGCGGCATCCTCGAACATGCCATCGCAGTTCTCCTCGGACAACAACCCGCGTCCTTCTCGCTGGCGCCGACCGCCATGCGCGCCGACGTCCCGACTGTGCCCGCCGGATGTTCCGTCCGCGCTGCTGGAGAGACGACCGGACGTGGCGGAGGCCGAGCGCAAAATGGCCGCGGCCAACGCGCAAATCGGCGTCGCCAAGGCCGCCTACTTCCCCAACCTGTACCTTGTCGGCTTCGGATGAATACACGCACGACGCATTCAGCCGGCTGATCGAGGTGCCGAACCGCGTGTGGTCCATCGGGCCCCAATTGGCGGAAACGCTCTTCGACGGTGGACTGCGTCGTGCACAAGTGGCGCAGGCGCGCGCCGCCTACGACGCCAATCTCGCCGCCTACCGGCAAACCGTCCTCGCGGGTTTCCAACAAGTCGAGGATGAGATCGTCACGTTGCGTGTTCTGGAACAGCAGGCGGCGGTCGAAGACGCCGCGGTCGCGGCCGCCATCGAGGCTGAGAAGCTCACGCTCAATCAATATAAAGCGGGGACCGTACCCTACAGCAGCGTCATCACCGCGCAGACGACGCGCCTCAGCAGCGAAGAGACCGCCCTATCCGTGTTTTCAAACCGCCTGCAAGCCAGCGTCACCCTCATCGAGGCCTTGGGCGGCGGCTGGAAGCAGGCGGATCTGCCGCCGTAGCAGGGCATTTCGCGCCTCCCACTCTCCCTTTGGATCCAGCGTCTCACGGAAGCTCACCTCGCCGGCCGCGAACGTAGCCATCGGAAGCCCGTCGCGATAGAGCAGCCGATTACCGGTCAGCGCAGGCAGCCTCGCACCCGGAGTGAGGATGCCGAGCAGATTGAGGGGATCCGCGCCGGAGAGCGACACGTACTCGCCGGTCGGCGGCCGGCGGCGCGCCTCGCGCAGCGGCTCGATTGCCTCGGGAGTCGCAAACTGCTCACCCGCGAATCCGGCCACGAAACGGCCGCCGCGGATCTCGCCCCTCGCCTCCAAACGCCGGCAGCACAGCAACACGTCGCGCCAACTCGGCAGCCAATCCGCCTCGCGCGCGAGCAGCTTCCAGAAGATGACGCCCCAGCGGCGCAGCAGCGACCGCACCACCTGCTCGACGGCGTGGGCCGCCTCGGGGTTATCGCCGGGTCGCCGCGCCGCTTCCGGTGAATCGCGCCGCACGATGGCCCATCGCCCCGCATCCGCCATGCCGAACAGCGCCATCCGCCGGCCGCGGCGGCCGCGCCCGCTCGAGGATGCGCGACGGTTCGCAGGCACGAGCAGTGCGCGCAAGCCGCCGAAGCTGTCGGAATTGACGAAGCCGAGCGCAACCAGCTCTCCCAAGGATTCTTCCACCTCGACCGGCAGCAAGCCCACGCCGTCGGCGATGTCGTCGAAAAACGAAGCGCCGTGATCCCGCAGGAAGTCGAGGACGGTCCGCGGTTTGTAGCTGAGTTGAGCCGGATCGTGCGGCTGCCCCAGCTCAGACCATACTTTGACGTTGCGTCGCGCGAGCAGTGTGATGGGTGTCGAACGAATAGGGCCCGCCGCCAAACCTACGGCGCCGCGACGCGACGGCAACCGGGTCCAGACGAAGCGGCCGGCGCGGCAATGCTCGTCCAGCCAATGCGGATCGTATTCCGCTATTCGCGCCGGCAGGATGTCACTCTCCCATCCGCCGGCCGGCGCCTCGAAGCCCTCGAGCTGATTGAGCACAGCCGCCACCGCATCCGGTCCCTGCAGCCGTGCCTCCGGGAGCACCCGTTGCCAGTCGAACAGAAAGCGCAGAAAGTCCCGTGCCTGCACGGGTTCGATTTCTGCGCGCAAGCGCTTGACGGTGTAGCGATGGATGCGCGCCAGCAAGCGGCGCTCGCACCATTGCTCTCCGTCGGCATCCGGCGTGAAGCGGCCGCGCATTGCAAAACCTTCAGTCTCGAGCGCAGCCAATGCCACGCTCACCGATTGCGTCGGCAGACCCAGGGGCTCGCCCAGCTGCGCGGCCGTTACCGGCCCGAGGCCCTCCAGGCGCCCGCGGATGATGGTCACCAACGCGTCGTCCGAGGACGGTGTTCGTGGTTCGAACAGGCTCCTCTGGTCGGTATTGACCCACAGCGTGCGCTGTCGCGGCACCTCGATGCGGATCACCCGCCCCTGTGAGATGAGTTCTCCGATCAAACCCGGCCACACCCCATTCTTGCCCACCTCCTCGTCGCTCAGGAACGTGAGCCATGACAAGGCGTCGCACAATTCATCGCCGGTGGTCGCATCGGGCCACGCCTCGCCGCGAACCCTGGCGACGGCTTCGGGGTCCAGCCGCCCGATGTCGGCCGCCGCCGCCGCATCGATCCAGCGCCGAGACATCACCGCCTGCGTGCGCCTCTCTTCCAGGGGAGCGTCATCGAGGTAGGCATAGGGACGCGCGTTCAGCGCCTCGAGCGCGAGCGGAGAAGGCTCGGTGAGATCGCGCGCAATGATCCGAATCCGCCCAGCTTCCAGGCGCCGCAATACCTCTTCGAGCATGTCGACATCCATCGCGCTCTCCAGACAGTCGCGGATGGTTTGCCGCACCAAGGGGTGATCGGGGATCTCGATTTCGCCCGGCAGATTTTCCGCGCAGGCCACCTGGTCGGGAAACACGGACGCCAGCAGATCTTCCGCGTTCATCCGCGCGATCTGCGCCGGAACCTTCTTGCCGCCGCGAAACCGCGGCAGCGCCAGGGCGATCCCCGCGGTCCACCGCCAGCGCACGCCGAACATCGGCGCCGCGCACAGCGCCTGCACCAGCACGTGGCGCACGGTGCTCGAACTCAAGTAGCGGGCGGCCTGCGTCAATTCGAAACTATGCGCGTGCGTGAGCGACAGCACGATGTGATCTTCGGTCGCGGCCGCCTGCAGCTCGAAGTTGAAGGTGCGGCAGAAGCGCTTGCGCAGCGACAGCCCCCAGGCCCGATTCACACGGCTGCCGTACGATGAATGAATCACCAGCTGCATGCCGCCGGTTTCATCGAAGAAGCGCTCGAAGATGACAGTGTCGAGCGTCGGCAATCCCTGCAGCGCAGCGCGGCCCGCCGCCAGATACTCGACCAGTTGAGCGGCAGCGAACTCATCGATCCCGACCGTCTCGATCAGCCAATGCAGCGCCGCGCCGGGCGACGCCGCGGCAGCGCCGTCGAGACGTCGTCCGATTTCCTCCCGCAGGCGGGAGACCGCCGCCGACAGCTCGTCGGAACGGCCCGGTGCTTCACCCAGCCAGAAAGGAATCGACGGCGGCTGACCATGAGCGTCTTCGACGCGCACCGTGCCGCGCTCCACGCGCAATATTCGATACGAGGTATTACCCAGTTGGAAGATGTCGCCCTGCAGGCTCTCGACGGCAAAATCCTCGTTGACCGACCCGACCGAGAAACCCTCGGGCTCGAGTACCACCTTGTAGTCGGCGTTGTCGGGAATCGTACCGCCGGACGTGATGGAGGTCAGTGCCGCGCCCTTTCGCGGCCGCAGGCTCCGAGTGACGCTGTCGCGATACAGCAGCGCCCCATGGCGCCCGCGGCGCGTGCTGAATCCCTGCGCCAGCATGTTGACGCAATCGTCGAACTCGGCACGCTCGAGATCGCGGTACGGATGGGCGGCGCGGAACAGTTCGAACAAGGCGTCCTCGGACCACTCGCGGGCCGCGACTTCGGCGGCAATTTGCTGAGTGAGCACGTCCAAGGCGTTGCGCGGGATCACGAGCCGGTCCAACTCGCCGCGCCGCACCGCATCGAGCAATGCCGTGCACTCCACCAGTTCATCGCGCGAGAGCGGAAACAATCTGCCCTTGGATGTTCCGCCGACCGCGTGTCCGGCGCGCCCGACGCGCTGCAGAAACGCGTTGATGGAACGAGTCGATCCGATCTGGCAAACGAGGTCGACGTCGCCGATGTCGAGACCCAGCTCCAACGAGGCGGTGGCCACCAGCGCCTTGAGCTCGCCGCGCTTCAATTGCTGCTCGGCCTTGAAGCGGTGCTCCCGGGCCAGACTACCGTGGTGCGCGGCGACGTACTCCTCGCCTAGCCGTTCGGAGAGATGGCGCGCGACCCGTTCGGCCAGACGGCGCGTGTTGACGAACACCAGAGTGGTGCGGTGTTCCCTGACCAGTTCCGCGAGTCGGTCGTACACCTTCACCCAGACTTCGCCCGACATGACGGGTTCGAGCGGCGCGGGCGGCAATTCCAGCGCCAGATCGCGATTGCGCGCGGCACCTAAATCGACGATGACGACGTCGCTCAACGGGCGGTTTGCACCTATGAGGAAGCGTGCGACTTCGTCGATGGGGGTTTGCGTTGCGGACAGTCCCACCCGTGCCGGCCGGCGGCCGGTGAGTGTCTGCAGACGCTCGAGGGACAGCGCCAGATGCGAGCCGCGTTTGTTGGCGGCGACGGCATGGATCTCATCGACGATGACCGTACGGCAAGTCGCCAGCATGCTCCGGCCGGACTGCGAGCCCAGCAGCACGTACAGCGACTCCGGCGTGGTGACCACGATATGCGGCGCCTTGCGGCGTATGCGTGCACGTTCGGATTGCGTGGTGTCGCCGGTTCGCACCACCGTACGAATGTCGACATCTTGCAGCCCAAGCGCCGCGAGTTCCGCGCGAATCCCCTTGAGGGGTGCTTCGAGATTGCGGTGGATGTCGTTCGACAGCGCCTTCAACGGGGATATGTACAGAACGCGGGTCTCGTCCGCGAGCCCGCCGGCGGCGCCCTCCTTCACGAGTTGGTCGATGGCGGCCAGGAAGGCCGCCAGCGTCTTGCCGGAGCCGGTGGGCGCCGCGACCAGCACGTCGCGCCCCGCCTGGATGGCGGGCCACGCCTGCGCCTGCGCTTCGGTGGGCGCGGGGTGAGTCCGCGCAAACCACGCGGCGACGGCGGGATGGAACGATTCTAGAGTGTGCATGGCGTTCATCGACGGGGTGGTTGGAATCATACGCGGCCAGGAGTAGCCTCGCCAACCATGGGGGATGAGAGACGATGGGGGATGAGAGACAAGATTGGTTTCTGAATCAGATCTTCCGCCATCGGGCGGCGCTGCACCGCTATCTGCGCAAATTCACTTCCGGAGCGGAGGACGTCGAAGATCTGGTGCAAGAGACCTATGTCCGAATGTACGCGTTGCGCGACTTTCGCGAGATCGAGTCGCCGCGCGCGCTGCTGTTTCGAATTGCACATAACACCGCCGTGGAAAGGGCCCGGCGCCAGACCGCACAATCGACGGACAGCGTGGGGGATTTCGAGAGCTTAAGCGTCTACTCTAGTGAGGCGCCCGCCGATGAGCAGATCGATGCGCGCCGTCGATTCGAATTGTTCTGTGCCGCGGTCGACCGTTTACCGCCGCTGTGCCGGCGTGTCTTCGTATTGCGCAAGGTCTACCGGCTGTCCCATGACGAGATCGCGGAAGTTCTCGGGGTCAGCCACAGCACCATCGAGAAACATGTGGCCAAGGGATTGCTTCGCTGCAGGGAATACCTGCGCGAAACCGGCTTGATGGACGCGAGCGATGCGAACAATCGGTCCGTACCCCCGCGGGTGCGCGACGGTGGGCAAGGGGAATGAGCAAGATTTTCAAATTACGCACCCGGTCTCAAATCGACGAAGAGGCGGCCGCTTGGGTCTGGCGAATGGACACCGACTCGGTCAGCGCCGCCAACCGGGATGCATTCAATACGTGGCTGCGCCGGGATTCGCGGCACCGCCGGGCCTACGAGGATCTGACCCACGTCTGGACGGGCTTGAACGGTCTCGCGGAGGCGAAGCGCGAAGAGAAGATTGCAACCTTCACACGGACCCCATCGGACTCGCGGCCGGGGGGCCGCAACACGTGGTGGGCCGCCGCCGCCACGATCGTCCTGGGCGTCGCCGTCGCGGCTTGGATGCGAATGGGCAGCGAACTGCAGACCCTGGCCACTGCGGTGGGCCAGCAGCGCGTTGTAACGCTGGCCGACGGCTCGGTGGTTACCCTCAATACCAACACCATCGTCGAAACCCACTTGCAGCGCAGCGTGCGGGAGATCTATCTGCGCCAGGGCGAGGCTCATTTCCAGGTGGCGCACGATCGGTCGAGGCCCTTTCTCGTGCATGCGGGCGACGCCGTGGTGCGGGCGGTCGGCACTCAGTTCGAAGTCCGTCTGCGCAGCGACCAGCACGTGGATGTGGTCGTCGACGAGGGCCGCGTCGAGGTCAGATCGGAGGTCGACGCGAAACCCGCGACTTCCGGCGCCGGTGCGCGCGCGATGCCACGCAGCCTTGTGCACACACTGGGCGCCGGCCAGCAACTGTCCGCGAGCGGCAATGACTATTCGGTGGTGCCGGTCAGCACGCACCGCTTGTCCAGCGTGCTCGCGTGGCGCGACGGCGCCGTCGTCTTCGACGGCGAATCCCTGTCCGACGCGATAGCTGAAATCAGCCGATATACCGATACGCGCATCATCGTGAACGACCCGCAAGTCGCTGCCTTGAGGGTCGGCGGCCGCTACCGCACCGGCGACGTCCAAGCCTTCTTCGATGCAATGCAGACAGCCTTTCCCGTCTCGATCCGTCGCGGGTCGAACGGTGTGGTATTCATCGATCCCCGTCACTGAATAGCATCCCCGCCGCTGAGTAGCATCCGCCTCCCTGAGTAGCTTCCTCGTTCCTGAGTGCTTCCTCGTTCCTGAGTAGCGGTTTTTTCCTCGACGACCGTCTTTCTCATTGAGGACCGTCACGCGCCGACATCCATAAACGGCGCCAAGGGAAACCTCTCGGGGGAGTTCATGCAGCGACGATTCGCGGTATTCATCCGTTGCCTGGCCTTGACGATGGTTGGCGCACCGGCGTACGCAAACAACGCAATGCGCCATTTCGATATTCAAGCGCAGCCGGCCGCATCGGCGCTCACCGAATTTGCCCGACAAGCGGACATCACGCTGGTGTTCTCGACGATTCTCGTCGAGCACCACCAGACCGTGAGCGTCCGCGGAGACTTCACCGTGCAGGATGCACTGCGCAAATTGCTCGAAGGAAGCGGCCTGACATTCACCCAAGTGAGCGATACGAGCATCGCCATCAATTTGGAAAGTAAGACGGACGCTACGCAGCCTGCACCGGGTAAGGCTCCCGGCGCCGCCGCCGGCGCGGCCGGCAACGACACTCAAAACAAGGGGGACGACAACATGAATCATCGTGGACTATTTACGCGCATTGCAGGGCTGTTCGCGCTGAGCGGCGCTTTGCTGGCCGGCGGTCACGCCGGCGCCCAAGATACGGCCGCAGCGCAGCCGGCTGCCGCTCAGACCGATGCCAGCGCCGCCAATACCAGTACGTTGGATGAGATCGTGGTTACGGGAAGTGCTCAGGCCAAGGGCATCAAGAAGCTCGATGCCAGTTTCTCGATCACCACCGCCAGCCTGGAAGAAATTCGCGACGTCAATCCATCGAGCTCGGCGGATCTGCTCAAGATCGTGCCGGGCTTGTGGGCCGAGTCGAGCGCGGGCGCCGCCGGCGCGAACATCGAGTTGGCGGGCTTTCCGGGCGGCGGGGACGCACCCTACGTCACCTATCAGTTGAACGGCTCGCCGATCTTTCCGGTCCCGACCCTGTCCTTCATGGACAACTCCTCGCAGTTTCGCCTCGACGAGAGCGTCGAGCGCGCCGAAGTGCTGCAGGGCGGTCCCGGCGTGGTGCTCTCCAACGGCCAGCTGGGCGCCACCGCGAATTTCATCTTGCGCCAGGGCACGGCGACCCCGCATGGCGATCTCGGCATCACCTATGGCTTCGAAGGCATGTACCGCGTCGACGGCTTCTACAGCGGGCCGCTGACCGCACGGCTGGTTTGCCAGCATCGGCGGCTTTTACCGCAACTCCAACGGTGTTCGTAATTCGCAGTTTCCCGCGGACGACGGCGGCCAGATCACCGCCACGGTCACCCATACGCTCGACGCCGGAACCATCATGTTCTTCGCCCGCGATCTCAACGACAAGAATCTGTTCATTACGGACATTCCGGTAACCGTCACCGGCACCGGCACCAGTCAGAGCGTCTCCGCCTTCCCGGGATTCAATCCCAACACCGGGACTTTCGCCGGCAGTGGCCTGCGTGGCATTTCGGTTCAAGAGACCCCCGGTGGCGTTCCCCTCACCGCGGATCTTGCGAAAGGCCGCGGCGCCAATCTGCACATGTTCGGCAGCGACCTCGATCTGCAGTTGAGCGATGCGATATCTCTTTCCAACAAGCTCATGTACTCGGCCGGAGAGATGGACTGCTACTGCCTGTTCAACAACCTGCCGCCCCAGACCTTGAGCTCCTTTATCAGCAGCCAGGTCACGGCCGCCAACAAGAACCCCGCTCTCGCAGGCGTGGCGCCCGCGACCAGCGGCACGGCCACCTTGGTCAGCACCGGCGCGGCCCTCAATCCGAACTCCTTCGTGGCCTCGCTGGGCTTCTGGATCGTGCAAAAGCAAATCCAGTCCTTCACCGACGACCTCCGTTTCACCTTCGATCTGTTTGAGGGCGACAAGCTGACGGTGGGCGGCTATCTCGCCACCTATTCGTCAAACGATCATTGGTGGCTGGGCAATAACGAACTCATCACCGGCACTCAGAATGCGCAATTGGTGGACCTTACGCTCAACAACGGCGTCAATGTCACCAACCCGGCTGGCCAGCTCGGCGCGACGTTCTTTGCGCTCAACGAAAACTGGAACGGCCGCAACACCGCGCTGTTCGCCTCCGATCAATGGAAGTTCGACCAATGGCTCTTCGATGCCGGCTACCGCATCGAACAGCAGGTGGACCACGGCACCATCGAAAATGATACCGCCACCGATCTCGACGCCAATCCGCTGCATCTCTACAACAAAGGCGTCAGCGTACCCAATGGCACCTTCAACCAAGGCGTGAGCTGCGAAACTTCCGGCAGCAATGAGTGCACCGAATACAACCACACCTTCGGCTCGTGGTGCGTGGGCGCGAATTATGAAATCACGCCGCACATGTCGGTTTACGGGCGTATCAATCAAGGGCTTCACTTCCCGGGCTTCGATGACCTGCGCAGCGGTCAGCCGCAGACGCAGCACATCAAGAACTACGAAGTCGGTTATCGCATACAGACCCGCGAGTTCTACGGCGTCGTCAGCGTCTGGCACCGGACCTTTACCGGTGTGCCGTTCCAGCAGTTCACATCCACCGGCACCTCAGTCACCGCGACCTATGGCTCCTCCTCGCCCCGGCACGGATTTCGAAGCGCGCTGGGAGCCCATTCGACCACTTGACCTTCGATCTGAGCGGAGATTGGCAGCGCGCCACTTATATTCGAGCTATCGCCTCGGCGACCTTGGGGGGCGCCAACTACACCGGCAACTATCTGCAGCGCCAGCCCAGGCTGCAGTTCCGGCTCACACCGGCCTATGAACTGCCGATGGACTTCGGCAGTCTGCGCTTCTTCACGACCTACACCCACGCCGGCCTGCGTTACGAGGACATCGCCAACCAACAGATCCTGCCCAGCTACTTCACGATCGACGCAGGTGTCGTAGCGGAAGTCGGCGAGCACTTCGAGATGCGCGTGCAGGGCTCGAATCTCACCAATGAGCTCGGGCTGACCGAGGGAAATGCCCGAATTGCGGTAGGCTCCGGCTCGGGCATCGTCAACAACTTCGAGATGGCGAGGCCGATCTTCGGCCGCGAGGTCAATGTGCAGCTTCGCTACAAATTCTGAACCGCATGAGGAGGCGTGGCATCCAAACCGCCACGCCCCCGGCGCAGCAATGCATGGTCCGAGTTCTAGCGACGGCTTCGCTCTCGATGCTGTTGGCACCGGCGGCGGCAGTTCACGCGGCAGCACCGGCGGCGGGCGCTGTGCCGGCTCGGGAGCTCGCGCTCGACACCTTCGAGTTGACCGCGACGGAGCGCAATTTCCAGAACTACTATCCGACCTATCTCGCCAACGGCTACTGGTCGATGGCGAGTTCGCTCTCGGGCACGGGCCCGACGCCGGCGCAAATGGTCGGAGTCATGGACTACACTGCGAACGATGTATCGCGACCCGCAGCCATTCCGAGCTGGAATGAGATCGACTACTACGACGGTGCGGAGTGGCTCAATGCCGGCGGGGTGAGCGTACACACGCACTCAGGCTACCGGCAGACCTTGGACATGCGCGGCGGCTTGCTCGACACGCACTACCGGTGGCGCAGCCGGGCACATAGCACGGATATATCCGTCACCAGTTTCGTGAGCATGAGCGACGCGCACCTGGCCGCCGTCAGTTTGCAATTGACGCCGCAGTTCACCGGCAGGATCCGCGTACGATTCACGCTGCGAGCGCCGCCGCCGCCGCGGCGGTTGCCGCTGGCCGAGATGAGCGCGGACGAGTTCAATGCCGCCTCGGTTGCATCGAATCAGCCGGATCTTGCCAGCGGTGGAAAGCGCGATGCCATCTGGTACCACGGCCAGATCGCCGGCATCGCAGCGGGCGACGGCGACGACGCCAATACGCTGTGGATGGCGGGCGAGGCGATCGCCGGGCGGGCGATCGCCGTGGGTGCGGCGATCGCTCTTCCGCAGCACCTCCGCATGCCGCGGATCACGACGAGACGCACCGGTGATGCCGGGGCGGCTCATGCCGTCATACTCGAGGTGGAAGGCCGTGTGCAAAGCGGCCGCTCCTATCGATTCACCAAGTTCGTGGCGGCTTCCGCCACGGGATGGGAACTCGAAAGCGGCGGCACTGCCGGCGTCCGCGCCCCCGGCTCTGGCCCCGGCGCGCGTGCGGCAGCGGTCGCCGCCCGGGCACGCGCCGCCGGCCTGCAGGAGCTCGAGGCCGCACACGTGGCGGCGTGGCACGCGCTCTGGAAGTCGGACATTCTCGTCGGCGGCAATTCCGAACTCCAGCGCACGCTGCATTCGGACCTATTTTACCTGCTGGAGAACTCGGCGCCGGGCACCAGCTGGCCGGCAGCAGCCTGCGGATTCAGCAGCAATTATTTCGGTCATGTTTTCTGGGACAACGACTTGTGGGTGTTTCCCGCGCTGCTGCCGCTCCATCCGGAGCGTGCCAAGTCCCTGATCGCCTTTCGCCAACGGACGCTGCCGCAGGCTCTCGCACGCGCACGCGCGCACGGATTTGCCGGCGCGATGTATCCGTGGGAGGCCGATCCGTGGAACGGCGAGGACGTGACCCCGAAATTCGCCGTGGAAAATGCCGACCGGGAAATCCACGTGAACGGCGCGGTCGCGCTGGCTCAGTGGCAATACTATCTGGCCTCCGGCGACCTGCGCTGGTTGCGGGAGGAGGCATTCCCCGTCATCCGGGCCGTGGCGGATTTTTGGGTCAGTCGGGCCGCGAAGACCGCGGCCCGGCGCTACGAGATTTTGGACGTGACGTCGCCCGAGGAGGACTATGCGCATGTCAATAACGAGATTTATACCAACGAGGTGGCGCACCGGAGTCTCGAGGCGGCAATCGCCGCGGCGGCAGCGCTCGAAGAAACCCCCGATTCGCGGTGGCGCGAGGTGGCCGACGGGCTTTATCTACCGGCGGCGGGGCAGCACGGCGGCTATTTCGATTTCGATCCCACGACGGCGCACGACAAGACCAGCTCCTGGATGGCCACGTCGGTTCCCATGCTGAGCATTCCGGCCCTGGACTTCGATGCCGACGCAGCTACCCTGCAAGGCTTGTTTCGGCACTCCCTCGACGCCGTCGGTCCGATACGCGGGCGCGCCAACCAAATGGTGCTGGTGATGCTGGCCATTCAGGCCGCCGATGTGGGCGATGCAAACTACTTCAATGACTTCGTAGGCGGACGCGGTGGCGCGACAGATCCGTTCTTGAAACCACCGTTCAACGTGCGCAGCGAGACCCCGCAGAACGACAGCATCTATCTGCTCGCCACCTCCGGTGGGTTCGTCCAGGCGTTTCTATTCGGGCTCTCCGGTTTGCGCATCGAGAGCCACGGGTTGGCCGAGAGATATCACCCTACCCTCCCGCGGCAGATCACCTCGCTTAAACTGGTGAACGTCGCGTTTCGCGGCAAGGCCATTGATGTTGCGATCTCGAGGCTGCCGTCAGGTCAAGTGGTCCGGCACATCCAGGAAAGAGGCGCCAATGAATAGTGTGCGGTTTGCCGCCCCGCGGTTTGCCGCCCCGCGGGTCGCCGCCCGGCGGGTTGTGATCATCGGGGTTCTGTCATGCGCACTCGGGCTCGCAGCGGCCATTCAATCGCGCCCATCCGGCACTCCCCGCACCGCGCCCCCGCAAGCCGTGTTTCGGGAACTCTTCGTCGCGGTGCAGTCGGCGCGAATCTTTCCCGACGGCAAAACCTTTGCCGATGCCGTGCCGAAGGAGCCGCCGGAGCGGATCCTCGCGGCGTACCGTCGGGAGCAGCCGCAGTCCGCCGAGGCTTTGAAAACCTTCGTCGACGCGCATTTCGCGTTGCCGCCTGAAGCCACGTCCGAGGTCGCAGAACCGGGTCACGATTCCCTGATCACCCATATCGACCGGCTCTGGAATCAACTGACCCGCACCACCAAGACCGCGCCGCCCTACGCCTCGCTCCTGACGTTGCCTTACCCCTACGTCGTTCCCGGCGGACGCTTTCGCGAAATGTACTACTGGGATTCATACTTCACGATGCTGGGATTGATGCAGAGCGGCCGGCCGGAGCTGGCCGAAGACATGGTGCGCGATTTTGCGTACCTGATCGACACCTTCGGTCACGTCCCGAACGGCGCCCGCACGTACTACCTCAGCCGCTCGCAGCCGCCGTTCTTTTTCGAAATGGTGGGACTGCTGTCGGCCGACGACCCGCCCGCGGCGTTCGGCCGCTACCTGCCCGAGCTGAAACGCGAATACGCTTTCTGGATGCGCGGAGCGTCAGGTCTGCAGCGGGGCTCGGCTCGATTGCATGCCGTGATGCTCGACGACGGTTCGACTCTCAATCGATATTGGGATGATGAGGACACGCCCCGCGACGAATCGTATGCGGAAGACACGGAATTGGCGCGGGGCAGCGCGCGCGAACCGCGCCAACTGTACCGCGACATTCGTGCAGCCGCCGAAAGCGGCTGGGACTTCAGTTCACGCTGGTTCGCCGATGCAAGGACCCGCGCCTCGCTCGATACCACGGAAATCATCCCCATCGATCTCAACAGCTTGCTGTTCGGCCTGGAGCAGGCCATCAGCGCCGGCTGCAAGCGCACCGGAGACTCGAGTTGCCGGCGCGAATTCGAACAGCTGGCGATACGGCGCCGCAAAGCGATCGACCGGTATCTATGGGACGAGCCGTCCGGCGCCTATCTCGATTATCGCTGGACGCGCCGCCAGCGCATTGCCGGGATTTCCGCGGCCACCCTCTACCCTCTGTTCGTGGCCATGTCGTCGCCGCTTCAGGCCCAATCGGTTGCCCGCACCACGCGGGACTCGCTGCTCAAGGCCGGCGGCATCGTCACCACCCCGCGAGACACCGGCCAGCAGTGGGATTCGCCGAACGGCTGGGCCCCTCTGCAATGGATAGCCGTCGACGGCCTGCGCCGCCATCATCAGCCGTCATTGGCGGCCACCATTGCGTGCCGCTGGATGGCCGGAGTCAATCACCTGTATCGGCAGACCGGTAAGCTCGTGGAGAAGTACGACGTGGTCGACACCGGTCGGCGCGGCGGCGGCGGCGAGTATCCCACGCAGGATGGTTTTGGCTGGACCAATGGCGTGATGCGTAGACTGGTCGCGCTCTACCCGGCGGAGTCCCTGGTCGAGACCGCCGCCCAATGCCCGGAGGAGCGCGACTAGGAGCAAAGCCGCTATCGCAGTGCATCATTCGTGGTCGGTGAGCCACCCGCGCGACTGGGCCGCGTTGAGGAACTCAGCCACGTCGGCGGCGCGCATCGTGCCCGATGACCGCAAGATGGCATCCATGACCACGCGGTCGCGGGTGCGGGATCCGTCGCACAATTCCAGGATGACGACGGCATGCTCGTTGAGAGGCACCTTGCCCGCGCTTGAAACCAGCAGTGTCGCCGCGGACGACTCCGCATCGCCGCTCAAGCGGATGCCGGGGGCGAGTCTGAGGAGGCGTCGTCCGGAACCGGAGCTTGCATGGTGGCGGGCATGGGCCATAACCAGCAAAGCCCAAGCAGGTTACATGCCATCGGCAGCCCGTCTGAGTATTTCGCGTGCGCCGCGTCGGCCTCACAGACCCCGGTGAACGATGCGCAGGCGCCGGCAGCGACGGTATAGCGTACTGCGGCTGACCTGCAACAGTGTCGCGGCGCGGGCCATGTTGCCGTCGGTGTTGCGAATGGCCTTGACCAACGCCTGCCGTTCGGCCGCCTCGATCGGCGAGAGATCCTGCGCCAGGTCGGGGTCTTCCGAGTCGATGGGTTCATCGGTCGCTTCATCGGTCGCCATGCGCGGCGGCTCTACCGGCTCCGGCGCGCCCTGGCGCACCTCGCTCGGCAGGTCGCGCAGACGCACCACGCCGCCGTCGCAAATTGCCAGCGACGTGCGGATGACATTGCGCAGCTCGCGAATGTTTCCCGGCCAGTCGTACTCCAGCAGGCATTGAAAAGCGTCCGTTTCGATTGCCACCGGCCGGCCGTCGCTGGTCTCGGCACCGAGCATTTTTCGGATGAGCTGCTCCTTGTCGGAGCGGTCGACCAATCGCGGCAGCTCGAGCGTGATGCCGTTGAGCCGGTAATACAGATCCTCCCGAAACTGGCCGCGCGCGATCATGGAACGCAGATTCTGATGCGACGCGCACACCACCCGCAAATCCACTTTCATCGGCTTATCGGCGCCCAACGGCACGACTTCGTGCTCTTCGAGCACGCGCAGGAGCCGGGTCTGCAGTGCCAGGGGCATATCGCCGATCTCATCCAGGAAGAGCGTGCCGCCCGACGCTTGCAGAATGGTGCCCTTGATCCCCTCGCGGCGCGCGCCGGTGAACGCGCCCGACTTGTAGCCGAACAATTCGCTCTCGATCAGGGATTCAGGGATGGCCGCGCAATTGAGCGCGACGAACGGCGACCTGCCGCTGGCGGCATGCAGAGCGCGTGCGAACAGCTCCTTCCCGGTGCCGGTGGCGCCTTGGATCATGACCGATACCGCCGAGGCGGCGACGCGACGCGCGCTGCGCACGATGCGCAGCATCTGCGAATCCTCCCCCGCCAGATCCTCGAGCGCCAGCGTATCCTTCGTGCCGTGGGCAGGTGCGAGCTGCATGACATCGGGAGCCCGGATGCTGCGCACCAGATATCTCGAAAAGCCGACGTCGGTCGATTCGTGGCTCAAGCTGGCGAAATACCGTCGCCCCAGCGCTGCATCGCGCACCGGCCACAGACCCACCGCGCTGGGAGCCACCGGGTCCACCATCTCTTCCGCGCGCATGTCGAAGATCTCGTCGATGCGGCGCCCGATGAGTTCGCGCCGCTGCTGCACGCCGAGCAAGCGCATCGCCATCTCGTCCGCTGCGATTACGGTCGCATCGCTGGCCAAGCGCCAATGCGCCATCGTGCTGCAAATTGACGAATTCCGGGCGCGCATGAAAACGCAGCACGCTGCCGCGCTGAAAATGGCGGAGAAATAGGCACTTCTCAATGAGTTTCGCCGACAGGTGGACGAGCGCCATGACGTGCGTCTGGGTCTCGCGAGTCCCCTGCGCGTTCATGGTCGAGGCATCCAGCACCGCGACCAGCGATCCATCCGGATCGTGGATGGGCGCGGCGGTGCAGGAGAGGCCGATATGGCAGGAACGGAAATGCTCGTCGCGGTGCACGATGATGGGCCGGTTCTCGGCGATGCACGTGCCCATTCCGTTGGTTCCCTGCCGCGACTCGCTCCAATCGGCACCCAGCCGCAATCCCGCCTTGCGGAAGGTCTCGAGAATCGTGGGGTCGACTTTCTCGTACAGGACGATGCCGCCCGCGTCGGTCAACAGCAGCGCACAACCCGACATGGCGATATGGTCGTACAGCCAATCGATTTCCGCCGATGCGACCTGAATGAGGTGCTCGTGCCGGCTGCGGTATTCCTGGAGAGTATGCCCATCGAGAACGCAGGCTTCGAGCGGGCGCTCCGGGTCGAGCGAATAATCGATCATGCAGCGGCGCCAAGAGGCGCCGATCGCCGAACTCACCATCGAGTGCTCCGGCCCGTCGGAAGCACCACGCACGAATCCGACCACCGTTCTAGCGTGCTTGGACTCTATATAATTAGACATCGGGGATTCCCTCAGGCCGCCAGCCCATCATCCTTAGTAGTTCTCCGACCGCAGGAGCATCGCGATGTCACTCTTAAATGTCAAATGAAGCAGCCCGAAAATGGAGCAACGGTGGCATCCGTGTCGCAACATGTAGCATTACTGGCACACATTGCGCGCGCCGGGCGCCTTTACTGACTCATTCCGCAGCTGCGCAGCGCATTCGCCTCCAAATCGCGAAAACTCTTCGCCGATTGGCGCGCATGCTCCGAATCTCGGAAAATGGCGCCCCCTTGACCGGTCAACGTGGCGTATTTTGCGAAAGTCGATGCCTCCACGTAGTCATCGTAGCTCAGCGCGTTCGCAATGCGGTCGATGGCACAGGAACATTGGTATAGGGCGGCGAGTTTGCCGCCATTCTTCCCGATGCAATCATTGACGTATTCGACGCGTGCGACCGTAGGGTAGTCGTGAGCGGGCGTCGTGGTGGCCTCCACACCGCTTGCCGGTGTATCGCCGAATGCAGGCCCGGCCGCGTCGCAGGTGCCGGTGAATCCGATGCTGACCGCCAACACGAATACTGTGGGCATGTGGCATAAGTATTGCAGTTTCATGGTCTCGCACTCTTTTTTGAGGGAACAGATTTTCTTTGAAGTTGAAATTTAAGGGGATTGAAAGACTGGTTGGTTAAATGTCGAAACTCACGATGAGGGAATCAATATGAAAACGTTTTACGCCCTTCCCATTCTGGGCGCTCTAGCTGTATCGACGTCATTATGCCTAAGTGGGATCGCTGCGGCGACGGACCTCGAAACAGACATGAGCAATCCGTCCGACTGGGCGTCTCAGGCCGGCGATTATGCGAATCACCGTTACAGCACGCTCGATCAAATCAATGCAAAGAACGTCGGCAACCTGCAGGTCGCCTGGACGATGTCCACAGGTGTTCTGCGCGGCCACGAGGGATCGCCGCTGGTCATCGGCAACACGATGTACATCCACACGCCGTTTCCCAACAACGTTTACGCGATCAATCTCGCGGATCAGACGTACAAATGGAAATACGAGCCGAAACAGGACGCTACCGTGGTGCCTGTGATGTGCTGCGACACGGTCAATCGCGGCCTTGCCTTCGGCGACGGAAAGATCTTCCTGCAGCAGGCCGACACCACGCTGGTGGCGCTCGATGCCACGACCGGCAAGGTGGATTGGACCGTGAAGAACGGCAACCCAAAGATCGGCGAGACCAACACCAATGCGCCGCACGTGTTCGGTAGTGTCGTTTTGACCGGCATCTCCGGCGGCGAGTTCGGCGTGCGCGGCCGCATGCAGGCCTACGACATCAAAACCGGCAAGCTGCTGTGGAAAGCCTACAGCACGGGTCCGGACGAGGAAATGCTGATCGATCCGGCCAAGACGATGACCTGGACCAATGGCAAGATGGCGCCGGTCGGCAAGGATTCGTCCTTGAAGACCTGGAAGGGCGATCAGTGGAAGATCGGCGGCGGCACCACCTGGGGCTGGTATTCCTATGATCCGAAGCTGAACCTGGTGTACTACGGCACGGGCAATCCGAGCACGTGGAACCCCAATCAGCGCCCCGGCGACAACAAGTGGTCCATGACCATCTTGGCGCGCGATCTCAACTCCGGCATGGCGAAGTGGGTGTATCAGATGACGCCCCACGACGAGTGGGACTTTGACGGTGTCAACGAGATGGTTCTCGCGGATGTGAAGATGGGCGGCAAGGAGGTCCCGGCGCTGGTCCATTTCGACCGCAACGGCTTCGGCTATACGATGAACCGCGCCACGGGTGAATTGTTGGTCGCCCAGAAGTACGATCCGAACGTCAACTGGGCCACGGAGCGTCGACATGAAGACCGGCCGCCCGACGGTCGACAAGAAGTACTCGCCCGGCACCACCGGCCCGGACGTCGACGTGAAGGACATCTGCCCGGCCGCGCTCGGCTCCAAGGACGAGCAGCCCTCGAGCTACGACCCGAAATCGGGCCTGGTGTTCGTGCCGACCAACCATGTCTGCATGACCTACGAGCCGTTCCAGATCGAGTACACGGCGGGCCAGCCCTATGTGGGCGCGACCCTGACCATGTTCCCGACCCCGAACAGCCATGGCGGCATGGGCAATTTCATCGCCTGGGATCCGGCGGCCGGCAAGATCGTCTGGTCCAAGCCGGAGCGTTTCTCGGTATGGTCGGGCGCGCTGACCACGGCGGGTGATATCGCCTTCTACGGCACGCTCGAGGGTTACCTGAAGGCGGTGAGCACGAAGGACGGCAAGGAACTGTGGAAGTTCAAGACGCCCTCCGGGAATCATCGGCAACGTGTTCACGTACTCTACAACGGCAAGCAGTACGTCGGCGTGTATTCGGGCATCGGCGGCTGGGCCGGCATCGGCATGGCGGCTGGGTTGACCGAAGGACACGAGGGCCTCGGCGCCGTGGGCGGTTACAAGGATTTGGCCAAGTACACCACCCTGGGCGGTTCTCTGTTCGTGTTTGCGTTGCCTGATGCGGCGGCCGGCCGCACCGCCAGCACCAACCAATAAAAACCTGGTTGATTGAAGTGATCGAGATCGTGTGTCCGTGGACGTGAAAGCGTCCCCGGGCGCACGACCTCGATCCGGAGAGATTGATGAGACGACATGGTATATTTTGATGATGTGGATTGCGATTCTGTCCGGCGCCGCCCTGATGGCGAGCCGGACCGCTGATACCGCCCAGGCGGCAAACCAGGATTCAGCAGCGCCGTACACCGTCCAGGACGGCAACAAAGTCGATCCCAAGACTCTGGACGGCTGGAAAACGTGGCGAGCATTGGCGTGCGAACGCTGCCATGGCGCCGAACAGGAGGGCTTGGTGGGACCCTCGTTGGTCGAATCGCTCAAGACGCTGTCGAAGGAGGACTTTCACACGACCGTCATCAACGGCCGTGCCGATAAGGGCATGCCTCCATGGGGCGCCAGCGAAATGATGCAGAAGAACTGGGAAGGTCTTTATGCGTACCTCGAAGGGCCGGTCGGACGGCAAGATCAAGCCCGGCCACTTGTATCCGATAGCACAATGACGCCGGTGTCGCTTCAGCCGGGGACGCGGTCTGCACGGCGTTGATGGCCGCCGGCCTCATGCTGTGCGCGCATTTCAGCGTCGCGAGCGGAAGGCGTGCTCAAAGTGTGCGCCGACCCGTCGAATCTGCCTCTGTCCAACGACAAGGGCGAAGGCTACGAGAACAAGATCGCGGAAGCGCTGGCGCACGATCTCAATCTGAAGGTGGAATATACGTTCTTTTCCCAGCGCATCGGCTTCATCCGCAATACCCTGCGCTCCAAGGACGAGGATACGCAGCAATACAAGTGCGACCTCATCATCGGGGTGCCGAAGGACTACGAACTGACGGCGACTACGCAGCCCGTACATGCATTCCACCTATGCCCTGATATTTTCCTCACGCAGCGATTTGAACGAACTGCGCACGGCGGACGATCTGCTGAAGCTGCCGCGGGAAAAGCTCGACAAGTTGCGCATCGGCGTGTTCACCAGGTCGCCGGGGTCCGACTGGCTGCTGAAGAACGGCCTGGTGGATCACGCGGTCAGCTACAGTCATCAAAACGGCGACGTCGAGGAGTCGCCGGCGCGCACCATCGAACGGGATCTCGACAACGGCAAGATCGATGCGGGCATCCTCTGGGGTCCGATCGCGGGAATGCTGGTCGAGCAGCGCACCAAGGAGCCGAAGTGGCGGGCCGTCCCGTTCGAACCCGATCCGAAGATCAAGTTCGATTATGAAATATCCATGGGTTTGCGCAACGGCGAGAAGCAATGGAAAGACACCCTGGACAGCTGGATCGCCGGGCATCATTCGCAAATCGACTCCATATTGCTGAGTTATAAAGTTCCGATGGTCGACGCCACCGGTCATGTCAGTTCGCCCGCTACAGATGGAAATCTATGAAAACCAAAGCTGCAATTGCCTATGCCGCCGGCAAGCCGCTCGAAATCGCCATGGTGGATCTCGAGGGGCCGCGCGCCGGCGAGGTGCTGGTGGAAATCAAAGCCACCGGTATCTGCCACACCGATGAATTCACGCGCTCGGGTGCGGACCCGGAAGGCCTGTTTCCCGCCATCTTCGGTCACGAAGGCGCCGGCATCGTGGTCGATATCGGTCCCGGCGTGACCTCCGTGAAGAAGGGCGATCACGTGATTCCGCTCTACACTCCCGAATGCCGACAATGCAAATCCTGCACCTCGCAGAAGACCAACCTCTGCACCGCGATTCGCGCCACGCAAGGCAAGGGTCGTCATGCCGGACGGCACCAGCCGCTTCTCCATCGGCAAGGAAATGATCCATCACTACATGGGATGTTCGACCTTCTCGAATTTCACCGTGCTGCCGGAAATTGCCGTTGCCAAGATTCGCGAAGACGCCCCATTCGACAAGGTGTGCTACATCGGTTGCGGCGTCACCACGGGGATCGGCGCCGTCATCCACACGGCGAAGGTGGAGCCCGGCGCCAACGTGGTGGTGTTCGGATTGGGCGGCATCGGCCTGAACGTCGTTCAAGGCGCCAAACTGGTCGGCGCCGACAAGATCATCGGAGTCGACATCAATCCGAAGCGCAAGGCGCTTGCCGAGAAATTCGGCATGACGCACTTCGTCAATCCGAAGGAAATCAAGGGAGACCTGGTGCGCGCATCTGGTCGATCTGACCGGTGGCGGCGCGGACTACAGCTTCGAATGCATCGGCAATGTCGACCTCATGCGTCAGGCGCTCGAGTGCTGTCATCGCGGCTGGGGCGTCTCGGTGATCATCGGCGTTGCCGCTTCGGGCAAGGAGATCAGCACTCGGCCATTCCAGCTGGTCACGGGGCGAGTATGGAAGGGTACGGCTTTCGGAGGCGTACGCGGGCGCACCGAAGTTCCCAAGATCGTGGACTGGTACATGAACGGCAAGATCAACATTGACGACCTGATCACCCACACGATGCCGCTAGAAAAAATCAACGACGCCTTCGAACTCATGCACTCGGGTGAATCGATTCGAAGCGTCGCCCTATATTAGACAGGCAAGGATTAACCAAACGAGGATACAAACATGACTGTAAAAATTCATCCTTCCGTGGACAACGGCGTCAAGGCCGGCAATTCAAGCTTTGCCGGCGGCACGTTGACGTGCAAGTGCACAACCGATCCGGTCAAGGTCGAGATCGGCAGCAACGTGCTTTTCAACCACGTCTGCGGGTGCTCGCAATGCTGGCGACCGGCCGGGGCGCTGATGTCGATGATCGCGGTGGTGCCCACCGACAAGGTGAAAGTCGTTGCCAACGGCCAGAAGCTTAAAGTCGTCGATCCGTCGAAGACCATTCAACGCAATGCGTGCACCGTATGCGGCGTGCACATGCATGGACCCATCAGCAATCCGAAGCATGCTTTCAACGGACTTACCTTCATTCATGCGGAACGGTTTGACAAGGGCGGTTGGGCTGCGCCGGAATTTGCGGCGTTCGTCTCTTCCGTCATCGAGACCGGCACCAAGCCGGAGGATATGAACGGAATTCGCGCGCGCCTCAAGGAGTTGAAGCTCGAGCCATACGATGCCCTGTCGCCGCCGCTGATGGATATGCTGGCGGCCAACACCGTGAAACAAAATGGAGTTGCCAAGCCGGCGATGTCGTAAGCCGCTGGTTCGCTAATCAACAAAGGGCGGGAGTGTCACTACTCCCGCCCTTTTTTGTTACTGGCCTTTTCTGTAAAAAAGAGCTGCGCCCGCCGTCGAGCGCAGCTCTAGGGGGACTAGAACGACATGAATGCGCCGACGTTGCCGTTGGTGCTCTTGTTCTCGTTGCCGTTGTGCGCCTGCGCTTCCACGCCGCTGACTTCGCCCAGAAGCGTCAGGTTCTTGGTGAGCGAGTAGTACACGCCGCCCGTGACCTTGCTGTTCTTGTCGAGCAAAGTCGGATCGTTGGTCTGATCCGTCGCATTGGCATAATCCAGCTTGCTCACGCCATAGTTGACGCCTACCTTGACGGCTCCAAAGGTGTACGTTCCCTGGATCAAGTAGCCGTCCGACTTGCGCGCATGTCCAGCTCCATCATCGGCACGGAAAAACAGGCCGGTGGTGCCCATACCCTTGCCGTAGTAGTAGGACGCAAAGGCTTCGAAGCCGGCCACGTCGAATTTTGCGAAGATATCGCCGCCGTTGCTGGTGTATTGGTCAGGTCCATAGACGGACGTGGTCACAGGATTCCCCAGCACGGGCACCCCACCGACGGTCCCGATCACAGGGGTAGTCACGGTAGTGCCGATGACAGTCTGCGCGTTCTGCTTCTGGGTGATGCCCGTAATCGACGCATAGAATTTCATGTCGTCCGACAGCTTGAGAGTGTAGGTCGCCTTCGCGTGCACGCCTGGCGCCTTTTTTGGGGCATTGTTCGTATCAGTGAGGGAATTCAACGGATCGAAAATGCCGATGGTGGCGTTGAACCCCGCGACGTCCGGCGTGGTGTAGTCCATCTGCGCCAGAGTGTCGACGTAGATATAGCCGAAGCCGATGGATCCTAGGGTCGTGTTGGAGGGCGACGCCCCTGACGCGGAACCGGCAACGCCGACGCCGGGGAGCGTCATGTCATTGATGATGGCATCGAAACCGAATAGACCGAAATTACGGCCCAAGGTAAAAGTACCGATGTCCTTGTTGCCAAACGTCATATACACCTGACGCACATCCAGACCGGTGGTCCCCAAGCCGACATTCGTCGGTGCACCCCCGTTCGACTGAAGGTTGGGACTACCGCCGTCATTGGTCGATATGCCAGGATATAACCCGAAATGCGCCGCGATATCGTACCCGGCCTGCGTAGTGCTGATTCCAAACGTCAAGGCCGCGGGCAAGAGGCCGTTGCCTATGTTGGAGACGCTGCTGCCGCTGGCCGAGCCGGTGCATGCGAGACCACCATCGACGGCCTCACTGGAAGTTGCCGACTGACAGCTGGAATAAATGTAATGAACGTTGATGTTGCCGTTGACGGAGAATTTCCAGTCCCCGGATACAATGTCCACCGCCCCTGCCGCGGTCGCCGCCAGCGTTGCGGCGATTGCCGTGATCAGCCTGAATGCGCCCTTGTTGCTGTTTTGCATCGTACCCCCTCATGCCAATGTTTTTGCTGATGATTACTACAAGCTCCGCGTGGGTATTTCCCAAATCACGGCTTCCGCGGGAAGAATCAGCAAACACCGTGCCATCCATCTTGAAAATGCGCCATTTGCCCGCTCCGGCGCGGCGGGCGAGGGCTTTTTTTGCAGTTGAGCCTCGCGAATCGCGCGCGAGAGCGGTCCTGAGGCCTGCGTTGCTAGGGCACAACAGGGGATGCCCGCCGTCACCGCGTTTGCGGTCCGCGGACTCACCACCTGTCGGCGCAGCGTCCCGTTTTTGTGACACATGTGACGCAGCGGGTGACACACTCCCGGCACACCGCCTTCGCGCCCTTTTCCCGGCGCCGTCGGACTGACCGTCGGCATCGCGTGTCATAATAACTTTTGATGCTCGACCATTTCGACCCGGTTATCCTGGCGCGCGCGCAGTTCGCGTTCACCGTGTCCTTTCACTTCATCTTTCCGGCGTTCTCGATCGGTTTGGCGAGCTACCTGATGGTGCTCGAGGCCCTCTGGCTCAACACCGGCAAATCGCTGTACCTCGATCTCTTCAAGTATTGGATCAAAATCTTCGCCGTGGTCTTCGGCATGGGAGTGGTCTCCGGCATCGTGATGTCCTACCAGTTCGGCACCAACTGGTCGGTGTATTCGCAAAAGGCCGGACCTATCGTCGGACCGTTGATGGCCTATGAAGTGCTGACAGCATTCTTCCTCGAGGCCGGATTCCTCGGGGTCATGCTGTTCGGGATGACGAAGGTCGGCAAGAGCCTGCATTTCTTTGCGACCTGCATGGTCGCGCTGGGGACCCTGATCTCGGCGACCTGGATCGTCAGCGCCAACAGTTGGATGCAGACGCCGGTGGGCTTCGTCAACAACGCCAACGGCCAGTTCGCGCCCGCCGGTTCGTGGTGGCCGATCGTTTTCAACCCGAGCTTTCCCTACCGGCTGGTACACACCGTGATTGCCGCCTATCTCACGACGGCCTTGACCGTCGGCGGCGTGGGCGCCTGGCATCTGCTCAGCGATAGCGCCAATCCGCATGCACGCACCATGTTCTCGATGGCGATGTGGATGGCGGCCCTGGTCGCGCCGCTGCAGATTCTGGCCGGCGACACACAGGGCTTGAATACGCTCGAATATCAGCCCATCAAGGTACTGGCCATGGAGGGCGACTATGAGCCCAGCCCCGACGGTGCGCCGTTGATTCTCTTCGGCCTGCCCAGCGACGCGGATGCTTCCGTCCACGATCGGCTCGAGATCCCGAGGATCGGTTCGCTCATCCTGCGCCACAATTTGCACGCGCCCCTCCCCGGATTGAAGGATTTTCCGCGCGACAAATGGCCGCCCGTGCCGGTGGTGTTCTGGTCGTTTCGAATCATGGTGGGCTTAGGGTTAGCCATCTTCGGGCTTGGGCTTTGGAGCCTGATCGCCCGCGCCCGCCGTCGGCTCTACGATTGGACCTGGTTGCACCGCGTGGCGGTTCTCATGGGACCCGCCGGGTTCTGCGCCGTCATCGCAGGCTGGGTAACGACCGAAGTCGGCCGCCAGCCGTATACCGTCTATGGCCAACTCCTCACGGTAGATTCGCATTCGCCGCTGGCTGCACCGGCCGTGGCTGCTTCGCTGCTGGTGTTCGTCGTGGTTTACTTCACCGTCTTCGGCGCCGGCACAGGTTACCTGCTGAAAATGATGAGACGGCCGCCGACACCGCGTGATGACGAACTGCCGCACGGGCCGCAACATGCGGCGGGAATCACGCCGGCGCCTGCCATCACGCCGGCGGAGGGGCCATGAATCACGGCGAACTTCCCCTCATTTGGGCCGCAATCATCGCCTTCGCGGTATTCGCCTACGTCTTGATGGACGGTTTCGATTTGGGCATCGGCATCCTCTTTCCGTCATTCGCGGTCGGCGAAGAGCGCGATCAAGCGATGAACTCCATCGCACCCGTGTGGGATGGGAATGAAACGTGGCTGGTGCTCGGCGGCGGCGGCCTGTTCGCAGCCTTCCCGCTGGCATACGCCATCATCCTGCCCGCCACCTATCCGCCCATCATCGCGATGTTGCTGGGTTTGATATTCCGCGGCGTGGCATTCGAATTCCGCTGGCGCGATCCGGCGCACCGGGTCTACTGGGACGCGGCATTCACGATGGGCTCGTTGACCGCGACCATCGCCCAAGGGATCACGCTGGGCGCAATTCTGCAGGGTATTCGGGTCGCGGATAATGCCTACGCCGGCGGATGGCTCGACTGGCTGAGTCCCTTCACCTTGCTGACGGGCGCATCGCTCGTTCTCGGGTATGCGCTCCTCGGCGCCTCCTGGCTGATTTGGAAGACGGCAGGCGCAGCGCAGGAGCACGCTCGGCGCATGGCATTCGGCCTCGGTATCGCCACCCTGACAGCCATGGTGGCGGTGAGCGCCGCAACGCCGTTTCTGCACTACGACTATTGGCGACGTTGGTTTTCGCTGCCAGGCGCTTTCCTGACCGCACAGATCCCCTTACTGGTGCTCATCACGGCGGCGGTGTTTTTCCGGAGCTTGCGGCGCCGCAACGAGCGACTGCCCTTCTTGATGGTGCTTGGACTGTTTTTTCTCAATTTTCTCGGGCTTGGTGTCAGCGTGTATCCGTATCTGGTGCCCCGCGCCGTCACCATCTGGGATGCCGCCGCCCCGGCTCAGAGCCAACAATTCATGCTGATCGGAACCGCGGTGATTTTCCCGATCATCATCGGGTACACGTCTTGGGCTTACTGGGTGTTTCGCGGCAAAGCCGGCGCCCACGGGTATCACTGAGCCACGAGTATCACGGAGGAGCCGGCCATCCCGCTTTGGAAAAGGCTAGCGTGGATGATTGCCATCTGGGCGGCGAGCGTCACGGCCTTGGGCCTGGTCAGCTTGCTGCTTCGCCTCTGGTTGAAGCCGTGACCCCCCGCCCCCGAAGGGCACTCATCTTTTCGACGTGACGTTCTGACGTCGTAGATCGTGACGTCAGAACGTTACTCGTTCACCAGAAGTTTCCCCGGGCAGGCGCCCGCCCTTCAGTGGGCGAGCTTGAAATTGGTGGACACGACCCAACCCGCGTTGCCGAGTTCGTCCGTCACCTTCCACCAAACCCCCATCTTATCGCCGGTCGGATACAGCATCATGCCCGGGTCCAAATCGCGCACCACGGGCGACTTCAAATCGGAGTTGGTGTACATCTTGCCCGGCTTGGCCATCGAGACGGCCTGCTGCACGTTGTCCGCCTTGGCATCCGGCGCCTGCGCCTTCACGTCCGCGACCAGCTTGCTGTAGGCATCTGCGTAGGCCGTCGCAACCACTTGACCGATCTCCGTGTTCGCATAGCTGCTGGCGCCCGCAGCGGCAAATCCTCCGAAGAATCCGACGCCGCCGCCACCGCCCATCCAGCCCAGATCGGTCTTCTTGGCATGCCCTTGCTCGAGCGCTACCTGCTCGGTCGAGCGCACGTCGGTGAGGGTCAGCACGACATCGGCAGTTTTGCTCTTGAGGCTGATGCCGCCCGCCAGCGCGCCGATCCCATGCGGCAGCAGGCCGCCGAGCATGCCGCCGACGTTGGTGCCGCCCGAGTTGCGGTTGCGGTTGGCGATATCCGGCACGAGCACATAGTCGGCCGCCTTCATCTGCCCCTTGCCGATGTTCGAACCGGCGCGTTCCTCGCCGCTGGCCGCCAATGCGCGCTCGGCTTGCGCGGCCGCCAGTCCCTTACCGCGATCGACCAAGGTAAAGCACTTGGACTGCGCGACGTAAACTTTGATCAGCGCCGCCGGCGAGTCGAGTTGCATCGCAGTCCACCACGGATCCTGCGGTTCGTTGACGGCCAGCGTACCGATCTTCTTGTCGCAGATCGGAATCTGGGGCGCCTGACTGGTGTCGGCATACGCAGCGGTCGCGCTCACCGTAGCGGCGGCGGTTGCGGTTGCGGCGATAATCAGGTGGACCAAGCGGCGCCCGCCTGCAGCGGCGGACCGGGACAGGATCATACTCATTTTCTTTGCTACTCCCTTACTGGCATACGGCGCTGACGCCGCTCCTCGGGGCATTATCACCTCGATTCGCGCGAAGCGCAAAATCCGTGCGGCTTGGAATATCGAGGCGGAAATAAACGAGACTTACCGCCTCGACGCACGCGATAATCCCGCCCTCGATTCTTATCAAAGGAATACGCTTGGACGCCCTCGATACCTTCAAAAATCTCGACGGTCGCCATCTGATCGATGGACGTTTGGTCGCGGGGACCGGCGCTGCGGGTGCCGCCATCATCGATCCCGCCACGGAGTTCAAGATCGGCCATATCGTCGATGCGGCGGCCGCGGAAATCGATCTCGCCGTCGAGGTTGCCAACGCCGCTCAGAAACGGTGGCGCAAGATCAACTACCATAAGCGCGCCGAGCTCCTGCACGACGCAGCGCGCAAAATGCGCGATACCCGGACGCTGGTCGGCGAAATGCTCACCCGCGAAATGGGCAAGCCGTTCAAGGAATCGGTCGACGAGGTCATCTGGTCGTCGACCGCGACGGACTATTACGCCGAAGTAGGGCGGCATGAAGCCGGACGGGTCTTGGGGCCGGTCGTCGATGGTCAATTCAACTTCACGACCAAGGATCCGCTTGGCGTGGTCGTGATCATTCTGCCCTTCAATTACCCATTATGCCTGCTGTGCTGGCAGGCAGCCGCGGCACTCGCCACGGGTAACGCCGTCATCATCAAGCCCTCGGAACTGACCACTCTCACCACTTTGCAGTTCGTGGATGCGTTTGCCGGGTTTCCGAGCGGCCTGGTCCAGGTTCTCGGCGGGGGCGGCAGCGTGGGCCAGCGGCTGGTCGAGCATGAAAACACGCATATGGTTGCGTTCACCGGCGGCATCGACACTGGACGTCGCGTGGCGGAGGCGTGCGCGCGGCTCTACAAGCGCAGCCTGATCGAGACCTCCGGCAACGATCCCTTCATCGTCATGCCATCGGCGCCGATCGATACGGCCGCGCGCGGCGCGGCGTTCGGCGCGTACCTCAACTGCGGTCAGGTCTGCGCCGCGGCCGAGCGCTTCTTCGTGCACGACAAGGTGTATGCCGAATTCGTCGACAAGCTGATCGGGTACACCCGAAAAGTGCGGGTCGGCAATGGGCTTGAAAAAGTGGACATGGGTCCCCTCGCCTCCGAGCGGGAATTGGGGCGATATCTGGGCATTCTGCGCCGGGCGAAGGAACAGGGAATCAAAGTCGCCGCGGGCGGCGGTCGTCCCGCGAATCTGGAGCGAGGTTGGTTTGTCGAACCGTCGGTATTGGTGGACGTACCGGCCGACGCGGACATCATGAATCAGGAATCGTTCGGACCCGTCGCACCCGTTTGCCGGGTCGCCAGCTTCGATGAGGCGATCGCGTTGGCCAACCGGTCGCGGTATGCGCTCGGATCGACGGTCTACACGACGGACCTGAATGAAACCATGCGCGCAGTCGAGGAAATCGAAGCGGGGATGGTGTGGATCAATGCGCCGCTGCTCGACAACGACGCGGGCCCCTTCGGCGGCCGCAAGCAGTCGGGCATGGGCCGTCAATTGGGCGCCGAGGGCCTGGATACCTTTCGCCATACCAAATTTTCGATGATCGACCCGGCGGCGAACCCGCACGATTTTTGGTGGTTCCCGTACTCCGACGCGGAAAGCTTTCCGGACAGAAATAAATAGATGCCGTCGCTCCGCGGCAAGGTTGCATTGCCCGATTCACTCCCAGCAGATCTCGAACAGCGGATTTCCGGACTCGAGTCGGGACGCGAATGCGGGGACGATTTCGATCTCGTCAGCCTGTGCTGGCTACTCGTGTTGGGCGTCCTGGTCCCGGTCGGCCTGCTGTTGATCGGCTGGCTGGCATGAGCGCGGCTGGAGAGGAATCGAATGCCGATAAGAGCGCCTGGCCGCTGCTTCTCTCGGAGAGGACCTGGGGACCCTTTCGCTTGGGGATTGCACTGGCCACCGCGGCGGCGGCGACGTGGTGCTATCTCATCGGGGAATACACCGGTTACTACCTGAATTTCATGCGGGGCAGCCTTGCATTGACGGCCGGCAGCATGATCGGCATGTTGCTCGTGCTGCTGGCCGCGGGCCCGACCTGCATTCGGTTCGGCGTCGATTCCGTCGCTTCCACCAAGCCGCAATTCGGGTCGAAGGGCTGGATCATTCCCGCGCTGATGCAATTCGTATCCATCATCGGCTGGAACTCGCTGCTGCTGATTTTCTTCGCCAAGTCGCTGACGCAGTTGCTGATCGTCGTGGGATGGCTCACTCCCGGCGTGGGCAGCCGTTTCATCGTACCGCTAACGACCCTTCTGGCCTGCGTCTTCGTCTTCTGGGTGCTGCTGCGGGGAGCGAGCGGCGTCACGCGAATTTCGCGCTTTCTGGTGCTCCATGTCTTCGTGGGACTGTGGATGCTGTGGTTGCTCGTTTCGCATCAATGGCCGGCGCTGGTCGCGGCACGCCCGGCCCTGGCGCGCCCCGATGCCCTCTGGAACTACACCACCGGCGTGGAGATCGGCATTTCGTCGCTCCTGTCGTGGTGGGCCTATATCGGCGCGATGATCCGCATGGCGCCGAACGGCCGCACCGCCGCCGTTCCGGTGATGCTCGGCATGGGCGCACCGGTTCCGCTCCTCAGCATGATCGGCATCGCCGGCGTGCTAGTCCTCAAATCCTCGGATCCTTCGGAGTGGCTGCGCACGGTAGGCGGCCCGGTGTATGCGGTCATCGCCCTCGCCTTCGTCGCGGCGGCAAATTTGGGTACCGCGATCGCGGGCATTTATGCATCGGCGGTGGGCCTGCGCAATTTCCGCAAGATTGAAAAGTTACCGTGGCACGTCGTGCTCCTCCTCACGCTGGCGCCCGTGGCGCTGGTCGGGATATTGATCCCGGAATTGTTCTTTGCCGGCTTCGGCGCGTTTCTCGCCTTCATCGGCGTGGCTTTCGCACCCCTGTGCGGCATCCAGATCGCCGACTACTATGTGCTGCGGCGCCGCCGCATCGACATTCGCGCGATCTTCGACCCCTCGTCGACCGGCGCCTATGTGTTTTGGGGCGGCTTCAACCCGGCCGCGATCGTCGCGCTCGCGGTGGGCTGCGCGGTGTATATCTATCTGCTGAATCCGCTCACCTACGAATCTCATCGGCCCTTCCGCCTGCTGACCGCTTCGCTGCCGACGGCGTTCACCGCCGGCTTCGTCTATGCGGTGCTCACTGCCTGGTTCGTCGCGCCCTCCGGACGGGGCGGCTACCGGAGGGCCGCGGCGGAGGGCTCAGTGCCGCGCCATCCTCCGCCCAGCGCCTTGAACACCGCGATCTGGTCTTGGACCAGAATCGAATCGGAGGCCGCGACCGCGGCATCCGCCGCCACCAGCGATTGCTCGGTGGTGAGGAGATCGAGGTTGCTGAGCGAACCGGCGAGGAACTGATCGTGGGCCATCGAGAACGCACGATGCGCCTGAAACTGCGCATCGGCCAGCGCCTGACGATTGTCGAGCGCGGCCCCATAAAGGGCGAGCGACTGTTCAGTTTCCTTGAGCGCGTTCAAGACCACTGAATCGAACCCCGCCAAGGCGGCGGCCGCGCTTGACTTGGCCTGGCGCACCCGGGCGCGCGGCAGAGCCTGATTCGGGAAACTCCAGCTGATGCTCGGGCCGATTCCCCAGGTCAACCCTTCGTTCGTCGTGAGCTCGGACGATGTCGTGCCGACGCCGCCATACAGAGCGGCCAGGCTGACCCTGGGATACAGATCGGCGGTTGCAATGCCGATGCGTGCGGTCGCGGCTGCCAGCAAACGCTCGGCCTGTCGCACATCCGGCCGCCGCTTGAGCAGCGCCGCGCCGTCCCCCACAGGAATCAGCGCATTCAGCACCGGCGGCGCTGCGCAGGCCTCGACGTCGCTCGGTGCATTGACGGGGGTACGGCCCAGGAGCGCGGCGAGCTGAAATAATGCGGCGCGCCGTTGACCCGCCAGCGGCGGAATGGCGGAGCGTATCTGTGCAACCAAACCTTGGGCCCGGACGACGTCGAATTCGGAATTGGCGCCGGCCTCGTGCCGATGCTGCGTGATCTCGGCTTCGCGGCTCACCACCTCGAGCGAATGCTTCGCGACCGCGAGCTGTTCGCCCAAGGCGCAGATTAGCGCATAAGCGCGTGCGGTCTCGGCTGCGACCACGACCTTGACACTGTCGCGCGCGGCGGCCACCGCTTGCGCACTGGCGCGCGATGCCTCCACGGATCGATGCACACGGCCGAACAGATCGACTTCGTACGACACTTCCAGAATATCGTCGAGCAGCCAGATCGTTTGCGGCTTGTGTCCGCCCAGTTCGAGAATCTCGTCGGTGACGGCATCGCGGCCATAGATGCCGCCCACCTTGGCGACGGTCTCCGGGTAGCGCGCGCTGCGGGCCGCCGACAAGGCGCCGCGTGCGGCGGAGAAATTCGCCTCGGCCGCCGTCAGATCGGCGTTGGCGCCAAACGCTTCCTGGAGCAGCGCGTCGAGGCGGGAGTCGCTGTAGAGCCGCCACCAATCATCGGGCGGCTCGGCCGTGCTCTCGGCCTGCGCATTCATCGAGACGAGAGGTGCTTCCGCTCCCGCCGGCAGCGCGGGTTGCCGATAGTCGGGACCCACGCGGCACCCCGCCGCCAGGGTCAGCAGGATCGAGAGGATGGCCAATCGGCGCCGGGACGTCACGACGATGCGCCCCGCGTCCCGAACAGCGACCGTGCAGAGGCGGGACCGAGCGGCGCCGGCTTGTGCGTGATGGCCAGCAGCAAGGCAACCGCGGTGAGCGCACCGACGGCGACGAAGGTATCGATCACCGCCTGAGTCGTTGCCATGCCGCGAACCAGATTGCCCAACACCCCCGCGGCACGAGCCGCGGCCGACGCCGTATCGCCAGCCGCCGGTCCGACAGCCTTCGCAGTTGCCGCAGCGTAGCCTTGCAATCGTTGCAGCACTTCGCCACTGCCGCTCTGCACGTGCAGGCCGATGAGATTCGAGGCCACCTGCTCGCGCACCCGCGCGAATGTGGTGACCAACGCCAACCCTATTTCGCCGCCCAGCAGCCGGGCCACCTGAATCGAGGCGCCGAATGTCAGCGCATCCTGCGGCCGAAGATGCAAGATCGCGAAAAAAATGACTCCGGACAGCGCGAAGCTCTGACCCACCGCCTGCAGCAGTTGCGAAGGCAGGAACTGCTCGGAACCCCAGATCGGAGTCAAGCTGTAGGCCACCATCAGACAGGCCACACTGACGAAGATGAAACCGATCGATGCCACGAGGCGCGGATCGGAACGGCGCAGCATCAAACCGGCCAAGGGGCAGAAGATGAGCTGGGGCATCGCGATCCAGATCAAGGTGTGTCCAACCTCCAGGGCGCGAAAGCTGCGCACGGCGCCCAGGTAGAGCGGAATGAGGTAGGCGGTGGAGAGAATGGTCAGCCGCAACAGGGCTATCAGCACCAACAGCTTCGGCAGCGGGGCCGCCAATACCACCTTGAAATTGACCAAGGGATTCGCGATCCGCGCTTCGTGGACCAAAAAGCCCACGAGCAATGTCACGCCTGCGAGCAAGAGACCCCACACCAGGCCGGAATTCAGCCAATCCAGCCGATTCCCTTGATCCAACGCCGCATAGAGCAACGCCAATCCCAAGCCGCCGGACAGCAGACCGAACGCATCGCCCGGCGGCCGGCCGGCCGCGGCGGGTCTGGCGCGGGCGCCGTAGTGCAGGCACACCGCCATGACCGCCGCCAGGGGTGCGTTCTGCCAGAAGATCCATCGCCAGGTCAGGTGCTCCACGTACCATCCCTCCAGGGACGCGGAGATATTCAGCGATAGTTCGAGATTTAGAGCATAAACGGCGATGCCGTAAGCCCAGTACTTCGGCGGGGTATTGAGCAATACGAAGCTCAAGGTCAGCGGGACGAAGAAGCCGGACGCGAGGCCGCCCGCAAACTGCAGAGTCAGCAACGCGGTCAGGCTGTTCGACATGGGTATCAGCAAAGAGATCGCGCCGAAAGCCAGCGCAGCGGCAATCAAGACCCGTCTCGGACCAAACGTGGCGCCCATCCACACCGCCGCGGGGGCGACCAGCATCTGTCCGGCGGCTTGTGCCGTGGTGATCCAGGCGCCCTCGTCGAATCCCGCGTGGACGGCGCCGCGGATGTCCGCCAAGCCGAATGTCGATAGCCGGCCATTCAACGTCGAGATGAATGTGCCCATGAGTACACCAAGAAGCCCGAGCCACGGAATTTGGGTGGGAGCCGGAGGAAAACCTGGTGGTGTCCCGGCTGCCGCCGGTGGGGCAGTGGCGGCGTTCCCCGGCGGGGGTCCGGCCGGATCGCTCACCGCTGCCGGCCGCTGCGTGTGTCGATCTTCGACACCACGGACATCCCCGGCAACAGCCGATCGGCGATTCCATCGGCATCGTCGATGGCTATCTTGACCGCAATTCTCTGCACGACCTTCGTGAAGTTGCCGGTCGCATTGTCCGGCGGTAACAGCGCAAACTGCGATCCCGAAGCCGGCGCGAAGGCAAGCACGTGGCCGCGAAGCGTATGGCCGGGAAAGGAATCCACCGCGACCTCCGCCTTCTGACCCGCAGCCATATGCGTCAGTTGAGTCTCCTTGTAGTTCGCGATGACCCACACATGCGGCAGGGGCGTGAGCGTGGTGATTTGGGCACCGCTCCCGACGTACTGGCCGGGTTTGACTTGACGCTGGCCGATGACGCCGTCCTGCGGCGCAACGATGCGGGTATAGGTCAGGTTCAACGAGGCAACTTGGAGATTCGCGCGCTGACCGCCGATTGCAGCCTCGATTTGCGCCTGCTGCGCGGCGAGTACCCCGAGCTGTCTCGCCGCCGCCTCAGACTGGGCGCGGTTTTGCGCCAGCTGCGCAGCGAGCTGTGCATGGGTGGTCTCGAGCTTTTCCGCCGCCTCGGTGGAGGACGATCCGGTCTCGAGAAGGCGCCGTTGGCGCGCCAGGTCGCGGCTGTTTTGATCGAGCGCAGCCGAGGTGGCGCTCACCACCGCTTTGGCCGCCAGCACATTGGCCGCTTGCAAGTCGCGCTGCGCCTGCAGCGCCTCGGATTGCGCGGTCGAGGCGGCTATGTTGGCCTCCGCCTGCGCGACCAAGGCGCGATAGTCGTCATCGACGATCTGCGCCAAGAGCTGACCCGCGCGCACGTGCTCGAAGTCCTGCATCGGCAGCTCGCGGATATATCCGGCCACCTTGGTCGCGATCGGGGTCACGTCCGACTGCAGGTAGGCATCATCCGTGGTCTGCCACTCCGCGTCCCCCTGCCAGTGATTCCACCGGGTGACCACCACAACCAAAATGATGACGGCAATGATGAAAACCGCAGCCCGCCAAATGATCTCGCGGGCTAGACGCCAGTCGATATCGGATTTGACGCTATTCACATGCGGTCCCTGGAACTCAAATTTTCGGGACCGACAATAGCAGAGGCGGCGCCGCAGTGGCGAAACGGCACCGTGCCGTGCGCTACCGAGGACCTTTACCAAGAGTTTTTCGGCAGGAGTGTTTTACCGGGGCCCGGCCCGAACTTCGGGAGAGCGCAACAGTTCCTTCACGGCATGCGGTGCAAATTCGCACCACTCGACGGCAACGCCCTGGTTCAGCTTGCGGGTGACATGCGCCTTCACCGTCGCACGTCCATCCGCGAATACCGGTACGGTGATGATGACCTCGATCAATGCGTTCATCCGAAAGTCGTGTTCGGACTTCATGAGCGCTCCGCTCAAACTCAAATTCCTCAGGCGGCACTCGATCTCGGACGATGACACTGCGGCCCTGACGGGAATATTGACTCGGACTCGTCGACCCCACCGATGCTCGATCCTATACGGCACATGTTCCATGGCAGAACTCACTGGATGGTGTGTGAATTACCATGCGCCGTGCGGTGTGCCGTGACTGTACGGTACCGCACATACCATCCCGCTGCGCTGCGGCTGTCGGTGCTGTAGGTATATGATATATGTGGAGCGGGATCGGCTACCTGCTGTAACCCGTTGAATCGTAGGGCTCGGGTATGTCGATTGCGCGGTGCTGCCCGCGACAGACCGCTCGCAAACGGTCATGATCCGGCTGAAGTGCGGTCGAGACAGGGGTGGGCCTCGACGGCACCTTCGAAACTGAGTGACGAGGAGGCGCTACTGAATGCCAAGTAAAATTCCCGATGGCGAGAGTCGCGGGTGGATCGTGCCGATCGGCGGCGCTGAAAACAAAGAAAACGACCGCCATATTCTGGAACGCTTCGTGCGCGTCTCAGGCGGAGCCGACGCGGATATCGTCGTCATCCCGACGGCAAGTCGGATGCATGAGACGGGGGGCCGCTACGAGAAGCTGTTCGCGGACCTGGGCGCCGCGAAGGTGACCGTGATGGACTTCGACACCCGCCGCGACTGTCAGGAACCCGGCCGCCTGCGGCGGCTCGAGGCAGCGAGCGGAATTTTCTTTACGGGCGGGAACCAATTGCGGCTCACCACGCTGCTCGGCGGCACGCCGGTGGCCAAGCTCATTCGGGTACGCAACGCGCACGGCGTCACGGTCGGCGGGACCAGTGCAGGTGCAAGCATCCTCAGCGAGCACATGATCGCGTTCGGCGACGAGGGTTCCTCGGTGATCTCGGGCAGCGTGCGCCTGGCGCCGGGCCTCGGCCTGACGAACCGCTTCATCATCGACCAACACTTCCGGCAACGCGATCGCCTGGGGCGTTTGATCACGGCGCTGGCCTACAACCCGTTTGCCGTCGGCATCGGTCTCGATGAAGATACGGCCGCCTTCATCGGACCCGACGAGACCATCGAGGTCGAGGGCAGCGGCGGAGTGACCGTCGTCGATGCTTCCGACGTCTCCTATTCCTCAATCGGCGAGGTCGGCGAAGGCCAGCCGGTCTGCGTGCTCGGGCTCCGGTTGCACATTCTCGTCGCCGGTGCGACATTCAACTTGCATACACGCTTAGGCACAGCCGGCGGCCTGGTTCACGCTAAGGAATAGCAACGCCCCATGCGCATTCTCGATCGTTCCGTCTATGTTGGCCCCTCGCTGCACGCGCATTTCCCGGTCATTCGCCTCGAGCTCGACCTCGGCGACCTCGAGGCCTGGCCGACCGGCCGCCTCGGCGGCGAGTTTGTCGATGCCCTGGCGGCGGCGCTGCCCGGTCTGGTCGAACACGGATGCTCCTATCGGGAGCCGGGCGGATTCTTTCGGCGCATGCGCGAAGACGAGGGTACGTGGCTCGGGCATGTCCTCGAGCACGTCGCCATCGAACTGCAGAATATTGCCGGCGAGGAGGTCACCTTCGGCAAGACCCGCGGCGCCGGCCGTCCCGGCGTCTATACCGTCGTCTACGAATACGCGCAACGCGACGAAGGCATCGCGGCCGCCGATCTCGGGCTGCGGCTGCTCTCATCGCTGCTGCCTGCGGCAATTCGGCCGGACGGGACGGTGCCCGAGGGTTGGAACTGGCAAGAGGCGCGCGATGAGTTCATTCGCTTCGCGCAGCGGCGCGCGCTCGGGCCCTCGACGGCCTCTTTGGTACGCGCGGCGGAACACCGCGGTATTCCCTGGCTCCGGCTCAATGATCAATCGCTGGTGCAATTGGGTCACGGCAAGTATCAACAGCGCATTCAGGCGACGGTCACCACCCGCACCTCGCACATCGCGGTCGAATTGGCCAGCGACAAGGAGGAAACCAACAAGATTCTGGGCTTGCTCGGACTGCCGGTGCCCAAGCAGGAATTGGTGCAGAGTGAAACTCAGGCGGTTCGTGCCGCGCGCCGCATCGGGTTTCCCGTCGTCACCAAGCCGTATAACGGCAATCACGGCCGCGGCATCTCCATCCGGCTCACCACCGACGAGGAAGTCGCGCAAGGCTACCTGGTGGCCCGCGAGCACTCGCGGTCGGTGATCGTCGAGACGTTCTTGGAGGGTGATGATCATCGACTCCTGGTCGTCAACGGTGAACTGGTCGCGGCAACGCGGCGGACGCCGGGACATGTCGTCGGTGACGGCCGGCACACCATTGCTCAGTTGATCGAGATCGTGAACCAGGACCCGCGCCGCGGCGTGGGTCATGAAAAGGTCCTGACGCGCCTTGAACTCGATGCGCAGGCCCAGAAGATGCTCGAGCACGTGAATTTGAATTCCGAATCCGTCCCCGACGTGGGTCGGGTGGTGTTCCTTCGTTCCACGGCAAATCTCTCGACGGGTGGAACGGCGACCGACGTGACCGACGTGATTCATCCCGACAATCGGGAAATGGCGGAGCGCGCCGTGCGGGCGATCGGCCTCGATGTGGGCGGCGTCGATTTTCTCTCCAAAAACATCACGGAAAGCTATCGCCAGATCGGCGGCGGCATTTGCGAAGTGAACGCGGCGCCCGGTTTCCGCATGCACGTGGCGCCGAGCGAAGGCACCCCGCGGGACGTTGCCGCGCCGGTCATCGACATGCTGTTCCCCGCGGGCGCGTCGGCGCGGGTCCCGATTGCGGCGATCACCGGCACCAACGGCAAGACCACGACCGCCCGGATGCTCGCGCACATCGCCAAAATGGGCGGCTATACGCCTGGGCTGACCACGACCGATGGCGTTTATATCGACGGGCAGCGCACCGTGGCAGGCGACATGACGGGTCCGGTGTCGGCCCGCATGGTGCTCGCCGACCCGCAGATCGACATTGCCGTACTCGAGACCGCCCGCGGCGGATTGTTGCGCGCGGGCATGGGCGTCACCGAGGTCAACGTCGGCGGCGTGCTGAACGTTCAGGCCGACCATCTTGGATTGAAGGGCATCGACACACTGGAACAGTTGAGCGAATTGAAGCGGATCGTCGTGGAAGTCGCGACCGACTGTGCGGTGCTCAACGCCGATGATCCCCTCGTGCTGAAGATGGCCGGCTATACCGAGGCCAAGAGCATCTGCTACGTGACGATGAACCCGAATCACACCTTGGTGCGCGAACACATTCGGGCCGGCGGCCGGGCTTGTGCGCTCGAAGCCGGCGTCAACGGCCAGATGATTACCCTCTACGATCGCGGCGGCCATATTCCGCTGCTCTGGACGCACCTCATCCCCGCGACATTGGAAGGCCGGGCGACGCACAACGTACAAAATGCGATGTTCGCCGCGGCGATGGGGTTTTCGTTGGGCATCAAGCTCGATGCGATCCGCCAGGCGCTGCGTACCTTCGACTCGACCTTCTACCAGGCGCCGGGCCGGATGAATGTGTTCAACGAGCACCCGTTCAAGGTGCTGTTCGACTACGGGCACAACGCCCACGCCGTCGGGATGATGGCCGATCTGGCACTGCGGCTCGATGTGACCGGCCGGCGCCTGGTGGTGCTCGCCGGGCCGGGCGATCGCCGCGACGAGGACCTCGTGGCGATCGCACACGCCGTTGCGGGCCGCTTCGATCACTATATCTGCCGCCGCGACGACAATCTGCGCGATCGTACAGCGGACGAGGTGCCGCGCATTCAGGCGCAAGCGTTGCGGTCCTGCGGAGTGCCGGAAAGCTCGATCTCGATCATCCCCGACGAGCAGGAGGCGATCGATGCGGCATTGCGCATGGGCGAACCCGGCGACCTCATCCTGGTTTTCGCCGACGCACTGGTGCGCTCATGGAAGCAGATCACCAAATTCAGTCCGAGCGGCACTGCGCCCGCGCGCTCGGACCCGCGACCGGCACCGTCGACGGCACGCGCGCCTACGGCGCGCACGCCCGCGGACGTGGACCAAACGACCTCTGCACCGACCAATGCCGGTGGAAGCCGGCCTGCAACCCCCGCGCCCGAGTTCAGCCTTGATGGTCTAATCCGCGATGAACGCGGTGTCCGGATGGCGCCGGAGAGCGAAGACTGAACGTTCCGCCTGCGCTGCCCTTCCAGGATTCCAGGCGCTTGACCGGCGGCAATCTATTCTTTGCTGCCACGGGTGCCGTGCTCGACGTCGTCGGAACAGTGATCGACGATGCCCTGCTCGCCGCGTGGCGCGAGCGCGTCGCGAGAGCCGGTACACGGCTGGGATGGGCGGAACAGCAGGCGACCGCGCGCCGGCACGAGCACGGCGTATTGTTGGCGATCAGCGCGCCTTTCGATCTCTTGTTGTTGGCCACCGAAGTCAACGAGTGGGCCCTGTGCGCAAGTCTTGTCGAGCGCGATCCGCTGCGGTGGGGCGGACTCGAGGGGGCTCTCGTGGCAGCGGCGGCGGCCGCCGAGGACGGAGTGAGCCCGGCGCCCGGGCCGGCCCCGGTCATCGAGGAATCCGCCGCGCTCGCGCGCTTCGAGCGTCTTGGCGCCGTGGAAAGCCGCCCGCCGCTGCGCGCGCTCATCGAAGCGGCGGCCGCTCACGGGCTGCGGACGGTCCTCGATGATTCGGAACTGACCCTGGGTACCGGCAGGGGCGGTCGTAGCTTTCCGCTCGCGGAACCGCCCGCCGTCGCCGATGTTCGATGGGACGAGCTCAGCGACATCCCGACGGCACTGGTCACGGGTTCCAACGGCAAAACGACGACCGTCAGGCTGCTCGCCGCCTGCGCGCGGGCCAACGGATGGCAGGCGGGCTACAACTGCACCGACGGGGTATTCATCGATGACGACGTGCTTGCGAGCGGAGATTACTCCGGACCCGCCGGCGCGCGCATGGTGCTGCGCGAACGGCGCACGCAGGCTGCCATCATCGAAACTGCGCGGGGCGGCATCTTGCGTCGTGGAATCGCGGTCTCGCAAGTCGACGTCGCGGTGGTTACCAATGTGAGCTCGGATCACTTCGGCGAGTACGGTATCGACGACCTCGCCGGCTTGGCGGACACCAAGCTCAGCGTGGCGGCGGCGGTCGCGCCGCAGGGCTTGCTGATACTGAACGCCGATGATCCCCAACTGCGGGCGCGGGCCGGTGGGCTCGCCGGGCGGTTCGGCGGATGTCCGCCCTTGGGGTGGTTTGCCCTGGATGCGGATCACAGCACGCTCCGCGAACATCGCGCGCTGGGCGCGTCGACCAGCGGCGTACGGAATGGGCGCTTGTTGCTGAGTCACCAGGGCACCGATCACGACCTCGGACTCGTCTCGGCCATGCCCCTGACCATCGACGGGATTGCAACTTACAACGTGGCCAATCTCGCTGCCGCAGCGCTCGCAGCCGTGACTCTCGGGATCCCAGCCGCGGTGATTTCCTCGGTGTTCGTCCGGTTTGGGAGCCGGCTCACGGACAATCCAGGCCGCATGATGCGCTTCGACGTCGCAGGGGCGCGGGTGCTGATCGACTATGCACACAACCCGGACGGCCTGCGCGGACTTCTGTCCGTAGCCGACCACTTGCGTGACGCAGCCGGCCGCCTCTGCCTGTTGCTCGGCCACGCGGGTAACCGCCTGGACGCCGACATCGAGGAATTGGCCCGGGTCGCCGCCCAGTTTCGGCCCGATCTCGTGGTGGTGAAGGAGAACGACGCGCAACTGCGCGGCCGCCTACCCGGCGAAGTACCCCGGATCATCCGCAACGAACTGATTCGATTGGGGTTCCCGGAGTCCGCTTTGCCGGTGTGCAACACCGAGGTCGACGCCGCGCGCTACGCGCTCGACTGGGCGCGGCCGCGCGACGTATTGGTGTTTCCGATGCACTCGCGGGCCGCGCGCGACGCTGTCATGGCCATGCTGAAGGGCATGGGGCCCGGGACCTCGCATCAAAGTTTTCATTGACCGCCCCTTGGCCTACACTGGCGGCTTCCGCGCTGATGACTAAGGCGCGCAAAGGCCCGGGAGGCGTAATGTCCCTAGACCCAATCAAGTTGAGCGACCCGGCGCCGCTGCGTCATGTGGCTGAAGAGCGGCTGAGGGACGGCATTCCACCTCCGCCGCATGGGGGGTGGACGACGGGGGTGGAGGCGCTCAGCGTCCTTCACAATTTGGCCGGCACCCCGGAGAGCGCCGGCGATGCCCTCAAGCTGCTCCATGAGTTGCAGGTCCATCAGGTCGAGTTGGCCATGCAGCACGAGCAGTTGGAACAGAGCCGGGCGGAGGTTGCCGAATCGCTGGAGCGCTATGTCGAGCGCTTCGATTTCGCGCCGGTGGGATACTTCACGATCGAGCCGGATGGGAGGATCGTCGAAGCAAACCTGGCCGGCGCCGACTTGTTTGAAGTCGACCGCGCCGACCTGCCGGGCCGGTCCATCGAGAGCCTCATTGCGGCCGACAGCCGCGCCGACTTGCGGGCGGTGCTCAGCCGGCTACGCAAGGACGGCCCCAGCGAGGGCTGCGAGGTTTACAGCGAGCCGGCCGGCCGGCCGCGACGCCTGTTGCAGGCCGTGGGAAAGGCCGCACCCCGAACTCAATTTCTCTATGTGACGTTCACGTCCATTCGCGACAGCGCGGCGCCGGATCAGCAGGCGCAGCGCTAGCGGAGTAGCGCTGGCGTGGCAACCGCCGCCGATCCTTCGGACGCTCCGCCGGCAATGACGCGCATCGTGGGAATCGGTGCCTCGGCAGGCGGCCTGGCGGCTCTCGAACAATTCCTCGAGAACGTTCCGCCGCGAAGCGGCCTCGCCTATATCGTAGTGCAACACCTCGACCCGACGCACAAGGCTCGGTTGGTGGAGTTGCTGCAACGAGTTGCGGCCATAGCGGTGCGGGAGGCGGAACATGGCATGACCATCCAGCCCGACTGCGCGTATGTGATTCCGCCAAACACGGAGCTCAGCGTCAGCAGCGGCATACTGTCCCTGGAAAAACCCACCGAGCCGCGTGGTCTGCGCTTGCCGGTCAATGTTCTCTTTTCCTCTCTGGCCCGCGACCAAGGTGACCAGTCCATCGCCGTGGTTCTATCCGGCATGGGATCCGACGGTATGCTGGGATTGCAGGCGGTGGGCGCGGTCGGTGGCTTGTCGGCCGCTCAGGAACCTGCGTCTGCGCAATTCGACTCCATGCCACTCAGCGCCGTTGCCGCGGGCGCGGACATCATCGCGCCGCCGGCCGAACTGCCGGCGCGGATCATGGCCTACATCAAGCAAGTAGCCGGAGCACCGGAAGCCCTGGCAATCGCGAGCGTCGACGAGACGTCCGCAGCAGATCCCTTGCAGCGTATTTTCCAGCATTTGCGGCAGCATACGCGGCACGATTTCTCGCACTACAAGCCGAGTACCCTGCGCCGTCGCATCGAGCGGCGCATGGCGATCCATGGGATCGCAGCGCTTGCCCCCTATGCAGATTTTCTGAGCCAGAATACCCAAGAGATCGATCTGCTGTTCAAGGAACTATTGATCGGCGTCACAGGCTTCTTTCGTGATCCGGCGGTATGGCAGCAATTGGCAAACGTCACGCTGCCCGAAATACTGGCGCGCCAAGCCGCGGGAGAGAAGCTGCGCGCCTGGATCATCGGCTGCTCGACCGGAGAGGAGGCCTATTCGCTGGCCATGATTTTCGCCGAGACGGTGCAGCGTCTGCCGCAATACCAGGATTGCACGCTGCAGATTTTTGCCTCGGACTTGAGCGCCGAAGCCCTCGCCATCGCACGTTTCGGCCAGTATCCCGCTTCGATCACCACGGCCGTATCGGCGGAAAGACTCGCCAGATTTTTCATCAACCGCGAGAATCATTACCGGGTCGCCAAAGAGATTCGCGACATGGTGCTGTTCGCTCAGCACAACGTCCTTCTCGATCCGCCTTTCACCAAGCTCGACATCCTTTCTTGCCGCAACTTGATGATTTATTTCGACGCCTCGCTGCAACGCAAGCTGTTGCCCCTGCTTCACTACAGCTTGCGAAGCGGCGGCGTCCTGCTGCTGGGCGCTTCGGAAACCGTCGGTAGGATGAGCAATCTGTTCGCCGCGACCGACTCGAAGTTGCGCCTGTACCTGCGCCAGGAGAAAGTCCCCGGCGTTTCCCCCGACTTCTTGATAACTCCCTTTCCACTATCAACCAAAGCGAAGCGAGATCCCCCCATGCCACCTTCCGGCAACTCCCAGCCGCCCGGCGAGAATCTCCAAGCGGCGGCCGAACACTTGATATTACAGGCGCACGCACCCCCCGCAGTCGTCGTCAATTCCGACGGCGACGTCGTCTTCATCAGCGGGAGCACCGGAAAATATTTGGAGCCGGCAGCGGGAAAAACCAATTGGAACTTTCATGCCATGGCGCGCCTGGGGCTGCGCGAGCCGCTTGCTGATGCCCTGAAACTGGCCGCGGGTTGTCGCGATCCGGTGCACTTGCGCGGCCTGCAGGTGCAATCGCCGGGAGGCCACCACCGGGTCGATGTGACGCTGCAGGCCCTGGAGAAACCGGCCGCCCTGCAGGGCATGGTAATGATCGTGTTCAATGAAGTTCCGCCACCTCTCGCCCGGCGCCCCCGCGGCAAGACCAACGGTACGCCGGAAGCAGCGTACGAGGCAGCGTTGCAGCAGTACCGGGATGAGATTCAACAGCTGCGCGATGAGACCCGTGCATCCAAAGAAGAGTTGCAGTCGGCGAACGAGGAGCTGCAGTCAACCAATGAGGAACTGCAGTCGGCGAACGAAGAGCTGACGACCTCCAGGGAGGAGATGCAATCGATGAACGAGGAGCTGCAGACGATCAACGCCGAGATGCAAAGCAAACTCGACGATCTGGCGCTTGCCCAGAGCGACATGAAGAACCTGCTCAACAGCACCGATATCGCCATTCTGTTTCTCGACAAGGGGTTGAACGTCAGGCGCTACACCGAGCGCGCATCCAAAATCATCAATTTGCGCGACAGCGACGTCGGGCGGCCGCTCAGCGACATCACCACCTCTCTGCAGTATCCGACGCTGCATGAAGACGCGCAAGAAACCCTGCGCACGCTCATTTTCAGCGAGAAGCAGATCCGTGATCTTGGGGGCAGGTGGTTTTCGGTGCGCATCATGCCCTATCGCAGACTGGACAATGTCATCGACGGTGTCGTGATCACCTTTGTCGACAACACCGCTGCCAAGGCACTGGAGTCGAATCTGCACCCTACGCTGCAGCCGTGAGTGCAGCGATGAGCATGGACCGGCGGCGATCGAACGAGTTGGTCTTGACTCAGGAACTCATCGCCAAATTGCTGGGCGTCCGCCCCCGGCAAGGCTACGGAATAGCCGGCCGCACGCCCCGCCACACCGTCGCCGGCGTAAGCGATCGGAACGTCTGTACGCTGCCGCACAGAAAGGTTCCCGCTCTCATGCTAAAAGCATGGGCGATGATCGAGCGTGGAAAAAAGACCAGTCAGATGCCGGACTGGAGCGGACACGAGCGCGATACCAGCGCACTGCTGTTCGATGTGCTTACCACTGCGACAACGGGGTCGGCAAAAATCTCCCGGGCCGATCAGGTCCTCTTCACGGCTTGCGAGTTTTGGGCGGCCGCGCGAAACGGTTCCCTGACAGAACAACTGCGCGGGGCCCCCGTAGCCCGGTTGCGGGCGGCGGAGGCCGCTTTTAACGTCATCGGACTGACGAAGGCCACGCGTGTGCTGCATCACGGGCGGATGGCGCTGACGGAAAATGCTTCGCCGGCCGCATTGCGGAACGTGGCTGAATTCATCGAAACGTCACTCGCGGATCTGGACGAGCCCGTCGACCGGATCATTGCCGATTACGCCGGCCATCAGGCGCTGGACCGGGAAAGCAAACGCAAGTGAGACGCGGCTCCCGCGCCGCGCGCACGATGCGCGTTCGGCGCGGCGCGTTCACGGCTGTATGCCTTCCGCTCACCCCGGCATGTCTTCGAAGATCTTCAGGCCCGGCGGGATGACGGCCCATTCCGGGCGATTACGGGTAAAGATTGCGATCGTCGGATGGAAAGTCAGCGGCTCGTCCAGCGAGCCTGCATAAATCGTGAAACTGTCCGAGATATCGACTTCACCGCCGAATACGAGGCCCCCGCACACGGCGCAGGAGTTGCGTACCGCCTCGCCGCCGCTTGCGGCCTTCGATCGAAATTGGAGAATCCTACCGCTAAACCGCACCGCATCGCGCGAGAACCCCATGAATGGTATGAAGCCGGAACCGGATGCCTTTCGGCAATCCGCGCAATAGCAGTGACCCGAGTAGGTCGGCTCCCCATTGGCTTCGTAGCGCAATGCCCCGCAAAGACAACCCCCGGTGAACCGCGTCATCGCCGCCATCCTCTTTGCTCGTCAGGTCTCATTCGCTCGATAGCTCAACGAGGCGGGCTGTCACAGTATTCCCCGCGACGACAAGTTCGGCCACCGAGATCGGCAGCTTGAATCGTCGCGGGCCCGCACTTCCGGAGTTCACGAACATCACGCCCTCGCGGCGCTCGATGACCGGCTTGTGCGAGTGGCCGGAGACGACGACTTGGACTCCGGCGGCAATGGGATCGATATCGAGTTCCGCAAGATCGTGAATCACGTAGATGAATATCCCGCCGATCTCGACCATTTCCGTGTGCGGTAGCGTGCGGGCCCATGCACCCGCATCGTTGTTACCGCGCACCACCGTGACCGGTGCAATGCGCGCCAGTTCTTCGATGATATCGGAGTCGCCGATATCGCCGGCGTGAATGATGAAATCACTGCCGCGCAAGAAGTCGATCGCCTGGGGCCGAAGTAGGTCATGCGTATCCGAAATAAGGCCTATACGAATCGCAGTGCTCAGGTGCCCTCCAATGCGCGATGCGGAGCAACCATCCAAGGAAGTCGTGTTCTTATGATTTCCCCCCCCGGAGCAGTGGCCGACCGACACCATATATCTCCCATCCGCGCCCTGAGCGTCAAGGGTTAAAACGGCTGGATTCATCCAGAAACCCCCGTCAAGAAGCCTCCGCTCTGTGACCATGATGCGATGTGGTGTAATCTTTCCGACATCACCGGCGGCGAGCCGGTGCGGAGCAGCGATGTGCAGAAATATCAAAACCTTATTCAATTTCGAGCCGCCGGCGACGGAGGCAGAGATCAATGCATCATCCGTTCAGTTCGTCCGCAAGCTCAGCGGATTCACCCACCCGTCGAAGGCCAACCAGGCTGCCTTTGATCGAGCGGTCGAGCAGGTCGCGGCGGCCGCGCGCCAGTTGATCGAGTCCCTGGTGACGACGGCCGATCCGCGCGATCGGGATATCGAAGCGGCACGAGCCAAGGCCAGATCGGCCGCTCGCTTCGGCTGATGAGAGCAAGCGCCCAAGGACGGCATTGACAGATCAGCTTTTCCGATTACCGGCCGCCTTTACCGGCACGCACCGGGTGGTCGTCCACGAAATCGACGAATATGACCATGTCAACAACGCCGTGTACCTGCAATGGTTGGATCGGATCGCCTGGGCACACTCCGCGGACCTCGGCCTCTCCCTGGAACGCTGCCTTGCCATTCGCTGCGGCATGGCCGTCCGCCACACGCGCGTGGACTATCTGGAAGCTGCCCGGCTCGGCGACATTCTCGTTCTCGCGACCTGGATTGTGGCCAGTGACCATCGCCTGCGCTGTACGCGCCGCTTCGAGATCCGGCGCGTGGCCGACGGCAAGCGGGTGTTGGAAGCGGAAATAGATTTCTTCAGCCTGAACCTCGATACCGGCAAGCCGTGCCGGTTCCCGCCGGAGTTCACGGAGTGCTACAAGCCAATGCCGGAAGTGGTCGCCGCATACGCGAATTTGCTCACGACGTCACGCCACATCGGCCGGTGGCCGCGTTGAGGGCGTAAACGGACCTACCGATTGACTTCGCGTGGTATGCAGGTCTAACGTCCTCCTGAGTGAAGTAGCTCCGGAAATGTCAATCGGAAGGAGGGCAACGTGAATTTGAAGGGTAGCAAGACGGAAAAGAATCTGAAGGACGCCTTTGCGGGCGAGTCGCAGGCGAATCGCCGATATTTATACTTTGCGGCCAAGGCGGACGTCGAGGGGTTCAACGACGTGTCGGCCGTGTTTCGCTCCACTGCCGAGGGTGAAACCGGACATGCTCACGGCCATCTGGAGTACTTGGAAGTCTCCGGCGACCCGGCGACCGGATTGCCGATCGGTCCGACCGCGCAGAATCTCAAGGCCGCGATTGCCGGTGAGACGCACGAGTATACGGACATGTATCCGGGGATGGCGAAGGCGGCCCGGGAAGAGGGGTTCAGCGAAATAGCCGACTGGTTCGAAACGCTGGCCAAGGCGGAACGATCGCATGCGAACCGGTTTCAAAAGGCCCTCGATTCGATGTAGTCGGAAAGCACCGCCCGCGTGTTGGGCAAACGGCAGGCGGGCTCCGTGGGGGAGCCCGCTGTCGTTTCGTTGGGGAGAAAACCGTGGCGGACGATGCGATCAAATCAGGTCATGAAGGCGGTCTGCAAGCGCCTACCCGGCATGCTCTCGGCTGGCGAGAACCTGACTTCTACGACGCCACGGCGCTCGAGAAGGAACTCGACCGGGTTTTCGACATCTGTCACGGATGCCGGCGCTGTTTCAATTTATGCAATGCCTTTCCGACGCTATTCGATTTGATTGACGCCTCGAAGAGCGGCGAAGTCGACGGCGTGGATAAAAAGAATTACGGGCAGGTGGTCGACCAGTGTTACCTGTGCGACATGTGCTACATGACGAAGTGTCCATACGTGCCGCCGCACCCGTGGAATGTCGATTTTCCGCACCTCATGCTGCGCGCCAAAGCCGTGAAACATCGCAGCGGCGGCACGCGCTGGCGCGATCAGGTGCTGAGTTCCACCGATACCGTGGGCGCCATCGCCGGCATTCCCGTCGTCGTCGAGGCCGTCAACGCGGTCAACAAAAGCCCCTGGGGTCGCAAATTGTTGGATTCCGTCCTGCATGTGCATCCCGAAGCTCCGGTGCCCACATATGTCTCGAAAACCGTGCGCAAACAACTCGCTCGTCGCCCAACCAGCAGCGTCGCGCACCCGGCCGGCGGCACGAGCGGGAAGGTCGCGCTGTTTGCCACCTGCTATGTGAATCGCAATGAACCGCAAATCGGGCTGGATCTCGCGCGCGTCTTTGAGCACAACGGCATCGAAGTGGCGCTCGCCGAGCGGGAAACGTGTTGCGGAATGCCCAAACTCGAGCTGGGAGACCTGCAGGCCGTAGAGCGGTTGAAGGACAACAACGTCCCGCAGCTGCTCGCGATGATCGGACGCGGTTACGACATCGTCGCACCGATTCCTTCTTGCGTACTGATGTTCAAGCAGGAGTTGCCGCTCATGTTTCCGGACGATGCGGACGTCGCCAAGGTCCGCGACCACATGTTCGATCCGTTCGAATACCTCGCGTTGCGTCACAAGGCGGGACTGTTGCGCACGGACTTTGCGCGGCCGCTGGGCAAGGTGTCGTACCACGTAGCCTGCCATCTACGGGTTCAGAACATCGGGCTGAAGACCCGCGACGTGCTGCAGCTCATCCCCGGCACCACCGTGGAGGCGATCGAACGCTGCTCGGGCCACAACGGCACGTACGGCGTCAAGCGTGAATTTCGCGACAAGTCGATGAAGATCGGAAAACCGGTCGTGCAACGCGTTCAAGCCTCCGGTGCCGACTTTTACGCGAGCGATTGCCCGATGGCGGGCCATCAAATCGAGAGCGGCTTGGAGAACCATCCACCGCCGACGCATCCCTTGACCTTGCTGAAAATAGCGTATGGCTTGTAGGAGCCCCCATGCAGAAATTGGCGCGAGCGGACCTCATGAGCTTGGAACAGTATGCAGTCGAACGTAAGCGCCTGCGCACCGAGGTCATCGCGCATAAGCTGATTCGCAACGTGCAGGTCGGACCGAACATGACGTGGTGCTTCGAAGATCGCATCACGATTCGCTACCAAATCCTGGAAATGCTGCGCGTCGAGCGCATCTTCGAAAGTGCGGGTATTCAGGACGAACTCGACGCCTATAACCCGTTGATTCCGGACGGCAAGAACTGGAAGGCAACCATGCTGATCGAGTATCCGGATCCGGACGCGCGACGCATTGCGCTGGAAAAATTGAAGGCAGTCGAGGATCGATGCTGGGTTCGGGTGAATGCGATGCAGCCGGTTTTTGCAATTGCCGACGAGGATTTGATGCGCACAAACGATGAAAAGACGTCAGCCGTGCATTTTCTGCGCTTTGAACTGTCGAGCGCCATGGTAGAGGCGGTAAAGAGCGGCGCACCCTTGGGCCTCGGGGTCGAGCACGAGCATTACCCTCACTCGATCAGCCCGATAGCCCCCGCCGTGCGCGATTCGTTGAGCGCCGATCTCGACTAACCCGCCGAATACTAAGCCGTGCTTGCGGCGTGGTCCGCGCCATGCAGGATTATTTTCGTATCAATCTTGACGCCCGTTGCCAACGTGCGGGTGACCGGCGTCTTGGCGGCGATTTCCAACAGGCGCTCCGTCTGTTCGGCGCTCAAGGGTTTGGAGAACGAAAGTCGACGGTCGATGTGATCTTGCTCACCATCGGCGGTGGTGTAGCGGAGTCCCACCGTGATTTTTCCAAGTTCCCATCCCTTGCGGCCGGCGTACATCCGTAGCGTCATCGAGGTGCAGGCACCGAGACTCGCCAGCAGCAGTTCATAGGGTGAAGCGCCCGAGTCGCTGCCCCCGCGCGCGATCGGCTCGTCCGCCGTCAGCCGATGGTGTCCCGACACGATTTGTTGAGCGAGCTTGAATTCACTAGTGACAGTAACGTGCGCCATGGAATCTCCTTCGTGGGGAGCCGTCGCAGAGGCTTGTATTCGACGGTCATTATAGTCAAGGCACTCGAAAGGGCCAGGACCGGCGCGATGTGGTATGGTTCACTACCGCACCAACTCTCCATCAAAATACCGACAAGGCGCAGTGTGCCGCTTAGCGCAATTACTTCGACCTGGCCCTTGCTCCTGGGCATGGGGGTGCTCATGCTGGGCGCCGGATTGCAGGGGACTCTGCTTGGCCTGCGTGCCACTCTCGAGGGATTCCCGGCGCTGCTCACCGGCGCGATCATGTCCTGCTACTACGTGGGATATGTCCTCGGAACCTTGATCGCGCTGCCGTTGGTGCGGCAAATCGGCCACATCCGCGTGTTCGCTGCTCTCGCCGCCGTCGCCTCCATGGCGATTCTCGTCCAGGGCAGTTTCGTCAATCCGCCGGTATGGGCCGCGATGCGGCTGGTCTCCGGGCTATGTTTCGCGGGCATCTACGTGGTCGCGGAAAGCTGGCTCAACGATCGCGCAAGCCGCGCGAATCGCGGCAGATTGTTGGCAGTCTACATGCTCGTTCTGTACTTGGGTCTCGGCGCCGCGCAGTTCCTCTTGATCGTATCGAACCCGCTCACACCCAGTCCGTTCATGCTGGTCTCGGTGCTGATCTCTCTGGCCATGGTTCCCATCATGGTTTCCGCACAGCAATTGCCCGACCGTTCTGTGCCGCGAAAAGTCAGCCTCCCGGACTTGTACCGCAATTCACCTCTCGGCGTCGTGGGAGTCACCGTATCGGGCCTGATTTCCGCCACCATCTTCTCCATGGGCCCCGTGTTTGCGCGGCTCAGCGGGCTTGCGACGACGCGGGTTGCCACCTTCATGGCGGTCAGCATTCTCGCCGCCGCCGTGAGTCAATACCCCGTCGGCCGCCTATCGGATCGCATGGACCGCCGCACGGTCATCGCCGCCGTTTGTACGCTCGCGACGTTGGTTGCAGGTTCCATCGTCGCATTCCCAGCGATGCCTCACGCCGCATTTCTGACGCTCGCGGCCCTCTTCAGCGGACTGGTGCTGACGCTCTATTCGCTTTCCGTTTCGCATGTCAACGACAAGCTCGAGCCTGCGCAGATGGTCGCTGCAAGCAGCGCTCTTTTGCTCCTCAATGGCACCGCCGCGTCCATCGGGCCGGTGCTGACAGGCGGTCTCATGGCGACTTTTGGCCCGCGCGCCTATTTCGCTACACTCGCGACGCTGACCGGTGTCCTGGCGGTCTACGATCTTTGGCGGAAGTCTCGGCGCAAGCCGGTTCCTCCCACCCAGAAGGGGCCGTTCGTCGGCGCGCAGCCCAGGGCGTGACTAATCAGGAGATTTCGATGGCCGACAACGCAACAGCCACGCTAATTCCGGCAACGGTGCTGGCTGCGAAGAACCAAGCGGGTTATCCCAACGAGAGCGACGACTATCGCCGGGCGCGCCAGGCGCTCCTTATCGAGGAGATTGAACTCAGGCGCCACATCGAGCGGGTCGCCGAGCAGCGCCGCGCATTGCCGCCCGGCGGCGAGGTGACCGAGGATTTTCGTTTCGAGGGGGAGAAGGGGCCGGTGCGCTTCGTCGACCTATTCGGCGAGAGGCAGTCGCTGGCGGTCTACAGCTACATGTTTGGGCCCGAGCGCGAGCGGCCCTGCCCGATGTGCACCTCGCTGCTGTCAGCTTGGGACGGCAGCGCGAAGGACGTCTACCAATGCGCCGCCCTCGCAGTCGTCGCCCGTTCGCCGATCGATCGGCTGGTCGCCTTCAAAAAGGAGCGGGGCTGGCACCATCTGAAATTGTACTCGGACGTGAGCGGTGACTACACCCGCCGCTACGTCAGCGCCGTGGGAGCGGACATCCCCGGGTTCAATGTGTTCTCCCGGCGCGACGGAGTGATCCGCCACTTTTGGAGCGGCGAAATGGGGCCCGCGACCGCCGACCCGGGCCAGGATCCGCGCGGCGCGCCCGACCTCAATCCACTCTGGACCATCCTCGATTTTCTGCCCGAGGGGCGCGCTGCGAATTGGTATCCGCAGCTCGACTACGCTGACCAGCCCACTACGGCCATGGCTAGTAGCCGGTAGCGATGGAGGTAGGGTTCAATCCGGCAGGCACGGTGGGCGCAGTCATCGGCGTCAGCACGCCGCCGGCCCCGATGGTGTACTGGGACAAGCTGGATTCCCCACGATTCGTCGCATAGGCATAGGCACCGGTGGGATCGACGGTGACCGAACTGGTCCCCAGTCCCGCCGTCGCGGTGCCGATGAGAGTCAACGCACCGCCCGCACCGATGGAGAATTCCGAAATGCTGCCCGCGGCGGTGTAGCCCGCCGCGGAGCCGGTGTTTGCGACGTAGACATGCGTGCCCGAGACCGTCACGAAGAACGGGAAGATGCCGGTGGCCACCGCAGCGCCCCCCGTCAGTGCTCCGGTCGTAGCATCGATGGTGAACAGCGATACGGTGTTGTCGCCGGCATTGGCCACATATAGGAAGGCGCCGGTCGGATCGACGATCAGCGAGTTGGGCTGGCTGTGCGTGGTCCCCGTATTCACCGTCGCCGGGGTCATGGGCGCCAGCGAGCCGTCGGCGCCAACGGTGTATTGAGAAACGCTCCCCTGCGCCGCGGTGCAGCCGGGGCCGGAGCAGTTGTAGTTGGACACATACGCATATTGGCTGTTAGGTGAGATAACGATCGAGGCCGGGAAGGGTCCGGTGGCGACCGTGGGAGTGCTCATCGGCGTGAGAGCACCGGTGGTACCGATGTTGTACTGGGAGACGGTGTTAGCGCCGAAATTGACCACATACGCATGTTGGTTCGAGGGATCGATGGTGACGCCGTTCGGATGACTTCCGGTCGCCACCGATCCGGTTCCCACCGGACTCAGCAGACCGCCGGCCCCGATGGCGTACTGCGACACCGTGCCGGCAGTGTAATTGGCCACATACACGTATTGACCGGTGGGTTCGACCGATACCGAGAAGGGACTCGCTCCTGCAGCGACCGTGGGGGTAGTCAGGGCAGTCAATCCTCCTCCCGCTGAGATCATATATTGCGACACCGTGCCCGCCGCGAAATTAGTGGCGTAGGCATAGACCATCGCATTGACGTTCAGCGTCACAGGCATGATTGCGGGTCCGCCGGTGTAGGTCGCGGTGATCGATGCCGTCCCGACACCGATCGCGGTGGCCAATCCCGTATTGGGACCAATCGTCGCCACCGCTGAAGGAGACACGCCCCAGGCAACAAATTTGGTCAAATCCTTGGTTGTTTTATCGGCACAGGTCCCGGTCGCGGTGAACTGCTGCGTCTTGCCCGGTGCGATCGTGGGGTTGACCGGCGTGAGGGCAATCGAAGCCACCGTCGCCCCGCTCACCGTCAAGCTGCCGTTCCCCGTGACACCGCTCATGGTGGCGGTAATCGCGGTCTGACCCATGGCCACCGACGATGCCAGTCCGGCGGCACTGATGCTCACGATGCCTGCGGTGGTGGCAGCCCACGTCACCTGCGACGTGAGATCCTTTTTGGAGCCGTCGCTATAGGTTCCGCTTGCCGTCAACTGGTCGGTCGTACACAACGCGAAACTCGCGCTGGCCGCGGTAACCGCAATGGACGAGAGTGTCACCATCGCGGGGGGCGCTGCGCCACCACCACCGCCACCGCCACCGCACGCGGCAAGCAATCCAGTGAGAACCAGCAGAAGCGCCCCCATCGGGCCTCGCCGGCTGGGTTCGCCACGACTCAAGACACGGTGCAGTATGAAAGCGCTCATAGTTATTTTCCTGTTGATAAGCGGTCAGTCGGGCCTCGCGGTCCGGAGAAGCTCTCCCGGGCGGCATCCCCCGCCCCCTGGTGGAAAACAGAGTACGCGCGCAAGAATCGGAGTGTCAATTCATCTCCCTTATGTAATAAGTACACGATGGGCGCGCGACACTGCTTTCTGGTCCCTGTATTTCTCTTGACGCTCCACAGTCGGGCCGCGGAATTGCTTCCGACACGGCTGTATGATGTCACCATAGAAACGGGAATGCCGCACCTCGAGGAAAATCTACGCTACGCCACGACTCATCAGCGACGCTGCATCTCCCTGAAGGATCTTGCCACCGCGTTTCCCATCCTCAATCATCCCACGCTCGCCGGGTGCACGCTGCTCGGCACGTCGCAAAACGACGACATTGCGGGAAAGGACGGTACTATAAAATTTGCTTTGAGCTGCGACGATCGCCATGGAACCACCGGGATGGCGGTTTGGCATATCGACAAGCAGCGAATCAGGGGCCGCCTCGACGTGAAATTGGGCGGCAAAAATATGACTTTCTCCCAAACGGTTACGGCCAAGGTGGTTGGACATTGCTCGCAACATGCGCGTAATTGACCGGGCCGAGGTGGCAAGGCGCCTGACGTACGAGGCGTGTATTCCGATCATCAGGCAAGCCATGATCGACTTCTCGAGCGGCCGCACGCGCCAACTCCTGAGATCCATGATCCCGCTGGCCGACGGACGCCTGTTCGGAATCATGCCGGGTGCGTTGGGCGAGGCCGCAGCCTTCGGCGCCAAGCTCATCAGCGTCTATCCGGAGAATTTTTCGCGGGGCCGTCAGTCCCATCAGGGCTTGGTGGTGCTATTCGAGCCGGAAACGGGAGAGCCGGTGTGCATCGTGCACGCGGGCGAAGTCACCGCGATTCGTACCGCCGCGGCCAGCGCGGTTGCGACAGACGCTCTCGCGCGGGTCGATGCATCCCGTCTAGCGATCCTGGGCTATGGCGAGCAAGCGGCGACGCATGCCAGGGCGCTCATCAAGGTTCGACAGATTCGCGCGATTCGAGTCTGGGGGCGTTCGCCGGATCGAGCCCTTGCTTTCTGCCGGCAGATGAGCGCCGAGCTCGGCATTCCCTGCACCGGTACACCGGCGGTGGAAGACGTGGTTGACGATGCCGACATCATTTGCACCGTCACCGGTGCGCGAGAGCCGATCTTGAAAGGGGCCTGGGTACGTCCGGGAGCGCATGTGAACGTAGTTGGATCGAGTTTCGCGGGGCCCGTCGAGGTGGACAGCGATCTCATCGTCCGTTCGCGCTTCATTGCCGACAGCCGCGAAGGTGTGCTGCGCCAAGGGGCTGAGTTTCTGAAGGCGAAAGCGGCGGGGCTCATCGACGATGGCCACATCGTTGCCGAGATCGGCGAAGTTCTCGCGGGCAAAGCGGCGGGCCGCCGAGCGGCAGACGAGATTACCGTCTACAAATCACTCGGTCATATCGTTCAGGATTTGGCCAGTGCGTGGGCGCTATTTCAGGGTTTGCCCGACTTCAGCGTGGGTTGCCAGCGGTAGTGGATGCCCTCGGATTCGACCGTGCCGACACCCGGATACGGGAAATGCGGCGAGAAGATTCTCTCATGACTTTTGGACAGATCGCTCAAAAGCTTTTCGCGGCTCGCCTTGGCCTCGGCGCGATCCCCGTCAAAACCCATCGCCCAGTCGGGTTTGACGAGCGAAACGATGGAGCTGTGAGCAGAGTCCCCGATGTCTAACATGCGATCTTCGCCGTTGACGATTTCATAGCCCACGTGGCCGGGCGTGTGGCCCTTGATGGCGACGGCGGTGATGCCGGGGGCGACCAGCGTACCGGGCTCAAAGGTCTGCACCTGGGCGGAGATCATCTTCACGAGCGGGGCGAGATCGCTCTGGCTTTGCATGAAGACCCATTCGGCGCTCGACAAGCGAATCTTCGCCTTGGGAAATGCCGGCGTGCCGTCTGCAGCGGCCAGACCTCCCACATGATCGCCATGGACATGAGTGATCAATACATCCGTTATGTCGGCGGCCGACTCACCCGCTTTCTTAAGGCTTTGCAGGAGTACGCCATGCGCTTTAGGACCCAATCCCGTGTCGATGAGTACGACGTGGTCCTTGACCTTGACCAAAAGCACGTTGACGCTCAAGGGGATGACGTCAGGCGGCGCACCTGCCGCCTTCAAAATCTTGGCGACCTCATCCGTCGTACCGTCGATCGCGAAAACCGAGCCATCATTGGCGGCCGCGAAGTCGGCATCGTGCAGCGCGAACGCAGTAAGCTTACCAATGTTGAATTTCGTCGCCGCGGGCGGGACAGCGATTGGGCCGGTCGCGGCAGCGACGCCCGCCGCGGTTACAATGCCTGCGGCGAGCATCATTGATCTCAATAGTTTCATAAGGCATCCTGTCAGTTCCTGAAAATCATAGCAAATCATCACTCAACGGGGACGCAAGATATCGCGGGTGCGCGCCGCCAAGCCTTGATCTTAGGGGTTGCGACGATCGTCGCACTGGTCTGCGGGCTCTGCTACTGGCTGCATCTGCGCTCGCTGGAAGCCTCGTTGGTGCGTGAGTGGCCGGCTGACCTTGCGCACGACTCTCGGATGACGCGTTTCGCGGTATCACTGGCGCGGCCGCTGTATGCCAGGCATTGCGCCTCCTGTCACGGCGCAAATCTCCACGGCGATCACGGAACGGGCGCCCCCGACCTCGCCGATTCCGTCTGGCTCTATGGCGACGGCGGCATCGGCGACATCGAGAACACGATTCTCTATGGCGTCCGCTCGGGACACCCCAAGGCTCACAATGTGACCGATATGCCGGCCGAAGGCCGCCTGCATCAACTGTCCGCGCCGGAGGTGGAGGACGTGGTTGAATTCGTGCTCGCCTTGAGCCGGCAGCCGCACGCTGAGACGGCGGCCGAGCGCGGCCGCAAACTGTTCTACGAAAAGGGCAACTGCTTCGATTGCCACGCCAGCGATGCCATGGGCAACACCGACTATGGAGCTCCGCCGCTGCTCGGGCCGAAGTGGAACTACGGGGGCGATCGGCTGACGCTGCGGACCACTATCTACAGCGGCCGTCACGGCCGGTGCCCGGCCTGGATTTCGGTGCTGACGCCGCCGCAGATTCGAGCTCTCGCGGTCTATCTCTACGCCGAGTCCCGCGCACCGTGACTCCCGAGCAGTCCTCGCGCGACTTCTTTGACCTCTCGAAGCCGCATGTCCGACGCTCGATGGTGCTTTTGGCCCTCGGGGCCGCGATCGGGCTGGCCATTGCAGGCTATGGGCTGTTCACTGCGAAGGGCACGCGCTCGCATTCAGTCCCACCGGAAGACCTGGCGCTCGTCAACAATCGGCCCATCCTGCGCAGCGATTTCATGACGCAGGTGCAGACGGAATTCGCGACGCCGTTCGCCGAGTCCTTGCCCGAGCAGCGCGCGCAGGTGCTTCAGGAAATGGTGGCCGAAGAACTCCAGGTGCAGCGTGGGCTCGAGATCGATCTGCCCAGTTTTGATCCTGACGTGCGAGCCGCATTGGTGGCCGGGGTGCAGCTCGAGGTCACGGCCGATGTCATGGCACAGCAACCGACCGACCAAGAATTGCGCGCCTACTACGAGACTCACAAGGGCCGCTACGTCGGTGAAGGGGTGCTGCGCATGCGCGACTTGGTTGCGCAGGGCGGCGCTGCCGCCACAACCGAGGAGGCAATGGCGAACGCGCAGCAGGCGGTGACGGCGCTGCGCGCCGGTCTCCCGGTCGAGCAGGCGCTGCGGCGCTACCGGCTGGAGGACTCCGGCGCGTTGATGGTTGCAGGTCACGTCGATACCGATGAAATCTTCGAGTTTGCGGCCAAAGCGAAACTCGCCCGGGAAATCTACGAGGCCGCAGCCACGCTACGGGGCGGCCAGGTATCCGAGCCGATACGGCAGAGCGATGGCGTCCATGTGGTAGTGATGCTCGAGCATCGCATACCGGTGCAGCAAGACTATGCCACCGCCGCCGACCGGGTATGGACGGACTACAAGGACGAGGCCCAGGGACGAGTGCGGGAAACCAATGTAAGCTATCTACGCAGCCGCGCCGACATCCTCCTGTCCCCCGAGGCACGCGAGTTGTCGCCCCAGGTACGCGAGTTCAAGGATCGGGTGAGGTGAGGTGAGGACGGGGACTGCGCTACGGTGCTGCGCCGCCGTGCTGGCGCTCTGGGCGACGGGCGTGCAGGCGCACACCAAGAGCGAAACCCATTCGGTTTGGCAGGTCGCGGGCACTGTCGTCCACCTCTCATTCACGATTCCATTGCCCGAGTCCAAGCGGCTGGCAAAGTCCGATGAGGATCAACCGACGGACACTCGTGTGCTGGGGTACCTGCAGCAGCACCTGTCGGTCAGCAACGCGGCAGGACTCTGCAGCGCGACCCCCGGACGCGCGCTTGCCGCGACCTCGCAGTTTCGGCGCTTCGAGATGTCGTTCACCTGCCTCAGTAACGCGCACATCAAGCTTCACTCATCGGCCTTCTTCGAATTGGTGCCCTCACACGTGACGTTCGCCCAGATCGAGACCGGCGACGGCCAGTTCGTCGAGCAATTGTTCACTGCAGATCAACAGGAGGTCGACGCTTCCGCCGGCGATGCGCAGTTGCGCGAGGCCGGTTTCATCGAGTACGTCCGGCTGGGCGTCATGCATATTCTGACCGGTCTGGATCACATGTCATTCCTCCTCGGGTTGGTCTTGATTTCGCGGCGCCTGCGTGACCTGGTTTTCGCGGTCACCGGATTCACCATCGGTCACAGCATCACTCTGGCGCTCGCAGTGACCGGCATCTTGCGGCCTCACGCCGAATACATCGATGCACTGGTGGCGCTGACGATCGCCATGATCGGCGCGGAAAACATCGCCGTCGCCACCCATCGGCCCGGCACGGTTGCTTTAGGAATAGGCCTGCCGCTGCTCGCCATGGCGGCGGCGAGCCTTGCAGGGGTGGGTACCTTGCCGCCCCTGCTGCTGTTCGGCGCCGCGCTGTTCTGCGCCAATTATCTGATGCTCTCCGGGCACATGCGCGACGCGGGGCGATTGCGCCTGGTAGTGACACTGGTTTTCGGCCTGATACACGGGTTTGGCTTCGCTGCCACGCTGCTCGAGATGCAACTGCCGGCACAGAAGCTCGCGCAGATCCTGGTGGGATTCAATCTCGGCGTCGAAATCGGCCAGCTGTCGCTGGTGTTGACGTTGATGGGATTGGTGGGCTTGGCGGTACGCGCCAAACTCTCGCTGCCGCGCCCGATCGTGGTCGATACGGTAGCCGCCGGGCTGGTCGCTGTCGGAACCTATTGGTTCGTCAGCCGCAGCTACGTCTGAGCCGGCGACGGGACCCGGTCGGGAACGGGCTTGGTCAGGTAGCAGTTGGCGTGCAGCTGGTAGCTCCGCGTTGGCCGCCCCTTGACGCCGCAGGAACGCCATGGCCTCCACCCCGTCGGCGGCCAGGTGTAGCCGCACTAATTTGTTGGCTTCGCTGAATGTTTCGAGCGTGAGCCGCACGTCTCCGGGATTATCCGCGACCAGAAGCCACCTCCAGCGGCACGCTATTTCAGCGGCAATGGCGGCGACTGCGCCGGCACCGACAATTGCGCGCCGCAGCAGGCCAAGGGGAAATGAAACGTAGAACCAACACCAAGGGCCGACTCGACCGAGATTGCGCCGCCATGCCGTTCGACGATTTTCTTGCAAATCGCGAGTCCGATGCCCGTGCCGTCAAATTCCTCCCGCCTGTGCAGTCTTTGAAATACACCGAATATTCTCTCGAAGAACTGCGCTTCGATTCCAAGCCCGTTGTCCTGAACTGAAAACATCCATTTGTCGGAGCCGTTCGGCACTGCCGTGACGTGAACGCGAGGAACTCCGGCGCGCCGATACTTGATGGCATTGCCGACGAGGTTCTGAAATAGCTGCGTGAGCTGCATCTCGTCGGCCATGACGGCGGGCAGCGCATCGTGCGTCACGAGCGCACCGCTTCCCTCGATGGCGCCCCGCAGATTGCGGATCGCCTGCTGCAACGCCGCTTCGCTGGATGTATCGACCAGTTGCTCGCCTTTCGAACCGACGCGTGAGTAAGCCAACAGATCCCGGATCAAGAGCTGCATCCGGCTCGCTCCGTCGACCGCGAAGGAGATGAATTCATCTGCATCGGAGTCGAGCTTGCCCTTATAACGCTTGGCCAGGAGAGCCGTGTAACTGGCCACCATGCGCAGCGGTTCCTGAAGATCATGCGAGGCTATATAGGCAAACTGCTGCAATTCTTCATTTGACCGATTCAATTCCCTTACCTTCTCGAGCAGCTGTGCCTCGCTTCGTTTGCGTGCGGTGATATTTCGGATGGCCGCCGTCACCAGGACGCCTTCGGCGCTCTCCAGCGGGCTCAACATGATTTCGATCGGAAATTCGCTGCCATCCTTGCGCCGCGCCGTGAGTTCGATGCCGGTGCCGATCTGCTGCGCAAGCGCATCTTCCGCCGATCGAAGACTGTCCGCCACCAGGCGTTCTGGAAATCCGGCCGGCACGATGTTGCTCATCTTTTGACCAAGCAACTCGTCTCGGCGATAGCCGAATTGCGTCTCCGCCTGAAGATTCAGCAATACGATCTCTCCGGCTTGATTCACGACGACCATGGCATCGGGAGCCGCCTCCAGAAGTCCCCGGTATTTGTTCTCCATCTGCACCAGATGCTCTTCAGCATCCTTGCGCACATTGATGTCGCGGATAGCCGCGGTCGCTAGTATCCCCTCGTTGTGTTGTGCCGCCCTGACCAACCGGCGACTGACGCCCTTGCCGACGATCCAGACACCCATGGCAGCCGTAGTCAGCAAGCCCAAGGCGCTTCCCAGAGGCAAGGTAATCTTGGTCTGTTGCAGGTACCGCTTTGCAACGGCCGCGCGCTGCATCAGCGGTCCGACATTTCTAGCGCCCGCCATAGCGTAGTCAGCGCGTTAGCGCCGCGCCACGCAGTTTTCTGCTCGACTCGGCGATGTTCGGCCGTTCATTCAGCATGTGCAGGGCCGTACGCGCCTCCGGCGATATTCCGGCTTCGAGGAGTTTCGCGAACTGCCCGGCGGGCAACGGACGACCGAAGTAGTAGCCCTGCGCTTCCTCGCAATGATGCGCATGAAGAAATTCCAGCTCTTCGAATGTTTCCACGCCCTCCGCGACGACTCTCAGATTGAGGCTCCGGGCCATGGCGATCACCGCGGTGACGATCGCCGCGTCCTCTTGTCCGTTGGCAATTTGCCCTACGAAGGATTGGTCGATCTTCAACGCATCGATGGGAAATTTTCGTAAATAGCTCAAACTGGAGTATCCGGTGCCAAAATCATCGAGGGCCACTTGCACGCCGGCTTTCCGCAGTGTTTGCAGGATGAATTGAGTGCTGGCTACTCGCTTCATGAAAACACTCTCGGTCAGCTCGAGTTCGAGCGCACGCGGATCGAACCGCGTTTCATCCAGGATCGCAAACAGGCCTCTCAAAAAGTCGTCATCCCGAAACTCCACCGCAGAGACGTTGACCGCCATCGTCGTCGGGCGCAGGCCCGCAGTCACCCACGCCTGCGCCTGCTCGGCGGCGTGGCGCAGGACCCATCGGCCGATCGGCAGAATGAGGCCGCAGTCCTCCGCGATCGGAATGAACTTCGCCGGGGAGATCGGCCCGCGACTGGGGTGGGTCCACCGTATCAACGCTTCGGCGCCGGTTATCGCCCCGGTCCTGACGCTAATTTTCGGTTGGTAGTGCAGCGTGAATTCCCCGCGCTCCAGCGCGCGCCGCAGGCCCTCCTCGATGGATTGCCGCTCCACGGCCCGCGCATTCATGGCCGGCATGAAGAACTGAACGCTTTGGCGCCCGTTTTCCTTGGCCTGATACATCGCGGTATCCGCATTCTTGATGAGAGTCTCGGCGTCCATCCCGTCGTCGGGAAAGACGCTGACGCCGATGCTGGTGGTGACGTGCAGTTCGTACTGATCGATAAGATGCGGCTTTGCCACGTCCCGCAGAATGCGCCCGGCCATGGTCGCGGCCTCCTCCGCTTGTTGCAGATCGGGAAGCAGTACGACGAACTCATCGCCTCCCTGGCGGCTCACGGTGTCCGCGCCGCGCACCACCGCCGCCAAACGTGTCGCGATGGATTGCAGTAGCTTGTCGCCGACAGGATGACCGAGCGAATCGTTGATGTGTTTGAAGCCGTCCAAGTCCAAAAAGAGTACCGCCACTTGTTTCCGATGACGGCGCGCCGAGGCAACGGCCTGACTGATCCGATCGTTGAGCAGCAACCGGTTGGGCAGGCCGGTGAGAGAGTCATGCTCCGCGGTGTGCGAAATTTTCTGGGCCATTGCCCGCGCCACGCTGACGTCGCGGAATACGATCACGGCGCCGATAGCCTGTCCCTCTCGATCGTGAATTGCCGCGATGGTATCCTCGATCGGAATCTCGAGACCGTCACGCCGGATAAGGACACCACAGGGCGGCAGGTGCGCGGACCGGGCTTGCAGGATGGCCAGTTCCGCCGTGGTTTCGGTGGGCTGCGTGCTGGTGGCGCTCAGAGTTCGAAAAACTTCCGCCATGCGGCGCCCCACCGCCTCCTTGAACGCCCACCCGGTCATTGTTTCCGCCACCGGATTCAAGAATGTAATAGCCCCCGAGACATCCGTGCAGACGACGGCGTCGCCGATGCAATTGAGCGTGACTTGAGCGCGCTCCTTCTCGGCGAACAGCGCCTCCTCCATGGATTTGCGCTCGATTGCGTAACGCAGAGAGCGTAGCAGGCCTCGCGTTTCGATCTCCCCTTTCAGCAAATAGTCTTGAGCGCCTTCCTTGAGCGCTTCTGCGGCGAGCGACTCGTCGTCCAAGCCGGTAAGCACTACCAACGGGACGCGAGGCGCGGCCGCGTGAGTGCGGCGTATCGCCTCCAGGCCGTTGGCATCCGGCAAACCCAGATCGAGCACGATGATGTCGACAACATGCCTCCCAAGATGCGACTCGGCCCCGCTCATGGTAGTGACGTGCGATACCTCGGTACCGGTCAAGGACCGCTCGTTCAACATTTCCTGCAGCAAACGAGCATCTCCCTGATTGTCCTCGACCAGAAGTAGCACCTTGATCGGCTTTCTGCTCATAGGCGACGGACCAGGATAATGGCGCGAAACTCGTGCAAGAGCGGCTCAGCATCCGCTTGATGGGCGCGCCGGTCTGTACGGCAAACCACGAATCCGACGGATACTATTGATCCGCGTCGAGGGATTGACGCTTCGTCAGCGCACTGCAACCGCGCCGCGCATACCCGCCTCCAGATGCCCACTCTGCAGGCAGGCAAAAGTTACCGTCCCCGGACGCGTGAATTTCCAGATCAATTCGCCCCGCTCGCCGGGCGCGAGGCTCGCCATGTTGGGTCCGCTGTGCTGCATGTCGGGCATCATTTGCATCATGGCCGCGTGCCGACGCAGCGCTTCCGGCTCGCCCAAGACGAGTTCGTGGCGCAGCTGCCCATCGTTCTGTAGCACGAAGCGGATGGTCTCCCCCTTGCGCACTTCGATGTGATCGGGCGTGAATCGCATGGCATCGCTCATCGTCATGGCGATGACTCGTGACACCTCGCCGGCATTGCCCGGCAGGCCGATGCGGCTCGCACTGACCGGTCCGCGGCTGATTCGCATCTTCCCCTGGGCGTCCTGACATACCGGCAGGTCGAAGTAGTCATCGTCGTCTTCGTCGTCCTGTTGGCGGCAGATCGCGGGGGCCCAGGAATTGAAGCGCTGCTCCAGTGCGTCCCCGTGTTCGATCCAGAATGCGGTGTCGATGCGCAGCGCGCCGGCCAGGTTGGGTGTCGACGAAGGGAGAGCGCCGGCGAGGCTTGCCGGCAGCAGTTTGAGTGCGTTGCGATTGGTCGGTCCATAAGCGAGATGTTCGGACAACACTTTCTGCCGCTCCGGCGAGCTTGCGAACGTGATGAAGCGATAGGCGTCATCGCGCTTGGGCGAACCCGCAGGTATCGCCCAACTATCCATGTCATAGAGGCTTTGGCGCCAGACAGTTCGCGTGTGACGGTCGCGTTTCAGCGCGGGGTCGAACCACAGGGTGTAGGCGGAACTCATGCTCACTTGGCCGGCTGCGAGCAGAGCTCCCGGCTGCGCGGCTGCCTCCCACCAGATCGTGTCCTTGCGGATCTGATCCAGCTTGCGAAAAGCGCGCCGCACCCCGGATTCTGTCGAGAGCGTGGAGTACACGTCCTTAGGATCGACGCCGTCGGCCAATAGGGCGATCTCCAGCGTATATTTGGCGCTGCGCCGCAGTCCTCGTTTGCCCGGGTATCGACGGACATCCCAGAAGTCGGCCCACGACTGCGGCGCATCGCGGAGCTGGTCGGAATAGACCAACGCTTGCGCCCAAGTGAAAATTCCGACCCCGCAATCCGACAGCGATCCGGCAATGAGATCGGCGGCCGGTGGAACTCGCGCCGGATCGAGCTTTTCGAACAGGCCCTGTCGGCAACCTTGCGCAAGCGTGCGGGACTCGACCTGCATCACATCCCAAACCGTTGCGCCAGCATGCACCATCTGCGTGAGTTCGGTGACTTGGCCATCGTAGGACAATGAGCGCACGTCGATGCCCGTCGCCTTGGCGAAGGGCTCGAGGTAAGCGGCGGCAATCGCCGACTGGTCGGCCCGACCGAAGGAGATCACCGTAAGCTCGCCGACCGACGCTGCGACAGGAAGCGCGATGCACAGCAGAGCGGCGCCCAGCCACCGGGCGCCGCTCTCGCGCCAAAGGGCCGGCGGCTTCAATCGTCTCGGTCGCCGCCTCGGGCGATCTCCTCCGCTTCACCGGTCAATCGCACGATATCGAGTCCGCCGCCCACCCGGTCGCCGCAATAGCGCAGGCCGCGATTGTCAACGTCGGTGTTATCGCAGGACACGTCCAGCGCCGTGTAGGTGACGCCATTGATCACCGCTGAGCTGGGCTGCGTGAACTTGTTGACCGGTGCGATGAAATGCGCCACTTCCCTCGGATGGTACGGATCACGGACGTCGGTGACCCGTATACCGGCGTCGAACCACGCACTGGTGAGCAGCCGGGCGTAGGTGGGATCCTGGAAGTTCTCGGCAGGCGAGTGAACACCGAAGCGGGTACCGCGCGAACAGAAGTTGGGGCGCCCGGAAAAGTCGTCGACGGTCACGGTGGAGATCGGCCAGGGATGCTGTTCCGCACTGGTGCTGCCCCCCTTACCGATCTGATTTGTGATGTCGAGCAGGTACATGAGGTGCGGCGACCCCGTGCAGCGGTTGTCGGTCTCCTCGGAGCTCACGGCCAGGATGTCGCGCACGTTGTTATTGGTGAAGTTGACGTACTGCTTCAAATGGATTCCATAGAGAGGCATGGCCGAGTGGCCGCCCTCGGCGCCGGGCATATAGAGGACGCCGATCTGGCCCTGCAGGAGTTCGGCGTCGGTGGGCCGCCGCGGATTCGCATAGCTGCCGGTGCCATACGGTGGCGGCAGCACCTTGGTGAGGTCGTTGATCTGGATGATGCCATTGGATCCGACTCCATATGGCATATAGAGCCGGTTGACGGGCTGGCCCCTGAAGCTGCTGACCACGATCGGGCCATGCACGCCGGGCGGCACGGTCTTGGTGGTGGCTTCGGTGCCCGGCATGAGGAAGGTCGAGCCGGGATTCTGACCCGGATAACCGAAATCCATGATGTATTTCGGATGGGCGGGATCGCTCAAGTCGTAGATCTTGAGATGCTGATTCGGGCTGCTGTTGGCGTTCCAGCCGTCGTAGGAGGCGTCGCTCGGGTTCGTGGCGCCCCCGACGATGTAGGCAATGCCCGTCTTGCAGTCCCACCAATTGCGGTGGGTGACATCCAAGCCGCTCACCGGCGTCGAGACCAGTATCGGCTTGGCCGGGTCGGTGACATCCCACACTTCGTGGGAGACGGCACCATTCTCCCGCAGCAGATACGTATGGTCGTGCTCACCATGCGGCAGGTCATTACCGTCGCACAGCTTCGCCATGCGCGCACCGCCCTGATCGGCAATCAGATGCTTGAGGTACACCGGATGGCGGGGATCGGTCACGTCGACGATGGAGGTCCCGTTCTCTTCGGTCACACCGGTCATCGGATTCAGCATCTTTCCCGCGAAGTGCCCGGCATAAGCGATTACCCGATCGCCTTGGGTATGCACGGTCGTCTGATACGTGGTGCGGCCCTGCAAGTCGTTGTGGCCCAGCCATTCCGTGTTGTAAGTGTTCGAACCGTCGGGACGGGTGACGCCCGGTGGATTCAGCGTATCGAGATCGTTTGCGGACCACGCGGCGCCCGCTGCGATCAACAGCGCGAGCCCGGCCGGTCGCGCGATGCGGCTCCAGCGCACCTGCTCCGAATGCGTTTTGTTGCTTCTACTCATGGCGGTAATCCCCCGGTTGCTATCCGAACGTGCGCCGACCGGTTGTCCCGGACGGCTCGATGAGGTTTGCGCGTGATGGGAGCGGGTGCGAGGACCCGTTGAAAGAGAAAAGCAGACGCCAGCCAGCCACCTGTGCGATCCACTGCACGACTCCGAGCTACGCTCTTCTTGCGCCCACGTCGCCCGGCTCCAACTCAAAGCCGATCTGCGGTTCGACGTGAGTCCAGTTTTTCCAACTAGCTTAACCTAACAAGTATTTAACCAACCAAAATCAATTGCAACACGGGAGTGCAAGCAAGCCTTCTAACGCAGTGCAATAGACCGCAACGCGGATATCGGAAGACACCCGCCGTCTCACTGAGGAGAGCGGATCTCCTGCGGCAATTGAGCTGCCGCCGCGGAATCAGTGAATACGAACGCCGATTCGCGCACGACCCTCCCGGCCGGCACCGACGTTTCGCCGATCCACAATTTGCGCAGCGCCGCAGCCTTGTCGTCGCCGGTGACGAGCCACAAACGATGTCGCGCCGCATCGAGCACTCGCAAGGTCAGCGTCATCCTTACGACTCCTTGATAGGGAATGCTGATTCCGACATCGCGGTCATGCACCTCGAGTAGCCGATCGCCCGGCACCAGCGAGGCTGTATGGCCGTCGGCGCCAAGCCCAAGCTGGACCACATCGAGCACCGGCGGCGTTCCGCCGTATTGGCTGAGCAGCCGAGCGTAGTCCTCGGCGCCGGCTCCGAGATTGCTCCGCTCGACCGGCATGGCGTGGAACTGCGCGGCGCTCAACATCGCTGGCCCGACGATCAGATCGGCGATCTGGCGCGCGTTGCGCTGTTCATCGTTCTCCGGCACGACTCGTTCATCCACCTGAAACACCTGCAGATCGTGCCAATGAACGCGCAGGCGGCGCAGATCGCGGAGCATCCGCCACGGCGTGCGTCCACCGCTCAGGGCAAGGAGGCAGCGACCACGCTGCGCGCACGCACGCCCGATCTCGGTGCGTAGCCAGTCGGCTGCACGCTCTGCCGCCATCTCGGGGGTTGGAAGTACATGGATGCGCATGCTGCAGAGAGTAACGAAAATGGGGGATGTTGGATGCACATTTATTCGATCATCGAAGCAGCGATGCGCGGACGGGCATATACTCACGGGCGCAGCGCCAGACTGGGAGATAGCGTGTCGGACGAATTGGCACCGCCCCCCACGCCGGGTAGCGGAATGGATATCGCCGCGCTGAGCGCGGCGGCCTACGACGAACTTCGGCGGTTGGCACGCGCGCGGCTGCGATCGAATGGACCTCTGACCCTGCTCGACACAGCGGGGCTGGTGAGTGACACGTATCGGCGTTTGGCACTGCAGCACAACCTGCGCATCCAAAGCCGTGCGCACTTTCTCGGCTACTGCTCCCGCATCATGCGATCGGTCATCATCGATCTGTTACGCGAAAGAGATGCCGAGAGGCGCGGCGGCGGCGCGCGAAAAATCACCCTGAATACCGAGATCGGCGAGTCGCTGGCGGCGGCCGACGAGCCGCTGCGCGTCGACGATGCGCTGGCCGAACTCACACAGCGTGAACCTCGATTGGCGCAAGTAGTTGAAATGCGGTATTTCGGCGGCTACACCGAGGAAGAAGTCGCCGAGGCACTCGGAATCACCACGCGGACCGTGCAGCGCGACTGGCAGAAGGCCCGGATGCTGCTGCGGGCCATGCTGTCGGATTCCGATTGAACGATGGCCAACCTACCCTGCCCGCCTGAGTTGTGGGCCGCCTTCTCGGCCTTGCTGGACGAAGCCCTCGACATTCCGGAAACCCGCCGAGTCCAGTGGCTGGCATCGCTGGGTGCCGAGCACGCGGAAGTGCGGCCCTGGTTGGTCAAAGTGCTCGCCACCGGCGCCGCTACGCGCGAGACCGGTCTGTTGAATGCGCGGGTGATCGATGATGCCATGGCTTCCGAGTTCGTGGCGGGACAGGTGGTTGGACCCTACCAACTCAAGAAGCGGCTCGGCAGCGGCGGTATGGGCGAGGTCTGGCTGGCCTCGCGCAGCGACGGAACACTGACACGCGAGGTGGCGCTGAAGCTGCCCCATGTCCATCTGTTGGCCGGCGTCGTGCGCCGCCGCTTCGAACGCGAACGCGATATTCTGGCCGCGCTGTCCCATCCGCGCATCGCCCATCTCTACGATGCCGGCGTCGACGAGGCTCAGAATCCCTACTTGGCGATGGAGTGGGTCGACGGCGTTGCGATCAACGAGTATTGCCGGGATTGGAAAGTCTCGCTCGAACGGCGCCTCAATTTGTTTCTGCAAGTACTCGATGCGGTCGGCCATGCACACGGCCGCCTGATCGCGCATCGCGATTTGAAGCCGTCGAATATCCTCGTGACCCCCGAAGAACGGGTAAAGCTGCTCGATTTCGGCATCGCAAAATTGCTCGACGGCGATGCGCAACGCGGCGCGACCCAAATGACGCGGGTCGGGTCCTGCATGGCGACGCCGGCGTACGCGGCACCGGAACAGCTGGCCGGCGAGCCCATCACCGCCGCGGTCGATCTCTATGCACTGGGCGTCATCCTCCATGAAATGCTCACCGGCCAGCGGCCCTTCCGCGACAATCGCAAAACCTCCGCCGAGCGAATCGATGTCGCACGCGCTTCCGCGCGCATCGCATCGGATCACGCCCAGTGTGTCGGTGGACTCAAGACCCCACAGCTGCGCCGCGCGCTCTCCGGCGACCTCGATGCAATCATCGCCAAGGCCCTCGAGGTCGATCCCGCGCGCCGCTATTCCTCGGCCGAGGCTTTCGCCCAGGATATTCGCCGCAGCCGGGAGCACCGGCCGATATCCGCCCTGCGCATCGGCACCACGACGCTGGCGCTGAAATTCGTCCGCCGTCATTGGGTAGGCGTGGCCATGACCGCCGCATTTCTGGTCTTGATCATCGGCGGCAGCGCGGGCATCGCCTGGCAGGCCGTGCGCGCTGAACGCGAAGCGCATCGTGCCACCACCATCAAAGACTTTCTCATCGGTGTATTCCGCGCCAACGATCCGCGGATTGCCGCAGACAAGCCGCGGGGCGAGATCACCGCCCGCGCCCTATTGGATGCAAGCACCAAACGGATCGAAAGCAGCTTCGCACAGGAACCCGCCACACAAATCGAACTGCTCGGCGTCACGGCGGACATCTACCGTGAGTTGGAGGAGACGCAAAGTTCCAACGCCCTGTACGCCCGCGAGACAGAGCTCGCAGGCCACTACTATGGGCCGGCCGATCCCCACGCCATTGACGGATTGATCGGTCAGGCAGACGTCGCCGACAACGATGGCGACGACGTTCGAGCGCTGGCGCTGCTGTCGCAAGCCGACCCGCTGATACGGGCGGCGCACCGCGAGAAGTCGGCGCTCCGTGCGAGATGGCTGCTGATACGCGGCGAGTCGCTGTTCGGAGATGCCGCAAAAGCGGATCAAGCACAAGCATCGCTCGAGGCTTCTGCCGCGTTGTTCGAGGCCGTTGCGCCGCGGGACCCGCGCTATGTCGACGCATTGATCGATCTGGGTGCGCTTTCCCTCGAGCGGTCGCACTATTTATCGTCGGCCGATTATTACCAACAGGCGATCGTCGCTGCGCAGGCGAACCTGCAGCCGGAAGGCGACATGTTGGTACCCTACGGGGGTCTCGCATTGGCACGCAGACGCCTTGGGGATTTCGCCGGCGCCTCAATGGCTTTTGCGCGCGGTACGGAGATCGCCGAGCGCACCTATGGCCGCGAGACCCAACGCTATTGGATGATCGCGTCCGACTGGGCGCAATTCCGCTACGAGCGCGGCGAGCGCCAGGCGGCGTTGGCCGCATTTGACGCCTTGCTGCAGAATTTACCCCCGGGACAGACGGAATTTCGAAACGCCACGGATGCAATGGAGGCGGCACATGTCCTGCGTAAATACGGCTACTGTCTCGCCGTCGACGGCCAAGGCGCGCGGGCCGTACAGCTACTGGAGCAAGCACAAGCCCTACTGACGAAATCCGCGCCGCACGCCTTCGACGCCGGCCGATTGCAGCTCGACCTCGGTACCGCCTACGAGGCTGCCGGCCGCATGGCCGAGGCTCGCGCAGCATTTACGGCCGCGTTAACCAATTGGAGAACCCAGAAAGCATCTGGATCCAAGCTGTCGCGGGCCCTCGAGAGCTGGGGACGGTTTCTGCTATCCCAAAAGGACCCGGACGCGGCGGCCCTCGCATTTCACGAAGCTCTGCAGCTGTCCGAGGGACTCGCCACCGAAGAGGCCGTGCTGTCGCAGGCAGGGTTGGCGGCAATTGCAGTATCGAGCGGCGACGCACGCGCCGCGCTGTCTGCCAGCCAGAATGCCATGGATCAACTTGGTCACCTCGAGGGCTATTACGATATTCGCATCAAGCCGTATATTTGGAGCATTCGCGCGCGCTCGCTATTGCTCGCGGGCGACTACGAATCAGCCCGCGCGCTCGCGCGAAACGCACGCGATGCGGCGTCAGCTTATTACGCCTCCGATGCCGCGACGCTCGTTGAAGCCGAGGCGCTATTGCGAAACCTACCCACTCATGCGTCGCTTCGTTAGCGCAGGGACTCCGCACAATTCGATCAATCGTGTCCACCCTTCACGCTTTCGATGTAGCGCCGGGCAGCCAGTTTACCCGCGACGTAACCGGCAGCAGCCCCGCCGACGATCGCGATGGCGAGGACGACGCCATCGTGGCCACCCTTGACACTATCGGAACACGGGTGACCGGGCGGACAAGGTGGAGTCGTCGATCCGCTCGCGGTCACGGATGCCCCCGCCGTGTCCGAGGTCTGTCCATGAATACCAAACCCGTTTACGCCCTTTTCGATGGACCGAAGCAGCTTTTCCAATTCGGCCGTGACCGCGCCGTCGAATCCTATTTTGTAGCTCACGCGTTGCTCCCTGTCGTTTTAGCTGCGAATCCTGCACACCGACGCCGACGGTACCGCTTGCGAAATGGACCGCAATTCCGCGGACGCCCGGCCTAGTTTCTCGACTCAGTCATGCCCGCCCTTAACACTGCGACTCTCGACCTTTACGCTACCATGGCCGGCCTTTACGCCGCCAACAGGTTCGCCCTTGCGGCCAATGACGGTGGGGACAGGTTTGCCGGCCGCGGGCGCCTGCCCGCCCATCTTTTTCGATGTATCGACGCTGGTTTGCTTGTTCATGAAGAGCTCCTTGTCGGTTTCGACGTTACTTCCCTGGGTCACTTGAGCTGCCCGCAGACGATACCACTCACGCAGATCCCTTGCAGGTTCCGCCATGCAGGCAGCTCAGTTAGATGTAACGTAAGAGGGAGCCAATTCCCGACATCCGGATCGGCCGGAGCGTTCCTGCGGCGTCCGTGTGCGGCGCACAAAAAAATACCCCGCCGCTCGGCTCGTGCGCGCCCGCCGCTATAGATGCTCGCCTTATAGATGTTCGTCGCGCAAATGACCGCCTATGGCAGCGGAAACACTGGCAATAAACGCGCCGATCAGCATGGCGAGTGCGGTGAAGAGGGCGGTCTCGGCGGCGGCCTTTCGCGCCTCGTCGGTTGCCGCTTTGAGCCGCAATTGCCCATCATTGGCCTCGACATCCACACGCTTCTGCGCCTCATCCTGAGAGACACCGGCGGAGACAGGTGGATTTTCGGCACTCACACTAGCAATTACTCCGGCGGAACGAGTCGCCCCACCCGCTATCGAAGTCAACGAGCCTGCAGCAACGACAGCAACGGCGATGGTGGCGACCGCCCATGTGACCAGGCCGTGCGCCGTATCGCGAAAAAATACCTCATGCGTATGCGTGGCCAACCATCGATGTCGCAGCCGGCCGGTGATGTAACCGCCCATCGCAGCCGAAAGCCACTGGGTGACGATCAGCCAGATGGCAGCTGTCATGGTAAACGTAGATCCCGCGACTCCTTGACCGGGCCAGGGCGACATCGCGGCGAATCCCAGTCCAGCGCCCAGTGTAAGCAAGATGAGGGAAGTGGCCACGGCGACCACCGCTCCCGCAAAGATGGCTCCCCAAGATGCCGCGGGTCCGGCACGCAGGCGCGCGCCGTCCTCGCGCGTCCACGTCTCCTTGAGCGGCGGTGGTACAGATTCGATCATGTCATGCCCCTAGTGGTGAGAACACATTGCCAAGAGCAGGATTACTGGGAGAGGAACACCCAACATCCACAATAAAATTCCGCGGCCCATAAATCACTCCCACGTTTGTGCTAATTGAACATCCGACCAAATACCGAACAACTTGTGCAAGTGTCGCGATATGGGGCAAACGGATCTAGGGCGGATTCTTGCAAGCGGGTGTCGGTGGCGGCTTACAGAAGCTTGGCGGAGTCTTCTTCTGTGAGGCGATTCCCGCGCGACACCGAGCACACCGCTTGCAAGCGGAACCATATTCGTCCGACGTCCGTCGCTGCGGTCGAGTGAGATGTTGCGTGGCCTGGGGGCGCGCGGCAGGCCCTGATAAAATAAGAGGGCGACGGCATTGCAGTTAGCGCCAAATGACAGCGCATCACTCGCGACTCAGCCTCCGCGCCGTGTGCGGCGTGCCGGCACGAGGGCAGGAAGCATTGCAGGGCGCGTGGCGCTCGCGGCGGTCGCCGTCTTGGTGCTGCTGGTGGTCGGCCTGGCGTCGATACCTGATAGTGTCTGGAAACATCTCATCGTGCGCGTGGTATCCCGGGAAACCGGGCGCGAAGCGTCCATCGACGGCGACGTGCGGGTCCACATCTTTCGCCTAGATCCGGACCTGACCGTGCAGGGCTTCCGGTTGGCCAATGCCGATTGGGTGAAAGACCGGCCGATGCTCGCTTTGCGTCGGCTCGATGCCCAGCTCAGTCTCGTGGCGCTACTCCGCTTCCGTCTGGAATTTCGGCGAGTACAAATCGAAGGGCCGGAGATCGACCTCGAACGCGATGCCGACAACCGGGCCAATTGGGACTTCTCCACGCCGGGGGCACGCAAGCCCATGAAGCCCGACAATTCGCCGCCGGCGCGTCTGCCGATCGTGAAGCAATTGAACGTAAGTGACGGGACGCTGACGGCTAACGACGCCCTTCGTAAACTGAAATTTCACGGCCGGTTTTCGATCACCGAGCATCAGAAAACAGCCGCGGAAAGCGCGTTCACATTGCGCGGTTCCGGAGCGTTGAACGGCAAACCCTTCGACCTGCGTGTCGATGGCGGCCCGCTTTTCAATGTCGACGCCAGCAAACCCTATGGATTCGACGCAGCGGTCACCGCCTCGGATATAAAGCTCAAAGCGCACACGGACATCCAGCATCCGTTCGATCTCGCCGCCATTACCTCGAAGTTTGACCTTACCGGCAAAGACCTGGCGGATGCCTACTATCTCACGGGACTGGCGCTGCCGAATACGCCGCCCTACGAAGTCACCGGCACCGCGGTACGCGATAAGCTCAAGTTCAGCATCGACGACTTCCACGGTCGGTTGGGGGGCAGCGACATCGCCGGCAAACTTGCCATCGACACGGGCCGCGACCGGCCGAAGCTCACCGCCGATCTAAGTTCCAAGCTGTTGAATCTCGCCGACCTGGCTGCGCCCTTGGGAACTCAGGCAACCCCAGAGCTCAAGTCCGATACCCTCGCGCACTCGGCGGGCGACTCGAGCCGCGTGAATCCAAAATCAAAACCGGGCAAGCTGGCTCGCCCGACCGTCGCGGCTGCCGACCCGCAGGCCAACAACACGGGATACCTGTTGCCGGATGCGGATTTACAAGTCAATCGCGTGCGGGCCATGGATGCCGACGTGCGCTTCGATGCCGCAGCGATCACTACGGCAAAATTGCCGATGAAAAAGGTGCGCTTCCACTTGCTTTTGGAAGATGCGAGGCTGACTTTGAATCCGCTGGAGTTCACCCTGCCCGAGGGTCAATTCTCCGGCAATGTGGCGATCAACGCGCGCGCTGCCGTCCCGGAAACCGATATCGACATGAAGCTCGACAACGTGAATCTGGCGCAGTTTAAGCCCAAGGGCAGCGAAACCGCGCCGCTCGACGGACAATTGCTGGGGCGCATGCGTTTGCACGGCACCGGCACCTCCGTGCACAAGACGGCGGCGAGCGCCAATGGTGATTTGACCCTGGTCGTGCCCAAGGGCGACATGCGCGCCGCCTTTGCCGAACTCACCGGCGTCGATCTCGATAAAGGCCTGGGTCTGTTGTTGACCAAGAAGGATGCTGACACCGAGGTGCGTTGCGGCGTGGCGAGTTTCCACGCCGATAATGGCGATCTAAAGGCGAATACTCTCTTGATCGATACCACCCATGTGCTCGTCACCGGCGGCGGCGATGTCAACCTTCGGGATGAGGCCCTGAATCTGTCGCTGCGCGGCCAGCCCAAGGAGGTGCGTCTGGTTCGCCTGCGCTCTCCCGTCAAAATATCCGGCACTCTTTCGCACCCCGATATCGGTCTCGACCCGGCCAAGGTCCTCGGACAGGCGGGCGGGGCCGCCGCGCTGGCAGCAGTGTTGACGCCGGCGGCCGCCTTGCTGGCCTTCGTCGATCGCGGACTCGCCAAGGACGCCAATTGCGCGGCACTCATCGGCCAGGCCGCGCAAGGGAAGCAGTTGCCGCCAGCCCACCAATAATCGATTGCATTCGATCGAAGCCGCACGGAGGTTGGACCAGGCACCGCAGCTACGTTTGAAGGGGATTTCTGACCCGGCACGACGGCCTGCGCCTGCTTGCACGCTGCAATCCCCTGTCCTAGGGTAAATGCATGTCAGCAGACCAGGCCAACAACGACGTCGCCCCGGATCGCGACGAACGAATTCGCGACTTCTTTGCCCGCCACGGGGGCCCGGGCGCGTCCGCCGAGCACAAGGGGGAATCGCAAGGCGGAGTTCAGGGCTGGTCCGAGGTATTCGCGGCGGACGGTTACAAGCTGCGCTGCGACTGGTCGCGGTTCGGTTCGCGCGAAAAAATGCGGTACTCGGAAATACCGCCCTTCAATCCGCAAGCCACAGCGAGGTAACGTCCATGATTCGCAAGCTGAGTAGCGGCGAGTACCGCCTGTACTCGAGGAAAGTCGACCCCAAGACCAAGCACCGGCGCAACCTCGGCACCTTCAAGACCCGAACGGCCGCCGAGAAACACGAACGTGACGTCCAGTACTTCAAACGTCACTGAGCGGTGTCAGACCTGCGATGTCACGACCGCGCCGCGCGACAAATGAACAGATGCGCGGGAAGCACGTTGAGAAATTCAAATCGTCGCCGCACATCGCGAAAGATGCGCCGCAAGTCACTCAGTACGCGCGCGGAGAATTGAAAGACCAAAAATACACCGCCCGGCGCCAACGCAAGGTTCGTATACCGCAGCGTGCGCTCACGCACGTCGGGTGCCATGGTGCTGAAAGGAATGCCGGAGATGATGTAATCGGCCCTGCTGTATCCGGCATCACGCAGAATCTCGACGACTTTGTCCGCGGGCCCCTCGACCACTTTGAGGCGGACATCGGTAATCGCCGACCGTAAAAACTCAACGAACTCGGGATTCGTTTCAATCACGATCAGGACCGCATCGGGACGCATTTTGCGTAATATTTGCCAGGTGACGACCCCGATACCGGGGCCATATTCGACGATGACCCGTGCCTCGGCCCAGTCGATCGGCGCGAGCAGCCGCCTCACCAGAAAGCGGGAGCTCGGCACGATGGAACCCAACATTTTAGGGTGACGCAGGAAATTGCGTGCAAACAATAGAGCGGCGCCACCTGGTGTGGTGGAATCTGGGACTTTCGACATTTGGACCTTCATTGCGCGGCTTTTGGCTCATGCGTTGTCGGAGGCGCGGGGGGCAACTCTTGAAGACCAACACTACTATTAAGGACTGATCCGCGCAATGATATCGCCCCGCCAGCGGCCATCGCGACCGCCGTCCACTACGCGAACCCGGCGACCTAATTTGGAGGCAGAATGTGGCAATGGTTGAATCGACGTCTCGCTCGGTCCGTGACGTCTCGCTCGGGCCCTGGTGACTTGGTCGAGTTGGGCGAATTGATTCGAGAAATTCGATTCGCACTTCTCACCACTGTGGACCGCGATTACCGCCTCCACACCCGGCCGGTCCAAACGTTGCAATTGGAAGACAATCGAACGCTTTGGTTTTTTACCGACTGGAGTAGTCCCAAGGTGGACGAGTTGCATCACGACGTAAGGGTGAGTCTGGGATACGCCGATCCAAAAAAGCATGTCTATGTGGCCGTGAGCGGTTCAGGTAGCCTGATCCGAGATATCCCCAAGGCAAAACAACTGTGGCGCATCGAGCAGCGCGCCTTCTACCCGGACGGCCCGGTAGACGAGCGACTCGCCCTGCTGCGCGTCGTAATCGAGCGGGCGGAGTATTGGCTCGCGCCGGGACGAACGTCGTATCTCGTTGCCGCAGCGACAGCAGCTGTCACGCGGACACCAGTTGGTATCCTTGGGGAGAACCGCAAGATACCCTGACGGATTATCCTGAGCGCGCGTCGAAACCAACCTCGGCTTGCCCGGCAGGCAATGCCCACCGGGCAAGCCAAAATGGACGCGAGAATTATTCGCTGATGGCTACTCCGCTGAAACCGGCGACCCCGATGGGGCTTGATGTCGCCGCAGGCGTAAGATCGCCGTATGCGTCGATGCCGAATACCGCGACATAGGCGCTGGCACCGGCGCTATAGATGACGGCGAGCCACTTCTTATCAGGGGATACCGTGATGTCCGTCGGCGCACCCTGCAGGGGTATCGACTTGTAGAAAACCCCGCCTTGGCCGTCGGTCAGGAATATGGAGATGGCATGGCCGGGAGAGTTGCCCGTATACCAGATATTCCCCGGTCCCTTGGCCACCCAGCAGGGGGCGTTGGTGGGATACGACGGCGCCGGCCCGGTTATGGGGAAGACGTCCCGACTCTTGTTCACGATGGCGAAACTATCGGGGCTGTGGGCGGGCGTGAATCCCAGGACATCGTCCCAAAACGCGGCACCGAGCGGGGTATTGTCGGCGGTGCTGGGCAGCGTCACGGCGGCACTTGTCCCATTGAGCGCCCCATCCCGCTTGAGTGGCAGCTGCAGCAGGGATCCCGAGGTCATGGTGACAGCGGCCCAGTCCCTACCGACCGCGATCTGAGCGGCGGACGGATCGGCGAGCGCGACGACGGTGCCGTCCACGCTGCCTGACGGCCAGTCATGACTCTCCGCGCAGTTCGCGCCGACCACGAAGAGATGTTCCGTAGTGAGTGCGACCGAATCGGGCTTCACGCAATTCGGCGTCAAGCCTATGGTACCTTCGATTCTGATGGAGTCGTCATGCCGAACGATGCGGCTGACGCTGTTTGAGCCATAGTTTCCCACGGCCCCGAGATCGCCCTTGAACTGCAGGATGCCGGCGTTGCCGCCCGCGCCGCCCTTGCCTTGCGTCGGCAACATGTTGACCAGGGACAGCGAGGACGGTACTGCGGGATCGAGCTTGAACACGACGACTTGGTTGGCGTTTGGATCATTCGTGCTCGTCAAGACGAACACTCCGCGTCCCGGCTCGTCGGCAACCGCCACGGCAGCCGTAAACAAAGTGGCTGCCAGCATCCCGGCAGCGCGACATAAATGAATCTTGTCAAGTTTTCGAGAACTCATCGCCATCTCCTCATTGAGACTTCATAAATGACCTGCATGTCCGGGGCCGTGTGATCTAAGGATGTGGTGTAATCTTGGGCCTGTACCAACTCACCAGTCCGGGACCTTCAGGGAAAAAGGGGCAGTCGACGGATGGGTATTCGCTGCGGGCCGGTGAAAAGTTACGCAGCGCACACCGGTAGCCGACGAAACTTGCAATTTGCAACGAAAACGTAACTTTCTCGCGGCGCGCGGCGAATATCTCCATGGACTCCGGCAGCAATCTGGAAACGCTGATGGCCCGCTACCAGGCGGGTGATTTCGCCGCCGCCACTGCGCTGGTCGACTGCATCGGCCCGCAGCTGCACCGGTTTTTTAGGGCGCAATCTGCTAGCCGTAGCGATGCTGATGACCTGCTGCAGGAGACCTGGCTGCGCATCCATCGAGTGCGCCACACCTATCGTCTCGGCGAACCGGTGCTGCCCTGGTTCTACGCGATTGCGCGCCGCGTGCGCATCGACCACTACCGCAGGGCGGGCCGCACCACCGCCCGCGAGAGCCGACTGGAAGAAGTGTCCGATGTGGCGGCCCCGCTTCCGGGGGACGAGGCTCAGGCGGACGATCTGGAAACGCTTCTGGCGCCGCTTTCGGAGAGCCAACGTGAAGTCATCCGGATGATGAAGGTGGCAGGAATGACGCTGGAGGAGGTCGCCCGCGCCACCTCCTCCAGCGTCGGGTCGGTCAAGCAGAAGGTGCACCGCGCCTACCGGAATCTCCGAGACAGGATCGCGATGGGTCCTAAGAAAGAGTCAAGCGGGGGACTACCGTGACGGACGAAGAGATCGACAAAATCCTGCAGAAAGCCTCGGGGGTTGCGCCCGAGGTGGAGCCGGCATTGCTCAAACGCATCGCCGACTCGATCAATTCGTCGTTGCGGCCGGTACGCCCGCTGCCGCCGAACTGGGTGCTCACCGGGGGGCTGGCTCTAATCTGCGCCGCAGTCGCCATGGCCGCAGCCGCACGCGCGGGATTCTACGGAATTGTAAAAATGGGTACCTGGGAACGGGTGCTGATCTTTACGACACTGGGAATCCTGGTGTGGGCGGCCGGGAAGGAGTTCGTGCGACAACTGATTCCCGGAAGCCGCCAACGCCTTGGTGTGGGCGCGCTTCTGATGATTGTCGGTGCGGCACTGCTGGGGGTATTCGCGCTGGTGTTTCGCGACTATCGCACCGATCACTTCCTCTCCGCGGGGATCGTGTGCCTGCTGACGGGCCTGCTCCTGGCGATCCCCGCAGCCCTCCTGAGTTGGTTGCTGCTCGCGCGCGGTTTTGCGGTAAATCCAGTCGCGGCGGGACTCGTAGGAGGCGCACTCGCGGGCCTCTGCGGCGTGACGATGCTGGAGCTACACTGCGCCAATTTCCAGGCGCTGCATGTGCTGGTGTGGCACACGGCGGTGGTGCCATTGAGCGCGGTACTCGGAGCGCTGGTGGCGTGGGCACTAAGCGAACATTCGATCCGGTGACTTCAGGTGGTAAAGCCGACCCATCGCCCGGCTCCGACGATGACGGTCCACAAGAGCACCGAGACGCCGCCGGCAACCTTAGCCCCCATGGGCGGCCTCCCATGGTCCCATTCGGCAACACGCCGGTAGCCCAATCGATGAAAGGCCGCCATGTTGATTCCCGCAAGCATCAGGCAAACCATCTTGAGCCGGAATGGAAAATCGCCGTAGTAGGTCACGGCCTTCGAGGAAAACAGCAGGCAGCCGGCGCCGGCCGCCACCGCGAACGACGCCCAGGTCAGCGGCAAGCACTGCGCGGTCACGGAACGGACGGAGCGCGCGCGATTGCCGATGCCGAGCAAGCGAAAATCAACCATGAGAATGGAGCCGATCACCAGCACCAAGGCCAGCACATGCACGGTCTCGATCGTGGGGAACAGCCAGGTTGACTCGCGAATCTCGGTCGGGAAACTCAAGTCTTGCAGCCACTCACAGGCGTCTTTGATGACCATGGCAATCCGAGCCGCCCGGGCTCGCTCCCTATTAGATGTACGCGATCCAACGACCGGCGACGACGATGCTCACGATCAGCAGCAGACAGGTTGCGCCGATGGCGCGAGCCGCACGGCGTCGGCGCGTGGACATCTCCCAATAGTGCGCGTCACGGCGCAGCGGCCGCTGAACGATCAGCAGCAGGGAGGACGCGCAAACGATCATCACCATCTTGATGCGAAACGCGGCGTTCATCAGTTCACGCGACGGTTCGGTGATCGTCAGCAAGCTGCCCGTGATCAACAAAGTCACGAGCGCGGTCCAGATCCACGGCATGAAGCTCGACACCATCCCGCCAAGAGATTGACTGCGGCCGCCAATTCCCAACAACTTGAAGTCGATCATCCCCACCGAGGTCATCACCACGGCAATGCTCATGATATGCACGGTCTGCACCAGGGGCACGAACCAGGTCGCGTCCTGAAACGCCTGGCTGAGCGGCGTCGCCGCCAGCCAATCACAAAACTCTGAAATCACGCATCACCTCCGACGAGCCGATCAGGTGCAAACGCCTCGCGGAGTCGCACGAATCCGGTCGCCGAGTGTATACGGTTTTGCGGACCGCCATTGCTCGATCGGCGTGATCGCCGCCGCGTGAGAGAGCGGTTCTTATGAACCCAACGCGTGGCCGGACGTCATCAAATGACGCCGCGGCGCATTTGGTCGAGTTCAATGGATTCAAACAGAGCCTTGAAATTACCCTCGCCGAAACCTTCGTTGCCTTTACGTTGAATGATCTCGAAAAAAATCGGACCGAGAACATTGACCGTGAAGATTTGCAAGAGAATGCCATCCTGTAAGGATCCATCAATCAGAATGCGACGGCGCTGAAGCTCGGTCAGGTTCTCCTCGTGGCCCGCGACACGGCCCGGCACACCGTCATAATAAGTGTCGGGCGTATCCTGGAAGACAACGCCGCGGGCCCTCAGACGATCCACCGTTTGGTAAATGTCATTCGTCGCCAACGCAAGGTGCTGAATACCCTCGCCCTTATATTGCCGCAGATACTCTTCAATTTGCGACTTCTCGTCCTGGGATTCATTGATCGGGATTCGGATCTTTCCGCACGGACTCGTCATGGCTTTCGAGAAGAGCCCGGTCGCTTTACCCTCGATGTCGAAATAGCGGATTTCCCTAAAATTGAAAAGTCTCTCGTAGAAGCCCGCCCACAAGTTCATATTGCCGCGTTTGACATTGTGGGTCAGATGATCCAGCAATGTCAGGCCGGGCCCATCGGCCTCATCTGCATGTTCCACCGGAACGAAGTCAACGTCGTAGATGCTACGTTCCCCGTACCGGTCGACAAGATAAATTAGGCTGCCGCCGATGCCTTCGATCGACGGGATGTTCAGCTCCATCGGGCCGGCCGACTGCGGACCCGGTTTGGCGCCGAGTTCCAATGACCGCTTGTACGCAAAAGCGGCATCCTTGACCCGGAACGCCATCGCGCAAATGGAGCCGCCGTGCTCGTGCGCAAAGCGTTGCGCAAAGCTCCCCGATTCGGCATTGATAATGAAGTTGATATCGCCCTGGCGATGTAGTGTCACATTGCGTGAGCGATGGCGGGCCACGACGGGAAAACCCATTTGGCCAAATAGCGACCGCAGTTCAGCCGGATCGGGCGCCGTATATTCGACGAACTCAAATCCGTCCGTGCCCATTGGATTGCCAGACGTCGCCATAGTCCCTCCTTCGCTGCACCTCCGGGAGAATATTACTCGAAAGGGCTTGCCAAGTGGAGCAAGTGGCTTGCAAAGTGAGCTGCCAAATGGCTTCTGTTGGCAATTGGAGTGCGTACCGGTGAAGAGAGATGAATTCTCCATGCTCTACGAGCTCGATGAAATCGACCTGCGCATTGTTGCGGTGCTTCAAGAGGAGGCGTCGATTGAGAATCAAGAGCTGGCGCGCAAGGTTCACCTCTCTCCGGCTCCTTGCCTGCGCCGGGTACGGCGCCTCAAAGAGGACGGCATCATCAAGCAGACGGTCGCGCTGATCGACCCCGCCCGCCTCGGCATGACCGTCGAGGTATATGCGTTCATCGCGCTTGAAAATCAAAGAACCGCCTCGGGCCAGCAATTTGAAACGATGCTTCGCCGCCGCCCGGAGGTAGTCGAATGCGTTCGGCTCAGCGGGGCGTACGACTATTTGCTCAAGGTGGTGGTCGAATCCATCGAGGCCTATTCAGCGTTTGTGGATAAGTATGTCGTTACGCTGTCCGCGATACGCTCCGTAAACTCCAGCTTTGTCCTGGGGGTGTTGAAGCGAACCACCGCGTTGCCGCTACCTGGTCCGCGACGCCTTTCGCACGCGAGACGACCAAACAAACGCCGGGCGCGGGCAGACAAGAACCCGGCGAAAACCCAGCGGATTTAGTCGTTCAGCGCGTGACCTTGCGGCAGCCGGCGTTTACGGAAACGTATACGAAGGCATCGTTTTCCAGTCTGTGCATTTCCTTATTTCCGCATCTGCGAAGGCCCGGGTCGACGGTTCTAGCAATCCATTTCAGGTGACCCTTACCCGCAGCGCCCGCAGCCACCAAGACAGGTATCCAGGCAAATCCGTTGATTCGCTGATTGGCAATGACCGCTTGCGGCGGTTGCGCATTCATGTCGTAGACGCTCAGGAGGATCTCATCGGGATCGTCGTTATAGAGTCTAATCATCACCGAATCGTCGGCGACTGACTCCGCACTCGCCAACAGCATCAGCGAGAGCCCGAGGATCATGACAGTTCTACTCATTGTAAGCATTGGCCCTCGCAACGTCATTGGCCGATGGAGACGGCACGCGAACAGTTGCCGTGCCCGTGGCTTAGCGTCGGCGGCTCTGGTTGCCGGTCGATTTCGGCGGCCGCGATCCGAGTTACGAATGAAATTTGCCGCCGATGCCCTTAGCCAATACGCACCGCGCTCGATTGCGCGGTCTCGATTGCAGGCTTGATTACCGTTGAAACGCCCACCGCGCGAGAGGACATCGACGGGCAACTCTCCTGGGTCAGTCTGGCAACCAAGTCAACTACCGGCCAGACGACGGGAGTAATTAAACCATGTGGATCGTCGAGCTTGCTTTGCGCCGCCGCTATACGTTCATCGTGGTCGCTCTGTTGATTTTCATCATCGGACCACTGAGCGTGCTGCGCACCCCCACCGATATTTTTCCCAACATCGATATACCGGTGTTGAGCATCGTCTGGTCGTTCAACGGCTTCTCGGCGGAAGACATGGCGCATCGCGTGACCTCACCCGTCGAACGGGCGCTGACCACCGACGTGGACAACATCGAACACATCGAGTCGCAAACTCTGAACGGCGTCGCGGTGATCAAGGTCTTTTTCCACCCCGGCGCGGACATCAATCGCGCCATTGCGGAGGCTGCCGCGAATTCATCGTCGCTGCTGCGAAATCTGCCGCCGGGGATACTGCCGCCGCTGATCCTTTCCTATAACGCTTCCACCGTGCCCATTCTGCAACTCGCTCTGTCGAGCAACACCTTGCCCGAGCAGGAATTGTACGACTACGGCAATAACTTCATACGGACGCAACTCGCGACCGTACAGGGTGCGGCGGTTCCGCTGCCGTTCGGCGGCAAAGTGCGCCAAATCATGGTGGACATCGATTCGCGCGCCCTGCAGGGGCGCGGCCTGTCGCCGCTGGATGTGGTCAATGCCGTCAATGCCCAGAACCTGATCCTGCCGGGCGGCACGGCCAAGATCGGCACTCTCGAGTACAACGTCAACCTGAACGGCAGCACCCCGACGGTCGAGGCCCTCAACGATCTGCCGGTCAGTACCACGCCGCAGGGGCAGGTGGTCTACGTGCGCGATGTCGCGCACGTACGGGACGGCTATGCTCCGCAAACCAACATCGTGCGCACGAACGGGACGCGGTCGGCATTGCTGCAGATCGAAAAGAGCGGCAATGCATCGACACTCGCCATCATTGCCAACGTCAAGGCGATGCTGCCGCAGATCGCGGCGGGGCTGCCGAAGGCGCTCGCCATTCAGCCCGTGTCGGATCAGTCGGTGTTCGTCAGCAGCGCCGTCAGCGGCGTGGTGCGCGAGGCGCTCATCGCCGCCGCCTTGACCGGGCTGATGATCCTGCTGTTTCTGGCGAACTGGCGCGCCACCTTGATCATTGCCGTCACCATCCCGCTCTCGATCTTGACCTCGCTGATTGCGCTGTCGGCACTGGGTCAGACCATCAACATCATGACATTGGGCGGACTGGCACTGGCGGTGGGCATTCTGGTCGACGACGGCACGGTCGCCATCGAAAACATCAGCCATCACCTCGAGGCCGGCACCGAAAAGCGCGAGGCGATTCTGCAGGCCTCCGCGCAGATCGCCGTGCCGACCCTAGTCTCAACATTGTCCATCTGCATCGTGTTCATTCCGATGTTTTTGTTGTCCGGCGTGGCCCGTTATCTGTTCGTGCCCCTGGGGGAAGCCGTGGTCTTCGCGATGTTGGCCTCGTACTTCTTCTCACGGACTCTGATTCCGACACTGGCGATGTATTTGCTGCGCAGTGCGACGCAGCACCCTCCCGATGCGGGGAAACCGCGCGGCCCCTTCATGCGCTTTCAGCAGCGCTTTGAGCGCGGTTTCGAGAAGTTTCGCGACTTTTACCGCGGACGTCTGGAGTCGGGGTTGGCACGGCCCAGTACTTTTGCGATCGGGTTCTTGGGCGTGTGCCTGGGCACCGCGATCCTGGTACCGTTTCTGGGCCAAGACTTCTTCCCGACCTCGGACACCGGGGAAATTCGGCTGCATCTGCGCGCCAAGACCGGAACGCGCATCGAGGAGACCGCGCGGATCACGGACAATGTGGAGACACGCATTCGTTCGCTGATTCCGAAGGCCGAACTCGGCGGCATCCTCGACAACATCGGCCTGCCGGTCAGCGGCATCAACCTGACTTACGATTCGGCCTCGCCGATCGGCAATGCGGACGCCGACGTGCTGGTGACGCTCAATGCCAAACACAGGCCGACGGCGCAGTACGTGCAGACGCTGCGAACTGCGCTGAACACCGATTTCCCCGGCGTATCCTTCGGCTTCCTGCCGGCGGACATCATCAGCCAGATTCTGAATTTCGGCCTGCCGTCGCCCATCGACATTCAGATCGTCGGCGCCGACGTGAACGGCAACCGGGCGGAGGCGATGAAGTTGGTGGCGCGGCTGCGCCAGGTGCAGGGCCTGGTCGACTTGCGCATCCAGCAGCCCGATGATGCGCCGGCGATCAATATCGATGTGGACCGCACCGAGGCGATGAAAGCCGGCTTCCAGCAGCACCAGATCGGGCAGAACCTGCTGATTGCCCTCTCGGGAAGTTCGCAGACCTCGCCCAATTTCTGGCTCAATCCAAAGAACGGGGTGAGCTATCCCCTGATGACCATGACCCCGCAATACACGGTGGATTCGCTGGACGCGCTGCGCAATATTCCGCTTGCCGGCGCCGGTGCGGCTGCCGGTGTCGCTACCGGTGCGGGCACGGCCGCGGGCGCCCGCCCCGGTACCCCGGGAGCGGCGCAGTCGCAAATCTTGGGTTCCCTGGGCACGCTCGATCGCGGCTCGCAAGAGGCGGTGATCTCCCACTACAACGTCCAGCCGGTGATCGATATCTTCGGTTCGGTCCAGGGGCGCGATCTCGGCGGCGTGGCGCATGAGATCACAGGTCTCGTCGATCAGACGCGCGGCAGTTTACCCGCAGGTTCCAGCATCGTGGTGCGCGGACAGGTGCAGACCATGCAGTCATCGTTCACGGGCCTCCTGACCGGGCTCGGCTTCGCCGTGTTCCTGGTGTACCTCCTCATGGTGATCAACTTCCAATCGTGGCTCGACCCCCTGATCATCATCAGCGGCCTTCCAGCTGCCCTGGTCGGCATCGTGTGGATGCTGTTCATCACCGGCACAACGGTCAGTGTGCCGGCATTGACCGGAACCATCATGTGCATCGGCATCGCGACCGCCAATAGCATTCTGGTGGTGAGTTTTGCGCGTGAGACGCTGGCGCAGGGGACGGAGCCGCGTGCGCGCCGCGTTCGAGGCCGGTCTCGGGCGGTTTCGCCCGGTGCTGATGACCGCGCTCGCCATGGTGATCGGCATGCTGCCGATGGCCCTCGGGCTGGGCGACGGCGGCGAGCAGAACGCTCCCCTGGGGCGCGCCGTGATCGGCGGCCTCCTGTTCGGAACCATGTCCACCTTGCTGTTCGTACCCGTCGTATTTTCGGCGGTGCATGGATGGCTCAAGCGCCGCGAGGCGCATATGGCCTCGACGCCGGCCCTGTCCGCCCACTAATGGGAGAAGCAACATGAACGATGATTCGAAGGTAAATACCGCTCGTCCGCAGATGCCCCCATCCCTGAAACCACGGCTGCTGCGCCTGACGCCGCTCGTGCTCATGCTGCTGGCCCTCGGCGTCGGGATCCTGCCGCGACTCAAGGCGCACGCCGCCCTGCGTGCGCAGACCGAGTCGTTCAGCGTTCCTGTGGTCTCGGTGGTGCGGCCGAAGGCGGCGCCGGCCGTGCAGCGCATCGAATTGCCGGCCGATGTCCAGGCCTATCAAGATGCCTCGATCTTCGCGCGCACCAACGGCTATCTGGCGCATTGGTACAAAGACATCGGTACTCAGGTGCCGGCGGGAGAGCTTTTGGCCTCCATCGAGACGCCCGAAATCGATGCGCAACTCGAGCAGGCACGCGCCGATGAGCATACGGCACAAGCTCAGTACGACATCGCCAAGGTGACCGCCGACCGCTGGGTCGGTCTGCTCAAGACCAACGCGGTGTCGCGCGAAGTCGCCGAACAGGACGTCGCCACGATGAAGGCGCAGGCAGCCACTCTCGCCTCGACGCGGGCGAACGTGAATCGGCTGAGTAAATTGCAGTCCTACGAGCGCGTGGTGGCGCCCTTCGCGGGCGTGGTCACCGCGCGCAACATCGACGTCGGCGCTTTGATCGATTCGGGCAGCGCCGGCGGCTCCAAGATGGAACTTTTCCATTTGTCGGAAACGGACAAGCTGCGGGTGTTCGTCGACGTCCCGCAGGTCTACGCACAAGACATGCAGCCCGGTGTGCCGGCAACGCTGACTCTTCCGCAGCGGCCGGACCGGCCCTTGCACGGCACCGTCGCGCGGACTTCGGGCGCAATCAATTCCGCCAGCCGTACCTTGCGCGTGGAGGTCGACGTCGACAATCGAGACGGTGCCGTTCTGCCGGGCGCCTACGCGCTGGTCGATCTGGAGATGACCGCGTCGCACCCGCTCCTATCCGTGCCCGTGAATACGCTGCTGTTCCGCCCGAACGGCGTGCAGGTGGCCGTCGTCGATGGGACCGGCAAGGTGCTGCTGCGCACGGTCACCTTGGGACGGGACTTCGGCACGACCGTGGAGGTGACGTCCGGGCTCGACGTGAGCGAGCGCGTCATCGCCAATCCGGGCGACGCCATCGCGCCCGGCGACGCGGTGCGCGTCGTCGAGAACCAGCCTGGCAGCGGAAAGCCGTCGAAATCGCCGTCGGCCTAGCGCCATGAGCAATGTTGGTCCCCAGGTCGTCGGAAAATGATCATGAATGTCAGACTTGATACCAAGATTCGCGCGGGCGCCGCAGCGCTGGCCCTGACGCTGCTGCTCGCCGGCTGCGCAACCGGACCCGCCTATGTACGACCTCGCGTCGATGTGCCCGGCACGTTCAAGGAGCGGCCCCTCGGAGCGGCCGGCGCAGCAGCCCCAGCCGCCGCGGCCACCGCAGGCATGCCGGCGCCGGGCTGGAAGTCCGCTTCTCCCCAGGACGCTCAGAATCGCGGCGCTTGGTGGGAAATCTTTCAGGATGAGTCGTTGAATCAGCTCGAGGCGCGCGTCTCCGTGTCCAATCAAACCATCGTCAAGGCGGTGGCGTCGCTGAAGCAGGCGCGCGCGGTGCTGGGCGAGGCGCGCTCGGCGTATTACCCCTCGATTCAAGCGGGGATCGGGCCCGATCGGGCCCGTACCTCGCAGACTGTGGTCGGCCGAACGGGTCTGGCCGGCCAGACGGTGTGGGACAATTCCGCGGCGGTGAGCGCCGCCTGGGAGCCGGATCTATTCGGCAAGGTGGGCCATGCGGTCGAAGGCGCCAAGGCGCGGGAACAAGCGAGCGCGGCGGATCTGGCCTCGGTCGAACTCAGCATGCACGCCGAACTCGCGGTGGATTATTTCGACCTCCGAGGAATGGACACGCAGACCGACCTGCTGCGACAAACCGTCGTTGCCTTTCAGGCGGCACTCGATATCGCCACCCAGCGATTCACCGCCGGCGCCGCATCGGATTCGGACGTCGCCCTGGCGCAGACCCAACTGGAGACGGCGCGCTCGCAACTCATCGATCTCGGCGTCCTGCGCACCCAGCTCGAGCATGCGATTGCCACGCTGATCGGCGAAACCGCCTCGACATTTGTGTTGCCGGCGCATGCCGCGCAGCTCGCACCCCCGGAAATTCCCGCCGGTGTCCCCTCGCAGTTGCTGGAACGGCGGCCCGATGTGGCGGCGGCCGAGCGCCTGGTGGCGGCCTCCAACGCCGACGTGGGCTCCGCGACCGCCGCCTTCTTTCCCGATCTGATGTTGTCCCTCACCGGCGGCTACGAATCGGGGGGCTTTTCGCAATGGGCGAGCGCGCCCAGCCGCTTCTGGGCCGTCGGCCTGCCGTTGGTGGGCACGCTGTTCGACGGCGGCCTGCGCAAGCAGAAATTGAATGCCGCCAAGGCGAGTTATGATTCGGCGGTGGCCGACTATCGCCAGGTGGTGCTGACTTCATTCCAGGAGGTCGAGGATAATCTGGCGGCCCTGCGGGTACTCGCCGAGGAATCGGGGGCACAGCAGTTGGCGGTCAACGCGGCCCAGCATGAGCTGGATCTGGCGCTGCAGCTCTACCAGGGCGGTGCGGTCGGCTACTTGGAGGTCGTGACCGCGCAGAGCGCCGCCTTGACCAACGAGCGTACCGCCATCGACATCGCCCGGCGCCGGCTCGATGCGAGCGTACTACTGGTGAAAGGCCTGGGCGGCCTCTGGAATACCACCTGACGTTGCGCTCGCTCGAAGCCTAGTAAACTGCTTGAACCGCAGCGCTGAACGAATATCCCACGCCGCGCTCGGTAAGGATGAACTGCGGTTGGGATGGGTCAGTCTCGATCTTGCGACGCAGTCGCAGAATCTGAACGTCGATGGAGCGGTCGTAGACCTCATTGTCGAAAACGCGGCTGGCTTCCAGCAGCTGATCGCGACTCAGGATCCGTTGCGGAGCGGCCAGCATTGCGGCGAGTAGATTGAATTCCCCGTTGGTCAGCTCGAGCCGGTGTCCTGGGTGCTTTGTCAGTCGCCGCGTGCGCAGGTTCAGCTCGAACTCGGCAAAACGGTAGGCACGAACATCTCTCTGCCGCGCCTCGGTCAGCGCCGGCCCTTTGGTTCGCCGCAGCACGGTCCGGATGCGCGCCAGCAATTCGCGGGGACTGAACGGCTTGGTCAGGTAATCATCCGCGCCGAGTTCAAGACCCATGATGCGATCGGCTTCATCGCGTACGCCGGTCAATATGATGACCGGTATCGCCGACTCCTCGCGCAACTTGCGAGCAAGCGTCATCCCGTCCTCACCCGCCAAACGCAGGTCGAGCACCACGAGATCGATCGCGTGTTCGGTGAGAGCCGCCGACATTTCCTTGCCGGTCGAAGCCACGCTGACGCGCAGCTCGTTCTGAGCGAGGTATTCCAGCAGCAAGTCGCGAATCTGGGGGTCGTCATCGACGACTAAAATGTGCGGCTGGATAGTCTCAGTCATACCGGTTCTCCGAGGCCAGACATAGCGACTTTAACATTAGTACGCAGAGCACTCACGTTCAATGATCCAGAGCGCGGGCGAGCGCCTCGGTGAGATCCACGCGCTGCAGCGGTTTGTGCAACACCTCTCGCACGCCGATGTCGGCTGCACGCTCCTCGAGGGCCGCGCCCCCGTGGCCGCTCATCAGGATGATCGGAATATCCGGCCTCAGGAGTAGAATCTCGCGGGCCAGCTCAGTGCCCACGAGGTCGGGCATCGCCTCATCGGTAAGCACTAAATCGAAGCGCTCCGGTTTAGCTCGGAAGACTTGCAGCGCCAAGCGGCTCGACTCGAATCCCACCGGCTCGTAGCCGAGTCCGGCAAGCATTTCTTCCGCGAGCGCAACCAGCGTCGGCTCGTCATCGACGATCATCACCGTTTCGCCGCGTCCGTGCCGGAGCTCGGGGATTGCGGTCGTCGTAACGGGCTTCCCAACTTCCGTCGTGACCGGTAGCCAGATATCAAAGCTCGTGCCCACTCCAATTGCGGACTTGACATCGATCGCGCCGCCGAGATCGGTCACGATTCCATGCACGAGCGACAGGCCGAGCCCCGTGCCCTTGCCGACGCCTCTTGTGGTGAAGAACGGATCGAAAATGCGCTCGACCACGTCCGGTGGAATACCGACGCCCGTATCCATGATTGCGAGGCGGATGTAGGATCCGGGGGAGAGGGTGCCGCGGGACACCGTTTGCTCGTCGGCCAAATCGACTCGTTCGAGAAGCACGTTGAGTACGCCGCCGTGTTCCATGGCGTGCACCGCGTTGGTACAGAGATTCATGGCGACCTGGTGTAAATGCGTGGAATCGCCGAAGACCGCGGCATCGCCCGCGGTGAGAGTTTTTTCGAGCCTGATGCCGGCGGGCAGCGAGGCCGCGATGAGTTCCAGAGTTTCCTCAACGACCGACTGGATATGCACGTGAGCGCGTTCACCGAGGCCGCTGCGGCTGAACCCGAGAATGCGATCGACTAGCACCTTGGCGCGCCCGGCCGCGTGCATCACATTATCAAGGTAGCGCCGCAAAGGGGTGTCGGGCGCAGACTGTTGTTGCGCGAGCTCGCCATAACCCAAGATTGCGCCGAGTATATTGTTGAAATCGTGGGCGATCCCGCCTGCCAGGGTGCCCATCGCCTCCATCTTCTGCGATTGACGCAGTTGTGCCTCCAATAACTCCCTGTCGGACTGCGCCTGCTTTTGGCTGGTAATGTCGATCGCCGACCCCACGAGGCGATACGGTCTTCCGGCGCTATCCCGCAAACACCGTCCCCTTGCAAGCAACCAGCGCCAGTCGCCGTTGCGGACGCGATATTCGCATTCAAAACTCGCCGTGCGGCCCTCGAGATGCGCTCGGATGGCGGCCTCGAGGCGTGCCCGGTCGTCGGGATGGATCTCGATCTGCGTAAGCCACGCGGTGCGGGTCGTCGTTACATGGTCCGTACCGTGCCCTTCGAGCATCGCCATCCTTGACGACAGAAACAACCGATCGGTCGTAAGATCCCAGTCCCAATGGCCCTCGTTTGCGCCTTCCATCGCAAGTGCATAGCGCTCCTCGCTGGCGCGCAGGGCGCCCTCGCCCGTTTCAATGCGGCGGAGTTGGCGCCACAACAGCCAGATCCCAATCAAGCCCAACAGCGCGGCCACGGCACTGCGCGCCGCCAGCCGCATCGCTTCATCGCGCCACGAATGCAGAGCAACCATTTCCTCGCGGGTGACTGCGAGTACGAGCGGGGTGTCCCTGACGCGAGCCACCGCAATAAAGTCCCGCTTGCCGTCGATTGGATTCGTCACTCGGCTTGCCGGCGTTCCCGGCACCGCGAGTTGCGGAAATCTCTGTTCCATTGCAGCGGGATCCGGCGGATCGCGCATGAGCAATTGACCATCGTCGCGCAGAAGCTGCACCGCGCTGCCCTTCCCGAGCGTGACCGCAGAGTAGATTTGCGCGAGATCCTCGAGGTTGACGATTGCTGTCACGACGCCGTCGAACGCCCCGGTCTCGTCCTCCAATCGCCGCGACAGGAAGATTCCCGGACGCCCATCGGAGCGGGTAATGACCGGTTCGCTCATGAATAACCCAGCCGCCGTGCCGTCACGTTGCGCAATGAAATACGAACGGTCGGACACGTCGAGATGCGGGGGCGAGGAGCCGCGTGACCGGTGCCTCTGAATCCCTTGGGCATCGGTGATGGTGATCAAGCGTATTTGCCTGACCCCCGCCGAGCGATTTGCAAGGACTTCATCGAGACGCTCGGGCGCCAGTTTTTTGCTGTCGTTTTGGTACCAACGCGCTGTATCGCTGAGCAATAAATCGATGCCCTGAAAGGTCCAGGCGGTTTGCTCGGCAAGCGCTGACGCCACATTGGTGATTTCGCGATTGGTGGCCGCAAGCGCATTGTTATAGGCACGCCACGCGTCGTATGCCGATGAGCCGGCGAATCCAATGACTACCAGTACGCCGAGTATGACGATCCGCAGCCGCAGCCGCTTGAATCGCAGCGGACCGGCCGGTTGGGTGATCGGGTTGGTGTTCTCGGGCATTCGTCGCGTACCTACTCAGCCGGCCGGACCGATGATAGCGCTTACTGCCACCAGCAGCGCATGACGGGTCAGCGGCTTGGCGATCACCTGGGCGACGCCGAGGGTCTGGGCGGTCGTGCCGGCGGTCGAAAGATCGGCGCGAAATTGTGCGGAGATCGCAATGATCGGCGTCCCGGGATTCGCCGCGCGTATTTTGTCCGCCACGCTCGAGCCGGTGTGTTTGGGCATTCCAATGCTCACGATCACGAGATCCGCTGCAACGTGAGGCGGGGACCCGCACGGTGCGGCAGCACTGACGCGATAACCGGCACCGGTGAGCCACTCCTGGAGGAGCGCGCGCATCAGATCATCTGCTTCGTATATCACTATCCTGGACATCTGCTGTAGGGTCTCAAAGAAAGAGCGCGCAGCGATGTCGATTGCGGTCCTCGATCTTACATTTGAAATAAGGAATTTCGAAGCGCCGCCCGAGGCGCGGAGGAGGAGATGCCGATTACAGTCGAAACCAATTATGATGGCGGAAGTTTCAACGGTAACGGCAGCGACATTGAATCCCGTACCGGGCTCGTTACTTTCTTGGCTCGACAGATCCATTTATTGGCGAGACCGTGTCGCGTCGACATTCTTCGGAGGCTGACCCATGTTTGTTTACCGTCGTTACAGAACTCTCTGGTCCGTATTCGCCGTGCTCGGCGTGTGGTGTGCAAGCAGCGCCGCCTCGCATGCCCAAAGCCCAGCGGCCGGGGCACCATCGGAAGCCGCCGCATGTCGCGAGGATGATAGCGGCTTGAAGTTGCCGCCCGGCTTTTGCGCGACCATTTTCGCCGATAGCATCGGTCATGCTCGCCATCTTGTGGTCGCTCCGAACGGAGTCGTCTACGTCAACACCTGGTCCGGGCGCTACTACGGCAACGACACGCCGCACGCGGGCGGTTTCCTGGTCGCCCTGCAAGACACCACCGGAGCGGGAAAAGCCGATGTGAATCGGCGTTTCGGTGAAACCGTGCCGAGTGGCGGCGCGGGCGGTACCGGCATCGGCCTGTACAAGGGCAGCCTGTTCGCCGAGATCAATGACAAGATCGTCCGCTATGCGCTCCCTGCGGGCTCACTCGTTCCGCGCGGAGATGCAGTTTCGATCGTGACGGGACTGCCGCTGGGCGGCGATCACCCCATGCATCCCTTTACGATCGACAAGCGACGGCTCCCTGTACATCGACGTCGCCACCGCGACCAATGCCTGCCAGATGCAAAATCGCACGCCGAAATCGCCGGGCATCGACCCCTGTACCGAGCTCGAGACGCGCGGCGGCATCTGGCGATACGACGCGAACAAGACGAACCAGGCATTCTCACCGGCGGAACGCTTCGCCACCGGGATACGCAATGCGGAAGGATTCGCGATCGATGCCGCCGAACACATCTTTGTCACCCAACACGGGCGCGACCAGCTGCATGCGAATTGGCCGGATCTGTACAAACCCGAGGAGGAGGCGACGCAACCGGCGGAAGAGCTGCTGCGCTTGAGCCAGGGCGGCGACTATGGATGGCCGGAGTGCTACTACGACGCTGTGCAAGGAAAGTTGGTGCTGGCTCCGGAGTACGGCGGCGATGGCGGCAAGAAGGTTGGTCCCTGCGCGACCAAGATCGCGCCGGTCGCAGCGTTTCCCGCCCACTGGGCACCCAACGCGATGGCGCTGTACGACAAGCAGCAATTCCCGGCCCACTACCGTCACGGCGTCTTCATCGCCTTCCACGGATCGTGGGATCGGGCGCCCTACCCCCAGGGCGGCTACAACGTAGTATTCCAGGCCTTGGCGGGCGATCACGCGTCGGGGCAGTGCGAGATCTTCGCCGACGGATTCGCGGGGGCGGCGAAGTCGCCCGGCCAGGCCGAGCATCGTCCGTCCGGCTTGGCAGTCGGACCCGACGGCTCGCTGTTCGTCTCCGATGATGTGCGCGGACGGATTTACCGCATCGTCTATCGTGGCGGATCAGCCGCTACCGGAGGCGCTGCCAGGTTCACGCCCTGCCCGGGCGCATCAGCTCCCGCCGGCAACGTCAGCGCCGATGACGCGAAGCCTCCGGAAGGCACGCATCCCGATGCCGGCTCCGCCGCCGCTACCGCGAGCCTTCCCGTTCCGGCCGGCGCGACCAAGGAGATGATTGCGCTGGGCGATCGCATCTACCACGGCGAGGTAGGCGGAGCGACCTGCACGGGTTGCCATGGCGCGAACGCGAAGGGCACACCACTGGGCCCCGATCTCACCGACACCCAATGGCTCTGGAGCGATGGCAGTTACGCAGCAATCGCGAAAACAATCACGACCGGCGTGCCGCAGCCAAAGCAATACCGCTCACCCATGCCGCCCATGGGCGGCGCGGAGCTGTCCTCCGATCAGGTATCTGCACTCGCGGCGTACATCTGGGGCTTGAGCCACCGTTCAGGGGCCAGGTCGAGTACGCCCACTGAGCCTACTACTTAGGCCGCCGTCGCGTTGGGCGCCTCCTGGTTCAGGAGGCGCCCCGGGGATCTCGGACCATCAAGTGCCGGATTCCTTGCCGCCGTAGCGCTCGCAGTAAGCTACGAATCTGCGCAAAGAGTTCGAAAGCACTTTCGCATCAGGGTAGATGAGCGAAAAGCGGCGAGTTAGCCGCGGCAATCCGGTGGCCAAGACGGTCAACCGCTTAGCCGCCACCAAGTCCTGCACCACGTAGCGCGATAGGCAACTCAGGCCGAGTCCCGCGGCCGCCGCATACTTGATCGCCTCCGAGCTGCCCAACGTCATGTTGGAGCGGATACGCTGAAGATGCGGCAGCAGGGCATGTTCCACGGCCTCACGTGTGCCGGAGCCCGGCTCACGCAGCAGCCACTGCGCCTGGTTCAACTGCCCGGCGGTGAGCCTCCGGCGCCTTGCCATGCCCGCCAGCGGGTGCTTCGGCGCCGCGACGATGACGAGTTCGTCCTCCCACAGAGGAGTCACGCGCAGGTCGGAGGCGTGACATGGGCCTTCGATCCATCCGAGATCCGCGGTGAACTCTTGCACGGCGCGGATGACATCGTGGGTATTGCCGATGCTCAATTGAAGGTGCGCGATCGGCAACTGCTTTGCAAAGCCGGCGAGCATCCGCGGCAGAATGTAGTTCCCGATGGTGGTGCTCGCGAAAAGACGCAGATCCATGGGTAGCGCTTGATCGCCGCAAGCTCGGGTCGCTTCGATACCCTTCGCGCCATCCAGAACCGCCAGCGCCGCCGGCAACAAACCTCTGCCGATGTCGTTCAAAACAAGACGCTTGCCTACGCGATCGAAGAGCCGGGTCTCCAGAACACGTTCCAATTCATTGAGGGCAGCGCTCGTCGCCGATTGCGACAGTGCCACGGTGTCGGCGGCAGCGGTCGTGCTGCCGCTCTTCGCGATGGCCTGAAAGATCTGAAGTTGCCGCAGCGTCAGCCTCATGAAAGCCCTCCATTAACCTGGTTTATCGCTAAATTATAGATAAATAATCTGTTTTACGAGTACATATTTTGTCGCCACACTGCAGTCGTCAGAGTGAAGTCGACCAACGGGAGAAAGCCATGCGTACACTGTTGAGCCCCACCGCCGCTGCCGCGGCACAAAACTCCAATCGGCGGGAGAACGCGACCGATTACCTTCCCGGCTTGGCGCTCGTCGGTGTCTTGGCAGCCCTCGCGATGACGCTCGGGACGATCGGCTGGTTCGCATCCGCGGGGGTCAGTGCGCTCACCGTGGCAATCGTGCTCGGCCTGTTGGTCGGCAACACGCTGTACCCTCGCGTTGCGCGCTCCGGCGCCCGCGGCGTGACTTTCTCCAAACAGACCTTGCTGCGGCTGGGCATCATTCTGTACGGCCTGAGATTGACGTTTCAGGACATTGCCCATGTCGGTATCGCCGGAGTGGCCATCGATTCTCTGGTGTTGAGCAGCACCTTTCTGTTGTCCTGGTGGATGGGCACACGGGTGTTCGGATTGGATCGCGAGACGGCGCTGCTCATCGGCGCCGGCAGCGCAATCTGCGGGGCGGCGGCCGTAATGGCCACCGAGCCGGTCGTGCGCGGCCGCGCCGAGCAGGTCGCCGTCGCAGTATCGACCGTGGTGGTATTCGGCACTGTCGCGATATTCCTATATCCCGCGGTTTATCATTTCATCAATCGGAGTCACGTGCTGGCGATGTCGGCCGCCACCTATGGGATTTTTGCGGGTTCGACGATTCATGAGGTGGCGCAGGTTGTAGCGGCGGGCAGGTCGATCGGCGAGGACGCGGCCAATACGGCCGTTATCACCAAAATGGTGCGGGTGATGATGTTGGCGCCCTTTCTGGCCATTCTCGCGGCGGTCTTGGCGCGCGCTGCCGCGCCCCGCGACGCACGAGAACCGGGCAGCGCGCGGCAATCGAGCCCCATCGTCATCCCCTGGTTCGCCCTCGGGTTTATCGGCGTTGCGGCATGCAACTCTCTCGGTGTGCTACCCAAGAGCCTTGTCGGCGCCGCGGTGACCTTCGATACCGTCATATTGGCGATGGCGATGGCGGCGCTCGGTCTCACCACGCATGTTTCGGCGATTCGGTCGGCCGGCATCAAGCCGCTGGCGCTGGCGGCGTCACTATTTGCGTGGCTGATCTTCGGCGGGGGCGCCATCAACGCCGCAATTGAGGCGTTCCTCCGATGAGGCGCCCGCAGGCAGCAACCCGGCGGCAATACAAATGCAATGCGTCATTGGGTTCGCGCAATTCTGCCGTAACACGAGGGTGGCGAAATTTCACCGAAGTTGCAATCGATCGGTCGTCGAGCGACCAAGAGATGCCCCTATGGATGACAACGGTCACGACAATACGCGCCCCACGAGTGCCGAATCGCATTCCTCGTCGGCGCAGCAGCAAGAGCTGCCGCTGGGCGCCCATCTGACGACCTCGCGCCGAGGGTATACCCACCACGGCGTATACGTTGGCGGCGGACGAGTGGTGCATTACTCGGGCTTTTCCGGGTTCTGGCAATGCGGTCCGGTTGAGGAAGTCTCCGTGTCTCGATTTTCCGCCGGCCGCGAGCTGCGCATCGTCGATCATCCCAAGTCCGTCTTTTCGCCCGAAGAAATCGTCCGCCGCGCCCGCTCGCGCCTCGGCGAGAATGACTATCGCCTGCTGACCAATAACTGCGAGCACTTCTGCAATTGGTGTCTCAACGGCGTCAGTCACAGCGCCCAGGTGGAACGACCGCTGGTGCTGCCATTTCGCCTGCTCGGCGCGCTGTTTCATACGTAACCGACGCGGCGGGAACTGCAATACGTGAAACATCCATCGCGCCCACGCTATAACCCTTGATCCATCAAGCCAAGCCATCCATCAGGAGGATACGTTTCATGTCATCGTCAACCCAAGTCCGGACTCCGGCCGTCGAAACTGAATTCGTGGATATTCCTGAAGCGCAGCTCACAGTCTCGCGAGTGGCGCTCGGAACGTGGGCCATGGGCGGCTGGATGTGGGGGGGAACCGACCAACGCGAATCGATTGCCACCATTCGCGCAGCCCTCCATCAGGGCATCAATCTGATCGATACGGCACCGGTATACGGCTTCGGCGTGTCCGAGGAGATCGTCGGCGCGGCTCTCGAGGGCGTGCGCGACCAGGTCGTCATTGCCACCAAGACCGGATTGGAATGGCGCGACGGGAAGATCTATCGCAATGCGACGCGTGCTCGAATTCATCCAGGAAGTCGATGATTCGCTGCGCCGGCTGCGTACCGATTACATCGACATCTACCAGGTCCATTGGCCCGATCCCCTGGTTCCGGTGGAGGAAACCGCCGAGGCCATGCGCTCGCTTTACGAGCAAGGAAAAATCCGTGCCATCGGCGTGAGCAACTTCTCGGTTGCCCAGATGGAGCGCTTTCGCCGAGTGGCTCCGCTGCACGTCCTGCAGCCGCCCTACAACCTTTTCGAACGCGGCATTGAGACGGAGATTCTGCCCTACTGTCGTGCCAATGACATCGTGACGCTCGGCTACGGTGCGCTCTGCCGCGGATTGCTGAGCGGGCGCATGGGCCCGGACACCACTTTCGACGGTGACGATCTGCGGCGCGTCGACCCTAAATTTCAGGCGCCGCGTTTCGCCGCAGTATCTCGACGCCGTCCGGCAGCTCGATGAGTTCGCACAGCGCCGTTTCCACCGGCGCGTGATCCATCTGGCGGTGCGATGGATGCTCGATCAAGGCATCAGCGTCGCGCTGTGGGGCGGCCGTCACCCCGATCAAGTGGAGGCGGCGCTCGGTGTTGCCGGTTGGTCGCTCAATGCCACGCATCGAGCGCTGATCGAGCTCATCGTGAACATGGCCGTCCGCGACCCGGTCGGTCCCGAGTTCATGGCGCCTCCGCAACGTCCCTAAGCCACCCACCACATGGAGATGAGGATATGAAACTTGGATTTATCGGACTTGGACGTATGGGCGCAGCGATGGCGGCCAACCTCGTACAGGGCCGGACACGACGTGACTGTATTCAATCGCAGTCCCGGGAAAAGCGGCTCGCTGATCGAGCTCGGTGCACATGAGGCAGCCAATCTTGCCGCAGCGTGCGGCGGCGAAGTGGTGGCCACGATGCTGGCGGATGATGACGCGGCATCCGCCATCGCCTTGAGGCAAGGCGGTCTCATCGACAGTCTGCCCAAGGGCGCGATCCATCTCTCCATGAGTACGATCAGCGTCGCGCTCTCCAAGCGCCTCTCACAGGCACACGCACAAGCCGGACAGCGTTATGTGGCCGCTCCGGTGTTCGGGCGACCGGACATGGCCGCGGCCGCCAAGCTATTCATCATCGCCGCCGGCGACCCCGCGGCACTCGATGCCTGTCAGCCATTGTTCCGCGCGATCGGCCAGAAGACGATTTCCATTGGTACCGATCCGTCGGCCGCGAATCTGGTGAAGCTCAGCGGCAATTTTCTGATAGCGTCCGCTATCGAGGCGCTGGGCGAGGCGGTGGCGTTGATCGTCAAGGCCGGCATCGACCCGCACCTGTACGTCGAACTGCTCACCTCCACAATATTCAATGTGCCTGCGTACAAGACCTACGGCGCCCTCATCGCCGAAGGCCGGTTCGAGCCGGCAGCCTTCGCCGCGCCGCTGGGATACAAGGACATCCGCCTTGCGCTGGCCGCGGCCGAGAGCCTCAGGGTGCCGATGCCGCTAGGAAGCTTGCTGCACGATCGCTTTCTGCGCCTCCTTGCCCAGGGCGGCAAGGACCTCGACTGGTCCGCCCTCGCGGCTCTGGCTGCTCAGGATGCCGGCAACGCTCGATCCGGGCACCAGCCGCTCACGTCGTCCGTCCAATAAGTCTCGCGGTCAGGAATCACATGCTCGCCATAGTCCGCATCGCGCTGAGCCGGCCCTATACGTTCATCGTGGCGGCCCTGCTCATTCTTCCTCATCGGCACGCTCGCCGCGCTGCGCATGCCGGTCGATATTTTCCCGAGCATCAACATCCCGATCATCGGCGTGGCCTGGCAATACCAGGGCTTGCCGCCCGACCAGATGGCCGGGCGCATCATCACCCCGTTCGAGCGCGCGCTGACGACGACGGTCAACGACATCGAGCACATCGAGGCGAATTCGTATACCACCTTCGGCATCGTCAAGATCTTCTTTCACCCCTCGGTCAATATCGCCACCGCCAATGCGCAGGTCACCGCGATTTCGCAGACCTTGCTCAAGCAGATGCCGCCCGGCGCGACGCCGCCGCTGATCGTCAATTACAGCGCCTCGACGGTGCCGATCATCCAGCTCGCGCTGTCGGGCAAGGGGCTGACCGAGCAGAATCTCGCCGATCTGGGCCTGAACTTCGTGCGCCCGCGCCTGGTCACGGTGCAGGGCGCGGGCATCCCCTAGCCGTTCGGCGGCAAGACACCGCAGGTGATGTTCGACCTCGACACCGCCGCGCTGCAGTCGCGCGGCTTGACCGGCCTCGACGTCGCCAACGCGCTCGCCGCGCAGAACCTCATCACCCCGGCCGGCACGGAGAAGATCGGCGATTACGAATACACCGTCAACCTCAACAGCGCGCCGTCGAAAATTCCGGATCTCGGCGACCTGCCGATCAAGAGCGTGGGCGGCGCGATGGTCTACATGCACGACGTCGCCCATGTGCACAACGGCAGCGCGGTGCAGACCAATGTCGTCCACGTCGACGGCAATCGCTCGGTACTGCTCAGCGTGTTCAAGAACGGCACGACCTCGACGCTCGACATCGTCAGCGGCATCAAGAAGATGCTGGCAGGTCATCAAGCCCTCGCTGCCGGACGCACTCGACATCAAGCCGATCGGCGATCAGTCGATGTTCGTGCGCGCCTCGATCCAGGGCGTGATCCGCGAAGGCGTGATCGCCGCGGCGCTGACCAGCCTGATGATCCTGCTGTTCCTCGGCAGCTGGCGCTCGACCCTGATCGTGACCACCTCGATTCCGCTGTCGATCCTGGGCGCGATCGGCGCGCTGTCGGCGATCGGCGAAACGCTCAACATCATGACCCTGGGCGGCCTCGCGCTCGCCGTGGGCATACTCGTCGACGAGGCGACGGTGACGATCGAGAGCATCAACTACCACCTCGAACAGGGCAAGGAGGTGGAAACCGCGATCATCGACGGCGCCTCGCAGATCGTCGTGCCGGCCTTCGTGTCCTTGCTGTGCATCTGCATCGTGTTCATTCCGATGTTCTTCCTGAGCGGCGTGGCGCGCTTCCTGTTCGTGCCGATGGCGGAGAGCGTGATGTTCGCCATGGTCTTCTCGTTCTTGCTGTCGCGCACGCTGGTGCCGACGATGGCGAAATATCTGCTGCGCATGCACGTGGCTCATGCCGACGAGCGCCAGGACGGCACCGGGCCGCGGCCGTCGAGGAACCCGCTGGTGCGCTTTCAGCGCGGCTTCGAGGCGCGCTTCGTGCGGCTGCGCGCCGGCTATCACGATCTGCTGGCGCTCGCCATCGAGCATCGCAGGCTGTTCGTCGGCGGGTTTCTCGGCTTCATCGCCGTCTCGTTCCTGCTCGCGCCGTTTCTCGGCCGCAATTTCTTTCCGCAGGTCGACGGCGGCCAGATGCTGCTGCATGTGCGGGCGCCGGTCGGCATGCGTATCGAGGAAACCGCCGCGCGATTCACCGATGTGGAGAAGGCGATCCGCGAGGTGATCCCGCCGGCCGAAGTGGCGGCGGTCGTGGACAACATCGGCACGTATCTTTCGTCGATCAATACCATCTACAACAACACCGGCACGATCGGCGAGTCGGACGGAGACATCCAGATCTCGCTCAACGAAGGGCACGCGCCGACCGCCGATTACGTCAGTCGCCTGCGCGATGAGCTGCCGCGCCGCTTCCCCGGCATGACCTTTTCGTTTCTGCCCGCGGATATCGTCAGCCAGATCCTCAATTTCGGCGCGCCGGCGCCGATCGATCTGCAGGTCCGCGGCAACGATCTCGGCGCGGACTATGCCTACGCCAACAAGCTGCTGGCGCAGATCCGCCATGTCACCGGCGTGGCCGATGCGCGCATCCAGCAATCGGCCGCGCAGCCGACGCTCGATGTCAACATCGACCGCACGCGCGCGCAATACACCGGCGTGACCGCGGCCGACGTGACCAACAGCCTGGTCGTCAACCTGGCCAGTTCCAGCCAGGTTGCGCCCGTCTACTGGCTCAACGAGAAGAACGGCGTCACCTATCCGATCGCGCTGCAGACGCCGCAATACCAGATCGACACGCTGCCGGCGCTGCGAGAATCTGCCGATCAACGCCACCGGCGCGCCGACCACGGTGCTCGGCGGCATCGCCGACATCCGCCGCACTCACAGCGACGCCGTGGTCTCGCAGTACGACATCTCCCCGATGGTGCGAGATCTACGCGACGACCCAGGGGCGCGATCTCGGCGCGGTCTCCAGCGACATCCAGAAGATCATCGCCCAGAACGACAAGGACAAGCCGAAAGGCTCGATCGTCGCCCTGGTCGGCCAGACGGCGACCATGAACAGCGCCTACTCCGGCCTGCTGTTCGGCCTGCTCGGGCGCGATCGTGCTGGTCTATTTCGCTGATCGTGATCAACTTTCAGTCGTGGAGCGATCCCTTCGTCATCATCACGGCGCTGCCGGCGGCGCTCGCCGGCATCGTCTGGATGCTGTTTGCGACGCAGACCACGCTGTCGGTGCCGGCGCTCACCGGCGCGATCATGTGCATGGGCGTGGCGACCGCGAACAGCGTGCTGGTGATCAGTTTCGCGCGCGAGAAGCTCAACGAGATCGGCGATGCGACGCAAGCCGCGCTCGAGGCCGGATTCGTGCGCCTGCGCCCGGTGCTGATGACGGCGCTGGCGATGGTGATCGGCATGCTGCCGATGGCGCTCGGCCTGGGCGAAGGCGGCGAGCAGAATGCGCCGCTCGGCCGCGCCGTGATCGGCGGCCTGATCTTCGCCACCGTCTCCACGCTGTTCTTCGTCCCGGTGGTGTTCAGCATCATTCACCGGCACCACGGCCCAAAGCCGGCGCCTGAAGCCAACTTCGGAGCAACCCATGTCCCAGCCTGATCGAAATCCCGGCCGCCCCGTCGCGCGCCGGCTGCGCCTGGTCGGCGGCGCATTCGTGCTCCTCGCCATCGCCGTCGTCGCCTACGGCCTGGGCTCCCGCGCGGCGCAAAACTCGCGCCTGCACGATTTGACCGAAGCGCAGGCCGTGCCGACCGTGGCCATCGTGGCGCCGACCCAGTGTGGAGAATCATGCGGGCCTGGACTTGCCCGGACGCCTGCGAAGCCTACATCCGTGCGCCCATCTACGCGCGCGTCCCGGGCTATCTGAAGAGCTGGAAGCACGATATCGGCAGCAAGGTGAAGGCCGGCGACGTGCTCGCCGAAATCGATACGCCCGATCTCGACCAGCAGCTCATGCAGGCGCGCGCCGACTTGAGCGTCGCCCAGGCCAATGCCAAGCTCGCGCAGATCAGCGCCGAGCGCTGGCAGTCGCTGGCCAGCACCGACGCCGTCGCCAAGCAGGACGTCGATCAGCGCACCTTCACCTGGAACGCCAATATCGCCCAGGTCAAGGCGGCGCAGGCGAACGTCGACCGCCTGGTCGCCGAGGAAGGCTTCAAACGCCTGATCGCGCCGTTCGACGGCATCGTCACCGCGCGCGAAACCGACATCGGCGCGCTGATCAACGTGGGGGCCGCCGGCGGCGCGGAGCTGTTCGTGGTCTCCGAAACGAGCAAGCTGCGCGTCTATGTCAACGTGCCGCAGAACTATGTGCCGAGCGTGCCGCCGGGCACCAAGGCCACGATCACGCGTGCCCGAACATCCCGACAAGACCTATAGCGGAACGGTCGAGGCTTCGGCCCAGGCCGTCAACCCGAGCACCGGCACGACTCTGATGCAGCTCATCGTCGACAACAGCGCGGGTGAGATGATGCCGGGCGACTACGCCAGCATCCATCTGCAGATCGCCGCCGCCGCCCATGTGCTCAGCGTGCCGTCGAGCGCGCTGATTTTCGACGCCAAGGGGCTTTCCATCGCCACCGTGGACGCCGACAACCGCGTGCTGCTCAAGCCGGTGTCGATCGAACGCGACCTGGGCGCGGTCGTCGAACTCGCCTCCGGCCTGGCGCCGAACGATCGCGTGATCCAGAACCCGCCCGATGGAATCGGCAATGGCGCCGAGGTGCGCCTCGCCGGCGCGGCGTCGGGCGGCGCCGTCGCCGGCGCAGGCGAAGAACAAAAATGAAAAGGGTTAAGCGCGTACGCTTGGTCCGGCGCAGCGCTGACGCTGCTGCTCGGCGCCTGTTCGCTGGCGCCGCCGCTGAAAACCCCGGTCTTCCCACCGCGGATGCCTATAAGGAACTCGGGCCGTGGACGCAGGCGCAGCCGGCCGACCGCCTGCCGCGCGACAGCTGGTGGACGCTCTACGACAGCGCGGAGCTCGACGAGCTGCAGAAAAGGCTGATCGCCGGCAACCCGACGCTCGCCGCCGCACTCGCCAATTACGCGCAGGCCAGGGCGCTGAGCGATCAGGCGCGCGCGGGACTGTTTCCCACGCTGGGTCTCAACGCCAGCGTCGCGCGCAATCGCGAATCGGTCAACGCGCCGCTCAGAGGACCCACCACGCCGACCTACTACAATGACAACACGCTGGGCGGCAGCGTCAGCTACGAGCTCGACCTGTGGGGGCAGATTCGCAACGAGGTCGCCGCGGGCGAGGCCAATGCCGCCGCGTCCGCCGCGGATCTCGAGAATGCTCGCCTGTCGCTGATCGCGCAGCTGGTCGACGACTACATTCAGCTGCGCAGCCTCGACCGCGACAGCGCGATCCTCGATGAGACGGTGACGGCCTATGCGCGCGCGCTCGAGCCTCACCGAGCAGCGCCACGATGCCGGCATCGCGCCCGGCCTCGACGTCTCGCAGGCGCAGACCCAGCTCGATGCCGCACGCTCCCAGGCGGCGCAGACGCTCGCTCAGCGCGCGCTGATGGAACACGCGATCGCGGCGCTGCTCGGCGTGTCGGCCTCGACGTTCTCGATCAAGCCGGCAGATCGTCGCCATCAAGCTGCCACAGATTCCCAGCGGCGTTCCCACCACCCTGCTGCAGCGCCGTCCGGATATCGCCGGCCGCACAGCGGCGCATGATTGCGGCCAATGCCAACATCGGCGTCGCGCGTGCGGCGTATTTTCCCGACGCTCACGCTCGGCGCCCAGGGCGGCTTCCAGAGCACCGCGCTTCTCGAACTGGCTGAGCGCGCCGAGCTCGTTCTGGGCGATCGGACCGAACGCCCTGCTCAGCGTGTTTGACGGCGGCCTGCGCCGGGCGCAGGTCGCCCAAGCGCGCGCCGAGTTCGACGCCTCCGCCGCGAATTACCGCGGCATCGTCGTCGGCGCGTTTCAGCAGGTCGAAGACAGCCTCGCCACACTCAATCACTACCACGACGCCGCCGTGGAGGAGAAGGCCGCGGTCGATGCGGCGCAGCGTACGCTGGACTTCTCCATGGCGCTCTACAAGCAGGGTGCAACCGACTACCTCACCGTCGTCACCTCGCAGACCGCGCTCCTGCAGACGCAGCTGGAGGCGCTCAATCTCGATACCCTGCAGCTGACGCGCCAGCGTCGACCTCATCCGGGCGCTCGGCGGCGGCTGGGAGGATTCCACGAGTTCCCCTGCAACGGCACAAGCGCCGCTCAAACGCTGAATCTCCCGGTAAACGTATTCCTACATTGATGCAAACAGAGGCATTCTTATGAACACCATTCGCATGTTCGCTTTCATCGCAGCAGTCCTCATCACCGCTGTTCTCTTTCGCGTGATCGCCGATGGTCTGACTGATGATCCGGCCGCCCGCGTCGCAACCGAAGCGAGCACCGCTTATCACGCGCAAGCGGAGGGTGAGTGAAGAGCAAGCATGGCGAGGTTTCGAGTTCGATTTCACATCCTGCCGCGCGTATTGCGGCCACAATCGAAATTCAAAATGTCCGATTGAACCACGATGCGACGGTTTGGGTGTACGCAAGTACTCGGCGTCCAAAGTTTATGCCGATCGCATCCGACGGCATGGCTATCGCGGATGACCATATCTGAACGCATCCGATGACCAGGGCGATGATGCTGGCATAAATGCCCAAACGCAAATTTTGGCGAGCGTCGCGAGCGGCCAGCTTCAGTTGAAAATCCGCCAAGGTCTTTTCAAATTGCCTTCGATCATCCTCGAGCGCCATCGCCTTTTCTTCAACAAAGTGCCCCGGCGGGTCCACGCCGGGCTCGTACACAAAGAATTTCGCGCATTGTCGAGGGCGATTTATCACCTCCTGGGCCGGGTCAACGGCAGAAATGCGTTTCGCTTCTCGCACTGAGATTATCTCGCCGCACAAACTTGCAGCTTGGCGATAGCAGGCTATTTCCCCCTCGTTCACGACGCTTGTTTCACCCGGAACGAACTCGAAGAATTCGCTGGGGTTCTGCCGAAACACGGTGTCTGCCTCGTGATAACCCTCGTGTGCGCGCCAGCCTCCGGTTTGCATTCGTGCCCGCCTCGATAGATACCCGCATTCAACACAACGTACAGGGTCCATTGATCAATTCTCCAATCCACACAGCCTCGTGGGACCGCTAATTTATCATCGCGGACCCTCCTGTCGCGAGGCAGCTTCGTCGGCGGGGGTAGCCAGCGCAGGCCCGGTGAACTCCGCTTCGATCGAAAAATCGATCAAGTCGCCGACTCCCATCGTGGTCAGCAGGCTCGCGTGTGACTTGTCGAGGTGGTATTGACCCGCCGGCGCCATGGGTGGCATGGCGGGCGGCGCGGCCGTCTCGGCCGCGTGGCCAAGTCCGCCCTGCAAGTAGAGGGTCGCCGCTAGAAGCATGACGCCTCCGCGGCGAGCGCCGGGAAAACTCACAAAAATAAACTTGCCCATGACAATTTCTCCCTCTTGATGATTTGACAAATCTACGACGAACGATGGACGCTCGTTCCGACACCGGCCGACCCAGCGACTCATCCCATACTCATCCCATTTAAAATAGCCGGCGACCTCTGTCGATCTCGGGACACGTGCTTCGTTGTATTGACTATAAGAGCATGGAGTCCCCCGCTCTGCGCAGCGTCGGGTTGTATAAGTTGTTGATTTAACGGAGGTCACAAGATGAAAATCATGGTTCTCGTCAAAGCCACCCAGGATAGCGAGGCGGGCGTGCTGCCCACGCAGGAGCTCCTGACCGCGATGGGTGAGTTCAATGAATCGCTGGTCAAAGCCGGGATCCTGTTGGCGGGGGAAGGCCTACGCCCAAGCCGGCTCGGCAAACGCGTTCGCTTCTCCGGCAAGACACGCACGGTGATCGACGGCCCGTTCACGGAGACGAAGGAACTGATCGCCGGCTTTTGGATCTGGCAGGTACGGTCGATCGAGGAGGCGGTCGAGTGGGTCAAGCGCTGTCCGAACCCGATGCTGACGGATTCGGATATCGAAATCCGTCCCGTGTTCGGACCCGAGGATTTCGGCGACGCGATGACACCCGAGCTCAAGGCCCAGGACGCCGACCAACGTCGCCGGACCGATGCGCGCACGTAGTATTCGAACCCATCAACACGCGGAGACCAATGCAATGCTACACCCGATTCCTTATCTTTCCTTCAACGGCAACTGCGCCGAGGCCATGCGCTTTTACGAGCGTGCCCTCGGGGGCACGCTCGAATTGCTGATGAGAAACGCCGACTCGCCCATGGCCGCGCAGACGCCGAAGGAGCACGCGGATCGCATCATACATGCCCGTCTCGCATTGCCTGGCGGCGGCGCGCTCTACGCGGGCGACTGCCCGCCGCAGATGAAATACACTGGAATCCATGGCGTCGGCCTGACGCTGAACTTTGACACCGTGGCACAGGCCACCGCAGCCTTCAACGCCCTGGCCGATGGCGGCACGGTCTCCATGGCCCTGCAGCCGATGTTTTGGGCGAAGATTTGGGGCATGCTCACGGATAAGTTCGGCACGCCGTGGATCATCAACGGGGAATTGCAGGCGGTGTACGCGAAATAGCTGCGGAAAACCAAGGAGTGAGCCGATGGCATACATGATGCTCGTGCTGGAGAAAGTCGGTGACCGCGCGGCGCGGTCGGAGAGCGAGGGGAGCGCGCTCTACGATCGTATGCTGCGTTTCAGTGAGGACCTCAAGGAGCGCGGTCTTCTTACCATGAGCCAGTCCTTGAAGACGGATGCGGCCGGCGTGCGGGTGACTACGCAGGGCGAGAAGTCGATCGTGCGGGATGGACCCTTCGCGGAGGCGAAAGAAATGATCGGCGGTTTCTTTCTCCTCACCTGCGCCACGCGTGAGCAAGCGATCGACATCGCGCGGGAATGTCCCGCGGCCGAGTGGGCGACGATCGAGGTCCGCGAGCTCGGACCCTGTTTTCAATGATATGAGTTTTGCGTGGAGGAAACGCGGTGAATCGGGACCAAATCGAACGAACGATCGAAGCTGTGTGGCACATGGAGTCGGCGAAGATCATCGCGAAACTTGCCCGGATGCTGCGCGACGTGGGTCTCGCCGAAGAGATCGCGCAAGATACATGGCTCACCGCGCTGGAACAGTGGACCCAGCACGGTATTCCGGACAATCCGGGCGCGTGGCTCATGACCTCCGCGAAGAATCGAGCCATTGACCAGCTGCGGCACAGGCGACTGCTGGAGCGAAAGAACGCCGTCATGACTCACGATCCCGATTTGCTTGGAAGTCAGGATTTGGCGGCCGCTTCGGTCTCGGCGGCTGAAGATGTGGCCGACGACTTGTTGCGCTTGATCTTCGTCGCTTGTCACCCGGTCCTGTCGATGGATGGGCGCGTCGCACTGACGCTGCGATTGTTGGGGGGCTTGACGCCCGCAGAGATCGCGCGGGCCTTCCTCACGTCGGAATCGGCCATCCAGCAGCGCATCGTACGCGCCAAGCGCACACTGGGTGAGGCCCGAGTGCCCTTTGAAGTCCCCGGGGCCGCCGAGCGCGCGCAGCGGCTCGCATCCGTCCTCGAAGTCATCTATCTGATCTTCAACGAAGGCTACGCAGCCACGGCGGGCGAGGAGTGGATGCGCCCGGCGTTGTGCGAGGAGGCGCTGCGCGTGGGGAGAATACTCGCGGAACTCGCACCTGCCGAGCCTGAGGTCCATGGCCTGGTCGCGCTAATGGAGTTGCAGGCCTCCCGAACGCCGGCACGCGTCAGCGCCTCGGGAGAGCCTATTCTTCTGCTGCGGCAAAATCGCACATTGTGGGATCAGCTTCTCATCCGCCGAGGGCTCGCGGCGCTGGCGCGTGCGCAAAGCTTTGACGGCCCACTCGGCCCCTACTCCCTGCAAAGCGCCATCGCCGCGTGTCACGCCCGGGCTCGCACGGCGGAGGAGACCGATTGGCCGCGAATCGTGGCTCTGTACGACGCCCTTGACGAATTGCAGCGGTCGCCCATCGTGACCTTGAACCGTGCCGTCGCAGTATCGATGGCCTACGGGCCCGCTGCCGCCCTCGAGATCGTCGATGCTTTGCGGAATGAGTCGCGCCTCCGCGAGTACCACTTGCTGCCGAGCGTCCGCGGCAACTTGCTCGAGCGACTCGGTCGTTTCGAGGAGGCGCGTGCGGAGTTCTCGCACGCCGCGTCCCTTGCCAGTAACGCGCGGGAGCGCAGTCTCTTGCTCGAACGTCTGGCGGCGTGTGACCCGCATGCGGTAAGAATCAATTGATCCGGGGATCGACGAGTTGAGGATCGCCACCTACAATGTGAATAGCGTCAATGCCCGCCTTCCGGTCTTGCTACGCTGGCTGAGTGAGACCCGGCCCGACATCGCCTGCCTCCAGGAACTCAAGGCGCCGCAGGACAAATTTCCGGAAAAGGCGATCCGCGAAGCGGGTTACGGCGTAATCTGGCACGGACAGAAAAGCTATAACGGTGTGGCCATCCTTGCACGAGGACGGGATCCGGTCGAAACGCGGCGGGGGTTGCCGGGCGACCCCGATGACCTCCATAGTCGCTACTTGGAAGCAAGCATTGGAGATCTCGTTGTCGGATGTCTCTATCTTCCCAACGGCAACCCTGCGCCCGGACCCAAGTTTGACTACAAGCTGGGGTGGTTCGAGCGTTTGGCCATTCACGCCTCCGAGCTCGTGTGCCGCACTTCCCCGGTCGTCCTCGCCGGCGATTACAACGTAATGCCCACCGACATAGACGTCTACAAACCCGAACGATGGGTAGACGATGCGTTGTTCCGACCTGAGACACGAGCGGCCTATCATCGGCTGCTAGAGCAAGGGTGGACCGACGCGGTTCGAGCACTGCATCCGGGTGAACGCATCTATACATTCTGGGATTACTTCCGAAATGCGTATGGACGCGACGCGGGTTTGCGCATCGATCACTTACTCCTCAATCCCTTCATCGCCGAGCGCCTGCAGGGGGCGGGAGTTGATCGGCACGTGCGGGGCTGGGAGAAGACGAGCGATCATGCCCCTACTTGGATCGAACTTGCGGGATTGCCGTAGCAGCTGTAAAAGTTACAATACCAACCACAATACAAACGAAGAAAGATTAAATATTCACCACTGAGTCAAGTACCCGCCCACCCCGCCGTATCATGTGGGCGATTGTATTGAGCACACGATGTAACGCATTAGGGGGATCACGATGATAAAGAAATTATTGATGACGGCACTGGCAACGACATTCACGATGGCGGCATTCGCGCAAGTCGAGCCTGCCGTCAAAGAGTCGGCGAAAGCGACTGCTGAATCGGCGAAGGAAGCGGGAGACAACGCCAAGGCTGCGGTATCATCACAGCCGAACAAGTCGGTGGACAAGGCAAAAGCTCACGTCCACAAGGCCAAGGCGCATGTTCATCGGCACCAAGCCAAGAAAGCTGCCGACGCGGCTGTGCATTAACGGGTCAGTGCAACTTCAATAGTCGGCGCTTCAATCGTCGGCGCCGCTTACTCGACACCCTCGGGCAGCGGTTTGACCTCGCTCGGCTCTCGGGCCAGCCGATCGGCGATCAAAACCGCCTGCGTTCGATTCATCGCACCGAGTTTGCGCAGGACGACGGTCACGTGCGCCTTGACCGTCGCCTCCGTAATCTGGAGATCTTCGCCGATTTGCTTGTTGAGCCGGCCCTCGCACAACATGCCGAGGACCTGAAACTGTTGCGGCGTCAGATGCGCTATCCGTTGGGCGATCTGAAGCGCTCCATCGTCTGCGCCAGATTCTCCCTCGGGCCCCGTCCGGCCGGCGTCACGGCCTCGCCGCGAAGCACGGCCTGAACGCTGGCACCAATGGTGGCCGCGTCGGCGGATTTCGACACGAAGCTTTGCGCCCCGAATGCCAGCGCCCGGCGTATGGTGCGCGCATCGTCGGACGCCGAAACCACGATGATGGGCAACTCGGGGCGTGACCCTCGCAGGTGCGCGAGGGCATTGAATCCATTGGCTGCTCACTGTCATGGCACGCTGACCGTCAAGAAATCTTACGACGCCTTTTAGTCCATCCGATGACACGTCTTCGAACATGTGATTTTGGAGATAAACCAAGACCAATCGGTCCCCTTGGGCAGCCTCTCGCCCAAGAATTACCAATTCGATGTGGAATGGACCCGCCATCCTCACTTGACCGCCGTGGCCGGAAGGCAGACTTTCCAAAGTTGCCGGATCGTGTGCTTGCACAGGGGCGAGAGTCGTGCCAAACAACAGCATGGTGGCGACGATCGCGTGAAATCCATTTGGCCGCATCACAACTCTCGCTCGGGGTATGCGTGTTTTCTGTATCAAACACGTGTTCGCCACCTTAACGGGTCAGTGCAACCTCAACAATCCGTTTGATCTTGGCGGCGCGATTTGAGCGAGCGGCTGATTGCTCATTTGGCCCCAAAAACTCCGTGAGCGCAGTGCCGCTGATCGCATGTTCGGCGACCACCTTCAGCGCGAGCAGTGCCGGTGTCGCCAGCACGATACCGGCAATCCCCCAAAACAGCCCGCCGAACCATAGCGCCAGAAAGACCAATAGCGGATTGACTTTGAGTCGTCGACCGACGAGCAGTGGTTGAACGAACTGACCTGTAATCGTCGCGAGTATGAGATAGCTGCCGGCGACCGCAATCACCTGACCTAGTCCGTCGAAGGTCACGAACGCTACCAGCGTCAATATCATCAAGGTCGTTGCAGAACCCGCATAGGGGATGAAATTGAGAACGGCAGCCAGTATCCCCCAAAGTATGGGCGTCGGCATCCCGCAGGCCGTCATCGCCCCGGCAGTCGCGCAACCAACGCATACATTGAGGAGTGCGGTAGTGACATAAAATCGTCCGACTTCACTTCTGACTTTCTCGATAATGTCGAGCACATGAGCAGCGTTCATATCGTCCACGAACGCCGCCGTCATGCGGGCGAGCATGGGCGGTCCGCCGGCAAGCAAAAACAAGGTCACAATCACCGCGGTCACGGTGCCGACAACGGTGGCACGCGTCGCACCGAGAAGGCTCATCGGGGCGCCGACTTTCTCACCGGCGGCGGCCGGCGCTGCCGCGGCAACCGCCGCGAGCGGCTGTCCAGATCCACCGATCTTTTCGGCGCTCGCGCGAATCTGCTCGACATGATCGACGAAGCGCCTGGCGGGCATGAGCTTGTGCGCGACTATTTTCATCGTCTGCGGAGCGTTGGCGAACCATTGCTGCGCCGGCAGCCACATCAAGTCCACCAGACCGGCGATCACCGCCAACAGAATGATGAGAATAACGGCCGCGCTGATGCCGCGAGGTACTCTCAGTTTGTGTAGTGCCTCAACCGGCCCCGAGAGGATCAGCGCAAATAGCAATGCGAGGGCGATCGGAATAAAGGCTTCGTGCGCAACGTAGAGCAGGACGCCGAGCGCGATGACCACCAAGAATTTCCCAGCCGTGAATTTTGTGATGTGCATTCCGTAGGCCATTTGGCTCGCGAAAGAGCGTTTCGGCGTATTCATAAATGCACGGGGGAGTATTGGTTGCGCCCGATAGTGTAGCGAGGTCCTCGAAGTGCGTACGTGACTAACCACTCTCTTACGATTTAACAGAATGAGGCTATCGGCGTACCCGGAGCACCGCCATCATGCCGTTGTCTTCGTGATCGACCAGGTGGCAGTGAAACGGGATGTCGCCCGCGAGCGACTCGGGAAAGGTCAGTTTGATGCGCACTCGACCCGGTCGTACGGGCCCTTCCTTGCTGTGATAGCCCGTGGCTTCCGCGTACGGCACGTTGACGACGTCGAGCAGCGGTGGATTCGTCACCGCCTTGCCGTCGATCGATAGCACGCGAAAATGCAGCTGATGGATATGGAAGGCGTGCAATTCATTGGTCCAGTTTTCGATGACCCATTCCTCTGTCGTACCGGCCCGCACCGTGACGGCAGGCGTCGAACCCATCCCGTAGGGCTTGAGTATCGCCCCGGACTTACGTTCCACGATGTAGAAGTCCACTTGGTCGGTGATGCCGGGGCGAGGATACTCCGCCATGGCGATTACCCGCTCCCGATCGGTCCGTCGCGAGACCAGTCCGTCGAACAAGGTATCTCTCGGTGCTGCCGGCACTTGCGCCAATGGTGCCGGCTCGGCGCTCGCGGCCGCACGGGTAACCACGGCGAGGCGGCGCTCCGGGAGCCGATCGCCGGCGCAACCCGTATCAACGGCGTGCGTCACCAGATAGGCCTTGACGCCCGGCGGCGGCGCGCTTACCAGGACTTCAATCCGTCCGGACGGCGGGACGAGCTGCGAGCTCGACGTCTCCGCGACAGGCAATGGTTTACCGGTGTCGTCCGTCAAGGCACCGCCGTCGCGTGCGACCACCTCCATCGGCAGCGGCTTGCCGTTTTCCTCGACGATCGCAAGATCGAGGAATGCGTCCGTGGCTGCGTTTAGAATGCGCCATAGTTGCTTCCTGTCGGCAGGCAATTCCAAACTCGCAAGCGCGGAATCGGGAGCTTCGCCCACCGGCACCGGCGTCCCATTGAGGCTCAGGGCATCGATGCCGGAGTTCGCTCCGCAAAGGAGCTCATGCGCCGTGTCGATCGCCGTAGCGGGCGGCGAATGTTGCGGCATCCGCTGCGCCGATGGCGCCGAAAGCGCTGCGGTCATAGCGGCCGTTTGGGTTCTGCCGGCATCTAAATCTTGGGTTTGGCGCACGATCAACACCCGTTCATCGATGCCGGCGGCACGGCGCGCATCATCCTGCGGACCCTCCACCACGATTGCACCCGCGAGCCCCAAGAGCATCTGTGCTTGCACTTCGCCGTGCACATGCGGGTGGTACCAATACAGCCCTTCGGTCATGTTGTTTGGAACATGGAAGCGATAGGTAAAAGCCCGCTGGCCGCAACGGCGCGGCCCCGTGGCAGGATCCGTGCAAACCGTCAACACGTCGTCTTGCGGCTTTACCGGAGGGACGGCAAACCCGTGCAGATGCAGGTTGGTCGTCCCGGTGGCGTGATGCTTCATGCCCGGGACGACGGGGAGAAAATCCGGCGAGGGAGGAACGCGACCCGTTGCGACCGTGAGCTTGCCGGGACCGGTCACCGAATCGATGGCACTCGGATCCGTGATGTCGTTGCGAAGTGTGATGGTCAATTCCGACCCTAGGCGCACGCGGATCGTGGGCGCCTCCGCGGATCCATTCGAGGTATAGCAGAGCCGATCGCGATCCTGACGAACGGTCAGTGTGAGGCCGTCGGGTGTCGCCCAAACTTCCGGCGCCGAATGGCCGGGAGGCGGCACTCCGTGTCCGCAAGGGGCTGCGGCGGTGCTCCGGGCATCGAACGGTGGCGGATCGGCGGCGGATGTCGCGCCAGAGACTCCCAGAAGGAGAACAAAGACCTCCGCCAGAATGGCAGGTCTTTTCACGGTTGGTCGAATCATGGGAGGCAGGATAACTGCCTCCCATGATCTAAAGTTCGCCTTATTCCTGAAACAGATCCGCCATGACCTCGACGCCCGAATCGCAAGCGTGGTTGAGGCAGGGCAGCCTGAAGGCGGCATCCAAGGTCTTTGTCAGCGAATAGTGATCGTAGAAGTGGGCGCTCTGCACCCCATGGTCGCCGTAGTTCGTATCGACGATCGTCACCACTTGATTGGTGGTAATGCGGCTATAGTCGTTTTCATCCCACAGGATCACAATGGCGCTGCGGCTCTCGGCCCATGCCGGCGAGGCCTTGATGGCGGTGACGATGCGCTGCACCGCCAAGTCGCCCTGCAGGATCAGCGCAGGGTTGAGACCCGTCTGCGTGCCGTTGTCATCCGCATCGAAGTTGCAAAATGCCGTGCCATTGCCGCGACCATGCATGTCCTCGCACTGGTTCGGCGCAATAAAGGCAAGATCAGGAACGTGACCCGTCTTCAAGTCGGCGTAAAGCCCGTGTTGCCCTTCAAAAGAGACGATACGCTCGAGGCTCAAGGCACGGTCCTTGCCTTCTTGCACGGACGCGAAATAAGCAAAGGGATTGTGCTTCACCGCATAGAGGTATACGACATTCGAGGCAGTTACCGGATTGCCGGTCGTGGAGAGAGCGGCGAAATTCGAGGTGACATTCACCCCCGCGGCATTCTTCCCGCCAAGGCTGTAGAACCCGTCACTGACGTTAACACCGTCCGCGCCGATCAGCGGAAGCCCCTCTTGGTAGGACTTCCAGGATTTGCCTTCACGCACCAGCTGGTCCGCGATCGTGATGCCGTCGATTTTGGTGCTCGCCGGAATTGCCAACGACCCGTTGATATTGGTGAGCGGCGGAGTGGACGTCTCGTTCATGCTCTTGTCGACCGCCGGCGTCGGCGCATCGGTACCGATGCCCGCAATGGGACACACCAGACCCGTGCTCGGGTTGTCCGTGTTGGTGACGTGGCCTGGGGTGATATTCGGTTGGCAGTTCTTATTGTGCCAGTCCGGATACTGGTCCGAATGGTCGTTAAAGTTCGAGCCGCCCACCACTTCGAGATAATTCGTCGAGCTCGGGTGAGCGATGGCGAAATAGTTTTGCGCCAGATTCGCTTTGCTCATCAAGGAGTTGATGAACGGGGCCTGCGGATTGCCCGCAATTTGCCCGTAGGCATGATTCTCCATCATTATGACAAACACGTGATCGAGGCGGGGTATGCCTCTGGGTACGGGTCCCTGCTCTGCGTTGGAGGCGCCCGCAGCAAACAGTGCCGCGATACAAGAGGCCAGTGCAAATTTCTTCATTGACGGAGTGCTCCCGATTACAAATTATTTGTTGGCTGCGAACGAGCCCAAAGACAACAATGGAAGCGTAGGCAAGTCTTGTTACAGTCCCGTGTCATCGGGTTTACGGTCCGCCAACAACCACCGCACCACCGTGGAACTATGCTCCAGGATTTATTGCGCAACGTTCGCGCCCTCGGTTACAGTGCGTAGAAGCTGCGCAACCGGAAGCAACTGACATATGCGCGTTCTTGTGGTGGGTGCCGGCGCAATCGGCGGCTACTTCGGCGGCAGGCTGCTGCAGGCGGGTCGGGACGTCACCTTTCTGGTTCGACCTCGCCGAGCGAACGAGCTCGCCCATGCCGGTCTGATCATCAAGAGTCCCCGTGGGGATGTCTCTATTCGTCAGCCCGCAACGGTACTCTCGGCGAATATCGGCCGCCCCTTCGATCTCATTTTGTTGAGTTGCAAGGCGTATGACCTTGCCGGAGCCATCGACTCCTTCGCCGCAGCGGTTGGACCCGAGACCATCGTGCTGCCGTTGCTCAATGGCATGAGGCACCTCGACATGCTGGATGAGCGATTCGGAGAATCCCATATTCTTGGCGGCCAATGTGTCATCGCAGCGACGCTCGATTCGCAGCGTGCCGTTGTCCACCTCAACGACATTCACAAACTCACCTTTGGTGAGCGCGACGGCGTGATTTCCGATCGCATTCATCATGTCGCAAGCATTCTGGATCATGCCGGCTTTGACGCCATCCTCAGCGACCATATCTTGCAGGAGATGTGGGAGAAGTGGATCTTCCTCGCGACATTGGCCGGCGTCACTTGCCTCATGCGCGCGCCCATCGGAGATATCGTGGCAGCGCCTGCAGGCGGCGAGCTGATTCGCGCTCTTCTTGAAGAATGCCGCTGCATCGCTGAAAGCGCGGGGCACACCCCGCAGGCTGCGTTCCTAGAACAGGCGCTCGCCGCGTTAACAGCAGCTGGATCTCCTCTGACCGCCTCGATGCTCAGGGACGTGGAGAACAACGCCCCGGTTGAAGCCGACCATATCGTAGGCGATCTGCTGCGGCGTCATAGAGCGGTGCACCCAAACCCTGACAAGCCGTCTCTACTCGCGACAGCGTATACGCATCTGAAGGCTTACGAAGCACGGCGTGCCAGAACCCTCGCTCCTACACAGCAAGCCGGCAAGTAGCCGGCCGACTCTAAGCGGTTGACGGCAGTTTTGGTCGCCTGCCTAATCCGCTTGAGAATGAAAGCGCTGATGACAAATGCAATTCAGGGCAGCCTCCGCACGCGGCTCGGCATGATTGCGCTGCTGCTCGCAATCCCCGCTGCGGCCCATCATTCCACAGCGATGTATGACATGGAGAAGACGACGGCGCTCAAAGGTACGATCAAGACGTTTCATTGGGCAAATCCACACTGCTGGATTCAACTGTTGGTGCCGGGTGCGAACGGATATGAGGAATGGAACGTTCAACTGGGGCCGCCTACCAGGCTTTACCGTGAAGACTGGAAGCCGCTCATGTTCAAACCGGGCGATAAGATTATCGCACTCGTTCATCCGATGCGCGACGGCACCCGGCGGGGACTGTGGATCGCGAATACCGCTGTCGATGATCACGCGGGTGTTTTCTAAACTGCTGGTTTATAGTCGGCAATGCTTTTAACCAGCAACCCGCTAAGGAGAGTCGATCATGGCGACCAAGTCAATTCCTGACGGCTATCACTCGGTCACTCCCTATCTCATTGTCAAAGGCGCTGCCGACGCCATCGATTTCTACAGACGTGCATTCGGCGCCGCCGAACTGATGCGCATGGCGGGCCCGGATGGCAGAATCGGCCACGCAGAGATCCGGATTGGCGATTCGGTAATCATGCTCGCAGACGAACATCCAGAAATGGGCTACCGCAGTCCACAATCTCTTGGCGGGGCCGGCGTGAGCCTGATGGTATACGTCGATCTGGTGGACGAAGTTTTCAATCGAGCAGTCGCGGGCGGGGCAAAAGAACTGCAACCCCTCAAGAATCAGTTCTACGGAGATCGATCGGGTACGTTGCAAGATCCGTTCGGACACACATGGACCGTCGCGACGCACATCGAGGATGTTCCGCCCGACGAGATGCATCGACGCGCCGAGAAATTTATGCAGGGCGCAAACGCATAACGCAGCGATACGCACCGGATCGCGAGGCGCATCGCGATCCGGTCGTCATGCCAGCTCCGCTGGATGGTGCACTGCGGCATTCTTGCGGTCCCTGCATGCCCCAATATGCCTCACGTCATACCCTGAGACTCCCCGATTCAGTCCGTTATTGGCCCACCGCGCTAATGAACTTTGCTGCTGGCGGCAGCACGGCTGCGTCTTGCAGGGATCTCCATTTGAGTCGCTAAATTGCGGGAATCGCCGCCAAATCCCAGCGCTCGACGTCGGGTCGGTGTTTGCCTGTCTGCGCTTGCCCAATCCGCAATGCACTGATACAGTGCGAATGGCGAGAGATACCGCCCCAAATTAGAGCATTTGGGGCGTTAAGGAGAGAAAAATCATGGCTATCTTTGGAAAACTGCTGACAGGGGCCGCAGTGTCGGCCATTTCACTCGCATGCGCCGGCGCCTACGCTGAGTCACCGCCGGTCGAGACGCACTCCTCCACCGTGCAGTACAAGGACTTGGATCTGAACCGGCCGCACGACGTCGCCAAGTTGTACAAGCGCATCACCGTGGCCGCCGGCAGGGTCTGCGGATCGCGCGCGTTGACCGGCGCCTATTATAGGACCCCCGATTTCGCGAATTGCTACGCCGATGCGGTCGCTCAGGCGGTTGCCCGCGTCGATCAGCCATCGGTCACTAACTACTACCGAGAGCGGGCGGAGCCCATCTCGCCAAAGGCCACAATCGCTCAGCAGTAAAGCGGCCCGACAACGATCTCGCCGACGCGATACCCGCGCACGGGCGTGCGGTTTGCCGTTAACGACCGCGCTTTCGTTTTGATGCTGGCGAACGGCATCATATTTTAGCGCCTCGCGGCACGAATTCGCTGCGCCAACGCTGCGAGCCCCGCGACGGCGTAGCCGACCATATCATCAAGCAACAAGTCCGGGTGCGCATCGATCGCAGGCAAACCCTTCCTCAGTATCTCCCGCGGCGCAAGCACCAGCATGATGCAGGGAAGTATGACGAACGCCGCTGCACGTTGGACGAGGGGATCTTCTACGGAGACCTCGAGCACGGAAGCGATGATCCGCATGATGACGCGAATCTTGGGAAGTATTGCTTTGCGTATCAGCGGCGGTGCGTGATCCGACGGCGCCATCATTTCTCGGATCAGCACTTGCAGCCCCCACGGCGTGCCCGTCTCTGCGGGGCGAATCAGAAATTGGCTAAGCAGCGCCCGCAATTTCTGTTCGGGCGTAGTTTTCGAGTCGGCGATCGACTCGAGCGTGGCGCGATTGATCAATTGCCCGTGCGCTTCGATCAGCACAGCGACGTATAGGGCGTCGCGGCTGCCAAAATGGTAGTTGACCGCGGCCGTGTTGGTGCCTGCCGCGAGACAAATCGCCTTGCTGGTGGTCCGATCGAATCCCCTTTTTGCAAAGAGCCGGGCGGCAACCTGCAAGATGTGTTCGCGCTTTGCCGTTCCGTCCGAGCGGTCCGCTCGCGGTTTTGGATGGGCGCGCCGCTTCCTGGAGATAGGCATGTCTCAGTATAAGCTGATTGTCGTGCAATAATTGTAATTCATATTTGAATTACATTAAGATGCAGGTTATGAACACCCCGGCCGCCGCACCGATCGCCACTCGCCGCAGATGGCTGCTCCCGATTGCAGTCGCGGTCGCCGTCCTGGCGGTAGGGGCGGCGGTTTGGGTCTGGCACAGGGTTGTGGGCCGGGATTCGGGCGAGCTGGTTTTGTACGGCAACGTCGACATCCATCAAGTCTCGCTGGCTTTCAATGCCTCCGAGCGTATCGACGTGCTGCGCGCTCAGGAGGGCGACCGGGTGAAGTCGGGCGACGTGCTGGGTGAACTCGACCAGCGGACCGCTCGCGTCCACCTTGCTCAGACGGAAGCGCAGATTGGGGTCCAGGAGCAGGCGCTGCTACGCCTAAAGGCCGGTAGCCGCCCACAAGAGATCGCGCAGGCTCGCGCGAACCTCGCGGCGGCCGAGGCCGAGGCCGAACTGGCCAATCTGCAAGTCGCGCGATTAAAGGCCGTGGGCGGAGCCACCGACGGCCGCGCCGTCAGTCAGCAGGATCTGGACACGGCTCTGTCGCATCAAAAAGCGACTCTGGCCCAGGCGCAGGCAGCACGCGACGCCGCGGAACTTGTAATCCTGGGCCCGCGTAAAGAGGACATCGCCCAATCCGCCAAACAACTTGCCTCGGCACGCGCCGAACAGGGCCTGATCCAACGGCAGCTGGAGGAGTCTGAATTGCGCGCTCCGGTCGATGGCGTGGTTCGGGCACGGCTCCTCGAAGTGGGCGACATCGCGACCCCGCAGCGACCGGTCTATACGCTCGCAATCACGCAGCCGAAATGGGTGCGAGCCTATGTGCCCGAAGCGCGCCTGGGTCAACTCACGCCGGGGATGGCGGCGACCGTGACAACCGACGCAGAGCCCGACCGATCGATCGCTGCGCGCTTGGGCTACATTTCCTCGGTCGCCGAATTCACGCCGAAGACCGTACAGACCGAGGAGTTGCGCACCAGCTTGGTCTACGAAGTCCGCTTCATGGTCGATGACCCCGAAGATCGCCTGCGACTCGGAACGCCGGCGACCGTACACCTCGCGCTGACCGCCGCGGCCCGCACTCACCGGACGAACCCATGAGCACGGCCGCCGTCGGTGGCGGCCCACCCCCGGCCGTTCGTAGCGAGCATCTACAGCGAACATTCTTCGTCAAGGAAGCGAAGCAGCACGTCGTCGCCCTGAATGATGTCTCTCTGACGATTGCTTCGGGCACGCTGAGCGCGCTCGTCGGGCCTGATGGGGCCGGCAAGACCACGTTCCTGCGGCTGGCCGCCGGGCTCTTGAGGCCCGACGCGGGCACGCTCACCGTGCTCGGAATCGATGTTGTCCGTAACCCGCAGGCCGTCCAAAACCGCATCAGCTACATGCCGCAGCGGTTCGGTCTGTACGACGACTTGAGTGTCCAGGAAAACCTCGATCTGTACGCCGACCTGCACGGCGTACCGGCCGCCGAGCGAGGTTCGCGATACGCGCGGCTCTTGGCGATGACCGATCTTGGCCGCTTCACGGATCGCCTGGCCGGCAAACTCTCGGGTGGTATGAAGCAGAAGCTTGGGCTTGCGTGTGCGCTGGTGCGCTCACCGGAGCTGCTGCTCCTCGACGAGCCAACGGTGGGAGTGGACCCACTATCGCGCCGGGAACTGTGGGCGATCGTCGAGCAGTTGGTCGACGTCGAGAAACTCACGGTTCTGGTCAGCACCGGCTACTTGGATGAAGCCGAGCGCTGCGCCGAGGTCTTCCTGCTGCGCGCCGGCCGCGTCCTGGCCTGCGGTTCGCCTCGAGTGCTGCGCGCGCATGCCGATGGTCTCTGCTTCATCGCGACCCCACCGGCAGGCCAACCCGCCCGATTACTCCAATCGGCCCTCCTCGATGACGCGGCTCACCTGGTTGATGCAGTCCCTCAGGGAGGCGAGGTGCGGTTCATCGCGCTTCCGCCGATCAACGAAGTGCCCTCCCTGGCGTCGCTGCAAGGCGCCGCGATTCGACCGGCCGGCGCGCGGCTCGAGGACGGGTACATGGTGCTGCTGCATGAGAATGAGCGCACCCCGGCGGCTCCGCCACCCGTATCCGCCGCAGCGACGGCTGAGCAATCGGGCGCCGGCGAGGTCGTCATCGAGGTCAAAGACCTGGCTCGTAAGTTTGGCGACTTCGTGGCCGTCGCCAACACCTCATTTAGCGTGTGTCGGGGCGAGGTGTTCGGGCTCTTGGGACCCAACGGCGCAGGGAAAACCACAACGTTTCGGATGCTCTGTGGCCTGCTCCCGGCGACCAGCGGGAGTCTGAAGGTGGCGGGCATGGATCTGCGCCACGCGCGCGCGCCGGCTCGGCGGCACGTGGGGTACGTGTCGCAGAAGTTCGCGCTCTACGGCACGCTTGATGCGACGGAGAATCTCGAGTTCTTCGCCGGCGCCTACGGCCTTCGCGGTCCGCGCGCCAAGGCGCGCATTCGGGCCGTGATCGACCAATTCGAACTCGCCACGGTCAAGACCACGCCGAGCAATCAACTACCGGGCGGATTTCGGCAGCGCCTCGCGATGGCGGCCGCGCTCCTGCACGAACCGGAGATCCTTTTTCTCGATGAGCCGACGAGCGGTGCGGATCCGCGCGCGCGCCGCGAGTTCTGGCGACGGATTACAGCCTTGGCCGCGGCCGGCACTACCGTCGTTGTCACCACGCACTTCATGGAGGAAGCCGAGTACTGCGATCGGATCGTCATCCAAGACGCGGGCAAGGTGTTGGCGCTTGGAACACCGAAAGCCGTGCGTCAGCAGGCAGGCGGCGATGATGCGACGCTCGCGAGCATCACCATGGACGAGGCATTCATCCGGATCGTGCAACAGGCGCGAGCGCTGGACCCGGTTCGCGCCGCAAGGCCCGCCGCATGAATGCGCCTGCCGAACAATCGGCGGCTCGCTTCTGGTCGAGACTGCAGGCGCTCACCGTGAAGGAAATGCGCCAGTTGTGGCGTGATCGCAGCAACTGGGCGAGCGGGATTGCCCTGCCGGCGCTGCTGATCGTGCTTTTCGGCTACGGCATCTCGCTCGACATCAAGAGTGCTCCGGTGGCGGTCGTCCGCGAGGACCGATCGCCGACCGTCGCGGACGTGCTGGCGGGTCTGCAGTTGTCACCGTACATATCGACCCGGCTCGTCGGATCGATGCAAGACGCGCAAGCCCTGATGGCCTCGCGCTCGGTGGACGCGATCGTTCGGGTCCCGAGCGATTTTTCCGCTAACCTCGCTGCCGGTCACGCCACGGTGCAGGTGATTGTTCACGGTTCGGATGCGGGCACTGCGCGCACCATCCAAGGGTATATCGCCGGCGCCCTTGGGCAATGGTCGGCTCACGTGGCCGATCGCGCTCCGCACGGTGACGCTGGCACGGAGCCCGGTGCGTACGGTTTGGTCATTGTGGAGGAGCGGCTCTGGTTCAACGCGGCCGATACCAGTTCTTGGTACTTGGTGCCGGGCCTGATCGTCATCATCATGACCTTCCTCGGCGCTTTCCTGACCTCGCTGGTGGTCGCGCGCGAGTGGGAGCGCGGTACCCTGGAAGCGCTCTTTGTCACGCCCGTCCGGCCTGTCGAGATATTGCTGGCAAAGCTCATTCCTTATTTTTTGGTGGGCATGACCGGCTTCACGATGTGTATTGCGGCAGCCCGCTTCTTGTTCGGCGTGCCGCTGGTCGGCTCACTCTTTCTGTTGGTCTTGAGCTCATGCCTTTACATGCTGGTGGCGCTCGGCATGGGGCTTCTCATCTCCTCGGTCATGAAGAACCAATTCCTGGCAAGCCAGGCGGCACTCCTGCTGAGTTTTCTGCCGGCCGTCTTCCTGTCGGGATTCTTGTTCGACCTGCACAACGTTCCGACGGCCGTGCGCGTGATCGGGGAGGCCCTGCCCGCCACTCATTTTCTCACGCTCATCAAGACACTGCTGCTCGCCGGAAACGTCTGGCCGTCGATCCGGCGGGAGTGCGCGATCCTCGCGGTCTATGCCGTGGTGCTACTGGGCGCGGCCACGCTCGTGACTCGCAAGCGAATTGCGTAAAGATATGATCGACTTCCTGTATCGCGTACTCGCCATGATCCGCAAGGAGCTGCGCTCGACGTTGAAGGACCCATCCAGTCGGTTCATTTTATTTGTCCCCGCTCTGGTCCAGAGCCTCCTCTTCGGTTACGGGGCAACCTTTGATCTGCGCAGCATCCCGTACGCGGTCCTCGACCAGAGCCGAAGCCCCACGTCCGCAGCGCTGCTCGCGCACTTAGATAGCACGGGCATCTTTCATCGCGTCGCAAATCTCGAACGATCCGCTGACATCGCGCACGTCATCGATCCTGAGCGCGCCCTCATGGTCGTGCAGATCGGACCCACGTTGGAGCGCGACTTACTCTCGGGAAAGGACGCCCCGGTTCAGCTGATACTGGACGCCCGCAATTCGACTACAGCCGGGTCGGCAGTCAGCTACGTCGGTTCCATTGTGGATGCCTTCAATTCCGAGCAACGACTTGCGCGCGGCGGCGTGGACTCCCCGCTCCGCGTCGAAACGCGCGCCTGGTTCAATCCGAATCTCGAGACGCGCTGGAACATCATGCCGGCGATGATTGCCCAGCTGAGCCTGCTGCAGACCCTACTGCTTTCAGCGCTCTCCGTCGCGCGCGAGCGCGAGCAGGGGACTTTCGACCAGACGCTGGTCACCCCGTTAAGCCCAATGGAGATCATGATCGGTAAGGCCTTACCGCCGATGCTTATCGGACTTATCCAGTCGACGGTCGTGCTGGCGGTCACGCGTTTCTGGTTTCAAGTGCCCTTCTCCGGCTCCCTCGCCCTGCTATATGGCGGGCTGATTCTCTTCGTACTCGCGGGAGTTGGGATTGGGCTCTCCATCAGCGCGGTCGCCATCAGCATGCAGCAGGCGATGCAATATACGTTTTTCCTCCTCATGCCGATGACGCTGCTCTCGGGGCTCGCGACACCCGTCAGCACCATGCCGAAGGCGCTGCAGATCGCCACTCTGGTGAATCCGCTGCGCTTCGGCGTTGACTGGGTGCGGAGGGTGTATCTGGAGGGCGCAGATCTCTCGTCCGTGGGCACGGATCTCATTCCGCTGGCGCTGATTGTCAGCGTCACACTACCGACCGCCGCCTGGCTCTTTCGGAATCGATTGGCATGAGAATCCACATGAGAAAGACAGCATTTGCGACATGCCTTACCGCAACCACTATCGCCGCAATTCTCGGCGCGGCGGGCTGCGCGGCCGTGGGTCCCGACTTTCACCCGCCATTGAGCGAAGCACCTGCGCAGTGGTCTGACTGGCACGGCGGCGACGCGGGGCTCGCGCTGCCCGACGGGAAGTCCCAAGCCTTGTTGCCCGCCGACATCTGGAGTGCGTTCAATGATCCGGAGCTTAAGCGTCTGATCGAGCGGGCGCGCGCGGCAAATCCTGACCTGAAGATCGCGATGCTGCGTTTCACTGAAGCCCGCGTGCAGGAATCCGTCGTCGCCGGACAGCGCGGGGTCCAAGTGAACGCCACGGCCGATGCTTCCCGGCGCCGTGATAGTGAATACGGTGCCGGCACCCGCATTGTAGGACTTATTGGCGGCACCAAGACGGCGCCTATCCTGAACGCGCTCGGCGAGCCTTATTCCCTGTACCGGCCGGGCTTCGATGCGTCGTGGGAACTCGATCTTTGGGGGCGACTGCGCCGCTCCGAGGAACTCGCCCACGCCAACACGGACGAGCAAACCGCCTCCCTTCGCCAGTCCCAGTTGAGCGTCGCCGCTGAGGTCGCGCGAAACTACTTCACGATGCGCTCGACGCAGCACCAGTTGCAGCTCTTGCAGCGCGAGCTTGCAATCGCTGTGGACGAAGTAGGGTTGCTGATGGCGCAACGCACCGGGGGACTGATCGACGAATCCGCAGTGATTCGTGAGCGGCAACAAGTCGCGGACCTTCGGTCCCTGGTTCCGCAGCTCCAGAGCCAGCAAGCGCAAGCGATCAATCAGATTACGCAGCTGCTCGGCGCCAAGCCTGGAGACTTGAATGCGGAACTGGTGCTCTCCGCTTCAGCGGACCCCGATCCCGCTCTGCCGGATCTGAAAGCGGGCGTTCCATCGGAATTTGCGCGTCGCCGTCCGGATATTGCGGCCGCCGAAGCACGCCTGCACAGCGCTACCGCAAGCACCGGGGTTGCGGTAGCGGATTTGTATCCGCGCATCACGTTGGGCGCCTCTTTCGGGTTCGAGTCGGTCGGGACCGCGAAGCTCGGTGCCTGGGGTGCGCGAGACTGGTCGGTGGGCCCAAGCATCAGCTTGCCCGTGTTTGACCACGGTCGCCGCACGTCCACGATCACCTTGCGCAAGCTCGAACAACAGGAAGCCGCAGTCACCTATCAGCAAACGGTATTGAAAGCCTGGCACGAAGTGGATGACGCAATGTCCGGCTACCTGGCCGACGTTCAACACTGCGCGCAACTCGCCGAGAAAGTCGTTCGCAGCGCGGAGGAAGCGGATCTTGCCAAGGCCCGCGTCGAAAAGGGGACGACCAGCGATCTGCCGAACCTTGATGCGCAGAGCGCGCGTTCCAAGGCGCAGCGGGACCTGGCGCAGAGCTCCGCGCAACGCAGCATCGCGCTGGTGGCTCTTTACAAGGCCCTGGGCGATGACGGAGAGGAGCACATCTCCAGCCAAGATGCGGCCTCAATTCATTGCGCCGCAGCGGCGCATTGCGTCTTGGCGACGCGCAGGGTTACGATGCAGCGATGAAGTCCTACCTGTTGCCCGCAGACGAATTGGAATACGCCGTTCTGTCGAAGCTTTGGGACCTCGGCGCGGCTTCCGTGCGTGACGTCCATGGCCATATCGGCGAACCCGAGGGCCTCGTCTATACGACGATTGCGAAAGTCATCGATCGATTGCGCGGCAAGGGTCTGATTCAGCGCGAGCGCCACGGCAAGGTGTTCGTCTATCGGGCACGGATCGCTCGAGAGGAAGTGCAACGCGCCCGCGCGCACGATGCCGTCGGGCGACTCCTGGGCTCCGCGCCGCACGCTGCCGTCGCGGCGCTCGTTGATGCCGTCGATGCCGTCGACCCGAACCTGCTCGATGAATTGGAGCGGGCGGTGGCGGCCCACCGGAGATCCAAGCGTGGAGCGTGAATCGCTGCTGGCGACCTTGATCGTCCTACTCGGCGGTTCCGCTCTCCAACTGTTCGCTGCTTGGCCCGGACGCATCGACACTCATTCCGCCGCGCGTCAGCGGGAACGAGTTCTGTGGCTCGCCCTTTGGTGGCCGGCGGCGCCGGCATTGACGGTCGCGGCCTGGCTCTGCGGCTGGGCGCTGTCGCAGCCGGATCCGGTACCGAAGCACGTGGGGGGAGTGATTTTCGTCGCAGTCTTGCCGTTCGTGCTCGTTGGCGCGCGCGCGCTGTTGCGCGCGGCATGGTCGCTCCGCCGATCGCCTCGCGATTACGGCATTGCCACGATCGGCTTGTTCTGGCCGCGCATCGTCGTGGCGCCGGAACTCAGCAGAATTCTCGATGCGCGCGCCTTTGAAGCGGCCTTGGCTCACGAGCGCGCACACTTGAGGCACCGCGATCCGTTGCGCATCTGGTTGGCGCAGTTCGTGACCGACCTGCAATGGCCGCGAACCTCCGCGCAGCGTCGCTTTACGGATTGGCTCGTCAGCTTGGAGGAAGCACGGGACGACGAGGCACGCGCCAACGGCGTGGAAGGCGCGGATTTGGCGGCGGCCGTGCTCGGCTCCGTGCGCTTTCAATTGGGTTTCAGGACGGCCTCTGCCAATTTGATTGGCGAGGCTCAGGGCTTGCCGGGGCGGATCGCGCGACTGCTGCGGCCGCTTCCCACGTCCACCCCCTATCGGGAGCCACCCTACTTCATCGTTGGCGGCGGCGTGGCGACGGTGTGGTTGGCGGCCGTCGTGCTCGGCCTCACCAGCGGCGAACGTTTCATCGACGCCTTGCTTGCGTTGAGCTCGTAGCCGCGCCACCGACACCTGTGTGTAATGGATCGGCCGTCATTTCGTATGCCGATCGACGCCGAGCTCATGCAGGATTGCAACGCGTAGTTCCTGCACTTCGGGACTGGTCAGCCTGCGCGGATGCGGCAGATCCACCTTGAACATCGCCTGAATTCTGGTGGGTCTCGGCGACAACACCATGATCCGATCGGCCAGGTGAATGGCCTCCTCCACATCATGGGTAATCAACATGACCGTGTGGTGCTCCTCCTCCAGGATACGCAGCAGTTCATTGCGCATGCGCAGATTTGTCAATGCATCCAGCGCCGAGAACGGTTCGTCCATGTACAGAATCTCAGGCTTCACCGCGAACGCCCTCGCCAATTCGGCCCGTTTGAGCATCCCGCCAGAGAGCTCGTGCGGATAGCTGCCTTCAAAGCCCTTCAAACCCACCATAGCCGCGTAATGATCGGCAACCCCCTTCTTGTCGGCCTGAGGATGATCATTCAGACCGAACATCAGATTCTGTTGCACTGTAAGCCAGGGGAAGATAGACCCCTGCTGCGAAATGAGAATGCCCTTGGCATTGGGTTCAGCGCGCGGCGCTCCATCGATGAGGATCGAACCAGAATCCGCCTGCACGAACCCTGCGACCATGTTCATCAACGTCGTTTTTCCACACCCCGAGGGGCCGACGATTGCAACGAACTCGCCGTCCCCGACGGTGAGGCTGACGTCTGCGACGACCTGCAGGTCTGCACCGTTCGACGCAAATCCCTTGCGGATGCCGTTCACTTCGATCTTAGTGCGCATAACGCCACCTGACCGATTTCAGTCCCTCGAGCAATCGCATCACGCCATCCAGCAACAATCCAATCAATCCGATGATGATCATCCCGGCGATCACCAGATCATAGCGATTGCCTGCGTTGCGGGAATCGATGATGAGATATCCGAGTCCGGAGCGTAGGGCGATCATTTCCGCGGCGACCACCACCAGCCACGCCACACCCAGTCCGATCCGCATGCCGACGATGATCTGCGGCAACACGGCGGGGATCACCACCTGACGAAACAGCGTGTAGCGCGAGACGCCGAAATTCTCCGCGGCACGCAGATATCGACGCTCGATGGTGTGCACACCGGCAGTCGTCTGCACGATCATTGGAAATACCGACGATATGAAGATGAGATAAATCGGCGAGGCATTGCCGACGCCGAACCACAGAATGGCAATGGGAATCCATGCGATCGGTGAAATGGGCCGCAATATCTGAAACAGTGGATTGAGCGTGGAGTAGGCCCCCTCGACCCAACCCAACCACAGGCCCAACGGCACGGCGACCAGAACCGCCAGTGAGAACCCGGCACCGACACGCATCAATGAAGCGCCGATGTGCGTGAACAGGGTGCCATCCCTGATCAGCTCGGCGCTGCCCGTCACCACTTGCCAGGGCGTGGGGAAAATGACGCTGCGGGTTTCAACGACGATCAACCACCACGCAGCCAGCAATGCTGCGATGACCGCCATCGCCGGCAGGCTCTCTTTGATTTTGTTCATTTACGTGACGAGCCTGATGATTCTTCGAGTTCTCCACACGAGCCGCCGCCAAGGAGTGTCCGGCTGCGCATCCACGACCACGGTCATTTGACCGCTCGCATGTGCCGTGCAGGCAAATTGATAACTACTGGCCACTTCGAACGGCAAGCGGAAGCTTTGGCCCGGCATCATCAACGTCGGGCCAAATATCTGCGGCACATCATCCAGATTCTTCAGCAACAATACATTCCTGATGCCGAGCGTCAGAAAAACGCGGGACGGCAGAATCTCCACCTTGTTGCCCGCCATGCGCCCGGCCCAGGTCCCCTTCGGGATCTCGAAGGTTTCCTCGCGCGAAGCAAAGGTAATGGGGGCGAACGCCGCCCAAGCAGCGCCACCCAACATGGCCGCGGTGACGAGACCTAAGCGAGGACGTTTATGAAACGGGCGCACGATACCCACCCGTTCAATTCAACAACATGGAAATATCGTGGACGTAGTCATCTGCCTTGTGCCCGAACGGCATCAGCGCTCGCAGTTTGCCGTCACGAGTGATGAGATAGATGAACGACGAATGCGCAACGGCGTAGTCGCTTCCGGTGCCAACCCTCTCGGCCGTGACGCCATAGCTCGTGCGCACCGCTGCCATTTGTGCGGCGGTGCCGGTGCCCCCCACGAAGGTCGGGTCGAAGGCGGCCAGATATTGCTTTAGCCGTTCGGCGCTGTCGCGCTCGGGATCAACCGTGAGATAGATGACCTGCACCTGCGTTCCCAGCGCCCCCAGTTTGCGATGCGCCAGCGCGAGCACCGCAAGAGTGGCCGGACAGACATTGGGACAAGACGTGTAACCAAATCCCAGAACTACTACCTTGCCGCGAAAATGACTGAGAGTGAGAGCCGCGCCGTCTGAACCGCGAACGGAAAAATCCGGTGCCTCGCGCGCCGGGTTGAAAACGCCGGCTTTGAGCGCATCGGGTTCAGAGGCAGGCGCCGCGCCGTGCGCCGTCATGGCCAACAGCATGCAAGCCACCAGCATAGGGCCGGTCGCGTATCTCACGACGGCTCACAGGGAGATGGCGGCGGCGCGTGCGTTTTTCGCAAATGTCTCATCCACATAGGTGTCGTACGCGATGGAGTGCTTGATCGTGCCCGCAGCCATCGACAGCTGCATGAGGTCTTCGAACTCGGCACGGATCATCCGCAAATCGCCGTAGGTTACCCGATCCACCGGATTCTCCATCACGAACTGAATGATCTTCGGATCTTGATTGAAAAACTCCCGACTCGCGGCGATGGCGACTGCCTTGTTGCGGTTCTCCTGCTGTTGATCGAGCCATACTCCGGCACCCAGCACCTGATTGACGAGGTCCTGAACCATGGCCGGATTTTCCTCGATCAACTCCTCACGCACCGTCAGCACGCAGCAGATGTAGTTGCGCCATTCATCCCGGGTCATGCGAAGCGGTCGCGCGTAGCCGGCTTGCTGAGCGGCCGCGCCGAAGGGTTCGCCGGTACAGTAAGCGTCGACGGCGTTCGCATAAAGCGCCGCCGGCATGTCGGGTGGCGCCATCTCCACGATTTGGATGTCGGTCGGCGTCATGTTCTCCCGGGCCAGCATCTTTCTCAAGAACAGAAAGTCCACGGCGAAGCGGCTGGGAATCGCGATTTGCTTACCCGTCAGTTGCTTGAAGGTGTGGTAGGACGAATCGCTCCTGACCATGATGACGGCACCGGAGCGATGCCCGAGCGATACGATTTTTACAGGTACCTTCCTGTCCGCCAAGTCCATCACCAGCGGCGCCAGCATGTACGCCGCCTGAATGCGGCCCGCCATCAAGGATTCCTTGAGCTCGGGCCAGCCGTTGTACTTGCTATACTGGAATTCGAAGCGCGGCTGACCCGCAGGGAGGCCGCCGTTGCTCCGGGCCTTTGAGACACAAGCCACCGGCAGCGTGAGGTTGCAGGTTACCGGCAGTCCGCCCACCACCAACGGCTCGCCCCCGGTCCTTGCACTCGGCCCCTTTCCGCAGGATAGCGTGCTCAGGGGCAAAGCGGCCGCCATCAGCCCTTGCAATACTTTTCTGCGATTTAAGGTCCGCTCATCCACGGTGTACATCAGTTGCGAAGGGGCAACATCATATCATCGGGCGGCCTGGTGCGCGGCCCCCGCGCAGCCGTTCGTCAGTTCGCGGTGTTCAGCCGGTAGGCGCTCGGCGTCGCACCGAATCGCTCGCGAAATCGGCGGGCGAAATGGCTGGGTTCGCTGAACCCGCAATTCCACGCGATTTCGGCAATTCCGAGCCCGTCAAATCGCTTGTCGCGCAGCAGCCGCTGCGCCCGGTGGAGCCGGCAATCGTACAACTCCTGGCTGAAAGTCTTGCCGGCGTAGGCGAACAGCAGATGCACGTAACGACGCGACAGACCCAGCGTGGCGGCGACCCTCGCCGGATCGAGGTCGGATTCGTGGCAGCGCTCACGTATCGTCTCGGTAACACGCCGCAACAATGCGCGCTTGTGGGTGGTCGACGGCGGCTCCTCGTGCGAAGCGGCAAGCGCCAATAGAGAGACGATTTGCTCCGCCACCACCGCCGGAGGCAGACCCGATGCACCCACCGTTGCAGGCGTGAGGTTGCTCAACGCCGATGCGAGCGTCGCCCCCCAACCGCTACGGCCGTCGATCAAGCGCGCCGCCGCATCCTCGGGCGCCGGCAGCCAGCCGCTGAGCCAATCTCTTCCGATTTCGAGCACCAAGGCTTCGACGCCCTGAGGAAAATCGAACTCGAAGCCGGCAAGGCAGTCGATCAGCAGGCAGTCGCCCGCCTCGACCTTGAGACTGCGGCCGTATTGCTCGATCAGTTGCACGCCCTTGCGGACATGGATCAAGTGGAAAAGATGGTCTTTCGCGCAGCATGCCGCCGTGCGGTCGCGCCACACCTTTTGCTCGGTGACTGAGATGAAATTTGCCTTGATCGGACCGAACGCGTGTTTCTCGATCTGTCCGAAAAACGCGCCCCCTTGCGAACTCTGAATGTGCATCTGCAAAAGATTCTCGCAGATCACATCCCGCCAATAAGACAGCGCCTTGCCGGGCTGCAGGTGTTCCGTCGACCAACTCTGTTCGAGCATTGCCATGTAACGCCCCCTGTCTTATCGCGACATAATCCCGGCTTTTTGTGCCGTTTCATAGGCAGCCGTTGATACGACGTGATCTTGCTCCGTTGGGTTCGCAGATACAAGACGGCGATGCAACCGCCGAAGAGCGCATGGATCTCGGTCTAGTAGCGCACCAAAGGCCGCCATGCTCATGCCGCGCCCGTCAACCGACGCGTTTGGGGCCGACGCCGTACTCGATCCTCGCGTTCCGGGTTGCTTGAAACTCCTCGAGCGTCTGCCCGCGCATAGCGGCGTAGACGTGCACATTGGACACACCGACCACTGCCGCCAGCTTCTCGAGTACAAAAAATATGGCCCCAAAGTGGATGAGTCCGCGCCAGTCCAACCGGCGTACCAGATCAGCTTCCTCCACGGTTAATCCGCGCGCAGTCATCAGAGCATCCGCGTCGCGCCGGAATGCTTCGCGGTGTTCCGGAATGACCAAGTCATGGAGGAACCCATTGAGCCGATAGGCCTTAGCGCTTCGCTCCAGCGTATAAGGATATGTTCCGGCGAGACGCTCCACCCCCTCGAGTTGGTCGCGGAACGGCGTGGCCGGCGGATATTCTCCGTCATTCTCGTAAATTGCGGTGGCGATTGCCGTCATGGACGGTAGGTAGTACGTGCGGTGGAGCCGGCGGATCCGTTCGGTCATGGCGCCGCGCATGATCAACCACATGATGACCTCGGCGCCTTCGAACCCCCCACGCTCGGCGTATTCGGCGTGAGTCAGTTTCGTCAATGCTTGCGGGTCGGTCTCGAGCAGATCGAGAAACTGATGGTCCCAGTCCGGGTTGTTGAATCCGCAGCGCTCGCCGTGAACCTGATGAGTCCATTCAACCGCCGGTGAAGCGGAAATAGACTTTTAAAGAAACAGAATCGGATCTTCCGGTGCTACAGTCGGCTGCGCGGGCGGTCGCCGCACCAATCGAGAGGGTAAAATGAGCGTGCAGGCACTCACTGCCGAACGGCAGATCTGGATCTACACTCAGATGCTTCGCATCCGCGAGTTCGAAGAACGCGTGAAGCGTACCTTCACCGAGCATCCCGGCGTGATCCGTGGGCATACCCACCTCGCGGACGGCGCGGAAGCATCCATCCTCGGCTCGCTGTGCCACTTCCGCGATGGCGATGCTGTGCTTGCCACCTATCGCTGCCATGGATATCCACTGGCGCTCGGCAGCGACCCAAAGGCCATGATGGCGGAAATCTATGGGCGAGTGGACGGCCTCTGCAAGGGTCTGGGCGGGTCCATGCATCTCACCGACGTCAAACGTGGTTTCCTCGGCACCTCGGGCATCGTGGGCGCCGGTATTCCGCATGCGGCAGGCGCGGCGTGGGCTGCGCAGATCCGCAAAAAAGGCGAGGTCGTGTATTGCTTCTTCGGCGACGGCGCGTCGAAGCAAGGCGCATTCCACGAGACGCTCAACATTGCTTCCCTGTGGAAGCTGCCGGTGATCTTCGTGATGGAGAATAACGGCTACAACGTCGTGACCACCTGCGACCAGGAGGATGCGAACGCCGCGAACGGTGAGCCGCTCGCGGTCAAGGCCAAGGCCTATTCCATGCCGGGCGTCACGATCGATGGCGCCGATCCCTTGGCCGTCCACGCTGCCGTCGGCGCGGCGGTCGAGCGCGCGCGCAGCGGTGCCGGCCCGACGCTGGTCGAATCGAAGGTCTACCGCCTTTCAGCCCACGGCAACATCATCGCGCCGCCGGGCGTGCCGCTGCACTATCCGGAGCATGAGGCGATCACCGTGTTCGGCAAGCGCGAAGAATACGAGGCGGCGCTGCGCGGCGACCCGGTGCCGCGCTTTCGTGCCGGCCTAATCAAATCGGGTGTGCTGAACGCCGCGAAGGCCGATGAGCTATCCGTCCAAGTCGCGCAGGAAATGGAGGCAGCGGTGGCCTTCGCCGTCAAGAGTCCCTTCCCCAAGCTCGAGTCCGCACTCGACAATGTTTACGCCTGAGCCGGAGCGACACGCATGGCACAACTTCCGTTTATCGCCGCCATCGATGCCGGCATTCATCAGGAAATGCGGCGCGACTCGAGCGTCCTTTACTTCGGCCAAAACATGGCAACCACGGAGAACCACGAGTTCGTCGCTGCCTACGGGCACGACCGCGTCCGCGTCACGCCGATTTCCGAGACTGCGGAGATCGGAATCGCAATCGGCGCGGCAATGGCGGGCTTGCGCCCCGTGGTCGAGCTCTACATGGCGGAATTCATGCTCGTCGCCATGGATCAAGTCGTCAACGAAGCGCCCCGCTTCCGCTATATGTCGGGCGGGCAGGTAAAAGTGCCGCTGGTGCTCAAGGCGGGATTCGGTTTTGCCTGCGGCTGGGCCGGTCAACACACCGGCTCACTGACCGCCATGTTCATGGGAGTTCCCGGCCTCAAAGTCGTGGTCCCCTCGACCGCGGCGGATGCCAAGGGCCTGATGGCCACGGCCATCCGCGATGACAATCCCGTGGTCTACCTGCATCACTATCTGCTCACGCTCGAACCGGGCGAAGTGCCGGACGGCGAGCACCTGGTGCCGTTCGGCAAGGCCGAGATTCGCCGCGCGGGCGGCGATGTCACCATCGTCGCGACGGGGTGGATGGTGTCGCGTTCGCTGGCTGCCGCCGCGAAGCTCGCCAAAGAGGGCATCCAGGCGGAAGTGATCGACCCGCGCACGGTGGCGCCGCTTGACCTCGCGACCATTCTTAAATCGGTCGCCAAGACGGGCCATCTGGTGCTGGTCGATCAGGCGCCGCGCCATGCAACGGTGGCCGGCATCATTGCAGGGGATGTGGCGGAGCATGGGTTCTCATCGTTGAAGGCACCGATCGTGCAGGTCACGGCGCGCGACACGACCGTGCCCTACAGCGAGCCGCTCGAGACATATGTGATTCCCGACGAGGAGAGGATCGTCGCCGCCGTCCGCAATTCGCTTCAGGGCCGGCGCTGACCCGGCAGCCGAATTAGTCAGTCCACTCGCCAGTCACGGCTCTCGAGTATCGCGACCTGGCCTTCGAACAGGCGTATGCGCCACAACGCACCGTACATTTCCTTCCAGTGCGCGAGCGTGGGTTCGGTCACATGCCTCCCCGGATCCTGGGCTGACGCGCCGCTTCCACCACCCGCCGCGTCTTTGCAAATGCCTCGGTCGCCGCTGTCTTGAGATCCCACTTGCGCATGTATTCGTTCAGGACTTCGACGCCGATCGGCCCGTCATAACCCACCGACCAGAGCGCCTGCAGAAACGCCGCAATATCGAACTCGCCATCGCCGGGCAACAGGCGTTTGTTGACCACAGAATCTTGGAATTTCTTCGGCACCGCAAGAGTGCCGTCGTTGATCTCGACCCCAATCAAGTCATCGGCCTTGAGTTTGCGGACGATCTCGCCGGAGTCGATGCCGATGCGCTGCAAGTGCAGATTATCGAGCATGATACCGCCGTTGCCCGCGCCCGATCCGCGCGTGATGGCCAGAACTTGATCGAGCGAAGGCGCGCGCGAGAATTGTGCCGGCAGCATCTCGAACAGGATGTTGGTGCCGCGCTCGGCGGCTTGACGGCATAGCGGCGCAAACGCCTCCGTCATCCGGGCAACGTCGGCGCAATCATTGCCGAGATCGGCAATCTTGATATGCCGGGCGCGCAATGCTTCGGCTGCTTCCAGCAGCAGCGCGCGGGTTTCATCCGACGCGGCCTTGCGCGCATCGGTGCAGTACCAGTCCAGCAGCCATTCGACTTCGATATTGATGATGCCGTTCGCGTCCAGGATGCGCTTCATATCCTTGAAGCTGTACTTCTTCCGGATCTCGACAATATCCGCGTGCCAGAAGCCCATGCCGGTGAATCCCGCGGCCGCCGCGACCTCGACCCGTGTCCGAAAGTCATGCAGGCAGCGCTGATCGCCGAGCGGATCAGCGCCCACTGCGAGGGTCCAAAAGGACCCGAGAATTTCAACCGGCTTGGTCATAGTGTCGTTCGCTTTGAGTGCTGGTCCGCATGATACCTTCGCAACGACCTGGCACGTAAACGGGCAGAGCAATAAGTATCCTCTGCCAGCGCAGGGATTTGCCCCGGCGGTTGACCACCGCACCGGCGCCTTGGGCAAGCATCACCGGAATCACGTGCCGCATCCCCAAGAAAATACTGCGCAGGTTCATGGCCATCAGGCGATCGAACTCGGCCTCGTCATAACTTTCGATGGACGCCACATCCGCACCTTTCTCTCTGACCAAATGACCCTCTAGGATCAACAAGAGTTCGCTCTCAGATTGAAACCACACAGGGGTGATGGTGTATAAAATGGAACGAGTACGGCACCCGCGCGAGCAGTGGCGGCGCACCCATCAATAGAACCGGCTGGAGATCAAAGAACAAATGTCTTCATCATCACGCGGCGTTCAGTCGCTTGAATCACTGCTGAATAGCGTCGGCAACACCGCCAGGTTCCTGCGCAATCAACAGTCGGGCCCAAATGCCTATCCGGGCGTGCCGGCGGAATACACCAATTGGCGGGACGAGCAGCGCGCCTGGGCTGAAAGCTGCGTCCTGTTCAACCAGTCCTACCACATGGCAGAATTGATGGTGGAAGGGCCGGACGCGCTCGAGTTTTTGAGCGGCCTCGGCATCAATAGCTTCAAGGGCTTTGCTCCCGACAAGGCCAAACAGTTCGTGCCTTGCAGCCATGACGGTTATGTCATCGGCGATGTGATTCTGTTCTATCTGGCGGAGAACCAGTTCAACATGGTCGGCCGCGCACCCACGCTCAACTGGGTGTTATACAACGCCGAGAGCAGTGGCCGCCGCGTGACGTGCAGCTACGACGAACGCACGGCGGCGCGCCCCGATCCACAAAATCGGCGCCACTACCGCTTCCAATTGCAGGGACCGAATGCCTCGAAGGTGGTCGAGTCGGCCACCGGCCGCCCGGCGCCGGACCTCAAATTCTTCAACATGTGCTGGATGGAGATCGCCGGTCGCAAAGTGCGCGCGCTCCGGCACGGCATGGCCGGTCAGCCCGGATTCGAATTGATGGGCCCCTGGGCCGACGGCGCCGTGATTCATGCCACCCTGGTGGAGGCCGGCAAGTCCCATGGACTCAGGCTGGTGGGCGGGCGCTGCTACTCCTCCAATACGCTGGAGTCGGGCTGGATACCCTCGCCACTTCCCGCCGTCTACACGGGCGAGAACATGAAGCCCTATCGTGAGTGGCTGACGGTGAATCACTACGAGGCCAAGGCCTCGATCGGCGGGAGCTTCGTCTCCGACAAGGTCGAGGACTACTACCTCACGCCCTGGGAGCTCGGTTACGGATTCTTCGTCAAGTTCGACCACGAGTTCATCGGCCGCGCAGCGCTGGAAAAGATGGCACAAGGTCCGCATCGCAGGAAGGTCACGCTGGCCCTCGACAATGTCTCAGTGACCGACGCCCTCTATACGATGTTCGATCAGGGCTTGCGCGCCAAGTTCATCGAGTTTCCGAGCGCCGTCTATTCCATGCACCCCTTCGATCGAGTCACCGTGGACGGCAAACTCGCCGGCCTGTCGACCTGGGTCGGCTACAGCGCCAATGCGGGCAAGATGTTGACCTTGGCCATGCTCGATGAGCGCCATGCAGCGCCGGGAACCGAGGTGAACTTCGTATGGGGCGAGCCCGACGGCGGTACCAGCAAACCGACGGTCGAGCGCCACAAGCAGGTGGAAATCAAAGCGGTGGTCTCGCCGCTGCCCTACTCGAATGTCGCCCGTACGGCCTATGCCAAGAGCTGGCGCAATCAAGCAGGCTAATCCCGTACGCGAACCTTAAGCGCCAGCAGCGCGGCGGCCGACAATAGCGAGCCCATGGCCATCATGGTCGAGACGGCTTGCATTCCGAATCCCGCCTGGAACAGATACCCGGCAATGACAGGCGCGAGCACCGCGCCCCCACGGCCCACACCGACCGCAAAGCCGGTGCCCGTGGCGCGCACATGCGTGGGAAAAACCTTGGCGAACAGCAGATAATAGCCGCCGATCGCTGAATTGATGAACACGCCGGCGATCGCGACCGTGGCGGCGAGCGAGGCAAGGTCATGCGGCCCACGCCCGAACCAGGCGACCATGGCCGATGATCCGAGCAGCGTCATGACGGTGAGCGCCTTTAAGCTGACTCGCGTTGCGATCAGGCCAAAGATCGCCACGCCCGTTGCGCCCCCGACATTCAACCAGGTCAATACGCCGGCGCCGGCTCGCGGCTGGAAGCCCATATCGACCACCAACTTCGGCACCCACTTGATGATGAAGTAGAAGCTCGTGACATGTGCGAAATAGCCCAACGTGATGAGCACGGTGGCCACGATCAAGCCCGGTTTAAAAATGTCCGTTACCGAACGCTGCGAGGATTCCTGGGTCGCGGGGGTGAGCGCGGCGATCGGCTCGTGACCAAAGCGCGTCAGGATCCGGTTGATGGCTTGCAACGCCCCCGGCTTGCTCTGGCGATCCAGAAAGTCCACGGATTCGGGTAGCAGGACCCATACGATGGGAATGAACACCGCTGTAATGGATCCGCCAAAAATAAAGACATCATGCCAAGTGCCGCTGCCGAGCAATTTCTGCACGATGAGGCCGCCGGCGACTCCGCCGAGCGGGTAACCAACCACCATGAGCGCCACGGCCAGGCTGCGCCAGCGCTGGTTGGACAATTCCGCAACGGCTGCATTGATCGACGCCAGCATGCCGCCAATCCCAAGACCCGTGAGCAACCTGCATGCCAAGAGCGTCGGAACTCCGCCGGCAACACTGGCGCCGAACATTCCGACGCTCATGGCAAGAAGACAACCGAGGATGGTCGGGCGCCTTCCGATCTTGTCGGCCACCCCGCCGAGCAGCACCGAACCCACCGCCATACCGAACAATTCCATGGACAGGACCCAGCCCAGAGTGGCCTTGTCAATCCCCCAATCCCGCGCAATACCGGGCGAGGCGAAGCTGATCGACAGCACGTCGAAACCGTCCATGGAGTTGAGCCCCACGGTGACGAGGACCGCGAGCCATTGGCCGACGCTCATGGCGCCGTGGTCGATGCTGGATTTTGGGTCTTTACCCATCACTGCGTGGTTGACGGCGAAGCGGATCCCGCGCCGCGGCGCCGCCGGATCCGCTTCGATTCGTGATTCGGCTTACTTACCGAACTGAGCCCGCAGATTGACGTACCACATCCGCGGCGGATTGAAGTACGCACCCACCTCGCCGGCGCCGTAGTTCGGCGATCCGGCCGTCGGAAACCGGTCGTTGGTGAGGTTCGTGCCACCGAATGCCAGGTCATATCGTTCGTTGGCCGAGACATAGTGGATCGAGGCGTCGAGCATGTGCGTGGCCGGACGGCGCAGTTGCGGTGTGTTCAGCGAGTCGTTGAACATCTCGGACGTGTACGTGAACGAAGGGATCAATCGAACCGCAGCCTCGTTCGGCAGACGAATCGTGTACTGCGGGTCGAAAGTTCCCTTCCATTTCGGAGTCTTCGGGATCTTCGCATCGAGCGCAGACACACCCACCCATTTCTCGCCGCAAATCGGCGGTCCGGCCGGGCAGACGGTCGTGCCGTCGGGCAGTGCATACTGCGGGATATTCGCATTCGGATTGACCTCGGTGTAGTACGCATCGATGTAGGCGCCGGTCAAGTTCAGCTGCAAGCCACCCCCAACGAGGTACTGCAGCTCGAGCTCCCCGCCCTTGATCTTGGCGTTGCCGGCGTTGGTGTACACCGGCGAGATGCCCTGCTGGATGTTCAGCTGGATGCCCTTGTAGTCGGTGTAGTAGACGGCGGCATTGGCCAGCAAGTGATGCTGAAACCACTCGGACTTCATGCCGAGCTCGTAGGTTTTGGAATACTCGGGCTGGAACCGCGCGGACGCCGGATTCGTGATTGGCGCTATCGACAGCCGCGTGGTCCAACCGCCTTGCTTGAAGCCCTTTGACCAGCTGGCGTAGGCCATCACGTCCTCGTTGAAGTGGAACTGCACGCCGACCGTGGGATCGAAAATGTGCCACGCCTGGCTGTCGGGAATGGGCGGGAAGTATCGGAGGACAGTGTCAGGACCGGGGCCAAAGTACGGAAAATTGTTCAGGTCGGCCTGGCCTCCCAGGAAATGCGTCTGTACGTCGGTATAGCGGCCGCCAGCGGTAAATCCCCAACTGTCGTTGAGCCTGAAGTCTCCGTGGAAGAACGCGGCATAGTCCGTGTTGGTCACGTCATTCGCCAAGTCGTCTACGAACAGCAGGGATTCGAAGGGCACGAAGTCGAGGACGTGGCCGAATTCCTTGAAGTAGTACACGCCGCCCACGTAGTTCAACCGGTTGTCCAAAGCCTTGCCCAGTACCTGGAGTTCCTGGGAAACCTGCCACTGGTGCTGCTCGTCGGTGACTTCCTGCAGCGTCTCGGGCGTGCCGTCCAGGTCCGTGCCGATTCTCCACGCAATCTGGCGGTAGCCGCTGATCGACTTTAGCTGCAGGGTGTCGGACATATCGTAGACCGCCGTGGCCGAAAAACCCCACACGTCATTGCGCGCGAAGTCCGGTCCATCCGCGTAGGTCGTGTTCAAGTTGCCGGTGTTCGTGGCGGCATAGCTGTCCCAGATCCGCGGCTGGTTCGAGCCCAGGTACGCAGTGCCCGGATGGTTCAGATAGTTGTACGGGCCCGCGGGGCCGCCGACATAGCCGGCACCGAGGAGCGCGGCGCCGCCGATGGACACTCCCGGGATCTGCGCCCGTGGATGAGAGCAGCCAAGCCCGAAGTTGGGGGCGAGGCCCGCAGCCACAACTGGCGGCGGCGGGCCGCCGTTGGCGAAGATTGCGCCCGGCAAAGTCGCAGCGTTGTTGCTGATGCATAGATTGTACAGAGTCGAGAACGTCGAGAAGTTCAGGTTGCCGGTGTAGATGCCGAGGATCGTATACGGCAGCGCCGTTTGATCCTCGTGCGACCAGTCGGCCGAGAAAGTAATGTTCAGCTTGTCGGAGGCCTTCCAGAGCAGCTTGCCGCGCAATGTTTGAACGCCCGTACCGCCGTAGTTGTCCGAGGTCACATAAGCGGACTTCGGATAGACGTTCTGCGGATCGACCACGAACGGCGCCTGACCGTAGGGCGAGGTGGAAGGATACGGAATGACCTTCTGCCAGCCCGTCTGCTCCTGTGAGGAGACGCTGATCGAGGACAGCAGGGTGTTGCCGATCAGCGGTATATCGGCTGTGAAGGCGAAGTTGCGCTGATTATAGCTGCCGACCTGGGCATCGGCGATGAATCGCTCCTCTTCGCCCGGCGTGTGGGTCACGATGCTGATCGCGCCGCCGATGGTGTTCGCGCCAAACAGGGTGCCTTGCGGGCCTTTCAAGATTTCGATGCGGTCCACGTCGAGCAGCTGCTGGTTCGCGCCGATGGTGCGCGCCAGGAATACGCCGTCGAGGTAGACGCCGACACCGGGGTTCAAGTTGAAGGCAAAATCGTCCTGGCCGATGCCGCGGATCGAGGCCGAAAGAACCGAGCGGTCGCCCGAGAAGGGCGCACCCGCGTCGAGGTTGACGCCCGGCGACAGGTTGCCGATCTGAGTCACGTCGAAGAGATTGCGGCTCTGCAGGGTCTCCGAGGTGAACGCCGAGATCGCAATTGGCACGTTCTGAACATTCTCGGAGCGGCGCTCCGCCGTCACGATCACCTCCGCGAGGGTGTCGGACTGCGCCGTGGGTGGCGGCGCCTGCTGGGCCTGTGCAACGGCCGCCGCGAACACCGCAATGGTTCCTAAAGCGCAGCCTCCCGCCAGAGCTGACCGCCAGCCCAATTTTGACGATTTTGCATGCTTATATTCTGAACGCTTCGTCATGTGGTATCCCCCGAGAGCCATTCCGGTGGTCCGTATGGCGGACGCCGCAATTGTCGTATTCTCTTTTATTATCACGAGCGCACATGTAGCCGCCATACAACAACAAAGCGCAAAAACGGCTGAATGGTATCGCAGCCGCGGGGCTGAGTGTCAGAACGACAGCGAACTTGTACTCGTACAGGAGAGCACAGTGGCTCCAAAACCAAAGTTCGACTCACCGCACCGGCCCCGCAAGGCTTTGCTCGTTCCCGCCGGCGGAGTTGGCCGCGCGCTGGCGGCGGAGTTCCAGCCGCATTCCGGCCTTATCGATCGCGACGTACTCGAGGTCGCTGCGCGCCGTCAGTTTGCGGATGAGATCGAGCACGGGACTGACCGACGGATTGTAGTGTCGCCGCGCGGGGCCGGCCCTTACCATCGCATCGACTTGGCCCAAGGGCATGGTGGCGCGCAGCAGGAATTCCTCGTCGCTCAAGCGATTGCCCAAGCGCCGTCGTAGCTCACCGAGACTCGCCATTTCAGGTTCTGCGCGCAACTCTCGGGTACGCGGCAATGATTCGATGCGCTCCATTACGTGGGCGGCGATCGGCGCTGTCGGCCGGCCGAAGCGGCCGATCGCGTAACGGATCGCCTCGTCCGGGATGACGGTGTAGCGTTCCTTGTGCGTCACATTCATCACTGCCATCGTCATGAGGATTTGCGCAAAGGGCGTCATGACGATGGGCCATCCGAGTTCTTCGCGGACCCGCCCCAATTCCTCGATCACGGCTCCCTCGAGGTGCGACACACGGGCCTCGGCGAGCTGGCGGCGTGTGGTGCCGACCATGCCGCCCGGCAGCTGATGCTTGAGGTAACGGGCATCGAAAGCCTGCGGCACCCCCACGGGCAGACCCTCTGCCTCCGCCAGCTGACTGAAGTACTGATTAACGCGGCCGAGTGCCTCATCATCCACGGCCACTCGATGCCCGAGCGCTCGAAGATTCGCGACCACGCGTGCGGAATGCGGGTTCGAGGTCCCATCTGCTGCGGCGCCGGACGCACATTGCAGGGCCGACACGCCCAGGCCGGGCGCGTCCATATAAGTGTGTTCGGCGAGCCCGATGGTGCAGTGGGAATGTAGTTCCAGAGGCTTACCGCCGATCACGGCCTTGATGGCCGGAATCAGGGTTTGCGCCCGCGAGGGCTTGAGCAGCCCACCTGGGTCCTTGATATAGAGCGCATCGATGGCAGGACAAGCCGCGAGCATGCGCGCCCGCTCGACGAAGTGGGCATCGTCATGGATAGGACTCAAGGTGAACACCAGTGCCACGATGACGTACTCGCCGCCGCCCTGTTTCACCATGCGCGCGCAGGCCATGTTCGATTCCGCATCGTTCATGGGGTCCGCGAGGCAGAAACGTCGGATGCCGTCGCGTGCCAGCGTGCGAAAGGCGAGCGCCATGAAGTCGGGGCTGGCGGTCTCCCAGGAAATGAACCGAAAACCGGTCGACATGAATTGCAGCGGCGTATGCGGCGTCGCCGCCGCCACGAGTCGAATGCGCTCCCATGGGTCTTCCTTCTTGTATCGCACCGCTACCCCCATGTGCGTGGAGGTGGTGAAGTCGATGGCGCGAAAACCAACCCGATCCATCACCTCGGCGATGGCCAGTGTCCTTGCCGTATCGATGCCCAGAGCGGCCCACAGACATTGGTTGCCGTCGCGCAGCGAGGTCTCGACGAGCTGAACCTCAGCCATAGGCGGCACCGGCTTCGCCTGGATCGCTGAGGTCGGGCCGGCGGGCATACAGCCTGTCGACGAAACCTGTATCCACGCCGCCGGTTTGAAATTCCGGATCATCGAGCGCGGCACTATGGAAGCCAAGATTGCTTTTGACCCCGCTGATGCGCGTCACGGCGATCGCGCCGCGCAGTCGCGCCAACGCGACGGCGCGATCCGGACCCGACGCGATGATCTTGCCCATCAGCGAATCATAGAACGGTGGAATGCTGGATCCCGGCACCACGTGAGAATCCACGCGAATACCGGCGCCTGCGGGCCATGACACGTCGCGGATACGTCCTGGACTGGGTTTGAAGTCGTCGCGATAGTCCTCGGCGTTCACCCGGCATTCGATCGCGCATCCCGTGGTTCGCACCTCGGCTTGCCGCAACCGCAGGCCGCTTCCATCCGCAATGGCGATCTGCTCGGCGATGAGATCCATGCCGGTGACGGCCTCGGTCACCGGATGCTCGACCTGGATGCGCGCGTTCATCTCGAGGAAATAGAAGCTGTCGCGCTGCGCGTCGACGATGAATTCGACGGTTCCGGCGCCGCGAAAGCTGAGGCGTTGTGCGAAGCGCACGGCGGCTTGCAGCAGAGAATTGCGCAGCGCCTCTGACAGACCCGGAGCCGGCGTCTCCTCGATGAGCTTCTGGTAGCGGCGCTGAACGGAGCAATCGCGCTCGCCCAGTTGAATGACTCGCCCCGCGCCGTCGCCCAGTATCTGCACTTCGACATGGCGAGCGCGGTCGATGAAGCGCTCCAGGTAGATGCGCGCGTCGCCGAATGCAGCCCCCGCCTCGGCGGCGGCCAAATCGAGCAACTCCGGCAGGTCTGTGAGGCGCTCGACCAGCTTCAGGCCGCGACCGCCACCCCCACCCACCGCCTTGATGAGCAGGGGTGGCGCGATCCTCCCCGCCAGAACTTCTGTCTCCGCACGCGAATTCGCCGCACCACCGGGCACGACCGGTATGCCGGCTGCCTCGGCTTCGGCTCGAGCCCGCAGCTTGTCGCCGATCGCGGCGAGTTGATCCGCGGTCGGTCCGATGAAGATGATGCCTGCGGCTGTACACAACTGCGGCAGAACCGCACGCTCGGACAAAAAACCGTATCCGGGATGAATTGCATCCGCGCCGGTGGCAACGGCGGCGTGCGCGATGGCCGGGGCATTGAGATAGCTATCCGCGGCCCTCGCCGGGCCGATGCATACGACACGATCGGCCTGCCGTGCCGGCTCACTTTCGCGGTCGGCCAAAGAGACGGCCAACACCGACTCGATCTCGAGGGCACGGCAGGTTCTGATGATCCGCGCGGCGATTTCGCCGCGATTTGCAATCAGAATTCTGCGAATGCTCATGAATCAAATGTCCGTGCGCGCCCGCATCAGGACGTCGCCGAACTCCACCAGTGTCCCGTCAGCAGACAGGATTTCCGTGATGACACCCCGGACCCCGGCTCGCACCGTGTTCATGAGCTTCATGACTTCGATGATGGCGATGACGCTATCCACCTCCACCACCGAGCCAATCTCCACGAAGGGCGCGGATCCCGGCTTAGGGGCACGATAGAAGGTGCCGAGCATCGGCGATGTGATATCGCTGCGGTTCGCGTCGGCCGTCCGCGCAGCCGCCTCTCCCGAACGCCCCGCGGCCGTGGCCGTGGCCGCCGAGTTCAGTAGTTCCGATCGAGTCGTCACGTTTTGCACAAATCCGCCGGCCGTACCGGCGCGGCGCAGCGTCAACTTGACGCCGTCCAACTCGAGGCTGAGTTCATCGAACGTCGACTGTTCGATCACCCGCATGATTTCCGCGACATCCGCGGCAGTCAGGGTCACCGCCGTCCCCCGAAAATATTCATGACATGCAGCAGCGGGTCGGCGGCGCGGATGGCGGCCATTTGGTTGTCCTTGTTCGACCAAACCGTCTCGGGTCGGCTCTGCAGCAGCAAGATTTGCTGCGTGTGCCGGTCGATGACCCACTCGATGTCCTGCGGCCGGCCGTAGTGGCGCTCCACCTGTCTGCCGATGGCCCGCAGCGACTGCAGTTCCCCATCGGAGAGACAGGGTTCACGGCGCATGGAATCCTCCACTGCAAGTTCCTCGACACCGCCCGCCGGCGACCGAGCATGGAGGATGGCCTTGTCCGAGATTTCGCGCACCGAGATCTCACCGGTGATTTTCGCCACCACCCAGTGGTCCGGCGTCACTTCGCCGCTCACCAGCGCCGAGCCCAGCCCCCATGCGCCTTCGATGCTGATCACGGATCGATCCCCGCTGATCGGACTGCGCGTGAACATGACGCCGGCGGTGCGCGCATCAACCATGACCTGCACGACGACCGCCATAGCCACCGTCGATTCCGCAATCCCCTGTCGCCGCCGATAACTCAGCGACTCGAGCGAGTACAGGCTGGCCCAGCAGCTGCGGATCTTGTCGATCAACGAATTCGCGTCAGTGACCCAAAGGTAGGTATCCTGAAGGCCGGCGAAGCTCGCATCCGCGGCGTCCTCGGTGGTCGCCGACGATCGCACCGCGACGGCCGGCGGAGGCTCTGCCAAGCGTCCATACGCATCGCGGATCTCTTGCTGCAAATCTGCCGGCAGTGCCGCATCTTCCATGCGCGCGCGCAACTCGCGCGACACGGCTGTCATCCCGTCCACCTCATCCGCTGCGAGTCCATCGACGCACGCCCGAACTGGGGAGCGCCGCTCCAACGCGTCAATGAACTCCTCGAACGCCTCGGTGCGCACCACGAAACCCGGCGGCACGTGTATGCCGGCGCGATGCAGCTCCCCCAGGCTTCCTCCTTTGCCGCCGACCCTGGGACGGTCGATGAGACCGATATCGCGAAACCAGCTGATGTACTTCGACTCAGGCACGATGACACCCGGTTCAATGCAACAATGTGACGATGCCGCGTCCGCCGTCGACGCGAATCCGCTGCCCGTCCTTGATCTTCGAAGTGGCGTTGCCGGCTCCCACGACGGCCGGCAGCCCGTACTCGCGCGCGACGATGGCAGCGTGGCTCATGGAGCCGCCGATGTCGGACACGGCCGCACGAATTTTCTGAAAGATCGGTGTCCAAGTCGGATTCGTGACGTGGCAGACGAGAATATCGCCTTGCTGCAGACGCGACAGCTCTTCGACCGACCTTACTATCCGCGCGATTCCTTCCACTACTCCTGACGAAGCGGCAAAACCGCGCACCTCGTTGCTGTCCGCCCCCTCGCCTGCCGACAGCCAATTGTCGAGGCTCTCACGCGTGATCCCCCACAGCATCACGATGGCCGGATCATCAATGACGTCCGGAATGGGTCCGAGCGCCGGCGGCGTTTCGTGCCGCGCCCATTCGATGATCGCCGCCTTGCGCTCAGCGACGATCGGCGGCCAGTAGGCGGGGCCGCGCGGTTCGGAGCCGCTCGACCATGCGTTCATCAGGTCGATGATGGCCGCCTCGAGCTCGTAGTGCGTGAGATGGAACACGTCCTCGGCGTCGGCGAAGAAACCGTGCGCGGTCAGCAACGCTCCGAAGCTGCGGATCTTGTTGAAGAACAGGTTGGTGTACCAATGTTCGCAGTAGAACTTGTGTCCCTCGACGTACGGGAACACCCGGTGCGCCAAAGCGATCATCTGGTCATAGGCAGCGCGTTCCTCCTCGCTTGCCAGAAGCTCACGATAGTCGGCGATCAGCTGGCTGCGTTCATCGCGGAGCTTCCCAACTTGGCGATCCAGCGGCTCGCCGGCGCGCACGCTGCGCGCGTAACCCGACAGCGCGGCGAACGGCATCGAGAGATCGTCGTTCCAACTACGGTGATAGTGATAAAATCCGTCGCCGACATTGATGTTGAACCAGGGATCGCGCGAGATTTGCAGTTCCTCGAGCCAGCGGCGCCCCGCTTCGCCCGACTCGCGCAGCGATCCCATGATGTCGTCGACCGAAGCCCCCTCCCGGAATTGCGCATCGACACCAAGCTCGACGGCACAACGGGCGAGTCGCCGCAGTTCATCATCGGGACGGAATATCTCCGCTTCCATTCCCGCCACCATGCGAGCGATGGTCTGGTCCGTGATCTCCGGAAATGCCTTCTTGCAGAATCCGAAAAAGGTCAGGTATGCGCCATAGCCCAGCAGCAGAAACTCGAAGTGGTGGTGCCACATTCGGAAGTAGCCCTCGAGCGTTTTCTGGTACGTCACCAGCAGATCGTGGTTCGAGGCAATACCGCGGCCCGCGTGCACGTGTTCGAGCGGCTCGAATTCCGGGAGTGCCGGGGCCGGCATGGCGTTGGCGTCTCCGATCAGTTTCAGCATCTTCTGCTTCCACTGGGCATACAGCGATTCCCAATTCTCGTAGTAGTAGAAGGCGCGCTTCTGGAACTCCACGGTCCGGCGGACGATCTCCTCAGGATCGCTAACGGCGTTACCGCCGATGTACACCCGCCCATTGATGATTCGGTGATCGATGCCAAGCGTGGTCGGCAGACAATGCACACGGGTATTCGCCGCGCCCAGTGCGCAGTACGCCGCTTCTGCCGTTACCATGTCGAATGCGGACATGGGCTCGGGAAAGTGCATGGAGTTGTAGAACCAGAATTTCTGATCGTCGGCCTTCGAAAATTGAATGGGATAAGGATAGGCTGCCTGCGCCCTTTCGGTTCCCGATATGACTTTGACCGAGCTCGGGAGCGGGAATTCCCGGGGCTTGAGTTGGGCATTCATGGTTCACTCCCGACTCGGAATGTTCGCCTGGATACTGGTCGATTGCGGCACTGCCGTAGCCTACCCTAAACCCTAAAGCCCGCGGTGTCATCCAGCGTGAAGCGGCCGTCAGCGAGGCTTGCGGCCTGCGCTATGTTGGATGCCATCACGAGCGCCGCGTGCGCCAGCCTTCGTGATAGCCTTCGCGTGCATCACGGGCATACGGCACCGGCGACACTTTGACTCGCACATCGAGTTGCTTGTGCCTTTCAACCGTGGGTTTCTTCGTGCCGCCGCCCTCCTCGCCCCACACCAGCGTCAGCACGTCGCCAACATTGATGTTGTCATCGACGACTCCCAGGGACAGCGCCGAGCGTTCGTTGTAGCTGTAGCCGCCGAACATCGAGAGACCGACCAACTTGTCGCCCATCATTACTCGGTCGAACGAGGATGACGCGTAATTGGCGATGGGTATGTCGAGAAACTTGTAGTGCTCGGAGCCCGGCTTGAACAACGACGCATAGATCTTGGCGCAGTCTTCGCCGTTCCAGGCAAAGGTCACCTTCTTTCGATGCGGCTCCTTGGATTTCTTCTCGAGCGCCTCGCGTCCGATGAAATCATGGTCGAATTTTACGAATGGGCCGTAGCCCAATTCGTAAGGCGTCACGTAATAATCCTCGATGTTCTCGGAGACAAAGCTTCCGCCGATCGAGCCTGTGCCTTCATAGCCGCCGGCCGGCAGCCACTCGCGGTATTTCTTCATTTTTTCGCCCGTGTACACGGCAGGCAAGGGCGAGGGAATCCATCCCGATTCCAGGGTATTGCTGGCGTAGGCGCGCGAACCCACGGGCACCAGATCAAACTCGCGCCCGGCCTCCAGTATCGCGTCGCGTATCTCGTCGCCCTCGGCATAAGGACCCCAAAGCTCGAGTCCCGGAGCACCCGCCATGCCGTGGCGCAGCGCGCGGACCTTGCGGCCCTTGATGTTGATGGCATCCATGGTGAAGAATTTGACGTCGGGGAGCGGACTGCCGTTGAGCTTTTCCAGCACTTTGGCGGCATTCGGCCCCTGCACCTGGTAGCGATAGTGACGGCGTGTCACCGCCTTGCCGCGCGGATGTGAGGGCGAGCGATCGTCACGGATCATGTCCACCTTGAAGCCGCCGGTCTCGCCGTGGAATTGAATCCAGTTCACCGACGGCACGCGGCCGACGAACACCAACTCATCCTTGTCGAGATAGAACAGGATGCCGTCGCCGATGACATAACCGTCGTAACTGACGGGTACCATCTGTTTGGCTTTGTTGACCGTGAAGTTATTGAAGCTGTTGATGGTTGTGTACGAAATGAGCTTCAGAGCATCGGGACCCTTCACCGTCAGCTCCGCCATGTGGTGCGTCTGGTCGAACAGCACGGCGGTTTCGCGCCAGGCGCGCTGCTCATCCCGCCAGTTGTAGAATTCGCTCGGCACCACGGGGTACACATAGGCCCCGATGCGGGAATTGCGCAGCATGTCGACCGTATTGCCGGCGTTCTTGAGCAAAGTTTCGAGATTTTCCTGACTCATGACGATGTTGTCCTCTGTGTCTAACCCATTGTTACTGATTGGCTGGCGGAACCGCGTCGCCTACAGCCGGCCCGCGGCCACTTCACGGCCAATATGCTCCGCCTGGCGCAGCACCAGGGCGACGATGGTGAGTGTGGGATTCGCGGCGCCGGCCGTGGTCTGCACGCTGCCATCCGATATAAACAGGTTCGGTACCTCATGCGCGCGTCCATATGCGTTGGTGACGCCCTGCCCGGGATCGTGACTCATACGCGCGGTGCCCATCTGGTGCGTGGCGGGCGTCATACCGCTCACCACCGTACGCTTCGCGCCCACTGCTTCGTAAATCTTCTGTCCCTGCCGTGTCGCGTGCGCGCGCATGGCCAAATCGTTCGCATGCGGATCGCAGTGAATGTGCGCCACGGGCAGCCCGTAGGCGTCCTTGCGCGTCATCGACAGCGTAATGCGATTGTCAGCGCGCGGCAGATCTTCGCCGTTGACCAGCATGCCGGCCATGTTGCGGTAGTTGTCCATGATCGAGGCAAAGTCGCGCCCCCAACCGTAGGGCAACCCGATCAGCGGCAGCGTGGGCAGGTCGAGCATCGCGAGTTCCAGGTGATAGCCGCCTGCGAAGCCGCGGCGGGGATCGTGGATATTTTCATCCTCGACGACGCCTGCCAGCACCGCACCGCGCCAGAAACTCACGGGTTGCTCGAAAATTCCGAAAACAAAACTCAACACGTGATGGCAGTAGTTGCGGCCCACCTGGTCGGATCCATTGGCCAGCCCGTGCTTGAAGCGCCCGGACTCCGACAGCAGGAGCAGGCGCGCGGTCTCGATGGCGTTGCCCGCGACGCACACGATACGCGACTGTTGGCGCTGCTCCACTCCCGCAGCGTCTCGATACACGACGCCGGTGGCGCGCCCCGCAGCGTCGTGCTCGATTCGAGTAACAAAACATTCGCTGCGCAGGTCGAGTCTGCCGCTGCCCTCGGCTCGCGGAATCTCCGTATACAGCGTGCTCCATTTAGCGCCGGTCTTGCAGCCTTGCGCGCAGAAACCCTGCTGAATGCACAGTCCCCGGCCGTCGCGCGCGCGCGAATTGATCGCCATAAAGTTGGTGTGCACGCGTTTGTAACCCAGGCGCCGCGCACCGGAATACATCACCTTGAAATTGTTCGATGCGGGCATTCCCGGATTGCCATTCCGGCGCGTGACTCCGAGCCGCTTCTCTGCCACCTGGTACCAGCGCTTCAGCTCATCGTAGTCGATCGGCCAGTCGGCGAGCGAGGCCCCGGGTATATCGCCGTACACGCTCCGCGCACGGACCTCGTAGGGTCGCAGGCGCGGTGTTGCGGCTGTCCAGTGCACCGTTGTGCCGCCCACCGTGCGGCAGTGCCAGGCTGGCAACGTCGGCGACGTCTTTACCGGATCCCAGGTACCGCTCTGGGTGCGCGGCTCGAGCCACGTGAGTTGGCCGAATGCTTCCCCTGGATCTTGTGAAAAAGTGGCGACCGATTGACGCTTGCCCGCCTCGAACAACACGACCTTGAGGCCGCGACGCGTGAGTTCATTGGCCATGGTGCCGCCCCCGGCGCCGGAGCCGATGATGGCGACGACGTCGGCATCGTTGAGTTCGAAACGCGGCATGAGTCCTAGGGCCCTAGGCGAACGGCAGTGGGCCGCTATCGGCCGGCGGCACGTCGGGAAGCCACTTCAAATCGTTGAAGCCGCGCAGCAGGTAGCCGCCTTTGGAGAACGATTCGCCCTCGTACCCAAAGTGCGCCCAGGCGATCGGGTTGCTGTAGAGCACCATCAAGGTCTTTATGCGCACCGACTGAAAGAAGGCGCCGGATTCGATCGCCCTGACGCGCAACTCCCGAGCCTCCCCGGGCACAGTGCCAAAGCCTTCGCCCAGAGTCGCGACCCCGCTCTCGAGTTCGGCGCGCGCCCCGGCCGAAGCCGCCGCCTCTCCATCGACAGCTTTGACGACCAGCGCGTAGGCGGAATCGTCCAGCGTGTCATGCGGCGCGATGGTACGAATCAAGGCCAACAACGCTGCCGCCTGCGCCGACGACAGCACTTGCAGTTCCACCGCCCAGGCGCGACGGGGCAGCAGCGCAGCGAGCGGACTACCCAAGGCGATCACCCCGGTGAGCACGCCCACGGCGCGCACAAAACAACGGCGGTCGGCGCTCTGCGGCGAACCGATATGCGTGGCGCATGTGTTCACGGGTGTCGCCCTCCCGGGTGCCTGGTGTAGCGATAGTGGAAACAATTTTTGCCGTTGCTGCCCTTCGACGATCAGCAGACAGTGTAACTTAAGGAACCGCAACGATCTGCCATGGGACGCGGTGAGACTTTACCCATAGGGAACAAGAACCCGCTCTGCAGCGAACCCGCCTGCAAACAATCAATAGATCGGACTCGTGGCTTCCGCGCTCTCCTTTACCTGGGCCATCGCGTCGACCTTCGACTGGCGTTGGGCCTTCTTTCTGTCGGGCGTTCCGGGTCTCATCATGGCGCTGCTCATCGCCAAATTCATACGCCGGCCCACTGCGCCTGCCCCGCCGCCCGCCGGGGCAAACATGGGCCATGGAGAAATGCTGCGGCACCGGAACATGTGGCTGTGCATGCTGATGGCCATTTTCATGGTGGCGTGGATGGTGCTTGGATGGGCTTTTCTGCCGCTGTTCTATACCAAGGTCCGGCACATCACCAACGGCCGGATGAGCATACTGATGAGTGTACTAGGGCTGTCGGCCGCTTTTTTCAGCTTCGTGGTGCCGGCGCTCTCCGACCGCTTCGGCCGACGTCCGGTCATCGTCCGGCAAGCCCACCCAGTTGGTGGTGACCGGCGGCAAGAGCGCGATCTTCGACGCAGTCAACCGAGTCGACGGCAAGTATGCGTTCTCCTTATGTGGTGGTCGTCGCCGGCGGCGGCGGTGCCTTCGATGCCGGCAGCCGCAGTCTGACGCCCGAAATAATCGACCCGGCCGCAGGCACGACCTTATGGGTATTCAAGCTGCTCGATCCCGCTTCCGCGGAGATGCCGCAATAGATGATCGTCCTCATGGTAGCCGTGACTGAAGCAACTCAGAGTATCTGCGTTTTGAGCAATATCTGCATCATCTGGGGCTGGCATTGCGCGTAACGTTGACGGATGCGCCACGCCGCCCTCCTGCGATTCTTATGCAAGCCATTGTTCTTGAGCCTGTGTCTCGCCGGCGCCGCTATCGACTCGGCACCCGCGTCGCCCGACGCAGGGCTTCCGAGCCTAGATGCGGCCCTTTCCCAATTACAGAACGCGGATGCGGCCGGCGCCGCCAGGTCACTGCGGCGAATCACGTCCTTCGATCCGCAAAACGCTGCCGCGTGGCGGGCACTCGGCACGGCCGACATGATGCTTAAGCGCTTTGCTGCCGCAGTCGCCGACTACCATCACGCACTTAAGCTGCAAGCCGATTCTCCGCGTGTCTTCTACCAATTGGGCGCGGCGTATGCGGCAATGCACGATTCGCGCCATGCCTTTGAATATTTGAACCGCGCGCAGGCGAGCCAGCGCTACGACATGACCGAAATCTCCGAGGATCAACACCTGGCCGGGCTGCGCAAAGATTCGCGCTTCCATGCCTTGCTGCCGAAGGCGGCGGACTTCGAGCGGCCCTTCGTCGAGCCGGTAAAGATCATTCGCGAGTGGCGCGGCGAGGCGGCAGGCGATCAGTTCGGCTGGATCGCCCGCAACTTGGGCGACGTAGACGGCGACGGCATTCCCGACATGGTCACCTCCGCGCCGACTCACGGCGCTCACGCGGGACGAATTTATGTGTATTCGATCGGGAGTGGCAAGCTGCTCTGGAGCGCCGACGGCCGGCCGGGCGATGAATTGGGCACCGGCGTCGAGGGGATTGGGGATGCCAATGGCGACGGCAGACCCGATGTCGCCGCCAGCGGACCTTCAGGGTCAGGCGTCGCGTACATTTATTCGGGACGCGACGGACGGATTTTGCAGAGCTTCAAATCGACGCGCACCGACGAGCTTTTCGGCAATCATATTTCCGCGGCGGGCGATGTCGATGGCGACGGCCATGCGGATCTCATCATCGGCGCGCCGGGCAAGGACGGAAAATCCACCAACGCCGGGCATGCCTATGTCTATTCCGGCAAGGACGGCAAGCTGCTCTTCACGCTCTCTGGCGAGCGGCCTGGCGATGCCTTCGGCAGCACGGTCGCCGGCTTTTCGAACGGCAAGGAACACTACCTCGTGGTCGGCGCGCCGCGCGCGGGACCGGACCATCACGGCCGCGTTTATGTCTATGGCGACTACGCCGGGCAGCCGAAGTTCGTCATCGATGCGGATGCGACAGGTAATGCGCTCGGCGCCATGTTCGTTTCGGTCGTGGGAAACACGGACGGCGGTACGCACAACATCTTTGCCTCGGACTGGACCAACGCTGCGAGAGGTCCTTCCACCGGGCGCATTTACCTACACTCCGGACGTACCGGCGAGCGTCTGTTGACGCTCACCGGCGAGACCGCCGGTGAAGGCTTCGGCACCAGCAAATCTACCGCGGGCGATGTGGACGGCGACGGCATCGAGGATCTCATCATCGGCGCTTGGCAGTACGGTGAGGTCGCGGTCTCCGCCGGACGCGCCTATTTATACTCCGGTAGGGATGGCCATCTCGTCAAGACTTTCACCTGCCGCACGCCTGGAGATACCTTCGGCTTCGATGCCGTCGGCTTGGGTGACGTCGACGGCGACGGCACGGCGGACCTTCTGATCACTTCCGGTTGGAGCGGCGTGAGCGGCCATCACTCCGGCCGAGTCTTTATCATTTCCAGCGGTGTGAAGCTCGGCGGTGCTGCTCGATGAGGCCGGTGTGCTGCGGGTGGTGGCGGGCGCGATGGGCTCTTCGATGCGGGCAAAGCTCAGCGCAGTGAGCGCAGTTCCCGCGGCCCCACGCCGTAATGCGCCCGCAAGTGCCGGTACATGCTGGTGCGGCTGCCATATCCCACATGCTCGGCGATCATGTTCAAGCTCCAGTTCGATTTCCGCAGCAAGCGCAGCGCGGCGGCGGAGCGCTTGCGGCTCAAATACTCGCTTGGTGAGATGCGATACACCGTCTTGAATACCCGCAGGAAATGAAACGGCGACAAATGCGCGGCTTGCGCGATGTCCTTGAGCAGGACCGTGTCGCGATAGCAGGTCTGTATGAAATCGACTCCCAGGTTTAGGCGGCGCATCAATTCTCGACGCGTCGCAGCTTTACGCGAAGGCAGCACCGCTTCCACGCCCAGGATCTTGTGCTGCAGGCGCAGCATTCGGCTCAAGAGAAACAACAATTGTTCCTCCAGCCAGGCAGCGTCCACCGGCCCCGAATCCACCGCCAGGCGAATGTGACGCAACACCGGACTGACCAGATTCTCGTGCTCGTACAGGCGCTCCGCGAATTCCCCCGGCGTCAAATCAGCCTCGGCGCCATCGTCCAAGGCGCTCGCCGATCGCGTGAGAGAATACCAAGCCTGCGCAGCCAACTTGCGATCGAAGAAAATTGAAAATGAATGCACCGGGCGCAGTGACTCGATGCGGCTGCCATAGACGCGGTCGTGATTGAAGATGGCAAAGGTATCATCATCAACCGTGATGCGCCGTCCGTCGATGAAATAATCCTCCGCGCCGCCGGCCGCGGCTTTGATCGACAGCAGCTGCTTGAACTCCGGATATTCCGCCCGGCGCGCGCGCGCAGAAATGACCGCGCTCTCGTGCCCCCAGCGCTCATAGAAGGAGCGCCGGAACTGCGGATCCCACACGGCGGGCATGGCTCGGTAAATCACTCACCCTCTCAAGGTCTGATCCTTCGGATGCTGCACTGTAATCCAGGATGGTGCGCGGCCGGGTTGCAAAACTTGCTAAAAGCCGCGCACTAAAGTTGCGCCGGGACCACATTCGCGCGGCTGGTTATGATTGGAGAGCAATTTCAAGATCTGGGCGGTACGGCCGCCGCCCCCGAGACTGCTAGGACGAATTCGACCACATTCTGGAGAGCGGGCGTGCGCCAGCGTGTCGCCACGGCAAACGACGCGACTGTATCGGCGTGACCTCGATGAGGAAACAGCTCAAGCTCCACCGGAACATGTACCTTTTTCAGAGCATCGCGTAACTCAATGGCCTCTTGCGGCAGAACCTCCCGATCGGCGAGTCCATGCAGCAGCAAGGTGGGCGGAGCGCTCGAGTCGACAGATCGAGATGCAGTTGAACCCGTGCGAACGCGTTTGGCGCATTGGCAACCAGGAACTCGGATGTACGGCATCCTACTGCCAGCATGCACGTCATCATTACCGCAAGTATCGGAAATACCGTGGGCAGTGATGCCCATGGCGCCGCCCCGGTTCGGGCCGCTTCCAATCGCTCTTCTTCTTCCTCGGTCAGCGTCGTTCTCTTCTGCTTTTTGAGCAACTTCAGCGAATGTAGTCGCAATCGGGGGCCCTACCGGATTCCGGCGCCACGCCACTCTTATACCGCGCAGTGCCTTGCAGGCTAAGCCCGATTGGCCCGGGGCTCAAGTATGCGTATCATCGTCTCATGGGTCTTCGCCTGCTCATCCTTGATGACGATCCGGAAATCGCGCGCGTGATTGCGCCATCGACTTGATCATGCCGAGGGTACTCCGGAGCCGCTGCATAGGCAGGCCGCGCGCGAGATAACCTCCCGCGACAAACCCGTTCAAGCTTGCCCAAGGATGTATTTATGGCCGGCGTCGACTTTCCTGTTTTTTCGACGGATGAATTCATGCCCCATGGCATGTGCTATCTCTGGAGGCCGGGCATCCTTGCTCTGCACATTGCATCCGACCTACTGATAACTCTCGCATACCTCTCCATTCCGTTCACGCTGATCTATTTCGTCGGCAAGCGCCGCGACCTTCAGTTCGACTGGATTTTCGTCTGTTTCGCGGTGTTTATCGTCGCGTGCGGCGTCACCCACTTGATGGAAATATGGGTGATCTGGCATCCCGACTATTGGGCGAGCGGCATGGTCAAGGCAATAACGGCGCTGGCCTCGGTGCTGACGGCCATTCTGCTGATTCGACTCGTGCCCGCCGCGCTGGCGGTACCCAGTCCCGCCGAGCTACGGAGCGCATATTCGAAGCTCGAAACCGAAGCTGCCGAACATCGGAAGACGGGAGAAAGACTGCGTGTAGTCAACGAACAACTGCTTCAGGAAGAGGTGCGGGCCAGATTGGCCGCGATCGTCGATTCGTCCGATGATGCCATCATCAGCAAGAGTACGGCCGGCACGATCGCGAGTTGGAATCACGGAGCGGAAAAGATGTTCGGCTACTCGGCCGCGGAAGCCATCGGCCGGCCGATGACTTTTCTCTATCCCCCGGAACTCGTCCCAGGGGAGATCGATATCCTCGCGCGCATTACGCGCGGCGAGCAAATCGAAAGTTTTGAGACGATTCGAGTCCGCAAGGACGGTGAGCGCGTCGATGTCTCCGTGACGATCTCACCCATCAAGAGCGCCGACGGTGCGATCGCCGGTGCTTCGACGATCGCTCGCGACATCACTGATCGCAGACGCGCCGATGAGTCTTTGATGGAGCAGGCCAAAATTCTGGATCTTGGTCAGGTGATGGTGCGCGACACCGACGGACGGATCCTGCGATGGAGTCGCGGTGCGGAGAACCTCTATGGCTACACGAGAGAAGAGGCCGTGGGTCGGGTGTCACATGAACTACTCGGCACTCTCTTCCCGGATACGTTGGCAAACATCAATGCCCAACTCGAGCGGACCGGCACATGGGAGGGCGAGCTGACTCATCGCAAGCGCGACGGAGAGCTCATCCATGTCGCCAGCATATGGGCGCTGCATCGCGATACGCACAGCGGGCGTACGCGCATACTGGAGTCGAACAACGACGTGACCGATCGCCGGCGCGCGGAACATAAGTTGGCAGAGCAACTTTCGCGCCTCCAATTGCTCAATGGAATAACGAGAGCCATCGGCGAGCGGCAGGACTTGTCAAGCATCTCGCAGGTCGTCATCAAAACATTGATCGATCAATTACCGATCGATTTCGGCTGTCTGCTTTTGCAACAGGAGTCCAACGCGCTCGCCGTCGCCCAAATGGCAGCGAAGAATCCAGGTCTGAGCATCGATCTCGACCTGACCGAGCACCCATCCATCGAAATCGACGAGAATGGCCTGTCGCCGTGCGTACGAGGGGAGCTGATCTATGAATCGGACATGAATTCCGTGCCCTTCCCTTTTTCGAAGAAGCTCGCCGCCGGCGGGCTGCGCTCGATGGTCGTTGCGCCGCTGCGTAACGCGGACAAGTTCATCGGCGCTCTCCTCGTCGCGCGACTCGGTGCGAGGAGCTTCAGCAGCGGCGAGTGCGAGTTCCTTTCGCAGCTGTCGGAGCACGTCGCGCTCGCCACGAATCAATCACAGCTCTACGCGGCGTTGGAAGCCGCCTACCAGGATCAAAAGCGGACTCAGCAGGCTGTAGTACGGCAGGAGAAGCTGCGTGTCCTAGGGCAGATGGCGAGCGGCATCGCTCATGACATCAACAACGCACTCTCCCCCGCGGCGGTGTATATCGAATTGCTGCTCGAACGGGAGTCGGTCACGACGGGGGAGTCCAGGGAGTATTTGGAAATCACGCGGCGGGCGATCGAGAGTATCGCGCAAACAGTTGCCCGAATGAAGGACTTTTACAGCACCCACGAGCCGCTGGAGGCACGAGCAGCGGTTCAGGTCAACGAAACGATCCAGCGCGTGATCGACCTCACTCGGGCACGGTGGACGGCTATGGCGGAGGAGACCGGCGTTGTGATTCGCGTAGACACGGATTTTGCGCCGGATTTGCCTATCCTAGCGGGCGATGAAGGCGAAATCCGGGATGCCTTGATGAATCTCATTCTGAACGCGGTGGACGCCATGCCGCGGGGAGGCCGCCTCACGCTCCGCACCCGCGCGCTCGAAGCAGACCGTATACAGATCGAAGTCATGGATACGGGCGTGGGCATGGACGCGGCGACCCGCAGCAAGTGCCTGGAGCTCTTTTTCACGACCAAGGGTACGCGCGGCACCGGCCTCGGTCTGCCGATGGTCTACGGTACGGTCGAGCGTCATGGCGGCGAACTGCACATCGATAGCGAACCCGGTGCAGGCACCACGGTGCGCCTGATTTTTCCAAGCGGCCCGCCCCCCGTACCTCAGAGCGCCGGAGCCTCCGCGCCATTGCGACATCGACCGCTGCGGATTCTTGTGATCGACGACGATCCTGTGATTCTAAAGGCCTTGGTCGCGACTCTCGGACAGGATGGTCATACGGTCGCTGCCGTGGACGGCGGACAACGCGGCATCGATACGTTTCGCGACGCAAACGAAGGGAACCGGCCATTCCAAGCGGTGGTCACCGATCTGGGCATGCCGAACGTCGACGGACGGACCGTTGCCGCCGCAATCAAAGCGCTACGCCCGGACGTGCCCGTCATCTTGCTGACCGGCTGGGGGCACCGTCTGCTGGCGGATCACGACACGCCAAGCAGTGTGGATCGGGTGCTCGGGAAGCCGCCGAAGCTCGCGGAATTGCGGCGCGCGCTTGCGGAGTTGACGGGCATCCCGCGACAGAAATAGCGGACGAGTTTGCGCTATTGCAGCGAGATACAGCTATCTGCACCCTCGACCTGCGCGCGGACGCATCCAGTGATGCTGCAAAAAATCCACGAAGGCGCGCACCTTCGGCAGAAGCAGGCGGTTGCGCAGGGTGAGAATGCTCAATGGCGTGGGCGGCCGCTGATAGGCCTCGAGCACAACCTTCAGCCGTCCGTCAGCCAGACAATGCGCAACCTGCCCAGGATGGCACTCGGACGAGTCCGGCCCCTGCCAAAGCCGCACCGACCAACGCATCAAAGTCATTGGCGCAGAGCCGGGTTGGAATGCGCAGAGATCTTCGCACTGCGCCGTCTTGGAAGCTCCATTCCGCCACGCCGGGTACATCGCCGAAGGCTAGGCAGTCCTGCTCGACCAGGTCGTCCGGCGTCGCCGGCTCGCCGCGCCGGCGCAGATACTCCGGCGCGGCGCAGACCACAAGCTGGATGTCGTCGAGCTTGCGGACACTGAGGCCTGAGTCTTCCAGCGGCCCAATGCGAAGGGCAACATCGATACCTTCCTCGGCAAGACGTACCGCTCGATCCACCAGCATCAGATCGACCGAGACCCGAGTCTGCTCCACTAGAAAGCCGGGCAGCAGTGGCGCCAACCGCAACCGACCGAGCAACGACGGAGCGCTCACCTGCAACCGGCCGGACGCGACTCCCGTCTGCATCGTCAGGCCGCGTTCCATCTCGGCGACCTCCTCCAAAATCTGCTTCGCCCGTTCGTAGTAGATGAACACCCGCATCGCCGCGAACTTGTCCATGGGGCTATTATCGCGAAAAACGGGAAGATGTCTCGCTAAATCTCTGGATACTCATCAAAACCGGGAGACTCTATGATCCACGCTTACGCGCATAACGCTCCATCCTCCAACGCGGCGACGGCTTTCATGCAGATAAAGAGCGGCTTGGCCGGGAAAATGAATATCAACTAATCTTTATCACAGTTCACAGTCATGCTGGCAGGGGACACCTACCCGCCGGGAGCAGCAGACGAATTTGCCTCCGGCCAGACCTGAGGCACCTTACGGATTTTCGATGGCGGATAGCCCATGGCAGTCACCCGAGCCAGCAGTGCGTCGTAGTCTCCCTGCGAAATGGTCGGGGTTCGGGCCATGATCCAGGTGTAGTCGCGGTCATCGCGCGCGACGATGGTCTGACTGTAGTCCTCCTTCAGATAAGCCACGATGTATTGCGCCTTGATCGGCCAGAACAACTGAACGCCCCAGACCGCATTTCCGGTGTTGTCCTTGACGAAGCCGGTGGAGTGAATGACCTTCACCGGACTATCCGAACCGTTGCGGAAGCGGAACGAGGTGGCCACGCGGCCGTCCGGCTGCAGCTTGTAGGTCTCGACCGCATTGCAGGCACTTCTCTCGAAGAACGTCGGTATCGTGGCGATCACGTACCAGTCCCCCATGAAGCGCGGAAGGTCAATGTGGGCAACGGGCTTGACAGGCTCCAGACTGCCGCTGTTGGCACTTTCCGCGGTCATTGCAAAAGCGCAGGCCAGAAGCAGAGTTTTACTCAGCTTCATGTTATTTCTCAAATCGGTAATGTGCCACCAGCCACTCCTGGCCATCGGAGTAGCCGAACAGTTCCGCGCAGGACATCCAGAACATCCGCCAGCGCTGGAACCACAGCGCCGCGGATTTGATGCCGTAAGCTTCGATCAGAATCTCCATGACCTGTACCGCGGCACGTTCCTGGTTGGCCAACCAGTGATTGGCGGTGCGCTGGTAATGGGTGCCGTCGATGTGCCAACGCTGCTCGATGTGCAGCGCCGACTGAAACCAAAGCAGGGTGTCGGACGCCGGCATCATGCCGCCGGTAAAGAAATGGCGGCCCATCCAGTTATCGTCACCTACCGTCTCGAACGGATACATCAGCGTCTTGTGGGCAAAGATGTGCACGAATAATTTGCCCCCTGGACGCAGCCAGCCGGAAATCCGATGGAGCAGTAGGCCATAGTTGCGCATATGCTCAAACATCTCGATCGACACGCAGCGGTCGAACTGCGCTGCGTCCAGCTCCAGATGGTTCACGTCTCGCGTCAGGACATTCACATTGAACAGTCCCTGCTCACGGCATTTCGCTTCAATATGGCGGCGTTGTTGATTTGAGTTCGAGACGGCCACGATTTCCGCCTTCGGATAGCGCTCAGCCATCCACAAGGTCAGCGAGCCCCAGCCGCAACCCAGCTCGAGGATCCGCTGGCCGTCGGCGAGGTCGGCGCGTTCGTCGTACAGCGCGAGCATGGCTTTCTCGGCCTCGTCCAGCGATTCGTCGCCCCGCGGGTAGTAGCAGCAGGAATACTTCAGGCGCTCACCGAGGCAAAGCTCGAAGAATGCCGGCGGCAATTCGTAGTGCTGTGCGTTGGCCGTGTCGGTATGAACGGCCACGGCACTGCGGCGCAGCATCTCCACACGCTCGGCAAAACGTGCAGCCTGGAGAGCCGGCCCGCCGGCCTGCTCATCTCGCAGGCGCTGCGCGCAAAGCCGGCGAATGCCTCGCCTCAACAGTGCGTCGGGAATGAGGCCGCGCTCGGCCATTCCGAGCAGGCCGGCTGCAGGACGATCGTGCGGCAGTTCGGTCGTGGCGACGGCGGGACTATTCATTGCTTGAGCCTCCTCGGAAACCATGGAAACAGCATCGGTGTGCTGCGCTGGTATGCGCGATAGTCGTCGCCGCGACTGTGCAACGCCTGAGCCTCTGTGTATGGAATGCCGCTGATCCAGCGCAGGAACACGTACATCACGAGCGGGCCCGACCAGGCCAGCCAGCCGATCGGCGAGCCCAGCGCGAGGCATACGTAGGTAAACCAATGAAGCCACTCGAAGAAATAATTGGGATGCCGCGAATAGCGCCACAGCCCCTGGCGGCAGGTACGCCCGCGGTTGACGGGATCGGCACGAAAGCGGGCGAGCTGGCGATCGGCGACCGCTTCACCGATCACGCTGGCCAGCCATATTGCGATGCCAACCGAAATCCGTGAACTCACCCCGGCCTGATTGCGCGCGACCGCGAGGAACGGCAGCGCGAACAACACGATCAGCGCGGCCTGGAACTGGAAAAACAGGAAGAACTTGAGTTGATTCCCGTTCCACTGGGCACGCAGATTCCGATATCGACCATCCTCCGGTTCACTACGCACGCGCGCCAGCAAATGCACGGCCAGCCGCGCACCCCATAAACCCCCGAGCACGGCCAGGGCGAGCCGGTTCCAGCCGGCGCCGTCGCCGCACAAAGCGAGCGCGATCGCGCTGCCGCCGACGCCGGCCGACCACAATACATCGACGATGCCGGCATTGGTGTGGACGCGCTGCCATCGCCAGCCGAGGCTCATCATGATTGCCGCGAGCAACCATAGGCCGGCGAGTTGCAATAACGCATTCACTACGGATTCCCTGCGGATGTCGTTGCTGCCCCATCCGGGTCTGCATCACCGCTTGGGGTCTGCGCCGCCGCTTGCGAGCCAAAGCAGCGCGAGCCAGATCGGCTCAGCGAATGTCGTCACGTGCCACCCGCGGGCCGCGCCGAGATAGGCGAGCGGACCGCCGATCGCTCCCAGCAATGCCGCCGGCAGCGGCCAGTCAGGACTATATTTGACCAGCCCGAAATGCAAAAGCCCGCCGTCGAGCAGCAAGCCCAGCATCACGGCCATGATAATCAGTGCGATGTCCGCCTTGCGCGCGAGCGATCGCGTCAAGTGCCATGACGCATATAAACCCAGACCGGCCAAGCCGGGCCAGCTCAGTCCGTGACCGGCGCCGGTCACCGTCACCAACCAGACCAATTGATAGCCGACCAGGCTGATCCAGAAATTCACGAGGGAACCATGGGGTCCGCCGCGGCTTCCGGCGCCAATGCCGCGGCACGATTGCCCGGTTTCGCCAGGAGCAGGTGAGCGACTCCGATCGAGCGTTCGCGGAAGCCCCCCTCGCAGTAGGCCAGATAGAACTCCCACATGCGGATGAAGCGCTCGTCAAAACCCTGCGCCCGTGCCTGCGGCAGATGCGCGAGGAAGCGTTGCCGCCAGGTCTCGAGGGTCAGCGCGTATGAACCGCCGAAGTCCTCCAGGTGCGTCAAGTTCAGATCGCCGGCGCGGGTTTTGGCTTGCAAGAGTGCGTTGATCGACGGGATGAAACTACCGGGGAACACATGGCGCTTGATGAAGTCGATCGACTTCAGCGCCTGGGCGTAGCGGTGATCCTCGATGGTAATGGCCTGTATGAGCGCCAGGCCGCCGGGTTTCAGGAGCGCGCCGATCTGACGGAAATACGTTTCCATATAGGGCGCACCGATGGCCTCAACCATTTCGATCGAGACCAGCTTGTCGAACTGGCCGCGCAAATCGCGGTAGTCCTCGAGCAGCAGGTTGACGCTGCCACCGAAGCCCGCAGCCTCGACCCGAGCCCGAGCCAGTGCGTGCTGCTCGCGGGAGATGGTGGTGGTGGTGACACGACAGCCGAAGTGCTGCGCCGCATAGAGCGCAAACCCGCCCCACCCGGTGCCAATCTCGATGACCCGGTCTCCGGGCTGCAACTCGAGCTTGCGGCAAATGCGCTCGAGCTTGCGGGTCGAGGCCACCTCCAGCGTGTCCTCTGCACCGGCCCAGATCGCCGAGGAATACATGAGATCCTCGGACAGGAACAGGCCGAAGAACTCATTGCCCAGATCATAGTGGACGGCGATGTTGCGGCGGCTGCCGGTGCGAGTGTTGCGGCGAAGGGCATACCAGAGGCGCATCGCCAAGCCACCCAGGCGGGCCAGCCCGGTCTCCATGCCGTCGAGCAGGTCGCGGTTGCGGACCAGCAACCGGATCAGCCCGACGAGATCGTCGCAGCGCCAATGAGTATTCATCCAAGCCTCGCCGGCCCCGACGCTGCCGTTCGCAGCGACTGCGCGATAGAACCCCGGATCGAGGATCTGAACGTGAACCCGCAGATCGGAAGTTGCGACCGTCGATTCGCCCAGCTCAACCGTGCCGCAGGCGTCCTCCAGTATCAGTCGACCGTGCCGCAGCGCGCTCATCCGACCAATCAGCCGCCGGCGGAGGAAGCGATCCAACGCGCCGAACGCTGACGATTCATAGTTGGCGGCCTTCGCGCTACTGTTCATGGGGAAACCTCGTCGCGTGCATCCGCATTCCAAAGTGGGTGGTTGTGGATCGGATTGCGTTTGGCCCACAGCCGCAGCGCCTGCCAGTGGATGCCGCCAATGACTTGAGCGGTCATCAGCGGGTAGCGCCACAACACGCGGGCGAGCGACGCGCCGTTCAACGTCCGGCGTTTCAACGCCAGTGTTGCGTCGAACTCGCGCTGGCCTTCGTGCAGCACGTCCATGTGTACGAGCAGCTCGTCCCCCGGAGTGCTGAAGCGCCAAGCATATTCACGCGCCATCGGCATGAAGGGCGAGACGTGAAACGTCTTCGGAAAACTCCAGTGCAAGGCGCGGCCCTGAACCTGCGCGGTCTCGATCGGCAGCACGTAGGCGTGGCGTTCCTTCCACGGCGTATTGGTGATCTCGGCCACGATCGCGATCAGGGTCAGGCCGTCGCGGGCATAGCAGTAGTAGAAGCTGACCGGATTGAACACGTATCCGAAGTAGCGCAGGTGGGTCAGCACTCGTACCGGCCCGTGCGGGCGGTGGCCCGTGGCCTGCGCGACGCGTCGGCGCACCGCCTCCGCCAGGGGCAGATCGGTCGGGCCCAGGTAGTCGCCGCGGCGGAACTGCGCCACATTGCGGCGTCCGACGGACCACAGCCAACGCTGCGCGAACGCGCGATCGATCTCATCGAGATCCAAGTAGAGTTGCGCCATCCGATATTCGAACGCATGCGAATGCGGTCCGACGCGGCGATGGCGCACCACGCCTTCATAGACGGCGCAGGCCAGCGGCACACTTGCAGTCGAGGGCCTGATCACGCCGCAATCCCCCGGGTTCGGGACTCCAGTAGGGCCGGGGACTCGATTCTGAACGGCCGGTGCACGCCAAGGGCGGCTGCAACTTCGACGGCACTGCGCATACCGTCCTCATGAAAGCCCCAGCCCCAATAGGCGCCGGCAAACCAAGTACGTTGCCGGCCCTGAATCTCCGGCTTCCGCATCTGCGCCGCCACCGACGCGTGGGTGTGGACCGGGTGGTGGTAGCACATGCGGCGCAGCACCTTATCCGGATCGATTGCCGCTGTGCGGTTCAGCGTAACTACGAATGGCTCCGGCGAGTCGATCCGCTGCAGCAAGTTCATGCAGTAGCTGACCGTGCACGCTTCGCCGGGGTCGCGCGGCAGCCATGCGTTCCAGGCCGCCCAGGCCCTGCGACGCACCGGCAGTACACGCCTGTCAGTGTGCAGCACAGCGTCGTTGGCCTGATAGGTCATCGCAGCAAGAATGGAATGCTCACGCGCGTCCGCATCGGCCAGCAGCGCCAAGGCCTGGTCGCTATGGCAGGCAAGCACGACCTGTTCGAACGACTCAACGCCCATCGAGCTCTTCACTTCCACACCGTCGGCGTGCCGGCGGATCGAACGGACGGGGCAATTCAACCGCTCGCTTACCGCCCAGCGGGCGCGCATTGCCTGCACATAGGTTGCCGAGCCGCCGCGCACGACCCGCCATTGCGGACGGCCGTTGACCTGCATCATCTGGTGATTGGCCATGAAAGTGACCAGAAAGCGGGCGGGAAATCTCAGAATCTGACTCGCCGGCGACGACCACAGCGCCGATGCCATCGGTATGAGGTGCTCGTCGCGGAACGCCGCACCGTAGTTGCGTTCGGTCAAGTAGTCGCCCAGGGTAACGCTGTCATCCTGTTGTTGTAGTAGCGCCGGCGCCTCGCGGTAGAATCGCATCAGGTCGCGCACCATGCCGAGAAAACGCGGCGACGCGAGATTGCGGCGCTGGCAAAAGAGCGTGTCCAGCGTGGCGGCATTGTATTCCAGGCCGCTCACTTCGCTGTGCACCGAGAAGCTCATCGTGGTGGACTGCGATGTCACGCCAAGCTGATCGAACATCTCGGTCAGCAAGGGATAGTGCGCCGGGTTGTGAACGATGAAGCCGCTGTCGATGCGATAGCTCTGGCCGCGTTGCTCCACTGCATGGGTGTGCGTGTGCCCACCGAAATAGTTTTTGGCCTCGAACAGGATTACCTCGTGTATGCGTGACAGCAACCACGCCGAGGCGAGCCCCGCAATCCCTGATCCGACCACGGCAATGCGCACGGCTCAGCTCCCAGCGCCGGCATACAGGCGGTTGCAGAATGCCGTGAGGGCACAAATATCAATCATTCACTGCAGTTCGGATGGCCGGACCATTTGGATGCAGAAATGCCGGTTTTTGTCCCGGCGCCCCATTTAGCGGGTCTTCTTGCCGGTTTCTTGCTATCGTTCGTGAAATTAATCACACGACCACTGAAACCGTCCCCGTTGGTGTTGCGAATGAGCTTGTTAGACAATCAATGAAGCCGTCCGTGCTCCAACGCATTGCTGCCGGCGATTCAACCGCAGTGCGTGACTGCATCGATCAATTCGGTGCGCTGATTTGGAGTTTGGCGCGACGGCTGTCGCGCACGGCTGCGGATGCCGAGGACGCGACACAGGAAATCTTTCTGGATATCTGGCGCAGTGCTGCCCGTTTCGATGCATCGCAGGGATCCGAAAAGGTTTTCATAGCGACGATTGCCCGTCGTCGCTTGATCGACCGGCTACGCAAGACGACGGCCGAACCACCCATGGATCCGGTGGAAGTTCTGGAGTTCATGACGTGGCCGGACTCCGGCACCGCGTCGGAGGTGTCGCTCGAGGCCGAACAGGCGATGCGGGCGTTGGCGCAATTGCGACCGGAACAGCGGCAGGTATTGGAGCTGGGATTGCTGCATGGCCTGAGTCAATCCGAGATAGCCGCGAGATTGAGCATGCCCTTGGGCACGGTCAAGTCGTTTATGCGGCGCGGTCTGATCAGGGTTCGCGAATTCATGAACATCGATGACGAACGCGTCTCTGCGAGGTCCGATGTCTGACACGGGCCCACAAAATCAGCCCGACGAGGCCTTGGTGGATCTGCTGATCAAGCAAATCACCGAGGGCTTATCCCCGGAAGAGCAGCGCACGCTCGACCCGTTGGACAATGCGGCAGCGAGCGCCCTCATTCGGGACGTGGAGCGCGCCGCCGCGGCGATCACGTTGGCGGCCACCGCCCCGCATTCGGAAATGTTGCCGCCGGCGTTGCGGGCTCGAATAGAGCAGCAGGCGCGGACTTTATTCGCCGATGACAAGGTCGCCGGGTTGCAGGCCGCACGCGCGACGCCCCCGCCAGAGCAGCTCGCGGCATGGGTCGGCCCGGCATCGCGGCGGATTGGCGTTGCCGGCTGGTTTGCCGCCGCTGCCTGTTTCTTGCTTGCGGTGTTCGGCTGGCTGCGTCCGCTGCAATCTCATCTTGTGCCGCCCGCCGCGCAGGTGCAGGCAACCGCCCCGCCCGCAGCGGCGGCGCCGTCGATTTCCGTGGTACCCACACCGGAGCAGGAACGCGCAGCCTTGCTGGCGCGGCCGGAATCCATAAAAGTGAGCCTGGGGGCCACCAAGGATCCGGCTGCGGCCGGAGTGACCGGCGACGCAGTCTGGGACCCGGTGACGCAGCGAGGGTACCTGCACTTCGTGGGAATGGCGGCCAATGACCCGAAAGTGCGCCAGTACCAACTCTGGATAGTCGATGGCGGGCGCGATAAGCGCTATCCGGTGGATGGGGGGGTGTTCGATGTGCCGGCGAACTCCTCCGAAGTGATTATCCCGATTCGCGCCGCATTGCCGGTGCGCTCTGCGAAGGCATTTGCCGTCACCATTGAGAAGCCCGGCGGTGTGGTGGTGTCGGAGCAGCATCACGTCGTGGTGTTAGGTGCCGTTTCGACTTAAGCTGCGCATCCGAAAACGGTCGGCCATCCGAATACGTGATTCTATGCCGACCGAAAATCTCCTCACAACGGGCGTCCGAACCGAGACGCCCGACGCACAGCAGCGCATCAAGGGCAAAGCATGGCTCGGGCCCGCGATTCGCCGCTGGATCGACACCAGCGCGGGCGACGATCTCGACGAGGCGTTGGCGGACCGGATCGACTGGCTGCGGGCCGCGCCGTTTGCTTTGATGCACCTGACCTGTCTGGGTGTGCTGTGGGTGGGTGTATCTCCGTGCGCTCTGATCGTGGCGGTGTCGCTCTATGCGGTGCGCATGTTCGCACTGACCGGCTTCTATCATCGCTATTTCTCGCACTGTACCTTCCGGACTTCGCGCTCTGTACAGTTCGTATTCGCAGTAATCGGTGCCTCCTGCGTGCAGCGTGGGCCGCTCTGGTGGGCGGCACATCACCGCAAGCATCACCGCTTTGCGGACACCGCACGCGACCCACATTCACCGCGTCTCCTTGGCTTCTTATGGAGCCATTGCGGCTGGTTCCTGACTCGAAGGAATTTTCGTACCGACCTATCGCGGGTGCCGGACCTCGCGCGGTATGTCGAGCTGCTGGTGCTGGATCGCTACGACACTCTGGTGCCAGTCCTGCTCGCATTCGCCTTGTACGCGCTGGGCGCGATACTCCACCACGTGGCACCGCAGATGGGCACCAGCGGCGGCCAGCTGCTGATATGGGGATTTTTTGTATCGACTGTCGTGCTGTTCCACGCTACCGTGACGATCAATTCGCTGGCGCACTGTTTCGGCAGCCGCCGCTTCGATACCCGCGATGACAGCCGCAACAACATATGGCTGGCAGTTCTCACTTTTGGCGAAGGTTGGCACAATAATCATCACTTCTTTCCATCGTCGAGCCGCCAGGGTTTTCGCTGGTGGGAAATTGATCTCACTTGGTACGGGTTGTGGCTGATGTCGGCGCTAGGCCTCGTTCGCGGCCTGACATCCGTACCGGCCAGGGTATTGGCCAGGACAAACAACTGATCGCCGCTGCTCGGCTCGCGTCCTAATTCTCGGCAGCCTGCCGGGGCGCTTGTCGCTCGAGCGCGGCGAGACGTGCTGGCGGCCGCGACGCGTTCCGGAAGTCTCGATTCGGATTTCGATGCACCCGTCGGGTGTACGGCGCCAAACTGTTGAACGGCGAGTCAGCCGATCTCCCTGCGACAGAGTGTAGGTCAACAGGAAATTATCTGGAGCGATTTGAAGACAGTGAAAGTCGCGCGTTTTCCACCGTCAAACAATCGGTCGCGCCACGGCAAACGTAGCATTCAAATGTGTGGGCAGGACCTGCGGTACCTACTCCGAATCGCGACTCGCTGCTTTATGCAAAAAGACGCTCAAGGTCCGCGGGGTCAATCGGCTTGGTACAGTGATGGTCAAATCCTGCGGCTTTCGCGCGACGCCTATCCTCATCCTGTCCCCAACCAGTCAAGGCGATCAATGTGATGTGAGCTCCCCAGGGCTCCCGTCGAATGCGATTGGCGACTTCATAGCCGCTCAAATCGGGCATGCCGATGTCCAGGATGGCGACATCAGGCTTAAATTGCAGCGTAGCTTCGAGCGCTTCAGCGCCGGTATGGGCGAGATGTACTTCATGACCCGACAGGTTCAAGACCATTCCTAGCGTCTCCGCCGCGTCCCGGTTATCGTCTGCGATGAGTATCCGCCGCGATATTGCTCTAGCATCGCCGTTACCAGATCCCAACGCCGCCTGCCGGGTTTGCACGATCAGAGAGCCTGGCAAGGTGACCACAAATTCGCTTCCGGACCCCAAGCCGGCACTGTGCGCCGCGATGCGCCCGCCATGCAGTTCGACCAGTCCCTTAGCGAGCGCCAATCCAATTCCTAGGCCGCCCTCCGCGGCCTCGCCGGTCGCCTCAACCTGGGTGAACATATTGAACACGTTGGTGAGCATCGCGGGCGCGAGACCGACTCCATTATCCCTCACAAACAGAGTGACCTCCTGTGATTCCAGCCGGGCCCCCGCGGTGAGTAGCCCTCCCGTTGGTGTGTACTTCGCGGCATTCGTCAACAGATTGGTGAGGACTTGTGTGAGGCGCACAGGATCGACTTCGAGCGTGACCGGGACTTCTGGTATTTGTACTCGGAGCGTATGACCTTTGGCATCGATCGCCGGTTGCACGGATTCGACCGCGGCTTCCAAGAGGCTTTTGACATCAACGCGAGACCGCTTTAGGACGAACGATCCACGGGTGATGCGCGACACGTCGAGCAGATCATCGAGCAACGAAGTCATGTGCTTCACTTGACGGGCGATGATCGATTGAGCGCGCGTCAACTCCATCGACTTCAAATGCGGGGACTGGAGCAACCGGGCTGCATTGCGAATCGGCGCCAACGGATTTCGCAGTTCATGCGACAAAGTGGCGAGGAAGACGTCCTTGCGCAGATCCGCTTCGAGGAGTGCCGCCTCCGCCTGCACGATGCTCGTCACATCGACGAACGTCACCAGGGCGCCGCTGACTGAACTATCGGGCTCGCGATACGGCAAAATTCGCATGATGTAGTGCATCGACCGATCGTCCCGGGCGATCCGCCGTTCAAGCGGTTTCAGGGTCTCGAGGACGGTGGCGACATCAGTCGGGAGGCCTTCGTAGTCCAAGGAACTCAGGATATCGGTCACGGGGCGACCTTGGTCGGTCGGGATGAGATTATAAAGTGATGTGACGGCACGGGTGAAACTTCGAATGATGAGATGCCGATCTAGGAAGATCGTCGCAATATCCGTGCTGTCGAACAAGTTACGCAGGTCGCTATTGGAGGCGTCGAGCTCGCCGATCTTTTCCGACAATTGCAGGTTGACCGTATGCAGTTCCTCGTTGACCGACTGCAGTTCCTCTTTGGAGGTTTCCAGTTCCTCGTTGGTCGATTGCAATTCCTCATTGACGGAATGCAGCTCTTCATTTGAGCTACGCAGTTCCTCGAGCGCCGTCTGATGCTGCTCGGTCAGCGATTGCAGTTCTTCTTGAGTGCTGAGCAATTGACTTCGCAGACGCTCCGACTCCCCGGCATTGGGAAACATGAGTTTGAGCATACCTTGGATGCGAGATTTGAAGGTCATGCTGGGGTAGCTTTGCTGGGATGTTGAAGACACGCGGGTGGTTGAGCCCGCACTGCCGGTGGACGCTGCCGTCGATTCGGTCCCGTGGGGCTCCGATGCACCGCTCTCATTGGTTGCGGGTAGCCTGGATCCTTCGGCAACGGTCCGTTTGAGCGCCAGGTCGGGATGATACAAATGCAAGTTCAAAGGCGGGCTTTTTACGTCGCGTTTCAAAAAAATACGCGCTGCTTTGTCAAGCGGCTCGAACAAGTGTCCGTGTTGCGCGGCCGACTCAGAACCACCCAGGAGCAATACGCCGCCCGGCAGCAGGGAATAATGGAAGGCCGGCATCACTGCCGCCTGCAGGCCGGCTTCCATGTAAATCAGTAGATTTCGGCAGGACACTAGATCAATTCGCGAAAATGGCGGGTCGCGCACCAGACTATGCGTGGAGAACGTGCACAAATCGCGAATCTCCTTGGCGACGCCAAAACTGCCTTGAGATGCCGTGAAGAAGCGTTGCCGGCGCTCCGGAGACAGACCCTCGAGGAGCGTCGCAGGATAACAACCCAGGCGGGCTGTCGCGATGGCCGAATCGTCGATGTCCGTGGCGAATACTTGCACCTTTGGCATGGCGTGCAAGCGGTCCATATGCTCGCGTAGGAGAATGGCCAGCGAATACGCTTCCTCGCCGGTAGCACAGCCCGGTACCCACAGGCGCACCGCGCCGTCCGCCTGTTTGCCGGCGAACAGTCGCGGGATCACCAGCGACTCCAACCTTTCGAAGGTCTCTTTGTCGCGAAAGAAACTGGTGACACGAATCAATAAATCACGAAACAGGTGAACAACCTCGCCGTGGTCCGCGTGCAGCCGGGATATATAATCTTGCATCGTGGTTACGCCCACGACTTGCATACGCCGCTGTACGCGGCGAAGGAAGGTCTTGTCACGATAGCCACTGAAATCGTGCCCCACCTGTGCTCTTAAGATCGCACAAATCTCGAGCCGAGCCGCATCAACGGCGAGCGCGGATTCCCCAGGTGGATCCAGGATCTCAAGGGTGCTGCCCTTGATACGCAACAAGTGTCCCGGGATGTCCTCGATGGACGCCACCACATCGACCGCGCCGGTGGCAATCGCCCCCGCGGGCATTTCGCCATACAGCGGTGCCGTGCCGTCGCTTCCCTGGGCCATCGTGAGGCCGCCACACTCCTTGATGGCCTTCAGTCCCAGCGCGCCATCGCTGCCCGTGCCGGAGAGCACGATGCCGACCGCCTGGTCGCCCATAGCCCGCCCGAGCGAGTCGAAAAATGCATCGATCGGCCGAGGGACGCGGTGGTCTTCGGGCGCCGGCAATTGCACGCTCAGGCCCCCGTTCCTCACGGTCACGATGGCATGCGGCGGGGGGACATAGACGCAGTTTGGTCGAATGATCTGGCCATCGATGCCCTGCAGAACCTTCATCGGCGTCCACCGACCCAGAATATCGGCCAGCATGCTTTTGCGGTCAGCCGGTAGATGCAAAATCATGACGAAGGCCATGCCGCAATCCGCCGGCATATGATCGTAAAACTTACGGAACGCTTCGAGGCCTCCCGCCGACGCTCCGATGCCGACGATCGGGAATGCAGAGTTACCCATTGAGCCCTCGCGCATGGGGACGCAAGCATTTCTTGCTCCCGTTTCCCCTCTACGCCATTAGATCATTTCTACGATCTATTCGCTGTAGGACTAGACGTACTGCGAATTGCAGGACCTTGAGCTAGGCATCCGGCGGAGGCATCAATTCGCGACCTGCGTGTGATAAAAACAACGAGAACGTGAAGATGCCCCTGGACGCCATTCACATCTGGGTGTTCGCTAGATGACGAAGAACAGAATATCCGGGCGCTGTGGGATCGGTACCTCGACTGGTTCATTGGCAAGGTAACCTCCCGTCATAAGCATATCGGCTGAGATGCCAAGATGGCGTCGGAAGAACCCGGCAGCCTTCGCGGCTAAACCGGATCGCTTGTTGGCAATTCGATCGTGAACGTACTCCCACGGTTCGGCCCCTCACTCTCGGCGGTGATCGTCCCGCCATGCAATTCCACAAATCGTTTGGTGAGCGAGAGGCCCACCCCCAAACCGCCGGCGCCGCGGCACGACCCCTCATTGACTTGCTCAAACAAATCGAAGATGCGCGCGAGCGCTTCCTTCGTCAGACCCGACCCGGTATCTTGCACCGCAATCCGGACGCGCCCGTGGCTCAAGGGGGTGATGCTGAGCGTGATCCTCGCCCCGGGCTGGGAGTACTTGGCTGCGTTGGTTAGTACGTTGGAGAGCGCCTGCACGAGTCGCATGCCGTCCCCTGAGAGCCATACCGGGAAATCCGGGACGCGCTGCAGGATCTCCTGGCCTTTCTCGTCGATGAGTGGTTGGGCGACTTCGAAGGCATTGCGCACCAAATCATGGATCTCGATCGGAGAGTTTTGGAGTTCGAACTTTCCGGCGGCGATTCGTGCGACATCGACGAGATCATCGGTCAGTCGAATAAGATGAGAGAGCTGGCGGCGAATCTTCTGCTGCATCGCCCGACGGGTCCTTGGATTGGTATCCGAGCGCTCGAGGACCTTTAAGGCATGGGCGATCGGCACCAAGGGATTGCGCAGTTCATGCGCAGCGAGCGCAAAGAAATCATCCTTGCTGCGCAGTGCATCTTTCAGGTGATTGATGTCGGTTGAGGTGCCGAACCATTTGAGGCCTACCCCGTCGGTCCGCTGAGGCACCGCTCGGTGTTTAAACCAACGATAGTGGCCATCGGCGCCGCGAACGCGCATCTCGATATCGAGTGCCACCCCGGTTGCAATCGCCCGGCTCCAGCGCTCCCGCAGTACGGCCCGTTCCCCGGGGTGAACGCATTCAAGCCAGCCCAATCGTAACTGGGAGCCAGCGGCCGTACCGGTGTAGCGCACCCATTGCTCACTCGAGAAGGTGCACTGTCCGTCGCCATCGTACATCCACAGGAATTGTGGGACGGCGGCCACGAGCACACGCAGTTCGTTTGCTGAAGCTTCGAAAGACGTGGACTCGCAAGGTTGAGGCGCGGTCGGTGGCGCCTGGAATTGAGCCATGTCCGTCTTCAGCATGTGTAAGTCCTCCCGCTCAAGCGTAGACGCCGGGCAGCCTCCTCGCTCCCGCCACGCTTGTGGAAATGTCATGGCGGGCTTTACGCCCGCCATGACAAACACCCCTACATATCCATACCGCCCATGCCACCCATGCCGCCGCCCGGCGCACCATGGGCATGCTCTTCCTCTTTCGGAGCCTCAGCGATCATGACTTCCGTCGTGAGCAGCAGGCCCGCAACCGAGGCGGCGTTCTGCAGAGCCAGACGCGTGACCTTGGTCGGATCCAGGATGCCCATTTCGATCATGTCACCGTACTCGCTGGTCGCCGCGTTGTAGCCGAACGTGCCCTTGCCCTCGCGGACACGGTTGAGCACCACGGCGGCATCCTCGCCGGCATTCGTGACGATCTGACGTAGCGGCTCCTCGATCGAGCGCGCCAGGATTTTGATGCCCGTGGTCTGGTCGTCGTTGGCGCCCGTGAGCTTCTCGATTGACTTGAGCGTCCGTACCAGCGCGACACCACCGCCCGGCACCACGCCCTCCTCGACGGCCGCACGGGTCGCGTGCAGGGCGTCTTCGACGCGCGCCTTCTTCTCCTTCATCTCGATCTCGCTGGCGGCTCCGACCTTGACCAAGGCAACGCCGCCGGAGAGCTTGGCAACGCGCTCCTGCAGCCTTTCCTTGTCATAATCGGAAGTCGTCTCCTCGATCTGCTGACGAATGCTCTCGACCCGGGCCTTGATGTCGGATGGCTTCCCGTTACCGTCGATGATGGTGGTGTTCTCTTTCTCCACCTGCACTTTCTTCGCTTCGCCCAGGTCACTCAGCGTCGCCTTCTCGAGCGTCAAGCCCACTTCATCGGAAATCACCGTACCACCGGTGAGCACCGCGATATCCTGCAGCATCGCCTTACGCCGATCGCCAAAGCCCGGCGCCTTGACGGCGGCGACCTTGACGATCCCACGGATGGTGTTGACCACCAGGGTGGCGAGCGCTTCGCCTTCCACGTCCTCGGCAACGATCAGGAGTTGTCGGCCGCCCTTGGCGATGGCTTCGAGCAGCGGCAGCAGCTCTCGAATGTTGGATATCTTCTTATCGACCAGCAGGATGAGCGGCTTCTCGAGCTCGGCCGTCTGACTTTGTTGGTTGTTGATGAAGTACGGCGAGAGATAGCCGCGGTCGAACTGCATGCCCTCGACCACTTCAAGTTCATTCTGCAGGCTTTGTCCTTCTTCGACCGTAATCACGCCTTCCTTACCGACTTTCGCCATCGCATCCGCAATGGTCTTGCCGATGCTCTCGTCGGCGTTCGCCGAGATTGTGCCCACCTGCGCAATCGCCTTCGGATCCTTGCAGGGCTTGGAGAGCTTCTTGAGCTCTTCCGTTGCGGTGGTAACCGCGAGGTCGATGCCCCGCTTCAGATCCATCGGGTTCGCACCGGCGGCGACGGACTTCAAGCCTTCGCGGATGATCGCTTGCGCGAGCACGGTGGCGGTGGTGGTGCCATCACCGGCCTCATCGGAGGTGTTGGAAGCGACTTCCTTCACCATCTGCGCGCCCATGTTCTCGAACTTGTCCTTCAACTCGATCTCTTTCGCGACCGAGACTCCGTCCTTGGTGACGGTGGGGGCGCCGAAGCTCTTGTCGAGCACCGCGTTCCGGCCCTTGGGGCCCAAGGTGGCCTTGACGGCATTTGCCAGAATATTCACACCCTTGAACATGCGTTGCCGGGCGTCGTCGCTGAATCGTACATCTTTAGCAGCCATTGCCTAATCCTCCCAGTAGATAATGGAAAAAATGCGTTATTGAGAGTCAACGCGGCGCGGGTTAGCCCGCCTCCACGACCGCCATGACGTCCTCCTCGCGCATCACGACGAGCTCCTCTCCGGCCATCTTGACCTCGGTGCCGCTGTACTTGCCGAAGAGGATTTTGTCGCCGACCTTGACGTCGAGCGGCCGAATCTTGCCATCCTCCAAACTCTTGCCTTTGCCGACGGCAATGACCTTGCCGAAGGTCGGCTTCTCGGTCGCGGTGTCCGGGATCACGATGCCGCCCGGAGACTTACGCTCTTCGGCTTCGCGCTTGACGATGAGTCGGTCGTGCAATGGTCGAATATTCATGGAACCTCCTTTTGGTTAGTTGCAGTTGGTATTGATGGGTATCCGCTTCGTGCGTTCGACGGCGCGCACATTTTTCGGTACCGTCACCGTCAGAACGCCATTCTTGAATGTGGCGGCAACCGCGCTGTCATCGACATCCCGATCGAGCGTGACCTGGCGCTCGAAGCGGCCGTAGAACCGCTCGCTATAGGTGCGATTGCGATTCTCGGATTCCAGCTTCTTTTCCCCCCGCACGGTGAGCAGGCCGTCCTCAAGCAGTACTTCGACGTCGCGCTCCTCAAGACCCGGAAGCTCGGCCGTGACGCGGTACTCCTTGTCGGTTTCCTCGACATCCATGCTGGGCCAGCCACTGCGGCCTGCGAAGGGTCGAGAGTCTCCAAAGCCGCGGAACACATCATCAAAGAGTCGATTCATTTCCCGATGCAAACTGAGGACTGGGTGGAGCGACTCCGATTGGGTCGCGGGACTACGCTCACGATCGCCCCGAGACCAGGGAACAAGATCTCGAACATTCATGGTCGGTACCTCCTAAAACGACATCCTTACACCAGGGCCATATAGAGCAACTCCCGCAGCTTTCAAGGGGCTTCTTTTTGCCCGTATGCGCTTTTCATCGCCCCCGGAAAGCATCGATGCTGCGGTGCGAAAAAGGCGGCAGCCCGCGTATCGACAGTGCCGATCGAAGCCTCTTGAAGAAATAAATTTTTGCGCTAAATTTCTGCTTCGGCGGTTATCGCCGCGTATTAGGAGAATCGTCCCCTCAAAGTAAAAACAGGAGGTATCCCCAATGTCAGCGCCTGACACAATGATGCCCTTGGTTTCGACATCGTGGTTGGATGCCGATGGCAGCCCTCTATCTGTGACGCCCCTCCCTGGGCTTCGCTCCGAAGTGATTCAGAGTCTTGAATGCTCCTATCCCGGAATCCTTACGCCGGCGATGAAAACGTTGCTCAGCACGTGCTGCGGACTCGCCGGAACCGAACTCGGCAGCATTGATTTCACGGGATGTTGGTTTCCCGAAGAGCCCTACGCCGTGTTCCGGCCCGCTCTGACGCTGGCCATTGACGATGCCGAGCGCCGCTGGATTGCCGAGATCGGGGACAAGGACTTACCCGGTCCCGTCTGGTGCGTGATCCCGGACCCCGAAGTCGCCGTGCACGTGAGTGATGATCTGGCCGCCTTTATGTCAACCATCCGCGAGCACACCGGTCGCGGCGAGATGCACGCTTGGTTGCACGGCTTGACAGCCCAAGCGCGCGCGGTCTGGTCTCGACGTCATGCCTGGGCAATACGTCCCCACGAAGCAGCTCGGTCGGATCGAGGGATCCGGGGTTGGCTGTTGGGGCTCCCCATGGATGCCTATGTGTACGATTTGCGCATCCAAGGAATCGCGCGTGGTTGGCCGTACGGAGTGGCGGGCCCTTCGGGCCGGCTCTATCGTTGCGGACGGCTGCCGGTGTTTGCGGTCGCGGGATTGCCGGCCGAAGGCTGGCGAGCGCCGCGCCCACGATCGCGCGACGCTGTCACTCGGGCCCCAGCGAGTGCGGCAGTTGCCTTCGCCATCGAGACACCGAGGAGCGGCCGCAAGCCTCGACCTAACCCTGAGAATCCAGGGCGATGGCCGTTGAACCGGCGAGCACCGAGCCACCCGCTACGGCCCCCTATTCCGGGTAGGACCGCGATGCTGGAGTTACGCCGATGCGCCTGAAAAACACTGTCGGCGAATTCCGCGGCATCGCGCACCTGGCTTGGGTGGCATTGGTGCTATGCGCTTTAGCGCCTGAGGCCGTGGCTGGTGGCCAAGTCCCTGCCACGCCGAGCCTGTGGGCTACTGCCACGGCACTGGGCCTGATGCTGATAACAGCGGTAAGTAGCAATCAGAAATAAGCCGTCGACGGCGCCGGGGTTGCAGGGCCGTCCTTGCAAGAGTCTGCTCGTGCCCTTTTGTCTTATGAATGTCGGCCAAGGTGATCCCGCAGGTTCATCAACGGACGACCCCTTGAAGTTATTGTTGGCGTCCGCACATTTTTTGCGTGGACGCGCCGGAGTCCAGTTACCGGTGCGGATTCGTTACATGAGCCCAACACAAGGAGAGGCCGCCATGAACAGTATGGTGAGACAAGATCCGTGGAGCCTGATGCCGCGTCTTCAAGACGAAATCAACCGGCTCTTCGGCAATGTGCAACAAGCCGAAGGTAGTAGTTCCGCGACTGCGACTTGGGTCCCCGCGGTAGACATCCATGAGTACAGCGATCGCTTTGAGCTCTATGTGGATGTGCCCGGCGTCGATCCGAACTCCGTCGATTTAACGCTCGAAGAGGGCATACTGACGCTCTCGGGCGAGCGCTTACCGAAGAGTTCGGCGAACGGCGAACGTGAGCCACAGTATCGACGCACCGAACGTAGTCAAGGCCAGTTTTATCGGCGCTTTGTATTGCCGGACACGGTGGACGGTGAGAAAGTCAATGCGACCGGAAAGGATGGCGTGCTGACCGTCACCATCCCGAAGCAAGCGAAGGCAATGCCCCGTCGCATTCAGATTGGGGCCTGAGACTCGGACTATAATAAACTCGCCGTGGCGCGGCTTCTCGCGTCACGGCCTTTTCTACTCTATTTAGGACCGCACCTTGCAATCGCTCGGGTCATGCGGCGCTTGAGCAAATGCATTTGCCAGATCCATTGGCGGACGACAATTTTCCAGGGGTGCGCCCGCACCTCTTCGAGATCTTGAAATTCATCGGCACCGGCCCCCATAACGACCGAGGTTGTTGAATCGCTTTTGCGCCTCACGCCGGCACAACTGGACTCCCTGTCACCTGACTCGCCTTCAGGACCAGCAAGATTCTACTATGTCAAATCCGGTACGCTGGAGTCTGATCCGCGCATATTGATCGCCACTGTAGCATCTAGGGCCCTCTACATTTAGACTAGACAAAATGGCGGAGTATGAAAGCTTGCCAGCGCCGTGGCGAGGTGCAGGCAATGTACGGAGTGTATGAATTTGGCGAGCAATCACGTTTCGAAAGCCCTGCGACAGTCCACCGCAACGAGCACCAAGCGTCCCTTGCCTTCCGCCGTAATGCCGGCACTTGATGGCGATGGCCCAATCTGGCAGCAGATTCGACGGGCGTTGGCCAATCCGATTTTGAACGGCGAGTGGCCTCCGGGAACCCGGATCCCCACCGAGGCCCTGCTCACCAAGAAGTTTGGTATTTCACGGATGACGGCCAGCAAAGCCGTGCAACAGCTGGTCACGGACGGTCTCGTGCAGCGTCGTCGGAAAACAGGCACCCTGGTGGCCGAGCGGGCACTTGAGCGGCCGGTGTTCGAGATTTGGGACATTGCTGATCTGGTTGCCCGTAACGGCGGCGTCTACGCCTATCGACTTCTCGAATGCCGGAAATTAGGCCCGGACCCGGAGCGTCGCGAGTTGCTCGGCGTTTCGGTTCGTACGCCCCTGCTTTGGATGCGATGCATGCACTTGAGCGATGGCAAGCCGATCCAATTGGAAGAGCGGCTCATCAATATCGATGCCGCGCCGAATATCACGTGTCAGCCTCTGGAGACCCAAGGCCCCAGCAGTTGGCTCCTGTCGCATGTCCCCTGGACCGATGCGGAACACAAAATATCGGCGCGAGAAGCGCCTGCCGAAGTAGCCGCGGAACTCCAGATAAGACCGGGAACCGCGTGTTTAGTCGTCGACCGACGGACGTGGAATGAAAGCACGCCGGTCACTTTGGCTCGGTTATGGCATCCCGATTCCCGCCACAATCTCGTCGGCCATTTTCGACCCGCGCGATAACCTTAACCGTCACTGGTTCGGCTTCCGCCCCTATTCACTGGCCTGAGGCAGACTGTATTGCGTCGACAGATATTGCCGTATTTGCTTCTCTTGAGCGAAGAACTGCACACCATTCGCATGACTCGGCTCGAGTTCCGAGTCTTTGAGCTTCTGATCCTTCGCGATAATCAAGACCGGTAACGATTGATTCTGTTCCCCGAGCGCCTCTACCAAGGCTGCCCGCGGTCGCGGAAATTGCAAGTAGTGCACGTCGATGAGATCGCGCAGCTGCGGAAAGAAACTGAGCACCCCTTCCACGGGAGCCGAGTCGGAGCAATATAACGGCCCCATCCCCGCATTCATAAAGCCCGGACGAAGCAAATAGAGTTGATCTTTCATATGAATCTCGTGTGTTGAATGAAAACAGAAATCGGAACGGCCTAGGCGAATTCCCGCCGCAATCGCACCCAGCTCAATACGACTCCGGTGACGCAAAAAACAAAACCTAACGCTAGCAGGATGAGCACAGTTATCGTTCGCACCTCCGGATGGTCGATTAATCCGGGGAATTGCAGAGTGTGCAATGCATAGTAGATCCACGCATAGTTACGTCTGCTCGAATCCATGACCGCGAGAAACCGCCCCGAAAAGCGGTCGACGTAAATTCGAAGCTCGGTGCCAAACGCGAACGCGGCGGCATCGTCACCTGTGGATTCTGCGCGACGATACAATTCATCAAAGGAATTCGATTGTTGTAGGTGCACGGCGCCAGGCCACACACTATTGATGGCCGTTTGGAGCATGGCATCCGGAAGCGATGACAAGGCGGGCTGGTCAGCCGGGATAACGCGCGGCGCCTGCGCCAGCGGACCATAGGTGGTAAGAAAGGGTCTTCCGGCGAGCGCATTGAAGCCGATCGACGTCGACGCGGGCAATTGGGTCAGTACGTCGAGTGGCGCCGAATCTGCAATCGCCTCCAGGCTCATTCCGCGCAATTGATCGACCTCGGTTGCGGACGCCTCACCATGAGAGAACAGACGGCCGTGATCCATGGACAGCCAGCCGCTCAGAATCCACGCAACGACAATGACACTCGCGAAGAGCCCAATGATGTGATGCCACCGCATCCACCCTCGGAAAGGCGACAAACCGGGCCGGCCCGCCGCCCGGTTGCGCACCATTCGCAGAAACCCCAGCCACGTCCCCACTCCGCTCGAGAGCAGGGCGACGAGCGATAACCACCAGACCGTTTGATTCCATACCGGCCAACTCTTGCGCAGAGGTGTGAAATAGATCCAATGCACGACCGCCCCCACCCAATTCCACGTCCTTTCGCCAAAGCGCGTGCGCTGCACGACCTCTCCGGTGCGGCTTGATACATACAAATCAGTTCTGTCCGCGTCGTTTAGCCGGACGCGAAAGAATGGCCGATAGGGGTCGAAGCGCTGATGAACGATCCATTGATCGTATTCGAGCGGTCCGGTCACATCAGCCGCAGCGTTTCGTCCAAATTTCTCGGCTACTTCTCTCGCGACGGCCGCAGAAACCGGCAAGGGATCTCCCGTGTCCCCGGCGACACTCTGCCAGACCCCACCGGCGGGTTTTGCCACATAGACCGGCCGGCCCGCAACGCTTACCAATCGGAGTTCGCTGGCGTGCGGTACGCGAACCAGCGCATCGCGGGGCGAGAGATAGATCCGAGACAGTTCAACCGGTTCGCTAGCCGCGTGTTGCTCACTGGCCGGCAGTGATGGGAACCCCACGAAATGGAGCACCGCCCCGCTCGCAAACCACATCGCAAAAAATAGGCAAAGCACCACGCCAGCCCACCGATGAAACCAGGTGAGCCAGCGATTCGTGCTTGATCCGAGCCGACTCATCGACTACAGCTTGAAGTACACACCGAGCTCCCAATATCGTGGCTGCCCGAGGATCACCTCGGAGGGATAATAGATGTCGGCCCACTGTGCATAGGATTTGTCGAACAAATTGTTGACCCGACCCGTCACCAGAACGCCCGGCTTCACCTCGTACGACGCGTAGGCATTGATCAACGCATACTTGTCCAGGATCAGTGTGTTCGCGGTATTGCCCGGCCGATTGCTCAGGTATCTTACGCCGCCCCCAATTTCCAAGGGCAATCCCCCGATGTGCCGCACGCTCGTCCATAAATTTCCCGTAAATCGAGGGATGTTCGCCGGTTGAACATCCGTGTAGCTCGAGCCCGTCGACGGATCGGTGAACGCGGTGTAGACCGAATCCGTGTAGGAGGCATTGGCACTCACGGTCCAATTCGGCAGTATTTTCACGTCGCCCGAGACTTCGATGCCCTTGGATGTTTGGTCCGCTGTAGCTTGCGTTTCTTGACTCGTTTGAACGAGCAAATGGGATCTCTTGATGTCGTATACCGACAGCACCATGTCCGCGATGCCACTCGGTGTGCGGCTCTTGATGCCGGCTTCGATCTGATGAGAACTGCTGAGCGCATACGTCCCCTCAGGAGCGTTGACCAGAAAAATGTTGTTGGTGCCCGGCGGGTCCTTGCCGGTCGTCCACGACACATAGGGTGTCACATAATCGGTAACGTTGTAGACCACACCGACGCGCCAATTGTTAGATGTGTAGTTCTCCGTAAAGCTGTTCTTGAGTTCAAGACCCGAGGTGTTGAAATTCTGACGATCGAGGTCGAGTTTGTCGTACCGACCACCTGTCACCAGTTTCAGTTGCGGCGCCAAGTCGATGACGTCCTCGAAGAACGCGGCATAGTCATTCCAATGGGTGGGACTCTGCCGCTCCGTCAGATCGCCCGGCGATAACAGCGGCCCGAACAGGCCCGGCGACGGGTTGAAGGGATCGACCAAGTCATTGTTCGGGAACCCCCGGATCCGGTTGAAGTTGAGGTGGCTGTAGTCGAACCCTCCGACCAGGGTATTCGCCATGCCGAATATCGAACTTTTATAGGTCGCACTTCCTTCATCGCCCACGAGATTTTGTTTGTGAAACACGTAGAACCGGTCTCGATTGATCTGCGGGCTCGGTAACGGCGTGATTCCGTCGAGGCCCACCGTCGTGAGGAAGTATGTCTCTGCGTTATCCCATTCCCGATGCGCGTGGAAGTAATAGGTAAAATTTTGCACCGTCAGACTGTCATTCGGGGTCCATTTCATGAGCAACTGAGGCCATATTTGCTGCGAATGTATATAGGAATCCGACACATTGTAATTGACGAACTGCATCCGCCGATCGAGCGCCAGCCCGGTCGACCCACTAATGACGCCATTGAGCGAATCGGTCGCAAACGACGCCGGTACAAGCGGGGTCCCGTAGTAGTTCGACGGGTTGTCCTCGAGCCAGTCCACGGTCAATTGAATATCCAACGTCGGAGTGGCCCTCCAGAGGCCCGTCACTGTTGCCTCGGTGGTATTCGAAGGATTTCGCACGTATCCCCCCGTTGCTGTGCGGCTGAAGTCCGCCCGGATGGCAAACGTGTCCCCGAAATGAGTCGTACCACCAATGCCCACATTGGTGGTGTCAAAGCTGCCGCTGGTGGCCAAACCCTCGACTTGCGGCGCGCCAAAGCTTGGTGCCTTGTCGACTACGTTGAGCGCGCCGGCGATGGCACCCTGGCCGTACAGGACCGAGGCCGGCCCCTTCAAGATCTCCACGCTGGCGACATTGAACGAATTCTGATCGCGCGTCGTCATGTTGGACGGCCCGACGTAAAGACCATTCCGCAACGTGGTGATCTGGTTACCGGTGAAACCGCGCATGGAAAACTGCGATTGATCGCCCGGGGATCCGCCGGAAGTGACCCCAGGCTGGCTATCGGCCGCCTGTTGCACGTTGAAGAATCCCCGACCGATCATTTCGTCGTTGTCGATGACATCCAGGCTTGCCGGCAGCTCTTGCGCGCTCAATCCCAGTCGGCTCCCTGTGGGCGTGAACTGTTCCAACGAACGCATCTTTGCTGCCGTCACGGTAACCTCGTTGAGTTCCGGGGCAGCGTGCGGTGCGTCGCTATCCGCCGCGAACGTGGCCCAGGAGACGAAGACGGCCGAAACTAGAAAAGCGAGCGCTCTGCCCGTCATCCCACATTTTTCAACGTTGCCCATGTTTTGACCTTCAGGTTGAGTTCCACGATCCCGTATTTGTTGTCTAGACAAATGGAGAATTACTCAGCGTAGAATTGATGTCAACAGCGTTTACAATTCTGCTTATTAAAAAATGTTTCTGCTCTTGTTTCAGGAGATTGAAGGGCTTACAACCATGTATTCGCGGTTTTTGCACCAATACGCTGCATCTTGACAGGAGCGATGCACCAAATTGAATCGCCGATCGAACACCACCCGCAGTTCTCGGCTGATCTTTCTTTTGTCTATACAACATAAAGATGCATGAAACGACGATTCGATAGCTTTGGCTGACGGAGGCATAATTTCCGGGCAGACTACTGCCCATGTCCCCGCCGTTACCGACTGAGCGGGGAAGAAACACAGTAGCCGGCGAATCACGCAGCAGTGCAAGGTAAGCGAAGGGGTTGCCGATTAATCAACGAACCTGGATTCGATTTGCGACGGAGCGGCTTGCCGCCGACTACGCCCGCTCGGCCGATACGCACTTGCTTCGCCTGGAGCAAAGATCCTCCTCCGACGTGGCGATTTACCTGAAAGACGAATCGACGCACCCGTCGGGCAGCCTGAAACACCGGCTGGCCAGATCGCTATTCCTGTATGGCATCGCGAATGGGTGGATTCGCGAAGGACGCACGGTCATAGAAGCGTCTTCGGGATCGACAGCAATCTCGGAGGCTTATTTTGCGTCACTCGTGCGGGTGCCCTTTATCGCCGTAGTTCCCGCCAACACGGCGACAAAGAAGACCGCAGCGATCGAATTTTACGGCGGCCGAGTTGAGAAAGTGTCGGATGCTGCGGGCATGGAGCACCGTTGCAGAGAGCTGGCGGCGCAATTGGATGGGCACTTCATCGACCAATTCACGTATGCGGAGAGAGCGACCGACTGGCGCGGCAACAACAACATCGCTGAAAGCCTGTTTGCCCAAATGGCTCAAGAGCGAAATCCTATCCCCGATTGGATCATCGTCGGCGCCGGCACGGGCGGCACATCGGCGACGATTGGACGCTATATTCGGTACCGCCCGGAGTTGGCGGCGCGGACACGACTGTGCGTGGTCGACCCGCGCGGTTCGGCTTACTTTCCGTCATTTCGAGATTCGAATCCCCTTGCAACAGGCGCGTGCGGCGGCGTCGTTGAGGGCATCGGGCGCCCTCGGGTCGAGGCTTCCTTCATTCCAAGCGTCATTGACTGCATGATGAGCGTTCCGGACACCGCATCTGTGGCCGCCTGTTTGTGGCTGGAGTCTCGAATCGGGCGTCGTGTAGGTCCGTCAACTGGAACGAATCTTATTGGAACGTTGCTCCTTGCCGGACAAATGGAAGGTGCTCGCCGTGGTGGTTCGTTGATTAGCCTCATCTGTGACGCGGGAGACCGCTATTCGGACACCATCTACGATCCCTCGTGGCGAGCTCTGCAGGGTCTAGACCTTGCCCATTGGAGCACACAGTTGCAGGAATATGAGGGCACGGGTCGCTTCGAAGGCCGCAGTGATAACTCCAATCATGCCGATCTGGCGATCTGCGATCGAAGTACGGCCAAGGACGATCCGATCTTTGAAATATGAATGTGATTCCGGTGTGTTGTCTCATTCAGAAGTTCGCTTGGGCAGCGTCGCGCGTACGCGCGAAATGCCAACTACGACACCGGTCGAGCTGAACGTGAATCCAAGCGTTAGCAATGCCAGAATGACGATTCGCCTAACTGTTGGATGATTCGCGAGACCGGGAAACTTTAGGGTATGCAACCCATAGTAGCTCCATGCGTAAGCTCGCCGACTAGCATCCATAACCGCAATCAGTCGCCCCGACACCGGGTCTTCGGCAATGGAGTCCAGCGCCATACCTTGTACTCTCGAAGTTGATTCGCCAGTGACCGTGCGACGCCCTCTACGGTCGCGGAATCGGTACGACAACTAAGACGAGTGGCGGTCGCAATTTTGTACTCTCACCAAGGTCAACGTGCGTAGAGAATATCGATTGCCGGAGCTTGCACCGCTGGGTTTGCCAGAACCAGTGCCAAGAAGACAATCGCGGCCGTTTGATGCCGACGCGGCGGTCGAGCGCATCACACAGGCCGGACGCGCTAAACTTGCGGCCCTCAAAGCCGGCAAGCCTTAAGGTATGCGGTCAACTCGGAAAAGCCCAGCAGCTCCGGGTTTCCAAGCGCGGTTGTATCGGGCACTCCCGGCCGGCGATGTGCTTCCGCAACATGCAGCCGCAGTCCAACCGAGCCGCTATTTGCACCAATCCGGTGCAAACGTAGGTTACCTAACCCACGGGTCGACCGTGAGCGCACAAGGCACACGTCCCTGAGTAGACAGAGCCTGTCGCCGGATTCCTGCTGCACCTTGGGACATTTGCCCCTACAAACACGGCAGCCCGCACGTAACACTATCGGCGTGTCAGAACGGGTCCCGCGATGTTGCGGTGGCAAGGCGCTGACGGCAAGGGGGTTATATGATTCTCAAGAAACGCGTGGATTCCATCGCTTACGCGGCGGTCCTAGGTTTGGGCATGTTGTCCGCCGGGGTTCATGCCCAAAATCAACTTTCATCCGACGGTAGCCGGCAAACCGCGCCGTCTCGCAGCGCCGATATGGCGGCGCGTGTGAAGCAGGCGCTGCATTCGGATCCCGTTCTATACGACAAACATATTGATGTTTCGATGGAGAAGGGAAAAGTGGTGATGACGGGCTTCGTGAACTCCGCCGGGGATTTGCAGAAAGCAGTTCATACGGCGAATGAAACTGCGGGCGCGAAGAATGTGGTCAACAAGTTGACCATTAAACAAAGTGACGATAGCAACACCAGTGGCGGCTAGAGAGTAAGCCCTCAGGGAATACGTCATCGCGGCCGAATGCGGTTGGAAGCGGGTGGGGCGGTCAGAGATCAGCTATTTTTCAGTAATTCCGCTGCCGAGGCGGCTTTCATCTGGCCGCGCGACCCGCGACTGACGTGCGACGGTCCCTGGTGGTGATCGGCGTGTTTCTCGCAGCCTGTGCTCGAGGTGAATCGGCCCCGCCCACCTGGAAGGTGAACCGAGCCCGGCACTGCAGCTCGTTTGCGGTGCCCAAAAAACCGGAAGACCTGGCGCACGTCCCAGGCACTCGCTGGCTCATCGCCCCCCTTTCTGCGCTCGCACCTCTGGCCCCCGCGGCGGACGTCTTGCGACCGGCGCGGCTCTTCGAGGACGGTCGAGGGATGCCCAGTCTCGCGCTTTGGTGTGCGGTCGATGGGCGTTGGGTGTCGGGCGCGTCGGCGCGGTACTCGGACCCATAGTCGGCGGCTTCCTGGTCGGCGCGCATGGCAAAAGTCCCGCGCCAAATCCGTTTGTTCCGATTGTGCAATCTGTCCAGCCGTCCGCGAGATACCGTCCAACCAACTCACTCAGAAATCCGCATGTCCTGCTTAGCCGAGACCATCCGTAAACCGACCATCGACCAGAACGAAGGCGATCCGACAGTTCCGGCCGGAGCGATTCGCCCAGCCATGATTGGTGCCGCGCTGGACGACGATGTCGCCGGCGCTCACCGTGGTCTCGCCCTCGTCAACGATCAAGGTAATCTCACCCTCGAGCACAATGCCGTAATCAATCGACTGCGTGCGGTGCATGAACGGATGCCTGGACTGCCCAGCACCGTGAGTCGATGCCTCGGCAGCGCCGACCGCAGCGAAGTGCTCGCGAGCCTCAGCCGCGTCGATCTTTGCCATCTCCTCCGTTTCAGGCGGTATATCGAGTACGCGAATTCGGGTCCCCTGGCTCGGCGGCGCAAGCATCAACTGCGGCTCGGCGGGCTCCCCGCTGTCGCGATCGATGAGAGCCGGCGTCTCACGCGTATTCCAGACTTCGTAGAAGGTCGGCCCGCTGCGGCCGACGACCTGCACCCGCGTCGGCGGCGCATCGGACCGGATGATCGCTCGGCCGGCATTATCATGGCCGGTGACGACCCGGCGAAATGGCTTCAATGTCATGTTTTAGCTCCTTCAACGACCATCTGTTCGATTGCGCCAAATAACGGATCGGCGCGGCCGGCAATCCGCGCCTCCATGCGTACACGCTCGCCGAAGCTTAGAAAGCTGGTCTGCGGCGCTCCAAAATCCAACATTTCGATGGCTCGACGCTCAGCGATACAACAGGACCCCGTGTCGCGAAACGAAGCCGTCGCAATAGTGCCTGAGCCAATAATGGTGCCGGCACAGAGGCTGCGCGTTCGCGCAGCATGCGCGATTAGATCGTGGAAACCAAAGGCCATTTCGGTGGACGGCACCGCGCCGAAGGGTGTTCCGCCACGCTGCACATCCAGGGTCGCCACAAGATGGCCATCAACCCACGACGGGCCCAGTTCGTCCAGGGTGATTGCCACCGGCGCCACGCTGCAGGCGGGCTTTGCCTGAATCCATCCGAAACCGGTCTTCATCTCGATCGGGGCCAGAGCGCGTAGCGACCAATCGTTGATTTGCACGGCGAGCAACACGGAGCCGAGGGCCTTCGCGGCGGTGGTCCCCATGGGAACCGCACCGGTGATGACGCCGAACTCACCCTCGAAATCGATGTCGTCTTTTTCGGTCGCGAAAGGCACGTCTTCGGTGGGTCCTAGGAACTGATGCGACATGCCTTGATACATCAGCGGTAGATCCGTGACGATGGGGCGCAGGTTGAACGCCTTCTGCATCAGATTGCCATGCGACGGAAAGGCAGAACCGTCCAGCCACTGCCACGCGCGCGGTAAAGGCGCCATCATGTCGTGCGGACGGAAGGCCGTCGCATTCGCGACGCGGCCGTCATTCAGGCGATCGTAGAGCGCATACAGTCCCGGCGATAGCTCCTCCCAGCGATCGATGGCGGTCTGCATATTGGGCGCTATAAACTCCGCCGACACTGTGATGCGCAGATCGCGTGAAACCACGACGAGACCCCCGTCGGGCAACCCATTGCGCTTGCTTGCCAGTTTCATGCGCGCTCCTTCAGACAGGGTCCACTTCGATCGGCAGGGACTCGATCGCGTGTAAGGTGTTGTTGAGTCGGCGGGTGACCTGACCCGTCACGCGAATCGAGTGCACACGCGTCAGCAGTGCATTCAGCACCAGCTCTGCTTCTTGCCGGGCCACCATTTGACCGAGGCATTGATGCACACCAAATCCGAATCCCACATGACCGAAGTTCTTTCGTTCGATGTCGAAGCGCTCCGGGTTCGTCCAGTGACGCGGATCGCGATTGGCAGCGGCGAGGAAAAGGAGCACCTTCGACCCCTCAGGAATGGTGACGCCGGCGACGCTCGCATCGCGCGTGGTGGTTCGAAAAAATGTCTGTACCGTCGAATCCCAGCGCAAGGACTCGTCGAACACTCCGCGGCCGAGGGCCGGTCGTTCACGCAATTTCTCCCACTCCTGTGGGAAGGTCGCGAAGGCAAGCATCATGTGGGCGATTCCGTTCACGGTCGTATCGACACCCGCAGACAAGAAGGAGCGCACCAGTCGTTCCGCCTCTTGCTCAGTGCATTCGCCACGGTCCGCGGCTGCAAATACCGACATGCCCCATCCGCCCGGGGCGAGGTTCGCGCGCCGGCAGGAATCATTGACCCACTGGATGGCGTCGCCGGCCACAGCCACGCTGCGTTCGAATATCTCATTGCGCGGCCCAAAAGCATTGAAGGTGCTCATCGCGTAGGTCAGCAAGTGCTCGCGCCCCGTCTTGCGCAGCCCAATGGTGTCAGGGAAGACCAGCATCGCATAGGCTTCGGCCAGATCGCGGACTGCATCAAATCGCCGTCCCGTCGCCAACCGCCCTACCAGAGCCTCGGCATGAGTGGTCCAAATCGGCCGCAGCGCCCTGAGTGCACTCAGCGAAACGATGCGATTCATCAATGCGCGCGTTCGATCGTGCAACGGCGGGTCGGCCTCCAGCAAAAGAGAAGCCGGGCGCCAAGGTTCCTCTTTGGCGAAATCACTCAGGCCGACGCCGCGAGCAGAGCAAAAAGATCGGTGATCTTTGAGGGTAGCCTGGACCTCCGCATAACGGGCCATTCCATAAACGCCGATCGAGCCCAGCCACACCACGGGGCCCGCATCGCGTAGGGCATCGTGGTGCGCGTAAGGATCGCCGAGGAAAGCCTCATCGAAGGGATTGGTCATCAGGGTCGGCGCGCCGGTCATCGGTTACGTCCTCTCGGCGCTTCGGAACAAACCACCACGATCCTTGCGAAGATTTCGCATCATGCTGGTTCAACCGGTGAATCCAGCCACACAGCAATCGCGCCGTCGGCATGCAACACGATTGGCACCGCAGTTAGCGATTGCCCCATGCAGGGCCCAAGCAGGCACAGCCCGGTCGCGATGTCGAACAGGGCACCATGGGCATGGCAGACGATGCGGCTCCGGTCGGCATTGAGGTAGGCATTTTTGCGCCAAGCCATCGGAGTGCCGCCTTCATGCGGGCAGGCGTCCCGCCACGCGTACAGCCGATCCTCTTGGCGCACGACGAACAGCGTATCGCGTCCCTCTCGCAGGGGATCGAAGCCGCGGGCGTCGCCGTCGACCAAATCAACCAGTCGGCACAGCACCTCAAAGCTCATTTCGAATCTCACACGTCTCCAGACGACTGGTAGCGCCCGACGAGCGCCAAGAGAACGCGCAGCGGTAACAAGTGAAGGAAACGACCCCGATCACCAGCGCGACGATGCCTAGACTCGGTATTCCAAAGCCCGCGACCAGAAGACCCCCCAATAAAGGCCCAATGGCGGCGCCGCTCATCACCATGGCCGGCGTAAGCGCGACCGCACGCCCGCTGGATCATTGCCAGCATCGCAGTTCGAGCGGCCTCGCAAATCACCCGGGGCCTCATCGCTTGGCGCCACCGGCCGGTGGCCCGCCGGGCGCCCATTTATCGCGCTGCTGGAATAGGAACAACTGGGATGCATCGGCACTGAGCGGCGCCTCGCGTGCCACCCAGGACTCATCGTGCAAATCCATATCCGCGTCGTACTCCACGTGGCAACCGAGCGGACTGTTGAAATACCAGAACCAATTGGAGCCGAACCGATGCCGTCCCGGACCCCAAAAGCTTTGATAACCTTTGTTCACGAAACGCGTACCCGCCTGCATCAGTTCCGTCGGGCCAGCCAGGTGAAAGGTAAAGTGTTCGCAGCCTTTCATGAAGGGCGGCGTCTGGATCATAAACAGCGTGTGATGATCCGGATTACCCGCCGGCCGGAGGAAAGGTCCGGCGCCGATGAAGCGGTCGGTACATCGAAAGCCAAGCCGCTTGACGTAAAAGGCCTCCGCCTTCACCGCGTCAGGAACGAAATACACGACGTGCGACAGCGTGCGCGGCACGATCACTGCGTTCTCGTCGACCGCGACCACGTTCGCAGGCCGCTGTGCCGGGGCGCCCGGCGCATTGATCGCTTCCGCGGGCAGGTGTAGCGGCCGGCGCACCGTCACCTGAAAGCCGATCACGAACCCCATATCGTCCAGACTTTCGATGGATTCATCGGGTAGGTGCCGCACGGCGCGGTCCTTGTCGAGTTCGGCGGCAATCGATGCGAGCGTCGCCTTGTCCTGTACGCCATAGAGGGTCTTGCGCAACATACTCGCCGTACCCAGCGGCGGCGGCAAGGTAGCGTCGTCTTTGTGCTTGATGACAACCGATGTGCCGTCGAGCGCTTCAAAGCGACCGCCGGCAGCATCTATCCCGACCGGCCGCAGGCCGTAGTCTGTCAGGTACTGGGTGCTGCCGCCGACATCGTCGACGCCGAAAACCAATGCATCAGGTCCAATGACGTTCATGTCTCTCCTGTCTAATTGCGGGCACCTAGAACTTCACGCCCAAACGCACACCATAGGTTCGCGGCGGTCGAAGCGTTGCCGCCTCGAGTGAAAATCCGGCAAGCGGATGGGGAAAGGTGCCCTGGATGACGGTCCTATTCGAAATGTTGTTGATGTAGCCGGTCACATCCCAGCGGTCCTTGGGCCCATGGTAGCCAAGGGTTGCGTCGCTCATCCAATAGCTGCCTTGCATCTCGATCGCGGCAAATTCCAATCCGGTGAGGGTCGCCGATTGGTAGTGCGTGCGAGCATCGGCCACGATCGAGCTATTGCCGATTGGAAATGTTTGCTGCAAACCGAAATTGAATGATCGTTTCGGCGACTGCGGCGGGATCTGCCCGCTGCAGTTGATCTGATACTTTCCGCCGGCGAGCGTGGTGTAGGGACAGGCGGTAGTCGGGGGAACGCCGAAATTCGGCGCCGTATAGACGTAATCGTTGTACCTGGCGTCCAACAATTCCAGATCAGCCATGAACAACGTCGTTGCTGTAATTAAATACTGTCCCTCGAGTTCTACGCCTTTCAGGGTTGATTTCCCCACATTTGACGTGGGAAAAATCACGGTTCCGGTGCTGTCCTGGCCGATCTCCGAGATTTGCTGACCCTTGTACAACCAATAGTAGACCTCGGCGTTCAACTGCAGCCTGTTGTCCAGGAAGCGGTTTTTCGAGCCCACGCTATAGGCCGTAATTTTCTCGGGCTGATACACGGGAGCATCATGGCTGAAGAAAAATCCACCCGCCTTGAATCCGATTTCGACCGTGGCATAGAGCAGCGACGCCGGCGTAACGTCGTATTCGACGCCGTCGCGCCACGTCGTTTCCTTCCAGCTATTGCTCGGTGATATATGGATCGGCAGGCTCGGAACGATCGCTTGGCCCACGCCCCCGAAGCAGAACTGCGGCCCGAACGGAGGTGGAATGAACGACCCAGGGCAGATGGCCGCACTGGCATTGAGAGCCCCGTTCATGCTTTTCTTGTCGTCCGTATACCGGATTCCGCCGGTTAGCCGAAAGGTGTCGCTGATCGCGTAGCCCAAGCGGCCAAAGGCGGCATAGCTCTTGGTCGATAAGTCGTACACTTGCGTCGATTGATTGTACTGTTGGTCGTAGACGGCATTGCCATCGATCTTTTCGTCGAGGTAGTAGATGCCGGCGAGATAGGTCAGCGGTTGGTTCGTGTTCGAGGCGAAGCGGGCTTCGAAGGAACCCTGCTTGTCGGTCTCTCGTTGGTCGATCAAGAATCCCGGGGCGGTACTCGCATAGTCGAGTTTGCCGTGGCGATAGGCGGGAATGACCGTCAAGGTTCCCGCATCGGTTTTCCAATTCGCGGCCGCACTCAAGCCCCAGAAGTCGTTATCCTGGTGGACGCTGGCGGGTAACGGTGATACGGCCAATGCCTTATCCAACAGAGGCCCAAAGTTGTTGCCGGCCAAGAAATAGAACGTCTGCGAATACAGCGCATTGATCGGCGCCGATGTGTTGCCTATGCGGGGGTTGCCGTCCACGAAGCTCCCAGTACTCTGGATGACTGTCGAACCCGGACCCTTGCCTCCCTGATGGTAGTAGTCCGCGCTCGTGTCGATGCTTAGGGCATCATTAGGCGTAAATTTCACCTGCAATCGCGCAGCGCGCCCCTTATCGTCGTCGGTGCCGTCGGACAGGTAGCCGTCGTGTTGAGTCGATTGCACTGCCAATCGCGCAGCGACGGTTTGACTTAAGGGGACGTTCAGAACACCATTGAAATTCTTGGCGCCATAATTTCCGAAATCAATGGTCGCCTGTCCGCTCAACTCGTCGGCGGGCTTATTGGTAATCACATTGATCGCGCCGCCCGTTGCATTGCGTCCGTACAGGGTGCCCTGCGGCCCCTTCAACACCTCGATGCGGTCGAGGTCATAAAACGTGCCGCTCGTCGATGAGGGTCGGGAGATGTAGACGCCATCAACGTTGAAGGCAATGGCGGCATCTGAGAACGCATTGCCGTTGAAGTTGCCCACCCCACGCAGATAAAAAAGCGGATAGGGACCGGCCGCAGTGGACACCTGCAAAGACGGCACGAGTTGCGTGAGGTCCTGTACTCTGATTGCGTTTGCGTCGGACATCAGACTTCCGGTAATCGCCGTCACCGCGATCGCCGCCTGTTGGAGCCTCGCGTCGTTGCGCAGTAACTACAATCTCCTCCAGAGCCCCTCCGCCCGCCGTTTCAGCTGCGGGAGTCGCGGTTTGACCTGCCGTTGCCGCGCTTGCAACGAGCGCCAGCAGGCATCCCGCAACCGCGTGAGTGACTTCGTATTTCATCTAATTCTCCCCATGCGCCAAACCATCTTTGAATACAAGCCAAGCGCGAATGCTAGCGCCCTGCGAGTACTCGCACGCGTGATTGCGCTAATGCTTGGAATCTATTTCGTTAATACGTTGCCATCAGACGACCAATTGCAAGCCCTCTGCAGAGCGATGCGAATAGCGCCTGCTGTCTGGTGCACTCAATCGGCCGAGCCTGCTGCTGTCATCTGCTCGGCGTGCAATTTTCGCTGCAACATTCGTCGCGCACGCATCGCGCCCACATCACCTGGCAAAAGCACCGGTTCGAGAGACAGGAGATCAGCCGTGCCCATGCGTTTTTGTTGCGCTTCAAGCATCCACTTGTCTTCGGTAACGAAAATTTTCTCGAGAAGGCTCGCCGTAAACGCATTCAAGCCGGCGTCTATCACATTGAAGCTTCGCGTAGCGGCATAAAAGTAATGCGTGTGCATTTCATCGCGCGGTGTCACCAAGTGCAAATTGTGAGTATCAACCCCCTCTTCCAAGGGACGCCCCACGGGAGATGCCCCGGTATGCAGCAGCATATTGCCTGGCGCGGTCCAGAACACCTCCGTCCAAACATCCGCCTTGGCGTTGGATCGGGAAGGTGAGCGCCAAAGACCGGCGGGGGCACCTCGTTCGGCGACATCCACTTGACGTGTAACCGACCATCGTTCAGCTCGTTCACACTGATTTTGGTGCGGCTGATCGCGCCGCCCCCCAAGGTACCTGCATGAAGATAGTCGACGTGAGACAAATCCATGATGTTATCGACCACGAGCTGATAATTGGCGTCTGTCGGCAAATAGCCGCGACATCGGGCGGTCACCGGCGTCGCTTCCAAGAATGCGTAATCCGGTATCAAAGCCGCTTTGACCCGCGCGAGAAACTTTCCCGGCTCGATATCCTCATTCCATGCGGCGACATACCACGTATTTCTGAGATAACTCAATCCGCTGACTCCCAACCCCTAGTGGCACACGGGCGCTTACTCAGTAACGTTTGGCTGTTGAGAAATTTCTTCGCGAATCATCTTCTCCAGTACCCGGCGAGCCCGGACCGCGCTCGCGTCCCCCTTGAGAAGCACGGGCTTGAGCGACCATAAGTCACTTGTGCCCATCGAACGTTGTTGCTGCTCGAGCATCGGCAGGTCCTCGCGCGTGAACGGAACCTCCACACCGGCGACGGTCTTCTCTGCCAGTTCTGCTCCAGAGGGCCCCATCGCCTTTGGGTAGCAGGCTGAAAACCAATAATGCGTGGTGATCTCTGTCTCCGGGGTAAAAAGGTGCGGAAAATGAGTCTCTGGGCCGTCACTGCGAGGTCTCCCGGTTGCCGTGGCGCCGGCCAGCAGCAACAGGTTGGACGGTGGATCCCACCGCACGTCGAACCATCGATCGACCGGCATACCTCGCGCAAGCCCCATATGGTCATACAGGAAATCGGTCATGACCTCCGCCACGGTCTGCCGATAGGCCCACACGGTATTCCGCTTTTGCTCGATCGACCCGATGGCGCGATTCACGGCTGCACCACCGAGTGTTTCCGCGTGAAGGAATTCGATGTGAGACAGGTCCAGTATGTTGTCATTCTCAAGCAGGTAGTTGGCTTTGACGTGCAGGTAGCGTTTGCCCACAAACCAATGATCGGAGTCCATGCACGAAAAATCCGGTATTTTCGACACATCCGCAGCGGCGGGCTCACCCATCCAGATCCAAATGGCGCTGTAGCGCTCGATGACTGGATAACATTTAACCCGCGCCGCCCTGGGGATCGTGCCCGCTCCGTGGGGATTGTGAACGCAGGCGCCGCTGCCGTCGAATCGCAACCCGTGATACGGGCATTGCACCACTCCTTCCACGAGCTTACCGAGTGATAACGGAGCAAACCGGTGCGGGCACCGGTCTCCAAGTGCGTGGACGGTTCCGCGGGAATCGCGGAAAAGGACGATCTGCTCGCCGAGGAGTTTCCTGCTCAATAACTGGATGTCGACCTCGCCATCCCAAGCAGCCACATACCAGGTGTTGCGTAGATAGTTCATGAGGCTCCTTGATGAGGCCTAAATCGGAGCCAGCAGCGTGGCCATCGCCTCGCGCGTCAGTTGTTCATGCGCCTCCTTCGAGCCGCCCTGCTTTTCCAGATCGCCGAGGCGCACCGAACTTTCGACGACCACACGGCATCGCTCGAAGCGGCGGTCCATGAACTGGTTCAAGGCGTCGCCGATAGTCGACGCTTTGGCAATCTCTTGCGCGATGACAACAGCGTCCTCCACTCCGATTCCGGCTCCCGATGCGAGATGCGGTGTGGTGGCGTGTACTGCGTCGCCAATCAACAGTACCCGTCCTGAATACCACGGAGCCGGTAGCAACAGCTTCCAAAATGGTCGGTACAGAACGTGCGAATGTTCATTCAACCCTGCGCGAATCGGCGCGATTGGGCCGCCAAATCCGACGAGTAGACCGCGCAAAGTTCCAATCAATTCACTCTCATTCACAAATTCCGGTGTATTCCTGGGTTCAGTCAAGAAGAGATACAGTTGCTCTTGAGAAATAGGATTGATGCCGACCTTGAGCGGGCTACCCATGAACATGGCAGCTCCCTTGAGTTCCGGGGGTCTTGGCGCCACTGCGCGCCACACGCCCTGGCCGGTGTAGGTCGGAGCGGGAGCATCTTTGAACACTGTTTTGCGCACCGCGGACTGCAATCCGTCCGCGCCGATCACGAGATCATAGGTTTCGCGGCGCCCGTCGGTCGTACAAACCTCCACTTTGCTGTGAGACTGCTCTATGGAGGCAAACGTGGTTCCGCAGCGTACCGCCGTTCCCGCAGCCAACGTGGCCTCGCGCAGAATGCTCGCGAGTACCGGGCGCATGATGCCACCCAATCCCGGCACTTCGGGTCCGGCAATGCGCGGGGTCGGCACATCGGCAATCTTGTGGCCCTGAGCCGTGTACAGTTCAAGACCGTCGGTGAGCGCACCGTGCCTCGCGAGAGCATCGATGATGCCGATCTCCTTGAATGCACGCAATGTGGGACCGGACAAGGTGATACCGGCTCCGTAGACGCGCCAGTCTTTGTCGATCTCGACCAGATCAACCTGACTCCCCAATTTGCGCAGTTGAATGGCGACGCTCATACCGGCGATTCCGCCGCCGATTACCAGCGCTTTGTTCATCAAGGCCATTGCGGTCACCTATATCAATCGAATCTCGAGCACGAGGCGTTTGGATTTTGCGCCATGCGGTGCCGCGAGGTTGCGGTAAGATACGAAGCGGACCATCATTCGGGAAATCGATTCCTTAAATGGCAGATATGAATGAAAATGCGGTCTCGTGCATTCGTTAGCGAATACTCCCTTGGAGGGAGCGAGCCGACCGGCGCGATTGCGTTCCCGCCGGAGGTCGTACCATGCGATTCGAACGCCTCGATTTGAATTTACTCGTCGCTTTGGATTCGCTGATAGAGGAGAAAAGCGTAACCGCAGCCGCCGACGCTCAACATCTGACCCAATCGGCCATGAGTGCCGCTCTGAACCGGCTTCGCGAGTACTTTCAAGATAGTCTGCTGGTGCCGGCCGGCCGAAAAATGATTTTGACCCCAAAAGCGGAGGAATTGGCAGGTCCGGTCCGAGAGGTCTTGATGCTGATCCGGTCGACCGTAGCGACTCCATTGCACTTCGATCCGCAAACATCGGACCGCCGCTTTTACATCGTGAGTTCGGACTACGTGTATGCGGTACTCCTGGCCAAAGCGTTGAAGTGCGCCTCACGTGAGGCGCCCCACGTGACGTTCGACATCTCGTCGCCAGATCAGGTCGCGATTGAACGACTCGAACATGGAAATGTCGATTTGCTCATTACGCTAAATGATTATTTATCGCCGAAACATCCCTCAGAACCTCTTTTTGATGACGAACTGGTTTGTGTTTGCTGGACTGGAAATACTGAGGTCGCGGATAGTCTGGACGAAAGCCTATTCTTCAATCTCGGACATGTCGTCGCCCATTTTGGTCCACAGCGACTTCCCGCTTTCTCAGAAGCTTCTTTCGAAGCCAAAGGCGTGGTTCGACGAATTGAAATGCGGGTACCGTCGTTCTCCGCAATACCCGACGCCGTCGTAGGGACCAATCGTATAGCGACCTTGAATCGTCTGCATGCGGAGTACTTTGCCCGGACCTCGGCTTTGCGTTTACTTCCTATTCCCATGGCGATGCCAGTCGTACAAGAAGGCATTCAGTGGCACTCCATGCGTAATAGTGACCAAGGACTGCGCTGGCTGATTGAACATGTGAAATCACAGGCTATCGGTTTGTGAGGATGAACGGCATCGATGGGTGGTATCTAATCAATCAATTGTACCCAAGCCCGGATGTTTGACTAAGGTGCCTGAGTGTTCAGGTACTTCCCCACCAATTACGTTTGGAATCTCTCGGTCAATCTTGCGATAGAGATGGGCGCGCGGATGGGCGAGATCGAGGAGATGTGCGCTCCACTTCTGGATGCCTCCAAGCAATCCGATGCGGAGGGCACTCGCGCCTTTGCGCAAAGCTGGGTCGCCATGGGCGATAAGCTCCGCACACTGGCCGCGGAAGACGAGCAGCGGGGACGCTTGATTTCCGCTGGGGAAAAATTGCAGCGAGCGTCGATGTACTACTTGACGGCCGAGCGCATGCAGGGCCACAGCAGCCCGGGGCGTGCGGATCTGTATGCGCAGCTGCAGACTGCGTTCCGCCGGGGTAGTAAGTTGGCAGGAGCCAACTGCGAGCGCATTGAGGTTCCATACCTAGGCGCTCATATTGCGGGGCTGTATGTGCGGGCGGAGCGCACCAATGGCCCGGGGCCGATACTCGTGCAAATCAATGGATTGGATAGTACCAAGGAAATGCGGTATTTCGTCGGGCTGCCGCGATGGTTGGCGCAACGAGGCGTGTCGTCTTTGGTCATCGATCAACCCGGCACCGGCGAGGCGTTGCGTTTGCATGATATGAAGGCGGTCTACAACACGGAAGTATGGGCGAGCAAGATTGTGGATTATCTCGAGACGCGTTCTGATGTCGACCCGAAGCGTATTGGGCTCGAGGGCGTCTCGCTCGGCGGATACTATTGTCCACGTGCGGTTGCGTTCGAACCGCGATTTGCTATCGGGGTCGCGTGGGGCGCCAACCACGACTGGCGAGATGTGCAAAAGAAACGCCTGCTACGCGAGGGAACCTTCCCGGTTCCGCATTATTGGGAGCATGTTCGCTGGGTGTGGGGCGGCAAGGATACGGACGCCTTTATGCAAATAGCGGAAAACGTGCATTTGGATGGAGTGCTCGACCGCATCAAGGTCCCCTTTCTCGTGACGCATGGCGAGAAGGATTCGCAAATCCCGCTTTATTGGGCACAGCGCACCTACGACCAACTGGTCAATAGCCCAAAGCGGGAACTTAAGATTTTTACGGCGCGCGAGGGGGGTGTACAACACGCCAGTTTCGATAACTCCGCGAATGCCGGCGCCTACATCGCGGACTGGGTAGCCGAAAACCTGGGAGGGCGAGTTGCGGTGCGCGAAGCTGTGACGTGAAGATCCGACTAAACGGGACCGCTACCGAAGAGTGAGACGTGGAGCGGTAGAACATGATTGGACAGTTCATTTGATCTGGACAACGACTTTGCCCTTGGCGCGCCCTCGAGCCAGGTATTCAAGCGCCTCTTTGGCTTGCGCAAATGGAAACACCTTGTCGATCACCGGCTGGATGCGCTCCGTCTTGAGGAGTTCGCCGATTTCGGCGAGTTGGTCGCCATCGGGGCGCGCAAAAAGAAATGAGTAGGTGACTTCCCGCTTCTTCGCATGGCGCTTGATCTTGCGGCTCATCAACCTGAACACGAACGTCAGGACGAAGTTCAGCCGTCGAGCGTGAGCGAATGCTGCGTCCAGCGGCCCGACCAGAGAGACCATCGTGCCGCGCGGCTTGAGGATGTCGACGGATTTCTCTAACGCGTCACCCCGGACGGTGCCAAGCACCGCATCGTAGCCGCGCAGCACTTTCTCGAATTCTTGCTTCTTGTAGTCAACCACCTCGTCTGCGCCAAGGCTGCGCACCAGTCCAACGTTGCCCGTGCTGGTGGTCGTTCCCACCTCGGCGCCAAGGTGCTTTGCCAGTTGGATCGCAAACGTGCCGACACCGCCGGAGCCTGCCGGGATGAACACCTTCTGACCGGCCCGAAGATTCGCGCGTTCCTTCAGCGCTTGCCACGAGGTGAGCCCAACCATGGGGATCGATGCCGCCTGCACGAAGTCGAGATTGGCTGGTTTCAGTGCGGCAACGCTCTCCGGTACCACCGCGAACTCGGCGATCGAGCCCGTACCAAGGTCGAAGATGTTGGCGAAGACGGCATCGCCTGGCTTGAAGCGAGTCACGTGGCTACCGACCTCGATCACCACACCGGCCAGATCGCTACCCAGCGTGGCTGGAAGATGGAATCGCAGGACGGCTTTGAAGAGCCCGGTCACGATCATGTTGTCGATCGGGTTCACGCCCGCAGCATGAACCTCAACGAGCAGTTCGTCGGGCTTTAGCGTGGGGCGGGGAACTTCGGCGAACCCGATCTCGGGCGATTTGCCATAGCGTTTGAAAGTGAGTGCTTTCATGTTGTGTGTGGCCGATAGCGCTCGGCCGCGTGTGTTTGTCGAATGTCCGACAGCAGTCCTTGACGCGCGCCATCCAGCGCTTGCCAGCGTCCGGCCACGTGCAGCGGCGGGATCGTGACCAGTTCGCGGCGGTCGAAGCCGACCAGTGCCGCATCGACCAGTTCGCCAACTTCCATCACCTCGGAGAGGGTGTTGATGTCAATGCCGGCACGCTCCCAAATCTCTGTGCGGGTCGCCGCCGGCAGCACCGCTTGCACGTAGACGCCCTTGGGCGATAACTCCAGGTTCAGGCCCTGCGATAGGAACAGCACGAAAGCCTTGGTGGCACCATAGATCGACATGCCGAACTCGGGCGCCAAACCCACCACCGAGCCAATGTTGACGATCGCGCCGCTACCGGACTGCACGAAGCGCGGAGCGACCGCGGCTGCGAGCCGCGTCAGCGCCGTGGTGTTGAGCGCAATCAGGCGATCGATGCCCTCAGCGGTCTGCTGCACGAAGCCGCCCGACTGAGCCATGCCGGCGTTATTGATCAGGACACCGATGCGAGCGTCTTTGCGCAGACGAGCTTCGAGCGCGGACAGGTCGGCGGGCTGCGTCAGGTCGGCCTGCAGCACCTCGACGGCCACATTGCTTTCCTCACGCAGGCGCACTGCCAGGGCATCCAGGCGCGACTTGTCGCGCGCAACCAGCACGAGGTCGTGGCCACGGCGTGCGAAGCGCTCGGCGTAGGTCGCGCCGATGCCGCTGGAGGCGCCGGTGATGAGGACAGTCGGAAGCGTGGTCATAGGTACTTTTCCTTCTCAAGATGAGTTCTGGCAGTCGCAAGTAGGCGGACATTGTAATGATGACGACCATCATCTTAATTGTCAATATTTTGATTACGGTCGACATCAATGTATAGTGAAGCCTTATGTGCATGCGTAAACCCACCGTGGACGAGCAATGAAGGTCACCAAGGCACAGGCGCAGGCCAACCGGGCACACGTTGTCGAGACGGCCGCCACTCTGTTTCGGGAGCGCGGCTACGACGGGGTTGGGGTTGCCGATCTGATGGCCGCCGCTGGCTTCACCCACGGCGGCTTCTACAAACACTTCCGCTCCAAGGCCGACCTGATGGCGGAATCGGCAGCCTGCGGCATCGCACAGACCTCGGCCCTGACCGCTAGTGTGGACACGTCGGAGTTAGTGCGGCTTTATCTCTCGCGCGAGCACCGCGACACCCGCGCGACCGGCTGCACGATGGCCGCGCTGGGCGGGGATGCCGCGCGTCAACCGGAAGCGGTCCGGACCACGTTTGCGGCCGGCATCGAGAGCCTGCTGGCGGCGCTGAGCCACGAGGACTCTTCGTTCGACGGTGCAGACGCAGGCCAGGCGCGAGCCCGGTCGCTCGACATGCTGGCGCACGCGGTCGGTGCCATCGTCCTGTCGCGCGCCTGCCCGGACGATTCGCCGCTGGCCGACGAAATCCTGTCGATCTGCCGCGACAAGATCCTCGCGTCACTGAGTCCGTCGGCGACAACGAGCACGCCTGTGCCCGAGCGCACCAACGATTAGCCCCTGGCTGATGCATCAGCAGTCAATGACGGTCGATTAGGTCATCAAGCGTGTTCCAGCCCAAGACCGATTGGCAGCGCTGCACGGTTCATTTCTATCGCTACGTGTTCAGTCATGCGCCGAACAACAAAGTGGCGGAGGTCGCGCGCATGCTCAAGGCGATCCACGCCCAGGAAGATCGAGCGGCAGCGTACGCCAAGGCCAAAGAGGTCGCGGCCAGGCTCAAGGCGATGAAGTTAAAGCGCGCTGCGGACTTGGTCGAACAAAAGGCCATCGAGACCTTGACGTACTAGCTATCCGTCCAACCACTGGCGGCAGATCCGCACCAATAACCCACTCGAGCGGATTATCCGAGAGATCCGCAGACGCACTCGAGTGGTTGGAGCTTTTCCCTACGGGCACTCGGCGCTGATGCTCACCGCTGCACGATTGCGGCATGTGGCATCGACCAAGTGGGGAAAGCGGCGCTATCTCTCGATGGAAGCGCTGCTCAACCCGGCAAAGCAGGAGGCAGCAGCCTGAAGTTCAAGACCGATGACCACCGACTCAAAAATGAAAGAGCGAAAAAGTAGTTGCACTACCATTGATTCATGATCACCAGGTTCGCGGAATGTCTATTGCACATTCGCAGCTGCGCAGCACTGAGCACAACCAAACACGACCGAGTCCCGCAAAAATTATGCAACTCAATAATCTATGGAAGGTTGGTGGAAGTCACCCGCCCGCAGGCCTTACACGTGTCGCGGGGCATTCATCCGCTCATGAAGCACTCGAATGATCGCGACACCGTGTCCTTCATGCGAACGTAAATTATATATCGTTCGACATTACGGCGGCGGTATCCCTGACGTATATGATCGCAGGCCTGAGCCGACTTCGGCGATTCGGCCAACGCCTGGAAAGCCGCCGTCAGCAGGTCGGTATACCGGTTCGCCTGTTCAAGTCCCCACTCCCCAGCGTGTATTTCCAAATTCTTTCCAGGTCGCGCTCAGCGGCGGGGGAGAGAGCCAGCTTAGACTCCGGCTAGATGCGCATTCTTTTGATCAGGCAACGCCTCTACCAATTCGTGCCTATCTCGACCAGCATTCCGTCAGCACCGCTTCGCAACAGGGATGGGACAAGCTGAAGAATGGCGATTTGCTAACGGCGGCCGAAAACGCCGGCTTCGATGTGTTCCTTACGACAGACAAGAACATTCGCTATCAACAAGATCTCACGCGCCGAAAACTTGCGATAGTGGTTCTCGGGCGCCAACAGTGGCCGCAACTACGCGCCCACGTGCAGATCATCGTAGAAGCGGTCAACAAGGCAACCCTTGGAGGGTATATTGAGCTCGACATTCCCTCAGTCTAGTTTTTCGGTTGCCTCGCAGATTGGAGCACATTGGCCGAGAGGGATTTAGACGTCCCAACCACGTGGTTCGTAGCCAGACGCTCGGCCACGGAACTTGCCGTCATCGAGCCGCGGCCGTGTGGTCTCATATTGAAGGAGTTGTCACTACTGCTGCTCACCCGCGATCTCGATCTCGTTTCCTTCACTATCGCGCAACATGAATACCGTAATCGGAGAGGACGACTGCCCATGACGCAGAAACGGTTCGGCGCCGCGATCCTCGAGCATGTGGTAGGTGCGATCCGCATCCGGTACCGTGAATACCAGGTGCAGCCAGCCCGTTTCACCTGGACCAGGGCCAGCGCCCGCTGCAGTCTCGGGGCCAGCGGGTGGCGCGCTGCGCAGCTGCAGCAGACCTACGCCATAGCCCGGGATTTTCATCTCCGCGAACTGTATGGTGCCGTCTGCCCGGGAACCACGCTCGGCAAGGTGAAGCCCAGGACGTCCCGGTACCACCGCACCGCTCGGTCGATATCCTTGACGGCCGCTGTGGCGTGGTGCGCCCGCAGTTGCAACGGGTTGTCGGGCAGCGCGAATGCCACGTAGGCATTACCCTGCGGCGCCTTGGGATTTCGAGCGTTGCTGGTGGCGATCACCACGTACTGCCGACCGTCGATGGAATAGGTCGCCGGCGTCGCGGTCCCCGCGTACGGAAGCTGGTGTTCCCAGAGCAGTTTTCCGTTGCTTCGGTCGAAGGCTCTGAGCTTGTGGTCGTAGATCGTGGCGCCAATGAATAGCAGGCCGCTCCCCGTGATGACTGGGCCACCATAGTTCTCACCGCCGGTATCCGCCATGCCCTTGACCGCTAGCTCGGGGTAATTCCCGAGCGGGATCTTCCAAAGGTACGCGCCGGTGTTGAGATCGATTGCATTCAGAGTACCCCAGGGTGGGGCTACCGCAGGATACCCGTCGGGATCGAGAAACTTGTCGTAGCCCGTGAAGCGATAGCGCACGGCTTTGCCCGCGCTGAACATGTTCGCCGTCATATCGCGCCGGTTTGCGACGGCGGCGGGCGTACTGGGCGGCGCCGGCTCGACGCCCTCATTGCGCAGAAAATCCGCTAGGAGGCCGAAACCGTATGGAGGAATCCCCGGGAAAGCCGGCATGCGCCCCCGACCGGTTCGTATCACCTCGGCGATCTCGGCCGCGCTCATCCGCTCACCGACGTGCACCAGTGAAGGGAAGGCCGGTGGAGATCCGCGCCGGTCGAGTCCGTGACAGCTCGAGCAATGCGCGCGATACATCGCACCGACGGTGCCCTCGCCATCACCTGATTCGGCGAGGCTCCCGGACCAGGCCACGTCGTTTACATTGAGATACAGGACACCAGTCAAAGGATCAACGGCAGACCCGCCCCACTCCGCTCCGCCATCGAAGCCGGGAAACACCACCGTAGGTTCGCCCACCCGCAAAGGCTGGAACAGGCCGCCGCTGCGCATCGACTTGAACTGCTCGAACGCAAAAGCGTGGGCGTCGGGGGTGCGCTGGGTGAGCAACTGCGCAGTCAGTCGCTGGCGCACGAACGGCACGGGGATCAGCGGAAATGGCTGCGTGGCTGAGGCGCGCTCGCCCGGTACGTCGCTATGCGGGACCCTGCGTTCTTCGATCGGGAACAGCGACTTCCCAGTGACACGATCGAGTACGAACAGGAACCCCTGCTTGCTCGGTTGGGCGATGGCGTCGACGAGTTTGCCTTTCCGATGCAGCGTCACCAATACCGGAGGCGAGGGAAAATCTCGATCCCATAGATCGTGGTGCACGCCCTGAAAATGCCAGAGTCGCCTGCCAGTGGCGGCGTCCAGCGCGACCAGGCTGTTTGCGTACAGGTCATCACCAATGCGATCGTCGCCGTAGAAGTCTGCGACCGCCGACCCCGTGGGCGCGTAGACGATGCCGCGCTTCTCATCCAGCGCAAAGCCGGCCCAGCAGTTGGCCGCGCCGGCGTTGCGCCAGGCATCCTTGGGCCAGGTCGCGTAGCCGGCTTCGCCCGGATGCGGAATCGTATGGAACGACCAGCGCAGCTTGCCTGTACGCACATCGTAGGCGCGGATATCCCCCGCAGGTGCAGGCGCCACTTCCACAGTTCGAAAGCCCACGATGATAACGTCTTCGTAGACGATTCCCGGTGAAGTCATCGAGAGAAAGTATTGGGAAGGATCGCCGCGCAGATTCTGGCGCAGATCCACACCCCCTTCGTCGCCGAAACTGCTGATAAGCCTCCCGGTATCAGGGTCCAACGCATACAGCACGTGCATGACAGAGGCGAACAGCCGTTTTTCCGTGCCGTCGCTCCACCAGGCGAGCCCGCGATGCGGGCCACTCGCGCGCAATCCTGAATCAAATTTCCATAATAACTTGCCGGTCGCGGCATCCAGTGCAACAACATTCAACGAGGCCGTGTAGGCATACATCGTCCGGCCGATGATGAGCGGATTGGTCTCCGTCTCACCTGTCCCGCCACTCTCGAAGCGCCAGACCTCCTCCAGCTTGTCTACGTTGCTGGGATCGATCTGCGTCAATGAGGAATAGTGAGTACCCGCTTTGTCGCCGCCATAGACCGGCCAGTCGTCGGCAGTCGCGCGCCGCCCGGCTGCAGCCAGCATCAGGAGCGCGCCAAGTATCGCTGCAATAAACTTACCGACGCCCATGGATTCCCGCCGTCGACGCAGCTACTGGCGCCAATACTCCGTGTTGCCAGCGAATGGGCCGGCATCGGGCAGGTGACCGAGCAGCGTGCGGCGAAGCTGAAGTACATCGATCTCACCGGCGTGCTGAAAGAGCACCTTACCGTCGGGAGCAATCACCATCGAGAACGGAACCCCCGACTCCCAACTCTTATCGAATGCCGCCATCACGCCTTCCGGTGCGCAGGCGTTGCCAGGGTGCGCCCATCGGCTTGAATAGCAGCGTATTGGGTTCCTGTTGATGCCATTCAAGTCCCGCTTTGCTTCCATAGACTCGAATGCGCAAATCATTTTCCTCGCCACACGCTACCTGCGAACACGATAGCGCGCCCTTGCCGCCACCACTCAGGCGCACGAGGATATTGGCATCGTCATCGAGAATCCGACCGGGCACAAAGCGGCTCAGGTCCGCGCATAGTGCGGTAACTCGCTCGCCACTGATGTACTCCAGGAGATTCTCCGCATGCGTACCGATATCGCCTACGCAACCGCCGCCACCCGATCGCTCTGGGTCCGTTCTCCAGCCGGCCTGTTTGTTGCCGCGACGTTCGACAGGCTCCATGAGCCAGTCCTGGTGATATTCGACGAGCACCTTGCGAATTTCGCCGATCGCCCCCGATCGAACGCGCTCCCTGGCCTCGCGCACCATCGGATAGCCGGTGTAGCAATGCGCTAGGGCGAAGATCTGGCCCGACTCCCGGACCAGCTCGGCAAGCGCCTCCCCATCCTCCAGCGCATGGGTGAGCGGCTTCTCGCAGACGACCGCGATGCCTTGCTGCAGGAACGCCCTGGCAGCCGGATAATGCACATGGTTGGGGGTGGCAATGATGACGAAATCGATTCCATCGCCGCGCTGTGCTTCGGCTCGCGCCATCTCGGCATAGGAATCGTACGAGCGATCAAGATACCAGGCCGCCGCACTCTGGCGCGCGATTTCAGCGTTCGATGACATCGCTCCGGCCACTACCAGAGCCTGGCCGTCGAGTTCGGCCGCCATTCGATGAACCGCACCGATAAAGGCACCATTTCCACCGCCCACAATTCCGGCACGAAGCCGGCGGCCACTTGGGTTATCTGTCCGTATCACGTTAAGTCCCTCAAGCTCTGCACTCCCGACACTCAACTGCGGTAGGGCTCACGACCGACGCCCTGAATTGGGATGCCTTGGGAAGCCAGCACCTCGTGCTGCAGGGCATACATGCGTATTGGCGACCGGATCCAGCAAGGCCTCGGCGGGCACGTCACCTTCACTGGGGTGCAGAGCGGCCGAAAGCTGGATGTGGGGGGCTCCCGATCTCGAGAGCGGACGCCAGCCACTCCTCGACTGCCAGATCTGGATCGGCATCGCGCTGCGCCCGAGGAGTCAACTCCTGGAGAGCGGCAGTCAGCACGCTCATCTTCATATACTTTGGATGGAATTTTTGCATGGCTCCGGCGATTCCTCGTTACGACGATCTGTACTTTTCAAACGTCTGACCAGTCGCTGGAATAGTCCCCATCAATCATCGTGCCGCCAGCTGCGGCACAGGGATCGTCACCTGGCCTGTCGCGGCCCACTCGGTTCCGCGGGTAAAGAGTCCAACAATGAAGGGACGGGCCATCGACTCCGGACCATGTCCGAGCGTAAACGCGTACACCCGGCCCTTCCCATAAGTCTTGGTCCACACCAAGGGATGCGTCTTGGCAAAACCCGGCAAGTCTTTTACTCGGGCGGGCAACTTGAGCGGGTAGTTCTTCGGCGGCCAAGTGGTGGCACCATAGGCTTTCGGGTCGTCGTACCCGGTCGCGAGCACGTGAATATCCTCGCCGGGCGCCCAGCGCATGCTCACATACATGTCGTCGGTCACGTCGATATATTGCGGGCGCAGCCCCTGCGTGATTGGATTGTCCAGGTCCACGATATCGACCGGAAAGTCTGCTGCGGGATTGCGTCGGCTGACCGCGTCAAATCGCAGAACGGCACCCGCCATATGCTCAAACTCCGGCCAGGATGGCTCTCCCATCGCAAACGACGCGTGGTAGACCACCACCCCTTTGCCCGCCTTGACGAAGTCAAACAAGGCCCTCTCCGCCCGATCGCCCCAACGTATCTCGCCGGGATCGAGCAGCCGGTCCTTGCCGTGGTAATTGATCACGACGACATCGTAGGGTGCGAGCGTTTCGTCGGTTGCGCCACGAAACTCCTCGGTGACCCGAACCTCGAAACGGCCCGCATCCTCCAGCGTCTTGCGGAGAATGCCTTCCATCAAGCGCCAGTCATGTTCCGTGTTTTGATGCCCCGTGATAAGAAGTACTTGGATCTTCCTGGGCGCAGACTCGCCCCCCGCGACGTGCGCCATCGGGAATAAGCTAAGAGCCATCATCATGGCGCAAAAGACTTTCCTCATTGGATACCTCCCGCGGCACACTGGGCGCCAACACTGGGATTTGGACGCCTCTTCATCAGCCGGGCTCCGAGTCCTTGGAATCATCTTCGAGAATCAGTTCCGACGCGCGCTGGGCGAGGACCATGGCTGGGCCATTGGTGTTGCCGGACATGGGCGTCGGCATGACCGAGCAGTCCACGACCCTGAGACTAGAAATCCCGTGAACCCGGAGCCGCTCATCGACAACGGAGTTATCGCCAAGCCCCATGCGGCAGGTGCCCGTGCCGTGCAGGCCTGGGCTGATCATCCAAAGGAGTGCCCGCGCGATGTCCTCATCGCTTCGTACGTCAGCTCCGGGAACCGTTTCTTCCCCAATGAAGTTGGCGAGGGCCGGCTGCGCCGCGAACCTGCGTACCAGCCTGACCATGTTGACTGCCTGATCGCGATCAGCGGTGTCCTGCCACCAATTAGCTTCAATCTTGGGCGGCACCGAGCTGTCGGCCGAGCAGATCGACACAGTGCCCCTGCTCTTGGGTCGAAGGTAGAAGCCATTGAATGTGATTCCGGGCTCCGTCTCGAGCAATCCGCGGCCGGGGTCGGCCTTCCTCTCTGCGCTACTGCGCATGGAAAAGGGCGCGACGCCGATTTGAACATCCGGCCAGGTCTTATCGCCTCCGGCGGCGATGAGCGCCGTTACTTCGACCGACGTGAAGGCCATGAAGCCTCTGCGCCTTAAGTAATAGTGAAGAACGTGGGCTGCCAGTCGCCAACCATGAAATTCGCGGTTCACGCCCGGATCATTTCGCAGCCGATACGACAGCGAGAACATGGCGTGTTCCGCCAAGTTGCGGCCTACGGCCGAAAGCTCTTGGACCAGCGGAACCCCTGCGTCGTGCAACACATCGCGTGGCCCAATACCTGACAATTGCAGTATCTTTGGCGACTGTATAACCCCTGCCGAAAGGATGACGCATTTGTCCGCCATAAAGGTGGTGCGACCCGCGGGCGTAGTACAGGCAACGCCGATGGCCCGCTTGTTCCTTATCAGGATGTTCTCGACTACAGTCCGTGTCAGAATTTTTAGATTTCTGCGCTGTTGAGCGCGTTCAAGAAACGTGGCCCGAGTCGATGCGCGGCGGCCCCGGCGATCGACCGTCGCTTGGGTGTAGCCGATACCTTCCGTCCGAGGCGTGTTGATGTCCGCGAGTCGCGGCAGCCCCATCTGCTCGCCTGCTTTGAGGACAGCTTCAATTACGGGAGAACGGTACAGCGACTCGGTGATCTGCAGCGGACCATCCCGGCCTCGCGAAGAATCCGCATGCGGGTAGCGGTAGCTTTCCAGGTCTTTATAACAGCGCTCGATTTGCTGCCAGTTCCATGCTTGTAGACCCATGGCAGACCAGGCATCGTAGTCGTACGCCATGCCGCGCAGATACCAGGTACCATTTACCGAACTCGACCCGCCCAAGCCCTTTCCATAGACCCAGACTTCGCCCTCCGGACGGCCCAGTTGGCTCTCGACCGGGAAATTCCAGAAATACTCCGGATTACCCCAGATCTTCATGAACCCACGCGGCATCGTGATAAACGATGAGCGATTCTCACCACCCGCCTCCACAAGCAGAACATTGTTGCGCCCGTCTGCGGTCAATCTTTCCGCAAGCACCGCGCCAGACGATCCAGCGCCCACGATGATGTAGTCGAACTGGGTGTCACTCACTTAAAATTCCTCAAGACCGGGCCGCTCGAATGTCGTACCCCAAGCGCCTTCACTAAGCAGATTGCCGCGAGTCCGCAGGTAATCAAACCCAGCAACCAAAACGCCGCGGAAAGCCCCCCCGCCGCAGTGGCAGTCAAGTTCACGATAGTTGGACACAGAAACAGGCCAGAGAAAAAAAACGTCGCCCAAATGCCCATCGCCCGCCCCCGTTGGTCGAAAGGCATGCTGCCTTGAGCCCAGGCTATCAGCGTCGGAATGACCATCCCGCCGCCGAGCTGCTGTGGGACCGCCCAAAGCGCGGCCTGCAAATACGTCCCCGACAAGCCAATACCAGTCATGCCAAGCCCAATGAGCCCCCCCGCGATAGCCAGTTGGAAACTGACGCCACGGTCACTGACTCGCTTGTAGAGGTACGCGCCGGCAATATATGCAATGCTGACAGAGGCCTGGAGCAAACCGATTTGTGATGACGTTTGCACGCCGCGCTCGCTGAACAGTGAGGCAATCTGAGTCGGCTCCACATAATAGAGAGCCGAAGCGACAAGCGAGACCAAGCCGATAACCAGCGCCATCGCCCAGGGAAATGTTGCCCCGTGCCTGCGAGGCCTCAACACGAACGCCAATGACCGGCTCGTCAATAAAAACGATTGATAGAAGCAAAAGAGGAATGGCGGCCACGTAGACGGAGAATGGACCCCGCCAGCTAAAGGTCGCGAGCCACCCGCCAAAGGCGATCAGCAGGGTTCCCAAGTACCGACCCGAGCCCGCTCTGGATTGCGAGCCAGCGGTGACGATTGTCGCCAAAATAGTCGGCTATCAGTGTACTCGCGACGGTTACTACCCCTGCCTCCGCCACCCCCAGAATTCCTCGGCTCACCACAATCAATCGAATATCCGATAGTCCCAGGGGGGCGAGTCCGGCAACGGCGTAGAGAGTCAAAGAGGCAATGAACACCGGGCGCCTCCCAAACCTGTCGGTCAGCCAGCCCGCGGCAGGCGAGAAGAGAGCGATCACCAAGGAAGGGAGGGTGATGATCATCGGAACAAGATAGGCAGCGTTTGGCACCGAGCTGAACTGCGCTGCTAGCTTCGGTATCACGGGGAACAATGACACGACGGCCATAATCGGCAACGCCTGTGCCAGAACCAGAATAACCCCCTTGATGGTTGCATGACCCACTTGTGGGGATCCCACGGCCTCGCCGGACTTCACCGTATTAATTATCCCAAGCCCCTGTTCTTTCCCCCTGGCCATCGCTCTAAGAGCCTGTTTGCGGACGGTGCATGCCCGGCCCATGTTCAGCGTCGGTTTGTCCAAAACTATGCCGTATTACAATGGTGACGCCGAGCACGCACGAAAGCTCGATCAATTCATTGAAGGCACAGGTGCTGGCAAACACTAATGGGCAACCATGTTCTTGGTCGAAAAGGCTATCGCCGCCATGGGTATGTATGACGCTCGAATATGCTCTTCTACCGTGATCTCATGCAGTCCTTCCCCCAACCCGCCGGGCATGAGGCAAGCGAGCGTGGCGCGATCGCGAATGCCCCAGCAGTTGTCCGTCACCGTCTCCATCTCCGCCAGTGTGTACTGCTTGCCGTTGATGGCGAAACGCAGCGTGCTGCGATCCATCCACCGCCCATCCACGCTGATGCGAACATCCTCGATCTGAGACAGCAAGTACCCGCGATAATTGGCAATGCGCAGTTCGAGTGAGAACCCGACGATTTTCTCACCTTCCCGCACGTTTCGCAGGGTGTCGTCACAAATCATGTACGTGTCGTAGCCGAAAAAATTACCGCGCGCCATGCGCCCTCTCCGTACGGTTAGTCGACGGAGATGCGTGATCGACATACTGCGCGAGCATGGCCTGATGACGCCTGACTTGTTCGATCTCGTCGTATCCCGGGTCGATATCCTGCGTCAATCGCTGGCCTTCGTACTCACTCGAAATGTAACCGTTATAGCCATGGTCGATCAGCACCCGCATGACATCGTCGTACCGGACATCGGGTTCGACCATGTCCTCGGTCATCTCATAGAACTTTGCGTGGGCATGGAAGACATAGGGCATCACCGGCGCGAGCAGCTCAGGGTTATCGTTGATCCAGACATTCAATTCGACCCTCTGGGCCAGCCATTCGGCCGCTTCATTGCCGCCCATTCGCTTGATTCGCTCAACCAGGCCCGTGCGCTTGGCCGATTCGTGATACGTATCGGATAGAAAGGCGATGATGTCCTCAGATACGCCCTTGCGACGCGATTCGTCGAGCGCAAGGCGCGGTATATTCCGGCAGTAAGTGCCAAAATCGGGCATGATTCCAAGGTTCTTCGTACCCTTCCGCTGCGCGATCTCCAGAGTGTCCTGCACCCACGGACCATCTATCCGGTGTGGTGCATGCACCTCGATCGCCATTTTGATTCCCATATCCTCGGCATAAGGGACCAACGCCTCGATGACCGACGGTGGAACTAAGAAAGCGATGCGCATTATCGAGAATCCAAGCGCGCGGCCGGCCTTAAACAGTTCGACAAGTTGTTCGGTCAGCTCGGCATCGCTGCAGATGCGGCCCTTGAATAGCTTGGTCTCCCCGTAGATATCGAAAGCAACGGGCGTGACCTTGTACTTCGCCAAGAGCTTGCCCCAGGACTCGACAAACGCCTCAGACAGGTTATAGCGAAGACTGGGATAGCCGGGGATCATCTGGTCGACCAGAAGTTCAATCCCGGTTGCCCCTGTTGCCGCCGCGTTAGCAATACACCCTTCGAGGTCAAGCCTCTCTCGGTAGTACTGTTCCTGGTAGCTGTATAACGACACCGCGCGCTGCATTCTAAAGATCTCCAATAACTTTTTTGCCGGTGGGAGGACTCAGACAATCACGCCCGGGTGATAGCGCGTCCCAAATGGACACCATTCTGTCGCCGAACGACGGCTAGGGTCATTGGATCTCACCCCACCCGCCATTCGTTCGACTGCCTAGAACCTGTACCCGATCGATGCGCCGATGGTGCGAACGGAGTTGTAGCCCCAACGGTTAAATGTGGAGACGACACCGGCCGAGCCGTCGAGCGGGTCGGCTAAAATGAAGGTCGGATAGACATCGTTGCCGCAATTCTTGCAGAAGATCGACGCGTTGAACCCATTGTCCATTCGATACGTCACACTGGCACCGAATATATTGATCGAGCCGACCTGCTGATAGGGTGCCCCGGCTGTAGAGAAGTTTATGCTGGAGCGGTTATACCAATTGGCCTCGAAATCCAAGCGCGAGACACCGAGGGGCACCGAGTAGATACCCTCGAGAGTTCCATGATATCGAGCGGAAGCAGGTGTCTGGATGCCCGCGCCCTGAAAGAAGTGGCCGTTGGGGCACGAAGAAGTCGGCTGCTGCGTATAACAAGGATCCCCCGGGAAATCTGTGAAATGCGAATCCTGGATGGTTGCGGTGTAGTTAAGGGTGACGGCGGAGGTTACCTTAAACGATGTGTCGAGCTCGACGCCGGTGGCTCTAACACCCGGTGCATTTGTCAACGTAGCGAACCCGGCAGAATCGAATGCCTGTACCTGGAAATCCTTGAATTTCTCGAAAAAACCGTCGACATTCACGCGCAGGCGCTTGTTGAAAAATTCGGACTTGATACCAACCTCCAAATCTTGCACCGTCTCAGGCCGCAGATACGGATTTTCACTAGCAGAGAACACATAGGTCTTCTCCGCTGGCCCCTTGTAGCCCGTTCCCCACGTGGCATAGAGCATGACATCCGGTGTTGTATTGTACTGAAGTCCGGTTTTGTAGCTGAAGTTCGTGTACCCATTGCCTTGGTTTAAGTCCTGATTCGGTGGCCCAAAGGGCAGCACAAAAGGCAGCTGATTAATGAACCCAAACAACGGCGGATTGTACTTAACCGGAGTAAACGGATTCGCGATTGCATTCACGTTCACCTGATCATTGCTGATGCGTGCGCCAGCGATCAACTGCAGAGAGTCCGTTGCGTGAAAGTTAAGCTGCCCATACCCCGCGAGGCTCCTACCCGTCAGATGATACGTGTCCTCTGAAAACACGAAATTTGTGATACCGGGGAAGGGGCCATTACCCAGGAACTCCGCAGAGCCGTTGTTGCGTGACCAGAAAGAATAGAACCCTGCCTGCCCATCGATTTTGCTGCCCTTGTAGGCAAGGCGAAGCTCCTCGGAGTACTGGTCGTAACTTCCGTTACCGCCGTTGACATCGACGAAAGGGAGGCTCGAATTATCAACGTCGAGGTTGAAGGTGTTGTAGTACCGACGCCAGCCGAGGATATTGCTGAGCGTCAGCTCATCGGAGAGTTTGTCGGCAATAGTGAGCGCGACTCCACCCGTATCCACGCTGCGAAATTGCGCCCCGCTGAGGCCTTTATAGAGATTTTTTGGCCCAGGCGTAACGCCGTCCGCCGCAGCACCTGCGATATCGGTGCCCCCAGCGCCAGTGACGCGGTAAGTGTCCTCCCAAATTCCGCCAACTCCGCGCTCATGGCTGTAATCGCCTACTAGGTACACGCTCAAGTCTGAGGTCGGCTCCCAAAGCCACTTGGCTTTACCCATGAGGCGCTTCTGATTACCTTGGTAATTGGGTGACTTGTTGACCACCACGTCGGTAATCGGATCCTGGTCCGATTCGAGGACATTTAGCCGCAGCGCGGAGTTGCTAGAGGTGGGCAGGTTAAGGATGCCGGTCGCAACAATCCCGAAGTGCCCGCCCGGCGCAGTGTCACGGTCATCGTATTCCAGATTCGCCTCACCGCTGTACTGATTAAGCTTCGGCTTGGCAGTAACGATATTGATCAGGCCAGCCGAGGCGTTGCGCCCGAAGAGCAAGCCTTGAGGGCCAGTGAGAGCCTCGACCTGGTCGACGTCGACGAACGCGGCATTGCTCATAAAGATGGGCACGCCCAGGGAAATATCGTCCACCATTACACCAACCGAAGAGTCGACATTGGACGAAAATATTTGGCTGCCGATACCGCGCATCACGAACGTATTGTCTTCCGTCACATCGAGACTCGGGACGGCCAGCGTCAGCTGTGGCAGATCATGCAGCCGCCTGGTCTCAAGCTCCGCGCCGGACACCGGTGTGACGGCTACTGGCACATCCTGTAAGCGCTGCTCGACGCGCTGCGCCCGGACCACAATTTCTACCAGCTGCGTATCGTCGTTCGCCGTGCTGCTCGCAGTCTGCGCGTGCGCTATCGCTACAAATGCAGCCAAGCCGCCGCTCATCGAGAACACTGTCACCGTCCGGAAAACGTTCTTCATAAGCCCCCGCCTTTGAATCCTCGCGCTTTTATAGTCATGCCGGGGTGGAGCGCGCTAGCCATGCCCTGGAAGTAGCGCATTGATAGCAAAGTCTATGACATCTTAAAAATCGTTTGATACGATATTTCGCATCGTTATTTGTGATACATAGGAGGGGATATGCGATTCAAAGGTCTGGACCTGAATTTGCTCCTCGCGCTCGACGTCCTGTTTCAGGAACTCAGCGTCACCAGGACCGCAGCGCGATTCAACACCACGCAGTCCAATATGAGCGGCATCCTGGCGCGATTACGAGCCCACTTCCAGGATGAACTCCTCGTCCCTTACGGCCGCGCTCTGCGCAGGACGCCCTTGGCGGAACAACTGCAGGGTCCACTCCACGAGGCCATACTGCAAATCGAATCAGTCGTCGCCGCCGAAGGCGGATTTGATCCCGGCGGTTCAACTCGTCACTTTAGAGTTGAGTTCCCGGACCATTTGATCCCTGTGCTTCTGCCGTTGATTACCGATCGCATCACTAAGCAGGCCCCAAACCTGGTGGTCGAGTTCTCACTGCCTCGCGGCGACCCTACCCCTTTGCTTTATCGAGGCGAACTGGACCTTGTGGTAACGCCCCACTCTTATCACGCACCGGACTATCCGTTCATACCCCTGTTGAAGGACGAGATGGTCGTGGTCGGCTGGAAAGAAAATCCGGCTTTGGCCGCGCCGCAGATCGACATGCAAACCCTGAGGTCGCTGCCGATGATCATTGTTCGATTTGATCCGAGGCGCGTTTCGGGCGCAATGACGGACGACCAGATCGGCCTGTTTGAAGGGAGTCATCATAGGTTGCTCTTCGCCCCAACGTACAGTTCGGTTCCATTGTTGTTGGTCGGACTAAAGTCCTTTGCCTGCTTGCACCGAAACCTAGCCGAGAGCTTTGCGGCGACCCTCCCCCTGGTCATCCGCAATCTACCGTTCAAGTCACCTGAACACGAAGACGTTGTGATGTACCACCCAAATCGCGCGAATGACGCAGGACTTATGTGGCTGGCCGACCAATTTGTTCAGGCGGCTAACTCGGTGCGTGAGCGCGCCAGGCAAACTGGTAGCCGTGTGCAAGGGGCTTCTTCAAAGAGGGTCCGCAACAAACCAAAAGCACTACTAAAAAAAGCTAATTTACGACAGCGCTAGGAGGCGAAAGGTTCATGATACCCGAAGGGACCTCTCAGCGCGCGATGACTACTAGGGGTAAGGCCCCACCCGCTGTGCCCCCCCGACATCCCTAGTTTCAGTAGCGCGAGGCTTTAGAGTTTTCAGCATGGCCCACTACATCGATTCGCACCCAGCGTGTCGTCACCCTATGGAAGGGTTGGTGGAGCGCACCCGCCCGCAGATGTTACACGTGTCGCGGGGCATCCCTCCGCTCATGAAGCACTCGAATGATCGCGATACCGTAGTCCGTCATGCGAAAGTAAATCATATGTCGTTCGACATTGCGGCGGCGGTAACCCTGACGTATATGATCGCAGGCCGGAGCCGACTTCGGCGATTCGGCCAACGCCTGGAAAGCCGCCGTCAGCAGGTCGGTATACCGGTCGGCCTGTTCAAGTCCCCACTCCCCCAGCGTGTATTTCCAAATTCTTTCCAGGTCGCACTCAGCGGCGGGGGAGAGCATGGCACTTACGCATACCTGGACGAGTTTACTCTCCCGCTGCCATGGGTTGCCTTTGCCTTCCGTTGCACCTGTCTCGGCCTTGTCACCCCCAGGTTTGATACAGTTCCGACAGGCTGGGTGGTGGCACGGTACCGAGCACTTGTTCTAGCGCGAGTCCCAGCGCGAGCAGGTCGCGATCCGACCCCGCGGGTCCATCGAATTCGATGCCCACCGGAAGTCCGGTGCGCGTCAATCCCGCCGGCAATACCAGCCCAGGCAGGCCGGCCGTGCTGCCAAGGATGACGTTCCGTCCGAAGTAAGGGGCGAAGGACACTTCTTTGCCGCCGACCAGAATCATCGGCCCCTGACTCACCGGTACCGGTGGCAGTGGCGTCACCGGCGACACGATCGCACGGATGCGCTTTGACCTGAAGGCGTCGGCCAAACGTCGCTGCAGCAACGGGCGGGTGACGCTTACGAGCGACCGGTACTCGGAATCGGGCAGTGCAGTGCCCTTTGCCGTCGCGAGAAATCCCTTGATGTCGGAACTGAGACCGTCGACCAGTTGCGTGATCGACACTCCGGTATCGAATTCCTCGAGATACGCGGTCATCGACGGGATCAGGTCGTGCATGATGATCGGGAATGCGGTCTTGCCGACGAGATTCGCCAAATCCGGGATGCTCAATTCGACGATGATGACACCCGCAGCTGCGAGGCGACGCAGCGCCTCATCCATCAGCCGTTCGACCTCCGGGTCCAAATCCGCGTAGCTGTACGCGCGCACCACTCCCAATCGGGTACCGCGCAGCTGAGCCGGGCGAATTGCCTTGCCTTCACCGGTAACGGCGGCGTCGAACAGGATCACGTCGGGCACATTGCGCGCGTGAGGACCCAACTGGTCGAACAGCGGCGTCAGGGGAAGCACGCCCAGTGTGGGGTAGCGGCCCGTCGTTGGCCGTAATCCGACGATGCCGCACTGGGCCGCCGGAACACGAATCGATCCGGCCGTGTCCTCGGCAACGCTGAGTGGGGCGAGGCGCGCCGCCACCGCGGCCGCGCTGCCGCCGCTGCTGCCGCCCGGACTGCGGGTCAAGTCATACGGATTGCGCACGGCCCCGGTCTCGAGGTTGGCGCTGGTGTAGCCCATCGAGATCTCGTGCAGGTTCGTCTTGCCGAGCAGGATGGCGCCCGCCTCGCGAAGCCGCGCGACCAGGGGCGCGTCGCTGCGCGGCTGGAAGCTCCGCAGGGCGCGTGTGCCGCCCGTCGTCGGCATGTCGCGGGTATTGACGCTGTCCTTCACGGGAATCGGCAAGCCGAACATCGGGCCGAGAGGTTTGCCCGCAGTGCGCCAGCGATCTGCCGCGCGCGCAGCCTCGACGACCTGATCGGGTCTCAGCGTAATGAACGCGTTCAGCGACGCGGCCGCCTTGCATCGCGAAAGCAGCGCCATAGCGAATGTCTCTGCGCTGAAGTCACCGCGCTTCATCGCAGCGACCGCGGCGACCGCTGACAGATCCCACAATTCGCTGCTGAATGCGGCCGCTCGGACGGAAGGGGCGCTGGTCGCGAGCGTCGCGGCACCGGCAGCCGCCGCCAGGAATTCACGCCTCGAGAGTTCCATGTTCACGGATCCCGACGCCTCTCACAGATGACCGATGGTATGTACTTCACACGCGAGCCTAGCAGAAGCTGTCGGGGGCGAGCTTCATCGACTGAATCGCCACGGGGTCGTGAAAGAACAGGACGGTTCCCTCGAGCGCCCTGAGCCGCCGAAGCGCGCTGCCCGCCGCCTCATCGTCGCACGCCTCGCCCGGCAGAATCATGTCGTCCCAATTCTCGCGCAAGTCCGCCGCATCGAACGGCAGAATGAGCGTGCCGCTGCCAGCCAGGCTCACGACGGCGGACTGATGTCCCTGGGTGTGTCCGCGCGTATCGAGCAAACGCAGGCCCGCCATGGCATCCCAGTCGCCCTCGTGCAAATCCCAGCGCAGGCGGGGATCGTCGTACTCGTCGCGGAAATAAGCCATGCCCGGATCCAAGCCAAAGGCGTGCTGGTATTCGCGGCGCTGGACCGAGATCCGTGCATGCAGGAATTGGTGCAGGTATCCGCAGTGGTCGTAGTGAAGGTGCGAGAGGATGACGTGTCCGATGTCGGCGTAGGTCAGTCCGAGTTCCCGCAGCTGTCCATCCAGGGTGTGCACATCGCGGAGCACCGGTGCGGTCATGCCGAAGCGCCAGAAGCGTTCGTGCATGCGTGCCGGGTCACGCGCATTGGCCGGATTCAATCCCGCATCGAGCAGCACCCAGCCGCTGGCCGTGTCGAGTAGGTACGCGCAAACCGGTTCGCTCAGGATGAAGCGGCGGCCGCGATCCCGGGTCGAGATCGATTTCGGCAGAATTTCATAGCCGCACAACAGCACGAACAGGCGGTTGACACTGGTGGGCTTGGCGATGGGGGGCGAATTCTGGATCATTTTCCGGCAAACTAGCATAAATTTCTTATTTGAAAACAGTGGGACTGCGGTCCGCCGGGAGTTGAGCGATGGCACGCGAAGTGGCGCAAATGGAGCTGAATCAGATTGGGACGCGACTCAAGGAAATACGGCGCACCCTCGATCAGACCTTGGCGCAGGTGAGCAAATCGACCGGGGTGTCCATCTCAAATCTGTCCAAGATCGAGAATAGCCAGATCTCGCCGTCGTTCGACATCATGAAGCGCATTTGCGACGGCTTGAACGTCACCATCGAAGATTTCGTCCGACCGGGCGCGAAAAGCGTGGTCTCGGGCCGGAAGACCACCACCCGCCGAGGCGAGGGCGATCTGTTCGCCAGTGATCAGTACGATTACCGCGCCCATTCGTCCGAACTGTCGCGCAAGGCGATGGTTCCGCTGGAAATTTTGGTGCGCGCGAGATCGGTCGATGAGTTCGACCACTGGAGCCAGCACCGCGGCGAGGAATTCGTGTACGTGTTGAGCGGCTCGATCGAAGTGCACACGGAACATTATTCGCCGTTCCGCCTCGAGCGAGGCGAGAGTGCCTACTTCGACAGCAGCATGCGCCATGTATACATCTCGCTCAGCAAGGAGGCGGCGCGAGTATTGTCGGTGTCCCACGACCCCGGCATTCCGGAGGACATCACCCATATGATGAATGCCGCGGTTCGGCCGGTGGAAGCCGACAAGGAGTAAGGCTTTTTCCTGGGAGGCGGCAAGAAATTTTCTTATAAGAAAAAATTTCTTGGAAACTGAGGCGCAGCCCGCTACCATGGGGCCAAGATCCTCCGCACCGCAGGTTTAGATGAAAATTCATTCGATCGAAGCGTCCGCTTTCCGATTACCGAACCGGCGAAGCTTTAAATGGGCCGGGCTCAATGCCGAACTCGGGCATTTCGTGCTCGTGCGGGTGCGAACCGCCGATGGCTTGGTGGGGTACGGGGAGGCCACGCCGCTGCCGGACTGGGGCGGAGATTTCGGGCGGCGCTCGGGCGAAACGCCCGGTACCGTCATCTCGATGGTGAATGACCTTTTTGCACCGGCGCTGCTCGGGACCGACCCCACGGCGGTGACAGCCGCGCGGCGTCGCATGGATTCGCTGGTGGTCGGCAATTCGTATGCGAAGTGCGCCGTCGATATTGCGCTGCATGATCTGTGGGGGAAGAGCCTCGGCCAACCCCTGTACCGTCTGCTGGGCGGAAAAGTTCGCGAGTCGGTGCCGGTGGCGCACATGATCGGGCTCATGAACGAAGCGGACGCCTTGGAAGAAGGCCTCGCCGCCGTCTCGGACGGCGTGCGTGCTTTGCAGATCAAGGGCGGCGTCGACGCCCAGCGGGACATCCGCCTGGTGCAGGCGTTGCGCGCCCATTTGAGCGCCGACGTCGTGCTGCGGCTCGATGCCAACCAGGGGTACGGTCACACCAAGCGCGCGCGCGACATCGTGGCCCGGTTGGTGGACGTGGGCGTCGACATGATCGAGCAACCCACCATCGGGCTCGCGTACCTTGCCGAGGTGACGGCACATGCCAAGGTGCCCATCATTGCCGACGAGTCGTGTTGGGATGCCGCCGATGCGCTCGAGGTGGTGCAGCGGCGCGCGGCGGATTGCATTTCCATATACCTCGCAAAGGCCGGCGGCTTCGTCGGAGCGCGCGCGGTCGCGGCCATCGCCGAGGCACAGCGCATCCCCTGCGATGTCAACGGCTCGATCGAGTCCGCGATCGGCAACGCCGCCAACACGCATTTCGCGCTGGCCCATGCCGCCGTCACCCTCGCATCCGTGATCCCGATCAGCGCTCCCGGCGGCGCCCATCCGTATGTCACCGCGGGCCGTTACTACGAGGACGACGTCATCGCGGAGGCATTCGCCGTCAAGGACGGCGCCATCCTGCCCCTGGACCGCCCAGGTCTCGGGATCGAGGTAGACGAAACCCGGCTGGCCAAGTATCGATGCCGCTGACGCGCGGCACCTTGCGGGTGGCCGCAGACGTCGGCGGCACGTTCACGGACATCGCCTGCCTGTCGCCGACCGGTGAGCTGTCCACCTGCAAGCTGCCGTCGACGCCGCACGACTATGCGCTGGCCGTCATCGAGGGCATCGAGCTCCTGACGCGCAGCATCGGCGCCCGGCCGGCGGACTTCTCGGAAGTGAGCCATGCCTCGACCGTCGCCACCAATGTGATTCTCGAAGGCAAGGGCGCGCGCACCGCGCTCGTGACCACCGCAGGTTTTCGCGATGTGCTCGAATTGCGGCGCATCCGCGTGCCGCGCCTGTATGAGCCGCTCTACGAGAAGCCGCCGCCCTTGGTGCCGCGCCGGCGCCGCTTCGAAATCGCCGAACGTCTCGACGCCCGCGGCGAGGTCGTGATGGCGCTGAACGACGCCGACGTGGAGGCGCTGGCCGTAACGCTGGCGGCGGCGCAGGTCGACGCGGTGGCTGTGTCGCTGCTGCACTCCTATCTCAATCCGGCGCATGAGCGGCGCATCGGCGCGATCCTGTCCGCGGCCCTGCCCCACTGCTTCGTGACCCTGTCGAGCGACGTGCTGCCCGAGATCCGCGAATACGAGCGCACCAGCACCACCGTCGTCAATGCCTACGTGGGACCGGTGGTCTCGACCTATCTTCGCTCGCTTCAGCAGCGTCTCGTGCAGAGCGGGATCGAGGCGCGGCTGGTGATGATGCAGTCGAGCGGAGGAACGATCGACGTGTCGCAGGTGCTGGCGAAGCCGGCCATCGTGGTGGAGAGCGGACCGGCCGCCGGCGTGGTGGGCGCGGCGCGGTTGGGCGCGCGGGCCGGGCACGACAACATCATCACCTTCGACATGGGTGGCACGACCGCGAAGGCGTCGCTGATCGATCGCGGCGAAATCCTGTCGACGGACGAGTACGAGGTCGGCGGCGGCATTTCGATGAGCGGCGGCCTTGCCAAGGGCGGCGGCTATGCGCTCAAGCTGCCGGTGATCGATGTATCGGAGGTCGGCGCCGGCGGCGGTAGCATCGTGCGCCTCGATGCCGGCAACGCCCTGAAAGTGGGGCCCGAAAGTGCGGGCGCCGTGCCGGGCCCCGCGTGTTACGCCAAGGGAGGCACGCAGGCCACGGTCACCGATGCGAATGTCTTGCTGGGCTACCTCAACCCCGGGGGGCTCGCCGGCGGCACCGTGCCGCTCGACGCGCAACTCGCGGCCGCGGCCATCGAGCCGATTGCCGCCCGGCTGGGCTTGAATCTGCTCGAATGTGCCTATGGCATTCATCGCCTCGCCAACGCGGCGATGGCGCGCGCGGTCAAGGCCGTGTCCACCTATCGTGGCCGCGATCCGCGCGACTTCAGCCTGTTCGCGTTCGGCGGCAATGGCGGAATCCATGCCTCGAGCCTGGCCCGCGATCTGCAGATCCGGCGGGTGCTCGTGCCGCCGGCCGCCGGCGTGTTCAGCGCACTTGGCTTGTTGTGCGCGGACCGCGAGGCGCTGCGCTCCGCGGCCTTTCTGCGGCCGCTCAATCAGGCGAGCGTCGGCCAAGCGCTCGACCGCTGCGCCGAACTCGAGCAAATGGCGCGCGCTGACCTGGGCGCGGCGGAGTCGCCGGTGATCCGCCGGCGCGCCGCGATGCGCTACGCCGGACAAGGTTTCGAACTCGCAATCGACCTGCCGCGGCAGGACTCCGGGGACGAAGACCCGGTGCAGGAGCTCCGCGCCGCCTTCGAACGCGAATATGGCCGCACCTACGGGCATGCGCTGCACGACCATCGCCTCGAGTTCGTGGCGCTGCGGGTGCTGGCCGCGGTGCCGCCCGGCGGCGCGACGATGGTCAACCGTACGCGGCCGACGCCGCAGCACCTGGTGCGCGCGTCGAGCCGGCGGGCTTACTTCGGCGAACCTCATGGCGTTGTCGAGACGCCCGTGATCGGCCGCGAGGAACTGGACGCCGGCGGCCGGCCCGGGCCGCTCATCATCGAGGAGTACGAGGGCACCACTGTGATCCCGCCGCAGGCAAGCGCCGCGCGCGACGGCGGCGGTAACATCGTGGTGACGCTGTCCGGAGATCATTTCCATGTCCCGTGATATCGATCCGATATTGCTCGAAGTGTTCCGCAACGCGTTCGAATCCGGCGCGGATCAAATGGCGCTCATCTTGATGCGCACCGCGCACTCGCCGATCGTTCGCGACGCCATGGATTTCTCCACCGCCATTTGTGATGCCGGCGGGCTCAACCTGGCGCAGGGGCTGACCACGCCCATGCATCTCGGCAGCTTCTACGATGCGATGCGCCATCTGATCGGCCAATACGCGGGCCGCATCGGGCCCGGCGATGTGTTCATCGCCAACGATCCGTATCTGGCTAGCGGACAGCACCTGCCCGATATCTACGTGGTGCGGCCGATATTCGCAGGCCCGACGCTGTTCGCGTGGGCCGCCACGATCGCGCACCATGTCGATGTGGGCGGCCTGGTTCCCGGCAGCAACTCCCTGGCGGCCACCGAGATCCATCAGGAAGGCTTGCGGCTGCCGTTCTTGAAACTCGCGGAGGGCGGGGCCGCCAATGCGATGCTGCTCGACATCATTGCCGCGAACGTGCGCGTGCCGGATCAGGTGCTGGGTGACCTGCATGCGCAGATGGCGGCGTGCCTCGCCGGTGAGCGGGAGATGTTGCAGCTGGCGGAACGTTACGGCACGGCGACCCTGATGGCCTACGGCGACGCGCTGCAGGATTATTCGGAACGCCTGGCGCGGGCCGCCATCCTCGCCATCCCGGACGGCACGTACCGTTTTGCCGATCATATCGATGGGCTGGGGGAGGATCCGCAACCGATCACATTCGAGGTCGCGATCTGCGTGTCCGGCGATGAGTTGACGGTGGATTGGACGGGGACCTCCGCGCAGGTGAAAGGCGGCATCAATGCGCCGCTGTCCTTTTGCAAGTCGAACGTCTATGCGGCATTGCGCTGCGTGATGCCGGCGGATGTGCCAAATTGCCATGGCTACACGCGTCCGATCCACGTGCGCGCGCCGGCGGCCTCGGTGCTGAACGCGCAATATCCCGCGCCCTGCGGGGCGCGCGGCATCACCGGGTATCGCATCGTCGACTGTATTTTCGGTGCGCTGGCGCAGGCGGTGCCCGATGCGATCGCCGCCGACGGAGCGGGCGGGTCGACGCTGCCGAGCTTTGGCGGCTGGCACGAGGGCAAGCGCTTCGTGTTCTCGGAATGCATCATGGGAACCTGGGGCGCAACCTCGCGTCACGACGGCCAGGAGGGTGTGCCGCACATGGCGTCCAATCAGGCCAACGTGCCGGTCGAGATGATCGAGGCGGACTACCCGATCCGGATCGAACGCTACGGCTTCGCGCCGGACACCGGCGGCGCCGGGAGATTTCGCGGCGGTCTCGGCGTGATCCGTGAATATCGCATGCTCGCCGACGACATCTATTTCGGCGTGCGCTCGGACAAGGTGATCCATGCGCCGCATGGCCTGTTCGGCGGCGGCATGGGTGCGCCCGCCGCCAACGTCGTGTCCTGCGGCTCGACCGATCGACGCCTGCCGCCGATGCCGATGGTGCCGCTCACGCTCGGTCGCACCGACGTCTTTCGGCACGTCATGGCGGGCGGTGGGGGATTTGGCGATCCGCTCGACCGGGACCCCGAACAGGTGCGTACCGACGTGTTGGACGGCAAGGTGTCGCGCGAGCATGCGCTCAGCGCCTACGGGGTGGTGTTCGACGAGAAGAGCCGCGTGAATGCGGGCGAGACGCAACTCGCACGCGCCGCCGCACGCCGGCGCGACCCTGCGCGTGACCACGACCCCGTTCGTGACCGCGACCTTGCGCGGGGTGTTTGATGGCCATGCGACACGGCGCCGTGGGTCAGAGTTCGGATCTGGATCCGTTTTCGCCGGAGTTCCGCGCGGACCCGTTCGCGGGCTACGCCGTGCTGCGCGAGTACGCCGCGCCGCTCGTGTGGCTGCCGCAATATTCGATCTGGACCACGGCGCGCTATGAACCGGTGCGTGCGGTGCTCAACGATTGGAAGCAATTCAGCAACGCGGGCGGCGGCGGCCTCACCAACTACTTCCTCGAAAAGCCCTGGCGGCGACCAAGCCTGATCCTCGAGGTGGATCCGCCCGAACATCAGCGGACGCGTAAGGTCCTGATGAAAGCGCTATCGTCGGAGCGACTGCAGTCGTTGCGCGCAACCTTCGAACATCACGCGGACACGCTGATCGAGGCGGCCCTCGAACAAGGCAGCCTCGACGCCATTCCCGAACTCGTGCAGCGCTTTCCCCTGACTGTATTTCCCGATGCCGTGGGCATGCCACGTGAAGATCGCAGCACGATGCTCACGTACGGGTCGATGGTGTTCGGTGGCTTCGGGCCGATGACCGCGTGGTATCGGGAGCTCATGCAACAGGCGGAGGCGGTGTCGGGGTGGATCATGACGCGCTGCCGGCGGGAGTCGCTCGGGCCCGACGGCATCGGCGCGGCCATCTACGCCCAGGCGGACACTGGCGACATCAGCCACGATGAGGCGACCTTGTTGGTCCGCTCGCTGCTGTCGGCGGGGGTCGACACCACCATCGACTCGATCGGCCTGTGTCTGCGGGCACTGGCGGAACATCCCGCCCAGTGGACGCTGTTGCGGGACGACCCGGATCTCGCTCGAGCGGCGTTCGAGGAGGCGACGCGGTTCGATTCGTCGAGCCAGTCGTTGTTCCGTACGACGCTCGAGGACTTCGAGTTCCAGGGCGTGCCGCTCGAAAAACATCAGAAAGTGCTGGTGTTGATCGGGGCCGCCGGCCGCGATCCCGCGAAATGGCCGGATGCCGATCGCTTCGACATCACGCGCCGCGTCACGGCGGGTCAGATCGGCTATGGCGCGGGAATCCATAGTTGCGTGGCGCAGATGGTGGCGCGACTCGAGGGCGAGGTATTCTTTCGCTCGCTGGCCCGCAAGGTCGAGCACATCGAACTCACCGGATCGGCCGTGCTCAGGCTGCAGCCGGGGCTGCGCGGCCTCAGCAGCCTGCCGCTGCGGCTGACGCGCAAAACACGCTGAACGAGGCAAACCGATGGCGAACGTGATCGTGGCAGGCGGGGCAACCGGCATTGGACGCGCGGCGGTGCGCGGATTTCGCGCCCGCGGCGACAACGTCTTGCTGGTGGATCATCGCCCGCAGGCCGCGGATCTCGCCGCCGAACCCGCACCGGGCGACATCGTCGTGGTGCAGCGCGATCTCGCGGATCCGGCGGCGCCGTTCGAGTTGGTGCGGCAGGCGGTGGCGGCCTTCGGTTCGCTCGACACGGTGTTGATCACCGCGGCTCTCATGTTGTCCGCGTCGCTCGACGGCTGGACGGTCGATATGTGGGATCGGACGGTCGCGCTCAATTTGCGCATGCCCTTCCTGTTCGCCCAGGCCGCGGCCCCGGAACTCGCCAAGTCCGACAATCCGAGCATGATCTTCATCTCCTCCACCGGAGCCATCAGGGGTCACGCGGGAATGTCGGCATATCAGGCCACCAAGGCGGCGCTGCCGGCGCTGTGCCGCAGTCTCACGGCGGAACTGGGACCGCAAGGCATCCGCATCAACACCTTGATGCCCGGTTGGATCGACACACCGTTCAACGATCCTTTCTGGTCCTATCAGGCGGACCCGGAGGGTCGGCGGGCGGCGATCGAGCAGCAGATTCCGCTGCGCCGCCAGGGTGAGCCGGACGAGGTGGCGTCGATGGTGCTGTTCCTGTCGTCGCCGGCGGGGCGCTACATCGCCGGCACCTCCATCGTCATCGACGGTGGCTACACGGCGGTTTGAGGTATCCCATGCCGCTGATCGCGTCCTCTTTTTCTGCGCCCTGCCGTCCCGTGTTGCGGGGCCGCTTTGGCGCCGTCTCGGCGGCGCATCCGCTCGCAGTGGCGGCGGGGCAGGAGCTGTTGAATGGCGGCGGCTCGGCGGCGGATGCGGCCATCGCGGCGCAGGCGGTGCTGTGCGTCGTCATGCCCGATGCCTGCGGCCTCGGCGGAGACATGCTGGCATTGGTGCGCGGGGCCGACCACCACCTGCAAGGCAATGACAAAGTGCGGGCGTTCAACGGCACCGGCCGGGCGCCGCTGCGCCTCGAGCATGTCGCCGATGATGGGGCGAACAGCATCACCGTCCCGGGTATCGTGGATGCCTGGTGCCGACTCTCGCAGGACTTCGGGCAGGTGGCGCTGGCGCACGCCCTGGCGCCCGCCATCCGGCTCGCGCGCGCGGGCGTGCGCACGTCGGACATGCTCGCGGCGACGCTCGCCAAACACCGCGAGCGTCTCGTTCGGGGCGGCGCGCACGGCTGGGCATTTTTCGATGCGCCCCCGCACTCGCTGATCCGCCAGCCGGAACTCGCGGCCGTGTTGCAGGCCATCGGCGAGGCGGGTCGCGGCGCATTCTACGGCGGGTCCGCTGCCCGCCACATTGCCGCGGCCGTGGGGGCGTTGGGCGGTGCGCTCGACGAGCGGGATCTCGAGGCGCACGAAACGGTGCTGGCGCGCCCCATCGAGACGGCGTGGGACGACGTGGTCGTGTCGACCCAGCCGCCGATGGCACAGGGCATCCTGCTCAACCTGTCGGTGCAGGCACTGGGTCGGCTCGGGCGCATCGCCCCGTCCCTGGCCGATCACGTTGCCATCGAACTCACGAACGCGGCGTTCGCGCATCGCGATGACGTGGCAGAAGGACTTGCACTGCTCGACCGACCGCTTGCCATCGATCTTGAGCGTGCCGCCAATCGCGGCGGCCCGCGGGCCTATCTGCATACCGCGGGCGTCGCCTGCGCCGATGCGCAGGGGATGGTGATCTCCTCGCTGGTCAGCGTGTTCGACGATTTCGGCTCGTGCGTGTTCGTGCCGGACCTCGGCATTACGCTCAACAATCGCGCCGGCGGCTTCACCGGGGGCGCCAATGCCGCGGCGCCGGGCAAACGGCCGGTGCACACGCTGGCGCCCGCGCTCCTGACCATGCCCGAGGGGACGCTGGCGCTCGCCACGCCCGGCGCCGACGGACAGGTGCAAACCTTGTTGCAGGTATTGATGGGACTGCGCTGCGCGGGATTGGATCTGGCGGCGGCCATCGCGCGACCGCGGTGGCGCAGCGAGAACGGAATGCTGCTGATCGAGGAAGGCCATGCGGGACGCGAGGCGCTGGCGGCGCTCGGTCATCGCATCGTGTCATGTCCCGACGGCGACGGCCGGTTCGGCGCGGTGGTCAGCGCCGGCTGCCTTCACGGGGAGCCGGTCGGCGCGGCAGATTGGCGCCGGGAAACGTCGGTGGGCGTGGTCTGAGCAGAGGCGCCGGGCAACACGGCGGCGCTGACGACGAGACAGGCGGCGGCCAACAGTACGTACTGGCCACCGTCATGCAGCGCGAGCCAGATGGAGGGTGCGGCGAAGGACGCCAGCGAAATGAACTGATTGATTAGGCCGGACGCGCGCCGCGCCGCGCGGGATCCCGCGTCACCGTGGGCAGCAAGGCCATCGCGCCGCCCGCCATGCCGCCGAACGCAAACAGCCAGAGCACGAGGGAGAACGTGGCGAGCGCAAGGCCCTGCGATGGCAGGAACAGCAACGCCTGGGCGATCAGTCCGACGCACGCCATGGTGGTGAACAGCAGCCGCGGCGCCACGCGCCGGCTCAACAGATAACCCATGAACAGGCCGCCGACGATGAGCGCGGCGAGCTTCGACAGGGCGACGCTCGCGGTCGACGTCGCCAGGCTCAAGTGATGCACGCGGGCGAGATACGCGGGCGCGGCGAGGCTGGTGCCGTACGACAGTGCATTCGGCAGGGCGACCGCGATGCCTAAGCGGACGGCGCGAAGTTCACGAAAGACGCCGAGCATGGCGCCGAGCCGCTGTCCCCGCGGCTCCGAGCGATCGCGGCGCGTCGCGACGGCCGGCATGGCGATCGCGAGCAGCAGAAGCACAGCCGCCATCAGCGCGGCATGCGTGAGCATCGCCGGACGCCAGGCGCCTGCGCTCGCATAGGGGACCGCCAAGAGCAGTCCCGCGGCATACCCGGTCGGGGCGAACGTGGAGGCGAACGACAAGGCGCGAATGCGCCCGGCGTCCTGCAAAGTGGCCATGATGACGCAGGGCATGGCCACGCACAGCGCGCCAAAGCCGAAGCCCGCCAGCACCATGGCAAGATCCAGCGCGAGCAGGGTGTGCGCCTGGCTGGCGAGCAGGCTGCCGAGCGCGGACGCCGCGGCGGCGCACAACATCGAACGGCGCAGCCCGTAGGAATCCATGAGACTGCCGCTCACGGTGGCGAGCACTGCGGACGGCATCGAGAACAGCGCGACCGCGAGGCCTATTTCGGCATGGCTCGCGCGCATCTCGAGGCAAACGCGGTCGATGAACGGCACGAACACGCCCACGGTCATCATCGCAACGACGGCCGGCAGGTACGCGAGCGCGGTCATCTTGACGGTGCTGGTCGGGGAGGCTGCGAGAGGGCCCATGCGCCAGAGTCGCATGTTCGGCCTCTCAAGAAAAGATTTTTCTTATATCGAATATTTTTTCTTGACTTGCAGTTGCCCCACGGCAAAGATGCAGGCTGATGTCGTTCATCGAACAACATGATCTCTGGACCGCGACGCAGCGTCAGGCCGCGACCGAGTTGCGGCAACGCCTCGAGACAAGCGCGGTAGACCTGGTGCGTCTGTCGTTCCCGGACTTGCACGGCATCCTACGCGGCAAGGCGCTGGTGCCCGCAGCGATGCCGGGTGCGTTGGCGGACGGCTGTGCGATCACCTCCAGCCTGCTCTTCAAGGATACCTCGCACCGCACGGTGGTCCCGGTGTTCTCACCCGGCGCGGGAGTCGGTGTCACGCGCATTCAAGGCGCCAGCGACGTCGTCCTGGTGCCGGACCCCACCACGTTTCGCATGCTTCCCTGGCTGAGTTCGACGGGTTGGATCCTGTGCGACGTCTATTATCCGGATGGTTCGCCGGTGGAGTTCGCGCCGCGGCATCTGCTGCGCCGCGCGCTGGCGCGGCTCGAAGGCACCGGGCGCACGCTGGTAACTGGTCTGGAGATCGAATTTCACGTGCTGCGCCTCGTGAATTCGCGGCTGGACCTGGACGACGGCGGCCAGCCGGGCAGCCCGCCGGACGTGGAACTCATCCATCAGGGGTACAACCACCTGACCGAGATTCGGCTCGATCAAATCGAACCGATCACCGACATCCTGCGCCGGCACACACTCGCGCTGGGCCTCGACCTGCACTCGATCGAGATCGAATTCGGCCCGAGCCAGGTCGAATTCGTGTTCCGCCCGGGGCGCGGCCTGAAGCCCGCGGATGATCTCATCCTGTTTCGCAACGCCGTCAAACAGATCTGTCGCCGCCACGGATTCCATGCCACTTTCATGTGCCGGCCGTCGTTTCCAAATGCTGCGTCGAGCGGCTGGCACTTGCACCAGTCCTTGGAGGATCTGGGCGGCCGCAACCTCTTTGCGCCGCAACGAGGCGGCGAATTGCTCTCGCCGCTGGGACGGCAGTACCTCGCCGGCTTGCTGGCGGGGGCCGCGGAGGCGGTCGCGTTCACGACGCCGACGATCAATGGCTACAAGCGCTACCGCTCCCACTCTCTTGCGCCGGATCGGATCGCCTGGGGCAGCGACAACCGCGGCGCGATGTTGCGCGTGGTGAGCGGCGCCGCCAATCCCGCCGCGACGCGCATCGAGAACCGGATCGGCGAGCCGGCCGCCAATCCTTATCTGTATATTGCTTCGCAGCTCGCCACCGGACTGCATGGCATCGAGGCCGCGCTCGAGCCGCCGCCGCCGGTCGATGCGCCCTACGATGCGGTCGCTGCGCCGCTGCCCGGAAGCCTCGGCGCCGCGCTCGACGCGCTCGCCGCCGGCGGCGTGCTGCGCGAGGCTTTCGGCGCCGAGTTTCTCGAGTACTACGCCAGGGTGAAGCGCGCCGAGGTGCGTCGCTATGAAACGACCGTGACCGACTGGGAAACGAAGGAATATCTGGACCTGTTTTGATGATCATCGACGCATACAACACCACGCAGGATGTCCGGGGGCGATCGGATTTTTTGACGGGCGTGAGGCCCGGCCAGGCGCCGCCGCCGCACGTGCCCTTCGATCCGCGCCGCATCCTCGATCGCATGGACGCGGCGGAAGTGGACCTCGCGATGGTCTGTTCGCTCGCGCAACGGATCGAGAACGATTTCATCATCGGTCTGGTGAAACAGCATCCGACGCGACTATTCGGTTTCGGCCAGGTCATGCCGCAAGCCGACGATGCCATCGAGGAGATCGAGCGCATCGCTGCGGCCGGCTTGTCGGGACTGAAGCTGCATCCGAGCCTGCACGGCTATCACGTGGCGGATCACGGCCTGCTCGATCCCGTGTTCGCGGCCTGTGAGCGGCTCGGTCTGCCGATCCTCATCAATGCCCTGGACGATGCCTTTTGCGCGCCGCTGGCGATCGAGGAGATCGCGCGCAATCATCCGGGCGTCCCCACGATCATTGCGCACATGGGCGCGGTATGGAACGTACCCGAGGCGATCATCGTGGCGGAACGCCAACCGCACATTTTTCTCGAGACGTCGGCGACACTGGTGAGCGACGTGCGGCGCGCCTACGCGCGCCTCGGGCCGGGCAAGATTCTGATGGGCAGCGAATGGCCGGGTTCGGATTTCGATCTCGAGCGGATGAAAATCGCCAAGGCCATCCCCGATGCAAGCGATCGCGCGCTCATCGAGGGGGGGAACATGGCCAAGATCCTGAAGCTGGCGGCATGATATCCGCAACGGTACGCGCAATCGCTGCGCCCGCGGACATGCTGCCCGAGGATGTTGAATTGCTCAGCGTGGCCCAGAAACTGCTTGCCCGGGTGTGGGTGCAGGGACGCCACGAAGTGGCCACCGCGCTGCGCACCGCTGATGGGGCCGTGTACACCGGCGTGCATCTCGAAGGCTCGTGCCGGCGCAGCTCGATCTGCGCCGAAGGAGTGGCCATGGGCGCGGCGCGCGGCGGCCTCGACCCGGGCGCGCCACTCGACATTGCCGCGGTCGTCTCGGTCCAGATCAAGCCCGCGGACCAATTCCGGATCATTGCGCCGTGCGGGGTGTGTCGCGAACTCATCAGCGACTACAGCCCGAACGCCCGGATTTGGATTACCCATGAGACCGAGATCCTCGTGGTCGCGGCATCGGAACTACTCCCCTACAAAAGCCGCCGAGTCTGGTGAGGCCATCAGGAGCAACGCTATGGACAATCCGCCGCTCGGCGAAAAGTTAGCCCCGCTGGTCCGGGAGTTCGGCGGCACGGGAACCCCGATACGCTGGGAGGAGATGACCTGGTACGAGGCGCGCAATTGCGCCGCGGCCCTCGACGCCGTCATCATTCCGGTGGGCGCGACCGAGCAGCACGGACCGCACCTGCCGCTGGCCGTGGACACCCTGCTCGGCAACGCGGTGGCGTTGGGCGTGTCGGCGCTCACGGGCGTGCCCGTCATCCCGCCGCTGTGCTACGGCGTGTCCGCTTCGCACGGCGGATTCGCCGGCACCATTTCGCTGCGGCCGGAGACGATGATCCGCGTCGTCGAGGACGTCATCGACTCGCTATACGAGCGCGGCGTGCGCCAGTTCATCCTGCTCAACGGCCACATATGGAACAATGGTGCATTGGACGTGTCCGCAGAAAAACTGCGAGTCCGGCACCGCGACGCGCGCGTGCGGGCGCTCGGATACGTCACCATGTACCCGGGTCCGGAGGTGGACGGGCACGTCCGCTACGGACGCGCGCTGATGCATGCCAATTTTTTCGAGACCTCCGTGATGCTGTATTTGTTCCCACACCTGGTGCGCATGGACCGGGCGACCTCGCATCGAGACGTGGACTCCTTCTGGGATTACCGCATGGATCAAGTGAGCGAGACCGGTGTGTGGGGCCGGGACGTGGCGGAATCGAACGCCGCCCACGGGCGCTCCGAATACGAGCGGTGCGTAGAGACCACGGCGCGCGCGGTGGCCGCCGCCGTCCGCGAGCCGTGGCCAGATCCCGCGCATCGTCCTTAGACCGTATGGCCGGCGCATGAGGGAATTCTCGGCGCGGCGCAGGTTTCTCCGGCTGGGCTGTGGGCTTGCGGCCTCCCCCTCCGCGTTGGCGTCGGACGGCACGTCGCCGGCCGGCAGACGTCCGCCGCTCGTCCTGGTGCACGGTGCCTGGCACAGCGCGTATTGCTGGTGTGAAGTCGCGGACCGGCTGCGCTCGGACGGCTTCCACGTGAGCGCCCTCGATCTGCCCGGCCATGGGATGCATGCGCGCTACCCCGCGAGCTATTTCGCCGCCGGCCAGACCGGTTTCGACAGCGAACCGTCGCCGCTGCGGCACATCACCTTGGACGACGCGGCGCGGGCCGTGATTGCCGTGCTCGAGCGCGCGCGGGGTCGCGTAAAGCCGGTGCTGGTCGGCCATAGCCTGGGCGGCAGCGTCATCACGCGTGCGGCCGAAATTGCGCCCCGGTTGATCGGCCGCCTGGTCTACTTGTCGGCATTCCTGCCGACGCAGCATCCCTCACCCGCGGCGCTGTATGCGCTGCCCGACGCACGCACGCCGTACGATGCACCAATCACCCTCGGAGATGCCGACCGCATCGGCGCCGTGCGCCTCAATCCGCGGGGAGCGATCGAGTATCTACGGCAGCTGCAATCGGTTTTCTATCAGGACGTCTCCGAGGAGCGCTTCCTGCCCTTCGCCGCCGCCATGTCGCCGGATCTGCCGGCGCGCCTGTGGACGGAAGAGCCGCGCGCGACGGCGGCGCGCTGGGGAAGCCTCCAACGCACCTATATCCGTTGCAACCTGGATCGGGCGATCGCCCCGGCATTGCAGCGGACGATGATCGCCGCCGCGGATTCGCTGGCGCCGCACAACCGCACCGAAGTGCTCGAGATCGAGAGCAGCCATTCGCCCTTCGCCTCCCAGGTCGAGCTGCTGGCCGCACTGCTGCGGCGCATCGCGTCGGGTGCCTGAACTGGGCGCACCCGCTAAATCAGCCGGGCATTGAGCTGCGCCGCCGCGGCGAGCAGCAGGGGCAGGTACGTCACCCGCAGCGAGTCGCGGGTGTCCCGATCGACATGCATGCCGGTGTTCAGCGCGAACGCGACGGCGCCGCCGGCGCGACGCAGCGGCACCGCCAGCGAGCGGTACCCGAGTTCCGCTTCTTCCTCGGCGATGGCGAAGCCATCGGCGGCGACCGCATCCAAAATGGACCGTAAGCGCGTCTTGTTGGTCTCGGTGCGTTTCGTGATCGCCCGGGGACGTAGCTGCTTAAGGTACCGATCCCGCTCGGCCGGCGGCAAACCGGCCAGCAACACGCGGCCGACGGCACTGCAGAAGGCGGGCAGGCGCAGCCCGACTCCGGCTGCGTCCATGTACATGCGGCGCGGCGTGGCATAGGCGACCATCACGGCGTAGTCGCCGTCCAGTGCCGCGACGGAAAAGGTGGCGTTGTGGTCCGCCGCCAGGCGTTCACAGCAGGGCTGCAGAATCGTCGAGGCCGGACTCGCCGACAGATAGGCCGACGCAAGTTCCAACACCCGCGGCGTCAGGCTGAACTGGCGGCCCTCCTCACGGATGTACCCCAATTGTGCCAGGGTCAGCAACGAGCGGCGGGCGGTGGCCCGCGGCAGATCGACGCGCCGCGCGACGTCACTCAGCGTCAGCGACGCAGCGTCGGCACCAAACGTCGCGATGATCTTCATCCCGCGCGCCAGGGATTCCGAGAAATCGCGGCCGAGAGGGTTCGCGGCGCGCGTCGCCGCCGCATTGGCTCTGAGTCTAGGCATATTTCCCTTATGAAAAATAATCGATATATGAAAATTTCTGATGCATAACGAAAGAAGCTGTGCTTCAATCGAAGTATGTTGAATATTTGTGACGTCTGTTCGGTAGTTAAACACATATGATGACGCGCGAGCAGAACGAGGCGCTCACGCGCGTGGGGCCCAGCACGCCGGGAGGCCAGCTGCTGCGCAAATACTGGCAACCCATCGCGCTCGCCGAGGAATTGGCGGCGCCGCGTCCGCTCAAAGCGGTGCGGGTGTTGGGTTTGGATCTGATCGTGTTCCGCGATCCTCAGGGACGCCTGGGGTTGCTGGATCGCGATTGCCCCCACCGCGGAGCCGACCTGTCGTACGGTCGTCTCGAAGACGGCGGCGTGCGTTGCCTGTTCCATGGGTGGCTCTTCGATGCCGAGGGCCGGTGTCTCGAAACCCCCGGCGAGCCGCCGGAAAGCCGGATCTGCAGCCGGGTACGGCAACGTGCGTATCCGACGGCGGAGCGCAGCGGCATCATCTTCGGCTATCTCGGCGACGGCGAGCCGCCCGCGTTTTGCGCCCTCGACTGCTTCGTGGCGCCCGACACTCATGTGTTCGCCTTCAGGGGGCACCTGCAATGCAACTGGTTGCAGGCGGCGGAGGTGGGCGTGGATCCCGCGCATGCCAGTTTCCTGCATCGCTTTTTCGAGGACGAGTCGTCTGACGCGTCCTACGGCAGGCAGTTTCGCGCCGCCTCCGCGGACAGCGACCTGCCGATGACGCAAATCTTGAGGCTTTATCCGCAACCGCGCATCGAGGTGGAATCGACCGAGATCGGCCTGCGCATTACGGCGCTGCGGGACATCGGCGCGGGAAAAATGCATGTTCGGGTCACGAATCTGCTGTTCCCGCAGGCATTCGTGATCCCCATGTCCGAAACCATGACCATCACGCAATGGCATGTCCCCGTCGACGACGTGAGCTGCTACTGGTTTGCGATCTTCACGAGCTTCACCGAACCGGTGGACAAGGCCACGATGCGCGAGCAGCGACTCAAGCTCTACACGCTGCCGGACTACAAGCCGCGATTGGGCCGCTGCAACAATTACGGGTTCGATCGCGACGAGCAGAGCCGCCACACCTACACCGGCATGGGGGAGGACATTAATGTGCACGATCAATGGGCCGTGGAGTCTCCCGGTGAGATCCAGAATCGAACGCGCGAGCATCTGGGGCTGACCGACAAGGCCATCGTCGCGTTTCGCAAATTGCTCTTGACGGCGTTCAGGCAGACCGCCGCGGGCGAACGGACCCTCATGGAAGTGGACGCGGACGCGGCCGGGAAGATCACGGGACCCTCGACCATGGACGGTATCGGGCCTGCGGATTCGTGGCAGCACTATTGGCGCGAGGTTGACGCACGTCGCCGCGAGGGAGCGAATCAGGCCTGGAACAAACTCGAGCGCGACTCGCGCTGAAGTCACTGGCTGAGTGTTGGGTGAATAAGGACAGACGACTTGTTGGCGCCGAGCGGCGAAGCCGCATGGCAGGGGGCGTTGGAAGATTCGTTTTATAACTTCTTATACAAGGGACCGACCGCCATGATTTTATCCAAGTTACTCCGCCCTCCTTCCGGCGCGATGCTCGTTCTAGCTTCGGCGATCGCGCTACCATTGTGCGATGCGCCGGCCAAGGCAGCCGACACCACGGAGCTCACGGAAATCACCGTGACGGCCACCCGTCGGGCCGAAGAGATCAGCAAGGTGCCCGTCAACGTCACGGCCTTCACGCCGGAAGTGATGGACGATCAGGGCGTACGGCAGATCGACGATCTCGCCCGCCTCACGCCGGACCTGCAGTTCACGCACACCGCCGGCTCCGCCGGCAACAATAGCAGCAACATCGCCATCCGGGGGGTGTTCTCCGACGTGGGCGCGGCGACGACCGGCATCTACATCGACGACACCCCGCTCCAGATGCGCAACGTCGGGTATTGGAATGCCAACGCCTTCCCGCAGGTGTTCGACCTGGAACGTGTCGAGGTGCTGCGCGGACCGCAGGGCACGTTGTTTGGCGCAGGAGCCGAGGGCGGCGCGGTGCGCTTCATCACGCCGGAACCCGGTCTCGAGAAATACAGTGGCTACGTGCGCGCCGAGGGTGCCGAGACGCTCGGCGGCGATCCGAGTTACGAGGCGGGCGGCGCCTTCGGCGGTCCCATCGTCGACGACAAGCTCGGCTTCCGGGTCAGCGCCTGGGGCCGCAACGACGGCGGCTACATCAACCGGGTCTCGCCGGACACCGGTCAGACGGTCGAATCGAAGAGCAACTATCAAGAGTCGTTCGTCGGGCGGGCGGCGCTCGCCGCGGTCCCGGTGGACCACCTCAAACTCACGGCATCCCTGCTCTATCAGAGCGTCTACAACCACGATCGAGACCAATATTGGTCGACATTGAGCAGTCTCTCGGACGGCGATTTCAAGCAGGGCAGCCGCGTGAGCCAGCCCGTCCGGGATTCTTTTTACCTGCCGGCCGTCAAGGTGCAGTACGACTGGGAATCGATGTCGCTCATTTCCAACACGTCGTATTTCTATCATCGCAACTACGCGGATCTCGACTACACCAACTACTTCGCGGGCATCTTCGACGGCAACCCGTTGCAATACCTGCCGGGCGATACACCCTCGCAGGCGTTCATCAGCAACCGCCAGAACAATTTCACGCAGGAAGTGCGGCTGCAGTCGACGCAGCCGGGATTCGTCGACTGGAGCCTCGGCGTCTTCTATTCCGATGCGACGCAGAACGACCAGGACATCACCACGGACGGGCAGGCGGTCTATACGAGCGTGAGCGGCGATCAGGCGAGTTTCACGCAATTCACGCATGCACGCGACAAACAGATCGCGGGCTTCGCCAACGCCGATCTGAATGTGACACAGGCCTTCAAGGTGATCGCCGGCGTGCGCGTCTCGAGCCAGAAGTTCTATTATGACCAGACCGGCACGTATAACGGGTTTACATTGACGCCGGTGATGGGCCAACAGAGCGCCACCCCCGTCACGCCGAAAGTGGGCGTCTCGTACCAGCTCGATGCGGACAACTTCCTGTATGCCACCGCATCCAAGGGTTATCGAGAGGGTGGCGTCAATGGCAACGTGCCGGCCGCGCTGTGCGGCACCGATCTCGCCGCGCTGGGATTGACCACGACGCCGGTTGCCTATTCGCCCGACTCGTTATGGAGCTACGAAGTCGGCGCCAAGGACAGCCTGCTCGGCGGCCGCGTGGCGCTCGATTCGAGTTTCTACGTACTCAAGTGGAAGAACATCCAGCAGTCGATCCGCCTGGCCTCCTGTGGATTCAGCTACGTGGCGAATCTCGGGTCTGCGACCGGCATCGGCGGCGACATCTCGGCCCGGTTCAAGGTCACGGATGCCTTCAGCACGGGCGTCAGCGCCGGCTACGTCAGCCTGACCAACGACGACACGGTGCTGGAAGGGCCGGCCGCAATCCTGGTCAACAAGGGGGATGTGATCGGTGGTTCGCCGTTCCACCTGGCCGCCTGGACGCTGTTCCGCTTCCAGCTCTTCGACCACAATTCGTTCTACCGGATCGACTACACCTTTCAGAACGGGCTACCGGCCGTCGACACGCGGACCTTCAGCTACGATCCCACCTTGCCGCAGCCCGGCACGCTGAAATCGCTGTCCATGCGCGCAGGCATGTACGTCGGAGGATGGGAACTCTCGCTGTTCGCCAACAACCTGACCAAGGAAGAGTCACCGTACGCGATCGCGCACGACATCCCGGGCGTCGTGCCGTATTACGAGTCGAGCTACCGGCCGCTGAGCTACGGCGTCACGGCAAGCTATCGATTCTGAAGATCGGGAAGCGTCGGTCGGGCACTCGCAGGAAGCGGTGCCTGGCCGACGGCACATGCCGCGCAATTCCGGCCCTCAGTGCGCGTCCGCGCGATCAACCAAGAAGCGCGCATGGGTATCCGGCAGCGGCATGAAGGCCGGTCATTCGCTGGGCGTCCCGCTCACGCCCGAAGCCATCGAGGTCTTGAAGTCGCTGCCTTCGAGGCAGCCTTCCCCAGGGCCTACAACGCTATTTTCGAGAGTGGAGCAGAGTGGGAAGAACTGCTGTCAACGGTCGACAGCGCGCTGCTCAATTACATCGGGACCCGACCTGCGATCCGAGACTCGCTGATGGCCAAGGGCTTGCTTACCGCGCCGGCCGGAAAACCGGCACACTAAATTCCGCCCGAGATCACGCTGCCAGTGCCTTCAACACAGCTTGAGGGTTGTTCTTGATTGCCCTCAAGAGAGCCTGCGCGGGTCCTGTTGGGTCTCGTCGCCCGGCGCGTGTATTTCCAAATGCCTTCCAGGTCGCGCTCGGCGTCCGGCGAGAGTCGGTACTCAGCCATGTGCGCGGCGGAGCTTACGCTTGAAGTCGCTCGCATCGAAGCGCTTTGGCTTCCCGCTCTTTTCACCTTCAATCAATGCCGCGCGAACCGCCTCGATCTCCGCACCGCGCTCTTGCTCTCGCCGAATGAGATCACGGATATATTCGCTATCGTTGGTGTAGTCGCCACCTTTGACCTGCGCCTTGATCCAATCATCTTGCTGGTCCGTCAACGTAATGGTCTTGCGGACAGTCGCCATGGGAGCCTCGCAATTGCACCAATAGTGTGACTAAATCATACCATTGGTGCGAGCAAGTCACGCGGTCCGCTAACGAGAGCGCCCAAATTTGTGCGCCGCAGTCCCGCAAATTCCCGCAAGATGCCACGCTTGGGCAGTTGCAAGTCATTAATTTTGGTGGTGAGAGAGGGACTCGAACCCTCGACCTCGGCATTATGAGAGAGATTTGACCCCGAAAATGTTATTTCTTGCTCATCAGTAGTTTACGTTCAAATTGCGCTGAAATCCCTATTTTTACAGCACTAGCACCACGCTGACCAAGCCCGCCTCAGTACTCCGAGGTGCGCCTGACTTTCATTGCACTTGCACTTATAAGTGCATAGCATCTAGCGAACATATTCACTTTGATGCCGCAGGCCGAGGCCCACCCATGAAAGCCGTTATTAGTGCCCGTCTTCTGGGTAGTACGCATGCCCGAGCGAGCAGTCGACCGTTCGAGATCGGCGACCGCGACTTGCGCGGGTTTATTCTACGCATCCAGCCTTCGGGTGCACGTTCCTACGTGGTTCAAATTGGTCGAGGACGTCGCATCACCCTAGGACCGGTCGGCCACCTGACACCGACGGAAGCGCGTGAACGCGCGGAAAAAGTTTTGGGCAATCTGGCTCATGGCCTTCCACCTCTCGCCGGCCTTGATCCCGACGAAAAGTTGTCGCTGAAGGAATTCATAGAGACAAAATATAGGCCCTGGCTCGGCGCCAATCGGCCTCGAACGGCCGCATATACTTTAGGACGATTGAAGCGGTGCTTTGGTCGCTGGTATATGCAGAAATTGACTGAAATCACGACCGAACATGTGGAGGATTGGAAAGTTGACCGATTCCGCGAAGGTTGCACGCCGTCCACGGTTTTACGGGACATCGCGACGCTTTCAGCCGTCCTTACGCGAGCGGTGAAGATGGGCAAACTCGACGACAATCCCGTCCGAAGAGTTGACAAACCAAAGATCGATCGCCGTCCCCAGGTTCGCTACCTGGATGCCGACGAAGAAGCGCGAGTCCGTCGAGCCCTGATTCATCGCGATCAGAAAGCCCAGAAAATGCGGAGGTCGGCCAATCTTTGGCGACGCAGACGTCGTAAAGAGGAATTACCGAGCCTGACTTATTTTGCAGATCATCTAACCCCCGCCGTTCTCATTTCAATGAACACAGGTCTTCGCCGCGGCGAGCTACTGTCGTTGACGTGGGCAGACGTGAACGTGCAAGAGAGAATCCTCACCGTCCGCAGTCACTCAGCGAAGACCGGTAACACTCGTCATGTCCCGTTGAATGACGAAGCTCTTGAATCGTTGAAGCGATGGCGTAAGCAGAACGTGCAACATGAACGTGTCTTCCCGATCACAACGAGTTTCAAGACATCATGGGCTGCTCTGTTGGAAGAGGCAAAGATAGCGACGCGCTTTCGCTGGCATGATTTGCGCCACCATTTTGCATCTCGCCTGGTGCAACAGGGAGTGCCGCTAAATACCGTTCGCGAACTTCTCGGGCACGGCAGCATGGCAATGACCATTCGATACGCTCATTTGGCTCCTAACCAGAGGCGTGAAGCAGTAGACAAGTTAACGAGGATACTGACGACACACCCCGTGAAAGAACATGATCCTCCGCCGGTAGCAGTCGCTGCGTGAGCCCTTCGGCGCAAAGCACGAGGACCGCCGCTTTGAACAGATCAACCACGTCAACCGGTGCCACTGTCTCTCCCAAAATAATTAGTGATGCGCCAGCGAGTGATGATCCGAGACAAGCGTGGCGCTATCGACGTGGAAGGCGCCGCCGCTGACCGATTCGAACAACGCTCCCTGGCTTTCCGATCCCGCATTGAAGCTCGCCATCGCCTGGATCAGATGCGCAACCGTCACCTCCGCCGAGGGAGCGGCCGCGCTCGTGGGTGCCGCGAGCGGGGCGTTGGTGGACGTGGCACCGTTGAGCACTCTGGCGGGCGTAAAAATGCCGCCCGAGGAGAGGATCAATTCGGTGGCGCCGCTGCTCAAGACCAGGTTATTGACCGTGGCCCCGTAATACACCACGATCTCCCCGCCGGAGAGCACCGTCGTACTGTTGGCGGTGGCTCCCGATTCCACGATTTCGACCCCGCCGCTCGAGACCGTCGTGAGGCTGGTCGTTCCATAGGCGTCTTGAGAGCCACCGTTGGAGACAATGGTGCCGCTCGCAGTGCCCGAGTAGATGTACTGAGTGCCGCCGCTCGCGATCGAGGTGCCGGTGGTAGTACCGCCCGAGACATCCTGCTCGCCGGCCGAGGCCACCGTCATCGAGACGGTCGTGCCACCCGAGAGCACAGTCTGGAACAGGCCACTGGTGATCGTCTCGCTGCTCACCGTGGCGCCGAAAGAGACCACTTCAAAGAGCTCGATCCCGCCGGCTGATATCGTTCCCGAGAAGATACCCCCATTGATGATGACCGTGCCGCCGCTCGACACCGTCGCCCCGGTGGCAGAGCCCCCCGACTCGATGAAGAGAACTCCCCCGCTCGAGACCTTCGTGGCGCTCGCCGTCCCCGAGACATCTTGCTCACCGCCGCTTAGTACAGTGGCACTTACCGCGGTGGCATTATCGTACTGATACGCACCGCCGGAGATGATGCTGCCGCTCGCGGTGCCCGAGTACACGTACTGGGCGCCGCCGCTCGCGATGGTGGTCGCCGACGTGGTGCCATAGACATCCTGCTCGCCGGCGGAGGCCACCGTCATCGATACGGTCTTGCCGCCCGAGAGCACCGTTTGGAACAGGCCACTGGTGATCGTCTCGCTGCTCACCGTGGCGCCGGAGGACACGACTTCAAAGAGCTCGATCCCACCGGCTGATATCGTTCCGGCAAAGCTGCCGCCATTGATGATGACCGTGCCGCCGCTCGACACCGTCGCCCCGGTGGCAGAGCCTCCTGACTCTATAAAGAGAAGTCCACCGCTCGAGACCTTCGTGGCACTCGCCGTCTTCCAGACATCCTGCTCACCGCCACTCAATACCGTGGCACTCACCGCCGTGGCACTATCATATTGATACGCGCCGCCCGAGATGATGGTGCCGCTCGCAGTGCCCGAGTAGACGTACTGGACGCCGCCGCTCGCGATCGTGGTTGCCGTCGTGGTGCCATAGACATCCTGCTCGCCGGCGGAGGCCACCGTCATCGAGACGGTCTTGCCACCCGAGAGCACCGTCTGGAAGAGGCCGCTGGTGATCGTCTCGCTGCTCACCGTGGCGCCGGAGGACACCACTTCAAAGAGCTCGATCCCGCCGCTCGAGACGGTCACCCCGGTGGTCGTGCCGCCGGAGATCAGAAGCTCCCCGCCACTGAGCACGATGGTGTTGCTGGCGATGCCTCCAGACTCGACCAGCTGCAGGCCGCCGCTCGACACCGTCGTGGCACTTGCCGTCTTCAAGACGTCCTGCTCACCGCCACTTAAAACGACGGCACTGACCGCCGTGGCACTATCGTACTGATATGCCCCGCCCGAGATGACGGTGCCGCTCGCGATCCCTGAGTACACGTACTGCGCGCCGCCGTTTGCGATGGTGGTCCCGGTGGTGGTGCCATAGACATCCTGCTCACCGGCCGAGGCCACCGTCATCGAGACGGTCTTGCCGCCCGAGAGCACGGTCTGGAACAAGCCGCTGGTGATCGTCTCGCTGCTCACCGTGGCACCCGAAGACACCACTTCAAAGAGCTCGGTCCCGCCGGCCGATATCGTTCCCGAGAAGACACCGCCATCGATGATGACCGTGCCACCGCTCGAGACGATCGCCCCGGTTGCAGAGCCGCCCGACTCTATCAAGAGGAGTCCGCCACTGGAGACTGTGGTCGAGGTGGCGGTTCCCGAGACATCCTGCTCGCCGCCGCTCAATACAACCGCGCTCACTGCCGAGGCATTATCGTACTGATAGGCACCGCCCGAGATGATCGTGCCGCTGGCAGTCCCCCCTTCCACATCTTGGGCTCCGCCGCTCGACACCGTCGCGCCAGTCGCCGTGCCGCCAGACAAGGCCTGGACACCGCCGCTTAACACTATCGCACCGCTGTCCGTCCCGGCATCGATCTCCTGATAGCCACCGCTGATGAGAGTTCCGGTCGTGACGCCGCCGGAAACATACTGAGCGCCGCCGCTGGAGATGATGGTGCTGCTGGCACTGCCGCCGCTATCGACATACTGGGTGGCGCCATTGAGCAGGGTGGTGGAGACTGTACTGCCGCTCGAGAGCACCGTTTGCGATACGCCGTTTGACAGTGTTGCTCCCGATACCGTGGTACCGGAAATCACTTCAAAGAGCTCGATCCCACCGCTCGAGATCGTCACACCACTCGCCGTGCCGCCGGAAATGATGAGTTCGCCACCACTTAAGACCGTTGTGCCACTCGCGGTGCCCGAGTAGACATACTGCACCGCGCCGCTTAAGACCGTGGTCCCCGTGGTCGTGCCGCCGGCGACCGTCTGACTGGCACCGCTGGCGATGCTGGTCGAGACCGTGCTCCCCCCGGAGAGTACCGTCTGTGTTAACCCGGAGGTGATCGACTCGCTGCTGGCCGTGATGCCAGAGGAGACTACCTCGAGCACCTCGTTGCCGCCGCTCGAGATCGTCACCCCGTTCACCGTGCCGCCCGAGACGATGAGCTCGCCACCGCTCAAGATCGTCGTGGCGCTGGCAGTTCCCCCAGCACTCACAAACTCTACTCCGCTATTTGAAATCGTCGAGCTGACGCTCAAGCCGCCTGAGGCAACGTTCTGAGTCCCACCACGCGAGATGATGGCGCCGCTGGCAACAGCTCCCGAGAGAACACTCTCGGTGCCGTTGCGGGAGATCGTCGTGCCGCTCGCAAGGCCTCCGTAAGACACCACTTCCTGCCCGCCGCCCAAGATCGTCGACCCCGTGTCCACCCCGCCGTTGTAAACCGCCTCCACGCCGCCGTTGAAAATGCTCGTGCTGCTCGCCGTTCCGCCCGAAACATTAAACTGACCACCCACAGAAACCACGGTGCTACGTGCTATCGCACCCCCGTAGAGGGTCTCGGTGCCACTCACCCGTACCGTCGTGCCCGAGGCGATGCCCCCAGAAGACACGCTCTCCACCCCGCCACGCGAGATGAGGGAGTTGCTCGTGGTCCCATCATCGATCTGTACGCCGCCGCTATAGATCACGGTGCCCGTGGCAGAACCTCCCGCGGAGACCGTCTGGGCCGCACCGCTCGAGATCAGCATCGATAGCGTGCTGCCGCCCGAAAGAACTGTCTGACTCACCCCCGAGGGCAGTGTCCCGCCACTGTCCGTCACGCCGGAGGACACCACCGCGAACACCTCGTAGCCACCGCTCGAGATCGTGATCCCGGAAGCACTCCCGCCAGAAAGAATGATGAAGCTCGCCACCGGCCAATACCGTCACGCCGCTGGCGGTACCGCCTGCGGCCACGACGATCTCGCCACCACTCGAGACCGTTCCGCCACTGACGGTGCCGCCTGAACTGACGAAGATCTCGCCGCTGGTATAGACGGTCACCCCGTTGGCGTGACCGCCAGAGGACACATACTCCACGCCACCTTTGGAAACGGTCGTGCTGCTGGCCGTGCCGCCTGTGAGCACGTACTGCCCGCCGCCGTTAGAAATTACCGTGCCGCTCGCGATGCCGCCCGAGGAGATGTACTGCGCGCCGCCGCTGAAAATCCTCGCCGAAGTCGCACTGCCGCCGGAGTAGACGTACTCTACCCCACCAATGGAAACTATCGTGCTCACCGCCAGAGCGCCGGAAAAGACTTGCTGGGTGGCGGCACTTCCGACGGTTGTGGCGGTGGCGGTGGCGCCGCCGGACACGTATTGGTTGTCGTTGCCAACAAGGGTCGTCGATATCGTCTTGCCGCCGGACAGAACCGTTTGGTTTAGTCCCGAAAGGAAGGTCTCGCTTGTGGCAGTGACGCCAGAGGAGACTACCTGGAGCACTTCGTCGCCGCCGCTCGACACCGTGACCCCGCTGACGGTGCCGCCGGATAGCACCACAAGGATGCCGCCGCTCGACACTACCGTGCTACTAGCGCTGGCACCTGAGGAGATATACTCCACACCGCCGCTCGATATCTTAGTGCCGATGGCGGTGCCGCCCGAGGAGACATACTCCGTACCACCGCTCGATAGGATCGCTCCGCTGTCCACGCCGCCCGAAGAGACTACCTCAACGCCGCCGGTTAAGATCGTCGTCGCGCTGCCGATACCGCCCGCGGAGACCATCTCGACACCGCCGTATGAAATCGTTGTCGCGCTCGCCACACCGCCCGAGGAGACCACCTCAACCCCGCCATTGAGAATCGTCGTCGCACTCGCCACCCCACCCGAGGAGACCATGTCCGACCCACCACTCGATATGATCGTGCCGACCCCCACTCCGCCTGAGGAGACCTGCTCTTGCCCTCCCGCTTGCAGGACCGTGCCGCTGGCAACGCCGGCCACTACCTGGTAATCCGGATAACTGCTTCCAATAACGGTCGTGTTAACTGCCGTCGCGCCTGCCGATACCACCTGATAATCGTAAGCGTAGCCGGATACGACCGTGCCCGTGGCGGTCGCTCCGCTGGATAGGAGTTGGGAATTATATTGGCCAGTGAGCACGGTCCCGATCGCGGTGCCTCCACCGGATACGATCTGCGTGTCGTTTGAAACGCCCTGGTTGCCGGTGATCTGTGTGCCGGTCGTGCGACCACCACTTGACACGTATTGAGTGGCATTGGCACCCGTAACCGTCGTCGATACCGTGCTGCCGCCGGAGAGCACCGTTTGAAAATAGGGGCTGTTGACCGTCTCGCCGCTGGCCACAACACCGGATGAGACCACCTCGAGCAGAACGATCGCACCGCTCGAGAGCACCAGACCCGCATCCGGCCCATCGACGATGACCGAGCCGCCACTCAAGATCGTCGCACTCGTGTCGCTGCCGCTGATGACCAGCAGGCCACCGCTCGATACGATGGTGTTACTCCCAATACCGCCCGAGGAGATGTACGCTGCGCCGCCACTTAAGACGATCGCACCACTATCGGTACCGCCCGCAAGGATATATTCGACGCCACCATTTGAGATCGTCGTCGCACTCGCCACCCCACCGGAGGAGACCATGTCCGACCCACCACTCGATATGATCGTGCCGACCCCCACTCCGCCTGAGGAGATCTGCTCTTGCCCTCCCGCTTGCAGGACCGTGCCGCTGGCAACGCCGGCCACTACCTGGTAATCCGGATAACTGCTTCCAATAACGGTCGTGTTAACTGCCGTCGCGCCTGCCGATACCACCTGAGAATCGCCAACGTAGCCGGATACAACCGTGCCCGTGGCGGTCGCTCCGCTGGATAGGAGTTGGGAATCGTATTGGCCAGTGATCACGGTCCCGATCGCGGTGCCCCCACCGAATACGATCTGCGTGTCGTTTGAAGCGCCGGTGATCTGTGTACCGGTCGTGCGACCACCACTTGACACATATTGGGTGGCATTGGCACCCGTAACCGTCGTCGATACCGTGCTGCCGCCGGAGAGCACCGTTTGAAAATAGGGGCTGTTGACCGTCTCGCCGCTGGCCACAACACCGGATGAGACCACCTCGAGCAGAACGATCGCACCGCTCGAGAGCACCAGACCCGCATCCGGCCCATCGACGATGACCGAGCCGCCACTCAAGATCGTCGCACTCGTGTCGCTGCCGCTGATGACCAGCAGGCCACCGCTCGATACGATGGTGTTACTCCCAATACCGCCCGAGGAGATGTACGCTGCGCCGCCACTTAAGACGATCGCACCACTATCGGTACCGCCCGCAAGGATATATTCGACGCCACCATTTGAGATCGTCGTCGCACTCGCCACCCCACCCGAGGAGACCATGTCCGACCCACCACTCGATATGATCGTGCCGACCCCCACTCCGCCTGAGGAGACCTGCTCTTGCCCTCCCGCTTGCAGGACCGTGCCGCTGGCAACGCCGGCCACTACCTGGTAATCCGGATAACTGCTTCCAATAACGGTCGTGTTAACTGCCGTCGCGCCTGCCGATACCACCTGAGAATCGCCAACGTAGCCGGATACAACCGTGCCCGTGGCGGTCGCTCCGCTGGATAGGAGTTGGGAATCGTATTGGCCAGTGATCACGGTCCCGATCGCGGTGCCCCCACCGAATACGATCTGCGTGTCGTTTGAAGCGCCGGTGATCTGTGTGCCGGTCGTGCGACCACCACTTGACACGTATTGAGTGGCATTGGCACCCGTAACCGTCGTCGATACCGTGCTGCCGCCGGAGAGCACCGTTTGAAAATAGGGGCTGTTGACCGTCTCGCCGCTGGCCACAACACCGGATGAGACCACCTCGAGCAGAACGATCGCACCGCTCGAGAGCACCAGACCCGCATCCGGCCCATCGACGATGACCGAGCCGCCACTCAAGATCGTCGCACTCGTGTCGCTGCCGCTGATGACCAGCAGGCCACCGCTCGATACGATGGTGTTACTCCCAATACCGCCCGAGGAGATGTACGCTGCGCCGCCACTTAAGACGATCGCACCACTATCGGTACCGCCCGCAAGGATATATTCGACGCCACCATTTGAGATCGTCGTCGCACTCGCCACCCCACCGGAGGAGACCATGTCCGACCCACCACTCGATATGATCGTGCCGACCCCCACTCCGCCTGAGGAGATCTGCTCTTGCCCTCCCGCTTGCAGGACCGTGCCGCTGGCAACGCCGGCCACTACCTGGTAATCCGGATAACTGCTTCCAATAACGGTCGTGTTAACTGCCGTCGCGCCTGCCGATACCACCTGAGAATCGCCAACGTAGCCGGATACAACCGTGCCCGTGGCGGTCGCTCCGCTGGATAGGAGTTGGGAATCGTATTGGCCAGTGATCACGGTCCCGATCGCGGTGCCCCCACCGAATACGATCTGCGTGTCGTTTGAAGCGCCGGTGATCTGTGTACCGGTCGTGCGACCACCACTTGACACATATTGGGTGGCATTGGCATCCACAAGCGTCGTCGAGACCGTGCTGCCGCCGG